>NZ_JAPHWE010000001.1:0-2191812 GCF_026241425.1 Bacillus sp. ChL18 | reverse complement strand
TCCGACCCGCACGAAAGGCGCAACGATCTGGGCACTGTCTCAACGAGAGACTCGGTGAAATTATAGTACCTGTGAAGATGCAGGTTACCCGCGACAGGACGGAAAGACCCCGTGGAGCTTTACTGCAGCCTGATATTGAATGTTGGTACAGCTTGTACAGGATAGGTAGGAGCCTTGGAAACCGGAGCGCCAGCTTCGGTGGAGGCATCGGTGGGATACTACCCTGGCTGTATTGACCTTCTAACCCGCCGCCCTTATCGGGCGGGGAGACAGTGTCAGGTGGGCAGTTTGACTGGGGCGGTCGCCTCCTAAAAGGTAACGGAGGCGCCCAAAGGTTCCCTCAGAATGGTTGGAAATCATTCGCAGAGTGTAAAGGCACAAGGGAGCTTGACTGCGAGACCTACAAGTCGAGCAGGGACGAAAGTCGGGCTTAGTGATCCGGTGGTTCCGCATGGAAGGGCCATCGCTCAACGGATAAAAGCTACCCCGGGGATAACAGGCTTATCTCCCCCAAGAGTCCACATCGACGGGGAGGTTTGGCACCTCGATGTCGGCTCATCGCATCCTGGGGCTGTAGTCGGTCCCAAGGGTTGGGCTGTTCGCCCATTAAAGCGGTACGCGAGCTGGGTTCAGAACGTCGTGAGACAGTTCGGTCCCTATCCGTCGCGGGCGCAGGAAATTTGAGAGGAGCTGTCCTTAGTACGAGAGGACCGGGATGGACGCACCGCTGGTGTACCAGTTGTTCTGCCAAGGGCATCGCTGGGTAGCTATGTGCGGACGGGATAAGTGCTGAAAGCATCTAAGCATGAAGCCCCCCTCAAGATGAGATTTCCCATTCCGCAAGGAAGTAAGATCCCTGAAAGATGATCAGGTTGATAGGTCTGAGGTGGAAGTGTGGCGACACATGGAGCTGACAGATACTAATCGATCGAGGACTTAACCAATTTGAATGTATGCTTACTGTTATCTAGTTTTGAGAGAATTTTTTAAAAAAACTCTTGCTTTTTCTGAAATACATAGTATAATAATACATGTCACTAAAATGTCTGGTGATGATGGCGAAGAGGTCACACCCGTTCCCATGCCGAACACGGAAGTTAAGCTCTTCAGCGCCGATGGTAGTCGGGGGTTTCCCCCTGTGAGAGTAGGACATCGCCAGGCAGACTTCATTCCGCAGTAGCTCAGTGGTAGAGCTATCGGCTGTTAACCGATCGGTCGTAGGTTCGAATCCTACCTGCGGAGCCATTTATGGAGAGCTGTCCGAGTGGCCGAAGGAGCACGATTGGAAATCGTGTAGGCGGTAACCCCGTCTCAAGGGTTCGAATCCCTTGCTCTCCGCCACTAATTATCAATACATAACAAACGAAAAAATACCAGGGCCCGTTGGTCAAGCGGTTAAGACACCGCCCTTTCACGGCGGTAACACGGGTTCGAATCCCGTACGGGTCACTTATATGATGGAGGATTAGCTCAGCTGGGAGAGCATCTGCCTTACAAGCAGAGGGTCGGCGGTTCGAGCCCGTCATCCTCCACCATTATCATCGCGGGGTGGAGCAGTTCGGTAGCTCGTCGGGCTCATAACCCGAAGGTCGCAGGTTCAAATCCTGCCCCCGCAACCAAAAAAATGGTCCGGTAGTTCAGTTGGTTAGAATGCCTGCCTGTCACGCAGGAGGTCGCGGGTTCGAGTCCCGTCCGGACCGCCATTTATAAAAAGGCTCGGTAGCTCAGTTGGTAGAGCAACGGACTGAAAATCCGTGTGTCGGCGGTTCGATTCCGTCCCGAGCCACCATTTGCCGGTCTAGCTCAATTGGTAGAGCAACTGACTTGTAATCAGTAGGTTGGGGGTTCAAGTCCTCTGGCCGGCACTCTAAATGATGGAGGGGTAGCGAAGTGGCTAAACGCGGCGGACTGTAAATCCGCTCCCTCAGGGTTCGGCAGTTCGAATCTGCCCCCCTCCACCATTTTATAAATAGGGGCATAGTTTAACGGTAGAACAGAGGTCTCCAAAACCTCCGGTGTGGGTTCGATTCCTACTGCCCCTGCCACTATTTTATTTATTCATCTTCAGATTATGGCGGTTGTGGCGAAGTGGTTAACGCACCAGATTGTGGCTCTGGCACTCGTGGGTTCGATTCCCATCAATCGCCCCATTTTATCATTGGGCTATAGCCAAGCGGTAAGGCAACGGACTTTGACTCCGTCATGCGTTGGTTCGAATCCAGCTAGCCCAGTTGCATTTTTTTAAAACAACAGCATAAGATGTATTAAGTTCTTTTACATGTTGCGGAAGTAGTTCAGTGGTAGAACATCACCTTGCCAAGGTGGGGGTCGCGGGTTCGAATCCCGTCTTCCGCTCCAAATTACGGCGGCATAGCCAAGTGGTAAGGCAGAGGTCTGCAAAACCTTTATCCCCGGTTCGAATCCGGGTGTCGCCTTTCTATTGCCGGGGTGGTGGAATTGGCAGACACACAGGACTTAAAATCCTGCGGTAGGTGACTACCGTGCCGGTTCAAGTCCGGCCCTCGGCACCAATTTAACTTTGAACGAACTATGTTAAATTGGTCATCAGTTTTCATATTATAAAACATATATGAGAGTGATTTGCATATTGCAGATCACTTTTTTTATATAATAAAAACGTAATGACTATCAATATAAGTTTCTTGCTTGTATCGTATATACTGCATTACCATTTAAAAAACTTTGCTAAAACCGTTGACGTTTTATGAAATACATGTTATATTTATATACGTCGGTTGAACACGACGCATTACATGCCGGTGTGGCGGAATTGGCAGACGCGCACGACTCAAAATCGTGTTCCTTCTGGAGTGCCGGTTCGACCCCGGCCACCGGTATACAAAGGCTTCTACAATATGTAGAAGCCTTTTTTGTTGTATGAAAATATCCTCCAAAGCTTGTGAAAACATGATACGCGTGCAGATTGTATAAATCCGCTTTATTCAAAGATACTAACAACAAGTTCTTTGAAAGAGGTGTTTTTTATGGAAGGGACTTGGGTTTGTCTTATCCCATTTATTCTGGTCATTCCCATTTCAATCATTACAAAGCAAGTGCAGTCCGGTCTGTTTGTCGGTTTGCTGGTCGGAAGCTATCTTTTGCATCCCAGCTTGCTTGGCGGGATTGAACATATGGTTCAATATGTAATCAGCAACATTGTCGTCACCAATAATATTAGAATCATTGTGTTTCTATATTCATTTGCCGGCCTTGTAGGGATTATAAAGCTGACCGGCGGGATAAAAGGATTCGTCCATTTGATCAGTAAAAAAGTTAAAACCAAAAAAGGTGCGATGCTGCTTGCATGGCTGTCGACATTTGGCACGTTCAGTGAACCGGACTTTCGCATCGTCACAATTGCACCGATCATGAAAGCTTTAAGCAAGCGTCTGGACCTGTCGAAACAGAAAATTGCGTATGCCATTGAGTTTACGGCAAACCCTGTCATTGCCTTGATTCCGATAGCAACGGCATTTGTCGGCTACATGGTTTCTATTATCGGACAGGCCCTCAAAACGTCAGGAATAGATCAGCCGGCTTACACGGTGTATGTGAAAAGTATTCCCTTCAATTTTTTCTCCATTGTGATTATAGTAGTCGGAATTTATTACTGCTTTTTTAAGAAACAAAAAGCGGATGAAAGCTTAGAAAAAACAGAAAAGAGCGGACAAACTTCTGCTCGCAAACATAACAAAAATACGGAACCGATTCCGCGGAACAGCGGTGTGTTGCTTTCAAAAGGATCAGGTTCATTCAACATGGAAACAGGGACGATCTCAGATATTCACGGTGAACATACGGGAATGTTCGAAAGTGATGAGCATGCTGACCAGCAGGAGGAGCTGGATTCGGCGCACCGTGCTTATATTAAGGAAACACCGATTCGGCCGTGGAATTTAATCATTCCGATCGGGCTGTTTTTGCTATTAACACTCTTTCTCAGCTGGTGGGACGGCCATTCAAAAGCACAAGGGTTTTTGAATGCTTTTATCAAAAGCGATATGCTTGGCGTCATGTTAACCGCATTATTGGCAGCGGTTATTGCAGCATTTGCTCTTTTTATGTTTCAGCGTTTTCATGCAGGCGAGCTTGTTACCCATTTTATTAAGGGCGGAAACGAATTGGTCAACGTTATTATTATGTTATCGCTGATTTGGGCCGTAACAGCAGTATCTGAAGACCTGGGATTCTCGAAATATGTTACTTCTCATTTAACGTCATGGATCCCTCAGATGTTTATTGCGCCGTCTCTTTTTATACTGGGGGCTGTTATATCCTATTTTATCGGGTCATCCTGGGGGACTTGGGGGCTTTTAATGCCGCTCGGCGTAACGCTGGCGGTTCAGTCACATACCAGCTTATTATTAGCGATCGGGGCCGTGTTTGCGAGCGGAACATTTGGAGCGTTTGCTTCTCCTCTCAGTGATAATACGGTGACAACCTGTACGGTGTTGGGGATCGATGTTGTGAAGTATGCCCGTTCGAAGCTTGTTCCGGCGCTTATCGCCGCGGGGATCTCCGTTGTGTTATACGGTGCGTTTTCATTTTTCAGATAACAAATACTTTTTGAAGGCGTTATCCGAAATTGGGATAACGCCTTTTTATGAGCTGTTATACTAGAGGAAAAAAGAGGTGATGACATTGAAGCAGATTATTGCAATGGGCGGCGGAGGGTTTTCCATGGAGCCGGATCATCTTGTGCTGGATCAGTATATTTTAGAGCAGTCGGCGCGGTCAACGCCGAAAGTTTGTTTTTTGCCGACGGCAAGCGGAGATTCGGAGAATTATATCGGCAGGTTTTATCAGGCCTTTCAAAAGCTGCGGTGTGAGCCGGATCACTTGTCGTTGTTTAAACCGCCGGGTTCTGATCTCAGATCCTTTCTCATGAAGAAAGATATTATATATGTCGGAGGCGGAAATACGCGCAATATGCTTGTCTTATGGAAAGAGTGGGGGCTTGACCTTATTCTTCGTGAGGCTTGGGAAAACGGCATCATGTTGGCGGGTCTCAGCGCCGGGGCGATTTGCTGGTATGAAGAAGGGTTGACGGATTCAGCTGGAGATTTGAGAGAGTTAAGAGCTTTAGGATTTTTGCCGGGCAGCTTTTGTCCGCACTATGACGGAGAAGCGGAGCGCCGGCCGGTGTATCACCGTCTGATTTCAGAAAAGAAACTCAGGGAGGGCTATGCCGCTGATGACGGCGCTGCGCTTCATTATAAAGACGGTCAGCTGTTCCGGGCTGTCTCTTCCCGGGAAACCGCAAAGGGTTATCGGGTTTTTAATACCGAAGAAGGCGTTCGGGAAACAGAGCTTATGACTGTACCGTTATCTGAATTTTGATAATATGCTTTTTTTTGTACACAACTTGTGTTACGATGAGAGCGAAATCAATAGTTACTGGGGGTGCCCGTCTGAGCGGGCTGAGAGAGAAGCGGCGGCTTCTTAACCCTTTGGACCTGATCTGGTTCGTACCAGCGTGGGGAAGTAGAGGTTTTATTATTGTTGAGGACAACAATAATAGTTTCTTTCTGACTGCAAAACCGGGTTCTTCTTTGAACCCGGTTTTTTTGTGCTGGTGCTGAGCTTGGTTCTGTTATTCAAATGATAAAGGAGAGATTTGTATGCAAAATCAATCAGTACAGCAAGCGAACATTTCCATTATGTCGAGTTTTTCCGGCAGTAAAAAGGTTTATGCAGAAGGTTCTTCGCCCGATATACGAGTGCCGATGCGGGAAATCAGCCTGAGTGCGACTACGGGGGCATTCGGGGAAGAGGAGAATGCGCCGGTCCGTGTTTATGATACGAGCGGGCCGTATACAGACCCGGATGTACAGATTGATATTCTTAAAGGGCTGGGGGCGCTCCGCACAAAGTGGATTACCGGGCGCGGCGATGTAGAAGAATATAACGGACGGACCGTGAAGCCTGAAGACAACGGTTATAAAAAAGAAGATCATGCTGCCGAATACCCCGGCCTACAGCGGAAACCGCTTCGGGCCAAGCCGGGGAAAAATGTAACACAATTGCATTATGCGAGAAAAGGCATCATTACGCCGGAAATGGAGTTTATCGCAATACGCGAGCATGTGTCTCCCGAATTTGTCAGGGAAGAGGTGGCGAGCGGACGGGCGATTATTCCTTCTAACGTCAATCACCCGGAAAGCGAGCCGATGATTATCGGCCGGAATTTTCATGTGAAAATCAATGCCAATATCGGCAACTCGGCTGTTACATCTTCTATCGAAGAAGAAGTCGAAAAAATGACGTGGGCGATTCGCTGGGGCGCCGATACGATGATGGACTTATCCACGGGAAAAGACATTCATACGACGCGTGAATGGATTATCCGCAACTGCCCCGTGCCTGTGGGGACGGTGCCGATTTATCAGGCGCTTGAAAAAGTTAATGGCATTGCCGAGGATTTAACGTGGGACATTTATCGTGACACATTGATTGAGCAGGCGGAGCAGGGCGTGGATTATTTCACCATCCATGCCGGGGTACTGCTTCGTTACGTCCCGTTAACGGCCAAACGCACGACGGGAATCGTTTCCCGCGGCGGGGCGATTATGGCGCAATGGTGCCTCGCTCATCATCAGGAAAGCTTTCTGTACACGCATTTTGAAGAAATTTGTGAAATCATGAAGACCTATGATATCGCTTTTTCACTTGGTGACGGGCTTCGCCCCGGTTCGATTGCGGATGCCAATGATGAAGCGCAGTTTGCGGAATTGGAGACTCTCGGAGAATTGACGGAGATTGCGTGGAAGCACGATGTGCAAGTGATGATCGAAGGACCGGGTCATGTGCCGATGCATAAAATTAAGGAAAACATGGACAAGCAGCTGGAAATTTGTAAAGAGGCGCCTTTTTACACGCTTGGGCCATTAACGACGGATATCGCTCCGGGTTATGACCACATTACTTCAGCAATCGGCGCGGCGATGATCGGCTGGTACGGGACGGCGATGCTTTGCTATGTCACGCCGAAGGAGCATTTGGGGCTGCCGAATCGTGATGATGTAAGAGAAGGCGTCATTACGTACAAAATCGCGGCACATGCCGCAGACCTTGCTAAAGGGCATCCGGGTGCACAGATCCGTGACGATGCTCTGTCTAAGGCGCGGTTTGAATTCCGGTGGCGTGATCAATTTCATTTGTCGCTTGATCCTGAAAGAGCAATGGAATATCATGATGAAACGCTGCCGGCTGAAGGCGCAAAAACGGCTCACTTCTGTTCGATGTGCGGTCCGAAGTTCTGCAGTATGAGAATTTCTCAGGATATTCGTGATTATGCGAAGGAAAACGGACTTACTGAAGACGAGGCCGTCAATGAAGGGCTGAAAGAAAAAGCAAAAGAGTTTGCAGAGAAGGGAAGCCGCTTATATCAATAAAAGAAAAGATGAAGATGGAGTTTGCCCATCTTCATCTTTTTTAGAAAAACGGTGAACGGCGAAGCGGCGGAATGCTCTGCTCAAATCGGAATATATTTTCCGGATCATATTTCGTTTTGACTTGACGGAGGCGGTGAACATTTTCTCCGTAATACGTTTGCAGCCAGTTTCTGATTTCTCTATCAGGCCAATTCACGTAATCTCCCATCGTTTCTCTTGATAGGGACGTTCTCAGTCCTTCGATCCAGCGGACATTTTGTCTTTCTTCTTCAGCAGATGTCCAAGTTGTAATATATTCTTGGGCAATGATTGCGTTGCGATAGTAGAATGCCGTTTGGTCCGGAGCGATCCGTCCGGCCGCCCCGCCGAGAGACTGCTGCCAGACACTGGCGTTTTCGTTCGGAGCGTGCTCTAAATAGCGCTTTAAAGTGGAAATCGCGCGTGAAGATAATGGTTTTTCAATAAAGGATCCTGACCGCTTCATCTTTTGCGACTGATTGCCTCCCGGGCTGTTAAAAAAGGCTGCCGCTTTAATAAATGGCACTGTCTTGACCATGCCGCTTGTCGGTTTTCCCGCTTTCATTAACGGAGCCAGCAGTTCTTTCAGCTCATCCTTTGTCCCGGTAAATTGACCGAGCGCTTCTATGCGGTTTACTTCCTTAGGCCAAAACTGAATGGATGAGGTAAGCCGGTTGTCTGTAAATGGAGCCCAGCGCTGCCATGTGTTAAATACTTCCTCAAAATCATCCCAGCCCCAAGTGACAGAAAAAACAGACACGCACGAGATCGGCACGGCTTTAAACATCATGGATGTGACAATGCCGAAGTTGCCTCCCCCTCCGCCCTGAGACGCCCAAAATAGATCAGAGTGCTTTGAGCGGTTGACTGTGATCAAGTCAGCACCCGCTTTTTCGTCCGCTATGATCATTTCGAGCTGGAGGAGACGATCGCAAGTAAGTCCGGCTGTCCTTGTTAAATATCCGATTCCTCCTCCGAGCGTCAGCCCCGTGATTCCCACATTCGCAATGGTTCCCGCAGGAAGGGTCAAGCCGTACCGCCAGAGTGTCCGGTAGACTTCTCCCAATTCGGCTCCCGCTTCAATCGAGACCAGCCGCGTATCCTCATTTACTCTTATTTTCTTCATTTCACTGAGATCAATGACTAGTCCGTTATTTAACAGGGAAAAATTTTCGTAGCTGTGTCTTCCGCCTCTGATACGGAAAGGCACATTGTTCTCACGCGCCCATCTCAGCGCATTGAGGGCGTCATGTTTATTTTGACAAAACACAATGATGTCTGGATATCTTTGCAGGCTTAAATTGATATTGGTTCTTGCAGCATTATAGTCCGGGTCATCTTTTTTGACGATGCGACCGGTTAATGTTGTCTTTTCCACATTCTCACTCACTTTCACTTGTAATCTGCTATGTTTTCTAGCATATGCGGAAAAATGAGAGAGTGTATGAGGAAAACCCCCGGAAGGAAACGATATTTTAAATTATAGTTGACAGGTAGGGATTATATGAATTAACATAATCATTACATATTTCCAAACGATGGCTGATCGGATCACCGAAGGCTCTTATCTTTTAAACAGATAAGGGCCTTTTTTGCGTGAAAGTCATTGAATGAAATGAAAAGCGGAGGGATGAAAAGTGGCGTTGAAAAAGGTATCACATGTGCGCAAAAAGAGCAAAAAACGAAAAAAGTACAGAAAACGCACATTGAATTTCGAACTGCTTGTAGAGAAAAACAAACGGGAGATTATGAGAAATGAGGAACAGATGGAGCAGATTTATATAAAGATAGATGAAAAGCATGCGGGGGTTCGATAAAGATGAAGGGGAGAAAATGGAGGATAAAAACAACGGTACTCGCGCTGTCGGTATCCATCATGTTATCAGGATGCGCGTTAGGGAGTGCCGGAGAAGAACCGTCATCTGCGGCGGATAAAAAGGAAGAAACACGTATCGCTCATGTCAAGACAAAGGAGTTTAAAGCTTCTCATCCGGCGGCGATTCCCGCTAAATCGAAAGCCAGAACTGACACTTTTGTTGCTGGGATTTCCGCGCCGGGCGGCGTGTTTCTGCCCTACTTTTATGAAAACGGCTGGGACGGAAATGCGACAGATCCTATTTTTGAACCGTTAGTCAAACTGGATAAAACGGGGAAGCCTGCCCCGGCTCTTGCGGAAAGCTGGAAAATTTCCAAAGATCAGCTTACATACACGTTCCGTTTAAGAAAAAATCTCGTTTTCAGCGACGGTTCACCGCTGACCGCAAAGGATGCCGCATTCACTTTAACACTGCTGCATGATCCTGCATACGCGGGCTATGAAGATATCACCACGGCCTATATTAAAGGCGGTAAGGCTTACAAGGAAGGAAAGGCAAAGACGATAGAGGGCATTCGCGTCCTTGATGACAGAACCATTCAAATCACGACTGAGAAAGTCAGTGCGAAGTCGCTGCTTCTTTTAGGCGGGCAGGTGCTGTCAGAAGCCTACTACGGAAAGAATTATCAATTCGGCAAACTGGATTATTTAAAAGAGCTTTATGCCAAACCGCTCGGAGCGGGACCTTATCAATTTACAGAATACCTTCCGGGACAGGAAATACGCTATCAGGCTAATGAACACTATTATGCAGGAAAACCAAAAACCGAAAAGCTGATTTATAAAATTATCGATCCGTCAACTTCCCTTCAGCTGTTTGAAACGGGTGACCTTGATTACGCTTCTTTCTCACCTGATGATGATACGGTTCAGCATTTACAAAGTCTCGGTTTTGCCAATATAAGCGTATCTGTCGTGAATGATTACGGGCTTGTGTACGTCAATCACAAGCGTCCTCCTTTTCAAGATAAGAAAGTGTCCCAGGCGCTTATTTACGGACTTGACCGTCAAAAAATCGTCGATGTCCGCTTTAAACGCTACGGAGAAGTCGCGAATGTGCCGGTGTCTCCGGTTTCGTGGGCTTATGATGACAAAGGTGTCAATCGGTACGCGTTTAACCCTGAAAAAGCCAAAAAGCTTCTCGATGAAGCGGGCTGGAAAACGGATAAAGACGGTGTACGTGAAAAAAACGGCAAAAAGCTTGAAATCAGCTATTACACGTCTAAAGCGGATGATGATTTCATCCCGATCGCGAAAGAAAATTACGCGGACATCGGAATCGCATTAAAACCGGAAGTGATGGATTTTAATACGGAAGTAGCGAAAATAAATGACAAACAATATGACCTTGCCGCCGTTTCCACCTCGCAGATTCTTGATCCGAATGACACGGTGGAAAAGCTGGCTTCCGGCCATCCCAATAATGTAACGGGATATTCCAATCCGAAAGCGGACCGGCTGATAGAGAAAGGAGCCGGCACGCTTGATATCAGCAAAAGAAAAGAGATTTATCACCAGCTGTACCGGGAGCTCGGGGAAAACCCGCCTTACATTCTGATTCATTACCGTCAGAGCGCAAGGGCGGTCAGCGGAAAAATAAAAGGGCTTGAGCCTGACAATTATTCTGGAATCAGTTCAAGTCTCTCAAATGTCTCAATTCAATAGAACGGTTGGGCAAAATACCCGGTGCATCCTGGGGATTTTGCCCTTTAAGCGGAAAGGAGGGGCTTTTTATGAAACGGTATGCCGCAGAACGATTCATTCAAATGCTTGTGATCTTATTCGGTACGTCATTTATTATTTTTTTCTTATTCGCCATGCTGCCGGGCGACTATATTGATTCCAATGTCAATCTGACTCCGGAAAGAGCGAAGGAGTTAAAAGCGCTTTACGGGCTGGATCAGCCGATTTGGAAGCGTTATGTGACGTGGCTCGGAAATGTGCTCAGCGGAGATTTTGGGTTTTCTTTGAAATATCAGGAGAACGTCCTGTCACTGCTTCGGAAATATGTCTGGAATTCGTTTTTTGTCGCGATTTTGGCGTTGCTTGTCACATGGTCAGCCGCGATGATAACGGGTGTCATATCCGCTGTCAGGAAATACTCATGGTTTGACGGGATCGTGACGTTTCTTGTTTTTGCTTCCATGGCGTTCCCGTCTTTTTTTATCAGCCTTCTGTTTATTAAGTGGTTTGGGGTGGATTTGAAAGTATTGCCCGTCGGCGGGATGATTGATACCGGAAGCACGAGTACAGGTTTTTCGTACGTGCTTGAAGCCGCCAGACATATGATTCTTCCGGTCGTGATTTTATCTATGCTCGGCATCGGCTCGCTGACAAGGTATTTCCGCTCCGGCATGCTGGACGTGATCAGACAGGATTATATCAGAACGGCGAGAGCAAAGGGATTGAAAGAGCGCACCGTCATCTGGAAACATGCGTTGAAAAACGCGCTCATTCCGGCCATCACCCTGCTTGCTTTTGAACTGCCGGGACTGTTTTCCGGAGCCATCATTATTGAACAGATTTTCGGGTGGCCGGGTGTCGGACGTATTCAGCTGGAATCTGTGCATTATCGTGATTATCCGGTTTTGATGGCGTTTACCTTGTTTTTGTCTTGTTTAACGATTGCGGGGAACTTCTTGGCGGATATCGCTTATGCCGCGGTTGATCCGCGGGTCAGGCTGAAATAGGGGGTGTTTGGAATGAAAAAACAAAAAGAGTTGCCGCCTTCTCTTTGGAAGCAGACGTACCGCCGCCTGCTGCAGCATAAGCTGACGGTCATCAGTCTTCTTTTCTTATGTTTTATGTTTTTATTGTGCTTTATCGGGCCGTCTTTTTCTCCGTACATAACAGATCGGACGGATATTTCAAATGCCAATCAGCAGCCGGGAATCCATCATTGGCTGGGAACCGACCAGTACGGGAGAGATGTGCTGACGAGGCTGATGCTGGCGGGGCAGATTTCTCTGACTGTGGGGCTTGCTTCAATGGTGCTGTCGCTTGTCATCGGTTCTTTACTCGGGGCTGCGGCCGGATTTTATCGGGGAGCCGCTGATATGATCATTATGCGCATCGCTGATATGCTCATGTCCATCCCGGGCCTGCCGCTGCTTTTGATTTTGGCTGCGGTGATGTCGGAGTGGAAAGTGCCTTCTGAATACAGAATGTACCTGATTATGATGATGTTAAGCCTGATCGGATGGCCCGGTTTGGCGCGGCTTGTACGCGGACAGATTTTGTCGCTGAAGGAGCAGCCGTTTATGATGGCCGCGGAAGTTTTGGGGCTTAGTGATAAACGGAAAATCCTCTATCATTTGCTTCCCAATACATTGCCGTTATTACTGGTAGCGGCGACTTTGCATGTGGCGGGAGCGATGCTGAGTGAATCGGCGCTGAGTTTTCTCGGGCTTGGCGTTGCTCCGCCGACACCTTCTTGGGGAAACATGATGGAAGCGGCGAATCATTTTATGGATTTTACACTCCGCCCGTGGCTGTGGATTCCGCCGGGAACGGCCATTTTTCTGACCGTTGTGGCGATTCATCTGCTTGGAGACGGTTTAAGAGACGCTTTTGATCCTAAGGTAAAACGGCAGGTGAAAATGAAATGAAAAAACCGCTTTTAGAAGTGAGGCATTTGGAAACAGCTTTTTATACAGAGGAGGGGGCGGTAAAGGCCGTGGACGATGTCAGCTTTACGATACATGAGGAGGAAACGGTTTGTATTGTAGGGGAGTCCGGCTGCGGGAAAAGCATGGCGTCATTGTCCATTATGCAGCTTCTTCCCGAGACGGGGAGAATCGAACGGGGAGCGGTGCATTTTTCCGGACGGAACCTGTTGGAATTGAAACCAAAAGACATGCAGAAAATCCGCGGCAGCGAAATCGGGATGATATTTCAGGAACCGATGACATCTTTGAATCCGGTGTTTACAATCGGTGAGCAGCTGACCGAACCGATTCGCGAACATTTGTTGTTGAGTAAGAAAGAAGCATGGCGGAAGGCCGTTGAACTGATCACGTTAGTGGAGATCCCGCATGCCGAGCAGGTTATGCACCGATATCCTCATGAGCTGAGCGGCGGCATGCTGCAGCGCATCATGACGGCTGTCGCGCTAAGCTGCGAACCGAAATTGATCATTGCCGACGAGCCGACGACAGCGCTTGACGTAACCATTCAGGCGCAGATATTGGATTTATTGCGGGATATGAAAAAGCAATTTCGCACGTCTATTTTATTCATTACTCATGACCTTGGCGTGGTTGCTGAAATGGCTGATTATGTGATTGTCATGTATGCGGGAAAAATTGTGGAGGAAGGACCGGTTGCAAAGCTGTTTTCTGATCCGAAGCATCCGTATACGAAAGGGCTGCTCGCGGCCAAGCCGGTTATCGGTCAAAGAAGGGAGATGCTGTACACCATTCCGGGGCAGGTCCCCGAGCTTGCGGACCTGTCGGGATCGTCTTGTTATTTTGCGGAGCGATGTGAACACAGCACGGAAATATGCCGGAAATCGAGCCCGCATTTTACTGAATTCGGGAAGGGGCATCAGGCGGCGTGCTGGCTTTACAGAGAGGAGAAAGCAGATGAGTGATGTGTTGCTGGAGGTCAAGGGGCTGAAAAAATATTACGAGGAGCATGGGGGGATGAGAAAGACCCGCAAAAATCCCGTAAAAGCAGTTGACGGTGTCAGTTTTACGATAGGAAAGGGAGAAGTGTTCGGCTTAGCGGGAGAATCGGGCAGCGGAAAGTCATCAATCGGCAAAACTATTTTGAGGCTTCATGAAAAAACAGAGGGAGAGGTGTTTTTTCAGGGGCGTGATGTGTTTCGGATGAGCCGGCGCGAGCTCAAAACTTTCAGATCAGAAGCGCAGCTCATCTTTCAAGATCCGTTCAGTTCTTTAAATCCCCGGCGCCGGATCGGAGAAGCCATCGGTGAAGCGATGATCGAGCATCAATTGGCGGTGAAGCGGAACGTGCGTGATAAAGCGGCGGAAGTTCTTGAAGCTTGTGGACTTTCCGCAAACTTTATCGATCGATATCCGCATGAATTTTCCGGAGGGCAGCGGCAGCGGATCGTGATTGCAAGAGCGATGGCGCTCAAGCCGCAATTTATCATTATGGATGAACCCGTGGCGGCGTTAGATGTCTCCATCCAGGCGCAGATGATCAATTTGTTCAGCAGCCTTCAAAAACAGCACGGGCTGTCATATTTGTTCATTTCTCATGATTTAAGCGTGGTGGAGCACTTATGTACGAAGGTCGCCGTTATGTATTTAGGGACGATTGTGGAATACGCGTCAAAAGAGGAGCTCTTTTCACGGCCGCTTCACCCTTATACGAAAGCGCTGTTATCAGCCGTGCCTGTTCCTGATCCCGGAGCGAAAAGGGAGCGGATAATTTTAAAGGGTGATATACCGAGCCCCTCTGATCCGCCTTCAGGCTGTAAATTCCGAACGAGATGCCCGGCAGCCAAGAAGATATGTGCTGAGAAAAGTCCGGCGCTGTCAGAAAAAGGGCTTCATCATTTTGCGGCATGCCACTTCGTGTAATTGAGAAAAAAACGGTTTTATTGATAATAAACAGGAAAAACCTGCCGGGCAGACCGGCAGGTTTTTTGATGTTATTTTGGTGATGGCAGTCCGAGTCCTTCGGCAACGCGTCTGCCGTACTCAGGATCAGCCTTGTAGAAGTGGCCGATCTGGCGCAGCTTAATTTCTTCTTTTTCCACAGGTTTCATCGCACTGACGATATTGGCGACAAGGCGCGCGCGCTCTTCCTCGCTCATCAGGCGGTACAGGTCGCCGGCTTGTGTGTAATGATCATGATGATTATAGCTTACACTGTCAGCGAAACCTGATACAGGATATGCCGCCTGTTTATCTTCAGGTGACTCTTTCGGGCCGCCGAAGCTGTTAGGCTCGTAATAGACGGAGCGGCCGCCGTTATCATCAAAACGCATTTGTCCGTCACGCTGATAGTTTTTCACTTCATTGCGGGAACGGTTGATCGGCAGCGCCTGATGGTTCGCGCCGACACGGTAGCGATGCGCGTCATGGTATGCGAACAACCGGCCTTGAAGCATTTTGTCAGGTGAGACGTCGACGCCGGGGACTAATGTGCCGGGAGAGAACGTCGCCTGTTCTACTTCCGCAAAGTAATTTTCCGGATTGCGGTTCAGAACCATGCGGCCGACTTCAATGAGCGGATAGTCTTTTTGAGACCATACTTTTGTGACGTCAAATGGATCAAAGCGATATGTGTTTGCGTCTTCTAACGGCATAATTTGAACATATAATTTCCATGCGGGGAAATCGCCGTTTTCAATCGCATTGAACAAATCTTCCGTATGGTAATCGGGATTTTCGCCCGCGATTTTTGCGGCTGTATTTACATCAAGGTTTTTCACGCCTTGCTCTGTTTTAAAGTGATATTTAATCCAGACGCCTTCGCCTTTATCATTTGTCCATTTAAATGTATGGCTTCCGAATCCGTGCATATGGCGAAGAGTCGCCGGAATGCCCCGGTCTGACATCAGAATGGTTACCTGGTGCAGGGATTCCGGCGACAGAGACCAGAAATCCCAAACGGCCGTCGGATTTTTCAGATGTGTTCTCGGATCTCTTTTTTGTGTATGGATAAAGTCAGGGAACTTGATGGCATCGCGGATGAAGAACACGGGTGTATTGTTTCCGACGATGTCGTAGTTTCCTTCTTCTGTATAAAACTTAACGGCAAATCCGCGCGGGTCGCGCACTGTGTCACTAGAGCCCAGTTCGCCCGCAACGGTTGAGAAACGGATGAAGAGCGGCGTGCGTTTACCGACTTCTGACAGAAATGCGGCTTTCGTATATTTTGTAACGTCATTTGTGACTTCAAAATAACCGTGTGCGCCCGCGCCTTTTGCGTGAACGACACGCTCGGGAACGCGTTCTCTGTTAAAGTGCGCCAATTTCTCAAGCAGATGGACGTCTTGTATTAAAGCAGGACCGCGATCGCCGGCCGTCATTGAGTTTTGGTTATCTCCGACAGGAGCGCCCCAGCTGGTTGTCAATTTATTTGAACTCATGTGATCACCTCTTTAGATTTATAAAAACATAATATCACCTATCAGTAAAAAGTCAATATTATTTTATAATGATTATAAAATAATTATTTTTATTATCGAAAAAAGAGTTTGGTTTTGAAAGCCTACTTGACTGACGGGAATAATAGGTTTAAGATGAGAAAAAATAGAAACCGCTGACTTGGACACAAGAGGCTCTTATTCTTCACTGGATAAGGGCCTTTTTTATTGTCAGGCGGTAAGGGAGGCGGCGATTGTATGCTTTTCCGACAGCATTTTAAACCTGTCGATATTCACGGTCATCTGCCGTACAGCCTTTATTTCGGCAAAAACGATAAGACATTTTCCGATTATAACCGGGAGCGGTCAGAAAGAATGAATCTGACTTGGGACTTTCCTGATCCGCATGATGTTGATGGCGATGAGGGCGAAATCGCTTTGATGACAAGATGGGAGAATGAATTAGATAAGTATGGCATTGACGTGCTGAATTTTTTAACAGCAGAGAGCAATGACCGGATGGCGGCGTTTATTCAAGCCAATCCCGCGAGATTTACCGGATTTGCATATCATCCTTTGGAGCGGGAGGATGCGTATGAAGAGCTGAAAAGAGCGGTAGAAGAGCTCGGTCTGAAAGGATATAAACTGTTCGGGCCGCTGACAGACATCGATTTTCATGATCCGTCGCTGAAAAAGCTGTGGACTTATTTAGCTGACAAAAGGCTGCCTGTATTAATTCACTTTGGGCTTTTAGGAAGAGCGGGGGGCATTGTCAGCCATCGCAACATCAACCCGCTCTCCATCTATCGTGTCGCGAGAGAGTATGCTGATATACCGTTCATCATTCCGCATTTCGGCGCCGGATATTATCAGGAACTGCTGCAGCTGTGCTGGAGCTGCCCGAATGTGTATATTGACACGTCCGGCTCAAATCAGTGGATGAGGTGGATGCCGTACCCGCTTGATTTGGAAATTCTGTTTCGAAAGACATCTGAATTAATCGGTGCTGAACGGATCATCTTCGGGACGGATTCGAACGGATTTCCGAGAGGATATGTATACAGATATCTTCAGGAGCAAGTGAGGACCTGCCGGGAAATCAATATGCGGGAAGAAGATATAGAAAACATTTTCGGCAACAACGCGCGGACATTATTGAAAATCGCCCGCCAAGAAAAGGAAGTGAATACGTGATACAGCCGATGCGCTCTCTGGCAGGGTTATGCCGGAGGGCGTATTTTAATCCTTATAAAAAACAGTTGACAAGTCGGAATAATTTGAATTAACATGATATTCAAATTTAAAAACAAACGGGTTGCCGATCGGACCGCCGAAGGCTCCCATCTCTGCTGCAAGCAATCGGAGATGGGGGCCTTTTTGTTTTTCGATCGCACGCGGCAAAAAGAGAGGGGGAAGACAGATGGCTGTAACCATCAGCATACAAGAAAAAGCTTTTGAGCATGAAGGCGGGAAAACGCCGGTGCTGAATGATATTGAGCTGTCAATTGCATCGGGAGAATTTTTGACTGTCATCGGGCCGAGCGGATGCGGCAAAAGCACGCTTTTAAAATTGATTGCCGGTCTTGATACCGATTATAAAGGCTTTGTCACAATAAACGGCCGCAATGTGTCGGGACCGGGCATCCGGCAGGGATTTATCTTTCAGGAGCACCGGCTGTTTCCCTGGCTGACGGTAAAACAAAACATCGCTGCCGATCTCAATATGAACGACCCGGCCGTTCGGAAAAAAGTGGATGATCTGATTGAGGTTGTCAGGCTGCAGGGAGCGGAGAACGCTTATCCGCGCGAATTATCCGGCGGCATGTCGCAGCGGGTTGCCATCGCCAGAGCTCTTTTACGTGAGCCGGAGGTGCTGCTTTTAGATGAACCGTTCGGGGCGCTTGACGCTTTTACGAGAAAACATTTGCAGGATGTGCTGCTTGATATATGGCGCGAGAAAAAAACGACGATGATTCTGGTCACCCATGATATTGATGAATCCGTCTATTTAGGCGATAAGCTGGCGATTCTCAGGGCAAAGCCCGGCCGGCTGCACAGCCTGATGCCGATTCAGCTTCCGCATCCGCGCAATCGGACGTCAGCGGATTTTCAGGCCGTCCGGCAGAAGGTGCTTTCTGAGTTTGAGAAAACGGAAGATCTCCGGTTTGCGGATGGGTCCGGGATATAGAAGGGACGAAGCGAAGTGAAAAAAATCATCATTCTTTTAGCCGCAGCAGTCATGATATCAGCCGGATGCAGTGCAGACGGGACAGGAGGGAGCGGGAAAACGGTGAAAGAAATCCGGATCGGCATCCAGCAGAGTTTAAGCCCGCTTCTCATTGCCAAGGAAAAAGGCTGGTTTGAAGAGGCCTTCAAAAAAGACGGAATAAAAGTAAAATGGGTCGAATTCCAAAGCGGTCCTCCGCAATTTGAAGGTCTTGCCGCCGATAAGCTTGATTTTTCCCAGGTCGGCAATTCACCGGTCATTTCCGGTCAGGCGGCAGGAATTGATTTTAAAGAGATCGGGCTGTCTCAGGACGGGTTAAAGGCAAACGGCATTCTCGTAAACAAGGGCAGCGGGATTCAGAGCCTGAAAGAATTGAAAGGTAAAAAAATCGCCGTAGCCAAAGGCAGCAGCGGCTTTGATTTTCTCTATAAAGCTTTAGATAAAGCGGGTCTTTCCGCCGATGACGTCACCATCATCCAGCTTCAGCCTGATGAGGCGGTTTCCGCTTTTGAAAACAAATCAGTTGACGCATGGTCCATTTGGGAGCCGTATTTGTCGATTGAAACGCTGCAGCACGGGGCGGAAATATTGGCGAACGGAGAAAGCACAGATTTATATTCTCCCGGTTTCACGTTAGTCAGAACGGGATTTTCCAAAGAACACCCGGATGAGGTGGTCCGTTTTCTGAAAGTGTTCAATAAAGCAGTTACATGGCAAAAGGAACACAAAGATGAAGCTGTCTCCTTATATGCGAAAATCAAACATCTTGATCCGAAAGTCGTCAGAAACGTGCTTAACAATACTGAGCCTCTCAATGAACCGATCAATGATGATATTGTCAAAGCCCAGCAGGAAACCGCTGATTTTCAATATCAAACAAAAGCGATTCATAAGAAAATTCATGTAAACGACGTTGTTGACAATTCATTTATTAAAAAAGCGCTTGAAACGGGGGATGGCAAGTAATGAAAGCAGAAGCATCAACGGCTGCCGGCGCAATAAGCCAATCAGAAAAGAAAGCTCTGGCAAGATCCCGGAAGTATTCATACCAATGGATGAAGGGGGTTGTACTCCCGGCTGCGGTCATCGCAGTATGGCAGTTTATCGCAAGTCTGGGCATCGTCTCGGCCGCGGTGCTCCCGTCGCCTGTCGTCATCTTGCAGACGTTTCAGGAACTTCTTCTTTCAGGTGAACTTTGGGGTCATTTAGAGATCAGCTTATACCGGGCGGCTGCCGGATTTCTGCTTGGCGCTGGCCTCGGAATTGTTTTCGGGCTGCTGGTCGGTTTCTCAAAGCGGACGGAAGCATATCTTGATCCGTCTCTGCAAATGCTCAGAACGGTTCCGCACTTGGCCGTGACTCCTCTGTTCATTTTGTGGTTCGGATTTGATGAGACATCAAAAATTCTGCTGATCGCATTGGGGGCTTTTTTCCCCGTGTACATTAATACATTTCTCGGAATCCGCAGTGTGGACGCGAAGCTGTTTGACGTCGCGCGGGTGCTGGAATTTAATTGGTATCAGCAGATGACGAAATTAATTCTTCCGGCATCTCTGCCGAATATCCTGCTCGGCATCAGGCTCTCTCTAGGCATTGCGTGGCTCGGTCTCGTGGTGGCGGAACTGATGGGATCGAGCGAGGGCGTCGGTTATATGATTATGGATGCCAGACAATTTTCACAGACAAATAAGGTGTTTGTCGGCATTATCATTTTTGCGGCTGTCGGCAAGCTGACAGATGCATTGGTCAGAATGCTCGAACGGAAACTATTAAAATGGCGGAACAGTTATGAAGGGTAACCTATTAAAAAAGGAGAGATTCATATGGAGATTCTTTGGTTTATTCCGACGCATGGTGACGGCCGGTATTTAGGGACGCAAACGGGAGGGAGAACGGCGGATCATCTTTATTTTAAGCAAGTGGCACAGGCGGCAGACAGACTCGGGTATACGGGGGTTCTGCTGCCGACGGGGAGATCATGTGAAGACCCGTGGCTGACGGCTGCCGCTTTAGCGGGAGAAACGAGTGACTTGAAATTTTTAGTGGCGGTCCGTCCGGGACTGATGCAGCCGTCTGTCGCCGCGAGAATGGCGTCGACAATGGATCGGCTGTCAGAGGGCCGTTTGCTCGTAAATGTCGTAGCGGGCGGAGATCCTTATGAACTGGCGGGAGACGGCATGTTTATCAGCCACGATGAACGTTATAAGGCGACTGAAGAATTTTTAACCGTCTGGCGCGGACTCATGCGGGGCGAAACGGTGACATATGAAGGGGACCATATCAAAGTGGAAAACAGCAATCTGCTGTTTCCTCCAAAACAGTCTCCGCATCCGCCCTTATATTTCGGCGGTTCATCACAGGCGGGAATTGAGGCTGCGGCGAAGCATACAGATGTCTATTTAACATGGGGAGAGCCGCCGGAGCAGGTAAAAGAAAAGATTGAAACCGTTAAAAAACAGGCTGCCAAGGAAGGAAGGACAATGCGTTTTGGCATCAGACTTCACGTGATTGTCCGGGAGACTGAAGAAGAGGCATGGGAAGCGGCTGAACGGTTAATCAGCCACTTAGACGAAGAGACGATTGCGAAAGCGCAGGCTGCGCTCCGGCGCGCTGATTCTTCGGGACAAAAACGGATGGCCGATCTCCATAACGGTGACCGCTCGAAGCTTGAGATCAGCCCGAATCTCTGGGCTGGCATCGGACTGGTCAGAGGCGGAGCGGGCACGGCGCTTGTCGGTGATCCGCAGACCGTCGCTGCTCGAATTTTAGAGTATCAGGCACTCGGCATTGAGTCGTTTATCTTTTCAGGTTACCCGCATCTGGAAGAAGCTTATTATCTGGCTGAACTCGTGTTTCCGCTTCTGCCGTTTCAGAATGAACGGACTAAAAAGCTTGAGCGCAGACTGGGTGAAGCAATGGGCAATGACTATTTTGCAAGAGGAAATAAAGCGACAGTCTGATGACGTCGCAAGGCGGATAATTGACGGCGGGCGCTTTCTGCGGTTTCATTTCCGGGGAAATGCCGGCAGTGAAGGCGGGTATTCACCCGCCTTTTTAAGCGCTTAGCTTGCACGATACTCATATGGATGATATGATACAAAACGTAATTATTACGATTTGTTAGGAGTGCTGAAATGGCAAAAAAATCAAAAGTGATCAAAGAGCTCAAGCGGCAGAAGCTTGTTGAACAATATGCGGACATCCGAAGAGAATTAAAGGCAAAAGGAGACTGGGAAGCGTTGAGCAAACTGCCGCGTGATTCTGCTCCGGCCAGGCTTCATAACCGCTGTACGGTGACGGGGCGGCCCCGCGGATATATGAGAAAATTTAAACTGTCCAGAATCGCATTCAGGGAGCTGGCCCATAAAGGCCGGATTCCCGGGGTGAAAAAAGCGAGCTGGTAATGTAAAAAACTCCGGATCTGTCATGAACCGGAGTTTTTGCCGTGCTTATGAAAAGTGAAAACATAAGCCAAATGCTGAATCATCATTAGAATGAAAATCAAAAGAATCGGAAAAAAGGGAAGATGCGGCTGAATCAGCGGATAAAACAAAAGCAGAACGGCTGCGGCCGGCAATGAGAAGTAAACGGCGATATACGAGGAACGGCAAGCTTTAGCCGTCATCATTCGTTCTCTTTCATCCTGTTCCTCAAATTCATCGGGCACAAGCCTGTGCTTTTTGCCGTTTCGTTTTTTCTTTTCGGCATAGATATACAATGCGGCACAAACGGTAAACAGCAGAAACGGAGTGATATTCAGCTCAAATGAACCGCTCCCCTCCGTTTGGAAAAACTGAGCGATCCGCGGCGCCGCTTCCATTAAGGAAATAAGCGTCCAGCAGGCCAATCCGTAGAGTGCAAGGTGAAAACACGCTTTTCTTTTCAAACTCATTTTTTCTCCTCCTCCAGCCAGAAAACTTCCTCCATCGGCAGGGAGAAAGCCCGGCAGATGTTAAGCGCCAATAAAAGTGAAGGCACATAATCTCCTTTTTCAATCGCTGCAATCGTCTGTCTGGTGGCTCCGGCTTCTTTTCCGAGCGTTTCCTGAGAATAGCCGAATCTGGCTCTCAGCTCTTTTACTTTATTTTTCATCATCAGGCGTACCTCAAGTTTTCTTCTTTTTCATATTGTATGAGTTATTTAACAAAATGTAAACCCAACTTAACATGTGGACAAAAAAAGAATTTTTTTCGACAAATTTTTTAACATTCCCTTGACGAAAAAAAAATATACATGTAATATTAGAAACATCAAATCGCTACTGACAAAAAAGAACTTTGATGCGGGTGTAGTTTAGTGGTAAAACCTCAGCCTTCCAAGCTGATGTCGTGAGTTCGATTCTCATCACCCGCTCCATACATACGTTATTAACGCAGTGTTTCGTTTCTCTGATAAACGAAGTATTGCGTTTTTTTATGTGAAAAAAGACACGAAGGCGTGTCTTTTTATGAAAGCCAAGAGACGGTATGCGTGCCTCCGTGAATTTGTTCAAACATTTTTGTTAAGGATGATAGCAGCTCATCCGCCGCGTCGGCATGAAATGAAGGCGGGAAAAAGATCAGCTGCAGCATTTTCTTTGTGCCGGGCGTGACAGGGCGTGTATTGATATGTTCGGTGAAGTCGCCGAAAACGCCGTCCGGGCCGGAGAAGGACAGTACGCTTTCTTTTTCTCCGATCGTAATTGAAATTGGTTCATCTATTTCTGCGGCATCATACGCCATGATAGGCAATGAATATTTCAAGGAGAAAAAAAGTATGGTATCATGGGCTGAATTCACACTTTCAATGAATCGTTCCCGGGAAATATCGCCGAGCATAAGCTCCATCGGCGTTTTTTGTCCTGAAAAGGCGGGACTGAGCTGTTCCATTATACGCGCCCACTCTTTTACAAAAGGCTGCTCATCTATACCGCCGTCAGCATAATCAAAGTAAAGAGATTCTTGAAATAAACGGAGGCGGCCTTTCAGCATTTGCGGAGCAGGCCCGACTTCGATCTGTTCATATAAGACGGCTGCCGCTTTGATCCCCGGCACCCGTTCAGCAATAAGTGGATCTAAACTGATGTTCAAGTGTGTTCACTCCATTTCGGGATGATAAAACTCTATTATACCTGTGCGGGAGCCTGATCACAAAGAAAGGAGGCTGTGCAAAAAATGAATATTCATAAACTGAAAGAGGAATTAATCGAATACGCCAAAAGCATCGGAGTCGACAAAATCGGGTTTACGACGGCTGATACGTTCGACAGTCTGCGGGACCGGCTGATTCTTCAGGAATCACTCGGCTATTTATCCGGTTTTGAAGAGCCGGATATTGAAAAACGGGTCACTCCGTCTTTGCTTCTGCCGAAAGCCAAATCGATCGTCGCCATCGCCCTTGCTTATCCTTCCAAAATGAAAGATGCGCCGAGGAGCACAAGGGACGGGCGGCGCGGCATTTTTTGCAGAGCTTCCTGGGGGAAGGATTATCATGACGTGCTGCGCGAAAAGCTTGATCTGCTGGAGAATTTTCTCCAAAGCAAACATGAGGATATCCGCACAAAGTCAATGGTGGATACAGGGGAATTGTCCGACAGGGCCGTGGCTGAACGGGCGGGAATCGGCTTCAGCGCCAAAAACTGCATGATCACCACGCCTGAATACGGTTCTTACGTCTATCTGGCTGAAATGATCACCAATCTGCCCTTTGAACCGGATTTGCCGATTGAAGATATGTGCGGTACGTGCACAAAATGTTTAGACGCGTGTCCGACCGGCGCACTCGTCAATCCCGGACAGCTTAACGCCCAGCGCTGTATTTCGTTCCTGACCCAGACAAAGGGATTTTTGCCGGATGAGTTCCGCACGAAAATCGGAAACCGTCTGTATGGCTGTGACACGTGTCAGACGGTCTGTCCGATTAATAAGGGGAAAGATTTTCATCTTCATCCGCAGATGGAGCCTGATCCGGAGATCGCAAAGCCGCTGTTAAAGCCGCTTTTGACCATAAGCAACCGCGAATTCAAAGAAAAATTCGGACATGTATCGGGATCATGGCGCGGCAAGAAGCCGATACAGCGGAATGCGATTTTAGCTTTGGCTCATTTTAAAGATGCCTCGTCTCTTCCGGAATTAACGGCCTTGATGCACCAAGATCCGCGTCCCGTCATCAGGGGGACGGCCGCCTGGGCCATCGGGAAAATCGGTGACCCTGATTATGCGGGGGAATTAGAAAAAGCGCTTCAAAAGGAGCAGGATGAGGAAGCCATACGGGAAATTGAAAAGGGACTGGAGCTGTTATCGGTTTCTGATAAGACTAAAACCGGCCGGTCCTGACATATGTATAGAGAAAAAGCACTTGGCCGGAGTTCAAGTGTTTTTTCTTTATAAAACAGTATGGTGGGTGGAGCGCTTGAAGCATATTATTGAAGATTTAGCGGAGGCCCGGCTTCATTATTTAATAAACGGAACCGAGATGAGGCACAATGGGCAGCCCGGCGATCTTGAGGTCCTGACGAGAAAAAAAGAGCTGTTTGAAAAACGGAAAGTTGACATCGTGAAAGCGAAGGCAAAAGCCATCATTGTCAAAAGCAGCCTTGAGGACGACGGCACGTTATGCGTCATGTACACGATTCATTTCGAATATTTGTGCAAGGAGCATGACGGACACCTTTACTTAGAAGAGCAGATTGAGGAACGGACTGCATTTCTCTATGATCAGCTGTTGATTAAAGACCGGGAAGTAAAGAAAAAACCGGCGGGATTTTCTGACGGGAACAGCGTAATTGAATATGAGCGGAGTGAACGGGAAGATTTCGGGCGGGCGTTTCAATACGACCGTCTGGCTGCCGTGCAGTACGCGGAGAAGTTTTGGAATAAACGAAATCCCGCTTATAAAAATTTCAGCGATAATTGCACCAATTTTATTTCCCAATGTTTACATGCCGGAAAAGCACCGATGCGGGGGCATCCGAACAGAGGCTCAGGCTGGTGGATGAAGGCAAGCTCGTGGAGCTACAGCTGGACGGTCGCGCATTCGATGAAGATGTATCTGGCCCAATCCAAGGCCGGGCTTCGCGCGGTGCAAGTATCAAGAGCTGAAGAACTGATGCCCGGAGATATCATTTGCTATGATTTTGAAGGAGACGGCCGTTTTAATCATACGACGATCGTGGTCGCGAAAGATAAAAGCAATATGCCGCTTGTCAATGCCCAAACGTATGACAGCAGAATGAGATATTGGTCATATGAGGATTCAACGGCGTATACTCCTTCCATCAGATATGCGTTTTTTCATATTACGGATGATACGACAAAAGAGTAATTAATGATATAATGGTGGGCGGAATAAAAAACAGAGGTGAACATCGTGGCATTACATGTCGTTTTATATCAACCTGAAATCCCGGCCAATACGGGAAATATCGCACGTACTTGTGCGGCAACAGACACAACGCTTCATTTGATCCGCCCGCTCGGATTCTCAACCGATGATAAAATGCTGAAGCGCGCCGGACTCGATTATTGGGAGTTCGTCAACGTCGTATATCATGATTCATTGGAAGAGTTATTTGAGGCATATGAGAACGGAAAGTTTTTCTTCATTACAAAATTCGGCCAAAAGCCGCACACATCATTTGATTACTCAAATACGGAGGAAGACTTTTTCTTCGTATTCGGCAGAGAAACGAGCGGACTTCCGAAAGAATTGATCGAAAACAATATGGACCGCTGCCTGCGTCTGCCGATGACCGAGCATGTGAGATCATTAAACCTGTCCAACACGGCCGCGATTCTTGTATATGAAGCGCTGCGCCAGCAAAATTACAGAGATTTGACGTGAGAAAAAACGCCCGCATTCGGGCGTTTTTTTTATTGAATAAAAAAGACGGACAGCAGCGGTTCACGGCATTTTTATATTTCCAGGCTTAACAACGTAACAGTGTTATGTTACAATACATTCATCGAAGGAGCTGGATTCATGGAGGAACAACTGATTTCTAAAAAAGAATTGCTGGAAGAAACATCAATTTCATACGGGCAGCTGTACCGCTGGAAACGGAAAAATTTAATTCCTGAAGAATGGTTTATCCGAAAATCAACATTTACAGGCCAGGAAACATTTTTTCCGAGAGCGGAAATATTAAAACGCATCTCAAAAATACAGAAAATGAAAGAAAACCTGTCTTTGGATGAAATGAGAGAAATGCTGTCTCCGCAAATGACTGATGTCAATATAACGTCTGCGGAGCTGCTTCAAAAAGGACTGATTTCAAAGGCTGCGCTGCAAGTTTATGGCGAAGACGGCGTGACATTCACGTCCCGCGCGCTGCTGTCTTTATATGTGCTTGAAGGACTTTTGCGATCGGGCAATATCAGCCTTGAGGAAGGAAAATTGGCGGCAGGGGTGCTGAAAACTTTTGAGGCTTCCGAACTGAAAGCAAATACGGAGCTTGTCATGCTCCGAAAGCTTGGCGTAACGACGTGCTTCATCGCTGACGCGGAACATATTTTATTTGAACCGACTGTCAAAGTGGTTGAACGGGTGGCGCTTGCTGCGGCATCGGAAGAATTAAAAACGAAATGGATGCAGGAGGACCATCAATGGAAGTAACAGATAAATTAATCATCAACGGTTCAGGAAGTTCAAAAGGAGGCCGTTTTCATACAGTGGAGATCAACGGAAGCGGCACGGTGTCAGGTGATGTGGAGTGCGCGAGCTTTTTGTTTAACGGCAGCGGAAAAACAGACGGACATGTCAAGACGCAAACGCTGACGATCAGCGGTTCGGGGAAAATTTCCGGCAGTGCCGAAGCTGAATCCATCCGTATCAACGGAACGGGTGTCATTAAAGGTGATGTCAAAACGGAGCGGCTGAACGTCGCGGGATTTTCATCTTTCGGCGGCGGTGTGAAAGCTGATGATATTTTCATATCCGGGAAAGCCGGGATTGAAGGCGATTGCGAGACAGAGACGTTCCGTTCGGAAGGCAAATGCAAGATCGGCGGCTTGCTGAATGCCGATGAAGTCAGTATTAAGCTGGCGGCGGGAGAAAGCCATGTGAAAGAGATCGGCTGCCGCCATTTGAAAGTGATGAGCAGAAAGAGCGTGCTTACGCGTTTTAAGCTGATGCCGGCCCCGGTGCTGACAGCGGAGCTGATTGAAGGCGACATCATTGAATTGGCGGACACGAACGCGAAGACAGTCCGCGGAAATCATGTGCGGATCGGCGCAGGCTGCACCATTGGGATTGTGGAATACAGCGGCGATTTTACATGTGATCCTTCCGCTTTGGTTAACAAAGTCGTGAAACGATAGGAGGAGCTGCGATGGAAACGACAAAAAAATTGAGTCATTTAAAAATGTACGGAGCCGGACACGCCTCCGGCGGGTCCTACCAAAATGTAAGCATTAAAGGGGAAGGAACTGTCGGCGAAGGACTTCAAAGCGAACGCTGCCGGATATTCGGTACGGGACTTTTTCTCGGAGATGCCGAAATCAACAGGCTGAAAATTTTCGGAGAGCATGAAGTTGCCGGAGATTTATCAGCACGTTCAGCAAATGTGATGGGCACATTGAAAGTCGGCGGCTCCATGCGTTTCGCCACGATGAGGCTGAAAGGACTTGCTGAAATTGGCGGCGGGGCCGCGGGAGAGCGGTGTCATATAAAAGGAAGTCTCACAGTCGGCGGCGATTGCGAGACGGAGCTGCTTCATGTAACAGGATGTATCAATGTGGCGGGATTGTTAAACGCGGGGGACGTAAACATCCATTTGCGTTATGACCGAAGCCGCGTGAAAGAAATCGGCGGCACATCGATCACCGTCAGACGGAAACCCGGTTTTCTTAAACGGAAAGCCGGCACGCTTTCTGCTGAATTGATCGAAGGAGACGCAATTTACCTCGAATACACGGAAGCGGACATCGTCAGAGGAAAGCATGTGGAAATCGGCCCGGGCTGCAAAATCGGAAAAATCGAGTATCAAACAAGCTGCAAATCTCATGAAAAATCAACTGTCCAAGAACGTATTCAAATATGAAACATTGTTATGTTGTACAGGAAAGGGTGCTCTTTATGAAGAGCACCCTTTTGCCGTTATTTGTTTTCAGGTTTGCTGTCGTAACCCGCCGTAAAAATGGATACTAAAAAAGTGAGAATGACCCCAAGTAAAATGATCGTTTTCATCATTTCTCCTCCTCTTTGCTTTTCCATTTGATGTCCGAGTCTGGATGAAACTGTATTTCTTTCATTATGAACGGTGCACCGGACCCTTGTCAATGACGGCCTTATAACGTCTTTATTTTTAAGAAACGAAAAGCATGTATTATCACGTCACCGCATAGATTGTAACAAAGTACCTTATTTCTAGTGCATTAACCATGATAGAGGAGGTTCTTATGGATATATTAAAGAAAATTGAAAAGTACAGAGAGGAAGAGCAGCGTCTCAAATGGGAAGGGACGTTCGCTGATTATTTGGAGATCATAAAAGAAAATCCATTGGTCGCGCAGTCTGCTCATTCTCGCGTTTTTAATATGATAAAAGACAGCGGAATCGAGGAGGATGACGGTAAAAAGACATACAGCTTTTTCTCGCGGGAGCTGTTCGGCCTTGAGGAATCTCTGGAACGGCTCGTGGAGGAATACTTTCACCCGGCTGCCAAGCGGCTCGATGTAAGAAAACGGATTTTACTATTGATGGGACCCGTCAGCGGCGGAAAGTCAACTCTTGTCACCATGCTGAAAAAAGGGCTTGAAGCCTACTCATTGACAGACAACGGCGCTGTTTACGCCATTAAAGGCTGCCCGATGCATGAAGATCCTCTCCATCTCATTCCCCATCATCTGCGCGACGACTTCTACAGAGAATACGGCATCAGAATTGAGGGCAGCCTTTCTCCGCTTAATGTCATGCGGCTTGAAGAAGAGTACGGCGGCAGAATTGAGGATGTAAAGGTTGAACGTATTTTCTTCTCGGAGGATAAACGTACCGGAATCGGAACCTTCAGCCCGTCTGATCCGAAATCGCAGGATATCGCCGATTTGACGGGAAGCATTGATTTTTCGACGATTGCCGAATACGGCTCAGAATCAGATCCGCGCGCTTATCGGTTTGACGGTGAATTAAATAAAGCGAACCGCGGAATGATGGAGTTTCAGGAAATGCTGAAATGCGATGAAAAATTTCTGTGGCACCTTCTGTCACTCACGCAGGAAGGGAATTTCAAAGCCGGACGGTTTGCGCTCATCTCAGCCGACGAATTGGTTGTTGCGCATACGAACGAAACGGAGTACCGCTCGTTTATTGCCAATAAGAAAAATGAAGCCCTTCACTCCAGGATCATCGTGATGCCTGTTCCTTATAATTTAAAGGTGTCAGAGGAAGAACGGATTTATGAGAAAATGATTTCTGAAAGTGATGTTTCTGACGTACACATCGCCCCCCATACATTAAAAGTGGCCGCGATGTTTTCTATTTTGACCAGGCTGAAGGAACCGAACCGTTCTGATATTGATCTTGTCAAAAAAATGAGGCTCTATGACGGAGAAAGCGTTGAAGGTTACAATTCCGTTGATCTGGAGGATATGAAGAAGGAATTCCACGATGAAGGAATGAGCGGAATTGACCCGCGCTATGTCATCAACCGCATTTCCTCAACGATTATCCGAAAAAATATGGAATCGATCAATTCGCTTGACGTGCTGCGTTCCTTAAAAGAAGGACTTGACCAGCATCCGTCGATCTCCGCCGAGGACAAAGAGCGGTATATGAATTTTATTTCCGCCGCCAGGAAAGAGTACGATGACATCGCTAAAAAAGAAGTGCAGAAGGCGTTCGTCTATTCATATGAAGAATCCGCGAAAACTCTCATGGACAATTATTTAGATAATGTGGAAGCGTACTGCAATAAAAATAAGCTCCGCGATCCGCTGACGGGAGAAGAAATGAATCCTGACGAAAAACTGATGAGATCCATTGAAGAGCAGATCGGCATTTCAGAAAACGCGAAAAAAGCGTTCCGCGAAGAAATTTTAATCCGCATATCCGCCTATGCAAGAAAAGGAAAACGCTTTGACTATAATTCGCACGAAAGACTCCGCGAAGCGATTCAGAAAAAGCTGTTCGCAGACTTAAAAGATGTGGTGAAAATTACGACCTCAACCAAAACACCGGATGAACAGCAGCTTAAAAAGGTCAATGAAGTTGTTGCAAGGTTAATAGATGAACACGGTTATAATTCGACTAGCGCTAATGAACTGCTGAAGTATGTCGGAAGCTTGTTAAACCGCTGATGTTTGATTTCATTGAGAGGCCCGTCTGTAAAAGGACGGGTTCTTTTGGCTGTTTTTCGCAATTGTTTGTCAATTGGAGAGTCCGTCCGGCATAAGATGAAAATAAATCTTTTCGCCGGACTTGTTTCATAAACAGGACCAAGCCGGAATACACATGTAAAACGACCATAACGGTTAAGGAGGGGAATTCATGTCCCGTAATGACAGCGGAAATTTTTTGATTTCAGAGGAAGACTGGTCCCTCCATCGCAAAGGCTTTGACGACCAGCAGCGCCACCAAAAGAAAGTACAGGAAGCGATAAAAAACAACCTTCCGGATCTTGTCACTGAGGAAAGCATTATTATGTCCAACGGAAAAGATGTCGTGAAAATTCCGATTCGTTCGCTTGATGAATATAAAATCCGTTATAACTATGATAAAAATAAACATGTCGGCCAAGGCGACGGCGACAGCGAAGTCGGCGATGTCGTCGCAAGAGACGGCGCGGATAAAAAGCAGGGTGCCGGAAAAGGCCAGGGAGCAGGCGATCAGGCAGGCGAGGATTATTATGAAGCGGAAGTTTCATTGATGGATCTGGAAGAAGCGCTGTTTCAGGAATTAGAACTGCCGAATCTGCAGCAAAAGGAAAGGGACAATATCGTCCATACCGATATCGAGTTCAATGATATCCGGAAAACCGGGCTGACAGGGAATATCGATAAGAAAAGGACGATGCTGTCGGCCTATAAACGAAACGCTATGACAGGCAAGCCGTCGTTTTACCCTATTTATCCGGAAGATCTGAAATACAAAACATGGAATGATGTGACGAAGCCGGAATCGAAAGCTGTCGTTTTAGCCATGATGGATACAAGCGGTTCGATGGGCGTATGGGAAAAGTATATGGCGAGGAGCTTCTTTTTTTGGATGACACGATTTTTACGGACAAAGTATGAAACGGTTGATATCGAATTTATCGCCCACCATACGGAAGCGAAGGTCGTGTCCGAAGAAGATTTTTTCTCGAAAGGCGAGAGCGGGGGCACCATCTGTTCCTCCGTTTACCGGAAGTCTCTTGAATTAATTGATGAAAAATATGACCCCGCCCGCTACAACATCTATCCGTTTCATTTTTCAGACGGAGATAACCTGACTTCGGATAACGCCCGGTGCGTAAAGCTCGTCAATGACATCATGAAAAAATCGAATCTGTTCTGTTACGGTGAGGTCAATCAATATAACAGGCATTCCACCCTCATGTCCGCCTATAAAAATGTCAAAGATGATAAATTTAAATACTACATCCTGAAACAGAAATCAGACGTATTTCAAGCGCTGAAAAGCTTTTTTAAAAATGAGGAAGCCGGTGTAAGCAAAGCATCGTATTAAATATAAAGCCGAGTGAAGAATCGTGGGCCGCGGTTCTTCGCCCGGCTTTTTTAAATTAAAAATAAAGAGAAAAAACGGCATAAAAAAAATCCTTAAAAAATGAAACTTTTCTCTTTACAAACCTTCTTTCATTTATTAATATTTTATCTTGTGAACTATTATTAAGGGAATGAGGTGAAAATACGGTGATTGAATCAGAGCTCGCTTTGCTCAGTTTTGAACAACTGTTTGATACTTCCAGATCGATTTACAAAAAGCAGAAAATGATTCTGGAGACAGTGCTTGAACCTTTTGATATTACAGTGCTGCAGTATCTGCTGATGTTCAAAATACATAAGAGCAAAAGCACGCAGCTTTCAAGGCTGGCTTTGTCGCTTGATCTGAAACCGGCGTCTGTTACGAGAATGACCGATATTCTGTATAAGCGCCGCCTAATGGTTCGGAGCGACTATCACGACGACCGGCGTGTTGTTATGATTCAGTTAACCGAAGAGGGGGAAGAACTTCTAAAGAAAGCTGCTGTTCAATATGCCGAAAAAGCGGCGGTCTTATACCGGCAGCTCAATACCGCTGAACTGCAGTACCTGCGCAAGCTTGCGGAAAGTTTAACGAAGCTTGCAAACGGCTGTGCAGTGAAAAACGGAAAATAAAAAAATCCCCACATATTTTTATCATCATTCCACAAAATGATAGAGGAAGAAACGAAAGGAGAAAACAAAATGAACAGAGGACGTTTAATTCTGACCAACATTATCGGTTTGATTGTTGTTCTTGCAATTATAGGCGGAGGTGCTTACTACTATTATCAAAGCACACACTATGTAAAAACCGATGAAGCAAAAGTTGCCGGCGACATGGCTGCTATCACAGCTCCTGCTGCGGGTAAAGTAACTGACTGGAACCTTGATGAGGGGAAAGAAGTAAGTAAAAACGACGTTGTTGCAAAAATCAAAGGACAGCAAAATGCTGACGTAAAAGCCATCATGGATGGAACAATCGTGAAAAACGAAGTGAAAAACGGCCAAATGGTGCAAGCCGGTACGACAATTGCCCAAGAAATTGACATGAAACACCTTTACATCACTGCAAACATTAAAGAAACAGACATTAGAGACATTGAAGTAGGAAACAAAGTAGACGTAATTGTTGACGGCGACCCTAATACAACATTTGACGGAACAGTAGAAGAAATCGGTTATGCGACAAATTCAACATTTGATATGCTGCCTTCTTCAAACTCAAGCGGCAACTACACAAAAGTAACGCAAAAAGTTCCTGTTAAAATTTCACTCAGCAACCCATCTGACAAGGTGCTTCCTGGTATGAACGCATCTGTAAAAATCTCTGAATAATACAGATCAGTCATCAAACCATGAAGGGAGGTTGTCTTAGGTGGCTAAATCAGATAATCAAGTAAAAAGTCCTAAAACATTGCTTATTGTGCTTATGGCCGGGTTATTCCTGGCGATCTTGAACCAAACGCTTCTTAACGTGGCGATGCCGCACTTAATGACCGAGTTCGGTGTGAGTGCGACGACGATTCAGTGGCTTACGACCGGATACATGCTGGTCAACGGTGTTTTGATTCCGTTATCTGCGTTCTTAATTACCCGGTTCGGACAGAGAAGCCTCTTTCTCGTAGCCATGTTCTGTTTTACAGCGGGAACGTTAGTCTGCGGAATCGCGCCTAACTTCTCAACCATGCTGATCGGCCGGTTAATTCAGGCGGTCGGCGGCGGTATCCTGCAGCCGCTGGTCATGACAACCATTCTGCTTATCTTCCCGCCTGAAAGCAGGGGGAAAGGAATGGGGATTTTCGGTCTTGCGATGATGTTTGCTCCGGCGGTCGGACCGACTCTTTCCGGCTGGATCATCGAGCATTACACATGGCGCATTATGTTCTACGGCCTTGTTCCGATCGGGGCAATCGTTATTATCATAGCGTTCTTCCTCTTTAAGAACTTGGTGGAACCGCAAAAAATCAAACTCGACAGCTTGGGTGCGATTCTATCCATTGTCGGATTTGCCTCATTGCTTTACGGAGTCAGTGAAGCGGGCAGCGACGGCTGGGGAGATCCGATCGTGCTGTCTACCGTCATCGTCGGTGTCATCGCGATTGCCGCGTTTGTCATTCAGCAATTGCGCTCTGAAAAACCGATGCTCGACTTCCGGGTATTTAAATATGATATTTTCTCACTTTCCAGTGTGATTAACATCATTATTACCGTTGCGCTTTACACAGGAATGTTCCTGCTTCCGATTTACCTGCAGAACTTAGTCGGCTTTACGGCGCTGCAATCGGGTCTCTTGCTATTGCCGGGCGCGATTGTCATGCTGATCATGTCGCCGATTTCCGGTATTCTGTTTGACAAAATCGGTCCGAGACCGCTTGCGATTATCGGGCTGGTCATCACGGTCGCAACGACATTCCAGTACACAAAATTGACAATTGACACACCTTATACGCACATTATGCTTGTCTATGCCATCCGCGCATTCGGTATGTCACTGTTAATGATGCCTGTTATGACAGCCGGAATGAACCAGCTTCCGGCACGATTGAACAGCCACGGCACGGCGATGAGCAACACGCTCCGCCAGATCAGCGGTTCAATCGGAACAAGTTTGATCACAACGATTTATACGAACCGTACGACAATGCACTATTCGCAGATTGCGGATAAAACGAGCACGGCTGATCCGAGCTTCATGCAGTCGTTCCAAAGCGCGGTTTCGAATTTAATGGTCAACATGAACATGTCGCTTGATGCGGCGAAACAAACCGTTTATTCATATCTCTACAAAACAGCTTCACTTAATTCCAACGTTATGGGGATTAATGACGCGTTTATGTGGGCGACGATCTTTGCGGTTATCGGCGTAGTCCTGAGCCTGTTCTTGCGTGACGTACGGAAAGACAAGCAGCGGGCGAAGAAAAAAGAGGAGCTGTCATTGCTTCCGGCCCCTAAAGAAGTGAAGGAATCTTAATCATCTGAATGGGAGGTTTCCTGAATGAAAATTTACGTAGTGTACGATAGTGAAGGCGAACACACAAAACACCTTGCTGAAGCCATTGCCGAAGGAGCACGAGAAAACGCTGAGGCTGAAGTCCTGATCGACCATGTCGATCAAGCAGACATCCGCAAGCTGAAAGACATGGATGCCATTATCTGGGGATGCCCGGGACACTTTGGCACCATCAGTTCAGGCTTAAAAGCGTGGATCGACAGACTCGGCTATCTGTGGGCTGAAGGCGAGCTGATTGATAAAGTCGGCGCCGTATTCTGTACGACGGCGACAACACATGGCGGATTAGAAATGACAATGCACAATCTGATCACTCCTATGTTTCACCAAGGCATGATTGTTGTCGGACTTCCCGGCAACGTTCCTGAAAACGCGCTGTACGGCTCATACTACGGCGCGGGCGTCACATGCCCGGTTGACAGCGATGTGCTGATGACGGAAGAAGGCCTTCAATTAGGCCGAGCGCTTGGCAGACGTGTCAGCCAAGTCACAGGTAATCTAACTGCCGGACGACAGTAAGGAGAGGGTTATATGGCCATTATTATAGCGGTTATTGCTGCTGTCATTGTGATTGCACTTCTTATCACATTCAATGTCCGCAGCACTTCTGCAGGACAGGATGTCAAAGAAGAAAAGAGAGAAGCGATCGGCACTACAGCCGAACAGCCGGAAAAGCATGATCCGGCCGAGGAGCGCTCAGCCGAGCATGCTCCCGTCGTTGTAAAATCTGAATCTCCCCGTGAGAAAAAGAATACAATGGGCGATGATGTGTACCGTCAGGCGCTTCAGAAGTTTAAGACTTCTGAGACGGATCAGGAACCAAACGATCCTGATAGCGGCGGCAAAATGCAGGATAGCAGCTATCGTGATGCGCTGCTCTCCTTAAAAAACAAAAAGAAGTAATTGAAAAGGCAAATCCGCGTAATAGCGGATTTGCCTTTTTTTTATTGAAGATATTGTAATACACGATGATCTAGTGTACTATGTTACTCATACACTTGATCCGAATGGAGAGAGAAAGAATGACATCGTTTTTAGGTTTGCTGAAAAAAGATGCGAAGGTTTCATGGATTTGGCTCGCGGTGTGGCTTTGCGGCATGATTTGCTGGGCGTTTGCAGCCCACGTCATCGCTGCCCGTCAGAAAGAACCGCTCGTCATTTTCGGCTTTTTTGCGGCAATGGGGTTTTTTCAATTTCTTGTAGCGCCGCTGTTTATGTACTATCACCTTCATAAAGAAGGAAAAAACCAGCTGTGGCTTTACAATCCGAATGGAGGATTTTATCTGCTGGCTTCCAAGTTGACGGCCTCACTGCTGTATCAGTTGATCGGGCAGCTGGCGCTGACCGGCTACGGCATTTGGATGTACCGGATGCTTTCTGCAAAAGGAGCGCTGGAACACACCATTCCCCTGGCCGGCACATTAACCGGACTGAATGCTTACCTGCTGATCAGTTCAGCGTACTTATCTGTGATCGTGGCCGTATTTTGGACTGTTTTTCACTCATTAAAACATGTTCCCGTCCTCCGTTGGGTGATCTGCATCGTGCTTGTGTTTGTCTGGACCTATATTGACGATAAAATCATTACGCCTTTCACTTCATCTCAACATGATATATGGCCGGTAAAAGTGTATGCGGATTCTCATTTTCATTATACAAAATTGACTGGATGGACGATGGAGCTGAAAGCCGTCCACATTTCGCTTTTCAGTTTCCTGGCAGTGATCGTGCTTGCGGCGCTCTGTCTCGCGCTGGCCTCTATGCTGCTGAATCGAAAGGTTGAGGTGTAGTGATGGAGAATGAATTTCAGTCATCCAAGCCGATTTATCTGCAGATTGCCGATCGTGTATATTACCGGCTGATCCGAAGTGAGCTTTCACCGGGGGACAAACTGCCGTCCGTAAGGGAGATGGCCGTACAGATGAAAGTGAACCCGAACACGATACAAAGAACGTACAGTGAAATGGAAAGGCTGGGGATCGTGGAGACGAGAAGAGGACAGGGAACCTTTATAGCGGAAAGATCCGATCTGAAAGCGGAGCTGAAAGACAGGCTGACAAAAGACGTTTTCAAACGCTTTATTCAGGAAATGGCGGAGCTGGGGTTATCTCCTGAGGAAATGCTCGACGGGATCAAACGATATGCGGAGGAAGCAAACGATGAAGCTTGATTTTGAACGCGTAACAAAAAAATACGGCCGCAGGCTCGCGGTCAGCGATGTATCATTTTCATTGTCTCCGGGTAAAATCTACGGAATTTTAGGGCCGAACGGAAGCGGTAAATCAACAACGCTTAAAATGCTTGCCGGGCTTGCGTTCCCGACATCGGGCGCCGTCCGGATGGGAGACTGCGCAGTAAGCAGGAACATGCTGTTTCGTACGGCTTATTTAACCGAACATGATATGTTTTCCGCCCGGACGACCGTCGGTGATATGCTCACATTTTATCATTCGCAATTCCCGGATTTTCAGCTGGAAAAAGCACATAACCTATTAACGGAAATGAATCTTTCAGCGAAGCAGAAGATAAAAGAGCTGTCCAAAGGCAGCCGGGGCAGGCTGAAAATCGTTTTGGCCCTGTCGAGAAAAGCATCCGTCATTCTGCTGGATGAGCCGTTTTCAGGTCTTGATCCGGCGGTCAGAGAGTCGATTGTCAACAGTCTCGTATCTTATATTGATTTTGACAGTCAGATCGTCGTCATCGCCACACATGAGATCGGCGAGATTGAGACGCTGTTAGACGAAGTGATGGTTTTCATAAAAGGGGAAATCGCTGAACGGCGCGAGGTCGAAGAAATTCGGGAACAGGAAGGAATGTCCGTGCTGCAATGGTACAGAAGCGTCATGCAGGCGCACGAAATAGAAGGGGGATTCTAATTGGAAACGGTATTAGAACTGCAACAGGTAAAGAAAATGATAAAAGGACGAACGATTATTCATGATCTGAGCTTCTCCGTCCGGGCGGGCGAAGTGTTTGGATTTTTAGGGCCGAACGGAGCGGGGAAAACCACTACGATCAGAATGATGGTCGGATTAATGAAACTGTCTCAGGGAGACATCGTAATCTGCGGGGAATCCATTACGAAAAACTATGCAAAAGCGGTCAGGCACGTCGGGGCCATCGTGGAAAACCCGGAGCTGTACAAATTCCTGAGCGGCTATAAAAATTTACAGCAGTACGCAAGGATGGTAAAAGGCGTTACGAAAGAAAAAATAGATGAGGTCATCGAGCTCGTCGGGTTGCAGGACAGAATACATGACAAAGTAAAAACCTACTCTCTCGGAATGAGACAGCGTCTCGGCCTCGCCCAAAGCCTGCTGCATAATCCTAAGGTGCTGATTCTGGATGAACCGACAAACGGCCTTGATCCCGCGGGCATCAGGGAAATCAGGGACCATCTGAAAAAGCTGACACGTGAAAAAGGAATGGCTGTCATCGTCTCAAGCCATCTGCTGTCAGAAATGGAGTTAATGTGCGACCGAATCGGCATTTTGCAAAAAGGGGAGCTTGTCGATATTCAAAAAGTAAGGGATGAAGGAAAAGAGGATAAAGATACATACTTCTTCCATATTGAACAAAGAGAAGAGGCTCTTGCCGTTCTGAGTCAGTTTGACTGTATGAAGAAGACAGACGGCATTGAAATCAAGCTGTCAAAACAGGAAGTGCCTGATGTGATATCACTGCTCGTCCGTGAAAACATCCGCTTATATGAAGTGAAAATCATGACAAAATCTTTGGAAGACCGTTTCTTGGAGATTACCGGCGGGACGAAAGAGGAGGTTCAATATGTTTAAGCTGATCTATAATGAATGGATAAAAATTTTCAGCCGCGTCGGCACGTGGGCTATGATTGTAATTTTAGGCGTTTCGATGATCGGTTTTGCGCTTCTGTCAAACCATTTCACCTCCAGCGAAGCCAATCCGAATTGGAAACAGGAGCTCCAGGCTGAAAACAAAGAAATGAAACAGCAGATGAAGGAAACCGGAAATCAGACTCTCATTGATAACCTGAAACAGAATGTCGCGATAAATCAATACCGTATGGACCATAACATCCCCGAGGATACAGGGGACACAGTGTGGTCATACGTAGCTGATTCTTCGATGATGACTGTTTTGACCGGGCTGTTTACGATTATCATTGCCGCAGGCATCGTGGCGAATGAGTTCAACTGGGGGACGATCAAGCTGCTGGCTATCCGTCCGCTCAGCCGTTTTCAGATTTTGTTATCTAAATATATGACGGTGCTGCTGTTCGGACTGTTGATGCTTGTGATTTTATTTGCCGGCTCCGCTCTGCTGGGATTGGTCTTTTTCGGGACAGGCGGAGATACTGCGGCTGATGTTCATCTCGTATACAAAGACGGCCATGTTTTTGAGCAAAATATCATCGCTTTCCTCGCTAAAACATATGTCTATGAATCTGTCTCCGCTTTTATGCTTGCGACGATGGCGTTTATGCTGTCTGCGGTATTCCGGAACAGCTCATTAGCGGTCGGATTTTCTATTTTTCTATTGGTTATGGGGAACACGGCCACGGTATTTCTTGCTGCGAAATTTGAATGGACCAAATATATTTTATTTGCGAACACGGATTTGTCGCAATATATGAACGGGACTCCTTTAGTAGAGGGGATGACGATGACATTTTCGGTTGTGATGCTTGTGATTTACTTCGTTATTTTTCTGGCGCTCGCATTCGGCGTCTTCTTAAAACGCGATATTGCCACCTGATATAAAAAAGCTGTTTTGCCTTTGCAAAACAGCTTTTCGTTTTAGATGAAAAAAAACCTGCCGGCGTAAACCGGCAGGTTTTTTAAAACAATTTATGCTTTTGTTACGTTAGCAGCTTGTGGTCCGCGGTTTCCTTCAACGATTTCGAAAGAAACAGATTGGCCTTCTTCTAAAGTTTTGAAGCCTTCGCCTTGAATAGCAGAGAAGTGAACGAATACATCGTCTTGACCTTCTACTTCGATGAATCCGAATCCTTTTTCAGAGTTGAACCATTTTACTTTACCTTCTAACATGAAATTTCCTCCTAAAGCGACATAACGCTTAAATTCACTATTCTTGCTCTAAAACAAACTTCCAAGACGAAAACTCTTACAAAACTTTCTTCTTAAAGATAGTTCGAACAAAAATAATTACCTTTACTCTACCAGTAATTCGAAGAAAAAACAACTGCTAAATGTAACTTTTTTCGAAATAACATGTTTTAAGAGGAGAACGCCCTGATACGGAAATCTGATTTGAGACTAGAACAGCCCATTTTCAGCTGATAAAAACCGCTTTGCAGCCTCTTAAGGAAGCAATTGACAACCCTTTTTTAAATCGGTATTGTATGTAATCATGAGCCCGAATACCATGGTGCAGCCTCTGTACATAAAAATAGATAGGGAGTAGGTCAACTTGAACCTGCGGCTTATAAACAGTCTGTTTCTTTTCAATTTGATCATATCACTTACTTCATGCCATTATCCTGACGGGAACCGGACAATTACTATCGGAATCAATGAATCTGATCAATCGATCTGGGAGTTTGTCGCGAAAAAAGCCGGTGAGGAAGGATTGCAGCTTTCTTTGGTAACGTTTTCGGATTATGCCGAGGCCGATTTGGCGCTTGCCGGCGGGGATCTCGACGCCAATGCGTTTCAATCCGTTTCTTATTTTCAATCTTTGCCGCCTCATGTGAAAAAGAAGCTGGCTCCTTTAGGAACGACATATGCGGCATCGCTGGGGGTGTATTCCAAGCAACATAAACGGCTGAAGGATATACCGGACGGAGCGGTCATTGTCGTGCCTGATGAAGCGGCGGCCTTCGGCAGGGCGCTTTTTCTCATGCAGGAGGCCGGACTGATGACATTGAAAAAGGGATTCACCGGTACGGGTTCAACTGATATGATCAAGGACAACCCGAAGCATCTGACCTTAAAAACGGAAACAAAAAAGAACGCATATCAGGCGGCGGAACATGCTGACGCAGCAGTTCTCAGTCAAAGCGAGGCGAAAAGAGCAGGATTTCATGCGGAGAAGGACGCGCTGATCCGATCGGCGCAAATGAAGGAAGCGTATATTCATCTGATCGCCGTCAGAGCTGAGGATAAAGATGATGAACGGATGCAAAAACTCCTGTCTTTGTATCAATCAGATGATACCGCGGCGTTTATTGAAAAAGAATATGAGGGCAGCCTGATTCCTGTTTTCCTGAAAGGCGGCTTTCTCACTGAAAAGAAAGAATGATTTCCTCTTCGGGCGATCATTCTTTTTTTTCAGTGCTGCACACTTGATTGCGCCCTGATGTTTTCGCTTTGTACAGCATCCGGTCCGCGATCAGGGGCAATGTCTGAGGATCCGAGGTATTTGTCGGATAATGCGCGATGCCGAGGGAAACGGTCACGGGAATTGTATCTCCGCTCGTCAGCAGAATCGGGTTCGCGTCAATCGTGTGCCTGATTTCTTCTGCGAGGTGAAGCCCTTTTGTATACGTGCAATTGGGCATAAGCACGGCAAATTCTTCGCCGCCGATGCGGGCTGACGGGTCAGAACTGCTGAGTAAGAACCTCAGACGCGTCCCCAGTTCTTTCAGTACTCGATCCCCTTCATAATGGCCGTATTGATCATTGATCTGCTTAAAGTGATCAATATCCAAATAAATAAGCGCGAGCTGAGACGAGGGGGATTGAGACGCCCGATCGAACAGAACGCGCGAGATTTCCTCGAATTTTCTCTTATTAAAAATCCCCGTCAGAAAATCATAATTCGCTTGAAACTTGTATTGCTTGAACAAAAGGCGGGCATCGGCTTCGTGTTTGATGATATACAGCGACAGCATTCCGCCCAAGGTGGAAATAAGCCAATAATAAACGAGGGCCCCGGCAGGCTGTTCAGGCATAAGAAACAGCAGCGTCAGGGTGAAAATAACATTTGAAAAAAGCAGCATAACGAACGCCATTTTGTGATCCGGCTTTTTTCCTCTGAGGACGGCCGCAGAAAGTATCGCAATGACCCCGACGGCGGCGATGGAAAAAATGGCGCTTGTATTGAAATTGATCAAGATACGGCCTGCGACGATAATCGCAAAGGCGGCTGCCGTAGACACCCAGCCTCCGTAAAGAGCGGCGATGATAATGGGGATATTTCTGAGATCAATGATGGAATCGGAGTAAGAAAAGCCGAAAGCAATCAGAAAAACCCCTAAAAGCCCGCAGACCGTCCCCTTCAGTAATTGAAAGATCAGACGGTCTTCTTTATACGAAAGCGACTCTTTAAAAAGAAGGGTGAAGAGATAATTAAATGTAATTAAAATCGTTAAATTAAGAAACAGTTCCTTCAGCATAACAATCACCCTTATATAAGTTACTAAAGAAAGGATGGAAAGAAAAGAGAAAAATCAATAAAAATACATATATTGTCAATTCTTACTTGACCGATCGGAATTGATGTAATATAGTGTTTAAGGATAATGAGCAAGGGAGTGTTTACCTGTTTTGGAGAATTTATTTGTAATCTTACATGTTTTTATTTTGTTTTTGTTTATAGCAGGTCTGTTTGTGATGCAAAAAAAACACGTTTCCTTTTCTAAACGTGTCTTTACCGCACTCGGATTAGGCATTGTATTCGGTTTTGCGCTGCAATTGATTTACGGGCCGGCCTCACATGTCGTGACACAAACGGCCGATTGGTTTAATATTGCCGGCGGCGGTTATGTCAAATTGCTTCAGATGATCGTCATGCCGCTAGTCTTTATTTCTATTCTCGGCGCATTTACGAAGCTTAAACTGACCCATAACATCGGGAAAATCAGCGGACTGATCATCGGAATTTTGATTGCTACGACAGCAATTGCCGCGGCAGTCGGAATTGTTTCGGCGCTTTCCTTTGATCTGAAAGCCGTTCATATCGACCAGGGGAGCACTGAGTTATCAAGGGGTCAGGAGCTGCAGCAAAAATCTGAGGATATGACGGCCAAAACGCTGCCTCAGCAAATCGTTGAGCTTCTGCCGGGGAATCCGTTTCTTGATTTCACGGGAGCCAGACCGACTTCCACCATCGGAGTCGTTATTTTCGCCGCTTTCCTCGGCATCGCTTTTCTGGGCGTGAAACGGAAGCAGCCGGAGCACGCAGCGACATTCAGCGGAATTGTCGATGCGGTTTACGCGATTATTATGCGCGTCGTGACATTAATTTTAAGACTGACGCCTTACGGGGTATTGGCGATTATGACCAAAACGATCGCGACAAGCGACATCGACAGCATTGCGAAACTGGGGATGTTTGTGATCGCTTCATACGCCGCGCTTATCGCCATGTTTATCATTCACTTGCTGCTGATCACGTTCAGCGGTTTAAATCCGATCACATACGTGAAAAAAGCTTTTCCGGTTATGGTGTTTGCGTTTACGTCCCGTTCAAGCGCAGGGGCTTTGCCGCTCAATATTAAAACACAAAAAAGCATGGGCGTACCGGAAGGCATTGCGAACTTCGCCGGTTCATTCGGCTTATCAATCGGTCAAAACGGCTGTGCCGGCATTTATCCGGCGATGCTCGCGATGATGATTGCGCCGACAGTAGGGCAAAACCCGTTTGAACCGGGATTTATCATTTCCGTCATCGCCATCGTGGCAATCAGTTCATTCGGTGTAGCAGGCGTGGGAGGCGGCGCGACATTTGCGGCTCTGCTCGTCCTATCCGCTTTGAACATGCCTGTCGCGCTTGCCGGGCTGCTCATTTCAATTGAGCCGTTAATTGACATGGGGCGCACCGCCTTAAATGTCAGCGGCAGTATGACCGCAGGGCTGTTAACAAGTAAAATGACGAAGGAAACCGATACCGCGGTGTACAATGATTCCTCAATCGTCATTGAAGCTGAAGAAGCTTAACAAAAAAGCAGATCAATGGTTCATTCTCTTATAGAAAAATAATAGATAGAGCGCTAAAACGAAAAATCCTTCATCGTTGAACGAATGAAGGATTTTTTCGTTTCTAATGATTTCCGGGTTCAATTTCTTCCAGCATATTCATCACGGTGCTGTCATTTAAAACATTTACCGCGCTTTCTTCGAAGTTAATCGGCTCGGTATAGTGAGGCTTCTGCGAAGTTTCTTTACTTCGGCTGCGGTCTGCCTGTCCGTCCGTATGGGATGAGCCGGAGTGATTGCGGGAAGTCTGCTCATGCTGCCGTCCGCCGGATTCCCCGCCGAACGCCTGTTTGATCAGCTCGGCAGGCTGCGTAGAGCCGGTTTGTGAATGCCGGGCTTTGTCCGTGTGCTGCTGTCCGCCGGAATCCCCGCCGAAAGCCTGTTTGATCAGCTCGGCAGGCTGCGTGGAGCCGGTTTGTGAATGCCGGGCTTTGTCTGTGTGCTGCTGTCCGCCGGATTCCCCGCCGAACGCCTGTTGAATCAGGTCAGCAGGCTGCATGGAGTGTGTACCATCTTTATGCTGCATTCGGCCTGAAACCATTCCGGAGATTTTCCGGCGGATTTCGGGTGATAAAGCTGCAATCAGAATCGATGATCCGATCAGCAGCGCTGTCGGGCTGACGCCGCTTTTTTTTCTGAACAAGTTAAATCCCTCCTCATTCAATTGATTACGCTTACCTTTCCCTTTCCTTCTGATATTTATCCAAACCGCTCAGAATGCAAACGGCGTGCATAAATCCCGCCGAATAGAAAAACCTATACGTAAAATGAGAAAGGAGGAGTTCACATGATAAAAAAGCAAGCAGTAATCTCTGCCCTTCTTCTGCCGATGCTGATTACCGCAGGGTGCAGTATGGGGAACCAGGGAGAAGGAAAACGAAATGACAACCGCACCCAGAATGTAAACTACCGCAACACGCCTAACGACGGTGCGACAAATATGAATACAGTGAACCGTCATAACCAAAACACCGATCACAATGACAATCGTAACCTGAGAGTGGCTGATAAAGCCGCCGACAAGGTGACTGATTTAAAAGAGGTTAAAAATGCGACTGTGATCGTTGCCGGAAACAGCGCTTATGTAGCCGTTGTTTTGACAAACGGACAAAAAGGCGCCATCGCCAACCATTTGAAAAATAAAATTACCGATAAGGTGAAATCGGCCGATAAACATGTCCGGACTGTATATGTATCAGCGAACCCGGACTTCGTTGAACGCATGCAAGGCTACGGAAAACGAATCCAAAACGGACATCCTGTATCCGGTCTGTTTGATGAATTCGGTCAAATGGTGCAGCGTGTATTCCCAAACCCCAATAAATAAATGAATGAATGAATGGAAAAGCCGCATTTGATGCGGCTTTTTTATTTTATCTGCCGTCACGACCCAGCGCTCCTGAGCATAAAGTAAAGAATGAGATGAAAATTAAAGGATCGGGGAGGGGAGCTTGTTTGCGTGACGGCATGGGGAAACGGGCGGCATTCACTCTGATCCTGTGCGGAGTCCTTGTCATATTGGCTGTCAGTTCAGCCGTTTCAGTAAGTATGATGTACGTCCTGTCAGGCCAAAACAGCCGCTCTGTTCCGACGAAGGAACAAGTGACTGAACACATGAATAAAGAAATTTACAAACATACAGCGATTTACTATACGGCGGATGAAAAGCCGCTCTTGGATCTGACCAAGCTTACGCTGGACCACGCAAAGCGTATCAATCAAATCATTGTCGGCTATAAAGGTGCAGCGCCACTTGAACTCATTTTCTTTTCGGATGAAGCTGAAATGGAGCAATATTCAGGATTGAAAAATGTAGTCGGTTTTTATTCAGAACAGGAGCAGATGATGGGGCTTTTGCCTGAAGAGAAAAAACAGCTTCTGAAAAAAGATGAGCTGGCCGTTTTCATGTATAAGCAATTGATTATACATGAATATACACACTACGCGTTTCACCAAAAAACGCGGCAATTGGGGACGGATACGTCTGTATTTCCGCTTTGGTTTCATGAGGGGCTGAGCGAGTGGGTCGCGCATTATGATGTAGTCATTGATCCGATTGCATTTTCCGTCGTGCCGTTTGATCAATTAACGACCGACCGAAAATGGCAGAAATCGCGTATGGAATATGAAACAGATGTCTATTTGCAAAGCTTCTATATGATAAAGGACTTAACCGAAACATTCGGAGAAGGCATTATCTTAACCATTATCAACAAAACCGCCGAAACACAGGATTTTGAAAAAGGCTTTGAAGCGGCTACGAAAGAAAGCCTGAAACGATTTGAACATGATTTCACAAAAGCATATGAAAAAAAGAAAACGGCATTGGAGAGTCAGGTTTCCAACGCCGTTTTTTAATCAATGGAGGTTTTGCTGCTGCTGTCCCATTTGTCCTTTAATCGGAGGCATTTGCGGCTGTCCCTGGGCCGGTGCAAATGAATTCAGCATGGTCTGCATATCTTGTGCATTGAGCTGAGGAACCTGATAATAACCGTGTTTATTTTGGTATAAGAAGATTTCAAACGCCATTTCGACATATTGCTGAATTTGCGCGGAGAGCACTCTTCTTGTGACGGGATTGGTCATTTCAAGCGAGCTCATCGTCAAGAGAGAAGCTTGAGCTTTAATCAGGCCGAGCATATGGCCGCTGATCCCGAGATCTTTGACATCATTTAATGATTGATTCGGTTTTTTCGGCTGAGTCGGTTTTATACCGTAGACGGCCTGGTTCTGTTCCTTCATCATATATGTCGACGTTTCCTGAGAAGGCTTTTGGCCGGTCTTAAAGCATTCTGCCGTCAGATTATAGAGTCCGAGAATGAATTGATACTGGCGGTCAAGGATGTCGGCCAGATGCTGATCCTGTATAAACTGTCTGAGCATCATAAATTGATCCAAAACACCGACTGTTCCGGCCAGCACTTCATGCATATCGAAAAGCTCATGTCCTCCGTGATTCACTTGCGGTGAACCCGGGATCCCCTGATTTACTGGCGGCTGCTGCTGATTCTGCTGCTGTTCCACTGATTGTTTTCCTCCTTCATGTCAAATCATCATTAAGATGTGAAAAAAGCCGATCCGTTATACATCAAGACCTATTTCGTTACGTGGGGATTATTTACTATTTTGCGCCAGCGAAGACAATCTTTACAAAAAAGTGATGTGATTTTTAAGAAAATAAGCTAACGTATTTCTTAGAAGACAGGGGGGGAAATGAATGAAGAAAATAAGGGGTATGCGTCTTTCGTGCTGTTTGCTCACGGTTTGTTTTATGATGTTCAGCGTGAAAGATGCGGAAGCAATCGGACAAGCAGGATCACTGAATGAAGCTGGAACGGATAAAGCGTATAAAGAACGGCAGACTGAAGACTCCGGCCGTGTCCCACTCAGAATCATCAGCATGAATGATCTGCACGGAAAAATTGATCAGCAATATGAGCTTGACCTAAACGGAGACGGTAAACCGGATGGCACTTTCGGGCGAATGGACTACGCCGCAGCGTACATTAAAAAGGCGAAAGCCGAGAAAGAACACGCCCTCGTGGTACATGCGGGCGATATGATCGGGGGCAGCTCTCCCGTGTCAGCCCTTTTTCAGGATGAACCGACAGTAGAATTGATGGAAGACATCGGTTTTGATGTCGGAACTGTCGGCAATCACGAATTCGATGAAGGAACGAATGAGCTTAAACGGATCATCAATGGAGGAGATCATCCGGACGGTAAGGGGACAAGCGGTTATGACGGCCAAAATTTCCCGCTCGTCTGCGCCAACTGTAAACTGAAGTCAGGGGAGTCCTTTCTGCCGCCGTATGAAATTAAATACATTTCCGGAATTCCGGTCGCATTTATCGGGGTTGTAACCAGATCGGCGGCAGGCATGGTCATCCCGGACGGAATTAAAAATATTACGTTTACGGATGAGGTAAAGGCTGTCAATGACGCCGCCGCTGACCTGAAGAAAAAAGGAATTAAAGCAATCGCCGTGCTCGCCCATATGTCTGCTGAACAAAATGGCTCAGCCATCACGGGAGAATCCGCAAAGCTTGCAAGCGGAACAGACTCAGAGATTGATGTGATTTTCGCCGCGCACAATCATAAAGTCGTAAACGGAGAAATCGACGGCAAGCTGATCGTGCAGGCATTTGAATACGGAAAAGCAATCGGAATCGCCGATCTTGAACTAGATAAAGAGTCGAAGGATATCGTGAAAAAATCAGCGGAAATCCAATATATCGATCAAAGTAAAATCAAGCCTGACCCGGCTGCGGCAGGCATATTAGGCAAATATGAAGAGAAAGTGAAACCGATTATCAGCGAAACGGTCGGGGAAGCGGCCCATGATATAACGGGCGGATATTCAAATGACGGCGACACGGCGCTCGGAAATCTGATTGCCGACGGTATGAAAGCGAAGATGAAATCCGATTTTGCGCTTATGAATGGAGGAGGCATCCGGGACGGCTTAAAAAAAGGGCCGATCACATGGGGAGACCTTTATAATGTACAGCCGTTCGGCAATGTGCTGACGAAGCTTGAAATCAAAGGAAAAGATTTGCGGGAGATCATTAACGCGCAAATTTCTCCGGTGTACGGACCGGATTACAGCATCAGCGGATTTTCCTATACATGGAACCCGGAAACCGGACAAGCGGTTGATATGAAAATGGCGGACGGTACAGACATACAGCCCGAAAAAGGATATACAGTAACAGTCAATCAGTTTATGGCGACGGCAGCGGGGGCAAAATACGGTCCGATCGGGAAACTCGGCAAGAATCCGGTGACGGGGCCTGAGGATTTGGAAGCGACAGTAGACTATGTCAAAAGCTTTTCCGCACCGATTTCTTATCAGACCGACGGCCGCATCCGCACGGCATCAGCCGCCGAAACACCTGATGACACCGGCAATCAGCCGGGAAGCGGGGAAACACCGGGCGGCACCAGGCCTGATAAAGGAGAAAAACCTCAAGCGGAAAAACCCGCTAAAAAACCGGATGCAGCAGTACAGCCTGATCAAACCAAAAAACCTAAACGTCCTGTCGCAGAAGAAACAGCATCTGATACAGTGCAGCCAATTCCCGAATCCCGTCCGGCGTCTGCCGCAAATTCGGAACAAAGCACAGAACAGACTGAAAGCGGCACACAAAAAGGCCGCCCATTGCCTGATACTTCAGCGGGCAGCCATCAGACGGCATTGGCCGGACTGGTGATCACGGGTGCCGGCGTATATTGGCTTTTCAGAAAGAAAAGGGGAACCCGCACACGATGAACAAACTGAAACATATTCCGCTTCTCGTCATCATCGTGGGTATCATCATCACATGTTACGGAAGCTGGAAGATCATTGATTCACATATGAAAACGAACCAATCGCTTGAAGAAGCAAAAAAAGCAACAGAACCTGTCTTGGAAAAGAAAAAAACAAAAAGCGCTGTGCTGACACAGCGCAAAAAAGAATTTCACCCCGAAACGGGTGAGGCAAGCGGCATTTTAGAAATCCCTGAAATCGACGCTGAGCTCCCGATCGTCGAAGGGACTGACGCAGATGATTTAGCAAAAGGCGTCGGACATTATAAGGACAGCTATTATCCGGGCGATCACGGCCAAATTGTGTTATCCGGCCACAGGGACACGGTGTTCCGCCGGACCGGCGAACTGAAAAAAGGAGACAGACTGAACGTGATTCTGTCTTACGGCACGTTTTCTTATAAAATCAGCCGTACAAAAATCGTCAGCCGGGATGATACATCTGTCATCACCCTTCAGCACAAGCGGGAGGAACTAATCCTGACCACTTGCTATCCGTTTTCTTACATTGGAAATGCGCCGAAACGATATATTATATATGCCGACCCGGTTTAAGAAAAATACGTTTCAGTAAAATGAGCCAGATCAGCCGGCATCTGCGCCTCGGCAACGATTTCTTCTCCTGAGATCGGATGGACGACACTGACTTTTTTGGCGTGAAGCGCCTGCCTGTGAAACAGCGTCCTGCTTCCGCCGTACAGCGCATCGCCCGCTAACGGATGGCCGATGCTTGCCATATGCACCCTGATTTGATGTGTTCTCCCGGTTTCCAGTTCAAGCTCTGCCAATGTAAGCTGCGCACCGGGATGATAGCCTTTCACTTTGTAATGGGTGACGGCGGCTTGTCCGCCGGGTGAGACGCGCCGTCTGACGGAATGTGACCTGTCGCGGCCGATCGGCGAGTCAACCGTGCCTTTTTTAGGCGTCACTTTTCCTTCCGCCACGGCGATATAGGTGCGTTTTAATGTTTTGGTTTCGAGCTGACGGTCAAGGATTGCATGGGCCAGGCGGTGTTTCGCGAAAACGACCGCGCCTGACGTGTCACGGTCAAGACGGTGAACGTGGCGCACTTTCGCCTGCTCGCCGTTGATTTGAAAATGGTAAGCGATCAGGTTGCTGAGGGTGCCGGTCTGACCCTCTTCATTTGGATGAGTCGGCATTCCCGCCGGCTTATTTGCAATCAGCATATGATTGTCCTCAAATAAAATGTCCGGCTCTCCGTATTCCGGAGTCACCGAAGAACCCGTTTTTTCCTGAAGATCAATGAATAAGCGATCTCCGGTTTTCAGTATGATGTTGTTTTTCGGTGATGTTCGATTCACCTGGATGCTTTCTTGGTTCATCCATTCCGTAATTACGGGTTTTGACGCCTGGAATTCAGATTTCAGGACTGAAAACAGCCATTGTCCGGCGTGCTTTTCCGTAATCAGGAGTTCCAGACCGCGGTCATTTTGTTTCATATCATAAAGCTCCTTTTCAAGCGGAAAGCGGCTGTTTCAATAGGAAACACTTACCTTAGCTTTCGCGTTTTTTTCTATGCTATTCTTGATAAAGATTAAGGATATTCACATGGCAAGAAAGGTGATTGATGTGAGAATTGTGAACGCAGCGACTGACGGACAAGAAAGCGCGATACAAGAGCTTTCCTCTGAATTGTTTCAAAATGTCTTTCCTCTTTATTTCTCCGAACTGGAAATTCAGCGCTTTAAAAAAAGGGGCGTATTATCATTACAAAACCAACGTTACCAAGGAACTTTAAAAGAAGCGTTTCAAATAATGGCTTGTCTGCAAACGGTACATATCATGCTGTCAAAGCCGCACCCGGTATATGACGTCAAAGAGCGGGCGCTGTTTGATAAAAATTGCGCTTTGCTGAACGAATGCGGAATGAATTTTCCGTTTACCCATGATGATTTCGAGACAGGGGCCGGATCAGAAGCCTGCGGTCGCAGAAGGCTGATCTGACGGGTGTAAAGAGCCTTTTGACAGGCTCTTTTTTGCTTCTTTGACATGATACCACAATTTCTTTCCTCTAACTCCCTTTATATTGAGACAAATCCCCGAGCATAATAAATGTCGAAAGGGGTGCTTTACAATGAGTTCAATCAAACAATCAATGACTACCCACGTGGCTACCGTTTCTCCCAATCAAACGATCCAGGAAGCGGCTGCGCTGATGCACCAGCATAATGTCGGAGCAATTCCCGTCGTTGACGGAGGGGAATTAAAAGGAATGCTGACAGACCGTGATATCGCATTGAGAACAACGGCTCAAGGCCGCGACGGCCAAACACCTGTTTCACACGTGATGTCTTCTGCAGTTGTATCCGGAAACCCGGAAATGAGTCTTGAAGAGGCGTCACATCTGATGGCCCAACACCAAATCCGCCGCCTTCCCATTGTCGATCAAAATCATCTGGTCGGGATCGTTGCGCTTGGAGACTTAGCGGTCGATCAGCGTTCAAATGAGTCTGCGGGAGCAGCTCTTTCCAATATTTCCAGTCAAAACACACAGTAACGGATGAAGAGAGCTTGCACTTATGCAGGCTCTTCTTTCCGTCAGAATGTTACATTTTGAACGCGAAAGAAATTCACGGTATAGTGTATACATAGGTCAGTACGTTTAACTAAAGGAGCTGTAACCATTGATAAAAGCATTAATCTTTGATTTTGACGGGTTAATTTTAGATACAGAAACCCATGAATATGAAGTGCTGCAGGAAATGTTTGAAGAACACGGTTCAACATTGCCTTTATCCGTCTGGGGAAAGGTGATCGGAACGGCCGCGGGGTTTAAGCCGTTCGCATATTTAGAGGAGCAGCTGGGAAGAAAGCTCGATCATGATGAACTGACGGCGATCAGGCGCGGGCGCTTCGAACAGCGGATGAAGACGGAAACGGCGCGTCCCGGGGTGGAGGCTTATTTAGCCGCGGCAAAAGAATTAGGATTGAAGGTGGGGCTCGCTTCCAGCTCAGATTTTAAATGGGTGTCGGGCCATCTGAAGGAATTAGGCCTGTTTGATGAATTTGAAGTGATTCAGACGGCTGACGACGTAGAAGAAGTGAAGCCGAATCCGGAGCTCTATCTGAAAGCTGCGGAACATTTGGGCGTTGAACCATCTGAATGTCTGGCCTTTGAGGATTCGGTCAACGGCTCAATCGCAGCCAAACGGGCCGGCATGAAATGTGTCATCGTCCCGAATAAGGTAACAAGCGCCCTGTTGTTTGAAGAATACGATCACAGACTGGAATCGATGGCTGAAATGGAACTTGAATTACTCTTACAGCGATTGAACGATCAAAACGAACCGGCAGGGGGAAGCAGCATTGTCTGAGAAACTTGATCTGACCCGTTTTGAAAAGAAAATGGTCATACGGAATATGGAAGAGAAAGATATTAACAAAATTATTGAGCTGCAAAAGGATTGTTTCCCGGGGATGGAGCCGTGGGAGCCTGAGCATTTAATCAGCCATCTCGCGCACTTTCCGGAAGGTCAGTTTTGCGCGGAGTATGAAGGGGAAATTATCGGTTCATGCTCAAGCCTGATCATCAATTTCGATGAATATGATGACCGCCACACGTGGCAGGACATTACAGACGACGGTTATATCACGAACCACAACCCGGACGGATTGAATCTGTACGGGATTGAGGTAATGGTTCACCCGGAATACAGACGGATGAAAATCGGACACCGGCTGTATGAGGCGAGAAAAGACTTGGCGAGACGATTGAATCTGAAAAGCATCATTATCGGCGGGCGGATTCCGAATTATCATAAGTATGCGGAAGAAATGACGGCGAGAGCCTATGTCGAACAGGTGACGCGCCATCAGATTTATGATCCGGTGCTTTCTTTCCAGCTGATGAACGGATTTACGCTCATGCGGATCAATCCGAATTATCTCCCGGATGACACCGCGTCCATTAAATATGCGACATTAATGCAATGGAACAATGTCGATTACCTGCCGCAGTCGAAGCGCTATTACAAATCGGCATTTCCGGTGCGCATTTGCGTCATTCAATATGAAATGAAAAAGATTTACTCCTTCGAGGAATTTGCCAATCAGGTTGAATATTATGTCGATGTGGCTTCCGATGCGAGATCTGATTTCGCGGTGTTCCCGGAAATTTTCACGACGCAGCTGATGTCATTTCTCGAGGAGCGTTCTCCGAGTCTGGCCATTCAGAGGATTACCGAATATACCGAGGACTATATCAGCCTCTTTACAGATCTCGCGGTGAAATATAACGTCAACATCATCGGCGGCTCTCACTTCGTTGAAGAAGAGGGGAAAATTTATAACATCGCCTACTTATTCAGACGTGACGGCACGATTGAAAAACAATATAAGCTTCACATTACGCCGAATGAGCGGAAATGGTGGGGCATCAGCGCCGGAGACAGGGTGCGCGTATTTGATACGGACTGCGGAAAGATCGCCATTCAGATCTGTTACGATATCGAATTTCCGGAGCTTGCGAGAATTGCCGCGGATCAAGGGGCGAAAATTATCTTTACGCCGTTCTGTACTGAAGACCGCCAAGGCTACTTGCGCGTAAGGTACTGCTCTCAGGCGAGAGCGGTTGAAAACCAAATTTACACCGTCATCTCAGGTACGGTCGGAAACCTGCCGCAAACAGAAAATATGGATATTCAATACGCGCAGTCAGCCATTTTTGCTCCGTCGGATTTTGAATTTGCCAGAGACGGAATCGTCGGTGAAACGAATCCGAATATCGAAATGGTCGTGATCGGGGACGTGGACCTTGAAATCTTAAGAAGGCAGCGTGAAAACGGAACCGTGCGCCAGCTGAAAGACCGGCGCAAAGATATTTACCGGATTACGCACCTGAAATAAAAAAACGCCCGCTCCGCTTAAGGGGCGGGTTTTTTTATAAAAACACTTGCACCGGCCCCGGTTTCGGGATATGCTCTTGTAGCCCTTTCGCTTTCTGGGAGAAAGCGTTTTTTTAATTGCCGCCGCTTTATTGACTCGCCCATGCCGCGCCTTTATATTCTTATTAAGAGGAAAACTTCACCAAGAGAATCGGCGTCAGAAGCCGGGCAGCTTTCGATACAGTGCAATGATATTGAAAGGGAGATGAGCGGTGTGGAACATGTACAAAAAAATCAGTCACTCAAACAAAAGGATAAAGAGCTGATTTGGCACGCGATGAAAGGGGCGGAGCCGGATGACAGCATAATCGTCCAAAAAGGGGAAGGCGCCTGGGTTACGGATATTGACGGCAGACGGTATTTGGACGGTATGTCAGGCCTGTGGTGCGTCAATATCGGATACGGGAGAAAGGAGCTTGCCGATGCGGCTTACAGCCAATTGAAGGAGCTTCCTTATTATCCGCTGACCCAAAGCCATCAACCTGCGATTGAGCTTGCGGAAAAATTGAATGAATGGCTCGGCGGCGATTATGTGATCTTCTTTTCCAACAGCGGATCGGAAGCAAATGAAACCGCGTTCAAAATTGCCCGCCAATACCACATTGAAAACGGCGATCACAGCCGCTTCAAATTCATCTCCCGGTACAGAGGCTATCACGGCAATACGATGGGGGCGCTCGCCGCTACCGGCCAGGCGCAGAGAAAATATAAATATGAGCCGCTCTCACAAGGTTTTTTGCACGCGGCGCCGCCTGATCTTTATCGGAATCCCGGCGATGCCGTCACATTGGAAAGCGCGCATGAAATCGACCGGATCATGACGTGGGAATTAAGCGAAACGATTGCCGGCGTTATTATGGAGCCGATTATTACAGGCGGAGGGATACTGATGCCCCCGGACGGGTATATGGCAAAGGTAGAGGACATTTGCCGCCGCCACGGCGCGCTTCTGATCAGTGATGAAGTCATTTGCGGTTTCGGCCGCACGGGAGAGCCGTTCGGATTTCAGCATTACGGCGTTTCACCGGACATCGTCACAATGGCAAAAGGCATTACGAGCGCTTATCTGCCGCTGTCGGCAACGGCGGTAAAACGGGAGATTTTTGAGGCGTATTCGGGCGGTGAGCCGTACGGCCGCTTCCGGCACGTGAATACATTCGGAGGCAATCCGGCAGCCTGCGCCCTGGCTTTGAAAAACCTGCAATTGATGGAGGACGAAAATCTGATCGCCCGCTCCCGGGAGCTTGGAGAAAGGCTGCTCCGTGAGCTTGAGCCGCTCAGAGAACATCCGGCGGTCGGAGATGTACGAGGCAAGGGCCTTCTTACCGGCATTGAGCTCGTCAAGGACAAAATCACGAAGGAACCTGCTGATGCCGCCCTTGTGCAGCACGTCATCACCGCGTGCAGAGAAAAAGGCCTGCTTGTCGGGAAAAATGGTGATACTGTAGCGGGATATAATAATGTCATTCAGCTGTCTCCGCCTTTTTGCCTGTCGGACGAGGAGCTCTCTTTCATCATTTCGACCGTCAAGGAAAGCGTGATGAGCATTGATTTTTAATGTAAAGGAGTAAAACATGAGTTTTCACAACCAGCAGATTCTACCGGCTATCCGGAACATGAAGCAATTCGATGCATTTTTAGAGAGTCCGTTCTTATACGGCGTCATTTTAGATATCCACCTTGGTCAATTAAAAGGTGTCGTAAATGAAGCAAAAAAACACGGAAAACTTCTGATGGTTCACGTCGATTTAATTCACGGCATTAAGCATGACGAATACGGTGCGGAGTTTATTTGTCAGGATATCCGGCCCGCGGGTATCATTTCGACGAGATCATCAGTCATTGTCAAAGCGAAACAAAAGAAAATATACGCGATCCAGCGTCTGTTTCTCTTGGATACGAGCGCCATGGAGAAAAGCATGGAATTCGTCGGAAAGCATAAACCTGACTTTATCGAGGTTCTCCCAGGCATTGTTCCGACTTTAATCAGAGAAATTAAAGAAATGACGGGGATTCCTATTTTTGCCGGCGGCTTCATCCGCACGGAGCAGGACGTTGAAAACGCCTTGCAGGCAGGAGCCACGGCCGTGACGACTTCAGACACAGAACTATGGGCTAAATATGAACATTCTATGACAAAAAAAGATTGACACCGCTTACACCCGTTGTTACAATAGACCTAGGTTAATACTATGTGATGGAGATCCGGAGACCCACAACAGCTCTTTACGGAAGCAATAAAGCGTAAAGCGGTTTGTTGTGGGTTTTTTATTCTCTATAACTCTGTCAAACCTGCTATTTTGTCATTTAGGAGGAATGATGATGACAGCATTTTGGGGAGAAGTAATCGGTACAATGCTGCTTGTTATTTTCGGCGGCGGCGTTTGTGCGGGAGTCAATTTAAAGAAATCGCTTTCATACCAATCCGGATGGATTGTTATTGTATTCGGCTGGGGATTGGGAGTAGCCATGGCGGCATATGCCGTCGGCAGCATCAGCGGCGCCCACTTGAATCCGGCTTTAACGATAGGCCTTGCGCTTGAAGGCAGCTTTCCTTGGAAAGAGGTCCCTGTTTATATTGCGGGACAGATGATCGGAGCAATGATCGGTGCGGTTGTTGTGTTCCTTCATTATCTGCCGCATTGGAAGGCGACGGATGATCCGGCCGCCAAACTGGGCGTTTTCTCGACCGGCCCGAGTATTCCTCATACATTTGGGAATATGATAAGTGAAGTCATTGGTACGTTTGTGCTTGTGCTCGGCATTTTGGCAATCGGAGCGAATGAATTTACAAAAGGGCTGAACCCGCTGATTGTCGGATTCCTCATCGTTGCCATCGGGATTTCTCTTGGAGGGACGACCGGATATGCGATCAACCCTGCGCGGGATTTGGGGCCGAGAATCGCTCACGCCTTTTTGCCGATTCCGAAAAAAGGGCCGTCAAATTGGAAATATGCCTGGATTCCCGTAGTCGGTCCGATCATGGGCGGTGCGTTCGGCGGCGTATTTTACAATGCTGCGTTTAAAGGAAATGTGACACCTAGCTTTTGGTTTGTAAGCGTTATAATGATTGTAGTGGTTTTCATACTCTATATTTATACCAAGAAATCTCAATCACAGAAAACATTATCAAATTCTGAATATATTTAAAAAGGAGAGCGGCATCATGGAGACCTATATTTTATCAATTGACCAAGGCACAACAAGTTCAAGAGCGATTCTTTTTAATAAAGAAGGAAAAATCGTGCATTCCGCTCAAAAGGAATTCACACAGCATTTCCCTCAGCCGGGCTGGGTGGAGCACAATGCGAACGAAATCTGGGGATCGGTGCTCGCCGTTATCGCGACTGTAATTTCCGAGTCCGGAATCAGCGCTGATCAAATTGCCGGCATCGGCATCACGAACCAAAGGGAAACGACGGTCGTATGGGATAAAGATACCGGAAAGCCGGTATACAATGCGATTGTGTGGCAATCGAGACAAACATCCGGCATTTGCGAAGAGCTTCGTGAAAAAGGATATAATGATACATTCAGAGAAAAAACGGGACTTTTGATCGACCCTTATTTCTCAGGAACGAAAGTCAAATGGATTCTTGACAATGTAGAAGGCGCGCGGGAAAAAGCGGAAAACGGAAATCTTCTGTTCGGAACGATTGATTCATGGCTCATCTGGAAAATGTCCGGAGGGGCGGCGCACGTAACGGATTATTCCAACGCTTCAAGAACGCTGATGTTTAATATACATGAATTAAAATGGGATGACGAGCTGCTTGATATTTTAGGCGTGCCGAAATCAATGCTGCCGGAAGTGAAACCGTCTTCTCATGTGTACGCGAAAACGGTTGATTATCATTTCTTCGGTAAAAACATTCCGATTGCGGGAGCGGCCGGAGACCAGCAGTCTGCGCTGTTCGGTCAGGCGTGCTTTGAAGAAGGCATGGGGAAAAACACATACGGCACAGGCTGCTTTATGCTGATGAATACCGGAGAAAAAGCCATCACTTCTGATCACGGCCTTCTGACGACAATCGCCTGGGGATTAGACGGAAAAGTCGAGTATGCACTGGAAGGAAGCATCTTTGTCGCAGGTTCTGCCATCCAATGGCTGAGAGACGGCATGCGGATGTTCCAGGATTCAAAAGAAAGCGAGACATACGCAGAGCGTGTGGATTCCGCTGACGGTGTTTATGTCGTGCCCGCTTTCGTCGGATTAGGCACACCGTACTGGGACAGTGACGTGCGCGGCTCAGTTTTCGGCCTGACACGCGGAACGACGAAGGAGCATTTCATTCGGGCTACGCTTGAATCTCTCGCTTATCAGGCGAAAGATGTGCTTGATGCCATGGAGGCTGATTCAGGCATCTCTTTAAAAACATTGCGTGTAGACGGCGGAGCGGTAAAAAATAACTTCCTCATGCAGTTCCAGAGCGACTTGCTTGATGTGCCGGTCGAACGTCCGGAAATTAATGAAACGACGGCGCTCGGTGCTGCGTATTTGGCCGGAATCGCTGTCGGCTACTGGAAGGACAGCACTGAAATCGCTGATCAATGGAACCTTGATAAGCAATTCAAACCGGAAATGGAAGATGAAAAACGCGATGAATTGTACGGAGGATGGAAAAAAGCAGTAAATGCAGCTATGGCTTTTAAATAAGATAAAAATGTGGTATACTGAAAACAAGTTAATAGGAACGGTCCTGAGATGAGGAGAGACCACAGCACCAAAGTGATGACATGCGCTTTGGCTGTTGTGGTCTCTTTTTCTATACCGTGACAACAAGGAGGAAACGTAATGATGAATCACCAATTTTCAAGTTTGGAACGGGATCATATGCTGGAAGACATGACTAAAAAAACATACGATCTGTTTATTATAGGCGGAGGTATTACGGGTGCCGGCACGGCGCTTGACGCAGCTTCAAGGGGAATGAAAGTCGCTTTGAGCGAAATGCAGGATTTCGCGGCCGGCACATCAAGCCGATCCACAAAGCTTGTCCACGGCGGTTTGCGTTATCTGAAGCAATTTGAAGTCAAAATGGTTGCAGAAGTCGGTAAGGAACGTGCCATCGTGTACGAAAACGGCCCGCACGTCACGACGCCGGAATGGATGCTGCTTCCGTTTCATAAAGGCGGCACGTTCGGTTCATTCTCTACTTCCATCGGCCTGCGTGTGTATGACTATTTAGCGGGAGTAAAAAAATCAGAGCGCAGAAGCATGCTGTCTGCTAAAGAAACGCTGCAAAAAGAGCCGCTCGTCAAAAAAGACGGCTTAAAAGGCGGAGGCTATTATGTAGAGTACCGGACGGACGATGCGAGACTGACGATTGAAGTCATGAAAGAAGCCGTTAAATTCGGTGCGGAGCCTGTCAACTATTCTAAAGTGAAAGAACTGCTTTATGAAAAAGGAAAAGTTGTCGGCGTTTTAATTGAGGATCTGCTGTCAGGCAAGGAATACAAAGTTTACGCCAAAAAAATCGTCAATGCGACAGGTCCGTGGGTCGACGAGCTGAGAGAAAAAGACCATAGCAAAAGCGGAAAACATCTTCAGCACACAAAAGGGGTCCATCTTGTATTCGACCAATCCGTATTCCCGCTTAAACAGGCGGTGTACTTTGATACGCCGGACGGCCGGATGGTGTTCGCCATTCCGCGTGAAGGAAAAACATACGTGGGTACGACCGATACGGTTTACAAACAAAAACTTGAGCATCCGCGCATGACGGTGCAGGATCGCGATTATGTCGTCAGCTCCATCAATTATATGTTCCCGGAACTGAACATTACGGCGGACGATATTGAATCAAGCTGGGCCGGCCTCAGACCGCTTATTCACGAAGAAGGGAAAGACCCGTCTGAGATCTCCCGTAAAGATGAAATCTGGACATCTCAATCAGGCCTGATTACGATCGCCGGAGGAAAACTGACGGGCTACCGTAAAATGGCTGAGCACATTGTCGATCTTGTCCGCGACCGCTTGAAAGAAGAGGGCGGCCAGGACTTCGGCGGCTGCAAGACGAAGACGATGCCGATTTCTGGCGGACATGTCGGCGGCTCTAAAAACTTCGAGTCATTTGTGGAAGCAAAGACAAAAGACGGCTTGAAAATCGGTTTATCACAGGAAACGGCTAAGCAGTTAGCCATCAGATACGGCTCTAACGTTGAAAATGTATTCAGCCGGATTGAAGGTCTGAAAGACGAAGCGGAAAAACGTCAGATTCCGGTTCACATTTTGGCGGAAGCGGCTTACAGCATCGAAGAAGAAATGGCTGCGACACCTGCCGATTTCTTCGTCCGCAGAACGGGAAGACTGTTCTTCGACATCAAATGGGTGCAAACGTATAAAACGGCCGTGATTGATTACATGAGCGACCGATTCCAATGGAATGACGAAACGAAAGAAAAACACACTGAGTGGTTAAATACGCTGCTGCACGACGCGGTTGTTCCGCTCGAACAATAATAACCGGAGGGCTGTGCCGAAAAGGCATGAGCCCTTCTTTTATCTTCTTACATAAAGCATTTGGTTAAGTTATCAAGTGACACGGGCAGCCGCTTCATATTAAAATATGGTCATAAGCTGAAATTATAGGAGGACGAACATGAGTTGGAGTAAGAGTTACGAACGCTGGAATCAGGCCGAACAATTAGATTCAGAATTGAAAAAATTATTGGCGGACGCAGAAGGAAACGAGCAGCTGCTGGAAGATTTTTTCTACAAAAATCTTGAGTTCGGAACAGGAGGCATGAGAGGAGAAATCGGGCCGGGTACGAACAGGATGAATATTTACACGGTCCGCAAAGCATCCGCCGGACTTGCGGCGTATATCGCGAAACAGGGGGAAGACGCGAAAAAAAGAGGGGTTGCGATCGCATACGACTCCCGTCATAAATCTCCTGAGTTTGCGATGGAAGCTGCAAAAACTCTTGCTTCCCAAGGCATTCAAACATACGTATTTGATGAGCTCCGCCCGACGCCTGAGCTGTCTTTTGCGGTGAGAAAGCTGAACGCTTATGCCGGTATCGTCGTGACGGCCAGCCATAACCCGCCTGAATATAACGGATATAAAGTGTATGGCGATGACGGCGCACAGCTGCCGCCGAAAGAAGCGGACATCGTCATTGCGGAAGTGAATGCCATAGAAAATGAATTAACGATTCAAGTTGAAGATGAACAGTCACTGAAAGAAAAAGGTTTGATTAAAATAATCGGTGAAGAAATTGATAAACCATATACTGAAGAACTGACTTCCATCTCCGTACATCCCGAGCTTTCGGATGAAGTGGATGTCAGCGTCGTGTTCACTCCGCTGCACGGCACGGCGAATAAACCGGTGCGCCGCGGTCTTGAAGCACTCGGTTACAAAAACGTCACCGTCGTAAAGGAGCAAGAGCTGCCGGACCCGGATTTTTCAACCGTCAAATCGCCGAATCCGGAAGAGCACGCGGCATTCGAATATGCCATTAAGCTCGGAGAAGAACAAAACGCTGATATTCTTGTCGCTACGGACCCGGATGCCGACCGTCTCGGCATTGCCGTGAAAAACAGCGAAGGCAAGTACACAGTGCTGACGGGAAACCAGACAGGCGCGCTTTTATTGCATTACCTGCTTTCCGAGAAGAAAAAACAGGGCACCCTTCCTGAAAACGGTGTCGTCATGAAAACGATTGTCACGAGCGAATTGGGCCGCGCCGTCGCTTCATCGTTCGGATTAGATACGGTTGACACGCTGACAGGCTTCAAATTTATCGGTGAAAAGATCAAAGAATATGAAAAATCAGGCCAATACACGTTCCAGTTCGGGTATGAAGAAAGCTACGGCTACTTAATCGGCGATTTCGCGCGTGACAAAGACGCGATCCAGGCTGCGCTGTTAGCCGTCGAGGTATGCGCCTTTTATAAAAAGCAGGGCATGTCGCTTTATGACGCACTGCTGTCCATTTTTAAAGAATACGGATATTACCGTGAAGGCTTGAAGTCATTGACGTTAAAAGGAAAACAGGGAGCCGAGCAGATTTCCGCTATCCTGACTTCCTTCCGAAACGATCCGCCGAAGCAGATGGCCGGAAAACAAATCACGCAGGCTGAAGACTATTCAACGGGAAAACGGACTGTATTTGCCGATCATCATGAAGAGGATATTGATCTGCCGAAGTCAAATGTCCTGAAATATTTCCTTGAAGACGGCTCTTGGTTCTGTCTTCGTCCATCAGGAACAGAGCCGAAAGTGAAGTTCTATTTCGCTGTGAAGGGAACTTCTTTACAAGACAGCGAACAGCGTCTTGCCGCATTATCTGAAGCCGTCATGAAAACAGTGGATGGCATAGTGGAAAAAACGAAATAAACAACAAACCGCCGGAAGCGACATCCGGCGGTTTTTTTATGCGTCTCATCCGAAAGTATGAGGAAAATTCATGCTGAAAACAAAGGAATATACAGAAAAGAATTGATATAATATGGATAATTCTGATTGGCCGGAGTGAGGGAAATTGACGAAAACGACGGTAGAAACGTTAAAAACGTTAAAAGCGATTGCGGAAACCTTAAACCAAAGCCACGATTTAAAGGAAGCGCTTGATAAAGTGCTCCGCGAACTGCTCAGCCTGACCGGGCTGCAGACAGGGTGGATTTTTCTGATTGAGCCGGACGGATCTTATACGCTCGCCGCATCCGCTTATTTACCGCCGGCTCTCGGTCAGCGGGAAAAATCACTCATGTGCAGCGGGGAATGCTATTGTCTGACCAAGTTCAGCAATGGCGGATTGACAAAGGCCGTAAACATAATGAATTGTAAACGGATTGAATTTGCGGAACAGACGACGAACTGCCGTGATACGGAGGGCATTACCCATCATGCGACCGTACCGCTTGAGGACGGCGGCCGGAAGTTCGGTTTATTAAACGTCGCCGCAAACGAAAAGACATTTTTCAACGAAGAAGAACTGCATCTTCTTGAAGCGGTTGCATTTCAAATCGGAACGGCGATTCAGCGGATGAAATTGGCCGAATTTGAGCAGCAGAACGCCCTGTTGATGGAACGAAGCAGACTTGCGCAAGAGCTGCATGATTCCGTCAATCAGATGCTGTTTTCTGTCAGCTTAACGGCAAAAGCCGCAAAGAGTTTTACAAATGATGATCGGCTCCGGCAGATGATTACGTTTATTCAAGAGCTGTCTCAGGATGCGCTAACAGAAATGAGGGCGCTTATTTGGCAGCTGAAGCCGGAAAGTTTGACGAAAGGGCTGTATGCGTCGATCAAAAGCTATGCCGCTCTTATCGGCCTGGAAGCCGTTTGTGAAATGGAGGATGAGCTGGAGCTTACGGATGAACAGGAACACGCGCTTTGGCGGATCGCCCAGGAAGCCTTGAATAACTGTAAAAAGCATGCGGGAACGGACCGGGTTATCATTTCCGCCGTTAAAAAGCCGGATTGCGCCGAGCTTCACATTAGCGACCGTGGAGCGGGCTTTAGCGCTGATGCGCATGCTGTGCTCCCATCGCTCGGCGTGGCCGGCATGAAAGCGCGGGCTGAAGCGATCGGAGGCCGCTTTACATTGCAATCCGAGCTTGGAGCCGGAACGATTGTCTCCGTTCGGCTTCCGTTTCGGGACAGGAGGTCTGATTGATGAAAATTGTGATTGCTGATGATCATCACGTTGTCCGCAAAGGACTGCGCTATTTCTTCGCCACTCAGGAAGACATTGAAGTTGTCGGTGAGGCGTCCACCGGTGCTGAAGCGCTTCAGCAAGCTGAAAAGACGGAGCCGGACATCATTCTGATGGATTTATCAATGCCTGATATGGACGGCATAGAAGCGGCAAAAATTGCGGCTGAACGATTTCCGGACATCAGTATCGTCGTTTTGACGAGCTATTCTGATCAGGAGCATGTCATTCCCGCCCTTAAAGCCGGCGCAAAAGCGTATCAGCTGAAAGACGCCCAGCCCGATGATTTAGTGAAAACGCTCCGGGAAGTATATTCCGGACGTTACCGGCTGTCGGCGGATATTGTGCCTCATGTGCTGACCCATATGGTTCAGGATGATCAGGATAAGGAAAAATATTATCACCTGACCCCTCGTGAAAAAGATGTTCTTCAAGAAATAGCCAAAGGAAAAAGCAATAAGGAAATTGCGGCGGCACTGTTTATTTCAGAAAAAACAGTGAAGACCCACGTGTCCAACCTGCTGTCAAAGCTGAATCTTTCCGATCGGACGCAGGCGGCATTGTATGCGGTAAAATATAATGTTTTTGGAAAGGCGGTAAAATCATGAGCATATTAGTGATCAGCGGAACACCGAGAAAAAACGGGCGGACTAGAATTGCCGCTTCTCATATCAGAGATCGGTTTCATACCGATTTTATTGATTTGAGCGAAAGTGATCTGCCGCTTTATAACGGTGAAGAAGAACAGAACGAGCTGCTTTCAGTGCAAGAGTTAAGGCGGCAGGTGAAAAAGTCGGCGGCCGTCGTCTTATTATCTCCCGAGTATCACAGCGGCATGAGCGGCACTTTAAAAAACGCCATCGATTTTTTAAGCAGCGATCACTGGGCATACAAACCGGTGGCAATCATTGCCGCGGCGGGCGGAGGAAAAGGAGGCATGAACGCGCTGGCGAATATGCGGACGGTCATGCGGGGCGTTTATGCAAATGTCATCCCGAAACAGCTGGTCTTAGACCCGATTCACATTGACATGGAGCGCCGGATCGTATCTGAGGATATGGCGGTCAGCCTGAAAGAGATGATCGAAGAGCTGAATATGTTCACAAATACAAGAAATCCCGGCGTCTGACGCCGGGATTGTTTTTATGTCAGCATGGCTAATTGATCTTCATAAGCGAGCTCTGCCGCATGATCAATATACCCGAGAAGAGAATACAGCTCTTTTTCAAGCACCGCATGATCATATTCGAAATGATACGCGTGCAGAAAGTGCTCAATACGCTTTGATAATAAATCATCTTTTGTACGAACCATCAATATTAACAAATTGTCCCATTGAGACCGGTGTGTGTAATACAAGGCTTTGTCATAATCGGCATGATCCATCTAACGCTTCTCCTTTCAATGAGAAGTTCTCCGTTAGTTTATGCCGCTGAAGCCCCGATGCAACGGGGGAAAAGTTGGTGTCCTTATCACTGCGGCATAGCAATATGAGGGAGACATAAAATAAAACCGCATATCCGTCTCTTCTTTGGACACGCTAAGATTGACAAAAAACGACTCAGGAGAACATAAAGATGAAATCCCTTCCATTTGCGCTTGCCCTATTGTTTTGCGGCATTCTCATTGCCTCGATCGCTGAAAAAGGGCATACAGAACACCTTGATCTATCAGTTGAAAAATGGGAGCAGCTCGCATGGAACCAGCTTGAACGTGAATACAAGGGGGCCGAGCTTACCGATTATTCGTACATGGGCCGTACAAAAGTGAACCGGGAACAGACGAAAGATGTGTTTCGCGTAACGGTGCAAACAGCAAAAGAAACGTTTTCATCCCGTGCTGAAGTGTATTTCCATCCCGTGACAAAGCATGTGATCAGCATTAATATTTTCAGACTGTAAAAAAAGCTGCACAGCCTAATTGAGGCCGTACAGCTTGTCAGATATCAGAAGAAACGTTTTGCGCCGAGGTAGCGCTGTTTCCAATAGGAATTGTTCATGCTGGAAATAACGACACCTGAATCGTTGGCATTAATAAACTGGCCGTTCCCGAGATAAATACCGACGTGGGAAGGTCCGGCTTTATAAGTTGAGAAAAAGACAAAGTCACCGACCGCCGGCTGGCTGACTGATGTCATCGTATTCCAGTAGCCTGCGGCTGAAAGTCTGGATACAGAAGTGACCTTATTGAGAACGTAATAAATGAAACCGCTGCAGTCAAAGCCTCTCGGCGTTGTCCCGCCCCATACATACGGTACGCCCAGTTGAGCTTTTGCGGCATCGATCATTACATTAATCTTCGCGCTTGTTGAACCTGTGCCGCCTGTGTTGCCGGACTGATTCGGTGTCGTGTTTGTCTGCTGCCCGGTAATCGTCAGCTTTTGTCCGATTTGAAGAACATCTGTTTTCAGATTGTTTTTCTCGCGGATCTGCTGGGCGGTCACATTGAACTTTTGGGCGATCACCCATAAAGAATCCCCGCTTTTCACGGTATATGTAGTGGTTTTCCCTGTATCTCCGGACTGGTTCGGAGTTGACGGTGAAGTCGAAGAGCCGGAAGATGACGTTTTTGTCAGCTTAAGCACTTGTCCGACCCGAAGCATGTCTGACGTCAGTTTGTTGATGCTTCTGATTTGCTGAACCGTCATGTTGTATGCGTTTGCGATTTTCCAGAGTGAGTCTCCGCTTTTTACTGTATAAGAGGACGTTTGCGTCTGGTTTTTATTTTGGTTTGAATTGTCTTTTGACGGTGTGTTTCCCGAAGAAGACGTTCCTTTTGTTTTCAGGACTTGGTTTACGTAGATCGTATCCGTTTTTAAGTTGTTTAATACTTTGAGTTCCGCAATGGTCATATTGACGCTGTTTGCGATCTTCCATAGTGAATCGCCGAGTTTGACTTTATACGTCCCGGAAGATGATGACTGCTTTTTGCTGCTGTTTGAGCTGCTGCCCGGTGTGGTTTTTTTCTGATCGGTGCTTGAGGAAACTTTCCCCGTCACTTGCAGCTTCTGTCCGGCGCGGATTAAGTCGCTTGTCAGACCGTTCAATTTTTTCAGTTCCTGTACGGACATTTTAAAATCAGATGCGATCAGCCACAGCGAGTCTCCGCTTTTCACTGTATAAACGCTTTTAGTCGTGCCGCTGTTCTTTGAAGACGGCTTTTTGCTGCCGGAATCTGATTTGCCGTTAGGAATGTTGAGCGTCTGCCCGATAGAAATAACGGTGGATTTTAGATGATTCGCTGATGTAATGGCATCCACGCTTGTATTGTAGTTTTGGGCAAGCTTCCATAATGAATCTCCGCTTTTAACCTTAATCGTTTGTGCTTCTGCCGGTGTTACAGCTAACGCAGACCCGACGATCGCAGATGCAGTCAAACCGACCGCTACCTTTTTTTTCATAATGAATCTCCCTTTTCCTGCGATGATTTTACTATCCCCATTCGTTGCAGCCGCAAGGTGAGGATATCAGTAATGATAATCTTTATATCGGCACTTGTCTGCAATCGTTTATCATATTAATAGAAATAGTCCTTTTTTCTTATGCCGGCATAAAAAAAGAAGGAATGCGGACATTCCTTCAGCTTCTGAGCAGTCTCATAATCTCCTCTTTGTTTTTGACCAGATCTCTTAACGTATATTTGTCTAAAACGGCCAGGTAAGCTTGCAGGGCTTCATTCAGAAGGTTCTTTAAGTTGCAGGCGGGAGATATGATACAGAGATTTTTTTTGGAGTCAAAGCATTCTACGATGTTAAAGTCGTCTTCTGTATTTCGAACGACTTCTCCAATGTTTATGTCTTCCGGTGTCATTCCTAATCGGATTCCGCCTCCCCGGCCCCGGATCGTTTCGACATACCCGAGCTGGCCGAGGCGGTAAATGACTTTCATGAGGTGGTTTTTAGAGATGGAATAAGTATCTGCGATTTCTTTTATGTTGGAAAGTTCGTCGGAATGTTTGGAAGCCAAAAAAATCAAAACGCGTAAAGAATAATCGGTATAGTTCGTTAATTTCATAGAATGACCTCGGAAAAAGAGATTTTGCTTCTGTTACAGTCTATCATATATGAATCTAAAATGAAAAAAAAGGAATTTGCCCCTTTAACTCAAAAAAAAACGTGCGCTCCTTCTGAGCACACGTTTTTTTGTTAAGACATCGGCGGCTTACGATCGTCAGCCGATTGATGTTTTTCAATTTTGCGATCCAATTTTGCGAGATAACGGGAGGCAAATTCTTTTCCGCCAAGACCGAATGAAAGTCCGAAGGCAAGCGCGAAACCGCCCAGAATCAGAATAAACGCGGCATTTACGATCGTGTCGGCGACACCGAGCTGATCCAGCGCCATAAAGATTGAGAGAGTGATAATGGTATATTTCGCAAGCGGCGCCAGGAATCTGAATTCCTTTCCGCTCAGCATGCCGGCAAGCAGCCTGCTGACGAGCTGTCCGGCCAAAAGCCCGATTCCGAGAATAAATACAGCGGCCAGAACATTAGGCAGGTAAGCGATAATACCGGTTGCGATAACGACGAGAAATTCGAGATGGACAAGCTGCAGCGCCTCTGCCGTAAAGAGCAGGACGATGATGATCTGAACAATCATGCCGACCGTCTGAGAAAGCGTCAGCTTCGGGGTACCCGCCTGTTCAAAGCCCATTTTACCGAGAAGAGAGTCGAAACCGGCCCGGTGCAAGAGCCCGGACACAATGCTGTTGACCCATTTTCCGATCCAGATGCCGGCGATGATCAGCACGATACCGATGATGATATTAGGGAGCATTGTGAAGACCGTGTGCAGCATGGCTGACGCCGGTTCAGAAATACCCGCCACATCAAGCCGGTCAAGCGCAGAAATGATCACCGGAATGAAAATCAGCACGTAGACAATCGTTCCGATGATTGCCGACAGGCTTGTATCCTTCAGGTATATAGAAAGCCCCATACGTGCGGCGAGCCTTTCCGTGCCGATACTCGCCAGAAAGTTTGTGACGATATCACGGACGAGACGGGCAACAAGCCAGCCGATTAAAACAATCAGCGCCGCGGCGAATAATTTCGGTATAAAGGACAAAACGCTTTGGATCATATTTGTAAACGGCCCTGATACTCCGCTGATTTGGAGAGCGGCCAAGACGCCGGGCAGGAACAAGAGCAAGACGAAGTAAAAAACGATTCGTGAAGCGGCCGTAACGGATCTGCTCATCTCCGCTTCTTCAGAAACCATTGTCCATTTTCTGAACCGGCCGTTTTCAGCGAGTTTCATGCCCGCTTTTTTGACGAGATAGCTGAAAAGCGAAGCGGCCGCCCAGCCCAACAGCAGAATCAAGCCGGCTTTTAAAATGCTCGGCACAGCCGCCGTTATCGCTGACAGCATGCTGACAAAAGGCGAAGCCACGGTTGTCAGATGCAGAATGTTAAAGAATAGAATAAAAACGATGATTAATGCGATAAAATAAATGACTTTACTGATGACTTTTTCTGAGGAATAGCGCGCCGGCTTTTTTTCGGCGAACAGCCTGTCGTCGATTTTTGTTTTTTGCAGGCCTTTGTATACGGCTTTTTCAATGATTTTGGCAATGCCCCAGCCGATAAGCAGGACGAGCAGTGCAATGATCAGATTCGGGAGTTTGCTGAGATACGTCGTAAGCATGTCTGCTGTATTCAAGTAGAATCGCTCCTTTTCTTTTTGGGGTATGGTGTGTGTTTTACCCACTTACATATAAAGCAAACGGGGCGGATGTGCCGAAAGTTTTCAGCCGGAAACCGGTCTGTTATTTCATCTTTTGAGAGGAGGGGTCATACATTATAAATAAGTCCAAGTAGGGGGGATTCGGTTGAACGCGGAGGAGACAAAAGGTTTACAGCGGGCAATTGAGGAAATAACCGACATTGCGAAGGGTTTCGGCCTTGATTTCTACCCGATGAGATATGAAATTTGCCCGGCTGAAATTATTTATACATTCGGCGCGTACGGCATGCCGACGAGATTCAGCCACTGGAGTTTCGGCAAACAATTTCACAAGATGAAACTCCATTATGATCTCGGTTTGAGCAAAATTTATGAACTTGTCATTAATTCCAACCCTTGCTACGCTTTTTTGCTGGACAGCAATTCGCTGATCCAAAATAAATTAATTGTAGCCCATGTTCTTGCCCATTGTGATTTTTTCAAACATAACTGCCGCTTTCAAAATACGAACCGGGACATGGTTGAGAGTATGGCGGCTGCGGCGGAGCGGATTAAGCATTATGAAAGAATTCACGGGATAAAAGAGGTGGAGTCCTTTTTAGATGCCATTCTGGCGGTTCAGGAGCATATCGATCCGTCGCTCGTCAGGCCGAAGCTGCTGTGGAGCGTCGATGACGAAGAGGAGGATGAAGAAGAAACCGCGCCATCGCCTTACGATGATTTATGGGGAATGGATAAGCCGAAGCAGGTGAAAAAGAAAAAAGGGAAAAAACCGTTTCCGCCCCGGCCGGAAAAAGATATTCTGCTGTTTATCGAAGAACATTCGCGGGAGCTTGAACCGTGGCAGCGTGACATTTTAACCATGATGAGAGAAGAAATGCTGTATTTCTGGCCGCAGCTGGAAACGAAAATCATGAACGAAGGCTGGGCATCCTATTGGCATCAGCGGATTATCCGCGAGCTTGACCTGACTTCAGATGAAGCCATCGAATTTGCGAAGCTGAACGCAGGCGTCGTTCAGCCGTCAAAAACGGGAATCAACCCGTATTATTTAGGGCTGAAAATTTTTGAAGACATCGAAGAGCGTTATGACAACCCGACAGATGAAATGAAAAAAACAGGAGTAAAGCCCGGTTCCGGACGCGAGAAAATGTTTGAGGTCAGGGAAATTGAATCGGATATATCATTTATCCGCAATTATTTGACGAAAGATCTCGTGATGCGTGAGGATTTGTATTTATTCCAAAAGCAGGGCAGGGACTATAAAGTGATCGACAAAGAATGGAAGGCCGTGCGCGACCAGCTCGTGAACATGCGGGTCAACGGGGGATTTCCTTATCTGACCGTCAATGACGGGGATTACCTGAAGAATAATGAGCTCTATATTAAACATTGGTATGAGGGAATTGAGCTTGATCTGAAATATTTGGAGAAAGTGCTGCCGTATCTGTACCAGCTGTGGGGCAGGAGCGTGCACATCGAATCTGTTCTTGAAGACAGAGAAGTGATGTTTTCTTATGACGGCAAAGGAGTGCACCGGAGATATCTGTAAAAGAAGAAATGATGCGGGGAAACCCCCGCATCATTTTTTATTTTCCGTGTTTCAGGATGTGAAAGATCTTTTTGGCCTGGTCCGTGTTGTTTAAAAGCCCCGTAAATGACTCTCTTCCCGGACCGTATGCGTAAACGGGAACTTCTTCGCCCGTATGATCGCCGGTTGTCCAGCCGCTGTTGGTTTTCGCATTAAAGAGCTTAATGATCGCTTTGTAGACGCTCTTGTCAGCATCCTGTTTTGAGGCCGTTTCGATCTGTTTGATTTCCGCTTTTGACCATTTCAGGTCTGTATAACGCGCAAGCACGGAAGATACGGATTTGCCCGCTTTGATTTGGTCAGCCATAAATGCCGGGGTTTTTTTGGCGGCAAGAATCGGTTCAACATGCCAGTTTTTATCGTCATTCGCGCCGATCGTCAATCCCCCGGTGGTATGGTCAGCCGTGGCAACGACAAGCGTATGTTTGTCCTTTTTGGCAAATGCGATCGCTGCTTTATACGCTTTTTCAAAATCCTTCATTTCACTCATTGCGCCGACTATATCATTGTCATGTCCCGCCCAGTCAATTTGGCTGCCTTCGACCATTAAGAAAAACCCTTTTTTATTCTTGTTCAGCCTGTCGATCGCTGCCGTTGTCATCTCTTCTAATGAAGGGACCGCGTTTGAGCGGTCGATTGCTTTGTCGAGTCCGCCATCGGCAAACAGGCCGAGAATCTTCTTGTTACGATCCTTTTTGAGCTCCTGTTTTGATGTCACGTAGCTGTATCCCGCTTTTTTGAAATCCTTTGTTACATTGCGGTCTTTACGGATAAAGTTTGACTTGCCGCCTCCAAGGAGCACATCGACTTTCTGTTTTCCGTTGATGCGGTCATCAAAGTAGCTGCTTGCGATGTCATCCATGTTCTTTCGGGATTTGTTATGGGCTCCGAATGCCGCAGGGGTGGCGTGCGCAATCTCCGAAGTTGCGACAAGTCCGGTGGATTTCCCTCTTTGTTTCGCTTCTTCGAGGACGGATTTTACCCGCTTTCCTTTTTTATCGACTCCGATCGCCGCGTTATACGTTTTCACGCCTGTGGCCATTGCCGTGCCAGCCGCCGCGGAATCGGTAATATTGGAATCAGGATCGTCAGGATAAGTCATCATCATACCGGTGAGATTGGGATCGAATGCCGTCAGTTTCATACCATCCGAAGGCTTTCCTTTGTTAATGACCGAACGGTAGGCGTTCATATAGGGAGCGCCCATTCCGTCGCCGACCATGAAGATGACGTTTCTGATTTCGTTTTTGTCAGGCTGTTTTTTTGCCGCAGCCTGTTCGGAGTGCTGAAGCCCCGCGCCCGCAATCAGACCGGCTGTCAGTACAGATACGGCTGCCGCCGGCAGAAGTTTTGATCGAACCTGTTTAAATAGACTCATTCTCACTCGTCCTCCTTTAATCGTGTCTGCATGTCTAATGGTAGGGGGTGTTTGTAAAGAGCGCCTGTTTCTCCTGTAAATTTCAGGTGAAATATTGTTAGAAATGTAAATTCCGGTGTAACTTATGTTTTCAAGAAAGAGTGAAAACCATTCACTTTTTTGAAAAAGATGAGGATTTTTTTAACAAGGAGTTATTTGGAAAGTAAACTGCTTTGTTTTTCCAAAATACGAGGATCACAGGAAAAAAACATGACAAATTGACTCGTTTTTCGTCACGTTTGAAATCAAATTGAAATATTTAATACCCTTAAAAACTTTTTTCTAAAACGAATTAGTAAGAAATTTGTCACGGGAAGTCAAGTCTATTTCTAGTGGAAATTGAACCTTATAATAGGAAACAGATAAATACTTTAAAAAAGAGACACATAAAATAGATAGAATCATTCAGGGAGGAAAATATGAAAAAGCAACTTGTTACAGCAACAACGGCAGTGGTTTTGGGGACGACTTTGTTTGCGGGCGCAGCATCTGCGCAAACGATTAAGGTAAAAAAAGGCGATACATTATGGGGACTTTCAAATCGGTATGGAACGTCAATTAATTCCATTAAATCTGAGAATAAATTAAAATCGGATATCATTTACATCGGTCAGTCGCTTTCGATCAACGGTAAATCATCCTCAGGTTCAAGCTCAAGCAGCAAGTCATCATCGTCTACATATAAAGTCGTAAAAGGCGACAGCCTTTGGAAAATTGCGAATAAATATAAAATGACGGTAAACCAATTAAAAAGTTTAAACGGTTTAAAAACGGACCTGATCCGCATCGGACAAGTTCTTAAAGTAAAGGGATCAACTTCCGGTTCAACGTCTTCAGGATCTTCGTCATCAAAGCAGCCTTCATCCAGCCATAATGCTGCACAGACGAGCCTGAATGTAAACAAGCTGATTTCTGATGCGCAATCTTTAATCGGCACGCCGTATGTATGGGGCGGAACAACAACTTCCGGCTTTGACTGCAGCGGATTTATCTGGTACCTGTTAAACAAACAGACGAGTGTCGGCAGAACGAGCACTGCGGGATACTGGAGCTCAATGAAGAGCGTGTCCAGCCCGTCAAGAGGAGACTTCGTCTTCTTTACAACATATCAGGCCGGCCCTTCACACATGGGTGTGTACATCGGAAACAACAAGTTCATCCATGCCGGTTCTGACGGCGTCACAACAAGTGATCTGAATAACAGCTACTGGAAACCTCGCTACCTTGGCGCGAAAAGATTCTAGCAGCGATAGAAACCCGTTCATCAGAACGGGTTTTTTATTTAGACGGGACAGAGCTCCATTTGTTTCACCTAAAAATGAAAATGTGATAAAAAATCTAAAAAGGTTTTCTTTTTTTCATTTTCATAGAGGGCGATGGCGTACGCGCCCGGCATCTGGGCGAATTCGCACGGAATTTCAATCATGCTGCCTGCGGCGAGTTCGGACCGTACCGCTGACAGCGGCAGAAATGAGACGCCCAGCCCCTCTTTAATAAATCGTTTCGTAATATGCGTCTGTGTCACCTTCATTGTCCTGACGAAAGGGAACTGTATTCTGACCTGGCGGAGCAAATCATCCCAATAGTCAGGATGGTTATGGGTCAAAAGCAGATATTGTCCGAACAGATCTTTCACTTCATCCGCCTTCCCTGTCCCGGGTTTTTGGCCGGGCGGCGCGACGAGGACAACGGGGTCATTGTACAGGGGGCGGCAAGTGAGGGAAGATGATTGCACCTTTAAGCAGCTCAGTCCGATATCGGCTGAGCCGTTTCTGATTTGAGAGGCGATTTCTTCCGATTCGAAAATGGTGACCGTCATTTCGGTTTCTTTATTGTCCTCTGTATAACGCTTCATGACAGACGGGAGAACGGTGTCGGCGATAAGCGGCGAAACAGCGAGTGTCAGCGTGTGCGAGTAGCCCTGGCGCACCCTGTGCAGCTCCGCCATGCTGTTTTCATAGTCTTCCAAAAGCCTCATGGCAAACGGCACGTATGCTTTTCCTTCTTCTGTCAATTGTATTTTCCGGCCGCTCCGCTGAAACAGCTTGCAGCTGATTTCTTTCTCTAATAATTTTATATGAACGGTGACGGTCGGCTGAGATAAAAAAAGCGTTTCCGCCGTTTTTCTGAAATTCTCATATTTTGCCGCGGTGACGAAGGTGTGAAGCCATTTAAAATCCATAGATGCACTCCTCTGATTAAAAGTTTTAATTAATTCCCTTAAAAATATTCATTATTTTTTAAATATTATATTTACTATAATAACAGAAAGAGGATAAGGGGGAATGAAATTGATTTATCGTGGATTGAAAGGGATTACTTGTGCAGAAACGGCTATCAGCCATATTGACGGAGAAAAGGGGCATTTAATATATCGCGGCTATGACGCGAAGGATATCGCGCTGCAATTCAGTTTTGAAGAAGCGGCGTATCTCATTTTGAACGGGACGCTTCCTGATGAGCGGCAATTGCTTGCGTTTCAGGAAGAACTTGCAGCCGAGCGCGGGCTTCCGAAACATTTGATCGACTTACTGGAAACGCTTCCGGATGAAATGGACGACATGGCGGTGCTGAGAACGGCTGTTTCAGGTTTGGGCACAGATTCATTTACATATCCGCCCAAGCCGGAAGAAGCGATTAAACTGATTGCCGTCACACCGACGATTATTGCGTACAGATACCGCCGTAAACAAGGGCAGGAAGCGTTGTCACCTGAGGCGCGATACGGACACGTTGAAAACTATTTGTATATGCTGACAGGCAGGCAGCCGTCCGCAGCCCAAAAGAAAGCGCTTGAGACGTATATGATTCTGGCGATGGAGCACGGGATGAATGCATCGACTTTTTCAGCGAGAGTCACCGTTTCGACGGAATCAGACTTAGTGTCTGCCGTCACTGCCGCACTGGGTACGATGAAAGGGCCGCTGCACGGAGGCGCACCTTCAGGCGTCACGAAAATGCTTGAAGACATCGGGGAAAAAGAAAATGCAGAAGCATATTTGGCAGCGAAGCTTATGAAGGGAGAACGCCTGATGGGCTTCGGACATAGGGTGTACAAAACAAAAGACCCGCGGGCGGAAGCGCTGCGCATAAAGGCTGAAGAAGTGGCGGGAAATGATCCGTCGCTTGACTTGGCGCTTTATGTGGAGAAGGAAGCCATCCGTTTGTTAGAGCAATATAAGCCCGGACGGAAGCTGTATACGAATGTGGAGTTTTACGCAGCGGCTGTGATGCAGGCCATTGATGTCGACAATGATTTGTTTACGCCGACCTTTTCAGCAAGCAGAATGGCAGGCTGGTGCGCACACGTGCTTGAACAGTCCGCTGACAACATGATTTACAGGCCGTCTGCGAAATATACCGGCGCGTTTCCCGAAACGGCTCAGCAGCTTTAATCACCGGCATATTTGTCCGTTTAACTCCCCGCACTGCGTGGTATCGTCTCAGTAATACCAATTGCAGGAGTGTGAGAATATGAATCCGATGGACAGACAGACGGAAGGACAAAAGCCGCAGGTGCAAAAGCGCCAGCCCGGTATTGAGTCAGACATGGAGCCGAAACCGCTCTTGGAGGAACCGGATGTAAAAGGGTCGGGCAGATTAAAAGGAAAAGTCGCCGTCATCACGGGCGGAGACAGCGGCATCGGCGCAGCGGCTGCGATCGCTTACGCGAAGGAAGGGGCGGATCTTGCCATCCTGTACCTGGACGAACATGCCGATGCCGAGAGAACGAAAAAGCGTGCGGAAGAATACCAGGCCGAATGCCTGTTAATTCCGGGAGACGTCGGTGATGAGGCGCATTGTCAGAAGGCGGTCCGGCAAGTCTTAGATCACTACGGAAAAATAGATATTCTCGTTAATAATGCGGCTGAGCAGCATCCGCAAAACGGGATTCTTGATATTACAGCTGAACAGCTGGAAAAGACATTCCGTACAAACATGTTTTCTATGTTTCATATGACAAAAGCCGTGCTGCCTCATCTCAAAAGAGGGAGCGCCATCATTAATACAACGTCGATTACCGCTTATCAGGGAGACACTTCATTGATCGACTATTCGTGCACGAAAGGCGGCATCGTTTCCTTTACGCGTTCAATGGCGATGTCATTGGCCGATCAGGGGATCAGAGTAAATGCGGTGGCCCCTGGCCCGATCTGGACCGCTCTGATTCCGGCAACGTTTACTGAAGAAAAGGTGGAAAAGCACGGTCTGGACACTCCGATGGGAAGACCGGGACAGCCTGCGGAACACGCCGGAGCTTACGTGCTTCTGGCTTCAGACGAATCTTCCTATATGACGGGGCAGACCATTCACGTAAATGGCGGCAGATTTATTTCAACATAATACGCAAGTCTTATCCCGCGCTTTTAAAAAGTGCGGGATTTTTATTTGAACGTACATATGAATACGATTTTAAAAAAATGGAAGTCTCCAGCTGAATCACTAATGTTAATATTTCGCAGCAGAGAATCCGCTGAATTCTGTTTTATGAAAACTAAAAATAATATATAGAATTTTCAAAAAAGTTATTTTCATTTTTATATTTTTCGCTATAATATGATGTAGGAGAAAGGGATGATGTGCTGAAACATTTCATGCGAAAAATAAGAATTTAGTCATTATCGCTATTGTTATCTGAATATTCTAACATATATTGATTTACAAGGAGTGAAGCAGATGAAGGGGAGCGTATTCAGAAAGAAAAGCATTCAGGACCTGCTTGCCGCAACGAGCGGGGAAAAGTCGCTGAAAAGAGAGTTAGGGGCCTTTGATTTGACCCTTCTGGGGATAGGGGCCATCATTGGAACGGGAATTTTTGTATTAACCGGAACAGGCGCTGTCACGGCGGGGCCGGGGCTGACCGTTTCATTTGTCATCGCCGCTCTTGCGTGTTTATTTGCGGCTCTGTCATATGCTGAATTTGCTTCAAGCGTCCCGGTTTCAGGTTCCGTCTACACGTTTACTTATGCGACACTGGGTGAACTTCTCGCGTTTATCATCGGATGGGATTTAATCTTGGAATATATGCTCGCCGTCAGCGCGGTTTCGGTCGGCTGGTCCGGCTATTTTCAATCATTCTTGGCGGGCTTCGGCATTCATCTTCCGACCGCATTAACGGCCGCGCCGGGATCCATTAAAGGCACGGTCACATTCTTTAATCTCCCCGCATTTGTTATCGTGCTTGCGATTACATTCCTCCTCTACTTAGGCATTAGGGAATCGAAGCGGGTCAATAATATTATGGTCATTTTGAAGGTTCTGGTTGTTCTATTGTTTATCGCCGTTGCGGCCGTATATGTCAAACCTCACAACTGGCAGCCGTTTATACCGATGGGTTTCGGCGGTGTTTTCAGTGCCGCGGCGCTCGTTTTCTTCTCTTTTATCGGTTTTGACGCCGTCTCTTCCGCCGCTGAAGAAACGAAAAATCCAGCGAAGGATCTGCCGAAAGGAATTATCTTTTCATTAATCATCTGCACCGTGCTGTATGTGACCGTATCGGCGATTATGACGGGCGTCGTTCCGTTTGCCCGCTTTGAAGGCGTTGACCATCCCGTGTCTCTCGTCCTGCAGATGGCCGGACAGAATTGGGTGGCCGGGATTATTGATATCGGCGCAGTGTTGGGAATGACAACGGTGATGCTCGTCATGCTGTACGGCCAGACGAGGGTGATGTTTGCCATGTCCCGTGACGGTTTGGTGCCGGGGGCGCTTTCAAAAGTCCATCCGAAGCATAAAACGCCGCACGTGGTGACATGGGTGTTCGGCATCCTGTCGGCATTACTCGGCTCGCTCGTCCCGCTTGATGAACTGGCGAAGCTGGTGAACATCGGCACGCTTGCCGCGTTTGTCCTGATTTCCGTGGCGGTTATCGTATTGAGAAAGAAACAGCCTGATCTGCCAAGGGCTTTTAAATGTCCGGGGGTTCCCTTTATTCCGGTATTGTCCATTCTGTTCTGCGTGTTTTTGATTATTAACCTTGGCGCCACCACCATATTCCGTTTCTTTATCTGGCTGATCATCGGTCTGGTGATTTATTTCTTATATTCAAGAAAGCATTCGAAATTAAACGGGGATTTGTAAGGAGCGGCACCCGCCGCTCCTTTTTATTTTTCGGAATAATGAAACATATTGAAATGGGCTTAAGTTATCGCAGCGAATAAGGGATAATATAGGGCGGAAGGGAAGTGGAAAGTCGTGTCTGACCAAAAAAGGGTTCAATGGGCCTCAAAAATAGGATTTATTATGGCCGCTGCCGGTTCGGCGATCGGCCTGGGAGCCATTTGGAAGTTCCCTTACGTAGCGGGTACGAACGGAGGAGGCGCTTTTTTTCTTGTATTCGTCCTCTTTACCGTGCTTTTAGGCTATCCGCTTTTGCTCGGTGAATTTATTTTCGGAAGACGGAGCCAGACAAATGCGATTGATGCCTACAAACAAGCCGCGCCGAAGTCGGTATGGCACCTCACGGGTTATGTGGGTGTGGCGGCCTGTTTTTTAGTTTTGTCTTTTTACAGTGTTGTCGGCGGGTGGATTTTGCTTTATGTGTTAAAAGCCGTTACCGGTTCTTTATCCGGGCTCACTCAGGAGCAGTACGGCACGGTGTTCGGGACGGTCATTGAAAATCCGATCCAGACTCTCATTGCGCAGCTTGTATTTATGATCATGACGGTGGCGGTCGTCGCAAAAGGCGTGCAGAAAGGGATTGAACGTGTCAGTGCGGTGCTGATGCCGATTTTATTCGTGCTGTTTCTATTGCTTGTGCTGCGATCAGTCACGCTCGATCATGCCGTTGAGGGGATTAAATTTTTATTGGTTCCGCACTTTGAAGATTTGACGCCGGAATCCATCCTATATGCTTTAGGACAGGCGTTTTTTACATTAACGCTCGGTGTTTCGGTCATGGTGACATACAGTTCGTATCTGCCGAAAACCCAAAATCTTCCGGGTTCGGCGGGTTCCATTGTTATGATGAATGTGCTCGTTACGCTGTTTGCGGGACTGGCCATTTTCCCGGCGGTTTTTTCGTTCGGCTTTAAACCGGATGAAGGGCCTACACTGCTGTTTACCGTGCTGCCGGCTGTGTTTGACCGGCTGCCGTTCGGCTCGCTGTTTTTTATCAGCTTTCTGGCGGTCTTTTTCTTCGCCGCGCTGACTTCGGCCTTTTCGATGGTGGAAATTATCGTGGCGACTGTCGGGAAAGGTGATGAAACGAAAAGAAAGAAGCTGTCGTGGACAAGCGGTCTGCTCATTTTCTTAGTCGGAATTCCGTCCTGTTTATCATACGGTGTTCTCGGTGATGTTCATTTGTTCGGAAAAACGTTTTTTGATCTTGCGGATTTCACCGTCAGCAATGTGCTGATTCCGCTCGGCGCTTTATTAATATCAATCTTCGTCCCGCTGAAAATACCGAAGCAGGAGCTGTTTGCCGAGATGAAAAGCGGTTCCGCCATCGGCTATCGTTTCTTTCAGCTGTGGTATTTCCTTCTGAAATATCTCGTGCCGCTGGCTATCATCGTCGTATTGCTGCATTTAATCGGCGTTCTTTCATTTTAAAAAAACAGGCCCCCGTAAAAGGGCCTGTTTTTATGTTTAAAAACCGAATTGCAGATTCGTATCAACCGCAACGATCGTATATACACAGACAATGACGAAAAGGTTGAGGATGACACCGAGCAGTCCCGGGCCCGTCCGTCCTTTTTTTATAAACAGCTCAATGATGCCGAACGGCACGGCGGCCATCGCAAACGGCAGCATCTGATAAGAATAGAAAGTCACATTGCTGATGATTGCCACGTTCAAAAGCAGCAGCGACAAAATCGCGGTACCGACTGATATCCAGCCGAAAACATTATGCTCTTTAAAAATTCTTACCAATTCCATAATTCCACCTCACCGATGTTTGCTGCTTTTACTGTTTTGTTTTTCAGCAGACGTTCGATTTCTTTTGTCGGCCCCGTCACGACAGAGCCGTATACGTTCATTCCGTGATGTTCAACATAGTCGATTCGGCTGCCAAGATTCATGTCTTTGCGTTTCGATATTGCATGCGCCCATTTTTTATGGCGGGACATAAATTCAAGGGCATTGATAAATTGTTCACGGTCTGTCTGTCCTTGCGTTTCGAAAGAGGACACCATCTTGGAATCTTTCCCGGGAAATCCTAACGGCTCGGCATAAGGACTGTCTTTCAGATTTTTCTCCGTTTCGACCGCGTTCCATAGAAACTTCACATCGTATTTTTTAAAAGTCGAATATACTTGAGAAGAAGGGTAGGCCCGGTCATAAGAAAGATAGACCTCCGCCACGCTTCCTTCAGGCAATTTTTTTAATGTCTGTCCGGCTTTGTCGATCGTGCGTTCCTTTAAGCCGGAAGGATGGGCGAAATAATGCTTTGCCTGTGCCGCGTCTAGATCATAGTAGTTAACGGCAGGCGATTTGACCGTATCTAAAAACATTTCAATCCGTTCTCCGCCGACGGATTTCGTTTTTGTGCCGATCTGCTTTTGCAGCGGAAATTCCGTATTCATTCCAAACAGCTTCACCTGGCTTTTCAGTCCGGAGGTATCGACGAGGACGTTCGGCATTGTGGTCGCCACCGTCACTGCCGCGGTCTCCATTAATTGATTGCCGGTGCTTTCTTTTCCTCCCAGACCGTAATAGAGGTAGCTTCCTAAAGTGCAAAGCGGCAAAATCATCAAAGTGGAAATGACGGCGAGAACTGAAATCCGCAAATACGATTTGCGTTTTCCGTATGATAAAATGGCCTTCTGTTTTTCCGGGCTGATGCCGACGTCCCATTCCCGGTCGTCCTGCATTTCGCTTTCAATCAACTCCTGATAGACTTCCAGCTTTTCCAGCTCTTCTTCAAAGGCGGCCATTTCCCGGTCGCTCATTTCTCCATTTTTGTATTGGTAAAAACGCTTTTTAAATTCTTCATTCATCATTAACACCTCTATTATAAAGTGCTTTCAGCCGCTGTCTGGCACGAAATAAAACACTTTTAAAATTAGCCTCTGAAATATTCATAATATGGGATGCTTCTTTGTAATTCAGTTCTTTTAAATAATACAGTGTTAAGGCCTCCCGATAATTGTCGGGAAGTTCGGACATATACCCTGTCAGCACTTCCTTGATTTCAATCTGATGAGCCGGGCTTTGAACAGCCGTCTGAAAAAGGCTCCCAATTAAGTCATCGGAAATGGTCACTTCCTTTTTATGTTTTCTGACATAATCTATAAACGCATTTCTCGCCACTTGAAAAAGCCATGGCTTTACTTTGCTGTGGTCGTAGGAGTGAATGTGTATGTATGCCCTCATAAAGGTTTCCTGCAGCAAATCTTCAGCGAGATGCTTGTCTTTTGTCATGGAGAGCAGGAACCGGTAAACATCATTCATATACATTTGGTAAATTTCATCGATCGTCACTGCCTTTTCTCCCCTCTATGTTATACACGCATAAGAAAGGTTTAAAGTTGCACGTTCCATGCAAACGGCTTAAATTCATTTTCACCTCATCAAACACCATTTCTCTATAGTACCCAAAATCCGTCATAAAAGATAGAGATCGGCGGAGGAAAAATATAATTATTAGTACCAGGTAATAAAAAATATTGTTATAATAGAGAGAGAGAACACTTTTGATCATTACAACAAAGGAAGTGCGTTATGTATAAGTTTTGTGCAAATGCCATCAAATGCATTCTATCCCTGCGCGGAGGAGTGAAAGTGTACAATAAAGAGAATCTTCCGTCTGATAAAGGATTCGTTATCGCGTGCACGCATGCGGGCTGGGTGGACGTCCTCACGCTCGGTGTCGGGATATTGCCCCATCAGATTCATTATATGGCGAAAAAAGAGCTGTTTCAGAAAAAGTGGATCGGACGTTTTTTGAAGAAGATTCACGCGTTCCCGGTTGACCGTGAAAATCCGGGCCCGAGCAGCATTAAAACGCCGATTAAGCTTCTGAAGGAAGGAAAGATTGTCGGGATTTTTCCGAGCGGTACGAGAACATCAGAAGACGTCCCGCTGAAAAGAGGGGCCGTGACCATCGCCCAAATGGGAAAAGCGCCGCTCGTTCCGGCCGCATATAAAGGGCCGTCTACGGGAAAAGCGCTGTTTAAAAAGGGAAAAATGCGGCTTATCATCGGCGAGCCGATTTTTTTGGAGGACTTTTCCGATCTTGCGCCGAAGGAGAGGCTTGCGGCCATGACAGAAGAGCTGAATGCCAGAATTAAAGAGCTTGAGAAAAAACTTGAACAATTGTAAACGAAAAAAGCTTGCCGTCTGTATCAGACGCGCAAGCTTTTTTGTTATGCTTCTTTTTGTTCGGCGGTTTCCAGCAGTTCATCAAACGCCAGTTTTTTCACTTCGATATATGCGACATGGTGGCCGTCAATTTCATTAATGATAAATTCACAGCCTTCTTCGATAATCGAGTCGTATTGTTCGACGTCGTATTTCTGGGTAAGGAACCAGCCGCCGATGGTGTCGACCTCGTCATTTTCCAAATGGATGCCGAGGAGTTCGTTCACTTGATCAATCAGGACCTTGCCGTCAAGCATGTAATGGCCGTCGCCGAGTTTGCGGATTTCGTTGATTTCATCGATATCAAATTCATCACGGATTTCCCCGACGATTTCTTCAATAATGTCTTCAACGGTGACAAGCCCCGCGGTTCCGCCGTATTCATCCGACAGAATCGCCATATGAACCCGTTCTTTCTGCATTTTTACAAGCAGATCGTGAATCGGTGCCGACTCAATCACATGGATGATCGGATTGACAAAATCGGTAATCGGCGAGTCGACTGATACTTCGCCGCTGATGCAGGCGGTCAGCACTTCTTTAATGTTAATAACGCCGATAATATTATCTTTGTCACCCTCTTCGACAGGGTACCGGGTATATTTTTCAATCTGAATGATGTCCATCATTTCAGAAATTTTGATATCATGCGGCAGACTGACGATTTCCGTACGCGGAATCATGATTTCTTTTGCAAGTCTGTCGTCAAATTCAAAGATTTTGTTCACATATTTAAATTCAGACTGGTTGATTTCACCGCTTTTATAGCTTTCCGATAAAATGATGCGCAGCTCTTCTTCAGAGTGGGCAAGCTCATTTTCAGACACCGTCTCCAGACCGAACGTCTTCGTTAAAAGACGGGCGGAGTTGTTCAGAAGCCAGATAAACGGGAACATGATGCGGTAAAACCAAATGAGCGGTTTCGAAAACAGCATTGAAACGGCTTCCGCTTTCTGGATGGCGACTGTTTTCGGCGCCAACTCTCCCACGACCACGTGTAAGAATGTAATGATCGCATAGGCGAGAATAAATGAAATAATATGTGATAATGAGCTTGGTACGTTTATCTTTGTGAAAAGCGGATGAAGCAAGCGTTCAATCGTTGATTCGCCTAAGACACCAAGACCGATGGAAGTCAATGTTATGCCGAGCTGGCACGCCGATAAATACTCATCTAAATGCGTGGTCACTTTTTTGACACCGATTGCGGCTTTATTTCCTTCTGCTATAAGCTGGTCAACCCGTGAGCCTCTGATTCTGATTATCGCAAACTCAGATGCTACGAAAAATGCCGTCAGCGCGATTAAAACCGCGACTAAAATCAAATTCACAATGTCCAATTAGAACCTTCACTTCTTTTGGGAAGATGAAGGTAACACCTCCTGTTAGTAAGATAATGGTTTAACTTAACAGCAGCATAAATGATTGAAGCACTGCAAGCTTTTCAGGAGCCAGCCTTTTTTTCAGCTGGGCGCGCTCCTCTGGTTCAAGCTTTTCAAACCGATTCAAGATCACGGAGATGTTTTGATTCATGTGATCAATTTCCGATGCCAGATTTCCAATATCGTCAGGCAGGGCTGAAGAGGGAAACTGGTTCTCCAGTCGATCTTTTATATCAGACAGGGCCAATCGCTGCTTTTTACAAGCGACTATAAACTTTAACCGATTAAGTGCAAGTGTATCGTAGTAACGATAGTTCGAACAAGACCTGTCAGGCTTTAAAAGCCCGAGGTTTGTGTAGTAATCCACCGTGCGTTTCGTTACACCGGCAAGCTCTGCTAATTCACTGATGCGATAAGTCTCAGCCCCATCTAAATCCCTCCCCAACCATCACGTTATAGTTATGAGAATAGTTTAATATATGAAGGGGAGTTTGCACAAGTTTATTGTTTTCCGTCTTTCTCCTGAAACGGCGCGGCGGGCTGTCTGAAAAAGCGTTGACTGCGCCATGTAAATCTTTCATAATCATTGTAAATAGAAACGGAAGAAAAAGACAGAAGGGACAGATGACAGTGGCCGGTTTATCACGGGAAGTGACACAGAATCTGGAGAAAGGTTCATGGATACGCAAACTATTTGATGAAGGCGCTCGGCTGAAAAAAGAGTTCGGCGCCGATAAGGTATTTGACTTTTCGATAGGAAATCCGGTTGCGGAGCCGCCTGAAACATTTAAGAAGGCGCTTTGCGAAGCGGCTGAAACAGGGCGGCACGGATACATACAAAACCAGGGGCTTCCGGAGGCGAGAGAAAAGGTTGCGCGCTTTTTGTCAGAGCGGTTTCAGACAGAAATTTCCGCCAGGCATACAGTCATGACGGTCGGAGCCGGCGGGGCGTTGAATGTCGCGCTGAAGAGCATTTTAAACCCGGAGGAAGAAGTCATCCTTCTTTCGCCTTATTTTGCGGAATATAAAGCGTATGTTGAAAATTACCGCGGCAGACCCGTCATCTGCCCGCTGACTGACTCATTTGAGATTGATATTGAAGCGGTTAAAGGTGCGATCACCCCCCGTACGAAAGGACTGATCGTTAATACGCCGCATAATCCGACGGGGACTGTGCTCAGCCAGAAAAACCTTAACGAATTAGGCGCTTTATTAAAAGAAGCCGAAGAGCGGAACGGCCAAAGCATATTTATTTTATTTGATGAACCGTACAGCCAGCTGATCTACGGAGAAGAGCAGGCGAATCCGTTTCAGGCGTATCACCGCGTGATTTTAGTCAGTTCGTTCAGTAAAGATCTCGGCATTGCGGGGGAAAGGCTCGGGTATATCGCGGCAGACGCCCAAATGCCTGAGGGCGATCTTCTGACGGATGCGTTCGTTTTCTGCAACCGGACGCTCGGCTTTGTGAACGCTCCGGTCATGATGCAGCGCGCCGTGGCGAAAATGGATGATCTTTCGATTGACGCTGAACCTTACAGAAAGCGGAGAGACCTTATGGTGGCCATCCTCACAGAAGCCGGCTTCGAATTTGAAATGCCGAAAGGAGGCTTTTTCGTCTTTCCGAAATCACCGATTGAAGACGAGGTGGCGTTCTGCATGCATGCCGCACAGAAATACAAACTATTGATCGTACCCGGCAGCGGATTTGGAAAAAGCGGCTATTTCCGATTATCTTTCAGCGTGCCTTCAGAACAGATCAGACAGTCGCGCGATGTTTTCAAAGCACTGTATCAAGATTTTTCTTCATAGCTTCCAATACATAAAGATGGGAGAACGGACAAATGTCGAGGAGAAACAATGGCACGTCAGACATCAGCATTACAGGAATCGGAGTCTTGACCGCGGTCGGACAAGGCAAGGAGGCGTTTCTCGATGCGCTCATGGAGGGGCGGCACGCCTTTGATGTGATGAAACGGCCCGGCCGGCAGAAAGGCAGTTCGTTTATCGGCGCGGAGCTTAGCGAATTAACGCCGCCGGACGCGCTGTCCAAGCGCTTGTATCGAAGGGCCGCATTATCAGGAAAGACGGCGCTTATCGCTTTATATGAAGCGTGGCATGACGCTCAATTAGACGGCGCTGACCACAGCCGCACCGGTCTGATCATCGGCGGCTCGAATATGACGCAGCGCGAATTGCTGCAGACCTTTGAGAAAAACGGTGAAACGCCGCAATTTGTAAATCCGACATACGGGCTTTCTTTTATGGATAGTGATTTGTCGGGGCTTTGTACGGAGCAATTCGGGATAAAAGGGCCGGCCTTTACGGTCGGCGGCGCGTCGGCAAGCGGCCAGGCGGCAGTTATCCAGGCTGCTCAAGGAATCAAAGGAGGCCTGTTTGACCGATGTATCGTGATCGGGGCGCTGGCCGATCTGTCGTACATGGAGTGTCATGCTCTCCGTTCTTTGGGAGCGATGGGCACTGATACATACGCTGAACGGCCTGAAGCCGCCTGCCGCCCGTTTGACCGGCATACGGACGGGTTTATATTCGGAGAGGCGTGCGGGGCGATTGTGCTGGAACGCGCTGAATCTGCCGAAGAGAGGGGCGCCCGTTCGTGGGCCGGCTTAAAGGGCTGGGGGATGGCTTCCGATGCGAACCGCAACCCGAATCCTTCAGCAGAGGGCGAAATGACGGTGATCCGCCAGGCGCTGGAGCGGGCTGGTCTTTCAGCAAAAGAGATCGATTACATCAACCCGCACGGCACCGGTTCACCGATCGGTGATAAGACTGAATGCCGGGCGCTTTCTGAAAGCGGCCTGTCGCACGCGCGGATTAATGCGACAAAATCGATTACCGGACACGGTCTGAGTGCGGCCGGAACGGTGGAAATCATTGCTGCTCTCTTGCAAATGCGGGAAAACAAGCTTCATCCGATCCGAAATTTAACGGAGCCGATTGACGATTCATTTCAGTGGGTGACCGACGGGCCGAGCGCCCATACCGTACACCATGCGTTAAGCTTAAGCATGGGATTCGGGGGGATTAATACGGCGCTTTGTTTAGAAAATCATTTCCGAAGCAGATAACGGCAGCCTTCTTTTTGAAGGCTGTTTTTTATATGATGAAAAAACCTGAAAATGATGAAAGAATGGAGTTGTGATACAATAAAATATACAAATGATAATCATGCTTTGACTTAGGAGGTGGCAGGATGGGGCCCTCTGTGTAGTCAATCACCCATTTCGTTCCTCTCGCTTAAGAAAAAACGATGAAATCAGGAGGTGACGTCCTTATCCTTCGATTCGGGATAAGGTGAAATGGACGATATTGACAGTTTGATTTTAATCGGTGTGCTCATTGCGTTAACGGCATTTTTCGTGGCGAGTGAATTTGCGATCGTCAGAGTGAGGAGATCCAGAATCGATCAGCTCATCTCAGAAGGGAACAGACGGGCGGTGCTCGCAAAGCGTATCATTACGGATCTTGATGAGTATTTATCCGCCTCGCAGCTTGGCATTACACTCACATCCATCGGGCTCGGCGTACTGGGAGAGCCTGCATTTGAGCGGATGCTTCATCCTGTGTTTCAGGGCATGGGGCTCCCGGATTCTGCTGAGCATGTGATTGCTTTTGCTGCGGCGTACGGGCTGATTACGTTTCTACATGTCGTCGTCGGTGAGCTTGCGCCTAAAACGGTTGCGATTCAAAAAGCGGAAAAGCTGACGTTATGGATTGCCGGACCGCTTCGGTTATTTTACGTGTTCATGTTCCCGTTTATTTGGGTGCTGAACGGCTCCGCGAGAATTCTGACCGGTTTGGCCGGATTAAAGCCGGCATCTGAGCATGAAGGCTCCCACTCTGAAGAAGAGTTGCGGATTCTGCTGTCAGAAAGTTTAAAAAACGGAGAAATCAATCCGTCTGAATATACGTTTGTGAATAAAATTTTTGATTTTGATAATCGGATCGCCAAGGAAATCATGATCCCGAGAAAAGAAATCGCGGCTGTTTCCACTGATATGGACGTGCCGAAAATGCTTGATATGATGCTGAAAGACAAATATACGCGCTGGCCCGTAACGGACGGGGACAAAGACAGTGTCATCGGCATGATCAATACGAAGCATCTCTTTTCAGATCTGCTGTTTATGACAGAAGATGAAAAAGCGGAAGTATCCATCACGTCCTACGTCCGCCCGGTGATTGAAGTCATCGAGACGATCCCGATACACGACCTGCTGATAAAAATGCAGAGAGAACGGATTCATTTGGCGATATTGTCTGATGAATATGGCGGAACGTCCGGTCTTGTGACGACCGAAGACATCCTTGAAGAAATCGTCGGCGATATCAGAGACGAATTTGATGAGGACGAACAGCCGCAGATTCAAAAGCTGTCCGAACGCCATTATGTGCTGGACGGAAAGGTTCGGATTGATCAGGTGAATCATCTTCTCGGCGCAGGGATTGAAGAGGAAGTCGACACGATCGGCGGTCTTGTGCTGAAACGGAATATTGACATCTGTGCGGGTGAGTCGATACAAATCGGGGGATACACTGCCCTCATATTAGAAATGGATGGCCGGTTTATTAAACAGCTTGAACTCAAAGAAGAACAGGGCCGCCCGGGCGGTCAGGGAACAATAAACCGCCAGCTGCCTGTACCTGAAACGGTCATGCTTCATAACGCAACCTTGAGCGAAAAATAAGCTCAAGGTTTTTTTAAATGGACATGATAATGAAGCCGCACCAGAACGCCAAAAGGCTTCCGGCTGCTGAAACAGCGATGTAGAGCAGGCTTTCCTTTATGCGGTTGTTCATCATCAGCTGCACGGCTTCAATACTGAACGTGGAAAAGGTCGTAAACGCACCGAAAAAGCCTGTCGCGATGATGATGCCGGCGGAAGGATTATCCAGGCCCAGTCCGGTGAACATGCCGAGGCCGAAGGAGCCGAGCAGGTTGCCCGCAGCCATTCCAAGCGGAATCGGAAAACTTTTTGTTCTTTCTGAAATTGTTTTACCCAGCAGAGACCGTAATACCGCTCCGATACCCGCTGCGATAAGCATCAGGACAATCGTCATGGCGTATCATGCCCCCTTCCCGCTGCGTGAAGGGCAATCCGCCGTCCCCAAAAAATGCCGGCGTATGCAAGGGCAAGACCAGCGAATAAAGTCGCGGCAGCATAACAAAAAGCCGCTGCGGGAGACGATTGCAGCAGAAAAATGGTTTCTTTTGCGAAGGTTGACATCGTCGTGAAACCTCCGCAAAAACCGGTTCCTAAAAAGGCGGTCAAAAGAGGGCGTTTAGCCCGAATGATGAAATAACCCGTAATAAGACCGAGTAAAAGGCTTCCCGCCGCGTTTTCGAGGAAAGTGGCACCCGGGAAAGAACCGCTGTGAATGTGCGCGCTCATTTCAAAGTGGAGCAAAGCGCCAAGCGCGCCTCCGATAAAAATTGCGATGTATTGTTTCATATCAGCCATCCTTAGAAATAAAATCCGGAAAATCAGTTACAATGCCGTCAACTGCCATCATTTGCAGCTTTTCGGCGGTCTTTTGATTTCTGACCGTCCAGGCAAATACTTTCAGGCCGTGTCTGTGAGCGGTGGAAATCAAGAACCGATTCAGACGGGTATATTTAATATTGACATAATTTACGGCTGATTTGTAGACGTTCAGCTGGTTTTTGGAAAACATCCCAAAGCTGGGTCTTGCAATAATTGCAGTCGGAACGGACGGATACATGCCGTGAAAGGTCTGAATCGACTTGAGGCTGAATGATTGAACGATAGGGTGGATGGAAAAGGAAAACCAGCTTAACAGCTGGCCGACTGCTTTTTCAAGACCGACTTGAGAAACGTGCCCCTTCAGTTCAATTAAAAATCCGATTTCAGAATGATAACGCTTCAGAACCTCTTCGAGCAGGGGAATCCGCTCCCCTTTAAACTCAGCCCCATACCAGCTGCCGGCATCCAGGGACTGCAGCTTCTTCAGCGTAAAATCTTTTACAAAACCGGAGCCGTCCGTCGTCCGGTCGACTTTGTCATCATGGATGACGACAATCTGACCGTCTTTTGTGAGCTGGACGTCAAGCTCAATGAAATCAGCGTTCATTTCTGCAGCGATATCAAATGCCGCAAATGTATTTTCGGGCGCGTAACCGGAGGCGCCGCGATGAGCGATGGTATACAAGCTTGTCAGCTCCCCTCATGGGCATTTCTGTTATTATATCAGATTCGTATATGCACAGCGATTCAAACTGGTGAATGTGCAAAACAGTATTTTTTGGAATAAAGATAGTGCTTTTTTCGGTTTACAATCCGCATTGATGATTTATAATGGCAAAAAGGAGGCGAGATCATGGGAAAAGGGAGATTGAAAGTAGAAGAAAGAATTAAGGCCGAAACCGATGCTGAAATCCAAAAAGCGACTCTCCTGAAACAGACACAATCAAAGAAGAAATAGTGCCTGACCCTGTTGTATCTGGCTGAAAGATGAACGAATGTGTGAAAACCCCGGCTGTGCTCTGATGCCGGGGTTTTTCAGGCTGCCTAAAGACATTAAAAGAAGATGATGTCCGAATGTTTTAGTATAATAGATTTTCGACAAGACAAAGGAGCATATGCCATGATGACACAATTTCAGAGCTTTTTTACGCTTGACCATATTTCGCAGATCAGTATCAGCATCGGAATTTTAGCGGCTTTTCTCGTTTTGAGAAAACTGTTTGTCAAATACTTTTTTCAGCTCATTTACAAATTGGCGAACAAGCCGAAAACCGACATATTCAAACAGATTGCCGTAGCGTTTGACAAGCCCGCCAGATGGTTTTTCGCGGCGCTGGGTCTGTTTTTGGCGATTGAGTATTCGCCGTTTTTAGACGGGCAGATGGACATTGTCAAAAAATTGTACCGCTCTCTGATCGTTGCGCTGATCGCCTGGGGGCTTTGCAATCTGACATCGGCGTCTTCGTTTTTATTTCATAAAGTCAATCAGCGCTTTGAGCTTGATATGGATGACATTTTGGCGCCGTTTTTATCCAAGGTGCTGCGCTTTGTCATTCTCGCGCTCAGCGTCAGTGTAATCGCGCAGGAATTCAATTATGATGTAAACGGGTTCGTGGCCGGACTCGGACTTGGCGGATTGGCCTTCGCGCTTGCGGCTAAAGATACGATCAGCAATTTTTTCGGCGGCATTATCATCATTACGGAAAAGCCGTTTACGATCGGCGACTGGGTCGAGACGTCATCTGTGACGGGGGGCGTTGAAGATATCACATTCCGAAGCACAAGGTTCCGCACGGCGCAGGGGGCGCTTGTTACCGTACCCAATTCAACGCTGTCCATGGAAGCCATCACAAACTGGACGAGGATGACGAAGCGCCAGGTCACGTTTTCCGTTCGTGTTTCTTATGCGACGCCGATTGATCGTCTAGAGCGGTGCATCACAAGGCTCAGAGAAATGCTTCGTGAACATGAAGGCGTGCATGATGATACGATTATGGTTAACTTTGACGTGTTTGCGGACAGCTATTACAATCTGTTTTTCAACTTCTACACAAAGACCATCGTCTGGGCGGAAAGCCTGGACGTGCGGCAGGATATCAACCGCCGGATTATTGATATTTTTGCTGAGGAAGGCGTGGAGTTCGCCTATCCGGGCCAGAATGTATTCGTAAAACAAAAAAGCCACGATGATCCGGTTCATGTGAAGGATCATTCCGGAGAAAAAGAACGGGCATAACAGGCGCCGTTCTTTTTTCATGATATGATAAAAAGAAAAGGCGGTGGAAGAGTGGAAGCGTTTATGACATTGATCAATCAGGCGGAACGTATCGTGGTGCTGACGGGAGCGGGAATGAGCACGGAATCCGGCATTCCTGATTTTCGTTCGGCGGGCGGTATATGGACCGAAGACACCTCCAGAATGGAAGCGATGAGCAGGGAATACTTTGAACGCCGTCCGCGTGAATTCTGGCCTAAATTCAAACAGCTCTTTCAGATGAAAATGAGCGGAAGTTATGAGCCGAATGCCGGCCATACGTATTTGGCGGATCTTGAAAAGCGGGGAAAGCAGGTAGACATTTTCACGCAGAATATTGACGGGCTGCATAAGAAAGCGGGAAGCAGCAGTGTCTATGAGCTTCACGGTTCAATTCAGACCGCCGCATGCCCCCGCTGCGGAGCTCGCTACGGGCTTTCTCATCTGCTGAAGGACGAAGTGCCGGAATGTACGGCGGAAATCGGTAATCATGCGGTATGCGGCACCGTATTAAAGACGGATGTCGTGCTGTTCGGCGATCTCGTTCAGCATTTTGAAACCCTTTATGAAAAGCTTGATAAAGCTGATCTTCTTCTTGTGATCGGCACTTCGCTTGAAGTGGCGCCGGCAAGGTTTGTCCCTGAGGATGCGGGCCGGATTCCCGGTTTGAAGCAGGTGATTATTAACCTTGAGCCGACATATTGCGACCATTTATTTGACCTTGTCATCCATGAGAAGATCGGTGAATTTGCAAAACGAATCAGCGCCGCGACATAAAAAAGCCGGATCATATACAGATCCGGCTTTTCTTATTCATGGACGGGAATCATTTGATCCGTCAGAACATCAAAGGAGTAGCCCTGGGCTTTCAGTTTTTGGATCAGGCTAGGCAAAGCGTGCACCGTCGCAGGCAGATCGTGCATTAAAATGACATGCGGCCTGCTCGTATGAACGCTTTCCAAATATGCGAGCTGATTTAATACTTCCGGCACGTACCGTGCGTTTTTGTACTTCCAGTCTTCACTGTCTATCGTCCAGTCCCAGTACACGAATCCGCCTTTTTCGAGATTCTTAATCTGGGCATCCGTCAATGACGGTTTACTGCCGTAAGGCGTGCGGACAAGATCCGTTTTTACTCCGGTGATTGCCTCGAGTGTATCGCGTCCCTGCTGCATTTCGTTCAGCGGTGATGTCGGTGTTTGATAAAACAGGTGATTATCGTGCGTCACGCCGTGCAGGCCGAGCGCGATTCCTTCCTGCTTCGCTCTTTGCACGGAATGCTGATAGGCTTTCATCCGCGGTTCAAGCATAAAAAAAGTGGCCTTTGCGCCATTTGCCTTCAATACATTCAACAGCTGTTCAGTATATGGAGACGGCCCGTCGTCGAAGGTTAAATATACCGTTTTTTTCTCTGGGTCACGCTCTCTCTGCAAATGTTTCATTAAGACGTCGGGAGAATCATTTTTCAGCCGCAGGCTTTCTGCTTCATCCCGAAGCTGCCCGTTTGCGGTCACAGTGACCTGTTTGTTTTTTGCGGCGGAAGCGGAATATCCCATTATGACGATTACCAGAAGCAGTCCGCACAAAACTGCTAAACTCGTAAGTTTAAAAGCCAATGAAAACAGAGAAGGGGAAGCACCTTCTTTTGTGTTGCGCATAACAATCTCTCCAGTAGCATAAATTTCTGCATAATGCCGATAACAGCGGAGGCTTGCGAAGTGCCATAAGTTAACAGCATATGTATGTCGAATCAAGTATACAGGAACAAAACTGGAAAAGACATAGAAAAGATGTCGAATAATAAGATTTTAAGAAAAAAATAAACTCTGCGGCCGGCTCGTTCAGTATGATAGAATAGTTGACAATAACAGCTGAGAATGCACATCACGGCAGATAACGATGAGGAGGGTTTACATGAAGACATTAGTAAACGGCCAGTTGATTGATCGTGAAGAAGCGGCAGTTGATATTGAGGACCGCGGATATCAATTCGGTGACGGTGTGTATGAGGTCATCAGAGTGTACAACGGCGCCTTATTCGGTCTGCGCGAGCATATTGACCGTCTTTTCAGAAGCGCCGCAGAAATCGGCATCACCCTGCCTTTCTCCGCAGAGGACATAGAATGGGATCTGCAAAAGCTCGTACAGGAAAACAAACTCATTGACGGCGGGGTCTATATACAGACGACGAGAGGGAAGGCGCCGCGGAAGCACCAGTATGACGAAGGATTGGAACCGCAGACGACGGCATACACCTTTTCAGTGAAAAAACCGGAAAATGAACAAAAAGCCGGAGCGCAGGCCATAACGGCGGAAGACAAACGCTGGCTGAGGTGTGACATTAAGAGTCTGAATTTACTGTATAATGTGATGATGAAACAAAAAGCCTATGAAGCAGGCGCTTATGAAGCGGTGCTGATAAGGGACGGAGCGGTCACGGAAGGAACCTCTTCCAATGTATACGCCGTCATAAACGGCACTGTCCGGACGCATCCTGCAAATGAGCTGATTTTAAACGGCATTACGCGGATGAAACTGTTAGAGCTGATGAAAGAAAACGGGATTGAGGTGCGGGAGCAGGCTCTTACCGAAGACGAACTCAGGGATGCGGATGAAATTTTCATCTCGTCAACGACGGCTGAACTAATCCCGATCGTAACCCTTGACGGAAAACCGGTCGGAAGCGGAGTGCCGGGACCTGTAGCCAAAACGATTCAGGAGGCTTTTCAGTCGCACATTCAGCAGGAGCTCGGCGTTCAGTCATAAGCTGAAAAAAGGCCGGAACACATCCGGCCTTTTTGCTTCAGTCAGATAAAAAGAGATTCGATATGCTGAACGAGCACACGGGAGATCTTCTCTTTTGAAAGACGCTCAGGTTCAAGCATGGCATGCAGCGCCAATCCGTCGGCGATGGCGTACATTTTCTCCGCTTCGATCTCTTTATCAAGATTCGGTTTCAGAAGCTTATTTTCATCCAGCCAGTCAATCAGACATCGGATATATGCCAAGATCCCGTCCTGCTGGGGTTGAAACTCTTCTCCCTTATGTCTGGCATAAGCTGTGAAAGCGAACCATACCTCCATTTCAGCCATCGTTTCTTCATCTGTCGGGATGATTTCAAGCATCAGACGCACCGCTTTTTCTTTCGGCGGCAGATCTTTCATGGCAACTTCGTTAATTCTGGCGGCCGCTTTTTCTTTTACGAGTGTCATCGCATACCCTAAAAGCTCATCCTGGGTGGTGAAATAGTGCCTCAGCGCGCCTAAAGAAAGACCCGCTTCCTGGGCGATGTTTCTCACTGTCGCTCCTTCCATTCCCCGCTCCAAAATCGTCCGCCAAGTGGCTTCGGCTATTTGTTTTCTTCTTTTTTCATGATCGATTATTTTAGGCATGGTTCCAGTGTAACAGGAAATATTTTTTCTTGCAATTTTGTAATACAGTTGTATTAAATAAAAAGCAGTGATACAATGCATTTTAGAAAACGATAAGGGGGAACCGGATTGAACGCGATTGCTTGGTTGATTGTCATTTGTGAGGCTGCTTTTTGGGCGGCTGTCATCTTCGGATTGGCGGCGCGCTATATATTCAGGCGGCAAAAGCTCGGAATGTTTTTTTTCGCTCTCATTCCTTTATTGGATGCCGTACTGTTTCTGGCGGCTGCAGCTGATTTATACAGAGGGGCGGCGGCGACTATGGCGCATGCGGTGGCGGCCATTTATATCGGAGTGTCTGTCGCCTTCGGGAAAAGCATGATTCAATGGGCGGATGAGCGGTTCCGCTATTATGTGGTCAAGGAAGGGGCAAAACCGGTCAAACGGTACGGACTGGATTATGCCAAACATTATGCGAAAGGATGGGGAAGACATGTATTAGCATTTGTCATCGGCGGCGTTCTTTTAGCCGGAACGGTATTTCTCATTCAGGACGCTTCCCGCACCGAAGCGCTCAGCGTACTGTTAAAGGGCTGGTCTGTTGTATTGTGCATCGATTTTTTGATCATGGCGAGTTTTTTTGTGATGCCGAAAAAAAGAAGAAACAGCCGGGAGCTGTAAAAAAAGCAGCTTTTGATTAAGCTGCTTTACAGAAAGAATTATTTTACGATCAGCACGGGAATATCGGATTTCGATGACAGTTTTTCACTGACACTTCCGAATAAAAGTTTTTTCAGCCTGTTCTGGTCCCGGCTCCCCATGACGATCAAATCCGCCGATATACGGTCGGCATGCTCGATAATGGCATCAGCGGGATTACCTTCTAAAATGTCGATATCCCCGTCAATCTGGCTGTCGTTCATCAGCATTCTCGCTTCCGCAACGATTTCTTCCGTACGGTCTTCATAAATCATCGGATCAGGGGAGATTCTTTCCGCCTGGAGCGGGTCAGGAACGCTTGCAATCCCGCCGCCGATATACGTTGCCCCGGCTCCCGGCCTCGGGGGATCAACAATCGTCTGGGTATCTTTTGCATTGTGGGAATGTACGACCGTTAAATCCGCGTGAAACGTTTTTGAAAGGTCTATGGCTTTTTGGAGCGCTTTTTTACTATTATCACTTCCGTCAAAAGCTGCTATCAACCGGTCCGCGTGAAACATCGGCCTCATCCTTTCAGTAAAAAAGGTTTGTTTTACAATACCCGAATGGCGGAAATGTAAAACCTGCATTGACAAAAAAAGGATTTGTTTATATGATGAAGGAACAATATAGGGAAAAAGGAGGTATGGATCATGTCAAAACTAATGCTTGTCAACTCATCTTCAGCTGAATACCGGCGTGACTCCCATACAGCTTCCGTTTTCTGAACATTTGCTTAAAAACGGGGCAGTCGCGCATAAACGGCGGGTCTGTACCTTATTTATAATAATAAGAGGCATGGAGCTGAGGCTTCATGTCTTTTTTTATACAAAAAAATGAAAGAAAGACAGGTGTGATGCATGTGGCGGTATTAGTGAAAACAATGAAAAACAATCCGGAAAAGCTTGAGGGCGGCTGATTGATGAAAGGGGATGACGGTATTTGTTTACTGTATTAAAAAAGCTCGCGTGGTTTTTTAAAGCCTATTGGCTGCGCTATACGACAGCGATTGTTCTGTTATTGATTGTGAATGTCATTGAAATGTTTCCGCCTAAACTTCTCGGTAACGCGATAGACGATATGAAGGCGGGCGTGTTTACAAAAAGCGGGATGCTGTTTTACATATGTGTTTTTCTCGCATTAACGGCAGCCGTCTATTTACTGTCTTATTTTTGGATGTATCAGCTTTTCGGCGGGGCGAATGTCATGGAAAAGATTCTCCGTTCAAAGCTGATGGGAAGGCTTCTTCAAATGTCACCGCCGTTTTACGAGAAATACAGAACGGGCGATTTAATGGCGCGGGGGACAAATGACTTGCAGGCCGTCAGTATGACGACGGGCTTCGGGGTCTTAACGCTCGTTGATTCAACGATGTATATGCTGACGATATTTTTGACAATGGGGCTTCTCATCAGCTGGAAGCTGACATTTGCCGCGATTATTCCGCTGCCGATAATGGCGGCTGCGGTCAGCCTGTACGGAAAAAAGATCCATGAGCGGTTTACGGAAGCGCAGGATGCTTTCGGATCATTAAATGACAAGGTGCTGGAGTCGGTATCCGGCGTCCGGGTCATCCGGGCATTCGTGCAGGAAAAAAATGATGTCAGCCGGTTCGGTGATATGACGGCGGATGTATATGAGAAAAATATGAAGGTGGCGTTTATCGATTCACTTTTTGAACCGACTGTGAAACTTCTCGTCGGCCTCAGCTATCTCATCGGTCTCGGCTACGGCGCTTATCTCGTTTTTCAAAACCGGCTGACGCTGGGAGAGCTGGTATCGTTTAACGTGTACCTCGGAATGATGATCTGGCCGATGTTTGCGATCGGAGAATTAATCAATATCATGCAGCGCGGAAATGCCTCCTTGGATCGTGTGAATGAGACGCTTTCCTATGAGCCTGACGTGACGGCACCAAAGCACCCCGCCGGCATCAAGGAGCCCGGGCGTCTTGTTTTTGAACAAGTGACTTTCACGTATCCGAGCGGAGCGGGACCGGCGGTTTCCGATGTATCTTTTTCCGTAGAAAAAGGGCAGACACTCGGCATCGTCGGGAAGACGGGAAGCGGAAAGACGACGATCATTAAGCAGCTGTTGCGTGAATATCCGCCCGGGGCGGGTGCAATCACGTTTACAGGCGTACCGATTCAGGAGATTCCGCTCGAGGAGCTCCGCGGGTGGATCGGCTATGTGCCGCAGGATCATATTTTATTTTCAAAGACTGTAAAAGAGAATCTGCTTTACGGCCGGCAGGATGCAAACGAAGAGGAAATCGGCAGCGCGCTGAAAGATGCGCATTTTGAAAACGATATCGGTATGCTTTCCGACGGGCTTGAGACGCTTGTCGGCGAGAAGGGCGTAGCGCTCTCTGGCGGACAAAAGCAGCGCATCTCAATTGCGAGAGCGCTTTTGACCGATCCTGACATTCTCATATTAGATGATTCGCTTTCTGCCGTAGACGCGAAAACGGAAGCCGCCATCATTGACAGCATCCGTAAAAAACGGCGGCATAAAACAACGATTATCACCACCCACCGGCTCTCGGCAGTTGAACACGCAGATCTCATTCTCGTCATGGATGAAGGCCGGGTGTCTGAAAGAGGCACGCACCGGGAGCTATTGGCGCAGAACGGCTGGTATCGTAAACAATATGAGAGGCAGCAGCTGTCCTCTCTTGAAGAAGGGGGGACGGGCGCATGAAGACCGGGAGAAGATTATGGAATTACGCGCTTCAATATAAGAAGCTGCTGATATGGGCGGTCGTCCTGCTCATTATTGCGGTCGGCACTGAGCTGACCGGCCCGTTTATCGGAAAAAAAATGATTGACGACCACATTCTCGGCATTGAAAAAACATGGATTAAAGCCTCTGCGGACGATCCGGGCGCCGTCAGGTTCCGGGGGCATGATTATGTCAGGGAGGACCGGCTCAAACCGGGGGCGGACAAAACCGGAGAGGCGCACATTTATCAAGTCGGTGCGGGCTACTATTTTGTTGACCGTCCCGTCAGTTTTGACGGAAACCGTTCAGTGTCTGACGGCCGGCTGACAATATCAAACGGTAAAGAAAGCAGGTCATATCCCGCCATTACGTTATCAAGACAGGAGATTTTTCAATTTTACCGTCCCGAAATAAAAGGATTGCTGACGTTGACCGCCATTTACGCGGGACTGCTCATGTTTTCCGTATGTTTTCATTACGGCCAGCATTATCTGCTGCAGATGGGAGCGAACCGGATCATACAGCGCATGAGGCAGGATGTATTTTCACACATTCAGAAAATGCCGATCCGCTACTTTGATAATCTGCCTGCCGGAAAAGTCGTGGCCCGCATTACGAATGACACAGAAGCGGTCAGGGATTTATATGTAACGGTGCTGTCGACATTTATCACAAGCGGCGTTTATATGCTCGGCATTTTTACGGCGCTGTTTATGCTTGACGTCAGGCTGGCCGCCGTTTGCCTGCTGATTATTCCGATTTTAATGATCTGGTCGGTTGTCTACCGCAAATACGCATCCGTCTTCAACCAAAAAATCCGTTCCATTAACAGTGACATCAATGCGAAAATGAACGAGTCCATTCAAGGGATGCCGATTATTCAGGCGTTCCGCCGAGAGAAGGAAACGATGAAGGAATTTGAAGAATTGAATGAAGCTCATTTCCGCTACAAAAACAAAATGCTGTCCTTAAATTCCCTCATGTCCCACAGTCTTGTCAATGTGTTGCGCAATCTGGCGTTTGTCGGGCTGATCTGGTATTTCGGGGGCGCGAGTCTGAGTGCGGCCGGAATTGTTTCAATCGGTGTTTTATATGCATTTGTTGATTATTTAAACCGTTTGTTCCAGCCGGTTACGGGGATTGTCAACCAATTTTCAAAGCTTGAATTGGCCCGTGTCTCTGCCGCCAGGGTATTCGAGCTTTTACAGGAGGAGGAAACGGAAGAAGAAGGCGCTCCCGCAGACAGAAAGGCGAAAGGAACTGTGGAATTCCGCGATGTTTCTTTTGGATATCGAAAGGGAGAAGAGGTGCTGAAACACATCAGCTTTACAGCTGAAAAAGGGGAGACGGTCGCCCTCGTCGGCCATACGGGGTCCGGCAAAAGCTCCATCCTGAATCTTCTGTTCCGTTTTTATGATGCTCAAAAAGGGGATATTCTGCTGGATGGTCAGAGCATATACGGCATGTCAAGGCAGGAGCTGAGGTCGCATATGGGCATTGTGCTGCAAGACCCGTATCTTTTCTCGGGCACGATCGGCTCCAATGTGACGCTCGATGATCAGCGTATTTCTCTGGAGCAGGCGGAAGAAGCGCTTCGCCAAGTCGGTGCCGCAAGCCTTCTGCAATCTTTGCCGAAGGGCATCAGAGAGCCCGTCACCGAAAAAGGCGGCACCCTGTCCTCAGGCCAGCGTCAGCTGATTTCTTTTGCAAGAGCGCTTGTGTTCGATCCGGCCATTTTAATTTTGGATGAGGCGACGGCGCACATTGACACCGAAACAGAAGCAGTCATTCAAAAAGCGCTGCAAGTGGTTCAAGAAGGGCGCACGACATTTATTATCGCCCATCGGCTTTCCACGATCAGACACGCAGACCAGATTCTCGTGCTGGAAAAGGGCCGTATTATTGAAAAGGGAAGCCATGACGAATTAATGGCGCAAAAGGGGCAGTACCATCAAATGTATGAATTGCAGAAAGGAACGGCGAAGTCCGCGGTGTAATCGGAAAGGGTGAATCTAAAGATTCGCCCTTTTTTTCATTCAGTAAGCCAGTCCCACCCGTTTTCTGACAAACTGAGGGCTGATCAGCTCACGGTATAGAAAATGCGCCGTGTCTCCGACGGTGATTTCAGCGCCGTCTTCAGGAAGGCGATCCTGTTCGAACCGGTAAACTCCGGCAGCATCTCCGTCAGGAAGGTAGGTGGGACAGATGATCGTCCAGTCAAGATCCTCTGCCAGCAGCATCTCGTATACGCGGGCGTGTTCCTTTGCGGCTCTTGTTGATTTTCGTTTTGATTCTGCCGATTCAAAACGGTATTGATCAGGCATAAGCCGTGACTGAAGGATACCCGCGGTGCCGATCGTAATCAGACGCTGAACATGATGCCGTTTCATGCCGTCTATTATATGGGTCATAGCGGCTGAAAGGGTATCGTCACCGTCCGTGCCGAGACAGCTCACGACTGTGTCCGCTTTGGAAATCAATCGGCTTACATCTTCCCGCCGCCTCGCATTCCCTGTTATGATTTGTTTTTCAGGAATGGGAAGGACTGTTCCGGCTGATCTGACAAGAGCGAATATCTCGATGTGTCCATGTTTCTGCGCTTCTTTTATAAAAGCCTGTCCTACTCTTCCCGTTGCTCCGACTAAAGCGATGTTCATGTAAAAAACCTCCTCGCCGCTCATTATATCATTCAAAGCAGCGGGGAAAAGAATACCTGTGAATAAACGGGAAATGGTGGGCAACATATTCATTGACCAAAGAAACACTTACGAACTGAAACAGCTCCCAATTGACTGAGGCAATGAATGACATGTTTTCCCTCCTTTTTTCCTAGGGTATGTGGAATAGGAAAAAAGGGTGACGGCATAAAAGAAGACGCGGTATCCCGCGCCTTCTGTAAGCCATTTATTGAGTTATTGTACGCCTTGGCCGCCCATGCTCTGCTGTGCGAAAGATACTAGACGTTTAGTGATTTCTCCTCCGACAGAACCGTTTGCACGAGAAGTTGTTTCTCCGCCAAGGTTTACGCCGAACTCAGAAGCAATTTCGTATTTCATTTGGTCGATTGCTTGAGCAGCGCCGGGTACTACTAGTTGGTTTGAAGAGTTGTTGTTTGCCATTTGTATGATCTCCTTTATAAAGTAATATGGTTGGGTTTGCTGGAATTGCACCAGCCGATGATTTCCGGAATGAAAACCATTGCCAGCTCGGCTTCACCCAATGCTGTTTGCCGCTTTGTACTACGTATTATGGTGAATCAAACGGCATCTCATTCGGAAAACGGTGTGGTAAATAGCGGAAGGGAAAAGAAAAGCCCAGCCTGGTGCGGCTGAGCTTTTAGCTTTCAGTCATATATGTGATAAAGCATTAATTCATGCAGCTCTTTTACGAGAGCCGGCTCTTCTTTTCCCGGATGTGTGTGTCCCCATTCAATGTCTCCGGACTTATGGTAAATCCCTTCGTAATGCGTACCCTGCCAGTAAAATGAAATCCGCCATCCGGGCAGTTTCTCTTTTTTGAATAACGGTTTCCAGCTGAAGTGCGAAATCATGACGTTCACGCTCCTTAGGGGAAATGTTGATCTTGTTCATTGTAGCTCATCGTTCATTGCCTGTCCCGGGTAAACCTAAAAAAGACAGCCTCACCGCCAAAGTTTTTCCGGGGCGGTGATGGACCGTTCTGATAAATACGACGCGTATTCAAAATTTCTCCGTTTTGTCAGGTAATCGACCGATCTCAGCTTCGGATGGGAAAAAATGCTGCGCCCGGGGCGGGAATTGGCTTCAAACATCCAAACTTTCCCTGAATGATCGACACCGAGGTCAAAACCGATTTCGCCGATAAAACCTTCAATGTGCTCATTTAACACGCGGCTGACCGCCAAGGCGGCTTTTGAAAGTTTCCGCATCATGCCGACTCTCTCGCGCGGATCACCGTATAATTCAGCTAACGTCCTGACTTCTCCGCCGGTTGCCAGATGCGTCGTGATGCTGTTTTCACCGGAAATTTTTGCCGCAATGGCCGTCACTGTCCATTTTCCTTCGGCGTTTTTATTCGTGTGCACCCTGAAATCGACGGGGCGCCCATCCAGCCGGATCAGGTCAATGCCTTGCTGAATTAAAAATGCGGACGGGTCATTGTTTTCTTTAAATGATGTCATGAAGGATGCCGCATCTGAATACTCTGCCGTCACCACCGTTTTTTCCTCATTCGTGTGTTTGACAGATAAGCCGGCATCTGTTTTTTCCACCTTGTAAATCCCCGTTCCGAGTGCGCCGTCTGCAGGTTTGATATAGACGGTGCCAAACGTGCTGCATAACGTCTCTAACGCTTCCGCATTCGGGTGCAGGACAGATTTTGGCAGAAGTGAAGCGGTGAGACTGTTTTTTTCCAGAAGCTTATGAATGTCCCACTTATTAAAGAATTGCGGATTAAACCACGGAATCTGATAGTCATTCATCAGCCTCTGTTTTGTCTGCTGTAAAAGCGGAACTTCTTCCGTTTTTCGGCTGGGGAGCCTGTCATATACGACATTCGGAAGCGGGACGGCCGTCCGTTTCCAGCTGTTTTCTTTATAAATCAGCGCTTGGACGGTGCCTTCTTCCCAGTTGATCTGATGGGCCCCGAAAACGAAACAATATCCGTTCGCCTGTTCATGAAGAGAGAGCATCTTGGAAAAGAAGGCTGTACGGTCTCTTAATGGGCGGGACGGCGATGATGTGAACCCGGCTGTGAAAACGCCGATCAGCGGTCCGATGTGCACCGTCTGGCCGTGTATGAGAAAGTCAGCCCGGCTTTTATGCGGTATCAACAGCTCCTCAAACAAATCTTCAGAAAGGAGCGCGCTTTTTTCAAGTGATTGAGAAAAGGCTACACGGCATTTGACAACCTTGGTCCCGAAGGCAGCGGATAAAAGCCCTTCCCGTTTCATGGAGGAGGGGAGAAACAGCGTATTTTTGCTTTTTTTATCGATGCCGACAATCATCCCTTTATGATTCACGCGGTAATACTCCTTTCCGGCTTTCCTGTGACTGAAGTTCGCGGAAGCGTCTCAGCGGACCCGTATACAAATCCTCTTTCGCCTCCGGAGCCACGCTTAAAATAGCTTTCCGTCCCGGCTTTGAATTGACATCCAAAAGCCAGATGCGTCCGTCTTTGGCATAACAAATATCGAGCCCCAGCTCAAACAGCGGTCCGAACCGTTCATCAAGGAAATAAGGGACGGATTGGGTGATCGAAAAGACATCATCCAATAAAACGGCCTGCTGCTTTCTCGGAATTTCCTCAAACCATGTGTCAAACTTAATCGGTTCTGATCCTCCGGGCAAATGAGATAAAAGACCGTTCTGATAACCCCTTCTGACCGCTTTTCCGACCGTTTCCCAAACGCCTGACTCAGTTTTACGCATAAAAATGCGGATGTCGCACGGATGCCGCTCTTTATCCTGGATATTTAAGTAGGATTGAAGCAAATAGCGGTGCTGCAGCACTTTTTTGCACCAAGACTTAAAAGACACGTGATTGGAAAATGATTTTGTTTGTTTGTTTTTTCCGATATAGTAAGTGGCCGTAATTGATTTTTTGCCTGTTTCAAGCAGGATGATGCCTCTGCCTCCCGCGCCGAAAGCGGGCTTAAGTATACATGCTTTTTCCTTGGCTAAGTATGATTGCACCTGTTCATAGCGGCTGACTTCGGCCGTTTCAGGAATATAGGGACTGATCAGATGATGCTTTTGGAGCGCATCCGTGATCGTCCATTTATCAGGAAGCCCCCGGCCGATAAATTCCGTTTTCGGATATTTTTTCAGCCATTCGACGATCGGTTTGGCTTTTTGCGCTTCAGAGGATTTTCCGTAAAAACAGCGGTCGTAAATATATTCGGGAATATCGATTTCCGTTTCGTCCCACTTTCCGCTTTGCGGGTGATAGACGAGCGCTTTCACGCGCAAAGAATCCGGAAATATATCAAACGGTGTAAAGCGGGCTAAGCGCACATTATATTGAGGCGCTCTTTCAGCCAATTCCCCGGCGTAATCTTCTTCGTGCCGGCGGGATACAGACATAAAACCGAGTGTTGTCATATTATTACTCCCCCTTTATTCAAAAAGCCGCTGATGGAACGGCCCTTCCATCCAATAAATATGCTAAGGCGCATCATAAAAGATGATCTACTGTAAAGAGTACGAAACAGCATCTTGCCTTATTCCTCACAAACAACAATTCAGGTTCTTCATTTGCCCGCATGCCCGCCAGCCTCTATAATACGAATAGATATATCATCAAGAAAATAGAACATTAGATGGAGGCAGAAGAAAAGGAATGGGCATAGCAGGAACGTTTCTATTTATGATTGTGATCGGAGCCGCGATCGGTGCGGTGACAAATCATTTTGCCATTCAGATGTTATTTCGTCCGTACCGGCCGTATTACCTGTTCGGAAAACGGGTTCCGTTTACCCCGGGGCTGATCCCGAAAAGACGGGATGAATTGGCAAAACAAATGGGACTCATGGTGACGAACCACCTTTTAACCCCGGAAGGAATAAAAAAGCGGCTGTTGTCAGATACCGTTAAAAACCAGGCGCTTCTTTTCGCCGAACAATTCACACAAAAAATGGCCGCTTCCGAGATGACGGTGCACGAAGCTTTGGCCGCCGCGGGCATCCGGAATCCGCAGGAAAAGACGGATGCCTGGATTGACCGTTTTACCGATGAAAAGCTTTCGGACCTTTACCGGAAATATGAGCACCGCGCCATAAAAGACTGGCTTCCTGATGAGCTTCAGGAAAAGCTGGATGAAAAAATCCCGCTGGCCGCAGATTATATCCTGAAGCGGAGCATCGATTATTTTGAAAGCGAAGAAGGGAAAGACAGGCTCGGAAATATGATTGACGACTTTTTGAATTCCCGGGGGATGCTCGGCGGCATGGTGCAGATGTTCCTCGGCAATTCAAGCTTGGCAGACCGTGTGCTGCCTGAGCTGTTAAAGTTTTTGCGCAATGAGGAAACGAAAAAGCTTCTGGCTGATCTGCTTTCTCAAGAATGGGGCAAGCTCAAATCTTATACACTTTATGAGGCCGATGAAAAGTGGAATGCGAAAGATCTGCTGTTCAGCATGAAAAAGCGGGCTTTGGCCGCACTTCAAACCGCGCCCTTTTTCGAATGCCGGCTCGGTGACATCATCTCCCGTTATGAAGGGGAGATTACGGGGACGTACGCGCCGAAGCTGCTTGATGCGGCACTCGGCGGTATTGCCGCTCATTTGGAGGATGTGCTGAAACGGCTGCGTCTTGAGGAAGTGGTCAAAGAGCAGGTTGATCAGTTTCCCGTTGAACGGCTGGAGGAAATGGTGCTGTCGATTTCCAAGAGAGAATTTAAGATGATAACGTATTTAGGCGGTCTGCTCGGCGGGATAATCGGAGCAATTCAGGCTTTGTTTGTCATTCTTTTCTAAGGAAAACATACGCCGATGATGAAAGTCGCTCCGCAGTCTGTTATAGTGGAGTGGTATGTCCGAAAGGAAGAAAGGAGCGGTTATTATGGCAGTTCATTTTTATGATGCAGCATATGATCTTGAAAAAGCTTTGCGAAACAGTGATGAATACAGCCGTCTGAGAGGGCTTTATGATCAAGTAAACGCAGATGAATCCGCAAAACGCATGTTTGATAACTTCCGCAATGTACAGCTGCAGCTTCAGCAGAAACAGATGTCAGGTGAAGAAATCACTCAGGAAGAGGTAGAGCAGGCACAAAAAACGGTTGCTCTCGTACAGCAGCATGAATTGATTTCTCAGCTGATGGAAGCGGAACAGCGCATGAGCATGCTGATCGGCGAGTTAAACAAAATCATTATGAAACCTCTTGAAGAGCTTTACGGCAGCCCGGAATAAGCTCCACACCCCTCCATCTATGAAATGGAGGGGTTTTTTTATTCAACAGAAAAATCAAGCGAACCTTTTACCGTTCCGTTAATGATGACAGACAGAGTGTGAATTCCCCGATAATGCTTGCGGGTGGTTAAATCTTTAAGGGAATGATGTTTGCTGAAGGTTTTTACGTCTCCGTTATCCATGGCGGACTCCGACATCTTAAACACCTTGCGGCTGCGGTGCCCCCTTTTCTTTACAAAATCAATCGCGTATTCAACCCTGACTTTTTGCCGGGCGGATGAGCGGATCTGAAAAGAAAAATGTATGCTTGTTCCGATGGCGGCCGTTTCCGAATTCAATGTAAAACGTTCCAATGAAATCCGGGAGGCGTCTTCAAACCCGAAAACCGCAAGCGCCTGTTTGTCTCCTCTTTTTAACAGTGTCCTGCAGGCGTGCTTCAAAATCCAGTCCGTGTGCGGACAGCTTCCGAACCGCTCGGCTGCGATCTGTACCAGAAGATCCGGATGTGTTTTGGAGATGTCATTCAGGTTATTCGCCACGCTTTTTCTGACATATAACGAGTCATCCTGCATCAAGCGGTCCAGAACAGGGAGAATCGGAGAAGGATCTTCAAGAAGAGCCGGAATGGAGATTCCCCATGGCAGGCGCGGTCTTGAGCCTTCGCTGGCAAGCCTTCTGACATGTTCGTCCGGATGCTCCGTCCAGGAAAGGAACTCTTTGAACATCCGCTCCCGGTCAAGCCTGATATACGGGCGGACCGCAAATTCGGAAGTGGAAAAACGAGTGAAATACTGAAGCGCCTTCATGGATTCGTCCCAGTGATCCGTTCCGTACTGTTGGACATAATCGGGAAAAATAATCCCGGCGAGCCCTGAGAAGTGGGGAGCTGTCTCATATAAGACGTCAAGCGCCCGTATGTAATCCTTCGGCAGTGTTTCATATAGAGAGTCTGTGATCCGGCGCATCCGCTGTTTTAACGTCAGTCCGGACCAATCTTCCTGAAACATCAGCGCCCGGCACTTGTCCCGCTCAAAAGCCGGATACGCCGATTTGATTCTGTTGAACAGTGCTTCTGCAAATTCTTCGTTATAAATATCTTTTAATAGAGACATGACAGTCACCGCTTTTTTTCTTTTATTATATGAGAATGTATGTTCTCTTTCAACTTTATCATACATTCAGCATAGATATTTCTTCTGATTTTTTTAGTTAAAAAAACCCTTGTTTTTTAATAATATAATTGAGATAATAACTCTGAAAGCGCCTACACTTACAGATGATCTAAGGATACGGTCGCCTATACTGCCTGGTATGTTAAGGGGTAGCAACAGAGAGTAAGTGAAACGAGCGCATCAACGGTCAAATAAGGGGTTCCTGATATATTTCGTAAATAGAAATACACATTGGGGAGAAGGCAGCAAATCGATCGTATCCCAACAAAACGACAGTTCAAAGTCTGCTTGAGGCAGGCTTTTTTGCTGCGGAGAAAAGGTTGTTCTAAACAAAGAGACAGGGTCATATCCTAATGACAAGTACAGTCATCAAGGAGGGGGACTTCTCTGTGTCAAAACAAATGCTGGCGTTAAATATAGACGGAGCGCTTCTTCGCTCTAACGGCAAACTTCATCAGACGACAAAGGATGCCATCGAATACGTCAAGAAAAAAGGAATTTACGTCACACTGGTCACAAACCGCCATTTTCGCTCCGCTCAAAAAGTGGCGAAAATATTAAAGCTGAATGCAAAATTGATTACCCACAGCGGCGCATACATTTCTGAAAAAATAGATGAGCCGTTTTTTGAAAAGAAAATATCAGAAGATCACACGTTTAATATTGTTCAGGTGCTGGAAAGCTATCCATGCAATATCCGGCTTCTTCACGAAAAATATTCGATCGGAAACAAGAAGAAAGTGAACTCCAATCTGGTCGGGAAAACGATGATTCACCCGTCTGACCCGATTTTTTATCCGGTGCAGTTTGTCGAATCATTAAGTGACCTGCTCCTTGATGAGCCGGTTTCAGCGCCCGTCATTGAAGTGCATGCCGAAGATGGCCTGCAGGCTGATATAACGGATACGATAATGAAAGCATTCCCGGCCGTCGATGTGATCCGCGTCAACGGAGAAAAACTGAACATCGTGCCTAAAGGGGTTTCAAAAGAAAGCGGACTTTCGATGGTCGCCGCTGATCTCGGGCTTTCAATGGAAGAGGTTGTGGCTATCGGCCATCAGGAAGATGATCTGCCGATGATCGAGCTGGCCGGTCTCGGCGTCGCGATGGGGAATGCCTCAAATGAATTAAAAAGAAAAGCGGACTGGGTGACAAGGTCAAATGATGAACAGGGAGTCGCCTATATGATTAAGGAATATTTCCGCATGCAGCACCGCAAAGGCTTTCTCGATAAGTTCCATATGAAACGGCCGTAATCAAGAGCCGCAGACGCGAACCGCCGGTCTGCGGCTTTTTCGCGGATTGATTTTAGCCTGTTCTTTCTGTACACTAAAGAAAGTTTTGAATCTGAAAAATAAGGTGATCACATTGCAAATAAAAATAGACGGCATCACGGATGACAGGCTGCATCGTCCGCTGCAAAACATCGCGAATTTATTTTTTGAAGAGTGTGTTCTTGCGTACGGCGAAACGGAGGAGCCCTCTGATCTCGTCATCTCACTTGCCATTTCTCAAGATGCAGACAGCGTGTCGGTATCCGGAGAAATCAAAGGAACCGGCGAAAAGGAACATCACACGAAACCGCTTCTTGCCGGATGGAGCGAAAAAGAAGTATTTAAACAGGTGAAAAACACGCTGTCATATGTCTACTTAAATCTTCTTCAATCGCATACGGGCATGACACAAAAATGGGGAATCTTAACCGGCATCAGGCCTACTAAACTTCTTCATAAAAAGCTGCAGAGCGGCCTGACAAAAGAAGAGGCGCACGCCGATCTGAAAAAAGATTATTTGATCCATGATGAAAAAATCAATCTGATGCAGGAGATCGTCGACCGCCAGCTCGCTGCGGTTCCCGATCTGTACCGCGTCAAAGATGAAGTCAGCATATATATCGGCATCCCGTTCTGCCCGACGAAATGCGCCTACTGCACGTTTCCGGCTTATGCCATTCAAGGACAGGCGGGAAGAGTCGGCTCCTTTTTATGGGGGCTTCACTATGAAATGCAGAAAATCGGAGAATGGCTGAAACGGCATGATATCAAAGTGACGACCATTTATTTCGGCGGCGGCACGCCGACAAGCATTACCGCTGAAGAAATGGATCTTTTATATGAAGAAATGGTCCGCTCTTTCCCGGATGTCGCGAATACCAGGGAGATTACCGTTGAAGCGGGCCGTCCCGACACGATTACGGAGGAAAAGCTGGCCGTTTTAAATAAGTATAAGATTGACAGAATCAGCATTAACCCGCAATCTTATGAAAACGAAACGCTTAAGGCCATCGGCAGACACCATACAGTTGAAGAAACCATCGAAAAATATCATCTTTCCCGCAAACACGGCATGAATAACATCAACATGGACCTGATCATCGGCCTGCCGGGAGAAGGGACGGCTGAGTTCAGGCACAGTCTTGAGGAAACGGAAAAGCTGATGCCTGAATCTTTGACCGTTCATACGCTTTCTTTTAAACGGGCGTCAGAAATGACGAGAAACAAGCATAAGTATAAGGTTGCCGACAGACAGGAAGTGTCCCGCATGATGGATGACGCCGTCCGCTGGACAAAAGAGCACGGCTATACGCCGTACTACTTGTACCGGCAGAAAAACATTCTCGGAAACCTTGAAAATGTCGGCTACTCCTTCCCTGGTCAGGAAAGCATCTACAACATTATGATTATGGAAGAAGTGCAGACGATTATCGGTATCGGCTGCGGCGCGGCAAGCAAATTCATTCATCCGGAAACCGGAAAAATCACGCACTTCGCCAATCCGAAAGATCCGAAATCATATAATGACCGATTCGAGCATTATACAGAAGAGAAAATCAAATACTTAGATGAGATGTTCGTCAAATCTGCATTATAATATCAAAAACGGCACGGAATCAGCGTGCCGTTTTTTTATGTTTAACCGTCTGCAAAAACGGGAAAAGACCATCAGACTGTTATTCGTAAGAGGTGTAATTATGTATGATGTCATAGGAGCGGGAATCGGGCCGTTTAATTTAGGGCTTGCCGCATTGTTAGAGGATATACCAGGAACAGACGCTCTTTTTTTCGATAAAAAGAAAGAATTTGCGTGGCATCCCGGTCTATTAATTAAAGGGACGGATTTACAGGTGGCGTTTCTGGCGGACCTGGTCACGCTCGCCGATCCGAAAAGCCGCTACACGTTTTTAAACTTTCTCCATGAACATGACCGGCTGTACCGGTTTTATACGTTTAATGAATTTGATATTCCGAGACGGGAATTTAACGACTATTTGAGCTGGGCGGCTTCAGAAATCAAATCATGCCGTTTCGGCTCAGAGGTAATCGGTGTGAAAAATGCCGGCGACCATTATGACGTCAGCGTCAAGAACATTGAGGACGGAAGCATCAGTGTCTATCAAACGAAGCATTTCGTCATGGGGACGGGGTCTGAGCCGCTTATTCCCGCAGAGATTGCTGACGAAGCGCGTCAGAACACGATGGTCAGCACGGAATATTTGTTTCGGAAAGACGAGCTCGCCGGCGCCGAATCAATTACAGTAGTCGGCTCCGGACAGAGCGCCGCGGAGATCTTTTCTGACTTATTGCACGATGAACAATACCGCCGCAGCCGGCTGCAATGGGTGACACGCTCCGCCGGATTTCGAGAATTGGAAACCGCCAAGCTCGGGCAGGAAATGTTTACACCTGATTATGTGGAATATTTTAACCGCCTGCCTTTTAAAGAACGGCTGAACACACTCCCTGAGCTGGACGGACTGCGCCACGGCATTGATTCTGACACACTTGCCGCCATTTACGATGCCCTGTATCACAGATCGATCAGCGGAGGTTCGCCTGACGTGTATATTCAGCCGATGGCGGAGCTTGAAAAAATTGAAAAGCAAAACGGGCGCTGCGTACTGAGCTTTCATCAATGGCAGATGGATGAAACCTTTACGGCCGATTCAGAAAAAGTGATATTGGCGACCGGCTTTAAACCTCATATTCCGGAATGGTTTACGGCAATTGCCCCCGATATCGAATGGGAGGATGAGAAACGGTTTAAAGTGACGGCCGATTCCCGTCTTGTCTTTAAGGACGACAGGCGGCATCATTTTTTCACATTAACGAATCTTGATCATGCTCACGGAACGGGCGCTACGAATTTGAAGCTGTCTGTTTACAGAAACCAAAAAATCATCAATACCATTCTGGGAAAAGAGCATTTCTCCATTAATAAAAAAACGGCTTTTCAGCAATTTCTTCCCGCTCAAAAAAACTGACCTCTTATGAAGAGGTCAGCTTTTTTTTTATGATTTCTGCGGCTTCTTTTCAGGCGTCTTCCATTTGAACACGCTGTTCAACAGGAGATATATCCGCTTCGATTCTTTCGTGAGTAAAGGGCCGAAGATGGCCAGTATCAGAACATATAAGGCGGCGAAAGGTTTAAGTGAAGCGGACAGGCCGCCGGCGATGCCGAGATTTGCGACGATAATGGAGAATTCGCCGCGGGACACAATGGTCAGCCCGATATTGGACGATGCTTTATGAGAAAGCCCCGCCCGGCGCCCGGCGATCATGCCGGCGATAAAGTTTCCGGCAATCGTCAGCAGAACGGCGCCGAGGGCAAGCCATACCGCATCTCCGAGTGAAAACGGATCAATGCTGAGACCGAAGCTGAAGAAAAACATGGCCCCGAAAAAGTCACGGAACGGCACGACAAGATGCTCAATCCTGTCAGAATGGGCCGTCTCCGAAAACACGAGTCCGAGCAAGAGCGCGCCGATCGCTTCAGCGACATGAATCGTTTCGGAAAAGCCGGCAATGAAAAAGAGCGCGGCGAAAATGACGATGACAAATACCTCGTTTGAACGGATATCAAGCAGCTTGTTCAGCAGAGGCGGCAATTTTCGGGCGGCAATGAAAAACAGCAGCATATATCCGAAAGCGATCACGATTGACATCAGCGCGCCTCCGACAGACGTCGCGTCTCCCAGAACAAGCCCGGAAACGACGGACAAGTAAACCGCCAGAAAGATATCCTCAAACATAATGATGCCGAGAATCAGCTCCGTTTCCGGATTGGCCGTGCGCTTTAAGTCGACAAGCACCTTTGCGACAATGGCGCTTGATGATATCGTGATGACGCCCGCCAATACAAGCACTTCCAAAAAGGAAAAGCCCGTGATAAAGCCGTAGATCAGCCCTAAACTGAAATTAATCAGAATATAAATCGTTCCGCCGGCGGCGATTGAACGTCCGGATTTGACTAATTTTCCGACCGAGAATTCAAGCCCGAGGTAAAAGAGGAGGAACAGGACGCCCATCCGCCCGAAAAATTCAATCACTTCCCGGCTTTCGATAAACGTCAGGTCAATGATGCCCGCTTGGGGCGCGTGCGGCCCGACGAGCATTCCTAAAATGATCAGGAAGGGGATGATCGAGAATTTAATTTTATTGGCGATGACACTCGCAATGGCCACAAGAACTAATGCCGTACCGACTTCAAACACGAGATGGTCCATAAACAGATCACACTCCGTCTCTGGAGAGGAAGTCTCGGATCAGTTTCTTCAGATGCTTTCTTTCACCTGAGAGGACGAGTGTATCGTTTGCTTCAAGGAGCGAATCAGCGCCCGGGTTTAAAAACTTTTTCTGGTCATGCTTAATGATGGCGATGACCGTCACGTCATAGTTCTGGCGCACATCCAGTTCGCCGAGCGTCCGCCCTGCCGCTTTTGCCCCTTTTTCAACTTTAAACCATTCGATAATCAGATCGCTGAACGCCATTTCAATCGATTCAAGCGCCTGCGGTTTGTACACCATCCCGCCGATAATCGCGGCAATCTGTCTTGCTTCCGCATCATCAAGTGAAATGCTTGCCAGAAGCTCATCAGGGTCGCGGTCATCGAATCTGTAAATTTCCCGCCTGCCGTCATCATGAATGATGATCGTCATTTTTTCATGATTTCTCGTTTCGATTTCGAATTTTTTCCCGATGCCGGGCAGATCGTTTTCTTTAATATTCATAAAAAATACCTCCGGAATATACTGTTTTTACACCGTAAATACAGATTGGCAATGAGAAATGGTCTGATGCCGGAGGTAATTTGACTGGTATTGTATCGGGATGGCGCATGTCCTTTCCATTGTGGAATCAATGAATTGATCAAGAGGTTTGACAGATAACAGGGAGATCATCCGGGATAACGCACCGTATCCTTTTGACAGGCCTTGCGGAGCGGTTTTGGTTTGAACCGGCGTCTTTGCCGAATCCGTTTCCTGCGGGTAAACCGAAATTTGTACATGGCTGTCTGTTTCTGTCACCAATTGGGAAGGAAGAGCGACATCCGAAGGGGGGAACAGCACCATAAAAAAGCTCAGTAATAAGCTGAGTATCACATATTTCATTATCGGCGTTTTTCCCCCCTTTTGTTTTGTATATCAATTTCACTATATAAAAATGTATGTTCAGTTTCAAATGATATGCATTTTTCGGTATCCGTTGACCTTGAAAAATAAAGGAGTTTTGCTTCGGGGAAAGGAATATATCATTTGAACAAAATATGTAAGCGGATTCAAGGGGGATGTAAACATGCAGTATATTCGTTATGAAGAAAAGGGAAAGATCGCAGAGATTGTGCTGAACCGGCCTGACAGTTACAACGCGCTGAATGAACAAATGCTCCGGGAATTGGAAAATGCATGCGTTATGGCAGCCGACAGCGAAGCGCTTATCGTGCTTTTACGGGGGGAAGGCCGGGGATTTTCCGCGGGCGGTGATATTCAGATGATGACGTCGGATCATGATTCAGGAGAATATGAACGGCTCATGAAAATGATCGAATCCATTACGCTGACCCTCTATGATATGAAAAAAATTGTGATTGCCGCCATCCACGGAGCCGCGGCGGGGCTCGGGCTGAGTTTCGCGCTGTGCGCCGATATGGTGCTCGCCGAAGAAAACGCCCGCCTCGCGATGAATTTCATCGGCATCGGATTGGTTCCCGACGGAGGAGGCCATTATTTATTAATGAGACGCGTCGGTGAGATCGAAGCGAAAAAACTGATTTGGAGCGGTGAAAAATTGCCGGCTGAAAAAGCGGTGCGGCTCAAGCTGGCCGACGGGCTGTTCAGCGGAGGTCCTGCGGAGGGGGCACAACCGTATATCGACCGATTGCTGCATGCGCCGCTGTCAGCGATGATTGAAACGAAGGCTATTTATCAGAGCCTCCATATCAGCCGGTTAAAAGACGTTTTGTCTCTTGAACGAAAGGCCCAGGAAAATATGAGAAAAACGGATGATCATAAAGAGGGCATCCGCGCCTTTTTAGAAAAACGGACGCCGCAATTTAACCGGTAAAATACAGAAGCCGGAAAGCTTCTGTTATCTGTGGAATAAAATCAGCTTTCCGGCTTCATTTACCAAGCGATGAGTACTGTTCTCAAGCTTTTTTTCCTTTAACAAAGCCTCTCCGGCGGCCTTCGCCTCCGCCTCATTATCCGCTTCGATCCGTTCATTCAGCAGCGTTTCTCCCGACGCATGGAATGCGGTCAATACATATTGTCCCATCATGTCACCCCCTTTATAGAATGATATTCTGATAAAGAATTTAAAATCCTCCATTAATTTTTACCCATTAATAGTATATAATGGGTCAAGGAAGGAGTTGGATTCGTGCTTACAATTGAAAACGTAACGAAGACATTCGGCAGCTTTACCGCTGTTGACAATTTGAACCTGCAAATACCTGAAAGGGAAATGTTCGGGCTGCTCGGCGCAAACGGCGCGGGAAAAACGACGACCTTTCGGATGATTTTAGGTCTTTTAAGCCTGACTGACGGGCATATCACCTGGAAAGGGCAGCCGGTCAATTATTCCATCAGTGAAAAAATCGGCTATCTCCCGGAAGAGCGGGGGCTGTATCCGAAAGTGAAGGTGAGTGACCAGCTTGTCTATCTGGCGAGATTAAAAGGAATGGGCAAAAAAGAGGCGGAAAAAGAGCTCATGACATGGCTCGAGCGGTTCGGCATTACAGATTACAAGAATAAGAAAGTCGAAGAGCTGTCGAAAGGAAACCAGCAGAAAATCCAGTTCATTTCGGCCGTCCTGCATAAGCCTGAACTGCTGATTCTCGATGAACCTTTCAGCGGTCTTGATCCGGTGAATGTCGAGCTGCTGAAAGAAGCGGTTATTTCTTTGAAAAACAGCGGCGTTTCCATCGTTTTTTCAAGCCACCGAATGGAGCATGTGGAAGAGCTTTGCGAGAATTTATGCATTCTCCAGAAGGGAAAACCCGTCGTTCAAGGCAATCTGAAAGACATTAAGCGGTCTTTCGGCAAAAAAAATGTCACCGTTCATTCAGATGATGACCTCAGCTTTTTAAAAACGCATGAAGGCGTCGTGAAATGGAAGGAAACAAATGACGGGATCAGACTGCAGGTCGCGAATGAACCTGTTTCTCAGGATATTTTCCGGGCGCTTCAAGGGAAAGGTTTTATACGGAAGTTCGAATTGGAAGAGCCGTCACTGCATGATATTTTTATAGAAAAGGTGGGGGCCGTTTATGAATAAATTTTGGATTATGCTGTTTCATACATATAAAAACAAAATCACGACAAAGTCATTCATTATTTCGACCGCCATTACCGTTTTATTAGTATTAGCGGTGACCAACCTGCAATCGATTATTTCCGTTTTTCAATCGGATGACGGCAAGCAGCAAATCGCAGTGATTGATGAAACGGGCGGGCTGTACCCGGCGTTTGCAAAACAGCTTAAAGCGGCGGATACAGACAATGATCTGCAGGCAATGGAGACGAAGGAGTCCGAAAAAGATGCCGTAAAGCGTGTCAAAGACGGTGAATGGGACGGACTGTTTATCATCAGACAAGATCAAAAAGGAACGATAACAGGAGCATACAAGGCGCTGACCATTTCCGATGAATCAGCGTATAAACTGCTCAAGCAGGCTTTAACCCAGACAAAAACCGCTGTCGAAACCGCCAAGCTCGGCATTTCGGCAGAAAAAGTCAGCAGCCTCTACACTCCGCCGGAAGTCAGCAAAGACGCGCTGGAAAAAGGGGCGAAGTCTGAGGAAGAGCTCGGTCAGGTAATGGGGCTTGTATACATCATGCTGTTTGTCATCTACTTCTCAGTTATCATGTACGCAAGCATGATTGCGATGGAAGTGGCGACGGAAAAATCGTCCCGCGTCATGGAAATTTTAATTTCAAGCATGCCGCCGATTCAGCAGATGTTTGCCAAACTGTTCGGTATCGCGCTCGTGGGGATCACACAGTTTGCGGTGCTGATTGCAGCGGGTTATCTCTCACTGAAGCTGAACCCTCAAAATGATGCGTCGTCGCCGATCAGTGCATTTCTCAATTTTACGGATGTTCCCGTCTCGACGATAGTCTATGCCGTCATTTTCTATTTACTCGGCTATTTTCTTTACGCGACGCTTGCCGCGTTTCTAGGCAGTGTTGTCAGCCGGATAGAGGACGTACAGCAGACGATTCAGCCGATGGTTTTTTTAGTCGTGGCAGGTTTTATGATCGCCATGTTCGGCATCGGCAATCCTGACGCCGGTTTTATTACCGTTACATCTTACATTCCGTTTTTCACGCCGATGATTATGTTTTTACGCGTCGGGATGCTCGATATCCCGTTTTGGCAGGCTGCGGCCGGAATCGCCCTGACACTGCTCACTATCGTGATCTTTGCGGCGGTCGGCGCGAAAATTTACAAAGGCGGCGTTTTGATTTACGGAAACGCCAGCGGATTCAAAGCGATCAAACAAGCGCTGCGCATCTCCAAAAAATAAGTGAAACAGCCCGGAACAGCCGGGCTGTTTTTTTATTTTGCAGAACGTGCATTCGTATAAAAACGGTGCTAAAATAAGGGTAATTCAATTTGCAGAAAGGGGAGGGCGAGATGGCTGATCTGACGTTTATTCATGCCGCTGACCTGCATCTGGACAGCCCGTTTTACGGCATTTCGAATCTGCCTGAACCGGTATATGCGCGTATTAAAGAAAGCACATTTCACAGCGTCCGCCGACTGACGGACGGGGCACTCCGGGAGCAGGCAGATTTCGTGCTGCTTTCTGGGGATCTGTTTGACGAAGCCAACAGAAGTTTAAAAGCCCAGCTGTTTTTGAGAAAACAGTTTGCGAGATTACATGAAGCGGATATCCAAGTGTTCGTCATATTCGGCAACCATGATCATTTGGGCGGTAAGTGGACCCCGATTGAATGGCCGGAAAATGTACATATCTTCACCTCGGATACACCGGAGGAAAAATCTTTCTTTAAAAACGGAGAGCTTGCGGCAAGCATATACGGATGCAGCTATCAGGAAAGAAGCGTAACGGTCAATCAGGCGGCCCGTTACCGCAAAATGACCGGCGCGCCTTATCATATCGGCATGCTCCACGGCATGTTATCAGGAGCGGAAGGGCATGACCCGTACTGCCCGTTTACGAAAGAAGACCTTGAAAAAAGCGGCATGGATTACTGGGCGCTCGGACACATTCATAAACGGCAGGTTCTGTCCGCCCAGCATCCCGCCGCCATTTACCCCGGGAATATTCAAGCCCGGCATTTAAAAGAAACCGGACCTAAGGGATATTATCTCGTCCGGGCGGCAAACGGTGAGATGTCTTGGGAATTCAAAGAAGCGCATGATGTGTTATGGGAGGAAATTGATCTTGATATCTCCGGAGCTGAACATATGACTTCACTTCTGAAAACCGCATCGGATACATTCTCCGGCTTGCGCGCGGCGGGCCGCCCGGCATGTGTCAGGCTGGTGCTTCGCGGCGCAGCGCCCCGCTTTTGGACGGAGGCACCCGCAGGCATCGCGGAGGAGCTTCTTTCCGCTTTACAGGAGGAAGAGGCCGAAGAGGAATGTTTCGTCTGGCCGCTTGCGCTTGAGGATCGGACGGACGAAACAGACAGCGTGCCGCCCGATCCGTTTTTTAAAGGGCTGCTTCAGGACATAGAACAATGCGCGGACATGAGCGGTGTATTTGAAGCCCTTGAGCGTCATCCCGTATACCGGCGTCAGGTGGCTTCATTTACAGATGAAGAGATGCTGGATATTAAACGGCAGGCTCAAGCCGTTTTAAGACGCCAAATGAAGGAGCTTCAGCGATGAAAATAACGGCAATGCATATTTACCAATATGGAAAATTTTCCGACCGAAGTTTTCAGCTGTCTGATTCTCCCGTGCAAGTGATCTACGGGTTAAATGAAGCGGGTAAAACGACATTGATGTCCTTCATCAAAAGCGTGCTGTTCGGTTTTCCGAAATCAAAAAAATACGAACCGAAAAACGGCGGGGTTTACGGCGGCACTGTGGAATTGAAGCATGGCGATCACGGTGCCGTCAAAATCGAACGGACAAAAGGCGCTGCCGAAAAAGTCAGAGTGTATACGGCTTCAGGTGAAATCAAGGACGGAGAATGGCTCAAACAGCTTCTCTCCGATACAGATCGGGCGCTGTACGAAGCGATCTATTCGTTTGATGTATTCGGACTGCAGGAGATTCAAGCTTTTAACCGGGACAAAATCGGCGAGTTTCTCCTGTATTCGAGCTTATTCGGGTCGGAAGCGGCGGCAAAGCTTGACGGGCGACTGGCAAAAGAACTTGACAGGATGTATAAGCCGAACGGGCGGAACCCCCGCTTAAATCAGGAGTTGGATACATTAAAGCGGCTCAGCGCCCAGCTGAAACAGGCGGAAGCTGCGGAAGCGGGCTATCACAGCCTTTTGGAAGAGAAAAAAAGCGCCGGCGGCCGTTTGCAGGATGCCGAAGCACGATTGAAAGACATAACTGAAGAAATCAAAACAGTAAAATCGATGATAGAAGCAAAGCCGCTCGCAGACAAAAAATCAGCCTTGGAAAGCGAACTTTCTTCTTATCCGGAAGCATTGAAGCAATTCCCGAAGGACGGAATGCATCAGCTTGAAAAATACGAATCGCATCTCCATCCGAAAGCGGCCCGTCTTGAGGGGCTTCGGGCAAAAGCGGCTGAACTCAGACGGCAGGCTGAGCTGCTCGCTCCAAATGAGGTCTTGCTGCAAAAAGAGCGGCAGCTGCAGGAGCTTTCCGGCGAGCAGCATATGTATGAATCGCGCGGCGAACAGCTTGCCGCCATCCAATCACAGATACGGCAGACATCTGCCCGCGTTTCGTCAGGATTGCAGCAGCTCGGAAGACATGAGGAGGACGGCATTCTTTCACTGAACACCGATTATGAATATGAATGGCGGCTGCAGGAAGCCGTGCAGAGCGCCGGACAGGCTAGAGAAAGAAAGACACAGCTTGATGCGATTTTCGAACAAGCGCGGCTGGAGCTGGAAGAAGCCGAACGAAAACATGCCGTGACGGCGGAAAACATTTTGGACCCCGCTGTCAGGAAAGAAAAAGAAGCCGCTTTACAAGCATATAAGCAAACGGCTGATACAGAAGGAAACGAATGGCAGGCACATGTTCAGCATCTGGAAAAACAGCGCGCCAAACAAAAAAAGCTCTTTCTCGGTGCGGGCATTCTGTTCATTGCGATTTTCGCTATGTTAAAGGAATGGCTGCCCGCCGCCCTTTTTACCGGTGCTCTGCTGCTGTATATGCTGTCCGGCACGCAAAAACCGCTGCCGTCAGAAAGAGGAAGGCCCGGACACAAGAAAAAGAAGCCGGCGATCTCCAAAGAAGCGGCTGATCTTCTGCAGGAAGAGCTTTGGCGTGACGGCCGGCACCGGCAGCAGCTGATTGCGGATCAAGCCGTGCTTGAACAGAAAGAATCGGCATATGAAAGGGTCATCCGCCAATATGAAGAATGGGAGGCCGAAATGGCGCCGTCTGAAAAACAGGCGGAACTTTTTATGAAGGAACTGGGGTTTTCAGGAAGTCCTGCCCATCTTCTTGACGCATATCATGTGATGAAAGATGTCAAAAAAGAAATCCTTAACAAGCATGAGCTGACCATTGAAGAGGGCAGGCTGCAAAAGCTGCAAAGAGCATTTGAGGACCGGGTCAAAAAGCTGAGTCCTTCAGACGGAAGGGAGCTGTCCGTAAAAGAAAGACTGCACGTTTTGCTGGCTCAGGCGGAACGGGCCCGTGAGGAAGCAAAACGAAAACAGGCGCTCGAAACGGATCTGCTGCATGCACAAGAGCAAATGCGTGAATTAAACGAAGAAGTTCATTACTACGAACAGCAGGTCAAACAGCTTTTCATGGCGGCAGGCGCAAAAAACCGCGAACACTTTTGTGAACTCGCCAGGCTGAATGAAAGCCGCCGGGAAACAGAGCGGCAGCTGCGCGAAATCAAAACGCACTTGTCCGGCATAGGCGGAAAACAGCTGGAGCCGTACATGAGCCGCACAGTATCCGAACTTGAACATACAGTCGTTCAAAAGGAAACAGAGAAAAAAACGCTTGAGGAAAAAAGCGCCCAGCTCCGTGAGCAAACCGCTTTATTAACGGTGAAGCAAGAGCAGCTGGAGTCCTCGGGGCTTGTATCCGATTTAAAACAGCAGACAGAAATGCAGAAGGAGCGCGTGAAAAAAACCGCTAAAGAGTGGGCCGCATTACAGACGGTCAGACACATTATAAGGGAAAAAATGGAGCGGCATAAAAAAGTGACGCTTCCCCGTCTGTTAGAAACCGCCGGTGCATTATACGGACCGCTTACGGACGGACGCTACCACAAATTGTATTTCTCCGAGGCTGATGATTCCATTATGGTCATGCGGAAAGACGGAACGGTGTTTTCTGCAGGCGAACTCTCACAGGCGGCATGCGAGCAGCTTTATGCGGCGATTCGTTTTGCCCTTGCGTCAGAGAGGGAATCTGCGGTATCACTGCCGTTTTTACTTGATGACAGTTTTGTCCATTTTGACAGGCAGAGACTGCAGCGGCTGTTTGATGTGCTGAATCAGCTTTCAGAAGGCGGGCGGCAGATACTTTATTTCACCTGCCATGAGCATGTCAGCCGGTCTTTTCAAAGCGGACAAGTCATGCGGCTCCTGTCATAAAAGAGTTTATTTTCAAAAAAGAGGTATGTGCTATACTGGTATTATGTAAGATATGGAGGGAGCTTTTAATAGAATGGCAAAAGGTATTATGCTGCACGAGGTCGGCGAGCAGGTCGATCAATACTTTCTGATTAAATCTTCGACTAAGGGAATCGCAAGCAACGGAAAACCATTCCTGACGTTAATGCTGCAGGACCAATCGGGAGATATCGAAGCGAAGCTGTGGGATGCCAAGCCGACTGATGAAGTAACGTACGCGGCGCAGACGATCGTGAAGGTGATCGGAGATGTCCATCACTATCGCGGACGAAACCAGCTTAAGCTGAGAAACATCCGGCCGGCCGGCGAGAACGAAAATGTCAGCATTGATGATTTTCTGGAAACGGCGCCGATTCCGAAAAACGAAATGATGGAAACCGTCACTCAATACATTTTTGAAATGAAAAATCCAAACATCCAGCGGATCACAAGACATCTGGTCAAAAAATATGCGGCTGAGTTTATGGATTACCCGGCGGCGGCTAAAAACCACCATGAGTTCGTCTCCGGGCTCGCGTATCATGTAGTGTCCATGCTGAACCTGGCAAAAGCGATTGCCGATCTGTATCCGTCTCTTGACCGGGATTTACTGTATGCCGGAGTCATTCTGCATGATCTAGGCAAAGTAAAAGAGCTTTCAGGCCCCGTCTCCACAACGTACACCGTGGAAGGGAATCTGCTCGGACACATTTCGATCATGGTGACAGAGCTTTCAAAAGCAGCCGAAGAGCTTCAGATTGACGCTGAAGAAGTGCTGATTCTGAAGCATTTGATTTTAAGCCATCACGGAAAAGCGGAATGGGGAAGCCCGAAACCGCCGATGGTGAAAGAAGCGGAAATTCTGCACTACATTGACAATCTGGATGCAAAAATGATCATGATGGACAGAGCGCTGGAACGGGTGAAGCCGGGCGAATACACAGAGCGTGTATTTGCGCTTGAAAACCGTTCTTTCTACAAACCGACTTTCCATCAATAAGATAAAAAGGCCGATTCTCTATGATCGGTCTTTTTTACGTTCAGCTCTCATAACTTGTCTTTATCAAGCATAGCTTAGAATAAAGACTCTGGGTGAAAAAGGGAGGAAACCGACGTGCTATTTTTTCCTTGGTGGGTATACCTTTGCATTATCGGAATTATTTTCAGCGCTTATAAGCTTTTTACAACAGCTAAAGAAGAGGAAAAGCTTGACCAGTCGTTTATTGAAAAAGAAGGAAGGGTATATATTGAACGGATGGAACAGGAACGCGAGCGCCGTATGGCGGCGCCCGCAGGTGAAAACGGGGATGCAGAAGAAAACTCCAATCATTCCATCGCATAAAAAAACTGTGCGGCTCGCCGAGAGCCCGCACAGTTTTTTTATTTAGATTGAGAAGATGATGATGTTGAAGTGTTAAACGTGTCTTTTAAGTCTTTGTCTTCAACTTTTACGTCAGCTTTTTTCATGACTTTTTGAATTGCCGCCTGTACAGCTGAGTTGTCGTTTAATTTCTGCTTAAGAACTTCTTCTTTCAGTTCTTTTTTCATGTCATCATATTTGCCGCGTTCTTCTGTCTTTTTGATGATATGATAACCGAATTTGGTTTTGACCGGATCGCTGACTTGTCCGACTTTCAGGCCGAATGCAGCTTTGCTGAATGTTTCATCCATTGACTTTTTATCGAACCAGCCAAGGTCGCCGCCGTTGTCTTTTGAGCTGTCAGTTGAATATTCTTTCGCAAGCGTTTCAAACTTCTCGCCTTTTTTCAGCTTTTTCTCCACTTCGTCAGCTGTCTTTTTGTCAGCGACAAGGATGTGGCTCGCGCGGATTTTACCTTTTAAGCCGTCGTAATATTCTTTCGTATCGGAGTCAGTCACTTTGATGTTGTCTTTCGCCGCTTTTTGTGCAAGCAGTTCGTACTTCACCTGATCTTTCAGGTAATCTTCGCCGTACTGCTGTTTAAGGGCGCTGTACTGATCGCCGAGCTGCGTTTTGTACTCTTTCAGCTTGTTATCGATTTCTTTATCCGATACTTTGTATTTTTTTGCTAATACTTTTTCTTGTACGAGCTGTGTCAGCACACTTGCGCCCGCGGTTTTTTTCATGTTCGTGTAGAGCTCGCCTTTTGTTACATTTCCGGCATCCGTCTTGGCAATCACGTCGTTGTCGCCGCTGCTGCAAGCGCTGAGAGCCAGGACGCTCGTTGCCGTAATAGCTGCTATCGCGATTTTCTTCATTCCATTAAACACTCCTAATCATCCAAATTAAATTGCATATGCGTATCATAACATATTGTGGCTTTCTGTAAAAAGATTTTAAATAAAGGGCATTCGTCTAGTCAAACTTTTTCCTGATACATACAAATATATTGATCATGAAAAGGAGGTAATGAACCATGGGCGGAGGATATTCAAACGGTTTCGCACTGCTCGTAGTACTGTTCATATTGCTTATTATCGTAGGTGCAGCTTACATTTGTTAAGCGAAACGGATCGCTTTTTCTAAAAGCGGTCCGTTTTCTTACCCGGGCGCCTAATCGTTTCAGAAGTAAATTGCATATGATGTAATTGGAAAAATAAAACGTTTTGTAGGAGGTGCTTTTGGAGATGGGTGAAGTATTTGCAGGCGGTTTTGCATTATTGGTTGTTCTGTTCATCTTATTGATCATCATCGGCGCTTCTTGGCTTTATTAAGAAAAAAATATGGCTGTCGGGGGTCAGACCTCCGTCAGCCATATTTTTTTGCCTGTTTACACAGTAAAGGAGATCTCGACGAATGAAGAGATCAGTAAAATTAAAATAGATACATTAATAAAACGGAATACCTTATCCTGCCGGTCTTCAGGAATCTCTCTGACAAGGCATAATGTATTTGTGAGCCTGTTTATGAAATAAAGAATAAACAGGGCAGCCACGATAAAATAGAATAAAATGATGGGAGATTCCCCCTCTCTCTGAACTGCTCCCATATTACATTACCAAATATTTATTAAAAAAGATAGAATGTAACCTGAAAAATCAGCGGGACATCAAGACTCCGGCACTTTTTTTACTAAAATATCAAAACCGTCGGATTCCTGGTCAATCAGACATGATTTGGGCGCTTTGACCAGATGGAGCGCAAACAGAAGATCAGGCAGGCAATACCCCGCATGAATGCTCGAAATCATATAAAAGTAATGAGCGTGTCTCGGAAATGCCAGTCCGGCATAAAACAATAACGGCGTAATGAATAAAAACGGGCTGATCGTTGAAATCAGCATCGTCGTTTTCGGTATGCCTTTCCATGTCGGCATCCGCAAGAAGTACATTTTCATTTCCTTTTTTCTTTTTTTACAGATCATCGGCAGGACATGTATGACTTTATGTACAAATAAAGTAACAACGAGCAGAACACAAAAAGCAAACACGTGTCCGTCACTTAAACTGATATTCGGACGCAGCAGCCCGAATGCCAAGAAGTTGCATATAAAAAACAGGATCATAAAACCTACAGCAGTCAATAATAAACGAACCGCACCATAATCTTTGATCAGATTAATGGTTTTCCAGCAATTCATCAGAGTCATCCTTCCGTACAAAGATGGAATACAATCTCAAAATAATTTACTCTCTTCAGGAGAAAAAATCAATCCTTTTTTAAAGAAAAAAATAAACCTGGAAAGAGAAGAACAGAAGAGCTCGGTGAAACATGGAAATGTACGGTTTAACCTTTCTTCTCCATTCATTATCAGCTAAAATAAGATTAAAGATAGAAAGAAGTGAAACGGATGGATTCAATGGATCAGCGTATCGGGCGTTTAGAATATTACATACAATTGCTGGTGAAAACGGTGGATATGGATAAGTACCCTTTTTATGCGATGATGATTGAAAAAGGGCTGACCGAAGAAGAAGGAGAAGAGGTCGGGCGGATCTGCCGCGAATTGGAGGACGAGCTGGAGTCGCAAAAAGCGCAAGGCTTTGTGACGTTTGACAAGCTCCTTGCGCTTTTTGCGGGACAGCTGAACGAAAAATTAGATGTTCATGAAACGATTTTTGCTCTGTATGAGCAGGGGCTTTATACAGCGCTGATGGAAGAATTTATTGAGATTATGAAGCACTTTGATTAACTGTTGATCGGTTCCAGCTCTTCAGCCGTTTCATGGGCAGCCGATTCGTCTGTTTTTTTCTTCAGCCTTCCGTCTTCACTATCAAAATCATTGTTTATGTTTGTCAATGATTTCTCGAATATCTCCATAAAATCTTCTCCGTAAATGTGGCGGATGACACAGGTTAATTCTTCAACCTCAGGAAACTTCCCGAATAAGTGGTAGATCGGCTGTGAGCCTTTAAACACAGCGTTTCTCGACGGATCAAACTCCTCAAGCAGGCTTTCGAATACATTTTCCCCTTCTTCTGTTAACTGAATGTACGTGTTCCGTTTATCATTCAGCCGCTTGGAAAATTTCAGATATCCCCGTTCTTCAAGCTTTTTTGAAAAGTTAAATGCAGTTGATACGTGCATAACGCCGAATTTGGCGATTTCTGAAATAGAAGCTCCTTTAAGCTGATAGGCAATCCATAATATATGATGCTCATTAATATTAAGGTCGTACGGCTTCAGCCAATTCTGCCAGTCTTTCTCGATAGATTTCCAGAGCGCTTTGGACAGCTGTGCCATTTTTTGGGTATAGATTAAAGCTTCTTTTAGATCGTAAGGCGGTTCAACACGATTCAATACAGATCACCTGCTTCACATTTTCTTTTCCTCTATTATGCCAATAAAATAAAGATTAATAAAGATGAAAATTTAAGAATTTTATAATAAATTCTTAATCCGTTGCTGGGAAAGGCTTTAAACCGCAAAAAAAAGTGCGGAACGCAATATGTCCGCACTTTTTTTGGTTGTATAGGATATTAGTTTTGTAAGGTTTTCTCCAGCTGTCTGATTTTCTCTTCGATATCAGCGATTTCCTTTTGGAGATCCTGCTGGTGCGGCTTGATTTCCTCCTGCCACCTTTTAATGCTGGTCTGAAGCTCTCCGCCTACGTCTTTAATGACTTCTGCGCTTTCTTTCGCCGTTTGGACAAGCTGATCCTTAAGCGCCATTCCGTCTTTTTTTAACCGTTTGATTGTGTCCTCAATTGAATTGCAATTCGCTTTGATTTTGCCCCGCAGCTCTTTTCCGGATGAAGGAGCCGAGAGTAACACCGCTGCGCCTCCGATCAATCCGCCTACGAAAAGGCCTGTTAAAAGGGAACGTCCGTCAGCCATTTGAAATCACCCCGTTTTTTTTCTCATAACTTTTATCATTTTTGTTCAGAAGAATAAACTTCTATACATAGCTTGCTTTATTTTAGCATATTTTTTAAGGGAAAAGGAGGGAGAAGGTTGTCTGTCTTTATGATTGTTTTATCTTGTATGGCTCTTGTCTTTGCGGCGGGCGCCGTTTATTACCTGAAACTGCTCGGCCAGGCCGCTTCTTATCCGCCGAAGCGGGTCGTCCGCCAAAAGGCCATTGTCTGCTCAGCAGGAACCGCCCTCGCATTGTTCCTTATCTTTTTCACAAAACTTCTCGTATAAAACATGCTGAAACACATTAAAAAACCTCTTCCGGCCGGAAGAGGTTTCGGTATGCGGTTATTACACCGTTTCAATCATATTGGACCGTTTTAAGATCGTCTGCACAATCGGATGCATAATGATAATGGCGATCGTATTCAGCGCAGCCGCCGGAAGGACGACCGCGAGCACCAATGCGGTGAATCCGCCCGGCAGGCCGACAATCAGAAGGGCCAGCGCCAAAAAGAGCAAACCGGAGATGAAGGTGCCGGCTATCGTAATGACGGCGGCGGCCGCTGTTTTCACGCTCTTTTTCACCAAAAGCGCCAGCGCGAGAAACAGAAACGCCGTTACCGGTTTTTCAATGATATTCGGAAGCTGTCCGCCCGGAAAAGATGTCGTGAGTGCGGAAATGATTCCCGTTACAATCCCGATCATCAGCACGTTCTGCACACGGGGGAATAACAGAATACCCATAAACATCATCACAAGCATCATATCGGGTTTCATTCCGAATAATACCGGCGGCATAATGGAATGAAGCACCGCTCCGATTGCCGCAAACAGGGCCATAATGACTAATTCTTTTGTTTTCATACTAAGCTCTCCTCTGCTAAGCTTTTTCGCCATCCAATAATATGCTCGTCATTTATTGCGATGGCCGGAAAAATTGATATGCAGACAGTATATCAAAGGAACCGTTATGTTAGAAGAAATTTATTCGTTTTCCTGCTGGAACTTTCTCATAAACTGAGCCAGTTTTTCACAATCAGCCAGGCTGACGGCGTTGTAGATAGACGCCCTGCAGCCTCCGACTGAGCGGTGGCCTCCGAGTCCGATCATTTTAGCCGCTTTCGCTTCTTCAACGAATTTTTTCGTGAGACTGCTGTCTCGGAGGGTGAACGTGACGTTCATGTGAGAACGGCTGTCTTTTGCGGCATGCCCCGCGTAAAACCCGCCGCTTGCGTCGATTGTGCCGTACAGGACATCGGCCTTTTCCTGATTGCGCCGTTCAGCCGCTTCGACACCGCCGTTTTCAGCCAGCCATTCAAGGACGAGGCTCAGCATATAAATCGCAAATGTAGGCGGCGTATTATACAGTGAATCGGCTTTTGTGTGAGTGGAGTATTTCAAAATTTTAGGGACGTTGGCGTTTTCGTTTTCAAGCCATGATTTTTTCATGATGACGACCGTGACGCCGGACGGCCCGAGGTTTTTCTGGGCTCCGCCATAGATGACATCAAACGTTTTGACATCAATTTTTCTGCTCAGGATGTCGCTTGACATGTCGGCTACGAGCGGGATCGGTGAATTCGGGAACTCTTTCCACTGCGTTCCGAAAATCGTGTTGTTTGACGTAATATGCAGATAGGCGCCGTCTTTGATTCCTGAGAGGTCCGCTTCCGGTATGTGGTTGTGGTTTGAATCTGCGCTTGTTGCCGTGACGGATGTGTTTCCGAACAGTTTCGCCTCGGCGAGTGCTTTTTCAGACCATGCGCCCGTTACGATGAAGTGCGCCGTTTTTTCCGGTGTTAAAAAGTTCATCGGCAGCATGGAGAATTGAAGGCTTGCGCCGCCTTGAAGAAATAAAATATCATAATCGTCGGGAATATCCATCAGTTCTTTCAGAAGGCTTTTGGCTTTTTGGTGCACCGCGTCATATTCTTTGCTCCGGTGGGACAGCTCCATGACGGACATGCCGGTATCATTGAAGTTGACAAATTCTTTTTGTGCTTTTTGCAGCACATCCAGTGGAAGGGCTGCGGGTCCTGCATTGAAATTCGTTGTACGTTCCATGTTTACGATCTCTCCCTGTTTTCCGCTTTAGTGTAAGAAATAATACAATTATCCTATCACAATTTTTTGATTTTTTTGATATAAAAAAATATAATTTATGTTTTTTGTGTTTCCGGACGCAAAAAAACCTCATCTTTAAGATGAGGCAAGCCGTTTTTTGACGGTTGAAGCGATCTCCTGAAGATCGTCAGGCGTATAGTCTTCGGCGTGGGTCTTCCAGACAGCCCCGAAACCGTCGCCTTTTCCGTAACGCGGAATGATATGCATGTGAAAATGGAACACCGATTGGCCCGCTTTTTCACCGTTGTTATTGAGAATATTCAGCCCGATCGGCTCGAATTCATCGCGGATGGCGCGTGCGATTTTCGGCACCGCTTCAAAATATTCTTTAGAAAGCTCAGGCGTAAACTCGTACACGTTTTCGATATGTGTTTTCGGAATCACGAGCGTATGGCCTTTTGTGACCTGGCTGATATCAAGAAACGCCACGACATGTTCATTTTCGTATACTTTTGAAGACGGAATGTCACCGGCAATGATTTTGCAGAAAATACAATCGTCCGCTTTGTGCATAGATGGGTTTCCTCCCTGAAAAGAAATATATGTATATTCTCATCGTACCACAAAAGCGGCCAAAACAAAAAACAGGATGAACGGCTGCGCGTTCACCCTGATGCAGAAGTACGAGCTTTATCACAGAAAATTGAATATGCCTTTTGTAAGCACCTCATTTGTTTTTAAAATGAAGACTTATGGGTCTGCTTAATCATTCCTGGGACAAACACCTCATTTGATTATTTCATCATGAATGAAGAACATCATCAAAGCAGTGTGTGAAGAAATTGTAAGCACAGGACATGTTGATTTTCATCCAACTGTTCTAAGACGTCTTTTATAAACACCTCATTTTCAGTTGATTAAAGCTGTTTCCTTCTACATACATTATGATGTCCGCCAAAACGATAACTATGCACACTTTTCACGTGAGAAAAAAAGGGAATCGTTTCAAATCAGACTTTATTTTTGGTACTATGAAGAAAAACGAATCAGAAGGGGAGAAATTATGTCTCTGCTATCGGTAAAAGACTTAACCGGCGGTTATACGAGAAACCCGGTCTTAAAAAATGTTTCATTCACCCTTGAGCCGAACCAGATTGTCGGACTCATCGGATTAAACGGCGCGGGCAAAAGCACGACGATCCGGCATATTATCGGATTAATGGACCCGCATAAAGGCTCGATTGAGCTGAATGGCAAGACGTTTTCGGAGGATAAGGAAAGCTACCGCTCGCAATTTACGTACATCCCCGAAACGCCGGTGCTGTATGAAGAACTGACGCTCAAAGAGCATTTGGAGCTGACGGCCATGGCGTACGGCCTTTCCAAAGAAACGCTTGAAAAAAGGCTTCCTCCGCTTCTGAAAGAATTCAGAATGGAAAAAAGGCTGAAATGGTTTCCCGCTCACTTTTCCAAAGGGATGAAGCAGAAGGTCATGATCATGTGCGCGTTTCTCGCGGAGCCTTCGCTTTATATCATTGACGAGCCGTTTCTCGGCCTTGACCCGCTTGCGATCAATGCATTGCTGGAGCGGATGGACGCCGCGAAAAAAGCCGGATCAAGCGTGCTGATGTCAACGCATATCCTGGCTACGGCAGAGCGCTACTGTGACGCTTTCATTATTTTACATAACGGCGAAGTGCGGGCAAGCGGCACACTGGAAGAACTGAGAGAGCAGTTCGGCATGAAAGACGCAGCTCTTGATGACTTGTATATTGAACTGACGAAGGAAGACGCCGGCCATGAATAATATGTCTACGATTTGGCAGTCCCGGCTTGAAGAGCATATAAAGGAAACCAGAATGTATATGAAATATATGCTCAATGATCATCTCGTCATTGTGCTGATCTTTTTTATTGCCGGCGCGGCGAGCTGGTACAGCAAGTGGGTCAAAGACATTCCCGTTCATTTTCCGTCATTTTGGGTGATGGCGGTGCTCTTTTCATTTGTGCTGACCGGTTCATACGTCCGGACGCTGTTAAAAGAAGCGGACCTCGTGTTTCTGCTGCCGCTTGAACCGAAAATGGGGACATACTTTAAACATTCATTTAAGTACAGCTATCTGTCACAGCTGTTTCCGCTTCTTGCTCTGTCGCTTGTATGCATGCCTCTGTTTTTCGCTGTAAGTCCGGGGGCGTCGCTTGCGTCGTATGCCGCCGTATTTATTCAGATGCTGGCGGTAAAAGCGTGGAATCAGGCCATGGAGTGGCGGATGACGTTTATGAATGACAGAAGCATGAAAATGATGGATGCGGTTATACGCTTTATCTGCAATATGCTGCTTTTATACTTCGTCTTACAGTCGTTTTATGTGTACGCTGCCGCCGTCTATGTTGTGATGGCCGGCCTTTATGTGTATTTCACATCGGCCGCAAAACATAAATCATTAAAATGGGAAGCTCATATTGAATATGAATTAAGAAGGAAACAGCGGTTTTACAGAATCGCCAATCTGTTTACCGATGTGCCTCACCTGAAAAAACAGGCAAAACGCCGGGCGTATCTCGACTTTTTGCTCAGAATGATTCCGTTTGAACAGCGGAAAACGTTCTCCTATATGTATGCGCGGGCCTTTCTGCGTTCAAATGATTATCTTGGCATTCAGGTCAGGCTCACGATTATTTTTATCCTGATTATTATGCTCGTTTCCGCCAATCCGTGGATCACGGCGGCGTTAACCGTATTTACCGTCTTTATTACGGGAATACAGCTTCTGCCGCTGTTCGGGCATTTTCATCACCTTTCTCTGCAGGAGCTTTACCCGGTCAATCAGAAAGCGAAGCTGCAAAGTTTCTTTTCGCTGATGAAATCGGCATTAACCGTGCAGGCGCTGCTGTTCTGTGCAGCGTCAGCCTATGCCGCGGGAGTCAGCGGGGCACTGTATGCGGCTGTTGCTTCAGCCGTTCTGATTTTTGTGATCATGCCTTCGTATATGGGCGGAAGATTGAAAAAGTACGGCAAGCTGTAATCTATCGGGTTTTTGAAATTCAATGAAAGAAGGAGACACAGATGACCGACGATCAGCAGCTGATACAGGAAGCACTGCAATGGAAAGCGCGTTTTTTGCGCAAAGATTCTATGCTTGAACGTTTTTCTAAAGGAATGCAGGCGAGAATAAATGAGCGGATTCCCGATAAAATTCATGCCGTCATCACAGAAAGCATAAAAAAAATGACCGAAGCAACAATGGCGGGTTCAGATCTGGTGAAAAGCAAGCGGGATACACACGGTATGACGCTTGCTGAAAAAGATGCCCTCGCCAGACAAACCATCGTATCGTACCAAAAGGTCGCGGCAGCTGAAGGTATCGGTACGGGGGCCGGCGGAATTTTTTTAGGGATGGCTGATTTTCCTTTGCTGCTATCCATTAAAATGAAATGTCTGTTCGATCTTGCCTCCATTTACGGCTATGATGTGAAAGACAGGGATGAGCGATTGTTTTTGCTGTTTATTTTTCAGCTGGCTTTCTCAAGCGGTGAACAGCGGAAACGCATATACTCAATGATTGAACAATGGGATTCGAAAAAGCATGATGTCGATTGGAGAGTTTTTCAGCAGGAATACCGCGATTATCTGGACGTGGTGAAATTGTTTCAGCTTTTGCCGGTCGTCGGAGCCGCCGTGGGCGGAGCGGCCAATTATAAACTGCTGTCACAGCTCGGTGAGACGGCAAGGCACGTTTTTCATTTAAGAATCACAGCAGCCGGTACGTAATGTACCGGCTGTTTTTTATGCCCTATCGGGGGTAGCTCACCGCGGCGCCGATAAGCACCTTGGCGGCCGTCAGCATCGCTTTTTCATTAAAATCAAATTTCGGATGATGATGAGGATAAATGGTTTCCGCATTTTCTAAAGCGGCGCCCGTAAAGAAAAAAGCGCCTTTTGTATGCTGCAGATAATAGGAAAAATCCTCTCCGGCCATCTGCGGCTCTCCTTCAACGACTTTCGTGACGCCCTCTGTTTCCGCTGCGGCTGCCGCAGCGTGCGCTGCCTCCTCAGGATGATTAACGACGGCGGGATAACCGCGCTTGAAACGATATTCATAGGAAGCGGAGTGCATGGAACAAATTCCTTTTACGACGGCTTCTATTTCTGCTTCGAGCAGGCTGCGCACATTTTCGTCAAACGAGCGGACGGTGCCTGATATGACTGCCTGATCGGCAATCGCATTAAACGGATTTTCAGCGATGAACGAGCCGGCTGAGATGACGGCCGGCTGCACCGGATTTACCCGCCGGCTGACGATATGCTGAAGAGCCGTGACGATTTGTGAGCCGATTAAAACGGCGTCCTTCGTATCGTGAGGAATCGCGCCGTGGCCGCCTTTGCCGATGACTTTAATCGTAAAGCCGTCAGCAGCGGCCATCACTGGGCCCGGGCGGCATAAGACCGTTCCGACGGGTTCAGTCGCCCATAGGTGTGTGCCGAAAATGGCATCGACATGTTCGAGGCAGCCATCCTCAATCATTGCTTTTGCTCCGCCGGGAGATAATTCCTCGGCGTGCTGGTGGATCATCACAAATGACCCTTTCAGTTTTTCCCGGTTGCGGTACAGCACTTTTCCGACCGCAAGCAGAGCCGCCGTATGGCCGTCGTGCCCGCAGGCGTGCATGACGCCGGGAATTTGTGAAGCATAGGGCACATCTTTTTCATCCTGTATCGGTAAAGCGTCAAAATCAGCTCTGAGTGCCACGACCGGTCCTGGTTCACTCCCTTCAATACAGGCTGTGACACCGTTGCCCCCGACATTCGTCCGGATGGGAACGCCGAGCTTTTCATAAAATGAGGCAATGAACGCCGGTGTTTTTTTCTCCTTAAAGGATGGCTCGGGATTCATGTGAAGGTGACGCCTGATTTCAACCATTTCCTCATACAGCCCGTCAAGCTGAGCGTTTAAGCTTTTTTGAAGTGTCGTTAACGTCAAAAGCGATGCCCCCTCGTCTGCTTTTCCCATGATTGTATAGAAAATGTCAGAAGATTTCAATCCTTTTGCTACGGGAGAATGATGATGGCGGCGATCGTTGTGACCACAAGTCCGGCCGCAACCGGGATAAAGTTTTTCCTGGCAAGCTCAAACGGGTCAACTTTACAAATAGCCGCAGCGGGAATCAGTGCCCAAGGGACCAATGTTCCGCCCCCGACCCAGATCGCTGAAATCTGTCCCAGCGCCGTTAAAACGGCCGGGTCCGTATGAAGCGCGGCGGAAAACAGCTTTGCCATCGAGCCTGCAAGAGATATACCGGAAAACCCTGACCCGTCGAGCCCGGTAATCGCACCGACTGCGGTCAGGGCGATGCCGGCGAATTCTCCGGACATCGGAAAAGAATGGGACAGGGCCAATCCGAGGTCATTGACGATCCCCGCAGATCCTTTCGGCAGCGGGGTGTTCAAAATACTTTTAAACCCCGCGTCACCGAGATAAAAGAAGGCTGCGATCGGAATGACGGGGCCGAATACTTTAAAGCCGAATTGAAAACCGCCGATAAAATACTCGGTGATCTTTTCTAAATGCCGCTCTTTATATACAATGAAATGAATGATCAGGAGAATGCCGATCGCGGTTCCTCCGACGAGTGCCGTCGCATCGTTTCCTTGCAGACGGTATACGATCATGCAGATAATATCGGCGAGAAAAACAAGCGGAATGAAAACCGCCAGGATCACCCTGAGTTTTTTCGGCAGATACATACTTGTGTCCAAAGAACCGGAGCTGTCCAAGGAGAGGGGGGCCTTCGTTTTTTTTCGATCCCGCATGATGAGGAAGAAAGCGGTGATTGTCGTCGTTAACCCCATGATCAAAACGAGCGGAATACTTGCCTGCATGACATCGCTCACGGGAATGCCCGCGGCATCGGCCGTTAATTTCGGGGCCGCCTGAATGACGTAATCCCCCGATAAAGCGAATCCGTGGCCGAACAGGTTCATCGCCATTGCCGCGGCGATCGGAGAAAGGCCCGCCCGGATCGCTGCGGGAAGCAGCACAGCGCCGATCAGCGCCACCCCGGGTGACGGCCAGAAAAAAAGAGAGATGGCAAACATCAGACAGCCGATAACCCAATACGCGACAGCCGGCCCTTTCATCAGCCTTGCAAACGGAGAAATCATCGCTTCATTAATACCGGTTTCGGTCAAAAGGCCGCTCATCGCCACGATAAAACAAATGATAAAAATCGTCGGCAGCAATTCTCCGGCGGCATACGTGAAGCTGTGAAACAGGCTGCTGACCGAAGCGGAGAATGAATGCGTCGTCCATAGCGCAATCACAAAAATGCCGGCAAGTGAAATAAAGGTTGTATCTTTTCTGAGAAGCATAAAAACGATAATGGCCGCGATAAAAGCAACATAAAGCAGATGTACCGAGTAGACGCCGATCCCCAATTGAACCACTCCGTTTATAAATAGGATTGATACAGGGTATTCATAGGCGGGCGGAAGGTGCAAGAACGAAGCGTAAAATCGGGACATTAAAAAAGCCGGAGAATCTCCGGCGATTTTCAGTCTATTGCGTAATAAGCGGTTACATAAGACGGACGGGAGAAAATAGACGTCGTGTCGATGCCGGCAGATGTTCCGCGTTTTTTATGAGCTTCCTGATAAGAGTTTGACTGCTGCCAGTCCTGAAAGGCTTTTTCTTCTTCCCACAGGGTCAGGATGACATACGTATCGCCTTCGAGCGGCCTTAATACGCGGATGGCTTGAAAACCGGGTTCATTTTCCACTTTGCCGGCGCGGTTTTTAAACCGGTTTTCAAACAGCGGACGGCCTTCCTGGGTAACGGCGATGTTGTTGAGGACGGCGTAGCCCGGCTTTTTGATTTCCCCGACGCTGTCGATGCTCTCATATGAATGGGGCGCCTGAAAAACGGTTTCTCCATTTGTTTCATGAATTAAGACCGCATTTTCCTCCCCTTGCATCAGCACCATATTCTCACTCGGGTGTTTCTTTGCAATCGTCTTTAAAAAATCGGCTGTCCCGTATGTAATATAAACCTTCATATCAGCCACCTCCTGCTTGCTAGTATATCAAAAGAGTGGTATAAGTTTCTATTGGCGACTCATTCTGACATAATTCGAAACAATATTTCCCATACTACAAGTTAAGAAAGGCGAGGTGACTTATGCTGAAAAAGAAAAAAAGATTCTTTATTCCGGCTGTAATTGCGGCGGCAACCGCTTTTCTCGCGTTAATCGGATACATTATCATCATATTTCTCGGTCATTATGTCATCGATGAAAAGAAATTAATACTGCACGCATCTTCAAAAATCGTCGATCAAAACGGTGATGAAATCGCGAGCCTCTATACGGAAAATCGCGAGCCGGTATCCATTCAGCAGGTTCCGGAAGATGTGAGAGATGCCTTTATCGCCGTTGAAGATAAACGGTTTTACGAACATCACGGCATTGATGTGAAGTCTGTCGGCCGGGCGGTGTTCCGGGATGTTTTAGCAGGCGGCAAGGTGGAAGGCGGAAGCACGATCACCCAGCAGCTAGCGAAAAACATTTTTCTGACTCATGATAAAACATTTTTGCGCAAGACGAAGGAAGTCATTATCGCCATCAATCTTGAGCGTGATTACAGCAAGGACAAGCTGCTTGAAATGTACCTGAACCAGCTTTATTTCGGCCATGGCGTTTACGGCATTCAAGCCGCGTCCCACTACTACTTTAATAAAGAAGTAAAAGATTTAACCGTTGCGGAAGGAGCCGTTCTGGCAGCGATTCCGAAGGCGCCATCTCTTTATTCGCCGATTCAGCATCCGGATAAAAATAAAGAACGCCGCGATACGATTCTTGCAATGATGAACGACCAAGGCTATATCAGCGCTAAGGAAGCCGTCAGAGCCCAGGGCCGGACATTGGGGCTTCATGTCAAGAAAACATCAGAAACGCCTTGGTTTGACAGTTATATTGATCTTGTCATCAAGGAGGCGGAAGACCGTTATTCGATGTCAGGTGAACAGCTGCTTCAAGGCGGCTATACGATCCGGACGTCACTTGATTCCAAGCTGCAGAAAACGGCATACACCCTCATGAAGGAAAGCGGCTATTTTCCGGGGACGGATCAGGCGGCAGAGGGAAGCGCCGTCTTTATTGATAATAAAACCGGAGGCGTGCGCGCGGCGGTCGGCGGACGCGACTACGTGACAAAAGGATACAACAGGGTTACGGCGAAGCGGCAGCCGGGCTCAACGTTTAAGCCGATTGCCGTATACGGGCCCGCCATGCAGGAAGACAAGTTCAAACCGTATTCGCTTCTCCAAGACAAACTGACGTCCTACGACGGGTATGAACCGAAAAATTATGACGGACAGTACAAGGGGGAAGTGACGATGCAGGATGCGATCACTTACAGCATAAATGCGCCCGCTGTCTGGACATTGAAGCAGATCGGCGTAGATACGGGAAAATCGTATCTTGAGAAAAACGGCATGAACGTTTCTGACAACGGACTCGCGATTGCGCTTGGCGGTCTGTCTGAAGGCGTCACCCCGCTTCAGCTTGCCGGAGCTTATCATACCTTTGCGGCAAACGGAATGTATACGAAGCCATTTTTTATAGAGAACATCACGGACGAAGACGGAGAAACGTTGTCCGGGCCTAAAAACGGCAAAACGCGCGTCTTCAGCGGACAGACGGCATGGAATATGACGAGAATGCTTCAGCAGGTCGTAAAAGAAGGAACCGCTTCACAAGGCAGCTATCAAGGTGACCTGGCGGGGAAAACCGGCACGACCACATTTCCCGGCGTCCCCGGCGCGACAAAGGACGCCTGGTTTGCGGGATACACTCCCGGACTGACGGGAGCCGTCTGGATGGGCTATGACAAAACGGATAAAACCCATTACCTGAACGGCGGAAGCCAATACCCGGTCAGACTCTTTAAAGATATCGTCACAAAAGCGGGGGAAAACGGCCGGACATTCAAAAAGCCTGAAAATGTGAAGGAACTGGGCAGCCCGATTGAGCTGGAGGCGGTAAAGTCCCTGTCGGCCCGTTATACATTTAAGGCGATGGGACTGATTACGGTTCAATTAAAATGGGATATTCAAAAGGATGATCGGGTTGTTTACCGAATATATGAGAAGAAAGACGGAAAAGACAAGCTTCTGGATTCTGTGAAAGGAAAAGGCAGCTTTGACATACCGTACGCCAATCTGTTTTCAGGGGCTTCATACAAAGTCGTTCCATATAATTCACAGACGGATCAAGAAGGAGAGGGAACGGAATACGTTCAGCCGAAGCTTTTTTCTTCTTAATCATGAATTCGGCGATTTTTTGAACATTAAGCCTCAATTCTATACGCTTTTGAAAAAACAAGGTATAGTGTAATGGGCGAAGAACACGAACGTATGGTTGCAGGAGGAAAGGTGGAAATTCAGATGAGTAAACGAGAAGCGTTTAATGATACGTTTTTAAAAGCGGCACGGGGAGAAAAAACAAATCACGTCCCTGTCTGGTACATGAGACAGGCGGGGAGGTCTCAGCCGGAATACCGCAAGCTGAAGGAAAAGTACGGCTTAGTCGAAATTACGCATCAGCCCGAGCTGTGCGCGTATGTGACGAGGCTCCCGGTCGAGCAGTACGGAGTGGACGCTGCCATTTTATATAAAGACATTATGACGCCGCTTCCTTATATCGGAGTGGATGTTGAAATAAAAAACGGAATCGGCCCGGTGATCGATCAGCCGGTGCGCTCTGCTGCGGATATTGAAAAGCTCGGCGAACTGAATCCCGAACAGGATGTTCCTTACGTGCTGGAAACGATCCGATTACTCGTAAACGAACAGCTGAATGTTCCGCTCATCGGTTTTTCGGGAGCGCCTTTTACGCTGGCCAGTTATATGATTGAAGGCGGGCCTTCTAAAAATTACAACAAAACAAAAGCGTTTATGCACAGTATGCCGCAAGCGTGGCAAATGCTGATGGACAAGCTCGCGGACATGATTATCGTTTATGCGAAAGCGCAGATTAACGCCGGCGCAAAAGCCATTCAGATTTTTGATTCATGGGTCGGCGCGCTGAACCGCGAAGATTACCGGCAGTTTATAAAACCGGTGATGGACAGAATTTTCCGGGAGCTTTCAGCAGAGCAAGTTCCGCTGATCATGTTCGGCGTAGGCGCAAGCCACCTGGCCGGGGATTGGCATGACCTTCCTCTTGATGTCGTCGGTCTTGATTGGAGACTCGGCATAGATGACGCCAGAAAACAAGGCATTACAAAAACGGTTCAGGGCAATCTTGATCCGTCGCTTCTTCTTGCGCCTTGGGAAGTCATCGAGAAAAAAGCGAAAGCGATACTTGATCAAGGCATGAAAACGGACGGGTTTATTTTCAATTTAGGGCATGGCGTATTCCCTGATGTCAATCCGGCAACGCTGAAAAAGCTGACGGCGTTTGTACATGAATATTCCGCGGCCAAAAAAACGGAACAATCTTCCTGAGCAGATCGTTGGTTATAAGAAGATTTTCCTGTCAAAATCAAGGTAGACAGACCATCAAACGAGGTGTTTAACAAAATGAGCAGCAAAAAGAAAATGGGACTTCTTGTCATGGCTTACGGAACGCCTTACAAAGAAGAGGACATAGAACGTTATTATACGCATATCAGACGCGGAAGAAAGCCGGAGCCTCATATGCTTCAAGATTTAAAAGACAGATATGAAGCGATCGGAGGCATTTCGCCGCTTGCAAAAATTACGCAGGAGCAGGCGGAGAAGCTCGCACAGCGTTTAAATGAAATCCAGAATGACGTAACATTCAAAGTGTACATCGGATTAAAACATATTGAACCGTTTATTGAAGACGCGGTGGCGGACATGCATAAAGACGGCATTACAGAAGCTGTCAGCCTTGTGCTCGCCCCTCATTTTTCAACATTCAGCGTCCAGTCATACAACAAACGCGCGAAAGAAGAAGCGGAGAAGCTCGGCGGCTTGACCATCAAGTCTGTTGAAAGCTGGTATGATGAACCGAAATTCGTTGATTATTGGGTCGGCCAGGTGAAGAAAACATATGAATCAATGCCGAAAGAAGAACGGGATGACGCGATGCTGATCGTCTCAGCGCACAGCCTTCCTGAAAAAATAAAAGAATACGGCGATCCGTATCCTGACCAGCTGGAGGAATCCGCAAAACTGATTGCCGAAGGCGCCGGAATTACCGATTACGCAGTCGGCTGGCAAAGCGAAGGGAACACCCCTGATCCGTGGCTCGGGCCGGATGTGCAGGATCTCACGCGCGAGCTGTATCAAAAGCATCCTTATAAAGCATTTGTATACGTGCCCGCAGGCTTCGTTGCCGATCATTTAGAGGTGCTTTACGATAATGATTATGAATGCAAAGCTGTGACCGAAGAAGTCGGCGCAAGCTACTATCGTCCGGCTATGCCGAACGCACAGCCTGAATTTATCGACGCGCTTGCAGCGGTCGTGCTGAAAGAGCTGGACAAGTAGAATTAAACGGTAAAGAAGGCGATAAAAATGAGTGGCGATAAAAAACATCTGGTCATCATCGGCGGCGGCATAACGGGATTAGCCGCCGCCTTCTACATGGAAAAAGAAATCAAAGAAAAACAGCTGCCGCTTGAGGTCACCCTGATCGAAGCAGGCCCGAGAGCCGGCGGCAAAATTCAGACGGCGCATAAAGACGGCTACATCATTGAGCGGGGCCCGGATTCTTTTTTGGAAAGGAAAAAAAGCGCGCCGCAGCTCGTCAAGGATTTGGGGCTTGAGCATCTGCTCGTCAACAATGCGACCGGCCAGTCTTATGTGCTCGTCAACGAGACGCTTCATCCGATGCCGAAGGGCGCGGTGATGGGCATTCCGACCAAAATCGCTCCGTTCATCTCCACCGGTTTATTTTCTGTTCCCGGAAAAGCGCGGGCGGCGCTTGACTTTGTCCTGCCTGCGAGCAAACCGAAGGAAGATCAGTCTCTGGGTGAATTTTTCCGCAGACGCGTCGGTGACGAAGTCGTTGAGAATTTAATAGAACCGCTATTATCAGGGATTTATGCCGGAGATATTGATAAGCTGAGCCTCATGTCCACGTTTCCGCAATTCTATCAGACTGAGCAGAAGCACAGAAGCCTGATTCTCGGTATGAAAAAATCACGTCCGCAGCCTTCGGGACAGCAGCTGACGGCCAAAAAGCAGGGCCAGTTTTTAACGCTGACGACAGGGCTTCAAACGTTGGTGGAGGAGCTGGAAAAGCAGCTTACGCTGACAAAGGTGATGAAAGGAACGAAAGTCACCCATATCGGCCGCGAGGAGAAAGGATATTCCGTGACGCTTGATAACGGCAAAGTGCTCTATGCGGAAGGATGCATAGTGACAGCCCCGCATAAAGCCGCGGCGAAAATGCTTTCTGATCTGCCGGCGGTTTCATGTCTCAAAGACATGCATTCTACGTCCGTTGCCAACGTCGCCTTAGGTTTTCCTGAGGGTGCCGTCAAAATGGAGCATGAAGGTACGGGATTCGTTATCTCAAGAAACAGCGACTTCTCCATCACGGCCTGCACATGGACGAATAAAAAATGGCCGCACGCGGCGCCGGAGGGCAAAACGCTTCTCAGAGCGTACGTCGGAAAGGCCGGAGATGAATCCATCGTAGATCTTTCAGATAACGAGATCATTAAAATCGTAATGGAAGATTTGAAAAAAGTAATGAAAATAAATGGCGAACCGGAAATGACCTGTGTGACCCGCTGGAACGAAAGCATGCCGCAATACCATGTCGGCCATAAGGAGCGCATCAAAGAGTTCAGAGATGCGCTGAAAGCTTCCTATCCGGGCGTATACGCGACGGGCGCGTCTTTCGAAGGGGTGGGCATCCCCGACTGTATCGACCAGGGAAAAGCCGCCGTATATGATTCACTGGCTTATATATTTGAAACGTACCAGCCTCCGTTATCGTAAAACGGAGGTTTTTTTGCATGTTCCCGTTCTGTAAAGGGAACACCAATAATGAGAAAAAACATTTGAATCTTCTTTGCGACTGTGATAAGTTATCTTATGTACAAAATGACTAAAACGTTCAAACGGTCAATTTAACGAGGTGGGAAACATGTCCGTCGATCGGAAAAAGCTCATTCTGGAAGCGGCAACTAAGTCTTTTACACAATTCGGCTACAAAGCAACGACAATGGATCTGGTGGCAAAGCTTGCAAATGTGGGGAAGGGAACCATCTACACGTTTTTCAAAAACAAAGAAGAACTGTTTGATGATATTTTCACCACTATTTTAAGAGAAATGAAGGAACACGCAGACGAAGCGATGAAACCGGAGCTTTCATTTCACGAAAATGTCCACCGGGCGCTTGTCGCGATTTTGGAATTCAGAAAAACACACCAGCTGACTATTAAAATTTTTCAGGAGAACGCCGAGATTGGTACAATAGCCGTTCAGGATGTCATTGTGAAAATGGAGCGGGCCATTCTGTCATACATTAAAGAAAAGATAGAAACAGCCATTGAAAACGGAAGCATTAAACCGTGTGATCCGGAACTGACCGCTTTTGTGATGCTCAAGCTCTACATCGCGCTGATATTTGACTGGGAAAAAAACCATCCGCCTCTTGAAAAAGAGACGATCGCTGAATTGCTGGAAATGTATGTTGGTCAAGGATTATCTAAATAATAGATGATCCTTCACTTTTTAGGTGCCGTGACCGTTTTGTCAAATGAGTCAGTTTGCGGAAGGAGGCAACAGGGTTGAATACAATAAAAAGCCAGTGGAAAGACATTGTAACGAACAAGAAACTGTTAATCCCCATCATTGCCATATTATTCGTTCCGCTGATTTACAGCGGAGTGTTTTTGAAGGCGTACTGGGACCCGTACGGCACGGTGGATCAGCTGCCGGTTGTCGTTGTCAACCAGGATAAAGGGGCGGACTACGAAGGGAAACATCTTCAGATCGGTGACGATCTTGTGAAAGAGTTAAAGAAAAATGATAATTTTGATTGGCATTTTTCAAGCGATCTTGATCAATCGTTAAAGGACTTATTAAATGCTAAATATTATTTATTGGTCGAGATTCCTGAAGATTTTTCTAAAAACGCCAGCACGGTAATGGATAAAAATCCGAAGAAGCTGGATCTGAAATATCATACGAATGCCGGATCAAACTATGTCGGCGCGACAATCGGGGAAAAGGCGATCGACAAACTGAAAGCCTCCGTGTCGAAAGAAGTGACGGAGCAATACGCAAAAGTCATTTTTGATAACTTTAAAGATATTGCCAAAGGGCTCGGCAAAGCCAGCAGCGGAGCCAAGAAAATAGACGACGGCACGAAAAACGCGAAAGACGGCAGCGCCAAGCTGAAGGAAAATTTAGCGAAGCTTACTGAAAGCACCGCTACCATCAGCGATAAAACGCAGCAGCTTGCAGACGGAGCGGCGAAAGTGACAAGCGGAATTCAAACGCTTGACAGCTCTATCGCAAAACTTCAGAGCGCAAGCGCCGAAATTCAAGATAAATCAGGACAGATTGCTTCAGGAGGAGGCCAAGTGGCCAGCGGGCTGAAAACGAGCCTTGACGCACAAAAGCAGCTCCAGCAAAAGCTTCCGGATTTAACGAATGGATTAAGCGCGTTAAACAGCAAGGCGCAGGAAGTGTCGCAAAAAGCGGCGGCATTTGAAGATGCGATCAATTCAGTCAACCTGTCAGACATTGAAAACGCGGTTGGGCAGCTCGAGCAGACTGAAAAGGACCTGCAGCAGTTTAAGAAGAAGCTTTCTGATCTGAAAAACAACCTGGATGCCCGGGATGACGCGGTCAAAAAGGTGATTAAGGACAGTGATTTCTTAACGGATGAGCAAAAAGCGAAACTTGTTCAGCTTCTGAATGAGAAGCTTCCGAAGGCCGACCTTCCGGATTTAGACAATATCGTCAGCCAGCTTCCGTCCGGCGGAGATATTCAGCTTCCGGATATGTCAGCCATAAAAAGCGCGCTCAAAGATGTAAAAGCGAAGGCTGATCAGCTGAAAGCACTGCCTCAGTCCACATCGAAACTGTATAACGGCGCAGCGGCGGTACAAGACGCGATTAACCAGCTGACGGCCGGAACTGATAAATTATACAGCGGAGCGCAGACCGTTTTTGAAAGCCAAAACAAATTGACGGCCGGCATCGGCGAATACAACAGCAAGTTCGGACAGCTCAAATCAGGATCAGAAGCGTTAGTGTCAGGGAGCGGCCAAGTATCAGGCGGCTTAACGAAACTGCTGGACGCGCAAAACAAAATCCATGATGGCTCGTCCAAAATTGAGCAGGGGCAAGCGTCTCTCGGCACCGGTTTAAGCAAGCTTTTAGACGGCACCGGACAATTGTCCAGCCAGCTGAAAGATGCGGCCGATCAAACCGGGGACATTAAGACAGATGACAAAACGTACAGCATGTTTGCCGATCCGGTAAAAACGGACGATAACGCGATTCATTCCGTGCCTAACTACGGTACCGGACTGACGCCTTATATTCTCTCTATGGGCTTGTATGTCGGAGGATTGATGCTGACGGTTGTATTCCCTCTGAGTGAAGCTTCAGGGCGTCCGAGAAACGGTTTTGAATGGTTCCTCAGCAAATTCAGCGTCATTCTGCTCGTCGGACTGATTCAATCCGTAATTGTCGCCACGGTTCTGTTAAAAGGAATCGGGCTTGATGTGGAGAGCACTTGGAGATTCTATCTCTTTACGATGATTACCAGCATCGCGTTCCTGTCCATGATTCAATTATTGGCGACAACGATGGGGAATCCGGGACGCTTTATCGCTGTCATCATTCTGGTGCTCCAGCTCGGGGCAAGCGGAGGAACCTTCCCGCTTGAACTCCTGCCGGGATTCTATCAAGTGATTCACGGGGCACTGCCGATGACTTACAGCATCAACGGGTTCCGCGCCGTCATTTCAAATGGCGATTACGGCTATATGTGGCAGCAGGCATCCATTCTGTTGGGCATCGCCGTTGTCATGATCGCGCTGACCATCGTGTATTTTACGGTGCAAAGCAAAAAAGAACACAAAACGGAAGAAGAAATAACAGCATAAGAAAAAGAGGCTCTGAGCAGATGCTCAGGGCCTCTTTTTTTTAGATTTCGATCGTCGTACCATTAAAATCCCCATCTTACCAACAGTCCGGTATACGTCAATCCGCCGCCGAACCCGAATAATACCAGCGTCTGGCCTTCCGACAGTTTTTTCGCTTTCACAGCTTCATCCAATGCGAGAATAATAGAAACCGATGAAGTGTTGCCGTAATATTCAACGCTTGTCAATGTCCGTTCAAGCGGGAAGGGCAGTTTTTCGCAGATGGATTCGATCATCCGCATGTTGGCGCTGTGAGGAACGAACCAATCCAGATCGTCTTTTGAAAAGCCGGCTTTTTCTAAAAGGGCATTGCATTCCTCAGGCACGGTTCTGGCCGCCCATTTATATACTTCGCGCCCGTTTTGCACCATGTTTCCTCCGCCTTTAAGCGGCTCGCCGTTTAATTCTGCGCTCAGTCCCGTGCGATACAGCACGTCCGCACTTCCTCCCGCTGTTCCTTGCACGGCTGCCAAAAAGCCCGGCGCTGATTCATCGCGTTCCACCAATAGGGCGCCTGCAGCGTCTCCGAAAAGAACGCAGGTCGTCCGGTCAGTATAATCCGTTACCTTTGATAATGTTTCACCGGCAATGACAATCACTTTTTGATGGGAACCGGCGGTAATTAATGCGTCTGCGAGCTGAAGGCCGTAAGTGAGTCCGGCGCATGTGGCGTTAATATCAAGCGCCCCCGTGTGCGGCCAGCCGAAGTAAGCCTGCACGCGTGCCGCGGTGCTTGGAAACGCATAGTCCGCCGTCGTTGTGGCGACAAGGATCATATCGACATCATCAAGAGTTCCGCTGTATCGTTCTGCAAGGTTTTTCACCGCTTCCACACACAAATCCGATGTGAATTCATGTTCGCCGGCAATGCGTCTTTCCTTCATACCGGTGCGCTGGACGATCCATTCATCAGATGTATCGACGATGCGCTCCAAATCCGCGTTTGTTAATCGGCGTGCCGGAGCATATGTACCGATTGCTGTAATTTTAGATTTTGACATGAAAAAATCACTCCTTTATATCAGATTATAACACCTGATATTATTACTTGGTACTAATTTTAATAAAAAAACCCAAGCAGCATCCGCTGTTTGGGGAGCATGAGAATCTATTTGTAAAACGGGCTTGTGTGAACGATTACCAATGACGGCAGCAGCGGCGGCATGAATGATGATGCTTCTTTTTGTCTTTCTTCTTTTTGTCTTTCTTCTTTTTACAAGGGTCTTCTTTTTTCTTTTTACAGTGATCTTTTTCTTTTTTACAGCCCCAGAAGGCTGCACCAGACCAATCATCCTCAAACCAATCCTCAAACCAATCATTATGAAATCTTTTCCGCTTGTGCGGTTTACGGCTGATCATACATTTCCCTCCTATGCTCATGCTCCCTTCATTCTATGAAAAAAGAGAAGGAAAAGATTGGACGGGTTGTGGATCAAAAGAGTATATTTTAAGAAGAATAAAATTGATAGGAGGAATGACCTGTGGAAAATATGAAACATACGATGGAACTGATTAAAGAATTGGTGTCGATTCCGAGTCCGACGGGCAATACATACGAGGTTATCGCCTATACAGAAAGTCTTTTAAAAGAATGGGGCGTCTCCTCTTACAGAAACCGCAAAGGCGGTCTTTTTGTCACAATTCCCGGCCGTGATGACAAAAAACACAGATTGCTGACGGCGCATGTCGATACGCTCGGCGCGATGGTAAAGGAGATAAAGGCGGACGGCCGGCTGAAGATTGACTTGATCGGCGGCTTCCGATATCACTCGATTGAAGGGGAATATTGCGAGATCCAAACTTCTTCCGGCAAAACCTATACAGGCACCATCTTAATGCATCAGACTTCAGTGCACGTCTACAAGGACGCCGGCAAGGCAGAGCGGAATCAGGAGAATATGGAAGTACGCCTTGATGAGCCTGTCCGGACGAAGGAAGAGACGTCCGATCTCGGCATCAGGGTCGGCGATTTCATCTCATTTGACCCGCGCGTGCAGATTACGCCGAGCGGCTTTATTAAGTCCCGGCATCTTGATGATAAAGCGAGCGTGGCTCTGCTCTTGAATTTAATCCGCCGCATCACGGAAGAGAAAATCGAACTTCCGTATACGACGCATTTTCTGATTTCTAATAATGAAGAAATCGGCTACGGCGGCAATTCCAACATTCCTCCTGAGACCGTCGAATACTTGGCTGTTGATATGGGAGCGATCGGCGACGGCCAGTCTACGGATGAATATACCGTCTCCATTTGCGTGAAGGATGCGAGCGGACCGTACCATTATCAGCTCAGAAAACATCTGGCCGGGCTTGCGGAGCGCTATGGCATTGATTATCAGCTTGATATTTATCCGTATTACGGTTCTGATGCCTCAGCAGCCATCCGTTCGGGCCATGACATCGTCCACGGGCTGATCGGCCCGGGAATTGACGCTTCACACGCTTTTGAACGCACGCATGAATTATCGCTTCTTAATACGGCGAAGCTTTTGCACCGGTATGTTCTATCGCCGATGGCATAAAAAACCCTGCGCGGAAATCATTCCGTGCAGGGTTTTCATTTTAACCTGAGATGGTTGTGTTTTGTTCTGTTTTGGCGAGGCTCATGACCTTCGCGCCTTTAACGGGATCATACTGGCCTTCCCATTTTGACATCACAACGGATGCCAGCGCGTTTCCGGTCAGATTGACGACCGTACGGGCCATGTCCATAATCCGGTCAACCCCGGCGATGAATGCAAGGCCTTCTGCAGGAATGTTGAATGCGCCTAATGTCGCAAGCAGGACGACGAAAGAAGTCCCGGGCACGGCAGCCATTCCTTTGGAAGTGACCATCAAGACAAGCACAAGGGTAATCTGCTGCCAAATGGACAAGTCAATGTGGTATACCTGAGCGAGGAATAAAGCGGCGATAGATTGGTACAGCACAGATCCGTCTAAGTTAAAGGTATATCCGATCGGCACAACAAAGGAAACAATACCTTTCGGACAGCCGATTTTCTCCATTTTTTCCATAACGCGGGGGAGTACGGTTTCGGAGCTTGACGTACTGAACGCTAATAAAATTTCATCCTTCATATAGGCGAGGAATTTGAAAATGTTTACTCCGGCAAGCTTTCCGACGATTCCGAATACAACAATGAGAAAGAAAGCCAAAGCTACATATACTAAACCGACCAGTTTACCGAGTGAAAGCAGGGAACTGAGCCCAAATTTGGAAACGGTAACACCAATCAACGCAAAAACACCAAACGGCGCAACTTTCATGACGAGGTTCACAACATGGAACATCGCATGAGAAACACCTTCAAAGAAGGCCAAGACAGGCTTTCCTTTTTCACCGATTGCCGAGATGCCGAGTGCAAACAGCACGGTAAAGCAGATGATGGCAAGCAGATCTCCTTCGGCTAATGATTGGAAGAAGTTTGTCGGTACGATATGCAGGAATGTGTCTGCGATAGATTTGTTATTTTGTTCTTTTTCTGTTTCAACATATTGACTGATATCTGTCTTTTGAGCTTCATGTATATTAACGCCTGTTCCCGGATGAAACAGATTCGCCAAAGCCAGCCCGAGAATAATGGCAAAAGTGGTAATGATCTCAAAATACAAAATCGTTTTGAAGCCTAATTTTCCGACTTGTTTTCCGCTTCCCGCGCCGGCAACGCCGATGATTAAGCTGGAGACGACAATTGGAATCACTATCATTTTGATTAAGCGTAAAAACAAATCGCCGATAGGCTGTAAATATGTTGGAATGGCGGGATTGCCGTACCAGATGACACCGACTACAACCCCTAGTATGAGTCCGACGAAAATTTGCGTCGCTAGTCCAAAGCGTAATTTTTTCATAGATTACCTCCCGAAGAAAAAAGTGCAATAAGTATCTAAAAAGATAGCTATTAGAACAAATTATAATAGAAAAGAAAACAATCCGTCTATAGAAAAATATAGATTGAAAATACTGAATCTTTTAAAACGTACAGATAATTGCTAATAATGGTGAATAACGCCCTATTCAGAAAGTATGATGACGGCCGAAAAAACGGGCGCCGCACAACTTAGAATTGTGCGGCGCCCTATTGTCACATATCCTTAATTTTCAAGCAGTCATTGCACAAATTAATGTGATACTCATACTGCTCAACAATCTCATTTCCGCATTCTTCGCATTTCTTACCGGGTAAATTTCTGAAAAAATCCGACATCTTTTCCAACATACCCATCCCTCTTTCATTGTTTTGTCTCTATATTGTATTATAACAGTTTTGGAAAATCAACGGCTGTTTTGGCACAATGTTTAAAACATGCAATTTGTACGAAAAATAGGTATATTGGAGGAAAGGATCTTTTTATCCTAAACATTCGGAGGATTATATGAAAGTTACAGTCATTGGATGCTGCGGCGGATTTCCGGCCGCAAACGAAGCAACTTCAGGCTATCTGTTTCAGTCCGGCGGCTATTCTCTGCTCGTCGATTGCGGAAGCGCCGTATTATCAAAGCTGTTTGCCTATGTTCCGGCAGAAGAGCTTGATGCCGTCATTTTGTCCCATTATCACCATGATCACATCGCTGATATCGGGCCGCTTCAATTTGCCAAACAGGTCGGCTCCTTTCTCGGAAAAGGGACGCATGCACTGCCGATTTACGGGCATGATGCTGATATAGAACAGTTTGAGCGTCTTACATATAAAACGCATACAAAAGGAGTGGCCTATCAGCCGGACCGCCCGCTTTCTGCCGGGCCGTTCACCATTACCTTTCTGAAAACGGTGCATCCGGTCACTTGTTATGCGATGCGGATTACTGACGGTTCAGCTTCTGTTGTGTATACGACTGATTCAAGCTACCAGGACGCGTTTATCCCGTTTGCGGAAAATGCCGATCTGCTGATCTGCGAGTGCAATTTTTACGCAGACCAGGACGGCACGTCAGCCGGCCATATGAACAGTTTGGAAGCCGGACGTATCGCGAAGGAGGCCGGAGCGGGGGAGCTGATTCTCACGCATCTGCCTCATTTCGGCGAGCACCGGAAGCTGAAAGAAGAAGCGGAATCCGTATTCGGGGGCGAAGTGACAATCGCCGCTTCCGGATTGAAGTGGGAGAAATAAAGGAGGAGCACCATGTTATTTATCGACAACCAAAACATAACCGATCCGAGGATCAACCTCGCGATCGAGGAATATTGCGTGAAGCATCTCGACCCTGAACCGACATACCTGCTGTTTTATGTCAATCAGCCGTCGATTATCATCGGGAAGAACCAAAACACAATAGAAGAAATCAATACGAAATACGTAGAAGATAACGGAATCATCGTCGTCCGCAGGCTGTCAGGAGGCGGTGCGGTTTACCATGACCTCGGGAATCTGAATTTCAGTTTTATCACCAAGGATGACGGCGACAGCTTTCACAATTTCAAAAAATTCACCGAACCCGTTATTCAGGCGCTGCGCCAGCTCGGTGTGGAAGCTGAATTAAGCGGCCGAAACGACATCGTCGCGGACGGCAGAAAAATTTCCGGCAACGCTCAATTTTCGACGAAAGGGCGTATTTTCAGCCACGGAACATTAATGCTGGATTCCGCCATTGATCATGTTGTGTCAGCCTTGAAAGTGAAAAAAGACAAAATCGAATCAAAAGGCATTAAGTCAATCAGAAGCCGTGTCGCCAACATCAGCGAGTTTCTTGATGACAAAATGACGGCCGATGAATTCAAAAAGCACCTGCTTCACCATATTTTTAATACAAATGATCTCTCCGAAGTGCCGGAATATAAACTGACCGATGAAGACTGGAAAGCGATCCGGAAGATTTCCGAAGAGCGCTATCAAAACTGGGACTGGAATTTCGGAAGGTCGCCCGCATTTAATCTTCAGCATTCTAAACGTTATCCGGTCGGATCGATTGATCTGCGTCTTGAAGTGAAAAAAGGAATCATTCAGGACTGCAAAATTTTCGGTGATTTCTTCGGTGCGAAAGATGTGAGTGAAGTCGAACAGGCGCTGACCGGAAAACAGTATGACAGAACCGCTATCAGGGAGGCGCTGGCCGGAATCGATCTGAAACAGTATTTCGGCAAAATAGAGCTGGAAGATTTCCTCGAGCTGATTTATTAGAACATTTGCCGAACGCATGATTTGAATCAGCGCCCGTTTTTGTGAAATGATAGAACCATAATGAATGGGGAGGGATCATGATGAAAGTATTTCTCATCGGAGCAAACGGACAGATCGGACAGCGGCTGACCGGACTGTTTCAAAAAGACGGCACGCATACGCTGCGGGCGATGGTCCGGAAACAAGAGCAGAAAGAAGCGCTTCAAGCCGCGGGAACAGAAGCCGTTCTTGCAGATTTGGAAGGAAGCACGGAAGACATCGCGAAAGCCGCTGAAGGCTGTGACGCGATTGTGTTTACCGCCGGATCAGGGGGAAGCACCGGATACGATAAGACGCTTTTGATTGATCTTGACGGAGCGGCGAAAGCGATAGAAGCGGCAAAGAAAGCCGGCATCAAGCGGTTCATTATGGTAAGCGCCCTGCAGGCTCATAACCGCGGCAATTGGAATGAAGCGCTGAAGCCGTATTACGCCGCAAAGCATTATGCGGATAAAATTCTTGAAGCGAGCGGTCTGACGTATACGATTATCCGGCCGGGCGGGTTATTAAATGATCCCGGCACGGGAAATATCAAAGCCGCGGCCGATTTAGAAAGAGGCTCCATTTCAAGAGACGATGTCGCCAAGACCGTTATCGCATCCCTTGATGAACCGAATACGTATGAAAAAGCATTCGATCTGACGGCGGGCGGCACGCCGGTCAGTGAAGCGCTGAAACAATTATAGTTTCCGGTTTTACGGCACTCGGGGCTTTTTGCCCTTGAGTGTTTTTCTATATTTTTCTATAATAAAAGTGAACGTTTATTCGGGATAAATGAATGACTATTCATTCATTACTTTTTTAAAGGGGTGGGAAAATGAATCTGGTTTCCAAATTGGAAGAAACGGCATCGCAGAAACCGGAAAAACCAGCTTGTCTGTTTCAAGATCAGTACATGACGTATGAGGAGCTGGCAGGTAAAATCAAAGCATTTGCAAACGGCTTGGAGGACAGGGGACTGAAAAAAGGGGATCATCTCGCGCTGCTGCTCGGAAATACGCCTGATTTTGTTATTGCGTTTTTCGGCGCGTTAAAAGCGGGAATTGTCGTCATACCTGTTAATCCGGCATATACACCTTCAGAAATCGCATACATGCTGAAAAACGGCGATGTCAAAGCGATCGCCGGCATCGACCTTTTAATTCCCGTATTTGAAAGCCTGCACGGCTCGCTGCCGCTGCTGGAGCATATCATTATCAGCCAGACAGCAGAGAACGCTCCATCGACACAAGACCCTCAATTGCGCTTAAAAATGACAACGTTTGCAAAAATGCTCCGCCCGACGGAGCGCAGCAGAACTTATCCGACATTGTCCAAAGATGATACTGCCGTCATTTTATACACCTCAGGGACGACCGGAAAACCGAAAGGCGCCATGCTCACCCATCAGAATCTTTTCTCCAATGCAAATGATGTCGCCGGATACTTAGGAATGAATGAGAAAGACAAAATTGTGGCGGCATTGCCGATGTTTCACGTGTTTTGTTTAACCGTTTGTATGAATGCGCCTCTGATGAGCGGAGCGTGTGTCTTAATCGAGCCGCAATTCAGCCCGGCTTCTGTGTTTAAACTGATTAAAAGCCGTCAGGCAACCATTTTTGCCGGCGTTCCGACGATGTATAACTATCTGTATCAATACGAGCACGGCAAGGCGGAGGATTTTGCGTCCGTCAGACTGTGCATTTCAGGCGGGGCCTCTATGCCGGTCGCTCTGTTGCAGACGTTTGAACAAACCTTTGACGTCACCATTCTGGAGGGGTACGGACTTTCTGAAGCGTCTCCGGTTACTTGTTTTAATCCGTTTGACCGGGGGAGAAAGCCCGGCTCGATCGGGACGAATATTTTACATGTCGAAAATAAAGTCGTCGATACACTCGGACGCGAATTGCCTGACCATCAAGTGGGAGAATTGATCGTGAAAGGGCCGAATGTAATGAAAGGCTATTACAAGATGCCCGAGGAGACGGAGCACGCGCTGAAAGACGGCTGGCTGTACACGGGTGATTTGGCGAAGCGCGACGAAGACGGTTATTTTTATATCGTCGACAGAAAAAAAGATATGATTCTCGTCGGCGGATATAACGTCTATCCGCGCGAAGTAGAAGAAGTGCTCTACAGCCATGAGGGCATTAAAGAAGCCGTGGTCATCGGCGTTCCTGACGCCAAAACGGGGGAAGCGGTGCATGCTTATATAGTGCCTGGGGACGGTGAGCTGACAGAGCAGGCGGTTTTTGATTACTGTGAAACACATTTGGCAAAATATAAACGGCCGGCGGAAGTGGTTTTTCTTGATGAGATTCCGAAGAACGCGACCGGAAAGCTGCTGAGACGGGCGGTCCGGGACATGCTTCCGAAATGACGGACGAAAAGCGAAGCCGGGGGGCTTCGCTTTTACATGCTGATCCGGTCAGCTCTGTGATTCTTCCTTAATGATGCTTTGCACAAGCTTCGTATCATGCCGGGTCAGTTTGTAATACGTGTTTTTATACTTGTACATCATATAATTGCCGCTTTCGAGCCACATGCTGAATGAATCAAAACGGTCTTCATGGTATTTGACCGTTCCGTCGTAATCGGGAGATACGCTTTTGGTCAGTTTGACTTGTTTTCCTTGGTTCAAGATATCGAGCATATCTTTTACATTCTGCCTGTCTTTAATTTTGATTTCTTTTTTTCCGTGCTCAGACAGAATAATCAGATCTGCGTTGCTTGATGGAAACACATCGCCGGTCCGGCTGTATACATAGAAGAAAGCAATAACCAAAAGGGCGATTACTACAATAAACGCGATTATTTTTTTCATATTCATCACTCCGTCTTTTAGTCTTTCCCGCTTCCTGTTGTTCCATTCTTTTCTGTTGTGAAAAGATTAACATCCGTTTCGGAGGCTTGGTTCTATTTATTTGCATTTATGCTTACAATAGGAGTAAGTCATAAGGCTAAGGAGGGAGACTTCCATGCGCAAATGGATAGCGGCAGCGGGGCTTGCCTATGTGCTGTACGGCCTTTTTTTCTATTGGTATTTCTTTATGACAGGAGACTCCGCCGTCCCGGAGGCCGTAAAGGGAACGAAAGCCGATCCGTCCTCGTTTATGGACCCGGGCCGCCTGGCAGCCGCTGAAAACTTTTCAAATGTAAAGGATTTTTTATTTTTCATCGGAGCGCCGTTAGATTGGTTTTTATTTTTTCTGCTGCTCATTACGGGGCTTGCCAAAAAAATAAAGCATTGGCTCGAAGCAGCGGTGCGCTTTCGGGTGCTGCAAATCGTAAGCTTCGTATTTGTGATTTCACTCATCGTTACGGCGGCTTCGCTTCCGCTTGAGTGGATCGGATATCGGGTTTCGCTTGCGTATCATATTTCGACGCAGACAACAGCAAGCTGGATAAGAGACCATGTCATTGATTTCTGGATCAGTTTTCCGCTGTTTGCCGTGTGTGTGCTTGTGTTTTACTGGCTGATCACAAAGCATACAAAAAAATGGTGGTTTTACGCTTGGTTTCTTACTGTGCCGTTTACCCTGTTTTTGTTTTTCCTGCAGCCGGTCGTGATTGATCCTTTATACAATGATTTCTATCCGCTGAAAGACAAGGAGCTGGAAAGCAAAATCTTGTCGCTTGCCGACAAGGCCGATATTCCGGCCAGCCATGTTTATGAAGTCAATATGTCGGAGAAAACGAATGCGCTGAATGCGTATGTGACGGGGATCGGTTCGAATAAGCGGATCGTTTTGTGGGATACGACGCTTAACAAACTGAAGGATCGGGAAATTTTGTTCATTATGGGGCATGAGATGGGGCACTATGTGATGAAGCACGTGTACATCGGACTGGCCGGGTATCTGCTGCTGTCATTAGCCGGGTTCTATATCATTGACAAGCTTTATAAGCGGCTGTCCAAATTCTTCGGCCGAATGCTTCATATAAAGGGGCCTGAAGATCTGGCCGCCCTCCCGCTGTTATTGCTGCTCATATCCGTTCTCAGTTTTGCTTCTGATCCGATTACGAATGCCGTCTCCAGGTATCAGGAAAACGCCGCCGACCGCTACGGCATCGAGCTGACCGGAAACCGGGAAGCGGCGATTGAGACGTTTCAGGACTTGGCCGATACGGGACTGAGCCGGGTCAACCCGCCGTTTCTCGTCAAAATTTTCAGAGGGAGCCACCCGTCGATCATGGAGCGGATTGAACATGCGGAGGAAGAAAAATAATAAAAAAACCGGCGGGGCCATGCCCGACGCCGGTTTTTTATGTTTTACTGAGCTGCCGCCTGTACGTTGATCAGCCCTTTTCCGTAGTAGAAAGCATCACCAAGTTTTGTAGTGGTGTTTTCTAAACTGCTGCGGACTTGAGTGTTTGTCCAGTTCGGGTGCTTAGAAAGAATCAAAGCAGCCGCTCCGGCAACGTGCGGAGATGCCATTGACGTACCATTGTACGCGCCGTATTTGTTTCCAGGAAGCGTGCTTTGGATAGAGACGCCTGGTGCCATGACATCAAGCTCAGAACCTACGCTTGAGAAAGATGCTCTTTGGTTGCTGCTGTTAACAGCGCCTACCGCGATGACAGAAGGGTATTTACCAGGGTAGCCCACTGTGCTTGAGCCGCCGGAAGTGCCTTCGTTACCGGCTGCCGCTACGACTACGACGCCGGAAGCAACGGCTTTGTCAACTGCCGCTTTTAACGCTGCAGAACCAGAAGGTCCGCCGAGGCTCATGTTAATAACGTCCATATTGTTTGCGATCGCCCACTCAATTCCGTTAATGATCCAGCTGTACTGGCCGGAACCGTCAGCGCCGAGAACTTTTACAGCGTAAAGAGATGCGCTTGGCGCAACGCCTAATACACCGACTGAGTTATTAAGAGCCGCAACTGTACCGGCAACGTGAGTTCCGTGGGAGTTGTTGTCTTGGAAAGGATTTGTTTCAGAAGGAACCATGCTGGCTCCGCCTGCTACCTTTAAATCAGGATGAGAAGAATCGATGCCGCTGTCGATAACCGCTACTTTAACATTTGATCCGGTGAAGCCTTGGGAGTGCAGAGCAGGGGCTTTAATCTGTGATACGCCGTAAGGCACGGACTGCGCGTACGCTTTTGCAACGTGATCTTCTTCAACGTAAGCGACGCTAGGGTCTTTTTTCAGCTCTTTTACAGCTTTTTCATTTAATGTAGCTGAAGCTGCGTCTACATATTTGAATTGCTTTTGCACTTTCCCGCCTTTTTCAGAAATGACATCTTTTTTCTTAGCGGCGCTCATCGTGCTCATTGTCTGTTTAAATCCGACAATGTATTTCTTTTCCCCGTTTGATTTCCCTGCCGCCTGGGCAGGAGACGTGCTGCCGAACGCCATCGTAAAGATTAACGCTAAAGCAAACAGCAAACTGATCCATACCTTTTTGCCTCTCACTCTTTATCCACTCCTTTTTTCATTTGCAGAACAACCAATAGACAGATTATTCTGTGGATTAATTGTATAGCATGGAATAATATTTTAGTAGACCCAATTTTTTTCAGTTTGTTTTATTTCTATTTAGGTATATCATCTCTCTTTCGTTTAATAGGAACCCGAAATATTTAAATTTTAATGGAAAAAACCGATGGAAGGACATGAGTATTTGTACACAGCCGCAATCGCTCTCTTGTTTGCTGGGTCGAACGGTTTGATTCCATTTTTGGAAGCTGAGGCAAAAACAGGATAAATGTCACCTTTTGTTGAATGCAGAAGTCTGATGGAAACGAAAGCGGAATGAAATAAAGCGGCCGGCATGAATCAGTCTTCGGCTTTCTTTACGGAGAAAAGCTGTGAAACCATTTTATAAAAATAATGATAATGAATATCATTGATACTTATATTGTCAATGATATAATTGCGGAAAAACGAAAGAGGAGGAACAGATGAAACCAATTTTCAGTATGCTGATGATCTTATCCGTTCTCTTCATAACGGCATGCTCAGAACAGGAACATGAAACCGCCGTCAGGCACGATCTGGGGACCTCGCATGTGACTGCGCACCCGCAGCGCATCGCCGTATTGAATGAGGGCTTTATTGACACCCTCCATGATCTCGGCATAAAGCCGGCGGCCGCGGCGGATAACCGGTCAGAGCGAAACGACGGCAGTCCGTCCGTCGGGCCCCCGTCACATCCCGATTTGAAAAAGATCACTTCGTTAAAACCCGATCTCATCATTGCAGACTCAAGCCTTCACAGGGGGATATACCATAAACTGACGAAGATCGCTCCGACAATCGCTTTAAAAAATGAAGCTGCGGATTATCAGGATGCGGTTGACGCTGCCCTTACCATTGAAAAGGCGGTCGGTAAAGAGGGCATCATAGAGAAACAATTGTCGGCTCAGGAAGAAAAGCTGAATGACATCAAAAGAAAGCTGGATGCAGAAGGCGGCACGATTTTATTAATTGACGCTGCAAATGACAGCATTTCCGTAAAGGATGATCAGTTTTTTACGTCCCGGCTTTTGACGCTCGCAGGGTTTACATATGCCGTCCAGACGGAGCACGGCGGGAAATCAGACTCTATCAAAATGACGCCCGGGCAGCTTTTGCATATCGATCCTGATTACATCGTAATGTTGGACGGTGAGAAAGAACCCGAAAAAAATCACCTCTGGAAACAGCTGACGGCCGTAAAAAACGGACACGTTTACCGCGCGGACAGGGCGGTATGGACGGAGCGCCGGAGCATTGACGGTGCGGACGCCATATTACATGATCTTCAGAAAAAAACGCTCGCCAAAAAGGCCCAAAACTGAATTCGGGCCTTTTTGTTATGATTCTGATAGGTGGCTGCTTACATTGTAATCTTTGACGCGCCACTTATTTTCAATTCGTTCTATATTGCTCAGGCACGCATTGACAAGCTTAGCGTTTTGTATGTCGGTATCACCGTCAGAAATGGCGGACAAGAGGGCGTGAATGGCTGCGCCGTGAGCGACGATCAGTACTTTTTGCTCAGGAAACCGCTCCTGAACTTTCACTAAACCGGCAAGCATTCTGTCTGTCAGCTCTTCTGCGGTCTCCATGTTCGGGTAGTTTTTATCCGGGTAGCGCTTCGACCGTTCCGATAAAGACATTCCTTCCGCATCACCGTAGCTCCGTTCTCTGAAATCTTCCATGACGACAATGGGAAGATTCAAAAACCCGTTAATAATGTCAGCTGTTTTTCTGGCCCGTTTCATCGGGCTTGAGACGATGACATCCCATTCGGACCCCTTTAAGTACTCTCCTGTTTCTTTCGCCTGACGCTCTCCCGTCGCATTTAACGGAATATCCGATTTGCCTTGAAGCTTCTTTTGGGCATTCCAATCAGTCTCTCCATGTCTTACTAAACAAACGGCAGTCATAAAGTCTCCACTCCGATCAATTTTTTATCGATATCATCTATTATACTGCCGTTACGTTAACACTTCAAAGAGAAGCGCCAGTCCGACTCCCCCTCCGCTGCCGATTGCTGCTGCTGCGTAGCGGGCATCCGGGCGTCTTTTTGCTTCATAAAAAAGCCGGGTGACAAGCGCTGCCCCGGAAGCCCCGTACGGATGCCCGACCGCCAGAGCGCCGCCCCGGACATTTATTTTAGAATACGGCACTTGAAGCTGCTGTGAAAAAACGCATATTTTGACGGCAAACGCCTCGTTGATTTCGTATATATCAATATCATCCGGTGACAGGTCCCGTTCCTTCAAAAGCTTTTTGACGGCATACACCGGAGCTGCTGACGGATAATGCGGATGGACGCCGCTTACCGCGCTCCCGATAAAACGCAATCCCGGCTTTAAACCGAGAGACCGCGCTTTTTGTTCTTCCATCACACAAACTGCCGCCGCCCCGTCAGAAATTCCGCAGCTGTTGGCGGCGGTGACAGAGCCTCCGGACTGAAAGACGGGTTTGGCACGGGAGATGAGAGGCTCCATGTTCCGCTTTTTCAGCATGTTTTCGTCAGCGGCGAATCCGTGACAGGGAAGAATTTCCCGGCGGTACAAGCCGTCTTCGTGCGCTTTGACGCTCCGTTCATAGCTGAGAAGGGCATATTCATCCTGCATCTTTCTCGTTACGCCGTAAGCCTGTGCCGTATACTCGGCTGCTATGCCCATATCAGGATCGCCGATGTGTTCAGGAGAAAAGCGCGCCCGGGATGAGAAAGGGGAACGGCTGCTGCTCTCCGCTCCTCCCGCGATGTACGTGCTCCCCGCGCCGGCTTTGACAAAGTGGCACGCGACCCTCACGGCGTCCAGTCCGGAGCCGCACTGCCTGTCGATGGTCGTACCGGACACGCTCAAAGGAAGTCCGGCGGCCAAGGCTGACAGCCGGGCGAGATTCCCGCCGCGGCCTGTCGCGTTTCCGATCAGGACTTCATCAATGTCTTCGGGCATGTTCCGGCTCAAATGGCGGATCAGCGGAGCTGCCAAATCTTCTGGGAGACAGTCTTTTAACAGGCCGTTTTCCCGGGCGAAAATCGTCCGTTTCGCATCCGTAATTACAGCTTCCATTCCATCATGTCCTTTGCCTGCTTTTGTACGGCGGCACGGGCGATCTTTCCGCCGGCTGTTTCCGGTATTTTTGAAAACAGCCATTTTTTCGGGATTTTATATGCCGCCAGCTGCTCGCGGCACTGTTTCTTCAGTTCCTTTACATTTGCATGTCCGTCGATCACCGCAACGGCGATACTGCCCCAATAATCATCAGGAATGCCGATGACGGCCGCTTTTCTGACGCCCGGACAGCGGTTGAGCACACGTTCTATCTCTTCGGGGAATACATTCAGGCCGCCTGATACGATCATCCCGTTTTCACGTCCTTCGATATAAAGATAGCCTTCACGATCGATATATCCCATGTCATCAACCGTTATCCAGCCGGAATCATCAGGTTTTGCGCCGTTGATGTATCCGGAAAATTTCATCGGGCTGTTCACAAAAATCTTCCCCGTTTCGCCCGGCATGCAGCGTTCTCCTCCGGGGCGGCGGATTTCGATTGTAACATTTTCAAACGGACGGCCCGCCGCGTCAGGCTTTCGGGCGCTGTCTTCAGGCGATAAGAACGTCACGAAACTCAGCTCAGACGTTCCGTAAAAATCGTACAACCGCAAATGGGGATAGCGTTCTGACAGCGCTTGTTTAGACGAAGCGGGCCAGTCTGCACCGGAAGAAATCACTTTGAGCGGTGTATCCGGAAACGCCTCTAGTGAGAGCAGGGCGTCCGTCATTGTCGGAACGGTATATAGAACGTCAGCTTGTCTGAGCCGGTCTTTCATTCCGGCCGGATTGAATTTTCTTTGAAGGATGACGGTTCCGCCGATAAACAAAGTGCTGACGGCGCCGTATAAAAAGTGTGACGAGCGAAGCGTGCCCGGTACCAGCACTTTGTCATCAGGGGAAATGCCGAATTCACGTTTCGTACAAGAAAAGCTCTCCAGCCACGAACGGTGAGAGCGGGTGAAGGCTTTCGGCTTACCGGTCGATCCCGAGGTGAACCCGGTATAAAAGGGCAGGCCGGCGTTTTTGATCAAAGCGCCTTCCGTTTTTTCGGCCTCGATCAAAGGCCTGCATTCATCCCACAGGATGACAGGCGTTTTGACGTCGTCCAGTCTGCCGCTCAGCCGGCGGTCACAGATGACGAGGTCGGTATTGCTGATGTTCAGCTGATCCGCGAGTTCCGCCGCTGCCGAGCGGGGATCTAACGGAACCGCCGTGCAGCCGGCATGCGCCGCCCCTGCGAAAAGTTGTAAAAAAGGGATGCCGTTCGGCAGTAATATTGCAATGTTTTCCGGCTTTCCTGAAAGGCTGCCAAGCCAGTTTGCGGTTTGGTTTACTAGCCTGTTCCAAGTTTGATAGGTGATCTGTTCTGTTTCTGTCTGAATTGCGATCTGTTCCGGCGCTTGTCCGGCTGTATCTGAATATGATGATGTAATCATGATGACTAAAATCAGCTTCCTTTCGTCGGCAAAAGCCGGCTTGCTTGAAGAGTTTTTCTGATTCTTACGGCTGCGAATGAGGCTGCGGCCGCTTTAAGCAGATCTCCGGGCACATAGATGAGGCTGAGCTTTACGGCAGTCAAGATATCAATGTGCATTATAAAAGCCTGAACGGGAATGCCGATGACATACAAAAACAGCACGCCGAACAAGAACTGTCTGATAAACAAATGGGGGACAGCAGCTGAGCGAAGGCCTTGGATGCTGAGGCTCAGCAGTAATGCCGCCAGCGGATATGCGATGAGATATCCGGCGCTCGGCCCGAAAAAAACCCCGAACCCGCCTCTGCCGCCTGAAAGGAGAGGCGCTCCGCATGCCACAATCAGCAAAAACAGCAATTGGCTTAAAAACGCCGCTTTCGGTTTTAGGATGCTTCCCGATAAGAGCACACCGATCGTCTGGAGCGTAATCGGAACCGGCGTAAAGGATAAGAAAAGCGGCGGGAGCAGTCCCAAAAGTCCCATAATGGCGGTAAACACGGCAATATGCATCATTTCTGTCAATTTCATTATGTATTCCTCCAGCTTATCAAAATATGTTTATACAATAAAGCGAGTCTTTATATATGTCAACTATATTATATTTTGAGTTAACATTAAAAAGACCGGCCCTTTATGAAAAAGGCCGGTCGGTTTATCTTTATTCTTCTGTAAGGATAACAAGTGAATCAACGGATGATGCAACGTGGGAAACGGCGCGGCTGACTTCTTGAAGGCCGCCGAGAAAGGCCTGCAAATCAACGTCGATTTTGCCTGTCTGGTCTTTGCTCGTTTTCATGCTTTGGACGATGTCATCAAACAGACGGTTGATCTGCGCCATTTTTTCTTTCGTTTCACTTACAAGTCCGTTTACATCTTTAATATGCTTGGACACGATGTCGATTTGTGTATTGGTATTGTTCACGAGCTCTGATACGGTGGAAACGGTTTTTTTCGTATCCTCTGAAAGCTTTCTTACCTCCGTCGCCACAACGGCGAACCCTTTGCCGTGCTCCCCGGCTCTCGCGGATTCTATTGAAGCGTTGAGTGACAGGAGATTCGTTTGCTCGGCGATCCCCGTCACGATGCCGAAGATTTTTTCGATCTGCTGGGCGATGTCATTCAGCTTGTCCATTTCTTCTTCAATCTGCAGAAGGCTGGCGTCGATTTTATTCATCTGCTTCTGCTGGCTTTCAAGCTCTTTTTTCCCGCCGATTGATTTTTCTTCGACATGTACGGAAGTGACGGTGCCGGCTTTTGACGCCTCGGAAATGCCCTCGGATTTATCGACCAGCTCCTGCACGGCTCTGCTCGTTTCAGAAAACAAATCAGCGAGTGATCCGGATGTTTCCTGGATTTTTTGATGAAGACGGGCTTTCTTTTCCTCTTGTTCGTCACGCTGGCAGTTATATTCAGTCTGGAATGCTTCAAGGACGAGCTGCTGTTCAAGATTCAATATTTTCGTCGTCGCTTTGATCGCTTTTAAAAGCTCATGCAAATCCGGGATTGCTGCTTCATATATGTTCATCATCGACAGAAGCAGATCTTGAAACGCTCCCATATACCATTTCGGTTCAAGGCCGATCCGCAAGTGGATGGAAGCGATGCGCTGTCTTTTTTCAATGAATTCATCATCAATCGTGCCGGCAAACATCTCATGGATATGACGCCGTAATGTTTTTTTCAGGCGCTCGACCGTGCTGTGGTCGTTAATGATCGTCATTAATGATTTTTCATGATCCAGATTTCGGTAAAAGGAATCGACGATTGTTGAGATATGTTCTTTAATTAACGGCTGCAGCTCTTCAAGCACATGAAGTTCTTCGTTTCCGAGCTTGACCATTTTCAGCTGTTTTTGGACATCTGCATATTGATTTGAAAGCGCGATGCGTTTTTTTTCATCGGCTTCTGAAAAATAAGCTGTTTCTTTTTTGCGGTCTTTTTTAAATAACAATATAAGTTCCCCCAGATATTCTCTTTTTCTTTTTATCGGTATGGAAGGAACTTGAATGAAGGAATCTGATAAAAATATTTTAATGCAGAAAAAAATAAAACCATTCTGTACGAATGGTTTAGTCAATCTTGGGTGAGGCGTTTCAGCGGCTTGATGGCGGGACCTTCGGCAACCCCGCCGTCAGGTGTGAACCGGGACCCGTGACAAGGACAGTCCCACGTCCGTTCGCCGTCATTCCATTCAACCTCACAGCCTAAATGGGTGCATGTCGTATCGACAAGATGCAGACAGCCTTTTTCATCTTTATAGGCGCCGGCCCGTTTGCCGTTTACCGTTACGATTTTTCCCTCCCCGGGCCGAAGAGTCTCAGGTGAAGCGTCCGGCCTCTCAAGTTTGCCTGAGATAAGGTGTTTGGCCACGTCGGCATTATAAGAAATCAGTTTTTTCAGTCCCGGATCTGCGTGGAAGCGTGACGGGATAAACAGGCCGGAAAACGGGTTCTTTTTGTTTTGAATATGATCAGCCAAAAGCTTCGCGGCGAGCGCTGAGCTTGTCATACCCCATTTTTTAAAACCGGTCGCCGCCAAAATATGTTCTTCATCGCCTGAGATGGGACCGATGAACGGAATTTTGTCAATGGTGACAAGGTCTTGTGCAGACCAATGATATGGGATGCTTTCAACCCCGATTGTGTTTTCCGCAAATTGTTTCAGCGCTTCGTAATGCTCGGACATTTCTTTTCCTTGGCCTGTTTTGTGGCTTTCGCCGCCGACAAGAACCAGTTTTTCACCGTTCAAATCAGTGTATCGCAGTGATCTGGACGGCTTGTCTATGCTGAGATACATCCCGTCCGGATACGCTTGTTTCGGTTTTACCGCGAGTACGTAGGATCTGCTGGCATACATTCTGGCGGCATAAAGCCCGCCTCCGTCATAAAAAGGAAAGTGGGAAGAGCAGACAATGTAGCTGCACTTGATGCCGTGTCTGTTTTTCGTGACCACTTCCGGCTGCGGTTCTTTTTTTATGTCGATCGCAGCCGTCTGTTCAAAAATCCGCGCCCCGTTTTTAACGATCTCTTTGACGAGCGCCGCACCATATAAAAGCGGATGGAATTGCGCCTGATTCTTCATGGCGAGGCCGAGCCTGCAATCAACGGGGACGGGAAGTTCTTTCACAAGCTCATGTTCAATGCCGAGCTTGGTATAAGCTTCCTGCTCACTGCGGATTTTTTTGACGCCTGATTCTGTATTGGTGTAAAGATATGCGTCTTGTTCAGCCAGTCTGCATTTAATCGAAAGGTCCTTCATAATCTGCTTCATGTCTTCCATGGCGCGGAGATGGGCTTCGAAATACAGCCTTGCGCTGGTCAGGCCGATCTGCTGAATAAGATCGGCATAGATGAAATCATGCTGGGCGGTGATTTTTGCGGTCGTGCCCGCGGTCGTCCCGTTTAAAATCAGGTCTGCTTCAATGACAGCGACACGGAAACCTCTTTTCGTCAGTTCGTATGCCGTTGTCAGGCCCGTAATTCCTCCGCCGATAATCGCAACGTCACATTCCGTATCTTCAGTGAGGGCGGGAAAGGTAGGAATGTCAGCTGTTGCTTTCCAATAGGAAGCCGGTTCCTCGTTTGAAAAAGTAGTCAATTCAGATTTACCTCCTCTGTTGTATATTCTTAATTTTTCCAATAAGACTCTATTCATACATGAAATTCGTATAAGATGCTCAAATTACTCATAATATAGTAATTAATGTAAAGGAGTGATCAAAATGGCTAACCAGAAGAAGAAAACCTTGCCGCCGCAGCATCAAAACCGGCAGCCGGGCTTTGAATATGTAATGGACCCGCGCCCCGTTTTTGACAAACCGAAAGCGGCGAAAAAACTTGAAGGGAAAACGGCGATCATCACGGGCGGAGACAGCGGGATCGGCCGCGCCGTATCCGTTTTATTCGCGAAGGAAGGCGCTAATGTGGTCATCGTTTACTTTGATGAGCATCAGGATGCCGAAGAGACGAAGCAATATGTAGAAAAAGAGGGGGCGAAGTGTCTGCTGATCGCAGGGGATGTCGGCGACGAAGCCTTCTGCAACGATGTCATCCGCCAGGCGGGCCAAGCCTTTCCTTCCATTGACATCCTGGTCAACAACGCGGGGGAGCAGCACGTGCAGCCGGGGATTGAGAAAATCACGAGCCACCAGCTCATCAGAACGTTTCAGACGAATATTTTTTCAATGTTTTACTTAACGAAAGCCGCGCTCCCTCACCTGAAAAAAGGAAGTTCAATCATTAATACGGCTTCCATTACCGCCTATAAAGGCCACAAAACATTGATTGACTATTCAGCGACTAAAGGGGCGATCGTCACGTTTACAAGATCTCTTTCCCAATCTCTTGTCACTCAGGGCATCAGGGTAAACGCAGTGGCGCCGGGGCCGATCTGGACGCCGCTGATCCCGGCGAGCTTCTCGGCGAAGGAAGTGGAAGTCTTCGGCTCAGACGTGCCGATGCAGCGCCCGGGAGAGCCTGTTGAAGTGGCGCCGAGCTATTTGTACTTAGCAAGCGATGATTCTTCCTATGTCACGGGACAGACGATTCATGTGAACGGCGGCACCATCGTAAACGGATAATGTAAAAAAAGCCAATCCATATGGATTGGCTTATTCACTCTGTTTGAGTGCTGCATATTCTTTTGAAAGCGTGAGGAACGCTTCTTTATTTTTATCATCAAGCGCCTTATTAATCTGCATTGTCAGTATGGCGATCCGGTGTTTATACAAGGATTCATCAAGCACCATTTGAATGTAAATATCGGCCATTGTCACATCGAATTCGTTTACTTTTTGCGTGTTGCGGGACTTCATGAGCTCAGTGTACGACTTTTTCTCTTTCATAAAGAATCCCCCCAATGCCTTTTTTATAGTATATGGATAACGGCCGGAAAAATCAATTAATTTTTATAATCTTTAGACAACTAATACTTGGAAATATATCGACATATCCTGCAAATTGACGAAAAAACGAAAATGATCATTGTGTAAATGAGGTGAAATGAAAAAGAAAAATAATATTTAAATAGTAATTTAAGACTAAATTACATCTTTAAAAGGTGATTTTTAGCTATATTCAAAAAAAACCTGTCGTTTTCCAATGACAGATGATAGATTATTAGTATAAATTTTCAAGAAAAGGATTGGAGGCTGCACATCATGTGCCAGAAAACACACGCACCCTTAGAAAGCTATGAAGTAAATCGTTCAACCATCGCTGTTTTGCCTGAGGAAATAGACGGTAAAATGGGGTCGAAGGTCATTGAAAAAGACTGCATTCTGTATGTCAGCATGAAGCCGATTCACATCATCGACAGAAGCTGCCGCTACTTTGGCTCCAGCTATGCCGGGAGAAAAGCGGGAACATATGAAGCGATTAAAATTTCTCACAAGCCGCCGATTATGGTGGACCCTTCAAATCACATCTTTTTATTCCCTACACTTTCTTCTGCAAGGCCTCAATGCGGCTGGATATCGCATGTGCACGTTAAAGATTTTCAACCGACGGCATTTGATGACACAGCGGTCACGTTCTCAAACGGCAAAACGATGGAACTGGAAGTATCCTATCATTCTTTTGAAAATCAGGTTTACAGAACCGCCTATCTCAGAACCACTTTTCAGGACAGGATGGGCAGTCATATCCCGAAGCGGCAGGAATTCATGCTGTATCCGAAAGAAGAGCGGACAAGAATGATCTACGACTTTATTTTGCGGGAGCTGGGGGAGAGATATTAGAGAAAGCTGTGATGTGAAGGGACGGGTCCTCTCCTTTTGGGGAGGGCTTTTTTCGATTTACATGCCCGGGCAGAGTTGTATCGTGTCCGTCTGTTGGCTATGATGATGTAAAGAGTAATGATATTTCATTTTAGGAGAGATGGGCATGGATGTGTTTGCAAAATATGTATCAGGAATCGATAACCCGGATCACCGTCTCAAAGCAGAGGAAATTTTGTCGTGGACGGCTGGCCAATTTCCGAATTTAGAAGCGCAGATCAAGTGGAACAAACCGACATTTACCGATCACGGCACCTATATCATTATGTTTGCTGCGGCAAAAAATCATTTGAGCATTTTGCCTGAAAAAGAGACGATGGAGCATTTTGCCGATGACATCGCTCAAGCCGGGTACAGCGCTTCTTCGCGCCTGTTCAGAATTCGATGGACTGATCCGGTGCACTATGATCTGCTTAAGAAGATCATCGAATTTAACATCAAGGAAAAAGCTGAAAATCCGGGGTTTTGGCGCTAGCGGACGTGATGTTGAAGGAGGAAGACATGGACGTTTTCAAAGACTATTTATCAAGTATCGACAGCCCTGATCATCGTCTGCGAATGGAGGAAATCCTGTCGTGGACGGCTGACCAATTTCCGAACTTAGAAGCGCAGATCAAGTGGAACACGCCGATGTTTACCGATCACGGCACCTTTATTATCGGCTTTGCGGCAGCAAAGCATCATGTAAGTGTTTCCCCCGAAGAAGCTGGGATTGCGCATTTTGCCGACGACATTGCCCGTGCCGGCTACAGCGCCACTTCCCGTTTGTTCAGAATTCAATGGACTGAACCGGTGCATTATGAGCTGCTTGAACGCATGATTCAATTCAATATTCAGGATAAGGCGGACTGCTCAGCATTTTGGCGGAAATAATGAAAGAAATGTTAAAAAAACAACCCTGAGGAGGGCTGTTTTTTTTTGGAAACACATGATCAGCCCATTTTAATCAAGAAGCAATGGATGACGTACTATAAAAAATAAGGAGTACGAAGCAGTGAATGAATTTTATAAGGCGTTAACATATGTAAATAAAATTTTTTATGAACCAAATCACTTAACGATACATGATATTCAAGAAGAAGCTCAAAACTCAGAGTATGGGGCCGGTATGTTTCAACTGAATTCAACATCAGTTCGATTCAGAGTCGCAAAAATAACGCCAAACAAGATAGGACAGTTTGTTGCTTTTTGGGAAAAAGACGGAGATGGTAAAAACCAAGCCTTTTCATATGAAAAAGCTGCTGATTTATTGGTTATCAATACTTTTGCCAGTAATCATCATTTTGGACAATTTGTTTTTCCAAAAGAAGTTCTTGTAAAGCAAAATATCCTTAAAACAGCCGCTGCAAAAGGAAAAATGGCAATTAGAGTTTACCCTGAATGGGAAAATCCCACTAGCAAATAAGCTATCGAAACACAAAAATGGCAGTTGGCATATTTTGTTGAGGCGAACGATGCAGATCGTTTTCCGGCACAAGACCTGTTAAAGCTATATTCTAACTAAAATTGGACAGCCCTGAGCCGGCTGACAGTATGTGAAGTTAACCGGTGCGTGAGTTGGAAAATAACGGGGAACCTCAGCAAATGAGGTTCCTCTAATTGTTATATAGAAATCGACATTTTGAATGTAACAGAGTTTGTTTATTAAACGTCATCCGAAAAATAAGGGATTTGCGTATCCGGCAGACCCTCAAGAAACGCACGATGTCAGAAATCGTGCGTTCAACATTCTTTATTTGACGACAGACATGCTGACGCTGCTGCCTGACACTGTCAATTTGGCAAAATCCTGTGTATCAATCACAGGTGTGACTGCTTTATTGTCGATCGTGATGTTTGTAAAGGCTGTTGAGAAGTTTGATTTGATGTAAGGGCGCTGATCCTCTGATGTGACCGCGACGGTGGCGAGCGCTTTCCATTTTGAAACAGAGCCTACATTTGTTTGGGCGAGTTCTGAGATGATGCGGCCGGTGTATCCGTCATTATTCGTGCCCCAATATGTGGCGCGGGTATTGCCGTTCAGATTTTTGTAAATGGTCAGCTGTACGGTGCTGCCGGGCCGGAAGCCTTTCGTATAGGTGAATTGGCTTTCTCCTTCCAGATACCGGACCTGGCCTTGTCCCTTTGAACCGACTTTCATGATCGGTTTCCATACATGATAGGTGTCACTGTACTGAAGCCCGATATCAGCCTCTGTGCCTCCGGTAAATCCTGAGTAAATATAGGCTGTCCCATTTGACACCTGAATCGAGCTTGGAAGCTGAATTTTCGTGACGAGAACTGAGCCCGTGCTGTTCAGGTAGGCTCTTCCGCCGATTCCTTTGCTGAGCTGGGACGCCGCTTCCGCCGTATTGGGGCTGATCACCCCCGGGATATCCGCCGTACATGCGCCGAATAGAACGGCTGTAGTGAGCACACCCGCAAGAAGCCCTTTTTTCATCATCATTTCTCCTCCTATCATCATAGTCAGATAGCGCTATCAATTCATATTATAAAAGGTTTTGGGAAAAATTCCATAAAAGATATACGGGCGGACGTAAATTAAAACTATTTTCCTATTTATCTTGTAAATGGAGATTATTTGAACTATGATATGTTCAGCAATAAAGCATGATTCAGGAAAGGGGATAGGATAGAAATGAAAAAGACGGCAGCTGTGCTTTTGTCTTTCGGTCTGGTGTTCGGTTGTTCATACGGAGCGGGGCAGACGGCAGAAGCGAAAACAAAGGTGAAAACGTATCAAAACTGCAAGGCGCTGAATAAGGTGTATAAGGGCGGCGTAGCCCGGACGTCAAAAGTGAAAAACAAGGGCGGCAGAACAAAGTACAAGCCGTATGTATCAAAAGCGCTTTACAATGCAAATAAAAGACTTGACCGAGATAAAGACTATATCGCATGTGAGAAATAAAAAAACAAGCCTCTTTAAAGAGGCTTGTTTTTTTAAATGGATTCGGCGGTGACGGCGGTTCCGTATCCGATTAATTCGGATGTGTTCTGTCCTGCGGTCAGTTCGAACCGCAGGCCGACGATGGCGTTCGCTCCGAGCTGCTCCGCCTCTCTGATCAGCCGCTCTTTCACCGCTTTTTTGGAGTCTTCCAGCATTTCAGTATAGCTTTTCAATTCGCCGCCGACGACAGATTTTAAGCCTGCAAGCAAGTCTTTGCCGATGTGTCTGGACTGGACGATACTGCTTGTCACCAAGCCTTTCACTTCCGTAATCTGTTTTCCGGCGACGGTTTCGGTCGTTGTCATGATCATGCGTTTTTCCCCTTTCGTGTATCTTACCGCTATCTTACCATTTAAGCCGCCTTTTCGGCTGCGCCGATTTGTTTTTTTCTGACTGCGGCGCTGACTGCAAACATGACGGCAATGTTCAGAACCAGTGCGATGATGCCTGTATTCATATCCTTAACGATCTGCGGAAGAAACGGAAAGAGGGTTCCGATGGTTGATTCGGTCAGCGTAATGAAGGCCACCGTTCCGACCCCGGCCGTTATGCCGGCAAAAGCGCCGTGGCTTGTGATGAAACGCCGCTTCGGCAGGCTGAATAAGAGGGCGGGGAAAAGCTGGGTGACAAGGCTGTAGCCCATTAAAAGCAAGGTGACGATGGTATTTCCGCCTTTCAGCGTAAAATATACGGATATCAGCGCGATGACGGGTACGGCGTATTTCGCGAGCCGTGAGACTTTTTCGTCAGTGGTGCCGGGCAGAATGGCTTTGTACACATTTTTGGCGAACAGCGTGCTTGAGGCCATTAATATCATTGAACCGGGTACAAGCGCCGTCAGAATGCCCGCCGATCCGATCAGTCCGACAAACCAGGGATCAAAGGTTTTCACAGACAGCTTTAATAAGGCGAGATCCGTGTCCGCCCCTTTTAAACCGGGCACCTGCAGAATCGCCGCAAATCCGGTAAAGATGACAAACAGCAGGACGAGCTGATAAAGAGGCATGATGATCGCGTTTTTCCGAAACACCCGCGGATGCTCCGCCGAATAGGAAGCGGCAAATGTATGGGGCCACATATAAAAGCCGAGGGCGGTCAGCAAAACCGTTGAGCTGAACCAGGAAACGCTCTGTCCGGTTTCCGGCAGCGTGAGAAAACCGGGTTTTGCGGCGTCAATTTGTTTGAACATCTCCGTAAACCCGCCATAGTAATGAATGGGCAAATAAATGCCTAAATACAGGACGATGCCTAAAATCATGATATCTTTAACGACTGATATCCACGCTGAACCGTGGATTCCTGATATCATCACATAAATCGTGATGGAGACAGCGCCGATCCAGACAGCGGCTGAGGGCGGAATCTGTCCGTATGACGTTGCTGAAACAATTAATCCGAGCCCTTTCAGCTGCAGGACGAGATAGGGGATGAGGGATGCGATGCCGACGAGCGATACGAGAATGCCGAGGAGCGGGCTGTTGTATTTTGAAATAAAAAAATCTGATTGCGACATCAGTTTGTGTTGTTTGGCGTAAGTCCACACGGCTGGCAGAAGCCAATATGACAAAATGTAGGCAAGGCAGCCGTACGCGATAATATAAAAGGCGGGGCCTCCTTTTCCGTAAGCCCATCCGCTTCCGCCGAGGAATGTAAAGGTCGTGTATATTTCTCCCGCCATTAATAAAAAGACAAACATCGTGCCGAAGCCGCGTCCGCCCACCGTCCATTGTTCAAGGTCCATATTTTTTCCTTTTCGGGCCCGGATTCCGAGATATACACAAAACAGGAGCACGGCGGCCATTACGGGAAATGCTGCGTTCATTCCGCCTCACCCGTCTTGTTTTCTTTGTCCAGTTTGTAAACGGCGGCCATCAGTACGGAAGTCAGCACCGCCCAGATGACGACATACGCGAGAATGAAAGGCATTCCGAAAAGATAAGGCGTCACCCGGTTGGCAAATGGAATGCCGGCGAGAATTCCGAAAAAGGGCAGGGCGGCGAGAACATGAATCAGTTTCATAACATTCCTCCTTTTCATTGAAAACAGCGTGTCCCGATTATAAAGAAAATCATGTCGAATGTATAGTGTGAATAGTCTGAAATTTATTAGCTGAAAAGGAAAAGCAGTCCCGGCTGCTTTTTAAATGGTCGCAAGAGACAGGTAATATTCCAATAAGGCGGTTACCTGTTCCCGTATTCTCGGGTTGAAATAACGGTGTTTTTCTTCATAGCCGTTAATGGTGCATATATAAAGCGTAAATGCTTCGTCTCTTTCCGCTTCGTATATTTTAATTTTACGCTTTCTTAACTCTTTTCGAACATCACTCAAATCCTTTTGTGCTAATTTTAAAGAGCAGCCGATAAGCTGTTTATAGGGTTGTTTTAATTTGAACGGGCACGAATCAAGCGTTTCGAGGTCCCGGTTCAGGATGGCAGCCGCCATGGGCAGAAACAGCCCTTTTTCGATGAGATCGCGGGTGCCGCTCTGGATGTCAGGCATAAATACTCCTTCTTTCTTAAAAAAAGAGAACGTTTGTTCCTATTTTATACTCGCTTACACGATATTTCAAGTCGGAAAATCTCGTAAATATTTTCGTTTTTTGGAGATAATGTGTAGAATAAGGATAGACAAACTCGTTAAGGAGTATAAACGTTGGAGCAATTTTTATCATATTTGACTGAGGAACAGCTGACGGAATGGTTCCAAAGCTATAGAGCTTTCGGCCCGGCGGCTGCGGCTGCACTGCCTTTTATTGAAGCGTTTCTTCCGTTTTTGCCGCTTGTTGTATTTGTGGTGGCGAATACGAATGCATTTGGTTTGTGGGAAGGTTTTTTTCTGTCATGGCTCGGGTCTGCGGCAGGATCGATGCTGATGTTTTATGCCGTCCGCCGTTTCGGACAGAAAAGAGCTTTCGGTTTCATCCGCAGGCATCAGACCATAAGGCGGATGATGCTCTGGGTTGAGCGGCACGGTTTCGGTCCGCTGTTTATTTTACTTTGCTTCCCCTTTACGCCGTCCGCTGCGGTTCATATCGTTGCCGGTCTGTCCCGGGTGGGGGCGCTGCAGTTTATATCAGCAGCCGCTATGGGGAAAATGGTCATGATCTTTATGATCAGCTTTATCGGGTATGATCTTCACGCGCTCATGACACAGCCTTTCAGGATGGCGGGCGCCATAACGGTGATCGCGGTGCTGTGGTATGCCGGAAAGCATATCGAACGGCGTTTACAGACGAGAATCAGTCAGCATGAGAAAGACGGAGGGAGACAGGAATCTTGAAAAAACGATTTTGGTTTATAGCCGGCGTGCTTATCGTTGTTTTGGCCATACAATTAAAGAATGCCATTTTTATTGATTATAAAGTCGAAGGAATCAGCATGAATCCGACCTTTAAACAAGGAAATGAGCTGCTGGTCAACAAGTTTTCCCATCGTTACAAAACGATCCGCCGTTTCGATATTGTCCTGTTTAAAGGCCCGCACCGCAAAGTGCTGATCAAACGAGTTATCGGGCTCCCCGGCGAGTCAATCGCATACAGGGAGGATCAGCTGTATGTGAATGGAAAACGGGTGGCGGAACCGTTTTTAAAACCGTTAAAGTCATCATTGTCCGCCGGGAGCCATGTGACCGGTGATTATACGCTGAAGGAAACGACCGGGCGCAAAAGCATACCGAAGGGACAATACTTTGTTATTGGCGACAACCGCATATACAGCCTCGACAGCCGTCATTTCGGTCCGATTAAGGATAAAGACATTGTCGGAGTCATCAGTGAATCAGACGCCAAGTGAACGGCGTCTTTTTTTCGGAAATGATTGTAAAAAAGCAGAGGAAAGACTATAATGAAAATTGTTACGCTCGAAACAAAAAAGAGGCGTTTATTTTTTGGTAGTTTTGTTACGTGTGTAACAAAAATATGAAAGAGGGCTGATGAGATGAAAACACAGGCTGCCATTATCGGGGGAGGTCCGGTCGGGCTTATGCTTGCATCAGAACTGGCGCTGGCCGGAGTGAAAACGACTGTCATTGAACGATTGAAGAAGACGGTGCCATATTCCAAAGCGCTTATCATGCATCCGCGCACACTTGAGCTTTTTGCCATGAGAGGCATATTGGAACGCTTTTTGGAAAAAGGGACGAAGGTGTCTTCCGGCCATTTTTCCATGCTGGATACACGGCTGGATTTTTCTCGGCTGGATACGAAGCAGAATTATTCGTTAATGCTGCCTCAGGCAGAAACGGAGCGGATTTTGGAGGAGTATGCATCAAGTATCGGCGCAGACATCATCCGCGGGGCGGAAGCGGTGGCTGTCACCCAGACGGATGACGGAGTGGAGACGGTGTTCCGGGACGAAAGCGGGATCCGCACTCTTCACAGCTTATATGCCGCGGGTACAGACGGAGCGGGGAGCATTGTCCGGAAACAGGCGGGCATCGCTTTTTCGGGCACTGATGCCGACTTAACAGGAGCCCTCTGTGATGCCGCTTTGAAACACCCGCCCGAATCTTCCTTTTTTTCAACGTGCCGCCTGGAGGGATCGGTTGTGATTATCCCTCTTACGGACGGACTTTTCCGCGTCCTCATCGTTTCTCCGCACGCTCCGCAAAAGCGGAAGGATGAGCCGGTCACTGAAAATGAGCTGAAAGAAGACCTGCAGCGGATATGCGGCACTGATTTCGGATTGAGTGATCCGGTATGGATGTCGCGGTTCGGCAATGCCGAGCGTCAGGCCGAACGATACCGCTCCGGCCGGATTTTTGTGGCCGGGGATGCGGCGCACATTCATTTTCCCGCAGGCGGCCAAGGGCTGAACACGGGGCTTCAGGATGCCTTCAACCTCGGCTGGAAGCTGGCGGCGCAAATGAAGGGAAAAGCGGCGCCTCACCTTCTGGACAGCTATCATCAGGAAAGGCACAGCACAGGAACAGAAGTGTTGCACAATATCAAAACGCAGATAAAGCTCATGGATTTTACCGAGTCGGGGATGGCATTAAGAGAAACGATGGCCGCTTTGCTGGATTTTCAGGAGTCCAACCGTTTATTGGCGGGGAAAGTATCCGCGCTTGATCTGCATTATGAACCGGATGCGGAGCTTCCGCCGCATACCCTGAACGGGAAACGTCTGCCGGATATCGAATTGACCCTTCATGACGGGCGGCCGGCCCGGCTGTATGATTTTCTTCATAAGGGCGGATTTGTGCTTCTGTCATTAAGAGGAAGCATTCCCGCCGGTATTGATACGGACAGTGTGGCAGCTGTCAGAGCGGAGCTTGCTGAAACACGTGCCGATTGGAATGACGTCCACTCCGTTTTGATCCGGCCGGACGGCCACGCGGCATGGGCAGCCGGCGGCTCGGGACGCGAAGCAGAAGAAGCCGTTCTGGCCGGTTTGGAGAGATGGGGATTCATCTGATACCCTTTTATGCGCCTGTGTGATTGTTTCTTGTGTAACAAAACGTTATAGTAAAAGAAACAATCAATACGGAAGGGTGACTCAGCAGTTGAACAGAAGACAGCCAGACCATGCAAAACACATGATTCTTGAAGGGCTGACAGATATTTTTCACGAGCAGGAGAGGTGTCAGGAGGACATCAGGGCGTCGTTGGCCGGACGGATGGACGAACTCCGTGAAGAAAATGGGAAAAAATTACAGTTGACCTTGACGGAAATTCACATTTTGTCGTGTATCGGAGATCATGAACCGATCAATGTCACGTCAATAGCGGAAAAAATGAAGACGACAAAGCCGACCGTGTCGAGAAGCTGCGCGAAGTTTTTGGAAGCCGGCTTTCTGCGCAGGACCCGGCTGAGCGACAATAAAAAAGAAGTCTATTTCCGGCTGACTCCTGCCGGGAAAGAGCTGCATTCCCTTCATCATGAATATCATGAATTGATAAAAAAGCGGCTCTTGGCGTTTTTAGACCGCTATACAGATGAAGAACTGTTATTTGCTGAACGGCTGTTCCGTGATCTTTCAGCAAACTGGCGGTCTGTAAATGGCGGCGGAGAGCTGTTCAAATAAAAAACACGCATCCATATGCGTGTTTTTTATTCGGATCATGTTCCTCTTTCTGCCCGGCCTCTTTCGCCATGTGCCCGTTTCAGCTGAGAAAGGTGGTGCAGCAGCCGATAGAAGGGCGGAAGCATGGCGATGACGAGAACGATCCGGATGACCTGAACCGCGACGACGAAAGTCGAGTCTTCGTGCAGGGTGATCGAAGTCGCCGCCATCTCGGCGATCCCGCCGGGAGAAAAGGCGAGAACAGATGTAATCATGGAGATGCCCGTTAATTTAGAAACCGCAACCGCGCTCAGAATCATGGCGGCGATTAATCCGACGGAAGAAATAAATCCGACGGTCAGCACTCTCGTCACGCCGGTGAACATGCTTTTGTACATTTTTGATCCGATTGTGGCGCCGAGAAAAATTTGTGACAGCTGGTTTGCTTCCGGCGGCCACCAGGCCAGCATGTCTTTGCCCGCCAAGGCGGACACGCCGATTTCCGCAGCAGCAACGCCGATCATGCTGCCGAGCAGCCAAGGGGCGGGGAATTTCAGCCGTTTTGCGCCTTTGCTTGCAAGCCAGGCAGCCAAAATAAATCCGGCTGTTAACAAGACGGGAGTAAGGCCCGGATGTGAAGCTCCTGCTGAAACGGCTCCGGCTGATGTCTGAGCCGCACCGTTTTGTTTGGTAAATAAGAAAATGACGAGAAACGGTATTGTCATGACGACCAAAAGGACGCGCGTCAGCTGAATAAGGCTTACAATAGCGGTGTTTGCGCCGACTTCCTGGGCGATACCGGGCATAGCGGATAAACCGCCCGGCGCCGTGCCTACAAAGCTTGTCATCATGTCCGTCCGGCTGAACCGAAAGAGCACATATCCGGAAACAAGCGCCATCACGATAGAGAAAATCAGCATGAAGCCTACCGGCAGCCAATGCTCCCTTAAAACCGACAGAACGGACAGGTTCAGTTTCTGGCCGAGTTCGATACCGAGGATCATTTGTCCCGCCGCAAGCCATCTGCGGTGAATCCCTCTTCTGTCAGGCGCCATGAACAGCCAGCGGGGCCTCGTCATGGAGAGGATGCAGCCGCCGGCCAGCGTTCCGAGCATCCAGGCGATCGACATCCCTGTAAGCGAAAGAAGAAACCCCCCTGCCGCACTGATGAGAATAAACCAGATATCCGTAAGGAGATGTTTGTCTTTCTTCAATGAAAACCCTTCTTCCTGAAACATTCATATTAAATTGTTAAGCTCGTTAACCTTACTATTACTATAGTATAGATTTTGAGATAAATAAATAATGAATTATTTCTCATAATCCATTCATTTTTCTTATCAAAAACATAAAAAAAGCTCCGGAGATGGGTGAGTGCACCCTACTCCGAAACCTCGCCCGCTTTTCCTTTCCACACAAAGGTCAATCCCAGACCGAGAAATAAAACCACACCTGCGAACAGAAACGGGAAGTGAATATTCATATCAAATAAAATACCGCCCAGAGCCGGGCCGAAAATGGTGCCCAAACTCGTGTATGTTGAGTTCATACCGGCAACAAACCCCTGCTGATTTCCTGCGATTTTCGATAAATAAGTAGTCAGTGCCGGGCGCAATAAATCAAACGCAAGGAAAATGATGCAAGTGACAGCGAGCACCGGCAAAAATCCTGACATCACCGTAGAAACGAAAGCCAGCACAGCGCCGATGACCAGACAAAGCTGGATGACTTTTTTCTCCCCGAGGAAGTTGACAAGTCTGCCGAACGCGAGCACTTGAATGAGGACCGCCACAATGGAGCTGAACGTAATAATAATGGCGATATCCTTTGGCGTGAAGCCGAATTTATGGTTTGTAAATAAGCTGAATACCGTTTCGTACGCCGACAGTCCGAATGCCAAAACAAAAACGATGATAAAGGCGATCAAGTAGTTTGGATGAATCGACTTTTTCAAATCTTTTAAGAAGGTTGATTCTTTGACGCTTTCCAGCTGCTTTGCGCGTTCTTCTTTAGTTAACGGCTCTTTCAGCATAAAGACAGAGGAAATCACTGCGATAAATGCAATTCCCGCCGCAAAGAAAAACGGCATACGAACGCCGTGATCGGCAATAAATCCTCCTATGCCGGGCCCGATGATAAACCCTGTGCTGATGGCGGCAGATACATAGCCCATCGCCTTCGATCTTTCCTGCACCGTCGTAATATCTGCGACATACGCTGTAACAGCGGGCATGATAAAAGCGGCACTGATGCCCCCCAGCACCCTTGCGAAATATAAAATGGAGACATGTGTGCCCAATCCGAAGGTCAGTTCGGATAATGCGAATAAAAACAGTCCGGCGAGAATCATGATTTTTCTGCCGAAGCGGTCAACCCATCTCCCCGCAATGGGGGATGCAATTAATTGCGCGACGGCGAAGGCAGCGACAAGGTATCCCATTGTGCTGCCCGTCAAGTGCATCACATTCATAAACAGCGGCATAACGGGAATGATCAATCCGATGCCTAAAAACGCAATAAATATGTTGCTTAATAAGATGATGAGTACAGCTTTTTGTTCTCTGATCGGTTTTTGCATGTTGTTTCTCCTTTGTCAGCTGTCATTCTGTTTATCAGCGCTGATCGACCCGTGAATAAACACGGAGATGGCTTCTTTTTGCAATTCGATTCTTTGCTGAATGGTATCGTTTTTATATAAGACATCCAATCCGTAAAAAACGGATAGCAGGATTTTTACTTTTGATTCGACATGATGAATGGACCAGCTGCCGTCTTGATTTCCCTCTTCTAAGATCTCTCTCATCACATCGTCATATTCAATATCAATTTTGTTGAGCCGCTTTACGACCCCCTCTGACGTAAACGCACTCGCATAAAACTCTTCACTTGCTCTCATAAGCGGGTAATTGATGCTCATCCGGCTGAGCAGCTCCGCAAAGCCCGCCAGTTTTTCGGCAGCATCTTTCAGATCAGCTTCCATTTCCCTCCACGTCTCGATCATAACGCGGTGATCCTCTTCCATGATATGAAGAAACAGAAACTCTTTTCCTTTAAAATGGTGATATAGATTGCCTTTACTGATCTCGGCCGCCTCTAAAATATCCCGAATCGATGTTTCTGAATATCCTTTTTTTGCAAATAAGTCACGCGAAGCGGATACGAGCCTGTTCTTCGTCTTTTCGCTCTTTCCGGCGCCGCCTTTTGTATTTGTCACTTCACACAGATCCTTTCCGCCAAATGAGGTTCGGCTCCTTAAAAACCGACCGGTTGGTTTATTTTATTATAAAGGGTTTTTGCTGATTATACAATGAAGAAGTTATCCGCTTTTTAGAGAGTATCACGCAGCTCGAAAAGTAAACCCCATTCTCTCATGTTGAAAGAACGGGGTTTGTCTGCGGTCTGAAGACTCCCGGCGGGGGAGCGTGATCTGCCTGAACCGTTATTTTCCGGTATTTACCTCGGTGTAGCTTGTGTTCGGCGCGTTTGATACCGTTCCCCCTGTATGGTGGGAAGGAGAGTGGGCCATATCGTATAAAAACCACACGGCGTGACGCTGCTCGTCAAATGCCGTGCGGGCAAATAACCGCTTCGCTTCAGGGTGCACCGCTCTATCGGATGCCTGCAAATAAAAATCATTCGTTTTCTGCTCATCATAAAACGCCGCCCTCAGTCCTTCTCTGTATGTGTGCGGACAATGCTCCGTCTGTTTCGGCGTCAACTGTTTTCCGGTAATTGACGTATACAGTGAAGAAAAAGCGTGCAGGTGGCGCACTTCTTCTTCTCTGATATGTTCGATTCGTCTTCTGATTTCTGCGGTCGGCGCTTTTTCGGCTAATATTGAGTAGCAAATCACAGCGCTGTATTCCCCGTTTATGGATTTTACCAGATCCTTGATAAGCACAGAATCGTCACTGCAGATGGCTGTATAATGAAAAAAATTCTCGTGCATTGGACTCACCCCCGGATGTTTATAGGGTATTATACGGCGGCAGCCCGTGACATGTGCGGATGTCATTTTTATTCTTGATCCAGCGGCGATGTAATATGGTCGTCGTATGTGTCGACAAAAAGCCGGCCGTTGCTTCCGCGCACAGCGTATACGACGTCTTCCGGTTTGAGGTTTCTCTTGTCCAATTCTTCTCTCAGCCATTTTTCCGATACGTGGTTTTCTTCCAGATTCTTCATCACCAGCCTGCCGTCCATAATCAGCTCAACGGCAAAGTTCTTTTCATGTCCGGCAAAGATGCCGAGATCCTGTCTTGTAACGGGCGCAAATTCCGGCTTGACCTCCACTGACATGCTGCCGTTTGTTTCAATGATGGCAGTCTGAACCTGAGAAATGTCAAATACGTCATTTACACGCAGCTGCTGGTTCAAGTAGTCGATGGTATAACGCATCGTTTTCATATTATGCTCAAGTATTTTACCGTTTTGAATAATAATGGTCGGTTTGCCTGCAAAGAAACCCCTAAGGACCCTGTTTTTCATAGAAAGATATGCGACAAGGTAAATGATTGCCACGAAAATAATGTAGGCAATGACATGATAATGAATCGGCAGCTTTGTATTAAACGACAGATTTGCCGTGATGGCGCCGAGCGAGATGGCCGCAATGAAATCAAAAAGCGTCATCTGTGAAATGGTTTGTTTACCGAGTATCCGGGCGCCGATAAACAGAATGCTGAACGACAGAGCCGTCCGTACAATTACTTCGGGATATTCTGACATCATCATTAGTCCTTTTTTCTTTATTTTGGTCAAAAACGAAATTTTTTAAAACAATCATCCCGTTTTTACCAGCAGATGAGATTGGTCATTTTCGTCAACTTTCGATAAAATGTAGAAAGATAAAAAGAGAGGGGTCTTTTAATTTGGGTGTTGAGTTTTTAGTAGGCAGATCGGGGAGTGGGAAAACGAGGCTGATTATCGACAGCATTCAAGATGAACTGCGCCGGGAGCCGTTCGGGAAACCGATCATTTTTCTAGTCCCGGATCAAATGACGTTTTTAATGGAATATGAGCTTGCTAAAACGCCGGATATCGGCGGCATGATACGCGCTCAAGTGTTCAGTTTTTCGCGTTTGGCGTGGCGCGTGCTTCAGCATACCGGGGGCATGAACCGCCCGTTTGTGACGACGACGGGTGTGCAGATGCTTTTAAGGAAACTGATTGAAGAATATAAGCACGAGTTTAAAGTGTATCAAAAAGCGAGTGACAAAACCGGGTTCACTGAGCAGGTGGAACGGATGCTGACAGAGTTTAAGCGGTACTGTATTGAGCCTGAAGACGTCCGCCGCATGGCGGAAAGCGGAACGGCGTCAGAATATCGCGGAGAGCGGATGCTGTCTGAAAAACTTCATGATTTAGGCATTTTATATCAGCAGATGGAAAGAAGCCTCGCCGGACACTATTTGCATTCAGAGGACTATTTGACGCTGCTCGCTCAGCAGATTCCTTTGGCGGACGTTGTAAAAGGCGCCCGTGTTTACGTCGACGGATTCTATCAATTTACGCCGCAGGAATTAAGGGTGCTGGAGCAGCTGATCATGCATGCTGAACATGTCACATTCTCGCTGACGGCGGACAGCCCTTCGGCGGAACAGGCACCGGATGAGCTCGATCTGTTCAGAATGACGGGAAGCACATACTATAAGCTTTATCAGACGGCAAAGGAATTGAATGCTGATATTTCCTGCAAGGAACTGCATGGCACGAAGCGGCATCAGCATGCGCCGGAGCTTGCCTGTATAGAGTCGCAGTACGATGTGCGTCCCGCCGCGGCGTATACCGGCGGACAGGAAGCTTTTACCGTCATGCAGGCGCAAAACAGAAGAGCTGAGCTTGAAGGTATTGCCCGGGAAATTCAATCGCTTGTCCGGGACGGAGGATACCGGTACAAAGATATGGCGATTCTCATCCGTCAGCCGGAAGATTATAAAGATTTGCTGAAGGAAGTGTTTGCCGATTACGGGCTTCCTTATTTTATTGACGGAAAAGCTTCTATGCAGCATCACCCGCTTATTGAATTCATCCGTTCAAGCCTCGATGTCGTGAAGGGGAACTGGAGATATGAAGCGGTGTTCCGCTGTGCGAAAACCGAACTGTTATTCCCGCTTGATCAGCCGGAGCAGAAAATAAGAGAGCAGGTTGATCAGCTTGAAAATTACTGTATCGCCTACGGCATTAAAGGGGAGCGCTGGACAAGCGGCGAGCGGTTTGTATACAGGCGCTTCGTATCGCTCGATGAGGATTTCGCGCAGACGGATCAGGAAATAGAGATGGAACACATGCTGAATGAGACGAGAGAGTGGATAGCCGCGCCCCTCGTCCGGCTTCAAAACCGGATGAAAAAAGCGAAAACGGTTCAAAGCATGGCGGAGGCTCTTTATCTCTTTTTGGAAGATACCGATGTTCCCCTGAAGCTGGACCGGAAAAGGCAGCGGGCCGAAGAGGCCGGAAACATGATCGAAGCGCAGCAGCACGGCCAGGCGTGGGATGCCGTTATCCAGCTTCTCGAGGAGTTTGCCGGCATGATGGGTGAAGATGAAATATCTTTGGCGCTGTTCCAGCAAATGCTTGAAACGGGAACGGAATCGCTTCATTTTTCTTTAATTCCTCCTGCGCTTGACCAAGTATTTGTAGGGAATATGGATCTCTCAAGAATGTACGGCACGTCCTGCACATTCGTCATCGGGGCCAATGACGGCGTTCTTCCGGCGCGCCCGGATGAGAACGGCGTGCTGTCTGATGATGACCGGGAGTGGCTGAAAGCAGTCGGAGTGGAGCTGTCTTCCGCGGGGCGTGAGCGGCTGCTTGATGAGCATTTTCTCATCTATATGGCGCTGTCGAGTCCGTCTGACCGTCTTTATGTGTCATACCCGATTGCCGATGCGGAAGGAAAAACGCTCCTGCCGTCAATCGTTGTAAACAGGCTTGGCGAGCTGTTTCCCGATCATCAGGAAAAGCTGTCAGCGGCTGATCCCGAGCAGGTAAGCGAAGAAGAGCAGCTTCAGTATCTCGTCAATAAACAGGTGGCTCAGACATATACGGCAAGTCAGCTCAGGCTGTGGACAAGAGAGTACGAGATCAGTGACGTATGGTGGAGCGCATACAATGTGCTGATGAAAGAGTCTGATCACCGGCGTGCGAAAAAGCTGTTTTCAAGCTTGTTTTTCCGCAATGAGGCGAAGCGTCTTGAACGGCCTGTTTCGCGCCAGCTTTACGGCGAGCATATTAAAGGAAGCGTCTCCCGGATGGAGGCGTTTAATGCCTGCCAGTTTTCTCATTTTGCATCTCACGGGCTGCAATTAAAAGAGCGCCAGTTTTTCAAGCTGGAAGCGCCGGATATCGGCCAGCTGTTTCACTCCAGTCTGAAGCTGATTTCAGACCGGCTTCGTGAGCAGAAGCTGGAATGGCGCGATCTGACGAAAGATCAGTGCCGGAATTTCTCCTATGAAGCGGTGGAACGGCTTGCGCCAAAGCTGCAAAAAGAGATTCTGCTCAGCTCAAACAGACACTTTTATGTGAAGGAAAAACTGCAGAAGATCGTCACGCGTGTTTCAGGCATATTAAGCGAGCATGCGAAGGCGAGCGGTTTCGTCCCGGTCGGTCTTGAACTCGGTTTCGGCGGAAGCGGGCCGCTGCCTCCGCTCACTTTCACGCTGAAAAACGGCTGTACGATGGAACTCGTCGGACGGATCGACCGCGTGGATAAAGCGGAAAGTTCAAAAGGCCTGCTGCTGAGAATCGTTGATTATAAATCAAGCGACAGGGGGCTTGATCTGGCTGAAGTGTATTACGGGCTCGCTCTGCAAATGCTCACATATCTTGACTTATCGATTACACATTCCGCGGATTGGCTCGGCATGAAAGCGACCCCGGCAGGCGTTTTGTATTTCCATATCCATGATCCGATGATTCAGGCCAGTCTGCCGATGGGGCTTGATGAAATCGAGCAGGAAATTTTTAAGAAATTTAAGATGAAAGGCCTTCTCCTCGGTGACCGGGAGGCGATCAGCCTGATGGACACGACTTTGGAGGAAGGGCGTTCAAATATCGTCAATGCCGGTTTGAAAAAGGACGGTTCTTTAAGATCGGACTCAGCCGCGGTCAGCGAACAGGACTTTCATCTGCTGACAGACCATGTGCGGCGGACATTTGAACAGGCGGGCGAAGCGATAACGGACGGGCTTGTGTCCATTACCCCGTATAAGCTGAAAGATAAGACGCCTTGTACGTACTGTGCGTTTAAGTCGGTATGCCAGTTTGATGAGTCGCTTAAGGAAAATGAATACCGCAGCCTGAAAGCGGAAAAAGACGGCACCATACTGGATTGGCTGAAGAAGGAGGCGGATGATGATGCAAATTCCTAAACCGAAAGACAGCATATGGACGGATGACCAATGGAGCGCCATCGTTTCTTCCGGCCGCGATATTTTGGTCGCTGCCGCAGCCGGATCAGGTAAAACGGCCGTGCTCGTGGAACGGATGATCAGAAAGATAACCGCGGAGGAAGATCCGGTTGATGTTGACAAGCTCCTTGTGGTGACCTTTACAAACGCCTCAGCAGCGGAGATGAAGCATCGGATCGCGGATGCATTAGAAAAAGAGCTCGCCAAAAATCCGGGATCTCTGCATATCAGACGGCAGCTCTCTCTATTAAATCGGGCGAGCATTTCGACGCTTCACTCTTTCTGTCTGCAAGTGCTTAAAAAATATTATTATATGATTGATCTTGACCCCGGTTTTCGGATGGCTGACCAGACGGAAGGCGAATTGCTCGGAGACGAAGTGCTTGATGAGCTGTTTGAAGATGAATACGCAAAAGGGAATCAGGCGTTTTTTGAGCTTGCGGACAGATATACGACAGACAGGCATGATCTGGATCTTCAAGACCTTGTCAAACGGGTGTACGAGTATTCCCGGTCGCATCCTGACCCGGAAGCGTGGCTGCAAAGCTTTGTCCGCCTGTATGACGTGACGGAAGAAAGCAAAATGGAAGAGCTTCCGTTTTACCAATATGTGAGAGAAGATGCTGAAATGGCGCTCTTCGGGGCAAAACAAAAGCTTGAAAAGGCGCTTGAACTGACAAAAGCGCCCGGCGGGCCGGCCCCGCGCGCTGATAATTTTCTGGATGACATTCAGCAGATAGAAGAGCTGATCAGCTGCCGGCATGACTTCGATGCGCTGTATGAACGGGTTCCCGCAGTCTCATTTAAGCGGGCGAAGGCGGTAAAGGGTGATGAATTTGACAAAGCGCTTTTGGACGAAGCGACCGATTTGCGAAACGGCGCCAAGAAACTGATCGAAAAGGTAAAGACAGATTACTTTACAAGAAGTCCGCAAGATCACTTAAAGAGTTTAGCAGATATGAAGCCTGTCATCGAAACGCTCGTTCAGCTCGTGATATCGTACGGAAAACGATTTGAAGCGGCGAAACAAGAAAAATCAATTATTGATTTCTCAGATTTGGAACATTACTGCCTGGCGATTTTAACTGCGGTTGATGAAGAAGGCCGGCGGGTGCCGAGCGAAGCGGCCGTTTATTATCAAGACCAGTTTCATGAAGTTCTGGTTGATGAATATCAAGATACGAATCTTGTGCAGGAGTCTATCCTGCAGCTTGTTAAAAGCGGGGATGAAGAGGCGGGAAATCTGTTTATGGTAGGCGACGTCAAACAATCGATCTACCGTTTCAGACTTGCTGAGCCGCTGCTGTTTCTCGGGAAATATAAAAGGTTTACAGAAAGCGGGGAAGGCGCGGGGCAGAAAATTGACCTGAACCAAAATTTCCGCAGCCGCTCCGATATTTTGGACAGTACGAATTTCTTGTTTAAGCAGCTGATGGGCGGAAAAATCGGCGAAGTGGACTACGATGAACAGGCGGCATTGAAGCTCGGCGCATCGTATCCGCCGAATGACGCGGCAAAAACGGAACTGCTGCTGATTGACAGCGCTGATGACGCAGACAGCTCCGAGGATGCCGAAGACTTTGAAACCGTGCATTGGGAAGCGAAAGCGATAGCCGGGGAGATCCGAAAGCTTGTCTCATCTCCGTTTAAGGTATATGACGGCAAAACAAAAACACACCGGAATATCCAGTACCGGGATATCGTGATTTTGCTGCGCTCCATGCCGTGGGCGCCGCAATTAATGGAAGAGCTGAAAAACCAGGGCATTCCGGTTTACGCCAATTTGACGTCGGGTTACTTTGAAGCCGTGGAGGTGGCTGCGGCGCTTTCAGTCTTGAAGGTGATTGATAATCCGTATCAGGATATTCCGCTTGCTTCCGTGCTGCGCTCGCCCATCGTCGGATGTGACGAAAATGAACTTGCGCTGATACGCCTCGAAAAGAAAAAAGCGCCGTTTTATGAAGCGCTGAAAGCATATATAGCGAACGGTGACAGGCATGGTGACCTGTATCAAAAACTGAGAACCTTTTATGACAGTCTGCAAAAGTGGCGGTCATTTTCGACGAATCATTCGGTGTCTGAGCTGATTTGGGAAGTATACCGCGATACCGGATATTTTGACTATGCAGGCGGCATGCCTGGCGGAAAGCAGCGCCAGGCCAATCTGCGCGTCTTGTATGACCGGGCGCGCTCGTACGAAGCGACGGCGTTTCGCGGGTTATTCCGCTTTTTGCGGTTCATTGAACGGATGCAGGAGCGCGGCGATGATCTGGGGACGGCCCGGGCGCTCAGCGAGCAGGAGGATGTCGTTCGGCTGATGACGATCCACAGCAGCAAAGGACTTGAATTTCCCGTCGTTTTCACCGCCGGACTCGGCAGAAGTTTTAATATGATGGATCTCAACAAATCATACCTGCTTGATAAAGAGCTCGGTTTCGGCACGAAGTACATTCATCCGGAACTCAGAATCAGCTATCCGACTCTTCCGCTTGTGGCGATGAAGAAAAAGATGCGCAGAGAGCTCTTATCCGAAGAATTGCGTGTATTGTATGTGGCGCTGACCAGAGCGAAGGAAAAGCTGTTTCTCGTCGGTTCCTGCAAAAACCGGGAAAAACAGCTGGCCAAATGGCAGGCGCAAGCAGACCGGGCTGATTGGCTTCTTTCTGAATTCGACCGCTATCAGGCGTCATCTTATTTGGACTTTATCGGGCCTGCGCTCATCCGCCACCGTGACATGGAGGCGCACAGGACGCCGGGACTTTCCTCATCTGAGGATATCGCGCGCGACCCGTCGCGTTTTCACATCCGGATGCTGCAGCAAAGTGAATTGCTGGAAGAGAATCCAAAAGAACGTGCTGAAGAAAAGAGCAAACGTCTCAAAGCGATACAGCAGGGCGAGCCGATTCCTGATTCGTTTTCATTTGATGATCAGGCGCGCCGTCTGCTTGAATGGGAATATCCGTACCGAGAGCTGACGGCTATCAGAACGAAGCAGTCAGTTTCTGAGCTGAAGAGAAAGCAAGAATACGAGGATGAATACAGCGGCCGCTCTCTCATCAAACCGTCAGGAGACACGCTTTTATACAGGCGTCCCGGTTTTATGATGAAAAAAGGGCTGACAGCCGCCGAAAAAGGAACGGCGATGCATACGGTGATGCAGCACATACCGCTGACGCACGTTCCGACTGCCGAAGAAGCGGAGCGGACGGTCCGGATGCTTTACGAAAAAGAGCTGCTGACAGAAGAACAGCAGGAAGCTATTGATATAGAAGAAATTGTTCAGTTTTTCGTAACTGAAATCGGTAAAGACCTTCTCGGGGCGCTGCGGATTGACCGGGAAGTGCCGTTCAGTATGGCGCTTCCGGCCGGCGAGGTGTACAAGGATGCCCAAACGGCCGGTGAACCGCTGCTCGTGCAGGGGATTATTGACTGCCTCTACGAAACTGCGGACGGTCTCTATTTGCTGGACTATAAAACAGATCGGATAGAGGGGAAATTCCGGAACGGATTTGAAGGCGCGGCTCCGATTCTGCAAAAAAGGTATGAAACACAAATCGAATTGTATACAAAAGCGGTTGAACAAATTACAAAAACGAAAGTGAAAGGGCGTGCGCTCTATTTCTTCGATGGAGGTCACGTTCTTACACTGTAACAAGATCCGAAGCTCCTTTTTGGAGCGGATCTTTTTTTCTATCAAAAAGTGAGGTGAATGCGGTATGCGCATTTTACATACAGCTGACTGGCACCTCGGCAAAACGCTGGAAGGCAGAAGCCGGCTGAGCGAGCAGGCCGAGGTATTGGAAGAGCTGAATACCATTGTCAAGGAAGAAAATATTGATGCGGTCGTTATGGCGGGGGATGTATTTGATACGGTCAACCCGCCTGCGCTCGCTGAACAATTGTATTACGAAAGTCTTTCCGCGCTTTCTGACGGCGGAAAGCGCCCGGTTGTCGTCATTGCCGGAAACCATGACAATCCCGACAGGCTGGCGGCGGCTTCTCCGTTAACAAATGAGCGCGGCATTCATTTAATCGGCTATCCGCGGACAGAACCCGTGCATATTGAGGTGCCGTCGGCGGACGAGCTGTTAGCCGTAGCCGCGCTGGCATATCCGTCAGAGGCGAGATTAAACGAAGTGCTTTCTGATACGTTTGAGGAAAAGCTTCTTCGCGATCATTACGATGTCAAAATCAGAGAGGCGTTTGCCCGCATGTGCGGACTGTGCCGGGACGATGCCGTGAAAATCGCGGCGAGCCACATTTATGTCGCGGGGGGAAATCAGACCGATTCAGAGCGTCCGATTGAAGTCGGGGGCGCTTACACGGTCGCCGCTGACAGCCTGCCGGCTGATGCGGCTTACGTGGCTCTCGGCCATCTCCACCGTCCGCAAACGATCAAGCGCGCCAAGACGGCTGCCCGTTATTCAGGCTCTCCGCTCGCATACAGCTTTTCAGAAGCCGGTTATGCCAAATCGGTGACGGTGGTAGAAGCGAAGCCCGGCGGAGAAGCGAAGTGGGAAGAGATTTTCCTGTCTTCCGGTAAAACGCTCGTCAAATGGAAAGCGCAGGGGCTGAGCGAAGTTCACGGCTGGCTTGATGAAGGGCGTGACCGGAATGCCTGGATCGATCTTGATATCCATTTGACGGATCAGCTTTCTCTCGAGGAAATTCATCGGCTGAGAAAGGCGCATCCCGGCTTTATCCATATCAGGCCGGTTTTTGAAGAAAAAGAGACCGAAAATGACCGGATTGAAGTGAAACACACATCAATTGAGGATCGATTTAAGAAGTTTTATGAAAAACAAACGGGCGGCGGCGAGCCGGATGAGGAGATGGTCAAGCTGTTTTTAGAGCTTGCGTCAGCAGATGATGAGGAGGATGTGACATGAAGCCGATTCTGTTAACGATAAAAGGGCTCCACAGTTTCAGGGAGGAACAGACCATTGATTTTGCCGGACTGTCAGGAGCCGGGGTGTTCGGGATTTTCGGGCCGACCGGAAGCGGGAAATCGTCGATCCTTGATGCCATGACACTCGCTTTATACGGAAAAGTGGAGCGCGCCGCAAATAATACGCACGGCATCCTGAATCATGCCGAAGATCAGCTCGCCGTCTCATTTACATTCGCGCTTCAATCCGGCCACCGGGTTTCCTACAAGGTCGAGCGCGTTTTTAAGAGAACGGATGAAACGAAAGTAAAAACCGCCCTCTGCCGCCTGATTGAAATCAAAGACGAACAAACGGTGCTGGCCGATAAAGCGAATGAAGTGAACAAAAAGGTAGAGGAGCTTCTTGGCCTGACCATTGACGACTTTACAAGAGCCGTCGTGCTGCCGCAAGGAAAGTTTGCCGAGTTTCTGTCGCTTAAAGGCGCGGAAAGAAGACATATGCTCCAGCGCCTGTTTAATCTGGAACAGTACGGGGACAGGCTTGTCAAAAAATTGCGGCGGCGGGCGCAGGAAGCGGCAGCGAAAAAAAATGAAATGCTGGCCGAACAATCCGGCCTCGGAGACGCAGGAGAAGATGCGTTGAAGCAGGCTGAACAGCAGTTCCACGAAGCGAACGAACGGCTTGAAGCAGCTGAGAAGAAACGGGTCCGGGCAAAAGAGCGTTTTGAGAATCACCAGGAAATTTGGAACTTGCAGACAGAAAGAGATGAATATGAGCGCCGGGAGAAAAAGCTTGAGGAAAGACGCCCGTACATCACGGATTTGACTGAGCGTCTTAAAGAGGCGGAAACAGCTCTCGCCCTTGAGCCGTACGCAGACCGCTGCACAGAAGCCGTCCGCCGGAAGCAGCGCGCCGAACAGGAACACGAACTGGCCAAACGGAAATCAGAGGCGGAAACCGTTTCATTTACCCGGCAAAATGAAGCCTATGAAGCATGGCGGGCCCATAAGGCCGAACAGGAGCCGAAGCTTGTCAAGGAAGAAGAGCTGTATCAAAGACTTTCAGCCATTGAACAAAAACTGCTTGAAGCGAAAAAAGAAGCGGAAAAAACAAATGCGGAACACAGCAAAAAAGAGGAAGAATACGAAGCCGCCTCGAAACAGCTGGCCGCAGTGAAAGACCGCCTGACCCGCGGCCAAAACAGGCAGAATGAGCTGAAAGAAGAGCTGAAAGCAGTTCAAGTGACCGCCGATGAACGGAAAAAATGCCAGACCGCAGCACAGCTGGCGGCGGGCTTTCAGCAGACACAGGAACAAATCACGAAAGAACAGGCCAATCTGACAACGCAGCTGAAAAACATGGAGAAGCTGAACGGAGAAAGCGAGTCGCTCACAGAGAAGGCGAAAACGGAAGAGGAAGACATTACGCGAGCTTATCAAACGCTTCAAACCGTTTACCATATGGTCTGTGAAACGGAACGTTCACTGAAAGCCGCAGCCGAACGGGCTGAAAAAACGCAAGCCGATCTCCGCAGGCGCTCAGAGGAAGCGAGAACGGCTGCATTAACAAAAGAATTATCGGAAAAACTAATCGAAGGAAAGCCTTGTCCTGTATGCGGCTCGACACAGCATGACCGCCCGCGTTCCGCTCATGAAACATTCTTGCCTGATACAGCTGTGCAGGAACAGTTGCAGCAGGTTGAAGCGCTGCTTTCTGAGGCGGCGGCTCTTTCTCAGGAAGTGCTGACAGCCAAGGTTGCATTAGAAGAACAGTCGGGGCGTTTTACCGAAGAATGTCCGTTTCTGCAAAGCGCCCGGGTTCCGGAGCTGGAAGCCGCTTCCTCCATCAGCGGACGCCCGCTTGATGAAGCGTTCAGCGCCGTCCGCTTGGAGTGGAAACAAATGAAACAGGATATGCTGTCGGTAAAAGAGAAGGTCACAAGACTGATCAGCGCGCATCAGCAGACGGTGAAACAAGCTGAGCAGCTTGCCGAACGAATCCGCTACGAGGAAAAAGAAGCCGACCGTCTCAGACATTCATTAGAAGAGCTTGAATCGCTGTCAGAAAGCCGATTGAATCAGTACAACGAAGTCTGCGGTGATATTCCGCCAAACCGGATTGAGGCCTGGCAGGCTTCGATAGATGAGAAGGACAGGCAGGCAGAAGAATGTGAGAAGCGCATTGAAACAAGCATCGCATTCCTCAAGGAACATGAAGAGGAGAAAGAACGCCTGCAGGAGATGAAGCATCGGCTTGAACGGGAACGGCTCGAGCTTCACTATGCGTCTGAGCGCCTGCAGCAGGTGATTGACGGATATGAACAAGAGCTCGGAACAGCAGCTGAAGAAACATCAATTTCCGCAAAGCTTGAAGCGGTGCGGCAGGAATTACAGCTGTTAAAATCAAAAGAACAGTCCTTATTCGACGCGCTGAAGCAGGCGCAGCAATCACTGAATGACGCAAAAGGCCGGGAATCAGGGAGTCTCATGTCACTCAGGGATGCTGAAACCTCCCTTGAGAAAGCGCAAAACGACTGGCGCGTGAGGTCAAAAGACACCGGGTTTACCGACCCGGACCAAGTCAAAAAAAGTCTGCTTCCGCAAGGGCGTGCAGAGGAAATGAAAAAAGAAATTGATGAGTTCCTGGACACCTCAAAACAGCTATCGGCAAATATCAGCCGTGTTACTGATAAATTAGCCGAGCGCCGGATATCGGAGGAAGAATGGACAGCATCCGTTTCTCTGCTGAAGCAGGCAGAGGCTGAGTCAGGCGCCGCCATGGAGGAAAAAGGAGCACAGGCAAAAGCCTTCGCGGTTATGCAAAAACAGCATAAGCGCTTTAAAGAGATTGAAGCCGAACTGAAAAGCTGGCAGACACAGATTGACAGGCTTGATAAGCTCCAGTCTGTATGTAAAGGCAATACATTCGTCGAATTTTTAGCGGAAGAACAGCTGGAAAGCGTGGCTCGGGACGCCTCTGCCCGTCTCGGAGCGCTGACAAGGCAGCGGTATGCCATATTAGTCGATTCAGAAGGCGGTTTCGTCATGCGTGATGACGCGAACGGAGGCGTCAAACGGCCCGTATCAAGCCTTTCCGGCGGGGAGACGTTTCTGACATCGCTGTCGCTTGCGCTTGCCTTGTCCGCTCAGATTCAGCTGCGGGGGCAATACCCGCTGCAATTCTTTTTCTTAGATGAAGGATTCGGGACTCTTGACCAAGGGCTCTTAGACACCGTTGTCACAGCGCTCGAAAAGCTGCAATCGGACAACTTATCCGTCGGAGTGATCAGCCATGTGCAGGAGCTGAGAGCGCGTCTGCCGAAAAAATTAATCGTTCATCCGTCCGAACCGGGCGGGAAAGGCACCCGGGTCACATTGGAGATCATGTAGAAAGGAGAAGGAATTATGGCCGATTCTGCCGAGGGCACATGTGAATTATGCGGCCGCCATCATGTGCGGCTGACGGAGCACCACTTAACGCCTAAGGAAGAAGGCGGGACATTCCTTCCGACCGCAATGCTCTGCATCCCTTGTCATAAACAGGTTCACGCGCTCTATACGAATCAGGAGCTTGCGGCAAGGCTCGCGGGAATAGAAGAGCTGCGGCGTGACCCGAAACTCGCGCGGTTTGTGAAATGGATCAGAAAACAGCCGCCGGAAAAGCTTGTAAAAACAAAAAAAGCAAATGAACGAACATAACGCTGAACCAAAAGCAGCCCTCTTCTGAAAGAGCGGCTGCTTTTTAGGCGTTTCCGACCACATTTTGATCGCTGACATCGGGGTCTATATAGTTTGTCGCATTGACAACGTTGTTTAATAACAGGAAATCTCCGGTATTGCCTGCTCCCGAACCGAGCGCAGATTTAGAAGAGCTTTTTGGAGAAAGGTAAAAGGAATCACCAAAGTTTACGACTCCGCCCGATATGGAATTGATAGCTATAGGTCCGGTAATTGCTGGCATAAACGACACCCTTTATAGAAGTCTCACCGTCATTATATGTCAGGGCTGCTGTGATTGTGAGCTTGGTGTGACAATCTGCCTAATATGTTTCAGCCGCGAATCTCCCAGAACAATCGAGGTCGATCCGATTTGAACCACGGACGCTGACGATACCCCTTGAACTTTCACATTCCTTACCCGAATTGAAGGGTTTTCATGGCAGAATGCGCTTTGGACTCCCGTTTCCGGTAACGGCATGACGGCCGGCTGACGAAAGATCTGGTATTCTTTTTTGTTAAATGAGCCTTCATCGTCTCTGTATAAGGCAATAGTACGCTGATCGGCCAATACTTTGATCCGCATATTGATTTCATTCGTATCGCCTGCTTGAAAGACACTCGCAATCCCGACTGAATTGATTTTGGCGTTCCGGAGGCGTGAAATGCGCTTTAACATTATTCCGGCGCCAGCGGCACATAAGGCCCGATAATAAGAGATTCCGGAGGCGTGTCAAAGATGGAAGACAGATAGACGGAATCGGTGTCGCCGATTAATAATAAGGAAGAACTGGACACACCGGTAGACCGGATGTCGCCGACTTCAATATTCCGGTTAATCACTGTAAAAATCATGACGGATCATCACCTTTCATTTCACCAGGTATGTGCTTAATAAAGTGCTCAACGGCCCTGACAATATCACGCTTCACATGTTCGGCAATCTGCTCGGCATATTGCGCGGGCGCCGTGTTTTCTTCTTTCGGGACATGGGACAGATAATACTGAATCCGGCTGTCCATCTGCTTTCTGATATCTTCAATAATATGATATTTGTTCGTTTCGTCCAGCCTGCTCTCATACTGAGTTTCGAGCTGCTCTAAAAGCGCGGGGATTTCTTCATTCAGGTACATATCGACGTTTTGACGGATTTGCTGCATTTGCTGGCCCGCCTGTTCCTGCTGCATCATTCCGACCTGCGGAGATGTCTGGCCGACTTCGAAGTTTTGCACGGCATTCGGATCAGTCGGATTCAATCCGATATTCAGCGTTCCTTCCAGCCGTTCAATTTTCAGCTGATCAAATTTATACTCGAGCCGATCGATTCTTGTAGAAGGCTGCTGCTTCAGCGTTGAAATTTCATTTTGGAATTCTTTCAGCTGCCGTTCGAGCTCCTGAATCTGCTGCGCCTGCTGCTGGACGAAAGAATTTAAATTCTGCAGGTAGGATGAAACGGATTGATCATACATGACATTCACCTCGCGTCTCGTTTCCTTCATTAAAACTACCGGCTTGGCGGCTGGAGCGGTACAAATGATGAGGTGCCGGGACCTCCCCCTGTTGTTACAGTCTGCTGCCCCGCGGTGACAGGCGGCGCCGGCTCAACATAACTCCCTGTATTGTACAGATTGGAAAGAGATTTAATTGAACCGGCGCTTCCGATTTGCAGTATGGAGGAATTGCTGACAGATTCTACACGCATGTAATTGATATGGATCGACTGATTGACGTAAAAATTCATACGGCGCCTCCTTTATGCGTTTCCTGCCATCGGCTGATCGATTACATCATTATCGTACACATTCGTTGAATTCCTGTAATTCGTCAGTGTGAGATTGTCTCCGGTATTGAAGCTGCCCGCTCCGGCAAATGTCTTAACCTCTGCTTTTGGAGAAATGGTGATGCAGTCGCCTATATGAACGACTCCGCTCGTACCGACGGCATTAATTTTAAACGCTCCGACAATTGCGGGCATACGAGCACATCCTTTTCGTGAAGATTTTCATGACTGCACTCCAGGAGCTTATCTGGGCTGCCTGCTTAAAATAGCTTATGACAAATGCACATTTTTGTGAGCGGAAAAAACTTTAGACGTAAAAACACCGGCGCTTTACGCATGCCGGGTCTTATACATAAATGATACAGATTTATATACATATCACGTTTATGAGAAAACCTCTTTTTTTCCTGCGGTGCGGCCGTGCTCAATCTGTGCGGCCGGGTTCAGCCCGCTGTCTTTCGTTTGTTGGATGAGCCCGCCCCGGCACCCGTTTAAAAGGCTGTCCAGCTCCTGGCTGCACCTGATGGTCTCCGTCGCATTGATTCCGAATTTTTGCGCTGTCTCGAATAAAGTTAATCTTTTTTCTTCAATTTTGTTCATCGTGTGATCTCCAATTCTCGATTATTTTGGAAAACATAGGATGATAATAGTATAACCCATTTTGTGCAAGAAGGTTTTATTTCGTCAATATGACTAAAAAAGTGACAATTTTTGATACTCTTTTACACTTATTTTCAGCCTGTTTAAAAGAGGAATTTCCCGCCGGAGGAAGAATACATAAAGGAATGCCAGATTTAAAAATGATGGGGGATTAACATGAAATTTGCGACAGGGGAACTGAACAGCCGAACATTTGTCGGTCTGATCATTGATGATGACAAAATCTTAGATCTGCAAAAGGCTGAAAAAAAATTGTTTGAACTTGAGACGATTCCGGGTTCGCTGATCGAGTGCATTCAAAAAGGAGATAAGTTTGTCGCGCATGCCGGACAGCTTGCGGAATGGGCGAAAAAACCGAATGACGAGTCGGGTTCATTTTTGTATGCGCTGTCTGACGTAAAGCTTTGCGCGCCTATTCCGAGACCTTCAAAGAACGTGATCTGCATCGGGAAAAATTATCGTGATCATGCCGTTGAAATGGGGAGTGAGGCGGATATACCGGAGCATCCCATGGTTTTTACGAAAGCCCCCGCTGCCGTTACAGGACACGGAGAAACAGTGAACAGCCACTTGGACGTAACGGAGCAGCTTGATTATGAAGGGGAGCTTGCGGTAATCATATCAAAAAGCGGATCGCACATCTCCAAAGAACATGCGCTTGATCATATATTCGGCTATACAATTGTAAATGATATAACAGCGCGCGATCTGCAGAAAAAACATAAACAGTTTTTTATCGGCAAAAGCCTCGATACGACATGCCCGATGGGCCCGGTCATTGTACATAAGTTGGCAGTCAGTGATCCGCAAAGCCTGAAAGTTGAAACGCGGGTGAACGGAGAACTGCGCCAATCAGGATCAACGGGTGACATGATTTTTCCGATAGCTGAATTAATCGAAACGCTGTCAAAAGGAATGACGCTTGAAGCCGGTGACATTATAGCGACGGGGACGCCGTCCGGTGTCGGAAAAGGGTTTAAGCCGCCGAAATTTTTAAAGCCGGGGGACCGCATTGACATTACAATTGAACCGATCGGCACGCTGTCGAACCAAATCGGATAATTGTGTGTCTTTCGCACGATTGATAATGCTCCGAGCGGCTTGTTGTGGTACCATAAGTGAGGCAGATTGATCTGATAGGGGGAATTGAACATAATGACACATTGGCATATTACTTCATGGGTCGTTGCGCTTATCCTGGTGTTTGTCAGCTACGGGCTGTACGGTTCCGGAAAAGCGAAGGGCGCAAAAATTACGCATATGATTCTGCGCTTATTCTACATTATTATTATTCTGACCGGAGCTGAGCTTTTTGTCCGTTTTGCGAATTGGAACGGAGAGTACGCCGGAAAAATGCTGCTCGGCATCATTACCATCGGACTGATGGAAATGCTCGTCATCCGCAAGAAAAAAGGCAAATCAACCGGCGGACTGTGGATCGGTTTTATTATCGTGCTCGTCCTGACGGTGCTGCTCGGCCTTCACTTGCCGATCGGCTTTCACGTATTTTAATCAATCGCTTGAAAAACCCGGATGTATCCGGGTTTTTTTAGTTGCGCATACATTTTGCGCAACTGTGCCGCTGAATGAGAAATGCCGTGACAAGGGGATGTTGATGAGGCGAAGGAGATGTGCAGGATGCCAAAAGCGTCAATCACTCTTGTTACCGCAAAAGCTACGGCTGTGAAGGGTAAAAGCAAACGCCGGCCGTCAATCAGCGTGAAAAACAAAGCTGAATACATCAGGCGGCACCTATTTAAAAGGTGCCGCCTTTTTGTTACGCGGTGCCGTCTTGTTTTGCCGCTGAATACATAATGGAGCGCCGCCCGTCAGATGCCGTCCATTCAAATCTGTCGTGTTTACCCGAGCTGCCGCGGTAATGCTGCAGGGCGCATTGTGCGTCATCCGCCGAGAAGTGATAAAACGAAACGCCTTCACCGGAAAACAGCGCCTGATTGTAGGAAAATACGCAATCATATACAGACAGGCCGAACCCGTGAAGATGGCTGAGAAACAGCAGAAACGTTTCATCGTCCAGCGAATCGAGCAAGGTTAACAGCGGCCGTTTGACCGCCTTTTCATAATGGATTTCTTCCCCGCCGAGCAGGGGGATGGTGTCTGCGCCGATTTCGGCCGCGCCGCCGCAAATCCGTGCCGGCTGCCATCTGCCGCCGCGTTTCATCAATACGTCTGCGTTTCCTAGACTGTCTGCAAGCAGGATATCGCCTTCATCGTTTTCGACGAGGCAGATGCCGTCCTCTATCATCAGGGTGCCGCGCCCCCATTTGTTTTTTTCTGAGAAAAGCTGTTTTCGTTTCATAACCGTGCCGGTCTCCTTTGTTTGTTTCTTCTCTTCCGTTCTTTCCAAATCGGGCTTGTCTCATACAACTCTTAGTGGGACAAATCAACTATCTGCGTTTCTTTGCATAAACTGGGTAAAGTGCTGATAGAAACGAATTTGATACCGACAGAAACGGGATTGGAGCTGATATCACATGTGTGGAATTGCGGGTTGGGTCGATTTTCAAAAGCAGCTCGTCCAAGAGAAACATATTATGAACAATATGATAGACACTCTTTCAAAACGAGGGCCTGATGATTCAAACGTCTGGGGAGAGCCCCATGTTTTATTCGGACATAAAAGACTTTCGGTCGTTGACATTGAAGGCGGCCGCCAGCCGATGGCCTGCACGCATCAAGAGGAAACGTACACCATCATTTATAATGGCGAGCTGTATAACACGGAGGAATTGCGGAAGGAGCTTCAGGCGAGGGGCCACCGTTTTGAGAGGACCTCTGATACAGAAGTGCTGCTGCACAGCTATATTGAGTGGCGGGAGGAGTGCGTGGACCGCTTGAACGGTATTTTCGCTTTTGCCATCTGGGATGAAAAGCGCAAGCGGCTGTTCGGGGCAAGAGACCGGCTCGGCGTCAAACCGTTTTTTTATAAAGAACACGGCTCTTCCTTTCTGTTCGGGTCGGAATTGAAAGCCATCCTTGCTCATCCTGATGTGAAAGCCCGCACAGACAGCGGCGGACTTGCGGAAGTATTCGGACTCGGGCCGTCCAGAACTCCGGGCTGCGGGGTGTTTAAAGGAATTCACGAGGTGCGTCCCGCCCATGCGTTCACTTTCTCAAAGGACGGTTTGTCCATATGGCGTTATTGGAATGTAAAGAGCGAAAAGCATACAGACAGCCTCGATGAAACCGCGGCTCACATTCGGTACTTATTTCAGGATGCAGTGACACGCCAGCTCGTATCTGACGTGCCGGTTTGCACGTTTTTATCAGGGGGGCTTGATTCGAGCGCGATAACCGCGATAGCCGCCGCTCATTTTGAGAAACAAGGCAGAGATCCCCTTCATACTTATTCAATTGATTATGAGGAGAACAGCAAATTTTTTAAAGCGAGCGCCTTTCAGCCGAATGATGACGGCCCGTGGATCGATAAAATGACAAATGCATTCGGCACACAGCATCATAAGTGCGTGATTACGCAGGATCAGCTGGTTGAACATCTGGAGGAATCCGTTCTCGTCAGAGACCTGCCGGGCATGGCTGATGTTGATTCCTCGCTATTATGGTTCTGCCGGGAAATTAAAAAAGATTTTGTCGTGAGCCTTTCCGGAGAATGTGCGGACGAAATTTTCGGCGGATATCCGTGGTTTCACACCGCGGCAGAAGAAGACGGATTTCCTTGGATGAGGTCGACTGAGGAGAGAATCACGCTCTTGGATGAAAAGTGGCAAAAACGGCTGAACCTTAGAGAATACGTGAATGCAAGGTATGAAGAAACCATTGCGGAAACGCCGCTGTTAGACGGTGAGACGGGAACAGATAAAGCGAGACGGCAGCTGTTCTACTTAAATATGCTTTGGTTTATGACAAATCTGCTCGACCGCAAAGACCGCATGAGCATGGGCGCAAGTCTTGAAGTACGGGTGCCGTTCGCCGACCACAGACTTGTGGAATACGTTTGGAATATTCCTTGGGAAATGAAAATGCATGGCAACCGGGAAAAAGGCATCTTGCGGAAAGCGCTTGAAGGACTGCTTCCTGAAGATATTTTGTACCGCAAAAAAAGCCCTTATCCGAAAACGCATCATCCGAAATACACGCAGGGGGTCACAGAATGGCTGAAAACGATTTTACAACAGAAAGATTCCGTGCTTCACACCCTGCTTGACAGAAAGAAGCTGGAAATGCTGCTGGAGACAGAAGGTTCATCTTTTCAGGTTCCGTGGTTCGGCCAGCTGATGAAAGGCCCGCAGCTGATCGCCCATCTTGCCCAGATCCATACATGGTTTGAGGCGTACCGTATCGATATAGAAGAATAACAGTGCCGCGACCGGTTTCCGCTGAAGGATATCGGTCTTTTTATTGTGAAACATGTGGTACACTAAAAAACAGAGGAGTGATACCATGACCGAATACGAAACATGCGCCCAGCTTGCCGAGGCGCACTTTCCTTTATATAAACGGACTTTCTCATCCCTGCCGCCAAAAAACAGGCGGGCCGCATGGGCGGTGCTTGCTTTGTTTCACGAAGCTGATCGGCTTGATGTGCAGGAACTTGGGGGATTTGAACAGGCGGCACAAGACTTTCTGAACGGTGCACGCGCCGACGGCTTTTTGTGGGAGGCGCTCACCGATGTGCGGCAGCAATTTGCGCTTGAAGAAGAGCCGTTACGTGAGTTTATCGCCGGCCAAATCTCTGACAGAGAAAAAGTAACGTATCAAGAGTTTGATGACCTGCTGATGTATGCGGGCCAAACAGGCGGAGCCCTCGGCCTGCTGCTGCTGCCGGTTTGCGCGCGCCGGAACCAAGAGAAACTCCGCCATGCAGCCGTTTCATTAGGAGCAGCCATTCAGCTGACCCGGGTGCTTCTGGGGGTCCATACGGACGAGCGGGCGAAAAAGCGTCTCCCGCGCCAGGTGATGAAGCAATTCGGCTATACGGAAGAAGAGCTGGAGAGCTATACCGTCAACAAAGCTTTTATGAATGTATGGGAGTACATCGCATTCGAGGCCGAGGCGTATTTCGAGGAGGCGTCTGAAGAGCTGGAGCTGTTTCCGTTATACTCAAGGCCCGCCGTTACCGGTTTGCTGGCACATTACCGGTCAGAGCTCGGTGACATGAGAAAACAGCTTTCGCAAGCATAAAAAAACGCCCGGCTTCATAACGAAGCTTCGGGCGTTTATGCAATCCCTTTTTGAATCCAAATCCGCGACCGCCATCTTCTGTACATAAGAATGCCTCTGACCCATTCATCCGCGATAAATGAAATCCAGATGCCCATAAGCCCTAATCCGAAATGGATGCCGAACAGATAAGCGAGAGGCAGTCCGATACCCCACATGGAAATCATCGCCATGTAGACGGGGAATTTTGCATCTCCGGCAGCCCGCAGTGAGTTGATGATAATGACATTAAATGAACGGCCGGGCTCAAGAATGATCGTCATGGCGATCAGCATGCTCGCCGTCGCAATAATGTCAGGACTGCTTGTGAAAATTCCGATCAGCTGCTTTGAAAACAAGGTCATGATCACGGATGTCAAAGCGGCAATGCCAAGCGCCCAGTACAGACTTTTCATGCAGCGGTCATAAGCGTCGTCAAACCGTTTGGCGCCGATATATCTGCCGATTAAAATCTGTGTGCCCTGGCTGATCGCCGTTCCGAACAGCAGGATAAACATGGTGATGTTTTGTGTATAAACCTTTGTTGTAAGCGCCTGAGCGCCCATAATGGCGATAAAATAAGTGACAACCATTTGTGAAATGTTGTAAGACAGCTGTTCGCCGGCAGACGGAATCCCGATTTTCAGGAGTTTCCGCAAGTGCTCTTTATGGACGTGAAAAATCTTTTGCCATGTCAGACCGAGTCCGATGCGTTTTTTGACGATCACAATCATCGCGATCAGCCCGATGAACCGCGCAAAGGACGTTGACATCGCAACACCGGCGACGCCTAACACCGGAAGGCCGAGCGGCCCGAAAATGACAAGAAAGTTTCCGGCAATATTTAAAATATTCATCCCGATCGTAACGAACATCGTATCCTTCGTATGACCGTAGCTTTTTAAAATGGCGCTGAACGTCATAATCAAAGCCTGAATGAAGGACAGCCCGCCGACCACCTGCAAAAAGACTTTGGCATCCGGCATCAATTCATTGGAAAGACCCATCACATGAAGCAGCGGAACGGCCGCAAAAAATATGGCGGCGCTGATGGCGAGACTGATGACAAAGTTCGCTCCTATTGATACATAAGCCACTTCCTGCGCCTCTTTTTTCTGTTTAGATCCTAAAAACTGTGAAATCACAATTGTCGTACCCGTTGCGATAAAGCTGAACATCACGATAATTAAATTTAAAATCTGATTGCTGACACCCACGGCCGCCACACTGTTGTCAGAGTATTGGCTAAGCATAAGAGTGTCGGCGTTTCCCATAAACATATATAATGAAACCTCAATAAATATCGGCCAAGTCAGCGCGTATAATGAGAGTTTGTGATCAGAGGATTGTTTGAATGCAGCCCGTTTTAAAATCGCTTGTTTCATTTCTTTTAACCCCTTTCCTGAAAAAATCAACGTTTAAAAGTGTACCTCCATTTCCTTATAATAAAAAGGGAGAGAAACGAAACTTCTTGCAAAAATCCGACTTAAAAAGGAGGGCCGAAAATATGTCCTTTCTCGAGTTCACAGTTCCTCCGTTCCCGGTCTTTATCGCTGCGGGAGAAGGAGTGTTCAAAAAAGGCGAAACCCATGTGAGACGGGTCTTCCCGGTGTTTGATCTGCTGTATGTGAAAGAAGGCGTCCTCTACATTACAGAAGACGAAAACGCCTTTTCCGTTGAAGCCGGAGAATATATTCTGCTTTCTCCCGGCCTTGAACATTACGGGACAAAAGGCAGTGAAGAAACGACATCCTATTCGTGGCTTCATTTTGAAGGAGCGGATTACGAGGTGACGGAAACAACCGGGAACAACTGGTCAGAGCTGAGGCGAAAAAAAGGGAGCTTTGAAGAGCCGTCCCGCTACCGCCTGTCCCTGCCGCAAAAAGGGAAGGTGAGACGTCCGCAGTTTATGGCCGGGCAATTCAGTGTGCTGACAGATGACAGCGCCGAGAACTCCGACCTGCCGCTCAGAAAGCAGATTCTGTTTGAAGAGCTGCTGCTCCATCTTCAGAAGGAGGCGTTCCAAATCCCGTCCGCAAAGGAAAGAGTCGCATGGGAGGCCGCCCGGTACCTGCAGGAGCACTATCAGGAGAAAACAACCATTAAAGCGCTCTCTTCGGCTCTTCATTACAACCAAGACTACGTGACCCGCTGTATGCAGCAGGTGCTCGGCGTCACGCCCGGCCAGTATACGAACAAAGTCAGAATGACGGAGGCGAAACGTCTTTTGTCCGCAACCAATGACAAAATGGGGACAATCGCGGATGCCATCGGTATGGAAGACCCGACCTATTTTTCCAAACTGTTTAAACAGATTGAAGGCATTTCGCCGCTTGAATACCGCAAATTCGTAAGCCGGAAAACGGACTGACCTAAAACCAGAGAACAAAAAGTAGGAGGCGGTCTGACCCGGTATACGCCGACGCGAAAAGAAGAATCGGCGCAGGGGAAATCGGCCGACCCATTTATTATAAAGGATTTACAAGAGATCAAGGCGCACCGCCCGCGGAATTTATCAAACATAGCGGGGGGCTCTTCATTGACTGTTCGATTCATGATTACGACATCGCGAGATATCCCATGAATGCCGAGGTTACGTTCGTGAGCGGGCACGGGAGGATTTTAAAGCACCCGTTCATGGAAGAGTGCGGCGACGTTGATCAGGCATTAACATATCTTGAGTTTGATTCAGGCGCGGCCGGCGATGTGGAGGCAAGCCGAAATTCTCCGTACGGCCATGATATCCGCGCGGAAATTATCGGGACGGCGGGAAGCATCTTGGTCGGTACGCTGCGGAAAAGCCATGTCACCGTTTTAACGGAGTCAGGCAGCAGCTGCGAAATTATTCCGGATTTTCAAGCACGTTTTAAAGACGCTTACCCTCTGGAGCTTGAGCACTTTGCCGAATGTGTGAAAAAAGGGGAAACGCCGATTGTGACAGACATCGATGCCGCGATTAACTTAGAAATCGGGATCGCCGCGACGGAATCTTTTAAAACCGGAAGGCTTGTAAAGCTCACCCCGGGCGCCTCCGGCTATGCCGGATTATGATAGATTCGAAGTAAAAAAGCAAAGGCCCGGGAGGCCTTTGCTTTTTTATGATTCGTATGAGAAAAAAATGTAGTCAGTCGGCACGCCTTTATAGCCCATTTGGTGAAGCATCGCGGTGATATTGCCGCGATGGTATGTGCCGTGATTCACAACATGCCGGATCACATCGGCATATGTCGTCTGAAGCGTCCCCAGGCGCGGATGAGAAATAGAGATCGGACCTTCCGGGTTCTCCATTTCTTTTAAAAATTCGCTGAATTCTTTGTCCAGTTCAGTCATTCTATGTTCAATCGCCTCAAAATCTCCGTCAAGCTTTTCAAATTGATCAAACTGCGAGACGATTTGTTCGAAAGTTTCTCCGTAAAGCACGTGAAGCCAAATGTAATCAGCCCGGTATATATGCACAAGCACGGCGTTCACAGTCGGAAAAACACTATCCAGTTTCTGCTGTAAGCTTGCCGCGGGCAGGGTCTTCAGATGCTGAATAACTTGCTCATTTGCCCATCTGTGGTAGTGATACAGCTTTAAAATGTCTGACATTCCAATTCCCCCTCTTCCTTTCGGTACATTCAACATGGTCTGGCCGAATTCCTTTTATCGAAACAAAAGCGCCGCAAAATAAAAAGCAGCACCCCACATCACCAATGCCGAACATTTATTCAGGATGCCGAGGAGCCGGCCGCCCGTATCCGCCGTTTGGACGAGCCGTCCCGCAAATGCCAGTCCGGCGAACCATACCCACGAAACCGCGATACAAGCACCGGCAAACAGCCATTTATCAATTCCCGGATAGGCGGCGGAGCTTGTGCCGATGACACTGACGGTATCCAAAATCGCATGCGGGTTTAAAAGGGATACCATGGCGGCCGTGACCGCCTGTTTTTTTGCCGAGAAAACCGTTTTTTTCACCTGTTCGGCCTGCGGTTTGCTTCTCCAAGTCTGCCAGCCTAAAAAACTGAGAAACAAAAAGCCGCCTATAAGCATGACGGTCTGAAAAACGGGAATCTCTGCAATAATCATGGACACGCCTGCGACGGCCGCGCTGATGAGAATCGTATCGCATACCGCGGCGGCAATCACTGCGGGAAACGCCTGCCACACATGTTTTTGCCAGGCTCCCTGCTGAAAAATAAACACGTTTTGCGCGCCCAATGGAAAAATAAGGCCGAAAGCGAGCATCACTCCGTGAAGAATGGCATTCATTTCGTAAAACCCTCCAATCGTCAACTAAATCTCATTGTAGCCGCACTGTGTGCTGATGTCTCCGGCCATTTGGCTGGTACTTGAACCAGCCAAATGTATAATAAATAAAGAAGGAGGGATGACGTATGAACCGCTGGCGTCCGGATCGGGAGTCGCACATACCGCTTTATCTCCAGATCGAACAGCATATAAAAGAAAAAATACTTCATGGCGAATGGACCATCGGCACGAAAATTCCCTCACAAAGAAAGCTCGCCGAGGAGCTTCAGGTCAACCGAAGCACAGTGACGGCAGCAGTTGATGAGTTAATCGCCCAAGGTCTTCTGGAAGGAAAAAGAGGGGGAGGCACAAAGGTCGTCAACAATACGTGGAGCATCATGGCAGCGGTTAAGCCCCTTGATTGGAGCACATACGTTACATCGGGGAGTCATCAGCCGAATTCATCCTTGATTCAGGCCATTAATCAAAACGAGCCGCGTCTGGATCTGATCAGGCTGGGGACGGGTGAGCTGAGTCAAGAGCTGCTGCCTGAGCAGGAGATGGCCGAACTGTTCCGTGAAGCGGGAACTAATATTTTTGCGCTCGGCTATGAAGAACCGAAGGGCAGCCCGCAGCTTCGGCAAAGCGTCGCGAAACATTTGAAAACAAAGGGGGTTCACGCGTCCCCGGCATCCAGCGTAATCGTCTCAGGTGCGCTGCAGGCGCTTCAGCTTATTTCAATCGGGCTGCTAAAACCAAACTCCGTCATGCTGACTGAAAACCCGTCGTATCTCCATTCCCTGCGTGTGTTTCAATCAGCGGGCGTCAGGCTTAAGGGAGTGCCGATGGATGGGAGCGGAATCAAAACGGATCATCTTCCCGCTTACCGTCGGCAATACGAAGCAGGGCTGCTGTACACCATTCCGTCATTCCATAATCCGACCGGAACGGTAATGTCACTTAAGCGGCGGCAGGAACTCATCGCGCTCGCAAGAAATCACCGTCTGCCTGTCATTGAAGATGACGCATACGGTGATTTATGGATCGATAAAGAACCGCCGCCTCCGTTAAAATCGATGGACGATGAGGGGAATGTACTGTATATCGGCACGCTGTCAAAAACCGTAAGCCCGGGTCTGCGCATCGGATGGGTCGTCGCCCCTGAGCCGGTTGCAGACAGGCTCGCCGATATTAAAATGCAGACGGATTACGGCTCCAGTGGTTTATCTCAATGGGCGGCATGTCAATGGCTGTCAAGCGGCCGCTATGAAGCGCGCCTTTTGCGTCTCAGAAAGGAACTCAAAATCAGGAGAGATGCGGCATTGCGTTTTCTTGAAAGATACGCGGGAGATATTGCGGAGTGGCATGTGCCGGAGGGGGGCTTTTATATTTGGGTCACCTTCCATAAAGCATTCGCCGTTCAGACGCTGTTCACCCGTGCTTTGGAGGCCGGTGTGCTGATCAATCCGGGAGCTCTCTATCTTCCCCAAGACCGGCAAAGCCTGCGTCTTTCCTATTCGTACGCATCCTTGCCGGACTTGGAAAAAGGCATTCAAACGATAGCGGACATCGCCCGCCGTTTCATTTAATAAAAGATCACGTCACAATGGCTCCGAGCGCTTCTGCGAATGTCACGGCATGAGACGGAGAGATGCGGCATCCTTTCAGCTTCTCAAGTGAGACGTGCAGGTGATCAAATGTGCACGTGCTGATATCCATATTAAAAAGAGACGTGCCGATAAAATTTGAGCCGTTCAAATCACAGGCGTCAAGATCTGTGTATTCAAGAACGGCATCATTCCACTCACTTTCTGAAAGGCCGCACGAGTCAAACCGGACATGCTTCATATTGGAATAGCTGAAGGAGCTGTAATGTGCGAGGCAGTCTTCAAACCTTACATGACGCATGGCGGAATCCGCCAGATTCAAGCCGAGAAGTTTTGAATGCTGAAACGCCGTTCTATGGATGATGCTTCCGCTGAAGTCAGCGTTTGAGACATCACATTTGTCAAACAGGACATCCGTACATTCCATATGTCTGAAAGAGACATCCGTAAAAACGGTGTTTCTGAAAATGACTTTTTCGGCGCGCAGGCCGTCCAGTTTGCCGCTTACCACGGCGTTTTCTATGACGACTTCTTTAATGAGGTCGTCCTGAAGCGCTTCTGTGAAAGAAAGCACCGGCAATTCTTTCGGGATTTTCGGTTTTTGGATCGTATTCATCTCATACTTCCTTTTCTGAATTAATAGCTGAAAACGGCAATTGACAGATATCGTTTTCTGCCTGCCATCTTTGCTGTTGCGTAAAAGCGGGAGGACGTCAATAGTGTCGCATATAAAAGCAGGCGTGACCTTCAAGGTAATGCCCTTAGAGACATGTCCCTGAGGGCTTTAGTCTGTTTCAGGCGAGTTCTTTATACATGATCACATGAGGGCCGATGCCGGGTATGTCAAAGGGGCTGCCCGTGCTTTTCCAGCCGAGCTTCTCGTAATATCCCTTTACGTGACATCTGGCGTTGCACCAGACAAGCGCCGCCCCCATATCTGCCAGTTTCCGTTCTGCATAGGCGATTAACGTGCTTCCCGCTTTTTGCGTCCGGTATTCCTCAAGCGTCGCCATGCCGCGCAGCTGGTAGGCGGGCGCTGCCTGTAAAGCCTGCTGGTTCTGCGGGTAGAAAGAAGCGATGCTGATCAATGTCCCGTCGTAAAAACCTCCGAGATGAAAGGCTCCTTTGACGCTGTCCTGATCATATTTACAATCCTCAATCGTCTGATGGGGGCGCAGCACGCTGTGTCTGATCGCGTATGTGTCTTCTGCGGTGATGGGTTTTACTTCAACCATGAAAAAATCCTCCTTTGCTTGATTCTTTTTCTGTATCGTACCATGAAAAAGCCGCCTGTCATATCAGGCGGCCTCTTCCGCGTCAATGCAAATATACATCAGCCCGCTTTTCATCCTTTTGCTTAATATAAGCTGCAAGCTCTGACGTCAAATCAGAACGGAGAAACGGGGTGATTAAATAAATTCCGTTAAACAGTTCGCACGCCGTGTCGAGAAGCGATTTGGCGATGGCGAGGCCTTCGGCTTTCTGCTTTCGCTTGTCTTCGCCGGCGAGCGCCATTTTTTCGCGGATGCTGTCTGACAGCTTAATGCCCGGGATTTCATGATGAATGAACTCTGCGTTGCGGCTGCTCGTTAACGGCATAATTCCGATATACACCGGTGTTTTGAGATGCTTCGTTTCATGATGAATGTCAATGAGCTGCTGCTCCGAGTAGACAGGCTGGGACACGAAGTAGTCAGCTCCGCACTCGATTTTTTTCTCCAGCCGTTTTACTGCTTTATCAAGATGGCGGACATTCGGATTAAATGCTCCGGCTACGGAAAAGTTCGTTTTCTTGCCGAGCGGTTTCCCTGATAAAGAAATGCCCTCGTTGAATTGTTTAATCAGCCTGATCAAGTCAAAGGACGTTAAATCATAGACGGAGGTAGCCCCCGGAAAGTCGCCGATTTTTGAAGGATCGCCCGTGATGGCTAAAATGTCGGTGAGCCCGAGCGTATCCAGCCCCATTAAATGTGACTGAAGGCCGATGATGTTGCGGTCTCTGCATGTAATGTGAACGAGAGAACGGATATCAAGGCGCTCTTTCAGCAATGAACCGCAGGCGGCATTGCTGATCCGCGGTGTCGCCAATGAATTGTCAGCGAGCGTCAGCGCTTCTATGCCGGTTTCTTTTAATTCAGCCGCCGCTTGCAGAAATTTGTCAAAATTCAATTTTTTTGGCGGATCAAGCTCCACGATAATTGACCGTTTTTTAGCGGCGATTTCGTTTAAACCCGGCTCGGTCCGTTCGTTGCTGACTGAGATGACTTCTTCTTCCCGTCTGATTTTCACTTCTTTCTCAGTGACGGGGGAAAGGCCGCGAACCGCTTCAGCCATGGCTCTGATATGGTTTGGCGTCGTACCGCAGCAGCCGCCGATAATGCGCGCGCCCTGAGTGCGGAACTGTACGGCGCTCTCCCGGAAATAGGCATCGTCCGTATCATAAACAAGCCGGCCTTCTTCTAAAGACGGAAGGCTGCTGTTCGGATAGACCGATAAATAAGCGTCACGGAAAATCGGCACTTCGGTGAGCGCTTCAATCATGTGGTACGGGCCGAGCCGGCAATTGATTCCCGCTATGTCAGCGCCGAGATCGGCAATGGACCTGAGTGCTTCCCGAAGCGGCGTTCCGTCCTGCAGCACGCCCTGTTCGTGCATGGATACGTTCAGCATAATCGGAAGTTCCGTTTCTTTTCTCGCTATCTTCAGCACTTCGCGGGCCTCTTCTAAATCATAGTATGTTTCCAGAAGCAGGCCGTCCGGCTCTTCGTGCAGCAATAAATAAAGCTGCTCCCGAAAGCTGCGTTTAATCTCCTCCAGGCTGTAGGCGTTTTTGTTAAAGGTGCGGATGCCGCCCATCGTTCCCAATACATAAGCGCCGTCTGAGGAAGCGCGCGCGATTCTGACCGCCTCCTGATTGATTTTTTTCGTTTCATCCTCAAGTCCGTATCTTGAGAGCTTAATAAAATTCGCGCCGTACGTATTTGTCTGGATGATGTCTGCCCCGGCTCCCACGTAAGCCTTATGTATCCGCTTGATTTCCTCGGGCTTTGATACATTCAGTTCCTCAAAACATCTGTCAATGCCATAGGAATAGAGGAGAGTGCCCATCGCGCCGTCACCGATTAAAATCCGTTCTTTTAAGTCTTGTAATAGTCCCATTGTTTGCCTCCTTCGTCACATTCAGCAAGGAAAAAAGAGAAATAAAAAAAGTCTTCTTAAGAAGAAGACTTTGTAATCATTTGTCTCTCTTCTTATCTTCCAAGCTGTTTTTAGCTTGCTGGATTTAGCACCTTGGTCATGGTTTGGGTAAACCACTACACCGGTTGCTGAAGCGTCGTCGGGCCAGTCCCTCGGCTTCTCTTGATAAGAACGTTCATGTAATTGTCATGGGTTTCCAAAACTTAACTGTGAAAATCCCTTTCTCCAAATTTACCGAAAATAGAGACAATAATCAATAGGAATCACATAATTTATCTAAAATTAATAAATTGAACGTCAATCGGCAGGTCTGCCCCGCGGACGGCTGCGATAATCTGCTGCAGATCATCTTTATTTTTTCCGGTGACGCGCACTTGGTCGTCCTGAATCTGCGACTTGACCTTCAAGCCGGAGTTTTTAATCACCGCGTTGATTTTTTTGGCGTTGTCTTTATCAATGCCCTGTACAAGCTTCGCGCGCTGGCGCACCGTGCCTCCCGAGGCATTTTCGATTTTGCCGTATTCAATGTTTTTCGTCGGCACGTCCCGTTTGATCAGCTTGCCGCTCAGCACATCTTTGAGCTGATTCAGTTTAAACTCGTCATCAGAAATCAGGACAAGTTCTTCCTTTTCTAAAGTTACATCGCTTTTCGATCCTTTAAAGTCATAGCGCGTGCCGATTTCTTTCAGCGTCATCTGAATCGCATTCTGCACTTCGGGAAATTCAACTTTGGATACAATATCAAAAGAACTTTCTTTTGCCATGAGAAAACCTCCTATAACATTTCACTTATGAGTTGATTATAGTAGAATAAAGAGAAATGTCCAACAGCATAAGGCATGAATTTATGCATATTGGAAAAAATGAGAAAAACATCAGCCTCATACGGGCGAATCAGGAAGGACGATAACATGAGACCAGGGCAGCAGCTCACGCTTAGTATAGATCACCAAACCGATTTCGGTTATTTTTTAACCGACGGCGAGGATACGGTTCTTTTACATAACAGTGAAATCACAGAGGATATCGAAGACAGAGATGAAGTGGACGTATTTATTTACGTCGATCATCAGGAAAGACTCGCGGCGACGATGAAAAAGCCGCTCATCAGCTTTTATGACTACGGATGGGTGGAAGTGACGGACGCTGTGGAAGATATGGGCGTATTCGTCGACGTCGGCCTGTCAAAAGACGCGCTCGTCGCAACGGAGCACCTGCCTCCGTACAAATCCGTCTGGCCGCAAAAAGGAGACAGGCTGTATTGCATGCTGAAGGTGACAAGCCGCGGGCGCATGTTTGCCAAGCCGGCGCCTGAAGATATCATCAGTGAATTATTTACGGATGCAGAGGAAGACGTCATGAATAAAGACCTGACGGGTACGGTGTACAGACTGATCGCATCAGGCTCTTTTCTGATTACCGATGAAGGCATCCGCGCGTTTATTCACCCTTCAGAAAGAAAAGAAGAGCCGAGACTCGGCAGCCGCGTGACAGGGCGTGTCATCGAGGTGAAGGAAGACGGCTCGGTCAACATGTCCCTGCTGCCGAGAAAGCAGGATGCGCTTTCGGTTGACGCGGAAGAGATTCTGACCTATCTGAGATCAAGAAACGGCGCGATGCCATACGGAGACAAAAGCCATCCTGACGATATCCGCGAACGGTTTCATTTAAGCAAAGCCGCCTTTAAGCGGGCGCTCGGGCACCTGATGAAAAACGGCAAAGTGTATCAGGAAGACGGCTGGACATACGAAAAACAATAAATGTTCTGCAAAAACATCGGTGAACCAAAACCGATGTTTTTTATTTTCTCAAAAGCTCCTATGGCCCTCATTTGTTTATCACCCTGCCGAACATACATATTTTATTGAAATAAAATATTCTGACATCCGAACCGATATATAACTATAGAAAAAAACAAAAGGAGAGTTTCAATGAGAAAAATGGCGATATTTGCGGCTGTACTGCTGCTTGCGCTCAGCACGGCGGGATGTGCCGGCAAATCTGAGGAACCGGCGGCCGACAAAACGAAAACAATCGGTATCATGCTGACAGACAACGGCCTCGGCGACCAATCATTTAATGATTCAGGCTTTCAAGGTTTGATGAAAGCGAGAGACGAGCTCGGCATCACATTTGACTATCGGGAAATAAAAGATACCGGTACATACGAAAAAGGACTGACCCAGCTTGTCCGGGAAGGCAATGATCTTGTTGTGGGGCTCGGTTACAGCATGCAGGCGGATTTAGAAAAGGTCGCCAAAAAATATCCGAAGCAGCGGTTTGTGCTGATTGATTCCGTATCAGATCTGGATAATGTCACCTCCGTCACGTTTAAAGAGGATGAAGGAAGCTTCTTAGCCGGAGCGCTGGCGGCCATGACGAGCAAAACCGGCACGATCGGATTTATCGGCGGTTCCGATGCCGACGTCATTAAACGGTTTAAAAAAGGCTATCTGAAAGGCGCGGGATCAGTCAAACCGAACATCCGCGTACTGTCGGACATCAGCGGTACGTTTGATGATGATAAGCTCGGGAAGGGCATCGCCCAAAACATGATCCGAAAAAAAGCCGATGTCCTGTTTACGGCGGCCGGCTTCACGGGTGTCGGCGCTCTGAAAGAAGCGGAGGCGCAAAAAGTATATGCCATCGGTGTTGACAGCGATCAATATTACACCGCCGAGCACGCCGTTATCTCTTCTTTAGTGAAAAACGTCGACCAAGTCATCTATGAATTGGCGAAAGATTTAACAGACAACAAGGAGATCAAAAGCGGAGAGATCGTTTACGGACTGAAGGAAAACGGCATGGACTTAGCTAAGATCAGAGTTGTCAAAAACGCAGGCGGGCTGACGAAAAAGATCACGGATATGAAAAACAGTCTGATTGAAAAAGGAGGCGATCTGAAGTGACATTACGGACAAGGCTGCTCGTTAACGCAGCCGTTACGATGATTTGCTTCGCCGCCGTCATCGGCTTTACCATTGTAAACATGATGAAGATTCAGGCTTCAAATGAAGATGAAGTGGACGCGCTGTTAAACGTCCAGGAAGCAAAAGCTGACCTTAATACGTTAAAAGAAAGCATCACCGGCTATTCCTATACGCTCGCAGACGCCCAGAAAGAAGATGTGCGAAGCTATATGAAAAGCAGCTCAGACAAACTGGCGGCGCTCAAAAAAACGATGACGGACGATGCGGACAAAGCCGCTTATGACAAACTCGCCAAAAAATACGAATCATGGCAGGCGGAGGCGGACGCTGCTCTTGATTCGAAAAGCCCGGCTGAAGCGACAAGGACGGCGGCCCGCATCAACGGTCTTCTGAATGATATTTATATGCTGAATCTGAAAAGCCGGGATTATTATGAAGACATGCAGAAGCAGACGGCTGACCAGATTCAGTTTATCGTTTACAGCGCAGCCGTGCTGACCATCGTGATACTTGCCGTCACCGTCATATCTTCCATCAGGCTGACGAAGAGAATCGCAGGGCCGATCCGCCGTATGGCTGAAAATGCCCGTCGTATTGCAGGAGGGAATCTTGCTGTTGAAATGCTTGATTATAAAGGGAAGGACGAACTGAAAGAGCTGAATGACTCATTCGGAATGATGGCTGAACAGCTCCGCACCTTAATTCAGGCGATCGGAGAGGTCGGCCGTGAAGTCGAGACTTTCGCGGAAGGTTTGACGAAGGAAAACCAGACGCTGAAGGACATGACCGAGCAGGTGTCCGTGTCGACGGAAGAAATGGCGCAAGGCTCCCAAACCATTTCAGAAGATCTGCAGCATGCGGTGCAATTCATTGAACAAATGGATGAACATTCAAAGGCGAACGCCGAACGTTCAAAACAAACGACGAGAAGCAGTGAAGAGACGATTGCGGCGGTGGCTGCGGGGCGCGGTGCTTTAGCCGAAACCAAGCAAGCCATTGATAAAAGCAATGAGACATCAAAAGAGATTTCCGAAGCCGCCGATCTCTTCATAGAGCATGCGGCAGGCATCAGTATGATGGCGCAGACCGTTTCTGACATTGCGGGCCAGACCAATCTGCTGTCATTAAACGCCGCAATCGAGGCGGCCAGAGCAGGCGAGGCCGGAAAAGGATTTGCCGTCGTTGCCGAGGAGATACGGAAGCTCGCAGACGGATCAGCCAAAGCGACCGCGCAGATTTTCGATATGGTAAAGCAAATTGAAGACGGCATCACGTCTATTACCGGAGCTGTCACGACCGGCGTCGCTTTAGCGGACAGACAGCAGGAGCTGATGGAGAAAACGTCAGAATCATTCGCCCATATTGAACAAAAAGCCGCCCATATTAAAGCGGAGCTTACTCAATTGGACGGACGGATCATCGAATCGAAACAGCTTGGCGGGCAAGTGCTGCATCATGCCGAAAGCATCAGCGCCGTCGTTCAGGAAACGGCTGCAGGAAGCGAAGAGATTTCTGCCTCCGCGCTTGAGCAGCTGTCTTCTTTTCATAAAATGGCGGAAAGCGTCAATAATCTGGTGAGCCTGACAGAGCGGTTAAACGATCAGGTCCGCCGGTTTACTTTGTAACGGGCTTTTGCCCCGCCCCTGATTTTTGCAGCCTGACATGAGTAACTTCTGAATGAAACACAAATACTGAATATACATGTGTTTATATTTATTCTTTTTCGTGAAAGGTGAAAAAAGAAGGGAGGAATCGGGATGGATGAACAAATTCCGCATGAAAAGGGTCTTGATAATAGTCTGGCTTTATTACGCGATGGTTATGTATTTGTGAAAAAACGAGCGGAGAATTATCGCTCAGATGTGTTTCGCGCCCGTTTATTAGGGAAGACATTCATTTGTATGAGCGGAGCGGAAGCCGCAAAGCTTTTTTATGACACAGAACGATTTCAGCGGCAGCAGGCCCTCCCCAAACGGGTGCAGAAAACGTTATTCGGAACAGGGGCAATCCAGGCAATGGACGGTGAACGGCATAAGCACAGGAAGCTTCTATTTATGTCGCTGATGACGCCGCCCCGGCAAAAACGGCTTGCGGAAGCGGTGGCAAAACAGTGGAAAGCATCTGCGGAAATGTGGGAGGGTTCAAACCGAATTGTCCTTTTTGATGAAGCGAAGAAAGTGCTGTGCCGGGCTGCCTGTGAGTGGGCCGGCGTCCCGCTGAAAGACTCAGAAGTGAAAGAGCGGGCGGAGGATTTCACCGATATGGTAGACGCATTCGGCGCTGTCGGACCGCGTCATTGGAAAGGCAGAAGGGCGAGGCTGAAAACGGAGAAATGGATAGAGGAGGTCATTGAGGATGTGCGGTCCGGCAAGCTGCAAACGCCGGAGGGCTCAGCCTTGTATGAAATGGCTTTTCATACAGAACTTGACGGGAACAGACTTGATTCTCACATGGCTGCTGTTGAGCTTATTAATGTTCTGCGCCCGATTGCCGCCATTTCTTACTTTATTACGTTTTCAGCTCTTGCATTGCATGATTACCCTGAATATCGGGGCAAACTGAGATCGAGAGATGATCAGGAGGCCGAAAGATTTGCACATGAAGTTCGGCGGTATTACCCGTTTGCCCCGTTTTTAGGAGCCGTTGTGAAAAAAGATTTCGTATGGAAGAACTGTGAGTTTAAAAAGGGTGCCTCCGTCATGCTTGACCTATATGGGACAAACCATGATTCCCGGCTTTGGGAGAATCCGAATGAATTTCGCCCGGAACGTTTTCAGGGGCGGGAGGAAAATAAATTTGATTTCATTCCCCAGGGCGGAGGTGATCCGGCTAACGGCCACCGCTGTCCGGGTGAGGGAATGACCGTGGAAGTCATGAAAACTTCCCTTGCGTTTCTTGCCAATGAAATAGAGTACGATGTTCCGTCCCAAGATTTAAGCTTCAGCCTGTCCAGAATGCCGGCATTGCCTGAAAGCGGATTCGTGATAAGTGATGTTAGACGCATATAGAACAAAAAACAGCCCTCTATCTTCATACACAAGAGGGCTGTTTTGCTTTTACAGATGGTCCGGTTTTTTGGAATTCTGGTTTTTTCCCGCCTGCCGGTTTTTTTCGGCAATCCGGTTCTTTTTCTGATTTATGGCGTTATTGTCCAACGGTTTTTTGTCATCATCTTTCATGCGGCAAAGCCTCCCTTCTGTCCGTTAGGATGCCCGCCCGCATTGAAATTATGGCTTCAGGAAAAAAATCGCGAGCGTACCCGGCCCGGAGTGCGCGCCGATCGCAGAGCCGATTGAATGAAGAATGATCTCTTTCGGATGGAACGCTTCTTCAATCATTTCCTTCATCCGAAGCGCCGTCTCCTCGTTATCTGCGTAGCTGATCCCCACGGTTTGATCCGCCCAATCGCCGCCTTCTTCCTTCATCATGTCTATAATCCGTTTAAACAGTTTCTTTTGTCCGCGCAATTTTTCGAGCGGCACGAGCCTGCCGTCATCCACATGCAGAATCGGTTTGATGTTCAAAAGCCCCCCGACAAAAGCGGACGTTTTTGAAATTCTGCCGCCCCGCGCGAGATAAGCGACATCATCGACCGTAAATATATGTTTCATCCGTGCGCAAAAGCTCTTTACAGACGTTTCGATTTCTTGTATTGTATTCCCGTTAACACAGAGTGTTTGCGCGTGCATCACCGCGAGGCCGCAGCCCAATGAAGCGCATTTGGAATCTACAATCCGTAAATCAAAATCGGGAAATTCCTCTTTTACTTCATTGGCGATCATTACGGCCGTCTGATAGGTGCCGGAAAGACCTGAGGAAAAGGCGATGTATATCGCCGGTTCTCCCAGTTCCGCGTATTGTAAAAATACTTTTTTTATCGTATCCGGTGATGCCTGGGATGTTTTCGGAACTTTCCCGTCCCGCATCGCTTGAAATATGTGATCCGCCTGAATGGTGACCGCGTCCTCATATTCGTTTCCGTCAAGTGTTACGTGCAGCGGAATGAACCCGATCCGGTTTTCTTCAATATAAGATTTCGGCAGGTCAGAGGCGCTGTCAGCAATAAGGTGAACTGTCATCATAATTCCCTTCTTTCCGATTGGTGAGAGTGATGCCAACTATATCATATAAATGTGGCAAAATAGTGTTCAAAACTTTGTTTTAAGGGAAAAGCTAATAATGAAAATGAGCGGAGGAGCAAGCCATGGTACTAGAACAAGCAAAAAAATTAGCAATCGTCGTCATCGGCGCGTTTCTGTATGCGGCGGGACTGAATTTATTCCTGATACCGGCGAATGTATATGCCAGCGGTTTTACCGGTGTCGCCCAGCTGCTGTCAAGCGTCGTTGATCAATACGCCCCCTTTTATATTTCGACAGGAGTTCTCATGTTCCTCTTAAACATTCCCATCGGTGTGTTAGGGTGGCTGAAAGTCGGCAGATCATTCACCGTATACAGCATATTAAGCGTAGCGATGACGTCCGTCTTTATGGGAATTCTCCCGGAAATGAGACTGTCGCACGATATTCTTCTGAATACCGTATTCGGAGGAGTCATCTCAGCTATCGGCATCGGTTTAACGCTGAAATTCGGCGCTTCGACAGGCGGTCTTGATATCGTGTCGATGGTGCTGGCCAAATGGAAGGATAAGCCGGTCGGCACATATTTCTTCATTTTGAACGGGATTATCATTTTGACGGCAGGATTATTGCAAGGATGGGAGAAAGCATTATATACCCTTGTCGCTCTGTATGTCACAACAAGGGTGATTGACGCCATTCACACCCGCCACATGAAACTGACCGCCATGATCGTTACAAAAAAAGCCGATGAAATCAAAGAAGCGATTTACGGGAAAATGGTCCGCGGCATTACGACGGTGCCGGCAAAAGGCGCTTACACAAACGAACAGAAAGAAATGATGATCATCGTCATTACGCGGTACGAATTGTATGACCTTGAGAAAATCGTGAAAGAAGTCGACCCGAAAGCCTTCACAAACATCGTGCAAACGACGGGGATCTTTGGTTTCTTCAGGAAAGACTGATAGGAGCGGATAGAATGAAGTGGCTGTTTGGCCTGTTATTACCGGTCATTTTACTGATCGGATGCAGCAGTCAATCCGGGCAGAAGGAGCCCGCTGAGGAGGTATCCGGAGAGATGAATGAACAGCAAGCGGAATTAGCCGTAAACCCTGTGCAGACGGATCAGCAGATCGAATTTCAAATGTCTTTAAAAAACAAGAGCGAAAGCCCGATCGATTTCACATTCAGCTCAGGGCAGAAATTCGAATTGACCGTACATGACCAACATCACAAAGAACTGTACCGCTATTCAAAAGACAAAATGTTTACTCAGGCGTTTCAGACCGTGACCTTAATGCCGAATGAAACGTATGACTTTTCAGATGTGTGGAAGAACGTGCCCGGTCCGGGAACATACACGGTGACGGTGACGTTTTTAGGGAAGTCCGATCAGATCGGAAAAAGACTGAAAACGGTAAAAACATTTGAAGTGCAATAAAAAAGCGGCGCCCTCGTCTAAACGGGGCGCCTTTTTTTATTGCAATTTCTCCAGCTGATCCTGAAATTGGTGCAGCTGCTGACGTTCTGCATCTGTCGAATTGGCGTACGCGGAAGATACGGCATTTTTGGCGCGTGAGACAGCTTTTTCCTGATCGCCGTCTTCGAAACCGTTAGCAATCATGACGGCCTGCTGGACAAATGACTTGGCTTGAGAAAACAGTTCGTTTCTCATTAAAAGTCAACCTGCCTTTCAGCCGAATCTTTTGCTGCATCATGCTGTGCTTCCTCTAATGTAGACCGATATGGAAATCTTGCGTCATGAAGACTGACAGAGTCCTTGCCTTGCTGAATAAACCGTTTTGATTTGTTTCGTTTACCCATTGCAATGTCCCCCTTCCATATTTAGACGAGATGAGTCGTCTGTTTTAGTATGGGCGGAAGGCTTCGTGTTATGAGCGGCAAAACCTCACAGGGAGAAATAGGATTTTAAAAATTCGGCGATTCCGTCCGCTTCATTTGATCCCGTGATGCGGTCGGCGGCCTGTTTGACTTCATCCGTGCCGTTTCCCATCGCTACGCCGCACCCGGCAAACCGGAGCATTTCAAGATCGTTGTCTTCGTCGCCGAACGCGATGATCCGTTCTCTCGGCACTTGGTAATAGTCGCTGATTTTCTTCAGGCCGACCGCTTTATTCATCCCGTGTTTAATAATTTCAATCACATGCCAAGGAGCCGCCCATCTTCTGTGGTCAATGACCTCGGCGTGCACATCGGATAAATACGCGCGTATGTCCGCGACGTCCTCTTCCTTCGCGTGAATCAATACGGACGTCACATCCTCTTGGACCGTTTCGCGCAGATCGCCGAATGTGACATTCGCCGTATTCATATGAAACGCCTCAATTAAATGCTCATCATGATAATGGAAGTACACATCATCAATGATCTCAGCGAGCACATTATGTATTTGATAGGTCTCTGTAAGTTCGGCAAGCTGTCTGACCACATCGACAGATAAAGACGTGTGGTAGCGTCCCCATAACTCGTCTTTCGGGTGGTGGACAAACGCCCCGTTAAAATTGACAATCGGCGTTGTCAGCCCGAGCTCGTCATAATACATCGAACTGGAACGGAACGGGCGGCCGGTTGAGATGCAGACATGATGACCCGCTTCTTTCAGCGTCTGAATCGTCCGTGCCGTTTCAGGGGAAATGGTTTTATCATCTTTTAATAAGGTTCCATCCAGATCTAAGGCGATGAGGTAAGGTTTTGTCTCCATAAATAACTCCTTTTGTCATATAATTTGCTGTTTTTCTCTTATGTACAGTGTAGCTTTTTACCATCTTTATTGTCTACATGTTACACTTATGATTATGGTTATCCTAAGGAGGGAGTCAACGTGATTCTTATTGATCATCAAACCGTATCAGGCATTCCGTTTTTACATATTGTAAAAGAAGAAAATCGGGACCGTCCCGCTCCCCTTGTTTTCTTTATTCACGGTTTTACAAGCGCGAAGGAGCATAATCTTCATTTCGCTTACCTGCTTGCTGAAAAGGGTTTCAGAGCCGTGCTGCCGGAAGCTCTTTACCACGGTGAACGCGCTGAACAGCTGTCAGCAGAAGAGCTCGCCGTCCATTTTTGGGACATTGTATTAAATGAAATCGAGGAGCTTGACGTGCTGAAAAAGGATTTTGAAGCGCGCGGTCTGATTGAAGACGGGCGGATCGGTCTTGCGGGCACGTCAATGGGCGGAATTACGACATTCGGCGCGATGGCCGCATATGATTGGGTCAAAGCCGGTGTCAGCCTGATGGGAAGCCCGAACTATACGGCGTTTTTTCAGCAGCAGATTGACCACATTCAAAAGCAGGACATCGACATTGACGTCACAAAAGAACAGGTCGATGAACTGTTTGCGCGGCTCAAACCGTTTGATCTCAGTCTGGAACCGGAAAAACTCCGGAGCCGCCCGCTGCTGTTCTGGCACGGCGTTCAAGACAAAGTCGTTCCGTATGCACCGACCCGCGGCTTTTATGAAACGATTAAACCTCATTACAGCAGCCGGCCTGACCATCTTCAGTTTCTGAAAGACGAACGGGCTGACCATAAAGTCCCGAGATACGCCGTTTTAGAAACGGTCGCCTGGTTCGATAAGCATTTATAAAGCACAAAGGTGTTAACAAAACCCGCTTTTACGTTATACTGAGGAAAAAGGAGTGATGGAACGTGGAAGAAGCATTAAAAGAAAACATCATGGGCGCCTTGGAGCAGGTTGTTGACCCTGAGCTCGGCGTCGATATCGTCAATCTCGGCCTTGTATACGACGTTGATATGGATGACGACGGTCTGACGCACGTTACGATGACACTGACATCAATGGGGTGCCCGCTCGCTCCGATCATCGTCGACGAGGTGAAAAAAGCGCTCGCCGACATTCCGGATGTAAAAGAGACGGAGGTCCACATCGTTTGGAATCCGCCGTGGACAAGAGACAAAATGTCACGCTACGCAAAAATCGCATTAGGGATTCAGTAATAAGAAAATGCACCTCGGATTTTAGGTACATCCTAAAGTTTGGAGGTGCTTTTCTTTTGTCTGCATATAAGCGACAGTGAGGGTTTGTTTTGGATCGCAAACAAACCTTTATATATAAAATTTCATATGAGGTTTATCTTTTTTGTAATAGGACAGTCTGTCTTGGAGTGTGCCTGTGTGGAATTCAAATTTATGCCCATCGGGATCAGTAAAATAAATTGACTTTTGATCTTGTTTATCTCTTGGACGCCCATTTAATATATTTACATTTAGATTTTTTAATCTTTGATGTATTGCATCAAAATCTTTTGGATCAATTGAAAAAGCCATATGTGTGTAGGATTTATGTATTTCATTTCTTGGTATATCCGCCTCTAAGTTAAGTGCAAGCCAAAGCCCGTTCAGATCAAAATATGCTGTCTTTTGCCCTTTAACCAGGAGTTGTGCATGAAATACTTTCTCATAAAATTCTATAGATTTTTCCAAATTTGAAACAGAAAAAAGAAGATGATTGATTCCTTTTATGTTTATTTTCCCCACCTCATTTAACATGTTTGTTTTAAACAATCCCTTTGGTAATACATCTGCGTATATATCGATTATATACTGACCAAAAAATCATTTTAAGGATTTCTGTGTATTTTTATGCCGTGTGTTTTCCGGTATCGGGTTAAAAAGGAAAAAAACGGACGTGAGGCATGATATAATAGACCGGCTGCATGCGAGGGAGGAATCCATGAAGAAAAAATTACTTCTCATTATCCTTAGCATTCTTGTTTATACGGCGCTGTTCGCTGTTTCCGCTTTTCACAAAGAGCCGGAGCAGCAGGCAGGGACAATGACGGATGTCAGCCGTCTCATGCCCGTGAAAATTAAGCAGACGGTCAAAGGAAAAGAGAAAGAAACATTGGTCGAAACGATTAAGGAAGCAAAGAGAAAGCATCTGAAGATCTCAATCGCAGGCGCCCAGCACTCAATGGGCGGCCAGACGTATTATGAAGACGGTATCGTTCTCGACATGACGGGCTACAACAAAATACTCGGTCTCGACCGAAAGAAAAAAATCATCAGAGTGCAGGCGGGAGCGACGTGGAATGATATTCAGCGCTATGTCAATCCGTACGGGCTCGCGGTAAAAGTCATGCAATCGCAAAACATTTTTACGATCGGCGGCTCACTGAGCGCCAACGCCCACGGCCGGGATATCCGGTACGGTTCGCTGATTGATACGGTCAAATCGTTTCATCTTTTAAAGGCGGACGGCAAAGTCATCACCGTTACTCCGAAAGATGACCTGTTTTCAGCCGTCATCGGCGGCTACGGCCTGTTCGGCGTCATCCTTGACGCGGATATTGAGCTGACGGATGATGAGCTTTATGAAATGAAAACGAAACGCATGAACGCTGATACATACAGTCAATATTTTACGCAGCATGTTCAGCGCAACCCCGCCGTGCGCATGCATCTCGCGCGGATCGCAACAGGGGATAAAGGCTTTTTGCATGACATGTATGTGACTGATTACACAATCTCAGACAATCAGAAAGAATTCAAGCGGCACAATGAACTGAAAGAAGATGAGCATCCGGCGCTGACGAAATTCGCGCTCGGCCTCTCCCGCCGGTATGACTGGGGCAGAAATTGGTTCTGGTCAACCCAGCAGTCTTATTTTCTCAGCCAAAACGGCGTGAAAGTCTCCAGGAACAATGTCATGCGGTCAGAATCGAAATTTTTGGAATATGAAAACACGGACAACACCGACGTGCTACAAGAATACTTCGTACCCGTCGGCGAATTTGCGCCGTACATTCATGACTTACGCAAGACGCTGTCACATGAAGATCTCAATCTCGTAAATATTACGATCCGCTACGTGCAAAAAAATGAAAAAGCCGATCTGTCATACGCAAAGGAAGACATGTTTTCACTCGTTCTTTTAATCAATGAAGGGTTTTCAAAAGACGGCCAGGCGAGTGCGGCGCGGATTGTCAGAAAAATGACAGATACGGCATTGCGCCACCGCGGCAGTTATTATCTCCCGTATATGCTGTATCAAACGAAAGAGCAGATGCGTGAGGCATATCCGAAAAGCGATATGTTCTTTCAGAAAAAACACAAATATGATCCGGATGACTTGTTTATGAATTATTTTTATCAGAGGTACAAATCATGAAACACAACCATTTAAAATGGCTGATCCTGTCTCAGAGCAGTGTCTTTTTTGCCGGCAGCCTGATCTTTCCGTTTTATATTTTATTTATTAAAAACATCGGTTCCAGCTACACGCAATTCGGTCTCTCATACGGCTTGTTCGGCCTGAGCGGCGCATTGATTCATCCGCTGCTCGGCCGGCTGTCGGCAAGACTGGACCCCCGCTGGTTCCTTATGGCAAATTCGTGGGGGATGGCGGTGCTTCTTCTGACGCTCCCGCACATTACCGGCGTGCACCAGGTTTATGTTGTGCAGGTGCTTTTGGGCCTGTTTGGCGCGATGCAAAAACACGGCGAGAAAATCATGATCGCCGATTACACCGACGGCGGGGAGCGGGGAAAAAAAGTCGGCAGCTATCATTTCTGGACGGCCGTATTTTCAGCTGCTGCCATTATTCTCGGCGGGTTTCTCGCTGATTTCTTTACGGTTTATATTATTTTTTACGCCAGCTCCGTGCTGTTTTTTATAAGCGGGCTGATGATGCTGAGAAAAACAGGCTGATCCGATCAGCCTGTTTTTCTTATGGAACTCCCTCGATCGAGAGGGGGTTTTTTTGTCAGTGAAAACAGATAGAAAATGAATGAAAAAATATTAAATATACAATTGAATTAATTTTTATTCATGTTATAATGTTAAATAATTTCACAAAAACCAAGAAGGTGAACCCGTTGAAAATAGGTATTATAGGCGCTACTGGTTATGGAGGCGCCGAACTTGTCAGGATTCTTAACCATCACCCTTATGCAGAGGATTGTATATTATATTCATCGAGCGACGAAGGAAAAGAATATGCCGCTTCATATCCGCATTTGAGGAATATAGCGTCACAATCACTTCAGCCGCTTCATATAGAAACGATCCGAAACGAAATTGATGTCATGTTCATAGCCGCGCCGCCCGGCGTCTCCGGAGAGTGGTCGCCCAAGCTGGCGGAGGCGGGCATCCTGGTCATTGATCTATCCGGCGATCTGCGGATTCAAAACCCGGCCGTGTATGAAAAGTGGTATAAGCGGAAGGCCGCTCCGAAAGGAACGATTCAAAGCGCGGTTTACGGTTTAGCTGAACTGCAAAAAGAAGAGATTCAGACTGCAAAGCTGATTGCCAATCCGGGATGTTTTCCGACGGCTGTGCTGCTCGGGCTCGCCCCGCTGGCGAAGAATAAGCTTTTACAAGATTCATTTCTGATTGTTGATGCGAAAACAGGCGTATCCGGCGCCGGCCGAAAAGCATCCATGGGCACTCATTATTCTGAGCTGAATGATAATTTCAAAATTTATAAGGTTAATGAGCATCAGCATACTCCGGAAATTGAACAGCAATTAGCGGCTTGGCAGCCCGGCACAGGCCCGATCACGTTTTCCGCTCATTTGGCGCCGATGACAAGGGGCATTATGGCGACGATGTATACGGAGGCTCCCCCGGGTATGTCTGCTGCACAGGTAAGAGAATTGTATTCCGAATTCTACAAAGATTCATATTTTGTCAGAATCAGGCCGGAAGGTGAATTTCCGGCGACGAAAGAGGTATACGGCAGCAATTTTTGTGATATCAGTGTCACTGTGGACGAAAGAACAAACCGTGCCACCATCGTTTCTGTCATAGATAATCTGATGAAAGGCGCCGCAGGGCAGGCGGTTCAAAATTTAAATATCATGAATGGCTGGCAGGAAGAAACGGGACTTACGATGACGCCAGTCTATCCATAGAACGAAAGAGGGATTCGAAAATATGATTCAGCTGAGTGAGGAAATTACGAAAATAAAAGGCGGCGTATCCTCGCCGAAAGGGTTTGAGGCAAAGGGCGTGCACTGCGGTTTGCGCTATTCAAAAAAAGATCTCGGAGCGATTATCAGCGAAGCGCCTGCAGTCAGTGCAGCGGTATATACGCAGAGCCATTTTCAGGCAGCGCCGCTGAAAGTGACGCAAGCCAGCTTGAAAAAAGAGGGTGTGCTTCAGGCGGTTATTGTCAACAGCGCGATTGCCAACGCCTGTACGGGAGACCAAGGATTAAAGGACGCCTATGAAATGCGGGACGGCTTCGCGAGCCAGCTCGGCATTGAGCCGGAGCTTGTTGCGGTTTCGTCAACCGGGGTGATCGGCGAGCTTTTAGATATGAAAAAAATTCAAGCGGGCATTGAACAGCTCGGTCAAGCGCCGTCCGTGTCCGGAGCATTTGAAGAAGCCATTTTGACGACGGATACAGTGACGAAACAGACGTGTTATGAACTGGTGATCGGCGGAGACATCATCACGATCGGCGGAGCGGCGAAAGGCTCCGGCATGATCCACCCCAACATGGCGACAATGCTCGGCTTTGTCACAACGGACGCGGCCGTGGAAGAACAGGCGCTCAAAAACGCGCTCAGAGAGATTACGGATGTTTCATTTAACCAAATCACCGTTGACGGAGAAACATCGACGAATGACATGGTGCTTGTGATGGCGAACGGCTGCGCGGGGAATGATTGCCTGGCGGAGGATCACCCGGACTGGCCGGCTTTTAAAAAGGGATTAAAGCTTGTATGCGAAGACCTTGCCAAAGATATTGCCAGAGACGGTGAAGGAGCGACGAAATTAATTGAAGCCAGAGTCGAAGGCGCGAAAAATAACCTTGAGGCGAATATTATCGCCAAAAAAATCGTCGGTTCAAGCCTTGTGAAGACCGCCGTTTACGGCACAGACGCCAACTGGGGGCGCATCATCGGCGCAATCGGGCACAGTGCGGCAAGCGTAACGGCCGAACAAGTGGAAGTTTTCCTCGGCGGCCAGTGTCTGTTTAAAAACAACGAACCTCAGCCGTTTTCGGAAACTGATGCTAAGGAGTACTTATCAGGTGATGAGATTACGATTGCAGTCCGCCTGCAGGAAGGCTCCGGCAGCGGCCGGGCATGGGGCTGTGACTTAACCTATGATTATATCAAAATCAATGCGAGCTATCGCACATAACAAAGGGGAGCGGCATGAAGAAAACCATCGTTTTTAAGTGCGGCGGAAGCGTAATCCGCGAGTTATCCGCCGATTTTTTTCAAAATGTAAAAGAGCTTATGCAATCGGGCTGGAACATTGCCGTCGTCCATGGAGGCGGCCCGGACATTTCAAGAATGCTGAAAACATTGCAGATTGAAACGGAATTTGTCAATGGACAGCGGAAAACGACCAAACCGGTGCTGGAAACAGCGGAAATGGTCTTGTCAGGGACGATCAATAAATTTTTCGTAACCGAACTCGCGAAAAACGGGCTGAAAGCCGCGGGAATATCAGGAAAGGACGGCGGTCTCCTTCAAGCATCTTACCTTAATCAAGACAAATACGGAGAAGTCGGCGAAATACAAAAAACCGATCCGTCAATCATTCACGCATTAATGAAAGAAGGCATCATTCCCGTTATCGCTCCGCTTTCCATGACAAGTGATTTCGAAACGCTGAACGTCAACGCAGACGCAGCGGCATCGGCCGTCGCTTCAGCCTTACACGCCGATAAACTTTTATTTGTCACGGATGTCGAAGGAATTATGGACGGAGAGAACAGGCTGGATACTTTGACGCCGCAAGAGATTCAGGCCCTCATAGATGACGGCGTGATTTCAGGAGGGATGATTCCGAAGGTAAACTCGGCATTATCGGCACTGAGTGAAGACGTCGAGGAAGTGCTGATCGTAAACGGAAAAGGAGCGTTTTTCACCGATCAAGCCTTCCAAGGAACAAAAATCGTCAAAGAAAAGGAGAGCGTGTCATGAGCAGTCTATTTCAAACCTACAGCCGCTGGCCCATCGATATCAAAAAAGCGAAAGGGACAATTGCAGAGGATGAAAACGGAAAAACGTATCTCGATTTTATTCAGGGCATCGCCGTTTCCAATCTCGGCCATTGTCATGATGAGGTCACAGAAGCAGTGAAAGAACAGCTTGACAGCGTATGGCACGTTTCCAATCTGTTTGAAAATGATCTTCAGGAAAAAGCCGCGGCAAAGCTTGCCGAACATAGCGCGGGAGATCTCGTTTTCTTCTGCAACAGCGGAGCCGAAGCGAATGAAGGCGCCATTAAGCTTGCCCGTAAAGCAACGGGAAAGACAAAAATTGTAACATTTCATCAATCCTTTCACGGACGGACCTATGCGGGGATGGCCGCCACCGGACAAGACAAAATCAAGATCGGTTTCGGACCGATGCTTGAAGGCTTTCACTATCTTCCGTTCAATGATCCGTCGGCATTCAGCACGCTTTCAAAAGAGGATGATATCGCCGCCGTCATGCTTGAGACGGTGCAGGGAGAAGGGGGAGTCAATCCCGCCGACCCGGAATTCATCGAAGCCTTACAGACATTTTGCAAAGACAAACAGGCGCTGCTTATCGCAGACGAGATTCAAACCGGAATCGGCCGGACGGGCAAGGCATTCGGCTATGAGCATTTCGGCATCTCGCCGGACATCATCACTGCTGCGAAAGGGCTTGGAAACGGTTTTCCCGCCGGAGCCGTGATCGGCAAAAAGAAGCTTGGAGACGCCTTTACGCCGGGTACGCATGGTACGACTTTCGGCGGCAATAAGCTTGCCATGGCAGCTGTGAAAGCAACCTTGGATATTGTGTTTCAGCCGGACTTTCTTCAGGCGGCGGCAGACAAAGGATCATTTTTAAAAGCGCAGCTGAACCATGAACTGACAGGGCCTTTTGTAAAAGAAATCCGCGGAAAAGGGTTATTGATCGGCATTGAATGCGCAGGTCCCGTGTCCGGCATCATCGGAGATCTGCAGGAACGCGGGCTTCTCGTGCTTCCGGCCGGACCGAATGTCATCAGGCTGCTCCCGCCGCTTACGGTTTCTGAAGAAGAAATGCTGTCGGCCGTCAGTATGCTGAAAGCAGCGATCGAAGCGCATTCGGCAGTGAAACGGTAATTTTTTTTCGGTATAAAAGTATAAAAATTCATATTTTTAATTAATTATTCATCAAGAGGTGGGCTTTAGATGAAAGGCTATTTAGTATTGGAAGACGGAACATCATTCGGCGGTGAACTTGAAAAAGAGGCCCGCTGTGTTGGCGAAGCTGTTTTTTTCACCGGAATGACGGGCTATCAGGAAGTGCTTACAGACCCGTCATATAAGGGCCAGATCGTCGTCTTTACGTATCCGCTGATCGGAAACTACGGAATTAATGAAAAAGACCTCGAAAGTAAGATCCCTCAAGTCAAGGCTGTTGCCGTCTATGAAGCGTGTGAACATTTTTCTCACCATGAAGCAGTCTCAAGCTTGAGAGAGTATTTAAATAAATGGAACATCCCGCTCTTAACCGAAGTGGACACACGGGCCGTCGTCAAAACCATCCGCTCCGGCGGCACGATGAACGCTGCCGTGTCAACAACAGGAGAGATTCCCGCAGCATCCGGAACAGAAAACCCGGCGGAGCTGGCGCAGTCTGAAGACATCACGTCAATGGGGAACGGAGACCGGCATATTGCGCTCATTGATTTCGGTTATAAAAAATCAATCGCCTCGTCACTTGTAAAGCGCGGCTGTAAAGTAACGGTCATTCCGTATCAGCAGATGAACGCTGTTTACGACATTCAGCCCGACGGAATCGTGCTCTCAAATGGCCCGGGCGACCCGAAAGCGATTGCGCCGTACATGAACCGGATTACATCATTACTCAGTGATTTCCCCGCACTCGGCATTTGCCTCGGGCATCAGCTGATTGCCCTGGCTTTCGGAGGAAATACGTATAAGCTGCCGTTCGGCCACAGGGGTGCCAACCATCCCGTCATTGACCGGAAAACGAAACGGGTGTTTATGACAAGCCAGAACCACAGCTATGTCGTCGATGAAGCATCAATTGACGAAAACGAGCTGTCCATCAGATTTCATCATGTCAATGATACATCAGTGGAAGGGCTCATTCATAAGCGCCTTCCCGTATTAAGCGTCCAGTTCCACCCTGAAGCTCACCCCGGACCGGCTGAGAGCGAGTGGATATTTGATGAATTTCTAGAGAAAGTGATACCAGCAAGGAGAGAAATCGCTCATGCCTAAAGATACAACCATTTCCAGCATATTAGTCATCGGCTCCGGCCCCATCATCATCGGCCAGGCGGCTGAATTTGATTATTCAGGAACGCAGGGCTGCATGGCTCTGAAAGAAGAAGGATACCGCGTTATTCTAGTCAACAACAACCCGGCAACGATTATGACGGATGAGGCGTTTGCCGATGAAATATATTTTGAACCGCTCACAACCGACAGCATCGAGGCTATTATTGAAAAAGAAAAACCGGACGGTCTGCTTGCCAATTTGGGCGGCCAGACGGCATTGAATTTAGCCGTTAAGCTTGAAGAAGCAGGCGTGCTGAAGAAGCATCACGTCAAGCTTTTGGGAACATCGGTGGAAACCATTCAAAAAGGCGAAGACCGGGAGCAGTTCCGCGCCCTGATGAAAGAGCTCGATCAGCCCGTTCCGGAAAGCGAAATCGTCGACAACGAAGAAGACGCCCTCCGCTTCGCTGAGTCTATCGGATTTCCGGTCATTCTGAGACCGGCGTACACGCTAGGCGGAAAGGGAGGCGGAATCGCGAAAACGAAAGAATCGTTTCAGACGCTTATTAAACAGGCGCTGTTAGCAAGCCCGATCAGCCAATGCCTCGTCGAAAAAAGCATCGCCGGTTTTAAAGAAATCGAATATGAGGTCATGCGCGACAGCAATCATACATGCATCACCGTCTGCAATATGGAAAACATTGATCCCGTCGGCGTGCATACAGGGGACTCCATCGTCGTCGCACCGTCCCAGACGTTAACGGATGAAGAATATCAGATGCTGCGTTCAGCAAGCCTGGCGATTATTTCGGCGCTGGATGTAGTCGGCGGCTGCAACATTCAATTTGCGCTGGATCCGTTCAGCAAACAGTACTATGTCATTGAAGTGAACCCGCGTGTCAGCCGCTCTTCAGCTCTCGCGTCAAAAGCGACCGGCTATCCGATTGCCAAAATGGCGGCGAAACTTGCCGTCGGCTATACGCTTGATGAACTGAAAAATCCGCTGACGGGCTCTACTTATGCAAGCTTTGAACCGGCGCTTGATTATGTCATCGTCAAATTCCCGCGCTGGCCGTTTGATAAATTTAAACATGCCGACCGCACGCTCGGAACGAAGATGAAAGCGACGGGAGAGGTCATGGCGATCGAAAGAAATATGGAAGCGGCCATTCAAAAAGCGGCGGCCTCCCTTGAGCTGAAAACGATCGGCACCCGACTGCCTGAACTCGGCGGCTGTACGATCAATCAGCTGTGGGAATTAGCGGTAACGCCGGATGACCGGAGATTTTTCGTCGTCATGGAACTGTTAAGCCGCGGTGAAACGATAGAAGACATCCATGCCAAAACGAAAATTGACCCGTTTTTTCTCCATGTGTTCCGAAATATCATCACATTGGAAAACAAGCTGATGGAAGAAGGGGATCATCTGTCTGCCCCGCTTTTAAAGCAGGCGAAGGTAAAAGGCTTCACGGATGTCATGATCGCATCTCTCACGGGAAAAACGGAAGAAGACATCCGTGCTCTCAGAAAGAAATCAGGCATCGTCCCGTCGTTTAAAATCGTAGATACATGCGCCGCTGAATTTGATGCCAAGACGAATTATTTCTACTCCACCTACCTCGGGGAAAGCGACGGAGATATCAGCCGAAAAGAAAAAAAACGCGCCCTCATCATCGGCTCAGGCCCGATCCGCATCGGTCAGGGAGTGGAATTTGATTACAGCGCCGTCCACGGCGTTCTGACCCTGCAAAAGCTGGGGTATGAAACGATTATGATCAATAACAATCCGGAAACAGTAAGCACGGATTATGAAATCGCCGACCGGCTTTATTTTGAACCGCTGACGACAGAACATATTTTAAACGTGGCGGAACATGAAAACATTGATTTTGCCATCGTCCAGTTTGGGGGACAGACCGCGATCAATGCCGCTGAACCGCTGGAAAAAGCGGGCATTCCGCTGCTCGGAACATCCTTTGAAACCCTTGATGCGCTGGAGGATCGGGATCTGTTTTATCAGCTGCTTGATGACCTTGACCTGAAACATGCCAAAGGCGAAACCGCTTATTCAAAAGAAGAAGCAACGGAAAAAGCAAGCCGAATCGGCTACCCCGTGCTGATCCGTCCGTCTTATGTCATCGGTGGGATGGGCATGATCATCGTTGATTCAGAAGCGCAAATGTCAGAACTGCAGGAAAATGAAGCGGGCATGCCGTATCCGATTTTGATCGATCAGTACATTACAGGAAAAGAATTGGAGATCGATCTGATTTCCGACGGACATGAAGTATTCGTGCCGACTTACACAGAGCACATTGAGCGCGCCGGCGTCCATTCGGGCGACAGTTTTGCGATTCTTCCGGGTCCGTCTGTCACACCTGATATGCAGCGGAATATAAAAGAGGCCGCCGAAAAAATCGCGGTAAAACTGGCTTTTAAAGGCATCATGAACATTCAGTTTGTCATTGATGACAAAGGGGATATTCTCGTTCTTGAAGTGAACCCGCGGGCAAGCCGCACGGTTCCTGTCGTGTCTAAGGTGATGGGGGTGCCGATGATCCCGCTTGCCGCCAGATTGCTGGCCGGCGCTTCCCTTAAAGACATCAAGCCCGAGGTTCAAAATCAGCACGGAACGGCAGTGAAATTCCCGGTTTTTTCTTCTCACGCCATTCAGGATGTGGACGTAAAGCCCGGGCCGGAAATGAAGTCGACCGGAGAAGGCATGTGTGTCGCGTTTGACGCAGAAAGCGCCCTGAAAAAAATCTACGCGCACGTCTGGGAGAAAAAAGGCAGCATCTATCTGGAAGGCTGTGATGCGGAATTGGAACGTCAGGCTCAAGAGGCGGGATTTACCGTATGCAAAGATGCGTTCCCGGCATGGGCAGAGCGAAAGGATAAAGCGGTCCATATCAATTTCAATCACTCTGAAGAAGCGCGTAAACAACGGATCGAAGCCATGACGCACGGTGTGACGGTCTTTACTGAACCGGAAACCGTAAAGGCATTTTTAGCAAGCGGCTCCGGCAAACCTCAGCCTGTATCGCTCAAAGATCTTTATCAAAAGGAAGTGGCATCATGCACACAATAAAAGCGGAACACACATTAACCCATTTGTACGGCAAAGATTTTCTTTCCTTAAAAGATGTCAGCCCGTCAGACATCAATGCGCTTCTGACAGAAGCTTCATTATTAAAACAACATCCGATACAGCCGATTTTCCAAGGGAAAACATTGGCGATGATTTTTGAAAAATCTTCAACCCGCACACGTGTGTCTTTTGAAGCGGGAATGGCCCAGCTCGGGGGAACGGGACTATTTCTTTCAAGCAGCGACCTGCAGCTTGGGCGGGGGGAGACGGTCGCGGATACGGCGAAGGTGCTGTCCGGATTCGTTGCTGCCATTATGATCCGCACCTTTGAACATGAAAAAGTCGAAGAGCTTGCCGAGCATGCAGACATTCCCGTCATAAACGGGCTGACCGACCGGTATCACCCGTGTCAGGCACTCGCGGATCTGTTAACGATACAAGAAATAAAAGGAGAAATGAAAGGAGTAAAGGTTGCCTATATCGGTGACGGAAATAATGTGGCGCATTCACTTATGATCGGCTGCGCAAAAATGGGCTGTGACATTGCGGTTGCTTCGCCGAAAGGCTATGAAGCAGAGGAAGAGGCGGTGGATGCCGCGAAAGAAGCGGCGGCTGTTTCCGGAGCGAAAATCACCCTTACCGAAAATCCGCAGGAAGCGGTGCGGGATGCAGACGTGATTTACTCCGACGTCTTCACGAGCATGGGGCAGGAGGAAGAGACGCAGCAGCGGCTGAATGTGTTTGCCCCGTATCAAGTCAACGCCTCACTCGTCAGTCTCGCCAAACCCGACTATACATTTTTGCATTGCCTGCCCGCGCATCGGGAGGAAGAGGTCACGTCCGAGATTATCGATGGCCCGAACTCTGCGGTATTTCAGCAGGCGGAAAACCGGCTTCACGCGCAAAAAGCGCTCCTGAAAGCTCTTCTTTACAAACAGGATGAACAAAAAAACCGCTGAATCTCATTCAGCGGTTTTTGATATTTCTCCGCATACAAGCGCATACTACATAAAAAAGAAAAAGGAGGAAATGACGTGGGACAGCAGCATCAATTCCGCCCGGGACAAAAAGCGCCGAATAACGGTGTGTACGTTGAAATCGGCGAAACGGGAAGCATGGTCAAAAACCCGCAAAAAATCAAGCTTACGGTGGGAGAAATGTTCCCTGAAACTTCAAACCATAACAGATTGTGGACGTATCAACGAAAACCGTGAACACAAAAAAACCTGCTGAATAGCAGGTTTTTTTATTTAATGCTGGTTTGCATCCTGTTTGACAGGCATGATCTCCGCAAGAACAAAGACTAGCACCGCAATAACCACGGCGATAACGGATGATTGCTTGAAATTGTACGCCGCGCTGTTCATGGAGGCGATCAAATAACAGGCCATATGTGTTAAAAGGAACGTCCAAATAAAACCGATAACTAACCGCACGTTTCCACCTCGTCCTTCATTTTATTCTACGTTGTATCATACCATACATAAGGCGCGGGCGGAAGGTCATTTTCTCATCAAAAAGCGCGCCTGAAACTGACATGTGCCCGCCTGTCCAGCCGTCTGAAGGGAAATTCGGTTCCTGTGCTTGGGATAATAGCCAAAACATAGCAGCAAATAGGAGTTTATCCGATCCGTTTTCATTCTTCTTACATATGATAGCCAATAGAGAGATTAGGAGTAAAAGGAGGCGGGCAGGCATGGGGATTACGGAAAGATTTTTCCAATTCGGATCTGAGCTGAACGTCATCCATCTGCCGTATCGGCCGAACGGCTTCTGTATCTTTATTCTGGGGGACAGAACCCACTTTGTCAGCCGGGACTCAAGCTTTTGGCTCGAACATGAAGGGAGAAAGCAGCTGTTACATGTGCTGCTTGACAGAGGGTACACCATTTTTAACAGCAATTTATACGGACGGCATTGGGGTTCGGAAAAAGCCGTCCTTTACGCCAGACAGCTGATGCATTATGTGCTGAAACAAGAAACCCTCAATCCGAAAATACACTTGCTCGCAGAAGGCATGGGCGCCCTTATCGCCGATCAATTGCTGCAGTCTTCACCGGAGCATATCCGTTCAGCCGCAATGTTAGATCCTTGTCTTGATCTTCAAGCCCATTTTGAATCAGAGAAAGAAAATAAGTTTTTTTATAAGCAGTTCCTGAGGGAAACGGCACAAAGCTTCGGTGTTTCTGAAAAAGAGGCAAGCTCACTGAGCTATCAGACCATTACCGGTTGCCGCACCCGCGTGCCGGTACATATATGGCAAAGAACGACCGGAGCGCCGTACCCGTACACCCTGCATGCGAACGCGTATAAAGAAGCCCGGGAAAAGACCGGAAGCAAGACTGATATCACGTATCACCTGCTTGAGAACCCTGCGCGTATGTACAGAGCCATCTGCCGGTTTTTCCGCAGTCATGAAAAAGACCTGTAATGAATAGAATACAACAGCCATCTCTTTTCAGAGGGCTGTTTGGCTTGTGTGCGAATGAAAAACCGGAAAGGCGGCAGATGTGATGAAGACAGCGCTGATCATTGGAGCAGATGAATTTCTCGGCCTTTCATTGTGCGAACGGTTGATGGATGAGGGTGTGCATGTCGATGTCATTTTGGCAGAACCGGAGGACAAAACGAGGCAGCTGTATTTAGAAGAACGTTTAATGTGGCTCGCGAGAAACGGGCTTTTTCAAATAATAGATGAAATCGGTGAAAAGGAATACGATCGTATCTGCGTTCAATACGGGAGCGGGTGTCTGCCTGAAGAAAGGGCTGAGCCTTTATATTGGATTGTTTACAGTGAGGATCACGGAGACTGGGAAAACAACGGTCAGCGGGATACGGCAAAAGCGATTATCCTTCCTCCCCTCTACGGTCCGTGGACAGAAGCAAAAGAAGATGGCGAAAGCAGGATCTATTTAGAAGACGCAGTCTGCGGGCTGATGAATCAGCTTGAGGCTGACGGCACAGAAGACGAAAATCAGATTATTACCCTGGAAATAAAAGAAAAAACGCAAAAAACGGAAGCAAAAGAAAAAATTCAAGAGTGGAAAAGACAATTTTCATCAATATTCGACATTTTTTAAGAAATACCTTCCATGTTATGTGCATTACCGCTACAATAAACGTATATCAATTATACATGTTATGAGTTTGAAAAGGGGTTGAACATGGCTTGATCACCAGGCTTGTCATGATCTTTTCTCTCCTCCTTTTATTGAGCGGATGCGCACAAACTCCGTTTAAAGGAAAAATTGAGAAGGTCGGAATGCTTTTTCCCGATACCATCAGTGACTTGGTATGGGGCACAAAAGGTTACAAAGGTTTATTAGCGATACAATCTGAATTTAACGTTGACGTTTATTATAAAGAAAATATCAGATCCGATGAAGATATTTTAAAAGCGATAGATGATTTTCATAAAAAAGGAGTCAATCTTTTATACGGGCACGGAAATGAATACGAGGAAATCTTCAATATGATCAGCAAGGATTATCCCGACATGGAATTCGTCGTCGCAAACGGAACGGCGAAAAGCGATAATGTCACAAGCGTTCACCTTATGGGTGAAGCAATGGGCTTTTTTGGGGGAATGACGGCCGCCCATATGTCAAAAACCAATGAGGTAGGCGTCATCGCCTCCTTTTTGTGGCAGCCTGAAGTAGACGGCTTTATCAAAGGGGCGAAATATGAAAAGCCTGATATCACCGTCAATACTGAATTTACGGACCACTGGGATAACGGCAATGAAGCGCTGCATCTATACGAGAAGTTAAAAGCGGAAGGCACGGATGTTGTATATCCGGCCGGAGACGGGTATAATGTTCCTGTCATTCAGCAAATCAAAAAAGACGGGCTTTACGCCATCGGCTATGTCGCCGAGCAATCGAATCTCGGTAAAAACACGGTGCTGACAAGCACGGTGCAAAACGTAGATAAAGCCTATACATTAATTGCCGAGCAATATAATAAAGGTACGCTCAAGAGCGGAGATCACAACTTTGATTTCAGGGAAGGAGTCGTTGAAATGGGGACGTTCAGCCCTCTGGTGGACAAAGCATTTCAAGACAAAATCTCAGACCTTGTCAAAACGTATAACCGAACAAATGAACTGCCGTCAAATGAATAGAGGTGGATACACATGCAGCATGAAAAGTCTCTTGAATTTATGCAGATCGCGATGAAATATCTGCCGGAAGCAAAGGCGAAGCTTGAGAAATCCGGCATAGATCTGTCTATGGAAATGATTCAGCCGTTTATGGACCTGTTTACATCGGTCATGGCGGAAGCGTATGAGCTTGGCAGATCTGATGCCGGGGAGCTGAATAAATAAAGAGAGCCACTTTTCATGAAGTGGCTTTTCACATGATTTTTTTCTTTATAGCGGACACCATCGGCGCGAAGTCTTTAAAAACGGGCTTTAATTGATCCAGAGAGTTCATGATGGACCCCAGCTGATTCATCACGTGGTTGTAATCGATCTCTTCTTCGTTTTCAGCCTGAGGCTGCTCAGGGGTTTCTTCCGGTTCTTTATCCCGGTCTCTGGAATCGCCGAACATCATTTTGGAGAATATATCCATAGTGAAGCCTCCTTTCGTCTTCCTTTTATTCTATGAGGAGCAGCGTCCGATAGTTTAGACGAATATATTGCCAACAGAAAAAAAATAGGGTAGAATTAGTACCTGATACTAATAATTGATCATAACTAATTAGTTTTAAATTCATTATAAAAAAGGAGTCTTTTCCAATGAAAGCTGGAATTCTTGGCGTCGGCCGTTACATCCCGGAAAAAGTGCTGACAAATCATGATCTTGAACAAATGGTAGATACATCGGACGAGTGGATTCGTACGAGAACAGGTATAGAAGAAAGAAGAATCGCCGCGGAAGATATGTATTCATCCGGCATGGCCGCTGAGGCTGCGCAAAAAGCGCTTGATCAGGCCGGCATTTCCGCTGAGGAGCTTGATATGATCCTCGTGGCGACGGTTACTCCTGACCAGTCTTTCCCTACCGTTTCCTGTATGATACAAGAGAAGCTCGGGGCCAAAAAAGCGTGCGCGATGGATATCAGCGCCGCATGTGCGGGTTTTATGTACGGTATCGTAACCGCCAAACAATTCATTGAATCGCAAACATACAAACATGTCCTCGTGGTCGGCGTGGAAAAGCTCTCAAGCATTACCGACTGGGACGACCGCAATACGGCTGTGCTGTTCGGAGACGGAGCCGGAGCGGCGGTCATCGGACCGGTCAGCGACGACAGAGGCATACTGTCATTTGAGCTCGGAGCAGACGGTACAGGCGGCCAGCACTTGTACTTAGATGAAAAAGGGCATACAATCATGCATGGAAGAGAAGTATTCAAATTCGCCGTCCGGCAAATGGGTGAATCGAGTGTAAATGTCATTGAAAAAGCCGGCCTCTCCAAAGAGGACGTAGACTTTTTGATTCCGCATCAAGCAAACATCCGCATCATGGAAGCGGCACGGGAACGTTTGGAGCTTCCGGTTGAAAAGATGTCTAAAACAGTCCATAAATATGGAAACACATCCGCAGCATCCATTCCGATTTCATTAGTAGAGGAACTGGAAGCAGGTAAAATTAAAGACGGCGACGTCATCGTCATGGTCGGTTTCGGCGGAGGATTGACATGGGGCGCCATAGCAATACGCTGGGGACGATAAAAAAAAGTGAGGTGCACACAAGATGAGTAAAAAAAGAGTAGTCGTTACAGGGCTTGGAGCCCTGTCTCCGCTTGGAAACGACGCCGAAACAAGCTGGAAAAATGCAATCGGCGGCGTATCCGGAATCGGACCGATCACACGTGTGGAATCGGACGAGTATCCGGCGAAAGTAGCTGCTGAACTGAAAGATTTCAATATTGAAAATCACATGGATAAAAAAGAAGCGCGAAAAATGGACCGCTTCACGCAATACGCTGTCGTAGCCGCGAAAATGGCCGTTCAAGATGCCGGTCTTAACATCACAGACGAGATCGCGCCGAGAGTCGGCGTTTGGGTCGGGTCCGGAATCGGCGGTCTTGAAACGCTTGAATCCCAATTCGAAATCTTCCTGACAAAAGGGCCGAGAAGGGTCAGCCCGTTCTTTGTTCCGATGATGATTCCTGATATGGCGACAGGCCAAATCTCAATCGCTCTCGGAGCAAAAGGAGTCAACTCCTGTACGGTGACGGCATGTGCGACGGGAACGAACTCTATCGGTGACGCGTTTAAAGTCATTCAGCGCGGCGATGCCGATGCGATGATTACGGGCGGAACAGAAGCGCCGCTGACAAGAATGTCATTTGCAGGCTTCAGCGCAAACAAAGCCCTTTCTACAAATCCTGATCCGAAAACGGCAAGCCGCCCGTTTGATAAAAACCGTGACGGCTTTGTCATGGGAGAAGGCGCGGGGATCATCGTGCTTGAAGAGCTTGAGCATGCCCTTGCCCGCGGTGCGAAAATCTACGGGGAAATTGTCGGCTACGGCTCAACGGGTGACGCCTACCACATTACCGCGCCTGCCCAAGACGGGGAAGGCGGTGCGAGAGCGATGCAGGAAGCAATCAAAGATGCGGGCATCAAGCCTGAAGAAATTGACTACATCAACGCTCACGGCACAAGCACGTACTACAATGATAAATACGAGACAAAAGCCATTAAGACCGTTTTCGGTGATCATGCGTACAAGCTTGCCGTCAGTTCGACAAAATCAATGACGGGTCATTTGTTAGGCGCTGCCGGAGGAATTGAAGCAATCTTCTCCGTCATGGCCATTAAAGACGGCATTATCCCGCCGACGATTAACATCGAAACACCTGATGAAGAGTGTGATTTAGATTATGTACCGGACAAAGCGCGCGAGCAGGATGTCAACGTCGTTCTCAGCAACTCGCTCGGCTTCGGCGGACATAATGCCACTTTGATCTTTAAAAAATATCAATAATACAGTTTTGACCGGCTGCCTGAAAAAGGTGGCCGGTTTTTTTGTGCGTGCATATGATAACAACAAGAGGAGGCGAACCGGTATGAGCGTCAAGCAGACATATCAATGGATGGAAAAGGCGGCATCCGTAAATGATCTGGCCCCGCATCTTTTGCCGCTTTTTTCAGGGGCCGATAAGAAAGAGTGGAAGCCGATACTCGGGATGCTGCAAAACCACGGCATGTTCCGCCATTTGAAGGACGGCGTTAGGACCAGTAAACGGCTGAAAGAAAAAGGATGCTACAGTCATATTCAAAAGGAGGAAGCCTATTTAAAGGAGAAGTGGAACGGGCCGGACGTGCCGATCGTAGTTTTGCCCGTCGATGAACGAAACCGGAAAATCCGTCAGGAATTCGGATCAAAATCCGGTCTGGCCTTTCGGGACAAAATGTTCCTCTTTCTATCGTCGGATAGTTCCAATTCAGCTGTATCCGCCCTTATGACACATGAATATAATCACGTCTGCCGGTTAGAACATGTGACAAAGGACGAAAAAGATGAGACATTTCTTGATACAATCATGATGGAGGGGCTGGCAGAATATGCTGTATATGAGCGGTTCGGCTCAAGTCTTACGGCGGAATGGACGTCCTACTATACGCCTGAGCAGCTTGATTTTCTGTTTGAAAAAAGAGTCAAGCCGAACCTCCGCTTAACGAGAGACAGCAGAATGTTTTCCCAGCTGTTATACGGAAAAGGATACTTCCCCTCAATGCTCGGCTATGCTGTCGGATTCAATATAGTAAAAAAATATTTAACCGACCATCAAAAAACAGTAAAAGAAGCATTGGCTATCCCTTCAAAAACCTTTCTGGAGGCAACGCATTAATAGATTAAAAGAATGGAAATTATTTAAGGATATTACATTTATCCTAAAAAATTCTTGCTTTTGTAATAATGATGTAATAATATACAACTATAAAATTTTTCGACTATTCTATATTTTGTGATAGCGAAACGTATGTTTCCCTCTGCTTCAGCGGAATGAGAAAGGGGCGTATCATGAGCACACTATTAGAAGTGAATAATTTAAAGACCTATTTTTTCAGAAAGAAACAGCCGATCCCCGCAGTCGACGGGGTTGATTTTCACATTAACAAAGGCGAAACCGTCGCTCTTGTAGGAGAATCCGGCTCGGGCAAAAGCATCACCTCGCTTTCTATTATGGGACTTGTCCAAGGCTCGGGCGGAAAAATTATGGACGGCTCGATTAAGCTTGAAGGCAGGGACCTGGCCTCCTTCACCGAAAACGAATATTGCAAAATCCGCGGAAATGACGTCTCTATGATCTTTCAGGAGCCCATGACTTCCCTGAATCCGGTGCTGACCATCGGCGAACAAATTACCGAAGTGCTTGAATACCATAAAAAAATGAATAAAAGAGAAGCGGCTAAAAAAGCCGTTGAGCTTCTGGAGCTCGTCGGATTCTCCAGAGCGGAACAAGTGATGAAAGAATATCCGCACCGTCTTTCCGGAGGGATGAGACAGAGGGTGATGATCGCCATCGCGCTCAGCTGCAATCCGAAGCTTCTGATCGCTGATGAGCCGACGACGGCGCTTGATGTGACGATACAAGCCCAAGTATTGGAGCTGATGAAAGACCTCTGCAAAAAATTCGATACTTCCATTCTGCTGATCACTCACGATTTAGGTGTGGTTTCCGAAGCCGCCGACAGGGTGATCGTGATGTACTGCGGACAAGTCGTAGAGAGCGCGAGTGTGGAGGACTTATTTTTAAACCCTCTTCATCCGTATACCGAAGGGCTGTTAAACTCCATACCGGTGATAGATGGAGAGATTGATACATTAAAAGCGATCAAAGGCAGTGTCCCGACACCGGATAATCTTCCGGAAGGCTGCCGATTCGCCCCGAGGTGTTCAAAAGCGATGGACAAATGCAAAACAGGGCAGCCGGAGCTGATAACGCATGAAAGCGGCCGTTCTGTAAGATGTTTTTTATATGAGGAAGAGGGTGCCCAATCAAAATGACAGCTGCAGGCCAAGAAACGATTTTAGAGCTGAAAGACGTAAAAAAATATTTCCCGATCCGCTCCGGTTTTTTTCAAAGGAAAGTCGGTGATATAAAGGCTGTTGACGGCGTTTCTTTTTCACTGAAGCGCGGGGAGACGCTCGGCATCGTCGGTGAATCAGGATGCGGCAAATCAACGGCGGGAAGGACGATGATCCGTTTATACAAGCCGACAGACGGCCGGATTCTTTTTAAGGGTCAGGATATCTCCGGCTTATCAGAAGAAAAGCTGAGAAAAAGCGTCCGCAAAAACATCCAGATGGTCTTCCAAGATCCCTTCGCATCCCTTAACCCGAGGAAAACGCTGCGTTCCATTATTAAAGAGCCGTTCCAGACTCACCATATGTACAGCATGAGCGAGCGGAACGAGCGAGTGGAGGAGCTGCTGGCGAAAGTCGGTCTTCATCCGAGCTTTGCAAACCGCTATCCGCACGAATTTTCCGGAGGGCAGCGCCAGCGGATCGGGATTGCGCGGGCTCTGACGTTGAATCCCGAGCTGATTATTGCGGATGAACCCGTTTCCGCACTCGATGTCTCCATTCAGGCCCAGGTCATCAATCTGATGGAAGAACTGCAGGAAGAATTCAACCTGACCTATTTGTTTATTTCTCATGATTTGAGTGTTGTCCGCCATATCAGCGACAGAGTCGGCGTCATGTATCTGGGAAAAATGATGGAGCTGACCGATAAACACGAGCTGTACGGCAATCCGCTTCATCCTTATACGCAAGCGCTTTTGTCTTCAGTGCCCGTCACGAGAAAAAAAGACGCCGTCAAGCGGGAACGAATCATCCTGAAAGGAGAACTGCCAAGCCCGGCAAACCCGCCGAAAGGCTGCGTGTTTCACACGCGGTGCCCAATGGCCAAACCGATCTGCAAGGAACAAATCCCGGCATTTGAAGAAGCCGCTCCCGGCCATTACGTCGCCTGCCATTTATATGCCTGAAATGACAAGCTTCGAGAGGGGGTATGCCGGATTACATAACCAGTTTGCTGCATATATATCACAAAGGGGGAATTGATATGAAATTACGTAAAAGCGCACTGATGATGCTAAGTGTTTTTATGGCGCTCGCCATCTTCCTGTCCGCCTGCTCCGGCTCAAAATCCACAAGCACCGAATCCAAACCGGCAGGAAAGCCGCAAAAAGGAGGAGATTTGGTTGTCGGGTCAATCGGGGAACCCACACTTTTTAACTCTCTGTATTCTACAGATGACGCAAGTACGGATATTGAAAATATGCTGTACAGCTTTTTAACGAAAACGGATGAAAAACTGAACGTGAAATTATCACTCGCTGAAAATATTAAAGAATTAGACGGCGGCCTAGCATATGATGTGAAAATTAAAAAAGGCGTTAAGTTTCATGACGGAAAAGAACTGACTGCAGATGACGTCGTATTTACGTACAGTGTCCCTTTAAGCAAAGATTACAAGGGAGAACGCGGATCAACATATGAAATGCTGAAATCCGTAGAGAAAAAAGGCGATTACGAAGTATTGTTCAAGCTGAAATATAAAGACGGTAATTTTTACAATAATGCGTTAGACAGCACAGCCATTCTGCCGAAGCACATTCTCGGTAATGTTCCGATTGCTGATTTAGAAGAAAATGAGTTTAACAGAAAGAAACCGATCGGTTCAGGACCATTTAAGTTTAAAGAATGGAAGCAGGGCCAATATATTAAACTCGAAGCGAATAATGATTATTTTGCAGGAAGACCGTATTTAGATACTGTAACGTATAAAGTCATTCCCGACGCAAATGCTGCCGTTGCTCAGCTGCAGGCAGGCGATATTAATTTCTTTAATGTGCCCGCGACTGACTACAAAACGGCTGAAAAATTTAATAATCTGAAAGTCGTTACTGATTTGGCATTAAGTTACGTGTACATCGGGTGGAATGAAAAAAATGAATTATTTAAAGATAAAAAGGTCCGTCAGGCGCTGACAACCGCTCTTGACCGCGAGTCAATCGTCAGCCAAGTATTAGACGGAGACGGCAAGGTAGCCTACATTCCGGAATCCCCTTTATCTTGGAACTATCCTAAAGATATAGAAGTTCCGAAATTTGCGTACAACGAGAAAAAAGCGAAACAGATGCTTGCAGAAGCCGGCTGGAAAGATACAAACGGTGACGGCATCCTGGATAAAGACGGAAAGAAATTCTCGTTTACGCTTAAAACGAACCAAGGAAACAAAGTCCGTGAAGACATCGCTGTCGTCGTCCAGGAACAGCTGAAAAAAATCGGCATTGAAGTGAAGACCCAAATCGTTGAATGGAGCGCTCTCGTTGAACAAATGAACCCTCCGAATTGGGATTTTGATGCAATGGTCATGGGATGGAGTTTATCCACATTCCCAGATCAATATGACATCTTCCATTCAAGCCAGATTAAAAAGGGCTTAAACTACGTTTGGTATAAAAATGCCGAAGCGGATAAGCTCATGAAAGATGCAAAATCAATAAGTGACAGAAAGCAGTATTCAAAAGAATATGAGCAGATCTATCAAAAAATTGCGGAAGATCAGCCGTATACGTTCTTGTATTACCCTAACAACCATATGGCAATGCCGCAAAATCTTGAAGGATTCAAATATCATCCGAAACGTGAATTGTATAATATCGAAAAATGGTGGCTTGCAAAATAATTTTCCCTTAAAGGGGAGGGAGAGCGTTTTCTCCCTCTTCTGTTTTTAATAAGGAAAGTAAAGGGGGACAAGTATATGGCTGCATATATTATCAGAAGAACCTTAATGTCTATCCCGATTTTATTGGGAATTACAATTTTATCATTTGTTATTATGAAAGCCGCGCCCGGAGATCCGATGACATTAATGATGGACCCGAAGATCAGCCAGGCTGACAGAGAGCAGTTTATTGAAAAATACGGTTTGAATGATCCTCAGTACGTTCAATATTTAAAGTGGCTCGGCAACATGGTGCAGGGCGATTTCGGAACGTCTATTGTCAGAAAAGGAACGCCTGTTTCAGAATTGATTATGGCCCGAATGCCCAATACGCTGCTGCTGATGCTCGTTTCAACGATTTTGGCTCTTATGATTTCTATTCCGTTTGGTGTCCTGTCGGCAAAGCGGCCTTATTCAAAGCTCGACTATGGCATTACGTTTACCTCTTTTATAGGTCTGGCCATTCCAAACTTTTGGTTTGGATTAATTTTGATTATGATTTTATCAGTAAATCTCGGCTGGTTTCCGACCGGCGGTGTCGAGACGCTGAATGCCGATTTCAATATATTTGACCGGATTCATCATTTAATTCTGCCTGCATTCGTATTAGCTACAGCTGATATGGCCGGACTGACGAGATACACGAGATCCAATATGCTTGATGTATTAAATCAGGATTATATCCGTACAGCGAGAGCGAAAGGGTTCAAAGAGAACCGTGTATTATTTAAACACGGATTGAGAAATGCATTATTACCCGTCATTACAATTTTCGGTTTGATGATTCCCTCGTTTATCGGAGGATCTGTCGTTGTCGAACAAATTTTCACATGGCCGGGGTTAGGAAAGCTGTTTGTTGATTCAGCGTTTCAGCGTGATTATCCCGTCATTATGGCGATGACCGTCATTTCAGCTGTTCTTGTGGTCATTGGCAACCTTGTCGCTGATATTTTATACGCAGTGGTTGATCCGAGAATTGAATATTAAAAGGGGGGACATTGATGGCTGAGCTGAACACATCTCCGTCACCGGAGATCGGGCTGAAAGAAAATATTGCTGAGAAACCGGAAACCATGACAAAAATCTTTTGGGAAAAGTTTTCGAAAAATAAACTGGCGGTTGCAGGTGCTGTTATTCTGTTCGTGATTATTATGTCAGCGATTTTTGCGCCGGTGATTGCTCCTTATTCTCAAGAGCAGCAAAGCCTGCTTGATAAATTTAAAGCGCCGGGTCTTGAACATTTGATGGGAACGGATAAATTCGGGCGTGACATCTTCAGCCGTGTTCTGTACGGCGCGCGAATCTCTTTACTAGTCGGATTTGCCTCTGTTGTCGGCTCTATTTTTATCGGGACGATTTTAGGAGCGATAGCGGGTTATTTTAAAGGTTTCGCAGATGCTGTTATTATGCGGTTGGTGGATATAGTTCTTTCCATTCCTGATATTTTCTTATTGATTACGCTTGTTACAATCTTTAAGCCAGGCGTGGATAAATTAATTTTAATTTTCTGTCTGACGGGCTGGACGACAACCGCGCGTTTGGTCAGGGGAGAATTTTTATCCCTGCGATCGAGAGAATATGTATTAGCCGCTAAAACAATCGGAACAAAAACACATAAAATTATTTTTTCACATATCCTGCCCAATGCGCTGGGACCGATTATTGTGTCAGCCACTTTAAAAGTCGGATCGGTTATTCTGGCCGAATCGGCGCTGAGTTATCTCGGTTTCGGTATCCAGCCGCCGATCGCAAGCTGGGGCAATATGCTTCAGGATGCACAGAACTTTACGATTATGATTCAGGCTTGGTGGTACCCGTTATTTCCGGGATTGTTCATCCTTCTTACTGTATTGTGTTTCAACTTTGTCGGTGACGGGCTGCGTGATGCGCTTGATCCGAAAAATGTGAAATGATCTCCCGGACGGAACGGGAGATTTTTTTTGTTGGAATGCAGTCGGAAATCCAGCTCCGTAATGCGGAAATCTCATATTAAAATGGAATAATTTATCTACCCCTTGCCTATACTGTGGACAACAGTTTTTATAAAGTGAGGGGTCGAATATGTTATTTCTTCATGATGTATGGGTCAATTGGTTTGAAGGGGAAGAAAACGGCTACAATGTATGCCATTTTCACGAATGGCGGAAGGAAGACACGGTTGAGCTTTTGGATCAGACGCCGCTGCTCAGAGTGCCGTCGGTATTATTTCATTACATAGAAAACGACTTATCAGAGCTTCCGAAAGAGCTGCTTGACCAAGTCCACCAAAAGTCATACGTGCGAAAAAATCATGAGCGGACAAAGCTGGAGTATTGTTTTGTCGTGACAGACGGGATCGGCATCATTGCCGTGGATACGATCGGGTATACCATTCCGGTCAGAAAAAGCCGCCTGATTCCGAGACAGGAGCAGCTTGTTTATGAAATGGTAAAGGATGTAGAACCGGAATCGTTTCAATTTGAGCCGGCGCAATTGGACTCTTCAAAGGAATATCACATTTTGTCATTGGCGCCGGAGCATGTCAGAGGGCTGACGAGAAAAGAGCGGCAGATCAAGCAGCTGATGTTTATGGCGCTCGACCAGCTGAAAGGGCTGAAAAACCGTGCGGAAATTGTGTATTGGTACACGGAATGGAATCCGCATATGTATGAGCAGATCAAACGGATGAGCTTTGAAGAGATCTGGGACATGCTTTACAATGAAACAATTGAAGGCTGGTCAGATAAACATCTTGCGTTCTGTGAAAATTTGATTAAAGGGCAGCCGTTTTTCGAAAAGCTTTGGGAAATGGAGCAGGAATCAAAAGTGAACTAAAAAAGAGGCGGGAGAATCCCGCCTCTTTTCTTTATCTTCTTTTCCGTCCGAGACCCATGGCGTTTTCCATTTTCTTCACCATTTTGCCGGCCGTTTTGTTTGCGCGCGCCGCTCCTTCGTCGAGAATGCGGTCAAGCTCGTCGCTCTCAATTAATTCACGGTAGCGCTCTTGGATCGGTGTCAATGCGCCGATAACGACTTCGGCTAAATCGCTTTTGAATTCACCGTACCCTTTGCCTTCATATTTAGCTTCTAATTCTTCAATTGATGTGTTTCCTAAAATAGAATAGATCGTCAAAAGATTAGAAACGCCCGGTTTGTTTTCTTTATCATACTTTACAATGCCTTCAGAATCAGTCACGGCGCTCTTGATTTTCTTCTCGAGCTGCTTCGGCTCATCAAGCAGCGTGATGTATGCTTTTTGGTTCGGATCTGATTTGCTCATTTTTTTGAGCGGATCAGCCAGTGACATGATGCGCGCGCCTGATTCAGGAATTTTCACCTCAGGAATCGTGAAGATGTCATTGTATTTTTTATTAAAGCGTTCCGCCAGGTTGCGGGTCAGTTCAAGATGCTGTTTTTGGTCTTCTCCGACCGGAACAAGATCCGTTCCGTACAGTAAAATATCGCCGGCCATCAGCGGCGGATAGGTTAACAGTCCTGACACGACGGCTTCTTTGCCCTTTGACTTATCCTTAAATTGCGTCATCCGCTCAAGCTCGCCGATATATGCGACGCATTGGAGCATCCACCCCGCCTGGGCATGAGCGGGAACCTCCGACTGGATAAAGAGAGTCGCTTTCTCAGGATCAAGTCCGACGGCCACGTAAAGAGCCGCGAGATTGCGGATGTTCTTCCGCAGTTCAAGCCGATCCTGCGGAACCGTAATCGCATGCTGATCGACAATGCAGAAGTAGCCGTTGTAGTCATGCTGCAAATCGACAAATTGCTTCATTGCGCCGATGTAGTTGCCGAGGGTAACGGAACCGCTCGGCTGAATGCCAGAAAAAATCGTTTTCTTCATAGTTCTTACCTCATTTCTTAAAACATAATAAAAAAAGCCCATTCTTCCCGTAGAAAAAAGGGACGAATGAACCGTGGTGCCACCCTGATTATTCCATTACAATGGAATCGCTCGAGACGTTGGTAACGGAGGCTGCTCCGGCTGGGCCTACTAACGTTCGGTCAGCTGCTCAGAAGTCCATTCCACATTGCCCGTTACCTGCTCCCAGCACCGCAGACTCTCTTCAAACGGATGAAAATGTGTACTATTCTTCATCATCGCAATCACAACAAATGTATTTGATTGATCTATTATAAATCAATTATAGCCAAATGTCATCAGAGGAATACAAGCTTATTTCCAGTTTGCTTAAGGGGTGGAAATCCTCAAAAAGAACTGAAAATGCTTAAATGATAACGTATATCAACATTTCGTATAACGAATATTATATGTAAAAAGCAATATGAACTGGAAATTGCAATAAAAAAATTTAGTTAGGTCATGCTTTAAACTATAGAAGTGTATCACCTTTTTGACAGAAAAACTGACCAAATTTAAATATTTTAAATTGAGAAAATAGTATTGCAATAAATTATTCATTTCATTATAATGAACTTGTTCACTCTATTGTTACAGCTTCTTTACATAAAATAATCAGAAAAGACGGAACACAATTAAAGTTTAGAAAAATATTAAGTTATTTTGTCTGATATTTCTGAGTATTTAGTAGTAAAGGCTGAAAAATTTGATTAGGGGGTTAGTGCATGAAAAAGCGTTGGTCTATTGTAGGTTTGATGCTTATCTTTTCGCTTGTATTAAGTGCGTGCGGCGGATTCAGCGGCGGATCAGGCGGCGGTAAAAAAGACACCAAAGGACAGACTTCACTTAATATCAATATTAAAACCGAGCCGTTCTCACTGCATCCGGGTTTAGCGAATGATTCCGTTTCAGGAGGCGTAATCCGACAGACTTTTGAAGGATTGACACGCGTAAACTCCAAAGGTGAGCCTGAAGAAGGAATGGCATCTAAAATTGAAACAAGCAAAGACGGAAAGACCTATACATTTACGATTCGTGACGGTGCGAAATGGTCTAACGGCGACCCTGTGACGGCGCAGGATTTTGAATACGCGTGGAAATGGGCGCTTGACCCGAACAACGAATCACAATACGCTTATCAGCTCTACTACATCAAAGGCGCTGAAGCTGCCAATACAGGAAAAGGCAAGATTGATGATGTAGGCGTAAAAGCCGTAAATGACAAAACATTAAAGGTTGAACTGAATAACCCGACACCTTATTTCACGCAATTAACTTCATTCTATACGTATATGCCGGTCAACAAGAAAATTGCGGAAAAACATAAAAACTGGAACACAAACGCGGGCGAAAATTATGTGTCAAACGGCCCGTTCAAAATGACGGCCTGGAAACACAGCGGTTCCATCACGCTCGAAAAGAACGATCAATATTGGGATAAAGACGCTGTGAAATTGAAGAAAATCAACATGGTGATGATTAACAATAACAACACCGAACTGAAAAAATTCCAGGCCGGTGAGCTTGACTGGGCAGGAATGCCGCTCGGCCAGCTTCCGACTGAATCTCTGCCGACATTGAAAAAAGACGGATCTCTTCACGTTGAACCGATCGCAGGCGTGTATTGGTACAAATTCAACACAGAAGCGAAACCGCTTAACAATGTCAACATCCGTAAAGCCCTTGCTTATGCGATCGACCGCTCGTCCATCGTGAAAAATGTAACGCAGGGCGAACAAATCCCGGCCATGGCTGCGGTGCCGCCGTCAATGAAGGGATTCAAGGATAACACAAAAGGTTATTTCAAAGACAATGACGTCAAATCAGCTAAAGAATTCTTAAATAAAGGACTGAAGGAATTAGGCGTCAAGAATGCCTCTGACCTTCCGGCGATCAAACTGTCCTACAATACGGATGACGCGCATGCGAAAATCGCGCAGGCCGTACAGGAAATGTGGAAAAAGAACTTGGGCGTCAAAGTTGAGCTTGATAACTCCGAATGGAATGTTTACATCGACAAGCTGCACAGCCAGAACTACCAAATCGCGCGTATGGGCTGGCTCGGCGATTTCAACGATCCGATCAACTTCCTTGAATTGTTCCGTGATAAAGAAGGCGGAAACAATGATACCGGATGGGAAGATCCTGAGTTTAAAAAGCTGCTGAACCAATCTCAGCTTGAAACGGATCCGGATAAACGTATCGAAGAGCTGAAAAAAGCAGAAAAGATCTTTATTGACGCAATGCCGGTCGCGCCAGTTTATTTCTATACGGATCCTTGGGTGCAGGATAAAAACCTCAAAAATGTGATCTTGACAGGAACAGGCGAAGTTTACTTCAGAAACGCTTCTTTTGAATAAAAGACGGTTCTGAAAACAAAAGGCCCAAGGTATATGGGGAGGATGTCCCCATATACCTTTCTTACTGATTACGTATAAAATTGTAAAAAACATGGAGGTGTTCACCTTGCTGAAATATATCGGTAAACGATTCATTTACATGATCATCACATTGTTTGTGATTGTGACCGCCACATTCTTCTTAATGCAGGCAGCGCCGGGCGGACCATTTTCCGGCGAAAGAAAGCTGCCGCCTGAAATTGAGGCAAACTTAAACGAACACTATGGCCTGGACAAGCCTCTTTTCGTTCAATATGCCAGCTACTTAAAATCTGTGGCGATGTGGGACTTCGGACCTTCTTTTAAATATAAAGGCCAAAGTGTTAATGATTTAATCAATTCAGGCTTCCCCGTCTCATTCACTCTCGGTGCAGAAGCTATTCTCCTCGCTTTAGCGTTCGGTGTGCTTTTCGGGGTGCTTGCTGCCCTGTACCATAATAAATGGCAGGATTATACCATTGCGATTTTAACGATCTTTGGGATCTCAGTTCCGAGCTTTATATTGGCGACGATTTTGCAATATATTTTCTCAATTAAATTAGAACTGTTCCCGGTCGCAGGGTGGGAATCCTGGGCATACACCTTTCTGCCCTCTATTGCGCTCGCTTCCATGCCGATGGCGTTCATTGCCAGACTCTCCCGTTCAAGCATGATTGAAGTGTTAAACAGCGATTACATACGGACTGCAAAAGCTAAAGGACTTTCCCGTCCGTCAGTCACCGTGCGCCATGCGCTTCGAAACGCGCTTTTGCCGGTCGTGACATATATGGGGCCGATGGCGGCATCCATTTTAACGGGAAGTTTCATCATTGAATCCATTTTCGGAATTCCCGGTTTAGGCGCGCATTTTGTAAACAGCATTACAAACCGTGATTATACGGTCATTATGGGAGTTACCGTGTTCTTCAGCGTGCTCCTGCTTTTATGCGTATTAATTGTAGACGTGCTGTACGGATTAATCGATCCGAGAATCAAGCTTTCCAAAGCAAAGAAAGGAGCCTAGACCATGCAGAACATTCCTAAAAATATGTTTGAACCAGCTTCAGCTAATGCCGGCGATGCCGAAAAAATAAATAAAAAAAGCCTTTCCCTCTGGAAAGACGCCATGCTCCGCTTCCGCAGCAATAAGCTTGCGATGGTCGGGTTCGTACTGATCGTTCTTATTATTCTGATGGCGATTTTTGCGCCTGTCTTTTCAAGGTATGATTATGCCACTACCAATCTATTAAATGCGGATAAAGCGCCGTCGAAAGATCATTGGTTCGGCACGGATGACCTTGGAAGGGATATATTCGTCCGGACATGGGTGGGCGCGCGGATTTCCATCTTTATCGGTGTCGCAGCTGCCGTGCTTGATTTATTAATCGGCGTAATCTGGGGCAGCATTTCCGGATTCCGCGGCGGACGCACAGATGAAGTGATGATGCGCATCGCCGACATTCTGTGGGCTGTTCCTTCATTATTAATGGTTATTTTGCTGATGGTTGTCCTGCCGAAAGGATTGCTGACCATTATCGTCGCCATGACGATCACGGGCTGGATCAATATGGCGAGGATCGTCCGCGGACAGGTGCTGCAATTAAAGAATCAGGAGTATGTGCTTGCTTCACAGACACTTGGCGCCAAAACCGGCCGGCTTTTGTTTAAGCATATCGTTCCGAACGCGATGGGCTCTATCCTCGTAACGATGACACTGACGGTTCCGACGGCGATTTTTACAGAAGCGTTTTTAAGTTATTTGGGCCTCGGCGTACCTGCGCCGCTTGCGAGCTGGGGAACGATGGCCTCAGACGGATTGCCTGCATTAACCTATTACCCTTGGCGCTTGTTCTTCCCTGCCGGCTTTATCTGCCTGGCGATGTTCGGCTTTAACGTTGTCGGCGACGGGTTAAGAGACGCGCTGGATCCTAAGTTACGCAAATAAGGAGTGATATGAGTGACACGCTTGCTAGAAGTAAAAGACTTAGCCATTTCATTTAAAACATACGGCGGAGAGGTACAGGCAATCCGCGGCGTGAATTTCCATTTGAATAAAGGAGAGACGCTTGCGATCGTGGGGGAGTCGGGTTCCGGAAAAAGTGTGACCTCCCAAGCGATTATGAAACTGATCCCGATGCCGCCGGGCTACTTTAAAAGAGGACAGATTCTTTTTGACGGACGCGATATCGTGCCGATGTCTGAAAAAGAAATGCAGGCTATCAGAGGAAAGGACATCGGAATGATTTTCCAAGATCCGATGACCTCTCTGAACCCGACGATGAGAGTCGGCAAACAAATTACGGAAGTGCTTTTCAAACATGAAAAAATCTCAAGTGAAGCGGCGAAAAAGCGCGCCATAGAGCTGCTTGATCTCGTCGGAATTCCGATGCCCGAAAAACGAATCGGCCAATTCCCCCATGAATTTTCAGGCGGGATGAGACAGCGTGTCGTCATCGCGATGGCGCTTGCGGCAAATCCGAAACTGTTAATTGCCGATGAACCGACAACGGCGCTTGATGTGACGATTCAGGCACAGATCCTTGAGCTGATGAAAGATCTGCAAAAGAAAATTGATACGTCTATCATTTTTATCACGCATGATCTCGGCGTTGTCGCCAATGTCGCCGACCGGGTCGCCGTCATGTACGCAGGTCAGGTCGTCGAATCGGGCACGGTGGATGAAATCTTTTATGATCCGCGCCATCCGTATACGTGGGGACTGCTTGCCTCAATGCCTAGCCTGGACAGCACCGATCAGGAAAAACTGACGGCCATCCCGGGCACACCGCCTGATCTGACGAATCCTCCGAAAGGGGATGCATTTGCGCTCCGCAGCTCATATGCGATGAAAATTGACTTTGAACAGGAACCGCCGATGTATAAAGTGTCTGATACGCATTTTGTGAAATCGTGGCTTCTGCATCCTGATGCGCCTAAGGTCGAGCCGCCTGAAGCGGTGAAGACTAAAATCCGTCAGCTTCCGAATACGTATCAGCATCCTGTTTTAATGAAGGAAGGTGAAAAAAATGACTGAGAAACTACTCGAAATCAAACATTTAAAACAGCATTTTTTCACGCAAAAAGGAACGGTAAAAGCCGTAGATGATTTGTCATTTGATATTTATAAAGGCGAAACGCTCGGCCTTGTCGGAGAATCGGGCTGCGGTAAATCAACGACGGGCCGCAGTATTATCCGGCTGTATGAGGCAACCGGCGGGGAAGTTCTCTTTAACGGGGAAAATGTCCACGGGAAAAAATCCCGCAAGAAACTGCTGGAGTTTAACCGGAAAATGCAGATGATTTTCCAGGATCCGTACGCATCTTTAAATCCGAGAATGACAGTCGCCGACATTATTGCCGAGGGAATAGATATTCACCGCCTGGCAAAAACGAAAAAAGAGCGGATGCAGCGGGTTCACGAACTGCTGGAAACGGTCGGTTTAAATAAAGAGCACGCCAACCGCTACCCGCATGAATTTTCGGGCGGACAGAGACAGCGTATCGGAATCGCCAGAGCGCTGGCGGTTGATCCGGAGTTTATCATCGCGGACGAACCGATTTCGGCGCTTGATGTCTCCATTCAGGCGCAAGTCGTCAATTTAATGAAAGAATTGCAGAAAGAAAAAGGGCTCACTTACCTGTTTATCGCCCATGATTTATCAATGGTCAAATACATCAGCGACCGCATCGGCGTCATGTATTTCGGAAAATTGGTGGAGCTTGCGCCGGCGGATGAGCTTTACGAAAACCCGCTTCACCCATACACGAAATCATTGCTGTCCGCTATCCCGCTCCCTGATCCGGACTATGAAAGAAATCGCACGCGAAAGAAATACGATCCGTCCATTCATCAGCTGCAAGACGGAGAAAAGATGGAATTCAGAGAAGTGAAACCGGGACACTTTGTCATGTGCAGTGAAGATGAATTTAAAACCTACCTATAAACCTATCATCCTCCAAGACTCAGTCTTGGAGGATTTTTTTGCGCACATTCAAGTTTATTAAGCCTGCTCCCGTTTTTCTATAATGGAAAAAAAGGGGGAGATCAGTATGAAAACCATTTTGTGCGCCATTTGTGCGGGACTGTTTATCAGTGCAGCCGCTTATCCGGCTCACGCCGCTGTGAAAGAGGAGCAGCCGCTTGTAAAAATAGCGCTGGCCGAAAAAGAACTGCCGAAATCAAATGCACGGTTCGCTTATCCGTCAGGGCTGCATTTTTCACATCCTGATAAGGTGCGGGGCATTTACGTCACAGGGCATTCAGCGGGAGGAAGCAAATTCGGGGAGCTGACAGACTTTGTGGACAAAACGGAACTCAATACAATGGTGATTGATGTCAAGGATGACAACGGAAACCTCACCTTTAAGCCGGACGGCCATTCTGAGTATGCCGAAATCGCCAAGCCGTACATCAAAGACTCAAAAAAGATGATGAAAAAGCTGGAGGAAAAAAAGATCTATCCGATTGCGCGTATTGTCGTATTTAAAGACAGCGAACTCGCGAACAAAAAGCCGGAGTGGTCCTTTAAAGAAAAAAACGGAAGTGTCTGGAAAAACGGCCGCGGCGAATCGTTCGTCAATCCGTTTATGAAAGAAGTATGGGATTACAATGTAAAGATTGCAAAACAAGCCGTAAAGATGGGTTTTCAAGAAATTCAGTTTGATTATGTCCGTTTTCCTGAAGGATTTGAAAAACGTGATGACGAACTGACATACGGTCACGGCGATTACGGAAAAACAGCAGACAGCAATGTGCAAAAACGCGTTCACGCCGTCACCGATTTTGTCGGTTATGCGAAGAAAAAACTCAAGCCGTACGGCGCGGATGTGTCGGTTGATATTTTCGGCTATTCAGCCACGCTGCCGGAAGCGCCTGGGATCGGCCAGAATTTCAGCAAAATTTCAGAACAGGTCGATGTCATTTCATCCATGATTTATCCGAGTCATTGGACAAGCTATTTCGGCATTGATAAACCGGATCTTGAGCCTTACAAAGTCGTCAAAGAATACGCGAAGGTGGAAAATAAAAAACTGTCTAAGCTGAAACACCCGCCTGTATCGCGTCCGTGGCTTCAGGACTTCACGGCATCATATCTCGGAAACGGAAATTATCAAAAGTACGGGAAACGCCAGGTGGAAGACCAGGTTAAGGCGCTGCATGACGAAGGAATTGACGAATTTTTATTGTGGGACGCGGCAAACCGCTATACCAAAAACGTCGATTACACACCATTTTAAAAAAATTGAAACCATGTTAAAGGATCACACGTCTTAATAGATGTAAGATTGTTTAAACAATCGGAAATGGGGTATATCTAAAAGTGTGAAGACAACGAACCCATAAGGAGCAAATGAATGAACTGGTACGAAAAGCTGAGTGAATATTTTCCGATTGAAGAAATGAAATCAAAAGCGCATATGGAAGCTCTGTTAAAGGAGCAAAGCGATGTTTATCATAAAGAAGAGGGGCAGTACCACGTGCTGATGTATGCGGAATTTGACTCTTTCATCTTTATTGATTACCTGTTTGTGTCAAAGAAATCCAGAGGACAAGGCCTCGGAAGCAAGCTGATCGGCAGGCTGAAAAAGAAAAACAAGCCGATTCTGCTTGAGGTGGAGCCTGTTGACGAGGATGACACGGATACACAGAAACGCTTGCGTTTTTATCAAAGAGAGCATTTCAAGCACGCGCAGTCAATCGGGTATCGGCGCCGGTCATTGGCTACGAATGAAGTGAACAAAATGGAGATTCTGTACTGGTCACCTAAGACGGAATCAGAAGAAGAAATGTTTGAAGCAATGAAACAGACATATGAAAACATTCACACTTATAAAGATGAAAAATGGTACGGAGAATCATACGAAAAAACGGATGAAGTTCTCAAAGTCATTGATGAGAAAAAACGAAAAAACATTTTCGATCAGCTGAGCTAATTGAGAATGGGGAAACATCCGCCAGCCGTAAATTTGCCGGATTGACACATTTTTTTCTCAGGAGACTGTTCACACTTACTTTTTTATAGTATAATACCTATAAAGATTCCTTTTTTAAAGTCATTTCAATTTGAGAATACAAACATGTTCATCCTACTAATTAGAGGAGTGAAGATTAATGGTTACATTATACACATCACCTAGCTGTACGTCATGCAGAAAAGCAAGAGCTTGGCTTGAAGAGCACGAGATTCCGTTTGTAGAGAGAAACATTTTCTCCGAGCCGTTATCAATTGATGAGATCAAGCAGATTCTGCGTATGACTGAAGACGGTACGGATGAAATTATCTCTACCCGTTCTAAAGTATTCCAGAAACTGAACGTAAATGTTGAATCTATGCCGCTTCAAGACTTATATACTTTAATCAATGAGCATCCGGGACTGCTCCGCCGTCCGATCATCATTGATGAAAAACGTCTGCAAGTCGGCTATAACGAAGATGAAATCAGACGATTCCTGCCAAGAAAAGTGCGTTCTTTCCAATTAAGAGAAGCACAGCGTCTTGCCAACTGATATAAGCTTACGATAAGCATGGAAAAAGCCCAAAACCATCGCGGTTTGGGCTTTTTTTATTTTTCAGTCTGCTGGTAAATCATACTGGCGAGGATAACAAATACGACGGTCAAAATCGGCAGCATCATTTGTATAATGCCGTGTTCAGCCATGAAAAATGACAGCTTGCTGTCTCTGGCAATCATTTCACCGCCGGTAAATGCGAGAAGACAGCTCCCGGCATACATCAATAAAGGCATTTTTTCCATGGCGGCATGAACGAGCTTGCTGCCCCAAATGATAATCGGCACCGAGATGAAGAGACCGATCACTACAAGTGTCAGCTCACCGTGAGAAGCGCCGGCTACTGCGATGACATTGTCAAGCGACATAAAGATATCAGCCAGAACAATTGTGCGGATGGCTTTCCAAAGAGAAGAACTGCTTTTCACATGCTGCGCATCTTTCTTCTCAATCAGAAGCTGATAGCCGAGATACAATAAAAATACCCCGCCTGCGCATTGCAAAAAAGGAACATTCAATAAATAGACCGCAGCGCTCGTCAGAACGATTCTCAAGACGACTGCGATAAATGTTCCGAAGATGATCGCTTGCTGTCTTTGTTTATGGGCCAGATTCCGGCTGGCCATCGCGATGACGACGGCATTGTCACCGCCGAGAATAAGGTCAATCCCGATAATAAGCAGAAGGGACAGCAGGTAATCGTGCGGCATGGGAACACCTCGCTTATAGATCGATTGCTTGTACAGCTAATATATGAAGCAGTGCGCTATTTATGATGGGAACCGGGAGAAAGCCTGTTTTTCGGTGTGAAAATGCTTTTTTATTTCTTTTATAACTGTTTTATCATAAAATAGAAATATAAAGAATTTGCGCTGTCTTCTATAAGGTTAAGATGTGGACGGAATGGGTAAAGTGTAGTAAAGTACTATTCATCGGGAGCTTAGATGTCCCTTCAACATCTTATAAAGAAGGGAAGGTTGGCAAAATGGAAATAGAAAGAATTAATGAGCATACTGTAAAATTTTATATGTCTTATGGTGATATTGAAGATCGCGGTTTTGACAGAGAAGAAATCTGGTACAATCGCGAGCGCAGTGAAGAACTGTTCTGGGAAGTCATGGATGAAGTGCATGATGAAGAGGAATTCGCTGTCGAGGGTCCTCTTTGGATTCAGGTTCAGGCATTGGACAAAGGACTGGAAATAATCGTAACAAAAGCCCAGCTTTCCAAGGACGGACAAAAACTCGAACTGCCGATCCCGGAAGATAAAAAACAAGAGCCGGCAGATGAAAATCTCGATGCTTTACTTGATGATTTCCAGAAAGAAGAGCAGGCCGAGAACCGGGAAGATAAGGAGCAAAAGCTTCAGTTCACTTTGCGGTTCGATGATTTTGAGGATCTCATCTCGCTATCAAAATTGAATCTTAACGGAATTAAAACGACCCTGTATTCGTTTGAAGACCGATATTATTTATATGCAGATTTTTATGAGCAAACTGATGAAGAGGTTGAAAATCAGCTAAGCATCCTGTTGGAGTACGCGCACGAATCATCAGTCAGCATTCACCGTCTTGAAGAATACGGCAAATTGGTGATCGCTGATCATGCGTTATATACAATAAAAAAACACTTTGCATCATAACAAACCGATTTCTCTCAGCAGAAATCGGTTTTTTTTGTTCTGAATGACAGGATGAACGGCTGAAAATCGTATAACGGCTCTCATCCGCAAACAGGATTATATCTTCTTCCTGCTGAATACAACAAGATTCAGGAAAGGAGAAGATGCAACATGTTCAGTGCTGTGACTGCCGACGGACGGCTCATTCAGCTGGCCGGAAGCTATTCAAAGGAAAAAGCGGCGGAGCTGAGAAAGAAACGCTGGTTCTGCCCCGTTTGCAAAAGTGAGCTTGATATCAAACTGGGACGGGAGAAACTGCCGCACTTCGCTCATAAAAAAAGCAGGCTGTGTCCCGGGGAATCCGAACCTGAAAGCGAATACCATCTGGAAGGAAAAAGGCAGCTTTTTCTCTGGCTGAAGACACAAGGGTGCAGCGTCAGCCTGGAACCGTATCTGACTTCCGCTGGACAGCGGCCTGACTTGACGGCAGAAAGCGGAGAAGAGAGGGTGGCTTTTGAATTTCAATGTGCGAACCTTTCGGCGGACTCTTTAAAGAGCCGGACGGCAGGCCTGAAAAACGCCGGGTACCGGCCGGTCTGGATCATCGGGGCAAAACGGTTAAAACGGATGGCCGCGCAATTTTTCCGGCTTTCTGCTTTTCACTGGCAGTTCTTTGAAGTCCATTCATTTTCCTCCTTACTGTTTTACTGCCCCGACGCCCGCTCCTTTTACAGGCTGCATTCCATCACTCCATTTTACACCGGCTATTCTTATGCCGGCTTAACCGCAATCCCTCTTCACAAAGCAAACCTGAAAGACATTTGTCATCCGGAAGGGCGGCACAGCGTCAGACTTCCCTCGTGGGGACGTGCCGTAGCCGGTTTCCGCAACAAAAGCGGGCGGTTTTTATCAGAAGATGCCGGTCTTATCCGGCGTCTTTTTTACGAAAGACATCAGGTTGCATTTCCATTTCTCCCATCTGAAGTGTTTATTCCCGTTTCAGCGGGCTTTGTGTTTGCAAGTCCCGTTTTTGTGTGGCAGGGCCATTTATACTTACGGCTTGCGGAACTTTCTAAAAAAGGCGCGCCGATCCGATTATCCGGCATGGTTCATGATTTACGGCAAAAAATCAGGCATAAGGAGATCCGGATGCGGTATGGTTCACAAGATAGCCTTATCAGAATGGCGGTAAAACAATATGCTGATTTCTTATGCTTGCAGGATTTTTTAAGGGAAATTGAGAATGAAGTATATATGCCCTCATCTCAACGGAAGCTCCCTCAAACGGCAGAAGAGCTGCGCCGGCGGGATCTGCTCTTTTTTGGGGAATGAGAATGCTTCATTTCGTTCACCCTAACGTCAAGGTGGTGGCGAATGTGAGGGGCGTACAAGCAGTTTGTTTTCGTTTTTTCACTGTATTATTGGTATGCTCGCTCTTATATGCCGCATATGATTTGACAAAAGGCAGTGAAAAGCCGGAAGATAATCACAACACAAGTTTTTGGAGAAACAATCGTTTTTTCAATTGGCTTGAAGTAAAGAAAACGAGGGGGATCACCATGACTGAGGAAAATAAAGCAGCACAGCTGCCTGACAGAAGTGAAGTAAAGGCAGAGCATACATGGAGACTAGAGGATATTTTTCCTAGTGATGAGGCCTGGAATAAAGAATTTCAAGCAGTTAAAGAATTAATCCCGAATTTATCTTCTTTTAAAGGCACGCTTGCTCATTCGGCTGATAATTTATACGCTGCGCTTACGGCACAGGATGAAGTGACGAACCGCCTTGGGAAACTTTATGCATACGCGCATATGCGCTCAGACCAGGATACGGGAAATTCTTTCTACCAAGGGCTGAACGATAAAGCCGCAAGCCTGTATTCTCAGGCTGCCAGCGCGACTGCTTACATTGAACCGGAAATTCTGGCGATTCAGGAGGACAAGCTGCACCAGTTTATTCTGGAAAAAGAGGAGCTTAAGCTTTACTCCCATGCAATTGAAGAAATTACAAAACAGCGTCCGCACGTGCTGAGCGAACAAGAAGAGGCCCTGCTTGCGGAAGCCTCTGAAGCGCTGTCGTCGCCTTCCAATACATTCAGCGTTTTAAATAACGCCGATATTACGTTTCCGTCGATTAAAGATGAAAACGGCAAGGAAACTCAAATCACACACGGCAACTTTATTAATTTCCTGGAAAGCAGCAATCGTGAAGTCCGCAAAAACGCATTTGAAGCTGTATATAAAACATACGGACAGTATAAAAACACGATGGCGACTACACTCAGCGGCACTGTGAAAAAAGATAATTTTTATGCCCGTGTGAAAAAATATAAATCAGCACGGGAAGCGGCTTTATCCAATAACAGCATCCCTGAAGAAGTTTACGATAACCTTATTAAAACGATCAATAAACATCTTCCGTTATTACACCGTTACATTGACCTGCGGAAAAAGGTGCTCGGCCTTGATGAAGTCCATATTTATGACCTTTACACACCCCTTGTAAAAGATTCGGGAATGAAGGTCACATATGAGGAAGCGAAAGATTATATGCTCAAAGGACTTGCTCCGCTGGGCGAGGAATACGCGTCTATTTTAAAAGAAGGACTTGAAAACCGCTGGGTCGATGTATACGAAAACAAAGGAAAACGCAGCGGTGCTTATTCGTCCGGTACATACGGCACGAATCCGTACATCTTGATGAACTGGCATGATAATGTTAATAATCTGTTTACGCTCGTTCACGAGTTCGGCCATTCCGTGCACAGCTACTATACGAGAAAATATCAGCCGTATCCGTACGGTAACTACAGCATTTTTGTCGCTGAAGTCGCTTCAACGACTAATGAAGCGCTGCTCGGTGAATATATGCTGAACAGCTTAAAGGATGAAAAACAGCGTCTGTACCTGCTCAACCACATGCTTGAAGGATTCAGAGGCACAGTGTTCAGACAGACGATGTTCGCTGAATTTGAGCATCTGATTCATACGAAAGCGCAGGAAGGCGAGCCGCTGACGCCTGAACTGCTGAACGAACTTTATTATGATCTGAATAAAAAGTATTTCGGTGACAACATGGTGATTGATAAAGAAATCAGTCTGGAATGGTCAAGAATTCCGCATTTCTATTACAATTATTATGTGTATCAATATGCGACAGGCTACAGTGCGGCCCAAGCGCTGAGCAGCCAGATCTTAAAAGAAGGCAAGCCTGCGGTGGAGCGCTATACCGAATTCTTAAAAGCGGGAAGCTCGGAATATCCGATCGACATACTGAAAAAAGCGGGAGTCGATATGACATCGCCTGAACCGATCGAGGCGGCCTGCAAAATGTTTGAAGAGAAACTGAATGAAATGGAAGAGCTTCTTTCGAAAGTGAACCCTTCGTAATTCAAAAAAGCCTGTGCATAAGATGCGCAGGCTTTTTCTAAAACCCTTTAAACGTTTTTCTATGGTTCAGCCGGTACAAGGCAAACAATATGGACAGAAACAGCAGGGGAGATGTAATGTAAATCGGCAGCATATGCATCATGGCCAGCAGGTTTAAAAAGAAGAAAAACACAATCATTCCGATGATCAATACGGTGCGGAGCATTGATTTCCCTCCTTGTTTTTCATTGATATATTCTATGAAAACAAGCAGTCAGTTATGTTTTGTGACAAAAATATGAACATTAATCTTATGGCTTGTCAAAACTCGACAAGATTTGATATGATAAGGATGTGAAATTGATCACAAACAAACATTACCCCTTTGTTTGACCGTGAAAAATTTCTCCCATCCCCTTTGTTGTCGTTAAGACATATGAAACCGCGCTTATCCCGGCGCGGTTTCTTTATTTGCACAAAAAAAGCCGGCTCCGTAAGGAATCAGCTTTTTTTAATGATCACAACAGGTGACATCCTCCTGGGTGCCGGAAAGAGACTTCCAAAACAGACCGTGCTTTGCTTCCACTCTGGCGACCTTTTTGGCGAATGCCAGTTTTTTCATTTCTTTTTCAACTTCTTCTAGACTCAAATCATAAACGAGTGCGATTTCTTTCGATGCGACAAACCGGAAATATTCAATGAAACATTCCAAAGGCGGCGTTTCAGAAGGCTTCGGTTCATCCCCGAGCATTTCGAATAAGATCTCTTCGTATACGTCATAAGAATAGTTGCCGGGGACCTTCAGCCCTTCATCATCATGCAGGCTGTTAAAGAACGTCAATGTCGGGTTGACGGTGACGTCCATTTCCGCCGCGATTTTCATATCGCACTGAAGCGCTTTTACCGCGCTTTGCGAATGGAGGTCACGCTTGAATTCTTCAACATCCAATTTCGTCTTTTCGGCAATTTCTAAAAGAACGTCTTCATCCGTAATATTCTGCTTGGAAACAAACAGGCTTTCCTGCATGTTGCGGAGAAACAGAATGCCCGCTTTTCTTCCCTGCAGTTCGGCCGCTTTTAAAGCGAGTGCGGCAAGGTAGGGCGATGAAAGAGGCTGATCTTGCTCAAGCCAAAGGCTTCCGTCACAGGGCATCCCGGAACGGTTCGCAATTTTTTCCCAAGCTTCGGCAAGAAGGTGTTTTTTCCGCTTTTGCTTATTCAGCGATGTAATGCTCGCGGAAACAATGATCCGCAGCGTAAAAAAACGTCCGTATTTGATTTTTAATTTTTTTATGGCGGGCTCCAGCGACCAGCATTCAGGACATAAAGGGTCGACAAACATGTAAATTTCGAGCGGTTTTTTTGGATGTCCGTGGCAATGGGCGAAGTATTGCTCATGCTGATAATTCGTCAATATGATCGATCCTCCGCTTCTGACTGGTTTACCATATGCCTGGCCGTTAGTTCCAGACGCCCGTACAGAAATTCACGAATATCGCCCTCCAGCCCGACATCATCCATCGCTTTGCTCATACAGCTTAGCCACGCATCAGCCCTCTCGTCCGTAATCGGAAAGGGGAGATGCCTTGCCCTGAGCATGGGATGTCCGTGCTCTTCAGTATAAAGAGGAGGTCCGCCCAAATACTGGGTTAAAAATTGCTTTTGTTTTCTGGCCGTTTCAGTCAAATCACTTGGAAATATCGGCTTCAGCAAGGGATGAGACGAGACACGCTCATAAAAAGTATCAACAAGTTGCGATAGAAGTTCCTCTCCAATCGCTTCATATGGTGCGTTAAACGATTGTCCCATGTTGACTACTCCTTTATATGGCTAATAGGAATCATAATTCCCATTGCGAATTTATCTTTCAGTTTTACTATCTTCAGTTACTGTATATTTTAGCAATAACATTTTATTTCTACAAACAAAGTGCCTTTCTGTCAGGCGCTTGTATTTCATATCATATCACATGCCTTCATTCATGTGTAAGATTTCACTCCGCAAAAAAACCAGAGGGCGAAGGAAGCCTCTCTGGTTTACGCGTAATACTGTTTGGTTATGTTTTTAACATATTGCTGTGTTTCCTTAAACGGCGGAATGCCTCCGTACCGATCTACGTTGCCGGGGCCTGCGTTGTAGGCGGCTAACGCCAGAGATACATTTCCGTCGTATTTCGTGAGCATCTGCTTTAAGTACTTTGTGCCGCCCTCAGCGTTCTGGACGGGATCAAGCGGGTTTGACACCCCGAGTGATTCTGCCGTGGAAGGCATGAGCTGCATCAGTCCCATTGCCCCCGCACCGCTGACCGCTTTCGGATTAAAGCCTGATTCCTGTTTAATAACCGCGCGGATCAGCTTTTCGTCCACTCCGTATTTTTCGGCCGCTTTCTGAATGGCGCTGTCTATTGAAAAGTTTCCGGTGCTGATATCAGAAGCCGCATCCGGAGACTTTATGCCCGGGGAAGCGGTCTGTGAAGCAGCCGCGGAGCCGGATGAAACGGGAATTCTCGGTGAATATGAAGCGTGAGCGGTCCGCACACCGTTTAAAATTCCTGATTCCGGCTGCTGCCGGACGGCTGTGTCCGTATACTGGCTGAGAAGCGCGCTGAAATTGGCAAGCGGGCTTTCTGAAGATTGTCCGCCTGAAGCCGTGCTTGTATGAGAGATTGATTGCAGCGCCATTGATTGCAGCTGGAGAAGGGCCGCCCAATTCGTTATATTCACTGTGTCATTCCACCTTTTTTTGTTTCTGTTCATAAAAACGCTGGATTTTATTTTTCGTGATCCGCTCTGGGATGCCGAATTGCTTGAGCAATTGTTCAAACGCCCGTTTTCCTTCATCCCAATCAGCAGCTTCGAATTCCAATTCAAAGTCTTCTTTCTCTAAATATCGGCTGTGATCTAAAATGATTAAGCCTTTTTCTGATTCTTTTTCCGCGCGTGCGGTCGACAGCGTCCCGAAATAGCAAATGTGTTCTGAGTTGATTCCGAGACCTTCCAGCTGACGTTTGACGGAGCCTTCCGGGATCTTGAAGACGTCAAGATCAGGTGCCGCAAGCTCTTGGTGGGTTTCCAGCAGACCGACCGCGGCAGGCTCTTTTAACGTCAGAACGAACGCGCCGTCTTTTTCTCGGATGCGGAGTGCTGATTTTTTTTGTTTCAGGGAAAAATCTTTCGTGTCGAAATAATGATTGACCTGCTGTTTAAAATCATGTTCTTTCATGCAGAGTGCTTCACTCAGCTTCAGAAATTCTGATTTTGTCAGCAGGTTTTTGAATTCAATTTCTATTTCTTGGGTCATGACAGTCTTCCTTTCAGGACGAAAAATTGTATAATTCCCATTATCTCTTTAGAGGTTACGTTTATCAATATCGACCTTGATATGATAAAATAAATGCTGTACTTTGTTAAAAAAGGAGAACATTATGCAAAAGAGAATTGAAATCCAAAATGCATCATTAACAGAAGACGCGCTCCGCTTGAAGTGCGGAGAGGACTTAAGCGGAGCGGAACGCAAAGCCTCAGGTCAAATGCTTGTTGATTCCGATCACTTTGCTTTTGTATACATACTTGAATCAGCTGACTCTTTTGAATATGTCATTATAAAAGAACATATCTGGCCGGATCTGAAAGAAGCCTTAGACCAAAGAAAACCGGCGGTCCTTGAGGCCGGCGGAAAAACGGTTGAACTTTCAGGGCTGCATGAAGAACTCGATTATCTTCTTGAAAATATTAAAGATAATGCAAACTACGGAGATATGGAAGAAAAAGTGAAAAGCGTATTTCTTTAGAACAGGTTCGGAATTGGGGGATGTACGATGGATGACAAACAATGGGAGCAATTTCTAGCGCCATACCGCCAGGCTGTTGAAGAATTAAAGGTGAAGCTGAAAGGCGTCAGAACCCTTTATGAGTATGAAGATGACCACTCACCGATTGAGTTTGTGACAGGCCGCGTGAAGCCGGTGGCGAGCATACTTGAAAAAGCGAGACGAAAAAGCATACCGCTTCATCAGATTGAAACGATGCAGGATATCGCGGGGCTGCGTATTATGTGCCAATTTGTCGATGATATCCAGATCGTCAAAAATATGCTGTTTGCCAGAAAAGATTTTACCGTTGTCGATAAGCGGGATTACATAGCAGAGCATAAGGAAAGCGGATATCGGTCTTACCACCTTGTCGTTTTATATCCTTTACAAACAACGTCCGGAGAAAAGCACGTTCTTGTGGAAATACAGATTCGGACGCTTGCCATGAACTTTTGGGCAACCATTGAGCATTCACTGAATTACAAATACAGCGGGAACATTCCCGAAAAAGTAAAGCTGAGGCTGCAGCGGGCCTCAGAAGCCGCATCACGGCTCGATGAAGAAATGTCAGAAATCCGCGGAGAAATCCAGGAAGCCCAAGCCGCGTTCTCGCGAAAGAAAAAAGCGGGAGACCACCAGTAGGAAAGGAGGGGAATGGCATGAAATTTGCCGTTTCTTCAAAAGGAGACGAGGTTTCAGATACACTGAAAAGCAAAATACAGGCGTATTTACTCGATTTTGATATGACCTTGGATGAAAAAGAGCCGGAAATCGTTATTTCCGTCGGCGGTGACGGAACACTTCTTTACGCATTTCACAGGTACAGCGACCGTCTCGATAAAACGGCGTTTGTCGGAGTTCACACGGGGCATTTGGGTTTTTATGCCGATTGGGTTCCGCAGGAGATAGAAAAGCTCGTTCTGGCCATTGCCAAAACGCCGTATCATACCGTGGAGTATCCCCTTCTTGAGGTGATTGTCACTTATCATGATGAAGAGCGTGAGGAGCGGTATCTGGCTTTGAACGAATGTACGATCAAAAGCATAGAAGGCAGTCTCGTCGCTGACGTGGAAATTAAAGGCCAGCTGTTTGAAACGTTCAGGGGAGACGGTTTATGTCTGTCCACACCTTCCGGAAGCACGGCTTATAATAAGGCGTTAGGCGGCGCAATCATCCACCCTTCCATCAGGGCGATTCAGCTTGCGGAAATGGCATCCATCAACAACAGAGTGTTCAGGACTGTCGGCTCGCCGCTTTTGCTTCCCGATCATCATAACTGTGTCATCAAACCGAGAAACGACGTCGACTTTCAAGTCACAATTGATCATTTAACCTTGCTGCATAAGGATGTCAAGTCCATTCTATGCCGTGTGGCAAATGAAAAAGTCAGATTTGCAAGATTCCGTCCTTTTCCGTTTTGGAAAAGGGTGCAGGATTCCTTTATCGGAAAAGGCGAATAGAAAGAGGAAACGGATTGGACAACTTTTTTATCCAAAAGAACATGACTGCCCAGGAAGCCGGCATGACGGTAAAAGAATATACGGCGCAGCTCGGCATTTCAAAGCGGCTTCTCGCTGACATTAAATTCGGCGGGGGAGACCTGCTTGTGAACGGAGAGCATGTAACCGTCCGCACCGTGTTAGCGGACGGAGATGTGCTTAAGATTGAATTTCCGAAGGAGCATGTGAGTGAAACGCTTTTGCCTGAGCCGGTTCCGCTTGATATTCTTTATGAAGATGACCATGTGCTTGTGGTCAATAAACAGCCGTATGTCTCCTCAATTCCATCAAGAGAACATCCGTCGGGAAGCATCGCTAACGGAGTGATCAGCCACTACCGAAAAAGCGGCGTGCCATCAACGGTTCATCTTGTCACCCGCCTTGACAGGGATACATCGGGGGCGATGCTGATCGCCAAACATCGGCTTTCCCATTCTCTTTTGTCAGCAGCGCAGAAGAAGGGGCTTGTCAGCAGGCGGTATCTCGCTGTCGTACACGGCATCATGCCGCAGAAGGAAGGAACGGTGGACGCGCCCATCGGAAGAAAACACGACAGTATTATTGAGCGGATGGTAACGCCGGAGGGACAACGAGCGGTGACGCATTTTCAAACGGAAAAAGCGGGACATGCGTTTACGCTTGCAGCCCTGCGGCTGGAAACGGGGCGGACGCATCAAATCCGGGTGCACATGAGCTACCTCGGCCATCCTTTAGTCGGTGATACACTGTACGGCGGAAAAAATGAGGGAATTGCGCGGCAGGCTCTTCACAGTGAGCGGCTTTCATTCGTACACCCCATGACCGGAGAAACGCTCGTTTTTCACGCTCCGGTGCCTGACGATATGAAAACATTAATTGAACATATGTAAAGCCCGAACCGTTTACCGGTTTCGGGCTTTTTTTCATGCCTCCCTGCCGTGATCCTCGCGAAATCGTGAAGCATCATACGGCATTGAGCTTTCCACAGAGACGGTTTCATGCTCCGGAAAACGAAAGCCTGTCAGTTGATTCCCGAAGACGCATCCTGTATCAATGTTGATTGTACGGTTGACGATCCGGGGGCGTTTTACCGGGGTATGGCCGTAAACAATCCATGCCTTGCCTTCATAAGCGGCGGCCCAGTCTCTTCTGACGGGCCTGCCGTCTGGATACGTTTCACCCGTGATATCGCCGTACAGAACAAATTCTTTTACCTTACGCGAGTATTTACCGATATCGTCAGCTTTTATGCCGGCGTGGGCGACAACGAGATCGCCATTATGTAAAATGTCATAAAGCGGCGCTGACTCATATAATCGGATAAATTGTCTGGAGACTTCCGTTCTGTCGGCGGGAGACAGCTCTTTCAGTTCGGCTGCCGTCGTTTCCAGTCCGTGCATCACTTTTACGGGGTTTCCTTTTAAGTAACGATACAGTTTGTTGCAATGATTTCCCGGGACATAACGGACGGCTCCTTTTTCATATGCTTTTGCCGCAAAACGCATCACTTCTACGGATTTTGGGCCTCTGTCCGTTAAATCCCCCGCAAAGACAAGCGTCCTGCCTTCAGAATGAACGGGCGTTCCGTCTTTGACTTCATATCCGAGCTTTTGCATTAACGCGATCATTTCGTCATAACATCCGTGTATATCGCTGATGATGTCATAAGCCATTCGTGTCAGCCTCCTTATTAACGGTTTTTTATTTATTATGGGGCTAATTCCTATACCTAATTACGCTGTTTTTGCACAAATTAAAAAAAGAATTAAAGAAATAAAGCCTTATCACTTTTTTTTCGCGTTCAGCCTTGTTAGAATATGCGTTATGTTTTTAAAAAAAAGTAAGGTTTCGCCCGCTTTAAGCGGGCTTTTATAACCCTTGTTTTAAGGAGGTATTTACGAATGGAACACACATCAGTCGCATCTTTAGTCGTCGTTCTGATCGTCGCTTTTTTGACGCCGCTCCTTTTACATCGGTTTAAGCTCAGCATCCCCGTCGTCGTCGCGGAGATCATCATGGGGCTTATTATCGGAAAAAGCGGCCTGAATCTTGTCGTTCAGGGAGATACGTGGCTGGAGACGCTGTCTGTTCTCGGCTTTATCTTTTTAATGTTTTTAAGCGGCTTGGAAATTGATTTTTCTTCATTTGAGAAAGGGAAGAAAAAACAATTCCTTCCGAATGGCAAGGAAGCGCCCAACACGTTTTCTGCCGCACTGATTATCTTTTTCGGCATCTTTATTTTATCATTGCTGCTGTCCTATGCCTTTGTATTAGCTGGTTTTATACAAAACGCATTTTTAATGACGCTTATTATTTCGACGATATCACTCGGTGTGGTGGTCCCGACTTTAAAGGAAGAACGGATCATGAACTCCAATATCGGCCAGATCATCCTGCTTGTCGCCGTTATCGCGGACTTGGCTACGATGATTCTGCTCGCTTTCTTTTCTTCTCTTTACGGAGAAGACAGCGGAAATATGTGGCTTCTGTTGATCCTTTTTGCCGCGGGGGTCGTGCTGTATTTCTTCGGCAGGATCTTTAAACACCGTTCATTTGTGCAGTCGATGTCTAAAGGCACCGTGCAGATCGGCACGCGGGCCATTTTCACACTGATTATCGTGCTTGTCGCTTTATCGGAATCTCTCGGGGCGGAAAATATTCTCGGCGCGTTTTTGGCAGGCGTTCTGGTATCGCTTCTGTCTCCGAATAAAGAAATGGTGGAACAGCTGGATTCATTCGGATACGGGTTTTTAATTCCGATCTTTTTCGTCATGGTCGGGGTGAAATTGGACATTTGGACGCTTTTCCAAGATCCGAAAACATTAACGATGATTCCGCTGCTTCTGCTTGCGCTGTTTATCAGCAAAATGTTTCCGGTGTTTTATTTAAAGAAATGGTATGACAAAAGAACCGTGTTTGCTTCGGGCTTTTTGCTGACGTCCACGCTGTCGCTTGTTATCGCGGCGGCTACGATCGGAGAAAGGCTCCACATTATCAGCGCCAATATGTCCGGCGCGCTGACTTTAGTTGCGGTTATTGCCAGCATCATCACGCCGATCGGCTTTAAGAAATTATACAAACGGCAAAGCGCGCCGCAGGAAAAAAAGCGCATTACATTTATCGGCGCCAACCAAATGACACTTCCGGTTACGCTGGAACTGCCTGAGGAGGAATATGAAGTACGGGTCGTCCATGTGTATCAGGAAAATACCGGGGAAACGCTTGCGGAATCGGTTTTTTCGGTTGACACGATTTCTGATTACGAGCCCGGTACGCTTGAGTCGCACGGTATTTTCAAAACGGATATTCTTGTCGTGGCGACGGGAAATGAAGATGTGAACGCCGAAATCGCCTTAATAGCGAAAGAGAAAGGGACTGAGCGTATCATCGCAAGCGTCGGCTCGGTTGAGCATGAAACAAAACTGAAAGAAGAGGGCATCAGTATTTTTTCTATCCTTCTGTCTACAAAGACACTCTTGCGCGCATTAATTGAAGCGCCGGGCGTGATGAGCCTCCTGACGAATGAGGAGTCTTCGTTATATCAGATCAATCTGGAAAACCCGGCGTATAACGGCATCATTCTGCGGGAATTTCCGCTGATGGGCGATGTGATTTTCGTCCGGATTTTCAGAGGTGTGGACAGCATCGTTCCGCACGGAGACACGCGGCTGAAAACAGGAGACCGTCTCATCGTCACGGGCTCGCGCAACTACGTGTCGGAACTGAGAAAAATTCTTGAAGCTTGACCAAATTGCAATTCGTGATAATATAGAAGGCATAACAAATAAATCATTAATCGTATGACCACTAGGGGTGTCCTTCATAAGGGCTGAGATAAAAGTGAGACTTTTAGACCCTCATAACTTGAACAGGTTCAGACCTGCGTAGGGAAGTGGAGCGGTATTTTTTTGGGGTTCCTTTTATCCATTTAAATTCCAAACCACTTTTCCGATGCAGGAAAGTGGTTTTTTTATTTTAACAGGGGGGAAGACATGATGACATTTTCTGAAGAATGCAGACAGGCGGCTTCCGAATGGTGGGACGGAAGTTTTGTTCATCCGTTTGTAACGGGAATCGGTGACGGAAGCCTGCCGATAGACTGTTTCAGCTATTACGTGCTGCAAGATTCCTACTATTTGACGCATTTTGCAAAAGTTCAGGCGTTCGGCGCCGCATATGCGGAAGACTTGTTTACGACGGGCAGGATGGCGGGCCATGCTCAAGGGACATATGAAGCGGAAATGGCGCTGCACCGCGAGTTTACGGAGCTTTTAGGGATTACGGAAGAAGAGCGTGCGGCATTTAAACCGGCACCGACCGCCTATTCTTATACGTCTCATATGTACAGATCGGTGATGAGCGGCAATTTTGGAGAAATATTAGCTGCGCTTCTGCCCTGTTATTGGCTTTATTATGAAGTCGGCGAACACTTAAAGGAGTGCAAACCGGAGCATCCGATTTATGAAAAATGGATCGGTACATACGGCGGAGACTGGTTCAGACAGCAAGTCGAAGAACAGATCAGCCGTTTTGACGAGATTGCTGAAAACAGCACAGAGGACATCCGCGCGAAAATGAAAGAGAATTTTGTGATTTCAAGCTATTATGAATATCAATTTTGGGGAATGGCCTATCAAAAAGAAGGCTGGTCCGAGAAGGGCGGAAAAGAGGTGGAATCTTTTGGAGCTGCACGCGGTAACTGATAATCGCAAACCCGTTGCCGAGCTGGCCGAGGATATTCTTTCGATTCAGCGCGAAGTAAGCTTTATCCATATCCGTGAGCGGGATAAAACAGCGGGAGAAATCATGCAGCTTTTGTCCCTTTTGAAAAAGGGCGGTGCGGATAAGGACAAATTGATCATCAATGACAGGGCGGATATCGCGCTTTTTGCCAATATACACCGTGTTCAGCTTCCGTCCCGCAGCTTTTCCGTAAAGCAGGTGCGAAGCAGATTTCCCCATCTTCATATCGGACGTTCGGTTCATTCGCTGAAAGAAGCCATCCAAGCTGAAAAGGAAGATGCGGATTATGTGGTGTTCGGCCATGTATTTGAAACCGAATGTAAACAGGGACTTGAAGCAAGAGGCATCAGCCTGCTTTCAGAGATCAAACGCACGCTTTCCATCCCCGTCATCGCAATCGGCGGAATGACACTGCAGACGATCGGACACACAAAGCAGGCGAAACCGGACGGAATTGCCGTCATGTCAGGTATTTTCTCAGCTGAAAATCCTGAGGAGGCGGCAAAACGGTATGCACGCGCGGTAAGGGAGGCCGATTATGAAGAAGCACTATGATACAGCGGTGATCGGCGGCGGAATTATCGGATGCGCCATTTCTTATGAGCTGGCGAAGACGCAGCAGAACGTTGTCTTGTTTGAAGCCGGAGAAGTCGGCCGAAAAACGACAAGCGCTGCCGCCGGAATGTTGGGCGCTCATGCGGAATGTGAAAACCGGGATGCGTTTTTTGATTTTGCCATGCACAGTCAAAGGCTGTATGAAGCGGCGGGGCAAGAGCTTGAGGAAGCTTGCGGCATTGACATCAGGCGCCATAACGGCGGAATGCTTAAACTGGCGTATACCGAAGAAGATATCGCCCGTCTACGGAAGATGGATGATCTGCCTTCCGTCACTTGGCTTTCAGCGGAAGATGCCCTTGAAAAAGAGCCTTACGCTTCAAAAGACATTCTCGGCGCAAGTTTTATAAAAGACGATGTCCATGTCGAACCGTACTATGTTTGCAAAGCGTATGCAAAAGGGGCGCGTCGCTATGGCGCTGACATATATGAGCACACACAAGTCACCTCCGTAAAACGGGTGAACGGAGAATACTGCATCACAATGTCCGGCGGGGATGTTTATGCTGACAAAGTCGCAGTTGCAAGCGGTGTATGGAGCGGCCGGTTTTTCAGCCAGCTCGGCTTGGGACAGCCTTTTTTTCCTGTGAAAGGAGAATGCCTTTCCGTGTGGAATGACGATACCCCGCTGATCAAAACCCTTTACCATGATCATTGTTATGTCGTCCCGAGAAAAAGCGGCCGGCTAGTCATCGGCGCCACGATGAAACAGGGCGACTGGAGCGATACGCCTGACATCGGAGGAATTGAGGCCGTCATTGCAAAAGCGAAAACCATGCTTCCCGCCATCGAACATATGAAAATAGACCGGTTTTGGGCGGGGCTCAGGCCGGGAACAAGAGACGGAAAGCCGTTTATCGGGCGGCATCCTGAAGACAGCGGCATCATCTTCGCCGCTGGCCATTTTCGGAACGGCATCCTGTTGGCGCCGGCAACGGCTGAAATGGTGCGGGATATGATCATGGAAAGACAGATTAAACAGGAATGGGAAGAAGCGTTTCGAATTGATCGCAAGGAGGCTGTTCATATATGATCCTTCAGCTGAACGGAAAACAAATTGATTGGAATCGAAAAGAGGGGACGGTTCAGGATTTGCTTGAATCGTACCAGCTTGATCAAAGAATCGTAGTTGTGGAGAGAAATAAAGAAATTATTGAAAAAAAGAATTATGAAAATACGAGTTTGTGTGACCGCGATGTCATAGAAATTGTCCATTTTGTAGGAGGCGGATGAGGATGTTAACAATAGGCGGAAAACAGTTTCAGTCAAGATTGCTGTTAGGAACGGGAAAATATCCGAGTTTTGAGATTCAGAAAGAGGCGGTGGCTGTCTCGGAATCAGATATTTTAACCTTTGCGGTGCGGCGGATGAACATCTTTGAAGAGTCTCAGCCTAACTTTCTCGAACAGCTTGATTTGTCTAAATACACGCTTCTGCCGAATACGGCCGGAGCCGCAACGGCTGAAGAGGCGGTCCGAATCGCAAGGCTTGCCAAAGCTTCAGGGCTTTGTGACATGATAAAAGTAGAAGTCATCGGATGCAGCCGGTCACTTTTGCCTGATCCGGTTGAAACGCTGAAAGCATCAAAACAGCTGCTCGAAGAGGGCTTTATCGTGCTTCCGTATACGTCAGACGATGTCGTGCTCGCAAGACGTCTTGAGGAGCTCGGAGTGCATGCCATTATGCCGGGCGCTTCGCCGATCGGTTCCGGTCAGGGAATTTTAAATCCGCTGAATCTTTCCTTTATCATTGAACAGGCGAAGGTGCCGGTCATTGTCGATGCCGGCGTCGGATCTTCAAAAGACGCCGCCTACGCGATGGAGCTCGGGGCAGACGGCGTGCTGTTAAATACCGCTGTGTCAGGCGCTGATGATCCGGTCAAGATGGCCAGGGCGATGAAGCTTGCCGTAGAAGCGGGCCGCCTTTCTTATGAAGCCGGGAGAATTCCGGTGAAAGATTACGGAACTGCAAGCAGTCCGCGAGACGGTCTTCCGGTATGACGGACAGATATTCCAGACAGGAGCTGTTTCAGCCGATCGGTCCCTCCGGCCAAGAGAAGCTCCGGTCGTCTCACGCCGTGATTATCGGCGCGGGTGCGCTTGGGACGGCAAGTGCGGAGATGCTAGTCAGAGCAGGGGTCGGGAAGGTAACGATCGCTGACAGAGATTATGTGGAGTGGAGTAATCTCCAGCGCCAGCAGCTTTATACCGAAGACGATGTCAGACAGGAAATGCCGAAAGCCGCGGCGGCTGAAAAACGGCTTCGATCTATAAATAGTGATGTAGAGGTCGAGGGATTTGTCATGGATGTCACTGCGGAAAACGCACCCGGATTGATTCGTGGCGCCTCCCTCATCGTGGATGCCGCCGACAACTTTGAAACGAGACTGATTGTGAATGATGCGGCTGTACAGAAAGGGATTCCCTTTCTGTACGGCGCCTGTGTCGGCAGCTACGGGCTCTCTTTTACCGTCATTCCCGGTGTCACGCCGTGCCTTCACTGTCTGCTTGAAACATTGCCTTTAGGCGGTATGACATGCGATACGGCGGGAATCATCAGCCCGGCTGTATTGCAGACGGCCGTTTTTCAGGCAGCAGATGCGCTGAAGCTGTTAACGGGCGGATCTATCGAGCATGTTCTCCGTTCCTTTGATTTATGGAAAAATGAACGGTCAGAAATAAACATCGCCCGTCTTAAGTCGGCTGATTGCCCAAGCTGCGGCACAAACGAATTTCCGTTTTTATCCTATGAAAATCAGACAAAAGCGGCAGTTCTGTGCGGGCGGAACACGGTGCAGATCAGAACGGGGATCTCCGAACAGGTTGATCTGCAAAAACTTGCGGGACAGCTCAGACAGGCAGGGCTTGATGTTTCAGCCAACCCGTATTTAATTTCGTTTTGCACAGACAATTTCAAGATGGTACTGTTTCGTGACGGCAGAGCATTAATACACGGCACAAGTGATATCAGCAGAGCGAAATCCTTTTATCATAAATGGATCGGATAATGCGAAAGGAGCGAAAAACATCATGAGCATATGCAAAGCATTGACGATTGCCGGATCAGATTCAGGAGGCGGCGCCGGTATACAGGCGGATCTCAAAACCTTTCAGGAGCTCGGCGTTTTCGGGATGTCAGCCATTACAGCGGTAACCGCCCAGAACACTTTGGGCGTCCACGGCATTTATCCGCTCACCCGGGAAGCGCTGGGCAGCCAGATTGACGCGGTGGCGGAAGATTTGCGGCCTGACGCTGTAAAAACGGGAATGCTGTGGAGCGCGGAAATGATTGCGGAAATTGCGGAAAAAACGGATCAGTACGGGCTTGATCATGTCATCACCGACCCCGTCATGATTGCCAAAGGAGGCGCTTCCCTGCTGCGTGAGGAATCTCAGGCTGCGTTAAAAGAGCTGTTAATTCCGCGCAGCTATGCGGTGACGCCGAATGTTCCGGAAGCTGAGGTATTGACGGGAATGGAAATCCGCACGTTTGAGGACCGGAAAAAAGCGGCCGAACGCCTTTGCAAGCTTGGTGCAAAGCATGTCATCATAAAAGGCGGACATCAGCCTGAACAGGGGAGAATCGTTGATTTATTATTTGACGGTTCGTCTTTTACCCAAATCAGCCACGCTTATATTGACACGAAACACACCCACGGAACAGGCTGCACGTTCGCAGCCGCGCTGACGGCGGAAACGGCAAAGGGGAAAAACATTCAGACCGCGTTTGAGACAGCCGTCAATTTTGTGCGGGAAGCCGTGGAACATACGCTCGGCATCGGAGCGGGACACGGCCCGACCAATCATTTTGCCTTTAAAAGGAACAGTCTGCAGACGAGATAAAAAAGAGACCGCTTCAACATCCGCGGTCTTTTTCCCATGCTTTCAATCTGGACAAGGTTATGATATGATAAAAATTAAGATCAGGTACTAAAACTATGTCTTTAAGACGATTACAGGAGGCTTTATACATATGAATTTCTCACTTGAAGGCCGCAACATCGTTGTGATGGGCGTTGCCAATAAACGCAGTATCGCATGGGGAATCGCCCGTTCGCTGCATGAAGCCGGAGCGCGCCTCATTTTCACTTACGCGGGAGAGCGCTTGGAAAAATCAGTTCATGACCTTGCGGCTACATTAGAAAGAAATGATTCCATCATCCTTCCGTGTGATGTAACAAATGACGCTGAGATCGAAACTTGCTTTGCGAGCATTAAAGAGCAGGTCGGCGTGATTCACGGCATTGCGCACTGCATCGCGTTCGCAAACAAAGAAGAGCTTGTCGGCGAATATTTAAATACGAACCGCGAAGGATTCCTGCTTGCGCATAACATCAGTTCTTACTCTCTGACAGCGGTCGCAAAAGCGGCGCGTCCGATTATGACTGAAGGCGGAAGCATCGTTACACTCACTTACCTCGGCGGAGAGCGCGTCGTTTCAAACTATAACGTAATGGGCGTGGCAAAAGCGTCTCTTGATGCGAGCGTCAGATATTTAGCCGCTGACCTAGGAAAAGAAAACATCCGCGTCAACAGCATTTCAGCAGGACCGATCCGTACGCTGTCTGCAAAAGGAATCAGTGATTTCAACTCCATCCTGAAAGAAATTGAAGAGCGCGCGCCTCTGCGCCGCACGACAACACCTGAAGAAGTGGGCGACACGGCTGCATTCTTGTTCAGTGACCTGTCAAGAGGCATCACGGGCGAAAATCTTCACGTTGATTCAGGATTCCATATTACCGCACGTTAAATAACAAGCAGTCCCTTTCAGGGATTGCTTTTTTCTTTCTTCTGATTTTAATCATTCCGTCATATAAATAAAACATGACAGAATCGGAGGGATGAAGATGTCAAAACAAAACAGAAACGCGGAAAAAAAACCGCTCATGTATATTGTTCAGGCGGATTATTCAGACACGCAATCATCAATGCAGGACATATTAATCAAAAAAAGGAAAGCGTCTCAGCCGCCGGAAGAAGAGCCGATGCATGGAAAGCGGGAGGAAGAATGTCAAACTCAGCCTGAAGGAGCAGTGGCTGTCGAACCAGAAAAGCAAGTACCTGAACAGCACAGCCGCGCAGAAGAAGCCGTTCAAGAAGTTCCGGCGCAAGCGGAGCAGGACACTGCCAAGCCCGACGCCGCTAAAAAAGAGCCTGATGCCGCTAAAAAAGAGCCTGAAGCGGTTCACAATGCCGCCCCAGAGGAAAAGGTTCCGCCAAAGCGCGTGAAAAAGCCGATGAGCAGAATGTCCATTCTTGAAAAAATTGATTTCTTAACGAAGCTGCCGCATAATATGCCGCGGACCCTTTGTCTGATAGAAGCCAACGGGAAAACCTACAGAGGCGTAATCGTCGGCAGAAAAAATAATGCGATCTTCCTGCGGACGACAAGCAACGGAGCGCCGGCAGAACTCGCAATAGACGATATTACCTCGCTGCATCCGCTTGGATTTTAACCATACAAAAAGCTGCCTGAATTCTTTCATCCGGCAGCTTATTTTTATGCTTTTTGATTTAAGAATGTGTGCGGTTGATCAGTCTCGGGTTCAGGCAATTGATGGCGCAGAAGCTATGGAGATCGACTTCAACGCAATAGTTCGTTTTTTCTAAACGGAATACATCGCAGAGAGAGTCTTTATCTGTAAAATCAAGAATGTGCTTATGCTCGTCAAAAGCAATAAGCAGGCTTAATGTGGCACAGCCGTCACAGACCCTTTCAACTCTGAAAAAAACGGTATTAAAGCACGGACCGTTATCCAGTTCGCCGACGTTTCCGAATGCGGTGAACGGTTTCGATTTTGAGGTGAAGATGGCGAACGGCACTGTATCGCCTAATGTATAAGCCGGAGATAAAAGTTTAGAATAACAGCCTGTCGGGCAATCTTCTTCAACCGCATTTTGCAGGTCTTCAATATTTTCTACCGCTTCACGCACACAGTATGTTGTATGCTTGCTCATAATATCCCTCCTGACTTCACGTTTTAAATGGTACCGGTTTAAACGATAGCGGAGAGTCAGCCGCCCGGAAGTCCGGGCGGGCTGATGATTGCATCTGTAATAGAAGGTTGGAAGGGGATTCTTCTTTAGGAAAGATGCGAATCAATGACTATCCGTGATGCTTTTTCTCTTTGTGCGGCGCAGGCCGGTTAACAAGCTCGGGTGAAAGGCACTGAATGGCGCTGAAGCAGCTCAGATCAACTTCAATGCAAAATTCTGTTTTTTCTAAACCGAAGAAATCAGGATCACAAGGATGGCAGACGCTGAGGGTGTCGCCGTGCACATCTACGGGGCGCAATACTGAAAGCGTTGCGCAGCAATCGCATAGTCTTTCTACACGAAAGAAAATGGACTCAAAGCACTGGCTGTCATCCGCAAATCCTCCGACGTTCCCGAATGTGGAGAACAATCCGCCTTTTTTATCAAATACGAGAAACGGAATGGTGTCTTTACCTGCAATCGTCGGGCTCAAAAGATTCGTATAGCATCCAGTCGGGCATTGTTCTTCAACAGCCTCTTGTTCTGCTAAAATCTTCTCGACTGCATCGCATACACAACTTTCATCTCGGCCATGGTGTTTTCCGCAGCTCATGGATTTCAGCTCCTTCTTTTAGGGTATTTGACTTTTGTCTTTAACAACATATGTACGCGAGCCTCACTTGGTGTGGGTGAACGTCTATATATTCATCATATGCGGAGAAAATAAGAAAAAGCAGAGCATTTTTAGCTCTGCTTTTTCTTTTTAGAGGATCAGGGTGATGACTAAGATGGCAACCAGTGTATTTGTCGCTGTTGAGATCAACACTGCGATATCGGCATCTACTGTTGTCACGTTTACGCCGCGGGAGTTTTCGATGAGCAGTTTTTGACGGTTGATTTGTTTGTTAGCTGTTAGCTGCAATAAGTCTTGTGCGACCAATTCAGCGATGACTCCGTCAGCGATTGAAGTGAGAGTGGCTGTTACGACTGCTGCATTAAGAGCTGTCATGACTGAAGCGACTGCCTGAACGTCTGTTGACGTTACGTTAATATCACAAGAGTCTCTGATAATAATCGCTTCTTCAGAAACTTGTTTGTTGAGATTCGCTTGAGCCAGGTCCTGGTCGATGAAGGCATTATCTTCGCCGAATCCGTTTCCGTTACAGCAAACACTGCATCTTCTGCCTTCTTTTTCTTCTTTTTCTTCTCGCGGATGTTCGCATTCAGGATCAAGTGCAACCCAAGAGTATGGTCTGCTTTCCATATCTATTCCTCCTTTTCTTTTACTAATATTAAATGAGCCGGCCCCTTACTTTGACTCAGGCATCTATCCTGATAAAAATCACTATTTTTTAGTTATTGACCGGGATTTTGGCGTCTTTGCCGGAGCTGTTCGATTAATTGTTCTCTGCGGGTTTTTGGATTTGTCTGCTGTTCTTGCGCTTTTTCCTGCTCTTTTTTCTGTTTCTGGCTTTCAAGAAAAGCTTCTGATTTCGCCTGCATGTCTTTGACTAATGCGATCAGCATTTCTTTTTCTTCATCAGGGATATCCCGCATTTTATCCTTTGTCACGCCGTGTTTTTTGAAGACATTGCTGACAAGCACTTTTAAAAGCGGATCCACTTCTGGTAGACTTTCGAGTTCTTTTTTTAATTTTTCGTTATCTGCCATTTGTTCTCACCTCTATTTAAATATTTGAAAAGAAAGGTTAAAGGATGTCTAGTTCAGCAAAAAGTATATTTAATAATTGAAACAAAGTTTGTACAAAGGCCATGATATCGTCTGCTGTCAGTGTGATTTTGACATTGCGGCTGTTAATGACTTGAATGAGGGTTCGCTTTTTGATTTGGCAATCATCGAGGATCAGCAGTTCGGTTGCCATTTGGTCGGCTGTGTCTTCATCTGCGATCGCGAGCTGTGTCGCAAGGATAATCGCCGCAGTAACTGAAGCTTGTATTGAAAGAGCGGCCGTTATAAGTGTTGTATCTATTGTGACATTTTCGCAATCAATCACTTCGATCTTCTGCTCGAATTCGTTGGATAATTGTTCGAATATTTGCGGTTGCAGTGTTTCGACTTTTTCTTCAAACGACATAACCTTCACTCCTTTCTCATTCATACTTTATATAATGCAAATGAAACGCCGAGCGGAATAAGAAAAACAACTAAATCGCACCTATTTTTTTACCGGACAAGGTGCGATTCATGAAGATCAGGGTTTTCGCATATGTATAAAGAGGTCAAGTTTTGAAAAGGAGTGAACAGGTGGTTATCAATTGGCTTTCATTTATTCTGTTATCGTTTGCCGTTTTCCGGCTGGCCAGGCTTTTCGTATTTGACACCATTATGGCGCCGCTTCGGAGCCTTTTTCACGAGGAAAAAACAGAAACCGCACCAGACGGCACGACAGAAACCTACATTGTCATAAAAGGAAAAGGCATCAGGGCATTTATCGGTGAACTTCTCAGCTGCTACTGGTGTACGGGCGTGTGGTGTGCCGCCTTTTTAATTGCGGCGCAGATTTTGGTACCCGAGGCTGCGCAATGGCTGATTTTGCTGTTAGCCATCGCCGGCGCGGCCGGGATCATTGAAGCTGCGGTTTCTCGTCTTCTGCAGGAATAAGGCGGTTCCACCAGCAACTTACCGTCACTTTCGGCATAAACTGGCATATATGACATAAGGAAAGGAAGGATCACCATGAATCAATCAAGCAAACCTTCCCAACATTCTCCATACAAATCAACTGTGCATCAGCCTTACGAAAAAAAAATTAAGAAAAAAGGCTGCGGCTGCGGCCAAAAGAAAAAACCGAAATAGCCGTTTTCTAAAAAACCGGAACTTCCGGTTTTTTTTGTTTTTTGCCGAACGCCGGCCTCTGTTCGGCATAGATCATAGGAGGAGGGGATGTTATGAATATATTTGAATCATTCATAAACGGTAAATACCGCCGGCACAATCAAAACCAGCGGGAGCATGACAAATATATCTTATCTATTGAAAAACAGCTGTCTGAGTTTGATGAGGCGGGATCGCGCTTTGAGGAATGGATAGATGTGTTTGCCGCCGAAACAGAAGCAAAACTGAAAAAAAATGAGCATTCTCACTAAAATGAATGAAATCCGCACCGGCCCTATGCATTTATCCAAGCCAAACAAGTCGGCTCACATAGAGTATAGAGAGTAAAGGAGGTGCTTAGATATGGGATTCGGATATGGCGGATTCGGCGGCGGCTACGGCGGATACGGAGGCGGCTATGTCGGAGGCGGATACGGCTCAACATTTGTTCTTGTTGTCGTATTGTTCATCCTTCTGATCATTGTCGGTGCATCCTTTTTTGGCTAAACCTTAGCAAGACCTTGGATAAGCGCGGGACCGTTCAGTCCCGTGCTTCCCTGATGTATGAAGGAGTATAGAGACGGGGCACTCGGAATTTTTTCCTTGTCTTACGGGCACATGTTCCGCTCTTTATTCATACAATATCGTATTACTCCACAAAAGGAGGCACACCATGGATAATCAATTTTTCAAAAATATTGAGAAGAAAACAGGCGTCAGCATGAAGGATGTCATGAACCTTGCAGGATCATTGCAAAATGCCAATTTCAAAGATGAAAACACGGTGAGAGGCGTCATTCAGAAGGTGTCCCAGCTGGCTAACAAGCGTGTTCCGAAAGAATTGGAAGACAAAATCGTTCAATCTATTACAAGCGGTAAAGAGAAACTTGATTTTGGCACCATTTCTAAAATGCTGAACAATAAATAGGCGTCAGCCGGCCTTGCTAAAAAGGCCTTTTTATGTGAGAAGAACCCGGCAGTGATCTGCCGGGTTCTTTATATCCTGAGTGCGCTCCGTCTGTCCGTCCGAAGAAGGGGCTCGAGAAATCTTGAGCTGCGCGCTGTTTTTCCCCGCCTGTACGCGGGACAAGATACATATAAATGCTGCATGGCCCTTGTCATTGCGACATACAGAAGCCGTCTTTCTTCTTCGAGCGGAGCGGGATCGCCCTGTCTCGCCGTCTCAAGCGCGAAGTCATGGGGGATCGAGCCGTCAGCCGCGCCTAAAATATAGACAGTATTGAATTCAAGACCTTTAGAGCGATGAATGGTCAGCAGTTCGACGCCGTTTTCATCGGTTTTCAGATTCTCAGCGGCGCGCATATGATCGACATGCGCAAGAAAATCGGGAATGGTTTTGAATTTTTTGGCGGCCACTTTGACATCCCTGAGATCATCAGAGCCTTTTTCCAGTTTGTTTCCCTCATTGCCCCGTTTTTTTAAATAATCGGAAAAACCCATTTTGCTTTCTGCAAAGGTGATGGCTTCAACCGGCTTCATTGTCCGGATGCTTGCGAAAAACGGAACGATCTGCTTGATCTTTCCTATTTGAAAAGGCTTCAGGTCAGGCAGTTTCGTCAGGGCCTTAATCATCGTGCAATCTTCCGTGATTGACAGCGCCTTTAACGTTTGCAGGGCGGATTGCTTTAAAAATAAGGCGGGCAGCAGGTCTTTCACCGCATCCGGATCATCTTCATTCTGACTCGCATATAAGTAGGCGAGGATCTGGCGTACGATTCTGCGGCTGTAGAACGTCTGCACGCCCCGGTCGGCATGATAAGGAATCGATGATTGATGCAGTCTTTCATAAATGGCCCGTCCGGCGCTGTTTGTCCGGTAAAGCACGGCAAAATCGTCAGGACTCGCCCCGTTTTGAATTTTCTCTTTCATATCCGAAACGATCATGGTCGCTTCTTCTTCTTCATCGTAAGGATAAAACACCACGGGATTGTGAACGCCGTCTTTGACGGCAAATAGTGTTTTTTCATACCGTTTTTTATTTTTCTTTACGACAGCATGAGCGCTTGAGACGATCGGATGCGGCGATCGGTAATTTGCCGTTAAGTAAATGGTCTTTGCTGCCGAATAATCCTTTTGAAAATCAAGAATGAAAGACGGGCTGCTGCCGCGGAACGCATAAATGGATTGGTCGTCATCACCCACGCAGCACAGGTTATTCTCAGGGCTTGCGATCATTTGCATAATGTTGTACTGAACAGGGTTGATATCTTGAAACTCATCAATCAAAATATGAGAAAATCTGTTTTGGTACTGCGCGAGAATATCAGGCCGGCTTTGAAACAGTTCATAACAGCCTTGGGCCATGTCATCAAAATCAAATTGGTGTTTTTCCCGCTTCTGCCGTTCGTAATGTTCGTAGAGCCTGTACACTTTTTTCTCCCAGTCGTCCGCAAGCGGAATTGTCTCATGGGGGAGATACGTGTTTTTCCAGCAGCCGATAAGCTGAAGCGCCTGGTCGACGGGAAACTCTTTTTCATCCAAATTTTCTTCATAGAGCGCCTTTTTCACATATTGCTCTTTTTGCCACTCCATTTTTAAAAGCTGGCTGCCGTTCCATTTTGAAGAATCATAATGATAGAGTATTTTATAGAAAAAACTGTGGAATGTTCCGGTCACGAGACGGGAGACTTTTCCGGCTGCCAGACCGTACTCATTCGCCATCCGCTCTTTCATTTCGGCGACGGCTTTTGTCGTAAAGGTCACAAGCAGCATATTCTCGGGTGAAATGCCGAGGTGTTCAATCATATGGGCGGCGCGTGCTGTCAGCACCCTTGTTTTTCCGCTTCCCGCTCCGGCAAGCACTAATAAAGGCCCGTCCGTTTCAGTAACTGCCTTCATCTGTTCACGGTTCAGGCCGATGCCGGGGAACAAAGATGTATCAGCCGCCTCGGATGTTGGTGAAAACGGTTCGGCCGCAGGCACTTTTTTCGGGCTTTTCCATTCTGAGACGATCGGTTTCGGATTCTCTGAAATCGCTTTTCCTTTCGGCAGGCGGAACATGCCGGCTTCCTTATACTCTTCTTTTTCTTTCTCCGCTTGCGGTTCCTCGGCCGCGCATGCTTTTTCACAGGCGGTGAAGTCTCCCTTTTGCCGGTGATAAAATGCCGGCTGCTCTAAAATTGAAAGCCGCATCAAGACGGGCTGGTCACAATGTGCGCAAAAAATATTTCCTTTTTGAGCTTCTTCAAAAAGGAATTGGTAATGTTCTCTGGAATATGTATGTAAATGTATCGTTCGGTTATTCAGTCGGGCGCATTTCAAAAAGGGGTCCTCCCATTAAAAGGTGTTCATCCATTTGATAGACAAAGAATATCATAACAAAAGAACCGCGTTTCAAAAAGTAAGATTAAGGGAAATGAAAAGCGAAGGGGAGGGGTACATATGATTTATGCAGGACGGATTCAAAACCAGCAGTATTCTCAATACGCAAACCGGGCAGCGGGTTATAAGCCTGATTACGCCGGCATTACGAAAGCGGCCGCCCTCGCCAATGACAGGTTGTACAGAGAGGTGGAGCGCCGCCAGGAAAACACCGCAGCCGCAGAAAAGAAAGTACATGAGGAAAAACGTAAGCGCTCTCTTTCCCGTCTGCCGCAAATCATGGGAAAAGGCCGGCTGATAAATCAATACGTGTGAAAAAGCCCGGATATACCCGGGTTTTTTTTGGTCGTATATATGAAAGTTGCGGAAAGGAATGATTCAATTTGAGAAGGCTTTCATTATTGATTGCGGGGTTATTTCTATTCGGCCTCTTTACTGCCGGAATGAAACCGGCACACGCGGCGGAGGGCTCCGCAGCAAAAGATGTCACTCTCACACAGCTGGCGCCGCATGTCTGGATGCATACAAGCACCGGTACGGCAGACGGAAGTCCCGTCCCTGCGAACGGATTGCTTCTTGAGACTTCCAAAGGAATCGTACTGATTGATACTCCGTGGAATGACAGTCTCACAGAGCAATTAATGACACAAATAAAACAGCGGTTTCCCGGCAAAAGGATGACCGATGCCATTGTGACACACGCCCATGACGATCGTATCGGCGGTCTGAACACCCTGTACAAATACGGTGTAAAGGTGCACAGCACGAAGCTGACCGCCGACTTCGCCCGACAGCAGGGATATGACCGGCCGCTCGGAGATTTGAAAAACGTGACAAAGCTGCAGTTTGGCGATATGAAAATTGAAACGTATTATCCGGGAAAAGGGCATACGGAAGACAATATGACCGTCTGGCTGCCTGAGGATAAGCTCTTATTCGGCGGATGTTTAATCAAGGCTTTAGAAACAAAGGAAATCGTGCCTACTCCAGGCTTTTATCCGGATCAGTGGCCGCGCACCGTCAGCAAAGTCATGAAAAGATATCAGGACATCAGCATTGTCGTTCCGGGCCATGGCAGTCCGGGGGATGACCGTCTGCTGCCGCATACGATAAACCTTCTGAAAGAAACGTAATAAAGAAGACCGGCGCTCCCATTACGGAGTGCCGGCTTTTTTTATCTCTTCCTGATTTTCATAAAACTGAGGAAAGCAAGTGCAAGTGCCAAAACGGTATATCCCGCTATCGGCCAAATATGCTGATGAAAGGAAGAATAATCTCCGAATATGACTTCCTGGGCCAGCTCGATCGAGTGAACAAACGGTAAGGCATAAGCGATATGTTTGAATGTGTCACCGAGCAGGCTCACCTCCATCCAAGCCCCGCCCAGAAATTGCACGAGTGTAATATAAATCGTTCCGATACCTGAAATTTGTTTGTCCGTAAACACAGCCCCTAAACATAAACCGAAGAAAACGGACATCATCGCAATCGGCAGCAAGACAGCGATACCTGCGAGAAGATTCATCCACTCGGCGGATAAACCGGCAGCCGCTGCTGCGATAAAACAAATGACGATTTGTAAAATGGCTAACGGCAGCATCGGCAGTGCATAACCGATGACATAATCGGCTGTTTTTAAAGGGGAAGCAAACAAACGGGTCAAAAGGGCGGTCTGTTTGTCTTTTGCGATCAGCAATGCAGAGAACATCGTAAGGAAAGCGAAACCGAAAACAATGAGTCCGGGTGCTAAGTGCTGAATTTTAAAGGTATCAAGCGGCGCATTTTTTTCAATGGCCGTAAACAGAAACAATAGAATAACAGGCAGTGCGATTCCAAGGATAATAGACAGGGGGTCACGAAAAATTTCTTTGCGGTTGCGAATGGCGAAATCAAGCATAAAGACCCGCCTCCCCGTCACAAATCGCTAAAAAGGCATCTTCAAATGTGGCTGAATGAGTTTGCTTTTTCAGAGCCTCCGCCGTGCCCAGTGCTTTTAAAGTCCCATTTTCTAAAATGCAAATACGATCTGCCAGGGCTTCAGCCTCTTCTAAATAGTGTGTCGTTAAAATAATCGTCATGTCTCCCTTTAATGCCTCAAGATTTTTCCACAACTCGCGGCGTGAACGGACGTCCAGCCCTAATGTCGGCTCATCTAAGAAATAAATATCCGGTTTTGTAATCATTCCCATTGCGATGCTGAGGCGGCGCTGCATTCCTCCTGATAATGTTTTTGTTTTTGCTCTTTCTTTCTCTTTTAATTGAAACAATTCGAGCATCTCATCTGTTCTTTTTTTTGCTTCTTTTTTCGGAATTCCGTAGACTCCGGCTATAAATTCTAAGTTTTCCCGTACGGTTAGATGAGGCGCGATAGCTGTTTCCTGCGGGGACATATTCAATTTCGGTTTTATTTTATCCAAATCAGTCAAAATACTGTGTCCAAGCACTGATGCATCACCGTCATCCGGAGAAAGGAGTCCGCAAAGCATACTGATTAATGTCGTTTTTCCGGCTCCGTTCTCACCGAGTAAAGCGAAAAATTCTCCTTTCTCAACTGAGAACTCAAGACGGTCAACGGCGGCGGTTTCTTTATAATGTTTCGTTAATTGCTTCAGCTCAATCGCGTGCATTTACTCATCCTCGCCATCTTCATCGATTTGCTTAGCGTTTAAAATATCTTTTGCAAATTCGAAAAAGAGTTCTTGTTTAACAAGTGCGATACCTTGCTGGTCATCCCCAAGCATAAGCAGTGAATCCCCCGGATTTATATCGAAAACATCTCTTGCTTCTTTAGGAATGACAATCTGTCCTTTTGTACCCACTTTAACAGTCCCGAATATATGCTTTCCTTTAGGTGCTGTCATGTGTATCCCTCCGTTGTGTGAATTGTATTTTTTGTATGAATTGTAATACTTCGTATACTAAACATACATTAACCTTCCATAAAATTCAATAAAATTCATGAAATAGTATTATTTTCATAAAAAAAGCACTCCTGCTATAAACAGGAGCGCTTTTGATTTTATCGTTTGTGTTTCTTTATCATTTCCAGATGGGGGATGCCCGCATCGAGAAATTCTTCGCCGGATGTGACGCGGTATCCTTGTTTTTCGTAAAACGGAACCGCCTGCGTCTGCGCATGTAAGATAAAGCTGTCGGCACCCTTGGCTGCCGCCGCTTTTTCAAGCGCCTGCATAATGATGGCTCCGACGCCTGAAGAACGATGGCTTTTCATCACGCAGATGCGCTCTAATTTTCCATGCCCGTCTTTCAAGCGCCATCTGCCGGCTCCGACCGGCTGGCCGCCGTCATATATGACTATATGCTCTGACGTGTCTTCGAATTGATCAATCTCTTCTTCTTCCGGAACGTGCTGTTCTTTAACAAAGACCTCTTTTCTGACGAAAAAAGCGTCGTTCAGCTGTTTTTCAGTTTTTGCGATGATGGATTCCAAGCAGTTATTCTCCTCCGCCTAATAAAAATGTTTCATACACAGTCCATGAGCCGTTATCCAGCTGATAGAGCAAGTGAAAACGGTCGATGACTTCTTCGTGGGAAATGTTCAGCATTTTCAGCTGTCCGAGTACGTCGGAATGTTCATCTGACGACAGCTTCTGGCCGACCGTGACATGCGGAACGAAGCTGTATTCCGGCTCGCCGGATAATGCTCCTGAGTAGCATTTCTCACTCAGAGATTTTAATTCCTCCGACGCCTCTGCTTTCATATATATCACATTATTCACAGGAGAAAACGAGCTGTATTTTGTGATTTTCAGAACGAGCGGATGCGACTCTTTCGCCGTCTGTCTCAGCTGTGATACGACCTGCTCGATTTCCTGTTCTGTCGCTTCAAACGGATCTCTTAGCGTCAGGTGCGGAGGAATGAGCGCGTAGCTCGGGTCGTAGCGTTTCCGGTACGAATTTGCGAGATCCTGTAATTTTTTTGATGGAAATAAAACAATACCGTATTTCATGAAAGTTCCCTCCTTAAATGAATGGTTACAGCATTTTTTTCAGCGCCGGCGTGATGAGCGGCTGCCAGTAGGTCCATTTATGATCCCCGTCGAAGGTTTCATACGTGTATTCAGACTGTTTGCTTTCCAGCAGCTGTTTGAGCTCTTCGTTCGGCGCGGTGAAATCAAGAACCTGGCCGTCCGTCGTGTGAACGCCGGTTTCTTTTTCTCCGATTTGATGATAAACGGAAATCTGTTTGAGATCCTCCGACTGCCGGACGGCATCCAGCACGTGTCCGTCAACATACGGAGACTGCATGATGACGTTTCCAAACATGTTCGGATAGTCAATCGCCGTCATGAGCGAAACGGTTCCGCCGAGGGAATCCCCGATCATGGTGCGGCCGTATCCGACTTGATAAGTCGGGTATTCTTTGTCGATAAAAGGAACGAGCTCATTTGCGATAAATCGCTTATATGAGGCGAATTTAGAGCCTTCTGGATGGTATGTGTTTCTTCGCTCCTGCACATTTTTATAAGGGACGCCGATAATGATGCAGCGGTCAATTTCCCCTTTTGACATAAGCTCTTCCGCCTGCCGCCCGATTCTCCCTAATCTGAAATAATCATGGCCGTCCTGAGCGATGACCGTATGATATTTATACAGGGGGGAGAAGGTGGCGGGCAGGTAGACCAAAACGGTCATTTCCTCTTCAAGCTCATGGGAGAAAAGTTTTTTCTCGTGAATGATTCCGTTTTTTGATGCCACATCGCATTCCTCCAGGCCGCTTCTTGTCTTGATGGTTTTTTCCTATTGTACCATGAATTATTAGAAATTTCTTTCTTCAGATGCACTTCTTGCGAGAGTTCAGATAAATAAAAAGTTATTGAAATTCATTTTATAGTGCGTTAATATAGAACAATCAGAAAATACAAAACAATATTCTTATCACGAGAGGTGGAGGGACTGGCCCTTTGAAACCTCAGCAACCGGTTTGCTTTGCCGCGGGAAGGCAAAGTGCCAAGGTGCTAAATCCAGCAAGCGATTCACATGCTTGGAAGATAAGAGGAAGAGAAAAGCTCCTTCTTCTTATGAAGAGGGGGCTTTTTTATTTTTGAAAAAGGATGGTGCTTACTGATGACGCAGCATGTTGATACAAAATTAGCCCAAATCGGAAATAGAAGCGAAGAAGCAACGGGAACGGTCAGTCCGCCGATTTATCTGTCCACCGCTTACCGCCATAGAGGAATAGGAGAATCTACAGGTTTTGATTACGTGCGCACGAAAAACCCGACACGCCAGCTCGTCGAAGACGCCATCGCCGTGTTGGAAAACGGTGCGAGAGGATTTGCTTTCAGCTCGGGAATGGCAGCCATTCAAACCATTATGGCGTTGTTTAAAAGCGGGGATGAATTGATTGTATCCTCCGATTTATACGGAGGCACGTACCGTTTGTTTGAAAACGAATGGAGAAAATACGGCTTAAGCTTTATTTACGATGATTTCAGCGATGAAGGCTGTTTACGCTCCAAAATAACGGAAAACACGAAAGCGGTATTTGTTGAAACACCGACAAACCCGTTAATGCAGGAGGCGGACATTGAAAAAATCGCCCGGATTACGAAAGAAGCCGGCCTGCTTTTAATTGTGGATAATACGTTTTATACCCCGGTGCTCCAGCGCCCGCTTGAACTGGGAGCGGACATCGTCATTCACAGCGCCACAAAATATTTAGCGGGGCACAATGATCTCCTTGCCGGTCTGGCTGTCGTTAAGGATGAAGAGCTCGGCGAGATCATGTTTAATCACCAAAATGCGATCGGCGCGGTTCTCCCGCCGTTTGATTCGTGGCTTTTAATGAGAGGGATGAAAACACTCGGACTCAGAATGCGCCGTCATGAAGAAAACGCCCGGGAACTTGCAGAATTTTTAGAACAGGAAGAAGAAATCGCCGACGTGTTATATCCCGGAAAAGGCGGGATGCTGTCTTTCCGGCTGCAAAAAGAGGAATGGGTCAATCCGTTTTTAAAGGCGCTGAAAACGATCTGTTTCGCAGAAAGTCTCGGCGGGGTGGAAAGCTTTATTACATACCCCGCGACACAGACGCACATGGACATTCCGGAAGACATCCGTATCGCAAACGGTGTCTGCAACCGTCTGCTGAGATTTTCAGTGGGCATTGAACATGCAGAAGATTTGAAGCGGGATGTAAAGCAGGCATTACAGCAAGTAAAAGAGGGGGCCGTGTCATATGAGTAATCACAATTGGACGCTGGAAACCCAGCTCGTGCACAATCCATTTAAAACAGATGGAGCCACCGGAGCCGTCAGCGTCCCGATCCAGCATGCTTCCACATTCCATCAGTCTTCATTTGAAGAATTCGGGACATATGACTACAGCCGCTCAGGCACACCGACAAGAACAGCGCTTGAAGAAACGATCGCAGGTCTTGAAGGCGGAACGAGAGGTTTTGCTTTCAGCTCCGGTATGGCGGCGATTTCGACGGCATTTCTGCTCTTATCCCAAGGCGACCATGTCCTCGTCACGGAGGACGTGTACGGCGGAACATTCCGCATGGTGACTGAGGTTCTGTCCCGTTTCGGGATCGAACATACCTTTGTCGATATGACGGACACAGAAGCTGTCGCCCGCGCCATCCGGCCGAATACGAAAGCCATCTATATGGAAACACCGTCAAACCCGACGCTCGGCATCACGGATATTAAGGGCGTCGTCAAACTGGCAAAGGATCACGGCTGTCTGACATACCTTGACAATACTTTCATGACGCCTGCTCTGCAGCGTCCGCTTGATCTCGGCGTAGATATCGTGCTCCACAGCGCGACGAAATTTTTAAGCGGCCACAGTGACGTGCTGTCAGGCCTTGCTGCCGTAAAGGATGAAGAGCTCGGCAATCAGCTGTATAAGCTGCAAAACTCATTTGGAGCGGTGCTCGGCGTTCAGGACTGCTGGCTCGTATTGAGAGGCTTAAAAACATTGCAGGTCAGACTGGAAAAAGCGAGCCGGACGGCTGAGCGGCTGGCTGCCTATTTTAACAGGCATCCTGCCATCAAAAACGTTTACTATCCCGGCCTTGCCGGACACCCGGGAGCTGATACCCATAAACGTCAAGCGAGCGGAGCGGGCGCCGTCCTGTCTTTTGAATTGGAAAGCAAAGAAGCCGTCAAAAAGCTGGTCGAAAACGTATCGCTTCCGGTATTTGCCGTCAGCCTCGGCGCCGTCGAGTCCATTCTCTCATACCCTGCAGCCATGTCGCATGCCGCCATGCCGAAAGCAGAGAGGGAGAAACGCGGCATCACAGACGGCCTTCTGCGCCTGAGCGTCGGAGTCGAAAACGCCGAAGATTTAGAACGGGACTTCGAACAGGCATTGAAAAAAATAACCCCCGCCCAAGTGAGATCATAAACGAAAAGGGCGCCGTCAATTTTGCGACGCGCCCTTTTTTTTATTTTAGATAAAAAAAGTGTTGACGAATGAGAAATCAGGATATATAATTATAAATGTCAGAGAGACAACAACATACCCAGCAACACATACATATCATGATTCCGTAGCTCAGCTGGGAGAGCGCTACCTTGACAGGGTAGAGGTCGCTGGTTCGAGCCCAGTCGGAATCATAGCCAGAACCCTTGCGTAGCAAGGGTTTTTTACTTTCTCTTAATAAAGCCGGTTTATCAAATTCGCAAGTTGTTGGCAAACTGTTGGCGAACTTGATTTTTTGGCTCGAAATTTATTGTCCGTATCTCTTTTTAGGGTCAAAATTGTTGAAAAGTTCAGCTGGTGATGCCGTCAAGTAGATCCAAACCGCACTGTCGGTATTGCATTTCTATCCGGATAAGAAAGCCAAAAAATTCGGTATCAATATAAAAAGGCCCTCTCATAAAATGGGGGCCTTTCAGTGTTTCTTTTAAATAGCTTCTTTTAGTTGTTCTATTACACTTTTCAACCATTCTATAGGGAGTAAGCCAATTGTCGGGAAATATATTTCTGCATTACACTTTATAATGTCTTCCTTTTCTTCTTTAGTTAGATCGCTATTTAGAAACTCTTCGCAATACTTTATTGTAAATAGCAAACCTTCTTTACTAATTTCCTCAATAAATTCGTCTAAGGCGTGTTCAGGGGATTGGATATCTTGATGAAATGTTGCACCTAAAAAATTTTCTAATTCATCTAAGAAATCATACCTTTCATCCATGATACTTCCTCTCTTTCTATTTGGTTGGATATCCTGTAAGAATAAAGTTACCGTTATTATCTTTTTTGAGTATAATTTTTGCGTTTGTAACGTTTTCTACTAGTTCTGAATTTCTTGATACACTTCTGCCGATTATTTCTCCATCGCCCATGTATCTTAACATTAATTTAGGTTTTTTAGGATCATCAATCCAATTTTCGATTTTCTTTATATTTTTTGGATCGTTTAAAACTGAATTAGCAATTCTTTCAGCGGTAGCCCTATCTTTAAAAGTAGATGAAGCTGTAATATGTGGGTTAGGATCAGTTTTCAGTCTTTCTATTAATTCTTTATCTGTTTTCCCAACATGTCTTTCTATAAGGTGTCCGCCTTTTGCTTCGTGAGCAGCTAATCCGCCGCCAGGTGCGAGAGGGCTGCTGTCTCCTTGTTTAACACTATGTATACCGCTATTGTCAGAAGTCACAGACTTACTGAGCACACTCTCTTTCTGATCTTCAATAATACTTTTCAACAAAGGAGTATTTTTCACATTATGAGTATTTTCAATATCCTGTGCTATTCCGGCAAGTGCGGGTTCGTACTTATTTTTCGAAACAGAATTGATATAGTCTTTTCCTTTTTCAAACCCTGTTTTTACATGTTTTGCAGCCGCTTTTACACCGGCTTCCAAGACGTTATCCACTTTGGCGGCACCTGTTTTAGCGAGCTTGCTTGATACTTTTACAGCTGAGCCGGAACCTTTGAGCCCGACAATGCTTATTTATTGATTTTGTCATCATTCATCGAGGGGCGAATTGGGGACGGAACTGCTTTTTGGGCTGATTTTGAAGTACATTCGCTGTATACTGCAAGGGAGATAAACATCGCCTTTAAGGCGGCGGTCTTTGCCGAAACCTGTTCATTTCAGAGAAATACAGAAATTTCGTATCACTGAACGGCTAAAGTGATAACGATTAGCAACGGAATATTTAGTTTTTTATGGCAAATACAGCGGCACTCCGAAAATCATTCACAATACAGGAAATGACGCATGCGGCCGCCAATGAAATCAGTTATATGTCGGGTAACAGCGAATCGACAAGCCATCATTTTGCCGTCGATGATAAAGAAGTGATTCAGGGGGCTCTTCATCTGAAGGCAAGAAAGCATCCTTCCTCTTGTCTTCCGGTTTTTTAAAGTTGAAAACCCATTAAATTCCGAGGGGAGAGCGTAAAACAGATTCGAACGGCGCTGTCGCCCTTCATTAAAGCGAAAGAACTTCGGGATTGATGGTGCATATGGAGCGAAGACAGCGAATGCAGTAATTCGATTTCAATTGATGAATGGATTAAAAGCTGATGGAATTTATGCGCTTGAACCAAAGTAAAACTTGAAGTGTTGTTAAAATAAGCGGAGACCCTTTCCTTTTTTACAGACTCTCTCCCACACTGACAAGAAGAGGTTTGTGTTAAAGCAAAATCTAAGAAATTAAACCCAAAAAGATTGCAACGACAAGCCTCTAAAGAGATGAAAAATATCGGATATCAACTAAGGCATAAAAAGCGATAAAACAGGAGCTTGAAACAAGAAAAGAAAAAACAACTGAATAGAAAATAAAGAGAAAAAATAAAGGAACAAAAATATTTAATCAGAAAACAAAAAGCAAAAGAAAAGCATAGGGGCAAATAGTTGGAGAACCTGAGAAGCACTTCGATTGAAAAGTTGAGCGGCATCAGTTTTTTGCTTCGGACTGATTTAGAGAAAAAGAAGTATAAGTCAGAGTCCTTCTCAAGACGAGGAGGGTTTTTCTGCAATTTATTCAAATACACTTACATTAGTAAATGCGGCTGAACGATTCAGTACGATTCAGCTCATGTATGGTTTGAAGCCAGACGGCATTTACGGACCAAAAACGAAAGCAAGCTTGAAGCGAAATTGAATTAATAAAAGAAGCCCTTCTTATAAGAGGGCTCTTTTTCTAACTATGTTGTTTTAAGGTGTTTTTTAATTTGTTCAGTGACTTGCTTAAGCCATTCTAATGGAGTTATATCATCTTCAGGAAAGTATATACCATCCGCTGCTTCCTTTATAAATTCATTCTTGTCTTCTTCTGAATAATCACTATTTACAAACTCAGTTAGTGCTAATAAATTTCTTTCTTTTAGTTTTTGTGATGCTTCATTTAAATATTCATCAAGTGTATTTTCCGGAGACTCTATATCTTGGTGAAAATGTCCACCGAGAAATCTAAATACAGGATCAGAAACTTTAATTTCAATCATTACTTATCACCACCAAGAAATGTTAACTTCAAATCTGGGAAATGGTGCGTATCTTATTCTATATAACTTTCTGCTATATCAATATCATTTGTCATTTCTAGGTCAGGGTATTTTTCATCTAATTTTCTTAAATAATCAATAAGTTCTTTACTTTGCAAACTTTCAGCTAAATCTTCAAATACCTCACTGACCCAATATAAATCTTCTTTATTACAATTTTCTAGATAGCTGATTATATTTTCTTCGTTTTCTGAGAGCACTTCAATTATTTCATCCCAACTTTTTTGAATGCCATAGTCATCATTAAGATTAAGTTTTTTTCTTTTAATTAATATATCTTTCATTTTTTTCTCTAAATTCATATTGATTCTCTTAACTAAGAAGGGCTAATATTTTCATATTGCTTTTCCTATTGTTACATCTCCATCATGGAAAAATTCAATAACATAACCAGATTCGCTGAACATGAAGGTATCTGAACCTACAGCAGTTACATCATCAATTACGTTTAAGGCGTTGTCTAAGCTGGTTTTTACAGCTGGATAATCACCGTAAGCCCAAAGGAGAATAACAGTTTTATTATATATTTTATTCTCAACTAACCATTCATCAATATCTTCAGCGTAATCAATAGATCTGTGATAAGTTACTTCATCCCATTTAATTCTTCCCCATGATGTGAAGGGGAAACTTTCGCCAAGTTGCTCATGATATTTACGTGTCTCAGAAATAGTGAGGACTTCTTTGTTATCTCCAAGAGCTTCTAGACATTCTTCGTATAAGGTCATATTAACACTTCCTATTTATTTAAATGTTTTAAAAGGGATTTATAAGTATCTTCGTTTCCGTTAAAAGGTATATAATATTTCTTTGCCTTATCTCCTTTTCCATTTCTATAATCCTCAACATTTATATGAGGTCCCTTTTCGGGGTCATAATCTAATCTCCAAAGGACTTTATTATCTCCAGACATTCGGCCAGTAACTTTACCAAAGCCTGCGCTTTTAGATAAAGTACCTATAAAAGGCTTTGAATCTATTCCTAAATCACCAATTAGATTTAGCGCCTCATTTCTAGCTTGTTCATATGTGTCTACCTTTGGAAGCGCAACTTCTCTTGATTTTTTGGAAAGGCCTTTTTTAACTGCCTTGTTTTTTGATGACTTACCATTGATTGATTTAAAGAGTACACTATCTTTAGTGGAATCGGCTATTCTTTTTAGGAGTGGTGTATTCTTCACATTAATAGTATTCTCAGCATCTTGAAGGATTCCTTCTAATGCAGGAGTATACCGATTGACAGGAGATTTGTAAAACTGTTTTACAGACTTTCCGCCTTTCTTAATTGTGCCACCAGCTTTAGCAAGATCTTTTGAGCCTGTTGAGACAGAGGACTTTCCGCCTTTCAATAACAGAAGACTTCCGCCCAAGTAAGTAACATAGTGCATCCGTGTATATGCATCGCCGTGAATCATCTTTTTATCCCAATCATCCTTCAATGTGTCAACCATACTTTGAAAGACACCTAGATAGTCGTATTCCAGAACAGTATCCAGAACTTTTTGAGGATCTTTGTTTAAGTTGTCAATTGTCCAACCGATATTCCGTCCGAGTTGAAGTGCTCCTTCACCGGTATCCTTGGCAAGATCGTATACACCAACAAGCAGACCTTTGGCGCCATCACCTATGATTTGCAATGCTTCTTTTCCGTTATCCATGAAAGCTTTACGCTGTTCCAGAAATGAAACAAATTCAAGCTGTTCAGGGGTGAGATTCTCATAGCCAACTTTTTTGGCGATTTCTAAGTACTCATCCGGATCGGTGACACCATCAGCAAGCTTTTTCTTCAGATCCTTGATCTCCCGCTCTTTCGCTTCTTCCTTTTTAATCGTCAAATAAGCATCCGAATGTCTTGCAATCTCGCCTTTTTTCTTATGGATGTCGCTTTCGCGATACGCTTTGGCGTTGTAGTGAAGCGGCGTGGCGCTTTTTCCTTTGCCTGTAGCGTTTTGGAGCTGCTGGAAGTCAGCTTGGATGAACTGTTCGTTCGCTTCGGTTTCTGCGTATTCTTTCGTTAGATCGTGATCAAGTTTGCCGAGTTTATGTATCGTTTCGCTTCTTTTTTTGTCAGCTGAAGAAAGCTTCTGATCTGTGCTTTCGGTTGAAAACAATTCGAGCGAGATGATGCCTTCGATCTCTCCGAGGATGGACCCCATGTCCTTTTTCTGCTCTTCCATAATCGCCTTTGATTTACTAAGGGCGTGGGTGAGCTCGTGCTCCAGAAATGATTCCTCCACATGCGAATTGGAAAGTCCGGCGTCTTCGACCTTGCCGGGAAGGCTTGTGAGAAATGCGATTTTCATATCGATCAGATCAAGCCAGCTGTCTGTGACGCCGGCGTGGTCCTTGAAAAACGCTTTGATATTGTCAGCGCCCCGGCCTGAGAAGTCGCTGTCACCGAGATCAGCCATGCCTTGAAAGGCTTTTTTTAGATTGACCATTTGGTTGCGGAGTTCTTTGTATTCGTTTGCGCGTTGTTTGGCGGCAGCGAGGAGGGTGGTTGCTTCGAAAACTTTCATGACCATATCCTTTCATTCGAAATACTTCAACAAGATATTACCATGGAAGAATGAAGAAAAAGATCGCTGTGCGATTCAAAAGGGAAAAATGAATAGTTTGGCCTGAGTCTTTTTGCTTATCCCTGAGTAATTAAACATTTAAGTAATGAGGGTTATCAGCTGGTAGCTTGCTTGGAATCACCCGGCAGCGTTTGAGGCCCCCTTGTCACTTTTGGAATGCTCAAGCCGATTAAAAAGGTTGGGACAGTCGCATTGTTTTTGCTCGGACATGTTCAAGCTCTTAAAAATGAATTAGAAGCCGGCCGGAAGAAGTATCGTCCGAATGATGAATGAAGCCCTTCTCGAGATGAGGAAGGTTTTTTGTCATACTTTTTCGCTTATTTAAAAAGGGGGGTTCAATGATTTGATGAATTAAAGACTGGCATAAGGTTTAATGTATTTAAGTTTAGGTAATAGAATTTTTAAAAATTGGTTCCAAATCATTGTAGATGGAAACAAGAAAGAGTAAAATGAAAGGGAATCAAACGGAATCAAACGGAATCAAAAGGAATTAGATGAATTAAACACCAATCCGATAATTTTAAATTGGGGAATAAAAGTGATTAATTGTACATGTGAAATGGAATCATTCTGTGATACCTTTTATGAATTAATTATTGATATTAATAATGCGCATAAAGAAATTTCAACTGAATTTCATCTAGAAAAGAAAGATGATCTAATAAATTTAAAAAGAAAACAAATTAATCATGTTACTCATATTAATGAGGAGAATACTTTTTCAGTCGATAGTTTATTCTTGCAGTTAATTTCTAATTACAGGGAGGAATTACTTCTTTACAGTGCATATACTGATTTGCAGAATAAATACAAAGAATTAATTCTAAGGTTAAGGACGAAAGAAACTACTTCGATTGTTAACAAACTTAAGTATTATCTTGTTGGCAAAAAGGAAGAGGGGAAAATCCCGATAAATAAATGTTTAAATGATTTATTAGGATTTAGAATACACCCAACGTTTTTTGATCATAATAAGAACTGTTTTCAAAAAACATGTCAACAACTAAAACAGATTTATAATAATCGAATTGATTTCATGGATTCTTCGAAAGGCGATTATAAAGCTTTTCATATTTATTTATACGGCGAGGAATGGAAATACTTTCCTTGGGAAATACAAATCTGGTGTTTAAAAGATCGAACACAAAATGATTTGTCACATAAAGATCACAAACAAGAACATAAAAAGTGGGCTGAAATTTACAAAAATTCAACGGAAATTGAACTGGAAATGGAAGGTGTTTAGTTATGGCTTTTCATTTTATTGCAATCGTAAGTGATTTCTCTGGCGGAAGAAGATACGGTTGGCATTATTCGAGTGAAGACCAGCTTGATAAAGAATATATCAAGTTATTTATAACTAGGATAAAAAAAGAATGTGGACATGTGCAATTCGGAATTCATAAGTTAACAACAGACGATATCTCTTGGGATTCGGTAGTACAAATGGACTCTTTCTTTGATGATGTTATAATTACAAATCGAATTGATGATTTTATAGAAGTTGTATCAAACGATCAACAACTTTCTGCTTATGATGTTGCTAAATTCGTACTTGCCATTTATCCTGTATCACATTTGAAATTACAAAAATTACTTTACTATATTTACTCTGAATTCTTACTTAGAACTGGATCAAAGTTATTTAAAGATCCAATCGTTGCCTTTAAATATGGTCCTGTGGTCGAAGACGTATTTCATAGGTATAGAATACACGGAAGCTCTGAAATTGATTATAAAGAAGACGAAACGTTTTTACTCAGAACTCAAGAGGTTGCATACACGCCCTCTCTAATAAAAATCTGGACTTCTGAGTATGGAACAGCTGCTTTGCAATGCATAAAAGATACTCTGTTGAAGTATGGTGAATTAGATGCTTTTCATTTAGTTGACAAGACTCATCAGGAAGGTGGACCATGGGCTAGAGCTTACAAGCCTGGCCAAAATTGTGAGATTACAGATGATCTGATTATTCAATATCATCAATATGCAACTTAAAAAACTCTCTAATATAGAGAGTTTTTTTATTAATTGAAAGCCCAACGTTTTTTCTGCTTATCCCACTTCAATTCACCCTTCATCATTAAGCTTCGCACAGCAGCACGGATCGTCTGCTCATCTTTCCCGGTTTTAATTGTTCCATGGAGGGATTTTTCCCGAAGCGGGTCATATTAAAAATAATCCGATACACTTTCCGTTCAAAATTGGTCATTGCAATTCAACTCCTGTAAGGATGATATACGAACGTAGGTTCCGTTGTCGGAAAATCTGATTTGGGGACAGTTGGGGACGAATTGGGGACCAACTTGTTCATTTTTAGCCAAAACAGAAGATTTATTATCAGAAAGACTGGTCAGCAAACCTTATAAAATAAGGTTTCAAAATAAAACGTCTGTTCGTATCAGAAGTTAATCACTACCTTGACAGGGTAGAGGTCGCTGGTTCGAGCCCAGTCGGAATCATAACCAAAACCCTTGCACAGCAAGGGTTTTTTACATATCCGTTTGCCGATGAAACTTTTTTGAGCTGATTTTGAAGTACATTCGCTGTATACTGCAAGGTTCTTTGCCGCCAGCCTGATGCTGATGGGATCTACGGACTGAAGAAAGTCTATCCTATTGAAAACACAGATAAAGCCCATCTCTTATGAGAAAGGCTTTAATATCTTAGACTCTGGGAAATTTGAATACCGGCTCAATAAAGGTTAAGAACCACATTTCACCGTGTAGAATAATGAATGTACTTAATCTTTAAAGATCTCAGGAATTTTATTTCTCCATATTAATAACAACTCTTTAAATTGGTCTGTTTCTATTGAGTTTTTATAAGGGTCATCGATTAAAAAAGGGTTTTCAACATCGGTAACATCTTTTTTTATCAATACACTTACCCCATTTAAATCAATTTCAAAATCCTCATGTATCCCATTTAAAACATTCTGAATGTATTCTATATACTCATCAGTTTGTTCTATTGTTGTAATATTTTCAATGAATTCAGAGAAAAGACTGATTTCTTCTGGTAAAACTATTTTTATATCACCAAATGGATCTTTATCAAACCTATACGAATATTTCATGTGTCACGGTCACCTTTAAGATTATTTTTTATATAACGGATATGCTGTTGCTATTGTTCCGTCACTATTTAAATACATTTCAATTTTAATTCCTGTTGAAGTGATTCCCCTATACTTATTTGAACGTACTTGTTTTCTAGTATGATAAGCTTCGTCAATTGCTTTTAATACATCGGCGCGGTTCCATTCTCTTGGAAAGATTAAGCCGGTTAAAAAGGTTTAGATAATGAATTGTAGGGTGTAAAAGATGAAAATGGCGTAATTCAAGATGCAGGTGATTTATTAACCGGAATTGATATATTAACGGAAAATAATGTATAATGTACCGGGCAGCTTTGAACTCATTGAAGGTGATGAACATGAAGAAGTGGAAAGTTTTTATAAGATAAATCCTGACTGAAGAGACTTAATTGAATGAAAATTAACATAAGTCTATTTACCCTGTTCTTTTTTAGGAGGAAGGTATGTAAATATTAACAATAATTGAAATCGCATTAGTGGCAACTGTATTAGGTTTATTTGCATGGACTTTTAAAAAAGAGAAAAATACTGATGAAGATGTATTCAATTATGCTAGATATATGATTTATTTGCTTGTAGCTGAAGTTGCATTGTATGTCGTGTTTCAGATGGTTTAAGTTTAAACACGTTTTTACTCTAACAAAGAGAGATGTGAACAATGATAAATATCTTAACTAATATCTTAAAAAATGACAGATTAGATGAATACCCATTATTACATAGAGAGTCTCGATTTCTGGGGTAGCATATAGTGTTCTAAGTGATGATAAGGGCTTAAAAGAAGTATATTTAGAGAAGAAGAGTTTATTGGAATGAGATGGATGGCATTCGACAGAAAAACAGGAAAGTATATAAAATATCAGAGACAGAATGCTCCATTTTAACCTATGAACCTAATGATTAAACACTGGAGGTTTTTGTATGAATAAAATTACCAATACTGGCAAGATGCAAGATATTGGTGGTATTAAGCTCTATTACGAATTTTTTGAAAGGCAAAATGAAAACATTACAGTCATATTTGAATCAGGGTACGGATGCCCTTCTGCTTCTTGGGACCCTATAAAAGGTGAAATTTCAAAATTTGCGCAATTTTTCATCTACGATAGAGCAGGTTTAGGAAAAAGTGAAAAAGACGATAGACCAAAAGACAGCAAGCAGTCTGTTGAAAATCTTCGTACCCTTTTACAAAATGCGAATATTAAACCACCATATATGCTTGTAGGGCATTCATTTGGAGGAGCAAATGTAAGGTTATATGCTTGTACATATCCAGAAGAAGTAGCAGCGGTTATTCTCTTAGATTCCTGCCATGAAGATCAAAACAAAATTATGCCACCACTATTCAGTGAAGAAACAAGATCTCTTTACTTTAATCAATTTTCGGTAGAAGGTTCTTTAAGTGAAATTCAAGATAGTTTTGAACAAATAGACAAATGCACATCATTAGGAGATGTTCCACTTATAGTTGTCAGCGCTGGTTTACAGTCTTATCATACAACTGAATCCTTCGCTGCGTGGAATCTATTTCAAAGAGACTTTCTGCGTTTATCAACAAATAGCAAACATATTGTTGTGAAAAATGCATCACATGGTCTACATGTTGATCAACCTCAGATTATTGTTGACATTATTAAAGATACATTGAAAGAGATACAAAAATAAGTTTAGTTTAAAAACTGTACAAGGAGTAAAAGCAGCACAGGTAGCAATCCTTAAACACCGTATCAAAAGCTGCTGGATTGCACGGAATGGAAAATTCTATAAAGCGATATATTTAGACGTATCGAAATTATTTCTTAGAGAAGAAAGCTTATGAATTTACTTAATTGGACTTACATTATATCTACAATTATAGGAGCTGATGGGTTCATAAGTTTATTGTGGTTCTCTTATTTTAATGATAAAGGTGAAAAATAAAGTAGAGCATTGGGTTAAATTTGTATATTGACTATGAAGATCAACGCTAAAAAGTAAGGGGGATTAATGATTGACAGAAGACTTTTATTGCGATGAAGTATTAAGCGGAAAAACAAAAGTAAATAAAGTTTTAGAAACCGAGAATGTATTGGCGTATCATCATACAAGACCTTTTTGGCCGGTGCATATTGTTGCTATTCCTAAAAAACATATCTCTTCTTTAATCACTTTGGAAGAAGACGACAATGAACTTTTACTCGAGTTGCTGGGTGTGATTAAAAAGGTTGCGGCGAAGGTGACAAAAGAAAGTGGTTCTTGCAGGGTGCTTACAAACTTAGGAGATTATCAGGATTCAAAGCATCTGCATTGGCATATAGCTTCAGGAGATCCATTGAGATAAAAGAATCCTTTTAAAGTGGACTCCAAGGAGCAGTTGATTCTAAATAGCCAAAAATTGAGGATATAAAATGAAATTGTATAATGAATTTATAAATATAGCTAAAACTCTTAATAAAGAGTTAGACATTACCCCATTATTATATGGCTCTTTAGGTCTTGAAAAGGTAACTGGGTTGAACTTTTCACCAGAAGATATTGACATCCTTATTCCTTTAATATTTTTAGAGGAAAAGTGGGAAAAACTTAAAAAAATTATGGAACTGCAAGGATATAAATTGGTTGATTTACATGAGCATGAATTTAGGAAAACTAATACTAAAATAGGCATTGCTTACATTGAGGATTTAAAACCATTTGCAGATGTAGATTATCATAACCTAGGGGTTTTTGAAGATGACGGAGCCAAATATCATTTGCTGACTATTGATGATTACCTCAAGGTTTATAATATGTCTTTATTAGATGGATATAGAAGAACAAAGAAGAGTAATAAAGATCAAAGTAAAATTAACATATTGAATAAACTGATACAGTATTAATTAAATATTTGTACATTAACATGGCGGCAAAACCATCACCTCTTCAATCCATTTTTGCATCTCTTCGTTTGGAGTTCAATAAAGAAATATCGGCCGCATACTCAAGACCCCCTCACCATTAACTTTGAGGGGGTCTATTTTATTTATCTTATTAATTTGAAATATACGTTGACCAGCAATTCATATTCAGAAAGGTCAATTGTTTTTAGATTCACCGTTCTTTTTGTTCTCGGCAATCTTTTTGTCGACTACATCACTTTGTTCATGTTGAATCGGTTGTTAGAACATCATGTGATGCACCTCCTTTACAAAGCATACACACATATGAGAGGGCTGAAATTCACCCGTATGAATTGGGATACGGCGGCCCAAACGGCTTTTCGCATGGGGAACCAACATGCGGCAACTGGTCAACAGCTTTAGAAATTTCATCCTAACAGGGAAGTGCGGCAAGCATTGGGAATATAAAGGAATATAGGCTTTCAGCTATGAAGGATGTATGAATATCCGTCAATGGCGAAGGAAAGGCAATCTCCATGTGTCGTGACGGTTCGAATGCGGGTGTATGGAACTTCCCATTCATCCGGAGTTATGTCAGGGGACGAAAAGACTTTTATGGAGGAGGAAGCGGAATGATTGAATTTACACGGCCATCACCTATGAAGAAAACATGCACGATGCACCCGGAAAAGGAATCTGTCAGATCGGTTTCGTTTACTGATTTTAACGGCAATTCTGTAACAGTAACCCTTTGTCAAATGTGTCTGGCTGAATTAAAAATGAAAGCCGCGGCTGAATACAGGAGCATGACCGAGGAGCGGGCCAAACAGAATCGTTTCAAGATTGGTGATCATGTGTATTTAGAGCATTTGGGAATAGTCAGCGAGATAAAAAACATGGAAGGCGTTCAAGTGGCAAACAGGACAGACACAGACGGAGTCCGAAAGGCTACCCCTAAGGAAATCGCAGAATATAAAAAGCAGGGGAAGCAATGACGGTGAAAAAATTATTCAGTCAATCATTCTATCAGCTGTATTACTTACAGGAGCGGCGGCCGGATGTTTACGCATGCGCGACTTACATGGCCGGAGCCTCCACGGCGGAGAGGAGGAGAATTCAAACTAAGAATGTGAATTGATTAAACGCAGTTTCATGAATCTCCGAAGGCTTTCATCAGAAATTTGGGTGCAGTATGGAAAAAAATTATGGAAACTTGACATAATGCTGTCAGGTCCCTATTGTATGATTAAATGAATGGCCAGTAAAATGATAGGAGGCGTTCAATATGAAGTTGCTGCAAATTAGACTATTGGTTAATGATTTTAAGAAAAGCGTCGAGTTTTACAAAGATTCATTAGGACTTCCAATAAGTTGGTTAGAGAAGGAAATGGAATATGCACTTTTCGATAATGGAGAAACGAAAATAGAACTTTTATCTCGAGAAAATATGGCTGAAATAGTTGGAGAAGAAAGAAAATCTTTAGACGGAGATGCGCAATCAAGATTTTTGCTTCAGTTTAAGGTAGAAGATGTTGATAAAACGTATGACTATCTGCACAAGCAAGGGATTAAATGCGTCAATGAACCACATGATCGTCAGGAATGGCGTGCACGAGTTGCTCATTTCAGAGATCCAGATAATAATCTTATTGAAATATATAAAATGATATAATTTTTTGACTGGCGGGATTAAGGTAATGCGTTTGTTAACTTACCTTATGATTTTTATAGTCTGCAAGAGAAACGTATATAGGTCCAAGACGGAAAGCCTGCGGACACTGATCATTGCACAGCATCACTGTGCTCTGACTGTGTCCGTTTTTATTTGCACGGAGGGATAACAAATAGATGATGATCACGAAGCGGACATGCAAACATTCAGACGCGGCAAGGGCGGCGCATTTAATAAGGAGAGGAATCAGAATGCAGGATTTAATCATTCACAGGAAATATATTGACTTTCATCCTGTTTGTAATGTTAATTAGAAGATGTATACAAAAACATTATAATGAGGAGGCCTGGATGTGAAAAATAAAGCGGGAATACAAGTTGGACTATGCATTGGACTTTTATGTTTAAGCTTTACCGGTTTCAATCCTTTATTCGGCTCAGCGCATGCTGAAGCGAAGTCTATAGAAAACACAAAAATGACAAGCTGTATAACGAATCAGAAATTTGTTCAGCTTGAGAAAAAATTTGATGCCAGGCTTGGGGTTTATGCGATTGATACAGGTTCAAACAAGACAATCGCCTATCGGCCGAATGAACGGTTTGCTTACGCATCAACCTATAAAGTTCTGGCCGCAGCTGCTGTTCTGAAGAAAAGCTCAAATGAAAAACTTAATGCCATCATCCGCTACAGCAAAGACGATTTAGTTACATATTCTCCAATCACAGAAAAACACCTGGATACAGGCATGAGCCTGAAAGAAATCTCAGAAGCCGCTGTCCGTTACAGCGATAATACCGCCGGGAACCTATTGTTGCAGCAGCTTGGCGGCCCTAAAGGTTTCGAAAAGTCATTGAAACAGATCGGGGATCATGTAACGAAAGCTGATCGGTTCGAGACGGATCTAAACTCTGCGATTCCCGGGGATCGTCGTGACACAAGCACCGCAAAAGCACTGGCAACTGACCTTAAGACTTTCGCTTTGGGTAACACTCTCACGACTGACAAGCGCACGATCTTAACGGATTGGATGCGGGGCAACGCTACCGGCGACGAACTGATTCGGGCAGGCGCTCCTGCAGGATGGGAAGTCGGCGATAAATCCGGAGCCGGAAGCTACGGCACACGAAACGACATTGCGATCGTTTGGCCGCCTGACAGAGCCCCAATTGTTTTGGCAATCCTGTCAAACCGGTTTACGGAAGATGCCGATTATAATAATGCTCTTATCGCTGAGGCTGCAAAAGTCGCTCTTAATGCCCTTAAATAAACATTGCCGTTCATTTTTTATGGACGGCTTTTTATTTGTTGAGAATGCGGTATGCCGGTTTCGATGTTATAATGTAAAGCCATAAAAAGATGGGAAGAGGGGGAATTTCGATGCATTACATAACGGCATGCTTAAAAATCATCAGTGATAGAGACCTTAATGAAATAATGAAGGAATTCAAAAAACTTGAGGAAGAAACGAACAAAGAAGAAGGCTGTATTCAGTTCCATGCTCATCCGCTTGAACCATCAGAACGCAAAATCATGCTTTGGGAGATTTGGGAAAACGAAGAAGCTGTTAAAGTCCATTTTACGAAAAAACATACAAAAGACGTTCAAAAACAAGAATTAACGGAAGTAGAATGGTTAATGAAAAGCGATGTGAATGAGTAAAAGGCTTTGTCTATTGTTGGCCGACTCTGCCGACAGCAATCATCAGTTTCATTCACTAAAACCCTTGCTGTGCAAGGGTTTTTTACTTTAAAAAGTTCTTTATATCGCAGTCTTTTTATGGGTAAGGAACAGGCTTGGAATGAAGATGGCCGCAAGGATGATGACGGATACTAAGAATCCGGCATGGTAGCCTTTTAAACTGTTCGGAATCGTCGGCTGCAATCCTTGTATGACAGTTGCGGTAACGGTTGCGATCACAGCTGACCCAAAGCTGGAACCGAGGTTTTCAATCATATGAATACCGACACCCGCTTCCGGAAGCTGCTTGCTGTCAAGGCCTGTATAAGCGTCACTCATTAATGGGAGCATAATTCCTCCAAAACTGGTGCCGCGGATAAATAATACGACGGAAATCCAAATCATACTTGTGTTATCGGTGATAAAAATAAGCGGAATAGATCCGATCAGCGAAAGAACAAGACTGACCGTAACCACGTATTTCGCACCGATCTTATCAATCAATTTTCCGATCAGCGGACGAGTCACGAGCATTCCGACTCCTTGAGGGATTAAAGCGAGTGCTGCTCCGACTGCCGTGAAATGACGAATGTTTTGAAAAAACAGCGGAAGTATTAACATCGGCCCCATGATGGCAACATTCGCTAAGAACAACCCGATCGAAGATGATAAGAAGCTCTTGTTTGCAAACAAATTCATAGGCAGCACGGTTTGGTTTTTCTTGATCAGATTATATACAAGATAAATGGCTGCTGAAACAAGACCGATGCCCGTCCATAAAATGGTGTCGCTATTGTTAAATGATGCATGATCCGCCGCTTTCGTAATACCGTACATCAATGCCGCGCTCATTAATGACAAATTGATAATCCCGAAAATATCGAGTTTACGATCTTTGTTGAATGGTTCAAAGTCTGGAATGGTTTTCACCATAAGCGGTGCAGCAATCAAAACGATGAACACGTTGATGTAAAAAATCCAATGCCACGAAGCGCCTTGGACGATGAAGCCTCCGATGACAGGTCCTAAGATCGGGCCGAAGATCATAGGGGTGCTGACGATTGCCATCACTTTTCCCAGGTTTTCCGGACCTGCCGTTTTAACCAAGAGTGTTGACATAAGCGGAGTCATAATACCGGCGCTGAATCCTTGAAGCAAACGGAAGAAGATGAAGCTGGAAACGTCACGGCTCATCCCCGCAAAAACAGAAATCACACCAAAGGCGATGACTGAGCCGATGAAGATTTTCTTACCGTTATATTTATTCATAAGCCAGCCGGATACGGGTACTGCAATCGCAAGTGCTAAGACATAGCCTGTAACGGACCACTGAATGGTATCCAATGTCGTGTTGAAGTCTTTGGTCAGTTTGTCGATGGCGATGTTTACCATCGTAGAGTCAAGCATTGGAGCGATTGCTCCCAGTGCAATTGCCCAGGCGGCTGTGAGAACTTCTTTTGGCACCCGAAGTTCCTTTCTTTTATGTGTTGACATAGTATGCTCCTCTCAAAATTGCTGTCTTTGTTTCCTTGTCAACAAAATGATAGAGCGATTTTGTTTCTTTGTCAATAATAAAAGGGATATAAAAAGGCAGCCCGTTTTCATGGAGAAGGGCTGCCTATGGTTTTATTCATATTTATTCCGATTTCATGTCTGCACCAAGTTTCTTTATTTCTGAATCCAAATGCCTGCTGTATGTTTCCACGAAGTTCAGCATCGTGTCAAATTGTTCATCAGTTACTTGTTCAAACACGATTTTGTCCCGTTCTTGAAACTCTTTGTGCAATTCCTCGTGAATTTTATAAATGACTTTTCCTTGCTCGGTAAGCCTGAAATAGATTTCTTTCTTGTTAAGCGGCTTCTGATAGCTTTCGATAAGGCCTTTATTGATAAGCTTCTTCGTTAATTTACTTATGGCCCCTCTTGTCATATAAAGGGACTCCGCAAGTTTAGTCACATTGGCGTCTTCAATTTTTTCGATGAATTCGATGCAATGCACTTCAGAAGGTTTATGCCCCTTAAGGCTTTCTTCCATCTTCAGCCTATTCAGCCACACCATCTTGTTAAAAAAGTCCCTGAAATCCGTGAGGAGCTGTTCTTTTTTGTTCATGTCCCGTCCTCCTGCTCGGTGGTGCTTACACAATATTATAAAATTTTTGTTTCTTTTTCAACAATCGTAAAGTTATTATTTAGGAACTGAGAGATAGTGCGCAGAAATTAAGAAGGAGGGGGATAGAAGAAGTATTCTATTTAAAAAGCGGCTTTTAAACCGAAACGTGGGTTTTCGGGTATTTTTCTTTCCGTATTCGTTACTTGCTCTGTTTCATAACAGGCCAACACTACAGCCTTATAAAAAAGCAGGCTGCGCAATGAGCCTGCTTGAGGTTCGCATCAATCATTTTCCTGTTGCGGCGTCATGAAAAGCGTCAATTGCGGTTGTGTATTTCAAGACGTTTTTAGACACTTTGGCGGTTGCGCCTAATGGATACGCGTCTGACAGAACGCTGGAGTGAGCCTCGGGCTCCCAGTAAAATACGCCGGTTCCTTTGCCGTTCGGAACGGCTTTCACCAGTTTTATGGTGTCTTTTATGGTCCAGTAGGAATCTTTCGGATTATTTTCATCTCCGCCCAGTTCAACCACCATGACTTCCTTGTTGTAGCGTGAGGCGATGTCATTCAAATTAGATGATAAATGGCTGGTGAGCTCCCAGTACGGCTTACCTTCCCAATAGGGATAGAACGAAACGCCGATGATGTCGGTTTTTCCTCCGTTTTTAAAGAATTGATCAAACCACCATCTGAATAGGCTGTTGTCCGTGCCGTGTGCCAAATGGCTGATGACCTTGGTGGCCGGGCTGACGGATTTCACGGCGTCATAGCCTCTGTTCAGTAAGGCGGTCAATTTGCTGAAATCGTTCGTGCTGCCGTCGGGCAGTAAAATTCCTGAATTCATTTCATTCCCTACTTGCACCCAATCAGGGGAGATGCCGTGATTTTTAAGTTCTTTCATGACATCGTACGTATGGTTATACACGGCTGCCTGCAGCTGGCTGTTTGAATAGCCGGTCCATTTGTTCGGCTTGATCTGGTGGCCGGGATCAGCGAACACATCACTGTAATGGAAGTCAACCATTACCTTCATTCCTAACGCTTTTGCCCTTTTGGCCGCCGCAAGTACGCCCGCTTTGTCACTATAGCCGAGCATGGTCCATGTTGTGCCGTCTTTCAGCCAATAATAGCTGCTTGGCGGATTCACAAACACTCTCAGTCTCACGGCATTTATTCCGTGATCTTTAAGAATCTGCAAGGCATCTTTCTGTTTTCCGCCGTCATCCAGCCAGCGCACACCTTCGTCCTCCATTTGTTTCAGCCATCCTATATCAGCGCCGTAGGCAAACGGGGCATCCGCTTTTGCTTTAGGAGACTTCTCAAAGAATGTAAAAGCAGTGAAAATGAGAGAAAGACAGATTGCGTTTACAAATACACGTTTCAATCGGTTTTTGAACATCACAATACCTCCTGAAAAAAAAGATTGTTGATTGATTTCACTCTGAATGTTTCAGCTGCCATTCTCCAATAACGTCGTGAAACGCTGAAACGCCTGAATTCCTTCGGGTGTCATTTTAAAAACGCCTGCATCGGTCAGCGCGCGTAAAAATACATTCGCGGTTTCTTTTTGTATAACAGCGGCTGCATTTTCCGGTGTCACGTCTTTATCCGCTTTGATGTTTTCAGCCCACGGAAGATGAATGTCTTTGATGTCATGAGGTTTATTCAGTAAATACTTTTTCACTTCTGCCAGCTCATCTTTCAGGCGGGGAGGTAAAACGGCGAGTCCCATCACTTCAATCAGACCGATATTTTCTTTTTTGATGTGATGGACATCTTGATGCGGGTGAAAAATGCCATCCGGATAATCTTCGGAGGTGCGGTTGTTTCTGAGAGCGAGATCCATTTCGAAATCCGTTCCCCTGCGTCTGGCAATTGGAGTGACGGTATTATGGGGTTCATTTGTCTTTGCGATGATGCTGACGGTTTCGTCTGAATATTCCCGCCACTTTTCAAAAACATACGCAGCGGCATCTGTCAGCAAATCCGGATCTTTTGCGCGAAGGCGGATCACTGATACCGGCCACTTCACGACTTCGGCCTGAACGTCTGGAAAATGACGCATATGAAAAGGGTAGAGGGAACCCGCTTTTGCCATCGGAAACTCATGGCCGCCGCCTTGATAATGATCGTGAGAAAGAATGGAGCCTCCTACGATCGGCAAGTCTGCGTTTGATCCCGCGAAATAATGCGGGAAGATTTCCGTAATGGCCAGAAGCCTTCTGAAGCTGTCACGGCTGATGTTCATCGGCTTGTGCACGCTTGAAAGAAAGATGGCATGCTCGCTGTAATACGCATAAGGAGAGTATTGAAAACCCCACTGTTCTCCCGCTAAGTCAAGCCTGATGATGCGGTGGTTTGAACGGGCAGGGTGATGCGGTGTTCCGGCATACCCCTCGTTTTCCATACAGAGCAGGCATGTCGGATACCGGTTTTCCGGACTGTTTTTTACCGCGGCGATGTCTTTAGGATCTTTTTCGGGCTTTGATAAATTAATGGTGATGTCCAATTCTCCAAAAGGTGTTGGTGAGCGGTACACGATATTTTTTCGAATGGCCCGCGTCTTAATATAGTCGTTGTTTTGACTCAATCTATAAAAATAATCTGTTGCTTTTTTCGGGCAATCTGATAACAATTTGCTGAATGCGGCATTGATCAGAGAAGGGGCCGGTGTGATCACGTCCATGATTCTGCTTCCCAGCATGTCTCTTTCAGCCGGCGTATCGTTAATGATTGACCGTTTTACCGCGTCTTTCACCATTTCGTCCAAATAGTGAAGCCTGTTTTGTTTCTTGATATGCTTCGGTTCTGCATAATCCGTCAGTCCGAGCAGATCGAGAAGTCTGTTTCTTGTATAAATCACATCTGTTTCATTTATGTCGCCTAAGACAGTGCTTTCTTTCAGAAACCCTGCCACTGATTCAAAAACTTCAATGACCGCCGCCTCCATTTCATTTGTCTTTGTATCCGTTTGGATGATGCCGATGCCACTTCCATGCTGACGCAATGATTTCCGATATGTCCGTTTGTTTCGGATTCCAGCCCAGAATGTTCCGCGCTTTATCGCTGGAAGCGATGAGGGTGCTTGGATCACCGGGTCTTCTTGCGGCCGCTCTTACTTTTATGTCTCTTTCGGTCACTTGCCGGGCCGCTTCCGCCATTTCTGATACGGAAAACCCGCTGCTTGATCCTAAATTGAAAATGCCGCTGTCTCCGCCGTTTTGCAAATATTCCAGAGCGAGAATATGGGCATCGATTAAATCGGAAACATGGACATAATCGCGGATGCACGTGCCGTCTTTTGTATCATAGTCAGTGCCGAATATCAAAACCTCCTCGCGCTGACCGAGCGCGGTTTGTAAAAGGATAGGGATAAGGTGGGTTTCCGGATGATGATCTTCTCCGATGGAACCGTCCGTTTTCGCGCCGGCAACGTTAAAATACCGAAGCGAGACATACTTTATGCCGCAGGCAGTTTCACACCACTTCAGCATTTTTTCTGCCATGAGTTTTGATTCGCCGTATGCGCTTTCCGGCTTTTCCGGCATGTCTTCTGTGATGGGCACTTTTTCAGGTTCGCCGTATACAGCGGCGGATGAAGAAAACACAATGTGTTTGACTCCGAATTCCTGCATGACCTCCAGCGTAATTTGCGTACCGTACACATTATTATTGAAATATGAAAGAGGGTCTTTCATTGATTCGCCGACAAGAGATTGAGCGGCAAAATGGAGAACGCCTGTTACGTTTTCCTTCGCAAACACAGAGCGAAGAAACGGTTTGTCACGGATATCTCCATGGTAAAAAACTGCTTTTTCATGAACGGCTTTCCGGTGGCCTGTCTGCAGATGATCCACAGCTATCGTTTTCAATCCTTTGTTTAATAATTGATCAACCGCATGAGAACCGATATAGCCGGCTCCGCCGAGAACGAGAATCGCCATGATTTATTTTTCCCTCCATTCAGCCGCGCCATCGCTTATATCCGCGATGTAGAAAGAAGCTTCAAGACCTGTCCTGCTGCGGTAGTGAGATGAAACGGCCCGGGTAAAGCCGGCGGTTTCTTCACTTTCCACAATGGCTATGGCGCAGCCTCCGAACCCCGCGCCCGTCATCCGCGCTCCGAGCGCTCCTTCTTTCCAGGCTGCTTCAGCGAGCGCGTCTAATTCGTCACCGGTCACTTCATAATCATCGCGTAACGAACGGTGGGACGCATTCATCAGCTCCCCGAACGTTTTCAAATCATTCGATTTGAGAGCCTCCGCGGCTGAGAGGGTCCGCTCGTTTTCATTGACCGCGTGCCGGGCTCTTTTACGCAAAGTTTCACAGGAGAGAAGGGATTCGAGTTTGTTGAATTCTTCTCCCGTCAATTCCGCAAGTGATGCGATATTCCGATATTGCCGCAGTTCTGAAAGAGCTGCGTCGCATTCGCTGCGGCGTTCATTATATTTTGAAGCCGCCAGCTCCCGGCGCTTGTTCGTATTTATAATGACGATTTTATATCCGTTAAAAGCCGCCGGAATCATTTCGTGCTCAAGCTTATCGCAGTTTAACAGAATGGCCATGTTCTTTTTGCCTTTTTGCACTGCGAATTGATCCATAATGCCTGAATTCACGCCGATAAATTCATTTTCGACTCTTTTCCCGATAAGCGCCAGTTCAGTATCGGAAACATCCAGACTGAATAACTTCCTTAAAATGGAGCCGGTTAACATTTCAATAGAAGCGGAGGAGCTTAAACCGGCTCCGTTTGGAATCGTACCGTGAAAAAGAATATCCACTCCGCTGTCTATTTGGCAGCCGGCTTCAAGAAGGTAATGGATCATCCCCTTCGGATAATTGGCCCAGCCGTCTTCTTTTTTGTATGCTGTGGCGGAAAGATCAAGACAGACAATGCCGCTGTCAGGAAAGTTTTCTGAGTATAACCGGATCTGATGATCTTCGCGTTTTGCGCATACGGCATAAGTTCCGATCGTGATCGCGCATGGAAGAACGTGGCCGCCTATATAATCCGTATGTTCCCCGATCAGGTTGATCCGGCCGGGTGCGAAAAACAGTTCCCCGTTACTTCTCTGGAAAATGTCTTCGAATCTTGATTTCAAAAGTTTTGCATCCATGATAAACCCCCGATTCTATTTTGAGGTATGCTCCAGTATGAACTGAATGGCTTTTTGTGAATTTCTGGTGAGGCTGATATATTCCGCTCCTTTCGTTGCGATGAGTTTCACTTGCAGGCGGTCCGCATCTTCTTTAATGTCATCATAATAAGAGCCGACCTGCGGAGCCAAAATGATCATATCGAAATCTTTCATGATGTCGTAATGGGAACCGTAGGCGCCTGCTGAGGCGGTAATCGGCACGTTGTATTCTTCGGCTCCTTCTGTCAGTGCGTTCGCAAGCATGGCGCTCGTTCCCGCTCCGGCGCACAGCACTAACACATTGGTGCCGTGTTCCAAGGCGGATGAGGATTCCTGAAAATTTGTGCTGATGACGGAGGCCGCGTCTTCTGAGGCGCCGGCCATGGCGGGCTGTAATGTTTGCGGCGCGCTTTCAGGTTCGGTATGTTGGGCTTCTTTCGCCGCTAATACTTTGTCATAAGCTTTACAGAATGGCAGGTATATCAGGAAATCGACAATGATTAATACAGCCGTCAGCACAAAAGCCGAGAGCCCCATCCCGGTTCCGAGAATCAAGCCGGCGGGCGCCGGGGTGGCCCAAGGAAGAACATACATAAAACTGTTCATTCCGATGACATCCACGAAAAATTTAAACAGACAGACATTCACCATCGGCGTTACAACAAACGGAATGAAAAAATAAGGATTTAAAATGATCGGCGCAGCAAAGAGCAGAGGTTCGTTTACTGCGAAAGACACCGGAACCGCGGATGCTTTTCCGACTGCTTTCAATTGCTTGGATTTCGCGAAAAGAAGAAAGATAAACGGAACCACAAGGGTTGCGCCGGTCCCTCCCATTGTGCCGACGAAGTTCCCAAGTCCGACGGTCAGCACGTTGGACGCCTGCTCACCGGCATTATGAAGCTGAAGGTTCGCCTCCACATTTGCGTAAATAATAGCTGCAATGGCCGGCTCCACAATAGAAGGCCCGTGAACGCCGACAAACCAGAACAGCGCCATCATTCCCCAAATGACACAAATCCCCAGATAACCGTCTGCGGCGGTAAAAAACGGCGATAAGAGAGAGGAGAGAGCCTCTGCAAAAGATACGTTCAGCGTGTTCCTGATCAATAAATCAATGATTACCATGGCCAGAACGGAAAAAGCGAACGGAAAAACATCTTTAAATGTTTGTGAAATGGTACCCGGTACTTCTTTAGGCATTTTAATCGTAATATTTTTCAGCACGCAGAATCTGTAAACGTTCACTGTTATGAAAGCGGATACAAAAGCGGCTAAAAGACCTTTTGTGCCGAGGTATTCCGTGGAGAATCCGCCGTCGATTTGAGTGACGCTTAAAATGAGAAACCCGACGACTGAAGCAAGCATCGCTGAAACGGGGTTGATCCCTTTGTTTTTCGGGATTTTTCGGTTCATTGATTCACTCAGGCATTTCGCACTTGTTGCCGCAACGATCAGACCGAGGGCGCCCATTGAATAGTTATAAACTTTCCAAAGCCATTCAGAAACACTTTTAGGCCAAGTGAAACCCAACACTTCCGGCACAGCGGCGGTGAGGATAAAAATGCTGGCGAATAAAATAACAGGCATGGCCGTTAAGAAACCGTCGCGGATCGCGCCTAAATAAATGTTTCTTGAGATTTTTTCAAAAAACGGTTTTCCCTTTTCGATTTGCTTGATGATACCGTTCATTTTTCCACTCCTTATCGGCGGCTTCGGTAGAGTTCTATAAAATCCTGAATAAGATCACGGAGCAAAAGGGTTGTCATCAAGTGGTCCTGGCCGTGAACGAAAATGAATCCTAATTCCATGTCCTTGCCGTCAGCTTCTTCAGCTAACATTTTCGTTTGCGCATTGTGGGCGAGGGTTAAATTTTCATCGGCGCTTTTCAATGCTGCTTCCGTGTTTTCGAAGTTTCCGGCACGGACTTCTTTCAGGACTTTCAATAAAGTGCTTCTGGCATCGCCGGCATAGGCGACAATTTCAAAACCGAGCATCTGCAATTCTTCCTTTGTCATGAAAAAACCTCCTAAAGACGGCACACATGATGAAAAGAGACTCTTTTCACCATGTATGATCGTTAAATGATTGTTTTTGTTTCACTTACAAGTTTGTACCAGTAGGCCGATTCTTTCGGATACCGTTTTTGGGTGTCGAAGTCGACGTAAAAAAGACCGTAACGTTTGTTGTAGCCGTTGGTCCATGAAAATAAATCCATTAAGGACCATAAGAAGTACCCTTTTACATTGACTCCGTCGGTAATCGCTTTACTGACGGCTTCTAAATAGACTTTTAAATAGTCGATTCTTGCCTTATCCATAATGATGCCGTCTTCAAACTCATCTCTATAGCCCATGCCGTTTTCGGTAATGTAAATTTTGTTATATTGCGGGTAGTCCCGTTTGATGCGCATCAGCATGTCATACATGCCTTCAGGATAGATGAGCCAGTCCCAATCGGTCCGCTTCAGGCCTTCTTTGTAAATTCTTTCGCCGATTCCTTTTACTTTATAGACCGAAGTGCCCTTATCGCCCGTTCCGTTATGGTGAATAACGGTTTCTCCGTCGTACGCTTTGAGGAAATGGCATTGATAATGATTGATGCCGAGATAATCATTGCGCGTCGAAGCTTTTTTCATCACGTCAAAGTCACTGTCTGAAAACTCGTATGAAGCGCCGTTTGCCTCACAGATTTCATCCAGAGCCCGCATGGTTTCCTCAGAATAATAGCCGAGGTAGGTGGCGTCGAGGAGGAATCTCACGGATAACGCGTCATCCAGAAAACAGGCGTGGCGGTCTTTTTCTGAGTCACTGGCGGGATATTTTGTTTCCAATGAGTGGACGACACCGATTTCTCCCGGATAGCCGCCGTCTTTAAAAAGATTGACGGTCATCGCATGCGCTACCATCATGTGATGGAGGCATTGAATGACTTTTGTGATATCACCTTTAATAGATGGCGGAAAAACCCCGAGTAAATACTGGTTGGTGGCTGTGGGATAAATTTCGTTAAACGTGCTCCAATATCTGATTTCGCTGAATTCTTTAAAGCAAAACTCCGCATAGCTGACAAACGCTTCTATTGCAGCGCGGTTGAGAAAGTCTCCCTGATCAAACAATCCTTTCGGTGTATCGAAATGATGCAGCGTGACAAAAGGGGTGACGTTGCGTTTATGGCACTCTGAGAAAATACGATGATAGTAATCAACACCTTCCTGATTGATTTTGCCCGTGCCGTCAGGGAAAATTCTCGTCCAGGCTATAGAAAGGCGGATGCCGTTTATTCCGAATTTTTCACATAGTTTAATATCTTCCGGAAACTGGCGGTAAAAATCACTTGCCGGATCAGGGCTGAATCTTCCCTGTTTTTCAAGAAACTCATCCCAGGCCACAGGCCCTTTGCCGCCTTCTTTTGTGGCGCCTTCCGCTTGATATGCCGCAGTCGCCCCGCCGAAAATAAAGTCATGAGGTAATTTGAGCATTGCTGAATCCTCCTTCGCCAATGTGTGAATTGAAGTTTGTTAATGTTCGTAATTGTTATCTTTTGTTTAATAGTAAACGCATACATTTTTGTTGTCAATAGCTTCATAAAGAAATAAAATCTGTTTTAATAGGGATTTTATAAGTTTTTCGTTGTTTATATGTTGATTATGTTGTTTGTTGGTGTTTGTTTTTGTTGACCGGATTGCCGCGGTGTGTTAGATTGTGTGTAAAGTTGAGGGGATGATTGAACATGTTAAAAAAAGAGCGTCTTTTAAAAATCATCGATATCGTAAACTCGCGGGGGTTTATTACGGTGAGTGATATTATCGATGAACTGGATGTTTCTGATATGACAGTGAGAAGAGATCTGGACGAGCTGGATAAGGCCGGAAAAATCGTACGTATTCACGGAGGCGCACAGAGCATATCTTATTCCATTGATCACGAATTATCGCATAATGAAAAACTGGGTGTTCAAATGGAGGAGAAGGAGAAGATCGCGGAACTCGCAGCTTCATATGTAAATGACGGCGATACCGTTTTTTTAGGGCCCGGCACGACGATTGAACTTTTAGCCAAACACCTGCTGCATAAGCGAATCAGGATTATCACAAACAACTATCCCGTATTTGATATTTTAAAACATGGTGACACTGCGGATACCATCCTGATTGGCGGCGATTTCCGGAAAAATACCGGTGCCTTCGTCGGGCCCATCGTGAACGGCAATCTGCAGAAATTCAATTTTACGAAAGCCTTCATCAGCGCCAACGGCATACATAATGATGAGATTTCTTCTTACAGCATTGAAGAAGGGGAAGCCCATCAAATCGCGCTGAATAATTCGCGGACGAAATTTTTGCTGGCGGATAATAAAAAATTCAACCGGGAAGATTTTTACGTGTTCTATAACTTGCATGATATGGATTATCTGATTACGGATGATAAAGTGATGAAAGATGTTCAAATTCATTACGAGCAATATGTAGATGTCAAAATCGCAAAAAAATAAAAAGGCGGGCGGTTCGATGAAAGGGGTTATTTTTGATTTCAACGGCACGATGTTTCAAGATTCGCATCTGCACGAAAAAGCATGGTTTTTCATGGTGAAAAAATACGCACCGAAAACCATTTCTGATGAAGACATTTTCGTTAACATTCATGGGAGAACAAACAGTGAAATCCTGACGTATTTTATTTCCGGCGATTTAACAAATGAAGAAATCGAGAAGCTGTCTTTTGAAAAAGAAGCCTACTACAGAGAATTATGCCTTGAAAACAAAGATGAGTTAAAGCTGACGAAAGGACTGACCGGTGTATTGAACCATCTGAAAAAATCAGAAACGCCGATGACCATTGCCACGGCTACGGTAAAGGAAAATGTCGAGTTTTACTTTGACGTCTTTCAGTTGGATCGGTGGTTTGATTTTGACAAAGTCACGTTTGATGACGGGAGCTTCCCCGGAAAACCGGCGCCGGATATTTTTCTCATCGCATCGGAAAAGTTAGGCCTCAGACCTGAAGATTGCTTAGTCATTGAAGATGCCTTTTCGGGGCTCACAGCGGCGAAAAAAGCAGGTGCAGGCAAGATTATGGCCATTGATCCGCTCGGAAAAAACCGCGCGCTATTTGAAGAAAAACAGCTGGCGGGTGACGGGATACTGACAGATTTCACCTCATTTTTTGAGGTGATTGCCGGACATTCTGTTTGAGAGATCAGCCGGTTTTCACACGGGTATGGCTGTACAGGCTGCGGACTCCGTTCGCAACACGGGATGATTTTGTGTTCGGCGGTGTCTGCTTTTCGTGAAGAAAGGGGTTTCGCTTTTTAATCGGAGTCACTTTTAAGACAGGGGTATCCCTGTTTTTTTAATTCCTCGTATTTACAAACAAGCGCTAAGGTGCTTATTGCTGACTGTTTATATGTTTTACGATAAAATCCTGAGCATACAAGAAAACCAGCCATCCTGTAAGACCAAGCCCTGATGCGGCAATGAAAGACAGTGAATGGCGAAGGGCGATGCCGATAATGACCAGCATAATGATTGTGGAGGGGATGCCGGAAGCCACGCTGAATGCAAAATGACTTAATGTCTCCTTCGTTTCGCCTTGGATGTACAGCCAAACCATGCTCAGCATACTGACAATTGGTAAAGCCGCTATAAGACCTCCATAACTCGGGCTTCTTCTTGATATTTCAGTGATAATCCCAATAATAGCAGCGGAGACAATGATTTTAACGATCGTAAACATCTTCAGCACGCTCCTTCATCAAACTGAATGCTTTTAAGACAAGTGTTCTTTCTTCATTATTCATGCTGTCAAAAAGAAGCTGTTTAAGCTTTTCTTCATCAAGACCGGAATGCCGGTAAAGGACATCCGCCCCCAAACTGGTAAGTTTTAAAATGACTTTCCGCTCATCCTCAACACTTCTGGTTTTATAAACGTACTTTTTCTGCAGTAACCGCTTTATATGTTCCGAAGCGGTATTATGTGATACTTGAATCGCTTCGGCAATGTCTTTTATTCCGACTGCCTTCTCTTTTTGAATGACTTGCAGAATCCGTACACCTTGGTGAGTAATTTTTTCATGGTGCTGATAACGGAGCCGGTAGTAAATATCTGTCCAGAGGTCATTTAATCGGATTATTTTGTTTGACATCATCATCCACCTTCTATCGTTTATTAAGATTATATCTTATATTACGATATATTTTTGCGGATTGAAAGCAATTTTTGAGCATGAGGGAGCGGCATTCGTTCTGTTTTGAGAGAAGATTGGAAGAGACAAGCGGCCGCAGCTTCAACGAATAAACTTGTTTAATATACTCTCAATAAGTTATCTCCTTTATTTTGGAAAATTCAGCTTAATGCCTTCCGCATATAAATAAGGGCGCTGACAATATGATAAAGAACCAAAGTATATATTCAAATGCAGTTTTTTCAGCAGGGCAGTCTTGTGCTGATTGAAAAAGATACGGGGGATAAAAAGCGGGTAAGAAGATAAGGAAAGGAGAGAGACGGATGGAACTTGATTTTGTGATTCGTCTGGCGGTTGCGGGTCTGCTTGGGGCTCTTATTGGATTGGAGAGAGAATTCAGGGCGAAGGAAGCCGGTTTGAGGACGCATTTTTTAGTGGCCGTCGGCAGCGCCTTGATGATGATCGTTTCCAAATACGGCTTTTTTGATTTGTTATCCAACAGCCATACGTCCTTTGATCCGAGCCGGGTGGCGGCGCAGGTCGTCAGCGGCGTCGGATTTTTAGGAGCCGGCACGATTATTTTGCAGCGGCATGTCGTGCGGGGGCTTACGACGGCCGCGGGGATTTGGGCTACGTCGGGGATCGGGCTGACGATCGGGGCAGGTATGTATGTCATTGGCATCAGCGGCACGATTTTGGCGTTAATCGGGCTTGAACTGTTAAATTTTCTGTTTAAACCGGCGGCGCATTCTTTGTCTGTCAGTTTCAGGATTGAGGAGAAAGCCGTCATGCATGATATTTTAACTTCTCTTGAGGAAAAAGGAATTCTTATTACGTCCTATGAATTGAATAAGGCGGTGCTTGAAGTGAAGGGAAGGGTGAAAAGCAAAAGCGGGAAAGCGGCGGTAATGGAAAAAGTTCAAGCTCTCCCGTATATTCTGTCGGTCAAAGTTGAATAGCAGACAGGGGAAGCCTCCTGTCTGCGGTCATTTCTTTTCAAACATTAATACCAGGGATAGAACGGGATATACGGCCGCGGATAGTATGGATACGGTCTGGGGAAATAATAAGGCGGCCGCGGATAGTATGGATATGGTCTGGGGAAATAATAAGGCGGCCGCGGATAATGATATGGCACCCGTTCGTGGCTCTCGGCTGTGTCTTCATGATAGAAAGGATCGTACAAGAGGAAAACCTCCTTTTCAAATGATGGTTCCGTTTACCTTATTCCTGTATGCCCGGTATGGTGTACGTACAACGGGCAAAAAAAAGACGCCGGTTATCATCCGGCATCTTTTTTTACACTTTCACATCAATTGAATGGCCGGCAGTCGGGTGCTGGGACGGCAGCATTTTCACTGTTTCTTCCGCCGCAGCCTGTGCATGCTGCATGACCGTTTTTGTTAAAGCGATATTTACATTCTGCGCCAGAGATGCCTGGTGCATAGCGATTGATAACGCAGGGATATCCATAGCTTCCACCTCCTTATCCCTTCATATCGGCGGCATGCTCCGATTATGAAGGGGACTGGCGGTTTCTTTTTACGGCCCATTCTAAAAATGCGGCAGCGCATACCCCGAGGGTATAGGCGAAAATGTCACTCCAGACAAATTGCCAGCCGAGGATCAGCCCGCCGAGCGTGCTGCTTCTGATTGAGTCAATCCAAGGCGCGTGATACAGCTGGCTGCATTCAATCAGACAGCAAAACGAGAGGCTCAGGATAGCGGCTGTTTCCGTCCGGATGTGCCGAAATAAAAGCCCGAATCCTGTAAAAATCATTGCCGCCCACAAGGCATCTCCTAAATAAGCGTTTATGATGCCGGGCAATAGGGCGGTGATGTATGCGGTTCTGGACAGCAAACCGAGGGCGATGATAAAAACGGTACATATTCCGTATGTCAATGGATGTCTATTCACTTCAAACTGTTCCCCTTTTTTTGTACTCCCATGTATTGTAAGGAACGACGGAGAAGCTGTCTATGAAAAAACGGCCCGGGAGGCCGCTTTTTTTGCGTTATCTGGCTTTTAGGTTGACGTGGTCTGCTTTTTGGTCACTGCCGATGACGAAGCGGAGCTCATACTGCCCCGTATGGTAGACGTAATCTGTTTCGCCCGTTTTTGGCACTGTCAGGATTTTGTCAGCGCTGCCGATTTGTTTGCTTAAGACGTCAGGTGTGACGCCGCCGAGGTTTAAGCGCCGCTCGACCCCTGTTCCGAAATAGCGTATTTCCGAGATTTTTCCGTTTTTATGATAGGAAAATCCATAACCGGGGTTTCCCATGTTCCAGCTGTATAAATCAAATGGATTGCGGCTGTCTGCTTTTTGTTCCGGCTCGCCGATTTTATCGTAAACGTCCTGTCTTGTGCTTTGGTTGATTTTCAGGCCTTTCACATTTTGCGGCATTTCCCCTTTAAACGCCGATTGGTAAAGGCTGTTCACCAGTTCTTGTGCACGCTGGTTTTCCGTTTTTGAAGCGGCTGCGGCATGGACGGGCTGTGTATCTGAAAATGCTTCTGCGCCGAATGCGCATCCCGTGAGCATCACTGCCGACAATCCCGTGGCGAGTGTTTTTTTCTTCAACATATGTGAACGCCTCCTTTTTACCGCTCATACCCGTATGTTTCCTGAGATAAACGAGATGTTTTAGTGAAAGGCCGGTTGGGAATCATAGAGGATGTATAGAGGGGTACAGAAAGGGGAAAAGAAAATGGCTGATACAAAGAAGGTTACAATCAATGGGGTTGAAATGGAAGCGCCGGACGGTCAAACCGTTTTGCAGCTTTTGAATAATAGTTCAATTGACGTGCCGCATGTGTGTTATCATCCGAGTCTCGGGCCGATTGAAACATGCGATACCTGTATCGTCAATGTTAACGGGGAACTGGTGCGTTCGTGTTCCGCGCAAATAAAGGACGGAGATGTCATCGATACGCTTTCGTCTGATGTGAAAAAAGCGCAGATTATCGGCATGGACAACATTTTGCACAACCATGAATTGTACTGCACGGTCTGTGATTACAACAATGGGAGCTGCGAAGTACATAATACCGTAAAGGAAATGAAAATCAATCATCAAAGCATTCCGTTCGATCAAAAACCGTATCCTAAAGATGAATCAAATCCGTTTTACCGATATGATCCCGACCAGTGCATTTTGTGCGGACGCTGCGTCGAAGCCTGTCAGGACGTACAGGTAACCGAAACGTTAAGCATTGATTGGGAGCGGAAACGCCCGCGGGTCATTTGGGATCAGGATGTGCCGATCAATGAATCATCATGTGTTTCCTGCGGACATTGCTCGACGGTATGTCCGTGTAATGCCATGATGGAAAAAGGTATGGAAGGCGAAGCGGGGTATTTAACAGGCATTAACCAAGAGACGCTTCGGCCGATGATTGACATCACAAAAGGCGTCGAAACCGGATACGGATCAATTTTGGCCATATCGGATATGGAATCGGCCATGCGGGATGAAAGAATCAAAAAAACGAAAACCGTATGCACTTACTGCGGTGTCGGCTGCAGTTTTGATATTTGGACGAAAGGAAGAGACATTTTAAAGGTAGAACCTCAGGCCGAGGCGCCCGCAAATGGCATTTCAACGTGTATAAAAGGGAAATTCGGCTGGGATTTCGTCAATAGTGAAAAGCGCCTTACCAAACCGCTTATCCGGGAAGGAGAATCGTTTCGGGAGGCGGAATGGGATGAAGCGCTGCAGCTGATCGCTGATAAATTTACCGATATAAAAGAACATTTCGGCCCGGACGCGCTTGCCTTTATCACATCTTCCAAATGCACGAATGAAGAATCGTACGTGATGCAGAAGCTTGCAAGAGCTGTCATCGGCACAAATAATGTCGACAACTGCTCACGCTACTGCCAGTCTCCCGCCACGGCCGGATTGTTCAGAACGGTCGGATACGGCGGTGATTCAGGGTCGATTACAGATATAGAAAAAGCTGAGCTCGTGCTGATAATCGGTTCAAATACGTCTGAGTCTCACCCCGTCCTGTCCACACGCATTAAACGTTCTCATAAGCTGCACGGACAGAAGCTCGTCGTCGCTGACTTGCGAAAACATGAAATGGCCGAGCGCTCCGATGTGTTTTTCCAGCCGCGTGCCGGATCAGATATTGTCTGGCTGAATGCCGTATCGAAGTATCTGCTTGATCACGATTTGGCGGATACTGCATTTCTGAAGGAGAGAGTGAACGGATTAGATGAATTCGTGAAAAGCCTTGAACCTTATACAATGGAATATGCGGAAAAACATACCGGTGTGGATAAGGATACCCTAATCAAAGTGGCCCGGATGATTCATGAAGCCGGCAGCGTGTGCGCACTGTGGGCGATGGGTGTCACCCAGCATATCGGAGGAAGTGATACGAGCACGGCCATTTCCAACATGCTTCTTGTGACCGGGAATTACGGCAAGCCCGGCGCAGGCTCATATCCGCTTCGGGGCCATAATAACGTGCAGGGCGCCAGTGATTTCGGCAGTATGCCTGACAGCTTCCCCGGCTATGAAAAAGTAACGGATGAAAAAGCCCGCAAAAAGTATGAACAGGGCTGGGGAACAGACCTGCCGAAAGAAATCGGAATGACAAATCATGAAATGATCGAAGGCATCCACTCAGGAAAACTGAAGTCCATGTATTTAAAAGGGGAAGAAATGGGGCTTGTCGACTCCAATATTAACCATGTTCATGCCGCATTTGAAAAGCTTGATTTCTTCGTTGTGCAGGATATCTTTCTTTCGCGTACGGCCGAGTTCGCCGATGTCGTGCTTCCGGCAAGCCCGAGCCTTGAAAAAGAAGGGACGTTTACGAATACGGAACGGAGGGTGCAGCGCCTTTACGAAGTGTTTGAACCGCTGGGAGATTCAAAGCCTGATTGGCAGATCATTACGGACATCGCCAACCGTCTGGGCGCTGATTGGCACTATGAACATCCGGCAGACATTATGGAAGAAGCGGCGATGCTTTCGCCGCTCTACGCAGGCGTCACTTACGAACGTCTCGAAGGCTACAATTCACTGCAATGGCCGGTTGCAGCGGACGGAACCGATTCACCGCTTTTATTTACGGATAAGTTCCCGTTTTCAGACGGCAAAGCGATTCTATATCCCGTTCAGTGGACCGAGCCGAAAGAATTTGATGAAGAATATGATATCCATGTGAATAACGGAAGGCTGCTCGAGCATTTTCACGAAGGGAATCTAACTTACCGATCAAAAGGAATATCCGAAAAAACACCGAGTGTGTTCCTTGAGGTCTCGCCCGAACTCGCCGAAGAAAGAGGGCTGGAAGACGGAACGCTTGTCCGTCTGACTTCACCGTACGGAAATGTGAAAGTCAAATGCGTCATCACAGACAGGGTAAAAGGCAAACAAGTCTATCTTCCGATGAACGATTCAAAAGATGCCGCCATTAACCTTTTGACCAGCAGCTATGCGGATAAGGATACCGATACACCGGCTTATAAAGAAACATCAGCGAAGATGGAGATTTTGAAAAAAGAAGGCGTTAATCCGCTTCCGAAAATCAATTTCCGTTATGGAAACCCGCAGCCGCAGATCGGTGTCCGGGTTGAGCGGAAATGGGCGCGTAAAGATTATGTATTTCCGGGAGACGCCGTAAAAAGGGGGAAACAGCAAAATGGCTAAAGCAATCAGCGGCATCCGAAAACAGACCGTCACAGAAGAAGACAAACGAAAAAAGGACTTAGAAGAGATCGAGACGGCTCTTTTACGAAATAAAGACGCGATTTTGGAATCTCTGCACATTCTTCAGCACATGAACGAGCGCGGCGTTTTGGCGCTTCTGCGCGGGCTCTTCGGCCAGGGAGACAAAGTGATGGATATCCTGGTGAAGAAGGCGAATACTCCGGAAACGGCCAATATGCTGAAAAATCTCCTGCTGTTAAGCGGCGTTCTCGGCATGCTCGATGTAAAACAGCTTGAGCCGTTTATCGTTAAAATCAATGCGGGCGTCACAAAGGCCGTCGAGGAAAAAGACAGCGGCAGGAAGACGGGGTATTTTGATATCGTCCGCGCTTTAAAAGACCCGGAAATCAACAAGGCCGTCACTCTGCTGTTTTCTTTCCTGAAAGGCATGGGCGCTGATACGGACGATATGGAAAGAAATACGCAGCCTCCTGAAGACCAAAAGCAGCACCAGAAACCGCAGACGAATGAGTGAACATTTCTCCCGAGCCTGGCCGAAGGCTCGGGTTTTTTGTGCGCTTCTGCTATTTTCTTGGGAGAAATTTCACCTCCGGATTCATGACTTTTGTTGTGTTATGTTAATAGTTCAGGTTATGAATAGAAAAAAATTGAAAATATGTGCTAGGATAAAATTCAAGATACGTCAACTATTCAAATATGAAACAATCAGGAGTGATGAAACATGAGTAAGCTGAGGAGCACGAGACAAGCCATCCAAAGAACCCTGATGAAAGGAAAAAACGGCCTGGACGTATACAACCCTTTTCCTTGGTACGAAAAAATGAGACGGGAAAGCCCTATACACTTTGATGAAGAAACGAAGGTTTGGAGTGTGTTTTTATACGATGATGTCAAAAAAGTCATCAGTGATAAAGAGACGTTCTCAAGCCTCATGACTGATGTGAAAAGCTCGATTGCAAAGTCCATGCTGAATATGGACCCGCCGAAGCATACCCAAATCAGATCTGCCGTCAATCGCGCTTTCACTCCCCGCGTCTTGAAGGAATGGGAACCGAGAATTAAAGACATTACCGATCATCTCCTGAAACAGGCAAAGAACAAAGGGCGGATTGATATCGTTAAAGATCTCTCTTACCCTTTGCCGGTCATGGTGATTTCAGAATTATTAGGCGTTCCGTCCGAACGTATGGATCAGTTTAAAAAATGGTCGGACATTCTCGTCAGCATGCCGAAAGATGCGAGCCCTGAAGCGGCGGAGAAAAATCAGCAGGAACGTGACCAATGTGAGGCGGAGCTGGCGGCATTTTTTGCGGAAATAATAGAAAGCAAACGAAAAAAGCCCGGCCAAGACATTATTTCTATTTTGATAAAAGAGGAAGAAGAGGGAGAGAAGCTCACGGCAGAAGATCTGATCCCGTTTTGCAACCTGCTTTTAGTGGCGGGAAATGAAACAACGACTAATCTCATTTCAAATGCGGTTTACAGCATATTAGAGACGCCCGGCCTTTATGAAGAGCTGAGACAGGACCCTTCTCTCATCGCGCAAACGGTGGAAGAAACGCTGCGTTTTCGCGCTCCCGCTCCGTTTGTCAGAAGGACGGTCCGGCACGACACTGAACTGCGCGGACGCCGCTTGAAAAGCGGGGAGATCGTTCTCTGCTACGTTGCATCTGCCAACCGTGATGAAAACAAATTTGAGAAGGCGGGCGTATTTGATATTCATCGCCAATCGAATCCGCACCTTTCCTTCGGATTCGGCGTACACTTCTGCTTAGGCGCACCGCTTGCCAGACTTGAAGCGGAAGCCGCGCTGAAAGGAATTGTAAAAGCCTTTTCACACCTTGAGCCCGTCCGGATTGAGCCGATCCGAAACAGTGTCATGTACGGGCTGGAGTCTTTAGAAGCGGAGATAAATGAAAATGAGGGAGAAGAAAAAAGATGAGAAAAACACACATCGCCATTATTAATGTGGCCGCTCACGGTCATGTCAATCCCACGCTGCCCGTAGCCGAGGAACTTGTCAATCGCGGGTATAAAGTGACATTCGCTACGACTGAGGAATTTGAAGCTTCCGTTGCCAAAACGGGCGCCATTCCCGTTTTATACCGCACAAGCATAAAGGCGGACCCGGAGACGATAAAAGAACGGGTAAACAAAAATGACGCGTTTGTGATGTTTCTGGAAGAAGCGGTTGAAGTGCTTCCGCAGCTGGAAGAGCTGTACAAAGACGACCTTCCTGACATCGTCCTGTTTGATTTTTTAGCTCTTGCCGGAAAATTGTTTGCGGATAATGGCGGCATCCCGGCCGTAAAGTTCTGCCCGAGCTATGCAATGAATGAGTATTTTCAATTAGGAAGAGACGAAGAAACACTGGAAGCGGCCAAACAGGCGATAGAAGAATACCAGGAGCAGATTGAAAATGAACAATTGAAACGGATGACAATGGAAGAGTTTTTTATGCCTGAAAAATTGAATATCGTCTTTATGCCAAGAGCCTTTCAGCCGAAACAGGAAACCTTTGACGAACGTTTCTGTTTTGTGGGTCCGTCTCTTGGAGAACGCACAAATACGGGAAGTCTGGAAATTGATGCAGCCGATGACCGTCCGCTTATGCTCATCTCACTGGGAACGGCGTTTAACGCCTGGCCTGAATTTTACCGGATGTGTATTGACGCGTTTCGGGACTCGGACTGGCGGGTTATTATGTCAGTCGGCACAACAATTGATCCGGAAAGTTTTTCGGATGTCCCCGATCACTTTATCATCCGCCAGCACGTTCCTCAGCTTGATGTGCTGGAGAAAGCAAAGCTGTTCGTATCTCACGGCGGGATGAACAGTACAATGGAAGCAATGAATGCGGGTGTCCCGCTCGTTGTCGTTCCGCAAATGCACGAACAAGAGGTCACCGCAAAGCGTGTGGATGAATTGGGGCTTGGCGTGCATCTGCCGCCGAAAGAAGTCACTGTGGCCCGTTTGCAAAAAGACGTTCAGAACGTATACGGCGATAAGAACATCCTCAGCCGCGTGAAAAGCATGCAGCAGAAAATAGAAGAAACCGGCGGCTCCAAACAGGCTGTTTGCGCCATTGAAGAATTTTTGAAAACGGCGGCCGTCGAAAATTGATTGAGAAACAGGCAGCGCATCGGAAGACGGCTGCCTGTTTTGTTATATGTTTTTCTTCATGCCGCATCTCCGGCATTCCCTCAAAAATTTTCCGCCCTTCACTGAGCTTTTAAACAGCGTGTAGTCGCAATTGTCACATCGGCCGCTGTGAACATCAGGATATTCATTGAACTCATAAATGACCGAAGTATCGTATCCTTTTGTCTCGAACTCTTTTTTTGTTTCCATGATTGAAAATCCCTCCGCGAATCAAATCGTTCTGCCCGGTTAATGATACAGCAACTGCACGAGGGATTCAACGGGAGCATAGCTTGATTTTCCCGGCTGATTGCGTAACAATAATAGAAATAAATGACGGCCTGCCATAGGGCGCCCGGCATCTGAAGGGAAGAAGAAAACAGCGATGGGAAAAGGATTGAACGGGAAACGGATTGCCATCGGCGGTTCGCGGAAAACAGAAGAGATCACAAAATTAATAGAAAAGCAGGGCGGAACGGCGGTCGTCCGTTCCCTCCAAGGAACCGTATACCTGGCGGAGGATCAAATTGAACCCGACGTAAGAACATTTGCCGGGCAAAAAGCCGACTGGGCGATATTCACCACAGGCATCGGTACGGAAACGTTATTGTCGGTATCGGAAAAAATCGGTCTGAAAGAAGAATTTTTAGCGGCCGTTCATGAAGCGAAAATCGGCTGCAGAGGCTATAAAACATATGCGGCCTTAAAAAAGCTCGGCATCACGCCGCATGCCTCAGATGAAGACGGTACAACAAGAGGGCTGATCCGCTCCTTGGAACGATTTGACTTTAAAGATAAAAAAGTCATGATACAGCTTCATGGCGAAAAAGCGCCGGTCTTAACGGAGTTCCTTGAGAAAAACGGAGCGGAGGTATTCCCTGTTCTCCCGTATCAGCATATTCCGCCGGAAAGGGAGACGGTCGATAAACTGCTGGGAGAGCTGTTAAACGGAGAGGTTGATGCCGTATGTTTTACGACAGCCATTCAAGTGCGCTCTCTCTTTGATTATGCAAAAGAAAAAGGGTGCACAAAAGAATTGCAGCAGGCATTCGAAAAACATGTGCTTGCCGCCGCAGTCGGCAAAGTGACGGCTGAAGCGATCCGGGATGAAGGGGTAAAGAGGGTCCTTGCTCCGGACATTGAGCGGATGGGAGCGATGATTATTGAATTATCCCGTTACTATGAATCTCTGACCTTGTCATAAATAATTATTCAGCAGGGAAAAAAGCCTATGCTTCCCTGCTGAATTTTTTTAATTGCCAGTGTTCCGTGAAAAGGGAAGGATATGTCAAGGCGCTGAGTATGATACATGTAAGAAGAGCGGAGGCCATCGTTGTAAAAACGATCAGCAGCTGAAAGCGCACCGCCTGTATCGGATCAGCCCCCGCTAAAATCTGCCCCGTCATCATGCCGGGAAGCTGAACGAGACCCAATGTTTTCTGGCTTTCAAGCGTCGGGATCATACTGAGCTTCATACTGGACGTCAATATCTGCCGGACGGCCTGCTTAGGCGTTCCTCCGAGAGAGAGAATCAGCTGGATTTCTTCTTTCCGCAGATCCGCTTCCGAACTGAGCCGGCTTAAAAACAGGCTTGAGAGCACCATGGCGTTTCCGATGACCATGCCGCTTATCGGTATGACATATCTTGAAGTGAACGGAATGATATGCAGGGTCAGTAAAAGTCCCTGCGTCACAACTTCCGCGATCGCCAGTGTCAGAAAAACGCGCCAAAATGAGCCGATCCGCATTTTTTTCCGTTTGGAGACATTGTGCGAAGCGGCCGTGAGCATGAGAAGCACCATTAATATGATAAATATCGGGTGATCACCGCGAAAAATCAGCGACAGCACATAGCCGATGATAAGCAGCTGAATGACGGCCCTGACGGTTGCGACGATCATATCCTTTTCGACGCCGGCTTTAAAAGATTTAGACAGGAATAAAGCGATAATGACAAATATACTTGTCAATAACAGAGAAAGTTCATTCATATCAGCACCCGCTCCCTTGTAAAAGCGCCCGGGCCTTTTCATGTTTCGGTTCCTTAAAGAACGTTTTCGTTTCCGCGGTTTCTAAAAGCCGTCCCTCAGCCATAAACCATACTGTATCGGATAATCGTTCCGCTTGTTCAAGGTTATGGGTGATCCACAGGATCGTCAGCTGTTTTTGCCGATGGAGTTTCGTCATCAGTTTCTCAATGATGAGAACGGATGACGGGTCCAGCGCCGAGGTGATTTCATCCAGCAGCAGGATGGACGGCAGTCCGGCGAGGGTTCGCGCTAATGAGAGCTTCTGCCGCTGCCCGCCGGATAATTCTTTTGCATTCCGATCCAGAAGCCCGCGCGGAAGATCTGTAAAATCTGCGAGCTCTTCAGGGGTATAGTGCTGCGCCCCGTGGAGTTTTTCTGCGAGCAGAAGGTTGTCCCGCACCGTTCCCTCGAGGACGGGAGCTGATTGAAATGCAAGGCCTGCGGTTTTTCTGAGCTCTCTGATGTCCCAGTGTCTTATTTCTTTTCCGAATACAAGCACTTCCCCTTCATCAGGTGTATTCATCAGATTGCACAGCGACAGCAATGTGCTTTTTCCCGCGCCGGAAGGCCCTATCAACGCCGTGATAGAACCTTTTTGAATATGTCCGGTTACACGGCTTAGGACATCAAAGGACGTATTGTTTTGTTCAAAGCGTTTGCCGGCTGACAGAAAAGATATTGCCGGAATTTCTTCTTTCATACAGGATGACACCTTTCGTAAAAAAATCAGGAACCGGTGAGATTGGCTGACGTTTGCTCAGCCGTTTTCTGGTCTGTCTGCCGGGAAGCGAATGTATGCATGACCATTCCCGCAATAATTATGAACAGTCCGGCAAATGAAAGAAGTGACGGAAACGCCGCGGATAAAAAGACGATTTCGCCGATCAGTGCAAAAAGAACCTCTCCGGACTGCGTCGCTTCAACAGCAGCGAGCTTCTGCGGCTCATTCCTCACCATATCGGTGGCGCGGAAAAATAATACTGTTGCGATAACGCCAGAGCTGAGTGCGACGATAAAGGATTGGAATGTCTGTCCCATTGACGGAAGCCCGTCTCTATGCCAGCCGAAAGCGGCGATCAAAAGCCAAAACGGAAGGCTTGCGAGCGTCATGCCGAGCACCCGCTGAAATGTATCGAGTTTTCCGCCGTACTGTTCCAGCATTTTGCGGTTGCCGAGCGGATAGGCAAAAGCGGCGATGACGACCGGCACAACGCTGAATAGTATCGTGCGGCCGGACAGAGAATCCGCATGCTGAAGCTGAATCAGCCCGGCTCCGATCAGGATGATGACGGAAGTAACCAGCGAAATCAGCGGGATCTTTTGTCTGGCGGAAACCGGGCCCGCCGGTGAATGTTTTGTTTCGTAAAAAAACGGCGACAGAAGCACACCCGCGACAATTGTAATCTGCCACGTGCCCGCGATCAGCCAGCCCGGCCCATATGCCGCGGCAAACGTAATCGGGGCATAAAAAAGCACGAATCCGGTAAAACTCCACTTCAGCCAAAAAAACGGTTTTTTTCGGATTTCATGCCAGAGCGGCGCCCATTTTCCTTTCGCATAAACGATCAAAAATAAAAACGGAATCATAAAAAGAAAACGCAGGGAAGAGCTCCACATCCAGCTTCCGCCGGAAAGCTCCATCGCCCTGTTTAAAATAAATGTGACTGCGAAAAACAGAGATGCCAATATTCCGATCACGATGGCTTTCATTAAATCCCTCATTTTGACACATATTTTTATATACTATACTATTCACCGGCAGGCTTCGCAATGGAATATGAGAAAATAGCGTTTTAACAAATGATGAATGGGAAACAGACATATACGGAGGTGAAAACAGTGCAGAAAGAGGATATTCAAGTGCTTTATTTCGAAGATGACGGCCGCATTCCGAATAACCCGAATCTTCCGCTTGTTATTTATAAAGCGGTATTTAATGAAGAAACGGTACAGAAAGCAGAGTCCGTCCTCCGCCGGCACGATTGGTCGAACAGCTGGACGGGCGGAGTATTTCCGTATCACCATTTTCACAGCACCACGCACGAAGTTCTTGTCGCGGTAAAAGGAAACGCGGTTTTGAGGTTCGGCGGGGAACAAGGAGCGGACGCCGTTCTTCAAACGGGGGACGCAGCGGTCATTCCGGCCGGCACCGGACATAAAAAACTGTCGGGCAGTTCTGATTTTACCGTGATCGGGGCTTATCCGGGCGGCCGGCAGTACGATACAAAAACGGAGAAAAATGATAGAACTTCAGAAGAAATCAGCCGTGTCCCGCTCCCGGAATGCGACCCCTTTACGGGAAAAACGGGCCCGCTATTAAAATTGTGGGAAAAATGACAGGGGAAAAGCGGATGGTCTGTAAAAAAATAGCCTGAAAGAAACGTTATTACACCCCCGCCATATAAATAATTTCATAAACGAAACAATTCACGTTCAAATTTTGTTCAAAAAGTGTTATTATATAAGAGTAAATCAAATTTGGGTTTTTTATGTTTGCTATTTTCAGAGAGGAAAAAGAAATTTTGACTTATTCAATTGTTTTTGTTGATATAAAAATAATACTGGATATGGCAAAGTGAAAAACTGGGTAGTAAACATTTATTTTTGTAAATGATTGTGCATGAATTCACAATCTTGCTTTTTCATGCTTTTCTGCATGAAGGGGGAAAGGCTACCCTTTCCAAAAAAATCAGCATACTGCTTATAGTAAAGGAGAATCGGATATGCCAGAAACAATCGATCAAACAAATGCATCTGTCAGCCAAGGCCAACGCGATCTTATTGATCAGCTGCTAAAACCTGAAGTTCAAGAATCACTGACTGTTTTAGTGGATCAGCTTCCAAAACTGACTGAGTTAGTAAATATTTTAACGAAGTCTTATGATTTTGCACAGTCTGTAGCGACAGACGAAGTATTGAAGAGCGATACAGTGGGTGCGCTTACAGAAATTCTTGAGCCGGTGAAAGAAACAGCGAAAGAAGTGGCGGCTACTGCGATCGAAGCAAAAGACCGCGCGGATGCAAGCAATGAAACGATCGGACTTTTCGGCCTGCTGCGCATGCTGAAAGATCCTCAAGCTCAAAAGCTGTTCCGTTTTGCTAACAGCTATCTTGAAATCATGAACGAAAAACAAAAATAATCTCAGATTCAAATTGATATAAAGGACGGAGGATATACGATGTCAAAACATATTGTCATTTTAGGCGCTGGTTACGGTGGAGTTCTTTCTGCTTTAACCGTTCGCAAACATTACAGTAAAGATGAAGCACGCGTAACCGTTGTGAACAAATACCCGACTCACCAAATCATTACGGAACTGCACCGTCTTGCAGCAGGCAACGTGTCTGAACAGGCTGTTGCTATGCCGCTTGAAAAACTTCTGAAAGGAAAAGACGTCGACATTAAAATCGCAGAAGTCAATTCTTTCTCAGTTGATAAGAAAGAAGTTTCTCTTTCTGACGGTTCTAAGCTGACTTATGACGCGCTTGTTGTCGGACTTGGTTCTGTTACGGCTTATTTCGGCATTCCTGGACTCGAAGAAAACAGCATGGTGCTGAAATCTGCTGCTGATGCCAACAAAGTATACAAACACGTGGAAGACCGTGTGCGTGAATACGCTAAAACGAAAAACGAAGCTGATGCAACGATCCTTATCGGCGGCGGCGGCTTAACTGGCGTTGAGCTTGTCGGTGAGCTTGCTGACATTATGCCGAACCTTACGAAAAAATACGGCGTAGATCCGAAAGAAATCAAACTGAAATTAGTAGAAGCAGGTCCGAAAATTCTTCCTGTTCTTCCTGATGACCTTATCGAACGCGCGACAAAAAGTCTTGAAAAACGCGGCGTTGAGTTCTTAACAGGTCTTCCTGTTACAAATGTTGAAGGAAACGTTATTGATCTGAAAGACGGTTCAAAAGTCGTTGCCAACACATTTGTATGGACAGGCGGCGTACAAGGCAACCCGTTAGTCGGTGAATCCGGCCTTGAAGTGAACCGCGGCCGTGCGACGGTTAACGATTTCTTACAATCTACTTCTCACGAAGATGTATTCGTTGTCGGAGACAGCGCTGTATACTTTGCGCCGGACGGCCGTCCGTACCCGCCGACAGCGCAAATCGCTTGGCAGATGGGTGAACTTGTCGGTTACAACCTGTTCGCTTACTTAGAAGGAAAAACGCTTGAAACATTCAAGCCTGTAAACTCTGGTACGCTTGCAAGCCTCGGACGTAAAGACGCGGTTGCCATCATCGGAGCGAACTCTACTCCGCTGAAAGGTCTTCCGGCATCTTTAATGAAAGAAGCAAGTAACGTACGTTATTTAACACATATCAAAGGATTATTCAGCCTCGCTTACTAATCCTTAAGATCATACAGAAGACATTGCCGGACTTTCTCGGCAGTGTCTTTTTTTGTATGAAAATGTTAACGGATACAATTTTCTGAAAAATAAAATAAAAATGATTGATATGTGAGAAAGAGGAAGCTAAAATAAAAAAGAACCATTTTGTTAACGTTAACATTTTTAAGAGGGAGGATGAAAGTGTGAAAGCTTTTATGGGTGATGATTTTTTACTGGATAGTAAAACGGCCGTAAAGCTGTACCGGGATTACGCTGAAAACATGCCGATCATTGATTATCACTGTCACTTAAGCCCAAAGGAAATCTATGAAAATAAAACCTTCGCAACCATTACGGAGGCATGGCTTTACGGTGACCACTACAAGTGGCGGATCATGAGGGCCAACGGCATTGAAGAGCGCTGCATTACCGGAAACGCTTCAGATGAAGAGAAGTTTTTCGCCTGGGCAAAAACGGTGCCGATGGCGATAGGCAATCCGCTGTACAGCTGGACGCATTTAGAGCTGCAGCGCTGGTTCGGCATTTATGACGTATTGAATGAAAAAACGGCCGCGGCAATCTGGAAAAAAACGAATGAGCTCCTGCAGGGAGACGGGTTTGGCGCAAGGGATCTCATTCTGAAATCAAATGTCAAAGTCATTTGCACAACCGACGATCCTGCCGATGCGCTGACATACCACGAACTGTTGAAAGAAAGTGATTTTCCGGTTCAAGTGCTGCCCGGATTTCGGCCTGACAAAGGACTGGACATCAGCAGCCCGGGTTTTGCCGATTGGGTCCGTTCGCTGGAGAGCGCTTCAGGAATAGCTGTCACCACCTACCAATCGTATTTAGATGCGTTAGAATCCCGCGTCCGCTTTTTTCACAATGCCGGGGGAAGAGTGTCGGATCATGCGTTAGATCAAATGGTTTACGCCGAGACGACCGAAGAGGAAGCGGCCCGGATTTTTGCAGCCGGATTAGGCGGAGAGCATGTGTCTTTTGAAGATGAAAAGAAATTCAAAACACGGACGCTGCAATATCTTTGCGGTCTTTACGCCGAACTGGACTGGGCGATGCAGTTCCATATTAACGCGTTAAGAAATACCAATACAAATAAGTTCAGCAGCATCGGTCCTGATACGGGATATGACTCAATTAATGATGAACGTATCGCAAAGCCGCTTGCCCGGCTGTTAGATTCCGCCGAAAAAAAGCGGCAATTGCCTAAAACGATTTTGTATTCTTTGAATCCGAATGACAACTATATTATCGCCAGCATGATCAACAGCTTTCAGGATGGGAAAACACCGGGGAAAATTCAATTCGGCACAGCCTGGTGGTTCAATGACACGAAAGATGGAATGCTCCAGCAAATGAAAGCGTTATCAAACTTAGGCCTGTTCAGCCGTTTTATCGGGATGCTGACGGATTCAAGAAGTTTCCTGTCCTATCCCCGCCATGAATACTTCAGGCGGCTTGTCTGCACGCTGATCGGCGGCTGGGCGGAACAAGGCGAAGCGCCTTACGATATGGAGCTTTTAGGAAAGATTGTCGAGGGGATTTGTTACCGGAATGCTGAGGAATATTTCCGCTTTTAAAAAATGGAATGAAAGAGGTGGCCTATGAGTAATGTGCCTGTCGTGACAGCACCTGCCGCAAAAGTGAAGGAGCATAAGCTGAGTCTGAAAGAAAAAGTATCCTATGGTTTTGGAGATTTTGGGAACGGATTTATGTTTGATCTCGGGCAGATCTATTTGCTGAAGTTTTTCACAGATGTCGCAGGCATTCCGGCAGCGTTCGCCGGCAGTATTTTTTTGGTCAGCAAGCTGTTTGCGGCTTTGACTGATCCGATTGTCGGCTCGGCCATTGACTACAGAAAAAAGATCGGACCCCGGGGGAAATTCAGGCCGTACTTATTATTCGGAAGTATTATTCTTGCGGTCATGACCGTATTGATTTTTGTGTCACCGGACGTGAGCGTCACCTGGAAGCTTGTGTACGCCTATGCTTCTTACATGCTGTGGGGGGTCGCTTATTCTTTCGTCAATATTCCGTACGGCTCCCTCGGCGCGGCCATTACTCAGGATGCGGAGGACAGAACGGCGCTTTCCGCATTCCGCCAGATCGGCTCCCTCGGCGCGCTGCTCATTACAAGTGTCATCGTCATCCCGATTCTCGTTCATTTTGATAACGTTCACATCGGCTACCCGGCAGTCATGGGAATGATGGCCGTAATCGGAATCGCGGGATTTATGATCTGCTACCGAAACTGCAAAGAAAGAATTATCGTCCGTGAAGCGCCGAAAGAAAAGCTGTCCGTCATGTCGGTTTTCAAATGCTTTATCGGCAACAAACCGCTTCTGACCGTCGTTTTCATGACGATTTTCTCAATATCGGCATATAACATTAAATCCGCTATGCTTGTTTACTTCGCCCAGTACAATCTCAACAATGCGGAGCTGATGTCCTACATGAGTTTTATCATCATCGGTTCTTCATTTTTAGGTGTTTTGTTTATGCCGAAACTCGTCAAACGTTTCGGAAAAAAGCAAACGGTGATGATCGGTTTTGCCGTCAGCGCCGCGGCTGATGCGCTGAATTTCTGTCTCCCGTCAAACGTATATATCTTTACGGCGTTAGCGAGCATTGCTTTTATAGGGATCAGCATACCAAACGGCATTACGTGGGCGCTCGTGTCGGACATTATTGATTACGGAGAATGGAAGACGGGTGAACGGAAGGAGGCGACGACATATTCGCTTTTCAACTTCTCGAGAAAACTCGCCCAATCTTTATCAGGTTTTCTTTCAGGCATCGGGCTGAGCGTTATCGGCTATATCCCGAATGCATCTCAGACAAAAGGCACGCTGATCGGGATTAAAGGGCTACTGCTGCTGTACCCGGCTTTCGCTTTAGCGTGCGCCATGCTGATTATCGGTTTAATGTATAAGCTGACGGACCGGCAGCATGCCGAGCTCGTTCAGGACTTACATCATGCAAAACCTCAACTTTAGTGATTTTATGGACTGTCCGTTAATGGTACAATAGAAATAAATGACAGCATACAGAAAGAAAGGAAAAACGATGGTAACCATAAAAGATATCGCAAAACTCGCCAACGTATCCCACACAACCGTATCCCGGGCACTTAACGGCAGCCCCTATATTAAAGAGCATACAAAACAGAAAATATTAGAGCTCGCTTCACAGCTGAATTACACACCGAATGTAAATGCAAAAAGCCTTGCCATGCAAAAGTCCCATACGATCGGACTGTTTTTTACAAGCATCACAAACGGAACCTCACACAGCTTTTTTTCCGATACCATCAAAGGTGTAAACCGCACAATCAGTGAGGAATACAATTTGTTCGTCCGCGCGATTGACGACCTGAAAAGCTTTGAAACCATTACGCCCATGAGATATGACGGAATCATATTAATGAGCCAAAGCGACAGTGATAATGCATTTATTTATCATATCCGCGAGAAAAACATCCCGCTTGTCGTGCTGAACCGGGACATTGATGACCAGAGCATCACGAATATCCTGTCAAACGATAAAGAAGGCTCCAGACAGGCGGTCGACTGCCTGATCGCAAACGGACACAGAGATATCGCGATCATTGAGGGAAAGGAAGGATTCAGGTCAACTTCTCAGCGGAAAGAAGGCTATTTGACATCTTTAATTGATCATTCTATTCCGATTAAGCATGAATACAGTGTAAAAGGCCGCTATGATATGGAAAGCGGCAGTCAGGCGATGGAAAAACTCTTGGCGCTTCAATCACCGCCTACGGCTGTTTTTTGTTCAAACGATGATATGGCGATCGGGGCGATGAACGCCATTTTCGCCAAAGGCCTGAACGTTCCGGAAGATATATCTGTTATCGGGTTTGATGACATCGGCATTTCCCAATACATGACGCCGAGGCTTTCAACAGTAAAACGCCCGGTTGAAAACATCAGCATACTCGGCGCAGAGAAGATCTTGGCGCTAATCACCGACCCGGATACGGCGGCGGAAAAAATATACGAAAACACCGAGGTGATGATAAGAGATTCAATTAAAAAACTCACATAACGGCCCGTCTGATTATCCGGGTTTTCGTACGGCAAAATGTTAACGCGTGCATATGCATAAATACAGAAGGAGGCGGACAGCTTGCGGCAGCTGAATAAAAAGATGTGCGGCGAATACATTCAATATCCTGAAAAAGTCCTTCAGTTCGGCGAAGGCAACTTTTTGCGGGCCTTCGCTGACTGGCAGATCGATCAATTGAATCAATTGACGGATTTTAACGGAAGCGTTGTCGCCGTACAGCCGAGAGGCTCTGAGAAAATCAAACGTTTAAACGAGCAGGACGGTTTATTTACGCTTTTTTTGCAGGGGATAAAGGACGGGAAACCGGCTGAAGAACACACGATCGTCAAATCCATCAGCCGCGGCATTGATCTTTTTTCTGACTATGATTCCTTTAAACGGCTGGCAGCACAAGAGGAGCTTCGTTTTATCATTTCCAATACGACAGAAGCGGGAATTACGTTTGAGAAAGGCGACCGGCTTGAGGATAGACCTCAAAAAACATTCCCCGGGAAATTAGCGGCGTTCCTTTATTTCCGCTATAAGGCATTTGCGGGTGACGCCGAGAAAGGGTGCATTGTGCTTCCATGTGAACTGGTCGAAGAAAACGGACGGAAACTGAAGGCTGCCGTGCTTCAATATGCCGGGCTGTGGGAGCTGGAGCCTGATTTTACTCAATGGATTCATGAGGCGAACATCTTCTGCAATACCCTCGTGGATCGGATTGTTCCCGGATTCCCTGTTGATACCGTAGAAGAACTTACCAATTTTCTCGGATACGAAGACCGTCTGCTTGTGGTTGGTGAGCATTATTATTTGTGGGTGATAGAAGGGCCGGAACAGCTTCAGAATGAGCTTCCTTTTGCTGAGGCCGGGCTGAACGCCCTGATCACGTCTGACCTTACGCCTTACAGGACAAAAAAGGTGAGAATCTTAAACGGCGCTCATACAGCATTGGCGCCAGTGGCCTTACTATACGGACTGCAAACCGTCCGGGAAGCGGCTGAGCACGAGATGACGGGCAGGTTCATCGAAGAGCTGATCAATGAAGAAATCCTCCCTGTGCTGCAAATGGAGGGTGTCACCCAATACGCGGCAGATGTGTTACAGCGGTTTAAAAACCCTTATATCCAACATTATCTGCAAAGCATTACCCTTAACGCCGCCGCGAAATTCAAAACAAGAAACCTGCCGACGCTGAAGGCTTGTATCGAACAGGAGGGCCGGCTACCTGAGAAGCTGGTATTTTCGTTCAGCGCCATGATCTATTCATACTGGAACGGACCGAACAAACCGGCTGACGGCGAGGAGGTTCTTCACCGTTTTCAAATGGCGCGGTCCCGTTGCAAAGATGATATGTTTCAAGCGGCATCTGCCATATTAGGAGAAGAGCGATTGTGGGGGAAGAATCTGAATCATCTTCCGGGGCTGACTGAACGAACGGCTTTTTTTCTGTCTGTCATTCATAAGCGGGGCATGAAGCATGCGTTACATGAATGCTGCGGAAAAAAGGGGGAAGTGAAATGAAAGAGGTCATAAAAATCCATAAAAACGATAACGTGCTTCTCGCCATGCGTCATTTTAACAAAGGGGAGCGGCTGCATACAGACGGACTGACGATTGAAGTGAAGGACCCTGTAAAGCGGGGGCATAAAATCGCGCTGCAAACCATTGAAGAAAATGGCAGCATCATTAAATACGGTTTTTCGATCGGGCGTGCAACAAGACGGATTTCGGCCGGCGAGCATATTCATACCCATAATCTGCAAACGAATTTATCCGATGTGCAAGAATACACGTATTCACCGCGCTTCGAGGACAATCCTTTTACAAATGAGAACCGGACATTTAAAGGCTACAGAAGAGAAAATGGTACATCCGGCGTCCGGAACGAACTGTGGATCGTGCCTACAGTCGGCTGCGTAAACGGCGTCGCTGAGAAAATCCTGCAGCGCTTCGTAAAAGAGGCGAAAGACATTGCGCCCTTTGACAATGTGCTGGTTTTAAAGCACCAATACGGCTGCTCCCAGCTTGGCGATGATCATGAGAATACGAAACAAATGCTGATAAACGCCATCCGTCATCCAAATGCGGGCGGTGTGCTGGTTTTAGGGCTCGGCTGTGAAAATAATGAGCTGGCGGCGATTAAGGAAACGCTTTCTGAAGTGAATGGAGATCGGGTGAAATTTCTCGAATCACAGGCTGTCACAGATGAAATTGAAGCGGGGACTGCGCTTCTTAAAGAGATACACCTTGCGGCAAAGGGAGATAAACGTGAGGAGATTCCGCTGTCAGAATTGAGCATCGGATTGAAATGCGGCGGGTCGGACGGTTTTTCCGGCATCACGGCAAACCCTTTATTAGGGAGATTTTCAGATTACTTGATTGCACAGGGAGGGAGCACGGTTTTAACGGAGGTGCCTGAGATGTTCGGCGCTGAGACGATTCTCATGCAGCGTGCGGCGAGTGAAGAAGTGTTTCATAAAACAGTCCGATTGATCAATGATTTCAAGCAATATTTTATGAAGCACGAGCAGCCGATTTATGAAAACCCGTCACCAGGGAATAAGGAAGGCGGCATTTCAACGCTCGAAGACAAGTCGCTCGGCTGCACCCAAAAAGCCGGTCTTGCACCGGTTTCTGATGTGCTGACATACGGTGAAACACTGAAAACAAAGGGATTGACACTGCTCAGTGCGCCCGGCAATGATTTAATCGCTTCTTCAGCGCTCGCCGCGGCGGGCTGTCACATCGTTTTGTTTACAACCGGAAGAGGCACGCCGTTCGGCACATTTGTCCCGACTGTGAAAGTATCAACAAATACCGATTTATTTCAATCAAAGCCTCATTGGATTGATTACAACGCGGGCAGATTGGCGGAAGACCAAACAACAGAAGATCACATTGTAAGAGATTTTATTCAATACATTATTAAAGTTGCAAGCGGAGAATTCGTCAATAACGAAAAAAACGATTTTCGGGAGCTTGCAATCTTTAAGTCCGGTGTGACGTTATAAGGGAAAAGGCGATCTGACAACAGACCGCCTTTTTTATATTAATTTTATTCCGCTGATTAAAATAATCGCCGCCATCACAAACTGCAGCGGGCGCGGTGAGAATTTCGGCGAAAAGAAGCTGCCGAGAAGCACACCCGGCACAGAGCCGATCAACAGATTCAATACAAGCAGGTAATCGACGCTTCCGAAGCTTGCGTTTAACAGACCGGCAGCCGTTACGAGCAAAAAGGCATGTGCGATATCCGTTCCCACTACTTCTGCCGTTTTCATTCTGAACAGGTATAACATGGCGATTGCAAATAACGAGCCGGACCCAATAGATGTCAGGCCGACGATGAAGCCGAAAATGACGCCGATCAATATCATGAGTGTCCGCTTTTCTTCAAGCGTTTTTTGCTGCCAGCGGTTCGGCCGCAGTTTTTTATCGAAAAAAAGGCGGGCGATAATGGAAATGGCGACAAGGGTCAGCACGTAGCCGAGCGCCTGTTTGATAATCTGCTCCTGATGCTGATGAAAAGCGGGAAACAAGTGAAGAACACCGATGGCGGCTGTTGCGCTGGGAATGCTCCCGAGCGCCAAATAGCCGACAAGTTTAAATTGAACGGTGCGCTGCTTCCAATGAGAAACGACACCGAACAGTTTGGTGATGGAGTTATATAAAAGGTCAGTGCCGACGGCGATTGAGGGGTTGATCCCCAAAACGATCAGTAAAGGAGTCAAAAGCGCCGCTCCTCCCACACCCGTCAATCCGACCAGCGTTCCGACAAAGAAACCCATAAACACAATGCTTACAGTCATCTGTGTGCCTCCTGAATAATCCTACTATTTTTATCAGATTATATATGATTAAGAGGCGGTAATCAATTAAATTTTCGGAAAATTTTATACAGAACAAAAAAATCCGCCAGCCTGCTGTTATGTCGCAGACCGGCGGATGGCCGGATTATGATTTTTGCTGATAAAACGGAAGTTCCGTGTGGCCCATTTCTCTGACATACACGAAAAGGTTGCCTTTATGATGAATTTCATGCTCCATTGCAAGCTGAAGGAGAGCAGCGCCGGTCACTTTTCTGCCGAAAGAGGCGGTCAGGTCAATTTCGCGGTTCAGCTGCTCTTCAGTCAGCTGTGACAGGATGTCTGTCGTTTTTTCAGTACATGCTTCCGCCAGTTTGACGAGGTCTGTTTCCGCTTCTTCTTTCGGTTTGTTCTGGATGGCTGATCCGTTTCCGTCGTTAATGACGTTTGCAAACATAAGAAAAGAATAAACGATGTGTTTTACAAGTTCCTGAGCGGACATTGATGTCTCTGCCGGTTTGTAGTCGTAATGCTCGCGGCTGATTTTTTCCGCCAGTTCAATCGTCACGTTTCGATGTGACAGAAAGTGGCTGACCAATTGATTTTGTGCTGTCATGTGAAAACCCCCATTTAATACAGAATAAAAGCTGCAAGGATATGCTATATCAACGGCACGGAAGAAACAAGCAATAAGCTTGTGATGGAGATAAATCGTTGCGGATATCCGAAATTCGACAATTGCGGTCTTTTTGCGTTCTTCTTTTTCTAGCAAATATGATAAAATATGACATATCTCGGTCATTCCAAAAGGGGGGATTTATTGAGGATGAAGCAGACTATTCCGTCCTCTTTTGTCGGGCTCAAAATTAATGAATGGTATACCCATATCCGGCAGTTTCACGTCCTTGAGGCGGAGCGCGTCAAACGTGAAGTAGAGAGAGAGATCGAGGATATGGAAGAAGATCAGGATCTGCTGCTGTATTATTCATTAATGGAATTCAGACACCGTGTCATGCTGGATTACATCAAGCCCTTAAAGGAGGACCCTTCTCAGCCTGAGTTTTCAGAATTATTGGAAGACATTGAAGGCAACCAGTATAAACTGACAGGACTGCTTGATTACTACTTTAATTTTTTTCGAGGAATGTACGAATTTAAACAGAAAATGTTCCTAAACGCCATGATGTATTACAAACGGGCTGAAAAAAACCTTGCACTCGTTTCTGATGACATCGAGAAAGCTGAGTTTGCTTTTAAAATGGCCGAGATATTTTACAACCTGAAACAAACCTACGTCTCCATGAGTTATGCCGTTCAAGCCCTTGAAACGTACCAATCGTATGAGACGTACAACGTCCGCAGAATCCAATGTGAATTCGTTATTGCAGGGAATTATGATGACATGCAGTATCCAGAAAGAGCATTGCCCCACTTAGAACTTGCTTTAGATCTTGCAAAACAAGAAGGCAATCCCCGTCTTATTAGTTCAGCCTTATATAATCTCGGAAACTGTTACGAAAAAATGGGAGACCTCTCTAAAGCAGCCGAATATTTTGAGACATCCGTTTCCATTTGCAGGTCAGAAAAGTTCGATAATCTTCCGCATTCTATTTACTCATTAACACAGGTTCTTTATAAACAGAACACTATAGCCGAAGCAGAGAAGCAATACCGCCTAGGGCTCAGTATCGCCCGCGAATACAATGATGAATTGTTTGTGAATCTGTTCCAATTTTTACATGCGTTATACGGCAAGGAAATGGATAACGCATCCGTCAGGCACACGTTTGATTTTCTGGAAGAACACATGCTGTATCCGTATGTGGAAGAATTGGCGCATGACGCTGCCAAATTTTACATGGAACACGGACAGCCTGAAAAAGCGCTCACGTTTTATGAAAAAATGGTGCACGCCCAAAAACAAATCCAGAGAGGAGATTGTCTATATGAAATCTAAACTGTTGTCAGGATTACTGCTTGTTGCTGTCGGGTTCAGCTTTACACAGGTGATCGGCCATGAAAGCCATTTGGAAAACCAAGCGGACGGCACATTCCATATTGCCGCGCGCAACCAAACATAACATAAAGACCCTTCTTTTGAAGGGTCTTATTTTTTGCATGCGTATCCATTCCATTTTTATCCGAATGCAGAGTCTATATGCTCAAGTTATCTGTCCTACGAATGCCACCTATTGATGAAAAAGGCATAAGGAGAGATGAAGAGTGGGGATTGAAGTGAAAAAACGGCTCGTATCGGCTGATAAATATGCGTTAAAATGTCCGAATCCGATGACGCCGGAGTATATTACCATTCATAACACGGCAAACGACGCATCCGCCGCTAATGAAATCAGCTATATGACGGGGAACAGCGAATCAACGAGCTATCATTTTGCGGTTGATGACAAAGAAGTGATCCAGGGAATTCCGTTGGACCGGAATGCCTGGCATTCGGGAGACGGCACGAACGGTACCGGAAACCGAAAGTCGATTGCTATAGAAATCTGTTACAGTAAGTCAGGCGGCGAACGGTACAGAGCTGCAGAAGAACTGGCAATTGCGTTTGCGGCGCAGCTTTTGAAAGAACGGGGCTGGGGGATTGACAGAATCAGAAAGCATCAGGACTGGAACGGAAAGTACTGCCCGCACCGCATTTTGTCTGAAGGCCGCTGGGATGAAGTGAAGGCGAAGATTGAAAAGAAATTAAGCGGGAGTATGCCGGCGAAAAAAGCCTCTATTTCTTCTTCCGCGTCTGAATACCATGTGAAAAAAGGCGACACCTTATCGGAAATCGCCGCATCGCACGGTGTCAGCGTAAAATCGCTGCAAAGCATCAACCATATCACCGATCCGAATCACATTACAGTCGGACAAGTGATCAAGCTCGCTCAGACGGGTTCTTCTTCAAAAAGTCAGGCTGTGTCTTCCTATCCGCTTCCATCCGGTGTGATCAAAGTGACGAAACCGCTGACGAAAGGGACAAACGTAAAACAAGTGCAAAACGCTTTATCCGCTCTTTATTTTTATCCCGATAAAGGAGCAAAAAATCATGGGGCGGACGGCGTTTACGGCCCGAAAACGGCAAATGATGTAAAACGCTTTCAATCCGTCAGCGGATTAACGGCAGACGGAATTTACGGCCCGAAAACGAAGGCGAAAATAGAAGAAAAACTGTAATCAATAAAACGGAAGCTCCCCGGGCTTCCGTTTCTTCTTACATACAAACTGCGGCAAGGGCCTTTTGAATATCATAAATGCTTTCATCTTTTTTAAACTGCTTTGAGACAGCGGGAAGTTCCGCGCCTGAAATCCAAATTTTCAGCTCTGAATCAAGGTCAAAGCGGCCGGCGGTTTCTACGCTGAATCTGGAAATGCTCTTGTACGGAATGGATTGAATCTCCGTTTTCTTCCCCGTGAGTCCCTGTTTATCAACAAGGATAAGACGCTTATCCGTAAAGACAATGATATCTCGGACAAGCTTAAATGCGGCGTTGACATTTTCACCTTCCAGCAGAATACGGGCCAGTTCTGCTTTTGCTTCAGCCGTCGATATTGTTGACGCATTGCCCAGCAAGCCATTGATGAACCCCATGATATATCCCCCCTGTTAAGTATTCTATCAAATCATACTATAAAAAGGTTTCCATTCCCAGATGAGTAGAGTAAACTGGTGCTGACTGGAAAAGGAGAGCATGTTACACATGAAAGATAGATATGACAATTTCGCAGCCCTTTCAGCTGCTGAATCAGAATACAGTATTATTTATGAAGAAAAAGAGGGAAGTAAATGTATCGTCCTCGCTCCCCACGGCGGCAGGATTGAGCCGGGAGTCAGTGAGCTGGTGCGGGCATTTTCTGACCAAAGCTCAATTTATTTATTTGAAGGAACGAAGCGGTGCGATAACCGTTCTCTCCATTTGACAAGCACACGCTTTGACGAACCCCTGGCTTTAGAAAAAGTGACCGCCCATCATTACGCATTGGCTTTTCATGGGTATCATGATCTGAAAAAGGCAAATACACTCGTCGGGGGCGCGGATCTGGAAAAAGCAAGACTGATTTGTGATCTGCTGCGTGAAGCGGGACTTGATGCCGAGCTGACAGAGAAGAATGATCGGCTGGCAGGTGTAAATCCCGGCAACATTGTCAATCGGACAAAAAGGAAAATGGGGCTGCAATTGGAAGTGAGCACGGCGCAGAGACACGCGCTGTTCAGCAATTTTGGCTGCCGGGGAGAAAAATATACGCCAACCGATCTGTTTTTTCGGTATGTAGAAGCCGTGAAGGCCGGTTTTTATGATAAATGAACAGGGGGGCCCGTTCTTACATTCACTGGAGCTATGCGGCGCAAGAAGTGCTTGGCGGGCAGCACGGTGAGAACAGCGGCATGATGCAAAAACCTTTCCTGCGATTTAAAATGCTGACACTCTGCCGGCGGAGAATCGCTAATTTTCAATAAAATACGGCGTTTTTTCCTCAGCGGCATGCAAGTGTGTCTGTCCGCTTTCATAATACCCATTCGGCCGCTTGTCGGATAACAGACAAGCGAGCCGCTTCTGAAATTGAATACCTGCTTTACGCCGTTCAAACAGCTCCAGCCTTTTTTCCGCAAATGATGCCGTCACCCGGAAAGCGGCTGCGATTAAAATGACGGCGTGGCTCCTCCGCTGGGGAAGCTCCATGTTTAACAGCATAAAGGTCGGCACACAGAAGTGGTACATAAAATGGTTGGCCTGAAATTCCTGCAGTTCCCTGAACAGCTTGTTCATATGAAAATGGTTGCCGGTATGCTTCAGCACGTGGCACAGTTCGTGCGCAAAATCCTGCCATTGCTCTTCGGGTGACTTTTTTTGATTCAGGACGATGCTGTACATGCCGTCCCGCTTCAGCATCATACTGTGCGTATCTTCAAAATGAATCCAAATGTCAAGCTCCTTGGCAATCATCTGCATATCAATATGGAGAGGGGCGGTCATTCCCATGCGGCAATATAAGTTTTTGACGTATTCCTCAAGATGTGTTAAAAAATCGCCCAATTGAATACACCCTTTCGAACATATGTTCTTTTTAAGCGAGAAAGAAAAGCCCTGATCGGACTTTGAATCAATTCCCTTTTCTTTTAAAAATAAACATTCAGCTTTTATATCGGCTGAACGTTAAGCAGTTTAAAGGAAAAGAGCGGATTATTTATGTTTCGGCCTGCGGTTTTTCTCTTTTTCTTTTAAATAATTAATGAATTCAATGGCCTGCTGCTTGCTTTCCGGGGAAAAGTCCTGCATGTCCCGATATGCGATCTGCAAGTCGGGATCGGCAAACATGTCTTCATCTGAAGGTTCTTTTCCGGTTAACAAATAATCAGTCGACACTTTGAAATAATCCGCAAGCTTTTGCAGCGTGTCGTAATCGGGTTCAGATCGGCCGTTTTCATAATGAGAATATCTGGCGCGCGAGACACCGATATGATTTGCGACTTCTTCCTGCGTTTTCTTTCCTCTGAGACTCTTTAATCTTCCGCCTATCATCCGAATGACCTCTCTTTTTTCAACACCCTAAGTTACTTATGATTATAGATACAAAATGTATCAAAATAAAGTGATGATAAAAAAAGTATCAAAAAGGTCTTGATGATACGAATTGTATCGTATATAATCAACATCATAGGGATACGAAATGTATCGACGTGCGATAAAAAATTGATCAGGAGGGTGAGAGATGAAGCCGATTATCATCCGTTTCAGCAGCAATCCGGCTGATCAGAGATGTTTAGGAAAAGCAGGCGGTTCGATATCTTTTACCGCTTGCGGACTACCGGTATTCCGATTTGATAACCGATCGCAGTATGAACGCTATATAAGTCTGAAGACAAACGGAGACGTCCAATATGAATCGTAAAAGCTACCCGTTTTTCATCTATTCCGGATTATTGAATTCAGAACATTATGGCAAAATAGGGTCCGCCATATGGCTGTTTTTATGGTTCATCAGCTCAACGACAAAGGAACACGTAAAAGACGGCGTAAAGTGGGGGATCGTCCTCGGACATAAGCCCGTAAAAGCAAGAGAGATGGCCGATGTATTTACCGTCAGCGAAAAAACCGTCAGACGGTGGCTTGAGGTTTTGGAACAGCATGAATATATCAAAACCGTCCGCGCCCCTTACGGACTCATCGTCTCCGTAAAGCACTCGAAAAGATTCACGCAGAAAAAGACATTGACCCGCCCGGAAGTCACAGACCGGACAATATCGGCGGATCACCGGGACAAAAATGTCCGGAGAGAAATAGATATAACAAAAAATCATACTGCTGAAGAAGCGATTAACGACATTGCCGCCCATTTTATCAGATTAAGGTCTGCACAGGAGGGGCGGAGCGTATACCCGTCGCCCCGGGATTATCAGGCCATCGCCCGTATTGTTTCTCTCGGTGCGTCAGCACAAGAAGCAATCAAATGGCTCGGCGAATGCTTTACCGCTTTTGAACAGCGGCGCACCTCTTCAGCTGAAACGATCAAGGCTTTCAGCTATTGCGCCAAGTATATGGAAGACCGCTTGAATGCACGAATTGCGGGAAGGACAATCACAACAAAAAAAGAGAGGAATACGATACATGACAAAACGAACGATCGAGCAGATACTGTCCGACCTGAAAAACGGAAAACGTCCATTACTGGCGGACAGACCGGAAGAATCAGGCGAAAGCCGCTTTGACTGTCCGCTCTGTAAAGATCAGGGCGGTTATCTCAAAAACCAGCTTGGAATGGATGTGTGGGTTAAGTGCCGCTGCGCCGCCGAACGAAAAGCAGAGCGCATTCTCAGCGCAAGTGAGATTACAGGCGCCTTTCGGAAGCTGGATTTCAAAGGGTTTATCACGCGGGGCAAGCCTCAGGCAGTCGTCGACGCATATGAGTGCGCCCTTGAATATGTTGAAAACTTCGACAAGATTAAAAACTGCCGGAAAAACAGCATTGCCCTTTTAGGGCGTCCGGGGTCGGGAAAAACCCATCTTTTGACCGCTCTCAGCAATTATGTCATGAGACAGAAGCAGACACCGGTGCTGTATTTTCCTTTTGTGGAGGGCTTTACGGATTTAAAAAATGATTTTGATCTGCTTGATACAAAGCTTGGCCGTATGAAACAGGCGGATGTGCTTTTTATTGACGATCTGTTCAAACCGCTGAACGGAAAACCCCGGGCGACCGATTGGCAGATTGAACAAATGTACGCCGTCGTGAATTACCGCTATTTAAATCATAAGCCGGTTCTTATCTCGAGCGAGCTGGCCTGTGACGGACTGGTGCAGGTTGATGAAGCCTTAGGCACAAGAATTTATGAGATGTGCAGCGATTATTTAGTCATCATTAATGGCAATTCATTTGACGTAAACCACAGATTAGAGGGGGCGAGATAATGTGTAAGCTGTGCGGGCCGAAGAAGGTCATTATGACGGAAACGGGTTTCGGCGCTGTCTTTCACCCTTGCCCGAACTGCAAAACAGGCACTGATTTAACGCCGGTCATTAAACGTCTTGAGCGAATGGTTCAAGACGCAAAAACGAGGCTTGATGCACGTGTATAAATATATCAAATGGCTTTTTTGCCTGCTGTTCAGGGCGAAACGGATAGAAAAGCAAATTGAAGCATGGCATGAGGCTGATGGAAAGTGAGGATAACCATTGCAAGAAAAACACAGCCCCGCTCCATGGCGGGCCGTACACAGCGGAGAAGAAAAACCCATTTACATTTATTCCGCTTACAGCGAAGCGGATAAAGAGAAGTTCCCTTATTCAAACGGAAGGCTCATCGCGGCCGTTTTCAACTTAAGTTCATACTCTCAGCAGATCAACGCGGCATTGATGGCGAAAGCTCCGGAACTTTTTGAGGCGGCCGAAACGGCTCTCCGCCTGCTCCGAGGAGAAAGTTCTGAAGAAAAAGAAGCGTTCATAAATAAGCTCGGAAGCCTCATACATGAAGTAAACATCCTGAAAAAGACGGAGGACGTAAAACATGAATCCTAAAAAACTGACTGACATTGAACATACAACATTAAAAAGCCAGCTGGAAGAAGGCAAGGTTCGGGTGATTATTGTAGACGGACTGAAGAAGGAAGCATGGCTCGCCGAAGCGCCGGAGCACGGCAAAACGCTTGTCGAAACGCGAAAAGGAGATCTGGCCCGGATCGAATATGAAATCGGCTTTAAATTGAATTAAAAACAGAATACGTCCAAGACGGAAAGCCTGCGGACACTGATCAATCGCGTACATGCTGCGCATTGGTTGGTGTCCTTTTTTTGTTCCGAAAAAGAGGAGGATCTACATGGAAGACTTACTATTTGAATATAAACGCACGCTGAAAGAGACGAAAAAGTGGTACAAGCAGCTGGAGGAAGCCGATGAAACGATGCTTACTTCAGAAGAACTGAAAGATAAAAAAATCATCAGAACGATCATTACAGATGTGGAATATGTCATCGAATGGCTTGAAAAAGGCCGGCAGCCCGGCATAAGAAGAGCGATAGACCGCAGAGACGCTTATCAGAGAATGCTGATTAAAGATCCTAGAATCATAGAAACCTATTCGCAGGCGCTGATGTTTGAACCTTCTGCAAATGTGACTGAAGAAGACAGAATCAGACTGCGGGACGCATTAGCCGTTTTAACGGATAGAGAAAAAGAAATGCTGCTGCTCCACAAAGCGGAATGCTTTTCGTATGAACGGATCGCCGCCTTGCTGAACGTAAAGAAATCAACCGTACAGACGACGGTCAAACGGGCGCTTCTAAAAATTCAAAAACAGCAGGAACAAAGAAATCAATCGCCTGCTTCATAAGTTGTCATACGTTTGCCACCTAGAAGTGAACAGACGATCACAAAAAGCGGCCCGATTAGAAGCCGCTTTTTATTATAGACAATCATGTCGGAGGTGGCGGTGATGCCGTAGCATGAAAAACGCAAAAAGAGAACAGGCATTTACAATCTATCAGTCTCATAAAGGCCGCATCACAAATCGCGCCCTTGCCGGCAAATCAGGCGTATCCGCAAGAACGATCGGCAGATGGAAAAAAGAAGGGCGCTGGGACGAGGCGCTCCATAAGAACGCGGAAAGCGGCGGAAAAAACACCCCGGGCGAAGGTGATGAGTTAAACGAACGCCAGCGGCTGTTTTGTCTTTATTATGTGAAAAGCTTTAACGCCACCCAATCTGCGATAAAAGCCGGGTATTCACCGGAAAGCGCGCATGTGACGGGAAGCAGGCTGTTAAAAAACGAAAAAGTCGCCAAAGAAATCAGCCGCATGAAAAAGGAAATGGTCAATAAAGTGTTTGTCGAAGCGATGGACGTTCTTCAAGTCTATGTGAAAATCGCTTTCGCCGACATTACCGATTATGTAACCTTCGGAAAAAAAGAGGTTCAGGCCTTCGGAAAATCAGGGCCGCTCTTTGACGAAAATGATAATCCGATTATGCAGGAAATCAGCTACGTTGACGTTAAAGATTCGCACCTTCTGGACGGAACCATCGTCACAGAAGCAAAACTCGGAAAAGAGGGCATTGCAATCAAGCTTGCCGACAAGATGAAGGCTCTTGAAAAGCTGTCCTTGTACTTTGACCTTTTCCCCGATCAATTTAAACAAAAAATCGAAAATGAAAAATTAAAGCTGGCACAGCAGAAGATGGAAAAAACAGAAGACAGCCAAAAGCCGATTGACATTGTCATTACGCGGAAAGAGGAACGGTCATGATTGAAAAAGCGGTTAACCCGCGCTTTGAAGATTATTTGTTCAATTGGAATGAAACGTACCAATTTCTCGTCGGAGGCTACGGCTCGTCAAAAAGCTATCATACCGCGCTGAAAATCATCCTGAAGCTGCTTCGTGAAAAGCGGACGGCGCTTGTCGTGCGGGAAGTTTTCGATACGCACAGAGATTCTACTTTTGCCTTGTTTGAAGATATTATCGGGGAGCTTGAGCTGGGACATGCCGTAAAGGCCGTGTCTTCGCCGATGCAGCTGAGATTTTCAAACGGAAGCCGGATTATGTTTAAAGGGATGGACAACCCGGCCAAATTGAAATCCATTCATCATATTTCACTGATTTGGATTGAAGAATGCTCTGAAGTGAAGTATGAAGGCTTTAAGGAGCTGATCGGGCGTCTGCGCCATCCCGAGCTTTCGCTTCATATGATATGCACCACAAATCCCGTCGGCACCTCCAATTGGACGTACCGGCATTTTTTCCGTGATGACCAAAAAAAACGGTTCGTATTGGATGATCAGACGCTGTATGAAAAAGGCACTGTCGTTAAGGGAGATACGTATTACCACCATTCCACAGCGTGCGATAATCTGTTTTTGCCGAAAAGCTATATTAAGCAGCTGGACAGCTTACGGCATTACGATCCTGATTTGTACCGGATCGCCCGCAAAGGACAGTTCGGCGTCAATGGCATCCGCGTGTTTCCGCAGTTTCAGGTCATGGAGCACAACGAAGTAACGGAGCGGATTGCTTCCATCAGGCGCCCCCTGTTTCGGACGGGCATGGATTTCGGTTTTGAAGAGTCATACAATGCGGTCATCCGGCTTGCCGTCGATCCGGATCAAAAAGAGCTTTATATTTTCTGGGAGTATTACAAAAACAAAATGACCGATGATCAGACAGCTGAGGAGCTTCAGGAATTGGCGGATCAAAAAGAGCTGATCAAAGCGGATTCGGCCGAGCCGAAAAGCATCCAATATTTCCGCAGGCAGGGCTTTTGCATGGTTGCGGCCAAAAAGTTTCCGGGCTCAAGACTTCAGTATACAAAAAAGCTGAAACGGTTCAAACATATCTATTGCTCAGACAGCTGTCAACATACGATCCGCGAATTGCAGAACTTAACGTACGCAAAAAACAAAAACGGCGTTCTGTCGGAAGATGAGTTTTCAATTGATCCCCACACCCTTTCAGCCATTTGGTATGCGCTGGATGACTATGACGCGGCGGATTTGAAAGATGCATCACAAAAACGGAGACGTCCGAATCGGGAAAGGAGGAGGTAGGCGTTGCCAAACTATCAAAACGTTAGAGCCACCGTCTTTAAATCAAATATGGCCGCGCCGCAGGCAAGGCAGATGAACGAAGATCAATTTGCCGATCTGTACGGCGAAGACATCATTTCACCGCCCTATAATCTCATTGAACTGAAAACAATCGCCGAATATTCGACGATTCTTCAGCAGTGCATTGACGCGTATCGAGTCAATATTACGGGTTTTGGGTTCGATGTGGAATATACCTTTGATGTAAATAGCCCAGATTGCTCCCCGTCAAAAAAGGCCCGGGCCGAAAAAAACTGGATGAAGCTGGAGAGCTTTTACAAATGTCTTCATTTTGATGAATCGGCCGAGACGATCCTCGGATATGCGATAGAAGACCGTGAAAAAACGGGCAACGGTTTTCTCGAAGTGCTTCGGGACGGGGCGGGAAAACCGGCGGGGATTGAATATCTGGATGTGAAACATATGCGCGTCTGCGGTGTGACTGATCCCGTTGAAGTCACATTTTCATATGAAGAAAACGGCGCATCCAAAACGATTAAAAGGCAAAAACGGTTTCGTAAATATGTTCAGATGCTGAACGGTCGGAAAGTGTTTTTTAAGGAATACGGCGATCCCCGCATGATGGACATGAGAACCGGCGAATACGTAAAGACCCTGTCTGAAGAATACCGGGCAAATGAAGCCATTCACTTAAAAATCGGCAGCGGCACTTACGGAATTCCGCGCTGGGTCGGCAATATCGTCAATCTGTACGGCGCCCGGAAAGCGGAAGAACTGAATTTTATGTATTTCAAGCAGGGCCGTCACGTGCCGGCCGCCATTACGGTTGAAAACGGCATGCTGTCAGAAACCTCGTACAAAGAGCTCCAGGATTATATGAATGACCTGGAAGGGGTGGAAAACGCCCACAAATTTCTGCTGATTGAGGCGGAAGGCATTGCGAAGGAAAAAGACCTTCACGGAGGCGAAGACATTACGCCCGTGTCTGTGGAAATTAAATCACTTGCGGAAATTCTGCAGGATGATGCGCTGTTTCTTGAATATGACGACAAAAGCAGAAATAAACTCCGCTCCGCGTTTCGTCTTCCGCCGCTTTATACGGGCGAGGCGCAGGAATACAACAAAGCCACCGCCGATACGGCACGGAAAATAACGGAGGAGCAGGTGTTTCAGCCGGAGCGGAAAACGCTGATTAATAAGCTCAACACGTTATTTTTGCCAGAATTGGGTCTCCACGATGTACAGCTCACATTAAAAGGGCCTGATTTTCGCGATCCGCTTGAAATTGCGAAGGTGCTTACGCCATTTATTTCCGCCGGCGCGGTCTCTCCTAATGACCTCCGTGATCTGGCCGGAAGAGTGCTCGGGAAGACGCTTGAGGAGTGGCCTGAAGAGTACTACAGCCGGCCGGTGCTGAAAGGGAAAAAGGAGCAATCCTGAAAGGGGGTGAAAACATCTCGTGCCGAGAGAATTGAGAAATGCCGTCATCAGTTTTGTGAGCTATGTCGATAAGGCGGCGAACCAAACGGAATTCTTTTTTACAAAATCAGCCGGAGGCCTTCCGTCATTTGAAAAAAAGGTGCAGGTGTTTACAAAAAGCGAATCGGATGAGCAGAAGCTTGTTTACGGCATCGTTTACGAGCCGGATGTCCCGGATGCCCATGGCGATTATATGACGGCTGAAGAAATTGAAAAGGCCGCTCACGGTTTTTTGGCGGACGCCCGCAACATCGATACAAATCATAATTTTGAAGGCGGGACCGGCGAGGTGGTGGAGTCGTACGTCGCCCCGGATGACTTTGAAATCGGGAATGCTGTGATCCGGAAAGGATCTTGGGTGCTTGTCACCAAAGCTTCCGATGAAGTATGGGATCAGATTAAAGCCGGTATCATTACGGGCTACAGCATGGCGGGAACCGCTGACGTTTACGAAGAGCCGGCAGAAAAGCAAGCCGGCTTATTCGGCGCGGTCAAGCAATTTCTCGACCGTGACCGCAAATCAAGAAACCGCAAGGGAGAGGACTTGAACAAGATGAGAAAAGAAGACGTAAGAGAATCGATTGAACACGCGCTGCACCCGCTTTTAAAGCGGCTTGACAGCTTGGACCAAAACACGGAAGACAAAGACGGGGCGGCTGCGCCGTCTGATGAAGAAAAGCTGAAAACGCTTGTTGAGGACATGCTCGCGCCGATTATTAAACGCATTGAAGCGCTTGAAAAAGTAAGAGGCGCATCAAAGCAGCCGGAAGAAGAGACGGGCGGCCAAGAGCCTGTTAAAAAATCCATTTGGAGCGGACTGCTTTAAACCCAGTCAGAAGGAGGAACTGTAGAGTGAGAAATCAAGATATCATCAGAAAGGCGGAAATGTCACTTTCCGCTTTAAAAAGCGGCGGTTTAATGAACCCCGCACAAGCTTCAGCATTTATCCGCATGGTGCAGAACACGCCGACCATTTTCAGCGAATCGCGTGTGATTCAAATGGAAAATGACTCGCAGAAATTTGAAAAAATCGGTTTCGGCCAGCGGATTCTGCGTGCCGCTGAGGAAGGAAAAGCCTTAACTGACGATCAGCTGACCGTCCCGGCAACAAGTACGGTGCAGCTGAATACGAAAGAAGTCATTGCGGAAATTAATATCACCTATGACACGCTTGAAAACAATATAGAAAAAGACGGCCTGCAGCAGACGATCATGCAGATTTTGGCGGAGCGGGCGGCAGTCGATATTGAGGAGCTTGTCGTAAACGGCGATACATCTTCTTCTGATCCGTACTTGGCACAGCTTGACGGAATCCGTAAGCAGACTGTCTCTCACGTCATTGACGGAAACGGGGAAGAGCTGTCCAGAGCCACATTTAAAAAAGGCTTAAAAGCCATTCCGGCAAAATATTTGCGCCTGCCTCAGGAATTCAGATTTTACACATCTCAAGGCATGGAGATTGAATGGAAAGACCGTGTGGCTGACCGTCAGACCAATCTGGGGGATCTTGCGGTGCAGGGCGGTTTGTCTTCAGCATTCGGCGTTCCGGTCAAAGGAGTGTCCAATCTGCAGCCGTACTCGGTCGGAGAAGGTGACTCCCAGTACGATGCGTCTGACATCATTTTGACTCACCCGAAAAATATCATTCTCGGTTTTTCACGGAATATCCGAATCGAAGTAGATAAAGATATCCGCAGCCGCAAATTTATTATCGTACTGACGGCTAAACTTGACAGCAAATTTGAAGAAGAAGATGCAAGCGCCAAAATCGTAAACGTTAAAGAATAAGACGGGGGTGGCAGTTATGTTAATTCAGCCGTCTGACGTTGTTTCATATTCAGTTTATGATCAAGTCAAAAACAGGCCGGAGCCGCTTCTAATACAGGACATTCTGGAGGCGGAGGCGGAAGCGGCCAGAATGGCGGGGCATTCGTTCACTGACCCTATTTACTCACCGCTTCCCGAAAAGATTAAGCTTGCGTTATTAAAGCTTTCTCAATATTTTGCGCTGATCAACCAGAATGAAGCAGCCGCTTCCGCCTATCAATCTGAAAAGATAGGCGACTACTCGTATACGGTGGCAGATGAAGGCGGAATCAGAAAACCGGCGGTGCACCATCTGCTCTGTGAATATATCGCGCCGGGTTATTCCCTGGTTTCTGCAAACGCAAAGGTGAGACCTTTATGAGCTACGAACGGCTGCTCACTGACAGATGCGATATTTATCATGAGACGGTGTCAGTTCCGAAGGCCGGACGCTTCGGGATTCCCGCCGAAAAGCTCCAGCCTGTCTTTTCTTATCCGGAAGTGCCCGACGCTGAAGACGTGCCGTGTCTGTTTGTTGAAAAACAGCAGCAGCTTATTCAGCTTGCGCCTGATCATAAGGTATATCAGCGGTTTCTCGTTCATTTTCCGAAAGAGGCCGCTGTGCGTGTCAATGACAAAATCATTTGGGAAGGACAGGCGTATATTCTGGAAATGCCGAAGAAAGCAAGACAGCACCATTGGGAGGTTATCGCTGTGAGAGATGACAGACTATGAGCATAAAAAACCTTGAACAATGGAATCGGTCGCTGCAAAAGGCATCATCCGGAGAATTTGCCCGTCAGGCAGGCGGATGGCTGGAACAGTCAGGAGAGGATTTTCTCGACATGGTACGGGAGGAGCTTATTCATTCGGGAGGAATTGAAACAGAAAACCTGCTGTCTTCTTTCCGAAAAGGAGCGCAGGATCATGTATGGATCATTGAAAACGGGGGACTGACCCTTGAAATCGGCACCAATGTAGAGTATGCCTCATTCATAAATGACGGACATTGGACCGTCTCAGATGAAAATGTCAGATGGGTGCCCGGGTATTTTCAAGGCTCCCGGTTCATCTATGATCCGTCAGCTTCAACGGGAATGGCGCTCAAAAAACAATGGATCAGCGGGAATGGGTTTTGGGACAAAGCCCTTCTTTTGTATGAAACACTCTTCGCAGAATCGCTGGACAAGCGTTTCGATCAGTGGCTTAACACGTTGGGGGGAGATATCGGATGAATCGCGAAACTGGTTCAATCGCCGCTTTTTTGTATCAGCAGTGCGGCGTGCCCGTATATGAAAATGAACTGCCTGAACAATTTCAGGTGCCGTCACTATACATTCCGCCCCCGTATGTTTTTGACGAGAATGACACAGTCTCCACCTTTAAGAAGACATACAGTCTGAATGTGAAGCTGTTCCATGCCGACTCGGTGCAGGCGCTCTATGCAGCCGACCGGATCGCCGATGCGGTGAGAGAATCAAGACAGCTGATTCCGCTGCTTACGGAATCAGGGGAGGATACCGGTGATTTCGTCCGCATCAGCCGTATCGAAACAAGAGTCGGAGACAAAGGCGAGGCAGTGATCACAATCCGCTGGACGAGCCGCTACTACTATCAGAAACAAACATCTCCCGCACTGCGGGATGTGGACATTAACAGCGGGGTGATAGAAAAGTGAAACAACATAAAAAGAAAAACGCCGCAGCGGCGGAACGAGCGGTTCTTTATGACACGGCGGATTTAACAAAGCACGCGAAGGAGCTTTTCGGCGTAAAACCTGAGATTCTCCAGGGGGCTTTATTCGGCGTGAAGCAAAAACAAATGACAAAAGCGCAAGCAAAGTCTTACATTGAAGCATTTTTAACCAAGGAGGTCATGCAATAATGAACGGCGGAACATTTACACAAGGAAAAGAAAAAGAACGTGCCGGGATCTATTTTAACTTTAAAACAACCGCCCAGGAGCGGGTATCGATCGGTGAACGCGGGATTGTCGCCCTTCCCGTTGCATCCGGCTGGGGGGAAGCGAAAACATTCGTTTCCATTTCAAGCATTGAAGATTTGAATAAAAAAGTGGGGCTCAGTATTGAAGATCCGTCACTGATTCTGCTTCGTGAGGCGAAAAAGAAAGCAAAAACCGTTTTGATGTACCGTCTGACAGAGGGAATCAGAGCAAGCGCCGATCTTTCGCAAGGTGTTAAAGCAACCGCTTTGTACGGCGGTTCAAAAGGAAATGACATCATCATCCGCATCAGTGAAAACGTCCTTGATCAGACCGCTTTCGATGTGACCACTTACATGGATGAAGCGGAAGTTGACAAACAAACGGTGAAAAAAGCCGAAGAATTAAAAGCAAACGGCTATGTCACATTCACGGGAACGGGCGAACTGTCGGCTTCCATCCCGCTGACAGGCACTGAGGAAGAATCCGGGGAAACGTTAAACCTGCAGGCAGGCATCCGTCTTGCAGGCGGAACTGATAAAGCACCGGTCAACTCAGACTATACGGATTTTTTAGCTGCGGCTGAAACGGAGAATTTCGATGTCATCGCTCTTCCTGTCGCGGAAAACGATCAGCTGAAAGCGACATTTGCCGCATTCATTAAACGCCTTCGCGATGCGCAGGGACAGAAAGTGCAAGGGGTGACCGCCCATTACAGCGGGGATTATGAAGGCATTATCAATGTTACTGAAGGTGTGCTGCTGGAAGACGGAACGGAGATTAAAGCTGAAGATGCGACCGCCTGGGTGGCAGGCGCAAGTGCCAGCGCCGCATTTAATCAATCCTTAACATTCGTTGAATACGAAGGCGCCGTCGATGTGCTGCACCGCCTGACTCATGATGAAGTGATCGAACGTCTTTCTAAAGGTGAATTCCTTTTCTCTTATGATGCCCGTGATAAGTCAGTCAGCGTTGAAAAAGATATCAACTCATTGGTGACATTTACGGCAGAGAAAAACAAAAAGTTCGCGAAAAACAAAATCGTCCGTGTGCTTGATGCGGTGAATAACGATTTGACACGTGAACTGAAAGCCTTAATTAAATCGAAAAAAGGCACGGGAAGCGATCTTCCTGCGACAAATGACGGCCTTCAATTCGTCAAAACGATGATCATTCAATATTTGACAACGCTTCAGGATGCGGGCGGCATCGCCAACTTTGATTCAGACAAAGACATTACAATCGGGCTGAATGAAGACCGCGACGGCTTTTTAATCGATCTCGCCGTACAGCCTGTGGATGCGGCAGAAAAATTCTACTTTAACGTGGAGGTAAACTAAGATGGCATTAAAAGCGCAAAACACGATTTCAGGAAAAGAAGGCCGTTTATTTCTCGACGGAGAAGAGATGGCGCATATTAAAACGTTTGAAGCAAACGTGGAAAAAAACAAATCAGAAGTAAACATCATGGGCCGCCGCATGACGGGACATAAAACAACAGGCGCCAACGGAACGGGCACGGCAACATTCTATAAGGTCACATCCAAATTCGCCGTCCTTATGATGGATTACGTCAAAAAAGGCAGCGACCCGTATTTTACGCTGCAAGCCGTTCTTGATGACAAATCATCGGGCCGCGGAACAGAACGCGTCACTCTGTATGACGTCAACTTTGATTCTGCAAAAATCGCCGGCCTGGACGTAGACTCAGAAGCACTCGAAGAAGAAGTGCCGTTTACCTTTGAAGATTTCGATGTGCCGGAAAAGCTTTCTGAAACGTTTTAATTAAGATCGGTATGAGTGAAACAGGCCTTTTACAGGCCTGTTTTTTATAAAAAAAAGAGTAAGGGAGTTTTCATCATGAGCGAAAAAAACGAACAAGTATTTGATCTATCATTCTTTATGCCGGGTAAAACAGTAGAGGCTGAGGAGATTCGGGTTCCGCTTTCAAAGCGTTTTGTCGATAAAAAAGGAAACATCGTGCCTTTTATTTTTAAAGCCATTACGACTGAGCGCATTGATGAACTGGAGAAGGAAAGCACGACATATAAAAACGTGAAGGGCAGAGGCCGCGTAAAAGACTTAGACAGCCAGCGCTTCTATGCGCGGATCGCGGTTGAATCTACGATTTACCCTGATTTCCGGTCTAAGGAGCTCCGCGACGCTTACAAAACGGCAGATCCGGTCGAGGTGGCAAAACGTGTGCTTTCAGTCGGCGGTGAGTATGCAAATTGGCTGAATAAAGCGATTGAGATCAATGGTTTTGAAGATGAATTAGAAGATCTGGAGCAAGAAGCAAAAAACTGATAAAAGATGGGAATAAGGAAGCCGTGTATCTCTATTACGCGATGCATGAGCTTCATTATTCTCCATCAGAACTGAAAGAGTTATATGAAGCACCGAGACATTTTAAGGCGCTGTTGTACGGTTTAATCGGTTACAAGCTGGACATTCTTGAAAAACAAGCGAAGAAAGGGGGAGCGACATCATGGCAAAGCTGACCGCCCGTTTTGAATTGGAAGATCGGGTTTCAAAGAAAATAAGGAAAATCCAAAATGGCTTCAGAGCGCTTGAGAAATACAGGAAAATGACAAAACGCCAAAGTGAAATTGATATACGCAAAGAGAGTAAATCTGTTTTAAGAACAATTGACCGCATCCAGCGCTCTATGAAAAGAAAGCTGGGCGCACAAATGATCTCTATTTCAGCTGAAGACGGAGCCAGTGCCGTCATTCAAAAGGTGCAAACCCAATTAGCGGGTCTGCCTGCGTCTTTAACCGTTAAAATAGGAGCAAAAGACAGCGCGACAGCGGCATTTGAGAGATTGCGGGATCTGGCTGCCGGTTTTAAAGGATTTACCGTTTCACTTTATGCGTCAGACGAAGTGACCCCTGCCATGGAACGCATCAAACGCTACATGCAATCTGCGTTAAAGAACGGGTACTCTGTCACTATACGCGTCATAGATCACGTCATGACAACAGTCGGCCGAATTTCAGCGGGCATTGATTCGCTGACGGGAAAAAACAATGTCATTCAATTATCGTTAAACGAAAAGGTGACAGCACAGCTGGCTGCAATGCAAAAGAATATGCCGGACGTCGGAAAAGCTTCTGCATCTGCTGCTCCTGCTTCGCCGAAAAACGATTTTTCAATGCTTGACTCCATTGCAGACACCTTCATGAAAAAAGTCAATGACATCGCATCCAAATTTTATCCGGAAACAATCATAGCGGAACTGGATAAATTCGCTGCAAGCTTTATGAAGAAAGCGGACGAGATCGCGAGCAAATTCAGCCCTGAGACGATATTAGCCGAACTGGACAAGTTCACGACTTCATTCATGGGGAAAGTGGACGAAATCGCGAGTAAGTTCAGCCCTGAGACGATATTAGCCGAACTGGATAAGTTCACGACCTCATTCATGGGGAAAGTGGACGAAATCGCAAGCAAATTCAGTCCTGAGACGATTTTAGCAGAGCTGGACAAGTTCACGAGCTCATTCATGGGAAAAGTGGACGAGATCGCAAGCAAATTCAGCCCTGCAACGATATTAGCCGAACTGGACAAGTTCACGACCTCATTCATGGGAAAAGTGGATGAAATCGCGAGCAAATTCAGCCCTGCGACGATATTAGCCGAACTGGACAAGTTCACGAGCTCATTCATGGGAAAAGTGGACGAAATCGCGAGTAAGTTCAGCCCTGAGACGATTTTAGCAGAGCTGGACAAGTTCACGACCTCATTCATGGGAAAAGTAGACGAAATCGCGAGCAAGTTCAGCCCTGAGGCGATATTATCAGAACTGGATAAATTCGCTGATTCGTTTATGAAAAAAGTAGACGGGGTCGTGAGTAAATTCAGTCCGGAGGCCATATTGAAAGAACTGGATAAATTCACTGATTCATTTATGAAAAAGATAGATGACGTTGTCAGCAAATTCAGTCCGGAGGCCATATTGAAAGAGCTGGATCATTTTACTGATTCGTTTATGAAGAAAGTCGACGACGTTGTCGGTAAATTCAGGCCTGATAAGCTAATCGACCGCGCCGAACAATTTGTAAATGACACGGTTGACCGAATTTCTGAGAAATTCGATTTTCTCAATCCGGATAAGATCTTGGAAAAAGTGGAGCAGTTTACATCCTCACTGTTCGGAGGCATTGATAAAAAGTTCGGCAAATTCAGTCCTGATGCGATCATCGAAAAAGCCGAGGCATTTGTTGATAAAATTGTCAGCAAGATTGCAAAGAAATTTGAGAAATTCAGCCCGGACAAAATCATCGAAAAAGCCGGGGAATTAATAGAAAAAATATTTTCAGGAATCGCTGAAAAATTAGGCAAACTCAATATCGGCGGATTATTAGGAGGCGGCACGAAAAAAGAAAAGAGTAAGGGCAACAGCCCGAAGCGTCCTGATCTGACAAAGGGTCCGCAGCGCACGGTAACAGCGCCAAAATCTTCAGGAAAGTCAGCCAAAAAAACCGGCGGGGCTTTGGGGGGCTGCTGCTGCTGTACCGGAGTGACGAGGGGCAAAAGCAGTAAAGTCGAAGGGCGGAATAAATCTTCAAAACGAGGTTCATCCGCAAAGGGAAGCAAACAGGCATCCGTAAATACGCCGAAAACAACAGGGGCAGGTAAAGGCATCGGCGCGCTTTTGAAAGGCTTAGGAGATTCAAAGGCGCTAAAAGGCGGTATGAAAGGGTTAAAAGGTGCCGCTAAAGGAATTCCCGGCATAGGTGAATTGTTATCACTCACTGATTTAGCCGGCATCAATAAAGATAATGCAGGAGAGAAGGTCGGCTCAGCAGGCGGCGGTCTTGCCGGAGCCGCGGCCGGGGCGGCAATCGGCAGCGTTGTTCCCGGAGTGGGCACATTAATCGGCGGCGCGGTAGGCGGCATCGCCGGCAGTTTAGGCGGTTCAAGCTTGGGAGAGGCCTTTGATTCAGGGGCTTTGAAGGACACGTGGAATGATATTTCCAAAGCGGCGCAAAGTGCTTGGACAACAATACAAGATACTTGGGGAAGCGTTTCATCCTGGTTCATGGAAAATGTATGGACGCCGGTGTCATCGGCTGTCGTTGGAGTGGCGACAAGCATCTGGTCAAATATCGTGAATGCGTGGACGACGATTCAAGGGATTTTCAGCACGGTGTCATCCTGGTTCATGGAAAATGTATGGACGCCGGTGTCATCGGCTGTCGTCGGAGTGGCAACCAGCATCTGGTCAAATATCGTGAATGCGTGGACGACGATTCAAGGTGTCTTCAGCACAGTATCCGGCTGGTTTATGAGCACGGTGTGGGGGCCCGTAAAATCGGCTGTCGTCGGAGTGGCGACGTCCATTTGGAGTAAAATCACAGGAGCTTGGGATAAAATTAAATCTGTTTTCAGTACGGTTTCCGGCTGGTTCATGGATACTGTCTGGAATCCGGTGAAAGACATGGTGAAAAATGTCGGTAAAGGAATATCAGATGCTTTCCAGACTGCTTTAGATACGGTAAAGGATATATGGAAAGGGTTAAGCGGCTGGTTTGAGAAACATATAAAAGAACCTCTTGTAAAAGTGGGAACAGCCATATCAGATGCTTTTTCTGCAGCATTCGACTGGGTGAAAAAGATTTGGGATAAAACCGGCGGCAAAATGATTTCAGGCATAATGAACTTTGTCACAGGAGGCGGCGGAGATAAAAAGAAAAAACCGGACAAAAACGCCACGGGCGGCTACATTACAAAGCCGACCATTTCCTGGATCGGTGAAGCCGGTAAAGAATTTGTCATCCCCGTCGACAACAATCGCGGACGCGGAAAGATGCTGCTTTCACAAGCTGCGTCTAAGCTCGGCATGCGTGTTGTTGATGATATGGGCGCGGCTTCGGCTCAGTCTTCTGCTGTTCCGGCGGGAACGGGCGGTGTTTCTTCTTCTGCATCTGTATCGGCCGCAGCGTCTGTGGATTCTTCCGGATTTGCCGGGACGGCTTCATCACTCGGCAAACAGTTTACTGAAGGCTTTGACAGCGGAATCAGCAAAAAAGCAGTGGATATGGACGGCTGGAAGGAAAAAAACATCGGAACGCCGTTCAATGCCCTCATTTCGTCTTCATCCGGTTACGGAAAGCAAGTCGTTGGGGGCTATGCCAAAGGTCAGAATACTTCGCCGACGGGCACCGATTCATTTTTAAAAACAAAGGTGAAAACACCTTATCAATCGGCGGTTAACCAATCGTCATCATGGGGCGCCGCAACGGTGAAAGGATATTCGGCCGGACAGAATGCAAAAGATACGGGAACGTCGCAATACGTAAGCACACATATCAATAAACCGTTTCTGCAATCAAGAGATTCCGCGAACGGCTGGGGGTCAGGCCTGATCGGACACTTCGTATCAGGAATGACTGCAAAAGGAAGCGAAGTCAAACAGGCGGCCAAAGATATGGCCAAAAAAGTCGAGGATGCATTCAGGGAAGAGCTTGATATTCACTCTCCTTCCCGTGTCATGATGAGTCTCGGACGCTTTGCTTCAGTCGGCGTCGTCAAAGGGCTCAGCTCAGTTGACGTGAAAAAATACGCCGAAAAACAGGCAGGCTCGCTTGCAGCAGCCTTTTCCGGCATGGGTGCAGCGGGAGGAAGCGTCAAAGAGTGGCTTTTGGCCGCAATGAAAGCAACCAATACGCCGATCAGCTGGCTTCCGGGATTAATGACGATCGCACAGCATGAGTCAGGCGGCAACCCTAATTCCATTAATCTATGGGACAGCAACGCCAAAGCCGGCCATCCGTCACAGGGGCTTATGCAGACGATTCCGAGCACCTTTGAAGATCACAAAGCGCCGGGCATGAATGATATCAGAAATCCAATTCACAACGCCGCTGCCGCTATCGGCTATATTAAAAGCCGATACGGCTCGATCAGCAATGTCCCCGGGATTAAAAGTATGGCTCATGGAGGCCCTTACGTCGGTTATGCCAATGGGGGTCTGATTACCAAGGAGCAGATCGCCCGTGTCGGCGAAGGGAACAAACGGGAGTGGATTATCCCTGAAGAGCGGGGCATCCGGGGCCGTTATCTGCTGCAAAAAGCGGCTCAAGCGCTCGGCATGGAAGTGTCCGATCCGTCCCAGACGGAACCGGCGGCGCTTTCAGCCGGCACGGTTTCCGCAGCCGTTAAAGGCGGCGGCCAAACCGTTCAAAAAACGGGAACAAAAGAAATTAAAATCGAATTCAGCGGCGATCAGCATTTCCATAACGGACAGGACGCCGACAGCCTCGCCGCCAAAATCAAACAGGCGCTGATTGATGAACTGCAAAAAGACATTTATACCGGAGCAAAGGGGGCCGTTGCTTTTGACTAAATCTGTTTACGAATTTTGGCTGTCTCAGGGGAAGGACAAGCTCCGGCTTCCCGTTCTTCCTGAAGCGATTGATATCGCAAACAGCGTGCAGAATGATTCCGTGAAAGTCACCGGACTCGGAGAGGTGACGTTTATCGAAGAACCGGGAGCGAAAGAAATTTCGTTCTCTTCTTTTTTTCCGAAACGGTACAGCCCGATTGCCGAATATCAAAGCATCCCTTCGCCGGAAAAAGCCATTTCAGCCATTGAAGCATGGATGAAAGCGAAAAAACCCGTTCAGTTTTTGATTACAGGGACAAAAATCAATGTCACATGCAGCATTGAAAGCTTTAATTACAGCGAAGGTGACAATGAAATCGGCGACCGGAATTTTGATATCGTACTGAAAGAATATAAAACCGCTTCGCCAAGAAAAATCAAACAAAAGAAAAAAACGAAAGCGAAGCGCCCGTCCAAAGCTTCACCCAAAACATATACCGTCAAAAAAGGGGATACGCTTTGGGACATCGCCGGCAAGTTTTACGGAAAACACACGGAGTGGCGGAAAATCTGGAACGCGAATAAAACCGCCATGATTAAGCGCAGCAAACGGAATATCCGGCAGCCGGGGCATTGGATCTTCCCGGGGCAGAAGCTGAAGATACCGCAATGAAACGGGTGAAAAGATGATTGAACTATTTGTCATAAAAGAAACGGAGTGGCTCGAGCTTGTCACAGAAAGCGTAACGCTGGAAGGACACAGATATCAGGCGCCCCGTTCCATCGAAGCGACGATTGTCGTAAAGCAGGGCGGCCAGACGTATTACGGCGTATCAGAAGGGGATACGGTTTTGTTCAAATGGAACGGAAAAGAACTGTTCCGCGGCATTGTCTTTGCAAGAACGCCCGATGAGCATACCGTCGCCTTCACCGCATACGATATGCTTCAATACCTTGTGAAAAACCAGGACGTTTACGTGTTTTCCAACAAGCGCGCCGATCAAATATTAAAAAGGATCGCCAGCGATTTTCAAATTCCCGTCACATCCATTGCCAACACAGGCCATACCATTAAATCACTCGTTTTTAAAAATGATACAAGCCTTTACGATATGATGCTAAAAGCGTTAAAGCAGACAAAAAGCCAGACGGGGCGCAATTATCAGCTCTATTCAGAAAAAGGCAGGCTCGGCTTGCGTGAATGGCCGGAGCCGTCTGACATATGGGTGCTGGAAACAGGAGTTAATATTACAGGGTATCAATACAGCACCTCAATTGATGACACCGCAACCCGTGTCGTCATGCGGCTGCAAAAAGACAATAAAACGATAAAGGCTTCCGCCTCAGACAGCGCGGGCATGAAAACATTCGGCGTTTTGCAGTATACCGAAACGGTTTCTGACGACATTAATGAAGCCCAGCTGAAACAGCGCGCAAAAGTGAAGCAGGCTGAGAAAAAAGGCGTTAAGAAAGAGCTGAAAAATATACAGGCGATCGGTATTCCTGGGTTGGAAAGCGGGTTGCCTGTCTATATTTCAATTCCGGAAATCGGGCTGAAGAAAACCTATTATGTAGATACGGACCGCCATGAATTCCAAGGAACAAAACATACCATGACGATTGACGTCACGGAGAAAAATTCACTGCCGGAGGGGACATCCTGATGAGATTAAGTGATGCCATTAAACATTTAGCCGTCGGAGCGGTTGACGCCGAAGCGCCGGTGGAGCTGATGCCGGCCGAAGTGACCTCCGTTTCGCCGCTCGAGCTGAAACTGAAAGATCACGACAAACTTTTGATTCCGTCTGATGCACTCATTGTGCCGAAGCGGCTGAGGTCCGGAGAAGATGATCAGCTCCAGGCGGGAGATCGGGTGATGACCGCCGCTTTAACAGGAGGACAGTCTTTCTTTGTACTGGATAAAATTTAACCGGCATCCGGACGGAGATGTACGAGAATATCAGCCTATTAAAGCCGCTTCATCTGCCGAAGAGGGCTTTTTTACATGAACAAATCTAAAAGGAGCGGGTGCAATGGCCCTGACACCGGAAATCGAATTTGAAGATTTGGAGGATGCGAGTGAGGCCGTTGAGACTTCACAAACCTACCGAATTGATTTTGAAAACAACCGGATTACCAATGAACTGATAAACGGACTGGACGCAATCAGACAATTCGTCTATATCGCTCTTCACACAGAACGGTATTCATATTCGGTTTTCAGCCATGATATCGGAAACGAACTTCAGGAAGTGCTTTCAGATCAGAACACGACGGATGCTTATAAAAAAATGGAGATTCCAAGACTGATAGAAGAAGCCTTGCTGTATGATGACCGTATTTTGGCCGTTACCAATTTTGAGATTGAGAAAAAAGATGATGCCTTCACCGTCTCTTTTACCGTTGAAACTGATGAGGGCATGCTTGAGATAGAGGAGGTGCTGGGTGAGGATGTTTGAAGCTCAGACGTTTGACGACATTATGGACAGAATGCTTGCGCGCGTTACGGCAGATATTGATACGAGAGAAGGCAGCGTCATTTACAATGCGCTCGCGCCTGCGGCCGCTGAGCTCGCAAAGTCTTATATTTGGCTGGATACCGTGCTGGAGCTCGTGTTTTCCGATACGGCTCAGGGAGAATTTCTGGACAGGCGTGCTGCTGAAGCGGGAATTGAACGAACACCTGCCACAAAAGCGGTCAGAGCAGGAGAATTCACAGCGGGCATCACCATTCCGCCAGGCTCCCGTTTCTTCGTTGATAACCTGTATTTTCAATATACGGGGGATGGAACGCTTGAATGTGAAACAGCCGGTGAAGCGGGCAATGCCGGCATTTCAGGGCAGAACCTGCTGCCGCTTGATACGATACCCGGGCTTGAGAAAGCAGTCATGCGCGATATATTAATTCCCGGCCGTGAGGAAGAAGATGACAACAGCTTAAGGGCGCGCTATTTTACCCGTGTCCGCCGGGAGGCAGTCAGCGCAAATAAACAGCATTATAAACAATGGGCCGAAGAGGTTGACGGCGTCGGCAGGGCGAAAATCTTTCCGCTTTGGAACGGAGCCGGAACGGTGAAGGTTGTCATCACAAATGCGAACTTGGAACCGGCATCAGATATTCTGATCAAAAAAGTAAAGGATTATATTGATCCGGACGAAGGGCAGGGAGAAGGACAGGCGCCGATCGGAGCGGCAGTAACGGTGGAAAGCGCCGTATGGAAGGAAATCGAAATCTCCGCTTCCGTGCTGCCTGAGCTGAACAGCTCGATTGATGACGTAAAAGCGGAGATTGAAAAAGGCGTCCTGAATTTATTTAAGAAAATGGCCTTCGAAGAAAACACCGTCCGTTTATCACAAATTAACAACATTGTTTATAACTCGGCATCCGTCAGTGACTATGCCGATATCAAAATGAACGGTGCGGCGGAAAACCTCGTGCTCAGTGATGTGGAAATTCCTAAACTCAAAGAGGTGACAATCCTTGAGCAGACTCGATGAGATGACGGCGTACCTCCCGCCGTTTTTAACCCGATTAAAGGAGATGGCACAACTGCTTGAGGCGGAAGCTCCTGAGTTTGAGCGGCAGAATAACGATATTTTCGATTTGACAGATCAGCTCTTTATCACGACGGCGACGTGGGGGCTTGACCGCTGGGAAAAAATATTAAAAATACCGCGGGAATCAGGTGACACGGAGGATATGAGACGGCTCAGGCTGATTTCCAAGATGTCGAATATTCCGCCCATCACACATCAAGCGATCGAGCAGGCGCTAAACCGTTTTTTAAAACATCCGTCAGCTTACGTTCGGATGTTTCCGGGGCAGTATCGTTTTTATGCCGATATCGGGCTTGATGACCTGCAGCACATGAACGAGCTGATTGAAACGATTGAAAAAATCAAACCTGCTCATTTGGCGTATACACTGAGAGCCGCATTAAACGAAACACTGGAAATCAAAGACCGGGTCATTCTCAACAATCGGAGATACCGAAAAGTCAGTGAACTGAAGGTCGGTTATTCCGTCACACTCAACAATAACGAGGTGGTCTTACCATGATATCAGCCGCTTACAGACAGCGTGCCGCAGCCGATCTGAAAAACAGGATCACAAAAGTGCTGTTAAACGGCAAAGAAACTCCGATTGCGGACATTTCCGTAAAAGATGCCGCAGTCACCGTTCTCACACGCAGGGAAGAAGACATCAAACACATTGAAACCGTGCAGATGCTTGACGAAACAGGAAGCGTCATCACAGAACGAAAAACAAATTTAGATCTCAGCAATAACAGAACGCTTGATTTAAGATTTACCTTTGAGGTGGTGTAACGATGGCTTACGAAGAAAAAACAGACTGGCTTCCGGACGATCCTATTAATGAAGATGACGTCAACCGCTGGGAAAAAGGCATAAAAGACGCCCACACGGATCTGGCGGCCCATAAAAACGACATGAACAATCCGCACAAAACGACAAAGGCGCAAATCGGTCTCGGAAACGTGGACAATGTCCAGCAGGCAGCAAAAAAAGATTTTGACCGGCACAATCAAGATCTGGACCGGCATGTGACGAAGGAAGAGCGCCAGAAGTGGAATAACGGGCAATTGTCTAAAATGACAAAAGATAATGGCTCCGCTTTTATTGATATCTCTGACGGACAGGATTTTCATCAGACCGCTGCCAGCCAGAATAAGACCTTTACTTTCTCAGCAGCTGCAACTGGAGTAAATACCCCGCCTAAACCGTCAGAGGGTATATACCTTTATTCTTCAAAGAATAACGGAGAGGCGGCCGCTTTCTCAGATGACGGGGGATTTTGGAGAAAAACGCTGAAAAACGGCATCTGGACGGAATGGATGCCATTTGAAACAGCTGCCGGAGCACAAGCAAAAGTAAATGAGCATGCCGACAAAACAGATCTTCATGTAACCAAGTCTGACAAAGACAAATGGAATGCAGGGCAGTTATTCAATCTGACTGACAATGACGGGAATGCTAAAACGGTAACGGAAACAAACTTAGACAATATAAAAACGTCCGGTATCTACTATATATCGGTTCAGCATACGGAAAATAAGCCTGCGGAATACGGACAATTAATTGTAATGCAAAGAACCCGCGGAGCATCACCGACTTTTGTCCAAATGTTTATAGACACAGTGACCGCCGGAAACCCCATATACGTCCGAATTTTCAGCACTAAAGGCGTATGGTCGGAATGGATCCAAAGAGAAACAGATGCCGGCTCTCAAGCAAAAGTAGACGCTCACGCCAATAAAAAAGACATCCATGTCACGCAGGCGGATAAAAATATGTGGAACGGCGCACAGCTTTCGAAAATAACAAACGATAACGGCGGCTATCTTCTTACAATTGGTGATGATGATAACTTTCTTGAAAAAATCGTTAAAAACGGCAGGGCGTTCGGCACCTTTTATTCAACCGGCAAAGCGGCAAACAGTCCGAGCAACGCTTCGACCCGCGGCATGTTTCATTTTACCTCTCTTGACAGTGAGGGAAAGGGAACGTTTGGGTATGTCATTGCCGTTGATTATAAAAATAATATGTTCACGAACTATTTGGATTTGAACTTGGGCTGGCAAGGCTGGCGGCGCCTCGTTACTGAACTTGATACTGAGAATGTACCTTGGATCAATGTTCCTTATAAAAATGGCGCTAAATCAGGAGACAGGCCGCTTCAATACCGCAAAGTGGGAAACACCCTTCACCTGAACGGACACGTTCTTACGGACAGAGAAGTGGTATTCGGGAGTGTGCCATCCTCTTGTGCGCCGGCCAAAGGCGTTGTAACGATGGTTGCAGCCAGCGGCACCACCGGTTACAGCAAATTTATTATTTATTCTAATGGAGATATGAAGCTGACGGGAATTATGGCCAATATAGAAAATAATGTGAACGGCTATTATATTGACCTTGTTTTGGCACTCACGTAAAGGAGCGAGAATATGAAATTAATATTTCCGTATGACAATGACAACATTTATACAGGCACTCCGATTGAGCTTTATCCGGATTCTGAGACAGGAGATTATTTGATGCCGGCTAACGCTGCGGACTTTCCGCCGGAAATAAACGGCGAAGGCATGTGGCGCCCATTTTTTGATGAAGAGAAACAAAAATGGGTGGAAACGGCTGACGAAGCATATAAAGACAGCTTAAAAAAAGATACGGCTCCCGATTCAAACCAGCTTGCAGGCCTCGGGGAACAGCTGGCGAATGAGAAATTGGCCAGAAAAGCAGCCGAACAGGCGCAGCAGTCACTCGGCAGGCAATTAGCGTCTTTAAAATTAGAATTATTAAACGTAAAAGGAGAATGAAAAAATGAAGAGACTTAACTTTTGGGTTTACGCTTTGTTTTATAAGTGGGCCTCAATAGAAATGGTAAAACAAGCTATGGGCTATGATGACTGCTCTGCCGAAGATCTGGCTGAAGGTGTGGCCGCGAAGTATATCACGCCTGAGGAATTTCAAGAAATAACGGGTGAAACATACGAAAACTATAAAAATGCTGTGTCATAAGCCGAACGGCTTTTTTTATTTGTCATTTTTAATAAATCAGAAAAGGAGGACGGCCGATGAAAAAGCATTCATTTGAATTTCCCGCCGATCAACTTGGCAGACCCGGCGCAGTAAAAGCTTATCGCGGTAACAAAAACGATTATGTCACACCGGTTGCTGATTTGTCCGGAATGACAGAGCTTCTTACCAATACGCCGCTAGAAGCGATTGAAGTATACAGCCAATTCGGACAAGACCGTTTAGGAGCCGTCTTAATAGACAGAGCACAGGGGTGGGCTTATTCGGACCGCAGCGGAACTCTTTTTATCGAAGAGAGCGAGGATAACAATTCGTGGACGGCTTCACATTCTGTCGCAGTCAAAGGCGGAGTGCTGACCGCTTCGGGGTGGGTCAGTCTGACAAAAAGATATTACCGGTTCCGTTTTGAAAATGGAAATCAAAAGCAGTCCGAATTTGTTTTATACCAATCTGTCGGTACGGGCGGTGATATGGCGTTTTCATATACAGACGTGATTTTTCATGAAAATGCAGCAGAGGCGGGCGAGGGAAGCATCTTCTCAGCGGGCGCTTGGAAAAAACTTCTCGTCGAAATCACCGGCACGGCTGAGTCGGGCCATGTCGCGTTTTGGGGGAGATCCATCTCGGGAAGAAATGTGCCGATCAGAGGAATCAGGTCTGAAGACGGAACATCAGCCGCCGGTACGTCAGGCACAGAAGAAGTGTGGTTATTTGATATTGCCGGCTTTAAGGAAATCGTCATGGAAATCAAAAGCATTTCCGGCGGGAGCCTTTCTGTCAAAGGCACGGCATTTTCTTAAGAATGAAACTTCCGAAGGGAGGTGAGAACAATGTAAGAGGGGGGAGCGGAAGTGCTTCTGGATGAACAAGCGGTGCAAAAAGAATTCGCAGGCATCAAAGGTGAACAAAAGGTGCTTGAACAGCGGGTGGCCGCATTAGAGCGGGTATCCGACCGGCAGGATCAGCAAATCATGACGCTGAATGAAAAACTGAACAAAATTGACGAAAACACAACATGGATTAAGCGGACCATTACAGGAGCGATCGTGACAGCAATCTGCACGGGCGTCATTGGCGGAGCCATCGCCATCATGTACAATCTGCTGCAAAAGTAGGGGGGAAACCGATATGAAATTCGCGGACAAAGGCACGGTCGTCAGGACGGTGCTTCTTTTGCTTGCTTTATTGAATCAAACTTTGCTGATGTTCGGCAAATCGCCGCTGAATATTCAGGAGGACCAGGTCAGCCAGCTTGCAGATACGCTGTATGCCGCCGGGTCGGCCGTTTTTACAATCATAACGACTGCCGCCGCCTGGTTTAAAAACAATTACGTTACAGCAAAAGGGAAAAAACAGCAGGCTTTATTAAAAATAAACAATTTATCGAAATAGGAGAGATGAGAATATGGTAAAAATCACACAGGATTTTATCCCGGCAGGAAACAATAACCGCCCAGGCTATGCAATGACACCGATTTACATTACGGTGCACAATACAGCCAATACTGCAGTCGGAGCTAACGCCAAAAGTCACGCAAGCTATGTGAAAAATCCCGATACACCGACAAGCTGGCATTTCACAGTCGATGATACGGAAATTTATCAGCATCTTCCGCTGAACGAAAACGGCTGGCATGCCGGTGACGGAAACGGGGACGGCAACCGTAAATCCATCGGTATTGAAATTTGTGAAAACGCAGACGGCAACTTTTCACAGGCCGTGGCAAACGCCCAATGGCTCATCCGCACATTAATGACATCGCACGGCATCCCGCTTGCAAATGTCGTTGCGCACAAGCATTGGTCAGGAAAGCTTTGTCCAAGAAGACTGTTGGATACATGGGATGAGTTTAAAGCGGGAATCGGTTCTGGGGAAAGACAGACGTATACCGTCCAAAAAGGAGATACGCTGTCAGCGATCGCGCGGAAATTCGGCGTCAGCGTGGCCGATCTGCAGAAATGGAATAACATCGCTGACCCGAACCTGATTAAAGTCGGACAAGTGCTGATCGTCAGCCCGCCGGTTGAAGCACTGTATTCTCTCCCGGACGAGGTGATTCAGCTGACAGAGCCGTACACGTCCGGCGAAAAGGTATACCAGGTGCAAAACGCGCTCGCCGCGCTTTATTTCTATCCTGAAAAAGGAGCTGTCAATAACGGAATTGACGGTATCTACGGTCCGAAAACCGCAGATGCCGTGGCCCGCTTCCAATCTGTAAACGGGCTGACGTCTGACGGCGTCTACGGCCCCGCTGTAAAAGCGAAAATTCTGATGCAGCTTTAACAAAAAAGGCTGAGTCCCGTTCACATTGCGGGATTCAGCCTTTTTTCTTTTTTAACCGGTTCAATAGCCCGAGATTCCTCGCCCGCATCCTCAGCGAATAAGCGGAAAGCCCGAAGCGTCCGTAATCCACAAACTTTACGCGTCTGACAATTTTCTTCACATCATCACCTGTCGCATCTCTTTGTTGGTTTTATTATATGAAAGATAAGGAAAAAAGGAATAAGGACAAGAGCCGTGTCTCCTGTCCTTAGTGTAATCAAGCTTTTTTTTGTTTATACTTGTCAATCAGCCGCTCGTTTTCTTTGAAAATTCTGGCGGTATGAGGGCTGACCTGGTAACTTGCGATACTTGTCATAGAACGTTTTTTAAACATTTTGAACGGTTTCGCTCTTTGTTCCGGCTGCCCGTTTTGAAATGCCTGCTCCATTTAACCGTCACCTTCCTCTTCTATTGGCAGCATTAAATCATAAATGCTCGTTAGCGATGTGAAAAGCAAATAATCGAATTCCGTCAACAGGTTTTCCGACGTGAGTTTGATCACGTAATGGCGGTTCTGGACTGTAAACGGAATAAGCACAAGCCTGCCTTTTTGATCATAGTAGACGTCTTTACGGTTAAGACGGGACTGAACGTCTGCCGCATCAGGCATATGCTCCGTCAAGCGGTCCTTATCCGATTGTGCGGAATAGTCGCACAAGGAAGCCGTGACATTCATTTTTTCGGCATAAGCGGCCAGCAGTCTGCTGATGCCTTCCGCATAAGCTTCTGTACTTCCATAATATACATGGATCGGTTCATTTTTCAACAGATATTGATAGGTTTTCAGTTTTTCAAGATAGGAGTGAAGCATTTCGTTATTTTCTTCTAAAATTTCCCGCGTATCCGTCTCTAATTCATTGCCGGCGAGCTTTTTGATATACGCGCTCAAAAAGATAAACGCATCAATAAGGGCAAAGCAGACGGCAACAATCAAATATTGTCTCCATGCGGCAAAGAGCGATTCAGGATCATATGTCCAATAGACCATGGAGCCCAGTACAAATAGTAAATACCACGTTTTACGGATGGCAAACATTTTTTCTTTTACCTTTGCCTCATACCGCCAGGATGCGTACACATATAAAATGAGTGCGGCCGCCATCGTCCACACCATGATCTGAAAAAACAAAAGCATGAGCATCCCTCACAATTTGAAAAATGGTCTGCTATGTTCATTCTATGTCATGACATCATTTTCCTGTCACAAAAAAAACCGCTTCTGTAAAGAAGCGGATGTCATCAGAAAAACAGATCTAAGATGAAAAAGGCGATGGCGCCGAGTGTACCTGCAATCGGCAGGGTGATGACCCATGTAATGAGCATCCGTTTAGCCGTTCCCCAGTTTACGCCTTTTACGCGGTGGGAAGCGCCCACACCGAGAATGGAAGACGAAATGACGTGCGTCGTGCTGACAGGGAGATGAATAAACGTGGCCCCGAAAATAATGGCTGCGCCGGTTAAGTCGGCAGATACGCCGTTTACCGGACGGATTTTCATAATTTTACCGCCGACGGTTTTAATGATTTTCCAGCCGCCGATGGATGTGCCGAGACCCATTGCCAGGGCACAGGAGAGCTGCACCCAGAAAGGAATTGTATCACTTTTATGTAAATTGGCCGTCATAAGCGCCATCGTAATGATACCCATCGCTTTTTGCGCGTCGTTTGTTCCGTGTGTATAGGACTGAATGGCAGCCGTCAAAATCTGCACTCTGCGGAAGCGTTTATTTGTTTTCGCCAGGTTGCTGTCTTTAAAAATCAGCTTCACGATCGAATATACGATAAAGCCGAGAACAAAGGCGATGATCGGTGATAAAATAAGTGCTTCGATAATTTTAATGAACCCTTTATAATTAAGCGTCGCAAAACCTGATGCTGCAATGGCCGCACCGGCGATCGCTCCGATAATCGCATGTGAAGAGCTGCTCGGAATGCCGAAATACCATGTGATCAAGTTCCAGACGATTGCGGCGAGTAAAGCCGCAAGAATGACAACTGACCCGTTGTCTAATGTATAAGGATTCACAATGTCCTTCGTAATGGTTTTCGCCACACCGGTAAACGTCATCGCTCCGAGAAAGTTCATGATGGCGGCCATGACGATTGCGTGCCGCGGCTTCAGAGCTTTTGTCGAAACTGAGGTGGCGATTGCGTTTGCGGTATCGTGAAATCCGTTAATGAAGTCAAATACCAAAGCGCATATGACAATTAATATCGTTAAAAGTAATAGAGTATCCATTATAACCCCTCGTTACGCGTTTTTCATAATAATGGTTTCAAGGTTATTGGCAACGCTTTGGCAAGAGTCGGCAATTTCCTCAAGCGTTTCGTAAATCTCGCGGTACTGAATCACTTTAATCGGATCGGTTTCTGTGCCGAACAGATTTTTTAATGATTTACGGTGCAGGTTATCACAGCTGTGCTCGTATTCCTTAATTTTAATGGCGTGAGGGTGAATGTCCTTCAATCTGTTTTCTGCAAGCAGCTCAATCGTGATTAAAATTTCCTTCGCACACTCTCTGATGTATCCGCTGAACTTATCGATATGCTCATCGGAAGAAGTGATCGAGAAAATCTCCATCATTGCTGAAAAATGTTCGATTCCGTCAAGCACGTCATCGAGGCTGTTTGTCAGCTCCAGGATGTCTTCACGTTCAATGGGAGTGATAAAAGCTTTGTTCAGCTCTTTAATCATGACATGAACATGATTATCTCCTTTTGTTTCAAACTCTTTTAACGTATCGGCAAATTCCTTTAAAGTCGTCTGGTTCGTCACTTTAAAGTTGACAAAGTATTCTGCGGTTTCGTCTATATTTTTTGCGATTTCTGTTAAAAGGAGTGAGAACTTATCTTTTTTTCTTTTTATCATTAAAAACCCTCCATTGTTTGAATGAGACAATGCACACATCAAATTATTATATAGCCTTTTGTCGAAAAAAAACAGATAAAGTCGAAAAAAACGCCTCTTGATTTTTTCGTAAAAACGTGTCTCATCCTGTTTTTCTTATGTTACCCACTTCACCAAAAAAACGTAACATACTTCGAATTCAGACATCTTGCTTAAAAAGTATAACAAAAGATGTGAATTTGCTGTCAACTTTTGCACGTGATTTTGCCAGAAAAAAAACGGCTCCCGTAAAAGGAACCGTTTTTATCAGTTTTTTCTGCCGTTTTTCAGCCAAAAATAAAGCGGCAGCCCGGCGAGGCCGATCAAGAGGGACAGCGCGCAGCTCAGTGTATCTGTAATGACCGTGCTGATCAGCACAAACAGTGAACCCGCGATGGCCAAAGCAGGAATGATCGGATACAAAGGCACGCTGTAGGCGCGCGGTTTTCCGCCGCTTTTTTTTCTGAGGATAAACACGGCGAAAAAGGCCATGACGTAAAAAATATAAATCATGAAAATAGAGATTTCAGACAGCTTATCGGGATTGCTGGCGATCATAAAAATAATGGCCAGCGCGATCTGAAATGACACGGCAATCCACGGGGTGCGGAACGTCGGATGCACCCGCGAAATCTGTCCGGCAAACGGCAGCTGTTTCCGTTCTGCCATCGCAAACGAGACACGCGGAAAAGCGAGAATCTTTCCGTTTAAACAGCCGAAGATGCTGACGATGATTCCGACGCTGATCAATTTTCCTCCGATGTCGCCAAACAGCATTCCGGCAGCGGTGCCGGTCGCATTTTCACCGAGTTTGACGATGTCGGTCGCAGGAAGAATGTGCAGCAGCGCAAAGTTAATGAAAAGATAAATGGCGGTGACGACCAAGAGTCCGCCTGTCATCGCTTTCGGGAGCAGCTTTTCCGGATTTTTCATTTCGCCGCCGAGTGCCGCAAGCAGAATCCATCCGTCATAAGCAAACAAGGTGGCCAGTATGGCAGCGCCGAAATTCATGTCCGACATGCTGCTTGTAACGGCTGTAAAAATATGCTGATCGCCTTTCCAAAGGCCGAACACGATCATGCAGATAATCGGAATCAATTTGCCGACAGTCGTAATTCCCTGTACGATGCCGCCATATTTCGTTCCGATAATGTTAATGATGCTTAAAAACAAAACGGCTGAAATCCCGATCAATTTAGACCAGCCGGAATCCCAATAATCCCAATTGAACAAGTGCGCCATCAAAGAGCCGAAATACAAGCCGATTGCTCCGATAATGGCGGGGCCGTAAATGATAATTTGAACCCATCCGCACAAAAAGCCCCAAAATTCGCCGTACACTTCTTCGAGATATGTATAAAGTCCGCCCGTTTTCGGAATCTGAGTGCCGATTTCCGCAACGGTCAAGCCGCCGGCAAGCGTCAAAATGCCTCCTAACAGCCACGCGATAAGCGCGGTTTTCGCATCACCGGAGTAGGCAAGCACGGCGCCTGGTTTCATAAATACGCCGGAACCGATGATGGTGCCGATAACAAGTGAGAGGGCGATGGTAAGGCCGATCTCTTTTTTAAGTCCGTTCTCTTCAATCTGCATATCCTTTCCCTCCAGATGTAAAATCGTCATGCTGAAAAAACTATTTTCCATATTGTAAACCCTAATTGCTGAAACACGAATAAAATAAATTTTCTGATTTTGTCGTTTTCCCTAAAAGATAAAGGTTTCTGCTTTTGAGAAGGAAAAAATACCGTTTTAAAAGCGAACATTAATGGTTTTTCAATATCAAAGGTTCGTTATTTAGGAAGCGGCAGTCTGCAGACCGTCTGTGAAGCAGATGAGTTGACTTTACGATCCGGATAACATAAATTGTATATATAAAATATCTCGAAATCGAGATAATTGACTGGAGGATAACATAATGAAAGTTAATGGAATACACCATGTATCAGCATTGACGGCTGATGCGCAGAAAAATTTAGATTTCTATCGGAACATCCTGGGACTGAAGCTTGTGAAAAAGTCCGTAAACCAAGATGAACCGACGATGTATCATTTGTTTTACGGTGATGAAACAGCCAATCCGGGATCTGAATTGACGTTTTTCGAGATTCCGCGGATTGCGCCGTTTCATGCGGGGACAAACAGTATTTCTTCAATCGGCCTGCGTGTCCCGGATGCACAAGCACTGCAATATTGGAAAAAACGATTTGAAGAACATCAGGTCGCTCATGCCGACATCATGACAATAGCGGGCAGAGAGACACTCGCTTTTCAGGATCATGAAGGACAGCGGCTTGTGCTGACAGCTGACGAAAAAGGAAAAGACATCGGTGAAGCGGTGAAGCAAAGCGGCATACCGGAAGAATATTCTTTCCGCGGTCTTGGTCCCGTTGAATTGACCGTCCCGTATGCAGAACCGACGCTGCGTGTCTTAACCGATGTGCTGGGCTTCACTGAAATCGGGAAAGAAACGCATGAAGACCGGGGCACGGTTACGGTGCTCGAATCCGGAAACGGAGGTGCGCGTACAGAAGTCCATCTCATTGAAAGAAACGATCTTCCGCGCGAGCGTCCTGGAAAAGGCAGCGTGCACCATGTGGCCTTCCGCGTTCAGAATGAAGAGGAGCTTGCTTTATGGCACCGCATCATTACGAAAGAAGGTTTCAGCAACTCAGGCATTGTAGAGCGTTATTATTTCAAAGCGCTGTACTTCCGGGAGCCGAACGGAATTCTGTTTGAATTGTCAACGGACGGTCCGGGATTTATGGTTGATGAAAAACCTGAAGAGCTAGGCAAAACGGTTGCGCTCCCGCCTTATCTCGAACACCGCCGTTCTGAAATAGAAGCACGGCTGAAACCGATTCAGTAAATCAGAAATCATGACAGATGCCTCCCGGCTTGACGGGGGCATCTTTTTTTTGCTTTTTTACCCGTTTTGTCATTCTTTTTACCTATTTGTAAACGGCAAAATAATTGTCTTTGTTTATTAATAAATTTTTCACATTTGGTTGTTACACTTGTTCAAAGTTAAACAAAAGGAGTGAAAACACAGGTGAAAATGAAAAAACGCGAGATAGACGCAGTCTTAATTCTCATTTTACTCGCTTCCGCATTCTTGAATATGTACAACATCTGGAATGACGATACGGTGAATCCTTATTACACCGCAGCGGTAACGAGTATGCTTCAAAGCTTTCATAATTTCTTTTACGCTTCATTTGACGCAGCCGGGTTTATCACGGTAGATAAACCGCCTGTTACATACCAGATTCAAACGATCAGCGCGCTGATATTCGGTATGCACGGGTGGAGCGTCATCCTGCCTCAGGCATTGGCGGGTGTAGGTTCAGTTCTATTCATGTACTTATTAATAAAGCCGACGTTCGGAAAAACGGCGGCGCGCATCGCCTCATTTGTCATGGCGTGTACACCGATCGCAGTAGCGGTCGCGCGGACGAACAATGTCGATGCTTTACTGGTCTTTTTCCTCTTGTTCGCCACATGGCTTCTCTTTAAAGCGATCAGAAAAGGCAGACTGATCTGGCTTTTGGCGGCATTTTTTGTCGTCGGAGCAGGCTTTAACACAAAAATGCTTCAGGCTTATATGATTTTGCCGGCCTTCTTGCTGTTCTATATGATTGCGGCAAACACCACGATTAAGAAAAAAATCATTTCATTGGTAAGCGCGTTAGCCGTTTTAACAGCCGTTTCATTGTCATGGCCGCTCATTGTTGACAATATTCCTGCCAGCAAAAGGCCATATGTCGGAAGCAGCCAGACAAACTCCGTATTGGAATTGGCTTTCGGATATAACGGGATTCAGCGGCTGACAGGGCAAAGTTCCGGCGGCGGCCAGGGCGGGCCGGACGGAAACGCATCGAAAGAGATGTCTTCTTCCGGCGGTTCTTCACAAATGCAAAAACCGCCTGGCCAGTCTTCAAGCAGCAGTTCAGCAAGCGGAGACAAATCACAAAACGGCAGTATGACGGCACCTCCATCTAACGGGAAAATGCCAAGCGGCGGTCAAGGAGGCCCTTCAAGCGGCGGAGATGGCGGCGGAGGAAAAAGCGGTGCAGGCACCGGCTCGAAAATGCAATCAGGTTCAGGAATGTTCGGTACGGGAACCCCTGGTCCGCTGCGCCTTTTCCAAACGGAATTATCTGATCAGATCAGCTGGCTCCTGCCGTTTGCGATTTTTGGAATGGCCGGTTTATTGATCGCCGGGGCGAGAGAAAGAAGACGATTATCAGCAGAACAGAAGGAAACGATCTTTTGGGCAGCGTGGCTTGTGCCGATTGCCGGATTCTTCAGTGTGGCGGAATTTTTCCACCATTATTATCTCATTATGCTGGCGCCTCCGATCGCGGCACTTGTCGGTGCGGGATGGGTCGCCCTCGTTCATCTGTACCGCAAGCAGGCGGGATGGAAAACGTGGCTATTGCCGGCCGCTATTCTTGTGACAACCGGATTTGAGCTGTTTATCCTCAGAAACTACAATGATCAAATCGGCGCAGGCTGGAGCATCGGAGCAGGCGTTATCGGCGCAGTGGCAGCAATCGCCCTGTTCGTATTCAAACAGCGCCAAAAACCGCTAAGTTATTATGTTTCACTTGCAGCCCTTCTCGTCTTGATGATCATGCCGATTTATTGGGCGAGCACACCGCTTCTGTACGGAGGCAACAGCTCATTGCCTGAAACAGGCCCTCAGCTCGCTTCAACAAGCGGAAAAGGCATGGGAATGGATAACGCATCTGTCAATACAAAACTGATCAACTATTTAGAGAAACATAACGCCGGAGCGGACTATCTATTTGCTGCAACCGATTCCAACACGGCGGCGCCTTACATTATTAAAACGAAAAAAGCGGTCATGGCGATCGGCGGATTCAGCGGGTCTGACCCGGCCATTACGCTGTCTCAATTTAAAAAGCTCGTAAAACAAGGGAAAGTAAAATACTTCTTAACATCCGGAATGGGCAAAGGCGGAAATAACGATATTGTGCAGTGGGTTGAGAAAAACGGAAAGAAAGTATCTTCAGATAAATGGCAATCAAGCACAGATCAGAAAACGAAAAATAGTGATCCAGCTGATTCAAAAAGCAGCAAGGCCGCAGGTAAAAACAGCCGAATGAGCGGCGGGCCGGGCGGAATGAATCAGTCAGCTTCACTATACGAACTTCAATCTGATGAATAGGAGGAAAAAACATGAGCAGACATATTCAATATTCAATAGTCGTCCCGGTTTATAACGAGGAACTCGTCATTCAGACAACCTATCAGCGCCTGAAAGAAGTCATGGATCAAACAAAAGAGCATTATGAATTGATCTTTGTCAATGATGGAAGCAAAGACCGCAGTATTGAGATTTTAAGAGAGCAAAGTCTGATTGATCCGAGAGTGAAAATTATTGATTTTTCCAGAAACTTCGGACATCAGATCGCGATCACAGCGGGTATGGATTATGCAGAGGGGAATGCAATCACCGTCATTGACGCCGATTTGCAGGACCCTCCTGAATTAATCCTTGATATGATTGAGCAGTGGAAAGAGGGCTACGATGTGGTGTACGCCGTCAGAACGAAACGAAAGGGAGAAACCTTTTTCAAGAAACAGACGGCCTCTATGTTTTACCGGCTGCTGCGGAGCGTGACTGATATTGATATTCCGCTCGACACCGGAGATTTCCGCCTGCTGGACAGAAAAGTCTGTGATGAGATGAAAAGATTAAAAGAAAAAAATCCTTTTGTCAGAGGACTCGTCAGCTGGGTCGGCTTTAAGCAGACTGCTGTAGAATATGAACGAAATGAGCGGCTTGCGGGGGAAACGAAATACCCGCTTAAAAAAATGCTGAAGCTTTCCATGGACGGGATCACAACGTTCTCTCATAAACCGCTCAAGGCGGCAAGCTATGCGGGAATGATCATGTCCGGAGCGGGTTTTCTCTATATGTTTATCGTTTTATACATGAAGCTGTTTACGAACAGCACCATTACGGGCTGGTCCTCTCTGATTGTGATACAGCTGTTATTCAGCGGCATCGTTCTATTAATGCTCGGAATGATCGGCGAATATATCGGAAGGATTTATGACGAAGCAAAAGACCGTCCGCTCTATATTGTGCAAAAAGCGTACGGCATGAAAAACGAAAAGATTTATCGGGACCAGCATATGTCTTAACCGAAACACCCTGTCCGGCCAGCGGACAGGGTGCTTTTATGTGAAATAAAAGCCGCGGGATGACAGAATGTCCCGCGGCTTTTTTATTCATCTGCGGCCGATCTGCGTGTGCAGAGAGCGCATGATCAGTCCGGTTCCCGAAAGGTTCAGTAAAATGCTTGCACCAAGCGTCATCCCCCAAGCAGCGTTTTGCTGAGGAAGCTGAATGCTCAGCTGCAGTAAGATCAGGCCGATAACGACCAGCAAAAGTCCGGTTTGTTTCATGTGTATGTATCCTCCTTTGTACACTAAGTCATACGGCTGATCCAGGCCTAAAGCTTCATCTGTATATAAAAAATCCAAGGCGGCTGCCTTGGATTTTTGTTAAGAAGATGTTTCTTCTTTTTGAGTCAGTTTCATTTTTTTCGTCATTTCCTTGCCGTTTCTGATAATCTTCACGTCAACGGTGCTGCCGACTTTCGTATTCTTGTAGAGAATATTGCGAAGTTCGCTGCCCGTGCCGGTCTCTTTCCCTTTTAAGCTGATAATGATGTCTTCTGCTTTTAATCCGGCTTTGGCTGCAGGTGAGCCCTGCGCCACTTCCCGAATATAAACGCCTTTATTCAGCTGTTTGCCGAAAAGCCCGAGTGTGCCTTCCTGATAGTTTTGCGGCACTTGTTCCAAGTCGATCATGCTCACGCCGATATAAGGGCGCTCCACCTGTCCTTTCGTGAGAAGCTCTTCGGCGATCGGTTTTACATCGTTGCTCGGGATGGCAAAGCCGATGCCTTCTACATCACTTTCGCTGATTTTCATGCTGTTGATGCCGATGATTTTGCCGTCTGTATTCAAGAGCGGTCCGCCGCTGTTTCCGGGATTGATGGCGGCATCGGTTTGGATGACGTTGATGCTTGACTCACCGGCTGACGTGGAAATCGAGACCGTTCTGTTTAAACCGCTCACGATGCCCTGTGTGACGGTGCGGGAAAGGTCTTTTCCGAGCGGATCACCGATGGCGATGACGGATTCACCCGTTCTGAGAGCGGATGAGCTGCCGAAGCTTGCCGTTTTTGTCACGTGTTTATCACTGATTTCTAAAACGGCCAAGTCTGTCAGAGAGTCGCTGCCGACGAGTTTAGCTGTTACATCGGTGCCGTCATATAATGACACTTTAAGGGAAGAGGCGCCTTCGACCACGTGGTTATTCGTAATAATATACGCTTTGCCGTTTGCTTTCTTAAAAATAACGCCTGAACCCGATCCCGTTTCCGCATCATCACCCGACGAATTAGAGTTTGAATCTGAGCTTGATCCGAATCCGAATAAATCGGAACTGCTTTGCTGCTTCTGCAGATTGGTGATCCCGACGATCGCCGGTGAAATGTCTTCCACCATATTCGAAATGCTGCTTGAATTTGCCGATGAGCTGTTTGCCGATTTGCCGCTTCCGGAATCAGAAGATGTCTGCTTGGCGGTTACCGATGACGTTTCCTGAGCGGGAGCCGGATTGGAAGTATCTTGAGTCTGATGGTCTCCAAGCGGCGTAAATGTATAGATGCCGAGGGCGAGCCCTCCGCCGATCACTCCGCCGAGAAGCGGTCTGAACCAGCCGAAGCTTCGTTTTTTCTTGTCCTCGTCCGGCGCGGAATATCCGGCCGGCTGCGGGTTTTCTTTTACTAAAAGGACTTCCTGTTCTTTTTGGTCTGTCCGATTTTCATCACGATAGTTATCCATCATGTTCACTCCGTTTCTCTATTTCATCATAGCATGATTTGCCTATTATTACTGATTCCATCTTAAACAAAAAGTGTGGGATAATAATGAAAAGATTGTGGGAAATTGTGAAAAAGATGAAATCGGACGGCGGCGCTTTATATTGACAATTTCCATCGGATTTGAAATAATAAATGAGATATTATGTTCAATCCTTCACATGAAAAGATATGAAAATTCTGTCAAGCTAATGGGGGAAATCTGTTAGCTTTTTCACTTTGTCAAATAGTCAGAAAGGAGCTGTCACATGAAAGAAAAACATCACTGGATCATTTCTCTGCTTGCTGTATTGGCGGTCGGGCCGGGGCTGATGTCGAATACCGCTCTTTCGGCTGTCCAAAGCCTTGTCCGGCAGACGGTCGGCGGGGAAAACTTTGACTCTTTTCATCCGATTATTATCGGTAATATGGCATTTGCCTTATTCGTGCCGGCGGGGCCGTATTTAAGAAAAAGATTCGGCTCCCGGCCTGTCTATATGATTTCGATGGCCGCGGGTGTCATCGGAGCGCTCCTTGCTGCTGTGACAAATAATATTTATCCGCTCGCCGCGGGCCGTTTTTTACAGGGAGCTGCGGCGGGTACTATGCTGATGATTATGATTCCGATGCTGGTGCTTTCGTTTCCGATTGAGCGCCGGAATTACGCATTATTTGTGTTAATCGGCGGGTTTTACGGGTCCGTCATTATGGGGACCGTTTTAGGCACGGCGGCAAGCGGCGGCCATTGGCATTGGCTGTTCGGCATTTTTGGCCTGCTGTCTTTTTTCGGCCTCATTTTCAGTTATATGTGGCTGCGGGATGACGACGCTCATAAAAATGCTGAAAAATCTCCATTTGACGGCATCGGTTTTCTGTTAGCGGGTGTATCAGCCGTGCTGACCGCCTATACATTTATTCATCTGCCGAAATGGGGCTTTTCATCATGGCAGACATTGGCGGGATTTGGAGGAAGCATCGTCATTCTACTGATCTTGCTGATCATGCAGTACAGAAACGAACATGCGTTGATTTCGATTAAACTTATGCTGATTCCAAAGCCGATTCTGGGTGTTTTCATGATCGCTGCGGGCAGTATTTCCATAGCGGTCAGTCTTTCGGCATTTCACGGGGAGCTTCAGACCGCATATCATATGTCACAAACTCAACAGATATTCCTTTATGCGAGCCTTTTAGGAGGCGTGGCCATCGCCGCTGTCATCAGTGCATTAGCATATGATAAAGTCGGTCCGGGCATGCTCGGCATAACAGGCTCTGTTATACTGGTGTTCGTGAATTTCCAATGGATGACGGCAGATCATCATATACCGCTTATTCTATTTGCGGGGCTTTTCGTGATGCTGGCGGCCGGGACAGGGCTTATTGTGGCAGCCGGACTGATGGGAGCCGCGTTGGGCGGACCGCTTCCGGAACTGGTGAAACGCATGACGGCAGTTCAGTTTTTAAGGCTGTTCATGTATATGGGCGCTCCTGTTTTAATAGGGTATTTTACGAAAAGAGATGCTTCCGGCACGCTTCGGGGCGCGCGCGGCACACAATCACCGCATGACCTGCTGATGGGGACATACAGCGATTTGTTTCTTATTGCTTTCATCTTAAGTTTGCTTTTAGTGTGTTTATCATTTGTCATGAATGCGACCGGCATGGGGCATAAGCTGGCGCATAAACCGCATGCCGTCTGTAAGCAGGCGGCTGAGGAGCCTTCGCCGCAGGCTCCTGAACCGATCAGGCATCAGGTCATTCCCGATCATGAATACAGAAGTGCGGTCAGACAGTTTCAGCGTCATCATATAAGCAAAAACAGTATGTAACTTTTTCTATCAGCAAACCCTTTTCCCGGTGAAAAGGGTTTGTTTTTTCCCATAATGGCAGAATGGTATATTGCATGTTTCATCCTTTTTTAATATAATTTGTTAGAATATTCATAATTTAATATCGAAATTTTAAGTAAAAAAGGAGGCATTATATGAAACTGTATCTATCTGTGGATATGGAAGGGATTTCCGGACTGCCTGATGAAACATTTGTCAATTCCCGCATGCACAATTATGAGCGCGGCAGGGTTCTGATGACCGAAGAAGCAAACTGGTGCATCGCAGAAGCGTTTAATAACGGATGCACGGAAGTGACTGTGAATGACAGCCACTCAAAGATGAATAATCTGCTCGCGGAAAAACTTCACCCTGAGGCAGAGCTGATTACGGGGGATGTCAAGCCGTTTTCCATGATGCAGGGGCTTGATGAATCGTATTCGGGCGTGATGTTTATCGGCTATCATGCGAGAGCGTCGATGCCGGGCGTCATGTCGCACAGCATGATATTCGGCGTCCGCCACTTTTACATAAATGATAAGCCGGTCGGTGAACTGGGGTTAAATGCCTATCTCGCGGGATTTTACGATGTCCCTGTCATCATGGCTGCCGGAGATGATTGTGCCGCAAAAGAAGCGGAGGAGCTGATCCCGAATGTGACGACTGCCGCCGTCAAACAAACCATTTCAAGAACCGCGGTCAAATGCCTGTCCCCTCAAAAAGCCGGACGGCTTCTGACGGAAAAAACAGCCTATGCGCTCAAAAATAAAGATAAGGTCAAACCGCTGACTCCGCCTGAAAGACCTGTATTAGGCATTGAATTTGCCAACTACGGACAGGCTGAATGGGCCCATTTAATGCCGGGCACAGAAATCATCCCGGGAACGACAATCGTTCAATTTCAGGCAAAAGACATGCCGGAAGCCTATCAGGCCATGCTAGTCATGACAGAACTCGCCATGAGAACAACATTCTGTTAAAGGGGTGAACGGCATTGCTGCGGTATTTTATCAAACGTTTTATCGCCATGATTATGACCGTCCTCGTCATCACCACTCTGACATTTGTCATGATGAAAGTGATACCCGGCTCGCCTTTTAACGAAGAGCGGGGCACAAACGAAGCGGTCCAGCGAAATCTCGAATCCTACTACCATCTGAACGAACCTCTTATCACTCAATACGCCATCTATCTAAAATCCATTCTTACCTTTGATTTCGGTCCTTCAATTAAAAAACCGTCAGACAGTGTAAACGCTATGCTTGAACGCGGGTTTCCGGTCTCATTTGAGCTTGGGATAACGGCGATCATCATCGCTGTGATTTCCGGACTCGCGCTCGGCATAATGGCCGCTCTCAGGCGCGGCGGCTTTCTCGATTACGCGGCCATGAGCCTTGCGGTGCTCGGGATTTCCATTCCGAATTTTATTATGGCTACACTGCTGATTCAGCAATTTGCGGTTCATCTGAGATGGTTTCCGGCAGCTACCTGGACGAGTCCCGTTCACATGGTCCTGCCGACTGTTGCGCTTGCCGTCGGTCCCATGGCCATTATCGCGAGGCTGACAAGATCAAGCATGGCCGAAGTGCTGACTCAGGATTACATCCGCACGGCAAAAGCAAAGGGGCTTTCTCCCGTCAAAATTGTGATCAAACACGCATTGAAAAATGCTCTTATGCCTGTTGTGACAGTACTCGGGACGCTTGCCGCAAGTATTTTAACGGGCAGTTTCGTCATCGAGAAAATTTTTGCCATACCGGGAATGGGCAAATATTTCGTAGAAAGCATCAATCAGCGAGATTACCCGGTCATCATGGGAACGACCGTATTTTACAGTGTGATTCTGATCGTCCTGCTGTTTCTGGTTGATTTGGCATACGGCCTGTTAGACCCGCGCATAAAACTTCATAAGAAAGGGTGATCCTGATGAATCTCCCGCAAGAAACGGTAAAACACACAGAAGTGCCTGATGACTGGTTTCAGCCGGGCGCGGAAAGAAAGGGTGAAACCGAGTCGGTCAAGCGTCCGAGCCTGTCTTACAGTCAGGATGCGTGGCGGCGGCTTAAAAAGAACAAATTGGCGATGGCCGGCCTTGTGATATTATGCTGCCTGTTTCTATCGGCTGCGTTCGGTCCGCTGATATCACCGCACAGCGTGACAAGGCAGACGCTCGCAGAGCAGAATCTTCCGCCGTCTTTTTCACACTGGTTCGGAACCGATGAACTTGGCCGGGACGTGTTTACAAGAACGTGGTATGGAGCGAGGATCTCTTTATTTGTCGGTGTGATGGCGGCGCTGATCGACTTTTTGATCGGCGTCATCTACGGAGGCGTCGCCGGCTACAAAGGGGGCCGGACAGACAGCGCCATGATGAGAATCATCGAGGTTCTCTACGGATTGCCGTATCTGCTCGTTGTCATTTTGTTAATGGTGCTGATGGGGCCGGGGCTCAGTTCCATTATCGTCGCTCTGACCGTGACGGGATGGGTCGGCATGGCGCGGATTGTCAGAGGGCAGGTGCTGAGGATGAAGCATGATGAACACGTATTGGCTTCGAAAACGTTTGGAGCGAAAACATTTCGGATTATTAAGAAAAATCTGCTGCCTAATACGATGGGAGCCATTATTGTCCAAATGACGCTTACGGTGCCGGCGGCGATTTTTGCGGAATCATTTTTAAGTTTTCTCGGACTCGGCATTCAGGCGCCGTTTGCAAGCTGGGGAGTCATGGCAAACGACGGGCTGCCGGCGATTTTATCAGGCCATTGGTGGCGGCTGTTTTTCCCCGCTTTTTTCATTTCCTTGACGATGTACGCGTTTAACGTACTTGGAGACGGCTTGCAGGACGCGTTAGACCCGAAACTGAGGAGGTAGGAAAAATGGCGCAGCAAGTTCTTTCCGTTCAAAATCTGCATGTTACTTTTTCAACATACGGAGGCACTGTAAAAGCCGTCAGAGGCGTCAGCTTCGATTTAAATAAAGGTGAAACGTTTGCGATCGTCGGTGAATCTGGCTGCGGAAAAAGCGTGACGTCACAAGCCGTGATGGGCCTTCTTCCGAAACATTCAGCAAAGATTGAATCCGGAAGCATACAATTTAAACAGAAAGACCTTTGCCAAATGTCGGATCGGGAAATGCGGGCAATCCGGGGGCGCGATATTTCTATGATCTTTCAGGACCCGATGACGGCGCTCAATCCGACTTTGACCATAGGGAATCAGCTTTCAGAAGCGCTGTTGGAACACCGCGCCATGACAAGAAAACAAGCTGAATCCGAGGTTCTCGCCATGCTGGATCTGGTCGGTATCCCGGACTCGAAATCCCGCCTGAAGCAGTACCCCCACCAATTAAGCGGGGGCATGCGGCAGCGGATCGTGATTGCGATGGCTCTGATCTGCGAGCCGGAAATTATGATCGCCGATGAACCGACAACGGCTCTTGATGTGACGATTCAAGCACAAATCCTTGAATTATTTAAGAAGATTCAAAGAAAAACAGGCGTGTCTATTATTCTGATCACGCACGATCTCGGCGTCGTCGCTCAGACCGCCGACAGAGTCGCCGTCATGTATGCGGGGAAAATCGCCGAAATCGGCACGAGGCATGATATTTTTTACCGTCCGGCTCATCCATACACAAAGGGGCTGCTTCGTTCAGTGCCGCGGCTGGATATGGAGGATAGTGAGCTGTCGCCGATTGACGGGACGCCGCCTGATTTATTCGATCCGCCGCCGGGCTGCCCGTTTGCCGCCCGCTGCCCGGACAGGGTGATCGTCTGTGAAAAGGTATACCCGGCAACAACCGTGAAATCCAAAAGCCATATCGTCAACTGCTGGCTTCAGGATCACCGTGCAGAGCGGCTGAAACAGCAGCTGACGGCAGCAGAGGAAAAAGGGGGATTGTAATGAAAAAGAGATGGGCGATCGGTGTGATTGCTGTTGTTTCGTTTGCTCTGATGGGCTGTACAGCCAATGAACAGGCGGGGACAGAACCCGGCAAAGCAAAAGAACAGGGGGGTGAAACGGTGCTGCGGCTCAATAACGAAAATGAGCCGACCTCACTTGATCCGCCGATCGGATTTAATAATGTTTCCTGGCAGCCGCTGAATAACATCATGGAAGGATTGACGAGGCTCGGAAAAGATAATAAGCCCGAACCGGCCATGGCGGAAAGCTGGAAGGTGTCCGCTGATAAGCTGACATATACCTTCAATATCCGTGATAACGCCGAATGGACAAATGGCGATCCCGTTACGGCGGAAGACTTCGTGTACGCCTGGAAACGGATGCTCGATCCGAAAACAGGCGCATCTTCCGCATTTCTCGGCTATATGATCAAAGGCGGAGAAGAATTTAACAGCGGAAAAGGCAAACAAGAAGACGTGAAAGTCACGGCAAAGGATAAAAAAACGCTTGTCGTCACATTGGCGGCACCGCAGGATTATTTTCTGAGCGTCGTGTCCAATCCGGCGTATTTCCCGATTAATGAGAAGGTCGCCAAGGCTGATCCGAAATGGTTCACTGAAGCAAAAACCTTTGTCGGCAACGGGCCGTTCAAACTGACGGAATGGAAGCATGACGACAGCATGACGATGGTCAAAAACGAGACGTATTGGGATAAAAAGACGGTGAAACTGGATAAAGTCACATGGGCGATGGTCAGTGACCGGAATACCGATTATCAGATGTTTCAGTCGGGAGATTTGGATACCGCCTTTGTGCCGGCAGAGCTGAGCGAGCAGCTGATGGGAGGAAAAAATGTCCGCACGTGGGATCAGGCCGGACTCTATTTCTATCGTTTTAACGTGAAAATGGAGCCGTTTCAAAATGAAAAGATCAGAAAAGCGTTCGCGGCAGCGATTGATCAGAAAGAAATCACGGATTATGTGACCAAAAACAGTGAAAAGCCGGCACATGCCTTTGTATCCCCGGGATTTACTCAGCCTGACGGGAAAGATTTCCGCGAAGCGGGCGGCAGTTTATTAAATCCGGATGAATCAGAAGCCAAAAAACTGCTGGAAAAAGGCATGGCGGAAGAGTATTATGACAAGCTGCCCGCCGTTACATTGACATACAGCACAAAACCGGAGCATAAGAAAATAGCGGAAGCGATTCAGCAGAAGCTCAAAAGTATGCTCGGTATAGACGTTAAGCTCGCCAATATGGAATGGAACGTCTTCTTAGAAGAGCAGAAAGGACTGAAATTCCAGTTCTCTCAAAGCTCATTTTTACCGGATTACGCAGACCCGATCAGTTTTCTTGAGGCTTTCCAGACGGATAATTCCATGAACCGAACCGGCTGGGGCAGCGCGGCATACGACGGCTACATCAAGCAGGCAAAACAGGAAGCCGATGCCAAAAAACGTTTTGCGCTCATGCATAAAGCGGAAAAACTGCTCATGAACGAGGCTCCGATCATCCCGATTTACTTTTACAATCAGGTGCATCTGCAGAACAGCGGCGTGAAGGGCATTGTCCGGCACCCCGTCGGTTACATTGATCTGAAGTGGGCGGAAAAGTCCTGATCTTACAGCGGAAACATACGCCGCTCTTTTGCCGTTAAAGGAGCGGCGTGTTTCACTTTTCAATCCGGAAAGGAGATTGAAAAAGTCATGAACCATAAACCGAAAGCACTGCAAAAAGGCGACACGGTCGGTGTGATTGCGCCCGCAAGCCCGCCTGAGAGCGGGACGCTGCAAACCGCGCTGCTGTTTTTAGAGAATGAGCTTGGCCTTCATGTGAAACTCGGCCGGGCGTTGAAGACCCGTCACGGCTATTTGGCGGGAGAAGACCGGGCGCGCCTCGATGATCTCCATGACATGTTTAGTGATCAGAATGTCAAAGCGGTGATATGCGCGTGCGGAGGATTCGGCACGGGCCGCATTGCCGCCGACATCGATTTTGGCTTAATCCGCCGCAATCCGAAAATTTTCTGGGGATACAGCGATATCACGTTTTTACATACCGCCATTCATCAAAATACGGGGCTCGTCACATTTCACGGCCCGATGCTGAGCACGGATGTCGGGCTTGAAGATGCTGATCCCCTGACAAAAGCGTCGTATCAACAGCTTTTTACAGAAACGGAATTCACCTATACGGAGGACATTTCTCCCTTAGAGGTGCTGACAGGCGGAAGGGCCGAGGGAGAGCTTGCGGGCGGCAATTTGTCGCTCATTACGTCCACACTCGGCACGCCGTTTGAAATTGATACGAAAGACAAATTGCTGTTTATCGAGGATATTGATGAGGAGCCGTATCAAATCGACAGAATGCTGAATCAATTAAAGATGGCCGGAAAACTGTCAGACGCAGCCGGAATCCTGGTCTGTGATTTTCACCAATGCGAACCGAAGCATAAAGAAAAGTCGCTTACTTTAGAGCAAGTGCTGAACGATTACATTGTCAAATCAGGGAAGCCCGCGCTCAAAGGCTTTAAAATCGGCCATTGTTCACCGAGCTTCGCCGTTCCGATCGGCGCCCGTGCGGTTATGGATACGGCGGCCAAAGCGGTAACGATTGAATCGGGGGTTTCCGGAAGGGAGTGATCAGGCGTGAGGATTACAGATATTCAAACGGGACGGATGTCCGTGCCGCTGAAAAAGCCGTTTAAGACCGCTTTACGCACGGTTTACAATGCTGAATCGGTCATTGTGAAGCTCACTTTTGACAACGGTCTGACCGGCTGGGGGGAGGCGCCGCCGACGGTTGTCATTACAGGCGACAGCGCGGCCGGTATTGCAAGCGCCGTCCACGATGTGCTGAAGCCCGCTCTCTTGGGGCGGAGCCTTTCCGGCATGGAAGCTGTTTTGTATGATACCAGCCGGCTTTTGGAAAGAAATCAAAGCGCAAAAGCCGCGGTGGATATGGCTGTATATGACGGATGGGCGCAAATGCACGGACAGCCGCTTTACCGGCTTCTCGGCGGTTATCGGAATACACTGGAAACAGATTTTACCGTCAGCGTCAATTCTCCTGAGGAGATGGCGGGGGATGCAGACCGTTATGTGAACAAAGGATTTCATATTTTAAAGGTAAAAGTCGGCATAGGTGACATATCGGACGATGTTGCGCGGATTCAGGCGATCAGATCACGTGTCGGCGGAAACGTCAAACTGAGATTGGACGCCAACCAAGGCTGGACGCCGAAAGAAGCCGTGACTGCGATCCGAAAGATGGAAGACGCCGGCCTCGGCATTGAGCTGGTCGAGCAGCCTGTTCATAAAGACGATATCGCCGGGCTGAAGCAGGTCACAGATGCCGTAGACACGCCGATTATGGCGGATGAGAGCGTCTTTACCCCCCGCCAGGCCTTTCACGTGCTGCAGACGAGAAGCGCCGATTTAATCAATATTAAGCTGATGAAAGCGGGCGGCATAAAGCAGGCGGAAACAATCAATGCGATGGCGGAAACGTGCGGCGTGGAGTGTATGGTCGGCAGCATGATTGAGACCAAACTCGGCATCACCGCCGCAGCCCATTTTGCCGCGGGCAAACGGAATGTGACAAGGTTTGATTTTGATGCGCCGCTTATGCTGAAAGATGATTTGATTCAAGGCGGCATTACATACAGCGGCAGTCAGATTACGATTCCCGATGAACCGGGTCTCGGCATTACCGGCGTGTCGATACAAGAGGAGGCGAAAAGATGAGAGCAGCCGTTACAGCGGCGGCAGCCAACGTATGGACGCTGCCGTCATCTCCCCGTTCGGATGATGCGCCGATGCTCGAAAACCCGCCGCAGATCAGAAAATGGTTAGCGTCTATGGGATATGAAGAGCGGCTGCAATTATGCACAGACAACCTTGTCCAAACGCAAGTGCTTTTCGGGGAAGAAGTGATCATTCTCAAAGAGGAAGGGGAATGGGCTTTTGTCGCCGTTCCCGGCCAGCCTTCAAACAAGGATGTGCGCGGATATCCGGGGTGGATGAAAAAAAGCCAGTTTTCAAAAGACGGCTTTCATACATCTTCCCCCGCCGTATGGATTACCAAACCGACCGCTTTTTTATATCACACAAACGGCAAACCGGACTTGGAAGTAAGTTTCTTAACGCGTCTTCCGGCATCAGGACGTGAGAAAGGCTTTTTCCGGGTGGTGACGCCGCTCGGAGAACGGTTCGTAAATGAAGCTGACGCAGACGAGTGCCGGCATACGGAAGGACGGGCGGCCGATGTCATCGAAACGGGCATGATGTTTCTCGGGCTTCCGTATTTATGGGGAGGACTGAGCGGTTTCGGGTTTGACTGTTCCGGGTTTATGTATTCGATATTTAAAGCAAACGGTTATACCCTTCCCCGTGATGCAAAGGACCAAGCAAAAGCCGGGTGCGGTGCGGCGGTAAACGATATCCGGCAGGCCGATCTTTTGTTTTTCGCCTATGAAGAAGGAAAAGGCGCGATCCACCATGTCGGTTTGGCGCTGGGAGACGGCCGAATGCTGCACTCCCCGAAAACGGGAAAAACAATCGAAGTGCTGTCTTTGGAAGGAACCGTCTATGAAACAGAATTATGCACCGTACGCCGCTGTATAAGCGAAAAGGGGGAATAGAAAATGACGGCATCTCCGCTCCTTGAAGTCAGCGGGCTGAAAATGCATTTTGACGCAGGAAGAAAGAAAGCCGTAAAAGCAGTCGACGGTGTCAGCTTTCACATTAAAAGAGGGGAAACATTCGGACTTGTCGGAGAATCGGGATGCGGTAAATCGACGCTCGGAAGGGTTATTCTCCGTCTGTATGACCCGACGGCCGGTTCGGTATCATATGAAGGGACGGATATACACCGTGCCGCGGCAGAACAGCAGTCGGTCTTCTTCCGCAAGCTGCAGATGATTTTCCAAGACCCTTACGCCTCGTTAAATCCGCGCCTGACCGTAAGGGAAATTATTATGGAGCCGATGGAAATTCACAATCTTTACAATACAAAAAAAGCCCGTCTGATGATGGCGGATGAACTGCTTGAAGCTGTCGGGCTCCATCCGGATTTCGGCAGCCGGTATCCCCACGAATTCAGCGGCGGACAGAGGCAGAGAATCGGGATTGCCAGAGCGCTCTCTCTGCATCCCGAATTTATCGTGGCGGATGAGCCGATTTCCGCGCTGGATGTGTCGGTACAGGCTCAGGTCGTCAACCTTTTAAAAAGGCTTCAGAAAGAGAAAGGGCTGACATTTTTATTTATCGCCCACGATTTATCAATGGTCAAGCATATCAGCGACCGGATCGGCGTGATGTATTTGGGCCGCATGATGGAAATTACGGAAAGCGCTGCGCTTTACCGGGAACCGCTTCACCCTTATACGAAGGCGCTTTTATCCTCAATCCCGATTCCTGATCCGCTTCTTGAGGACAAGCGTGAACGGATTATTCTGAAAGGGGAGCTGCCGAGCCCCCTTAACCCGCCGAGCGGCTGTGTATTCAGGACGCGGTGTCCTGAAGCGATGGAGCTCTGCGGTAAGATAACGCCTGAGCTTGAAGAAGTGAAGGCGGGGCGTTTTGTCGCCTGCCATTTATACAAAAAAGAAAGCTGACAATATAAAGTCAGCTTTCTTTTTTAATTAAACCTGATGCAGAAATGACACGCAGACCGGATACGGAACCGGAATGTCAGATTGAAGCAGAGTCAATTTGCCTGTTTCCGGATCACGTTCAAACAAAACCAGATTTCCCGTTTCTTCGTTTGACGCGACAAGGAATGTCTCGGAAGGGTCAAACGCGAAATCACGCGGCCAGTTTCCTTCTGTCGGCACCCATTCAATAAGAGACAATTCACCGGAATATTGGTTGATCTTAAAGATGGCGATGCTGTCATGTCCGCGGTTGGCGGCATAAAGAAATCTGCCGTCTTTAGATATGCGGATCGCGCTGCCTTGCGATTTGTCCGTAAAGCCTTCAGGCAAAGCGGAAATGACCTGCAGCTCTCTGAATTCACCTAAGGTCGGGTTGTATTCAAGCGCGATGACTTCATTACTGATTTCCGTCATGACATAGGCGTATTTTTCCGCCGGATGGAAAACGATGTGGCGCGGCCCTGAACCCGGTGCGAAAGAGTGAGTTTTCACCTCTGTGAGCGAACCGTTTTTCATTTGGTAAGTATACAGTGTATCCGTCCCTAAATCGACGGCTGCAATGTAGTTATGCTCAGGTGTATAGCCTGCGAAATGGGTATGCGGTTTCTCTTGTCTTTCATGAGGACCTGTTCCCGTATGAGCGGCTTCGGCAGCCGGCTCCTGCAGACTTCCGTCCTCATTGACGGGAAAGGCGTGCACTTTTCCGCTGTGGTAATTAGCGGTTAACACATATTCATGTTTATCATCAATGCTGACGTGGCATGGAGACGGGCCTTCAATCAGCTGGTTGTTCACAAAAGTTAATTCCCCGCTGTTCTGATGAATCTGATAGGCTGCGACACCGCCTTTTCCGTCTGCCTTTTCAATGGAATACAGCATGCTGTTATCAGAATTCGGAGTGACGTATGTCGGGTTGCCGAGCTTTGCTGCCAGCTTCGGCCGGCTGAGCCTTTTCGCTTCTGTATCAAGTTCGAAACAATAAATGCCTTCGCTTCCGCCTTTTGTATATGTTCCCGCGTATCCTATGTACTTAGCCATTCGGTTTCCCCCTTTAGAGTCTTGTCTTCTCTATATTAACGTATCTTGAAGGAAACTGCCTTGTAAATGTTTAAGATGTTCTGACAAGCGGCAAGGTGCAGCAGCGGAAGGAACCGCCTGATTTAATAATTTCGGAAAACTCGGTTTCAATGACTGTATAACCTCTTTTTCGGAGCTCGCGGTTCGTATGATGGTGCTGCGGCAGGCTGATAATTGTCTGATTGCCGATTGACAGGATATTCGGGCCGAGCGTGAATTGCTCTTCTTCAGGCACTTCTATCATCTCAAAACGTTCGGCGAGAAGATCAATTTCTTTCTGCCGCAAGCCATTTTTGCAGTATAGAGCTTCCGTTTCCGAGATCATATTAAATACACAGTCCAAATGTAAAAAATCCTCCTTGAGAGGGATCGGCACAACCGTCATCTCCGGCAGCGCCTCCTGCAGCTCCCGAACAGCCGCTTTATCCGTGCGCTTGCTCAGCCCGGCGTAAACGGTGCCGTCTGCGATCAAGATGTCGCCGCCTTCAATGTTCGCTTTTTTCAGTCGCGTATAAGGGATTTTCTTATTGTCAAGCAGGCCTTGAAACACTGTTTCTTCTCCCTGCCGGACTGAAGCCGCCATGTTTGAAATAAACGCCGTCTCGCCTAATACAAATCCGATATCCCGGGTGAATACCTGCTCAGGCAATGCGGGATCGGCAAGCAGCAGGACGACTTCAATCTGATGAGATCTTAAAATGTCAATAAACTCACTATGCTGTTTGAGGGCAACGGGTATGTTAATATTTTCTTGTTTGAAATGTTTCTGCGTTCCGTTAATAATATCCTTGATGGCCATGTGTTCCGGCCGGCATAAGATGACTGTCTGCAAAGCATCAAATTCACTGCGGCAAGCCGGTTTCCGCGTGGATTTGGGAATGGATACGTCCATGTGATATCCTCCTATCGGTATTCAATGTGCGTTTATTATTCCCGGATGTGGTGAATAATGAAACATTTCTGAGAGAATATCTAACCAACTTAATATTTAAAATTTTAGACAAAACGATCAAAGTATTGTTTAATAGGGTACAGATGAATGAGTCAAAACGACCAGACACCAAAGGGGAGTTTAAATAATATGAAGTTGCCAGAATCAAGATTTTGCAAAGAAACAAGGGTTGTTAAAACAAGCAGGGTTTTTCCGCTTGATACGAATAATCACAATACGCTGTTTGGAGGAAAGCTGATGAGCTACATTGATGATATCGCTTCAATTTCCGCGGCCCGCCACTGCCGGTGTGAAACAGTCACGGCCTCAATGGATTCTGTAGATTTTTTGCGCCCCATCGGCCAACAGGATTCCGTATGCCTTGAATCTTACGTCACATGGGTCGGCACATCGTCTATGGAGGTGTTTGTCAAAGTCATTAAAGAACATCTGATGACGGGCGAACGCGAGCTTGCGGCAACGTCGTTTCTGACCTTTGTCGCGCTTGATTCAAACGGGAAATCGGTACCCGTTCCGCGGATCGTGCCGGAAACCGAGGAAGAAGTCATGCTTCACAATACGGCCGTTCAGCGCGCCGGAGAACGAAAAAACCGCTTAAAACACAGCAAGGCCCTGGCCGAGGCGCTCGGAACAGATAAACCTTGGTAATCGTCAAACCGCTTTTTTAAAAAGCGGTTTTTTTATGCTGAGAAAGGACTTTTCCTGCCGGATCCATAATCTATTACAGGGAAAGGAGACGTGGCGTGCATGATGAAACATAAGTCTTCCGGCACCATCCTGACAACCGGGCGTATCCGTCTGCGGACTATGCGGGATGACGATGAAGAAAATTTGTACGGGCTGTTTACCGACAGAGAGGTCATGAAATATTATCCTTCTCTTAAAAGCAGACGGGAAACGAAGGAGTGGATTGCCTGGAACAAACGATTGGCCAAAGGATACGGCGTCAGTCTTTGGATCGCAGAGGATAAAGAGACGGGCGCATTTCTCGGTCAATGCGGAATCGTTCCGCAGACGGTAAACGGAAACACTTTGATGGAAATCGGCTATATGTTTGCCCGCCGCCGCTGGGGCTGCGGCTATGCGACAGAGGCGGCGAACGCCTGTCTGGACTACGGTTTTCACACGCAGCAATACGGACGCATAGCGGCGCTGATTGATCCGGAAAACGCTGCCTCCGTCCGCGTCGCGGAAAAAATCGGTATGGTGCCCGGTGAGACCGTTACCAAATGGGAGAGGCAGCTGACGGTTTTTGACATCACATCTGACGTTGAACGTTTCGGCGAAATGTAGTATGATACGAACAGACTGTTTTCTAGGGTTCCGCATGTTCATACATGGCCTGGTCCGAGAGAAAACACATATGCGGACATATCCCGCATATGCGCACGGAGGGAAAAAAGCCCGGGAGAGTCAATCTCATGAGAGACGACTATCCGGGCTTTTTGTATTGTCCGGAAACAGAAAGGATGAAGAACATGAAATGGGGTTTAGTGGTCATAGCGGCCGTATTTGAAGTGGTATGGGTCACCGGCCTGAAACATGCTGATTCGGCACTGGCGTGGAGCGGCACGATTACGGGAATCATCATCAGTTTTTATCTATTAATCAAGGCGACAGACAGCCTGCCCGTAGGAACGGTATATGCGGTCTTTACCGGACTCGGGACAGCGGGCACCGTGCTCAGTGAAATCCTGCTTTTCAAAGAGCAGGCCGATCCGGTGAAAATCGTGCTGATCGGCGTTTTGCTGATCGGTGTCATCGGGTTAAAGCTGGTCACACAGGATAAGCCTGAGACGAAGGAGGAGAAGGCGTAATGCATTGGATCAGCCTGATAGCCGCGGGTCTTTGTGAAATGCTCGGGGTGATTTTAATGAATCAATTTCAAAAAGAAAAGAAAGTCAAATGGATTCTCTTCATTATCGCCGGATTTGCGGCTTCTTTTTCCCTGCTTTCTTATGCGATGGAGACGATCGCGATGGGCACGGCCTATGCGATCTGGACCGGTATCGGCACAGCGGGCGGCGCACTAGCCGGCATTCTTTTCTACGGCGAGCAGAAGGATGCGAAGCGCATCTTTTTCATTGCGCTTATTTTATGCGCTGCCGTAGGGCTGAAAATTCTTTCGTAAATTGATTTTTATCAAATCTTCAGTATAATCTATTAGTAAGTTACGAATTATGAAGATACGAGGGATTAAAACAGATGAATTCATATATGACACAGCGGCTGAAAGAATACCGCCGCGGGAATGAGGAAAAAGGGCGCCTGCTTGTCAGCTGCCCTGACCAGCCGGGAATTGTATCGGCTGTGTCCGCGTTTTTGTTTGAACATGGCGCGAATATTATTGAATCAAATCAATATACGACTGACCCTGAAGGCGGACGGTTTTTTCTTAGGATCGAATTCGACTGCAAGGGCATTCGTGAGAAAAAAGAGGACTTACAGCAGGCGTTCGCCTCAATCGCCCAGACATTCGGCATGACATGGAGCCTGTCTCTGGCAAGTGAGCTGAAGCGAGTGGCGATCTTTGTATCGAAGGAGCTGCACTGCCTTCATGAACTGATTTGGGAATGGCAAAGCGGCAATATGATGGCCGAAATTGCGGTCGTTATCAGCAACCACGAAGAGGCCAAAGAAGTGGTCGAACCGCTGAATATTCCGTTCCATTACATGAAAGCTAACAAAGACATCCGCGCCGAAGTGGAGCGGCGCCAGCTTGAGCTGCTGGAGCGGTATAAGATTGATGTGATCGTTCTTGCCCGCTACATGCAGATTTTGACGTCTGATTTTGTATCTGCCCATCCGAATCGGATTATTAACATCCACCATTCATTTCTGCCGGCCTTTATCGGCGCTAATCCGTATAAACGGGCTTATGAGCGCGGAGTGAAATTAATCGGCGCGACCTCTCACTATGTGACGGACGATCTTGACGAAGGGCCGATTATTGAACAGGATATTGAACGCGTCGATCACAGAGATCACGCAGAGGATCTGAAGAATATCGGCAGAACGATTGAGCGGAGCGTGTTGGCAAGAGCCGTAAAATGGCATCTGGAAGACCGCGTGATCGTTCACGGAAACAAAACGATCGTATTTAATTAATGACGGTCCGCCGGGGAGGCGGACTGTTTTTTATGGATGAAAATGTCTTGACAAGAACCTGTTTTCTTTGCATAATATAAAAAAATCATTGAGCGTTGAAGAGGATCAGTACGCAGAACTTTCTGTGACAGAGAGCAAAATGGCCCGCTGAAACATTTTGCCGCATGAAACCTGCCGAACCTGCCTTGGAGTCCTGAGGGGAAAACTCAGGCGCGATAACCTGGCGTTACAGGAAAGCGGGACGCGTGAAAAACGCGTTCAAACAAGGTGGTACCACGGAAAGCCCATTTCGTCCTTATTTTTCAGGACGGAATGGGCTTTTTTTATTGACGAGAGCCGGTTTGGATTGATTGCCACGGAGGAGAAACGATGAAAAAACAAAGAATTGTTGTGAAAATCGGGAGCAGCTCGCTCACCAACAGTAACGGAAGTATTGATGAAGCAAAAATCAAGGAACATACGGAAGCCATTTCTTTATTAAAAGAAAACGGGCATGAAGTGATCCTCATTACCTCAGGCGCGGTGGCAGCGGGTTTTTCCGCTCTCGGCTATCCGTCGCGACCCGTTACGATAAAAGGAAAGCAGGCAGCTGCCGCAGTCGGCCAGACGCTTTTAATGCAGCAATATATGGACCATTTAAAAAGATACGGTCTGACGCCGGCACAAATTTTATTAACAAGAAATGATTTCTCAAAAAGAGAGCGGTACAGAAATGCCTATGCTACTGTAATGGAACTGTTGGAGCGCGGCGTCGTGCCGATTATTAATGAGAATGATTCCACATCAGTTGAAGAGCTGACGTTCGGTGATAACGACATGCTGTCGGCGCTTGTAAGCGGTTTGATTCATGCAGACCAATTAATGATTCTCACAGACATTAACGGGCTGTACGATGCCAATCCGAATGAAAACCCGGACGCAAAGCGGTTCGACTATCTGAATGACATCACACCTGAATTGCTCGGATATGCCGGATCAGCAGGCTCAAAGGTCGGCACCGGAGGCATGAAGTCAAAACTTCTCGCCGCCCAGACCGCATTGTCGCTCGGGGTGAAGGTATTTATCGGAACCGGCTCCGGACGGGAAAAACTGATGGGAATTTTAGACGGAAAAGGCGACGGCACATATATCGGCGATAAAGACCTATCCTCAGTGAATAATACACGGCAATGGATCATGTTTCATTCTCCGATATCAGGGGAAATCATCATTGATGGGGGAGCGGAGCAGGCGATGATCCATAACGGGTCAAGTCTCCTCCCGGCCGGCGTCGCCGATGTCTGCGGCAGTTTTCCGAAAGGGGCCGTAGTGGAAGTCAGAGGACCCGGGGGCATTATCGGCAAAGGGCAGACGCAGTACTCATCCGATGAAATTTTAGAAGCCAAAGGGAAGCGGAGCGACCAGCTTTCAGGAACGAAGCAGGTGGAAGTGATTCACAGAGATGATTGGGTGAATTTATTTGACGAGGGGGAACACAAATGAGTGAAGTATTGCAAAAGGCGGCTTTGGCAAAAGAAGCGGCTGCCGAAATGGTCATGAAAACGACGGCTGAAAAAAACGAAGCGCTCCAATGTATTGCAGACGGACTCAGAAATGAACGCCGGCTGATTTTAACAGAGAATCAGAAAGATATTGAAGCGGGACGGAACAGAGGACTGACACCTGACATTATTGACAGGCTGACTCTTGATGAAAAACGCCTGCTCGATATCGCGGACGCCGTGGAACTGTTAATCGGTCTTGAAGACCCCGTCGGTGAGTCGCTGGAGACCATTCAAAAAGAGAATGGATTATCCATTGAAAAAATCCGCGTGCCCCTCGGAGTAGTGGGCATGATCTATGAGGCCAGACCGAACGTTACCGTAGACGCGGCCACACTCTGCCTGAAAACCGGAAACGCGGTTGTGCTCAGAGGAAGTTCTTCCGCCATCCACAGCAACATAGCGCTTGTCAGTGTGATGAAACGCGCACTTGGGCTGTCAAAGCTTCCGATTGATGCCGTTCAGCTCATAGAAGATACAAGCAAAGAAACCGCCAAACAGCTCTTTACATTAAATGACGGGCTGGATGTATTGATCCCGCGCGGCGGTAAAAATTTAATTGATCTTGTGGTCAGGGAATCAACCGTACCCGTTTTAGAAACCGGAGCGGGCAATTGCCACGTGTACATAGATGAGTCAGCAGATCCTCAAATGGCAAGCGAGGTCGTCATCAATGCGAAAACACAGCGTCCTTCGGTCTGCAACGCGATTGAATCTCTTTTGATTCATGAAAAATGGGCGGAAGAACACGGGCGAAAGCTGCTGAATCAGCTGACAGAAAAAGGGGTGGAGCTCCGAGGAGACCAGGTGATTTGCAGATTGGATCCTCAAGCGAAACAAGCAGAAGAAGCCGATTGGGGAGCGGAGTACCTGGCGCCGATTCTCAGTGTGAAAACGGTGCAGGACGTACAGGAGGCGGTCCGCCACATTCAGCAGTACGGCACAAACCATTCAGAAGCTATTCTGACGGAGAACGCCGAGCATGCGGCTTACTTCCAGACCGCCGTTGACGCCGCCGCCGTGTATCATAATGCTTCAACCCGGTTTACGGACGGCTTTGAATTCGGATACGGAGCGGAAATCGGCATCAGCACGCAAAAGCTTCACGCGAGAGGGCCGATGGGGCTTCCGGCGTTAACATCTACAAAAATCATCATTAAAGGAAACGGGCAAATCCGCGTATAATCTTTTAAGCTTATCCTTCAAAAAGGGTAGGCTTTTTTTATGCGGAAAGATTGACGCCCTCTATTGTATTGTGTAATATTAAATTGTACACAATATAATAGAGGTGAATTTACATGACAAAACCATTATTTACTGCAACCGTATCAGCCGCCGGCGGACGTGAAGGGAAAGTCACGTCTTCTGACGGAGTGCTGAATCTTGATGTTGCCATGCCGGGAACGCCAAGAGCAAAAAAGCTCGAGCATGCTACAAACCCTGAACAGCTGTTTGCCGCAGGATATTCAGCCTGCTTTGACAGCGCTCTTCAGCTCGTAGCAAGAAAAGAGCGTCTGAGTATTGAAACAGAGGTCACTGCGCATGTCAGTCTGCTGAAAGATGAAGCAGACCAAGGATATAAACTAGGCGTTACGCTTGAGGTCAAAGCATCCGGCATTGATAAACAGGAGCTTGAAGCCCTTATCCAAAAAGCGCACGGTGTCTGTCCGTATTCAAAAGCGACAGCGGGAAATATTGAAGTGAAGCTTCTGGCAGCAGAATAAAAATAAGGATGCCCATTCGGGGCATCCTTATTTTTTGCCGTGCAACGTATTCAAAACCTCATAAAGCGCCTGCTTTAACTGCTTTAATTCCTCTTTTGACTGTCCCGTCTGTTCCAGCATGGCAATGGGAATATCCGCCGCTGTTTTCTGCAAGGCCCGTCCTTCATCTGTGAGCCTGATCGTCACGGATCGCTCGTCTTCAGCCGATCGCTTTCTCATGATGATTCCGTGCTGCTCCATCCGTTTCAGCATCGGTGTCAGCGTTCCGGAATCCAGGTACAAAAGCTCACCCATCCGTTTCACATTCAGTTCTTCGTGCTCCCATAATAAAAGAAGCGCCAAATACTGGGGATAAGTTACGTTGAGCTTATCAAGCAGCGGTTTGTACCGTTTCGTCATTTCCCTTGAGCTTGCGTACAGCAAAAAACAAAGCTGATTCTCCAGTTTCATATGTTCAAAATCTTTTTCTGCCATTACTTCTTTCACCAACTCTTTGTTTGTTAACGTTACCCCTATTGTAGCTGAAAAACGGCCCATTTCCTATTCCTCATGTTTAAAAATATGAGCAGGGGCAATATATACAGTAAGTACAATGAGGAGGCTGATAATAATGGCATTATTTACTTCAAAAGCGACCGCAGTCGGCGGACGGGCAGGACATATTAAATCCGAAGACGGGGTGCTGGATTTTGACATCGTCATGCCGAATGCAAAAAAAGACGGAGAAACCGGCACAAACCCTGAACAGCTCTTTGCGGCAGGATATGCTGCCTGCTTCGGGGGAGCGCTTGAGCTCGCCGCCCAAAAACAAAAAATCGACATGACCTCTGAAATTGAAGGACAGGTCAGCCTTTTAAAAGATGAGAGTGACGGAGGTTACAAAATCGGCGTAACGCTCGTCATTGATACAAAAGATCTTGACAAAGAAACGGCGGAGAAGCTTGTGCAGGCTGCTCACGAGTTCTGTCCGTATTCAAAAGCAACAAGAGGAAATGTAGACGTCAAACTTGAATTAAAATAAATCAACGAACGAATATCCCGGATTTTATATCCGGGATATTTTATTAACGAAAACATCAGTAATGATCTCTTCTCTCCCGGAATAAGAATACGATATAGCACTTTTGCATAATGACACCAAGAGAAAAGAGGGAGATATCGATGTCTCTTCCAAACATACCGAACATCACCCCCGACATTACACTCTCCAGATGTGAGACCCTGAACCTCCTTCTTTCATCCGTGGCTATGGAAGAAATCGGACTATCCCATATTCTGCAGGCGGAAGCGGAAAGGATTCAAATGTTTCTCGGCGCTTCCGGCAATCCCTCCTTGGAGGAATTGTCATCAATCAATAGAAGCACCGAACGGCTCCTGCGCACCGTCATGAAATCACAACTCCTTTTGCAGACGAAACTTGAGGACATTATCTTCTTACAGGATTCTGAAGCCTGTATGGACCCGGACGACCCAAGCAATCCGAGTAATCCGGGCGATCCTGATGACCCGTGGAATTCGGACGACCCAAGTAATCCGAGTGATCCGGGCGATTCTGATGACTCGTGGAATCCGGACGACCCAAGTAATCCGAGTGATCCGGGCGATCCTGATGACCCGTGGAATCCAGACGATCCCAGTGATCCGGAAGATTCGTGTGACGGCCTGTTTTACGGCCGCATTGGCTGCTGTGAGTGCGGGGATTGTGAGGACTGCGGTTGGAAGAAAAAAGGCGGGGAGCGTTCATAAAAAAGAGACGGGTGAAGCATATGCCGTATCCAAGCATTTCAAAAGCGAAACAGGCATCTTTTGAAGCCATGCATTGTCTCACGATTGCGCTGTTACATATATTATCTGTGACCGTGGATAAAAGAAGGGGTTCAGATTACAAAGAAGAAATCAGGCTGTTCTCCGCATTGTGCCGCTGGCAGATGGAAACAGGCGGCCGTCTGTTTTTAATGATCAGCCTGGAAGAAGAGCAGAAGCAGATGTATGAGCGGCACTTTCTTGAAATGAAGACAGTGACGGAACGAACGAAAAAATTCATTTTTGAAAGCCCGCGCGAATTCCGGGCGCATCCCATTACGAAGCGGGCTGTCAGGCAGCTTCAGGAATGGGATGCGGAAACTGCCGAACCTGCCGTCAGATGGGTGCGGCCTGTCGTCATAACGATGAACGGCACTCCTGAACGGCCTTGGTTCAATCAACAACTCCAAAATCGGGAAAGGTGAGAAAATGAGCGGAAATGCTGAATGTAAACTGACTCTTTGCATGATTGTGAAAAACGAGGAGAGATACATCTCCCGTTGTTTATCAAGTGTACAAGATATCGCTGATGAGATCGTCATCGCAGACACCGGATCACAAGATAATACAAAAGATATATGCAAAAGCTTTCAGGCAAGAGTATTTGATTTCGAATGGGAGAATGATTTCGCAAAGGCCAGAAATTACGCCCTGCAGCATGCCGAAGGAGATTGGATTTTAGTGCTTGACGCGGATGAAGAGCTCGATCAGGAGACGGGCCGCTTTTTAACTTCGCTGCTTCATGACGGATTACCGAGCCGGGGTCTTTTGAAAATCATCAATTATACGGGGAAGCAGCTCGATGAAAACGAAGCGTTTGAAAGCATGCAGCCGAGACTGTTCCGCAATCATAAAGGCCTTCTGTATCAGGGCAGAATTCACGAGAATATCTCGGCTTCCAATGAGGAAGAAAACAATGCTTTTTTCACGCTCCCATGTGTGATTCATCACTACGGCTACTTGGAGCAGGAAGAAAAGATCAAGCAAAAACATAAACGGAATATCAGCATTTTAAATGAAGAGCTTTCAGAGGAAAATCCTGATCCGTGGCTTGTCTATCATTTGGCAAGTGAATGCTACAGAATAAAAGACTATGAAAAAGCATTACATCTTGTCAACGGCTCAATTTTTCAATTTTTAAGCGAAAAACGAATGCCTCCGTCTCTCCTGTATTATTTGAAATATACAATATTGCTTGAGCTCAAACGGTATGAAGAAGCCGAACAAGGGATTGAAAAAGTGCTCAAGCTATATCCTGATTACAGCAATCTTCATTATTATAAAGGCCTTGTATTATATCATTTGGAAAAGTACAGAGCGGCAATCAAAGCATTTGAAAACGGAACGCAGGTTGAAGGAGAAAACGCTGATCACTTCATTTTAAAAGGTGCCGCCGATTTCAGAGCTTTTTATTATATGGCCAAATGTCATGCTGCATTAAACCATGATATGACGGCCATCGCTTACGCCAAAAAATCGGTGAAGTTCAATCCTCAATTTAAACCCGCACAAGAGCTTCTGTCTCAATTAAAAAAGGATCAGCGGACAAACGCCTGATCCTTTTTTTGCATGTTCCATTAAGATAATCGAATAATGTTTAAAGCTGCACCGACGCTTCCTCCAAGCAATGTGGCCGCACCCAATAATCCGAACAGCTGAAGCTGGATGGTGCTGCCTGCTGGCAAAGTCACAATAAAGGAGTTATTAAAGTTTGCCAAAGACGCGACCGGGGCGATAATCGAACTTGCAGGAGGAGTGCCGTTGATTAAAATACGCGAACTTACAAGCAGGCCGGCCGTTAAATTAATATGGTAGGAGATATAGTACCGTCCCGCCGGAGCAACGGTAAATATGGTATTTGCGGCGTTAGCCGTAATATCTGCCGAAAGGTTTTGTTCATTCGGTAAGGGAATGGTCGTGCCGCCGGCAATGACTGCGACAACACCGCCGCCCGTATTGCTCGCATAGCCGGAAGTTGCTGTCAGACTTGTTCCGGTGATCCCGGTCGGTCCGATGCCGCCAGTAGCGCCGGTGATTCCGGTCGGTCCGGTACCGCCAGTAGCGCCGGTGATTCCAGTCGGCCCGGTACCGCCAGTAGTGCCGGTGCTTCCCGCCGCAGCTAAAAGTGTATAGTCAGCTGAGGCTCCAGGGGTTCCCGACGGGCTGTTTACGTTTGCGACGTAAGAGCTGCCGTTATACAAGACAACCTGTCCGGTCGTGTAAGTAGGGGCGATCAGCGGATTAAAAGCAACAATCCCTTGAAGACCCGCACCGGTGACCCCCGTCGGTCCGGTTGGCCCCGTAGCACCAGTCGGTCCCGCCAGTGTAGGGATATTTGAGATACTGTCCAATTTTGAACCGAGAAGAAGCTCCTGTTTCATTAAGCTGTCAAGCGTATCCCGGACGCTCTCATTCAGGTTAAGAATATCAGCAAGACTTGACGGGGGTCCTGTTAATCCGGGAATCGTTCCGAGCGCGTATTGGATTTTTTTCCCTTCCGCATTCAGAATATGTGCCATTCCCAGCTCTTCCATAGCAATTGACGAAAGAAGAAGGTTAATGGTATCGTCTCTGGAAAGTGTAACGACAGGGGTGATATTGGGCAAATTAGGCTGTGACACAATGTCCCTCCTTATGAGTTGGCTGAAAATCATTTTATTACGAACAAAGTTCCCGAAATGAGCGTAAGCAGTACTGTATCATTATATTCAGGGATTCTGTCCAAGTTTCTGAACGAATTCCCTTCATTAATTTCCTCATATATGAAGGAAATACTTTAAATATAGAGAAAATACATCGCACAGCATTCGCAAATCGGTCAAAATGACAGCGGGACATGTGATCGTCTAATTTGCGATGGCTATATATCTTGTGCGTTTCCTGCAAAAACTCTCTTTTTCATTTCAAGTTTTCTGTATACAAGGGCGAGTAGCATGGATGGGATCGTACAAACAATCATTCCGATAAAGGCATACCGGGGTTCAATTTCATATAAAAAACCTCCGAAAATAGTAAATACCGCAGTGCTCCAGCTGAGAGCAAGGGCTGAATATATGCCTTGGGCTTTCGGGATTTGCGCGGGTGAAATATTTTTAATTAAGTATTTCATAAAGGCATAGTGTCCCATCGCGAATGAACAGGCATGCAGCGTCTGCGCAATACAGAAAATGATGACATGCGGAAAGGCAAATACGAGTATCCAGCGTACGGTAGCACCAAGCGCCGCCAGAGCGAGCAAAGAGCCTGCCGTAAATTGATGAAAGTATCGGTCAGCGATTGCAAAGAAGATAATCTCCGCGATAACGGCGATGTTGATGATGATTCCGATGGCATATGCGGGCGCATCGATTTCCTGCAAAAAGAGATAACCGTAATTGTAGTAAGATGCATGTGCCGCCTGCAGTAAGATAACGATTGCGAGCACCAGACCGAAATATTTGATGCGGAATAAGGCAAACATACCCTCTTTTCTTGCGCGGTCTGTTTCCGGCCGTTTTGAAAGAACAGCTGGCGCATGCATAAAGCTGAGACATGCGAATATCAGGGTGCCCAAAAGCAGTGCCCATAAAATCGCTTGATCTCCGAATATACCTGTAAAGACGGACAGGATGACGCCGGCTGAAACAAAACCCGCGGACCCCCACTGGCGGCTTGTCCCATAAGCCTTTAATTCGTTATGCTGTACAAGGACGCCGCAAGCGCTGTCTAAAGCAGGCATTAAAGCAGGGTAAAACACATGCAGCACTAATGTGACAAGAAGCAGGCTTTGAAAAGAATCAGCGGGAATATAACATAAAAGTGCGAGAAGCGTCCCGATTCTGGCGCCGTTTAATAAGGCTTTGCTGCTGAATTTTCCTGATAAATAAGGGAAGAAAAATAATGTGGAAATCCCTCTTGCCGCCAAGCCCAGGCTCATAATGAAACTGGCTTCGGATACGGAAACCCCTTTTATATGCACCATCCATCCCGTCCAATAGGGCAGAAAAACACCCCATGTCATAAAAAAACTAAAAAAATGCAGACTCATCCAGCGATATGCTTTCATCCCCGTTCCTCCTTTAATTGGCATGTTATCATGTAAGGACATAAAGACAATATGAGATATCTCATATTTTTGGGGTGGACGATGGAAATTTATAAAGGCGAGAAAAAGAAACATCAGTTAGAAAAACACTCAATCGCGCATTTATTCTCTTTCCCCGCTGAAGAGTTTATGGAAGTGCGCGAATATGAGCGGGACGAATGGATTATTCAAGAGGGCAGGAGGCCTGACTTCCTGTTTTACGTGATTGAAGGAAAAGCGAAAATATATGTAACCCATCAAAACGGGAAAGTTTCTTTAATTAATTTTATCAACAAAAATGATTACATCGGAGAGATGGAACTGTTACATGAAGTGTATTACACAAAAGGAATTCAAGCCTCAGCGAAGACTGTTTGTTTTGCTCTGCCTATTTACCGCTGCCGCGCGCAATTGCTGCAGGATGCGAAATTCCTGCGTGAGTTGGCTAAGTTTTTAAGTGCTAAGGCAACGCTTATGGCTTCGAAATATTCACAAAGTCTGGCGTTCCCGCTTGAAAACCGGCTGGCTGATTTTATTTTGCAGACGGCTTATGAAGGGGTTTATAAAGAGAAGCACGTAACGGTCTGTGATTATTTGGGTGTATCTTACCGTCATCTCTTGCATGTGCTGACGCAATTCTGCCAAAAAGGGTATTTGCAAAAAGAAGGGCGGGGCTATCAAATTAAGCAGTATGATTCACTAAGTGAACTTGCGGAGGCGCTGAAGAATAAGTAGCACGCCCAGAAAAAACAGCCACCCGCGATTTGCGGATGGCTGTTTTTTTTATACAAGCTGAGCTTGTTTTTTTCTTGCCTGTTTCGCGGCGTCGACCATATTTTTTAATGCCGCAACGGTTTCTTCCTGCTGTCTTGTTTTCAGTCCGCAGTCCGGGTTTACCCAGAAGCGGTCAGTCGGACACACTTCAAGTGCGTCATCAATAATTTGATAGATTTCTTCAGTTGCCGGCACACGCGGGCTGTGAATGTCGTATACACCGAGTCCGAGGCCTTTCACGTAAGGATGTTCTTTCAAATATTCTAAAAATCCTCCGTGGCTTCGGCTGTGTTCGATTGTAATGACATCCGCGTCAAGATCATTGATCGTATCTACGATATCTTCAAAGTTGCTGTAACACATATGCGTATGAATCTGCGTCTCATTTTGCACAGAAGACGTCGTTAACCGGAATGCTTCTGCGGCCCAAGTTAAATATTCATCCCAATCCTGCGTTTTTAACGGCAGTCCTTCGCGGAGCGCGGGTTCATCCACTTGGATAATCTGAATACCGGCATCTTCAAGCGCTTTTACTTCTTTTCTGAGGGCAAGCCCAATCTGGAAGGCGATTTCTTTTCTTGAAATATCCACACGCGGGAATGACCAGTTTAAGATGGTGACAGGTCCCGTCAGCATGCCTTTCATGTGTTTTTCCGTCAGCGATTGGGCGTAGACCGTATCTTTTACCGTCATCGGTTCGATAAATTCGACATCTCCGAAAATGACAGGCGGACGTACGCAGCGTGAACCGTAAGACTGCACCCATGCATATTTCGTAAAGGCGAATCCGGCCAGTTTTTCACCGAAGTATTCGACCATGTCCGTACGCTCAAATTCTCCGTGAACGAGCACGTCTAAGCCGATTTCTTCCTGAATGTCAACCCAGCGCTTCGTTTCCGCATTAATAAAGGCTTGGTACTGTTCATCCGTCCAATCTTTTTTGCGCCATTTTTGCCGTGCGCTCCGCACCTCGGCAGATTGAGGGAAGCTTCCGATTGTCGTCGTCGGCAGAAGAGGAAGACCGAGTGATTCATTCTGCAGCGCCAATCGTTCTTCAAAGCTTGCCGGACGGGAGAAATCTTTTTCCGTCAGCTGATTCAGCTCTTCTTTTTGAGCTGAGTTCGCTCCTGTTGCGAATGCTTTTAAAGCCTTAAGTGCCGCTTTTGATTCTTCGATCTGCTCACTGACGGCCGCTTTGCCGGACAGAAGCCCTTCTTTTAAGACGCCGAGTTCCGCCAGTTTTTCTTTAGCGTATGACAGGCCGTTCAGCAAATCCTTTTCAAGATGCTCGTCAGGGTGTTTCGCCACCGGCACGTGCAGAAGGCTGCTTGAAGGCTGAATCCATAACTCCTCAACATCAGCGTGGCTGAGGATATCCAAAGCCGCGTCAAGGCGTTCTTCAACATCGATTTTCCAAATGTTCCGGCCGTCGACCACACCGGCTGCCAGTACTTTATCTTTCGGGAAGCCGTGCTTTTTCAGCTGCTCAAGGTTTCTGCCTTTATCATGTACGAAGTCAAGCCCGATTCCCTGTACAGGATAAGAAACGAGTTCTTCATATGCATCAACCGAATCGAAGTATGTCTGCAGGAGGACATTCAGTCCTGAAAGCTCTTTTGTGATCGCCTCATAGAGGTCTTTGGCGGCGCGGACATCTTCAGAAGAAGCTGTCACAAGGGCAGGCTCATCAATCTGAACCCATTTGACGCCTTCTGCTTCAAGCTCTTTCAGCAGCTGCACATAAAGAGGAACAAGGCGCTTTTGAATCGCTTTCGCTTCTGATTCTTCGTATCCTTTCGCAAGTGTGACGAATGTGTACGGACCGACGATGACAGGTTTTGTTTCCGCTCCGAATTCTTCTTTGATCCGGCGGTAGTCGTCAAGCTGTTTGTTTCTCGTCAGACGGAATTCAATGCTTTCGTCATATTCAGGAACGATGTAATGGTAGTTGGTATTGAACCATTTCGTCATTTCACTGGAAACGGCGTCTTTTACACCGCGGGCAATCGCAAAGTATGTATCAACGGGATCCGTGATGCTGCGGAATCTTTCCGGAATCCAGTTAAAGCTGACGGCTGTATCGAGCACATGGTCATAATGGGTGAAATCAGAGACAGGCACGATATCGATATGTTGGTCAAGCTGTGTTTTGACAGCTGATAAGAATAAACCGTCAAGCTCTTTAAGAAACGTTTCTTTATCAGTGTTACCTTTCCAATAAGCCTCAAGCGCTTTTTTCCATTCTCTGTTCAAGCCGATTCTCGGAAAACCGAGGTTCGAAGTTTTGATTGTTGTCATTAAGTTTCCTCCTTTAAGTGAGATGTAACAAAAAAGCCTCTTTCTCATGAGAGAAAGAGGCTTTAACTTCAAAATGCAAGCCTCTCTTATCTCTCAGATCACGTCTGATGGAATTAGCACCGTGCCTTATGAGACAATCGTCTCGGCGCAAAAATCACGCGCCCCATTTCACAATGGAATTACGGTCGGTTGCTGTTGGGGTCAAAAGGCCAATCCCTCGCCCAACTCTCGATAAGAGAAAATATTTCAATTTTTTTGAAAAGTTACATCATTTGTTGGTTATCTTATCAGCTTATTCGGATCACTGTCAATAGAAAATCTCACAATTTAAAAATTGGTGATGTGACAAGCTGATTAATCATTATACGAGAAAAATATCAGAAAGACAGCAGCTGTGCCTGTTCGGCTCTTTCCATCAGCACTTCAGCCGCGTCTAAATACAGAAATCCGTTCCCGGCCAATGTTTTGGAGATGTCCAAAGGAAGGGTCCGCCGCACGAGCTGGGCGTAGACTTCAGCCTCAGAAAGCGTCCGCTGAAACGCGTCCTGTTCAAGCCCTTTTATTAAGGCAAGCGCTCCGCTCACATGCGGGGCGGCCATTGAAGTGCCCGTCAGCTTCCCATATTTATGGTTGGGAAGGGTGGAGAGAATATTTTCTCCCGGAGCCACCAGGTCAATCTCTTTATTTGCATTTGAAAATTCAGACGATTTACGGGCGATTGAGACTGATCCGACTGCGATCACTTCGTTGTAAGCGGCCGGATACGACAGTTCCTCTGTACGCTCGTCTCCGTCGCCTTCGTTTCCTGCCGCGCAAACGACCAGAACACCGCTTTTTACCGCATTTGTGACGGCTTCTTTCAATTCAGGCACATCGCTTGGCCCGCCGAGTGACATGGAAATGATATCGGCCTTTTGTTCAACGGCGTAGTTGATGCCGTTAATGATCCATTCGTATTTGCCGCTGCCGTTTTGACCGCCGAGAACTTTAACGATTAAAAGGCTTGCTTCCGGCGCGACACCCGAAATTCCGCCGTTTGAATCATTGGCGGCAATCGTTCCGGAAACGTGTGTCCCGTGTCCGTTATAATCGGAAATCGCGTCTTCTTTGCCTCCGTCATCATCGGTGAAGTTTTTCCCGCCGACAATCCGGTCTTTCAAATCAGGATGATTGATGTCGCAGCCTGTGTCAAGCACCGCGACTTTAATATCCTTGCCTTTAAACCCTTTTGCCCACAACTCTGGCGCCTTAATCACTTTAATCCCCTCAGGAAGCTCGTTCACATCCATGATCTGTTCATCCGTGACATAAGGAATCAAATGCATTTCACCATTCATAAAAAAGCCCTCCTTTTTTATGCTTGCGAGTGGATACAAGGGTGTTGCTACTATTTTATGGCAGAGCATGCCGGCCGGAAAGAGTCATTTGAAGCATTTTCATAAAAAAGGCGTAATCTATCGTACTAAAAAATTTCAAATATATGGATAGTTTGACAGCTTTCATTTTCATTCATGACCCGCTGACGCTATAATTGGAAATGGGAAAGGAGAAGAGATATGAAGATAAGTGAAGCATTATACAACTATTTTTCAGAACAAGTGGATCAAATTGCGAAAGAGTGGATCGAAACGATGGAAGATTCGGATCCGAATTCGATTTATTCTTTGACAAATCCTGTAATCACAGAAGAACTGACGGAGCAGGATAAAGAATTTTACCGGCATATTAATAAAATGTATATCATGCCGGAAAAAGAATTTTTAGAAGAGTTCGAGCAGTGGGTGATTGAGCTCGCGAAAGACCAGAAGCATCTGGATACACCCGTCCAGTATGTGGTCCGTGAATTCATGAGAAACCGGAGACTATACATCAGTTATTATGATGCGTTTGCCGATAAACATGAATCTTCGTTTGCACAGGGAGAAAGGAAGAAATGGGAGAATTTAATTGTACAAGTATTTGATTTTACGATTTACACGTTTGTCGATCATGCCGAGCATAACTCAAAAATGCAGCTGAACGCGCAAAGAGAAATGATTTTGGAGTTAAGCTCGCCGGTTATCACGCTGAGCAAACGGACGGCGCTGCTGCCGCTTGTCGGCGATATTGACACGGAGCGCGCCAAATTCATTCTTGAAAATACGCTGAGCACATGTGCCAAACGGCGGATTGAACATCTGTTTATTGACCTGTCGGGTGTAGTGGTTGTCGATACGATGGTGGCGCATCAGATTTTTAAATTAATTGAGGCGCTGAACCTGATCGGCGTCACGTCCACTTTATCCGGAATCAGGCCGGAAATGGCTCAAACCGCCGTACAGCTCGGCATTAATTTCTCAGATATTACGATCAAGTCCAATCTCGCTCAGGCTCTCAATTATCATCAATAACATACATAACAAAACAGGCTGCCGAATCACTCCGGCGGCCTGTTTTTATACAAACAACAATGAAATGAGCCAGCTTGCGCCGAATAACAGAAGCACGAGCAGGAAAAAGCACCAGTCGGCGCGGCGCACAGTAACAGTTCTGTAAAACGTGCGGTTTCGGCTCCCCGTAAAGCCTTTAGATTCCATCGCGATCGCCGTGCGTTCCGCCTTTCTGATTGCGCCTGCCAATAGCGGAATGGTGAAGCGCCTGAAGGCGGAGAGCTTTCCTTTCAGCCCGGAATCAGACGCCGCGCCCCTGATTCTGTGCGCCTGCCGGATGATCAGGATTTCATCTTTCAGAAGAGGGAGAAACCGGAACCCCGCGATAACGCCGTATGCAAGCTTGGGCGGCAGCTTACACTGCTGAATCAGACTGAGCATGAACAGAATCGGATCGGTTGTGAAAAGAAACATCATCGACAAAGCGGAAAAACATAAAATACGAAACGCGATAGAAATCCCGAGCGCCGCGTTATCACTGTTGACGGCAATCGGCCCGAGCTTAAACAGCAGGTTGCTTCCGGTTGTCGGGATGTTTCCGAATACGGCGGCTGTCCATAAAGAACCGAAGGCCAGAATGACAAACGGAATCGTGAACAGCAGCCATTTTTTCAGCGGCACACGCCCCGCCGAGAGGACGCCTCCCGCAATGATGATATAAAACAAAGCAGGGGTGTACGGATTATAAATAAACGACAGCATAATGACGCATAACAATACAGCCGCCGCCTTTATTGACGGGTTAACAGCCTCCAGCCGCAAGTTCATTTCTCCGCCTCCTGTCGTGTTTCATCCATTCATACCGCAGCGGCAAAGCCAAATGCGCCTGCTCGGCGATCCCGGTGTTATCAGAAAACAAAGCGTCGGGAGTTCCCCGGAATACCAGTTTCGTGCCGCAGAGCACAAGGATCGTGTCGGCATAATCTGAGACGAGTTCCATATCGTGTGTCACCATTAAAACAGCCGTTCCTTCCTTTTGAATCTCACGGAGCATTTGCATACACTCCCGCGCCGTTTTGGCATCCTGTCCGAAAGTCGGTTCATCAAGCATCAAAACGTTCACATTGTGCATAAGCATCGTCGCGACGCTGAGCCTGCGTTTTTGTCCTTGGCTTAAAGAAAACGGATGCTGTGAGGCATGGCGTCTCAGGCCGAATCGGGTTAACAGCTGAAGAGCTTTCTCCTTTGCGGCTCTGCTGCTTTCAAAACCGAACATCAGCTCTTGAATGACGGAATCTGTGACAAACTGGTGTTCAGGATTTTGGAAAACATATCCGATCAGCCGCCGCAGCTCTTTTTCAGAATAGGAATCAATCGGTCTGCCGTCTATTTTGATGTCTCCGCCCAGCGGACGGATGAGCTTGGCCGCGGCAGAAAGGAGCGTGGATTTTCCTGTTCCGTTAGGGCCGGCAATCGCGGTGATTGAACCTTTTTTTACGGAAAAGCTCACATCCTGAAAAATGACGTCTGCTCCTCTTGAGAATGACAGCTCGTGAACGTTCAGCGCGTCTTCTGCCGAAAGCGCGGCGGGCCGGGGTTCGGGCAGAGATGGTACAGGTTCGTGAAACAGCTTTTCTTTACACAATGTAAAAGGAATGCTGACGTGCTCCTGCAATGAGATCACACGCGGGATCGGAATGCCGAGCTCCATCAGCTCTCCAATCTTTGTTTCAAAGATAACGTCCGTCTCTCCGTCCATCACCTTCTGACCCGTTTCATCAAGGACAATCGTCCTGTCCATCCACGGCGCCCAATGATCAAGCTGATGTTCGATAACGAGAAGGCCGAAGCCTTTTTTTGCTTGAAGATCTTTGATCAGCCGCACTAATTCACGTGCGGAATATGGATCAAGCTGTGCCGTCGGTTCGTCCAAAATAATGAGTTCCGGTTCCATCGCAATGATACAGGCAAGCGCCACTTTTTGTTTTGAACCGCCTGACAGCGAAGCGATCGTTCGCGTTTTCAGATGAGTGATCTCTAATTTTTCTAAAACGTCATCGATGATTGCGTCCATATCTTCTTTTGTATATTGCAAATTTTCCAGGCCGAAGGCGATTTCATCTTCAACCGTCAGCATGCAAAACTGCTGGTCCGGATCTTGAAACACGACGCCGATGGATCTGGCGGCGGGTTCTGTCAGATGTGAAAGAGGTGTTCTGTATAAAGAAACGGTTCCCGATTGAACCCCATCGCATGCTTCCGGGTACAGACCGTTTAAACAGAGAGCGAGCGAGCTTTTACCGCATCCGCTCGGCCCGAGCAATAAAGCCCGCTCTCCTTTGCGGAGCTGAAAGGACACGTTTTGAAGAATCGGCTTTTCATCCTGATCATAAGAAAAGGTAAGACGGCCGGCCGATAGAAGGGGCTCAAATGCCTGCATCTTGGTTCACCTGTTTCTTTTTCTTCTTGAATTGTTTTCCGAGCGCCATGCCGTTCAGCACCCCTGTGTAAGCCAGCGCATCACTGATTGCTTTGCCGAGAAGGCCGGCAAGAAGCGCACCTGAGACCAGACGGATGAGAAGCATGACGGCTAATAAACCCGGATTCAAAACAGAGTACCCCGAAACGAACAAGTCATAAATGAAGCTTGTCACAGAAGACCCCATACCGGATAAAAGAAGCACGGGCAGGGTATAAATCCGCCAGCGTGTCGCAAAAAAGACCGCTTCCGCACCGATTCCCTGTGCGATCCCGATCAGAATCACCATCGGTCCTGACGGATTTCCGAGTAAGCACTCCACAAACGCGGCGATGATTTCAGAAACGAGAGCCGCTCCCGGTTTTTGAATAATGTACGCGGCAATCACCGAGACGATAAACCAGATACCGTAAATCGGTTCGTAGCTCATCCGGCCGAAAAATCCTGCCGCTATATTGCTTGCATGAGTTGATACTAAATAAATGACAGCAAATACAACACTGATGACGGACATGACGACAATTTCTCTCATTTTCCAACTTTTCATTGTGATCTCCTGCTTTCTTATCGGATAGTCGTATGTATGAAAGAGTTGATTTTACAGGCGGTTTATATTTAGTTTCATATTGCGGTGTCCTCCCCCGTTTTTTAATGAAAAATAAAAAACTGCATATCCGAGGGAATATGCAGCAGCAGAACGAAAACGCATGGGGAAAAACCCTGCGCTCCGGTCAATCTGCACTTCCCCACGCTGGTATTATCCAGATCGGGTTATAAGGGATCAAAACACGCCTGCCGCATGTTTTATCTCAGCCGATAACAGCACCCCTAGTGCGTTTCCTATACAGTTTTTTATGATGACATCATCATAGTTGATCATGTCTGATTTGTAAACAGCCTTTCTCCGAACAGAGTTTGGAATCGGAGCGGAAGATCATTCATAAAGATAAGAAGAGCCCTAAGATAAGAAGAGCCCTTTTGATCAAAAGGAAACGGAGGACATCTATGTTTGTTCATACAGTGCAGTCTGGCGACTCGTTATTTTCCATCAGCAGAAAGTACGGATACCCTGTTGACAGCATCAGAAGCGTCAACGGGCTTGAGGAAACGAATATCGTTCCGGGGCAGGCGCTTTTAATCCCTCTTAATGAATATACGGTTCAGCCGAATGATACGTATGCCGTTATCGCAGGTAAGGCTTATGTGCCGCAGATGCAGCTGATGCAGGCAAACCCGGATATTCCGCCGAACCGGCTGCGGGCGGGTATGAAAGTGAAGATCCCTGATATCTCTAACTATCTTGCGGGTACCCTGCAATTTTATGTCATTCGGACGCCTGAAGCGGATAGAGAGTTAATTAATGATTTTGCGCCGTATTCTTCGGCGATTTCTTTGTTTGAATATCATTTTGGCCCGAATGGAGATATCATTAACGATTTAAACGACAGAACCGCAATAGAAACCACATGGCAGAACAGAGTGCGCCCGCTTGCCGTCATTACGAATCTGACAGAAGGGGGATTCAGTCCGGAATTAGCCCATCAAGTGCTGCAAAATCCGACGGCAAGAACGAATCTCGTCAACAATATCGTCTCCTTAACCGTAAGAAAGGGATACGGCGGTGTAAATATCGATTTTGAACGGGTCAGAGAAGCTGACAGGGACCTCTTCACAGGATTTCTCCGGCAGTTAAAAACCCGGCTTTCAGAGCATCAGCTCGCGTTAACGATATCGGTTCCGGCGAAAACAAGTGATGCAGTGCCGTGGCTGAGGGGATATGATTACGGCGGAATCGGAGCCGTCGTCGATTATATGTTCATTATGGCGTACGACTGGCACCACGCCGGCAGTGAGCCGGGACCCGTGGCGCCTTTGACAGAGGTCAGGCAAACGATCAATTTTGTCATCAGCAGGGTGCCGAGAAGAAAAGTGATTCTCGGTGTTCCGCTGTACGGGTATGATTGGGTGATTCCGTACCGTCCGGGAACGACCGGATCCGCCATCTCCAATCAGCGCGCCATGGAAACGGCCATGAAGCATCAATCAGTGATCCGTTATTCCCAGCAGGAGCGTTCCCCTTACTTCCGGTATACTGATGAAAATGGAAGAACGCATGAAGTGTGGTTTGAGGATGTGCGGAGCATGAGTGAAAAAATGGTTCTCGTTCGGGAGTTCGGACTGCAGGCGATCGGCGCGTGGCAATTAACGCTCGGTTTCAAACCGGGCCCGTGGCTGCTTAGGAACTTTTTCACGATCCGAAAAATATAGCTGCATGTCCCGCTCCGCAAGTGATTTTTTTCCTATGATAACGGGTCTTCTTTTGGACAATCTAAAATTGAACAGGAGGTCTGTCATATGAAGAAAAGGGAAGAGCAGTATATCAACGAGGCTGAGTATGTACCGCATCCGACAAAAGAAGGGGAGTACGCGCTCATGCTGCATGAATCCTATCATTTCCTTTCAGAAGAAGATGAAAGCGATTTGCCGGAATAAGGGTTTTATGCCTTTATTCCATTTATTTTATAGGCATGTGCTGAAATCACAAATTTAAGGTTGACACATTCCTTTTTTTTCTGTAATCTCAGTGTGTCAATTCAAATAAGAACTTCGTTAGGTGAGGCTCCTGTATGGAGATACGCTGCTGCCCAAAAATGTCCAAAGACGCCAATGGGTCAACAGGAATCATCGACATAAGGTGATTCTTAACGCAGCTGGATGGCTGTCCTATGCCATACAGTGCTAAAGCTCTACGATTGGAGGCCCCGCACGTTTATTTGCCGTGCTTGTTTTCGCCTTCATATCAGAAGGTTTTTTTTATGCCTCAAAACGTACACGACTGAGCATGATAAGGAGGTGCGGAGTATGGATTCTCCCCATTCGAGTATGTCAGAAGAAGTACCCATATACAGCCAGATAACCAGTGACGACATGATGAGGAGACAAACCGCCGCACTTCCCTTGACGGACGGCGCGTCTCCGTAAAGGAGGTACGAGTCCCGATGGTCCAAAACATGACCTATGACGAACTCATATTACGCATTATCATTTTATTGCGGGACGGAAAAATAAAAGAATTCCGAAACATGATAGATGAGCTTCAGCCCTATGACATGGCATTTTTGTTTAAAGAAATGCCGGAAAAGCACCGGGCCCGCTATCTGTCATATATGACGGTTGATGACATCACCGATATGATCGGAGAGCTGGAGCGGGAATTTCAGCTTGCCGTTTTGCATAAAGTCGGTAAAACGAAAGCCACTCTCGCAATGAATAAAATGGATAACGACGATCTCGCAGCATTGCTGGAAGAGATGGATGAAGAACTGAAAGAACAGCTTTTATCCAGCATGGAGGCTGAGGAATCAAAGGCCGTACAGCTTTTGATGAACTATCCGCAAGAATCGGCGGGCCGGATGATGACGAACCGCTTCGTCTGGATTCCGCAGCATTATACAGTAAAAGATGCGGTCGTGAAGCTGAAAAGCTTTGCAGAAATCGCAGAATCAATAAATTATTTGTACGTGATTAATGACAGCAAGCAGCTTGTCGGAGTGCTCTCATACAGAGATTTAATTCTCGGCGAGCCTGAGGATAAAGTGCAGGATCTCATGTTTACTCGTGTCATCTCGGCCGGGGTGCTCCAAGACCAGGAAGAAGTCGCCCGGCTGATCCAGCGGTATGACTTTTTAGCCATTCCCATCGTGGAAGAAAATCATGTGCTTGTCGGTATTGTCACTGTCGATGATATTATTGACGTCGTGATTAAAGAAGCCGATGAAGATTACGAAAAATTCGCAGCCTCCGGTAAGGCGATTACATTTGATACGAAAGCGTACGTTGCGGCGTACCGCCGTTTGCCGTGGCTCATTCTGCTTTTGTTTATCGGATTGATTTCCGGAAGCATTCTGAATTATTTTGAAGATACATTGCAAAAAGTAGTCGCCCTCGCGTTTTTCATGCCGATGATCGCGGGAACGACGGGTAATACAGGCACACAGTCACTCGCCGTCGTCATCAGAGGACTGGCTAAAGAAGAAATGAATAAAAAAACCATCTTTAAACTGATTTTCCGTGAATTAAGAACCGGTATCTATATCGGCATCGTCTGTGCGATCGCGATTACGATTGTCGCAACCGTCTGGCAGAAAGACTTAACGCTCGGTTTTGTCGTCGGTTCATCGCTGCTTGCAACGTTGATTATCGGTACGATGGCCGGAACGATCGTCCCTATTATTCTTCATAAACTGAACATTGACCCGGCGATTGCATCAGGACCGCTGATTACGACGCTGAACGATATTTTGTCCTTATTAATTTATTTCGGCATTGCAACTGCATTTCTTCATGCTTTATAAAAAAAGTCCGTCTCACAGGAGGCGGACTTTTTTGATCAGCGGTTTTTATACTTAAAATGAGCATTAAGCTGTCCTTCCAGCATTTTTTTGCGGAGCTGCGGGTCGTTTTTGAGAGCCTGTTCTTTTTTTCGCATGTCTTTTAAAATCTCAGCCGTCTGCACGCCGTCTTCCCGCTTGTTGGCAATATCCATCAGCCGCTCAACGTCAGCGAAGGAATACTTTCTCGTTCCCCGTGATGAACGCTGCGGGTAGATTAATTTCCGTTCTTCATAGTATCTGATCTGTCTGACTGACAATCCGGTTAATTCGCTTACAATGCCGATCGAGATTACTTTTTTATCTTTGTAAGATTGTTCGTCTGTCGTCATTTTTCCACCCCTGGATGTCTTTTACTCATATTATATAAGAAAAAAAGAGAAAAAACCTGACGCTTGTCAGGTTTTCTGACGCGAAATAGAAAATTTTAGAAAAAAAGCGGCAGAAAAATTGACAAGGTTAATGCATGGTCCTTTGCCCCGTTTTATGCTTACTGTACAGACAACAATGAGGAGGAAGGATAGGAATGGAGAAAGAAAAAGCGGTTTCGCTGGCAAAAGAAATCATTGAATTAGATATGAAACGCGATGAAATGCTGGAGGCGTTCATGCAGCTTGCCGGGGAACACGCTTTTCCGCTGCTCAGAGCCGTCCAGAACGGACTTTACCGAAAAACATCATAATCTACAGAAGTTTTACAATGGCTTTATACATCTTTGATATAAAAGCGTTATTCTGATCATAGAATAACGGAAAACAAAGGAGGGCGCCATGAGTCGTTTGCTTCAAAATGCATTGGACAAAGAGAGAAACCATTATTCCAAAAAGCTTCTGCAGATCGGAGTCTATACGAAAGAAATACTCAATTCCATGACAATTACGGAGCTGAGAAAGGAATACGCGTATTTTTTTCGGAACATTCCCTATAAAGAACGGAACCCTTATACAAATTAAATGATGTATAAGGGTATTTTTTTATATAAAAAAGAAGGAATTCTGAAAAACGGCACGAATAGAATATAAAACAAAGAACGACTCTTATGAATTGTAAGGGTTTACATTATTTTTTTATAAAAATCTTAAATACGGGGTAGATATGATGAGATTATCATTTAACGAAGAAGAAGTGATGCGTTCGATGAATTTGTACAAAGTTTTTGCAAGGGCTTTCAAGAGTGTGTCTGAACACAGCATCCGAGACAGTAAAGAACACGGTTTTAATCCGACTGAATTTGCCGTTTTGGAGCTGCTCTATACGAGAGGACCGCAAAAGCTTCAGCAAATCGGGTCGCGTCTTTTGCTTGTCAGCGGGAATGTCACCTATGTCATCGACAAGCTTGAAAGAAACGGGTTTTTGGTCAGAGAACAAGACCCGAAGGACAAACGGTCTGTTTACGCCCATTTAACTGATAAAGGAAACGAGTATTTGGATAAAATTTATCCGATTCATTCATTGAGAATTGCGAGAGCGTTTTCAGGACTTATGCCTGAGGAACAGGAACAGCTGATAGCCCTGCTGAAAAAAGCGGGAATTCACAGCCAGCATTTGCTTTTCCGTTAAAAGAAAGCGGATACAGACACTCTTCTTCACGAAGAGTGTTTTTTTTCTGTTCCGGACAGTAGAGCCTGAAGCGGTTTTTGCATAAGCTGATACAGGTCGGCATCATTATTTACCAATCATAATGTGACATGCCCCATGCCAAAATATGAGGGTGCTTTGAATATAAAGAAGGTGAACATGTGAGAAGCTGTCTGCTGTCTATATGGTACTTACTTGATCCGCTTTATTTCTTCTTTACCCGGCTGACGCTGATTGATAAACGGCAATCGAATGTATTCCGCGTCCGTTTGACTAGATATAAAGGAAAAGAAGTCATCCTGAGCGACGGGACCAGAATTAAAAAAAACGACGTGTTAGTTAAGATTCATCTTCATAATGTCAAACTCCTGAAAGAGCTGCAGCCTATTGAAAGCGCGGTCAGAAGGGGGATTATGCTATATCAGAAGGTATATCAATCCATGCCTCATTTAGCGGATTATATTAACCAGCATAAACGGAAAGACGAGATTAAGGGAGTCGTCGGCATTACAATGCTTCATAAAGGAGCTGCGAGACTCGGTTTTGATGTGATAAAACCGTCCAGCGGCTGCTACAGGCTGTTTAAGAAAGCGGCCCATATTCCCATTTTATACTTTACTGCAAAACAGCTCACCCTCAAAAACATTCCTTACTCCTGCTATTTATTTATTTCCAAAGAAAAATTGATGTGCACATATCAGACTGAAAAGAGCTGACAAAAAGCGTCAGCTCTTTCTCTTGATTTGCTCAAGCACGATTGAAAGCGGGCCGTCCTGCGGATTCCGGTAAAAATCATAAAACGGATCTCCCTCTGTCCTGACGCGGTTCACTACTGTATCGATCGTATAATCATCAGGTGTTAAAGAGGAGTTGACTTCGCTCCAATAAAGGGGAGCCGCAACCGTTCCCAATTCGTTGCCCCGGGTCGAATAGGGGGCGATAATGGTTTTCCCTTCGGCATGCTGCAAATAATCTAGGTAGAGTCTGCCGTTTCGGTTTTTGATAAACCGCTCTGTCGTAAAAAGATCCGGGCGCGTCCTGACGCAATAATCGGCGATGAGCATTGTGAACGCACGGGTTTCTTCATAGGTGAATGCTTCCGGTGAAAGCGGGATGTAGAGCTGAATGCCTTTATTTCCGGAGAGCTTCGGGAATGACGTAATACTGAATGAATCAAACAGCTGTTTCAGCACATGCGCAGCCTCCACAGCCATAGGGAAATCATTCCTTGACGGGGGATCAAGGTCAATGACAATCTCTGCGGGCCTTTCAGAATGAACTTTCTGAAACGGAACGTGAAATTCAAGCGCCAGCTGATTAGCCAGCCATAAAAGTGACGGTATGCTGCTGCATACGATGTGCTCGTGGCTCCCGTCAAACACGCTTGAGACAAAGTCCGGCGTGTAGTCCGGTTTGTTTTTTTGAAAAAAAGATTCGCCAGGCGCGCCGTGCGGATAACGGATCACCGTGACGGCCCGATCTTTAAGAAAGGGCATAAGAAAATCGCTCATTTTCACCATATAACTAAGGAAATCTGCTTTCGTTTTTTCACGTTTTTTAAAAACAATCTTATCCAGGCTTGTGAACTGCAGCTTCGGCGGCAGCGTTTTAGAGTGAAGGATAAGCTGCTGATACGTGCATTCCGTCCAATCCATTTCAAACTGAAAAGACACAAAAGATACTTCACGCAGCGTGTCCTGCAATATGGTTAAATACTGCACGGTCATGCAGATAGAAGGCTCAAGTGTATACTCGCCGCTTTTTTGTTTTTTTCCATGGGTCTCCATAATGGTTCTGACGGCGTTTTTTTCTTCCGCCTGCATGCCGTGGGAAACGGAAGCGATCGGGACGGCGGTGTCGTCTTTTAAAACAGAGGCCGTTACATACCCGTTCTTCGGGTTAAACCCGGTTAATAGCACATGTGCCGTTTTCATATGTTTATACTTTTGCCAGTCGGGAGAGCGTTTATTTTCCGCCCAGCCGCTGGAAGCCCTTTTTGCTACGATACCTTCTCCGTCATGGCGGACGACCTTGTCCCAAAGCGCATCAAAGTCAGTGTGTTCCGGAATGTATTGAATCGCTTCTTCCGCTAAGTGATGAGGGCAGGCGGGAAGATTTGCTTCTTTAAGCAGTTTGGAAAGGGCGCGTTTCCGTTTCACATACGGTAATGAGACGGTGCCGGCGCCTTCCAGAACGAGGAGATCAAATGCCAGAAAGCGGCACGGCCGTCTATCAGCGGTGCTTTCAATTGCTTCCGTCCGTTTTAAACGTCCGCGGATTTGAAGATGCTCAAAGTCCGCTCTGTACGGATTGATTAAATAGACAAGCTCTCCGTCAAGCGTAATGGGAAACCTGTCTTTCATGTGCTGAAAACACCGGGCCGCAAAAGCCGTGATTTCGGGAAATTGATTCGTCAGCGTCTGTCCGTTTCTACTGGTTAATGTAACGCCGCTTTCGTCTATGCGGAGAAGACAGCGGAATCCGTCATACTTTACCTCATAGCGCCACTCACTGCCTTCAGGCGGTACAGAGGTCAAAATCGGCTGCATCGTCAGCACCATGATTAAGACGTTCCGGCTTTTTGTCTGGTCGTCTTCTTCTTTTTGCCTCCGCCGCCTGCTGACGCGGCGTCTTTTGTCCGCACCGGTGCAGCCTGTTCGCGATCCGGCCGCTTTGTCCGGTCAATGCTTGCCTGAAGCGCGCTGACAAGATCGATGACATCTTCGCGCGGGCCGGCAGCAGCCGGTGTCACGCCCGCTTCTTCATGTTCGAGCTTATCGTTAATTTTAGCGAGAAGGGCTTTCCGGTATGTGTCTTCGTATTGTTCCGGGTCAAACTCGGTTGTCAGCTCATTAATTAACGTAATCGCCGTCTGCAGCTCTTTTTCATTAACGGCTGTCTGCTCGGGAACGCCCGGCACATGTCCGGCATTTCTGACTTCATCCGGATAATGAATGGATTCCATCACGATGCAGTTGTCATACACGCGAAGAATCGCAAGCTGCTGTTTAGAGCGGATCGTAATGGAGGCAATCCCGATTTTACCCGTCGTCCTCAGCGCTTCCCGCAGAAGTGTATAGGCTTTTGTGCCGTTATCTCCCGGCCCGACATAATAAGACCGGTTAAAATAAATCGGATCAATTTCCTGCAGCTGGACAAAGTCAACAATCTCAACCGCCTTTTCTTCATGTTCCTGTTTTACGTCTTTCAAGTCTTCGTCTGTCATAATGACGTATTTCCCTTTCACATACTCATAGCCTTTCACAATTTCATCAGGTTCCAGACTCTTTTCACATCCGGTGCAGATTTTTTCGTATTTAATCGGCGCATGGTCTTCTTTATGAAGACTGCGGAATTTTATATCTTTATCTTCAGTGGCCGCAAAGAGCTTAACCGGGATATTGACGAGGCCGAAACTGATCGAACCCTTCCACATCGTGTGCATGAATAAAAACTCCTTTTTGTCTTTATTGTGGATAAACGGGTCCGTTCCATGTGTAGCAACTTATGGGTGATGCGGCATGGAGCGGCTGTTCCATTTCCTCAGGCGGAAATGGTCGGCTGAAAAGGAAACGAATTCATTATTTACAATCAGTGAATCGGTAAGTTCTTTAAAGCGCTGAAGTCCCTGAAAATCATTCCCCGGGAAATGCCCCGCATTCCCATGTAGTGACTGAGAAAATTTCCCGCTCCCATATGAACTGAATCTGCGGTCAGCCGCCGCTTACCGCGAAGGGTAATTTTTCCGGAGAACTTAAGTGATATAACCGCCGCCAGACAAGCAATCAGGAGACAGGCGGGACGTTGTATTGCGCTTATTCCCTCCCGCTATACCGATCTGAAACGACTCACATTTATAACGGGCATGTCTAAAAGATATTTCAGACTCAAGGTTTTGTGTTAAAATCATTCTTAAGTTTCGGAATATAGACGTAAGCCGGGAGTGATAGATCATCGAAGATTTCATCATATCAATAATTGAAGCGTTTAAAAGCTTATCTTACGCCGGAATTTTTTTGGCGCTCAGTATAGAATTCATCCCGGCGGAAATTGTTCTTCCGCTTGCGGGATATTGGGTCTCAAAAGGGGATATGACACTTGCCGGGACCGTGTTTGCCGGTTCGCTCGGCGGTGTTTCAGGTCCGCTTGTCTTATATGGAATCGGCAGGCTGGGCGGTCGGCCGTTTTTGCTGAAATATGGAAAGTATATATGGATAAAACCCGAATCCCTGCAGAAATCAGATGATTTCTTTCAGAAGCACGGAGGTTTGGTCGCGTTCAGCGGCCGTTTTATACCGGGGGTCAGGACACTGATTTCTTTGCCGTGCGGCATTGCGAAGATGAATGTCTGGGTGTTCTCTCTATATACATATGCAGCGATGCTGCCGATTACATTTGCTTACGTATACCTCGGAATGAAACTCGGGGAAAATTGGAAAAGCGTCGGTTCCATCCTCGATCAATATATGCTGCCGCTCGGTATATTCATTGTGTTGCTTCTCATACTTTGGATGTTTTTAAAGATAAGAAAACAGCGGGCCAAAACAGAAAAAATTTCTCAATTTGTTAAAAAAGTTAAGCGTTGACAAATGATGAAACAGGCTTTATCATGAGCGTATAAACAAATATTTCTTGAAATCCCAAAGGGGAGTAGCGTCCGGATATTCCGGAAACAAAGTCGTCAATTCATGGATCATATCCATCGGCTTTGTTGGCATGCCAATCATTCATGTCTAGCAAGACCTTTGCCTTATATCGGCAAAGGTCTTTTTTGCGTAAAAAACCGCCGGTATAAGCTCGGATGATAGAAAAAAGAAACGGAGGGAATGGATTGGACTTTGCATTATTATTGGAGTATGGATGGGTTCTTCTCGTTTTAATCGGGCTGGAAGGGATTTTGGCGGCGGATAACGCGCTGGTGATGGCTGTGATGGTGAAGCATCTTCCTGAAAAACAAAGGAAGAAGGCTTTATTTTACGGATTGGCGGGCGCATTTATTTTGCGTTTCGGGTCGCTGTTCGCCATTTCTTTTCTGGTGAATGTTTGGCAGGTCCAGGCCGTCGGCGCTTTATATCTGTTTTACATTGCGGTCAGCCATTTGCTGAAGCGGTATGTATTTAAAGATAACACCGGTCAGAAAACGCAGAAAGAAAGCGGGTTTTGGCAGACTGTCTTGAAAGTGGAGCTCGCGGACATCGCTTTTGCCGTTGACTCCATTTTAGCGGCGGTCGCGCTTGCCGTAACGCTCCCGGGAACACAGCTTCCTGCCATCGGCGGCTTGGACGGCGGTCAGTTTCTCGTTATTTTAGCCGGCGGTGTAATCGGTTTAATCATTATGCGTTTTGCGGCATCAATGTTCGTATCCTTACTGAAAACCAGGCCGGGCCTTGAAACGGCGGCATTTGTGATTGTCGGATGGGTAGGCGTGAAGCTTGCTCTTTATACATTGGCCCATGAGGAACTCGGTATCATTCCGGCAGATGTCATCCATTCGGCGGCCTGGAAAATCATTTTCTGGGCGGTTCTGGCTGCCATTGCGGTTTGCGGATGGTTTATGTCAGGAGCAAAACAAATAGAGTCTGGCGCGGAATCGGAAAAAAGAGAACACGCGTAAAATGATCAAAAAGGGAGTCTGGCTTTTTAAAAAGCAGGTTCCCTTTTTTGTTTGAAACGCTTACATTTAAGACATATGATAACAATTTTATAACAGCATTGTTACAAAAAACACAGAGAAAACCCCCTTAATTCTGCATGGGGGCACGAAATCATGTATAGTACGTCTTATTGGCTTGTCATAATTGAGACAAATGAAATCGATTTCTCTTTTTCTTCCTTTGCGAATCCCTACTAAATTAGCTATGATTATGAGTAGTTATAGGGAGGAACTGAGGTGAAACCAGTGCTTAGCCTTTTGTTTAAATTGGGAAAAAAGAAGCAAACGCTTGAAACATCTGTTGAAAAAATACAAAAAGGCGACAAAGATCTGCAGAACGATTTAATACAGCAATATAAGCCTTTTATCGCGAAGACGGTTTCATCCGTTTGTAAACGATATATAGATGAAAAAGACGACGAATTCAGCATCGGGCTGATCGCGTTTAACGAAGCCATTGAAAAATATTCGGCTGAAAAAGGTAATTCGCTGCTTGCATTTGCAGAGCTGATTATAAAAAGAAAAGTGATAGACTATATCAGAAAAGAAGCAAGAACCGCTCAGCATATCAATATGGATGTGCAGGAAGGCGACGACCAGGAATCTTCGCAGAGCCTTATCGAAGCGGAGCTTTCCATTGATGAATACCGCAAACAGATAGAACAGGAACAGCGCCGGGAAGAAATTCTTTTTTTTCAGAAGCAGCTCAAAGAATACGGCTTGTCTTTTAAAGAGCTGCTGGAACAATCGCCGAAGCATACAGATGCGAGGCAGAATGCGATTAAGGTAGCCTACACGCTTGTTGAAAATGAAGAGCTGGCGTCCATTTTGCACCATAAAAAACAGCTTCCTGTCAAACAGCTGGAGCAGCTCGTGTCGGTCAGCAGAAAAACGATCGAACGGAACAGAAAATATATCATCGCCATGAGTATTATTATTACCGGTGATTATATTTATTTAAAAGATTATCTTAAAGGGGTGTTGCACTCATGAGAAGAGGGATCATAGTAGAGAAAAATAAAAAATTCGTCACGTTGCTAACCCCTGACGGACAATTTTTAAAAACAAAAAATGATCACCGCACTTGTGAAATCGGAGAGGAAATTACGTTCGAAGGCGAAACGCGTATGGGAAGAAGGGCCAGCTTTTTTGATTTTCTGAAACTGCGCCCTTTTAAATTGGGAGTGTTTACGATGACTGCTATTATTTTGTTTATTTTAATTTTGCTCCCGGTTTTTTCTGATAACAAAGCTTACGCGTATATGACGCTTGACATTAATCCCAGCATTGAAATGGCTTTAAACAGCAAATATGAAGTCATTGAACTGACACCGCTGAACCATGACGCCAAACAGGTCATCAGTGACATCGGAGATTGGAAAAGCAGCGATTTTAAGGAAGTCATCAGTAATATTATTACCGATTGCAGCAAGCATGGATATGTAAAGGAATCAAAAGAGATTTTAATTTCCACGGTTTATGAAAATACAGATGACAATACATATAAAAAAGGCGTTAAAAAACAGCTGGCTGACATGACTGAAAAATATAAGGGCACCTACCAGGTCCAATCGCTTGAATCTGATATGGAAACAAGAGAAAAAGCAAAACAGGAAGGGATGTCAACAGGCAGCTACATAAGAAGAAACGAAAAGAAAACAGAAGAAAAACAGCCTGAAAAGCAAACCGACGGCAATGAAACAGATCAAAAAGATACCGAAACAGACGCTGATCAAAGCGAGCAGCCGGACACAGAAAAGCCGGCGGCTGATGAAAAGACAGCTCCTGATGAAGAAAAGGCAGCAGAGAAGCCGGGAAACAATGAAACAACGCCCGGTACGGAAGAAGCGAAGCCGGACAGTCAGGACGGCAATCAGCAAACCGAAAAAAATGCACCTTCCGGATCAGAGGAAAACACACAGAAGGAACAAGATGGGGAAACAGAGCAGCCCCCAACACAAAATCCTCAGGAAAACGGAAATGACAAAGACCCTAAGCAAAAGTATTACAATCATTACTGGAATCATGATCGCAATGAACATTGGGAATCCTATCGGCATCATGAAGATTCGTCAGACCGAAGGAATCCGAACGGCTACCGGCACGGAAAGGAGAATGCCGATAAATATCAAAATTCGCCGAGAAATCCCGGCGAATAAGCTGCATTATTGATTTTTCCCGTTTAATTGTGATTGAGCCTGCTGTACAAGACGTTTTGTCATTTCCCCGCCTACAGAGCCGTTTGCGCGTGCTGCTGTATCAGAGCTAAGGTTCACGCCGAATTCTTGAGCCACTTCGTATTTAAATTGGTCAAGTGCCTGCTCAGCCCCTGGAACTAAGAGTTTATTTCTGCTCGCCATCTTTTTCATCTCCTTTTCTCTGGCAAGATGTGTTTTCGCATTTTAGTTTCAAACGGAACGGTATTGATTATGCTGGCAATTGTTGTACAGCAAAAAAACCCCGGCGCAGACACCGGGGCGAAGAAGCGTTATGAATTATAATAAATGGCTGATCATTTTGTAGGCTGAGGCTTGAATATGGAAAGTCAGAACGGAGAGCACCGTGACGGCGATTATGGATCTGATATCGTTCCATTGTCCGCTTCCGAGTTCTTTAAAGCAGCCTTTGAGCTTGTCCGTCTGCTCTTCGACGAGCTCCTGCAGGCTCGTTTCCTTCATCGGCGGGTTTGCCTTATGATGAAGATAATCAATCACTTGGGCGCAGCTTTCATAGTACCTGATCGGGCTGATGACGTCGTCTGATCTGTCTGTGATCGTGTTAAAAGCGATTTTTAATATGCCGCGTATATGTTCGAAGTCATAAATTGATTTTAAATCACGTACAATGAGAAGGATGACAGCTTGTTCAATTGTATATTTTTTGCCGAGTAAGGGGTGGCCGATTAAATCTTTAATATCGCGCTTCACCCAGTTTTGGACGGCGGTTGATTTTAAAGACGTCAGCTCGCACAGATTTCCCAGCTCGACAATCTCGTTAGTTGAAAGCCCGTATTCCTTTTTCTCTTTTTTTCGTTCGAATCTCGTCAGAAATTCAGGGATATGCAGACGGCTTTCCGCTTCATCCAAGGTCATATCCGCTGATTGCAATAAGATTTGGAGAGGAGTTGCGTCTCCTTGGCCTTTTAACGCGTAAAGAAGCCGGACCATATCAGTTCGGGTCAGTTTAAACGTGTTCATGGTTCACCTCTGATTGATTACGTGTTACTTTCTAATATCAATAAGAATTACATTAACATCATACGTCGAAATTGTTGCATTTTCAAACAGATCATTTATAATTTAAGTAAATAAGTTCTTTTGATCTTAAAAAAGACGGAGGTAATTATGGCGAAAAGAATATTTCTGTTTATTTTAACGAACCTTTTGGTCATTACGACAATCGGAATTGTGCTTACGATTATTACAAGCGTTACCGGTGTCGGCTCGTATATACAAAATGGCCGCATTGATCTGATGGCATTGCTCGTGTTCAGTCTTGTCGTCGGTTTTGTCGGTTCTTTTATTTCTCTCGGAATGTCCAGATGGATGGCCAAAACGATGATGGGCGTCCGGGTGTTAAATCCGAAGAAACAGTCGCTCAGCTATGAAGAACAGCAATTGGTTGACCGTGTGCACAGATTAGCCCGTGCCGCAGGGATGACGAAAATGCCTGAAGTCGGCATTTATCATTCCCCGGAGGTCAATGCTTTTGCGACCGGACCTTCTAAGCGCCGTTCGCTTGTCGCAGTTTCTTCAGGTTTATTGCAGCAGATGGATGATGCTGCGGTGGAAGGGGTTCTTGCCCATGAAGTCGCACACATCACAAACGGTGATATGGTCACGATGACGCTGCTGCAGGGAATCGTCAATACGTTCGTCGTATTCCTTTCCCGAATCGCGGCATGGGTTGCAAGCCGCTTTGTCAAAGAAGACCTCGCGCCGGTCGTTCATTTTATCGCGATGATCGTGTTTCAGATTATCTTTTCCATTCTCGGCAGTCTTGTCGTCTTCGCCTACTCGCGCCATAGAGAGTTTCATGCTGACCGCGGCGGTGCAGACCTTGCCGGCAAGGATAAAATGATTCACGCCCTGCGTACGCTGAAGTCTTATACAGGACATGTGAATGAAGAGGACCAGACGGCGGTGCAGACGTTAAAAATTAACGGCAAAAAGCATTCGTCACTGTTCTCCACACACCCTGATCTCGATGAGCGCATCCGCAGGCTGGAAGCAAAATAATCAACAAAACCTCTGACAATCGTTTCAGAGGTTTTTTGTTTAAAGATCGGCAAATTACATAAGGTAATGAAAAATCTTTCTAAAAGACCTTTAAAAATTCTCCCAATATCATTAGAATAATTACGTACTACATTTGAGAGGCAGAAGGAACTATCTTATGAAATTAAAACTGAAGAAATTCATACAGATCTTGTCGCCTGCACAGCTGATTGCATTATATTATTTTCTTGCTGTGACGGTGGCATTTATTTTGCTAAGTCTGCCGGCCGCCCACAAACAAGGGGCCAGCTGGTCGTTTATAGACGCGCTGTTTACGGCTGTCAGCTCAGTCAGTGTCACCGGTTTAACGGTCGTCAACACGGCTGATACATTCAGCACGGCCGGGATTGTCATTTTGGCTTTCGTGCTTCAATTCGGCGGAATCGGCATCATGACGCTCGGAACATTCGTCTGGCTCATTATGGGCAAACGGATCGGTCTGCGGGAACGGAAGCTCATCATGGTGGATCAGAATCAATCGCAGTTTTCCGGTATCGTCAACCTGATGAAGCAAGTGCTGTTTTTGATTTTATTAATCGAGTTTTTAGGCGGCATCATCTTAGGAACATATTTTTTAACGTATTATGATTCGTTTGAACAGGCGTACTTGCACGGATTCTTTGCGAGCGTCAGCGCCACGACAAACGGCGGTTTTGATATTACGGGAAATTCACTCGTGCCGTTCAGACATGACTATTTCGTGCAGTTTATTACGATGCTTCTGATTATTTTCGGTGCGATCGGTTTTCCGGTGCTCGTAGAAGTAAAAGACTTTTTGTTTTCAAAACAGCGCAGATACTCATTCACGCTGTTTACGAAAATTACGACCGTTACGTTCGGAATGCTCGTTTTGTTCGGAGCCGTGGGCATTTACGCGCTTGAAGCAAGCCATGTCATGAAGGGGAAAAGCTGGCATGATGTTTTATTTTTATGTCTCTTTCAATCAACCGCTACGCGAAGCGGCGGGCTTGCGACAATTGATATCAGCCAGCTGTCGGCGCCGACATTATTTTTCATCTGCGCCCTCATGTTCATCGGCGCATCACCGAGCTCGGTCGGCGGCGGAATCCGTACGACGACGTTTGCGCTTAACCTTCTTGCCCTGTTTCATTTTGCCCGGGGGAATAAAGCGGTCAAGGTCTTTAAACGCGAGCTTCACCAGGCTGATGTCATGAAGTCGCTGGTCGTTACGATGATGGCGATTCTGCTCGTGTTCGGATCGACGCTGATTCTTTCCGTGACGGAGACAAATCAGACGCTCCTCGGACTGCTTTTTGAAGTGTGTTCCGCATTCGGAACGACCGGCCTGTCGCTTGGGATTACTCCGCATTTAAGCGACATCGGAAAATGCGTGATCATGATTGTGATGTTTATCGGCCGGATCGGCATTTTGACGTTCCTTTATTTGATCGGCCGAAAAGAAATCGAAGCAAATTATCACTATCCGAAGGAAAGAATGATTATCGGCTGACACCGCTTTTCAGAAAGCGGTGTTTTTTATTGCCGTAAAATGGATGAGTGGAAACAGTTTCTCTGGAGATTCTACTTGTAAAGAGGTGACGTCATTGTTTGCCGTATTTTGGAAGTCGGTAGTTATGATAGCGGTCGGTACCTTTTTATTGCGGATTGCCGGACGGAAATCAATCAGCCAGCTGTCGGTGACCCAGACAGTCATCATGATTTCGATCGGCTCGATTATTATTCAGCCGTTTATTGAACATAATTTACGGGAAACCATTTTCGCGGCGGCGATTTTTATTGCGGTATTAATCCTGATGGAATATTTAGAAATCAAATCAAGCTTTTTTGAGTTTTTATTTTCAGGAAAAACCGTCGCCGTTGTCAGAAACGGAAAAATCATCCCGGAAAATTTAAAAAAAATGCGTTTTACCGAAGCTCAGCTGTCAATGAGGATCAGGCAGGAAGGCCTCGGAGACATTCAAGATTTTAAATATGTGCTGCTTGAGCCGAACGGACAGATCGGCTATGAACTCATTGATGAGGCCAAAAACGTGACAGTGCGCGACTTGAAAAAAATGCTTGATGAATTCAAAACAGATTTGCTGACAGAAGGAGGAAATCAAATGAAACGCAAAGCAGCAAAGAATGAAGCTTTGACCAACAACAACACACCGACTGAGAGCATGGACAAAGATGCATACAAAACACAATATGACGGTGATCCCGGACTGAGAGGCGCAAACCGCAAATCAAAACACGGCAAACAAGGAGGCGAGTAACATGAAGAAAAAAAACCGCCACAGCAAAGACATGCAAAACCATAAAAAGCCGATGGACCCTAAATTGCTTGAAGAAGAGTTTGCAAGCGAGCTCGGTGATTATAACGCCGGAAAATGGATTGAAACGCTTGAGCAGACGAAGCCGAAGAAAAAAGAAGACGGCAAACAATAAAAAATACCTCTTAGGCGGCAACGCTTAAGAGGTATTTTGCATTATTTCGAATAAGCACCGTTTCTTGTTCCTTTCACCGCTTCAAGCAAGCCGGTTATCCGCAGCTCAATAAACGGCTGTGCGGCCGTTTTCACCGCATTGCTGGAGAGAATGGACGTAAGAGCGGCCGTTAAAATTAAGAGCATGACTAAATTCTGATAATCAGACAAGTGATCTTCAAGCCCGATCTGCCGCAGCGTTTTTATAATGAATCCATGCAGCAGATACACGTAAAACGTTCTCGTACCCCATTTCGTAAAGAAATAACGCCTTTGCGGAACGAGCGCCAAAAAGCTGAAAGTGGCGGCAAAGGCCAAAACATACCAGCCGATGCGCGACAGGCCGCTCAACAGCGACACTGTGCCGAATGTAGAATAAGGCTCCGATCCGAACAGCCACGAGTAATCAAAATCAATACACCAGCATAAGAGGAAAACAATCCCCAGTACGCCCGCGGCAATCTGCCTGCCTCTTTTAGCCCGAAGCAAATCAAAGTGCTGTTTCTTTAAATAAAATCCGACGAGGAACATCGGAAGAAAAACAAACGTCCGTGAAAGACTCAGTGTGCTGCTGATAAAATCAAGATACCCGATCATGACGGCAAGCCCGCAGCTCGCCCCAAGCGCCCACATTTTCGGCAGCTTCGTAAAGGGATAAAGCAGCAGATTCCAAAAGAATAAGCTGACTAAAAACCAGAGAGACCACTGCGGATCAATTGGATTGACGCTTGTCATGCTTTCATCCTGAATCAAATAGTAAAAAACTGAGTAAATGCCCTGAAAAATCAGGTACGGAATAATCAGCTTCACAGCCAGCTTCTTCACATAACCTTTCCGCTTAAAGTTTTTTGCGAAATAGCCGGAAACCAGGATAAAGGCCGGCATATGAAAAGTATAAATGAATTTGTAGAGATGGAGCATAAACTCATTTCCGTTAATAAATGACCGGAGGATATGGCCGAACACCACCAGAAAAATCAAGATAAACTTGGCGTTGTCAAAGTAACTGTCTCGCGATTTTGTCATAGCATCACCTTCTCTTCAAAAATCATCCACTGCATGATTATTTCCTGTTGTTGTTCATTTTAAAATAAAAAATAAAAAATTGAAGGAGGACAAAAGGGATTGTTAGGATGATGTAATGGGGAGGTAAGGATCGTAGAAAAAGACTTTAACTTGTCATATCATTGAAATTTTCTGAAATGTATAGGGCGAATGAAGGAAGATGAGGTATTTTGTAGAAATATTGAAGGATAGGTTTTTGAAGAAGGAGTGTACTGAATGGCTGAAACTCTGGATTTGCAAACAAAAGAGTCGCTGAAAGAGCAGCTGAAGCGGATGAAAGAGGAAAATGACCGCCTGAAGAGTGATTTGAACCGGTATCACGTGATTATGAATAACACGCTTGATGCCATTTTTATATGCCGTAAGGAAATGAAAATCGTCCAGGCGAACGAGGCTGCGGCCCGGATGATGCAGATTGAGGCAGAGAGCCTCATTAACCGCTCCGTCCTGGATTTTTTATATTCCGTGCCTCAGGAAGAACTGAATAAGGCCGTGAAAAAGTTTTTAAAAAAAGGCCATCTGTGGAAAGAGGTGCCGATTAAGCTTGACAGCGGCGCGACGAAATACATTGAATTCCTCGCCAGAGACGGAATTGGGGAGGATTATTTTTTTGTGGTGATGAGGGATATCTCCTCTAAAAAAATATTAGAGCGCGAATTCTCCATGAACGAGCAGCTGTTTAAAGATTTGTTTGACAGGGCTGTCGACGGCATCGTGCTGTTTGATAAGGACGGCGGGTTTATTGATGCGAACCTCTCTTTTTGCAAAAGCTTTGAGATCGGCCAGAATGAATTGTCCCATCTGTCGCTCCGCCATTTTACCGACGGAGAAAACAAAAAGCATCTGAAAGAAATCTGGGAAACCCTCCGCAGAAAAGGAAACGCCAAAGGAGAACTGCCTGTCAAGCTTCGGTCCGGCGAAGAGAAGCTGTTTGAATTTACGATTACGTCCAACTTAATCAGCGGGTTCTACATGTCTATTATGAGAGACATAACAGAGAAACGATTGATGGAATTGAAACTCTTTAAAAGCGAAGAGCGATTCCGCGAAATTTTTGAAAACGCCATGGACGCGATTGTCATTTGGTCTGATGACGGAAAGATTGCCAAAGCAAACGAATCGGCGTGCCGCATTTTCGAACTGCCGATGGATAAGCTGGTGGAGCGGAATTTATGTACGTTTATCGTTGATCCGCAGAAAAAATATAAGCAGATTAAGAAAAAATATGAAAAATACGGAGAAATCCGTGAAGAGATGCTGTTTCAGATGGCAAACGGCCAATTTAAAGAGCTGGAATTCACATCAAAACGAACCATACTTGAAGGTCAGCATTTAACCATTTTAAGAAATGTCAGCGATCGTAAGCGGATGGAAAAAGAATTGCGGGAAAGCGAGCTGAAATTCAGAAAAGTATTCAACGGCTCAATGGACGGCAAGGTCTTATTTGACAACCAATTCCGCATTATTGACGCGAATCCTCTCGCAAGCCGTATACTCGGTATGCCGGATGAGGAGCTGAGAGCGTACACCGTTCCGGATATTCTTTCTTTATTTGATATTGAAAACGCGGGTGTTCCCGCCAGAAAGATTGATTTAGAAGGAATGGATAATGAAATCCCCTTCCTGTTAAGCAGCAGCGACAGCCGCAAACTGGAATTCTCCTTCAAAAGAAATATCATTCAAAATATGAATCTGGCCATCTTTAAAGATGTCACAGAGGCCAAAGAGCTTGAAGAGAGGCTGCGGAAATCCGATACTCTTCATGTTGTAGGGGAGCTGGCGGCGGGCATCGCCCACGAAATCAGAAACCCGATGACGGCGCTGAAAGGGTTCATTCAGCTTCTTCAAGGAAGCATTGAAGGCGAATATTCTCTGTACTTTAACGTCATTACCTCAGAATTAAAACGCATCGAGTCTATCATCACTGAATTTTTAATTTTAGCGAAACCCCAGGCGATATTATATGAAGAAAAAGACGTGACGCAGATTATGAAAGACACGGCTGATCTTTTGAATGCCCAGGCCAATCTTGTCAATGTGCAGATCCATCTGAACCTGACCGGAAACATCCCGCCGATTTACTGTGAACCGAATCAATTAAAACAGGTGTTTATCAATATTTTAAAAAACGCCATTGAAGTCATGCCGGGCGGCGGCAATATCTACGTGACCATTCAGTCTTCTGATCAAGACCACATTTTGATTTCTATTCAAGATGAAGGAACAGGCATTTCCGAAGACAAATTAAAACGTCTGGGTGAACCATTTTACACGACAAAAGACAGGGGAACGGGCCTCGGTCTCATGGTCAGCTATAAAATCATTGAAGAGCATCAGGGACGCATTCATGTGGAAAGTGAAGAAGGGAAGGGCACCGTTTTTCATTTGACGCTTCCGGTCCGGCAGAATACGGAAGAAAGAAGGAGCGGGGAATGATCTGTTTTACAAGTGTGAGAGCGCCGTTTGGAACCGTCATCGTAACAGAGGAAGAGAGCTTTATTACCGGCCTGTTTCTCACCGGGGAAGATTTTGAGAAATGGCGGAAAGACGCGCCCGGCGTAAAGCCGTGCGAAACCGCTTTGCTGTCGGAGGCGAAACAGCAGCTGACATCCTATTTTTCAGGAGAAAGAAAGCAATTCTCTCTGCCTCTGAGACAAAAAGGCACACCCTTTCAGGAAAGGGTATGGAACGCGTTGACGATGATTCCTTACGGGGAATCCCGAAGCTACGGCGATATGGCTGAAGCGATCGGAAAACCGAAAGCGGTGCGCGCCATCGGACAAGCCAATAAACGAAACCGGCTGCCCATTTTGATCCCGTGCCATCGGGTAATCGGCAAAAACAGCGCCTTAACGGGATACGCGGGCACGAAGACGGATGTAAAAGCGGTGCTCCTGAACATCGAACAAATATCTTATAAAGAAAAATAGAGCGTATGGCACGTTCCGTTTTTTCACGTCCGACATATCATTTTATTAAGTGAAAAAAGTTGGTCTGATGAAAAAGGAGGACGAAGCCTGATGAAAATGAGCCGTCCGCAGAAGATAGCCGGTTATGCAGAGCTGTTTTTTAAAATGCATCTCATTACAGCCGTCCAAAAAGATGAAGTGATTACATTGTGCAGACAAAAAAACCGCTGACATTGCCTGAGGCAACATCATCAGCGGTTTTTCAGCTCAGCTGGCAGTCAGCGAATAATTGTTCAATTTCTTCCGTGTAAGAACCGGTCACAATTCCTTTCTCGGTTATAATGCCGGAAATCAGGCTGCCCGGTGTGATGTCAAAGGCCGGATTGAAGACCGGAACATCCTCGGGAGCGGTGCGTATGCCGGAGATCTGTCTGACTTCATCCGGATCTCTTTCTTCAATCGGAATCTGATCGCCGTTTTCAATCTGCAAGTCAAATGTCGAAAGCGGTGCGGCCACAAAAAACGGAATTTGAAAGGCGTTTGCCAAAATAGCGAGGCCGTACGTTCCGATTTTGTTGGCCGTATCACCGTTTTTTGCAATTCTGTCAGCGCCGACAATGACTGCAGAAATATGTTTTTCCTTCATTGTATGGGCGGCCATGCTGTCGGTAATGAGCGTGACATCAATTCCGCCCTGCATCAGCTCCCACGCCGTCAGCCGTGATCCTTGGAGAACGGGTCTTGTTTCACATGCGTAGATATGAAGGCCGAGGTCTTTTTGTTTCGCTAAGTAAAAGGGAGCAAGCGCCGTACCGTACCGGCTTGTGGCAATCGAGCCCGCATTGCAGATGGTCATGATCTGGTCGCCTTTTTTAAAAAGGTGCAGCGCATTTTGGCCGATCATACGGCATGTTTCTTCATCCTCAATCTGAATTTGAATGGCTTCATGAACGAGCGTTGTCTTCGCTTCATTGATTGAGATCGCATCCCTGATGGAATCCGTCAGTCTGTCAAGCGCCCACGCGAGGTTGACGGCAGTGGGCCTTGAACTGTTTAAATACGCTTTGACATCCGCGAACTGACGTCGGAAATCTGAAAGGTCGCGGGCTTCAAACGACTTGGCGGAGAGCGCGAGCCCGAACGCCGCGGTTATACCGATGGCCGGGGCGCCCCTTACTTTCAGCGTGACAATCGCGTCGAATACATCTTCCTTTGTTTCAAGTTCCGCATATTCAGTGACGTCGGGAAGCTTTTGCTGATTTAAAATGCGAATGTAGGTTTCTTTCCATTCTACAGAACGGGGGATGGCAAATTCATTGGTCATGCTGCATCATTCCTTTACACGGAGCTTAAATTGGTCCAGAACCTCGGTGATATGCTTCAGTTTTTTTCTGTTTTCGATATAATAGGCGCCGATCTCAAGCGCCAGCTTCTTCCGTTCGATTCGTTTGTCAAACGGAGTGATTTCATCTAAGTCAGCCACATGGGCGAGTCCGATCGTGCGCCGGATCAATTCGCATCCCGCAAAACCGACCGCTTCCTCAAACGCGTTTTTCAGTGTGTCTTCCAGCAGGTGTCTGCGGGAAGGCAGGCAGTCTTTCTCCCATGCTTCACTGAATGTTTTCACAAATGTATCCCATAAGGCGGCAGTATGGTCATATAACGGCTGTCTGTCGTCACCGTCGCGGCTGAGGGCGTTTAAGAGCAGATTGGCGATAAATTGGCCGATGTCAAACCCGATCGGTCCGAAGAAAGCAAACTCGGGATCAATCACCTTTGTTTCATGTTCATCTGCGAAGATGCTTCCCGTGTGCAGATCGCCGTGAACCAATGTTTCCGCGGAATTCAGAAAGATGGCTTTCAATTCGTCAGCGCCTTCTTTCAGCCGGGAATTGTTCCAAACTTTTTCTGCGTATGGGCGCAGTTCCTCTTCAAAATCGTTTGTCTCATGGTCGAGAAACGGTTCTGTAAACACAAGCCTTTCTGTAATATTGCAAAGCTCAGGATTTGTAAACTGCTTTGCGAGCTGCTGTTTTACTTTCGCATCAAGCGCATAATCGGATGAGTAAAAAAGCGTTTTCCCTAAAAATTCACCGATATGAACTGATAAGTTCGGATAATGCTGCCCTTCCAGCAGCCCTTTTCTTGAAATCCGCAAATGGGAGAGGTCTTCCATAACCGTGACGGCCATCTCAGTATCGGAATAGTAAACGGCCGGAACGAGGTGCGGCACGTGTTCGCCCTGGCGGATGAGGGCGCTGCTTTCGATTCTCGCCCGGTCAATGGTAAGCGGCCAGCTTTCACCGACGACTTTCGCGTAAGGGATTGCCTGTTTAATAATCAGTCCTTTTTTGTTTTCTTTATCGTAAACATGAAAGACATAATTTAAATTGCCGTCGCCGATTTCACGGCATGTCAGAGTGCTTTTGCTTTGGAATAAGCCGAGCTTGACGGCTAACGCGGCGGCGGAGCTTTCTGTTAATTGTTCATAAAGACTTGTTTTAGTTGCTGACATGGATTTACCCTCCAATTATGTAGTGGCAGTAAGAGATCGTGACGGAGAATACGCCCGAAAAAAAGCCTCCTTCTCTGAAAGAGAAGGAGGCTGAAACAGTGCAGTCCGCCTCTTATCTCTCAGATAACATCTGATGGAATTAGCACCGTGCCTTATGAGACAATCGTCTCGGCGCAAAATGTACGCGCCCCATTTCACAATGGAATTACGGTCGGTTGCTGTTGGGGTCAAAAGGCCAATCCCTCGCCCAACTCTCGATAAGAGAAAATATATTGATTTGTATCACAATTCGGATTAATCAGTTGATGAAAATATTAGCAGGTGCCGGATATTCTTGTCAACGTTTTTTTGAAAATTAATATAAATCACGCCGCAAGTCTTGGAAAACCGGAATGGTTCCGCGAACGGCCGCGCTTTCTGACACATCGATTTCCGCCCGGACTGCGCCTTCCGTCAGGTCTCCTTCGGCTAAAATCCGGCCCCACGGGTCAATAATCAGGCTGTGGCCGGCAAATTCATTATCGGGATTGGACCCCGTGCAGTTAGAGGCTGCGACAAAACATTGGTTTTCAATTGCTCTGGCGATAAGCAGGCTTCGCCAATGATCAAGGCGGGGCAGAGGCCATTCCGCAGAGATAAACAGGACATTCGCGCCCTGAGACGTATGCTTTCTGATCCATTCGGGGAAACGGATATCATAGCAGATCAGCCCGGCGCACTTGACACCGTCAAGCTCAAAGGAACCGTCGCTGTTTCCTGCTGCTAAGTAAAGGTGTTCATCCATCAGCTGAAACAGATGGGCTTTCTGATACCGCTTCACGATCTGTCCGCTGTTATCGGCGATGTACATGGTGTTATAGACATTTTCGCCTTCTTTGACCGCAAAAGATCCGGCAACGAGGTGTACGTTGTATGTTTTTGCCGTTTCTTTAAGCCATTGTTCCGAAACTTTGCCGTTTTCATCCGCCAGCTGGTCTAGCCGTGTGAGATCATAGCCGGTCGTCCACAACTCAGGAAGCACGATTACATCCGCATGGCGGCTTTCTTGCTCAATCAAAGATTCTGCTTTTTTAAAGTTTTCTGAAGGATTTCCGTATGAAATATCAAATTGCAAACAGGAAACGGTCCATTTCATTTTTTAACACCTCAAGTTTCTCTTTACTTTTTTTATTTAACCATATATGATGATGGACTATCATTTCAAGACATTTTTAGAAGGTGAAAATATGAACTTTGAAATCTCAGATGTACTCAAACAGCTGCCGGAACAATTTTTCGCATCATTGGTGCAAAAAGTGAATCAAAAGCTGAAAGAAGGCAGAGACGTCATCAACTTAGGGCAGGGAAACCCTGATCAGCCGACGCCTCAGCATATCGTTGAAGAAATGAAGCGCGCCGTCGAAAGGCCGGAAAATCATAAATACTCATCATTCCGGGGCGCTTACAGCTTCAAAAAAGCAGCCGCTGCATTTTATGAAAGGGAGTACGGGGTCACGCTTGATCCGGAAACGGAAGTCGCTGTGCTGTTCGGAGGCAAGGCGGGACTTGTTGAGCTTCCGCAATGTCTTTTAAACCCGGGAGATACCATTCTGGTGCCTGATCCCGGATATCCTGATTACTGGTCAGGCGTCGCCCTTGCGAAGGCGAAAATGGAAATGATGCCGCTGACAGAAGAAAGAGGGTTTCTCCCTGATTACAGCGTAATTCCTGAAAAGGTGCGGAGTGAGGCGAAGCTGCTGTATCTCAATTATCCGAATAATCCGACCGGCGCTGTGGCGACAGAGGCGTTTTTCGAGGAGACGGTCGGTTTTGCGGAGCAAAACGGCATTTGTGTCGTTCATGATTTCGCGTACGGAGCCGTCGGCTTTGACGGGCATAAACCGCTGAGCTTTTTGCAGATCGAAGGCGCAAAAGAGACGGGAATCGAAATCTATACCTTGTCCAAAACGTATAATATGGCGGGCTGGCGGGTCGGATTTGCCGTCGGAAACGCTTCTGTCATCGAAGCGATCAACCTTTATCAGGATCATATGTTTGTCAGCCTGTTTCCCGCGGCGCAGCAGGCGGCGGCAGCCGCTCTTTTAGCGGATCAGACATGCGTCGCAGCGCAAAATGACAGATATGAATCGAGACGCAATGCATGGATTGAAGCCTGCCGCGATATTGGCTGGGATGTGACGGCTCCGGCGGGCTCCTTTTTTGCATGGCTCCCTGTGCCTGACGGTTATACGTCACAGTCGTTTTCAGATCTGCTGCTCGAGAAAGCGGATGTCGCGGTCGCTGCCGGAAACGGGTTCGGAAAATGGGGGGAAGGCTATATAAGAGTCGGTCTTCTGACAAGTGAAGAAAGACTTAAAGAAGCTGCGGAACGGATCGGGAAACTGAATCTTTTCACCCGAAAAAGCATTGACATATCAGGATAACAATGCGATAATTCAAAATACTTTATAAAATCATTATTCTTATCAAGAGCAGGCAGAGGGACGAGCCCGATGAAGCCCGGCAACCGACTGATAAAGCACGGTGCTAATTCTTGCAGCAGGAGCTGAGAGATAAGATTCGGACATAACACGAAGCCTCTTTCTGCTCATACGGAAGAGGTTTTTTTATGTTTTGCGAAAGAAAGAGAGGCGTTCACGCATGAGCGAAGTATTGGCAACATATCTTCTGACAGACACAACGGACAGTGAAAAGCGGGCGGAACAGGTTGCGGCGGGGCTGACGGTAGGCTCCTGGACTGACCTGCCTCTGGTGAAGCAGGAACAGCTCAGAAAACATAAAGGGCGGGTCGTAAAAGTTGAGGAGATAGAAGGAACCTCAGAAAACGAAACACAATCCGTCATCACCATCGCCTATCCCGAGGCGAACTTTTCAAGAGATATTCCGGCCGTCCTGACGACGGTATTCGGAAAGCTGTCACTGGACGGAAAAATAAAATTGACTGATCTTGAATTTTCCGAAGGGTTTAAACGCTCCCTTCCCGGGCCGAAATTCGGTATATACGGCATCCGCAAACTGCTGGGCGAATTTGAAAGACCGCTTCTGATGAGCATATTTAAAGGCGTGATCGGACGGGATCTCGCCGACATTAAAGAACAGCTCAGACAGCAGGCGCTCGGCGGCGTGGATCTGATTAAAGATGACGAAATTTTCTTTGAAAATGAACTGGCTCCGTTTGAAACCCGCATTATCGAAGGAAAACAAGTCCTGAAGGAAACCCGGGAGGAGACGGGGCATAAAACGCTGTATGCCGTAAACCTTACGGGAAGGACCGCTGAATTGCGGGATAAAGCGAGGCGCGCGGCAGAACTCGGGGCGGACGCGCTTTTATTGAATGTGTTCGCTTACGGTTTAGATGTGATGCAGAGCCTTGCTGAAGACAGGGAAATCCCGCTTCCGATCATGGCGCATCCGGCAGTCAGCGGCGCGTTCACATCATCTCCCGTTTACGGCTTGTCGCATGCGCTTTTGCTCGGCAAGCTGAACCGCTATTGCGGCGCTGATTTCAGTTTATTTCCGTCACCTTACGGATCCGTTGCTCTTCCGAAGGAGTCCGCACTTGCAATCCATGATGAATGTGTAAAAGACGATGTCTTTCATCCGTCGTTTGCCGTCCCGTCAGCAGGCATTCACCCCGGTATGGTGCCATTATTGATGCGCGATTTCGGCATCGATCACATCATCAATGCCGGCGGAGGCATTCATGGCCATCCGAAAGGAGCCGAGGGCGGCGGAAGAGCGTTCCGCGCCATCATTGATGCGGTGCTTGAAGCGCAGCCGATTGAAGAAAAAGCCGCGTCGTGCAAAGATCTTCAGCTCGCATTAGACAAATGGGGAAGGGTGGAAGCCGTATGACCCGCACGCCGCTGATTATTTGTGATTTCGACGGAACGGTCACCATGAACGACAACATTGTCAGCATGATGAAAGAATTCGCGCCTCCTGAGTGGCTTGAAATAAAAGACGGTGTTCTGTCTAAAAGCATATCAATCCAAGAAGGAGTCGGCCGGATGTTCGGACTGCTGCCGAGCAGCTTAAAAGAAGAACTGACCGGCTTTATCCTGAAGGATGCGAAAATACGGGACGGCTTTTTGGATTTTGTCTCGTTTGTCCGGTCAAACGGCCTCCCGTTTTATATCGTAAGCGGGGGAATGGACTTTTTTGTGCATCCGCTTTTGGAAGGGATCGTAGAAAAGGAGCGGATTTTCTGCAATCATGCATCCTTTGTCAATGAATATATTCATATAGACTGGCCGCACGCCTGTGACGGAGACTGCACCAATCAATGCGGCTGCTGCAAACCGTCAGTCATCCGGAAGCTATCCGATCAGCAGAAATTTCTCGTTATGATCGGTGATTCGGTCACGGATGTCGAGGCTGCAAAGTTATCCGATATGTGTTTTGCGAGAGATTATCTTTTGACTGAATGCAAAGAACTCGGCCTCCGGCATCTGCCTTTTCAAGATTTTCATGAGGTGAAAACAGGCATTGAAAACATCGGGGAGGTGCAGGCATGGCTGCAAAAGAAGAACGCTGGCGCGAACTTGCCGAGGTAAAACGCGAGCTGGCCGAAAGAGACTGGTTCCCGGGAACGAGCGGGAATCTTTCCATCAAAGTATCCGACGGGCCGCTGACTTTTCTCGTTACGGCGAGCGGAAAAGACAAACGAAAAGAAACAGACGAAGATTTTCTCTTAATCGATGAATACGGGAAGCCCGCTGAGACCGGCCATTCTTTAAAACCCTCAGCGGAAACGCTTCTCCATACTTACTTATACCAAAAGACAGACGCCGGCTGCTGTCTGCATGTCCATACCGTCAATAATAATGTCATCTCAGAGCTTTACGGGGATGAAAAACAAATCACTTTTCAGGGGCAGGAGATGATTAAGGCGCTCGGATTATGGGAGGAAAACGCGTCCGTGACCGTTCCGATCATTGACAATCCGGCGCACATCCCGGCATTGGCCGAAAATTTCGCGCACCATGCGGACGCCGGCTCAGGCGCGGTGTTAATCCGCAATCACGGCATTACGGCATGGGGACGGACCGCATTTGAAGCGAAAAGAGTGCTGGAAGCCTATGAATTTTTATTCAGCTGTCACCTCAAGCTTCTGTCACTTCGTCCGCAGCTGGTAAAATAAAAGGAGGAATAGAAAATGGCGACCATCAGAATTCATGACGAAAAGAATACGATCATTGAACATCAGGAAGAAGTAGCGCGCTTCTTAGACGAACAAGAGGTGATCTATGAGCAGTGGAACATTGAAAAACTTCCGTCCGAGCTTTCGGAAAAATACGATCTAACCGAAGATGAAAAAGAACGGATTCTCGCGGCGTTTGACACGGAGATTCAGGACATTTCAGCCCGGCGCGGATATCAGTCTCAGGATGTCATTTCTTTATCAGATACCACGCCGAATCTTGATGAATTATTAAAAAATTTCCAAAGAGAACATCACCACACGGATGATGAAGTCCGCTTTATCGTCAGCGGACACGGCATCTTCGTCATTCAAGGCAAAGACGGCACATTTTTCGACGTCCGTTTAAATCCGGGAGATTTGATTTCAGTTCCGGAGAACATCCGCCACTACTTTACGCTTCAGGAAGACCGCCGGGTCGTCGCAATCCGAATCTTCGTGACGACTGAGGGCTGGGTGCCGATTTACGAGAATGAAAGTGTGCAAAACTGATAGACGCCCGAACCTCTCATGCCCCCGCCGGCATGAGAGGTTTTTTATTGTAATGTAAAGTCAGCTGTGGCTGTTTTTTAAATCTTGAATATGCCGCATTCTGTTTATATCATTACCCGAATGGGTATTATTCTCGTATTCATGCAAAGATTCCAATACGAAATGAAAAAATAAGTTATTTAGTAAAAAAATGTTTACAAATAAAGTATAATCTGTAATAATGCTCAATAACCCAATCAAACTTGTTTCCTATTCTTTTAGCGGTGAGGGGTGAAGTGAATGGGCAGTTATTCTGAACAAGAAAAATTGCTTGTATCTATTGATAAAAAAAGAAAAATGATGATAGATGCGGCTAACAGGCAAGGGTTTACAGGATATGACACGATCAGGCACAGCCAGGAACTGGACTGTCTGATGAACGCGTATCAGCAGCTGGTAAACCGTGATCGCACACATCACCAAGGAATACAGGGCCTTGTGAAGAAAATAGGCTTGTTCTCCCGCGGTGACGTCATGCCTGCATATGAAGCAAACAAATGATTGATGATAAAACAGATAACGAAGACTGAATGCGCTTCCTGATCAAGCGCCGCATCCGAAAGATGACCGCGTACAGTCAGCACATTTTTCCGCTGGCACGGCTCACGAAGCGCCTCGTACTATCTGCCGGCCATGATGCCGTTCCTCTGGTATATCCTCTTACACATATCCTTCTTTAAATGAAAAACACCCCGATCCAGGGTGTTTTTTTCATCGAGAAGCGGCAGGGAGGGTAATGGTGACCTCTGTGCCCTTATCGACTTCGCTTTGAATGTCAATTGAACCGCCGTACATCAGCATGATTCGTTTACATACGACAAGGCCGAGGCCGGTGCCTTTTTCCTTTGACGTTACAAACGGAAGAAAAATGTGTTCAAGCATATCTTCAGAAATGCCCATTCCGTTGTCGGCCACCTTAATGACTGCTTTATGATCGCGGGCTTCTAAATAGATGGACAGCCGGCCGCCTTCCTGCATGGATTCCAAAGCGTTTTTCGCGACATTTAAAATCACCTGTTTAATATGGTCTTTCGTGCAGTTGACCTTGAGCGGCCGATTGACGAGAATCTCCACATTCACTTCCACATTATACAGATTCCCTTCAGAATAAATAATCGGCATAATCTCATCAAGAATATCCTGCAGCGAGTTCACTTCCAACCGTTCAGCAGTGGGTTTTCCAAGCACTAAAAACTCACTGACAATCTGATTGATCCGTTTAATCTCCTGCTCAATAATTGAGAAATACAGCTGATCTTCCTCCGATTTGTATTTTTTCTGCAAAAGCTGAATGAAGCCGCTGATCCCTGTAAGCGGGTTGCGGATTTCATGGGCGGTGCTGGCGGCAAGCGTTCCGATCAGCTCCAATTTCTGCGCTTCATTTTGAGCGCGCTCCAGCTGGGTCTTGCGCTTAAGCAGATAATATTGAACGAGAATGAACAGAATATTCAGCAGCACGGCAATACTGGACATCGGCAGCAGCACGCTTTTGGTTAGCTCATTCAGCTCAACCGGTTTCGGATAAACATTGATATTCCAATTAATATCATCCAGATAGCCGCTGACCGGTTTCACACCTTCTGATTGATCAGCCCGTCCGCTGGCAAATATCACTTTATTCTGATTGGTTGCCTTGACATAAACGTCAGGGCTCAGCATATTGATCATATTTCTCAAATAATCGACTTGTATGGCGGCTACTAAATAATCCGTGACTTCCCGTTTTGCGTCTAACACCGGCACGCAGATCGTGAAGATGCGCTGGCCTGTAATTCTGCTGGAGTAGTCATTTGTGATGACCGTTTTTTTCGTCTTTTTCGCCTTCGTAAAATACGGTCTGTCGGCCAAATTCACCTTTGATTTCAGATCAGTCGTGCTTGCGATGACATCACCTTTGGAATTCAGCATATACAGTCCGCTGAATCTGGGTTCATCCTCAAAAGCCTGATCGAGAATGTCAATGATCTTTTCTTCATTGACAGGCTTATCGACAGCGATCGCAAGTGTTGTCATCCGGGCTTTTGTTTCACCGATTAAATAATTGAGCTTATTGCGGTGAAGGTTGAGCATCATACTGGCTTCCTGTATGTGTTTATCGGCTATTTTCTGCTTTTCTTTTTCATAAATGAAAAAGCTGATAATAAGTGCCGGGATGATCACCAATATGAGATAAAGCTTGATCTTTCCCCGGGCACCTTTAAATGTATTCACTCTGCATCGCTCCAACATTACACTTGAATAGAGGTATTATATCATCTTTATACTTCTTTAATAAGAAAAAATAACCAAAATGATAGAAAAACAAATTATTTTATTAAGGTCAGACAAAAAGAAGAGAAATTTTGGAAACATTTTTGTTGACATTTTTCATTTTGTTTATTAATGTTTCTCTGTAACGGTTTCTTTTGTAAAAGGATGATTGAATGTATGACGGATAAAACAGAAAACTCATTGAAATTATTTATTGTACTGTCACGTGCGTACCGATCTATTAACGACCATATGAATAAACATATTCATAAGCACGGTCTGAACCCGACGGAATTTGCGGTGCTTGAGCTGCTGTACCACAAAGGCAACCAGCCGCTTCAGCAGATCGGCGACAAAATTTTATTAGCGAGCGGAAGTATTACATACGTTGTTGACAAATTAGAGAAAAAAGAACTTCTCATCAGAAAAGCCTCGCCGACTGACAGAAGAGTGACTTTCGCACAGATTTCCGAAAAGGGAATCCGTCTTTTGGACGATATTTTCCCTGATCATGCTGAAGAAATTAAGGAAATGATCAGTGTGCTGAGTGATGAAGAGATAGAAATGTGTACGGAAATGCTGAAAAGAGTGGGATTAAACGCTAAACATTTTCATCAGAAATAAAAAAGGAAGCCATTTGAAAGGCTTCCTTTTTTATATTACTGATTTTGGTCAGTCGCGGCGTTTCTAGGCTGTATCAATACCTCGACGCGCCTGTTTTTGCTGCGCCCTTCAGCGGTTTTGTTCGACACGGCCGGTTTATACTCTCCGAAACCTTTGGCGCTGAATACTTTTGCGTCAAGTTTCGGATTTTCCGTGAGAATAGCCATGAAGTTGACGGCCCGCATGACGCTTAAATGCCAGTTAGATTGATATTGTGAGTTTTTAATCGGCACATTGTCCGTATGTCCGCTGATGATAATGTTCCTCGGCGGATTCAGCACAAGGAGATTCGAGATTTCCTTGGCAAGCGGAATATCTTCCTGACGGATATCCGCCCGTCCGGAATCAAAAAAGATACTGTCTTTAATCGTAATTAAGAGTCCTTCTTTAGTCAGCTTTGTTTCTAGCTGAGTTTCAAGCTTTTTATTTTTTATAAATTGATTGACTTGCTTTTGCACGCCTTCAAGTTCTTCGCGGTCGGCTGCTTCTCTTTCTTTCTTTTTCTGTTCTTTATCTTTTTCCTTGTCTTTTTTTAACTGATCAACGCCGTCTTTTTCGTTTTCAGGAGGGGTGACGCTTGAATATTCAAGAACACCCGTGCCTCCGGTAAACACGGCGTTAAATGATTTAGACAGCATTTGGAATTTCGCCGCATCGACCGAGCTCATGGCGAACAATACAATGAACAGAGCCAAAAGAAGGGTGAGCAAATCCGCGTACGGGATCAGCCAAGACTCATCCACATGCTCGTCATCATGCTTCTTCTTCTTTTTTCTCGCCATTGTTTGCCTCTCCTTCTTGTTCAGCGACTTTTGCGCGTTCATTCGCAGGAAGATACATGAGAAGTTTTTGTTCGATCACTTTCGGGGCCTGTCCTTCAAGCACTGACAGAACGCCTTCGATCATGATTTCACGCAGTTTGACTTCCTGCTTTGATTTGCGTTTCAGTTTGTTGGCGAAGGGATGCCATAGTACATATCCTGTGAAAATCCCGAGAAGGGTGGCGACAAACGCCGCACTGATGGCATGTCCGAGCGCCTCGGTATTGTTCATGTTGGAAAGAGCGGCGATAAGGCCGATGACCGCACCCAAAACGCCGAGTGTCGGCGCATATGTGCCGGCTTGTGTAAAGATGGCTGCGCCGGCCTGGTGTCTGTCTTCCATCGCTTCAACTTCCTCAGTCATAATATCTCTGATAAATTCTGCGCTTTGTCCGTCAACCGCCATGCTCAGGCCGTTTTTCAAAAATGCGTCATCCACGTCTTCAATGCTTGCTTCCAATGCGAGCAGACCTTCACGTCTGGCGATTTGCGCCCATTGAGAGAACATAGGAATTAATTGCGCAATTGTCAGCTGTTTGTTTTCTTTAAACAGCACTTTAAAAAGGGCAGGCACTTTTTTGATTTCTTTTCCGGGGAATGCGATGATCACCGCAGAAATCGTACCGAACAAAATAATCAGAATAGCTGCCGGGTTAGCGAGTGCGCTTAAGCTGACCCCTTTCAGCACCATGCCCACGCTTAAAGCAATCAAGGCGAGGATGATACCGATAATCGATGTTTTATCCATAGTTTTCACCAAATCCTTTATACTAGCTTTCTATGGTTAATATCGGTGGCAGTGCATGGAACTTTAGGGTGATTGAGAAATTGTTCCCGAATTCTTCACAGTTTCTCCCTTCCGGCATGGAGAAAGAAACAAAAAAGCGGCTCCCCGCGAGGAGGGAACCGCTTTTTTCTTATTGTGCCCGGACTTTGATGCCGTCCTCTTCCATTACGACATGGAAGGCTTTTATTTCGTTGTCATCCAATAAGAGATCTGTCATTTCGTCCTCGATCAATTCTTGGATGGTTCTTCTGAGCGGGCGTGCTCCGAAAGCTGGGTGGTAGCCGATTTCAGCGATTTTTTCTTTCGCATCATCGGTGACGTTCAGGCTGATGCCGCGCTCTTTTAATGTGTCTTCAAGCTCTGTGAGAAGCAGGCTGACGATTTTCACGAGATGTTCTTTTTTCAGGGATTGGAATTCAATAATGCTGTCAAACCGGTTTAAAAACTCCGGTTTGAAGAACGCGCTCAGTGAATCAATCAGCGTTTGTTCTTCCAGGACGCTCTCTTCAGATTGGAATCCGACTTTCACCTGTTTTTCGCCGGTTCCAGCGTTGCTTGTCATAATCAAAACGGTATCTTTGAAGCTGACCGTTCTGCCCTGGCTGTCGGTCAGACGGCCGTCCTCCATAATCTGCAGAAACATATGCTGGACATCAGGGTGGGCTTTTTCAATCTCATCGAGCAGCACGATGCTGTACGGATTGCGGCGCACTTTTTCCGTTAATTGACCGGCTTCATCGTGTCCGACATATCCCGGCGGTGAACCGATAATTTTTGATACGGCGTGTTTTTCCATGTATTCACTCATATCGAGACGGATAATGGAATCTTTTGTACCGAACAGTTCATCTGCGAGTGTCTTTGATAACTCGGTTTTTCCGACTCCGGTCGGTCCGACAAAGAGGAAGGAGCCGACAGGTCTGTTTTTGGATTTTAAGCCGGCGCGGCTTCGTCTGACCGCTTTCGCCACTCTTTTCACGGCTTTTTCCTGACCGATGACGCGCTGATGAAGATGCTCTTCAAGTTCCTTCATTTTGACTTGTTCATCAGCTTGGAGTTTTCCGACCGGAATGCCTGTTTTCTGTTCAATGATGGCTTGAATATGCTCCGCCCCGATTTCAGTTGAAGAGGCCGGAGCTTCTTGCGCCAGCTGCTTTTCCAACGCCGCTTCTTCATCACGCAGTTTCGCGGCAAGCTCATAATTTTCTTCATGAAGCGCTTTTGTTTTCTCCGCGTCAATTGCTTTGAGTCTCTCAGCCGCATCTTCTTCATTTACGGTATCAAGCTCCAGGTTCGCCTTAGAGCCGGCTTCATCTAATAAGTCGATCGCTTTATCCGGCAGGTGGCGGTCCTGAATGTAACGGGATGAAAGCGTAACACAGGCGTTTATCGCTTCATTGCTGAATGTGACGCCGTGGTATTTCTCGTATTTATCTTTAATGCCTTCCAGAATGCTGATGGCTTGTTCTATTGTAGGCTCGTGAACCATGACAGGCTGGAAGCGTCTTTCAAGCGCCGCATCTTTTTCAATCTGGCGGTACTCTTTCAGCGTTGTCGCCCCGATGACCTGCAGCTCGCCTCGGGCAAGCGCCGGTTTCAGGATGTTCCCGGCATCCATTGATCCCTCGGCAGAGCCGGCGCCTACAAGAAGGTGAATCTCATCAATGAACAAGATAACGTTTTTCCGTTCTTTTAATTCGTTCATTAATTGTTTCATTCTTTCTTCAAACTGGCCTCTGATCCCTGTATTGGCGACGAGAGAAGCGACGTCAAGCAGGTAAAGCTCTTTGTTTTTCAATTTGTTCGGCACATCGCCCTCAGCGATTTTAAGCGCGAGGCCTTCTGCAATAGCCGTTTTACCGACGCCCGGCTCACCGATCAGCACCGGATTGTTTTTATTCCGGCGGTTCAAAATTTCAATTACGCGCGCCACTTCATTATCGCGGCCGATCACAGGGTCAATCAGACCTGCTTTTGCGCCGTTTGTGACGTTTTGAGCGAGCTCGTCGAGCAGGCCTTTTTCAGGGCCGGCCTGCTGTTTATTTTGATTGGGAGCGAAACCTTGCTCAAACGGGAATCCGAATGATTGCGGCCCCATGCTCATAGACGGTTTTCGGGTTAATTCTGTATAACATGTTTCACATAAAACGAATTGTTTTTGAATGGAATTGACTTGCATGTTCAGGCGAATCGTCGCCTCGTTTTTCTGACAATGTTGACAACGCATTTGCCAAAACCTCCTCGGAAAATGTTTGATCATCTTTGACCAAATGAATTAGAAAATAAGGTCTTAACTTTGACCTTCTTTGATTAATAGTATACTCTGACCTTCTTTGACTTTCAAGTGTTTTGTTTTAACCCCTGAAAAATAAATGTTTACAGCATGATAAGTGATATTTGTGAGGTCTGATTATTTTTGACCAATATAGTCAGAAAGGAAATGAAATGCTTTGACCTTTCTTGATGAAGAGTATACGCCGGCCCTTTTTTTCTTTCAATATTTTTGCTTGGAGAAGAGAGCTGAATCTGTTTTCTCCGGGGAAGGACGATTTGTTCGTCTTTTCAGGCGACTTGTCTCATAAGCATATATAAAGGCCTGGACAAATCTGCGCTTAGCCGGAGGGTGAAATGGGACAAACAAAAGGTTCTGCGAGTCAGCTTGCATTTGTATACGTAGGCACGGTTGTAGGAGCCGGTTTTGCCACGGGACGGGAAATCGTTGAGTTTTTTCTGAAGTTTGGCTGGATCGGTCTGTTGGGTATCGTGGTAAGCGGTCTGATGTTTACATATTTAGGCGCCAAAATCATGATCATTTCCAAACGGATTCACGCAGCATCTTATCAGGAATTGAACACATATTTATTCGGCCAGTCCATCGGCCGCGCCGTAAACATGTTTATGATGTTTATATTGCTGGGAGTGACCTCTGTCATGCTGTCCGGAGCTGGAGCGCTGTTTCATGAACAGCTTGGCTGGCCCGCACAAGCGGGGATCCTTCTGACGATCGTACTGAGCTTTGCCGTCATGACAAGCGGCGTTAAAGGTGTGTTCGGCGTCAATATATTGGTTGTGCCGCTTTTAATTTCTTTCTCTTTTATCGTGACAGCTGATTCATTTGTATTTACAAGCACGAGAAACGCGGACGAATGGGTATGGCCTGACAAGTGGAATTGGCTTTTGTCCGCCGTCTCTTATGGCGCGTTAAATTTATCGCTCGCCCAAGCCGTCCTTGTGCCGCTTGCGAATGAAATGTCTTCAGAGAAGGTGATCAGAAGGGGGGCTTATTTAGGCGGCGTTCTGTTGACACTGGTGCTTGCCGCGAGTTTTTTATCATTATCGGTGCTGCCGGATGTGCTGGAGTTTGACATTCCGATGGCTCAAGTTGTCTATTCGTATTCGCGTTCGCTTCATATCATTTATTTGTTTATTATTTTCGGGGAAGTGTTTACGTCGGTCATCGGCAATTTATACGGATTGGAAAAACAATTAAACAGTTTTCTTCATATAAGAAGTACATATATTTACGGCGGCATTTTGGCGTTTGCTTTCATTATCAGCCAAATCGGCTACGGACAGCTGATTTCCACCGTTTATCCGGTGTTTGGATATGTGAGCCTCGCTTTCATCGGCGCATTGATTTGCAAAAAAATCCCGAAAGAAAAATAAGGATATAAGGAAAATGTCTGTATTTTTTGGGAATTCCCCTTCTTTTTTCCTGGCATTTCTGTATAATGAATTGGGAAATGATGGGGAGGAGTAAGAGATGAAAGCTCGACGTGTATTATTGGGATTTATTTTTATTTGTATCGGCATTGCGTTTTTTTTACAGAAGGCGGGAGTTATTCATATATCCGCAGGTTCGGCGTGGCCGTTTCTTTTCATTATAATGTCCGCAGGTTTTCACGCCGGATTTATTTTTGCGAAAAAAACGCCTGAACAGGCGGGACTGCTCGTTCCGGGCGGTATGTTTCTTGTGCTGGGCTGCCTGTTTTGTTTTGAAACGGCAACGGGATGGACGTATTCAGGCGTGACGTGGCCTGTTTATATATGGGCGCCTGCTCTCGGTCTGTTTGAGCTGTGGTATTTCGGCGGGAGGAAGTTAGGTGTATTGATTCCTGCTTTCATCCTGACAGCCGTGGGAGCACTATGCTTTGCCGGTATGCTGATGACGGGGCTGTGGCCGCTTTTGATCATCGCAGCTGCGCTTTTGTTTCACGCCGCTGCCTTTATGCAGCCGAAAAAAAGATCGGGCCTTCTTATTCCGGGCGGCATTTTGCTTGTGACGGGCGGGTTGTTATGGTTTGAAACGCTGACGGATTGGACATACGCAAATGTGACATCGCCTGTCTACCTCTTTGCCGTTGCGTTCGGCCTGTTTGAAGCCTGGCTGTTCGGCAGAAGGCAAAGAGGGCTTTTGACTGCTGCTGCGGTTCTGTGCGCCGCGGGCATTTTCGCCGTATTCACCAATGCAAATGAAGTCATCAGCGAACGCGGCTGGCCCGCTCTCATTCTTTTGCTGGGCGCCGCTTTTCACATTCCGATTTTCGGCCCGAAACCTGTCAAAAACGCGGGACTTCTCGTACCGGGCGGCATCTTATTGATTACGGGGATCTTGTTTGTCTTTGAAACGGCAACCAATTGGTCCTACTCCGGTGTGACATGGCCTGTTTATCTGCTTGCAACGGCATTCGGTTTATTTGAGCTGTGGCTGTTCGGCGGGAAAGAGAAGGCGCTGCTCATCCCGGTTGCGGTGCTGACCTTGACAGCACTTTCTTTTATGATGACGAATCAGCCGATCATTCCGGTTTCTGTTTTCTGGCCTGCTTTATTTGTTCTGATCGGGATTGCGCTGATGGTATTTCCCGGGAAAAAACGCGGGGCTTAATCCCGCTTTTGCAGCCTGACACAGGGTTCAGGCTGTTTTTTTATTGTCACGGGAAACAACATTATGGTATGATAGCAAAAGTGAAAAAAGAAGAAAATCCGTATTGATGCGGGAGAGGTTCTAGCTACACCCTCTATAAAAAACTAAGGACGAGCTGTATCCTTGGATACGGTTTTTTTATGTTTTTTAGGGCGCCTTCTCCGAAAAAGGCGCTTTTTTTATGGAATGATAGATAAGGGAGAGAAAGACATGAAAAAAGAAAAAGCAGTTGTGGTGTTCAGCGGAGGCCAAGACAGCACGACTTGTTTATTATGGGCTTTGCAAAACTTTGAAGAAGTGGAAACCGTTACATTCCATTATAATCAGCGTCACCAAGAAGAAATCGATGTGGCAAAATCGATTGCCGAAAAGCTCGGTGTCAAAAATCACTTGCTTGATATGTCTCTTTTAAATCAGCTCGCGCCGAATGCGCTGACAAGAGATGATATCGAAATTGAAGCGAAGGATGGGGAACTGCCGACAACCTTTGTACCGGGACGCAACCTTGTATTTTTATCCTTTGCATCGATTCTTGCATATCAAATCGGCGCGCGCCACATTATCACCGGTGTTTGCGAGACTGATTTCAGCGGCTACCCGGACTGCCGTGACGAGTTTGTCAAATCCTGCAACGTCACCGTCAACCTGGCGATGGAAAAGCCGTTCGTCATTCATACGCCGCTTATGTGGCTGAACAAAGCAGAAACGTGGAAACTTGCGGATGAGCTCGGCGCGCTTGATTTTGTAAAGAATAACACACTGACTTGCTATAACGGCATCATTGCGGACGGATGCGGCGAATGCCCGGCATGCCTGCTCCGCAATAAAGGATATGATGAATATATGAAAATGAAAGGAGAGCGGAACTAATTGCTTTCTCAAATTTACCCGCAGGTTCAGCATCCTTATTCGTTTGAGTTGAATAAGGATATGCACATCTCAGCCGCGCACTTTATTCCCCGCGAAAGCGCCGGAGCGTGCAGCAGAGTCCACGGGCACACGTATACAGTAAATATTACAGTTGCGGGGGATGAACTGGACGATTCAGGCTTTCTCGTTAATTTCAGCGTGCTGAAGAAATTGGTGCACGGCGCTTATGACCATACATTGCTGAATGACCATGACGAGTTTTCTGCTGATGATGACAGATATTCACTGCCGACGACCGAGGTCGTGGCCAAAACGATTTACGATAAGGTGCAGTCCTACCTTGAAACACTGGAGAATCAGCCGGTCTGCGTGCAGATTTTTGTCAGGGAAACCCCGACAAGCTATTGCGTATACCGCCCGAAAAAAGGTGATAGGAATGGCTAAAGGAATTCCGGTATTAGAAATTTTCGGACCGACGATACAAGGGGAGGGCATGGTTATCGGCCAGAAAACCATGTTCGTCCGCACGGCGGGCTGCGACTACTCCTGCAGCTGGTGCGACTCCGCTTTTACATGGGACGGCTCAGCCAAAAAAGATATCCGCTGGATGACGGCGGAAGACATTTACCGCGAGCTGAGAGAAATCGGCGGAGACGCCTTTTCCCATGTCACCATCTCAGGAGGAAACCCGGCGCTGTTAAAGCAGCTTGACGCGCTGATTCTGCTGCTGAAAGAGCACGGGGTGCGCGCCGCTTTAGAAACGCAGGGAACGGTCTATCAGGATTGGTTCACAATGATTAACGACCTGACGATTTCACCGAAGCCGCCAAGTTCGGGGATGACAACCGATTTTGCAAAGCTCGATCACATTGTGTCTTCGCTTGATGCGGCAGAAAGGCTTAACGCGGTCAGCTTAAAGGTCGTCATTTTTAATGATGAAGATCTGCAATTCGCGAAAACCGTGCACAAGCGGTATCCGAATATCCCGTTTTATCTTCAGGTCGGAAACGATAACGTCCATACGACGGACGACCGGGCATTGATCGCACATCTGCTCGGAAAATACGAAACACTCGTTGATAAGGTTTCAGCCGATTCGGATCTGAATCTCGTCAGAGTCCTGCCTCAGCTGCATACATTGCTTTGGGGCAATAAACGGGGAGTTTAATAGAAAGGGAGATTTATATGACAAGAAAAGAATCAGAATTAGAAGGAGTTACGCTCCTGGGAAATCAAGGGACAAACTATTTATTTGAATATGCGCCGGAGGTTTTGGAATCATTTCCGAATAAACACGTGAACCGTGATTATTTCGTTAAATTCAACTGTCCGGAATTTACATCGCTTTGCCCGAAAACGGGACAGCCGGACTTCGCAACCATCTACATCAGCTATATTCCGGACGAAAAAATGGTGGAAAGCAAATCGCTGAAGCTGTATCTTTTCAGCTTCCGCAACCACGGAGATTTCCACGAGGACTGCATGAACATCATCATGAATGATTTGATCGAATTAATGGACCCCCGCTACATTGAAGTATGGGGCAAATTCACGCCAAGAGGCGGAATCTCGATTGACCCGTATACAAACTACGGCAGACCGGGAACAAAATATGAAAAAATGGCCGAACATCGGATGATGAATCATGATATGTATCCGGAAACAATTGATAATCGGTAATTATTCCGTTGTGTGATACGGAGTGTGAAACGAAGTGACCGGAGTGTGACCTGCACTAAGCTCAATAAAAGTGTGACCTGGTGCAACCTGAACTGTGACTTTTATGCAGTGAAAAATTGATAGTACAGAAGCAGATTAAGGCGTACAATTTGTACGTCTTTTCTTCTTTATCCGAAAGAAAAAATGCCTATCTAGAGATCATAGGCATTAAATATTATTATCAATATCTTCATTTATTTTTTGGCTAAGTTTCTGAACCTTCTCTTTAACATTTGAAACAGCTCTTTTTTGAATTTCATCAAAGTTCTCCTGAATATAGTCCATGACACTTCTTATTAGAACTTCACTTTCAAAATTGAATATCTCATTTATTTCTGACTGTTCTTCATCTGTTAGGCGATGGTATTGAAGTTGTTTAGCATTTACTTCAGCAGCTACATCAATCCTAACGTACAATTTCATATTCACCTTCTGCATACTCTTGCTCCGCATAATGGCTTCCCCATTGACAGAGCTCCTGCAAGATAGGTTTAAGAGATTCTCCAAGTTCAGTGGATGAATATTCAACCTTCGGCGGTACTTGATTATACATCTTTCTGCTCACAAGTCCACTGGCTTCAAGCTCTCTAAGTGTTTGAATCAGCATTTTCTGAGTTATATTTGGGATAATGCGCTTTAATTCACTCGTTCTCTTTGGTCCATTCATTAAAAAGTATAATACAAGGCCTTTCCATTTTCCGCCAATGACTTCCTTTGTCACTTCAAACCCACAGCTAAATTTTTTCATGTCTAAAGCTCTCCATTCCACATTTATTACTTTTTAGTTACTATATCACAAAAAAGTGGGTACTTCCGATAATGTGCTTACTGAAGGATACTATATCTTGTAAGTTGTTCTTCAAGTACTTAAAGGTACTAGACATAAAATAAAATGAATTCTAAAGGAGTATTAAGTATGGGTAAATTTGAAGGTAAAATAGCGCTTGTAACGGGTGGAACAAGTGGGATTGGTCTTGCTACAGCACAAAAATTTGTAAACGAAGGTGCATATGTTTATATCACGGGACGCAGACAAAACGAACTTGATCAAGCTGTTAACCAAATTGGCAAGAATGTAACCGGTGTTCAAGGTGATATTTCTAAGCTTGAAGACTTAGACAAACTATATGACATTATAAAGCAGGAAAAAGGTAAGTTGGACATTCTTTTTGCTAATGCAGGCATCGGCAACTTCCTTCCATTAGGTGAAATTACTGAAGAGCAGGTTGATAGAACGTTCGACATTAACGTTAAAGGAACCATCTTTACTGTTCAAAAAGCGTTATCACTATTCCCGGACAAAGCAGGTTCTATTATTGTAACGGGCTCTACTGCTGGATCAATTGGCAACCCAGCGTTTAGTGTATATGGAGCATCTAAAGCAGCATTAAGAGCACTAGTTCGCAACTGGATTCTTGACCTAAAAGGTACTGAAATCCGTGTAAATGTGGTTAGTCCAGGAGCTATTCTTACACCTGCATACGATGAGCTTTTTGGTGATGCACTTGAAGGAGCAATGGAAAATACCAGAAATACTGTTCCAGCTGGAAAAGTTGGGACACCTGAAGAAGTAGCAAACGCTGTATCTTTCCTTGCTTCAGACGAAAGCAGTTACTTGACGGGTGTTGAATTGTTCGTAGATGGCGGGCTAGCACAGGTATAATTTCACTGCGCAGAGATTACAAATAGTCCCCAAAAAAGGTTAAAATCAATCGTTTGGTAAGGTGTGAAATTGGTGTGACTTCATGATTAATGTCTAGAGCAAGTACTTATGGGACAAGACTCTGACCTGCCTTTTCTTCCACGAGGACTGCATGAACATCATTATGAATGACTTGATCGAATTAATGGACCCCGCTACATTGAAGTATGGGGCAAATTCACGCCAAGAGGCGGAATCTCCATTGACCCCGTATACAAACTACGGCAGACCGGGAACAAAATATGAAAAAATGGCCGAACATCGGATGATGAATCATGATATGTATCGGGAGACGATTGACAACCGTTAATTTTCAGACGGAGTACAGTCTCGGAATATAACCTAAGTACCCCCGCCTTTTAAGCGGGGGTATTTTTCGTCTGTGCCGCGCAGCCAAAAAGGTGCATGATATTTGCACAGAACTTCTATAAGGAAAAGAGAGATTATTTGGAGAAAAGAAAAAGACGAGTAAACCCGGGGGGAGTGTACTCGCCGCTTCATTACGTGACGGGTGCTGGATGGCAGCTCGTCTGTTTCATTATAAAATAGGGAACGTATGTTTGTAAAGGCCTGCGCTGTTTTTTCTCATTCGGAGCGGATCAATTGTAAAGGAATGGTCAGCATGATAGCATGTCCTGTAAAAAGAAGGAGTGTTCGTTATGGAGCCGTTAGAGTTAAACGGTGTAAGGCTGAAAATGTATGATTGTAAAGAAAGTGCGGGTAAAAACGGCCGCATGATTTCATTTGTATTGAAGGTGACCTCTGAAACGTATCATGATATTGCCGTCCTTTTGTATGAAAAAACATTTGACATCAAGGCGCCCGAGCGCGGGCTTGAATTCCGCGGTAAAATAACCAACTACCATACATCCGTCACAAATCTTTACAATAAAGGCGAGACCGGTGATTTTTTTGTAGAAATGACCGAGATCTGAATTCATTTGAAAAAGCTGCCGGGCGGCAGCTTTTGTGCGGGATATGTAAATGGTTCGGATGTTCGGGGGGTTTAATAGGAGTCTCTGATGATTTTATAATTCTTATGGTTGACGACAGTGAGGGAATCTAGTTCAAGGTCACGATAATTATCCATGATGGTTACATCAACGATGACGGAGTTTTCATTTACTTTTTCAACAATACCGGTTAATCCGTTTTTAAATTCAATGACGTTTCCAACCTTAGCAATTTTCACGAGCTTCCTCTCCTTTATCATAAATCCTGTTTGAAAATATTTTGCAGTATTTTCTTTAAGAAGTAAAGCGATATGGGTATCAGCCCGCTCAATCATTGTCCCGGCGGGGGAAAGATGGTATATTGATTTTCGGGAAAAAGCCGAGAAAAGGAGGCTGTGTTCGTTGCTGCCTGAGGAAATTTCAGAATCTATCAACCAAATGCGCACCGGTGAAATCAAAGAATTCAGGGTGCAGAAAGAACATTTTCTTGCATTTCGAGCAGTTTTATCGAAGCAGGAAGATTTTAAGCATTTCCGTGGTATTGCACAGCAGGGCGGAGATGTTATCTTCCAGTATTTAGAACAGCCAAGAAGCTGACGGCTCCTCGCACTTGAGGAGTCTTTTTTTGTTTTTTGGTTTCTCATTTCATCTTGCTGTAACAGATGTAAACAAAATGTAAAATCCCTCCGATGGATACTTTTACTGCTATTTGGTTAATGTTGTGAAAATGATGGCTGTTTTCCTGCCAATAACAAGGCTGTTAACGAACTTTTTCCATCATAAAAGCTGATTGGGAGCACTGGAAAATCTTTAACCGTGAATTTGCGCACAGCTCTTGTTAAGGTAGTGAAGTATTTAAGGAGGAAATCGTATGACGACAAAATTTGCTGCCTTGGCTGTCTTTTTTCTATGTTTTATGCCTGCATCAAAAATTGAACATACAGAAGCTCTGTTTACTTTTGCGAAGAAGCCAAAGCAAGAACCCAGCACACTGGTTGCTGATTTAAATAAAAAAAGCTCGGTTCCGAAGCTTTCAAAAACGGATCATAAGCATTCTATCCAACCGATAAAGCTGTCATCTCACCAAGAGAAGGAAGCCAAACCGGAGGAGACGGCTTATCAGCCGCCGAAAAAAACGTATTCCCGCGCTGACAGACAACTTCTGTCGCGTCTCGTTCACGCAGAAGCGAAGGGTGAGTCTTATAAAGGGAAGGTTGCGGTAGCCAGCGTAGTGCTGAACCGGACTGAAAAAAACGGCTTCCCGGATACCATTCGGGGTGTGATCTATCAAAGGAATGCATTTGAACCGGTAGCAAACGGAAGCATTAATCAAAAGCCGGATAAGGATTCCATCGCCGCCGCAAATGAGGCGCTTGACCATCCGGGCAGAGAAACGAACGCGTTGTTTTTCTACAATCCGAAAACGGCATCTGACCACTGGATCCGTTCCCGAAAAATTATCGAACGGATCGGCAGACACGTATTTGCGATGTAAGCATAGCGGGATCAAAAATATCCCGGCTATGCTTTTTTCAATTTTGAGAAATCGAAAATATTTTCAGAACTTGTCTCATATGATGATGGAAGAACGAGAGACAAGGAGAGACACCATGAATCGATTTGTGAAAGGGATCATTCTTTTATCCATCGCCGCCTTTTTCGCGGAATGTCTGGAATTTGTCGTGAATATGATACTGGCGCGGGAGCTTGGCGAGCATGGGATGGGACTTTACATGAGCATTCTGCCCACCATTTTTTTAATTATCGTCATCGCCAGTCTGGAGCTTCCGATCTCCATTTCAAAATTCATCGCGGAATCCAATCAGAAGCTGCATGAAAGCATGCTCCGGCATGCCTTCAGAATGACCGCCGTTTTTACCGCGTTTTCAACCGCGGCCGCAAGCATCGCGCTGCCGTTCATTCCTGTATTCGATACGTATCACCCGTTTATTAAAGGGATTGTCATCGGGCTGATTCCAGTCGTCGCTTTTACATCCATCGCCAGAGGTTATTTTATGGGTGTGCAGCAAATGGGAAAAATCGCGGTTGCGCATGTCTTGAAAAAAATCATTCAAGTGCTTTGTCTGTTTATCTTTTTTCAATGGTACTCTTTTGAAATTGATATGGCCGTGCTCATTTCGTTATTTGTGCTGGTCGCAAGCGATGTCGTGGTGTTCGTTTACTTGTATACGCAGTTTATTTTGGCGCGGAGGGCGCTTTCCGGCCATCAGCACATTCATCTTCGCGGGAAAGACGTGCGGAAACGCCTCCTGGCCGTATCCATCCCGACAACGGGACTTCGTATATTTCATGCGGTGACAAACGCAATTGAACCCTTCTTGGTTAAAGGAGCGCTGCTGGCGTCCGGGGCAGCCGGGACAGCCGCGATTGATCAATACGGCATGCTTGCCGGTGTAGCAATGACAATCGGTTCGTTTCCCGCATTTATCGCCCATTCGCTGATGGTCGTCATGATTCCCAGCATTTCAGAAGCGTATGCGCTGTCCCAATATGATATTGTGCTGAAACGGCTGAGACAAGCGATTTTTATTACATTCGGCTACGGCATTCCGGCAGTCTGGGTCATGTTTCAGTTCGCGGGCCCGCTGACCCATTTGTTTTTTCAGTCTCCGGAAGCGCAGTATTATTTGCAGCTTTTGTGGCCGTTTTTTCTTTTTCATCTGTTTGTGATGCCGCTTCAGGCCTGTCTGATCGGTATCGGCCACGTGAAAACGGCGTTTTATCATAACGTATGGAGCAGCATTGTGGGGCTTTCGATGATGTATGTGCTCGGTTCTATGCCGGAATTGCAAATGCTCGGCATTATACTCGGCATGAATACCGGCATGATTCTTCTGACAAGTTTACATTACGCGACGATCTGCAAAGACCTCGGTGTCTCCGTGTTTTTGACGGGCGGCGGAAGAACAGCGCCCCGGATCGAAAGCTGAAAAGGCTGATACATTTCAATAAGGAAGGGCAAGCTATCCGAAACGCGTGAAAGGAAGATCATATGCATAAAAACCGCCTAATTGTATGTGCAGTCCTTTTGATAGCTGCCGCCGTCTGGATGCCTGAAGCAAAAGCCTCATCAGAAAAACAGGCAGTTCCCGCCGTGTTTCTGATGAAGACGATTGAAGGAGACGAGATATCGATTCCGAATAAAGGGCGGAAAACGATATTGCATTTTTGGACATCGTGGTGTCCGCCGTGCAAAAAAGAACTGCCGCAGTTCCAAACGTATTTTGAACAGCATCAGTCCGATGATGTAAGCCTTGTAACGGTAAATTTGATGAATGCCGAGCGAAATAAAAATACCGTTCAAAACTTTGTCAGTCAGCACCATCTCACATTCCCGATTGTTCTTGACACGAAAGGCGAGCTTATGAAGGAATACGATGTCATGACGATTCCCACGTCATTTCTGCTGAATGAAAAAGGAGAAATCGAAAAAAAGATCGTCGGTCCGATGACCGCCTCACAATTAAAAGAATGGTCAGAGAAATAAAAAGGTGCGGGAGGAATTCCTCCCGCACCTTTTTTGCATATAATGAACAGCTGAAGAAACACTAATGATAATTATTATCAAAAAGAAATTAAAACAATTACAATTGAAATCTTCCGCCGGCATGCTATAATAAAGAAAACACTGCGATAACACTGTGAAAATGCTGCCTGTCAGGCGGCTGTTTTGCTTTTATCGGGGAATTGAAGATGATTTGCGTTCTCAATTAGAGAGGAGAATTCATAATGAATGAACAAGTGATGACACAAACCCATTCACAACAGCACATACAAGAAGAGCGGGCCGGAAAAAAGTGGCTCCAGCATGCAGAACTCATTGCGGCGCTCGTATCCGGCGTCCTTATTCTTGCGGCCTGGTTTTTTACCGAAACAAAAGGCCTGTCCGTCACTTTGTATATCCTTGCCTTCCTGATCGGGGGATTTGCAAAAGCGAAAGAGGGAATTGAGGATACCATTGAGACGAAGGCGTTAAATGTGGAACTGCTGATGATTTTTGCGGCTGTCGGCTCCGCCCTGATCGGTTATTGGGCTGAAGGCGCTGTTCTTATCTTTATTTTTTCGTTAAGCGGCGCGCTCGAAACATATACGATGAATAAAAGCAGCCGTGATTTAACATCTTTAATGAAACTGGAACCGGAGGAAGCGACACTGCTTGCGGACGGACGGGAAAAGCGGGTGCCGGCTGCTGAACTTAAGATCGGTGACATGATCGTCATTAAGCCGGGCGAACGCGTAGCAGCAGACGGGATCATTGAGTCTGGCGTGACGAGCCTCGATGAATCGGCGCTGACGGGTGAAGCGATGCCGGCGGAAAAAACAGCAGGAGATTCTGTGTTTACAGGAACGGTAAACGGAAACGGCTCCTTAACGGTCCGTGTGACGAAAACAAATGAACAGTCTTTATTCAGAAAAATCATCCGGCTGGTGGAATCAGCCCAAAACAGCGTGTCACCGGCTCAGGCATTTATTGAACGATTCGAAAGTGTCTATGTAAAAGGCGTGCTGTTAGCCGTGGCTTTGCTTTTATTCATTCCTCATTTCGCTTTAGCCTGGAGCTGGAGTGAAACCTTTTACAGGGCGATGGTGTTTATGGTGGTCGCCTCCCCGTGCGCGCTTGTCGCTTCTATTATGCCCGCTGCGCTTTCCCTTATCTCAAATGGGGCCCGCAACGGATTATTGGTTAAAGGAAGTGTGTTTTTAGAGCAGCTGGGAAGCGTCCGGATGATCGCTTTTGACAAAACCGGCACGGTAACAAAGGGACAGCCGGCAGTCGCGGCATTTCAAGCTGCGGAACATGTGAGTGAAGATGAGATCATGCAGGCGGTGTATGCGATGGAAAAGCAATCAAGCCACCCGCTTGCAAAAGCGATAGCTGAATTTGCCGAAAGCCGGGGCGCCGCGCCCGCAGGACATCTATCGATTGACGAGACGTCCGGATTCGGTGTTCAGGCTGAAATAGAAGGCGTCAAATGGATGGTCGGAAAAGCGGGGTTTGCAGGTGAAGATGCGGCAGATGCTTTTTTGCAGACATCGGGAAAAGAATTAAAGGATAAAGGTTTTACACGGGTCTTTGTTAAAAAAGATGACCGGATTGCGGGCTGCTTCGCCTTAAAGGATCAAATCCGACCTGAAGCCAAAGCCGTGATGGCTGAGCTTGAATCACTGGGCATTCAAACAGCCATGCTCACCGGCGATCAGTCTGAAACTGCGGCTGCCATTGCAAAAGAGGCGGGCATGACGACGGTTGTTGCCGATTGTCTGCCGGACCAAAAGGCAAAGGAAGTGAAGAAGCTGAAAGAAACGTACGGCACAATCGCCATGGTGGGGGACGGCATTAATGACGCGCCCGCTCTGAAAACCGCTGACGTCGGTATTGCGATGGGCGGGGGAACGGACGTGGCTCTTGAAACGGCTGACTTAGTCCTTATGAAAAATGATCTTCACAAGCTTGTGAAAATGTGCAGACTCTCAAGGAAAATGAACCGGATTATTAAGCAGAATATTGTTTTCTCGCTCGCGGTCATCTGCCTTTTGATCTGCGCTAACTTTCTGCAGGTGATGGAACTGCCGTTTGGTGTGATCGGGCATGAGGGGAGCACGATTCTGGTCATACTGAACGGACTGAGATTATTAAAATAAACATGACAGCCGCACATCGGGCGGCTGTTTTTTTAATGTTCGTTCACAGCATAAACGCCGGAAAACTGATAGAATGAATAAAGAGTCACTTTGGTAAGGAGGAAAAGCAAAAAATGAACAGATTAGAACGTGTTTCATCTTGGCTGAAAAAAGAAGGACATGATGCGGCATTTATACATACAAAGGAAAACGTATTTTATTTAACTGATTTTTACACAGATCCGCATGAGCGGTTAATGGGATTGTTCCTGTTTCAGGAACAGGAGCCGTTTTTCGTTTGTCCGGGAATGGAAGCCGGACAAGCCCGCAGCACCGGGTGGGAGCATGGTATTATCGGCTACAGCGATCACGAAGATCCGTGGGAGCTGATCAAAGCCGAGCTCACAAAACGAAATGTGCGGCTTGATTCCATCGCGGTTGAAAAGGATTCGATCTCTCTTTCCCGCTCAGAACAGCTCAAACAAGCTTCAGGGGGCGCGGCATTTGTTTCGGCAGAAGAAACGCTAAACCAATTCCGTCTCGTGAAAGATGAGAAGGAAATCAGCATTCTCAGGGAAGCGGCAAAACTCGCGGATTACGGAGTTGAAGTCGGTGTCGCGGCGCTTAAAGAGGGTGTGAGTGAAACGGAAGTACTCGCGCAGATTGAGTTTGAGCTGAAGAAAAAAGGTGTGCAGGGCATGTCATTTTCAACGATGGTGCTGTTCGGGGAAAAATCAGGCCAGCCCCATGGGAATCCGGGTGCAGACCGGTTGAAAAAAGGCGATTTCGTTCTGTTTGATCTGGGCGTTATTATTGACGGCTACTGTTCAGACATTACGAGAACATTCGCATACCAATCAATCAGCCCGAAACAGGAAGAGATTTACGAAACGGTGCTTAAAGCTGAACAGGCGGCGCTTCAATTAAGCAAACCAGGTGTCAGAATCGGCGATCTTGATTTAAAAGCCCGCGGCATTATTGAAAAAGCCGGATACGGAGACTATTTCCCGCACCGCCTCGGCCACGGACTCGGGATTTCGGTTCACGAATATCCATCAATGAGCAGCGCGAACGACACACTCCTCAAAGAAGGCATGGTCTACACGATAGAACCGGGGATTTACGTGCCGGATGTCGGCGGCGTGCGTATTGAAGACGATGTGTTCGTCACAAAAGACGGCGCCGAAGCATTAACGCAGTATCCGAAAGAATTAACGATTCTGAAATAGAAAGCTTTGTGATAAAAAAGGACGGTTCTGGAACGCAGCGTCCTTTTTTATCACCTTTTAAATGAAAAAATCATCAAAATGCTGAAATGGTTTGATTTCATGCTTTTCATTCAGGGGCCGCAGGGCAAGGTAACTGCCGCCGAGTATGGCCAGACACAAACCGATTAAGCAAAGAATCCCCATCGCTGTTCTTCTCCTTTCAAACGAATAGGATGTATCTGTTTCTAGCTTACTGTATGAAACGCATTCCAGATCAAGGGAAAAAAAGAAAGGGGGGACGCAATGGCTACGATCAGAGACATTGCCGGCGCTGCCGGGGTTTCTGTTACAACGGTATCAAGAGTTTTAAACGATCATCCTTATGTAAGTAAGGACAAAAGAGAAAGAGTGAAAAAAGCGATGCAATCGCTCGGATATACGCGCAACATTCATGCTGTGCATTTATCCAAAGGTTTTTCCGATATGATCGGCGTTGTGCTTCCGTCGGTGAATCTTCCGTATTTTGCAGACCTTGTTGCAGGTATTGCCGAGGCTGCCGAAGCGTCAGGCGTGCATCTTTCTTTATACCAGACAGATTATCAGCAGCAAAAAGAATGTTTTGCCTTATCACAATTACAGGAGCGCCAAGTGGACGGCCTGATTATCTGCTCCAAAGCAATTCCTGATGAGCATCTGCTTACCGTGAAAGAACCTCTCATCCTCTGCCAGTACACTGATGCGGCAGGACTTTCCTCCATCAGTAATCCGCATCGGGAAGCATTTCGGCACGGTCTGGATTATCTGATAGAAAAGGGACACCGGAAAATAGCGATCAGCCTGGCCAGAAAAAAGGGAAAAAACAGTCAAGTCCGCATTGCCGCATACAAAGAGGCGCTGAATAAGACCGGGCAGCCTTACAGAGAAGAGCTGGTTGTGGAAAAGGCGCTGACGCTGCTTGACGGGAAAGCCCTTTTTCATAGATGGAAGAGCTGGGATGACAAACCGACTGCGCTGTTTGCGGCGAATGATCAAGTATCCGCAGGTCTTTACCTTGAAGCCAAGGCAAATGGGACACGCATCCCGGAAGAGCTTGCGATTTTGAGCATCGACAATCATGATATCAGCAAGATGTTAGGTATTTCCACAATAGATATACAAACAAAAGAAATGGGAAATCAGGCTTTTCACATGCTTGAGAACCGGATCAGCGGCGGGCCTCCGGCAAGGAAAGTTCTTGATTACCGCCTTATTGAACGATCAACCGTCTAAAAAAAGAATTGACGCGCTTTCCGTTCGTTTTGTACGATATGATGTATTGAATGACAAAGGAGCTGAGGATCATGAAGGGGTCCTTTACAGTTGAAAAGGTATTAAATAACAATGTGCTCATCGCAACACATGATAGATACAATGAGGTCGTCTTAATCGGAAAAGGGATCGGCTTTGGAAAAAAACAAGCGGATGTCATTGAAGATAAAGGGTATGACAAGATGTTCATCTTAAAGGATGAAAAAGAACAAAAACAATTTAAAAAGCTCCTCGGTTATGTGGACGAGACACTTGTCGACATCTCCAATGACGTCATTTATCATATCAAGAAGCGGACAAGCCAACCGTTAAATGAGCACATCCATATTGCGCTGACTGACCATATCGCCTTTGCGGTAAAGCGGCTGAAGCAGGGTTTTGACATTAAAAACCCGTTTCTCATGGAAACCGAAACGCTTTATCCGGAAGAATTCCAAATTGCCCGTGAAGTCGTCGGCATGATTAATGAAAAGACGGGAATCTGCCTTCCGGAAGGAGAGATCGGCTTTATCGCTCTGCATATCCACTCCGCCCTGAGTAATCGGCCCCTTTCAGAGGTCAATCAGCATTCACAGCTGATGTCCCGGCTCGTTCAGGTGATTGAGGAATCTTTCCAGATGAAAGTGAATAAAGAAAGCGTCCACTATTTGCGGCTGATCCGGCATATCAGATTTACCATAGACAGGATTAATCGGGAAGAGCAGACAAAAGAACCAGAAAAGTTAATGTTATTATTGAAAAATGAATACCCGCTATGCTACAATACTGCTTGGAAACTGATAAAAATCTTGCAGCAAATACTGAAAAAACCAGTTCATGAGGCGGAAGCGGTTTATCTCACGCTTCATTTGTACCGATTAACCAATAAAATTTCATAATTTCAGTTGAAACCTTAAAAACGTGTCACTGATTCGATCAGGCATGAGTGATTGAGGGTAAAAAACGGGAAGAACGATCCCGTTATTTTGCACACCCTTTTTACTCATGCCTTTTTTGTTGTGTAAAAGGGCAAATGTAAACGGTTAAACTGAAGACTTGCGCCAGTGAATTCGTTGTCATGAATTTTCGCTGTAAGGTCACACTAGCTAACAGAGGAGGTACATCTTTTATGTTTAAAGCATTATTCGGCGTTCTCCAGAAAATCGGCCGTGCTCTTATGCTTCCGGTTGCGATTTTACCGGCTGCGGGGATCTTGCTTGCGTTAGGGAATGCCATGCAGAACAAAGATATGATTCAAGTCATGCATTTCTTAAGCAATGATAACGTTCAGCTTGTGGCGAACGTTATGGAAAGCGCCGGCCAAATCGTATTTGACAACCTGCCGCTTCTTTTTGCAGTAGGGGTTGCGATCGGTCTTGCCAACGGAGACGGTGTTGCCGGAATCGCGGCTATTATCGGATACTTGGTCATGAACGTATCCATGAGCGCCGTGCTTATGGCAAACGGCAGTATTCCGTCTGACAAAATTGAACGGGCAAAGTTTTTTGCGGAAAACCATCCGGCCTATATTAACATGCTGGGGATACCCACTTTGGCGACGGGCGTGTTCGGCGGTATTATCGTCGGGGTTCTGGCCGCGTTATTGTTCAACAAGTTTTATAAAATTGAACTTCCGCAGTACCTCGGATTCTTTGCGGGTAAGCGGTTCGTCCCGATTATCACATCAATTTCCGCATTAATTCTCGGTCTTATTATGTTAGTGATCTGGCCTCCGATCCAGCACGGTCTGAATTCCTTCTCCACGGGTCTTGTGGAAGCGAATCCAACCTTGGCGGCCTTTATTTTCGGGATGATTGAGCGGTCATTGATTCCGTTCGGTCTTCATCACATTTTCTACTCGCCGTTCTGGTATGAATTTTTCAGCTATAAAGATGCCGCCGGAGACATCATCCGCGGAGATCAGCGGATTTTCATGGCTCAGATCAAAGACGGCGTACAGCTGACGGCGGGAACATTTATGACGGGGAAATATCCGTTTATGATGTTCGGTCTTCCGGCGGCAGCGCTTGCAATCTATCATGAAGCGAAGCCTGAAAAGAAAAAACTTGTAGCCGGAATCATGGGTTCTGCCGCTCTGACAAGTTTCTTAACGGGAATTACCGAGCCGCTTGAATTCTCATTCTTGTTTGTGGCTCCTATCCTGTTTGCGATTCACTGCGTATTCGCGGGACTTTCCTTTATGGTCATGCAGCTGCTGCATGTAAAAATCGGTATGACCTTCTCAGGCGGTCTGATTGACTACTTCCTGTTCGGAATTCTGCCTAACCGGACGGCTTGGTGGCTTGTCATTCCGGTCGGCTTAGGATTAGCCGTCATTTACTACTTCGGTTTCCGGTTTGCGATCAGAAAGTTCAATCTGAAAACGCCGGGCCGTGAAGAAGAGGCTGCGGATGAAGGTGCGGGCGCCTCAGGCGAAGCCGGCGACCTTCCTTATGAAATCCTGCAGGCAATGGGTGATCAGGAAAACATTAAGCACCTTGACGCTTGTATCACGAGACTCCGCGTTACGGTCAACGACCAGAAGAAAGTGGATAAGGCCCGTTTGAAACAGCTTGGCGCCTCAGGCGTTCTTGAAGTCGGAAACAACATTCAGGCCATTTTCGGCCCGCGTTCTGACGGTTTAAAAACACAGATGCAGGATATTATCGCCGGACGCACGCCGCGCCCTGAACCGAAAGTATCTGCGCAAGAAGAAGTCAGCCAGCAGGTTGAAGAGGTTATCGCAGATCCGCTCCGAAACGAGCAGGGTGAAGAAGTGTTCGCTTCTCCGATCACCGGCGAAATCCATCCGATTTCCGATGTGCCTGACCAGGTGTTCTCAGGAAAAATGATGGGTGACGGTTTTGCGATTCTTCCTGAAGAAGGAATCGTCGTATCGCCTGTCCGTGGAAAAGTGCTGAATGTTTTTCCGACAAAACATGCGATCGGCCTTCAGTCTGACGGCGGAAGAGAGATCCTCATTCATTTCGGAATCGACACAGTCAGTCTGAAAGGCGAAGGATTCACTTCTTTTGTTTCTGAGGGTGACCGGGTTGAACCGGGGCAAAAGCTGCTTGAAGTTGATCTTGAAGCGGTTAAACCTCATGTTCCTTCATTAATGACACCGATTGTCTTTACAAATCTTGCCGAGGGTGAAGCGATTTCCCTTTCGGCCGAAGGTACCGTAAAACGGGAACAAAAAGATATTGTGAAAATCGGAAAATAAGCATATAAATACGCCGTGCTTGTCAGATGACAAGTACGGCTGTATGATATAATATTGTGTAGTAAAATAGCTTTAATTTAAAGGAGAATGATAATCATGGCACAAAAAACATTTAAAGTAACAGCAGATTCCGGAATCCACGCTCGTCCTGCGACAGTTCTTGTACAGACTGCAAGCAAATACGATGCTGACGTAAACTTAGAATATAACGGCAAAACAGTAAACCTTAAGTCAATCATGGGCGTTATGTCTCTAGGTATTGCTAAAGGCGCTGAAATCACAATTTCCGCTTCAGGCGCTGACGAAAACGATGCTCTTAACGCTTTAGAAGAAACAATGAAAAGCGAAGGACTCGGCGAGTAATGCAAGAATTAAAAGGAATAGGCGCTTCAGCCGGAATTGCGATTGCGAAAGCATACCGGCTTGAAGAGCCGGACTTAACGGTTGAAAAGAAAAACATTGCTGATGCTGCGGCTGAAGTAAGCCGTTTTGATGAAGCGATTGTACGTTCTAAAGAAGAGCTTGAAAAAATTAAAGAGCATGCTTTAAAAGAACTGGGACAAGATAAAGCTGACATTTTCTCCGCGCACCTTTTAGTTCTGAGTGATCCTGAGCTGTTGAACCCGGTAAAGGAGAAAATCAGCGCAGATTCAGTCAATGCTGAATTCGCTTTGAAAGAAACAGCTTCCATGTTCGTTACTATGTTTGAATCAATGGATAACGAATACATGAAAGAGCGTGCGGCGGATATCCGCGACGTAACAAAACGTGTGACGGGGCACCTGCTGGGCGTGGAAATTCCGAACCCGAGCATGATCTCAGAAGAGGTTGTTATCGTGGCTGAAGATTTGACACCGTCTGATACGGCGCAATTAAACCGCCAGTTTGTAAAAGGTTTTACAACTGATATCGGCGGACGCACTTCACACTCCGCGATCATGGCCCGTTCGCTTGAAATTCCGGCTGTCGTCGGCACAAAAGCGGCTACAGGGACAATTGAAAACGGTGTTACGGTAATCGTAGACGGCATCGATGGTGATGTAATCATCGATCCTTCCAGTGAAACGTTAAAGAAATATGAAGAAAAGCACAGTGCTTACCTGGCGCAAAAAGCTGAGTGGGCGAAGCTCGTCAATGAACCGACTGTTTCAAAAGACGGCCATCATGTAGAGCTTGCCGCAAACATCGGCACCCCGGATGATGTAAAAGGCGTTCTTGAAAACGGAGGAGAAGCTGTAGGGCTTTACCGTACGGAATTCCTTTACATGGGACGCGACCAGCTTCCGACGGAAGACGAGCAGTTTGACGCTTATAAAACGGTTCTTGAGCGTATGGAAGGAAAATCAGTTGTCGTTCGGACATTGGATATCGGCGGCGACAAAGAGCTTCCTTACCTGCAGCTCCCTAAAGAAATGAACCCGTTCTTAGGCTACAGAGCCATCCGCCTTTGCCTTGAAGAGCAAGAAATCTTCAGAACTCAGCTTCGTGCGCTGCTTCGTGCAAGTACATACGGAAACTTAAAAATCATGTTCCCGATGATTGCGACAGTAAACGAGTTTAAACAGGCGAAAGCGATTCTTCTCGAAGAAAAAGAAAAACTCGTCGAAGCCGGCGTAGCGGTTTCTGACGATATTGAAGTCGGTATGATGGTAGAGATTCCGTCTACAGCCGTTATCGCAGATCAGTTTGCCGCAGAAGTAGACTTCTTCAGTATCGGAACAAATGACTTGATCCAATACACGATGGCTGCTGACCGCATGAACGAGCGCGTAGCTTATCTGTATCAGCCATACAATCCGGCGATTCTCCGTCTGGTCACCCTTGTTATTGAAGCCGCTCACAAAGAGGGCAAATGGGTCGGCATGTGCGGAGAAATGGCGGGAGACGAAATTGCGATTCCGATTCTTCTCGGCTTAGGCTTAGATGAGTTCTCGATGAGCGCTACATCCATCCTTCCGGCAAGAACGCAGATCAGCAAGCTTTCTAAAAAAGAAGCTGAATCATTCAAAGAAACAATCTTGTCTATGAGCACGACAGAAGAGGTTGTCGCATTCGTTAAAGAAACATTCAATAAGTAATACAACAGCCAGACGGTGTAAGCCGTCTGGTTTTTTCATATTCGGAAAAAAAGGGGGAACAATAACTTTCAACAGGAGGGATTATCATGACAAAATCATTTGCAGCGGGGGATACGGTCTATGTGATTTACCGCAATCCGCATGCCGCTAATGTTGCCCATATTAAAGAGGCGGAGATCGTCCATCACCCGTATCACGAGGGAGAATTGTCTCTGTTTTTATACGAAACCTATCATCCGCTGGCCGAAGATGACGCGGTCTTTTCGACATATGAGGAAGCGGAAGCACTTTACAGCGAGCTTTTTGAAGAAGACCGATATCATTGATCAAAGGAAATGTTTACAACGCATATTCACTCTCTTTTGAACGGAAAGTAACAACATGAGAATATGTAAAGGGAGTGTCTGTCTATGCTGAAGCCGTTTGTGCCCCAGCTTGTTTATATTGAACCGAGAGCGCTCGAATACCCGTTAGGACAAGAGCTGAAGAATAAGTTTGAAAACATGGGGCTTGAGATCAGAGAAACGACATCGCATAATCAAGTCCGGAATATTCCGGGGAAAAATCACTTGCAGCAATACCGGAACGCGAAATCAACATTGGTAATCGGCGTCCGGAAAACACTGAAATTCGATTCTTCAAAGCCGTCCGCCGAATATGCCATTCCGTTTGCGACGGGCTGTATGGGGCATTGCCACTATTGCTACCTGCAGACGACGATGGGGTCAAAGCCTTACATCCGGACATATGTCAATGTGGAAGAGATTCTGGATCAGGCTGATGAGTATATGAAAGAACGGGCGCCGGAATTTACAAGATTTGAAGCCTCTTGTACGTCTGATATCGTAGGAATCGATCATCTGACACATACATTAAAAAGAGCCATTGAACATTTCGGACAAAGCGAATTGGGACAGCTCAGATTCGTGACTAAATTTCACCACGTCGATCATTTGCTTGATGCAAAACATAACGGAAAGACAAGGTTCAGATTCAGCATCAATGCGGACTATGTCATTAAAAACTTTGAACCGGGAACTTCTCCGCTCGACAAACGGGTAGAAGCCGCCGTCAAAGTCGCTAAAGCGGGCTATCCGCTCGGTTTCATCGTGGCGCCGATTTATATTCACGATGGCTGGGAGGAAGGCTATAAGGAACTGTTTGAGAAACTTGATGCGGCGCTTGATGAAGACGTTCGGCATGACATCACATTTGAACTGATCCAGCACCGTTTTACAAAACCGGCCAAACGGGTGATTGAGAAGAACTATCCGAAAACAAAGCTTGAGCTTGATGAAGAAAAGCGCAGATACAAATGGGGACGCTACGGAATCGGCAAGTATATATACCAAAAAGACGAAGAACATGACTTAAGGGAAACACTCGAATCTTATATCGAAACCTATTTTCCGAAAGCGAAAATCGAATATTTTACGTAAGGGGAGCTGTCAATACGACGGCTCTTTTTTTGCCGCTTCAAATGGCGGAAATGTTTGATATTTATTTCAAGGTTTATTCATTTTCTTGGCCGAAAGACCGATATAACTCTCAGGAGGGGATGGTTATGTTTAAAAAAATGCATATCAAAATTGCTGTGTTTGTATCGGCAATGCTTATTGTAACGGTTGTTTTTTTAACGGTTTCTTCATATTTGACATTAAAGCCGATGATGACGGAGGAAGCAAAACGTACGACAGAGAATGTCACCAATTCACTCGGTCAGAACATTGAGCTTCAGCTGAAAAATGATGAGACCGTATTAATGAGATTAGCAGGCGGTGAATTGTCCCGGTCTTTTCTATCAGATGGGAAGAAAGAAACCGCGCGGCTTTTTAACGATGAGTTAAAACAGATCGGACAGAATGACAAATATGTCGCGCTTGCGTACGTCGGAACCGCAAACAAACAAATGTTTACATATCCAAAGGCCGATTTTGCCAAAGACTATGATCCGACAAATAGAACGTGGTATAAGATGGCGGCTGAAAAACCCGATAAGGTTGTCTGGACTGACCCTTATAAAGATGCAGTGACGGGAGACATGATCGTGACGGCGTCAAAAGCTATTCAAAACAGCGGAACCGTCGTCGGGGTGGCGAGCTTAGATCTGAAGCTGTCCTCCATTCAGAGCATGGTCAATGAGCAAAAGGTTCCGTATAAAGGATTTGCCTTTTTAGCGGATGAAAATGGCTCTCTTCTGGCGCATCCGGAAAAACAGGGGAAAAATATTTCGGAAGATCAGACGTTAAAAGACATCACTGCGGATAAAGAAGGTATCAAAGAGCTGCGGGGGAACATGGTCGTCTACCAAACGGTAAAAGAAACAGGGTGGAAAGTCGGAACGCAGTTTGAAAAAGATCAGCTGATGGGAGTAGCCGACAAAATGAACACGGTGAGCATTTTTATGTCACTGATCGCCCTTGTGATTACGATCGGACTCAGCTATTTCCTAGCAAAAACGATAACCGGGCCGATTCAGCAGCTGATCGCCAAAACAAATTCAGTCTCAGCGGGAGATTTAACCGTCCACGCCCAGACGAAATCAAAAGATGAAGTAGGCGAGTTAACAAAAGACTTTAACCAAATGGTTGAAAATATGAAAGAGATGGTCGAACAGGTCAAAGCCTCTTCGGAAAATGTGTCCGATACATCTGACCAATTAACCGTCATTTCACAAGAAACAAATGAAACGAGCGGACAAATCGCAAAAGCGATAGAGGAAGTCGCCGCCGGAGCGACAGAGCAAGCGTCAGAGGTTGAGACGATCAACGAAAAATCAGAAAATCTCTCGGTCAAAATAAAAGGAATCGCAGATCGCGCAGGCAGCATAAAACAACTCTCAAAATCTTCAGAGGATGCCAGCTACAAAGGACTGGACGCGCTCGGGCAGCTGCTGATGAAGTCAAACGAAGCCAATTCAGAAACGAAAAAAGTAGAGGCAATGCTGAATGACCTGGAAGAACAAACGAAAAACATAGAAGAAGTCGTGACGGCAATATCCGCCATTTCAGACCAGACGAACCTCTTGGCGCTGAATGCGAGCATTGAAGCCGCAAGAGCGGGAGAAAGCGGACGGGGCTTTGCCGTCGTCGCGGAAGAAGTCCGCAAGCTTGCTGAACAATCAGCTCTTTCTTCCGGCCATATCAGTGAGACGGTCCGTCTGATTCAATCTGAGACAAAAGAAGCGTCACACGCGATGATTGAGGCAAGCAGAATGAATGATGAACAAAACAGCGCAATTCATGAAACGGGTGAGGTCCTCAATCTGATTACGACGGAAATGCAGTCTCTTGTTCAAGGTATAGATCATATTTACAATGACATTCAAAAAATGAGTGAAGAACAAGCCGCGATTCAAGAAGCGATTCAAAGCATCTCCGCCATTTCTCAAGAATCTGCGGCAGCGGCGGAAGAAGTGAATGCTTCTACTGATGAACAGCTCGTTACGCTTGAAAAAGTGAAGCAATCGACTGATATGTTAAAGAGCGCAAGCGAAGATCTGATCAGCGCCATTTCTAAATTCACCTTGTAACGCGGTCTCTATCAGCCTATAATATGGTAATATAGACATGGAAGAATAATATTATGAATCGCATCAGGGGAGGAAAGCGCAGTGAACAAAACGGTCGGATTTATCGGTTTGGGCGTCATGGGAAACAGTATGGCATCGCACATTTTAGAAGCGGGCTATCCTGTTTTAGTCTACACGCGTACGAAACAAAAAGCGGAAGAGATTCTGAATAAGGGAGCGGTCTGGCAGGAGACGGTCAAAGACCTTTCAGAGAAAGCTGACATTATTATTACCATGGTCGGCTATCCGAGTGATGTCGAGGAAATCTATCTCGGCGAAAACGGCATTCTCCGCCACGCAAAAGAAGGGGCGTTTGTCATTGACATGACGACATCAAAACCGTCTCTGGCGAAAAAGATTGCGGAGCAGGCCAAAGAAAAGTCCATTCACGCCTTGGATGCACCCGTTTCCGGCGGAGACATCGGCGCGAGGAACGGAACGCTTGCCATTATGGCCGGAGGAGAAAAAGAAGCGTTTGAAGCATGCCTGCCGCTTTTCTCCGTTATGGGGGAAAACATTCAGTATCAAGGGCCGGCTGGCAGCGGCCAGCATACGAAAATGTGCAATCAGATCGCGATTGCAGCGGGAATGGTCGGAGTGGCTGAAGCGATGGCTTACGCTGAAAAATCCGGTCTGAACCCGGAACAAGTGCTGAAAAGCATTACAACCGGAGCGGCTGGCAGCTGGTCATTGTCCAACCTCGCTCCCCGTATGCTGAAAGGCGATTTTGCACCGGGATTCTACGTGAAACACTTTATTAAAGACATGGGCATTGCCCTTGAAGAAGCGGAGCTCATGGGAGAAGAGATGCCCGGATTGGCGCTCGCCAAATCATTATACGACAAGCTTTCCGCGCAAGGAGAAGAAAACAGCGGGACTCAAAGTATTTATAAGCTTTGGGTGAAATAAAAAAGATTGCCCGAACGGACTATTTTATGGATGCCGAGGAAGAGAAGGCTTACGGTATTGTTGATGGTGTTTTGTAAACAATGATCTGCAAACCTTGTATTCTTAGAGCCTTTAATGAAGACAGGAACTTAGCAGGATAATGTATTAACGTGTATCCGTTTATAATGCTCTACTGTGAATAATTTGGAAAATCCCCCTCGTTTGTTTGACGCAGACTGTCTATTATAAATCAAAAGGGGGATTTCCGAATAATGATTAGGATTAATACAACTTTTCCAACAGTAGGATGTATCATGTTTGATTCAACTATGAATTCGAGTAACCCAAATGTACATAGCAATAAATCGAGTTCGTATTCCCGCAATTCAAACCTAATAATTGGGCATCCGAAATTGAAACTCTACAGATTAGCCTTCTAGCAAAACTGAAAAATAAAAGAGGATGTATCGTAAAAAATTCAAGAGATTTACGAAAACATCCTCGATTCAGAGACTTCATCATTACATGTTGTTTTTTGAGAATTCCAGATGAAATCAACGTTAAACCCATTTGTTAATAATATGAATTTTAATGTTGTACAGTAATATAGTGTTTCAGTTCTCCTCTATGGGTTTGATTTCCCCAAGTCAATGCTACCACCACATCATACTTGCCTGCTGGAATATTTTTTGTCAAGAAGCTCACTTTAAAACTGCGAATATTACGGCCATTAACATATATGTCTTTGACTACATCTCTTTTTTTATTGACAAGAAGAACATTAACACCCTTGTTTACCTCAGCATATCTTGTAGACACAGTACCTGTTACGACAATAGAAGTAGCGTGTTTTGAGTAAGTATTAGCATCTGTTTGGAATTTAATTGCTCCTTTTGAAGTCATGGCTAACGCTTCTGAACTGTTTGAGAAAATCCCGAATGTCAATAGAGCAACTGTGAATAGTGTCATTACAATTTTTTTCAATTTAAACTTCCTCTCTCCATTCATTTAGAAACCCATTCAATATATTACTAAATTTTGAAAAATTATTCAACAGAAAATAGGTAAATTCTACTTTTTATTAAATAAAGTATTACTAAAGAAGCAAAGGCTAACAAAACCAATTTAATCATCACGTTTAAGATTTTACAAAAAAGCTCCCAGCACTTATGTGCCGGGAGCTTTAAAATTTATAAATTTATAAAGTGTCAGGCCCTTCTTCGCCCGTACGGATGTTGATTGTATTGGGAACTTCGAAAATTAAGATTTTGCCGTCACCGCGTTCACGGGTTTTGAGCACTTTTTGCGCCGTCTCAGCCACTTTTTCGACAGACAAAAGATTGCCCGCAGGGGCAATCTTTTTTATTATTTATTTTCCGATGAATTGCTGTGTCCAGATGTTTCCTGATTCTACGTAACCGACACCGATTTGAGTGAACTCAGGATTCATGATGTTCTTTCTGTGGCCTTCACTGTTCATCCAAGCTTTAACGACAGCTTCAGGAGTCGGCTGTCCTTTGGCGATATTTTCACCGGCAGTTTTATAAGTGATTCCGAAAGACTTCATCATATCGAAAGGTGAGCCGTAAGTAGGGCTTTGGTGATCGAAATAGTTTTTGTCTTTCATATCTTGTGATTTTGCGTGAGCTGATTTGCTTAATTTTTCATCAATCTGCAGAGGTTTTAAGCCTTGCTTTTGTCTCTCTGCATTTGTCAATTCAACGACTTTCTTTTCATACGCACTGACAGATGAAGGAGTTTTCTCGCTGCTGTTGTTTGTGTTATCTGTCTGCTTTGCATTGTCAGCCGTCTGGTTTTGATCGGCTTTCGGTTTTTCGGCAGCTGCCGGAGCCGTTTTTGCCGGTGTTTCTTTTTGAACGTCTTTAACTGTCATGTCAGAATGCTTTGCGTGTTTTTGCAGCAGCTGAGTCAGCTCTTTCTCATTTTTAACGTTCAGCTTTTTCACGCTCGTTTTCATATGTAGTTTTTCAACAGCCTCTTGAAGAGTCAGATGCTGTACAGTGTTTCCTTTTTTCACGGTAACGACGTGCTGGCATGACAGCTCTTTGGCAGATGCCTGCTGAATGCCTCCGAATGTAATCAAACTGACTGCCGCGGCGGCAGATAAGAGAAATGCTTTTTTCATAGTTAATAGCCTCCCAGAGAAGTTTTTTTCTACATGAAAAATCTTATCACAGCTTTTTTGTCATATTGCAGGCAGCCATTTCCTTTGACAACAAACTCTTGTCATAATTGTAATTGAGCGCAGAAAAATGGCTCTATACCGGGAAAAACGATCTGTATTTATTTTTTAAAACCCGTTACATCTCTTCAAATTATTTGAAGTGTTAGATATATTTTAAGATAATTTGATCTTGACAGTTTTTTTTACCCGTTTTCGCTGTAACAACTTTTACAAAAATGTTACAATTAAAATCTGTTTATGTAAATATATTCAATGATTTGAGAGGTGTAACAGAAAGTGGCTGAAGTTGCGCGCGAACCAAAGAAAAAAACGAAACGTTACAGAGCGCTGAGAATGAATCTCTATTTTTTGATTGTTTTTCTTCTCTTTACGGCACTGATTTTTAAACTCGGCATCGTCCAGATTGTCGAAGGGGATAAACACCGCCAGGATGCGGAGAAGGCAAATGCAAAAACCGCCTATTATCCGACACCGCGGGGAAAGATGTATGACAAGCGGAATAGGGTGGCGGTTGATAACCAGGCTGTGCCTGAAATTGTATATGTATCCACCTCAAAAACCTCGGCAAAGGACAAATTGAAAACGGCAAAAAATCTCGCCGCACTGATTCATATTGATACTGAATTTATGAAGGATCGAAATATCATTGATTACTGGCTTGCCGCACATCCGAAGAAGGCGGAAAAGCTTATGAAGGATTCAGAAAACAGCCTGAAACCGCAAGAAGTATACAAACGCCAGATTGAACGCGTCCCAAAGCAGGAGATTGACGCGATCAAAAAAAATAAAAAAGAGCTGGAAGTCGCGGCGATTTATACGCGTTTTTCAAGCGGCAACGCCTATCAGCCGCAAGTCGTCAAATCAATGGACCCGAATAAGCTGAACGGAAACGGAAACAGCGGTTCACTGCTTGACGAGCATGACAACAATAAGCAAAAACCAAAAAGCGACCTGACATATGAAGAAGTTTCCGTCGTATCCGAGCACCTGAAAGAGCTCCCCGGCATTGACGTGATCAATGACTGGACGCGTAAATATCCGTATGACAAAACGCTGTACTCTCTGTTCGGCGGTGTAACGACACCGGAACAGGGATTGTTAGGCGAACGGAAAGATTACTATGTCACAAGAGGCTACTCACTGAATGACCGGGTGGGAAAAAGCTACATTGAATATCAGTATGAAGACTATTTAAACGCACATAAAGAAAAAGTAGAGTATGTGGAAAACAGCAAAGGTGAAGTCGTCAGTCAAAAGCCCGTCGATGAAGGCAGCAGAGGCTACGATCTGCAGCTCTCGCTCGATATGGAATTACAGTCGAAAGTCGAAAAAGTCATTGAAAAAGAGCTGAGAAGAAGCCGCGCTGCAGGCAACTATATGGTTGACAGAGGATTTGCCGTCATGATGGATCCGAACAACGGGGATATTCTCTCAATGGCGGGGAAACGCATTGAGCTCGAAACGAATAAAACACAGGATTTTGCGATCGGAGCATTTACGACCCAATATGAGATGGGCTCTTCTGTTAAAGGAGCGACTGTTCTCGCAGGTTACCAAAGCGGCCTCCCGCATTATAAAACGTTTGTCGATGCACCGCTTGTATTTAAAGGCGACACGAAAAAACAATCGTGGACACAAATGGGAGCTATTACTGAGCTGACCGCGCTGCAAAGAAGTTCAAACGTATATATGTTTCATGTGGCCATGCATATTGCGGGCATTACTTACGTCCCGCACGGCACGCTGCCTGCCGGATTAGACGATATTAAAAAAATGCGCAACTACTACGCCCAATTCGGCCTGGGTGTGAAAACCGGGATTGATCTTCCGCAGGAATCAGCGGGCATGCAGTCAAATCCGCAAATGGTCGGGGGATTGCTGCTTGACTTTGCGATCGGACAGTTTGATACGTATACGCCGCTTCAAATGGCTCAATATATTTCAGCCATCGCAAACGGCGGGTATCGCGTCCAGCCGCGGATCGTCACAAGCATTCATGAACCGGACAGCAAAAACAAGATTGGAAAAGCGATTGAACAGCGAGATAGTAAAATTTTGAACAAAGTAAATAACAGCCCGAGCGATTTTGACCAAGTTCATAAAGGGATGAAATTGGTTACAAGCTCACCTCAAGGAACGGCTTATTCAACATTCCAGGGATCCGGCGCTGATGTTTCCGGAAAAACGGGAACCGCGCAGACGCGCTATTACGGCACGAACAAAAACTGGTGGGGGAAAGACACGTATAACCTGACCTTTGTCGGCTATTATCCATCAGAACATCCACGAGTGGCATTCAGCGTCGTCGTTCCGTCTGTTCAGGATGATCACGATCATGTCAGCAAAAACATTGCCAAAGGAGCAATTGACGCTTACAAAGAGCTTGAAAAGAAATACAATAAAAAATAACAAATGAAAGGGCGGCCGAACATCTCGTGCGCCCTTTCTTTCATTCAGGAAAATTGACGTTCACAATAAGAATAGAAGGAGAATGCTTATTTTTTAGCGAATCAATCTAGTGGAATTTCTTTTTATATCAGTCCGTGTCCAGCCTGCAGTGCGAGTATAATGCAAAGGAGGGATTCTGTGGAACAGGATACTCAGCATGTCAAACAGTTTCAATCGAAAACCGATCTTCATGCCGTTTTGACGTCTAACGGGCGTATTATGTATATTTCTGCAAACTGCAAATCGTACTTCAGTTATTCTCAGGAAGAGATGATCGGGTCATTTCTCAAAACGTTCCTGCATGAAGAAGATCAATTTTTGGTTGAAAGTTACTTCTACAATGAGCATCATTTAATGCCTTGCACCTTTCGTCTTATTAAAAAAGATCATACCATCGTATGGCTTGAAGCGGGTGTGGAAATTGTCACACCGCAAATGGAGGGGACGGATCGGGAAATCATCCTCAAAATCAAGGTGCTTGAGGAGAAGACGCCCCGCCGGCCTTATATGTATGAACAAAAGAAGCAAAAGGCAGAACAACAGTCGGAAGATGCGGTAGGAAACGGCGAATTCGAGCGTCTTGTTGAAATGCTGCCGAATCCTTTATATGTCAGCATCAACGGCACAATCGCCTACGCCAACAACGCGATGCTTGCCATGCTGGGAGCTGAAAGCAAAGACGAGGTAATCGGCAGGCGCTCTTATGAGTTTATTGAAGAAGAGTATCACGACATTGTGAAAAACCGAATTGTGCGGATGCAAAAAGGAATGGAAGTCGGAATGATCGAACAGACGTGGAGAAGGCTCGACGGCACGCCCGTTCATTTAGAAGTAAAGGCGGCACCGACGACATATAAAAATCAGCGGGCGGAATTGCTGCTTCTGATTGATATTTCTTCACGGAAAAAATTCCAAACGATTCTGCAAAAAAGCAGAGAGCGTTATCAGCTCCTCATTCAGAATTCAATTGATACGATCGCCGTGATTCACAATGATAAATGGGTATTCATGAATGAGTCGGGCATTTCGCTGTTTGAGGCTGAAACATATGAAGATTTAATTGGGAAAAACGTCTATGATCAGCTTCATCCCTGTGATCATGACGGCGTGAAACAGCGGATCCAAAATATTATCAACCGAAAGACCGAGTCAGAAATTATTAAGCAATCATGGTTTACCTTTAAAAACCGGCTGATCTACACGGAAATGGTCTGCATTCCGACGACGTTTTTCGGAGAAACGGCCGTACAGGTCATTCTGCGTGACATTTCTGAGCGGAAGCAGACGGAGGAATTAATGCTGAAGTCGGAAAAGCTGTCTATCGCAGGGCAGCTGGCGGCGGGAATCGCTCACGAAATCCGCAATCCGCTGACGGCGATCAAAGGATTTTTACAGCTCATGAAGCCGACGATGGAGGAAAACGAACATTACTTTGAAATTGTGTTTTCTGAACTGAGCAGAATCGAATTAATTTTAAGTGAGCTTTTAATGCTTGCCAAACCTCAGCAAAACGCCGTGAAAGAGCGTGTAAACTTAAAGAAAATTATAAGTGAAGTGACCGCTCTTTTAGAGACGCAGGCAAATCTTAAAGGGATTTTTATCAAAACGGATTACGAACATGACAGCATGTATATTAACGGTGATCAAAATCAGCTGAAACAGGTGTTTATCAATCTGATTAAAAATGCCGTTGAGTCGATGCCGGATGGGGGAACGGTTCACATCATCATGACAGAAGATGAGTATTCCGTTAATGTGACGGTGAAAGACGAGGGTGACGGGATACCGGAAGACGTGCTGAAACGAATAGGCGAACCGTTTTTGACAACGAAAGAAAAAGGAACCGGCCTAGGGCTGATGGTCACATTCAACCTTATTAAAAACCACCAGGGAGCTATCCAAGTAGACAGCAAACCGGATAGAGGCACCGCCTTTCATATTACATTCCCGAAACAATAAAAAACAACGGCGTTATGCCGTTGTTTAAATAGTCTGCATGGATTCTCTCGTTTTTAAAATAAATGCTTCCAGCCGGTCCAAGCCTTCTCTCAATGTATCCAGTGAATATGCGAATGACAGCCTCACATACCCTTCACCCAACTTTGAAAACGAGCTGCCGGGCACAAGAGCCACACCTGCATCCTCTAAAAGAGCCATACTAAAATCAAACGATGACATTCCGAATGACTTAATGGAAGGGAAGATATAAAATGCGCCTGACGGCTTTACGACGTCAAGCCCCATTGAAACTAGACGGTCATATACATAGTCAAGCCGCTTTTTATACTGTTCTCTCATAATAAGCGCATCATCAACACCGTTTGTCACCGCTTCAAGAGCCGCTTTCTGAGAGATTGAAGACGCGCATGTCACACTGTATTGGTGAACTTTTAAGATGTGCTTGGCAATTTCTTTCGGTGCGAAAATGAAACCGATTCTCCAGCCCGTCATGCTGTGTGATTTTGACAGGCCGTTGATGACGATCGTCTGGTCTCTCAAATAAGACGCGATCGAATAATGCGGTCTGTCATAGGTTAATTCGCTGTAAATCTCATCAGACAGGACAAAAACATTTCTGCCCTTCAGGACGGCCGCGATGTTTTGCAGCTCTTCCTCAGACAATGTCACTCCGGTCGGATTTGACGGATAAGGAAGAATGACGCATTTTGTTTTTGGTGTCAGCGATTCTTCAATGAGCCGCGCCGTCAGCTTAAATCCGTGTGTCGTCGTATCCACATGAACCGGAACGGCGCCCGACATGCGGATGATCGGTTCGTAGCCCGGATATATCGGTCCGGGGAGAATAACTTCATCGCCCGGAGATAAAATCGTCCGCAAAGACGCGTCAATCGCTTGGCTTGCCCCGGTTGTGACGATGATTTCAGTTTCAGCTTCATAATTCAAATCAGCTTTTTTCTTCATATAAAGCTGTACGGCCTGTCTCAGCTCAAGGCCGCCCGCATTCGGAGTATATGCCGTTGCGTTCTCGTCGATTGCCTTTTTGGCAGCCGCTTTGACATGGTGCGGCGTGAAGAAATCCGGCTGACCGATCGTAAGCGAAATGACATTGTCGTGCTGAGCTACAAGATTTGAGAATTTGCGAATTCCTGAAATTTCAATTTCTTTTACATTCGGATTAAGCAAATGTTCCATAATTCATCACCTTATACTATATATTGAGTTTATCCTATTTTACCACTAGCTGAGCATTTGTCATCTTTTTATTGAACTATCCCGAGTATATGTCCGATATGTGAAAACATACCTTCTTTCAGAAAAAAATAAGACAACCAGCTGAAATGATTGTCTTCATTGTATCATGATCTATCTATTGTGATATGTGGCGAATGTCATTAATACCCGTATTCAAAGCTGACGTCTTCCCGCCATAAGATGTATGGAGCGGGCTTGTCGGGACGCTCTTTCGCCTCTTTTTTCATTTGCAGGTAAGCCGTTTTGCTGATATCTTCTAACACCGTCATTTGATCTTGGTCGAATATGACTACTGTACCCATTTATTACACCCTTCTTCCTGAAAAATCCTTGACTATTTTACCACTCGATGTCAAAAAGTCAATGGGATATCAGAAAAAAGCATTTTTTTATAAAGAGTTCATGGCCAGTTGGACCGAATACATTCACTTTTTCCGTTTCCAGCCGATATATACAGTACAATACTGAATGCGGATAGCGAGGGATTGAATTGTCTTTACAACAATACGATATTTTATTGGATTCAGGCACAAACGAATTAGAAATCGTCAAATTTGAAGTAGGCGTCAATACATTTGGCATAAATGTGATGAAAGTCCGGGAAATCATTCAGCCGGTAGATGTCACATCTGTGCCTCAGTCTCATAAAGACGTAGAAGGGATGATTAAGCTGAGAGGCGAAATTCTTCCCGTCATCAGTCTGTATTCCTTTTTCGGCGTTGATGCCGAAGGAGCAAAAGACGATAAATATATCGTAACGGAATTCAACAAACGGAAAATCGTCTTTCACGTCGGTTCCGTTTCACAAATCCACAGGGTGTCCTGGGAGGCGATTGAAAAGCCGACTTCCCTGAACCAGGGCATGGAGCGGCATTTAACGGGAATCATCAAACTGGAAGACACGATGATCTTTCTGCCTGATTATGAAAAGATCATTTACGATATTGAATCGGCATCCGGAGTTGAGACTTATCATGTCCATCAGGAAGGATTTGATGAAAGACGGGCGGGTAAAAAACTGATCATCGTTGAAGATTCGCCGCTTCTGATGCGTCTTTTGACGGATGAGCTGACTGAGGCGGGGTACAGTGAAATCGTTACGTTTGAAAACGGAAAAGAAGCGTATGATTACGTCGTGGAATTGACGGATAACGGAGCAAACCTGTCAGACCATATTGACATGATTATCAGTGACATTGAGATGCCGAAAATGGACGGGCACCGTTTGACGAAGCTCCTTAAGGATAACCCGCAAAGCTCTGATGTGCCGATTATGATTTTCTCGTCTCTGATTACGGACGACCTGCGCCACCGGGGCGAAGTAGTCGGAGCGGATGAACAGATCAGCAAGCCTGAAATCAGCGAGCTCATTAAAAAAGTGGATACGTACGTGATTGAATAGAAAAAAGCCGATGCATGACGCATCGGCTTTTTTGCGGCGGAATTAAAAATAACTCTCACCAAGTTTTTTAAATACGGGTTTATGATAAACGGGCTGCTGCCTGTTGGCGGCAAGCGGTTTTTCCTTTAAGCCCACATATTTTTGCAATACGTTTTTCGCTTTTGTCAAAGACATTTGTGCTTTAGGATTGCGGTACGATTGATTTAACGTACCTAAATGCGGAAGATGCTGGAAGTCTTCTTTTGTTGGAGGCATGTGAAAATAGTAGTCTCCGATAGAGATAAGTACGTCTGACTGCTGTTGGCTAAACCTGGGATTATTTGAAAAGTGAAGCCCTATTTTTTTCCCTTTGCCTTCTTTCACAAGCTTTTGTAATGCCCGTTTTTTCAGCAGATAAAGGTATTTAGGGTTGGGGGCGGTTTTTGCATGGCGGTTCACAGTATAAACAGCTTTTGAAAGATTCTCGATGGTTGGCTGCAGCTCTTTCGAATAAGCGTGGTCGTCCATTATTTCTCTCCTTTGCATTGATCAAGTTCATATATAGATTATACTTTTTTAGCGTTGAAATGCAAATATTGATTATAAAAATACGCCTTTTTCTGATGAAAAGGGCGCATCTTTTTCCTTTATTAGACAGGATTCGCATGTTTTTCGGAATCAGCCTTTAATGATTGCTGCACATCGACCTCTGCTGCCTCGGCGCTGTATTTCGGAAGAGCGATAAAATAGAACACAAATACCGCTAAAATCACGATTCCCATGCCGTAATAAAGGTAATCAATATTGGTAACGAATTTCGGAAATAACAGGGCGACCAGTCCGAGTGTAATCGATTGGGCAAACATCATAAAAGGATCCTGCCAGCCGCTGACCCGGCCCATTATTTTCGGATGAACGATTTTCGGCATCCAGCCGCCGATGGCGATATTGACAGGGCCGATGCACATGCCGAGGACGAAAGCCGCCGCATAATAAATCCACAGCTTATCCGTATAGCCGAGGACAAAAATGAGCAGTCCGGCTGCCAAAATAGGAATCGACATCAAATGATGCGGTTTGACTTTTTTTGCGATCATCGTTCCGATTACACTTCCTGCAAGCAGGCCGAAGCCGAGTGCGACGGTGAAGATGGAAGTATGTGATTCGTAATGATCAGGCGCAAGTCCGTATTTCATCGTAAACATCGGCAGTACGGCAAAGCCGCCGTTGACAAAACCAAAGATAAAAAAGCCGAAAATAAGGGAAGCAAGCAATTTGTTTTTAACAATATATACGATCCCTTCCTTAAAATCAGCGACCGAGTCTTTCAGAAACGAATCTCCCCATTTAAAAGGGCCATTCGGCTGACGGGCTTCTTTCGGAATGCGGCAGGCGCGGATCAGAAAGCCTGATACAATAAAGCTGACAAAATCAAGGATAATGGCTCCGTGAATACCGATCGTTTTATACATAAACGCGCCTATACCGACGCCGAATACCATGAAGATGCTGAACAGGATCTGGTTAAGTCCCGCCGCTTTCGCGTAATGCTCCTTAGGCAGAATAGCTTGTACAAGGCTGGCTTCCGCCGGGAAAAAGAACTTGGTCACGGCGCTTCTGATGAACAAAATACAGAACACGAGAGGGATGCTCCCGGTGTATAATGCGGCAAACAATACGATCGTCAGTCCGGCTCTGATCCAGTCACAATTCTCTGCGACCTTTTTCCTGTCAAGCCGGTCAGCTGCGACACCGACAATCAGAAATACGAAAACTGTCGGCAGTGAATACATCAGCTCAGCCAAAGTCGTGTATGCCGGCTGGTTTGAAAAATGGTCCAGCAAGTAAAAAGCAAAAGCCATATTACCTACAGTCGTTCCCATTTGAGAAGCGAGTGCTGCGAAAAAGAGACGGACAAAATTGCGATTTTTAAATATATCCATAAACACGCTCCTTACCCTAAAGGTCCCACTGTAATATATTATCATCAGCTCGTTCCATTAACAAATAAGATCTTTCTATCTTATAATAGTCACCCTTGTTCCATTAGGAACGGTAGCGGCAAGTTCAGTGACGTCCTGATTATACATCCGGATGCATCCTTTTGATACCGCTTTGCCGATGGAGGAAGGATTATTTGTTCCGTGAATGCCGTAATGAATTTTAGAGAGGCTGAGCCAATAAGCGCCGAACGGGCCGCCGGGCTTAGGCTGGCGGTTCACGATGTAAAATTCTCCGGTCGGCGTGGTCGTCAATATTTTTCCGACTGCGATGGGGTACGTACGGATGAGCCTGCCAAGGCGGTATAACTCCAGTTTCTTCGCTCCGATATACACGATGATGGAGTAGGGAATGGTGGATGGATCGGGAAGATTCGGTATGATAATGTGCTGTCCCGCGTATATGACCGATTGGATTGAGGGATTTGCCTGAAGGAGAGCAGCAGTGCTTATTCTGAAGTCTTGCGCAATGCTTGAGATGGTTTCTCCTTGTTTCACTTGATATGTCAGCAGTTTCATCACCCTCCTTTTTGCTCTTTTCCATATACATATTACGGAGGGGGTGTCTGTGCATCAGGATAAAAGTCTTATTTTTGCTCGGATTTCAATGTGAACAGCGTGATTTCCGGTCTGGATAAAAATCGATACGGCAGTCTTGTCGTACCGAGCCCGCGATTGACGTAAACGGCTGTGTCATGCAGCGTATACATGCCGTGGGTATACGTTTTTCCGTAAGGAGGCGTAATGAGAGGGCCGAAAAACGGGAGCTGGACCTGGCCGCCGTGAGTATGTCCCGACAGCTGGAGGTTTACGGGATATCCGCCTATCTTGAGAGCGGCATCAGGCTCGTGGACGATTAAAATGGAAAATACATCTTCGGAAAGGCGGGACAGGGTGGCTTCATAATCGGGTTTTCCGAGCATTACATCATCCAAAAACGCGAGTTCAATCCGGCTTCCGTCTGTCAGCTGCACCTGACGATAGCCGTTTCGAAACACTTGAAAATCAGCCGCTTCCATCAGAGCCTTGTACGTGTTCGTGCCGTAGCCTCCGTGGTCATGGTTTCCGTAAACACAAAGTTTGCCGAAGGGAGCTTCAAGATTTTGCAGCACGGCGAGTGCACGCTGGTGATCATTAAATAAATGCGGCTTATCAATTAAATCTCCCGTAAAGATGAGCAGATCGGGTTTCAGCTGATTGATCTTTTCCGCTGCTTTATTCATGTCACCGGATGTAAACACATCACTGAGGTGCGTATCGCTGAATTGAACGATTTTAAAATTGTCAAAGCTGCGGGGGATCAGGCGGTTGGTGATTGTATGCCGGGTGATCTCAATCATGCGCGGTTCAATATACCGGGCATAGCCGTAACCTCCGCAAGCCATTGCGAGAGCTGCACCCAAAATGCCGAATCCTCTTTTTAAAAATGTTCTTCTGGTCATTTTCTCCATATGTAAAACCAACCTTTGTCAGAGTTGTTCTATTATATCATCAGCTTGGCTGAAAAATCCCTTCTCAGCATGTAATGACGCGGAAAGACATCTATGATAGAATTATGAATGATTATTCATTCAATAAAAGGGGTGGGTTTGTTATGGATAAGAAAGCGGTAATCATTACAGGCGGTTCAAGCGGCATGGGAAAAGCAATGGCGAAAAAACAGGCAGAATTAGGATGGCACGTCATGGTGACAGGGAGGAACCATGAAGCACTTGAGGAAACAAAAAAAGAAATTGAGACCTTTGAGGGGCAGGTCGCCTGTTTTCAAATGGATGTCCGTTCTGATTCCGCCGCTTCAGACATGATTACAGAAGCGAAAAAAGTCTTTGGCCGGCTCGATGCGCTGATTAACAATGCGGCCGGTAACTTTATTTGCCCGGCAGAGAAGCTGACGCCTAATGGATGGAAAGCTGTTATTGAGATTGTTTTAAACGGCACATTTTTCTGCAGCCAAGCCGCGGCAAGGCATTGGATCGAGCAGGAGCAGAAGGGCGTCATCTTAAATATGGCCGCTACATACGCATGGGGAGCGGGAGCGGGTGTCGTTCATTCCGCTGCAGCCAAAGCGGGGGTATTGTCACTGACAAGAACGCTGGCCGTTGAATGGGGGAGCAAATACGGCATCCGCACAAACGCGATAGCCCCAGGCCCGATTGAACGGACAGGCGGTGCGGAGAAGCTGTTTGAATCGGAAAAAGCGGTGTCCCGCACTATGAACAGTGTGCCGCTCGGCCGGCTGGGCACACCGGAAGAAATCGCCGCGTTGGCAGCGTTTTTGCTTTCTGATGAAGCGTCCTACATAAACGGGGATTGTATCACAATGGACGGAGGGCAATGGCTGAATCCTTATCCGTTTTAATTTTTCATATATTGATTATTTTGCAAAACAAGCGAACGTTAAAGCCGCCGTTCGCTTGTTTTATTTTCTATTCAAAATTATGATATAATTTTGAAAGATTAAGGGGCGGTTAATTGAAGAAATTATTAAAATGGTTCGTTGTACTATTTGTAAGCAGTTTCGTTATCATCTTTAATATTTGGTACTTTATCATTTGCGCTTTTACTCCGGAGTATTATCAAAATACCAATCTTACATCTGATGAAATAATCAGATTTGAAAAGCTATATCACATAGATTTTCCTGATGAAACGAAATTTATTAAAGCCAGGGAGTATTTGAGTGGGCTCGGAGGCGATACATCGGCTGTATTATATGTGTCTCTGCCAACTAAGCTGGCGGAAACAATTTTATCTGATTATACGTATATGCCAATAAATCATACTGATCATGCCGGTTCAATGTATGGAGTTGACGTTTCCGAGAGTGTTGGCGGGTTAACAACTCTTACATTTGGCACTTTAGATAAAAAAGGAACTTTCTTTCAGTTGAAACATGATGATGATTGGATATTAACAGCACTGATTGGAGCCATTATTTTTGGACAGCTGCCGGTTATAATGCTCTTATATTTATCCTTTTATTTGTGATTGTGAAACAAATGAACAACGTCCTTAATTAACCGGTCTAAAGAGTGATCTTAAAAATGTTCCCCTTTTATTTTAAGCTGCTGCCATACTGCCTCCTTTTCCCCTAATCTAAACATTTGTGGTGCTGATATAATTGTGTATAATCAGACAAAGATAGAGAAGCAGGTGATAACATGTTGGACCCACTTGATATACTGACGAATATTGATGATGTCATTCCGTATTACCAAGCGATTTTTAACGCTGAGGAACAAAGAGTCGTAGGCTACGAAGTGCTTGGCCGGATTTTGGCAGATGCGGAGATTGAGAGCCTTGGGCCGTTTTTCTTAGATTCCGGCATTCCGGAAGAATATAAGCTTGAGGTCGATGACAGAGTCATCAGGCAGGCGCTGGAGAGGTTTAAAGAAGCTGATCGTGATCTGTTGATTTTTATCAATCAGGATGCGAATGTATTGATGCTTGACCACGGCGAAAGCTTTCTTGAGCTTTTGAAAGAATACGAAGAGCAGGGCATTGAATTGAACCGTATTGTGCTTGAGATCACCGAGCACAATTTCGAAGGCGACATTGAACAGCTGTACCATATGCTTGCCTACTATCGTACATACGGCATTAAAATCGCGGTGGACAATATAGGTAAGGAGAGCAGCAACCTGGACAGAATCGCGCTCCTTTCACCGGACCTTCTGAAAATAGATTTGCAGGCGCTGAAGGTATCTCAGCCGTCACCATCATATGAGCATGTGCTGTACAGCATTTCATTGCTGGCGAGAAAAATCGGCGCCGCGCTGCTGTATGAAGATATAGAAGCTGATTTCCAGCTCCAGTACGCATGGAGAAACGGAGGCCGATTTTTTCAAGGCTATTATCTGCAGGCGCCGAGTGGCGATTTTATAGACCGGAGCCTGTTAAAAGCACGCTTGAAAACGGAGTTTCAGCAATTTATTACGAGAGAAAAAAAGAAGCTGGAAACGGTATATGAACACTCTGAGAATTTTTATAAGCGGGTCAATCAGGCAGTTTCCGAGCTGAAGAAAACCCATCAGGCGGACGATGAGTTTATTAAAAAACTGGCGGAAAACCTGACCGACTGCTGCTTCAGAATTTATATGTGTGATGAAGAAGGCTATCAGCTGACGGGAAATGTGTTCAAGCAGTCCGGCGAATGGCTTTATCAGCCTGAATACATGGAGAAAAACTGGAGCTGGCGTCCGTACTTTTTAGAAAATATCATGAAGATGCGGAATTCAAGAAAAGGCTTTTTCAGTGACCTGTACAGTGATATTGAGACAGGTGAGATGATCAGAACCTTTTCATACCCGATGGATGACAATATGTATTTATTTATCGATCTGCCTTACTCTTATTTATATGAACAGGACGGATTACTTTAAAGCGGCTGCTGTATGCCGCTTTTTTTGTTCATTTGAAAAAAGTTTTAAAAAACGTTTGACAATGATACTGATAATCATTATCATTTAGTTATAGAGAGAAGTTACTCTCTGTTCCCCAACCCCTCTATCAGATCAAGATCCGAAAAAACTTGGCGCTACCCCCGCCAAGTTTTTTTATGCTGTTTCCTCATAAAAGGGCTTCTCCTCACATACATCTGACAATGGCGGCTCAAAAAGCGAAAAATTATTTTTGAAAGGTGTATGACATTCCGAAAAAAGCTTCAAACTATTCGAAAACACGGTTTTCCCGTTTATTTCTTTTTGAAAATCCAGCGGGAAAATGCCATCCCGGTCTACTTTATGGTATGATGCTCTGTAGAACTTGTATTATAATAAATACTTGTTGATTTGAAGTTGTTTTTTGAAAGGAGTCTTTTTTTAGAATGTCACAATTAATGGGTATCATCACGCGGCTGCAAAGTCTGCAAGAAACAGCGGAAGCGGCTAACGAGCCGATGCAGCGTTATTTTGAAGTTAACGGCGAAAAAATTTGCAGTGTTAAATATTTCGAAAAAAATCAAACGTTTGAACTGACGGTTTTCCAAAAAGGTGAAAAACCTAACACATATCCGTTTGATAACATTGACATGATTTCTATTGAAATTTTTGAGCTCCTTCAGTAATTTGATTTGATTTTTCAGGCTGACCAAGCTTCCGGTCTTCCGCAAGCGGAGCTTTATTAAATTATGCAAAGGAACGTGCTTGTTCGTTTGGTTGTAGACTCTGGAAAGAGGAGTGTCCGTACATGGCTGATTCTTTTCTGTTTTATAATCTTTCTGAGGCACAGATGACCTTTCAAGACGTGACGGAGCGGCTGAAACGCTTTGTCAATAAAGACCCCCGTTCAGCATACGTGCTGTCTGTAGGGACTGATTCACAAGTTTACCGCGACTTCACAAAGTTTATTACGGCTATACACTTGCACCGTACAGGCAAGGGAGCTTGGGGCTGTTTGAAAAATCATGATCTTGCAAGACCGATACATAGCCTTCGCGAAAAAATTTCGCTGGAAACCGCGTTCAGCCAGGAGATGGCAGCGCATATCCTCGACGGCCGTCTTATGGAACTGACAGATTTGCTCTTGCCTTTTACGGATGAAGGGGCGGATCTTTCATTTGAAGTGCATCTGGATATCGGTCAAAAAGGGCTGACAAAAGAATTGATACAAGAAATGACCGGCCGCATTACCTCGATGGGCATTGAAGCGAAAATCAAGCCTGATTCCTGCACAGCATTCAGTTATGCCAATCGTTACACAAAATAATATTTCATACAGAATCCGCAAAATGTCGAATTATGCGGTTGACGATTTTTTTCTGTTTACTTATTCTAGCGGTAGAGCTGAAAGCAAATTTCACATTGCTTTCAGAGGTATTCAGTTAAAAATAGGGGGCCTGATTACGTATGAGTCTTATCAGTGAACGATTTACGGAAGAAGAACAGAAACTTCTGCTGAATATCCTGATCAATCAAGAATATGCCATTGAGCTTTTGACCAGCGAAATCAACGATATAGAAGCAGGGTCAAAAAGCGTTGATGGAACCACTTATAAAAAACTCGTAACGCTCTATGACCGTTTTCGGAATGAAAATTAATCAGCGGCCTATAAATTGATACTCGATTGCAAAGAGTATCTTTTTTATTGACGGAAACTTTTCGACAAAAAATGATAATGTTTATATTATTGCAATATAGGGAATACATGCTTTGATGAAAAATGTAAAGGGGTCGAAGTGACATGATTAGCTTACAATCAGATCAGCTTCTTGATGCAACAGTCGGACAATTTATGATCGAGGCGGATAAAGTGGCGCACGTTCAAGTCGGAAACAACCTTGAGCATGCTCTATTAGTGCTGACGAAAACCGGCTATACCGCCATTCCCGTCCTTGACGCTTCGTACCGTCTGCACGGTTTGATCGGGACAAATATGATTATGAACAGCATTTTCGGACTTGAACGGATCGAGTTTGAGAAGCTGGATCAAATTACGGTTGAGGAAGTCATGCTGAAAGACATTCCCCGTCTCCACATCAATGATCCGATTATCAAAGGGTTCAGCATGGTCATTAACAACGGCTTTGTCTGCGTTGAAAATGATGAAGGCGTCTTTGAAGGCATTTTCACGAGAAGAGTCGTGTTAAAACAGTTGAGCAGCCATATCAGATCATTGAATAAGTAGGCTCGCACGATCAGCCTATTTGTTCTTTTGATGCCGGAAAAAGAAAACGCATACATATGAGTGGCGCTTGCCTCGGCAGCCTTTATTTTATTAGAATGGTAGATAAGAAATACGAAAAGGCATTGAAAAGGAGGACGACATGCAGCTTCAAGAGCTTCATATGCTCGTAGTTTTAGCTGAGGAATTAAACATGAGGAAGGCTGCCGAACGGTTATTCGTGTCACAGCCGGCTCTGTCCCAGCGATTGCAGACCATTGAAAAAGCCTGGGGAACAAAGATCTTTCTAAGATCTCAAAAAGGACTTACGGTAACGCCGGCAGGAGAAAAAATCATACAATTTGCAAATGACGTCACGGATCGGCAAGAAAGAATCAGAGAAAACATTGATGAACTTGAGGGTGAGATTCACGGCACATTAAAGCTTGCCGTCGCCTCCATTATCGGGCAGCACTGGCTTCCGAAAGTGTTAAAAACATATGTGGAGCGTTATCCGAATGCAAAGGTCTCTCTCATTACAGGGTGGAGCAGCGAAATGCTGAAAAGTCTGTATGAAGATCAGGTACATATCGGCATTATCCGGGGAAATCCGGAATGGAAAGGCCGGAAAGATTATTTAATGACCGATCATTTATATTTGGTTGATACGGAAATTTCCTGTATTGATGATATAGCCCATACCGATCGGCCGTTTATCCAATTCAAAAGTGACAGTACATATTTTCAGGAAATTCAGCATTGGTGGCATCAAAAATTCAAAACCTCGCCGAAACAGACCATCCTCGTCGATCAGATTGAAACGTGCAAGCAGATGGCGCTGCACGGGATCGGTTATGCCATTCTGCCGTCAGTCACCTTAGAAGAGGAAGATAAAGTAAATAAAATGCCCCTGCTTGATACAAAGGACCATCCGATCGGCCGTGACACATGGCTGCTCGGATATGAGCCGGCATTTGAATTAAAACAGGTGCAGGCTTTTGTTTCTGTCATTAAAGATATGCTGAAGCAGGAACGCCCATTTTAGAAAGACAGCAATCATGCTGTCTTTTTTTATTTTTTATTGACAATGAAAATCATTATCATTTAAAGTGTTATATATGTTAATGAAAATCATTATCAATTACGAGGTGATCATATGCAGAAAGCATTAATGATATACGCAAGCATGTCGGGGAATACAGAGGATATTGCCGGCATTATAAAAGAAACACTGAGCGGGCATCAGATAGCAGTTGACTGTCTCGCCATGGACGAAGCAGATGCGGATTCTCTCGAAGCATATGATTATGTTTTTGTCGGCACATACACATGGGGGGATGGTGACCTTCCTTACGAAGCGGAAGATTTTTACGAAGATATTCTGCACAGCCAGCTCAACGGACTGAAAACGGCCTGTTTCGGTTCAGGCGATCACGCCTACCCGAAGTTTTGCGAAGCGGTCACGCTGTTTTGCGATGCGTTTGAACAGGCCGGAGCCAATTTATATCCGGAAACGCTGAAAATTGAGCTGGCGCCCGAGACGGCTGAAGATCAGGAATGCTGCAAAGAATTTGTCCGCGGTTTTCTTGCATGGGCCGCTCACTACGGAGACCGGTGCCATGTTTCATAAAGGCGCGACGGCTGTCATGGCATCAGTGACCTCAGGATATTTTGTCGCAGTGAAAGACGAAGGTATTTTTCATTTTTCCGCGGAAGAAGGCTGGAAAAGACTGTTCCGAGTGAAAAGCAGAATTCATGTGCTGACTTACATAGGGCCCTACATATTCGCGGCTGGAGAAAAAGGCGCCGTCCTCAGATCAGCCGATCAGGGAAAGACCTGGACGGCCTCTCGGTTTCCGACCAGCGCCTCCGTATGGGCCGTTGCCGGGCGGAATGACGGGTTTGTCTGTGCGCACGGCACATACTGCCTCTACTTATCTGATGATTTCGGCGTCACTTGGCATGTGGCTAAGCCCTTTTCACAATTAAAGGAGCCGCCTGTCATCCGTTCGCTTTGTTTACACGGTCAGACGATTTATATCGGCACCCGGATTCATATGAATCATGGCGGCATTTGGGCGTATGATCTTACGGAAGAACGCATCTGGCGTATAAGCCGCGAAAGGCAGCGCATGACGGCTTCAATGATGATGTATCAGAATGACTGGCTCATTGCAGCAAAGGGCGCGGCAAAGGGAGAACGGGGCGAGGTTGCCGTCCGAAACGTACGGATGCAAGAGGAGTTTGCCATTACAGCCGGGCCCGCCGTACGGGAAAAATCATTTCTCGACGTTTCTGAGGATAACGGGATTATTTATGTCACATCGTCACAGGGCGAAAACGGATTTTCGCGTATTTATCAAGCTGATCTCGCCGCCGGTGAATTAAAGTGGTTTGATACGATCCGCGGTCACGGATGGCGGGTGGCCAACCGGGAAGAAAACTTTTTTTGCGCGGGCCTTTACGAAAGTAAGTTTGTCAGACCGTATGAGGCGGTTCGGCTCGCACATTAGTTTTTATGCATAAAGGAGAGACGAAGATGGGGAATGTATTGCTTGTTTACGCTACAATGTCAGGAAACACCGAGGCGATGGCGGATTTAATTGAAAAAGGGCTGATCGAAGCACAAGCATCCGTAGACAGATATGAAGCGATGGATATTCATGCCGAACTTTTTAATGATTACGAGTATATTTTATTAGGCACATATACGTGGGGAGACGGGGATCTTCCTGATGAAATGCTCGATATTGCTGAAGATATGGAAAACCTGGAGTTTACGGGAAAAACATTTGCTTTGTTCGGTTCCGGAGATACGTCCTATGAGTTTTTTTGCGGAGCGCTTGACGAATTGGAAAAAGTAATCACGGCCCGCGGCGGGCGGGTAGTGCTGCCGTCGGTCAAAATTGAAAACAACCCTGAGGGCAGTGAGGAAGAAGAGCTCCGGGAATTCGGAAGACAGTTTGCCGCGCTGTGCAGCCAGCCGGCAGAATAAAGGCTTGTTCCTTTTTTTCTTGTCTTTGTATCCTTCCTTTGTTACAGTAATGAGGTAGAAAATCAGAGGAGGACAATACATATGAAAATGATGGATGCAAATGAAATTATTTCATTTATTCAAAATAGTACAAAATCAACGCCTGTAAAAGTGTATGTAAAAGGCGATCTTGAAGGAATCAGCTTTGGCGATTCCGCTAAAACATTCCTGAACGGCCAATCCGGCGTCGTTTTTGGCGAGTGGGCTGAAATTAAAAGCGCAATCGAAGACAACAAAGACAAAATTGAGGATTATGTCATTGAAAATGACCGCCGCAACTCTGCGATCCCGATGCTTGATTTAAAAGATGTTAAAGCGAGAATCGAGCCCGGCGCTATTATCCGCGACCAAGTCGAAATCGGCGACAATGCCGTTATCATGATGGGTGCATCTATTAATATCGGTTCAGTCATCGGCGAAGGTACGATGATTGATATGAACGTTGTGCTCGGTGGACGCGCGACTGTCGGCAAAAACTGCCACATCGGAGCGGGTTCTGTATTAGCGGGCGTTATTGAGCCGCCTAGCGCTAAGCCTGTTGTCGTGGAAGACGACGTTGTGATCGGCGCAAATGCGGTTGTGCTTGAAGGCGTAACAATCGGTAAAGGCGCGGTTGTCGCTGCCGGAGCCATCGTTGTAAATGACGTCGAGCCATATACCGTTGTAGCGGGAACACCTGCGAAAAAAATCAAAGATATCGATGAAAAAACAAAAGGCAAAACAGAAATCAAACAGGAATTACGCCAGCTGTAAGGAATGGTTTGATAGAATGGGCGTGGATGATAAAATCCACGCCTTATTCTTATCTCAAGGAGGAATACATATGGAAAAAGAGCGGCTCATTGCCATCCGAAGAGATCTGCACCGCATTCCGGAGATCGGCTTTCAGGAATATAAAACCCAACAGTACCTGCTGAATCTATTGAACCAATATCCAGAGGAAAGAATTGAAATCGAAACTTGGAGAACCGGCATCTTTGTCAAAGTCAACGGCACGGCTCCGGAAAAAATGCTCGCCTACAGAGCGGATATAGACGCTCTGTCGATTGAAGAGCAGACGGGGCTTCCGTTTGCATCTGAACACCCCGGTTTTATGCACGCATGCGGCCACGATATGCACATGACCATCGCGCTCGGCATTATTGATCATTTTGTCCATCATCCCGTCAAACATGATCTGCTCTTTTTATTCCAGCCGGCTGAAGAAGGACCGGGCGGAGCGGAACCGATGCTTGAAAGCGATGTGCTGAAAAAATGGACACCGGATTTGATTACCGCTCTCCATATAGCACCTGAGCTTCCTGTAGGCACAATCTCCACCAAAAGCGGATTGCTGTTTGCCAATACGAGCGAACTCGTCATCGATCTCGAGGGGAAAGGCGGGCATGCGGCATATCCGCATACAGCAGACGACATGGTCGTCGCCGCGAGCACGCTTGTCACGCAGCTGCAGACGGTCATATCCAGAAATACGGATCCGCTTGACAGCGCTGTGATCACTGTCGGAACGATTACCGGGGGCACGGCGCAAAATATCATCGCAGAGCATGCTCATCTGGAGGGAACCATCCGGACGCTTTCCGAGGAATCAATGCGTATGGTGAAAAAGCGGGTTGAAGAGCTTGTCAAAGGAATTGAAATCGGCTTCCGATGCAAAGGAAAAGTTACATATCCGTCCGTTTATCATCAAGTTTATAATACAAGCGGCCTGACCGAAGAATTTATGCAATTTGTCAGCGATCAGCAGCTTGCTGACGTGAGAACGGCGAAAGAAGCGATGACCGGAGAAGATTTCGGGTATATGCTGAAAAAATATCCCGGCTTTATGTTCTGGCTGGGGGCCGATTCATCCCACGGGCTTCATCACGCAAAGCTGAACCCGGATGAAGATGCGATGGAAACCGCGGTAAATGTCATGGTCGGATATTTTTCGAAGTATGCCAATTAAATCCGAAAAGAAGAATAATCTAACAAAAATTGAGCATTCTACATAACGGAGGTGTTCAATATGACGAAAAAAATTGGAATTGAACAATCTTTATCGGATGTAGAACAGGCGTTAAAACAAAAAGGATATGACGTAGTGATGATGAAGACTCCTGAGGATGCGAAGAATTGTGACTGCTGTGTCGTAACCGGACTTGACAGCAATGTCCAAGGGATTGCCGATACGTCAACTCAGGCTCCCGTCATTACGGCTTCCGGAATGACCGCCGACGAAATCTGCAGCGAAGTGGAAAAAAAATTTCATTAAAAAGAAAAAACCGAAGCTTACGCTTCGGTTTTTCTATTCGGCGGAAGCGGCGTTTTTAAAACGGTCGAGCGCGATTTTCATTTCTCTCCGCAGTACGCGTTCAACCCGCCATTGCTCCATATTTTCTGTTTTGGCAATGATTCTGAGCACCATTTCTGACGAGCTTAAATCCTGAACCCCGATGACGTCCGGCCCTTCCTTAATCTGCGGGAGCTCAGCGGCTGCTTTGTCACACGCGGTTTGCAGGATTTGAATGGTTTCATCAAGATTTTTTTCAAGCGGCACTTTAATATCGACAAGCGCCTGCATCGTTCCGCGGGAATGGTTGCTCACATTCGTAATGCCCCGGTTGGGAAGATAGTGAAGCGTGCCGTCAAAGCTCCGGATTTGCGTCGTACGGAGACCGACCTGCTCGACAATGCCGCTGTAGCCGGCAACCGTAATATAATCGCCGACGTCGATCTGTTTTTCCAAAAGGATAAAAAATCCGGTGACGATGTCACTGACGAGCCCCTGAGCCCCGAAGCCGACTGCGAGACCGACCACGCCGGCGCCGGCAATGAGAGCGCTCGGATTGTAGTGAAATAAATCCAAAATCATTACGATAAAAACGAAAATCAGGATGTATCCATATACATTAAGCGCGAGGCTTCGCAAAGTATAAGCGCGGCCTTTGGAGAGGTTGTTTTGTTGCTCGAATTTCTGAAACAGATGCTTGATCAGCTTTTTTCCTGCCGTCCGGAAAATAAAGTACGCTAAAATAATGAGAGCCAGCTTTATGATGAAAATCCCGGCAGATGTGAGAAGCCCGGCCCAATCAAAGTGTTTTAAATCAATCATAGTGTGTCTTCCTTTCAAGTCTATTGCAGAAAAAGCTAAAAGAGATATACCCGTTTTTAAAATAAAATAAACCTTTTAATAGAAATCAGTTATTTCATTTAAGATTTGTTCATATTGCCCGGTTTCAATATCATCATTTTTGTGAAGATATGAACTAAGAAATCGCCACACTCATTTTAACATGGTGATTCAGCCAAATCATATCCTTTGGAGGGAAAACAGGAGTACGTTGCCCGGCGAAACTGAAAGCCCCGGCAAAAAACCTTTTTCATAAGGAGGGTAATAAGATGAAATTACGTCAGCAAATGCCTGAATTGACAGGCGCTAAAGCATGGATTAACAGAGAAGTCACGAAGGAACAGCTGGTCGGCGGAAAGCCGGCACTGATTCACTTCTGGTCCGCCAGCTGCCGCATGTGTAAAGAAGCGATGCCTGAGATGAACGAATTTCGCGATAAATATAAAGATCAGCTGAATGTGGTGGCCGTTCACATGCCCCGTTCCGAAGATGATCTTGACCTTGAGAAAATCAAAGAAACAGCGGCTGAACACGATATCTCTCAGCCGATTTACGTCGACAGCGATCATACGCTGACTGAAGCATTTGAAAATGAATATGTGCCGGCTTATTACGTTTTTGATAAAAGCGGACAGCTCCGCCATTTTCAAGCGGGAGGAAGCGGGATGAAAATGCTTGAAAAACGCGTCAGCCGAGTACTTTCAGAATCGGAGCAGGCTTCTGAGTAATCGGGACAATCTCCGTCGGACTATTGTCTCGGTTCCGCAAACCCTTTGCCGTTTAGGTAACAGGGTTTTTTTGTGCCTATTGGATAAAAAAATCCAATATGCCATGTGTGGCTTAAAAAATAAGAGAAACAGCCGTAAACACGCTGTACCGCTTGTTTTATCCATATCATAATCTTTTACATATTATAGTCGAAAATTGTAGATATTACGCTAATTTTCATTAAACAAGTAATTTCAAGTTATATTTTGAAATGATTGAATAAATTGGAACTTTGTCCAGAATCCCCTATATGATAAGGGATTTTTGTATATAAAGTACCATTTTCAGAAAATAAGCAATTTTTCATAGAGTAAATAAAATAGTAAAATGATAAAATAATAGTTGATAAAATTACTTTTGTAATCTAATATCTTAATAAAAGCGTTTAAATTTTTGACAGGGGGTTTTACACATGTTTAATGAAAGAGAAGCGCTGCGCTTACGTTTAGAACAATTGAACGAAGCAGAGGTAAAAGTCATTCGTGAATATCAAATAGAACGTGATAAAATATATGCAAAACTGAGAGAATTAGACAATACAGGCAGCCTGTCCGATACAAAAAAAGAGTTTCGTCCGGAGAAAAAAAGTGACTCTCTCCCGGTGCTTGCAGAGCTTGCAGCACAGGAAATGAGAAGCTATCAAAAGCCGCAGACACAGCCTCAATCCTCCCAGCCGCAGATGCAGTCTATTACGTCTCTTCCCGCCGGCATTCCAGACGGTTCTACAAGAAGAAGAAGAGGGACGGCGAGACCGGGATCAAAAGCGGCAAAACTGCGCGAAGCAGCGATTAAAACATTGAAACGCCACAATGCAGCGATCAAAAGTTCCGAACTGCAAAAGGAAATTGAAAAGGAAAGCGGCCTTGAAATTCCTAATATGACAACATTTATGCAAAGCTTAATTAAAATGTATCCGGAAGTGAAAAAACCATACCGCGGCCAATATATTCTTGAGGGAGAAATTTCTCAGGAAACAGCAGAAACGGCAAATGATACGGCTGCTGAATAATAAAACAGTAAAAACTGCTTGCGTTACTCAAGCAGTTTTTTTGCGTTTTCCCGCTTATTCTGCGGAAGTGACGCATCTTTTCCCGGCTTTTTTTCAAGCTTGACGACATATTTTTGGAAAGGCTTTTCGCCGTCAGCACGTTCTTTCAACGCATCCAGTTTTTCATCAAACGACTGATCGCGGGACTCTGATTGTACAAATTGTTTTTGCAGGGAGATGACTTGTTCGGTAACGGCTTTAAGCAAGTCTTCTGCCTGAACAGTCTCTTTGGAAACAGAAGGGATTTCCAGAGCTTGTTCCGCCGGTTCCGCCGTGCGGCTGTCAATATCAGCAAAATGGCCGGCAATCCAAGCATCACTTTCGTCCAGCTGCCGTTTATATGAAAGAATGGTTTCTTGAAATAACTTTTCTTTCGTTTTTTCTATTTCTACAAGCCGTTCTTTTGTTTCTAGTATTCGATCTCTCATATGATTAATTTCTATTTTAATATGTTTGAGCTGGTATTCTTTTTCTATCATTTGTGTTTGGAGCCGGGTATTTTCGTCTGCAGCGGCATGATAACGCTGTTTCATATCTTCGTGAGAAGTCCGTTCAGTTTGAATGGCGGTCTCAAGTGAGCGGATGCGGGTATGTAAGTTTTTATTTTCTTCTTTAAATTTTACATTTGTAAGATGCAGACGGTGCTTTTCTTCCATCTCATTTTTCCGCCGAAACGTTTCCTGCTGAAGCAGTTCTTGCAGAATGACGATTTTATCGAGCAGCCCGGCTCTGATTTCATGCAAAGAACGTTCCGTGTCACTTGTCTGTTTGTGTTTTTGAGCCATGGCTTCCAATTCGTCAGAAAGCTTGTGAAGCCGCTCTTTAATATTGGCGTTTTCCTCCTGAAGCTTATTATTTTTTTGATGGAAGTAGCTTGCTTCAAATTCTGAAATTAATTTTCTGCATCTGGAAAGTTCAGATTTCAAGTAAAGGTTCTCTTGAGAAGTGTCGTGGAAAAACGGACCGGATATTTTCATAAGAACCATCTCCCTCATGATGTTAACACTACAATATGGGAAAGGAACAACGGCTATTCCTCTTATTTAAACAGACAAGCACCGTAATATTGTATTTCGGCTGAGGCGTTTGCTATGCTTTTATATAGAATGGGAGAGAGATGACATGAAACGGGTGAATGTAATATTAGCGGGGGGAGCTTCCCGAAGATTCGGAGAACCGAAAGCTTTTGCAAAGTGGAAGGGCGGCATGTTTTATGAACAGGTGAAAAAAGCCTTCGGCGGCGGAGAAACGGTAATTATCAGCCGCCCTGAACATATAAAAAAGTTCTTATCAAACAGGGAGCGGCATGTTTTGGCCGATGAGCCGCGGTTTCGGGGAATGGGTCCGCTTGCCGGCATCTATACGGCAATGAAACAAACGGAAGGCGAAATATATACGGTCATATCCTGTGACACGCCGCTCGTGACAAGAAAAACGATGGCGGCGCTTGAAATGAAGCTGACCGGAAACCTGGACGCTGTCATACCGGTTTGTGAAAACAGAGAGCAGCCCCTCTTGGCGGTTTATCATAAGCGGGTGCAGGATGTGCTTTTTGATCAGCTGACACAAAACAAACTGAAAATGACAGACACGCTGAAACGGCTGTCTGTCTGTTATGTGCAGGCTGAAGACATCGGCGCCGGGCCGGAGGAGTTCGCTAATATCAACACACGGGACGATTACACCAGACTTTTGGCGCGTGTCGAGTCTTCAAATCAAGACTGATCGGGAAGAAACATGGTATGATGGAAATAAAAATGCAAGGGGACAACACAGATGGAAGAGCGCTATTCGCGGCAGACAAGATTTAAGCCGATAGGGGAAAAAGGGCAGCAGGCGCTGGCTGACAGCAGTGTCCTGATTGTCGGAGCCGGAGCCCTCGGAACAGCAGCAGCAGAGGGTTTGGCAAGAGCCGGAGCGGGCCGTATGGCGATTATTGACCGGGATTATGTGGAATGGAGCAATTTACAAAGACAGCAGCTGTATACAGAAGAAGACGCGAGACAGCGCCTGCCGAAAGCAATGGCGGCCAAGGCGCGTCTTTTGGCGGTAAACAGTGATATACATATCGATGCTTACGCGGCGGAAGGTACGGCGGAAACGCTCGAACCGCTGATCGAACAAGCGGATTGCATCGTGGATGCGACAGATAATTTTGAAACGAGAATGGTCATCAATGATCTGGCGCTGAAAACGAAAACACCTTGGATTTACGGGGCCTGTGTCAGCAGTCAGGGAATGTGCATGACGATTATTCCGGGGGTTACGCCGTGTTTATCCTGCCTGTTTGAGCAAATGCCCGTGGGCGGAGCGACATGTGATACAGCAGGCATCATACCTCCGGCGGTTCATATCGTCTCCGCTTATCAGCAGGCTGAGGCGCTGAAATTGCTGACAGGAAATCATGCGGCGGTAAATCGGCGCTTTTTCACGTTTGACGTGTGGAATAATACCAATCTGAGCATAAATGTGGATCAGATCAAACGGGATCATTGCCCTTCCTGCGGCGCGGAGCCCGTATATCCGTATCTGCAGCCTGAAAACAGGCCGAAAGCAAGCGTGCTGTGCGGAAGAGACACCGTTCAAATCAGATCGGAAGCCTTAAAGAGGCTGGATAAAGAAGAGCTTGTCAAACGTCTGAAGCAGATCGGTAAAGTGGAAGCAAATGAATTTCTGCTGCACATGGCGTATGAGCGCTTCAGAATCGTTATTTTTCAGGATGGACGGGCTCTGATTCACGGTACAAACGATATAAAAGAAGCAAATTCAGTTCTGGCCAGGGTGATCGGACTGTAGGAAGGGGAGATATTGCTATGCTTGAAAAAAGAACGCCGATTCAGGTGGACGAAGCAGTCCGCCGGGTGAGCCGGTATAAAAAACAGGGGGATACCGAATGGGTGGCGCTTGAGGACAGTCTCCACCGCTATTTGGCGGAGGATGTTAAGGCGGATCATGATGTGCCGGCCTTTAACCGTTCCCCGTATGACGGGTTTGCCATCAGGGCGAGCGATTCAAAAACGGCTTCCCGTGACAATGCCGTCACCTTTGAAGTCATTGACCATATCGGGGCCGGCGCCGTGTCAGAAAAAGAACTCGGGCCTTATGAAGCGGTCCGCATTATGACGGGGGCGCAGATTCCAAAAGGTGCGGATGCCGTAGTGATGCTTGAGCTGACAAAAACGTTTTCTGAAAACAGGACGAATTACATGTCAGTGAAACGCCCTTTTCATGCGGGTGATAATATTTCATATCAAGGAGAAGATGCGAAAAAGGGCAGCTCGCTATTAAAAAAAGGGACGAAAATCACGCCGGGCGTAACCGCTCTTTTAGCAACCTTCGGCTATGCTTCTGTTCCAGTGGTCAGAAAGCCGGTTGTCGGCATTATCGCAACGGGGACCGAGCTTCTTCATGTCAGCGATCCGCTTGAGCCGGGGAAAATCCGCAACAGCAACGCAGCCATGGTGTATGCCCAGGTCATTGAAGCGGGCGCGGTACCGCTGAACTTAGGGAAAATTTCCGATGATTTTGATGACAGCTATGATGCGGTGAAGGAAGCTATGAAAAAAGTTGATTTTCTGATCACAACCGGCGGCGTGTCAGTCGGCGATTTTGATTTTCTTCCAGACATTTATAATAAGCTCGGAGCGGAAGTTCTTTTTAACAAAGTGGCAATGCGCCCGGGGAGCGTGACAACTGTCGCCCGGGCCGATGACATGCTGCTGTTCGGCCTTTCAGGCAATCCGTCCGCATGTTATGTCGGATTCACCCTGTTCGTCAAACCGATGATTCAGACATGGCTTCTGAATGAAAAACCTCATTCCGGATGGGCGGAAGCCGTGTTAACAAACGACTTTCCGAAACCGAATCCGTTTACGAGATTTGTGAGGGCATTTGTTTATCATAAGGACGGAAAGATGATGGCGTCACCGGTCGGTCTCGATAAATCAAGCTCAGTCACATCTCTAGCCGGAGCAAACGCGTTTATCCTTCTGCCGGGAGGAACGAGGGGGTATGAAGCGGGCCGGACGGTTCACGCGCTCCTCATCCGTGATGAGAATGGAAGTGAATGGCCGTGGTCAATTCTTTCCCGATCGTCCAGATCGTAGGTTTTCAAAACAGCGGTAAAACAACGTTTATTGAAAGTGTGCTGAAAGCGGCGCCGAAAGAGTGCAATATTGGATGTTTAAAACATCACGGACATGGCGGAGAACCGGAACCTTTTTCTGACGGAAAAGACTCGGAGCGTTTTTCAAAAGCCGGAGCCGCGGTTACGGCAGTAGAAGGGGACGGCGTCCTGCAGCTTACGGCGCGAAAAAAATGGGATCTGGCGGGTTTGATCAGTCTGTATGAATGTCTGGGAATTGACGGTCTTCTCATAGAGGGATTTAAACATGCGCCGCATCCGAAAATCATTATGATCAAAGACAGCGAAGATTGGCAAAAGCTGAAGCATTTGGAGCGCGTGATCGCAGTTGTCAGCAGAAATACGGAGCATATGCCGGCAGATGCAGGCATGCCCGTATTCCATGCGGACGATCCGGCTGCCATGATGTTTGTGCTTTCGCAGCTGAAAGGGGAATCTGCTTAAATGGAACGTTTTCAAATTACAAGGGAACCTATCATTGCGGAAAATATCGTAAAAAAAGTTGAAAAGCGTGAAGCCGGCGCCATCACAACGTTTATCGGTACGGTCAGAGAGTGGACTGCAGGACGGCGGACGGTGCGGCTCGAATATGAAGCGTATGAACCGATGGCTGTTCAAATGCTTTCTCAAATCGGCAGTGAAATCAGCGCGAAATGGGAAGGAGCCGAAGCTGCAATCACTCACCGTGTCGGCGTCCTTGATATCGGAGAAGCAGCGGTCGTAATCGCCGTGTCTTCACCGCACAGAAAGGCGGCATATGAGGCGAATGAATATGCAATTGAACGGATAAAACAGATTGTGCCGATATGGAAAAAAGAAATCTGGGAAGACGGAGAAGAATGGATAGGCGATCAGCTGGAAACAACGCCCTATCCGAACGGAAAACCGGATTTGGATAAAGGGGAATCGCGATGATTAAAGTATTATTGTTTGCCGGGCTTGCGGAGCAGGCGGGAACACCGGTCATTGAACTTGACGAAAAAGAGACGGCGGCGTCTGCTGTAAAAACGCTGCTAAAGGAACGGTACGGCCTTCAGACGATTGACAATGCCATGATCGCAATCAATGAAACATATGTAAAAGACAACAGCATCGTAACAGAAGGTGATACCATTGCCTTTATCCCTCCTGTAAGCGGAGGGTGAAAAAAGAGCCGGATGTGCATCATTGCCATCCGGCTTTTTGTATATAGAAGCTGAATTCCGGAGAATATCCAAATGGGATTTAAAGGGATTTGTGATTGAGGCGGTTTTGATTACATGAATAGGCTGAAGACAGTGCCTTCACAAGGCTTTGAACCTCCCGTCATACCGGTCTGACAATGCTTTTTTTTACATAATTATGGAACGTAAAGCTGAGAATTTGTGTTACAATTTAGCATAAATACGCAAACGGCAAAAAAATTGAAACTTCTCTCAGCCTAAAGCGTACGTATAAACAGAATAATACATAGGAGGCATCAGCAATATGGAACCAAACCTGGAAAAAAGCAATACGGCAGTAACGGAAAAGCCGTCAATTTTCGGCGTCATTACAAGTCCTGTTGTGCAGTTTAAAAGATTAAAAGAAAAGCCGGTCATCGGCATTCCTCTCCTGATTGTCATCATTCTCATCGCGGCTGGCAGTATTTTGCGCGGATTGGGGATGAATTATGAAGAAGTGCTGAACAGCTCATCTCTTGACGGATTGTCGGATGATCAGATTGAAATGACCAAAACCATTGCTAAATTCGGCTCGATGTTCGGAGGAATCTTCGGGGGCATTATCGCTCTGTTTATCGTTCCGCTCATTTACTGGCTGTGCGTCAAAATTTCAGGCGGCGTGACAACTTACAAAAAAATGCTCTCACTCAGCCTGTTTACGGCATTTATTACCAATATCGGCTTAGTTATTAACGGTCTTGTTACTTATTTTACCGGTGCGGGCTCACTGTACGCCGTTACATCTTTGGCGAGTGTCATACCGGCCGGAGACGGCGTCGCGGTCTTTTTAAGCGCGTTTGACATTTTCAGCATCTGGAGCTATATTCTGCTCGCTTTGGGACTTCGCTATACAGGCGGCATTTCGAAAAAAGCGGCCTGGACTTCCGCGATTGTCCTGTTTGTTATTATGCTTTTGGTTTCGGCAGTCGGAGGACTGTTAAGTTCAGTGACAGCAGGTGTATAACATGAAAAAAATTTGGATCGGAATCGGCATCGCCGTAATTGTTGCAGTATTCATCGGTATCAATATTTATAAGTCTGCCGCTCCCGCGGGCGGCAGCGCCGGGAAAAAAATCGAAACCGGAACCATGGAAAACAGAGAAATCTCATCTACGGTTATGGTTCCGGGAACACTTAAATTCTCTAAAGAACAGTATGTTTTTTATGAAGCGGATAAAGGAACTCTTGATAAAGTGAAAGTAAAAGAAGGCGACAAAGTAAAAAAAGGGTCGTCGTTAGTCACGTATACAAATGAGCAGCTCAATCTTGATAAAGAACAAAATGAGTTGACAGAACAATCAAAACGTATGCAAATCGAACAAGTTGAAGAAAAACTCAGAGCATTAAACAGCAAGGAACAAGATCTGGAAAAACAAGTGGGAGAAGCGGAAGCCAAAAAACAAATTGAATCCGAACGGACTGATCTGCAGCTTCAGCAAAAAACGGCGGAAATCGAATTAAAGCAATCTGATTTGCAAAAGCAGTCTCTTGAAAATCAAGTGGCGAATCTCAATGTTAAGAGTGAGATGGACGGGACGGTTATCTCGGTAAATCAAGAAGCGGCTTCTAAAAAATCGGATATTCAAGAACCGGTTATACATATAGGAGACCCGGAACACCTGATCGTTGCCGGCAATTTGTCCGAATACGACACGCTGAAAGTGAAAAAGGGACAAAGCGTTACAATTACTTCAGACGCCATTCCAGGTAAAACGTGGAAAGGGAGAGTGGCGGCTGTCGGCCTCGTCCCTGATCAAAAGTCAAGCGCTGCTTCCGGGGAAAGTACGGAACAGGCCGTGCAGTATCCGTTCCAGGTTAAGCTGATCGGAAACCTTCCGGAGGGCAAGCCGGGGTTTAAATTAATTATGAACATTGAAACCGACAAACGGAAAGCCGATACACTGCCGTCCTCCGCAGTCAAAAAAGACGGAGATGAGCACTGGGTCTTTACGGTAAAAGACGGGAAGGCCAAACGCGTGAAAGTTAAAGTCGGCGATACCGCAAATCAGCTTACGGAGATAAAAGAGGGGCTTTCAAAGGATGATAAAGTCATTCTGAATCCGGCTGACGATTTGACTGACGGAACGGATGTGAAAGCATAGATGATTCAGCTTTCAAAGGTGAAAAAAAGCTATCAGATCGGCAAGGAGACGTTTGATGTTCTCCGTTCAATCGACTTGACGATTGAAGAAGGAGAATATGTGTCAATTATGGGACCGTCGGGATCGGGAAAATCTACGATCATGAATATCATCGGCTGTCTGGACAGACCGACGTCCGGCAGTTACAGGCTTGCGGGCGAAGATGTTTCTTCATGCACCGAAAAAGAGCTTGCGGCGGTCCGAAACAAATCAATCGGATTTGTCTTTCAGCAGTTTCAGCTGCTGCCGCGATTGAATGCAAGAAAAAATGTCGAACTCCCCATGATCTACGCCGGTATCGGCAAAAAAGAGCGTGAGGAACGGGCTGAGTATGCACTGGAAAAAGTCGGTTTGGCGGATCGGATGCGTCACATGCCGAATGAGCTGTCAGGCGGCCAGAAGCAGCGTGTCGCGATTGCAAGAGCCATCGTGAACGAACCGAAGCTCATTTTGGCTGATGAGCCGACCGGCGCGCTGGATACGAAAACAAGCATTTCCATTATGGAGCAGTTCACAGAGCTTAATGCAGAGGGCGTGACCGTGGTGCTTGTCACTCATGAGCCTGAAGTGGCGGACTGTACAAACAGAGTGATTTTCGTCCGTGACGGCATGATCGTTTCCCGCGATGCTGAGCAGAGGAGGGTGGGGGAATGAGCCTGTCAGAAAATCTCCGGATGGCCCTCAGTTCCGTAAGAGCTCACAAGCTGAGATCGATTCTGACAATGCTCGGAATCATTATCGGCGTCGGTTCAGTAATCGTTGTTGTGGCTGTCGGCCAGGGCGGAGAGCAAATGCTGAAGCAATCCATCAGCGGGCCGGGCAATACGATTGAATTGTTTTACCTTCCGAGTGATGAAGAATTAACAGCCAATCCGAACGCCTTACAGGAAGCGAGTTTTACAGAAGAAGATATTAATGGATTAAAAGGAGTGGACGGCGTAAAGCAGGTTGTCGCTTCCGCTGTAAAATCCATGACGGCCCGTTACCATGAAGAAGACACGGATATTACGCTGAACGGCATTAACAGCGGCTACATGGACGTAAAAAAGCTGGACGTTCAAGATGGACGGACATTTACGGACAATGATTTTCTTTCTGGGAAAAGAGCGGGAATCATCTCGAAAAAAATGGCTGAAAAGCTGTTCGGGAAAACGTCTCCGCTCGGAAAAATCGTCTGGGCCGGCGGACAGCCCGTTGAAGTAATCGGCGTACTGAAAGAAGAGAGCGGTTTTTTATCGTTAGGACTCAGTGAAATGTATGTGCCGTTCAACATGCTGAAAACGTCTTTCGGTACTAACGACTACAGCAACGTTTCCGTTCAGACGGAGTCCGCTGATCAAATCAAATCAACAGGAAAAGAAGCGGCCCGTCTCTTAAATGATAATCACGGTACAAAAGAGGCCTATCAAGTTATGAATATGGAAGAAATCGCGGCGGGAATCGGCCAGGTTACGACCGTCATGACGACGATCATCGGTTCGATCGCCGGTATTTCTCTCATTGTCGGCGGGATTGGGGTCATGAATATTATGCTCGTATCAGTGACGGAACGGACAAGAGAAATCGGCATCCGCAAATCGCTCGGTGCCACGAGAGGACAGATTCTGACACAATTCTTAATTGAATCTGTTGTGCTTACATTAATCGGCGGCTTAATCGGAATCGGTCTCGGCTACGGGGGAGCATCACTCGTTTCCCTTATCGCAGGCTGGCCGTCGCTCGTTTCTTGGCAGGTGGTTTGTATCGGCGTACTGTTCAGTATGCTGATCGGTGTCATTTTCGGCATGCTGCCCGCCAACAAAGCATCACGCTTAGATCCGATTGAAGCGTTAAGGTATGAATAACCGGCACCCCATGCAGTCTGCATGGGGTTTTTTGTGTGTTTTAATGATTGAATGAATATAATAGACTTCTTTCATTTATGATAAAAAGAAAATGTCATACAATTGTCCCCCTTTTTGTCGAATTTACAGTTTACAAACCCTATGTACATACGTTAATATGAACAAATGTGAAAGATTTTGATAGTTATTGAATGAATTTGAGTGATTTTAGTTGCTAGAAGTAAAAAAAGCGTTTACAATTATCTTGCAGCCGAAATGAATACGTTTCCAAAGGAGGCGGAATATGCTCACTCCTGAAAGGTATCAGCTGATTATTGATCAGATTGAAAAGCGTGATGTGGTGAAGATTCAAGAGCTGATAAGCATGACAAATGCTTCTGAATCAACGATCAGAAGAGATTTATCAACACTCGAAGAGCGCGGATTTTTAAAGCGCGTTCACGGCGGGGCGTCTAAACTTTCCAACAGCAGGCAAGAACCCGATATGCTTGAAAAATCCTCCAAAAACCTTCAAGATAAACTGAAGATCGCAGAAGAAGCGGCATCTTTATTAGAAGAAGGTGACTGTATTTACCTTGATGCGGGAACAACTACATTGCACATGATTGATTTTATAGATCATACAAAGGACATTGTGGTTGTCACAAACGGAGTTATGCATATCGACGCTTTAATAAGGAAAGGGATTCCTTTTTATCTTCTCGGAGGATATGTGAAGCATAGAACAGGTGCGATGATCGGCGGCGCCTCATTAACGGCGGTCAGCCAGTACCGGTTTGACAAAAGCTTTCTCGGGGTGAACGGCGTGCACATTGAAGCCGGCTTTACAACACCCGATCCGGATGAGGCTCTTCTGAAGACAAAGGCTGTGAGACAGGCGAAAAACGCGTATGTTTTAGCCGATCCTTCTAAATTCGGCGAGATTTCTTTCGCAGCGTTCGCCGCCTTGGGCGATGCAGCTATCATTACCACTGAAGCTGAAGAACTTGCATTCGATAATTACCAAGAAAAAACTGTCGTAAAGGTAGTGAAACCATGATTTACACTGTAACCCTCAATCCGTCTGTTGACTATATCGTTCACGTTGAAGATTTTGCCGTAGGCGGTTTAAACCGTTCCAGCTATGACACGAAGTATCCCGGCGGAAAAGGCATCAACGTTTCAAGATTACTGAAAAGACACCATGTGCCGTCAAAAGCATTGGGGTTTGTCGGCGGATTTACCGGAAATTATATCACGTCATTTTTGCAGCAGGAAGGTCTGGAAACGGCTTTTTCTGAGGTAGATGAAGACACGCGTATAAATGTAAAACTGAAAACGGGCGATGAAACGGAAATTAACGGACAGGGCCCGACGATTTCAGACGAAGTGTTCAATACCTTTTTAGAACAGTTCTCCGCTCTGGAAGAGGGAGACATCGTCGTTTTAGCGGGAAGCATTCCTTCTTCCCTGCCGCATAACACGTATGAAAAAATTGCTGAGGCATGCAGAAAGCAGAATGCCCGGGTAGTCGTGGACATCTCCGGTGAAGCGCTGATGAAAGCGACAGAAATGAAACCGTTTTTGATGAAGCCGAATCATCATGAGCTTGGGGAAATGTTCAATACGGTCATTGATTCAGCCGAAGCTGCCGTTCCTTACGGTAAAAAATTGATTGAACAAGGCGCTGAACACGCGATTGTTTCGATGGCTGGCGACGGTGCGCTTTTATTTACGAAAGAGGCGGTTTTCCTCGCCAATGTTCCTAAAGGAAAGCTTGTCAATTCGGTAGGCGCGGGTGATTCCGTCGTCGCGGGATTCCTTGCGGGAATTTCAAAACAGCTGCCTTTGGAAGATGCGTTCCGTTTAGGAGTTGCTTCCGGAAGCGCGACGGCATTTTCTGAAGAACTCGGAACTGAAGAGTTTGTACAGCAGCTTCTTCCTGAAGTTAAAGTCACACGTCTATAGAGGAGGAAAGAAAAGTGAAGATAACTGAGCTGTTAACAAGAGATACAATTCATCTCAATATAGAAAGCAAAGAGAAAGAAAACGTTATCGATGAAATGGTGACAGTGCTTGACAAAGCCGGCAGATTAAATGACAGAGAGGCTTACAAAGCAGCCATTTTAAATCGTGAAAGCCAAAGCTCAACGGGAATCGGCGAAGGCATTGCCATTCCTCATGCGAAGACGGCGAGCGTCATTAACCCGGCCATCGCATTCGGACGTTCAAAAGATGGTGTGGATTATGAATCATTAGACGGTCAGCCGGCACACCTGGTCTTTATGATTGCGGCAACCGAAGGAGCGAATAATACGCACCTTGAAGCATTATCAAGACTTTCAACGCTTCTCATGCGTGAGGAGATCCGCAAACAGCTTCTTGAAGCTGAATCAGAAGATGCGATCATTGACATCATCAATCAGCATGACAAAGATGACGATGAGGAAGAAGAAGAGCAGGAAGAACAGGCAGCGCCGTCAGGAAAAGGCAAAATCCTTGCCGTTACGGCATGTCCGACAGGTATCGCCCATACGTTCATGGCAGCTGACGCACTGAAGGAAAAAGCGAAAGAGCTCGGCGTTGACATTAAAGTAGAGACAAACGGCTCAAGCGGTATCAAACATAAGCTGACGGCTCAAGAAATTGAAGACGCGCCTGCGATCATCGTGGCGGCTGATAAACAGGTTGAAATGGAACGCTTTAAAGGCAAACATGTTCTTCAAGTGCCTGTGACGGCCGGTATCAGACGTCCTCAGGAACTGATTGAAAAAGCCGTTAACCAAGATGCGCCGATTTACGAGGGCAGCGGCGGAGGATCTTCCGCTTCAGATGAAGACGGCCCGAAACAGAAATCAGGCACAAGTATCGGAAGTACTTTCTATAAACACTTAATGAGCGGTGTCAGCAACATGCTGCCATTTGTCGTCGGCGGCGGAATTCTCGTTGCGATTTCATTCTTCTGGGGAATTCATTCAGCTGATCCGAAAGACCCGACATACAACACGTTTGCCGCAGCGCTGAACTTTATCGGCGGCGATAATGCGTTAAAACTGATTGTTGCCGTTCTTGCCGGATTCATCGCAATGAGTATTGCGGACCGTCCGGGATTTGCGCCGGGTATGGTCGGCGGATTTATGGCTACGCAGGCGAATGCCGGATTCTTGGGCGGACTGATTGCCGGATTCTTAGCCGGTTATGTCGTAGTCCTTTTGAAAAAGCTGTTTGTCTTTATTCCTCAGACTCTTGACGGATTAAAACCTGTATTGATTTATCCGCTGCTCGGTATTTTTATCACAGGGGTTCTGATGCAGTTTGTCATTAACACACCTGTAGCAGCGTTTATGAATTTCTTAACAAATTGGCTTGAAAGCCTTGGAACTGGAAACCTTGTCTTAATGGGTATTATTTTAGGCGGTATGATGGCTATCGACATGGGCGGCCCGCTCAATAAAGCGGCGTTCACTTTCGGTATCGCGATGATCGGGGCCGGAAACTATGCGCCGCATGCGGCCATCATGGCGGGCGGAATGGCTCCGCCGCTTGGAATCGCACTGGCGACAACATTCTTTAAACACAAATTCTCTAAACGTGACCGTGAAGCCGGTATTACGTGCTACTTCATGGGAGCAGCTTTCGTTACAGAAGGCGCCATCCCGTTTGCAGCGGCTGATCCGCTTCGCGTCATCCCTGCAGCCGTTGTCGGTTCTGCGGTAGCGGGCGGACTGACAGAGTTTTTCCGGGTAACGCTTCCTGCACCGCACGGAGGAATATTCGTTGCATTCATTACGAACCATCCGCTGCTTTACTTAATGAGCATCGTGATCGGAGCGGTTGTAACGGCGGTTATCTTGGGAATCGTCAAAAAACCGGTTGTAGAGAAATAAGCAAAAAGCGTCCTTTACGGGCGCTTTTTTCAATCATATGCGCATAGAAGCGTTATGTATTTTGTGATGAGTTGTGATAAAGTAAAGATAGTACATGAAACCGTAACAGTGATCGTCTAGGAGGAACCACGTTGACTGAAGAACAAAAACCTACTTCTGAAAAATCGGTAAAAAGAAAATCCAACACGTATTGGGAATGGGGAAAGGCCATCATTATAGCGGTCGCTCTTGCGCTTTTAATCCGCCATTTCCTATTTGAACCGTACTTAGTGGAAGGATCATCAATGTACCCGACATTACATGACGGTGAAAGGCTGTTTGTCAACAAAAGCGTCAATTATATCGGAGAAATCGAGCGGGGGGACATCGTCATTATTAACGGCGATACGTCGAAAGTCCATTATGTAAAGCGGCTCATCGGAAAACCGGGAGAAACGGTGGAAATGAAAAATGACACGCTTTATATAAACGGCAAAAAAATCGCAGAACCGTACCTCGCGAGCAATAAAAAAGAAGCGAAAAAACTGGGAGTCAACCTGACGGGAGATTTCGGCCCCGTAAAGGTTCCGAAAGGCAAATACTTCGTCATGGGCGACAATCGGCTGAACTCAATGGACAGCCGGAACGGACTCGGTTTAATTGCCGAAAACCGGATCGTCGGCACCTCGAAGTTTGTGTTCTTCCCGTTTCATGATATGCGTCAGACAAAATAAAAACGCCGCGCTGCCCGATTTGGACAGCAGGCGTTTTTTATTTGGCAAACGAGGCGGCGACGGCGATGAACAATACCGTGGCCAGCACTGATCCGACAATGGCCAGAACGCTGAAAAAAAGATTCACCTGCTTCTTCTCTTTGCCGCGTTTTTCAAGCATCCGTTTTGAGAAGAGATGCGAAAACGTATAAATGAGGGCGATTCCGACGTACAAGCCGATGTCACGTGCCGTAAAGCCTGTGACGGCCAGAAAAACCCCGGTGAAGAAAATCATAAGACAGTATTCTGTGAGTGTTAAAAGCTTCAACTTGTTCCTCCGTGATGAATATGTATATATATCTATTGTATCACAGCGCTCCGGGTTTGACGCCTGCATCTTTCAAACCCGTATATTCGCAGGGAAACATTTCTCTTCCCCTTTATTCATGGTATACTTTTAATGATGATAGACACGATGGAGGATTCTAAATGATTGCTGTAAATAATGTGAGCTTGCGTTTTGCGGATCGCAAGTTATTTGAAGATGTCAATATTAAATTTACGCCGGGCAACTGCTACGGATTAATAGGCGCAAACGGTGCCGGAAAATCAACATTTTTGAAAATTTTATCCGGTGAGCTGGAGCCGCAGACCGGCGATGTCCATATGAGCCCGGGCGAACGTCTTGCCATTCTGAAGCAGAACCACTTTGAATATGAAGAGTTCGAAGTGCTGAAAGTCGTCATTATGGGACATAAACGTTTATACGAAGTCATGCAGGAAAAAGACGCGATTTATATGAAGCCTGATTTTTCAGATGAAGACGGCATCCGCGCCGCTGAGCTTGAAGGAGAGTTTGCGGAATTAAACGGATGGGAAGCTGAAAGTGAAGCCGCTATTTTGTTAAAGGGCCTGGGCATCTCTGAAGACCTGCATACGAAGAAAATGGCGGACTTAGGCGGTTCAGAAAAGGTGAAAGTGCTTTTGGCACAGGCGCTGTTCGGCAAGCCGGACGTTCTGCTGCTTGATGAACCGACCAACCACTTGGATCTGAAAGCGATTCAGTGGCTGGAAGAGTTTTTAATCAACTTTGAGAATACAGTCATCGTCGTATCCCATGACCGTCACTTTTTAAATAAAGTGTGCACGCACATCGCCGATCTTGATTTTAATAAAATTCAAGTGTACGTCGGCAACTATGATTTCTGGTATGAATCCAGCCAGCTTGCTTTAAAGCTTTCTCAGGAAGCCAACAAGAAAAAAGAAGAGCAGATTAAACAGCTTCAGGAGTTCGTGGCCAGATTCAGCGCCAACGCCTCTAAATCAAAGCAGGCGACATCAAGAAAGAAACTCCTTGATAAAATCACGCTTGATGATATCAAACCGTCATCACGCCGTTATCCTTATGTCAATTTCACGCCGGAACGCGAGATCGGAAATGACGTGCTGCGGGTTGAAGGCTTAACAAAAACGATTGACGGGGTAAAAGTGCTTGATAACGTCAGCTTTATTATGAACAGAGAAGATAAAATCGCTTTTACGGGCCGCAACGAACTTGCCGTTACAACATTGTTTAAAATCATTTCCGGGGAAATGGAAGCAGACAGCGGCACATTTAAATGGGGCGTGACCACTTCTCAGGCGTACTTCCCTAAAGACAACAGCGAATATTTTGACGGCAGCGATGCGAACCTTGTTGACTGGCTCCGCCAATACTCGCCACATGACCAAAGCGAAAGCTTTCTGCGCGGTTTCTTAGGACGCATGCTGTTCTCAGGAGAAGAAGTCAACAAAAAATCAAACGTCCTTTCCGGAGGAGAAAAAGTGCGCTGCATGCTTTCAAAAGCGATGCTTTCCGGTGCGAATATCTTAATTCTGGATGAACCGACCAACCACTTAGATTTGGAATCCATTACGGCGCTTAACAACGGCTTAATCAGCTTTAAAGGCGCTATGCTGTTTTCATCTCATGACCATCAGTTTGTACAGACAATTGCCAACCGCATCATTGAATTAACGCCTAAAGGCATTGTTGACAAACAAATGTCTTATGACGAATTTCTTGAAAACGCGGATGTACAGAAAAAGCTTGAAGAGCTATACGCGTAATAAAGAAGCAGGGGAGACTCTGCTTTTTTATTTATGAAAAAAGTTTTCAATCTTCTGACTTCCCGTTACAATAAATGAATACATAACTTGAAAAGAGACGGAGGAATGCATCATGAAGTTTTTAGTTGTCGGAGCTGGAGGAGTGGGCGGTTATATCGGCGCACGTCTTGCAGAGAAGGGAAATGACGTTACGTTTCTCGTCCGCAAGAAACGGGCGGAACAATTACAAGAAACGGGTTTGACCGTCAAAAGTGCAAAAGGTGATGTTTCAATTAAGCCGAAATTAATGATGGCGGGCGAAGAAGGAGCATTTGACGCGGTTATCATCGCTTCAAAAGCGTATTCTTTGCAGGACGTCATTCGGGATGTCAAACCGTTTGTCAAACCTTCGTCGGTCATTATTCCTTTTTTAAACGGATACAGGCACTATAACCAGCTGTTTGAAGCTTTTTCAAAACGGCAGGTGCTGGGCGGCCTCTGCTTTATTGAGAGCGCCCTTAACGACAAAGGGGACATTCTTCATACGAGCGCTGCCCACCGCTTTGTTTTCGGTGAATGGAACGGGGAACGCACGGAACGTATGAATGAGCTGGAAAACGCATTTGCAGGTGTGAAAGCGGATGTCATCATCAGCCGGGATATTGAAAAGGACATTTGGAAAAAATATATGTTTATTGCCGCGCAGGCGGGAGTGACCACTCTGTTTCAACAGCCGGTCGGACCGATTTTAGAAACAGAAGGCGGCCGCAACACGGCAAAGCGCCTCTTTGCTGAAATCGGAGCCATTTTCAAGGCTGCCGGCATCCCGAAAGATCCTGGTCTGGAAGAAGAGAGTTATCGCACATTGACAAGCATGTCTTACCATATGAAATCGTCGATGCTGAGAGACATGGAAAATGGCCGGGTGACAGAAGGTGATCATTTACACGGGTTTCTGCTTGAGAAAGCGAAAGGCTTGTCAGTTGATACCCCTGTTTTGGAAACTGTCTTTGCCAACTTGCAAATGTATGAAGCAAAATAAAAAAGGAGGCCTAATCGCCTCCTTTTTTATTAAAATGCCCAGTTTCCGTTTCTGAAGATCGGTTCTCTTTTGCCGTCCGCCGTAATGCCGTCGATATTCATATCTTTGGAACCGACCATAAAATCTACGTGTGTAATGCTTTCATTTAAGCCCTCTTTGACAAGCTCTTCCCGTGTCATCTGTTTGCCGCCCTCAATATTAAAGGCATACGCACTGCCGATCGCCAAGTGGTTAGAGGCGTTTTCATCGTACAGTGTGTTGTAAAATAAAATATTTGATTGTGAAATCGGTGAATCGTACGGCACTAAGGCCACTTCTCCGAGATAGTGTGAGCCTTCATCGGTTTCGACGATGCCTTTTAAAATCTCCTCGCCTTTTTCAGCTTTCACATCAACGATGCGGCCGTTTTCAAAGGTAAGAGTGAAGTTATCAATAATGTTGCCGCCGTAGCTCAGCGGTTTCGTGCTGGAAACCGTGCCGTTCACCCCGTCACGCTGCGGAAGGGTGAAAACCTCTTCTGTCGGCATGTTGGCCATGAATTCGTGCCCGCTCTCATTCACGCTTCCTGCGCCTGCCCATACATGTTTTTTCGGCAGTTCAATGGTTAAGTCTGTTCCTTCAGCCTGATAATGCAGGGCGCTGTAATGTTTTCTGTTTAAGTGTTCCACTTTTTCATGAAGGTTTTGATCATGTTTTTTCCATGCTTCCACAGGGTTTTCTTCATTTACGCGGGTCGTTTTGAAAATTTCTTCCCATAAAAGCTGAACGGCTGTTTCTTCCGGCTGATCCGGGAACACTTTTTTCGCCCAGCCTGTTGAAGCGGCTCCGATCACCGTCCAGCTGACCTTATCTGATTGAATATATTGTCTGTATGTATGCAATGCTTTTCCGGCGGCTTTTTGGAACGCTGCAATCCGTTTGCCGTCAGTGCCTTTTAACAGGTCGGGATCGGATGAGACGACAGAAATAAACGCAGCCCCTTTTTTCGCGAGCTCTTCTTTGCCTTTTGCTTCCCATTCAGGATACTCTTCAAACGCTTCAAAAGGTGCCATCTCGTATTTTAATCTGGACAGTTCATCGTCCTGCCAATTTACGGTGACGTTTTTTGCGCCTTTTTCATAAGAATGTTTGGCAAGCAGTCTGACAAGTTCCCGGACATCAGTTGAGGCATTGATTACGACATGCTGTCCTTTTTGGACATTAACGCCGACTTCTACCGCCAGCTGAGCATATGTATGTAACTTTTCAGTAAACGAACTCATCGTTCATTCCTCCTCATCGGTTTTTCTCATCATATCAAATATCGCCTCATAAAGGAAAGAAAGGAGCACAAACGAAAAAGACACAGCTTTTGCTGCGTCTTTACGGGTGATTCAGTTTTACGGCACCGCCGGCCGGAGAATGGGGCATATTGGCCAGTGAAATGCTCATACCCCCCAGAATAATTCCGCTTAAAATGACGGCTACTGCTACGCGTCTTCCCACATCTCTAAGCATATGCTTCCTCCTTAATGTTTCTCCAGTTCTCACAATATGAGCCGGCTGGAGAAAAAAGAAGCACAATCTTATTATTTAATCGCTTTTTGCAGCTTGTCGATGACGTCTAATGAACGTCCCGTGCCGATAGCCACTGATTCAAGCGGATTTGCCGCCAAATGAACGGGAACGACGATTTCATCTGTCAGCCATTCTTTCATCCCGTTTAAAAGGGAGCCTCCGCCGGTTAACACGACGCCGCGGTCAACGATATCACCGCTGAGCTCCGGCGGACAATCTTCAAGTGTCGCTCTGATCGCTTCAAGAATATGCAGGAGCGACTCACGCATCGCGTGCTGAATTTCATTAGACTGCAGTCTGATTGTCTTCGGCAGACCGGTTACAAGGTCACGCCCGCGGATTTCCATCGTTTCCGGCACATGTTCGATCAATGCAAAACCGATTTCCATTTTCACTTGTTCTGCCGTACGTTCCCCGATCAGCAGGTTGTATTTTTTTCTGACGAACGAGGCGATATCTTCATCAAGCTGGTCGCCGCCGATTCTGATCGAATGGCAGGATACGACGCCACCGAATGAGATGATGGCGACTTCAGTCGTACCGCCGCCGATATCTACGACGACGTTTGCGACCGGCTCGTCAACAGGGAGGTCGGCTCCGATTGCAGCGGCTACGGGTTCTTCAATCAAGTGAACGTTTTTCGCTCCGCAGTTTTTGACAGCGTCACTGATGGCGCGGCGTTCAACGGCTGTTGAGCCTGAAGGCGTGCAGACGACGACATTCGGTTTGCGGAAGGTCATTCCGATTTTTTTTCCGGCTTTTTTCATAATGTGTTTTAATAAGTCAGTTGTCATATCATAATCAGCAATGACACCGTCTTTCATCGGCCGTACGGCGACGATTTTCCCCGGCGTCTTTCCGATCATGCTTTTGGCATCCGTTCCGATGGCAAGCACCGCTTTCGTTGTTGTATCTACAGCGACAACGGAAGGCTCGTTTAAAATAATTCCTTTATTTTTACTGTAAACAAGTATATTAGCGGTTCCTAAGTCGATTCCGATCTCAGTTGATTGAAACATGTTTTCACCCAATCCCTATCCTGATTTAATTGATTCTACATTTAAAGTTTCTGAGAAAAACCACGATTTTTGGGGGTTTCCGCCGGGAATGAAATGTTTTTGTAAAAAAGGAGGGAAAGTCTGTATCCCATATTTCAAAAGGATTTTCTTCTGTAAAAAAACATTCAGTTCCGGATGCTGAGAAACTTTTGCTCCGTTCCTTTCGTCTACGTTTATGAAGGATTTTCCTTGGACATAAAGAAGAGACATTAAAGGAAGTAGGGGATTTCTATGAAATCAATTGGTGTAGTAAGAAAAGTAGACGAACTCGGGCGTATTGTCATGCCGATTGAATTGAGAAGAGCATTGGATATCGCTATTAAAGATAGTATTGAATTTTTCGTTGACGGAGACAAAATTGTCTTAAAAAAATACAAGCCGCACGGCATTTGCTTAATGACGGGGGAAATTACCTCCGAAAATCAGGAGTACGGCAACGGCAAAATTATTTTAAGTCCTGAAGGAGCGAAAATGCTGCTTGAGGAAATCGAGGAAGCGTTAAAAGATAGATCATAATCAGCAAAAAGGGCGGAGCATCATTCCGTCCTTTTATTATGAACTTGTGCAAAAACTCACGGGAAAAGTAAGCGAACCTGCTCAATTAATTGGGAATAGTTATCATTTTTTAGTCAATAATGCAGTCAACAATGTTACAATATATGTAGAAATGCTAGCGGCAGGTGGGACTATGGGAAAATATCAAGCGCGTATCATTTCCTTAATCTTGGCAATGATTTTTATTATGTTTTGGGATTATTTATTTTATATGATTGAACGGAATCCGATTAACTGGCCCGTTGACATCACCTTTACCGCCGTCACATTAATCAGCGTCTGGCTGCTGGCTTATTATGTGGATAATAAAAAGCAGCTGCTGGCGGAGCTGAAGGACAGCGAGCAGAAAGCAAAGGCGCTTTCAGATGAGAAAAACCGGATCATGGACAATCTGCAGGAAATCGTTTTTCAGACGGATGCGCAAGGGAATATTACATATTTGAATCAGGCCTGGACGGCGATTACGGGCCACTCCATCAGCGAATGTATGGGCACGATGTATAATGATTATTTTATAAAAGAAAAACATATCATTGATTATATTATCTCCCAAATCAAGCAGCAGTCCCCGTCAGGAATGTTTACGGCCAAATATATTAAAAGAGACGGCACGATCTTTTGGGGAGAAGTCCATTATAAGCTGTATTATGACCGCAGACAGAAATTTGTCGGAAGCCTGGGGACGATGTCTGATATCAGTGAACGGAAAAAAGCGGTCGACGAGCTTCTGGAAACGAACGAACGCCTTGCCATGCAATCTCAAAAGCTGGCCATTGCCGGGGAGCTTGCTGCAGGAATCGCCCATGAAGTAAGAAATCCTTTAACGTCAGTCAGCGGCTTTCTCCAGCTGATGAAAGCCCAGTATCCGGAAAGAACGGATTATTTTGATATTATTTTTTCGGAGATTAAAAGGATTGATCTTGTGCTGGGGGAGCTGCTTCTGCTCGCCAAGCCGCAGACCGTGACGTTTACCGCTCATCATCTCAACCATATTTTAAGGCAGGTGGCGACGCTTCTTGACACGAACGCGGTGCTGTCGAACACTGTGATTGAGAAGGATTTCAGGCAGACTGAGTCCTGTATGGTCAACGGTGACGAAAACCAGTTGAAACAGGTATTTATCAATATTATTAAAAATGCGATTGAAGCGATGCCTGACGGCGGGAATATTCATATTTATACAAAACGGGATGAAGAATACGCGGTGATCAGCATACAGGATGAAGGGAACGGCATGTCGAAAGAAAAGCTTGAAAACATCGGGAAACCGTTTTTCTCAACAAAAGATCAGGGAACGGGTCTCGGTCTTCCGATTTGTTTACGAATTCTGAAGGAGCATAATGGTAAACTTAACATTAAGAGCAAAAATGGAGAAGGCAGTACGTTTCAGGTGATTCTGCCGTTAGAAGCGGCTGCTGTCCAAAAGGAGGAAAAATAACTTGCTTCTTTTTGTATACGGTTTGTTACGGAAGCGTGAAGAAAATCATGAACTGCTGAAGGGCGCTCCGTGTGTGTGCGAGCAGGCCGCGATAAACGGCGTGCTGTACGAAACGGATAAAGGTCAGCCTGCGGCGTCTTTAGCAGAAACAGCTTTTGTGTACGGAGAATTGTATGAAACAGATCATCAGATGATCCGTAAGCTGGATGCGTATTATGCTGATTTTGATCGGAAAGAGGTTGCCGTGACGACGGATGCCGGGAATAAAACCGCCTTCGCATATGTCGTAAAGCCCGACCAGTGTGCCTCATTCAGCCGTATCAAAAGCGGAGACTGGAAAGAATACCGTTTTATGAAACGGGAGGATGACAGTCCGGTTTATTATTTCGCATACGGCTCCTGTATGGACAATGCCCGGTTTAAACAGGCGGGGGTCGACCACTTTTTTGCCGAGCCGGTCGGAGGGGCGGTTGTTGAAGGATATTCGACGAGATTCACCTTAAGGCGTCCTGACGGTTCCAGAGCCGATCTTGTTGAAGACGGGGGACGAACTGAAGGCGTGCTGTACAAGCTCCCGTTTGAAGCGGCAACCTATCTGTACAAAAGAGAAGGTGTTGATAACCACACATACCGTCCCGCGTTCATAGAAGTGTGTGCCGGCGGCCGTGTATACAGAGGTGTCCTGACATTTCTGGTTCTTGATAAAGCTGAGGAAATTGCGCCTCCGGGTCACTATCAGGAAGAAATCGAACGCGGAGCGGACCTGTATTTATCACCCGCCTTTTCAGAAAAGCTTAAACGCTATATGAACTCATTGCCGAAAATGTGATACTATTCCTATTAGAGATATTGTTTAAAGGAGTACTGTTATGAGAAAAGAGTTTGCCGTTATCGGTCTCGGACGCTTCGGCGGAAGTATTTGCAAAGCATTAAGTGAAGAAGGCCTTGAGGTCATGGCGATGGATATTGATGAAGATAAAGTAAATGAATACGCCAAAATCGCATCACACGCGGTCATCGGCGATTCAACCGATGAATCAGTGCTGAAAAACTTAGGGCTGCGCAACTTTGACCACGTCATTGTGGCAATCGGCGAAAATATACAGGCGAGCATTTTAACGACGCTGATCTTAAAGGAACTCGGCGTGAACACGATCACGGTTAAAGCGCAAAACGATTATCATGAGAAAGTGCTTGCGAAAATCGGGGCCGACCACATCGTCCACCCTGAACGTGACATGGCAAAACGCATCGCCCACAACATCGTATCAAATAATGTGCTTGATTATTTGGAGCTGTCCGACGAACACAGCATTGTGGAGATCGTGGCCAACAGCAGGCTTGCGGGCAACACACTGCTTGATCTGGACATCCGGGCGAAGTACGGCATTAATATCGTAGCCATCAAGAGAGAAAAAGAAGTGATCGTATCTCCTCTGGCGACTGAAATGATCCAAAAAGAAGATATTCTCATCGTTATCGGCTCTCTTACGGACATTTCCCGATTTGAAAAAAGAGTGCTTCACACAAAGTGAAAAGCCGTCCGTAAAAGGACGGTCTTTTATTATGTCAGAATAGAAAGACATTTATCATGTAAGCGGTATTTTCTGCAATTTTTATTGACTATGATCAGGCGATCCGATAGCATATTGTACCATATAAAGAAAAAGAGGAGGCCTCATTTTGAACAAAGAAACACTGGCTGAACGGCTGAATGCATCAGCCGGCAGACAAAAAGCCGATACCGTCATTAAAAACGGAAAAATCATGGATGTATTTAACCAGGAATGGATTTCTGCAGATATCGCCATTACGGGCGGAGTGATCGTCGGGCTGGGCGAATATGAAGGGGAAGAAGTCATTGATGCAGAAGGTCAAATGATCGTTCCGGGCTTTATTGACGGACATGTTCATATCGAGTCCTCTATGGTTACTCCGATTGAATTTGCTAAAGCCGTCCTCCCTCACGGAGTGACTACTGTCATTACTGATCCTCACGAAATTGCGAACGTTTCCGGAGCAAAAGGCATTTCTTTTATGATAGAGCAGGCGAAAAAGGCGCCGCTGAACATCCGTTTCATGCTTCCTTCCTGTGTTCCCGCCGCTAGCTTTGAACGCTCAGGAGCCGTATTAAAAGCCGAGGATTTAAAGCCTTTTTATCAGGAGAAAGAGGTGCTTGGACTTGCGGAAGTAATGGATTATGTGTCTGTTGCGGAAGGTGAAGAGGATATGCTTCAGAAACTGCTTGATGCCAAGCGTCATGGAAAACGGATCGACGGGCATTTAGCCGGACTGTCTTCAGATATCATCAATATATATAGAACCGCAATGGTGTCGAATGATCATGAAGTGACGACAAAAGAAGAAGCGCTGGACAGAATCAGACGGGGAATGTATGTCATGCTGCGCGAAGGATCGGTAGCGAAAAATACGCTCAATGTGCTGCCGGCGGTGAATGAAAAAAACGCGCGGCGCTTTTTCTTTTGCACGGATGATAAGCATGTAGATGATCTGCTTTCAGAAGGAAGTGTGAACCACCAAGTCAAAATGGCGATAAAGGCGGGACTTGATCCATTCCTTGCGTATCAGCTCGCCAGCTTAAATGCGGCTGAGTGCTACGGCCTTGAAACAAAAGGGGCAGTAGCACCGGGTTTTGACGCAGATCTGCTGTTCATTTCAGATGTGCGGGAGGCTGCCGTCACGAAGACCATGGTCGCCGGCCGGACCGTTGCCGAGAACGGACGCACGGTTTATGAACAGTCTGCCGGTTCCTATTCGCCGGACCAGGCGCTGTTGGATACAGTGCGGCTGAAAGCGCCGCTGACTGAATCGGATTTTCATATACCGATTCAAGAGGGCAAGAAAATGAATGTAATCGAAATGATACCGAATCATTTGGAGACGAGAAAAAAAGAAGTGCCTGCACCGTCTGCTGACGCGTTTCGTCCTGATACAGAAAATGATTTATTAAAAATCGCCGTCGCAGAACGGCACAGCGGCGAAAAAATGATAGGACTCGGGATTGTACAAGGGTTCGGGTTAAAAGAAGGCGCCATCGCCACAACCATTTCTCACGATTCCCATAATATCATCGCCGTCGGTACAAACGATGCCGATTTGGCAAAAGCAATCAACAGGCTCCGTGACACCGGAGGAGGATTAACAGCCGTGAAAAACGGAGAATTGCTTCATTCCGTTCCGCTTCCGATCGCCGGGCTTTTGTCTGATAAGTCGGCGGAATGGGTCAATGACAGCTTGGGCGTGCTTCATGAAAAGCTTCCTCTGCTCGGATTCACCGGTGATTTCAATCCGTTTCTCACATTATCGTTTTTAGCGCTTCCGGTGATTCCGGATATTAAAATGACAGCGGCCGGTCTGTTTGATGTCAAAGCCTTTCAGCATATTCCGCTGCAATAAAAAAACTGCACTCGTAATGAGTGCAGTTTTTTTTTTAGACCTCCATAATGATCGGAAGGATCATCGGGCGGCGTTTTGTTTTTTCGTATAGGAACGGAGCAAGTGTATCGGTAATTTCGTTTTTAATTTCGGACCACTGCGTTGTTTTCCGATCCATTACTTTCTCCAAATGGTTCGAAATGAGCTGCTGCGCGTCATTGATCAAATCACCGGATTCTCTCATGTATACAAAACCTCTTGAGATTAAATCAGGCCCCGCCGAAACCTTAAAGTCGTCCATATTGATGCTGACAACAACGATAACAAGGCCTTCTTCTGAAAGAATGCGGCGGTCGCGGAGCACGATATTGCCGATATCACCGATTCCGCTTCCGTCAATGTAAACGGAGCCGGACGGAATTTTGCCTGCCACAGCGGCTTCTTCGCCTTTGAGGGCCAGCACTTCGCCATTATCCATGATAAAGCAGTTTTCTTCAGGTATACCGCAATCAGTCGCGAGTTTGACGTGCATTTTCTGCATTCTGTACTCACCGTGAATCGGCATAAAGAACTTCGGTTTGATCAGGCGGAGCATTAACTTCTGCTCTTCCTGTCCGCCGTGTCCGGATGTATGAATGTCATTCAATGAACCGTGAATGACTTCTGCGCCCGCACGGTACAGCTGGTTGATGGTGCGGCTTACGCTGATTGTGTTTCCGGGAATCGGAGAGGAAGAAAAGACGACCGTATCTCCGGGATTAATGGAAATCTGCCGGTGCGTCCCGTTAGCGATGCGTGATAACGCCGCCATCGGTTCACCTTGGCTTCCCGTACATAAAATTGTTACTTTATTGGCAGGCAAACGATTGATTTCGTTATGCTCAATAAACGTATTTTTAGGACAGGTAATGTAGCCGAGATTTTGTCCGATTTCAATAGCCGATTCCATACTGCGTCCGAATACGGCAACTTTTCTGCCTTTTAAAACGGCTGCTTCAATCACCTGCTGAAGACGGTGTATATTCGAAGCAAATGTCGCAAATATAATTCTGCCGTCCACTTTTCGGAAAATATCGTGAATGCTTTCGCCTACGCGGCGTTCTGACATGGTGAAATCAGGAACCTCACTGTTTGTACTGTCAGAAAGCAGGCACAAAACGCCTTCTTTCCCGATTTCAGCCATTTTTGTTAAGTTTGCCGGTTCGCCTACCGGTGTGAAATCGAACTTAAAGTCCCCGGTATGTACGATATTGCCCGGCGGTGTTTTGACGACGATTCCGTATGAATCCGGAATGCTGTGTGTCGTTCTGAAGAAGGATACAGACGTCTTGCGGAACTTCACGATGTCGTCTTCACCGATGATGTTTAATTTGGTCTGTCTTAACAGCCCGTGCTCTTCAAGTTTATTCCGAAGTAAGCCGATCGCGAGTTTACCGCCGTAAACGGGAATATTTACTTGTCTGAGCAGGTACGGAATACCGCCGATATGGTCTTCGTGACCGTGGGTGATAAACAGACCTTTAATTTTATCTTCATTTTTTACTAAATACGTGTAATCGGGGATTACGTAATCAATGCCGAGAAGTTCATCTTCCGGGAACTTGATTCCCGCATCAATCAGTACAATTTCATCCTGAAACTGCACCCCGTACGTATTTTTTCCGATCTCGCCCAATCCGCCGAGGGCGAAAACGGCAGTCTGGTCATTTTTTACAAATTTCATTCCGCTCATAACTCCAATACTTTAAAATTTTCGCTCTGCTTCTCATATTCTAAAAAAGCACCGTCCACAGGCTGAACAAATTCAATGTTGTATTTCTGATCTTTCAGTTTCGTTCTGACGTCCCGTTCTGAAACGCCCTCAATGTAAAGTGAATCTGTTTTTTCCCGAACAGGTACTTCGTCAGCCTTCTCTTGATAAAATACCTTATAAATCATCCAAATCTCTCCTTAAATGCCGTATGTTAGACTCGCTTATTCTATTATATTCGAAAACGGATTATAAGGAAAGTCTCGAGCAAAAAAGGGACTTTCAAAAAACGAAAGATCCCTTCTACGCGATGACTTTTTTCCGGAGCATTCCGCCCCACTGTCTTCTGAGTTTCTTCCGTAATCGGCGCAGCATCGTATACCTCCTTTAAAGCCCTTTATAGAAGTAGTATGCGGAAAAAATGAATTTGTTTTCGTGGGTAAAACTGGAATTTCATCAAGGCGGTTTTCCGGAAGAAAAACTTTCTGTATGATGATATTGAAAAAGACACGACTGATAAACGGGAAAAAGGAGAAATTGACATGAATCCAAAACTGATCTTTTTTGATATTGACGGCACGATCTATGACCATGATAAACATATTCCCGATAGCGCAAGAAACGCCGTGAAGGCGCTTAAAGAGGCTGGCCATCACGTTTTTATCGCCAGCGGAAGGTCCCCGTTTATGGTAAAACCGATTCTGGAAGAGCTCGAGATTGAATCATTTATTTCATACAACGGCCAGTATGTCGTATTTGAAGGCGAGGTCATTTATAAAAATCCGCTTCCTGAAGATGCGGTTGCGCGTTTATTAAAGCAGGCGGCAGAAGGGGAGCACCCCGTCGTATTTATGGCGGAAGACACGATGAAAACGACCGCCCCCGGACATCCGTACGTCTTGGAAGGAATCGGCAGTCTGAAAGCGCCTTATCCCGAAGTTGATGAAACTTTTTATAAAGGAAAAGAAATTTATCAGCTGCTTTTATTCTGCCGCGGACATGAAGAAAAAGCATATGCCGCTTTTCCGGAGTTTGATTATGTCCGCTGGCACGAATTGTCAACGGATGTGCTTCCGAAAGGCGGTTCAAAAGCGGAAGGCATTAAAAGAGTGCTTGAGCGGCTTCCGTACGGCGTAAGTGACACTTATGCATTCGGCGACGGACTAAATGATCTTGAGATGATCCGCTTTGTCGGCACCGGGGTGGCGATGGGAAATGCGGTTCCGGAATTAAAAGCTGCCGCTGATTTCGTCACAAAGCCGGTGGATGAGGAAGGAATCAGCTGGGCCGTCAAAGAACTGGGCCTTTTGAAATAGAGAAAACCGGCACTTTGGGAAGTGCCGGTTATTTTTAACGGTCAATGGCAATGGCGTTTTCAGGTTCTTTGAACGGATTTTCTTTATCGATATGGTCGTAAAACATCACGCCGTTCAGATGATCGATTTCGTGCTGAAACACGATGGCCGGAAAACCTTTGAGGCGGATGTCAATCTGTTCTCCTTCAAGCGTCACCGCCTTTACGCGGATGCGGGCGTAGCGCGGCACATAGCCGGGAATGGGTTCGTCTACCGACAGGCAGCCTTCTCCGCTCGTCAAGTAGCTTTTTTCCACTGAGTGGCTGACGATCTTAGGGTTAAAAAGAGCATAGCTGTATAAAGTGCCTTTCGCATCTTCTGCATGGACGGCGATCATCCGTTTTTTTACGTCTGTTTGGGGAGCGGCAAGACCGACGCCCGGACGAAGCTTGTATTTCTCGGCTAATTCAGGATTTTGGCTGTTTTTCACAAACTCAATCATATCAGCAAGATGCTGTTTTTCTTCGTCAGAAGCGGGAAGCTGAACTTCTTCAGCGATCTCTCTGAGCGCGGGATGTCCGTCGCGTACAATATTTTCCATAGTAATCAAGAAACTTCACTCCTAAAGCTTAATATGTAAATTATAGCGAATTTCTTTATCGCGGCGCAACGAAACAATTGGCCGGCCATAGCAGGCCGGCCGATGTTCATGGTGTATAAGGTCAGCAGCCGCAGCCTAAATAAGCGGCACCGACGATGATTAATAAGATAAACAATACGACGATTAATGCGAATGTGCGGCCGTATCCGCCGCCGCAGCCGTAACCGTAACCGCCGCCATAACCGCCGCCATAACCATATCCACCGCCGCAGCAACCGCCGCCAAATCCGCCGCCAAATCCATATCCGTACATAAAAAAACCTCCTCTTTTAATTACGCTGACCCTCTGTCAGCAGGGCCGGCGTCTACTATAAACTATGTAAAAGCCAAAAAGATGTATGGTCATCCGCCCTGTTTTCTCAATTTTTTATGCAAGTATTCTTTAACAGCACCGTAAGCGTCTTTTTACCCGGTCATGTCAATTACAGCTCAGCTATTGTCAAAAAGCGTTCGGGCTTCTATAGTGGAAATTGTCAAGATTGGGGGATTTTAAGTGAATATGATTCAAAAAAAGGTATTAGCAGGAATCGGAGCGCTCGGCGCCGCAAGTATGCTGCTTGCCGGCTGCGGGGGAAAAGATCCGGTTGAATCGCTTCATGACTCGATGGAAAAAGCCGTTCAAGCGGAAAAACCGTTTCAAAAAGAGCAGAAAACATTAGAAAAATTGGAGAAAAAAGAGCATCAGCTATACGACAGCGCGGTTAAACTGAATATGGATGATTACCAGAAAATTGTCACACTGTCTGATCAGGCTCTGAGCAATGCAAATCAGCGAAAAAAACATCTGAAAGCAGAAAAAGACAGTATTGATGATTCAAAACAAGCGTTTGAATCCGCAAAAAAAACTTCTCAAGAAATAAAGGATAAGAAAGTAAAAGAAAAAGCCGGGCATGCTGTCGCTTTAATGGGGAAAAGGTATGCATCTTATGATCTTTTGTACAAAAAGTATGAAAAAGCCATTTCACTTGATAAGGATCTTTATAAACTGATTAAAGATAAAAAGCTCACATTAGCGCAGCTGGAAGAGCAAATCAGCAAAGTAAACTCAGTTTACGAAAAGGTGCATAAACAAGCAGATGAGTTCAATCAATTTACTAAAGACTACAACAAAGAGAAAGAACTATTATTCCGCAAATAGTATAGTGAAGGCATATCGGCATGGGCTGATGAACTGATAACAACCGAGTTCAGCCGCCTGTAAAAAGGCGGCTGAAGAATTGGTATATACGTGTGTTTCCCATTGACAACAAGTAAATCATGGTATAGTATTTATTTAGGGAAATATTCACATAAAACCAATCGTTGTTTCGGCACGTTGGAATGTTTTTATTATATTGATATATATAAAACAGAATGAAAATGTGATTTTAATTATCAGAAAATTCTATCTATTTATATTTACGGCAATATGATATTTGTACATGCTTTTTGCTTTTAAACCTTTATCCGGCATAAAGGTTTTTTTATTTTGCTTAGTAATGCTTATTAAGTAAGGGTGCTGAGAGTAAACGACAATTTTAAAATTGAAGTGAAAAAGTTAATCAAAATCGTAACGAAAAGAAACGGCAGAAATTCGGAACAGGAGGAAAACAAATGCTTGCTTACGTCTTTCCCGGACAGGGAGCGCAGTTTAAAGGAATGGGCAGAGACTTATTCGATGAATTCAGTGAGCTCATTAAAAAGGCAGATCATATTTTAGGATACTCCATAAAGGATTTATGCCTTTCAGATGAAAAAGAGAGGCTGACTGATACGAAGTATACACAACCTGCAATTTATACAGTGAGTGCACTGCAATATTTAAAGGGTTTAAAAGAAGGTCATACACGCCCTGATGCTGTTGCAGGACATAGTCTGGGTGAATATACTGCGCTTTTTGCGGCCGGCGTTTTTAATTTTGAGACAGGTCTCCGGCTGGTTGCTAAAAGAGGCGAGTTAATGAGTGAGGCTTCCGAGGGCGGAATGGCTGCCGTGATCGGACTGGATGAGCATCACATAAAAAAAATACTTCAAAAGTATGAATTCGGCCAAATAGATATCGCCAATTACAATACATCGTCACAAATTGTGATAGCAGGGGCTGCAGAAGAGATAAAGCGGGCAGCCTCTTTTTTTGAAAAAGAAGGGGCGAAAGCTTATATCGTATTGCAAGTCGGCGGAGCTTTTCATTCTCGTTTCATGGAAAGTGCACAGCGTGAATTTGCGGAATTTATCGAGGAGTTTCATTTTTCTGAATTGAATTTCCCGGTCATTTCTAACTACACGGCAAGACCTTATAAACAAGAAGATATCAAACGGAATTTAATTGAACAAATAACAAACTCGGTAAAATGGACTGAAAGCATCAGGTATCTAATGGGACAAGGCGTCACTGTGTTTGAAGAGATCGGTCCCGGCAACATTCTGACTAAATTAATTCACACCATACAAAGAGATGAGGAACCGCTTACTATCAGTGCGCCGGAAGACAGTCTTTTCTTTTCTGAAGGGAACAAGGACAATTCGGAAAGCGGGAAAGAGCATAGCCTCTTGGCCGAAAATATAGAGAGCGGTGCAGCTTCACCGGTGTCCCGATTGGGTGATCAATCTTTCAAAGAAGATTACGGTTTGACATACGCGTATTTGGCAGGTGCGATGCATAGAGGGATCTCTTCTGCTGAAATGCTGATACGCCTCGGGAAGAAAGGAATGCTGGGGTTCTTTGGCACAGCGGGTTTACCTATAAGGGAAATTGAACAGGCCCTTATTTCTATTAAGGAGACACTCAAAAATGGCCAGCCCTACGGAATGAATCTGCGATTTGAGCCGGATCATCAAGATAGAGAAAAGGAATTGATAGATTTATATATCAAGCATGACGTACGAGTAATAGAAGCGTCTTCGTATCTTTCCGTCAGCGCACCATTAATTTATTACAAAGCGCATCAGTTGAAGATAGACAAAAGCGGCAGGGTTATACCTCATAATCGGATCATTGCCAAAGTTTCACGGCCGGAAGTTGCGGCCGCATTTCTGAGTCCGCCTCCTCAAAGTATCGTAAAGAGAATGTGTCAGCACGGTATGCTGACGGAAGAGCAGGCGGAGTGGCTCAGCCGTATTCCGGCAGCAGACGATATCATTATTGAAGCAGATTGCGGAAGTAATACTGAACAGGGCTCATTGACGGCGATGCTGCCGTTTTTTGTTAACCTGCGGGATGAGATGATGGAAACACACAAATACGCAAGGAAGATAAGGATCGGGGCTGCGGGAGGAATCGGGACTCCCGAGTCTGCGGCGTCTGCTTTTTTAATGGGCGCTGATTTTATTATGACGGGATCCATTAATCAATGTACAGTTGAAGCCGAAACAAGCGGTTTTGTTAAAGAAATGCTGAGTGAGACAGGAATATGCGATACTGCTTATGCGCCTTCGGAGACTCTGTTTGAGTTCGGAACAAAGGTTCAGGTGCTGAAAAAGGGCACGCTGTTTCCGGTCAGGGCAAATAAATTATTTCAAATCTACCAACAATATGAGTCTTTGAGTGAGATAGATGAAAAGACAAAGATTCAGCTCGAAAATGATTATTTTAACAAGACTTTTGATGAAATCTACGAAAGCATAATAGAAAAACAGCCGAACCTGGCCCAAAAAGCTGAGCGCAATCAAAAATATAAGATGCTGTTACTATTTAAGTGGTATTTGCAAAGAGGATGTCTGCTCGCTTTGGAAGGGCAGGAAGAACAAAAGGTGAATTTCCAAGTTCATTGCGGCCCGTCTTTAGGCGCTTTTAATCATTGGGTAAAGGGCACGGATTTGGAATCATGGAGAAACAGACATGTCGATGACATTGGTGAAATATTGATGAATGAGACCGAAAGTCTGCTAAGGCGCAGATTGGATACGTTATTTCTACACTAAAGAAGGAGCGGGTGGAGGCCAATGGTTCATTTGAATAAACAGAATGCGGATATCGCGATAATCGGGGTTGCTTGCAGATTCCCCGATGCAGATCATTATCATGAATTCTGGGAAAACATAAATAGCGGCAAAGATTCCATCCGGGAAGTGCCGATTGAACGGTGGGATCCCGAACTTTATTATTCGGCTGATATCAGTATACCGAACAAAACAATCAGCAAGTGGGGAGGTTTTATTCATAAAGCTGACCATTTCGACCATAAGTTTTTTAATATCTCTCCCCGGGAAGCGAAAAACATGGATCCTGAGCAAAGAATCCTTTTAGAAGAAACTTGGCGGTGCATCGAAGATTCCGGGGTTTCTTTGCAGGATCTCCAGCGTAAAACCACTTCTGTTTTTGCGGGTATTATGAATTCTGACTACCGGCAGACAGGTCATGCTGAATCGGAAATCGACAGTTATGCCTGTTTAGGAAGTTTCGAAGCTATGCTTTCCAACCGGCTTTCATACACATTCGGTTTGACCGGAAAAAGCATGTCTGTAAATGCCGCTTGTGCATCGTCGCTTGTTGCTTTACATGAAGCAGTTAAGTCATTGCGGACAAAAGAAAGCGATTATGCAATCGCATCGGGAGTAAACTTGAATTTCCAACCCGGAAAATATATTTCTTTTTCTAAAGCCAGAATGCTGAGTCCTGACGGCAAATGTAAAACTTTTGACGCAGCGGCGAATGGGTACGTTCCCGGAGAAGGGGCAGGCGTTGTATTGCTGCAGCGCCTTGGTGATGCAGTAAAAGCCGGTCACCATATATACGGGATCATAAAAGGGACAGCTGTTAATCATGGCGGTAAATCCCGTTCCATAACCGCTCCCAGAGCAGAAGCGCAGTGCCGGGTCATCTCAGAAGCTTTACACAACGCTGCTGTCGATGCTGCGACGGTTTCTTATGTAGAAGCACATGGCACAGGAACATCTCTGGGCGATCCGATAGAAATAGAAGCATTGACAAAAGCGTATCGGCAATATACTGAGGATACTCAATATTGCAGGATCGGAAGTGTGAAAACAAATATCGGTCATACAGAAGCAGCGGCGGGAATGGCCGGATTGATAAAAGTTCTAATGATGATGAAACACCGGAGGGTGCCGAAAAGCCTGAATGTACATACGGTAAATCCAATTATACAGTTTGAAAAAACACCGTTCAGGCCGGCGCTTGATTCAAGTGATTGGAAGGCGGCAGACGGGGCTCCGCTCAGGGCGGGAATCAGCTCCTTCGGTTTTGGAGGTGTTAACTCTCACGTCATCATCGAAGAATTTATACATACAAAAGACGAATCTGACAGAAAAGGAAGGGTACCCTTCCTTTTTTCCGCTAAAAGTGAAGAAAGCATGAAACAAATGATACATCATTGGAGAACCTTTGCTGACGATTCTGAGGAATTTTGCAAAATATCAAATGAAGTGATCAGCAGCACCCTTTTAACGGGGAGGACATCGTTTGATTACAGGGCTGGTTTATTGGCAGGCAGCAAGGAGGAATTTAAAAATCAGCTTAAAGAGGGATTAAGTTTTCGGAGGAAACAAGATTCTGAATGGGCGCTTGCCATCGGTGACTTCAAATGGGAAAGTTATAAACAATTTGCCGTTTTGAAACGGGTATTCCCTGATTTAGAAAAGAACGTAAGGTCGGTGCTGAAAGATATACCAACATTGCACAGTTCATTTAAAAGAAAATGGACACCTGAGAAAATCCGCTTGTATTCTTTAGTTATCAATACGGAAATCATAAAAAGTATCCTGGCATCCGGTTTTAAACCAAGCCTCATTACAGGCGCCCGAGACGGATATTACGTCGCTCTTGCAGCAGCGGATATCATCAAAATTGAAAAGGCCATTTCTGTAATCACAGGCGCTGAAAAACCTTCGCACATATCCTGTGAGCCGCCGTCCATTCCATTTGTCAATCCGTACACTTCAAAAACGTACCCGCCGGTTCGATTAAATGAAGATTATGTAAGGATGCTGCTGAACGGTCTGAGCTTCCCGGCTGATTTTACAGACCGCCTGTACGGGAAAACACGGCTGCTTCTTGAGCACCAATATACGTTTAAAGGGTTTTTAGAAGAGTGGGATAAAGCGGGGAAGACTCAGGAAATCGAGATTTTATCTTATATTGTGAATCGCACGGCGGATAAAAGAAATGCATTGCCGGCAGATGAGGAAGCGGCGATCATGGCTATCCTTGCCTCTATGAGAAGACTGTATAAGAGATGGGATTTAACAGATTATGATGGATTCTTTAATAATGATTATGTTCTGGAAATATTAAATTTACTTGATGAAGGAATCTTGTCTAAAGAACTTTTTCTGAGCATGTTATTGAAAAAGCAAGACGGAATTAAACAGGCTGTTGCTTGTATTAATGAGCAGCCGGCAGGTTTTTATGATAAGACTCGTTTTCCGTTGATGACAGAATACAATCAAATGGATGCCGTGTCTCAGGAGATAGCTGATCATATGCCGCATCACACGGAAGAAAAGGGAACGGAGCCGGATGTGGATATTTCTGATTTTTCAGTTTTCCAATTCGGATCGCTCCCTCCATCAGCAAAACTAAACAAAGCGGCTGCTTTTGAAACGGACAAAGCAGCTGATGAGGCTCTTTATCATTCATTTATGCAAATGTGGCTTTCAGGAGAAGAGATTGAATGGGCGAAACTAGGTGACTATCATAAAAGAAAAGCCCCGCTTCCGCCTTATCCATTTGAGCGCTGTCAATTTTCTTTAAACCCTCAGCAGGTAAAATCAGACGCGGCTTTTTCAGAAAAGAAGAATCAGGCACTTTATACGCCGGTATGGAAAGAAACCGCACTTGAGAATGAAGCGGACAGCGGACAAGCCTGTACTATTTTGTTGTTCTCCGGTAACAAAGACTATTTTGAAGAGCTGAAAAAAAGAGAGAATACGTCCGCATATCTTATTATGCCCGGTGACCGTTTAGAGCAGATAAGCGACAGTGTTTTCACAATCAACAGGCAGCGTCCCGAAGATTATCAAAGTGTCATTCGTCTGTTAAAGGAAAAAGGCGCAGCGCCTGATGCAATTTTGCATACGTGGTCTGAAAAACAGCCTGAACTGGAAGAAACACTCGAATCAGGAATTTATTCCGTGTTTTATCTGACTAAGGCTTTAATCAGCGAGAACCTTATAAACAAAGTAACGTTCATTTATACATTCAGCGCAGATCAAAAAGAAAAATTGCCGTATTTTGAAGGCGTGAACGGTTTTTTAAAATCGGTAAAACAAGAATATCCGCAGCTGCTTTGTAAGACGGTTTGCTTTGAACATGATTCTGCATCCGTTTCATTTTCAGAAAGGGCTGACATTCTTCATAAAGAAATAAACACAGCGCCTGATCGGCATATTCATATCACTTACAGAGGCTGCGTAAGATATGCACGGATGTTAGAGAAGCAGAGAGAAACAAACAGAAAGGCCATTCAATACCCTGAAAAAGATAAAGTGTATTTAATTACAGGGGGATTTGGGGGGATTGGCAGTAAAGTCGCTGAATATTGCGCGAAAACTGAAAGATCCACCATTATTCTATCGGGGCGATCTGCTTTAAACGGAGATAAGCAGAAACATTTAGAATACCTGAACAGCTTTAAAGCAAAGGTTTATTATATACAGGCGAATATATCCGATAAAGAAGCGGTAAAAAAAATGATTGACGGTATTACCGATCAGCATGCAGGTCTTCATGGCGTCATTCATTGTGCAGGAGTTATCAGAGACTCGCTGCTTTTTCGAAAAACAAAGCAGGAACTTTCAGAGGTGATTGCTCCAAAAGTTCATGGCGCATTGAATCTTGATCATGCAACGAAGTCGCTGGAATTGGATTTTTTCGCCGTTTTTTCTTCAGTCGTCTCTATTGCAGGGAACGAAGGCCAGTGTGATTATGCATATGCAAACGGCTTTTTAGATCATTTTGCCGAATATCGGGAACAGAAACGGCAAAATTCTCTGCGCAGCGGCCGCACGCTGACAATCAATTGGCCTTTATGGAAAGACATCGGAATGGGGGCGAACCTGTCAGGTCAAGGGCGGACGTCTCTTTTTCATGGTTCCGGGCTCGAAGAACTTCCTGCTGAAGACGGAACGCAATGGTTTTCGCGGATTGTGACTTCGGGTCAGCTGCATAATATTGCAGTCTGCGGTGATCATGAGCGCTTTGAACAATTTATGCGGCAGAGATTTTTGACGGACGAAACAGAGACAGGCAGTGCCATTCCTTTGGCTCAAGGCGATATTTTGGATCAGACAGTTTTGTTTTTAACCAATATCATCTCCTCTGAGATCGGTGCAGAACGGGAAGAGATCGATCAAGATGTGCATCTGGCTGAATATGGAATGGATTCGGTTATGATTCATCAATGCAACACAAAGCTGGAGCAGTCACTGGGAGCAATTTCGAAAACGCTTTTATTTGAATTTCATACAATCAGAGATTTAGCAGATCATCTTGTAAAGGAATATCCGGATCGGCTGGGGCGTTTATTTTCACGGGAGGAAAAAGGAAAACAGATTCAGAGCATTACCCCTGCCAGGCCGGAACAAAACATCACTGCACCTGCGGCGGAGGAAAAAGAACATCTTGACGGGATAGCGGTAATCGGTATCAGCGGCCGTTATCCCGGGGCTGAAAATATCGAAGAATTGTGGGAGCTTCTATCAAAAGAGAGAACCGCAATCACAGAAATTCCGAAAGAACGATGGAATTATGAGACCTACTATGATCCAGACCCCGCTAAAGCGCATGAGGGGAAAATTTATTGCAAATGGGGCGGATTTTTAAAGAATGCTGAATCATTTGATTCTTTGTTTTTCCAAATATCGCCGAGAGAAGCAGAAGCGATGGATCCTCAGGAACGAATATTCCTCGAAACCGTGTGGAAAGCATTTGAAGATTCGGGATATACCATTGAAGGGTTGAGAAAGCAGACCGAAAAACATGTCGGTGTATTTGCGGGAGTGACAACCAATTCTTACAAGCTGCTCGGCGAAAGAATACCGACGGATAAAAACGATGTACTTCCAAATTCGTTCCCATGGTCTCTCGCGAACAGAGTGTCTTACACATTTGACTTTACGGGTCCCAGTGTCCCTGTAGATACGGCTTGCTCTTCATCCTTAACGGCAATTCACATGGCTTGCCAAAGTTTAACAAAGGGTGAGTGCTCGGTTGCGGTTGCGGGAGGAGTAAATTTGTATCTTCATCCTTCTGACTATTTATACCGATGTCAGATGGGGATGCTTTCAAAATCGGGAAAATGCAGAAGTTTTGGAGAAGGCGGCGACGGTTTCGTACCCGGGGAAGGTGTCGGGGCCGTTATTCTTAAACCGCTTAAAGATGCCGTACGTGATAATGATACTGTGTACGCCGTCATTAAAGGAACGGCAATTAATCATGGCGGTAAGACGAATGGCTATACGGTGCCTAATCCTGCCGCACAGGCGGATTTAATTCAAGGAGCTCTTAAAGCGGCCGGTTGGAGCGCCAGAAGTGTCAGCTTTATTGAAGCCCACGGCACGGGAACGCCGCTGGGTGACCCGATTGAAGTCCGAGGCCTGACCAAGGCGTTTAGAGCTTATACCGAAGATGTTTCATATTGCTCTCTCGGATCGATTAAATCTAACATCGGTCATCTCGAAGCGGCTGCGGGTATTGCCGGCCTGACAAAGATTATCTTACAAATGAAGTATAAAAAAATAGCCGCAACACTGCATGCTGAACGGGTGCATCCGGATCTTTATCTGGAAGAGACACCTTTTTGTCTTCAGCAGGAAACCGCCGACTGGATAAAACCCGCGAATGAAAAACATTCTGACAGCAAATATCCGCGGCGCGCGGGCTTAAGTTCTTTCGGAGCGGGCGGGGCAAATGCTCATATCCTTGTGGAAGAGTATGAGTCTGCTGCTGACTGTCATACGGATTGTGAGGAAAGTGAGGAACTTATCGTACTCTCAGCCAAGCATTCACTGAGTTTACGGGAATCAGCAAAACAGCTGGAGGAATATCTTCAAAAGGCCCGTCATAAGCAGGACGAGTTTTTGCAGCAAGCGGGAACAAACAAGCCGCTTCACCTTTCTGATATTGCGTATACCCTTCTTGAAGGGCGCGAAGCCATGCCGGAAAGGCTTGCTGTCATTTCAAATAATATCGATGATCTGATGTTGAAATTAAATCACTTTTATAATGGAATTGACGATCACGAAATATTTAGAGGGAAAAAACCGAATCATAAACGCAGACAGCAGCAATCGGATTCTCCGCTCAAATCCGGCAGAACCACATTAGCCGAAATGGCTGAATTCTGGGTATCAGGAGGGAATTTAAGCTGGGAAGATTTCCGCACCGGCAGAAAACCGGCGAAAATTGCGCTGCCGACTTACCCTTTCTTAAAAAACAGACTGTGGGTGTCAAATAAGGCGCAAACAAAATCAGCAGCCGGTACAGCTCCTTTATTTGATTTTTCTGCAGGTGAGTGCCGATTTTATAAAACGCTTTCTGATTCTGAATATTATTTAAAAGATCATGTTGTGCATGGGAATATGGTTCTGCCCGGAGCGGCAATCATCGAAGCGGCCAGAGAAGCGGGAGAGAGGCTGTACGGAAAATCAGTCATAAAACTGAGTCAGGTTGTATGGCCGGTTCCGATAACCGTTGAAAAAGAAAAGACGATAATGATAGATCTGCTGCCGAATCAAAAAGACGGCAGATTTGTGGTGAAAACCGATATGCAACCTGAAGCGGCAGTTCATTGCCAAGGAAACATTATCACATGCGGAGATAAAGATGCCTCTCATACAGAGCATTTTCAATTGGACAGCTGGTTAACCGGCCAGAAAAGATTAATCAGCGGCGCTGAGTGTTATAGGGCCTTCCGGCAGAGCAGTTTGGACTATGGAGCCAGTTTTCAGGTAATAAAACAGCTGTTTATCCATGAAAATGCTGTTCTTGCACGAATATCACTTCCTGAGAGCATTCATAAAAAATCCGGCACGCTGCTGGAACCGTGTTTATTGGATGGCATTTTTCAATCCACAACCGGGTTTATGTCCGGTCAAGAAGGGGATCACACCGCATATTTGCCTTTTGAATTAGGTGAGCTGGAGATTCTTCATGCACCTTCGGCAAACGGCTATGCTTACATTACAGCTGCCGATGAAAGACAACATGATGATGTCAAAAGGTTTCATATACTATTTATGGATGAAAACGGATCTGTAAGTCTTAAAATAAAAAACTTAGCGTTAAAGGCGTTAAGGGCTGCACCGCAGACTCAGGATGAGAGGCATTCAGTTAAGTATTACACTGATATGTGGAAGCGGGCCCCTATGCTTCATCAGCCTGAAGCCAGCGGTTTAAACAGCTGCCTTGTGATTTCACTCCGTCGGGATATATCAGAACCGCTGATCCGCCAGGCATATAAAGATATCGGCTTGAACATGATATTTGTCCGCCATGGCGGCAGTTTTCAAGAAAAAGAAGCTGATTCCTTTGAATTGAACAGCGTCAAACTTGAAGGCTATCAGAAATTGCTGGCGATTCTTAAAGAAAGACAAGTGACAATTGACCGCGTCATTTTAATCGGGATGAGCCCAAAAACGGGAATTGAGCAGAACATTCATGAAAAGCTGGAAGAGGCTGTTTTGCCGGTTTTCAATGTAACGAAAGCTCTGCTAGCAACAATCCCAAGACATAAAATCCTGATATCACATGTGTTTTTCACAAGGGAAAATCAAATCTTACCTTATCAAATGGCAATCAGCGGCTTTTTTAGGTCGCTTCATTTAGAACATCCAATGTTGTCCGGTAAAAATATTGAAATACACAGCGACGAAATTCAGTTACAGCTGAACGGCGGTCTGCCTGAATTAAAAAACCTTGTGAAAGAAACAATCATCAGCGATGATACTTCAGAAATCAGATACAGAGATGGAATCAGGCAGGTCAAACACTCTGCAGAAATTGAAAGTGCCGAGCCTCCCAAAAAGATGGAAGTAAAAGAAGGGGGAGTTTACCTCATTACAGGAGGAACGGGCGGTCTGGGACTGATTTTCGCCAGACATCTTGTGCGAAAAGGGAGAATAAAACTTGTCCTTATCGGCAGGTCAGAGCTTTCTGAGGAAGCCATAAGCAATGTAAAAGAGCTCGAAAAAAATGGATCAGAGGTTTTTTATGTAAGAACCGATATTTCTGATAAGGAAAATGTCAATAACCTGATAAACCTCGTCAAAAACAAATTAGGTCCTGTTAAAGGAATTATTCACAGCGCCGGTGTGATAAAAGATTCATTACTCATCAATAAGCGTGAAGAGGATCTCGATTCAGTCTTGGCCAGCAAGGTTTACGGAACGATATGGCTTGACCGGTATACAGACAGAGAACCTCTGGACTTTTTTGTAATGTTTTCATCTATCAGCGCAATAATCGGGAACGCGGGACAAACCGATTATGCTTATGCAAACCGGTTTATGGATTATTTTGCGGAAACGAGAGCGGCGGAAAATAAACCTGGAAAAACAGTCTCGATTAATTGGCCTTTATGGAAAGAAGGCGGTATGCAAATTGATATTCATTCAGAGAAGTTCCTTTATGACCGTTTCGGAATGCTGCCTCTGGGAAAACGGGAAGGCCTTGCAGCATTTGATCAAGCAATGACAGGGTGTGAACATCAAATAATGGTATTTAGCGGTAATGAATTAAAGCTGGAACGAATGATAACGATTGACAGCGGAAAAAGTGACCCGGCAATCGCCGACGAAAATCAAGAACTGAAAGAGCTGTCAATAACTGAATCTTTAAAAAGCACTTTGACGCGCATCATCACCGGCGTATTAAAAATTGAAGAACGGGAATTTGATTTTGAACTGCCGATAAGTGAATACGGATTTGATTCAATTATGTTTACAATGCTGGGCAACGAATTAAACGAGTCATTAGGAATATCAATGATGCCGTCAGATTTTTTCGGTCTTACTGATTTTAATGAACTTCTTGAGTTTTTAAAGAGTGAGTATTCCGAGGAGCTTCATCTCTGCGGCTCTTTTTCTTCAGATGAATCTGCGGCGAAAGACCGGAGAGAAAATCTGATTGAGGGCATTGCAAAGATGATGTCAAGTATTTTGAAGATTGACAGAAAGGAAATAGAAGAAGAGACTTCATTCGGCGAGTACGGATTTGATTCTATTACGTTTACCAGACTCGGAAATGAAATCAATCAACAATATGGTACGGAATTATTGCCGTCCATTTTCTTTGAATGCAATTCACTGGCTGAAATGACTGATTATGTAATCGAGCAATACGGAGAAATCCTTTTTGCTGAGACAGAATCTTTTTCTGCAGCTGACGAAAAAACATTGTACAGCACGCCTCCGCCGGAATCTTATGAACATTCCCCTGAGCCTGAAAATAAAACCAGGCAAGAGGAAAGACATATAAATGAGCCGGTGGCAATAGTGGGAATAAGCGGCCGTTTCCCCCAAACAGATACGCTGGAAGACTTTTGGGAAGGAATTGAAAAAGGCCGGGATATGATTACAGACATTCCTGAAGACCGTTGGAACTGGAAAGAGTTTGACGGCGATCCGATCAGGGACGTCAATAGAACAAAAATAAAAAAAGGCGGATTTATCAAAGGCGCGGACAGTTTTGATCCGTTGTTTTTCGGGATTTCTCCCGCCGAAGCAGAATTAATGGATCCCCAGCAAAGAATTTTTATGGAGACTGTATGGAAAACAATAGAAGATGCGGGCTATAAGCCTTCTGATTTGGCAGGGACGAAAACCGCGGTGTTTGCAGGGGTCGCCACAACGGATTATGCTGAATGTCTGAATGAAAATGGCGTCTCTGTTCAGGCGCAGACCGCAACCGGTTTAAATCATTGTATATTGGCAAATCGTATTTCTTACCAGCTGAACCTGACGGGTCCGAGCGAACCGATTGACACTGCCTGTTCAAGTTCGTTAGTTGCGCTTCATCGTGCGGCTGAGGGGATTCAAAGAGGCGATTTTGAAATGGCGATTGCAGGCGGAGTGCATATTATGACAAGCCCTACTCTGTTTATAGCTTTTGATAAAGCAGGTATGCTTTCCAAAGACGGAAAGTGCAAAACGTTTGATAAAAGCGCTGACGGCTATGTAAGGAGTGAAGGGGCGGCTGCAGTATTGCTCAAGCCGCTCAGCAAAGCACAGGCAGACGGTGATCATATATATGGTTTGATTAAAGGGTCAGCTGTAAATCACGGCGGCCGCGCCAATTCTTTGACAGCTCCGAATCCGAACGCACAGGCGGACTTATTAACCGAAGCTTGGCGGAAGGCGGGGGTCAGCCCTGCCACTGCGGGATATATAGAAGCGCATGGCACAGGGACAAGTCTTGGCGATCCGATTGAAGTGAACAGCATCATAAAGGCATTTAAAACGTTATATCAAGAATGGGACATTCCTTTTGCGAAACAGAAATGCTGCGGAATCGGGTCTGTGAAAACAAACATCGGCCATCTCGAAACCGCTGCCGGAATAGCCGGCGTGCTGAAAGTGTTACTGGCTTTTAAATATCGCAAACTTCCGGGACTCGCCCATTTTTCAGAACTCAATCCATACATCAAACTGGAAAATACGCCATTTTATATCACAGAAACCGCTCAAAAGTGGAATCCGATAAAAGATGAAGAGAACAACGATCTGCCGAGGAGAGCAGGTGTCAGCTCATTCGGATTCGGCGGTGTGAACGCGCATATTGTTTTAGAGGAATATAGGGAACCTCAAAAAGAAGTGCCGGAAAACAACGGTAACACACATATTTTTGTTTTATCTGCGAAAACCAAAGATCAATTACTTGAGTATATCCGGCTTATGGTTCAGTACTTGGATCGCGTGATTGCAGGTGACATGACCGTTAATGCCAGTGACATGGAATTTACATTGCAAAACGGTCGGGAAGCAATGAACGAAAGAATTGCCGTATGTGCAGCGAGTCTGACTGAGCTGAGAGATAAATACGTCAGCTTTCTTGATGACAGCAAGGTGCAAAAAGGCGTATTTATAAGCGAAAACACTGAAGAGCGCACAGCTGTTTCTGAATATATGATTCAGGAGGCTCTTCAAAGCGGAAAAGAGGAGCTGCTCGCACAATGGTGGGCCAATGGAGCCGAGTTTGAATGGAAGACAATCGGCAATAAGAAATTGAATAGAGTGCCGCTGCCAACTTATCCGTTTGCAAAAGAGAGTTATTGGTTCACCCCGAAAAAGAACAAAAGCGAGGTTAATAGCAAAAGTCTTCACCCATTAATCAGCGAGAATGTCTCAACATTAAAGAAACAAGCATTTAAAACTGTTATTTCCGGAACTGAATTTTTCGTCACTGATCATCTTGTTTCAGGAGACTATGTGCTGCCAGGAGCCGCTTCGCTTGAAATGGCTCTTGTTTGTGCGGAAATAAGCGGAGAAAGTAAAGTATATAAAATAAAAGACGTGATGTGGAACAGACCTATATTATATAAAGGAAAAACGCTGCACATTTATACCGACTTGGAAATGAAACAAGATAAGTTGAACGTAACGATATGTAAAGAGGGTCCGGATGGCGTGCAGCAAATCTGCACACAAAGTGAAACAGTATTCGGAGACATAAACAGCAATCCTGAGTATGTCGATATTGATCAGTTCATACGCAGCAGTGAGCAGGTCATAAGCCGGGAAGAGTGTTATCACCGCTTCAGCCGTATGGGCCTGACATATCATAGCAGTTTTCAAACATTGAAAGCCGTATATCGCGGTGATATGGAGTTAATGGCAGAATTGGAGCTTCCTGCTCATTTAGCGAACGGGTTTTCACATTTTACACTTCATCCTTCATTAATTGACGGCGGTTTTCAAGCGGCGGCATTTTTGTTAAGAGATAATGAGAAAGAGGGCTTATTTGTTCCATATTCACTTAGAGAGCTTCACATTAAGAGGGCGCTTACTGCCCGATGCCATGTTTCGGTGAAAGAAACCGGTTTTTATACGTATAACATTGATTTTATTAACGAGAGCGGCGAAATAGCCGTGAGCATGAAAGACTTTTCTGTCAGAAAAGTGACCGGGGGAGAATTAACCGCAGGACGTAAAAATGAAGATCAGGAAATTCTCTTCTTATTAGAACGATTGAAAAACGGTGAACTTTCTGCTGACCAAGTTTATCAGCTGCTGGAGGGAAAATAGTGCAGATCAAACAAATACTTTCCTTAATTGAAGAACAGCAAATGTCTCCTGATGCAGGACTGGAGCTAATTCGCACTTACAGAAAAGAACAAATGGAAAAAAAGGCGGAGCCGGAATCACAAGCTCCGTCCCCAACCATTTTTTTCAAGAACGATTGGGTAAGGACAAATAACATTGATATGCCGAATCAGCAGGCGCCGGGAAATATGCTGATTTTTGATCAGGATAACCGTCTTTTTCAGCATGCCGAGATGATGAATGGAGATCATAACCGTGTCATTCTCGTAACGCCCGATTCTGATTATAGAATTGAACGGAATAGATGCACAATCAATCCTTCTGATGTAAGTCATGTCGAAATGCTGCTGTCTGATTTGGCTGAAAACGGATTTACACCTGATGTCGTGCTTTATTTATGGAACGGAGAAATCAGAGAATTCACTGAAGAATCCGTTAATGAAACTCTTTGCAGAGGGATAAACTCGCTCTTTTTATTATCAAAAGCTTTAATGCGGAGAAACGAACCTGTTACGTTATTGCATATTTATTGGACAAGGGGTCTGAATCAGCCGTTTCATGAAGCTGTCGGAGGTTTCATGAAAACGGTAAACATGGAAAGCTCCAAGCTTAAAGCGAAAACCATACAGATTCGCCATGAGCATTCTGACATAAATCCTCCGGTTTCCGAGATATGGGATGCTGTAATCAGTGAAATGCAGCGCTTTCAAACGGATGAATGTGAGATTTTAATAGACTCACATACCCGTTTTGTGAAAGGGCTGCAGCATATTGATATTCCGGAACACAATAAAGGATCTGTAACGTATCAAAAAGGCGGCATATATATCATTACCGGAGGAGCGGGGAAACTCGGGCTGCTGTTTGCGGAACACATCGCTAATGAAAACCAAGCCGTGATTATACTTACAGGCCGTTCTTTTTTAACAGCTGATCAAAAAGAACGGATCAGTAAGCTTAATGAGAGCGGCTCTATTGTTGAATATCAGCGGACGGACATAACAGATCGAACAGAGGCAGAGCGATTCATTTTCGGCGTTAAACAGCGGTACGGCAGCATAAACGGGATCATTCATGCTGCCGGCATCCTTCGTGACTCATTTCTTGTAAATAAAAGTCTCAGTGATTTTACGGACGTACTGAAACCGAAAGTTTACGGGACAATCTGGCTGGATGAGCTGACAAAAGACGAAGATCTTGATTTTTTTGTTCTCTTTTCTTCTTTTTCCGCTTACGGAAATGCCGGCCAAAGTGACTATGCGTACGCAAATCATTTTATGGACAGTTTTGCAATGCTTCGATCTCAGCTCTCCCGAAACGGAAAAACCCTTTCAATCAATTGGCCGTTATTGAAAGATGGCGGGATGAGTCTCGACAGCAATGGAATCAACCAAATAAAAGAAAAATACGGAATGACGCCGATGCGAACTTCCTCTGTTCTGGAAGCGTTTCTGAAAATGCTGCGGTCTTCATTTACCAGCTTAATGCCTGCAGAAGGAGAGCGGGATAAAATGATAAAAGCGCTTTCGATTCAAAGAAACACAGCTGCAGCAGATCAAGATACACTCACGGCGGAACACGATGAAGAAGAGGAATATGCTGCGAAAGAAAAAGTCAATGACTATTTAATCAAGATCATCAGCGGTGTCTTGAAAATCCAAGCTCATAAAATAAATGCGAAAGACTCTTTTGAGAAATTCGGAATCAACTCACTTATGATCATGTCACTTATTTCAAAGCTTGAAGATACTTTCGGGGATCTTCCAAAAACAATCTTTTTTGAATATCAGAACATTGAAGAGCTTTCAAACTTCTTCCTAACATCTTTTAAAGAAAAAGTGCTTAAGGCCGCAGGGGCAGCTCCGGTAACAAGAGTGCAGAAGAAAGGAGAAAATCCGAGTAAAAAACAGCACCGGCAGCAGAAGGATACACCTGCACCGAGCATGGTTCAGCCGGGTGAGGATATTGCCATTATCGGTGTGAGCGGAAGATATCCGAATTCCGATACTCTTGAGGAGTTCTGGGAAAACATTGCCGGAGGGAAAAACTGTATTATTGAAATCCCCGAGGAACGTTGGGATTTCAGATCGATTTACAGCCCCGACAGAATGGAGAAGGGGAAAATCAACAGTAAGTGGGGCGGTTTTATCAGCGGTGTTGATCAATTCGATCCGCTGTTTTTCCATATTTCTCATAAAGAAGCTGAGCTGATGGACCCTCAGGAGCGAATTTTTCTCGAAACCTCCTGGCATACGTTTGAAGATTCAGGATATACAAAAGAGAAGCTTAACGGTATGAAAGCCGGTGTGTTTGTCGGAGCCATGTACGGACAATATCAATTATTCGGCGCAGAAGAAACTGCGCGGGGCAATCCGATTGCGCTCAGTTCCTTCTTTTCATCTATTGCGAACAGGGTTTCATACTTTTTTAATCTCTCCGGCCCGAGCATTGCACTGGATACGATGTGTTCATCATCGCTGACGGCCATTCACTTGGCATGTGAGAGCATTAAAAGAGGGGAAAGTGAAATTGCGCTTGCGGGCGGCGTTAATGTGTCCATACACCCCAGCAAATACCTTTGGCTGAGTCAAGGTAATTTTGTTTCCACCGAAGGATTGTGCAGAAGTTTCGGAGAGGGCGGAGACGGCTATGTCCCGGGAGAAGGTTCGGGAGCCGTCCTGTTGAAACCTCTGGAAAAAGCAATTGCTGATCAGGATCATATATACGGAGTGATTAAAGGAACATCTGTAAATCATGGCGGAAAAACCAATGGATTTACGGTTCCGAATCCGAATGCACAAGCTGAGCTGATTGCTGAAAATTTCAAGAAATCGGGCATCAGTCCGCGATCAGTCAGCTACTTGGAAGCACACGGAACGGGTACTTCGCTCGGAGATCCGATTGAGATCGCAGGATTGACAAAAGCTTTTGAGAAATTTACGGACGATAAACAATTTTGTGCCATAGGTTCAGTGAAGTCTAATATCGGACATTTGGAGTCTGCCGCAGGTATAGCAGCCCTTACAAAAGTTCTTTTACAATTTAAGCACCAGAAATTGGCGCCATCCATTCACTCGGAACAGCTGAACCAAAATATCCGATTTGAAAAGACGCCTTTTTACGTTCAGCAGAAAGAAGAAGAGTGGCGGAAAGAATCAGGCGCCTCCAACAGGAGAGCAGCAATCAGTTCGTTCGGAGCGGGAGGAGCAAATGCCCATGTCATTGTGGAAGAATATCAAAACCATGCGGACACACAAACAATAAGCGGTCCGTTTGCCGCAGTTCTCTCTGCCAAAAATGAAGACAGACTGAAAGAATACGCCCGGCGCCTTCTGCAATTCACAGAGCGGGAGACAAAGGCCTCGGCAGCTGATATCGCTTTTACATTGCAGACATGCAGGGAACCGATGGAAGACAGACTTGCTGTTGTAGCTTCTGATTTGCCGGAACTTAAGGAGAAGCTGAGAACTTTCTGTACTGAAGGAACAATTGGAGAGGGCGTATACAAAGGCAATGTTACGAAAGATTTTGATAAAGTCTTTATCTTTCATGATCAAAAGGTGAAAGATAAATTCCTCGAGGCGATGATGGAGACAAAGGACTTGAATCTTCTTGCAAAATTATGGTCTTTCGGGGCTGATATTCAATGGAGAGAGTTATATGAAGAATATACCCCGCAAAAGGTCAAGCTTCCTTTATATCCATTTGCTGAGGAGTCTTACTGGGTGCCTGGAAGCCAAAGTGCAGTATTTCCGGAAATATTGCCGCAGCAGTCTTCACTGCACCCGCTTCTGGATTCGAATGAATCTACTCTGGAACAGCAGTTTTTTAAAACGACATTAAGAGACAAAGAGATTTGGTTAAAAGACCACATTGTAAAAAACAAGAGCATTCTCCCGGCAGCTGCTTTTCTTGAAATGGCATGCGCAGCGGGAACGCGGTCATATCGAAAGAAAAAGGTCACTCGTTTAAAAAACGTGATATTTGCCAGACCGGCCATGCTTTTGCAAGAGAGCCTGACCATTTACACTCATATTTCCGTAAAAGACGGCAGCATATTATTTAACATGTCACCTGACGAGGATGCTGCTGTAAGGACTGGATTTGTGACGGGGGAATTAGATTATGATCATCATTACAGTGATGATGATATAGAGAACATCGACAGAGAAGAGATGATAAACAGAAGTGCTTTTGTCCGTGAACAAGATGAATGTTACGAGTATTTTCGGGAAAACGGGTTCCTGTATGGGCGCGCTTTTCAGCCGATTCAACGTTTATGGGGCGGCGAAACGGAAGCGGTTGCACACTTATTGCTGCCAAAAGAAGCCTCATATGCTCTTGAAAATTATACATTGCATCCGTCTTTAATTGATGGGGCTCTGCAATCTTTGTTCGGCATTACGGACGGAAGAGAAGAGGCAACTGTTTATGTTCCTTTTTCAATAGGAGAGATTACGATTCGGAAAAAAGTTTCAGCAGAATGCTGGGCTTATGCGCGTAAAACAGGCCAAAAAGGTCAATCCGAGCTTATTTACGATATTCAGCTGCTTAATGAACACGGAGAGAGACTTGCAGGTTTAAAGGATGTAACCATTCGTAAAAAAGAAACGTTTTCCGCGGAGGCACAGAATCGTGCAACAGCGGATTCCAATGGAAAGAACGAGAGAGTAAAAGAGCTTCTCAGACAATTAAAAGCGGGCGAACTGACTGCGGAGGAAGCAGATTATGCGCTGGAGCGTATGCAGGATTAGTTTATCATTTTGCGGCAGTGCCATTTGTAAAGGGGATGAAGATTTTTATGAAAGAAGCCCGTCATATTAGAAAAAAAGTACTTTCTGACATAGAAAGCGGCATCATTTCTTTGGAAGAAGGAGTAAAGCGGATACAGCAGCTTGGTTCTCATTCCGCAGGGGTTAACGGACAGTCGATATATTATCAGACGGTCTGGCAGCGGACAGATCTCAATATTCATGTAAAAGGCGGCCGACATGAGGGCAGCCTTTTATTATTTGATAAAAATGAAGATGTGAGTAAAGAACTTGCTGCATTGCATGATACAAGGGTTATTTTGGTTAAGCCGGGGAAAGAGTTTCGAAAAACCGGGGACGGTGTATTTGAAATCGACCCCCGCTCTGAAAGAGATTACATAAACCTGTTAGGATGGCTTATAGAAGAAGAGAAGTCAGATATACGGGAAGCGGTGCATTTGTGGTCAGACATGCCGTTTGAAAAGACAGAGAGAGCAATTCGTGAACAATGCGACAGCGGAGTCTATTCTTTGTTTTTACTACAACAGGCGCTCTTCAAAAATAACTGCCGCAAACCGATCAAGCTGTTATATGGATATTTTTCGCATCTTTCTGGAGAACAGCCTCTTTACGCGGCGGCAAGCGGATTTTTGCGGACATTGCAGCTGGAAAATCCGTTAATCTCAGCAAAAAGCATTGAAATGGAGCAGTCAATAGCAGCCGTTCACGCAGCTGATATCATACGCAATGAGCTGAGTGATTTCCAGCCTTCAGATGTAGAGATCCGTTATAAAGACATGCAGCGTTATGTCAAACAGCTCAAAACGTATGAACCCGAAAAAAATTCCGGAAGCGGAGATGTGCCGCTGAGAGAAAATGGAGTATATATTATCGCAGGAGGCGCGGGCGGATTAGGATTTACCTTTGCAGAATATTTGGCTTTTCAAACAAAATGCTGCCTTGTTTTAACGGGGAGATCTCCGCTTTCAGATCATATAAGAAAACAGCTGAGACGATTAGAGGATGCCGGTTCTTCAGCTGTTTATGTTCAGGCTGATATTACCAATAAGGAAGAAGCCGAATATGTAGTCAAAAAAGCCAAAACTTCTTATGGAAAAGTAAACGGGGTCATTCAGGGCGCGGGAATCATCCGTGACTCTTTCCTTCTTAACAAGTCACGAGAGGAATTCGATCAGGTAATCAGACCGAAAGTATTGGGTACGATGTGGCTGAATGATGCTGTTGAGAAAGAAAATCCTGACTTTTTCATTTGCTTCTCCTCTACTTCCGCAGTGTTGGGAAATGTCGGGCAATCTGATTACGCGTTTGGAAACAGTTATATGGATCATTTCATGAATATGCGTTCTGCCCAGCATTCTGATAAGATTTCTCTCTCTCTGAACTGGCCGCTGTGGAAAGAAGTCGGCATGCAAGTGGATGAGCGAACGGTAGAGACAATGAAAAAGGCGGGTTTTTATCCTTTAGAAAAAGAAGAAGGTAAAGAAGCGTTTGCAGTCGCATTGTCCTCCGGTTTTTCGCAATTTACTGTATTTTACGGAGATGAGCAAATTGACAATCATGTTCATCAATTATATGAACGAAAAGACAGCATTCAGGCAGATGAAGGAACAGGGAGAAATATCGAATCATTTGATTCAGAGAAACTGACAGCTGAAACATCTGATTTCATCATAAAAATGATTGCTGCAGAATTCAGGATGCCTGCGGACAAAATAGATGCAGAAGAGGCATTGGAAAAATACGGACTTGATTCCGTTATGATTATCAATATGACGAATGAGCTTGAAAAACATTTCGGCGCGCTCTCAAAAACGCTGTTATTCGAATATCAGACTGCGGCAGAATTGTCACAGTATTTCGTTGAGGAGCACAGGGATACTCTTCTTCATAAACTCCGGTTAGGAGAAAACGGGAGCAGCGCCCCATCTCAGAAGAAAAAAGATCATAAACAGACAGCCGATGTTAACGGGAAACAGAAAATCCAGATGAAAAATCAGGTGCAGCAGGAGAAGTATCATGACAATGATATCGCGATTATCGGTATCAGCGGACGTTACCCGATGGCAAATGATCTTGATACTCTGTGGGAAAACTTATTGAACGGTAAAGACTGTATAACTGAGATACCTAAGGATCGGTGGGATTCGGGGCTGCACTATCAGCCCGCAGCGGGCGATGAAGTAAAAAACCAAAGCAAATGGGGGGGATTTATTGACGATGTGTATCATTTTGATCCGTTGTTCTTTAATATTTCTCCTGCCGAAGCTGAATTAATTGATCCGCAGGAGAGACTGTTTTTAGAGACGGTTTGGCACACCATAGAAGATGCGGGGTACGCAAAGAAAACGCTTGAAAGAAAAAACGTCGGTGTTTTTGCAGGGGTTATGTACGGCCACTATCAGCTGTACAGCGTTGGTCACGAAGCGGCCGTTTCTTCCTCGTATGCATCAATCGCAAACCGGGTATCCTACTTCTTTAATTTCAGCGGGCCAAGTATTGCTTTGGACACGATGTGTTCCTCATCATTAACGGCTGTTCATTTTGCCTGTGAAAGTTTAATCAGGAATGAATGTGAAATTGCAATTGCAGGAGGCGTCAATTTATCCATTCATCCTCATAAATATGAACTCCTGACTCAAGGCGGATTTTTATCCAGTGATGGCCGGTGCAGAAGCTTCGGTTCCGGAGGAGACGGCTATGTGCCGGGAGAAGGGACAGGTGCCGTGCTGCTGAAACCTGTAAAAAAGGCTATTGCGGACGGTGATCAGATTTATTCAGTTATTAAGGCAACAGCCATCAACCACGGTGCTAAGACGAATGGATATACCGTGCCGAATCCCAAAGCTCAAAGTGAGGTCATTACGAGAGCCTTAAAAAAAGGGTTTATTGATCCAAAAAGCATCAGCTATATAGAAGCTCACGGAACAGGCACCGCGTTAGGAGATCCGATTGAAATCACCGGTCTGACCAGAGCATTTTCAGATGCCGAACGCGATAAGAAAACATGCGCGATCGGGTCGATTAAATCAAATATCGGACATCTTGAGGCTGCTGCAGGCATAGCGGGCATTACGAAAGTTATTCTTCAAATGAAACATAAAACGATTGTTCCGTCACTGACTCATTCTGCTGAATTGAATGAAAATATACCGTTTCAAAAAACACCTTTTTATGTACCGGACAGTGCCGAAAAATGGGAGTCATCCGTTCCCAGGCGTGCCGGAATCAGTTCTTTCGGGGCAGGAGGAGCTAATGCCCATGTTATTTTAGAAGAATTTGCGGATGAAGCTATCTCTCCTCTCGCGGCTGAAGAACCTGAACAGCTTTTATTTGTTTTTTCTGCAAAAAATGCCGACAGGCTGGCAGAATACGCAAAACGCGCAAAAGAACATATAGCAGCCAGAGATTATCCATTAGAAACACTTAGAAATACAGCATTTACTTTACAAACCGGCAGAGAAGAAATGCCGCACAGATTGGCTGTTATCGCCTCCACAAGAGATGAATTGCTTAAAGGACTGAAAGACTACATTCTCGGAAATGCGATGGATCATATTTTTACAAGCGGCAAAGACACAACAGAAGCTCAAAAGATGAACAAAGCTGAGATTGAAGAAGCAGCCGCAAACAGGGATCTTGTGAAGATTGCTGAATACTGGGTTGGCGGTAACGGAGTAGATTGGCCGTCACTTTATAAAGATGTCACTTTGAGACGGATTTCAGCACCCGGATATCCATTTGCCAAAGAGCTATGCAGAATAGATGTGCAAAATACGGGAAGCCGCCGGATGAACGTAAATAACGATCTGCATCCTTACATTTCATGCAATATATCTGATTTTAAAGCACAGAAGTTTCTTATCAATGTAAGCGATACCGATTTGTATATAAAAACAAAGTATCAAGACAAGGAAATGTTTCCGTTTCTCAGCCAGATTGAAATGGCGAGAGCTGCCGGAGCGATGGCTTCAGGGAATCCGATTATTAAATTAACAGAGCTCTCCTTTAGAGAACCGATGTTACAAAGCGGAAGCAATGAGCAGATCCGGATTGTATTAACCCCGGATAATCAGGGTGCATCGTATTCTATAGAAAAACAGAGCGACTCATCCATTTATTCCTCAGGGCGGCTCGAATTAGAAGGCGGAGCGTACGAGAACGGAAATATTCATCTTGAGCCGTTCCTGTCTCAGCATGCAGACCGCATACCGTACGAAGCGTTTTATCAGCGGCTTGCCGAATTCGGATACAGCTGCAGTGACAGTCTGAAAGCGGCAGAGCACTGCGTCGGCAGGAACGGACAGATGCTTTTAAAGATAAAAGCAAAGGCCGGGCCGAAAGGGTGCATAATCAAACCGGAAGTTATTGAGAGCGTATATCAAGCCGTCATATACCTTGCGGGGGAAAATGCCGGAGAGCTCCCGGAAAACATTAAAGAATGTACGATTTTTGATCATGAGACTGAACCCGTTTATGTATATGCAGAACAAACTGAAGAAAGCGATTCGGCTTATGATGTGTATGTATTAGACAATGCCGGCGGGATTTTGATGGAACTGAGCGGGCTGGTTTTGGGCGAAAAGCCTAATAAAAATGTGCGTTTTTATGAGCATAAGTGGGATCAAAAAAACCCTCTGATTGAAATCAAAGATAGGGAGCCAAAAACAATTCTGGTCTTTGCAAAAGATGAAGCACTGGCTGGAGCTCTGAAAATTCAATCAGACAGCCGTGTCATTCTCGTCACGCCGGATCAGCGGCAGACCGATCAAAATCTGCTGACATTCTGTGTAAACCCGGAAGTGACGTCAGATTACATTCGTTTATTCGAAGAATTAGAGAAAAAGGGATGTTCTCCTGATGTCATCTTGCACACGGGAGAAACATTTTACGCGGGTGACCACCTTCTCAGCGGCCTGGAATCAATTTTTTATTTATTAAAAGCCCTGAGCGCCCGCAGTGACTCCTTTCTTTATCTTCATTCTTTGCTTCTTGTTCACTCTTTTAAAGAAGGCGTGAATGATCCGTACGCTCTTGCAGGCTGTTTAAAAACGGCAAATATGTTGGTGCCATCCGCAGAGAATGTGAAGTCAATCGGTTTTTCAGAACGTATATCAATTGAAAAAATGGCTGAATTTTGTCTTAACGAAATGGTTTCAGGCATGGAACGGCAGGCGGAAGAAGTTAAATATATAAAGAACAAGAGGTATATTAAGACATTAAAGGAGTATGTGTTCAATCATACAGAGCACTCTCATCAGCTGAAACAGAAAGGGGTTTACCTCATAACGGGAGGTTTGGGCGGTCTGGGCCTGATTTTCGCAAAATATTTAGCCTCTCAGTATCAAGCAAAATTAGTATTGACGGGAAGGTCACCGTTAACAGCTGATAAACGCCATAACATTGACCGGCTGCAGGCGCTTGGAGGAGATGCTGTATATTATCAAGCTGATGCCGCAGATCAAAAGACGATGGGACGGGTCATAGAAGAAACGAAACGGACTTGGGGCTCCATTCAAGGTGTTATTCATTCAGCTGGTCATGCCGATGATCGGTTATTTACAGAGATGAATCTGACTGATTTTTCAGAGGGCATGACTGCTAAAATTGAAGGAACGGTATGCTTAGATGAATTAACGAAAGATGAGCCGCTTGATTTCTTTATCGTATTTTCTTCTATTTCTTCGATCTTCGGAGATTTTGGACAGGTTAATTATGCGTTGGGCAATTATTTTCAAGATCAATATATAAATTGGAGATCCGAACAGAGCCGCCGGCAAGAGAGACAAGGCAAGAGCATTTCGATTAACTGGCCGTTGTGGCGTAAAGGCGGAATGCATTTAAACAAAGAAGCTGAAGAAGCATATCTTTCTGCATCCGGGTTTGATTATTTGGAAACGGAAGAAGGGATAGCGGCTTTTGAGACGATTTTGGCAAGTGACTGTCCGCAAATTTCGGTTGTTACCGGGGATGCCGGAACAACACCAGCAAAAAAAGATCTGCCGCATCAAAAAGTAAATACGCTTCCGGTTCGTCAAGAGGAAATTTCTTATACAGCACCGGCTTATACAGACAATGTCCTGGAAGAACTGAAGCAAATGGTATCGGAATTATTGAAAATTAACATTGAACAGCTGGATACGGCAGAGAATTTCGGCAATCTCGGCTTTGATTCTATCAGTTTGAAAACATTAGCTGTCCGACTGAATAAAAAATACAAGCTTAAGCTGACACCTGCCGTTTTCTTTACTTACAGCCATATTAAGTCTCTTTCAGAATTTCTAAACAGTGAACTGCGTACTGTTGCAAAAGGGAATACAGATGCAGAAAAAAACATTTCTGAAAAAAGGAAAGTAGTGCACGCTGGGAAAACCACCGGGAAAAACGTGAAGCCGCCGCGAAGTTTTCCGTTTGAAAAAAAGACAACAAGACAGGCTGACCATCATCCAGAGAAGCAGCCAGTTGCCATTATCGGGATGAGTTGTGTTTTTCCGGGAGCAAAAAATGCAGATGAGTTTTGGATCAATTTAATCAATGAAAAAGATTTGATTCAGGAAATTCCCCCGGATCGCTGGGATTGGAAAAAATACGCCGAAGGCAAAGGAAGCAGCGAAGTACATTCGAAATGGGGCGGCTTTATCACAGATGCCGATAAATTCGATGAGGCGTTTTTCAATATTAATCCGCGGGAAGCAGAACTCATGGATCCTCAGCACAGAATTTATTTGCAGGAAACCTGGAAAGCGATAGAAGATGCGGGTTACAAAGCTTCAAAGCTGTCTGGCAAAAATATCGGGGTGTTTACGGGCATTCAATTTAATGATTACCGCCAGCTGCTGATGAGGCATTCGGACGGGGCGCATGCGTTTGCGGGAACCGGAAACAGCCAGGCGCTCATCAGCAATCGTGTATCCCACTATTTTAATTTCAGAGGTCCGAGTGAGTCCATTGATACAGCCTGCTCAAGCAGTCTTGTAGCAATCCACAGAGCTGTGCGCTCGATTCAAAATGGCGAAAGTGAGCTGGCGGTAGCAGGCGGGGTTTCGCTGCTCTTAGATCCAGTCACGCATATGTATACTGATAAACTCGGTATTTTGTCTAGGGACGGCCGGTGTAAGACGTTTGATAAACTTGCTGACGGTTATGTCCGCGGTGAAGGTGCAGCTGTTCTGTTATTGAAACCATTGCAAGCGGCAATGAATGACAGAGACAATATTTACGGAGTTCTGAGAGGAACCGGAGAAAATCACGGAGGAAGATCTGCTTCATTGACCGCGCCGAACCCGGAAGCTCAGGCAGAACTGTTAACGTCTGTTTACAAAAATGCCGATATTCCTGTTGATACGATATCTTATATTGAAGCACACGGAACCGGGACAGAACTGGGAGATCCGATTGAGATTGAAGGCTTGAAAAAAGCGTTTGGATCTTTTGAACCGCATTCAGGAAAGAATCATGATCAATTTTGCGGCATCGGTTCAGTAAAAACGAATATCGGTCATTTAGAGCCCGCATCTGGAATGCCGGGGCTGATTAAAGTATTACTATCCATGAAGTATAAAACACTGCCTGCCACACTTCATGTCAAGGAGCTGAACCCTTACATTCAATTAAGCGGAACACCGTTTCATATTGTCAATAAAACAATGAAGTGGGCCAGATTAAAAGATGGACAAGGAAATGAAGTTCCGCGCCGTGCCGGAGTCAGTTCCTTTGGATTCGGCGGGGCAAATGCTCATGTCATCGTGGAAGAATTTGAATATGGACAAGATAAAGCAGTAACTGCCGAGCGGGATCAAATCATTGTTCTATCGGCCAAAACAAAGGAAAGGCTGATGGTTAAAGCCAAAGAGTTAACAACGTTTTTACATGAAGAACTATCAGTTCAATTCAGTCAGCAAGAGGTGCAGGAACGTGATTTGCAAGAGGCGGTTCGGGAAGCGGCAGCGGGTATCCTGCGTTTAGATACCGCAGATATAGATGCAAAGACACCTCTTTCTGAATTCGGATTTGATCCGTTGGCTTATTCCGAATTAATCTCTTATATAAACCAAATGTACGGCACAGAAATATCACTAGATATATTTCAGGAATTAATGACCCTGAGCGAGCTGTGCCGCTATATCAGCAGCGTCCGGAATCGATCAGCTGATAAACCGCATAACGGCAATTTTAGAGAAAAGTCCGGAATCAGTCTTGAAGAAATAGCATATACGCTGCAAACCGGAAGGGAACCATTTGAATGCCGCCTTGCGATCACTTGCTCGAATACCGGAGATCTTCTTGAAAAATTAAACGGTTACATCCAGGGGAGCAGGCTGCAAGGTGTTTATGAAGGAAATGTAACGGATTTTGATAGTCTGTACGCTCCTATATTCGGCGGCCCCGAAGGTCATGCATATGTTCAATCACTGATTCAGCAAAACAAGCCGGCCAAACTGGCTCAGTTGTGGACGATCGGTTGTGAAATCAGCTGGGAAGACTTGTATGAGGAGGAACTCAAACCGGTTAAACTGTCTCTTCCTCTCTATCCTTTCAGCAAGAACAGACATTGGATTCATTTAAATAAAGATGAAGCGCAGAAGGCTGAGGCTTTCTCGGGTACTGAGCTTCACAACTCAAATAAAGATACAGCAGATGGAACAATCATGTCGCTTCTTGAAAAAGCACAAACAGGTGAGATGAATACGAAAGAGACGTCAGAGCTGATAGAGGAGTTGCTTTTCCATGAATGAAAAAACGATGCAAATTGAGCAAATCGTGAAAAAGGTGAAAGAATGCAGCCTGACGCCTGAAGAAGGGCTGGAATTAATTAAGAGCTTGGGGAAAACCCATCTATATGAAATGGTATGGGATAGACATGAATTTAAAGGCAGTGGAAAATTCCCGCATACGAAAGAGCCAATTTTATTTTTTTGCGAAGACGACAGCATGTATACCGTAATGAAGAGGCAGCTTGAAGGCTATGAGGCACCTTTCATTTACGTGACTTCCGGCGAGCGTTTCGAAGATTGCCGGAACGGTCGTTTTAGAATGAACTTTGCAAAAGATGAGGATTATGATGCGTTATGCGGGGTTCTGCGTTCTCAAAATATAAGACCCCGTCATATTATTCATTTTTTGGCTGCCGGGCTCTTCAAAAATACAGAAGATGCAATGAGAAAGCAGCTCAATAAAAGTCTTTTTTCCTTGTTTCACATGTTTCAGGCCTTCATGGCGAACAAACTTTGTCCGAAAGCAGAAATTTTGTACCTGTATGAAAATACCGAGGGCGAGGTTCAGCCGATTTATAACGCGGTTGAAAGTTTTCTTAAGACCGTACAGGCCGAAAATCCGAATTTCACATGTAAGGCTGCAGAGCTGAAATCAATGTTTGACGAGCCGTTTACAAAGCAGCATGTTGCAGATGTCATCTCTTTTGAATGGAACAATCATTGTAAGAAGGACCACTTTACCTGCTATGAGCCGAGGCATTATTATAAAAGGCAGCTTAAAAGAGTAAAAAAAGAAGATGGGGAGAAACATAGTTTCAGAGTAAAAAAGAACGGTGTGTATTTAATTACGGGAGGAGCCGGCGGTCTCGGGTATCTGTTTGCGGAATATCTGGCGAAACAGGCAGAAGTCAAGCTGGTATTAACCGGGCGTTCTCCGGCATCCCGTGAAACGGCGCAAAAATTGAGCGCTCTTGAAAATCTCGGCGCTGAAGCCTTATATGTCCCGGCAGATATTTCAAAGGAAAAAGAGGCGGACGCGTTAATTAAGCACATTAAGCAGACATTCGGAGAATTAAACGGAATTTTGCACAGCGCCGGACTTGTTAAAGATGCATTTATCATAAAAAAAACGAAAGAAAGCATAGAAGAAGTTATAGCGCCTAAAGTATTCGGAACCGTTTGGCTGGATAAAGCAGCTGAAGAAGAGCCTCTTGATTTCTTCGTTATGTTTTCGTCCCTTTCGGCCGTTCTGCCTAATGCGGGTCAAAGCGACTACGCCTTCGCTAACGGATGTATGGACGGATTCACCCAGTATCGAAGCATTAAAGGACGTCCCGGGAAAACACTTTCTATTAATTGGCCGTTATGGGATGCGGGGAATATGACAGTCGGGCCGGGAGAGCTGCAAGCTTTAAGACATGCAGGGCTGGAACTTTTATCCGCCCAAGCAGGACTTGCCGCTTTTCAGGACAGTATGAGCCGCTCTGCTTCTCAGCTGGCTGTTATCAGCGGAGACAAAGATAGAATAAGTGAATTACTCTCAACGGATCATAAAGAAATAGAGACTGTGCCTGAAAACAACAGTAATCTGCCGCAATTAAATGAAAAAGATCTGAAAAAGCAAACGGTTCGTCTTTTGACAGAGATCGTCGGTGCGGAAACGGGAAGACAGGCGGACAGTATTTTACCCGAGGATACGTTTGACCGTTATGGAATTGATTCTCTAACGATTTTAGGTCTTAACTCCCGTCTGGAAAAATATTTTGGAAGAGTGTCTAAGACTCTTTTCTTTGAATACAGCAGTGTTGAAGAGCTGTCAGAGTATTTTCTTGAACACTATCATCATGAGTTGAAGAAGGCGTTTTTACCGGCAGCCGAACAGCGAATTGATCATTCGGCGCCGGCGAAACGAGAGAAGCTTTCCGTTTCCCGCATACCATCCGCACCTTCCGAGGAAGATATTGCAATTATCGGTATAGCCGGCCGCTACCCGATGGCGAAGGATGTGGAACAGTTTTGGGAAAATATTTCTTCCGGAAAAGATTGTATAACGGAAATACCGAAAGAGCGCTGGGATTTTCGGAAATATTATCACACAGGTGACAATGCCCGTCATGACAGCAAATGGGGAGGTTTTATAAAAGACGCTGATAAATTCGATCCGCTGTTCTTCTCAATTTCGCCCCGTGATGCCGAGTTAATTGATCCTCAGGAACGGTTATTTTTAGAGACAGCGTGGCACACGTTTGAAGATGCGGGTTACACAAAGAAAAAGTTGAAACGGCATAAGACAGGTGTATTTGTCGGTGTCACCTACAGCCACTATCAGTTATTTGCAGCCGGTGCTTCAGATGATGAGGAACGTCAGGCGCTCCTGTCTTCATATTCGTCTATCGCAAACCGGGTGTCATATTTCTTTGACCTGCACGGACCCAGCCTTGCAATTGATACAATGTGTTCTTCTTCACTTTCTGCTGTTCATTTTGCATGTGAAAGTATAAAAAGGGGAGAATCCACCCTCGCTATAGCCGGAGGAGTGAATTTATCCTTACACCCGGATAAATATACTTTACTTTCACAAAACCATTTTGTTTCAAGCGATGGCCGCTGCAGAAGCTTTGGAGCGGGAGGAGACGGATATGTGCCGGGAGAAGGAGTCGGGGCCGTTCTTTTGAAATCGCTTTCTGCCGCAAAGGCTGACGGGGACAGGATTTACGGTGTGATTAAGGGAACATCTGTAAATCACGGCGGAAAAACAAACGGATACACTGTGCCAAATCCGGGCGAGCAGGCAAACGTCATCAGTGAAACTCTTGATAAGGCGGGGATTGATGCAGACAGCATAAGTTATATTGAAGCGCATGGCACCGGAACATCTTTGGGAGACCCGATTGAAATTTCAGGTTTAACCAAAGCTTTGCACAGCTCGAAAAGCGATTATCGTTGTGCAATTGGTTCGGTTAAGTCAAATATCGGACACCTAGAGGCTGCGGCGGGAATTGCTTCTATCACAAAAGTGCTGATGCAAATGAAATATAAACAGCTTGCTCCTTCCCTTCATTCCGATAACTTAAATCCTAATATTGATTTTGGGGAAACACCGTTTTACGTGCAGTCTGAACTGACCGATTGGGAGACGCCGCAAAATCAAGCCAGAAGGTCAGGCATCAGTTCTTTCGGCGCTGGAGGATCTAATGCTCACATTATCATCGAAGAGTATAAGAATGAAGAAAAGATGGAAACGGTACAGAGCAACAAGACGCAAATTATTCTGCTTTCTGCCAAAAATGAAGAACGGCTCAGACTCTTGATTGATGCATATATAAAAGAACTGGAGCCAAACACGTCACTAGCCGATGCTGCGTACACTTCGCAGACGGGGAGAAACGCTATGGAAGAGCGGCTCGCTGTTGAGGTTAGCAGCATTGACGATCTTCGTAATAAGCTGACGATGTATTTGCGGTCAGATCAGAAGGTAAACGGTTTATATAGGGGAAAGGCCCGCCGAGGCGCTGGTCAAAAGGGTGCCCTGTCAGCCGCTCACTTTGAAAATGCAAGAGATATGGCCATTCACTGGGTGAACGGAGGAGACGTTGAATGGGAAGAGATGTACACTTCGGAATTACCGAAGCTTATCTCTCTTCCTGTATATCCTTTTGAACGGAACAGATATTGGGTGCCTGCCGCAAAAACAGCACAGAAACAGAAAAAAACAGGTGTACCGCAAAGTCTGCCCCATACACCGATTGACTTATCATTTGATGTATTAAAAAAATCGTGGAAAAAACAAAAGGCTGCGCCTTCCGCTTTTACGAAAGGACAGGTGATGATCCTGGCTAATAGTGAAAGTGAGCGGCTTGCATTCGAATTGTTTGATTCAGATCCTCTGATTGAACCCGCTGTCATTTGCGCAGATAACTGGGATCATTCAAATGGGGAAGCCAAAAAAACGGCTCTAGCAGTCATAGAAGAAAATCCGGAAATCATCGGCATGATTGACCTGTCAGATTTGCGGAGTGATCAAAACGGGGCACACACCGGCACAATCGGGAAGCTGACACTGCTGCAGGAAATCATAAACACACGTAAACAGCTTTTCGTTTTACATGTGACCAGAGGGCTGCAGACATTTCTGAATGACAAGCCGTCGTTAGCCGGAGCCGAAACAGCCGGACTATATAAAATACTGAGTGCGGAGTATCAAAAGATAAAATCAAAAACAATAGATGTAGACGGGCATGTCGGGACTGCGGCGGAATTGAGACAGGTAATCACAGATGAAGCTTGCGCTGACGGGCTGTATAGTGAAATCTGCTACCGGAACGGTGAACGTTATATTCCATACGTCGAGAAATTACATGCAGCGGAAATAAACCGGAAACTATCCGGCCTGCCGGTATGCCGTACGGATCAAACCCTGGTTATTACAGGGGGAACAAGAGGGATCGGAGCAGAACTTGCCAGACATTATGCCGGCAAGGGAGTCAAAAAACTTGTGTTGATGGGAGTAACCGACCTTCCGGAATCTGATAAAATAGCCGGCATGTTAAAAGACACCGATGAAAAGTCACCTCTTTATTCGAAATTACAACTGCTGCATGAGTTGGATCAAAAGGGAGTTCAGGTGGAAGTGTATTCCGGGCCGCTCACGGAAAAAGAAAAATTACAACGCTTCTTTTCAAAGGTGAGAATGAAGTTCGGCAAAATCGGCGGGGTGATTCATTGCGCTGGTGCAGCCAATCATTCGAATCCGGCTTTTATTCATAAATCTGATCAAGAAATAAGAGAAGTATTTGAGCCAAAGGTGCAGGGGATGCAGGTACTCCATGACATTTTTATTGATGACAAACTTGATTTCTTCATTTTGTTTTCATCTGTTGCGAGCGCCTTTCCTTTATTAGGCGCCGGAACAAGTGACTATGCCGCAGCGAACGCTTTTATGGATTACTTTGCGGCGTATCAGCATGCAGCCGGCAGAACGTATTATCAATCAATTAACTGGCCGAGCTGGAAGGACATTGGGATGGGCGAGGTGACAAGTCCATCATATCAGGCGCTTGGTTTACTTTCACACTCAACAGAAACAGGTATTGCCATGCTGGATGAAATGATGACGATAAACGGATACCCCTGCCTTATACCGGCAAAGACACATCCGGAGAAATTCAAGCTGGAGCAGCTGCTTCAGACAAGAATTCAAGCTGCTATAAATAAGCCGGATGCTGAAGAAAAAGAGATCTCTGGTCAGGGAGACAATGAAGCTATGATCAGGAAGTTAATGGAGATTTTTTCCGCGGAGCTGAAAATACCTTACGAGAATTTAGATCAGGAAACGTCTTTTGCGGATTACGGAGTTGATTCAATCTTACTGGTTCAGCTTGTCAAAAAAGCGGAAGATGCATTTCAAATAAAAATTGAACCATCAGCTTTTCTGGAGTATCCGAGTTTTTCACAACTGGGCGTCTATTTAAACGAATTATTTGCAAGTGAGGGGATCAGTCCTCAAATTGATTCAGAAAACATTGAGATTCGGAAAAAAGAGCAACATATAAATCAAAATGCTTCCGAAGTACGGGACAGCGGATCTCAAATACAACAAACCAGTCTGAACCAAATCGCTATTATCGGAATGGGCTGTGAGTTTCCGGATGCTCCGGACACAGAAACGTTCTGGAGAAATTTGAAGAAAGGACAAAATAGTGTCCGCGAAGTCCCGGCGTCGCGATGGGATATTTCTTCATACTACTCTGACACCTATGAAAAGGGAAAAAGTATCAGTAAGTGGGGCGGATTTCTTCAAGATATTGAGTCTTTCGATCCCGCGTTTTTTAATATGAACAAAAGTGAGGCATCAGAGCTTGATCCGTTAATCAAAAAATGCCTTGAGGTCAGCGTCCAGACATTGAGAGACGGCGGCTATACAAAAGAAGAAGTATCAAACAAAGAAGTCGGCGTCTTCATCGGTTCGCGGACCGGGACGTTTATGTCCAAAATAGGTTCCCCTTCAAAAAATACGATCGTGGGTATAGGACAAAATTTCATAGGCGCGCATATCTCACACTTTTTTAATCTGAAAGGACCGAATCTGGTTGTAGACACGGCATGTTCTTCCTCATTGGTCAGCGTCCATCTCGCTTGTCAGAGCCTGATGTCAAAAGAGTCAGATATGGCGATTGCGGGCGGAGTTGACATTTTGCTGGATCAAAAACCTTACGTCATGCTGAGTGAGGCTCGGGCGCTTTCACCTGAAGGAAAGTGTCATACATTTGATGAGAAGGCAGATGGATTTGTACCGGGAGAGGGATGCGGCGCAGTCCTTTTGAAAAGACTTGATGACGCCCTTGCCGAAGGTGACAGAATTTACGCGGTAATTGACTCATCCGCGGTTAATAATGACGGACAGACAATGGGAATGACAACACCTAATCCGAAAGCGCAAAGCGCAGTGATAAAAAAAGCTCTGAAAAAAGGCGGAATTGATGCAGATACTCTCAGTTATGTCGAGACGCATGGCACCGGTACGATGATAGGAGATCCGATTGAATTAAAAGCGCTGACAGAAGTGTTCCGGGAGGTTACGGAAGAAACGCAATTTTGCGGAGTGGGCAGCGTAAAAACGAATTTCGGACATTTAATGAGCGCAGCGGGGATAGCGAGTATTATAAAGGTTGCCTTATCCATAAAAAATCAGATGCTCCCGCCGACATTACATTGTAAAACGCCAAATCCGCGTTTTAAATTTGATCAGTCGCCATTCTTTCCGAACACGTCTTTAAAAGAATGGCGTCCCAGAAAAGGGGTTTTGAGAGCCGGAATCAGTTCTTTTGGATTCGGGGGCACGAACGCACATATGATATTGAGCGACAGCCATCTCACATTAGGATATGGAGAGACAAAAAGACACCCGCTTTCTCCGATTATATTCAATAAGGAACAATGCTGGATCGACAATGGAGAAACTCCAGAAAAGGAAGAGTCAGAATTGCTGATTCCTTTACTTGATTTCAAAGAATTATAAAGAAAAGAAAAGGAATGAGACAGGTGGCCAGTAATCAAAACTATCAGTTCACATTAACAATTAAACATACGGACTATATTGTCAGGGATCACCGGGTGCATGGCACCCGGATTATACCCGGTGTCACATTTTTAGATATGATATACCGTATGGCGCTGAGCAAAGGTTTGCCTATTGAAGAACTCGAGTGTCAGAATATTTTGTATTTGGAACCTGTAGCAACATCGGATACCTTTGACAGAGAAATCCGCATCCGTTTTCAGGGATTGGAACAGGGATGGGAAATTCAGGCGAAGAGCAGAAAGGTAAAAGATGACCGCATTCTGGATGAAAGCTGGGATGAGAATATGAACTGCAGGCTCATGCCGAAAATCCCGGAAAGCATGAGTTCAATCAATATTGATGAAATTAAACATGCCTCCGCCCGTGAAGCTGATATGGAGATATGTTATGACTATTTAAAAAAGGTTGATATAGAGCATTTTGAATTTATGAAGAGTCTGGGGAAGGTTTATGCGTCTGACCATTCTGTACTTGCAGAGTTGACGCTCAGCCAAATTGCCAATCAATATAACGGCTATTTTCAATTGCATCCCACTTTTCTTGATGCGTCTACCATCATATCGATCCTTTATCAGGCATGTCCCGAATATTTTACACAAGGATCTCCGGCAAGCCGGATGAAAACGTATATTCCCATTCATATTGAATCTTTCCGTATGACGAAGCGCCTGGAAGACAGGTGTTATGTGTACATAAAGAAGCAAGACCAAAATCATGATTCAGGGGATGTCATCCAAGTAAGTTACGGTTTGTACGATGCACACGGGGAGATGATCGCTTATTTTACGCGGCTGTCTGTGAAACATATTCGCTCAAAAGATTTAATTGAAAACCTGAAGCAGACTCGTTTGGAAACTGAAGCGGCTTCTCAGCCAAAAGACAGCCTGATCAGAAAAGATTCAATCATAAATCGAAGCGAAAGCATCGAGACACACCTTAAAGAATTAATATCCGGGGTTTCAAATATAGATCTGCGTGACATAAGGACAGACATTGGTTTTTATGAACAGGGCCTGGATTCAGCTTCTTTGCTTGCCATTGTCAAAGAACTTGAAAACAAAACAGGGGAACAGCTGTATCCTACACTCCTGTTTGAGCAGAAAACGATCCGGGAACTCGCCGCGTATATTAAAGAAAATCAAAAAATGTCCAGTTATTTCTTAACGCAAAATCAACCGGCTGAAAAGCCTGACATGAAAGAAAGTAAGAACGAAAATCTTTCCGCTCTTATAACAGAAGGAGACATTCAGCAGCTGATCGCAGATATCAAAGGAACTGCCCCTGAAACACTCTCTGTGGTAAAAGGTTTTTATGAACAAGGCCTCGATTCCGTAACACTTATGCAAGCCGTAAAGGCATTGGAAGAGAAAACAGGCAGGGAACTGTACCCTACTTTATTGTTTGAGTATCCGACAATTCAAAAACTTGCAAACTATTTTGCAGAGAGCGGCGAAAAGACGTCCGTTGAAAAAGACCTCCCTCTTCATCATGGAGAGAATCATACGGCTCTGACCTATTTAACACCGCATTGGAGACAAAAGGCTGCTTCTTGGGACCCGAATTGCGGAAATAAAAAGAAAACAACATACCTGCTGTTTCAATATGACAGAGAGCTTTTTCATTTTATGCGGGAAAATGCTGAAAATGGATTCGGAAATACACAGATCATTCTCGTTTTATCAGGGAATCGTTTCTCCTATCAGGGAGACGGTGTTTATGAGATAGATCACAGGGAGGAAGCTCACTTTGACAGGCTTGCAGCTGATCTGAAAAAAAGGGGGCAAATGCCCGACACCGTGGTTTACGGGTGGCCGGAAGGGTCATTTGCCGGCCCGGAAAAAATAAATGAACAGCTTTCTAAAGGGGCTTACCCGCTATTCTTTTTCAGCCGGGCATTGATGCGCAGCAAGGCGGAAAAAAAGGTTGTATCGCTTTTCCTTTATCCGGCGGACCATAAAAATGATCAGCCGCTTTACGCTTCAGTCCATGGCGCAGGGCAGTCTATTTTGCTTGAGAACCCGAAACTGGCCCTTAAGACAATCGGGATATCAGTTTCAGACAAGTCATCGTTGCCGGATCTCACAGCTGAAATCATCAGATGCGAATCAACTGAAGCGCATCCGGGAGAAACCGATCTTTATTATGAAGGAAATGTGCGCTGGGTCCGTGCCTTACGGGAAGCGGAACCGGCTCAAAACTCAGGTTTCTCCTTTAAAGAAAACGGAGTATACATGATTACAGGAGGGGCCGGCGGCTTAGGCCTTATATTTGCAGAACATATCGCAGCCCAAACGAAAGCCAATATTATTTTAGCGGGCCGTTCTGAACTTACGGAAGACAAAAAGAACAAAATCAGCCGAATGAAAGCAGGCGGTTCTTCGGTTCAATATATAAGAGGTGATTTTTCAGATAGCCGCGATGCAGAGCGAATCATAAAAACCATTAAAAGGCAATTCGGAGAAATCAACGGTGTGATACACAGTGCCGGTGTGACGCACGACGCTTTATTGATTCAAAAATCAAAAGATGAAATCCAGGAAGTGATCGCTCCGAAAATAAATGGGACGGTCTTATTGGACAGCTTGCTGCAAACCGAACCTTTGGACTTCTTTGTGATGTTTTCATCAAGCAGCTCGATGTACGGGAATATCGGTCAGACGGACTACGCATTGGCCAACCGGTTCATCGATCTTTTCGCTGAGTGGCGTGAAGGAATGAGGCGGAAAAAAGAACGCTCCGGCGTCTCAGTAGCCATCGGCTGGCCGCTATGGGAAGACGGCGGCATGAAAGTGGATAAACAAACTGAAAAATGGATGAAACAAAAAATCGGTATGGTTCCTCTTAGTAAAACCAATGGGATCAAAGCTTTTCAAGATTCACTCTCTCTGAACGCATCACAGCTGATCGTGTTTGAAGGTGACAAAGAAAAATTGAAATCTGCACTTCAAGATACCTTCATGGAGGATGAAAGCCGTGAGATCCAAATAAAAGAAACAGCTGATACAAGGCATCAAGACATTGCCATTATCGGATTAAGCGGGAAGTATCCGATGGCTGAAGACTTACCTGAATTTTGGGAGAATTTAAAGAGCGGAAAAGATTGTATTACAGAAATCCCGCCTGACCGCTGGAATATGGATGATTTCTTCAGCGAAGACAGAGATATGAAAGGGAAGTCTTACAGCAAGTGGGGAGGTTTTATCAGCGGAGCCGATCAATTTGATCCGCTTTTCTTTCATATTTCCCCAAGGGAAGCAGAACTTATGGATCCCCAGGAAAGGCTCTTTTTAGAAACGGCCAAAAATTGTTTTGAAGACTCAGGATACCCGAGAAACATGCTGGAAAAGATGAAAGTCGGTGTATTTGTCGGTGCAATGTGGGGCCAATATCAACTATTTGAAGGAGAAGAAAATGGAGTGGCTTTCTCGCCGGCTTCCGTCTATTCTTCAATTGCCAATCGGGTGTCTTATTATTTTCATTTAAAAGGTCCGAGTTTGGCTCTGGATACAATGTGCTCTTCATCACTGACCTCTATTCATTACGCATGCCAAAGCATACATTGCGGAGAGAGCGATATGGCATTAGCCGGCGGAGTGAATTTGTCAATACATCCGAATAAATATAAGTTCCTCAGCATGGGACAGTTTCTATCAAGTGACGGCAGATGCCGGAGTTTTGGAAAAGACGGAAGCGGTTATGTTCCCGGTGAGGGAGTCGGAGCCGTATTGTTAAAACCATTGAAAAAAGCAATAGAAGATCAAGATCAAATATACGGTGTGATTAAGGGAAGCGCCGTTAATCACGGAGGAAAGACGAGCGGATATTCCATACCGAATCCGGATGCGCAGGCGGAGGTCATTTCAGAAGCGCTTCGTAAAGCTGACATTGATCCGAATACCGTCAATTATATTGAAGCGCATGGAACGGGTACGTCATTAGGCGATCCGATTGAAATTCAAGGACTGAAAGATTCCTATCAACTGAATCATCCTTGCGCCATCGGTTCGGTGAAATCAAATATCGGACATTTAGAATCTGCGGCAGGAATCGTCGCGGTAACGAAAGTGCTTCTCCAAATGAAGAATAAGCAGCTTGTTCCTTCTCTGCATTCCGATATTGTTAATCCGTTTATAGATTTTGAGCAGGTTCCTTTTCAAGTGCAGCGGAAAGCGGCTGAATGGAATATTCCGCAAAACAGCAATGCTGTTCATCCTTTGAGAGCCGGGGTAAGCGCTTTTGGGGCAGGAGGGACAAACGCGCATCTTATATTGGAAGCGTATGAGCCGCCAAAAGCTTTTGATCATCAAAGCGGCCGAGTGATCTTTGTTTTATCGGCTCAAGACAAACAACGGCTGATAAAGTATGCGAAGGTTATGGCTGATTTTCTATCAGAAAATGAATCGAAGGATAACAATCATAAACTGCGTCTTCAGGATATTGCCTATACACTTCAGACGGGACGCGATCATATGGAAGAACGGCTGGCGATAGTGGCAGATTCCGGGCAGGTCATTGCTGAAGAGCTCTCAGCTTATATCAGGGGTGAAAAAAGCAGCTTGAGCTATACCGGTAATACATTCGAATCAGAAGTTCACAATGAAATGCCTCACGCTTGTTCAGATTACGCCGAAGCAGCATCCAAATGGGTAAATGGAAGAAAGATAGATTGGGAGACTTTTGAGGTGAATCGGAATGCCCGCAGGATTTCTATTCCGGGACAACCGCTGATCAAACAGCGGTATTGGATAGCGGAAAAAGGGGAAACGCTTGTTTCAGCGGATGTGAGTAAGCCGGGTCACCCTTTCTTGGGGAGTAACACGTCCGATTTTAATCAGTTCAGTTTCACGAAAAAAATCAGCCGTAATCATCCGTTCGCACTAAGTCTGTCTGAAGGAAACGTGTCCTTTTTCCCTTATGCATCTTTGGCTGAAATGGCTATCGTCAATGCAGCGGCGGCATTTGGACAACCAGTTCATACATTAACTGATTTATTGTGGACCGAAAGCATGAACGGAATGACTGATATACGGGAACTGATGATTACGCTGACGCCTGAGCGCGGCTTTGCGCGGTTTGACATATATGCAAACACAAAAAATGAGAATAAAGTACGTCTTGCCAGGGGAAATGCGCATATTGTTAAGCCTGAAAGCGGTATGCTTCCTGAAGCGCTTGATATTGCTGAAGTCAAATCAGAAATGACTGAACATCCTGCTGAATCGCCTTTTGTCATTGAATCAGCGAAAAACAGTGACGGAATGCTGTCGTTTCATTCATTGCCGGATGAGCTTTATGCAAAAAGAGAGAATTTTACGATCTCTCCCGAAGCGCTTGAGTCCGCAATTCAAGCCAGTGCGTTTTTTGTCAGCGGAGAAACCTTCCCGGAATTGATCGGAATGGGAGCGGCGGATGTCTATCAGCCTCTCGCTCAAAATTTTTATGTCTATACTCAAAAAGAGAACCGGCAGAACAGCCGTGATGTAACGTGTCATATGACATTTACAGATGAAAACGGAAGCATTCTGGCAGAGTGCAGAGATGTGAGATTCAGATATGGTCATAAAAAAGGCACTGTTCAGACGGACGACGAACTCATTCGTCTCCTGCGTCAATTAGAAACCAATGATATTGATCAGAAGGCTGTATTGAAACAATTAATGGGGGAAGAATGATGAACGGAAAACGTGAACAAATCAGCGATATTCTTGATCTGATTCAATCAGGACAGATATCGGCTGACGAAGGCTATGCCCGTGTGACATCCATTCAGAATCAAAAATCACGGGCATCGAACCATCCGCTTTTTTATTACAAGCCGGAATGGACAGAATCGTTCATTCCGAATAAGAAGAGCGCACCCTTGACGGGATTGCTCCTGATTTTTGCAGAAAATGAACGGCAAATACAAGAATTGAGCGGTTTGTTTAAGGACTGTACTCTCTTGTTTGTTATCCGCGGAAAAGAATTTGCTGTTTTACATGATGATACGATTTGTATGAACCACGTGAAAAAAGACGATTATCTAAAGCTGTTCCGGTACATTCATGATCATTATCAGCTGCCCGAAAAGATTCTTCACTTGTGGTCTGATTCTCAGGCTGACATGAGTAAGGGAGGTATACAGAAACAATTGGAAAACGGATTGTTTTCTCTTCTGTATATTACACAGGCGCTGATTGAACTAAAATGGAAAAAGATAATAAAGCTGACGCATATTTTTCAAACTGAGAATAAAGAACAACTGCCGCTGCATCATGCTCTCGGCGGATTGGTGAAAACCGTTCACCAGGAACACCCCAATTTTCACTATCAGATTATCAATATCACGCAATCAGAGGGTACGGGAGCCGCTCTTCCAGCAATAGCGGATATATATCAGAGAGAGTGTGACGAAAAACGGGATATCCATTTTGAAGTGCGCTATGAAAACGGCAGACGTTTTACAAAAGGCTATAATAAAGCCGGCTCATTCGATTTAACCCAGCCGCTGAAACATCATGGGAATTATCTGATTACAGGAGGCCTGGGCGGTCTCGGTTATATATTGGCAAAACATCTGTCGGAAAAATGGAAAGCGAATCTCATATTGACGGGGCGCTCTGATTTAACTGAAGAGCAGGAGAAAAAGATCGAATATTTAAGAAGTTCAGGTTCAACAGTTGAATATATCCGATCTGATGTTTCAAAACAAAGTGATGCTGAACGGATGTTTGCTTTTGCAAAAGAGCAGTTCGGCACCTTACATGGAGTATTTCACAGTGCCGGCGTACTCCGTGACTCTTTTATCTTAAGAAAGACAAAAGAAGAAATTGATCAAGTCACAGGTTCGAAAGTTTATGGCACGTTGTGGCTGGCGGAAGAAATCAAAAAAATGAAAGTTGAATTACTTGTCTTGTTTTCATCCACATCGGCAGTCTTCGGCTCAGCCGGCCAATGTGACTATGCTTTCGCCAATGCCTGTTTGGATCAGTATGCAGCAGTTATGACCGCAAAAGAGTCTGCCGGAAGGGTAGTGTCAGTCAATTGGCCGCTATGGGCTTCCGGCGGGATGAATATTGACGATGAAGGAATATCCTACATGAAACAGGAACTCGGTCTTGACCCGTTAGATGACAGTGACGGAATACAGGCTCTGGAGAACAGCTTGTGTCAACCATCTGAACAGCTGATTGCCCTGAAAGGCCGAAAAGAAAAGATTGAGGATGTGCTGAAGCGTGCCGGTACAATCAGCTTACATTCAGACCAGCAGGAAGATGCCGATTTGAAAAACGATGAATTAAGACAAAATATAATCAGTTATCTGAAAAATATAATGTCCGAAGAATTGAAATTACCTGCCTCACTCATAGATGAAAAACAATACCTGGAGAAATACGGCATTGATTCAGTGATGATCATGCGTCTGACCAAAAAGCTGGAGCAAAGTATCGGCAGATTGTCGAAAACATTGTTTTTTGAATATCATTCAATATCGCAGTTAGCCGAATATTTCCTGAGTCATCACAGCGAACGAATGATGAAACTGCTGAACCCGGCCGGCACATCTGAACTTGTTTCATATCAAAAAAAGCAAAAAAGAAAACCAGTGGAAACAAAAGCGCCGGTACGCTCTGAAGAAGATTCAAAAGAGCACATTGCGGCCGATCCCCTTTCTGCTGATATAGCCATTATCGGTGTCAGCGGCAGATACCCGGATGCGGAAAACATCAGGGAGTTCCAAAATGTGCTGATGAATGGACGGGATTGCGTAAGCGAAATTCCTGATGACCGGAAGGAAATGCTGGAGGGAAGCTGTTATAAGTGGGGAGGTTTTCTGAAAAATCCAGACCGGTTTGATCCATTATTTTTCCGGATATCACCGAAAGAAGCGGCTTTTCTTGATCCTCAGGAACGTCTCTTTTTAGAGACAGTGTACAATACCATAGAGGATGCGGGTTATAAACCTTCAGATCTGACCCGCAAAAAGGTCGGAGTTTTTGCAGGCGTCACATATGGAAGCTATCAATTTTTCGGCGTTGAAGAATCACTTAAAGGAAATGAACTGGCCGTCGGGTCTCCATTTTCTGCAATAGCAAACAGAATATCGTATTTCTTTAACTTTAAGGGGCCGAGTATGGCGGTTGATACAATGTGTTCATCCTCTCTTAACGCCATTCACTTAGCCTGTGAAAGTATACGAAGAGGAGAAAGCACACTTGCTGTTGCGGGCGGGGTCAATCTTACGCTTCATCCGAATAAATATACATTATTAAATCAAAGCCGCTTCTTTGCAAGTGATGGCCGATGCCGTACATTCGGCGAGGGCGGTGACGGTTATGTACCGGGAGAAGGAGTGGGATCCGTACTTTTAAAGCCGGCGGCGGAAGCGGTAAGGGACGGAGATCATATTTATGCGCTGATTAAAGCGACAGCGGTTAATCACGGAGGGAGAACAAACGGTTTTACGGTTCCTAATCCAAATGGTCAGTCTGAACTGATACAGGACGCGCTTCAGAAAGCTTGTATTGACCCTCGTACAATTAGTTATATTGAAGCTCACGGAACGGGAACTGCTCTGGGAGACCCGATTGAGATCACCGGGTTAACAAAAGCGTTTCGGGAATTTACGGAGCACACTCAATATTGTTCCATCGGTTCTGTCAAATCAAATATCGGCCATCTTGAGGCCGCAGCGGGAATTGCCGGTTTGACAAAGGTTCTTTTGCAAATGAAACTGAAAAAACTGTTTCCTTCCATACATGCGGAGACGCTGAATCCAAATATTGATTTTAAAGCATCTCCTTTTTATGTACAGCGGTCATTGCAAGACTGGAAGAAACCGAAACTGCAGGAAAACGGAAAAACAGTAACTGTTCCGAGAAGAGCGGGGATCAGCTCATTCGGAGCGGGAGGAACGAATGTTCATATCATTATAGAAGAATATGAAGAAACAAACGCCTCAACAGAACATGTTGAGAACGAACCGCATATTGTCCTGTTATCTGCCAAAGACAATGAACGTCTTCTTGAGTATGCCGAAAACATGAGAGATTTTATCCAACGTTCACTAAGTCCTGAAGTAAAGGATAAACAGCCTGATATGGAAGAAAAGGTGAATGAAGTACTCAAACCGTTTGTTTCGGAATTGCTTCATATCCATCCGGAAGAAATTAATATTGCTGATCACCTGAGTGAATTTGGCGTAGGTCCTTTGGAATTAAGCCGGATGGCGGATTTTATTAACGAAATGTTTCATATTGAACTCACGATGTATGAATTAACTGATTGCCCCTCCATTCAAGCGGTTACTGAATACTTATTGAAGGAATATGCCGGAGCGATAAGAAACATGTTCCCGAATGAAGTGATGGAAGCCGGCCAATCGGAAAGCGTCGTTTTACGGGATCTGGCATACACTACACAATCGGGCAGAGAAGCGATGGAGGCCAGAGCGGCGATCACCGGTACCTCTCTTAAAGAAATTAAGGATAAATTATTTGAGTTTTGCCGCGGTGACAAGCAAGTTCCAGGCGTATATGTTAATCAGCAATCAGCAGATGCATTTGCTGAAAAAATGAAGGCGTTAACGGAAGGCAGAGCAGGTGAATTGTTTGTAAAGACCATTATTGAGAACGGTGAAGCGGAAAAGCTGGCTCAATTATGGGTTTGGGGGGCGGATATCGATTGGAAAACCGTTCATCAACATTTACAGCAGCCGGGTAAACGGATCTCAATTCCGACTTATCCGTTTGCGAAAGAACGTTATTGGGTTCCGTCCAGGACTGAGAAGACAGAGATCCCTCAGCATTCTTTTCAACATCACTTGCAAAAAAAATGGAGGGAGAATCCGTTTGTAAATCCATCCGAAACAAAAGAGTACGGACTGACAGTAGTATTTGTAAATCAAGACACAGAATCAATTGCCCGCACCATTTGTTCGGATATAGATCAGGAGAATCTGATTGTCATAAAACATCACTCTTCATTTATAAAACACTCTGATCAAATGTTTGAGTGTTCTTTATTAGATGAAAACCACGCATACGACGTTATCCGTGAGATCTTCTCGGGCGGTGAGCGGCAGGTCGAAAATATATTTGATTTCTCAGATATCGGAAACCAGAGTGAAAATCAGAACGGCATCCCATATGGTAAATTCTTATTTATACAAGAAATAATTAAGAGGAGTAAAAAGGAAACACCATTATCCATTTTACAAATCACCAATGGCTTGCAGGTATTTAAAGCGGGAAAACCAAAGCTGACGGGGGCAGAATCAGCGGCTTTTCTGAAAGCCCTTTCTGCGGAATACGGCTTTGTTCATGTGAAAACAATAGATATAGACAGCATGAAAGAAACGTATGAGCTGAAACAAATCTTTGAGAATGAAAGGGCGCAATGTACCGGAGAGAATGAAGTATGCTACCGCAGCGGCGTCAGATATGTTCCGTATTTTGAAGAAGAAAGAATCCATACTGGCGAGCCTGTTTCATTTCCTGCGGATAAAGCCATCGTGATTACCGGCGGGACAGGGGGCATTGGCAGAGCAATAGCTGAAGATTTGGTGAAACGGGGAGTGAAAAAACTCGTACTGACGGGTACGCGTCCATTACCTTTGCGAAGTGAATGGGATCATTTGCTGAAAGAGGGCAGACAGGACGAAAAGACAGTCAGCAATATCAAACTGTTTCAAAGTTTTGAAGAGAAAGGTGTCAACTATCTGTATTACAGCGGTTCTCTCACAAATGAAGAGAAGCTGCGTTCATTCTTTCACCAAGTAAGCCTTGAATTTAAAGATATAAGCGGTGTCATACACTGTGCCGGACTGCACAGCGGCGGAAATCCGGCCTTTATTCATAAAAGAATGAGTGAATTTAAGACGGTGTACGGGCCGAAAGTCACTGGACTTCAGAATTTGGAGCGGATTTTTAATAATAGGCCGCTGGATTTCTTTATTCTATTTTCATCAATTGCTGCACAGTCACCCAAACTGTCGAAAGGAATGACTGATTACGCGTCGGCAAACGCATATATGGACTATTTCGCGGCTTATCATTTTCAAAAGGGGAGAACGTATTTCACGTCCATCAATTGGCCGAGCTGGAAAGAAGTCGGAATGGGTACTGTGACGAGTCCTTTATATGATGAATTGGGATTGGACTCTCTTTCCACACGGGAAGGACTGGCGATTTTGTATCATGCACTGGAGAGAAAATCGGCCAATATCATTCCTATCGCGAAAAAAGGAACAGTGTTTCATGCAGACAGTCTCCTGAACATCAATAAAACCGGCGGAGCTTCGGTTCCAGTCCGAAGACAGGAGACTCCCGACACTTTTGAGCGTTCAGAAGGGCTTGTCAGTGAACTTTCTGCCGTATTTGCCGAGGAATTGAGCATTCCCCTTGAAAAGCTTAACCCAAATACGGATTTTCAGGAATACGGTGTGGATTCTATACTTCTTGTCAGCATAATACATCGTATAGAAGCAATGATTCAGAAAAAAATTGACCCTACTGTGCTTCTTGAACACAACACGATTCATGGTCTTGCGGAATATATCGGTAAGACGGCGCCGCCGTTGAAAAAACAAATCGAACAGACTGATTCTCAAAGCAGCAATCAGCAAGATATGCAGTCTGTGACGAGCCGAAATACAGAACTTCAGACGGCTTCCTCTGCAAAGATAGCTGTTATCGGAATCGGATGTAAGTTCCCTGGAGCGGCTGATAAAGAGGAATTTTGGGACAATCTGAGAAAAGGGAAGAATCATATTAAAGAAGTACCTGATTCCCGGTGGAATATAGAAGAAAATTACTCTCCGGTGCAGCAAAAGGGAAAAAGCATCAGCAAATGGGGAGGGTTTATCAATGGAATCGGCAGCTTCGATCCGGAGTATTTCCGCATGGAAGAGGAGAAAGCCATCCAAACGGACCCGCTGATAAGACATTTCTTAGAAACGAGTGTACAGACTGTACGGGATGCCGGTTATGAAGAAACGGAATTATCGGGAAAAAAAGTCGGCGTATTTGTCGGTTCCAGAATGGGCGGCTACGGTCACAAACTGCCGAAAGAAAGCAGCAGCCACATCGTCGGGCTTAGTCAAAACTTTATTGCTTCACATGTGTCGCATTTCTTTAATTTTCACGGTCCAAGCATGGTTTCTGATACCGCTTGTTCTTCTTCATTAGTCAGCATTCATTTAGCCTGCCAAAGCATAAAAAACGGTGATTCAGAGATGGCGCTGGCAGGAGGGGCGGATCTGCTTTTGGATGAAATTCCTTACCTGATGTTAACAGAAGGAGGAGCTCTTTCGCCGGACGGTCAGTGTTTTACTTTTGATGAAAGGGCAAACGGCTTTGTACCCGGAGAGGGTTTTGGCGCTGTTCTGTTAAAACCGCTGGAGAAAGCAAAAGCAGACGGAGATCGGATATACGGTATCATTGAAGCATCAGCTATTAATAACGACGGTGCGACAATGGGAATCACGACCCCGAATCCTAAGCTTCAAGAGCAGGTTATTCAAGATGCATTTGAAAAAGCCGATATCACTCCCGGATCAGTCAGCTACGTCGAAACTCACGGCACAGGCACGATGATTGGAGATCCGATTGAGCTTCAGGCTCTGACAAAAGTATTCCGAAGAGACACAAACAAAACGCAATTTTGCGGAGTAGGAAGTGTAAAAACCAATATCGGACACTTATTAAGCGCTGCCGGAGCGGCAAGTTTCATTAAAGTGATTTTATCAATATGGCATAAGGAAATTCCGCCTACATTGAATTGTGAAACGCCAAATCCCCGCTTTGAATTTGAAAAGTCGCCTTTTTATCCGAATACAGAACTGAGAAGCTGGAAGGATGGAAAACGGAGGGCGGGCATCAGCGCTTTCGGTTTTGGCGGAACAAACGCCCACCTTTTGGTAAGCGGCCTGGATGATTCATATCATTCCGTCAGAAATCCGCTGCCGCCTGCCGAGTTTGTCAGAAAAGAGTACTGGCCGGATTCAAATCGGAAAAAACAAATCAAACAAAATAAAAAACGGCTTCTTGAAATTATTGATGAAACAGAGTAGCACCTGCTCTGTTTCTTTACTTTGTAAAAGAAGAAAGGTTGTCGAGTTGCATGAGGTTCAGCGTATTAGTCAAACATGACGATTATATTGTTTCAGACCATGTCCTTCATCAAGTGCGTACGATACCCGGCGTAACGTATCTGGATTTAATAACCCGATTTTTAGCTGAGAAAGGGATATCCCCCCGAAGTTTTGAAATCAAACATGTTTTATTCCGTGAACCTGTTGCGACGTCAGTCCATTTTGATAAAAAAGTCAGCTTCCAGTTTACGCAACAAGAAAACGGCTGGCTTGTTGAAACAACAAGCAGGAAATGGGTCGCTGAAAAGGCGGAAGGTGAAGCGTCAGTCAACTTGCAGGCGGAAATCATAAGAAAAAATGCGATAAACGAAAAGACAATTTCAATCGAAGAATTAAAGAAAGGGGCCGTCCGGACTACGGATGCTGAATCCGCCTATCGTAATTTGCGCAGAGGCGGCCTGATTCATAAAGATTTTATGAAATTGGAAGGTACAGTATATGAAGGTGAAAATTATATTCTGGGAGAGGTCAGTTTAAGCGGACTTTCAAAAGAATATACGGATGACTTTTACATGCATCCCGCATTTTTGGATGGGTCTCTCAGCTTGTTGGGAATCCTTACATCAGACTTGCCGGATGAAGGAACAAATGCGTTTATCCCTATATATATTGAGACGTTCCGGGCACTGCATAAAACAACTGGGTCTTGTTTTGTGTATATTGATAAAAACAGTATAACGCAGCCGCCTTCTAAAGACATTTTATATGCGGACATAGAAGTATACAGGCCTGATGGAGAGCTTGCTTTTTATTATGAGCGATTCGGTGTGAAAAGAGTCAGAAATGAAAAATCAATACAAAGGCTGGAGCATTCCCAAAAAGCTAAAGAGATCGGCAGCGCAACGAACAATAAAGAAATGATCAGAAATAATTTGATCCAAGAGATAGCCGGCATGATTGAAAAACCTGCAGAAACAGTGAAGAATGATATTTTCTTTTACGAGATGGGCTTGGATTCTAAACAATTATTAGACTTATCCAAAAAATTAGAACTGATGTTAGATACAAAGCTGTACCCGACTTTATTATTTGATTACTCCACAATCGGTGAATTGACGGAATATCTGCAGGAGAAATACGGAGCCGACATTACAGACTCTATCTCTGTTACAGTTCAGCACCAAGACAGTCATAAAACATTAACAGATGAGCTGTCATCCATTATTGGAGAGGTTACAAACACACCGCCAAATAAAGCGGACAAACACCAATCTTTTTACGAACTGGGTCTTGACTCAAAACAGCTGCTGCATATATCGAAAATGCTCGAGGAAAGATTAGATACACAATTGTATCCGACATTGCTTTTTGATTATAACAATATTCATGATTTAGCGGCTTATTTAGAAGAAAAATATGATGTGCGTAATACGCCGGCCGCAGCTTTTAAAGAAAAAACGCAAACGAAAGAGCCGTCTGAAAAGCCGATGCTTGAATCTTTGTATTTACAAAAAGAATGGATAGAATTGCCATTAAAGTCCGGAGAAGTACCAATGGAAAATACATTGATTTTCGATTTCGACAGTTCATTGAGTGATGAAATCCGAAAGTACATCGGCAGTGAAAATGTTATTTATGCGGAAGCCGCCGATGAATATGAAATGGTAAATGAAAAGCATTATAAATTTAATCCGGAGCAGTCTGCTCATTACACCAGACTGTTAGAAGATATGAAAAAGTCCGGAGCGTTTCCGGCGTCAATCATTCATTACCTGTCAAAAAAAGCTTATACTGAAGCAGCGTTAGATCTGACTCACAGCTTTTATTCAATTCTTTATTTGAGCAAAGCTTTGATCCATCAAAAAGTAAAAGAAAACATCAACATTCTGTACGTACATGACAAGGGTCAATATACAAATCCGGTTTACGCCGCGATTGGAGGCTTTTTTAAAACGCTGAATGCGGAGCAGCCGAATATAAAGTGTAAAACGGTTGAGATTTCTTCAAGACAAACCATTGAAAAAGCACCTTTGCTTCTCAATGAATTAAGTGCCGGACATCATCAGGCTGTGAAATATGACGGCGATCAAAAAAGGTGGGTGACAGCATATAAAGACGCTTCGCTGCAAACAGGACAAAAGGCCGCAAAGTTTGCAAAAAACGGGGTGTATCTCATCATCGGAGGGTTAAGCGGCATCGGCTGGATTATTTCAGCGTTTCTTTATGCAAATCACGGAGCCAGCGTTATTATTGCCGGACGATCGAAAATGACAGCAGACATGGAAGAAAAATTAGACAGCATCCGCTATAACGGGGCAAGCATTTCTTATATCCAGGCTGACATGTCAGATAAGCAGCAGGTCATCAAGTTAGCGGAAAAAATTCATGCTGATTATTCCGAAATCAACGGGGTCATTTACAGTGCAGGCGTGTTAAAAGACTCTCTCATTATGAATAAAACAGACGCGGAAGCTCAAGCGGTGCTGCAATCAAAGGTCAATGGTGTGATTCATTTGGATGAAGCGCTCAGAGATATGCCTTTAGACTTTTTTGTTTTGTTTTCTTCCATCTCCTCAGAAATCGGAAGTCTGGGTCAAGCCGATTACGCCTACGCCAATCGTTTTCTGGAGCATTTTGCCGAGTGGAGGGAATGTATGAGAAAGGCGGGGGGGAGATCAGGAAAAACCATCGCTGTAAATTGGCCTTTCTGGAAAGACGGAGGCATGTCAGTTGATCCCGGCATTCAAGATATTATGAAAATGGAGTACGGACTTCACCCATTAGAAAATACTGCCGGAATCAAAGCATTTGAACACTCGCTTCTCGGCCAAGGCCACCAGCTGATCGTGTTATACGGAGAAAAAGAAAAAATACAAAACGATTTCAAGCCGTTATCCGCCCGTTCAGCACCGCCTCTAGTAAGAGATTCAGCGATTGCAGCCGATTTTGATGCTTCGTCAATCGTTACGGGAGAAGCTGAAAGTCCTTTCCGAATACTCGGCACGGCTTCCAATCGTCATCTCGACGATTATTTGCATTATTGGAGCAGACTGAAGAAAGGAGCCCTTCAGCACGATCAAAGCGATGCCGCAAAAAAACTCATCGCTTTTTACCAGACAGAAGAAACGGAAACCGTTCATTTTCTGGCAAACACAGAAAATGCCCGGCATATGGAAATATTGATGAGCGGTAAGGGCGAAACAATTTTACTGATTTGCGGTTTTGCTACCACTGCTTACATGTGGAAAGAACAAATGAAGGAATGGGCAGATCAATTTAATGTAATTGTCATACACACACCGGGTTACGGGCTGAGTGAGGGGAGCGCCGATTTTACACTGAGCGGGCTGGCTCAGACTTTTATCGAAGTGCTGAACGAGTTAGGGGTTGCTTGGCCGATCCACATTGCGGCAGCTTCTTGGGGAGGCATGATAGGGCAGAGGATAGCCTATGAATACCCCGAAAAAGTAAAAACACTCATTCTTTCCGGAAGTTACACCGAATACGAAGAAGACCCTGAAAGCAGTGTCGAGGAAAAACTGAAAAATGATTTTATAGCTATAGGAAAGTCGCATGAATATGAAAGTTTATACAGTAATCAATTCTTAAATGCTTCTATTGAACGTTTTATGAAGATACATCAACAAGAAGGCTATTCTACAATCGGCTTTTTAAAAGACATTCATACAAGAACGCTTATCCTTACAGGTGAGAAGGAAAGCGTAGTTGATCAGAAAGAAACAAAAAGGCTGCGGAAACTGCTGAGCAATGCAGAATTAAAGAAAATTAAGGGAGCGGGGCATCTTCCGAACATCACACATCCGGAAGAATTTAATAAAGCAGTGTCAGAATTCATCAAGAAATCAGTAAGTAAGTGATGAAAACGATACATACAGTACAGGGGGAGAAAACAATGAAACAAACAATAAGCAATCCGGCATTTGATATGAAACAAATTAACGCTCTTAACAGCCATTATCAGACGATGATAGACAATGGAGATCTGCAATGTGCGAGTTATATGATGTCAAGAGGAGGTGAGGTTTTTGCAGCTGAGTCGTTAGGGGAATTTACCGGCGGACAAAACGAAAAGCAACCATTTCAGCTTGATACAATCAGAGAAATCGGTTCTTTGACAAAAGTGTTTACCGCTGTAGCCGTCATGCAGCTCGTCGAAAAAGGTTTGCTCGATCTGAAAATGCCGGTCAAGCTCATTTTGCCTGCGTTTGATAAACCGGGTTTCGGAGAAATTAAAATTTTGCACCTTTTGACTCATACGGCGGGATTAAGTTTTGAGCTGGATATTCAAAAGGCTGAAGGCATTGACTTAACGAATGAGGAAGAATGGATAAACTATCTCGTCAGTACGCCTTTGGAGTACGGAGCGGATGAAGCATGGAACTATTCCAGAACCGGTTTTGTTATACTTGGCATCATTATTTCAAAAGTAACAGGCGTATCCTACGAACAGTATGTAACAAAGCATATTATTGAAGCGCTAGGATTAGAAAGAACGTATTTTTATGTGCCTGATGCTTTAAAAGAAGAAGTTTGTGTGATCAATGAGCACGAGTGCGTACAGCTGGAAAAAAGTCATCACCCGTATTTTCCGAATAAAGCGACAAGCGGTCTGTACTCTTCGTTGCGAGATATTTGGAAGTTGGCTGAAATGTTTAGAAATAAAGGCAGATTGAAAGATAAGAAGCTGCTTGGAAGAAAAACAGTCGAGGCGATGCTGAGAAATCAAATAAAGCCCGGTCTTCCTTTTTACTTCTTCGGAGCGCCCAGGGAGGAAGGCGGCTTTGGTTTAGGCGTTAATTTGTGGCCGGCCGGTGACCATTATTTCATGACAGAAGGCACCTTTTCACATCTTGGAATGGGTTGGTGCGGCATGTTTTCTGATCCAGCCGAAGATTTTACGTATGTATTTTTCACTCCGATTTCCGAGTTTCATCCTCATGCCGTGCTGACGCCGCTGAATATCGTGTGGGCGGGTATTGAATAATTAGACAAAAGCATCGTCCCGTCTGTTCGGCAGGCGGGACGATTGCTAACTGCCCGTTTTTATTCCGCGGCATCTTTTCAAAGCCCGCCCCTAAGTTAAATAACTTAATTTACTCTTTGTAATTTTTTTTAATTATAGTACAGTAGAGCATTTTTATAATACAGTTTAAAGTCTTTTATAGTACAGTTTGGCGCAATATGATCTTAAGTTTTATAAGCGGTTTCAAAATGAGGTTATAAATGATTGACGGCTTTGTTTAATTACTGTAAACTATGGTTGTTGATCATATTGTACTAATAAAAAATCTTTTTTTATTAGTACAGTTTAAACGTCATTATCTTTGCTTAAGCGCTATGTGAATTTCTGAATGATTAATTTTAGAATTGCAGAGCATGATAAGACTGTTTTTAATACGGATGGCTAAACGGTATCCTAACCCTGTTAAATCAAAAGAAGAGGTGGTTTAAAAAATGGCTGCAAAGACAAAAACTTCAATTGTTGATAGCAAAAAACAATTTGATGCTATTCATAAGCAGTTTGAAACGTTCCAAATTTTAAATGCTGAAGGAGAAGTCGTAAATAAAGACGCAATGCCTGATCTTTCAGATGATCAGTTAAAGGAATTAATGAGAAGAATGGTGTATATCCGCATTTTAGACCAGCGTTCAATTTCTCTTTCCCGTCAAGGACGTTTAGGTTTCTATGCACCGACAGCGGGCCAAGAAGCTTCTCAAATTGCATCACACTTCGCGCTTGAACAGGACGACTTTATCCTTCCGGGTTATCGTGACGTTCCTCAGCTGATTTGGCACGGGCTTCCTTTACACCAGGCATTCCTGTTCTCAAGAGGCCATTTTAAAGGTAATCAGATGCCTGAGGGAGTAAATGCTTTATCACCTCAAATTATTATTGGTGCTCAAATTATTCAAACCGCAGGTGTAGCTTTAGGTCTTAAAAAGCGCGGTAAAAAAGCGGTAGCTATTACTTACACTGGTGACGGCGGAGCTTCTCAAGGTGACTTCTATGAAGGAATGAACTTTGCCGGAGCATTTAAAGCGCCAGCGATCTTCGTTGTTCAGAATAACCGCTATGCGATTTCAACTCCTGTAGAAAAGCAATCATCCGCACAGACAATTGCCCAAAAAGCAGTTGCCGTCGGTATTACAGGTGTTCAAGTAGACGGAATGGATGCACTAGCCGTTTATGCTGCAACCGCAGAAGCACGCCAGCGCGCAATTAACGGTGAAGGTCCGACTCTGATCGAAACTCTTACATTCCGTTACGGACCTCATACAATGTCCGGTGACGATCCGACTAAATACCGTACGAAAGAAATAGAAAATGAATGGGAGCAAAAAGACCCGCTCGTACGTTTCCGCAAGTTCTTGGAAAACAAAGGACTATGGTCTGAAGAAGAAGAGAACAAAGTGATTGAACAGGCCAAAGAAGAAATCAAACAAGCTATCAAAAAGGCTGACGGCGAATCAAAACCGAAAGTAACAGAGCTGATTGAGAATATGTTTGAAGAGCCGACGTTCAACTTGAAAGAACAACTTGAAATTTACAAAGCGAAGGAGTCGAAGTAAGCCATGGCGCAAATGACAATGATTCAAGCGATCACTGATGCGTTACGCACAGAACTGAAAAACAATGAAAACGTTCTGCTTTTCGGGGAAGATGTAGGCGTTGCCGGAGGCGTATTCCGTGCAACTGAAGGCCTTCAAAAAGAATTCGGTGAGGACCGCGTATTTGACACGCCACTTGCTGAATCCGGTATCGGCGGTCTCGCTCTCGGTTTAGGCCTGCAAGATTACCGTCCTGTTATGGAAATCCAATTCTTCGGATTCGTATATGAAGTAATGGATTCAATCTCAGGACAAATGGCTCGTCTCCGCTACCGTTCCGGCGGACGCTGGACTTCTCCGGTGACAATCCGTTCTCCATTCGGCGGAGGGGTTCATACACCCGAACTTCACGCTGACAGTTTGGAAGGCCTTATCGCTCAGCAGCCGGGTATTAAAGTTGTTATCCCTTCCACTCCTTACGATGCAAAAGGACTGCTGATTGCCTCTATCAGAGACAATGATCCGGTTGTTTTCTTAGAGCATATGAAACTTTACCGTTCTTTCCGTCAGGAAGTTCCTGAGGAGGAATACACAATCGAGCTTGGCAAAGCTGATGTGAAACGCGAAGGTACTGACCTTTCTATCATCACATACGGCGCGATGGTTCATGAGTCGCTTAAGGCTGCTGAAGAGCTTGAAAAAGAAGGCGTTTCTGCTGAAGTTATCGACCTTCGAACTGTAAGTCCGCTTGATATTGATACGATTATTGCTTCTGTTGAAAAAACAGGCCGCGCAATTGTCGTGCAAGAAGCTCAAAAACAAGCCGGCATCGCTGCCAACGTTGTAGCTGAAATCAATGACCGCGCGATTCTGAGCCTGGAAGCTCCGGTTCTGCGTGTTGCGGCGCCTGATACAGTATTTCCTTTCTCGCTTGCTGAGAGCGTATGGCTTCCAAACCATAAAGACGTTCTTGAAACTGCGAAAAAAGTTCTTGAATTTTAATCAGGCATCATAAAAGACGGTAAAGAGAGTCCTTTTCTCTATATGAAGGAGTCTGTTTACTAGGTTCAATGCTTGCGAATGCATAACTAAAATTTGCTTAATCAACTAGGAGGTCGAAAACTGTGGCATTTGAATTTAAACTTCCGGATATCGGGGAAGGTATCCACGAAGGCGAAATCGTAAAATGGTTTGTTAAGCCGAACGACGAGGTAGAAGAAGACGATGTTCTGGCTGAAGTGCAAAATGATAAAGCAGTGGTAGAAATTCCTTCACCTGTTAAAGGAAAAGTATTAGAATTAAAAGTTGAAGAGGGAACAGTTGCAACTGTTGGACAAACGATTATTACGTTTGACGCACCTGGTTACGAAGATCTTCAATTTAAAGGAAGCCATGATTCAGGAGATGCGAAAACTGAAGCTCAAGTTCAGTCGTCTGCTGAAGCAGGGCAGGATATCTCTAAAGAAGAGACTCCTAAAGAGCCTGCAAAAGAAACCGGCGCAGGACAGCAGGACCAAGCGGAAGCTGATCCGAACAAACGCGTGATCGCGATGCCTTCCGTACGCAAATATGCCCGTGAAAAAGGCGTGGATATCCGTAAAGTAACAGGTTCAGGCAATAACGGACGTGTTGTAAAAGAAGATATCGACAGCTTTGCAAATGGAGGAGCGGCTCAAGAAGCGGCACCGCAAGAAACAGCTGCACCTCAGGAAACAGCTAAACCTGCAGCGGCTCAGGCTCCTGAAGGCGAATTCCCTGAAACACGCGAAAAAATGAGCGGTATCCGTAAAGCGATCGCGAAAGCAATGGTGAACTCTAAGCATACTGCACCGCACGTAACTCTTATGGATGAAGTTGACGTAACAAATCTTGTTGCTCACCGCAAACAGTTCAAACAAGTTGCTGCTGATCAAGGCATCAAGCTGACTTATCTGCCTTACGTCGTCAAAGCATTAACATCCGCTTTGAAAAAATTCCCTGTTTTAAACACATCTATTGATGATAAAACAGATGAAGTGATCCAAAAACATTACTTCAACATCGGAATTGCAGCGGATACCGAAAAAGGCCTGCTTGTGCCGGTAGTGAAAAATGCCGACCGTAAAGCCGTTTTCGAAATCTCTGATGAAATCAACAGCCTTGCTACAAAAGCGCGTGAAGGCAAGCTTGCACCTGCGGAAATGAAAGGCGCTTCTTGCACGATCACAAATATCGGTTCTGCCGGAGGCCAATGGTTCACACCGGTTATCAACCACCCAGAGGTTGCGATTCTCGGTATCGGCCGTATTGCTGAAAAAGCGATCGTCCGTGATGGTGAAATTGTAGCTGCTCCTGTCTTAGCTCTTTCTCTCAGCTTTGACCACCGTATGATTGACGGAGCAACTGCACAAAATGCGTTAAACCACATCAAGCGTTTACTGAACGATCCACAACTTATTTTAATGGAGGCGTAATGTTATGGTAGTAGGAGATTTCCCTATTGAAACAGATACTCTTGTGATTGGTGCGGGACCCGGCGGCTATGTAGCTGCCATCCGCGCTGCTCAGCTTGGACAAAAAGTAACAGTCGTTGAAAAAGCAACTCTTGGAGGCGTTTGTCTGAATGTCGGTTGTATTCCTTCAAAAGCGCTCATCAATGCAGGCCATCGTTACGAGAATGCAAAACATTCAGATGACATGGGAATCACTGCTGAGAACGTAACGGTTGACTTTACAAAAGTCCAAGAATGGAAAGCTTCTGTTGTAAATAAGCTTACCGGCGGTGTTGCAGGTCTTTTAAAAGGAAATAAAGTGGACGTTATAAAAGGGGAAGCTTATTTCGTAGACAGCAACTCTGTCCGTGTAATGGATGAGAACTCTGCGCAAACATACACATTTAAAAACGCAATCATTGCTACCGGTTCTCGCCCTATCGAATTGCCAAACTTCAAATATAGCGAACGCGTTCTGAACTCTACAGGCGCACTTGCGCTTAAAGAAATTCCGAAAAAGCTCGTTGTTATCGGCGGCGGATATATCGGTACTGAGCTTGGAACAGCGTATGCGAACTTCGGAACTGAATTGGTTATTTTAGAAGGCGGAGATGAAATTCTTCCTGGCTTCGAAAAACAAATGAGTTCTCTCGTTACCCGCAGACTGAAGAAAAAAGGCAACGTTGAAATCCATACAAGCGCCATGGCTAAAGGCGTTGAGGAAAGACCTGACGGCGTAACAGTTACATTCGAAGTAAAAGGCGAAGAAAAAACGGTTGATGCTGATTACGTATTAATCACTGTCGGACGCCGTCCGAACACTGATGAGCTCGGCCTTGAGCAAGTCGGTATCGAAATGACTGACCGCGGTGTCATTAAAACAGACAAGCAGTGCCGCACAAACGTACCGAACATTTACGCAATCGGTGACATCATTGACGGACCTCCATTGGCTCACAAAGCGTCTTACGAAGGTAAAATCGCTGCGGAAGCTATTTCAGGAGAGCCGGCTGAAATCGATTACCTCGGTATTCCGGCGGTTGTATTCTCTGAGCCTGAACTGGCTTCTGTCGGTTACACTGAAGCACAGGCGAAAGAAGAAGGCATTGAAGTCGTTGCAGCTAAGTTCCCGTTTGCAGCGAACGGACGTGCGCTGTCTCTTAACGAAACTGACGGCTTCATGAAGCTGATCACTCGTAAAGAAGACGGTCTTGTAATCGGTGCGCAAATTGCCGGCGCAAGCGCTTCTGACATGATTTCTGAATTGAGTCTGGCGATCGAAGGCGGAATGACTGCTGAAGATATCGCAATGACAATTCACGCTCACCCGACATTGGGCGAAATCACTATGGAAGCTGCCGAAGTAGCAATCGGAAGCCCGATCCATATCGTAAAATAATAATGTAACAAAGAAACAGCCCCCGTTTGTAAAAGCGGGGGCTGTTTTTATTGTGCAAGCACATGCTGCATAGGTTTGATGATATCCTCTTTTTTCTTTACGGATCCCTCAATCTTCATGACCACATGCCGATGATTGATCACCATCAGCGCAGGGAACGTGTTGATTTCCTCTTCCCATCCCTTTCTGTTGTCATAAACCTTCATTTGATCGACATGATGGGGATATTTCTTTTCTAAATCAAGGATCGCATCGTAATAAGGCACTTCTTTATCTATATGATTTTCATCGGAAAAAAACAAGATTTGAGTGTGATGAATGCTGTCGATCCGGTTTTTTGTGAATGGACTGACAGTAGAAACCGAACAGCTTGACAGAACGAACAGCATCAAAAAAAAGGGAATCACCGTACGGTAGCGCATCTATCTTACTCCTCTGTTTTATATAATATATTGGTTCATCCATTTATAAGGACTATATCAAGTGTATCACGAGAGGTGAAAAACCTAAGGCTTGTTACTGAATTGTTATATAATTGAAACCGTTTTTAATGAAGAAATAATACGTGTGACAACTTGCGCAGCCGATGTGTAAAAAAGGCACATTGTTTTTCGTGAGAGCGCTGTTTTTTCGTTATACTGAGGGCAAAACCATATCAGGAGGGATTGTCATGTATAAAGCCGCTGCAGCCGTCATATGTATGTGCTTACTCGCCGGCTGCCAATCAAATGAAAAGATGCAAACAAACAAACCCCATTCTCAAGCCGCGGCCAATCACGCCAAACGGGAAAACCACCATACAAAAGAGGAAAAACAGAAAAAACAAAAGGCGGAGCCCCGTTACTATATCAATCCGAAAAGTTTTTCTGTGGAAAAAATGGATGAACAGAAAGAGAAAAAACCGATCGCATTGGTAACGATCGATGACGCGCCTGATCAGCATGCCGCTGAGATTGCGGATAAACTGCATGATCTCAATGCATCAGCGATCTTTTTTGTGAACGGACATTTTTTGAAAAAAGATGAAAATAAGAAAGCGCTTAAGCATATTCATGAGTTAGGTTTTATGATCGGAAATCATACAATGACTCATCAAAACTTAAAAGATCTTTCCGAACAAAAACAACGGGAAGAAATCATTGGCGTCAATAAAGCGGTTGAAAAGGTAATAGGAGAGAAACCCGCATTTTTCAGGGCGCCTTTCGGAAGCAATACGGACTACAGTGACAGACTTATAAAAAAAGAAGGTATGGTGAAAATGAACTGGACCTTCGGGTATGATTGGGATCAGAAATATCAATCCAAAAAAGCGCTTACCGATATCACACTGAACAGTCCTTATCTGCGGGACGGGGCCAACATATTGATGCATGACCGGAAATGGACGGCAGAAGCCATGCCGGACATTGTAAAAGGATTGCGTCATAAAGGATATACTGTTATTGACCCTCGAGCTATAAAAAGACCATAAAAAATAAATGTGTTATACAATTTATCGGTTGACATATTAAATGTGACATAATAATATAATAACAACAAGTGAAAATTAAGCGTTTTCAAATTCTGAGAAATGGGGAATGACAGATGGGTACAATTGTTTGCCAAGACTGTAACGAAGCGATTCATTACTTTGAGGATGAGAAGGTCACGACGTTATACGGAACATGCTGCGGACAATGCCAGTGTCATCTTGAAGAAGAGTAAAAAGCGTAAAAAGGCCCGAAACGATTTCGTTTCGGGCTTCTTTATGTTTATTGGATGGCTTTTTGCTCTTTGATCACTCTGATCATTTCAAGCGTTGCATCTTCGGGACCCTGCACAGGAAGGCCGGCGTCCAAGTTTTTAAAAATGTAGCTGATATTTTCTTCAGTAATGATCTCACCCGGAATAAAGATCGGAATTCCCGGCGGGTACACCATGACAAACTCTGCGATGATCCGTCCCGCGGATTCTTTTAACGGAATGACTTCCGTATTTGCGTAAAACGCGTCTCTTGGCGTCATCGCTAACAGAGGAATTTCAGGAAGCAGAACTTCGGTTTGCTGATGAGCATAGTCATTGGCGGAAGCCTGCTTTGAAATGTCTGTAAGCGCGCTTACAAGACGGTCGGCATCTCCTGCTCTGTCTCCGGGGGTGAAAATACATAAAATATTATACAAATCGGACAGCTCGACTTCGATATTATATGATTCGCGGAGCCATTTTTCAACGTCATGACCCGTCAGGCCGAAGTTTTTGACCGAAATGATTAATTTAGTCGGATCATAACTGAAGGCAGCTTTAGACCCTGTGATTTCTTCGCCGACACAGCGGATGCCTTCAATTTGATTGAGGCGTTCCCGTGTCTGATCCGCCAGCAGAATCGTATCTTCAAGAAGATCGCGGCCTTCTGTAGCGAGGCGTTTTCTTGCGACATCAAGTGAAGCGAGAAGCAGATAGGATGTTGACGTTGTCGTCAGCATGCTTAAAATCGACTGTACTCTTTCTTTGGAAACAAGGCCTTCTCTCACATTTAAAATGGAGCTCTGCGTCAGGGAGCCTCCCAATTTGTGCACACTAGTAGCTGCCATATCAGCGCCCGCCTGCATGGCGGACAGAGGAAGCTTTTCATGAAAATGAATATGCACGCCGTGCGCTTCATCGACAAGCACAGGCACATCGAAAGAATGCGCGAGCTTTACAATGCTGCTCAAGTCCGCTGCCACACCGAAGTACGTCGGATTTATGACAAGCAGGCCTTTTGCGTCAGGGTGCTCCGTCAAAGCCCGCTCGGCGGACTCAAGCGTAATGCCGTGAGAAATTCCGAGCTCATCGTCAATTTCCGGGTGTATAAAAATCGGCACCGCTCCGGAAAATACAATGGCCGACATAATGGATTTATGAACGTTTCTCGGGATGATGATTTTATCTCCGGGTCCGCATACGGCCATGACCATCGTCATAATGGCGCCGCTCGTCCCTTGTACGGAAAAGAAGGTATGGTCTGCGCCGAATGCTTCAGCGGCCAGATCCTGGGCTTCTTTAATGATGCCCTTTGGCGCATGTAAATCATCCAGAGGTTCGATATTAATTAAATCTATGCTTAACGCGTTTTCTCCGATAAATTGTCTGAATTCCGGGTCCATTCCCGCGCCTTTTTTATGGCCCGGAATGTGGAATTGGACAGGCTGTCTGTCCGCGTGCTTTTTCAGTCCGCTGTACAGGGGTGTTTCATGTTGCGGCAATTGTTTTCCCACCTTTATCATAATACCTACGGATTAGTTTGTATTACATTCAGTTTTATTACCCGTTTTTTAAACGTAAAACAAATGAATTATATTATGAACTTGAAAGAAAGTAAAGAACAATTTATGATCTATGGAAGATGCTTATTTTGAGCATGATTATAAAGGAGTGAAGACATTTGGAATATCAATATCCGATGAATGAGGACTGGACGACAGAGGAGGCCGTGGATGTCATTGCTTTTTTTCAGCAGGTGGAAAACGCCTATGAAAAAGGAGCTGACCGAGACAGACTTCTGAATGCGTACCGCCGCTTTAAAGAAATCGTTGCCGGGAAAGCGGAAGAAAAGAAAATCTGCAGCCAATTTGAAGCTGACAGCACCTATTCCCCGTATCGGACTGTGAAACAGGCGAAACAATCAGATCAAGCGATTATCAAAATGTAGACAAAGCGAGCCGGCAATCGGCCCGCTTTTTATGTTATGAGACTTTCTGAGTCAGTGTGTATAAAAAGGAAAGCTTCCTAAAAGCATCTTCAATGGTTTGCAGGAATTCATTGTTGTTCATGTTGATCACGTCTTCTTTTTGCAGCTGAATGCCGCACAAAAGCTCTGCTTTTTTCACTGTCTGCAGGCGTTCAAATAATGTTTTCAGCTGCTCCTGATCCATGTCGGACTGCTTGTACGCACCTGGCTTCGTATGATCCGGCGACCATACAAAATGACCGGGAATCTGTTTTGTGATGTCCTCCTGCTTCGCTTCCAGCAATCTGCCGTATTCCTCTTTTATCGGAGATTCATAAATGATGGCAAACCATACAAACATATGGGTGTCCCATAAACCGATCTGAAAGTGAGGGAGTTTCTTATACCCGCGTTTGCTGTTGGCAAAGGCAACCCAGCTGTCAGCCGGCGGGTTGACAGATCTTCTCGCGTGCTTGGCGACATGCGGGAACATTTCATCTCCTGTCAATGCTGACAATGTCGGTGCGAAATGCTCTCCTAACAAGGTCAGCTTCGGACGGACTTGTTCTTTTAACACCTCCATGCGCGGATCTAAACCTTCTATTGTAAATGTATCGAAGTCTTCTTTTGTAAAACGCATCTGAGTCATCTTTTTCCTCCTTATCGTAAGTATTCATATTTTACCACAGCCGCCGCCGGCCGCAAAAACATTGAGAACGTTTGAGCCGAGAGGATTGGGGTAAAAAACGAATAGGTAAACACACAATTTTAAGAATGTTGTTACAGCCGAATATAAGTTTCCATACGATATAAGAAGTATCATTAATAAATTGGGAAAATGGGATGCTTTTTTAACAAATGATCTCTGGAAGGGGCGAAAGACAATGAGGCAAGTGGTGAAGGAAGGATTCAGGGAGGAAAAAAATAACCGTGTAGCTGTCTGGAGACTAGAGGTTGATTATGAATTGGCAACCCTGTATGAGGCCATGCAAAAAGAGAATGAAGATCAAATCGATCTCAGCAAAAGAAAACTGGAACGTCTCAGAAAAGAATGGATTCGGCTTAACGGATAAAGAATAGTAAAAACGAACCGCAGGAAATGGTTCGTTTTTACGTGAGAAGGCATTTTTTTCATTTTCCTTGCTTTTTCATCGCCTTTATCAGTATGCTATAGAATAAGCTATACATAGAAAAGAGGTACACGGTATGACAAATTGGACGGAAATTGATGATATCGCAAAAAAATGGGTAAAAGAAGCCGGAACGAGAATCAGACAATCCATGCAGGAAAGCTTGACGATTGAAACAAAATCAAATCCGAATGATTTAGTCACAAATATTGATAAAGAGACGGAACGCTTTTTCATTGACCGTATACAAGGAACTTTTCCCGGACACCGGATTCTCGGAGAAGAAGGGCAGGGGGATAAACTCCGCTCCCTTGACGGAATTGTCTGGATCATTGATCCGATTGACGGAACGATGAATTTTGTCCATCAAAAGCGGCATTTCGCGATCTCCATCGGCATCTTTGAAGACGGAAAAGGCAAAATCGGCTTAATTTATGATGTGATGCAGGACGAACTGTATCACGCATTCAGCGGAAAAGGGGCTTATCTGAACAATACGCCGCTTGCTCCTTTAAAAGAAGCTTCCATTGAAGAAGCCATTATTGCAATCAATGCCACATGGGTGACGGAAAACAGAAGGATTGACCCGAGTATTTTGGCGCCGCTCGTAAAACGGGTCAGAGGAACGCGTTCCTACGGTTCGGCGGCACTTGAGCTGGCCAGTGTTGCGGCCGGCCGCATTGACGCATACATTACGATGAGGCTCGCGCCGTGGGATTACGCTGCCGGCTGCGTGCTGCTGAACGAAGTCGGGGGCATTTACACGACCACAGACGGCGAACCGTTTACGTTTTTAGACAACCACAGCGTGCTTGCGGGCAATCCGGCAATACATAAAATTATCTTTGACGACTATTTACATGCTGACAGGTAGAGATTTTGAAGAAGAAGATCTCGGGTTTCTGGAGCAGCTGGCGGCATCACACCCGGTGTGGAAAAGCGAAGAGTTCGGAACAAAAAATGCGGCGGAGTTTATGCTTGCATACTCCATGTACAATGGAACGTGGCTCGTATGGGAGATTGACGGCGCTCCTGCCGCCGTCAGTTTTCATTTGGAATGGGCGCCTTCAAACGGAAAACCGTGGCTCGGAACCGTGGCCGTCGCTCCGGAGGCAAAAGAGAAAGGAATCGGACGCGCGGTCATTGAAGAGATTGCGGGCCGGCTGAGAGGGGAGCATAAAGCGATGTTTTCAGCCGTTCCCCTGGACAGGCAGGAATGGGTTTTGTTTTTAAGCCAATGCGGCTTTGAACAGCTTAAGCTTGAAAAAGACGATCGGGAAAAAACATATATGATCATGGTGAAGCCATTGTGAAATGTTTCAGATATAAAAAAGAGACCGGATTTCTCCGGTCTCTTTTCTTGTTTACAAGCCGACCGCATTCCAGGCCGCTTCTACGCTTGCAGCGTCTTGAGAGCCGTAAAGGTCCCGCGCTGATTGAATCAAAGCTGCTTTTGCATCTTTAAAGTTTGATGACGGAGTGAGATATACCGTTAGTGCGCGATAGTAAATCTGCTCCGCTTTTTTCACGCCGATTTTTGTAATCGTGTTGTAAGCGGCTTTGTTCGGAATTCCGCTGTTTGTATGCACGCCGCCGTAGTCGCCGGCATCAGTGTTCGGAAGGTTTCGATAATTTTTGTAATGGTCGGGCTGTCCGTATTTTGTCGGAGTGGATAAACTGCGGAGAGCCGGCTGGCTGACCGTAATATCTTCACCGATATCCCAGTCCTCAGTATCATTGAAGTATCCGAATACATCAGAGAAGGATTCGTTTAAAGCGCCCGGCTGATTTTCATAGTTCAGGTTGGCTGTTTCCTGTGTAACGCCGTGTGTCATTTCATGGGCCGTTACGTCCATTGAACCGGAAAGAGGCGAGAAGAATGAGCCGTCACCGTCACCGTAAATCATTTGGTCGCCGATCCAGGCCGCGTTATTGTATTTGCTGCCGTAATGAACGGAAGATACGATTTTGCCGCCTTTATTGTCGTAGCTGTTGCGTTTAAACGTCTGATAGAAATAATCGTACACTTTGCCGAGATTGTAATGCGCATCAACGGCAGCGCGCTGAGAAGAAGTTGTGAACTGGTTTGTAGTGCTTGATACGAGCGTGCCCGGCAGGTTATATTGTCGGTTTTGCAGATCGTACGTAATAATTTGCGTTCCAGTAGGTTTAGAAAGATCACGCATTACGTATTTGCCGCTTTCAGAAGAAATATTTAATGAGACCGTTTTTCCTTTAAGAGTCGTACCTGTTCCGGTTGCAGCGGCATGCTCCACTTTGTTTTGCTTTTTCAGGACTTTCCCTGTTTCCGCATCAACGGTTACTTCCCAGTTAGCTGGTTCCGGTTCGATGTAGCGGATGGTTACATCATAGGCGAGGCGGTATTTACCGTCTTTTGTGGCCGCTGCTTTCAGCTCGGCTTTGTTTTTGTTTGCAACGTTGCCGTTAGAGACGGCTTCAGGTGATTTGCCGATTGCTTTAAAAGCATGATCCAGCGCCTGATTTGCAGATAATTTTTTGCTGTTTGCCGTTTTGGCAGAAGCATCGTTGTTTAATTCACCGTTAATCGCATAGACATTGTTGGATTTATCGACGTGAATAATGACTTGCGAGTCTTTCACAGGCACACCGTTAACGACAGGCACATAACGGAAGTGCTTGTAGCCGAGATCATCAGTCGTGTGGTCAATCAGCTTCAGTCTCTCAGAAGGGTTGCCTTTGAAGACTTTGCCGTTTTGTTTCAAGTATTGCTTGATTGCTTTGTCACTGACTGAAGGCAATTCAGATTGCACCAAAGAATGCTTCGGCACAAAGTTCGTCAGGTTTTCTTTAAGCTGAGGATTCTCAGCGGCCTGAACACCCGGAAGACTGATGGTTAAACTCATAAAGGAAGCGGCGACAGCAACAGACAATTTCTTACCTAAACCCACAATAAATCCCCCTTTTTGAAAATAATGAAAACTTATATTGTTATAATAAACCAGCATTCTCTCATTCTGCAATATAAAACTAGACTCCGCTGATGAATTGATAGAATCGTCCCGGAAAGGCTTCCGGCGGCCAGCATCGGGGGATAAGCCGAGAGGCACGTGTTGAATCAGACATGAGTCGAATGATGCGATTTATTCTGAAAAAAATGACAAATGAAGTCGGGAAAAATGATAGGGGAAAAATGTTCCGATCTGTAAAACTTTTTTTATAGCCGTTTGTCTAAACGGGTGAGGCCTTAATAAACGAAAAGGATTGTTTCAGATGTCAGAGATTTTTAGTCATTTTATTCAGCATTTCGACAGGTATTTCAAGAGCTGTCTTACGAAGAGATTGCTGATGTTTTGGATTGGAGTCTTTCGAAGGTGAAGAGCACCCTGTACAGGGCAAGAATGCAGCTGAAACAGCACTTGGCGGAAAAAAGGAAGGACGGACAGATATGACTTGCTGTTTAGTGAGAGATTTACTCCCTTTATATATTGAAGGCGATTGTGAAACAGAAACGGAGCGGTTTATTTCCCGCCATCTTGAATCATGCGGTAAGTGCGGGAGTTTATATCATATGATGAAGGAGCCGCTTGACCTCGGCAGCCCTGAGATGAAGGCGCCCGCCTGTTATGCAGAAGAAGAAAGGCGGTTTAAGGAACGGTATTACGGGAAGCTGCTGATAAAAGCAGCCTGTTTGTTCGGCGCTGTTTTCTTTATCATGCTGATCCTTAAACTGCTGATTTAAAAAAACGCCCGGCTGAATGACCGGGCGTTTTAATCCGTTTACTCAGCCGGATGAAAGGCTGTATAAATGCCTTCAAGCAATTCCTGGGGCAGTGAATTAAAGAATCCGGCACACAGCTTTGCTTCTTTTTTTCCTGCTCCTGCTTTTTCAGCAAGGTCCTGATCAAACGTAAACACACCGTCTTCTTCAATCAGCGCAGATTGAAGGATATGAAGACTTTGGGAAAAAGCGGTGAACAGCTGATCAACGATAAGGGCCTCTTTTTCCGTAAAGCCGAGCTCCACCGCTTTTTCTTTATTAAATGTATATTCGCCGTCCGTTTTCTCAATACATTGGGAAAGGACGGTTAAAAATTCCGTTGAGCTGTCCCACAGCTTTTGAATGGTCTGGGCTTGTTCTTGATCTAATCCCAATTCAACCGCTTTTTCACCGTCAAAATAATAGACACCGTCTTTTTCGTAAATCGATTGGCTGATGATGTCAATGAGTTTTGCCGCGTCTTCCGGTGTTTTCTCTGCGGAAGCCTGCAGGACATGCGGTTCATTTGCCTGGATCGTTTTTGCGCCGGCAGAATCAAGCGGACTGAATGCAAGCAAGGCGGCTGAGGCGGTTGCGGCGGCAGTTACAGCGGTTTTCTTCAAAAAAGATGTTTTCATTTCATTCTCTCCTTGTCATGTGTATTTGCTTACAGCCACAAGTATAAAAAGACAATGATGGAATTGATATAGGAGGTATGGTATTTTCTGCATAACGTTGCCGGACTATTTCAGACTTCATTTTCTGAGGGAATCTGCTGATGTAACTAGAGTGGGGGCCGTCATTTCCGGCTTCCTGACTAGGCGGCGGGGGAGATAAGCCTTACATCCTCAGCCTGTTTTGAGGATGTAAAAAAGCCTGAATCTTTGATTCAGGCTTCATTAGATATTGTGCTTTTCATGTTTACGGAATTTTGCAAAGGGTCATGCTTTTAATCAAGCAGTCCCTGTTCGCGCATTTTTTTCTTTACGGTGAAACCGCTTCCCATCATGGCGATAACGAGAACAATGCTTCCGATGATGCCCCATGCGCTTTTCTCAGCGATTGATACGCCGATCAGCATCATGCTGAAGACTGCTGCGAATGCAAATAATAATAAGAGCCAATTCAATTTTTTCATATTTCCATCCCCTTTAACGTCATACTTTCAGTTTACAGAAAAACGTAACGCTTTTAAAGAGGATGTGTGGTATAATATGAAAGTTATCTAATTTTTTTAGGAGATGAAAATGTGAAACTTCGAAACGATCTTCGCAACATCGCGATTATTGCCCACGTTGACCATGGGAAAACGACTTTGGTAGACCAATTGCTTCACCAAGCCGGAACATTCCGTGCCAACGAAAATATTGCCGAACGCGCAATGGATTCAAACGATCTTGAACGTGAACGCGGTATTACAATTCTTGCGAAAAATACTGCGATTAACTATAAAGATACACGCATTAATATTTTGGACACTCCGGGACACGCCGACTTCGGCGGAGAGGTAGAACGGATTATGAAAATGGTTGACGGCGTTCTGTTAGTCGTTGACGCATATGAAGGCTGCATGCCGCAAACCCGTTTCGTACTGAAAAAAGCCCTTGAGCAGAACTTAAATCCGGTTGTCGTCGTAAACAAAATCGACCGTGATTTCGCCCGCCCGGAAGAAGTCATTGATGAAGTGCTTGATTTGTTCATCGAGCTTGACGCAAACGAACAACAGCTTGAGTTCCCTGTCGTCTACGCTTCTGCGATTAACGGAACGGCAAGTCTGGATCCGAAAAAGCAGGACGAAAATATGGAATCACTGTATGAAACGATTCTTGAACATGTCCCTGCCCCGGTAGATAACGCCGAAGAGCCTCTTCAATTCCAAGTGGCGCTGCTTGATTACAATGATTATGTCGGCCGTATCGGTATCGGACGCGTTTTCCGCGGCACGATGAAAGTGGGTCAGCAGGTTTCATTGATGAAACTTGACGGAACGGTAAAATCATTCCGCGTAACGAAAATCTTCGGTTTCCAAGGATTGAAACGCGTGGAAATTGAAGAAGCGAGAGCGGGAGACCTCGTTGCCGTTTCGGGCATGGAAGACATCAACGTCGGTGAAACGGTTTGTCCGGCTGACCACCATGAGCCGCTGCCGGTTCTGCGCATTGATGAGCCTACGCTTCAAATGACATTTGTTGTAAACAACAGCCCGTTTGCAGGCCGTGAAGGCAAATATGTCACAGCCCGCAAAATTGAAGAGCGTCTGAACGCGCAGCTTCAAACAGACGTCAGTCTTCGTGTCGAACCGACTGCATCACCTGACGCATGGGTTGTTTCAGGACGCGGTGAGCTTCACCTGTCCATTTTAATTGAAAACATGCGCCGTGAAGGCTATGAGCTTCAAGTGTCTAAACCTGAAGTTATCATTAAGGAAATCGACGGCGTAAGCTGCGAGCCTGTTGAGCGCGTGCAGATTGACGTGCCTGAAGAGCATACCGGTTCTGTTATGGAATCAATGGGTGCGAGAAAAGGCGAAATGCTTGATATGATTAATAACGGAAACGGCCAGGTCCGCCTGATCTTTACCGTACCTTCACGCGGACTCATCGGCTATTCTACTGAGTTTCTGTCACTGACACGCGGTTTCGGTATCCTGAACCACACGTTTGACAGCTATCAGCCGATGCAAAAAGGCCAAGTCGGAGGCCGACGTCAGGGTGTGCTCGTTTCCATGGAAAACGGAAAAGCGACATCTTACGGAATTCAAGGTATTGAAGACCGCGGCGTCATCTTCGTTGAGCCTGGAACAGAAGTATATGAAGGCATGATTGTCGGCGAACATAACCGTGACAATGACCTTGTCGTCAATGTCAGCAAAATGAAACAGCAGACAAACGTCCGTTCCGCTACGAAGGATCAAACGACTACGATTAAGAAAGCGCGCATTATGTCGCTTGAAGAATCACTCGAGTACTTAAACGAAGATGAATACTGTGAAGTAACGCCGGAATCCATCCGTTTAAGAAAGAAAATCCTGAATAAAAACGAACGTGAAAAAGCGGCGAAAAAGAAAAAAACAGCAGGAATGTCTTAATCACTTGCAGAATTTGAAGAGGTAGAACCCGAACGGAAAAGGGGAGGGGGATCCTTTTGAATGAAGTAAGTGAACGGCTGTCGTTCTTTGCGGCTCTTTACCAAGTGGATGAGCATCCGCTGACGGGAATGTGGCTGTTATACGGAACGATCGTCGTGCTTTCGGTGATTGTATTTAAACTCGGCTTTGCCAAACGGCTGCCGGTGTTGAAGGCTGCGGCAGTTTATCTCTTTCTCGTGCTCGGCTGCACCGTACTGACTTTTTTCGGTGTGTTTCTGCCGGTCGGAGAAGGGCTTGTTGTCGCCGCCTTGATTTTGATCGTTTACAAAATCCGTCTGCACCAGTCCAAAAAAAGCCAGTCAGCTAAACCGCAATAAAAAAATGACCTTGCCTTCCGGCGGGTCATTTTTTATTCGGTTTATTTTTTCAGTTTATCTTTTTTCGCTTTTTGTCCGGGATGAAAGGAAAAGTGTCCGGTATTCAGCCGCGCCTCCGTTTTGACTTTGATTCGGTCATGGCATTCCCGGCACATATATGTATGAATCGGACGATTGCGGAGGCGTTTGGCTGTCAGTGTTTCATCATCAATTTGTTCGATTTTGTCGCAAATGGAACATTTTACTCTCATTGATTTCACCTCTTTCACTATGACAAGCATTATATCATGGATGCCCCTCCTGCCAAAGGGAAAGAAAGCAGCGCCCTTCCTTTGGAGCGGGCGCTGCTTTTTACCGGCGGTTTTTCATATGATGATCCGATTGATCGTTCTGTTCGTTCTGCAGCTTGTTCTGGTCTCTTTGGTTCAGCTGATCATCATTTGATTGAGTCGGTGATTCTTTTTCATTGTCGGTCACATCATTCGGGACTTCCGGCATGACACGACCGACGATGGCGGCAAGTTCGTCCAAAATGCCTGAAACGGGGCGGCCGGCCTTAATGTCGCTGCCCATGCCTCTCAGACGGGAAACCGTATCAGGATCAGCCACGACAACGGCATTGGCGCCGTAAGGATCGTTTTTTAACGCCTGGGCAACCGTGTATTTAATGCTCTCCACTTTGCTTCTTTCTAAATTGTCATCCACATCGATACCGACAACGGAGTATCTTCCGAGTACAACCGCGGTGGCATCTGAAATGCCGGGGATTTTTTCGGTTACCTCGACGAGATGCTTAGCGATGTCTGTCCGGCCGGGATTTTCAGCTGTCTCAGGAGCCGTATTTTTCACATGGATCGGTTTTGCATCGCGCTGATCGGCTGATTCGTTCTGAATATTGCGGCCGCGGCCGTCCTGTACAGCAGTGCAGCCGGTCAGGATAAACAAGGCTTGTATGATAATGAAAAGAATTCGCACGTCAGATTTCCTCCTTGAATGCTTTCATTTATTTTATTGTTGAATTAACCTTCTATCTTTATTCACCAAATCATATATTTTAGCAGGCATCCCCGTTATTCGCGGAAAGAGAAGCACACGATGGGCTTTGATCCTTATTTCAGGAGGCTGAGACTTGAGTAAAATTTATGTGTTAGATACGAATGTACTTTTGCAGGATCCTAACGCCATTTTTTCCTTTGAAGAAAACGAAGTTGTCATCCCCGCCGTCGTGCTGGAAGAGGTCGATTCAAAAAAGCGGTATATGGACGAGGTCGGGAGAAATGCGAGGCACGTATCTAAGCTGATAGACGGGCTCAGGGAGAAAGGAAGGCTGCACGAAAAAGTTCCGCTTGAAAGCGGAGGAACGCTCAGAATTGAACTGAACCACCGGTCATTTCACCAGCTCCAAGAAATTTTTATCGAAAAAACGAATGATAACCGCATTTTGGCGGTGGCAAAAAATTTAAGCCTTGAGGAGGAAACGAAAGAAAACGGCCGCCTCGTCATCCTGGTCAGCAAAGATGTGCTTGTCAGGGTAAAGGCGGATGCCATCGGGCTTTTGGCGGAGGACTTTTTAAACGACAGAGTCGTTGACCATGATGAAATATATAGCGGGTACAAAGATATATTTATGAATAAAGAGCGATTTGCCTCATTTTATAAAAACAAACAAATTTCAGTCAAGGAGCTTCAGCAGCATCAGGTTTATCCGAATCAATTTGTGCTGATGAAAGATGAATTAGGAGGATCTTCGTCTGCGGTCGGCATGACAGATAAGAAAGGCGAGACCGTAAAAAGACTCGTTTTCGATGATGAGCACGTATGGGGTATCAGGCCGAAGAACGTTCAGCAGACAATGGCGCTTGAACTCCTGCTGAGGGAAGATATCCCGCTTGTCACCCTGATCGGAAAAGCGGGAACGGGTAAAACCTTGCTTGCTCTCGCGGCAGGGCTTCTGCAGACGGAGGATCTCGGGATTTATAAAAAACTGATCGTCGCGCGTCCCATCGTCCCGGTGGGAAAGGATATCGGATATTTGCCGGGCGAAAAAGAGGAAAAGCTCAAGCCGTGGATGCAGCCGATCTTTGATAATCTTGAATTTTTATTCAATGCGAAAAAGCCGGGTGAACTTGAAGCGATTTTGGCAGGAATCGGATCGATTCAGGTGGAGGCGCTGACATACATTCGGGGAAGAAGCATTCCGGATCAGTTTATTATTATTGATGAGGCTCAGAATTTGACGAGGCACGAGGTCAAAACGCTTTTGACTCGGGTGGGAGAGGGCAGCAAAATTGTCTTGATGGGCGATCCGGAGCAAATAGATCACCCATACTTAGACAGTTTAAACAACGGACTTGCTTATGTTGTAGAACGGTTTAAAGAACAAACCGTCTCCGGCAGCTTGAAGCTTGTGAAAGGTGAGAGATCCGGCCTTGCACAGCTTGCCGCCGATTTGTTATAAAACTTCGATTTCTGTGACGCCCGTTATCGGTTTTTCAAAGTCTCTGTCCACGTAAAAATGGACCGGGCCGCCGTCTTGAAGGGGTTTCCCCGCATCGCTGAAATGCGCGATTGCGTCCATCGCCTTTTCGAGCGGCACTTCGGTTCTTTCTGATTTTGAAATAAATGCGCACAGGACAGCGCTTTCTTTCGGCTCGGCATTTGCTAAAACAGCGCCGAGCTTCATGGCGAAGCTGCCGTTCATCAGTCTTTCTTTTTCATAACGTTTTTCGCTTTTTAAAGTCGGCGGCGAAATGCGCCCTTCTCTGATCACCCGTTCCGGATCAAGCGTATGCTCCTGGGTTTCTGCAGAGCCGTCCGGATGAACGGGCTGATTTTTTTCAAACGGAAACTTGCGGTCATCGAAAATCCAGACACTCGGATCAATTGTAATCGGGTATGTAACGTTGCCTTTTACTTGAATAACGCTCATGGTGAAGCCCCCCTTTACTTAAAGTATAAAAGTTTTCGCATGAATTGTCACTTTGCGTCGCAAATTAGATGTATACAACGGCAGCGAAGTGAGGATGATCGACATGGTATGCCGGCATTACCAAGAGCTGGACGCATTAGTTCAGGAAGCGAAAAAAAGAACCGAAGAAGGCAAAGTGGCAGACTATATTCCGGCTCTGGCTGAATCTGAACAAGACAGCCTATCGGTCACGATTTATCATGCGGAAAATACATGTCTGACGGCGGGAGACGCCGACCGGACATTTACGCTGCAGAGCATTTCGAAAGTGCTTTCTCTGGCGCTCGTACTGATGGATTACGGAAAGGAAAAGGTGTTCAGCTGCGTGGGTCAGGAGCCGACCGGCGACCCATTTAATTCCATGATTAAGCTTGAAACAATGAATCCGGGCAAGCCTTTAAATCCGATGATTAATGCGGGAGCTCTCATCGTTACGGGTTTAATTAAAGGGCATTCGCCGAAAGACCGCCTGGATTACCTGCTCGGATTCATCAGAAGACTTGCGAATAATCAGGACATTACATATTGCAGCCATGTCGCGGAATCGGAATTCAGTTCATCCATGATTAATCGGGCCATGTGTTATTACATGAAGCAGTATGACATTTTTAAAGGCGATGTTGAAGAGGTCATGGATTTGTATACAAAACAGTGCGCGATTAAGATGAGCAGTCTGGATTTAGCCAAAATCGGCTGTGTATTCGCCCTTGACGGCAAGCATCCGGAAACCGGGGAGCAGGTCATTAAAAAAGATGTGGCGAGAATCTGCAAGACGTTTATGGTGACATGCGGCATGTACAATGCGAGCGGGGAATTCGCAATCAAGGTCGGCATTCCCGCTAAAAGCGGCGTTTCGGGAGGAATCATGGGCATTTCGCCGTACAACTTCGGAATCGGTATATTCGGCCCGGCGCTTGATGAAAAAGGCAACAGCATCGCGGGTGTGAAGCTTTTGGAAATCATGTCTGAGAAATACAGGCTGAGTATTTTTTGAAACATTTTTTATCATAACATCTGCTTAAATCCTCTTGCAATTTCACCTGATACCCTTTATGATAAATAGAAGAATTAGGTACTCGCCTGGGGAACGGAGGGATACTTTTGGCTTCAGAGATTATAGTTGACCATCAGCAGAAAGCATTCGAGCTGTTAAAGTTAGATGCTGAGAAGATTTTGAAGCTGATCCGAGTACAAATGGATAACTTAACGATGCCTCAATGTCCTCTGTATGAAGAGGTCTTGGATACTCAGATGTTCGGACTGTCGAGGGAAATCGATTTTGCTGTCCGCCTGGGATTAGTTGACGAAAACGACGGCAAAGAGCTGCTGGACAGACTTGAAAGAGAACTGTCTGCTTTGCATGACGCGTTTACAGGAAAATAAATGATCAAACTCAAACTATTCAACGGTTTGGGTTTTTTTATAACCGTAAACCGTTTTTTTGCATCTTCTTTTCGTAAGACGGTCTCTTAATCTGCATTTCATCCGAAAAACTATAAAGAAACTGCGTAAATTGTTTATGAATTATAGTAAAATATAATACGCTATAGGTATTAAACGTAAGCTTTAAGCAGGAAAGAGGATGTTATGTTTAAAAGAATGTTAAAATCTTACGATTATTCATTGATATGCGCTATCATTCTGCTGTGCTGTTTCGGATTGGTAATGGTATACAGCTCAAGCATGATTACCGCCGTTATGCGTTACGGCGTGAGCAGCGACTATTTCTTTAAACGGCAGCTGTTCGCCGTCATCGCGGGGTTTGTGCTGTTTATCATCGCGGCCGTTTTTCCGTACAAAGTGTTCGCCCATCAAAAGATTCAGAAATTCATACTGCTTGCGTCAGTGGCTGCGCTTTGCGCGCTGTTTGTTTTCGGACATGTTGCCGGAAACGCGCAAAGCTGGTTTAAAATCGGCGGAATGGCCATTCAGCCGGGAGAATTTGTCAAGCTGACCCTGATACTGTACCTTGCCGCGGTATACGCAAAGAAACAAAGCTACATCGATCAGCTTTTGACGGGGGTTGCTCCGCCGGTGATCGTCACCGTAGTTATTTGTGCGCTTATCGCCATTCAGCCCGACTTCGGAACGGCGATGATTATCGGTCTGATCGCGTTTTGCGTCATTATGTGTTCGGGATTCAGCGGAAGGACCCTGCTCAGGCTGGTTCTCATGGCGGGAATCGTATTGCTCCTTGTCAGCCCGATCATCTATCTGAAATGGGACGATATTTTGACACCCGGTCGTATGAGCCGGTTTGAAAGCCTTGAAAATCCATTTAAATACGCCAGCACATCAGGCCTGCAGATTATAAATTCGTATTATGCGATCGGCTCAGGCGGTTTTTTCGGTCTCGGTCTTGGAGAAGGCATTCAAAAATACGGTTATCTGCCTGAATCGCATACAGACTTTATTATGGCGGTTATTTCAGAGGAGCTCGGCATTTTCGGCGTCCTGTTTGTCATTGTACTGCTGGCTTTTGTCGTGTTAAAAGGTTTTTATATTGCGAGAAAATGTGAAGATCCGTTCGGGAGCCTTTTGGCAATCGGGATATCCAGCATGATTGCGATTCAGACTTTTATCAATCTCGGCGGTGTCAGCGGCTTAATTCCGATTACAGGTGTTCCGCTGCCGTTTATCAGCTACGGGGGCTCATCAATGTTGTTGTTATTAATGAGCGCCGGTATATTGGTGAATGTCAGCATGCATGTCAAGTACTCAGAAAAGAAGAAAAAGAGGGAGCCCGTTCCGTCTAAGGGGGTAAAAAGACGGCAGACGGAAAAATCTGTGTATCTCTAAAAAACAAGTGTATACACAGGACGGATATTCCTTTATTATAAACTACATATTTATTAGGCCAAGGGGGAGAAAAGTTTGTCACAACAATCCATCCAAAAAGTGTTAGTAGCAAACAGGGGAGAAATTGCGATCCGGATTTTCCGGGCGTGCACAGAATTGAACATCAGAACGGTAGCCGTTTATTCAAAAGAAGATTCGGGCTCCTATCATCGCTATAAAGCGGATGAAGCTTATCTTGTGGGAGAAGGCAAAAAACCGATTGACGCGTATCTTGATATTGAAGGGATTATTGAGATCGCAAAAAGAAACGGCGTTGATGCCATTCATCCGGGCTACGGATTTCTCTCTGAAAATATCCAATTTGCGAGACGCTGTGAAGAAGAGGGCATCGTATTTATCGGACCGACGTCAGCGCATTTGGATATGTTCGGAGATAAGGTAAAGGCGAGGGAGCAGGCAGAAAAAGCCGGCATCCCCGTTATTCCGGGGAGTGACGGACCGGCTGAAACATTAAAAGATGTCGAACAATTCGCAAAAGTCCACGGATTTCCGTTTATTATTAAAGCATCGCTCGGAGGCGGAGGCCGCGGAATGAGAATCGTCCAAAGTGAAAGCGAATTGAAAGAATCGTTTGAGCGGGCCAAATCAGAAGCGAAAGCCGCATTCGGAAACGATGAAGTGTATGTTGAAAAACTAATCGAAAATCCTAAGCATATTGAAGTTCAGGTGATCGGAGATAAAGAAGGCAATGTCGTCCATCTGTATGAGCGGGACTGTTCCGTTCAGAGACGCCATCAAAAGGTCATTGAGGTGGCGCCGAGTGTATCATTGCAGCCTGAATTAAGGGACGAAATCTGTGAAGCGGCTGTGGCGCTTGCGAAAAATGTCGGCTATATCAACGCGGGGACCGTGGAATTTCTCGTAGCGGGCGGTGAATTTTACTTTATTGAAGTGAACCCGCGTGTGCAAGTGGAGCATACGATTACGGAAATGATAACGGGGGTTGATATCGTTCAGACGCAAATCCTCGTGGCGCAGGGCCACGGACTGCACAGCCGTGCCGTCAATATCCCTGAGCAGAAAGACATTTTTACAAACGGGTATGCGATACAATCACGTGTGACCACTGAAGATCCGCTGAATGACTTTATGCCTGACACGGGTAAAATTATGGCTTACCGCTCAGGCGGCGGCTTCGGCGTCCGCCTTGATACGGGAAACAGCTTCCAGGGCGCCGTCATCACGCCTTACTATGATTCACTGCTCGTCAAGCTGTCGACATGGGCGCTGACGTTTGAACAGGCATCAGCAAAAATGGTCCGCAACCTGCAGGAATTCAGGATAAGGGGCATTAAGACCAATATTCCATTTCTTGAAAACGTGGCAAAGCATGAAAAATTCCTGACGGGCCAATATGACACATCGTTTATCGACACAACGCCTGAGCTGTTTGTTTTCCCAAAACAGAAGGACCGCGGAACAAAAATGCTTTCCTATATCGGCAATGTCACGGTGAACGGTTTTCCGGGAATCGGGAAAAAAGAAAAACCTGCATTTGATAAGCCTCAGACCGTTACGTTAGGTATCGAAGAAAAGCCGGCAAGCGGTACGAAACAGATCCTTGACGAAAGAGGCGCTAAGGGGCTTGCAGACTGGGTGAAAGAGCAAAAATCCGTGCTCCTGACCGATACAACGTTCAGGGATGCCCATCAGTCTCTGCTTGCAACCCGGATCAGATCCAATGATTTGAAAAAAATCGCGAATCCTACGGCTGCCCTGTGGCCTGAACTGTTCAGCCTTGAAATGTGGGGAGGCGCGACATTTGATGTAGCGTACCGTTTCTTAAAAGAAGACCCTTGGAAACGCCTTGAAGATCTTCGCAAAGAAGTGCCGAACACATTGTTCCAGATGCTGCTTCGTTCATCAAATGCCGTCGGTTATACAAACTATCCGGACAATGTCATCCAAAAATTTGTCCGGCAGTCAGCGGAGTCAGGTATTGACGTATTCCGGATCTTTGACAGCCTGAACTGGGTAAAAGGGATGACGCTGGCCATCGATGCCGTCCGTGAAACCGGAAAAGTGGCGGAGGCCGCGATTTGTTACACGGGAGATATTCTTGATAAGACCCGGACGAAATATGATTTGCAATATTATCTTTCTATGGCGAAAGAGCTTGAGGCGTCTGGTGCGCACATTCTCGGTATTAAAGACATGGCCGGTCTTTTGAAACCTCAAGCCGCATACGAACTTATCTCAGCGCTGAAGGAAACGATTGATATTCCCGTTCATCTTCACACGCATGATACGAGCGGCAATGGCGTCTTTCTCTATGCCAAAGCTGTTGAAGCGGGTGTGGACATCGTGGATGTCGCCGTCAGCTCAATGGCGGGTCTGACTTCACAGCCGAGCGCAAGCGGATTTTATCATGCCCTTGAAGGAAACAGCCGCCGTCCTGAAATGGATGTCCGGCAGGTGGAAAGACTGTCGCAATACTGGGAATCCGTCCGTCAGTATTACAGTGAATTTGAAAGCGGGATGAAGTCTCCGCATACTGAGATTTATAATCATGAAATGCCGGGCGGCCAGTACAGTAATCTGCAGCAGCAGGCAAAAGGAGTCGGCCTCGGTGATCGCTGGAATGAGGTGAAAGACATGTACAGCGTCGTCAACCGCATGTTCGGCGACGTCGTGAAAGTAACACCTTCTTCCAAAGTCGTCGGAGATATGGCGCTTTACATGGTGCAAAACAATTTAACAGAACAAGATGTTTATGATAAAGGCGAAACGCTTGATTTTCCGGATTCAGTCGTTGAGCTTTTTAAAGGGCAGATCGGCCAGCCGCACGGCGGATTTCCGGAAAAACTGCAAAAGCTCGTTCTGAAAGGACAGACGCCGATCACGGTAAGACCGGGTGAGCTGCTTGAACCGGTATCTTTTGAAGGCATTAAAGAAGAATGGAAAGAAACACATCAGATGGAATTGAGTGATCAGGACGCAATTGCGTATGCTCTTTATCCGAAGGTGTTTACTGAATATGTTAAAACGGCAGAACGCTTCGGTGATATTTCCGTATTAGACACACCGACTTTCTTCTATGGCATGACACTCGGTGAAGAAATCGAAGTGGAGATCGAGCGCGGAAAAACGCTGATCGTGAAGCTTGTATCTATCGGTGAACCGCAGCCAGATGCAACACGTGTCGTTTATTTCGAATTGAACGGCCAGCCGCGCGAGGTGGTCATTAAAGATGAAAGCATTAAATCGTCCGTACAGGAAAAATTAAAAGCAGATCGGACAAACCCAAGCCACATTGCGGCATCCATGCCGGGAACCGTCATTAAATTGTTAACGGAAACCGGGGCAAAGGTGAATAAAGGCGATTATCTGATGATTAATGAAGCGATGAAAATGGAGACGACGGTACAGGCGCCGTTCTCCGGGACGATACAGCAGATTCATGTGAAAAACGGTGAACCGATTCAGACAGGCGATTTACTGATCGAAATTGAAAAAGCGTAAAAAATGAACATAAAAAACCTGATCCGCCCCCGTGTGCGATCAGGTTTTTATATGTAAAAAGGCCGAAGCTCTAATGCTTCGGCCTTTTCATGTGCCTCAGATGTTCCGCTGTTTTGATTCATAGCGGAAGCGGGCGATTAATAATAAGAAATAGCATAAGACGCCGAACAGGCCGGCAATAAAGAGCGAATGGGCAAGTGCAAAGCCGGTGGCCATTTCTGAATAAACAACCATGATTCCGGAGAGCGCCTGTAATACAACAAAGGCAAGAGCCGCTATCCAGCCTCCAAGAATCTGTTTTTGGTCTTTGTAGGAGCGCACCGCATGTGCAAAAGCGACAAGAATCCATACGAACAGAAGCAGCGCTGCCGTTCTGTGGCCCATCTGCACCCATTCCTGAAAATGGGACGGAAGCCCGTGATTCAGCCTGCTGCAAAGCGGAACGTCAGGGCAGGCAAGGCTTGATTTCGTATGGCGCACATAAGCTCCCGTATAAACGACGATATACGTGTAAATCGAAAGGCCGATCATATGAAACTGCATTTTCCTGCCGATTCTCAGCGGCTTGACGAGCTTTTTGTCTGATTTATCAGCTTCGAATATGAGCAGCGTCAAAATCAGAACAGAAGCGAAAGAAATCAGCGATATGCCGAAATGAAGCGCCATAACGAGCGCATTTGATCCGAAAACAACCGCTAATGCGCCGAGAAGCGCCTGTAAAAATAAAAAGATAATGGACATAATGGCGAGAAAGGTTGTTTCACGGAAAACAGGCGTGACTTTTCTCCATGCCCAAAAAGCGAGACTCAGCACGAGAACGATTGAGACACCGCTTGCGAGTCTGTGGCTCCATTCAATGATAGAAGCGGCGTTAAGCTCCGGGAAAAACCGGCCGTGGCAAAGCGGCCACTGCCTTCCGCATCCGAGACCCGATCCTGTCTTTGTGACAAGAGCGCCGCCGATCAGCACGACGAGCATAACGAATGTCGTCAGCACGCCGAGCGCTTTCAAAGCTTTATTCATTTTACATTCACCTTCTTAACAAACTGGACAAAATGATATACGTACCAAGTGTAAGCGAATATGTGTTTTGTGGCAATTCTCAATTCTGTTTGTTCACAAAAATATAATAGAATCAGGACTTCTTAGATAATGGGGTTGATTATTCCAGATGGGTCTGATAGAAATAAAGTAACCGCTTTATTATGAAACCGGCGGATTTGGTAAAATTCATAAAAAGTTCACAAATAAATTCCTGTTTCTCGTTTAATATTTAAGAGGATGTTTTTTTACAGGTCATTATCTTGTATGATAGAGTTGCAGGTCTTAAAAAACCTGCTTTAGGTTTGTAAGGGAGGTTTACGTTATGGCTAATTCCAGAATTTTAAACGATACAGCTATAGACGGACAGATTGAAGAGACGACGGCATGGAAGGATTTCCTTTCGCTTATTAAAATAGGAATCGTCAATTCGAATTTAATTACGACTTTTACCGGCATGTGGCTTGCGTTACATATATCCGGTCTGAGTTTTTTAGGCAATTTAAACACCGTGCTTCTTACATTAATAGGATCTTCTTTGATCATCGCCGGTTCTTGTGCGGTTAACAACTATTACGACCGTGATATTGATCATTTAATGGAACGCACGAAAGTAAGACCGACGGTAACCGGAAAGATTCAGCCGAATCAAGCGCTGTGGTCAGGAATTTTACTCATTGCTTTAGGACTTATCATGCTTTTGATGACCACCGTGATGGCAGCAGTCATCGGTTTTATCGGCGTGTTTACGTACGTTGTTCTTTATACAATGTGGACGAAACGCCGTTATACGATTAATACGGTTGTCGGAAGTGTATCAGGCGCCGTGCCGCCGTTAATCGGCTGGACAGCGGTTGAAGGGCACATCGGTGTTGTCGCGTGGGTTTTATTCATGATTTTATTCATCTGGCAGATTCCGCACTTTTTAGCGCTTGCGATTAAAAAGACGGAAGATTACAGAGCAGCGAATATTCCGATGCTTCCGGTAGTGCACGGCTTTGAAGTGACGAAAAGACAGATTATCGTCTGGGTCGCATGCCTGCTGCCGCTGCCGTTTTTCCTCGGCAGTCTCGGTCTTCCGATCGTCATTCTCGGCACTTTGCTGAATGTCGGATGGCTTGTTCTCGGACTGATGGGATTCCGCATGAAAAACATCATGAAGTGGGCAACTCTTATGTTTGTCTATTCGCTTAATTACATGACCATTTATTTTGTAGCGATGGTGGTCTTCACGCTGTTTTAATTGAATAATGAGCTTGTTTGATCGCCAAAACAAACAATGACAACTAGTAAACGCCGCCTTGACCTTTTGTTTAATCAGGCGGCTTTGCTTTTATACATAGATGGAATTTTAAGTAAAAAATCTCATATTTTAAGAAATGAGGAAATGAAGTATTTCGGCTGGAAGCAGTTTTACTGCTTGTGCATCTCGTACTGATTCAAAAAAGGGGTTGGGTGAAATGTTAAAGCGTTGGCGTCTTTTATCATTATTAGCCTTAGTGCCGCTTTTATTGAGCGGCTGTGGAAAACCGTTTCTGTCCACACTCAAGCCTGCCGGCGAAGTGGCTGATAAACAATATGATCTGACGGTGCTCAGCACACTTATCATGGTTGTCGTCGTTGCGGTCGTAGCAGTTATTTTCTTTTACGTCATTGTGAGATTCAGACGGTCGCGTATAGGGGAAGACACGATACCGAAACAGGTGGAGGGGAACCGTTTTTTAGAAATCACTTGGACCGTTATTCCGATCCTGCTTCTGATTATTCTTGTCATTCCGGTTGTCATCGATACATTGGCGCTGGCGGATACGTCGCCGATGGATAAGAAAAACCGTAAAGCAGAGGATGCGCTCGTGATTAATGTAAGGGCGAATTTATACTGGTGGGAATTCGAGTATCCTGATTACGGGTTTGTGACAAGTCAGGAGCTGATCGTTCCCACAGATGAACGCGTTTATTTCAAGCTGAAGTCCTCAGATGTGAAACACTCTTTCTGGATTCCGTCAGCCGGGGGAAAAATCGATACGAATACGGATAATGACAATACTTTCTTTCTGACCTTCGATTCTAAACGAAGCAAAGAAGCGGGAGAATATTTCTTCGGGAAATGCGCAGAGCTGTGCGGACCTTCACATGCGCTGATGGATTTCAAAGTGAAACCGCTGCCGTCAAAAGAATTTAAACAATGGACGAAAGCGATGAAAAATTATAAGCATACAACAGATTCCGGTTTAGCCGCGCAAGGAGAAGAGCTGTTTAAGGAAAAAAACTGCCTGAGCTGTCATGCGGTTGAGCCCAATGATAAACGGGCTGAAGCGGCAAGAACGGCTCCGAACCTCGCTACCTTCGGTGAACGGGTCAAAGTGGCCGGCATTAAGGATGCGAATAAAGAGAATATAAAAGCCTGGCTGAAAAATCCGGACAGCATTAAACCGGGCAATAAAATGACAGGCACTTATCCGAAGCTCTCGGACGCTGAAACGGATGCGCTGTATGAATATTTAAAAGGGCTGAAAGCGGAGAACAAGTGAGGACAGGGAGATATCAGGGGGGAGGTCGTAAATGATGAATACGCTTACAGGACAGCAAAGAAAAAGCTCTTTGCTTTGGGATTATTTGACGACGGTTGACCATAAGAAAATCGCGATTTTATATATGATCGCCGGGGGATTTTTCTTCGTCGTCGGTGGACTTGAGGCCATGCTTATCAGGATTCAGCTCTTGAGGCCGGGGAACGATTTTATGGGTGCGCAGCAATTTAATGAAATTATGACGATGCACGGCACGACAATGATCTTCCTGGCGGCGATGCCGCTGTTATTCGGGCTGATGAACGCGGTTGTGCCGCTGCAGATCGGGGCGCGTGACGTATCATTCCCATTTTTGAATGCGCTCGGATTTTGGCTGTTTTTCTTCGGAGGCATCTTTTTGAATCTGAGCTGGTTTTTAGGAGGCGCTCCTGATGCAGGCTGGACGTCGTACGCGTCGCTTGCGCTTAATTCGAAAGGGCACGGCATAGACTTTTTCGTGCTCGGCCTGCAAATATCAGGCTTAGGTACGCTCATTGCGGGGATCAATTTTCTCGCCACGATTATTAATATGAGGGCGCCGGGTTTGACGTATATGAGACTGCCGCTGTTTACGTGGACGACATTTGTGGCGTCGGCACTCATTTTATTCGCATTTCCTCCGCTCACCGTCGGTTTGGCGCTGATGATGCTGGATCGTTTGTTCGGAACCAATTTCTTTAATCCTGAATTGGGAGGCAATACGATAATCTGGGAGCATCTGTTTTGGATTTTCGGGCATCCGGAAGTATACATTTTAATTCTTCCCGCCTTTGGGATTTTTTCAGAAATCATTCCCGTATTTGCGAGGAAACGTCTGTTCGGTTATTCGTCTATGGTCTTTGCGATCGTGCTGATCGGCTTTCTCGGGTTCATGGTTTGGGTTCACCACATGTTTACGACGGGACTCGGACCGATCGCTAATGCGATATTTGCGGTTGCGACGATGGCGATCGCGGTGCCTACCGGCATTAAAATTTTCAACTGGCTTTTGACCATCTGGGGAGGAAACGTCAAATTCACGACGCCTATGCTGTATGCCGTCGCCTTTATTCCTTCTTTCGTACTCGGAGGAGTCACGGGTGTCATGCTGGCGGCCGCAGCGGCAGATTATCAGTTCCATGATACGTATTTTGTCGTAGCGCATTTCCACTACGTCATTATCGGCGGCGTTGTGTTCGGCATCCTGGCGGGCGTGCATTTCTGGTGGCCGAAAATGTTCGGGAAGGTGCTTCATGAAACGATGGGGAAAATTTCGTTCGTCTTATTTTTTATCGGGTTTCATCTTACCTTCTTCATTCAGCATTTCCTCGGTTTGATGGGAATGCCGCGGCGCGTTTACACATATCTGCCCGGCCAGGGGCTTGATACCGGCAACCTGATCAGTTCAATCGGCGCGTTTTTCATGGCGGGCGCGGCTGCTTTACTCGTCGTCAATATTATTTATACCTCAATAAAGGGGAAATACGTCGGGAACGACCCGTGGCTGGACGGTCGTACGCTTGAATGGGCGGTCTCTTCGCCGCCGCCGGAATATAATTTTAAACAGCTTCCGTTTGTCCGGGGACTTGACCCGCTGTGGATTGAAAAGCAGGCCGGAAATGAAGGGATGGCGCCTGCAGAGCCTGTAGAGGACATTCATATGCCGAACGGCTCCATCATGCCGTTTATCATATCTTTCGGGCTGTTTGTCGCAGCGTTCGGGTTTCTATACCACTCCGATTATTCATGGGGGCTTCCGGTTATCTTCATAGGGCTCGGCATCACATTCTTTACCATGCTGCTTCGCTCTGTGGTCGATGATTACGGCTATCATATTCACAAAGAAGATCTGCCGAATGATGATAAAGGGGTGAAGGCGTAATGCAGCTGCAGGAAAAAATGACGGCTGAAACCTTTCCGGCTTCTCCTGAAAAAGCAACGCTGGAAGGGAAAAATAAGTTTTTGGGATTTTGGCTGTTTCTCGGCGGGGAAACGGTTCTGTTCGCCTCGCTATTTGCAACATTTCTTGCTTTACGGGAATCTAAAGCCGGAGGGCCGTCAACGGCTGAGATGTTTGAGCTGCCGATCGTATTTATCGCGACGATGCTTCTTTTAACGAGCAGCTTAACGAGTGTGTATGCGATGTATCATATGAAAAATTTCTCCTTTAAAAAAATGCAGGTGTGGCTTTTGGTTACCGTTTTATTGGGAGCAGGATTTTTAGGGGTAGAAATCTATGAATTTATGCATTACACTCACGAATTCGGCTTTACCATTACAAGCTCTGCGCTCGGCTCAGCGTTTTACACGCTGGTCGGCACACACGGAGCACACGTGGCGTTCGGGCTGTTGTGGATCAGCGCGCTTATGATCCGGAATGCGAAAAGAGGGCTCAGCCTTTATAATGCGCCGAAATATTATGTGGCCAGCTTATATTGGCATTTTATCGATGTCGTGTGGGTCTTTATCTTTACCGTTGTATATTTGATGGGGATGGTGGGATAACGATGGACGATAACAAAAACAGAGGGACTGTCAGTACGGATCTCGAATATCGGAAAAAGAAAAATGCCGAGGAGATGAAATATCAGGTCATATCCTTCGGTTTGATGATCGGCCTTACGCTTGTCGCGTTTTTGACGGTGGCTGCTGACGGCATTGCCGGATGGTTTACGATGCCGTTTCTGATCCTGCTTGCGGTCATCCAGGTCATCTTTCAGCTGTTTTACTTTATGCATATGAGCCAGAAGGGGCATGAAGCGCCGTCATTATTTCTGTATTCGGGAATATTTGTCGCGTTTATCACCGTGCTTGCATTTGTCACGATTATTTGGTGGTAATCGGGACGGCGGGGAGTGAGAGATTTGATTAATTTGGAAATGTTCGGGTTTCGCGCAATGTGGAGCCCGTATCTGTTTTGTATAACTGCCGTGATAACAGGTATTTACTTTTACTGGTGCAGCCGGCATAAAGGACGTGTGGCCGCTAAGGAGAAGGTGCTGTTTGTGCTTTCCGCGCTATTTTTTTACACGGCTGCGGGAAGTCCGGTTGATTTATTGGGCCATGTGATGTTCAGTGCCCATATGACGCAGATGGCGGTTCTGTTTTTAGTCGTACCGCCGCTGTTGATTTCCGGAATTCCCGGCTGGGCATGGAAAAAACTGATCTTCCGTCCTGTCGTAAAGCCGCTGTTTTCGTTCTTTTCAATGCCGCTTATCGCATTAGTGCTGTTTAACGGTATTTTTTCACTGTATCACATCCCGTTTATATTTGATTTCGTCAAAACGGATTCGCTGTATCACACGCTGATGAACGGACTCATCTTTGTAACGGCGTTTTTTATGTGGTGGCCGCTTGTGCATAAGGTGGACGGTCTGCCCCGTCTCAGCGGTTTAATGAAGCTGGGGTATATTATGGCAGACGGGATTCTGTTAACGCCGGCCTGCGCGCTCATTATGTTCAGCGGGGCGCCCATGTATGCCACGTATACAGATCCGGCGGCTTGGGCCGAAGCAATGAAGCTTTGCGTTCCTTTAGATTTGCTGGAGGAGATTCCTTTATCCGGACCGGAGATGTTTAACACGCTGCCTCCTCTGGAAGATCAGCAGCTTGGGGCAGTGCTGATGAAAATCATTCAAGAGGCGGTCTACGGAACATATTTGGCTGTCATCTTTTTTCAGTGGGTCAGAACGGAACGGGAAAAAGATACGCTGTCAGAGCCGCCGTATATCGAGCATACCGTCTCATAAAAAAAGTACAGCAGAATATGCTGTACTTTTTTATTACATTTGCACTGTTTTTAATGACTCTTCCAATTCAAGCAGTAAAGCTTTGCTTTCAGCGACAACATGTTCCGGAAATTCTTCAGCACTGCCGTATTCTACGCCGTGCGGATAATAATGCTTTCCTAAAAGAGGGGCCTTCAGCTGAATCACGGCCCGGCTGCCGCCGACATCGCCCTCTTTTGCCGTTCCTTGAATCCGCAGATAAAATGTCCCCTCAGGTACTGAAAACTTTTTGTCGTAAGTCACTCTTTCATAATCCCATTGTCCAGCCAGAATGAGCCCTTTACCTTCCATCAGATCATTCAAGCGGCTGAGCTCCGCTGTTACCCCTTCAAGACCGCTGTTTTCAAACTTCAAACCTTCCCCCTCCTTTTAAAAATGCCCTTTCCTGACAATCATAGTATGAAAGCGTTACACTTTCAATGATTCATACGGTGAAAGTATGCAAAAAGAAAAATTTGACGACAATAGTAGCAGAAAAAGGAGGAATTCCGCAATGACAAAGATCAATAAGCTCATGACGTCAGACTTGCAATATTGTACAGTATTAGATAATGTATATGAAGCTGCGGTGAAGATGAAAGACGCGGATGTCGGCGCCATTCCGATAGTGGATGAAGACGGCGCGACCCTTGTCGGGATCGTGACAGACAGAGATCTCGTATTACGGGGAATTGCTTCAAAAAAGCCGAACTCTCAAAAAATAACCGACGCAATGACAGAGCGGGTTATCAGTGCAGAAGAAGACGCCTCTGTGGAGGAGGTGCTCCATTTGATGGCTGAACATCAGCTCAGAAGAATTCCCGTCACAAAGGATAAAAAACTGGTCGGCATTGTTACGCTCGGCGATCTTTCGTTGGCCGAGCAATCAAATGAGCAAGCAGGCCGGGCGCTGTCTGACATTTCTGAAGACGGCGGTCCGGAGGGGTTTATCCATTAAACATAAATCACGGACGATGCAAATAGGCTGTACTGTATAAGAGTAAACAAAAACAGAACGGTTTGAACATATGGGGGTGAGAGGTTGAAAAATATCGCAAGGGCTCTCGTTATCCTTTTGCTTATTTACGGAGCGTATGTTCTGTTTATACAATATGGATCGGCTCCTCAGAAAAAGACGGATCAGGAGGAGCCTCAGGTTTCCAATGAAGAAGAGAGCGGAAAACGGCTGAAAATGCCGTCATCCGGACTGCTTTCTCTCATGGGGAAATCTGCCGCCGATGTGAAAAAGAAACTTGGGGAACCGTCCCGGAAAGATCCTTCTGCCTACGATTACGAGTGGTGGGTGTACAACCAGGGGAAAGACCAATACGTACAAGTCGGTATTTTGAATGATAAAGCCGTGACTTTGTACGCTTCGGGAAGCGGCATCAACGCAAAACCGTTTAAGATCGGCGAATCGACGGGCGAAGTTTTTAAAACGACGCAGGTTTCTCCTTTTGTCAATGTGACTGACAAGGGAAACACGTATCGGTTCGAGTTTTCTGAAGAAGATATCAATACCCGTCCCACCGTCAAGATAGGCGGAATGTATGTTCAGCTGTACATGGACAAATTTGACGGGAATCTGTCAAGCATCAGGGCATTTGATGCGGAAACACTTGTGAAACAAAGGCCGTATGAAGTCATGTACAGAGGAAAGCTGACAGAACCCGAGCCAGTTTCTGATGAAAAATGGAACGACATTGAACGAGCGAGTGAGCAGCAGATTCTCGACATTACAAATGTCATCCGCGTGAAACACGGACTGGCAAGGCTGAAATGGGACGAAGGCGCCGCAAAAGTGGCATTCGGCCACAGCAAGGACATGAAGGATAACAAGTATTTCTCTCACGTCTCAAAGAAATACGGGACTCTGAAGGACCGCTTAGAAAAAGGCGATGTGAAATACCGGGAGGCCGGTGAAAATATTGCCTACAACTATGTGGACGGTCCTGCCGCCGTGGAGGGCTGGCTGAACAGCGAAGGCCACAGAAAGGCGCTGTTAAGCCCGGATTATACGCACCTCGGTGTCGGCGTGGACCGGAAGTATTATACGCAAAACTTCATTAAGCCTTGGCAGTAAAAACCGCAGAGGGGCGCGTCCCCCGCGGTTTTTTTATGTTTTTTCGCGAGCGGCGCTCCTGCTGAAAAAAATATACCTGCTTTTTTTCGCAATTTAGGCGAACATTAAGGCGAATGAACCGATACATTATAGCAGGCAAAACTTTTCGGAGGGGGTGAGAATTGTGGCGAATCAGCAATCACGGCAATCAATCGATGATTTTAAACAATTCGTAAAAAAGCATCCCAAACTGATCCAAAATGTTCGCAAGGAACAAAGGAGCTGGCAGGAAGTCTATGAAAATTGGGTTCTTCTGGGCGAGGATGATCCGATATGGGATCCTTTTAAAGACGAGGCCGTTCAGCCTTCTTCCGACGCGGAAACCAAACAGGAACCAGCTGAAAAAAACGATTTCGTTTCAAAAATGGTCACTGCCGTCAAAAAGATGGATATCAACCAAATGAATGAGCAGATCAATAAAATGAGCCAGTCCATTTCATCATTGCAAAGCCTTTTAAGCCAATTTTCGGGGAGCAGCACGAAGCAGCCCCGGCAAGGCTCCGGACAACATCCTTTTTCGTTCAGAAAGGATTAAAGAAGGGGATCGTGTATGCGAAAAGAGGTTCAGGAATTCATATCCGCAGATGAGGAACGGAAACGGTTTATACGGCAGCGTCCCGTCTGGTACCGCAGACTTGCGAGAAAACCGGACGATCTCAATTCCTTTCAGCTTGACATGATGAATTTTTATGAAAAGACGATACCGCATCGGGTAAGCCAATTCTCAAACGGGATTCAAATGGCGCAGATGATGATGCAGATGGTTCACGCCATGCGTTCACAGGATTAAAAAGCGTTTAAACGCCGCATTTTCCAATTGGGTGGTTTCATGGTAAACTAGCAACTGGAGGTGCGTATTTATGTATGCAACAATTGAGTCCGTCAAGCTTCAAAGTGAAGCGGAGCAGCTTGCCGGCATGATTCTGCAGTCTGAGACGGCTGAAAATTACCGCGATTGTTACAAGCGTCTCCGTGAAGATGAAGAGGCAGGGCGGATCATTCGTTCTTTTATGAGCGTTAAAGAGCAGTATGAGGATGTGCAGCGCTTTGGCAAATACCATCCTGATTATAGAGAGATTTCCCGCAAAATGAGAGAAATGAAGCGGGAACTGGATTTAAACGATAAGGTGGCCGAATTTAAAAAAGCGGAGACTGAGCTTCAGTCGCTGCTTGACGAGATCAGCATTGAACTCGGAACGGCCGTCTCGGAGCATGTAAAAGTTCCGACGGGGAATCCTTATTTTGACGGCCTGTCATCCTGCGGCGGCGGGTGCGGTTCCGGCGGCGGCTGCGGATGCAAAGTTTCCTGACGAGACGGCCGTCTCGTCTTTTACATAAAATGAACAGAAAGTCAGGCGGGTGATCATGATGGAAAATAAGCGCCAAGGCATAATCGTATATCTGCATTCTTTAAAACACAGCAAAATGCTGAGAAAATTCGGCAACGTTCATTATGTTTCCAAGCGGCTGAAATACGTTGTGCTGTATTGCGATATGGATCTAATCGAAAAAACAATGGAAAAGATTTCTTCTTATTCTTATGTGAAGAAGGTAGAGCCTTCTTATAAACCTTTTTTAAAGCTGGAATTTGAATCAAAGCTTGATAAAGCGAAAGAGTACGATTATAAAATCGGCATATAAAAAAATCCCCGCAGATACCTGCGGGGTCCTTCTATTCCTTAACAAGTTAAGGAGAAGGAAAAGGGAGAGGAGAAACCGGAGGAAGAACTTATGGGGAAACGTAAGTCTTCTCCGCGGTTGGCAACAACATCATTCATTGATGCTGTTACACTTAGTCTTGACAGGAATGTGAATATGTATACACGGTTTCACGTTCATTGTTTGAAAGAATGCTTTATGATAAGATAGGGATTGTTTTTATACATAACGGCTCAGCCGATGAGAAACATCAAAGTTTTCAGAAAAAGTGGTGTGAATAATGAGAGTAATTTCCGGTTCAAGAAAAGGACGAGCCTTAAAGGCTGTGCCGGGCACATCAACAAGGCCGACGACGGATAAAGTAAAAGAGTCTATTTTTAATATGATCGGCCCGTATTTTGACGGAGGAACGGGGCTGGATTTATTTGCGGGGAGCGGCGGTCTCGGGATTGAAGCGCTGTCGCGCGGATTTGACCGCTGTATCTTTGTGGATCGTGATTTCAAAGCCATCCAAACGGTAAAAGCGAATATCAAAGCGCTTGATCTGCTGTCTTCAGCGGAAGTATACCGCAATGATGCAGAGCGGGCTCTCTATGCCGCGGCGAAACGGGAAAAAGGTTTTGACGGAATTTTCTTAGATCCTCCGTATAAGGAGCAAAAGCTGAAAGCGCTTATCGAAATGATTGATGAGCAGAACATGCTGAATGAAGACGGTTTTGTCGTAGCCGAGCATGATAAAGCCGTTGCGCTTCCTGAAGCCGTCGGCGCGCTTTCCGTAACAAGAAGGGAAATTTACGGGCTTACAGGAGTGACGATATACCGAAATAGGGGGTAGTGATGTGGCAAGTATAGCTGTATGTCCCGGAAGTTTTGATCCCGTTACCTACGGACATCTGGACATTATCAGACGGGGGGCAAACGTGTTTGAGCAGGTGTACGTATGCGTGCTCAATAATTCTTCTAAGCAGCCGCTGTTTACAGTTGAGGAACGATGTGAGCTGTTAAGAGAAGTGACAAAAGACATACCGAATGTTACGGTCGAGACGTCACAGGGACTGTTAATCGACTATGCGAAAAAAAAGCGGGCGAAGGCGATTATCAGGGGGCTCAGAGCCGTTTCTGACTTCGAATATGAGATGCAGGGGACTTCCGTCAACCGCGTGCTCGACGAATCAATAGAAACTTTTTTTATGATGACGAACAATCAGTACTCTTTTTTAAGTTCAAGCATCGTAAAAGAAGTCGCAAAATATAACGGGCCTGTTTCAGAGTTTGTTCCTCCGGAAGTTGAACAGGCGCTGAAGCAGAAATTTAAAGGATGAGAAGCGCTGATTGGCGTCTCATCCTTTTTTTGTCCGTGCTGACAGCCTGTAACAATAAATCAATGCGTATACGGCGAGAGCTGTCAGCGTGATGGCGGGTCCGGTTTCAACAAGTGTATTCCATCCGCTGACGACAGCAGATACCGCTTCCTGATCGCGGAAAGGGAGGAATACGGACTGGTAAGGTTCGTCCAATGCAAGGTAAAGCGGCTTCCACAGTAAGAGAATAAAGAGTGCGGCATAAATGCCCTGAAGGATACGCGCCGCGAAAAACGGTTTAAAGCGGATATCTGTTTCCGATAAAATGCCGGCTACCTGGGCCTGTACGGAAAGGCCGCTGAACCCGAGAATAAAACTCACAATCATGGCTTTCGGCAGCAAGTCGGCATCAGCTTCACTGACCAGTTTGCTCCCAAGTGTAATTTCAAACATCCCGCTGATAAGAGGGATGTCCAGATTTGCCGGAAGATGAAAAAGCGAAAGCAGCGCGTTTGTAAATACAGAAAGCACATCCATGACTTGTACGATTGATAATAACCGGCTGAAAACCGAAAACAATATAATAAAACCGCCCACCATCAGCAAGGTTTGTACAGAAGAGGTGACGGCGTCGCCCAAAATTTTTCCGAGCGGCCGCTTTTCCGAAAGCCGCGCCTTGTGGAGGGCCAGAAATGCTTCCTTCAGAGAAGGGAGAGCGATCGTCTTTTTACCGGTATACGCCGCTTCTTCTTTCCGTCCGTATGAACGCATCGTCAGGCCGACGGCGATGTTTCCGAGATAGTGAGCCGATGCCAGCAGAATGCCGAGAGACGCGTTATGAAAAAAGCCGACTGCCACAGCAGCGAATATAAATAACGGATTGGATGAATTGGTAAAAGAGACGAGGCGTTCAGCCTCTACTCTGGAGATTTGTTTATCCTGGCGCAGCCGTGCAGTCAGCTTCGCGCCGGCCGGATTGCCTGAAGCCATGCCCATAGCCAGTACAAATCCGCCGACCCCCGGCACTCTGAAAATGGGACGCATAAAGGGTTCGAGTAAAAGGCCGACAAACTTGACAATGCCGAATCCGATTAAAAGCTCAGATAGAATAAAAAACGGAAGCAATGAAGGAAAAACGACCTCCCACCACATGGAAAGACCGGTTTTGGAGGCTTCGAATGAGGCCTGAGGGTGTGAAATAACCGTCGCCGTCAAAAAAATGAAAAACAATGAAATCAAAAATGTATGAAACTTAGACAAATTCATTCTTACCTCCCCGATGCTAAAATTGCACACTGACATTTATATCATGATAAAATATAGAACAGACCTTAAAGGCGGCCGGGCAAGTACCTATTTGTCATCCTGTACTAATATACGAGCATAGGGGTTCAATTTAGACCATAGAATTCATGTATAGGATGTCTATTAGGGGGTTCGTCGCGTTGGCCAAACCTACAATCGGGTTAGCGTTAGGTTCGGGAGGGGCAAGAGGCATCGCTCATCTCGGAGTGTTATCCAGTTTACATAAGCATCAGATTCCAATTGATATGATTGCCGGCAGCAGCATGGGAGCATTAGTCGGGAGCTTTTATGCGGCCGGGCATGACGTGGCCACGATGAAAAAAGTCGCCAAAGCATTTAAGCGGCGGCTGTACGCGGATTATACGATGCCGAGGCTTGGTTTTTTAAAAGGAGACCGCATCAGGCAGCTCGTTCATGCCTATACGTACGGCAAGCCGATAGAAGAACTGCGGATCCCGCTCGGCATTGTGGCCTGCGACCTTCAGACCGGCGAAAAGCTTGTTTTTACGAAAGGTTCAGTATCCGAAGCCGTCCGAGCGAGCATCAGCATACCGGGCGTTTTCGTCCCGCAAAAAATGAACGGACGTATGTTAGTCGACGGCGCGGTGGTCGACAGAATACCGGTTTCCGCCGTAAAAGATATGGGTGCTGATATCGTCATCGCCTCTGACGTATCCCGGGTGAAAAAAACGGAAAAGGCGGCACATATTTTTGATGTAATCATGCAAAGTATGGATATACTGCAAAATGAATTGGTCCGTCACCAGACCATTGCCGCAGACGTCATGATCCGCCCTTCTCTTGAATCATTCAGCTCAAGTTCTTTTGCCAACATTGATCATATGATCACAGCGGGCGAAGAAGCCGCAGACCGGATGATCGGCCGGATTAAACAAGAAATAGAGAACTGGGAGGGCTAGCTCATATGAAAGCAAAACATTTTCGCTGGGTGTTTATCATCCTGATCTTATTAATCGCTGTTACATTTATTAAGCTTCCGTATTACATCACACAGCCGGGAGAAGCATCAGAGCTGAGACCGCTGATTAAGGTGGACGGAGGCTATCCTGAAAAAGGAAGCCTTTCCTTGATGACTGTCAAAGTAGGCCCCGCCAATCCGTATACATATCTTTGGGCGAAAGTGCATCCTTACGATGAAATCGTCCCTGACGAAAGCATAAAAGAAGAGGGCGAATCGGACTCGGATTATATGAAGCGCCAGCTGCAAATGATGAAAAGCTCCCAAGAAAACGCGGTCATTGCCGCTTATCAAAAAGCCGGGAAACAGGTGAAATACTCATTTAACGGCATTTATGCCAGCTCAGTCGTCTCTGACATGCCGGCAAAAGGAAAAATAGAGGTCGGTGATAAAATCATCAGCGCGGACGGGAAAACATACGAATCCGCTGAAAAGCTGATTGATTATATCAGCAGCAAAAAAGCGGGGGAAAAAGTAACGTTTCACATTGAACGGGACACGAAAGAAAAGACCGTTGACATTGTGCTGAAATCCTTCCCGGACGACCCGAAAAGAGCGGGAATCGGCGTCGCATTATATACGGACCGGAACGTGAAAGTGAAGCCGGATCTCCATTTCAGCATTGAAAACATCGGCGGGCCTTCTGCGGGTCTCATGATGTCTTTAGAAATTTACAACCAGCTGACAAAACCTGACGAAACAAAAGGCTATAATATAGCCGGAACGGGGACAATCGACGTGGACGGCAAAGTCGGACCGATCGGCGGAATCGATCAGAAAGTCGTCGCCGCAGACAAAGCGGGAAAAGATATTTTCTTTGCGCCGAATCAAAACGGAGCTGAAAATTCTGATTACAAAAATGCGGTAAAAACGGCGAAAGCAATCAAGTCCGATATGAAGATCGTCCCTGTCGACACCATGCAGGACGCACTTGACTATTTGGATCAGATGAAAGTAAAAAGCACCTGATACAGTCAGGTGCTTTTTTTACGCATTCAAAAAACGCTTTTCGTCTTCATCATAGCGGATCGGGGCTTGTGAAAATTCCTGCTTCTCAAACAATGTGCGTTCAGGTTCTTTTATCGGCAGGCTGTAAACCCGTCCCGCCAGTATGTCCAGATCCAGAGCGGGATGAGAGAAAGAAGAGAGCTTGCTGACGAGAGGTGCGGTAAGCTCTTTTTTCTTTGCCGACAGGTACGCCTGTCCTTTTTTCGTCATTCCGAGAAGACGGATATAAGGAGCGCTTGAAGGCTGCAAGAGCCGATGCATGTCTTCTTTTTTCGTCCGTGTCAGAATGTGCGTGTTCATCCGCTGCAGCCTCGTCCACGTGTATCGTTTTGTTTTCAATCGTTCCATCATTTCGCGATAGGATCGGGCTTGTCTGATGGTGCGCAGAATTCTGTGCTCAAGGCCTTCTTCCACTTCATAGATTCGGCTCAATTCTTCAGCGGAAAGAGTGCTGAGGCTGTATTTTACATATGAAAAATAGTCTTCCGTGCTGTGCCATATTCCGTATGAATTTCTGTATGCCTCCAGCTGACGCGCAGATGCTTCCGGGAGAAAGCTCTTTGCGGCCGCCGTTCCTTTTTCTATCAGCGCTCTCCGGATGCTTGTTGCGCTGGCTATCCGGCTGTTATCTCCGGGCAGCTCGGCGTCATGATATTGGGAAGCGATTCTGGCTGTTGTATAAGGCTTCATAGCGGAACCGGAGGTGTGTATCGCTCTAACGTAGTGAAAACCGAGAATATTGTTCGGCTTGGACAAATCGAGCATGTCCCGCCCTTTGAATATGTGTGAAAAAGCTTTTGAGGCGGCGGCCGGATAGCTGAGACCCTTTTTCAGCTCCTCTTTCAGAATCAGGCTGCAGTCATCTTCCTTTCGGCTGAACGCTTCAGACGCTTCAATAAAGGGTTCGATCCGCCCGTTTTCGCTGCCGAAAAACAAGCTGCTGCATCCTAAATGATGAAGAAGCGAAACGCTGCCGCGCGCGAATAATTCCGCTTTTTGTACGGCATATATATAAGGGAGCTCAATGACGATATCCACGCCGTTTTCCAGCGCCATTTTTGTCCGGGCCCACTTTGAGACGGCGGCCGGTTCCCCGCGCTGCAAAAAAGGGCCGCTCATCACCGCCGCCGCGACGCTGCTGTCCGTTTTGATTTTTGCTTGTTCCGCATGATAGCGGTGTCCGTTATGAAAGGGATTATATTCAACAACCAGGCCGACTGCTTTCATATTTGTCCCGCCTTTCTTGCTATGTTTTGCTTCGTGTGGTACATTTGCAAATGAAGTGCATATTTTAGTCCGTTTCGTTTAGTGTATGCATAGCCTATCCGGCTGTCAACGATTGCATGACGGCGGCATTATGCTGTAAAGAAAAAATATTGACAAAAACATTCTGAAAAGCTATAATCATGTTTGTTGCTTTCCTGAGGTGATACAAATGAAATGGACGATTTATCAGCTTCATCAAATGGCGAAAAAGAGCTTTGAATTTGATGAAACAGTTGAGTTAAATGAGCTGACAAAATTGAATTCTGACATCCGCCGCATTTCTCCCGTCCGGGTGAAGGGCCGCGCGGAGATTGAATCCAAGCAAGTTTCGTTTGACTTTACGATTTCAGGCGAAATGGTTTTGCCGTGCTCAAGAACTTTAGTTGATGTGCCGTATCCATTTACAATCGCGACAAAAGAACTGTTTAGATTTCATAAGTCGGATGATATAGAAGATGAGGACGTTCATATTGCTGAAGACGATACCGTCGACTTAACTCCGATCGTAAAAGAAGAGATTCTTTTAGAAATTCCTATGCAAGTCTTTTGTGAAACTGAACAAAAAGAAGGAGCCGCTCCCCAAGTGGGGAAGGATTGGCAAGTGATTTCTGAGGAAGACAAGAAAAATCAAATCGACCCCAGACTTGCAGATCTGAAAAAGCTCTTAACACAAGATGATGAATCTTAACTCTTTAAGGAGGTGGGAATAATGGCTGTACCTTTTAGAAGAACTTCTAAAATGAAAAAAAGATTGCGCCGTACACATTTCAAACTAAATGTACCTGGTATGACAGAATGCCCGTCATGCGGAGAGATGAAATTGTCTCACCGTGTATGTAAAGCATGCGGATCATACAACGGCAAAGACATAAATGTTAAAAGCAATTAATGTATGAAGAAAAGCGCGGGAATCTCGGTTCCTGCGCTTTTCTTTTTTTTTGCCCCTCCGGCCTGCTTCCGCCGAAAAAATTGTGAGCGCCAGTAGTCTATCTAATCTATCAGCGGCATATGTATGAGGTAAATGAGCAAATATGGAGGGAGATACGATTGACGATAACGAGACAAGACGCGTGGACGCAAGATGAAGATTTGCTGCTGGCCGAAGTGGTGCTCAGGCATATTCGGGAAGGCGGGACCCAGCTTTCCGCTTTTGAAGAAGTCGGCAGAGCGCTGACGAGAACGGCTGCCGCCTGCGGGTTCAGATGGAATTCTTATGTCAGAAAACAATATCAGTCAGGGATAGAACTTGCGAAAAAACAGCGGAAGGAATTAAGAAAGCAGATCGGGGTGCATTCCGCCAATCTGCCGGGAACCGTCAAACAGCCTCCGATCCGCAGGGCGGAAGGAGAAAAAGAGCTGTCCATTGATGATGTCATTTTGTTTCTGCAGCAATTTAAAGAGTCGCCGGCCGCAGCGGATGTGCGTCATGAAAAAGAAAAACTCACAGAACAGCTGACCGCGCTGCAAAAAGAAGTCGAGGATCTGCGTGAGGAAAATGAAAGCTTGAGAAACAAGCTGGAGATGACGGAAGAAGATTATAAAGCGTTAATTGACATTATGGACAGAGCGAGAAGGATGGTAAATTCAAAAGAAGACGACAGAAAATCGGCGCAGAGCCTGTAAAATGAACCGGCCTGGGGGCGGCGGCCCGGCCGGTTTTTTATTATGCCGTTTCTCCGGATGTCATTTCACCGTCCATATCGGGATGCCAGATATAAGGATTTTCTCCTTTATCACGCGCCATATCATATTTAACGGGCTCAAAATTCATCTTATCCCAGAAATCTGCTGATTTCATGCGTGAATTTGTCCTGATCGGCATTCTGAAGGATTTTGCAAAATCAACAAGCGCTTTTCCGTATCCGTTGTTTTGATAGCCCGGAAGAACCTCAAGCTTCCAAAGTTCCAAAAAGTCCTGACGCTGATCAAAATACGGATTCGCACCTCCGTTTACCTGATATAAACTCATTCTCGCCACTAGTTTATCCCCGAAGTAAATCCCGTAAAAAGGCGAGGTGCTGTCATTTTCAATGATATTATCCTGAAGATCTTCAAGCATCGACAGCTCCTGCATCCCGTATTCCTTAAACCTTTTAAATTCTTCGAGTGTCTTAAAGTTGATGAGCAGTCGCTCTATTTTCAACACAAACTCCCCCTTTGTTGTGTTCTACCATTATTGTAAACGCTTTAATTGAAAATTCCAACTATAATATGCTTGCCAGTCTTTTTGCTCAAAACGAAATTGAAGTAATTTGCGGCGGCTTCTGCTATGATAATATGGAAAAATGCAGATATAGGGTGTGACAGTGTGAAAATCGGAATTATCGGCGGCGGAGCGGTAGGCCTTTTATGTGCTTACTACTTATCGTCCCGCCATCAGGTAACGGTCATTACGCGGCGGACGGAGCAGGCTGATGCGATTAACTCAGGCGGTATACGGCTTGTGAAAGACGGAATAGAATGTAGGGCGGCATGCAGAGCGCAAACGGGCATCACTTCCGGATTCGACCTCTTAATCGCAGCCGTTAAACAGCACCAGCTCAGTGCTGTGCTGCGGGATCTTGAGACGATAAAAGGGACGAATGTGCTGTTTTTGCAAAACGGCATGGGACACATACACGACATGAAAGATTGGCAAACAGATCATTCGCTTTATGCCGGCACTGTTGAGCACGGAGCAAAAAAGATATCAGATCATGCCGTTGAACATACGGGAGCGGGAGCCGTAAGATGGAGTGTATTCAGCGCATCCCGGCCGGAAACGCTCAAAAGCATCTTTTCCGGCATGCACCGGGATTTTCCCGTATATGATGAAAACGACTGGTATCGGCTGTTAACGGGAAAACTGATCATAAATGTATGCATCAACCCGTTAACTGCATTGCTGCGGGTGAAAAACGGAGAGCTGTTAAGAAATAACGCTTACAAAAAGTATATGAGAAACGTATTTGAAGAAGCGGAGACAATTCTTGGCCTCGCCGATAGAGAAAAAGCGTGGAACAAGGTTTGCGAAGTTTGCAGACTGACGGAAAAAAATCATTCTTCCATGCTCGTCGATATCATGGCAGGCAGGCGGACAGAGGCCGATGCGATTATCGGCTACCTTGTAAAAGAAGCGGAAAGCCGCGGATTGCCGGACGTTCATCTCACGTTTTTACACCGCAGCATAAAAGCGTTAGAAAGAAACTGAAACAAAGTCTTTTGAGGTTTTCCGGTAACATGCTATACTCATTTCGGAAACCTAACTATTTATTGGAGAAAGGAAGTTCCAGACAGATGCAGCTAACTGAACTTTCCATCAAAAGTCAAAATAAGTTTGTGCAGCACTATATAGATGGAGAAAACATGTCTTCATTTTTTGATTATGATATTCATTCAGAGGACGTATGGCAAAAGCGGCTTCGTGACTTGTCTTCGCGGCCGTTTGCCAGAGAGGAATTAGCGGATTATTTATCCTCCTATCACGAAAAATTTCACTCCGCCGCCATGCAGGCCTCCATCGAAAAACTGAGAGATCCAAAAAGCGCAGCGGTTGTAGGCGGCCAGCAGGCCGGTCTTTTAACGGGGCCTCTTTACACCATACATAAAATTATCTCCATTATCGTACTTGCCAGACAGCAGGAAGAGGTGTTACAGATTCCTGTCGTTCCGATTTTCTGGGTGGCGGGTGAAGATCACGATCTGGAAGAAATCAATTTTGTGCATACGTCAGCAGAGAATAAAGGTCCGGTGAAACAGAAACTGCCGCAGTCGTACTGGAAAAAAACATCGGCGGCTAAAACCGAGCTTGATCAGGAAAAATGCGCGGCTTGGATTGATGAAGTGTTCGCTGCTTTTGAGGAAACGGATCACACAAACACACTCCTTCAAAACGTGAAGCGATGTTTACGCTCATCAGAGACATTCACGGACTTTTTTGAGCTGTTGATCGCCGACTTGTTTCAAGAAGAAGGCCTTATTCTGATGAATTCGGGAGATCCGGGGATTAAAAAGCTGGAAACGAGTATGTTTCAGCAGATTTTAAAACACAATCATGAGCTTGCCAAAGCCGTGTCAGACCAGCAGAGTCTTATGCGGGAAGCCGGTTATCACCCGATTATTGAATCGGACAAAGATCAGGCCAATCTGTTTTACGAACACGAGGGAGAGCGTTTCTTAATTGAAAAAGAAAACGGCGTTTTTGTCATTAAGGAGCTTGACCTGAAGTGGACGAACGACGAGCTTCATACCCATATGGAAGAAAAACCGGAATGTTTCAGCAATAACGTTGTGACAAGGCCGCTTATGCAGGAGTTTCTCATTCCGACTCTGGCGTTTATCGCGGGGCCGGGGGAGATCAATTATTGGGGTGAGCTGAAGCAGGCTTTCTCATTAATGGGCTTTCGCATGACGCCGGTAGTGCCGAGACTGAACATTACGATTCTTGAGCGCCATATTGAAAAGAAGCTTTCAGAACGGAATATCCCGCTTCAGGAAGCGATTGAACACGGCACCGGACACCTGAAAGACACTTATTTTGAAGAGCAGATTCCGGAAGAGTTTTCTTCTGTAATGGAACAGGCGAAGTCGCAGATTGAAGCTGTCCATAAACGCGCAAGGGACGAAGCGCTGAAAGTCGATTCAAGCCTTGAGCCGCTCTTACAGAAGAATGCCGCCTTCATTCAAGATCAGCTCTTGTTTTTAGAACGGACGGTAACGAAAAGAATTGAAGAAAAAGAAGGCTTTGTGCTGCGTGACTATGAAAGAATCCAAAACAGCATCAGACCGCTCGGCGCTCCGCAGGAACGGATTTGGAATGTGATGTATTATCTGAACCGCTACGGTCCAAAATTCTTCACAACCTTCAAACATCTGCCATTTTCTTTTCAAAACCAACATCAGATTGTCAAACTTTGAAATAAAGTTTTAAAGAACCCTGAATAGTTCAGGGTTTTTTTTTATGTGTAAACAGTGTAAAATGAGGTTGTGGAGAGAAGTGGCGGATAGTGGTGAGTTTAGGGGAGAAAGTGGGGGTCCTTATCATGTTTATGGGTGAATACCGGCATACTGTTGATGCAAAGGGCCGCATGATCGTACCCGCAAAATTCAGAGAAGGCCTCGGTGAGCAGTTCGTGCTGACCAGAGGACTGGACCAATGCCTTTTCGGCTATCCGATGAATGAATGGAAGCTGATTGAAGAAAAGCTGAAGGCTCTGCCGCTCACCAAAAAAGACGCCCGCGCATTTACCCGATTCTTTTTTTCCGGTGCGACCGAATGCGAACTGGACAAGCAGGGAAGGGTTAATATTGCGTCATCTCTTCTGAATTACGCAAAACTGGAAAAAGAATGTGTTGTCATCGGGGTTTCCAATCGAATTGAATTGTGGAGTAAGGTAATATGGGAACAATACACAGAAGAGCAAGAAGATTCATTCGCTGAAATTGCTGAAAACATGATTGGATTTGATATATAATGGATCTTCGTGCATCACAACAACAACTGACAATTCAATTCATTCCTTATAAAGGTGGGACCGACACAAATGTTTCAGCATAAGACAGTACTTCTTCGTGAAACCGTCGACGGTTTAAATATCAAACCGGACGGAACCTATGTGGACTGCACCCTTGGCGGCGCCGGGCACAGTACATATTTATTGCAGCAATTATCGGAAAAAGGACGCTTGATCGCCTTTGACCAAGATGACACAGCACTTGAAAACGCAAAGAAAACATTGTCCGAATACAAAGGACAGCTTATTCTGGTGAAAAGCAACTTTCGTTATTTAAAAGAGTGTTTACATGAACACGGCATTACGAGTGTTGACGGAATTTTATTTGATTTAGGAGTATCCTCTCCGCAGCTTGATACACCGGAACGGGGATTCAGCTATCATCATGACGCACCGCTGGACATGAGGATGGACCAGTCGGCCGCCCTTACGGCGAAAGAAGTCGTAAATGAATGGCGGTATGAGGACCTTGTGAGGATTTTCTTTAAATACGGAGAAGAAAAATTCAGCAAGCAGATCGCCCGAAAAATTGAAGAGGCTAGAGAAAAATCGCCTATTCAAACAACCGGCCAACTGGTCGATCTAATAAAGGACGCGATACCGGCTCCGGCGAGAAGAAGCGGAGGTCATCCGGCCAAACGTGTTTTCCAAGCCATTCGAATCGCCGTAAACGACGAGCTTCAAGTATTTGAAGAGGCCCTCTTGCAAGCGATAGAGGTGCTGAAGCCGGGCGGAAGGGTGTCTGTGATCACTTTTCACTCGCTGGAAGACAGAATGTGCAAGACGACATTCAAGGAAAAATCATCACTTCCCGAACTGCCTCCGGGTCTTCCCGTGATACCGGAAGAATTTGAACCGGAATTAAAACTGATTACGAGAAAGCCCATTACGGCATCAAAAGAGGAGCTTGAAGAAAATAACCGCGCCCGGTCAGCGAAGCTCCGCATTGCGGAGAAACGAAAATAACGGGCAGCAAATGACAACATTAAAGGAGGTCATCAGCCTATGAGCAACTTAGCTTACCAGCAGGAAAAACAACAACGGCCAGTGATAAGTCCCGAAAAAAAGGTGATTGTCAAAAAGAGGGCTTCCATTACACTCGGGGAAAAGGTGCTGCTCGTCCTGTTTGCCATTGCCGTTCTCTCCACATCAATGTTTATCGTATCAAAGGCATACGCGGCGTACCAATCCAATATTGAGGTGCAAAAACTGGAGGAGAAAGTATCTGAGAAGAATAAGCAGATCGGTGATCTCGAAAAGACGGCTGCTGACTTAAGCCAGCCGCAGCGCCTGATGGATATCGCTAAAAAGCACGGTTTGAATCTGAAAGATAAAAAAGTGAAAAACATACAGGAATGATAACCCATGCCGAAAAAAAATAAGTTTATGAACAGAGGAGCAGCGATACTCAGTATTTGTTTCGCTCTCTTTTTCTTTGTCATTCTCGGGAGAATGGCGTACATTCAATTAACCGGTAAAGCAAACGGTGTAGAACTTGCAACAAAAGCGACCGAGCAGCACGAAAAAAAGCGGACGATAGAAGCGAGCCGCGGCTCTATTCTTGACCGGAACGGCAAAGTGCTTGCAGAGGACACGGCGACATATAAGCTCATTGCCGTGCTTGATAAAAAAATGACGAGTGATCCGAAGCATCCTCAGCATGTCAAAGACAAAGAGAAAACGGCGGAAAAACTGGCGACCGTTATTAATCTTGATAAAAGCAAGATTCTGGACATCTTAAACAGGGATGGCGCGAAGCAGGTGGAATTCGGTTCAGCCGGCCGCGATATCTCTTATGCGAAAAAACAAAAGATCGAAAAAATGAATCTTCCGGGTATCTCTTTCTTAAGAGATACGAAGCGCTACTATCCGAACGGCATATTTTTGTCAAATGTTCTCGGCTATGCCGATGTGAATGAAAAAACAAACGAGATACAAGGCTCTTTAGGGCTTGAAAAAATACTGAACAACTATCTGACGGAACGCGACGGATCCGTCACTTACGAAAGTGATAAATCCGGCTGGAAACTTCCGAACAGCAACGAAAAAATCACCGCACCTAAAAACGGTGACAATGTATATTTAACCATTGATCAGAAAATTCAAACCTTTTTAGAAGACAGCATGACGAAAGTAGCGGAAAAATATAAACCGAAAAAAATTATGGCGGCTGTCGTAGAACCGAAAACAGGCAAAGTGCTTGCGATGGGGCAGCGTCCGAGTTTTGACCCGAATATCAGAAACGTCACCAATTATTACAACGACTTAGTGTCGTACGCATATGAACCGGGATCGACGATGAAGATCTTTACGCTTGCCGCGGCGATTCAGGAAAATGTGTTTTCCGCAAACGAGAAATATAAATCAGGAACATATAAAGTGGGAGGCGGACCTGTTAAAGATTGGAACGATGGCGCCGGCTGGGGCATGACAAGCTTCCATGACGGCCTTATGAGGTCTTCAAATGTTGCTTTTGCCAAACTGGCCAACGAAAAACTGGGGTTTGACCGGTTTAATGAGTACCTGCACAAATTCGGGCTCTATCAAAAAACAGGGGTTGATCTGCCCGGTGAAGTATCAAGTAAAATTAACTACAAATATGATTTTGACAAAGCGTCTACGGCTTACGGCCAAGCATCGGCGATAACGCCGATCCAGCAGCTGCAGGCGGTCACGGCGATTGCCAATAACGGCAAAATGATGAAACCTTACGTCATTGATCATATTGTCGACCCCGATACGAAAAAAGTCGTCAAGCAGACAAAACCAGAGCAAGTAGGCACACCGATTTCGGCCGATACGGCGAAAAAAGTCCGGAATCTGCTCGGAGAAGTCGTGACGTCAGACATCGGAACGGGAAAACCTTATAAAATTGAAGGATTTGACGTCGCGGGTAAAACGGGAACCGCGCAAATCGCCGGGACGGGCGGATATTTAAAGGGAACGAGCAACTATGTGTTTTCATTCATGGGCATGGCGCCGAAAAATGATCCTAAGCTCGTCATCTATGTAGCCGTGCAGCAGCCGCAATTAAAAGCGGGCCAAAGCAGCTCTGATCCTGTCGCGGAAATCTTTAACCCGACGATGAAAAACAGCCTCCACTACATGAATATCGAACCGACGGAAAAAACAGATTCCGGTCAGGAAGAAACGAAAAGCCAAAAGATGCCTGACCTGACTGATAAGACGGTCAAGAGCGCTGAGAAGGAAGCGAAAAATGAACATCTCACACCGATTGTCATCGGCAGCGATGTTGCCGTAAAAGAGCAGTATCCGACAGCCGGAGAAGATGTGATCACCAATCAGAAAATCTTCTTAAAAACAGACGGAAAGATGACGATGCCGGATATGGCCGGATGGTCGAGACGGGAAGTGCTTCAATTCAGCAAAGTATCAGGCATTCACATTGATGTGAGCGGTGAAGGTTACGCTTCAAGCCAAAGTGTGAAAAAAGGCAAAGAACTGAAAGAAAATACCGTGATCAAGGTGAAATTTAAAAATCCTGATTAACGGGACAGAGAAGTCCGCGGATGCCCGCGGGCTTCTTTTTTATGCGCCGCCGTTCTATGTGTCCAAGCTGAGGCATAAATTGAAACAAGCCTAAATAAGGAGTGGACGGTCCCTTGCGCGTTTCAAATGTAACGGTTCGAAAACGTTTATTACTGGTTTTGCTTTTTGGCGTAATCATTTTTTTGATCATTGACAGCAGATTAGGCTATGTCCAATTTGTGATGGGAGAAAAGCTGACTTCACTGGCTAAGGATTCCTGGAGCCGGAATTTGCCGTTTGAGCCTGAGCGGGGAGAGATCCTTGACCGAAACGGCGTGAAGCTGGCTACTAATAAAAGCGCGCCGACCGTCTTTGTCGTACCGCGCCAGATCCAAAATCCCATAAAAACGGGCAAACTTCTCGCGTCAGTTTTAAATATGTCGGAAGAGAAGGTCTACAAACACATTACTAAGAAAACCTCCATAGAAAAAATCTCACCCGAGGGGCGGAAAATTTCCAATAAAAAAGCGAAAGAAATCAAAGCGCTCGACTTAAAAGGGGTTTATGTGGCTGAAGACAGCATCCGCCATTATCCGTACGGAAGCTTTTTGTCCCATGTTCTCGGTTTTGCCGGTATTGATAACCAGGGCCTTCTCGGATTGGAGGCTTATTATGATGATGACTTAAAAGGTGTAAAGGGATCTGTGAAATTTTATACGGATGCCAAGGGGAAGAAAATGCCTGATGAAGCGGATGATTACACCCCTCCGAAAGACGGACTTGATATGAAATTGACGATTGACGCCAAGGTTCAGACGATTATAGAAAGGGAGCTCGACAATGCAGCGGCGAAATATAACCCGGACGGAATGATTGCGGTCGCAATGAATCCGAAAAACGGGGAAGTGCTCGGCATGTCAAGCCGTCCTGATTTTGATCCGGCTGACTATCAATCGGTGGATCCGTCCGTTTACAACCGGAACCTGCCGGTATGGAGCACATATGAACCGGGTTCGACCTTTAAGATTATTACGCTTGCGGCGGCGCTCCAAGAGCAAAAAGTAAACTTGCAAAGAGACCACTTTTATGACAAAGGATTTGCCGAGGTCGACGGCGCCCGCCTCCGATGCTGGAAAAAGGGCGGCCACGGTTCGCAATCTTATCTTGAAGTCGTTCAAAATTCCTGCAACCCCGGGTTTGTACAGCTCGGGGAACGACTCGGAAAACAAAAGCTGTTTCAATATATTAAGGACTTCGGCTTTGGAAAGAAAACGGGCATTGATCTGCAAGGGGAAGGAACGGGGATCTTATTTCCGCTTGACAGAGTCGGCCCGGTCGAACAGGCGACAACCGCTTTCGGACAAGGGGTTTCCGTCACGCCGATTCAGCAGGTGGCAGCCGTTTCCGCAGCAATAAACGGCGGAACGCTTTATACTCCGTTTATCGCCAAAGAGTGGGTTGATCCCGTTACGAAAAAAACTGTTAAGAAACAATCGCCGATTGCGAAAAGGCAAGTTATTTCCCAGGAAACGTCAAAGCAGATCAGATATGCTTTAGAAAGCGTCGTCGCTCAGGGAACGGGGCGGAATGCTTTTGTGGAAGGATATCGCGTCGGCGGAAAAACAGGTACCGCACAAAAGGTCAAAGACGGCAAATATCTCGAAAACAACCATATCGTCTCCTTTATCGGCTTTGCGCCGGCTGATGACCCGAGCCTTGTCGTGTATGTCGCGGTTGATAATCCGAAAGGCACGATTCAATTCGGGGGAACCGTCGCCGCGCCGATTGTCGGAAATATGATGAGAGACAGTCTGCCTGAGCTCGGCGTGAAACCGCGAAAAAATCAAATCGAGAAAAAATATCAATGGAACGACACAAAAACAATAGAGGTTCCGAATGTTGTAGGGATGTCTGTCTCTGATCTTGAGTCGCTGCTTGTCAATTTGAATATTGACTCCTCAGGAAAAGGAAGCAAAATTGTGAAACAATCACCTGCAGCCGGAACGAAAGTAAAAGAAGGCTCAAAGATCCGTGTTTACTTGAGTGAAGAATGAGTCTTTTTGAGGCAGCCGATTGTTTTCGGCTGCCTCTTATCGTAAAGAGAAAAAAAGAAGATAACTTTTAAGATTAACTGGATGTATCCTTTTATTTACGCTAAAATATGAACTGTATGTTTAAAAGCCATTCTGACTTTTATAAACGGTTATCATGATAAAAGAATGAATAGAATTTCTGAGAGGTTTGATACAATGAAACTTACAAAGCTGCTTACATATTTAATGGCCGAACCTGTTCAAAATGACTTTCATGACCCTGACATAACTTCAATTGAGATGGACTCCAGGGAAGTGAGAAAAGGGAGTCTTTTTGTGTGTATAAAAGGGTATACGGTAGACGGACATGATTTCGCCCAAAAAGCCGCAGAAAACGGCGCAGCGGCCATCGTTGCCGAGAAAGAGCTTGACGTCGATGTTCCTGTCATTATCGTCCGCCGGTCACAGCGGGCGCTCAGCGTTCTTTCTGACGCGTTTTACGGGCAGCCGACAAAGCAGCTTCAGCTTATCGGCATCACCGGAACAAACGGCAAAACATCAACGACGCACATGGTTGATGAGATTTTCAAAAAAGCGGGAAGACAGACCGGTTTAATCGGAACGATGTACATTAAAATCGGGGATGAGACATTCCCGGTCAAAAATACAACGCCCGAAAGCGTCACACTGCAAAAAACGTTCAAGAAAATGAATGATGAGCATGTTGACACAGCTATTATGGAAGTGTCTTCTCACGCTCTGTCACTCGGCAGGGTTCACGGCTGCGATTATGATATCGCCGTATTCACGAACCTGACGCAGGACCATTTAGACTATCACAAGACGATGGAAGACTACAGACAGGCTAAAAGCCTCCTGTTTTCCCAGCTGGGCGGCTCCTTTAACCATGAAAAGCCGAAGCGGGCCGTTTTAAACGCAGATGACAAAGCCAGTGCTTATTTTGAAAAAATGACGGCGGCGCACATCCTTACATACGGAATCGAGAATGATGCCGATGTCATGGCGAAACAAATCGCGATCTCTGCGCAAGGCACAAGCTTTGAACTTGTTACGCCAAAAGGAACAAAGCAGGTCACAGTTTCACTCGTCGGCCGCTTCAACGTGTATAACGTACTGGCTGCAGCGGCGACAGCGATCGCAGCGGGTCTGCCGTTTGATACGATCACAAGCGCTCTTGAAGAGCTGCAAGGTGTCAGAGGCCGGTTTGAACTGGTGAATCACAATCAGCCGTTTCCTGTGGTCGTCGATTACGCGCACACGCCTGACAGTCTGGAAAACGTTCTGAATACATGCAAAGACATGACAGAGGGCAAGCTTTTCGTCGTCGTCGGATGCGGCGGAGACCGGGACAAAACGAAACGCCCGAAAATGGCGGAAATTGCGGTGCGGATTGCCGACGAACCGATTTTTACTTCAGATAACCCGAGAAGCGAGGACCCGCTGGCCATATTAAGAGATATGGAAAGAGGGGTAGAAGGCACCTACTATCACAGTATCGCAAACCGCGAGCAGGCTATCTTTTTTGCCATTGCCAACGCGAAAAAGGGAGATGTGGTTCTGATTGCCGGGAAAGGGCATGAAACCTATCAGCAGATCGGCAATGAAACATTCGACTTTGATGACGCCGAAGTAGCGGGAAGAGCTATTGTTGAGCTGAATAAAAAGTAAAACAGGAAAGAGTGTTAGAATGAGGGAAATGAAAAGAATTACGGGGACACAATGTGAATATGATAAATACGTATGTCGTTTGAACGAAACGGGAGGAGAAAAGAGCAATGCTTGAGCAAGTGATTTTATTTACAATAATAATGGGATTTTTAATCAGTGTTCTGATATCTCCGATTCTTATCCCGTTTTTAAGACGTTTAAAATTCGGCCAAAGTATCAGGGAAGAGGGGCCGAAATCACATATGAAAAAATCAGGGACGCCGACGATGGGCGGAGTCATGATTATTGTATCCATCGCCATTACGGCGATTGTCATGACGCAGAAATTTTCGCATCTGAGCGCGGAAATGTTTCTTCTGCTGTTTGTCACGATCGGATACGGCCTGCTCGGCTTTCTGGATGACTATATTAAAGTAGTAATGAAACGGAATCTCGGATTGACGTCGAAGCAGAAATTGATCGGCCAGATCATTATAGCCATTGTATTTTACGGAGTATATCATTATTGCCATTTTTCAACCGGCATCAGGGTGCCGGGCACACATCTGTCAATCGATCTCGGCTGGGGATACTTTATCCTCGTTCTCTTTATGCTTGTCGGAGGTTCAAATGCCGTCAACCTGACAGACGGTCTGGACGGTCTCTTGTCCGGTACCGCGGCTATCGCATTCGGCGCTTTCGCCATCCTTGCGTGGAACCAGTCACAATATGACGTTGCGATTTTCTCGGTTGCCGTTGTCGGCGCCGTTCTCGGTTTTCTTGTATTCAACGCCCATCCCGCCAAGGTATTTATGGGGGATACCGGTTCGCTTGCGCTCGGAGGAGCGATCGTGACCGTTGCCATTTTGACGAAGCTTGAAATTCTGCTCGTCATTATCGGCGGAGTATTTGTTATTGAGACCTTATCTGTTATCTTACAAGTCATCAGCTTTAAAACGACAGGAAAACGAATCTTTAAGATGAGTCCGCTTCACCACCATTACGAATTGGTCGGATGGTCTGAATGGAGAGTTGTCGTCACATTCTGGACTGCGGGACTGCTGCTTGCCGTTTTAGGAATTTACATCGAGGTGTGGTTATAAGTGGAAAACGAACTTTTTTTGCAAAAACAAAACTTTCTGGTCCTCGGACTGGCGAAAAGCGGATATGCGGCTGCGTCGATTCTTCATGAAAAAGGCATTAACGTCGTCGTGAATGATCAAAAAGCCTTTGAAGAGAACGAACCTGCCCAAAGGCTTTCAGAAAGAGGAATTGAAGTCATCTGCGGTGAGCATCCGACGTCACTTTTTGATCAGCATCACATTACCATTCTGATCAAAAATCCCGGAATCCCGTATGAAAATATCATGGTGGAGGAAGCGCAAAGAAGAGGCATCCCGGTCTGGACGGAAATCGAGCTTGCGTATTATATCACCAATGCAAAATTCATCGGCATTACAGGTTCAAACGGGAAAACAACAACGACGACCCTGATTTATGAAATGCTGAAAGCTGATTCGATAAAGACGCTGATCGCAGGGAATATCGGCACTGTCGCCAGTGAAGTGGCTTATCATGCTGACGGTGATGAATGGATCGTCACAGAGCTTTCTTCGTTCCAGCTTATGGGGACTCATGCGTTCAGACCTGAAATCGGCCTGATTTTAAATGTGTTCGACGCTCATTTGGATTACCATCACAGCCGTGAAAACTATGAAAAAGCCAAGCAGAACGTGTATCTTCATCAGCTTGAGAGTGATACGGCCATCGTGAATCAAAGCGATGAAACAGTCGTGCGGCTTGCCGAAAGCGGAAAAGCCGGCATCGTTCCGTTTTCAGTTCATCAGGAACTGTCAAGCGGCGCATTCATTAAAGACGGAATGCTGATGTTCGGCGATGAAGCGATTCTGCCTGTTGATGACATCGTACTGCCGGGCGCGCACAATCTAGAAAATATATTAGCCGCTGTAGCCGCAGCCAAAACGGCGGGCGCGTCTAATAAAGCGATTCAGAAGGTGCTGACAAGCTTTACCGGTGTCAAACACCGTCTGCAGTATGTAACTGCGATCCAGAATCGTAAATTTTATAATGACAGCAAAGCGACGAATATTTTGGCCACAAGCAAAGCGCTCTCCGCGTTCAAAGCACCGGTTATTCTGCTTGCAGGCGGACTGGACCGCGGCAACGGTTTTGACGACCTGAAACCGTATATGGACAATGTCAAAGCGGTCCTGACGTTCGGACAGACAGCGCCGAAGATAGAAAAACTGGGCAATGAGCTGGGAATACAACATGTCAAACGTGTCGATAATGTTGAACAAGCAGTATCTGCGGCGTTTGCGCTCTCAAATGAAGGAGACGTCATCCTCTTGTCACCCGCGTGTGCAAGCTGGGATCAGTTCAAAACATTTGAAGAACGCGGTGACATGTTTATAGATGCCGTGCATATGCTTAAGTAAGGGCTTGTCTCTGTTCATCGGCAGCCCTAAATGACTTATGCTTGGGGTGTCGATTGCTTTGACTACTAAAAAAACAGCGCCTGATTTGTTATTAGTTATCATTACGTTATTGCTTTTAACAATAGGATTAATTATGGTCTACAGTGCAAGTGCGGTATGGGCGGATTATAAATTTGACGACTCGTTTTTCTTCGCGAAACGGCAGCTGCTGTTTGCGGGAATCGGCGTCATTGCCATGTTTTTCATTATGAATGTGGATTATTGGACATGGCGCACATGGTCGAAGCTGCTTCTGATCATTTGTTTTTTTCTGCTTGTGCTTGTGCTGATTCCGGGAGTCGGAATGGTGCGGAACGGTTCAAGAAGCTGGATCGGAGTGGGAGCGTTCAGCATTCAGCCTTCGGAGTTTATGAAACTCGCGATGATTGCGTTTCTGGCTAAATTTCTTTCTGAAAAACAGAAGAATATTACGTCATTCAGACGCGGATTCGTTCCCGCGCTCGGAATCGTGTTTTCTGCATTTATTATTATTATGTGCCAGCCAGACCTGGGAACGGGGACGGTAATGGTGGGCACGTGCATCGTGATGATTTTTGTTTCCGGTGCGCGAATCGCTCATTTTGCGTTTCTCGGACTCATCGGTTTAAGCGGATTTGCGGCACTAGTTCTGTCCGCTCCTTATCGGATTAAACGGATTACCTCTTACTTAAACCCGTGGGAGGATCCGCTTGGAAGCGGATTTCAGATCATTCAGTCGCTCTATGCCGTAGGTCCGGGCGGACTGTTCGGGATGGGGCTGGGTCAAAGCCGGCAAAAGTTTTTTTACCTGCCGGAGCCGCAAACCGATTTCATTTTTGCTATTTTATCTGAGGAACTCGGCTTTATCGGCGGTTCGCTCATATTGCTGCTGTTCAGTATTTTATTATGGCGGGGCGTCAGGATTGCCCTCGGCGCGCCGGATTTATACGGAAGCTTTGTCGCCATCGGTATTATTTCTATGATAGCTATTCAAGTCATGATTAATATCGGCGTTGTGACGGGGCTGATCCCGGTAACAGGAATTACGCTGCCGTTTTTAAGCTACGGAGGCTCATCACTGACGCTGATGCTCGCAGCGGTCGGCGTGCTTTTAAATGTCAGCCGGTACTCGAGGTATTGATCTGTATCTTGCCTCATCACTCATGATTTATTCGTTATCTATAAAAAAACAGACAACATCAATAACCCTGTCCTAAAAAACAGGGTTATCGCTATGTGATTAAGGGGGACATACGAATGCGTATTGCAGTAAGCGGAGGCGGAACCGGAGGACATATTTATCCGGCTCTGGCCTTTATTAAAGAAGTTCAGCGCCGGCATCCGGATGTGGAATTTTTGTATATCGGAACAGAGAACGGTCTTGAGAAAAAAATTGTTGAACGGGAAAATATTCCGTTTCGCGCCATTGAAATTACAGGTTTCAAACGAAAACTTTCTTTTGAAAATGTAAAAACCGTCATGCGCTTCTTAAAAGGCGTGAAGAAAAGCAAATCATATTTAAAAGAGTTTAAACCGGATGCCGTTATCGGTACAGGCGGCTATGTATGCGGTCCGGTCGTATACGCGGCGGCAAAAATGGGAATTCCGACAATCATTCATGAGCAAAACAGCCTGCCCGGCATCACAAATAAGTTTCTCTCGAAATATGTTAATAAGGTGGCAATTTGCTTTGAAGAGGCAAAATCGCATTTTCCTGCTGAAAAAGTCGTGTTTACGGGAAACCCGAGAGCCTCTGAAGTCGTCTCTATTAAGACAGGCCGCTCATTAACTGAGTTCGGGCTGAAAGACAATCAAAAAACGGTGCTCATTTTCGGCGGAAGCAGAGGCGCGGCTCCCATTAACCGTGCCGTTATAGATATGCAGGAAGAATTGAAAACGAGACCTTACCAAGTCCTTTATATTACCGGGGAAGTGCATTACGAGAAGGTAACGGCTGAGCTGAAAGGCGGAAAAGCCGCTGATAATATGGTGACAAAACCGTTTTTGCACCAAATGCCGGAGTACTTACAATCAATTGATGTCATTGTGGCAAGAGCCGGAGCGACGACGATTGCGGAAATCACCGCTCTCGGCATTCCGAGCGTGCTCATTCCGAGCCCGTATGTGACAGCCAATCACCAGGAAGTCAATGCGAAGGCGCTAAGCCAGCATGACGCTGCAATTGTACTGAAAGAAACCGAGCTCAGCGGAGAAAAACTGATCGCTGCGCTGGACAAAATCGTAATGAATGACGAAACGCTAAAAGACATGAGTGAGCGGACAAAATCACTCGGTGTTCCCGATGCGGCAGCCAGACTGTACAGTATCATGGAAGACATTAAAAAATAGAGCAAATGGAATGCGGAGGTTTATGATGGAGAACGTAATTCAGGAATTAAGAGACCGCGAAGTCGGCAAAGTGCTGGAACAAGAACCGCTCGCGAACCATACAACGATGAAAATCGGCGGTCCGGCGGACATTTTGATCATCCCCAACCGTGTGGAAGCGGTCAAAGATATTATGGATATTGTGAAAAAACATGATCTGCCATGGACGGTTATCGGCCGCGGTTCAAATCTGCTCGTGCTTGATGAAGGCATAAGAGGAGTTGTCATCAAACTGGGCGCGGGTCTGGATCATTTGGAGATTGACGGTGATCAGGTGACGGTCGGAGGCGGCTATTCGGTCGTCCGGCTTGCGACTTCCATGAGTAAAAAAGGAATGTCCGGTCTCGAATTTGCAGCGGGCATTCCCGGATCAATCGGCGGAGCCGTCTATATGAATGCCGGGGCGCACGGATCTGATATGAGTGAGATTCTTGTGAGAGCCCGTATCTTATTTGAAGACGGCACAATCGAATGGCTGACGAACGAAGAGATGGATTTCAGCTACAGAACGTCTGTTTTGCAGAAAAAACGTCCCGGCGTCTGTCTCGAGGCAGTTCTTCAGCTTGAGCAAAAGGAACGGGAAGCCATTACGGCGCAAATGCAGCAGAACAAAGATTACAGAAAAAATACGCAGCCGTATTCAAGCCCATGCGCCGGAAGCATATTCAGAAATCCGCTGCCGAATCATGCCGGAAACCTCGTTGAAAAAGCGGGATTAAAAGGACATCAGATCGGCGGAGCAAAAGTGTCCGAAATGCACGGGAATTTTATCGTCAATGCCGGCGGAGCGACTGCCAAGGACGTTCTCGACCTGATTGAATATGTGAAAAAGACAATCCGTGAGCAGTATGATGTTGACATGCATACAGAAGTTGAAATCATCGGAGGGAATCGTTAAAAGGTTCTCTGATTACATGAGCTCATGTGATATACTTTTAACAAATGTCAAACGGCATCACAGCATGCCGTTTGTTTTTCAATCAGACGAATGTCAAGCTGTTTCATTCTTAGTGAGGTGGACAGGCAGTGAACCCAAATCATGAAAGAGAAAAAATCGTAAATATTGAAGAGCGGATTCCGAAAATCAAAGAGCAGCGGAAACAAAAAGCAAACCGGCGGCTGATTTCATTCATTGTGCTCTTTTTTATGATGGTGCTGATCATCGTGTACTTGCAGATGCCGATCAGCAAAGTGTCTTCTGTCACCGTTTCCGGAAACGAAAACGTGTCTGTAAAAGAGATCAACGCGCTTTCTGATATACATAACGGACAAACCGAGTTCTGGAGTCTGAACAAGAAACAAACAGAAGAAAAGATTGAGCAGAATAAGCTGGTGAAAAAGGCGGAACTTTCAAAAGTATTTCCTAACAAAGTCAGCATTCACATTGAAGAATACAAGACGATCGCGTATCTGCAGCGACATGATGTGTATTATGAAGTGCTCGAAAACGGCACTGTGCTGCCGAACGAAGTCACGCCGGATGACGCGGGCCCGATTTTGGTTGACTGGACAAACGCGAAAAAGCGGGTCAAAATGGCGGAGCAGCTTGATAAGCTTTCCGGTTCGCTTAAGCAGTCGATTTCTGAAATCTATTATACACCGGTAAAAATGGATCAGGACCGGATCAAGCTGTATATGAACGACGGGTATGTAGTTACCGCTTCTATTAAAACGTTTGCCGGCCGGATGAAGACCTATCCTTCTATCGTTTCCCAGCTGGATGGCGGGAAAAAGGGGATTATCCACTTAGAAGTCGCTACGTATTTTGAAGAATTTAACAAAGGTAAATCCGGCAAGAAAAAAGAAAATGATTAATAGTTCTAAAGAACTAATTTAAAGGCGGTTCAAAAGAATCTATTACAATCAGCGGGGCAGCCGATATAACCGATAGCGGAATCATTATGACTATGTTTGTTTTTGCGCGGGATATGGCTGCCGGACAAGCGGAAAATTCTCAATGCAATGGGCGTGTCTTCTGCAGTGAGCATTACATTTGGAATTTTCCTCCTGTTTCTTCTTTTTTCGGATGTTTCTGGCAATATCTATAGCTTTTCTGGAGGTTCATCTTAGTGTAGACTAAGGGAAAGCGGGTATATTTGCATCTGGATTGCACAGTATGACACCGTGACAAGAAATCTTACGGTAAGGTGGGCCGTCTCTAAAAAAAATAAAAAAAATGCGATATAAAAGAGGATATACATAGAATATAACGAATAGTTTCATTAAACATAAATTGTGAGAAATCAGATAAGAATTTGTTGATGCTGTTGTTTTTGTTACACACTTGTAAAGCCACATTCATTGTATTGTTGTTCCGCAAATAATAGAATAGAATTTGATCGAAATGTGAGGAGGTGCCATAGAATGAACAACAATGAACTTTACGTCAGTCTTGACATCGGTACGTCCAATACAAAAGTGATCGTCGGAGAAATGACAGATGATTCCCTTAACATTATCGGAGTGGGAAATGTACCGTCTGAAGGGTTGAAAAAAGGCTCAATCGTTGATATAGATGAAACCGTTCATTCTATAAGAAAAGCGTTTGACCAAGCTGAAAGAATGGTAGGTTTTCCGCTGAAAAAAGCCATTGTCGGCGTTAATGGAAATTATATTCATATTCAAGATACGAACGGCGTTGTCGCTGTTTCCAGTGAAAACAAAGAAATTCACGTTGAAGACGTCCGCAGGGTAATGGAAGCGGCACAGGTCGTGTCAGTTCCGCATGAGCAGCTGATCGTAGACGTCGTTCCGAAACAGTTTATCGTTGACGGAAGAGACGAAATTACCGATCCGAAAAAAATGCTCGGCGTGCGCTTGGAAGTAGAGGGCACGCTGATTACCGGCTCCAAAACGATCTTACATAATTTACTTCGCTGTGTGGAGAGAGCGGGCGTTGAAATTACTGATATCTGCCTGCAGCCGCTTGCGGCCGGTTCGGCGGCTTTGTCAAAAGACGAAAAAAACCTCGGAGTCGCCATGATTGATATCGGCGGCGGCTCGACGACGGTGGCGGTATTTGAACAGGGGCACCTGAAGGAGACAGCCGTCATTCCGCTCGGAGGCGAAAACATCACGAAAGATGTATCGATCGGATTGCGCACTTCCACCGAAGAGGCTGAAAGAGTAAAAAAACAATTCGGACATGCATTCTACGATGAGGCTTCAGAAGATGAAGTATTTGAAGTCACCGTCATAGGAACGAATCAAAAGCAATCTTTTACACAGCAGGAAATTGCCAATATTATTGAAGCAAGAGTGGAAGAGATTCTTGAGATTGCCGCAGCCGAAATTGAGCATATGGGAATTACAGATCTGCCCGGCGGCTTTGTGCTGACCGGCGGACAGGCCGCAATGCCCGGAGTGCTTTCATTGGCACAGGAAGTGCTGAGGCACAATGTAAGGGTCGCAAGCCCGAATTATATCGGTGTAAGAGACCCTCAGTATATGACGGGTGTCGGCTTGATACAATTTGCCTGCCGAAATGCCAGAATTCAGGGAAGAAAAATAGGCTTTCATATGCCGGAAGAAGCCGTGCAGGAAATCGCGGTCTCTCACGAAGAAGAACATCATCAGCGGCCAGAGGCGCAGCAGCGTCCAAAAGCAAAACAAAAAACACAAGCCGAACACAACAAACCGAGCAAAATGAAAAAACTATTAAGCATGTTTTGGGAATAGATTGATAGTCATTCGGCAGATTAGGAGGATTTAGCATGTTGGATTTCGAAACAAACATAGACGGCTTAGCATCAATTAAAGTAATCGGAGTAGGAGGCGGCGGTAATAACGCGGTCAACCGAATGATTGAAAATGAAGTGCAGGGTGTAGAGTACATTGCGGTGAACACGGACGCGCAAGCTCTTAACCTGTCAAAAGCGGAAGTGAAAATGCAGATCGGGGAAAAGCTGACCCGCGGTCTCGGAGCGGGAGCGAATCCGGAAGTCGGCAAAAAAGCCGCTGAAGAAAGTAAGGAACAAATCGAAGAAGCGCTGAAAGGCGCTGACATGGTGTTCGTTACAGCCGGAATGGGAGGCGGTACCGGAACGGGAGCCGCACCGGTTATCGCGCAAATCGCAAAGGACTTAGGCGCTTTGACTGTCGGTGTCGTAACAAGACCGTTTACATTTGAAGGAAGAAAACGCCAGCTGCAGGCTGCAGGCGGTATCACGGCAATGAAAGAAGCCGTTGACACACTGATCGTTATTCCGAATGACCGCATTCTTGAAATTGTCGATAAAAACACACCGATGCTTGAAGCATTCCGTGAAGCTGATAACGTGCTTCGCCAAGGGGTGCAAGGTATCTCTGACCTCATCGCGACGCCTGGTTTAATCAACTTGGACTTTGCCGATGTCAAAACCATCATGTCCAACAAAGGTTCAGCATTGATGGGTATCGGGATCGCTACGGGCGAAAGCCGTGCTGCTGAAGCCGCCAAAAAGGCGATCTCCAGTCCGTTACTGGAAGCGGCAATCGACGGAGCGCAAGGTGTTTTGATGAACATTACGGGAGGTACAAACCTGAGCCTCTACGAAGTGCAGGAAGCAGCCGACATCGTCGCTTCTGCATCTGACCCTGATGTCAACATGATTTTCGGTTCAGTTATCAATGAAAATCTGAAAGATGAAATCGTCGTCACCGTTATTGCGACCGGTTTTATCGAACAGGAAAAAGATGACTCAAAACCGCAGCGTCCGACTTTAAACCAAGGATTGAAATCTCAAGGCCAAAACGCTGCGAAACGTGAGCCGAAACGAGAAGAAACACAGCATCAAAACACGGTGAACCGCCATACATCACAGCCGGCGGATGATGCCCTCGACATTCCTACATTTTTAAGAAACCGCAACAAACGCGGCTGATGTAAAAAAGGACAAGACCACATGGTTTTGTCCTTTTTCTTTTGTGCACAGTCTTCCTTCCTATCCCCGTAATCTATACAGTGAAAAAAGCAACTTTATACCTATGACGAATTGATTGTTTTTTAGTTTCATACGGTTTTCTACAGAATGTGACAATATCTGGATGGAAGATTGTCTACATTTAACGTACAGCATCGAAAATGACAAACGATTCCAATTATGAAGGAGGGATACACATTTTATAGGGCGTTACCAAATAAGGGGGGATACGATTGAAGAAAAAAACGAGAAACAGATGGACAGGCTCCGTTTTAAGCGCGATTGTCGTCAGTTCACTGCTGTTTCCGGGTGCAGCCGGAGCGAACAGCACACCGGGAGCAGTTTCTTTCACCAAAGATCTTTCTTCCTCTAAGAGCATTCAGCATAAGATTTCCGATTCAGTCAAGAAGCGTTTTGAAAAAAATGATAAAGTCACGTTTCTTATCAAATTTAAAGAAAAAGCCAATACGAAAAAAGCGGTCAAAGAAGCAGAAAAAAACGCCAAGTCTCAATCGCTTTCCGCAGCAAAAACCGAATATCAAAAGCGGTCAGCCGTCGTTTCTTCTTTAAAACTGGCGGCTCATGAAGCGCAGCAGAATCTGAAAACATATTTGGAAAAACAAAAAAAGAAAGGCAAGGCTGATCACATCCATTCCTATTATATTGTCAACGGAATGGCAGTCACTGCTTCGAAAGAGGTAATGGAAAAAGCCGCCTCATTTCCTGAAGTAGAAAAAGTTCTTCCGAATGAAAAACGTCAGCTTACTCAACGACAATCAAAAGCTCCTTTTCAAATGAAGAAAAAACAAAAAGAGATCAAAGCAAAGGAAGGCATCGAATGGAATATCAGCCAAATTGATGCGCCGCAGGCCTGGGCCTCAGGATACGACGGAACCGGCACGGTTGTCGCCTCCATTGATACGGGAGTTCAGTGGGATCATCCGGCGCTTAAGGAAAAATACCGGGGTTACGATCCTGAAAATCCCGCAGCGCCGATTCATGAAATGAACTGGTATGATGCCGTGTCCCATAAAGACGCTCCCTACGATGATCTTGAACACGGCACTCATGTAACAGGGACCATGACGGGTTCAGAACCTGACGGCTCAAATCAAATCGGTGTGGCTCCGGGGGCGAAATGGATCGCAGTAAAAGCATTTTCAGATGACGGAGGAACCGATGCCGATATTTTGGATGCCGGTGAATGGGTGCTCGCGCCTAAAGATAAAAACGGCACGCCGCATCCCGAGATGGCGCCGGATGTTGTTAATAATTCCTGGGCAGGCGGTTCGGGAATGGACGAGTGGTACCGCGATATGGTGAATGCGTGGAGAGCGGCAGGGATTTTTCCGGAATTCTCTGCGGGAAATGAAGACTTATTTACACCGGGAGGACCGGGTTCAATCGCAAATCCGGCCAATTATCCTGAAGCATTTGCGACAGGTGCGACTGACATCGACAAGAAACTCGCTGATTTCTCACTTCAAGGCCCCTCACCGTATCATGAAACAAAACCGGACATTTCGGCTCCGGGAGTGAATATCCGTTCTTCGATTCCTGGAGGAACATACGAAGGCGGCTGGGACGGAACTTCAATGGCCGGGCCGCATGTGGCAGCGACGGCGGCTTTGTTAAGGCAGGCGAACGCCTCTATTACGGTCGATGAAATGGAAGACGTTTTGACGCGCACCGCGGAAAAGCTGACAGATTCCGTTTTTCCGGAATCACCGAATAACGGTTACGGCCACGGTCTCGTTAACGCTTTTGATGCCGTTTCTGCCGTAACGGACGGAATCGGGAGCGTAGAAGGCAAGGTCTCTTCTGCGGGCGAAGATCACAATCCGCCCAGCTTTCATCATGAACCGGTCTCAGCGGCTTACAAAGGGGCAAACCTTCCGTTGACGGTTACAGCAGAAGACGATGTAAGCGTAACTGAAGTCATCCTTTCCTATCAGTTTGATGAAGGAGAGTGGAAAACGACAGCCGCCGTTCAAAAAAGCGGTGATGAAAAAAAGGGAACATACCAGGCGGAAATTCCGGATGTAACGGGAAGCAAGATAAGTTATAAATGGACCATAAAAGATTTCGGAGGTCACTCTGTAGAATCTGATACGTACCGGGCTGACGTGAAACCGAGCATTACAGCGGGATACAAAGAGGATTTTGAATCACAGCCGGCGGGCTGGTCCAGTTACGGGACACATGACCAATGGGAATGGGGGAATCCGAGTTCAGGGCCCGGCGCCGCATTTTCCGGAGATAAAGTGTATGCGACGAATCTGTCCGGCCCTTATGCAGATTCAGCCACCATGAATTTGGTGATGCCTCCGATTCAAGTTCCGGATACAGGACGGCTGTTTTTGCAATTTAAAAGCTGGCACAAGCTCGAAGAATTTTTTGATTACGGGTATGTGTTCGTTCTTCCGGAAGGAAAATCAAATTGGGAGCAGGCGGCCGTTTACAATGGTGACTCCGCAGGATGGAACGATGAAGAGGCAGATTTATCTGCGTATAAAGGCCAAAACATAAAGCTCATGTTTAATATGCAGTCAGACGAAGTACTGAATGAAGACGGATGGTATATCGATGATGTCCGGCTTTCAAGCAGCTCTCTCGGCAAGGCGGCTAAAAAAAGCAAACATAATAGACAAACACCTCCCGGCCACCTGAAGAAAAAAGCCGTCAGTCCGAAACAGGCCAAACCGGCAGTGAAATCACCCGGAAAAAGAGTAAAACGTGAAACAAACCTCCTGCCTCTCAGAGCGCAAATCAGTGTCACCGAGACGGGGAAATCCGTGTATTCCGACCCTGCAAGCGGAAGCTACAGCCTGTCGCATAAGGCGGGAAGCTATACGCTGAAAGCAGAGGCTTACGGATTTAAGTCCGCTTCGAAACAAGTTTCTATTCAATCAGACAAAACCGCACAGGCAGACTTTACACTGGAGCAAATGCCGTCCGGCACGCTAAAAGGAACCATCACCAATCAGTCAACAGGCAAACCGGTAAAAGGGGCTGCGCTTTATGTGGCCGAGGATGCCGCAATTGAACCGGCGGTGACAAACGATAAAGGGGAATATTCGCTTAAGGCGTACGAAGGCTCCTACACAATCAAAGTAGCGGCAAAAGGCTATTACAATAGCGAATTTTCTGTTGACATCAAAGGGAATGCTGAAAAAAACGTCAAGCTTAAGCCGTATATCGGTTATGAAGGGGAAATTGCCTATGATAACGGGACAGAAGAAGCCGCGCTGTCATATTTTAAAGCCGGCAGCAAATCTGCCGTTAAGATGACGCTTAAAGACGGAAAAGAACACGGTATGCTGACGGGAGGCCTTTTTAAATTTTGGGGCGCAGACTGGCCTGATCCGGGAGGTACCGAATTTCAAGCAGAAGTATATGATGCATCCGGCCCTGACGGCGCTCCGGGCAGCAAAATTGCCGGCCCGTTCCAAGCTGAAGCGCTTCGAAACGGAGAATGGACCAAAGTGGATCTCAGCTCAAAAGGAATCGCGGTCGGAAAGGATTTTTATCTTGTGTTCCGCCAGACGAAACCCGATCCTTATACACCTGCCCTGTCATCTGATGACGGCAGTCCGTACTCGAACAGAAACTGGCAATACCTCGACGGCCGCTGGTCTAAAACCGATAAATCAGACGGAAACTTTATGATCAGGGCTTTGGTCGACTACGAAGCTTCTGTGCCTGACATAACGTCGCCTGAAGACCGGTCATTTACAAACAAGAAGTCAATCACGGTGAAAGGAACGGCTTCACCAAAAACCGCTGTCCGTCTTACCAATAACGGTAAAACCGCCGCAGAAACGAAAGCAGATGCAGACGGCAATTTCCAGGCCGGCGTCACACTCACTAAAGATGCCAATCGGCTGACGGCAGCATCTGTGACAGACAGCGGGTCAACCGATGAGTCACGCCCTGTCACGGTCATACTGGATGAGGATAAGCCGGATGTGACGATTGACAGTCCGGCAAACGGTGATAAAACAAATAAAGAAACAGTGACCGTAAAAGGAAAAGTGCACGACGCCCATTTAAAATGGGTAAAGGTGAACGGAAAAAAAGCTGAAGTAAATAACGGTTCTTATCAAGCGAGAACCCTCCTGGAAAACGGCAGCAATGAGATCAAGGTCACGGCCTCAGATGAAGCGGGTAACAAAACAACGAAAAAGATGGTGATCGATGTCAATTACAATGCTCCCATCATTTCCGGATTGGTTCCCGGAGCGGATAAGGGATTAAAAGCCGGAGAATCAGTGAAAATCGCTTTTTCAAGCGGAAAGAAATTAGACGCTTCCTTCGTTATCCGTCTGCCTCTGACAAACGCCCGGGCAGGGACTCAAAACGCAACAGAGCTTCCGCTGAGAGAAATTTCTCCGGGACGATATGAGAGTTACTGGACGGCGACTTCTTCCATCAAAGCAAGCGGAGCAAAAATTGACGTTATCGCTAGAGATGACTACGGAAATGAAACGAGACAGACGGCTAAAGGAAAACTTTATATCAATGAGTAAAAACAGAGCGCTGCCAGATCACGGCAGCGCTTTTTTAGTTGAAGCGGACAATAGGAAAGCAACCCTTTCGGCCCTCGACAAATAAAACGGTTATCCCTTAAAAATTGTACTTTACCCTCAACATTAATTGACAGACTTTCCCACAGAGCTTGCTTTATACTTATGAAACAAGAGAGAGAAACAGATAAGTAAGACAAAAGAGGAAAGGGGTCAGATGTGAAAATCTATCTGGATGTCATTTGGCTGTTGAACTTTTGTTTTGATTCTCTTTTGCTTTTATTGACCGCCTTTATTTTAAAACGCCAGGTGAAAAAAAGAAGAGTGGCCGCCGGCGGTTTTATCGGGTCAGCCATTGTGCTTCTGATGTTTACGCCTGTTTCTCCCTTTGTGGAGCATCCGGCGGGAAAAATGGCGTTTTCAGTAGTCATCGTGCTTGCGGCTTTTGGCTTTAAACGGTTCCGATACTTTTTTCAAAATTTGTTCGCCTTTTATTTCGCGACTTTTCTCGTCGGCGGAGGAATGATCGGCGTACATTCCCTGCTGCAGACAGAATCAATTGTGCAGCAAGGCGTAATGGTCACAAGCCAGACCGGATTCGGCGACCCGATCAGCTGGATGTTTGTAGTTATCGGATTTCCGGCCATATGGTTTTTTTCGAAAAAGAGAATTGAAGACATCGAGACGAAGTCCATTCAGTACGATGAACTTGTCATGGTGCAGGCGGAATTCAGCGGACAGACAATCCGCGCGAAAGGATTGGTGGATTCCGGGAATCAGCTGTATGATCCGCTGACGAAAACGCCGGTCATGATCCTTCACATTGACAGATTCGCTCCGATTCTCAGCGAAAAGGAAACGGACCTCATCAAATCCGCCAGTCCGCTTGAAGTGATAGAGCGGCTTGATGATTCGTTCCGCCATGCGGATAAGCTGAGGCTGATTCCATACAGGGGCGTCGGCCAGGACAATCAATTTTTACTCTGTTTAAAGCCGGATTACGTCACGATTTTAACAAAAGACGAAATGCTCGCTTGTGAAAAATGCCTGATCGGCATCAGCACGAAACCATTATCCGCGGACGGTGAATTTGACGGAATCGTTCATCCGAAGATGCTGACAGGGAAGGCTGTAAAACATGTTTCCTGACGAAAAGTCTGTTATTCATCATACTCAAAACGCGTTGTATTTAGAAGGGGGAGGAAGATGAAAAAACTTAAGCTGCGTCTGACATATTTGTGGTATAAATGGCTGATGAAACTCGGACTGAAAAGCGATGAAGTGTATTACATAGGAGGAAGCGAGGCGCTGCCGCCGCCTTTGTCTAAAGAAGAGGAGCAGGTGCTCTTATTAAAGCTGCCGAGCGGGGATCAGGCGGCGCGGGCCATTCTGATTGAGAGAAACTTACGTCTTGTCGTTTACATTGCCCGCAAATTCGAAAATACCGGCATCAATATCGAGGACTTAATCAGCATCGGCACCATCGGTTTGATCAAAGCGGTAAACACTTTTAATCCGGAAAAGAAAATCAAACTCGCCACCTACGCGTCGCGATGTATCGAAAACGAAATTTTAATGTACTTGCGCCGAAACAACAAAATCCGTTCAGAGGTGTCCTTTGATGAACCGCTGAATATTGATTGGGACGGAAACGAGCTGCTGCTTTCGGATGTGCTCGGCACAGATGATGATATTATTACAAAAGACATTGAAGCCAATGTGGATAAAAAACTTTTGAAAAAAGCGCTTGAGCAATTAAACGAAAGAGAAAAGCAGATTATGGAACTGCGTTTCGGGCTTGTCGGAGAAGAAGAAAAAACACAAAAAGATGTAGCCGACATGATGGGGATTTCACAATCTTATATCTCCCGGCTCGAAAAGCGGATTATCAAAAGACTGAGAAAAGAGTTTAACAAAATGGTGTAAATTTTTTTCCATCTTACAGCCCTTACTGCTGCAAGGATTGCCGCCGCCGGATGTTTATTTCTGTAAAATGACGGTGCATATTTTTCCCACCCGAGGAGATACTTAACGTTGTACAGCAGCTCCTAGTGGGAGGGAAAAACGTGTCAAGAAATAAAGTCGAAATTTGCGGGGTGGACACCTCCAAATTACCGGTGCTCAAGAATGAAGAGATGAGAAAGCTGTTTAGGCAATTACAGGATGAGGGCGATGATTCAGCGAGGGAAAAGCTTGTAAACGGCAATCTGCGCCTTGTCTTAAGCGTCATTCAGAGGTTTAACAACAGAGGAGAGTATGTTGATGACTTATTTCAGGTCGGCTGCATCGGACTAATGAAATCCATTGATAATTTTGACCTAAGCCATAATGTTAAGTTTTCAACATACGCTGTACCGATGATCATCGGAGAAATCCGCAGATATTTGCGGGATAACAATCCGATCCGCGTCTCGAGGTCGCTTCGCGATATCGCATATAAAGCGCTTCAAGTAAGAGAGCGGTTAATCAGTGAGACAAGCAGGGAGCCGACAGCAGAGGAAATCGCCAAAGTTCTTGAAGTGCCCCATGAAGAAATTGTGTTTGCCCTTGACGCCATCCAGGATCCGGTTTCACTGTTTGAGCCGATTTATAATGACGGCGGCGATCCGATTTACGTGATGGACCAGATCAGCGATGAGCGCAACAAGGATACACAATGGATTGAGGAGCTGGCTCTGAAAGAAGGCATGAGAAGACTGAGCGAACGGGAAAAAATGATTTTGCGAAAGCGCTTTTTCCAAGGGAAAACCCAAATGGAAGTCGCTGAAGAAATCGGCATATCCCAAGCTCAGGTCTCAAGGCTTGAAAAGGCAGCCATTAAACAAATGAATAAGAATATCCATCAATAACGAAAAAAGCCTTTAAACCTTGTTTAAAGGCTTTTTTCATGCGATGGTTTACGTTTGCAAAAAAGTAATGTATTCTAATGTGTAAAAGTTTTTAGAAAATTTAAACAAAGCAAACGGGGGAAACGGCAATGATTTTACAGCTGGACAGTGTGTCATTAAAAAGAAACGGGAAATGGATTTTGAAAGATATTAACTGGCGCGTCGAGAAAAACGAAAATTGGGTGCTGTACGGATTAAACGGAGCCGGAAAAACGGCTTTGCTGAATATGTTATGCTCTTATTATTTCCCCACTTCAGGAGAGATGCAGGTGCTCGGCCATCAATTCGGCAAAACAGAGCTCGGTGACAGGCTCAGAAGGAAAATCGGTCTTGTTTCGGCAGGTCTTCAGCACAAATTATATGCCGCGGACTCCGCTTTTGAAATCGCCCTCAGCGGCGCGTACGCCTCAATCGGGCTGTACGAAACTCCGAGTGAGCAGGTAAGGGAAAAAGCGATCGGTCTTCTGAAGGATTTGGGCGCCATCGGTTACGCCGACAGACGGTATGAAACATTATCACAAGGGGAAAGACAAAGAGCGCTGATTGCGCGGGCGCTTATGGCTGATCCGGAACTGCTGATTTTGGACGAACCCGTGACGGGTCTTGATTTTATGGCAAGGGAGCAGCTGCTGGACACGATTACGTCGATCGCCGAAAAAGAAAATGCGCCGTCCATCCTTTATGTCACCCATCACGCTGAAGAAATTCTGCCGGTGTTTGATCAGGCGCTGCTTTTAAAACAGGGCGAGGTGTTCGCCTCCGGGAAAATCAGGGACATGCTTTCTGACGAGCGGCTTACAGCGTTTTTCGATATGCCTGTCAATGTCTTGTGGAACAATGGCCGTCCGTTTTTAACGCGTGCAAAAGAGGCATCATCCGTAAAATAACATAAATTCACCCTGGGGGTGCTGCCATGCGGCTGAGAGAGACGTTTGTCTCAACCCTTAACGGACCTGATCCGGATCATGCCGGCGGAGGGAAGCGGTGAAAAAAGCGGAGGAAGATCCGTTTTTTACCCGTTTCATTTCATGAATGAACGGGTTTTTTGATACAGCCAAAGGGGAGATTTCCAATGCATCAGATTGATATGCTGTTACACCAGGCGGAGAAACGGCGGCACGACTTCATACATATTGCTGAAAGACTGATAGCCTTTCCCACTCCGGCTCCGCCAGCAAGAAATACGGCAGAAGCCCAAAAGTGGGTGGCCGGCTTTTTAAAAGAAACGGGCTGCTCGGTCGATATGTGGGATGTGTATCCGGAAGACCCGAATGTAGTCGGTGTTTTAAAAGGGACAGATTCAAGCAGGCATCAAAGCCTGATTTTAAACGGACACATTGATGTGGCAGAAGCCGGGGGCGAAGACTGGCACTCTGACCCGTTTCAGCCGCTCGTAAAAGACGGCATGCTGATCGGAAGGGGCGCCGCTGATATGAAAGGGGGGTTGGCGTGTGTTCTTTTCTCTCTGAAGCTGATTCATGATGCCGGCATTAAGCTTCCGGGCGACCTCATTGTACAGTCTGTAATCGGAGAAGAAGTCGGTGAGGCGGGGACGCTGGAATGCTGCAAACGCGGCTATCACGCGGATTTTGCGGTTGTCGCGGATACGAGCAGCCTGCATATTCAAGGGCAGGGCGGAGTCATCACCGGCTGGATAGAATTGAAAAGCAAACAAACATTTCATGACGGCATGAGGCGCAATATGATTCATGCGGGCGGAGGCACATTCGGAGCGAGCGCCATTGAAAAAATGGCGAAAATCATCGCTGCCTTGGGAGAGCTGGAGCGCCACTGGGCGGTAACGAAAAGCTATCCCGGCTTTGCGCCCGGCACCAATACGATCAACCCCGCCGTCATTGAAGGCGGAAGACACGCAGCGTTTGTCGCCGATGAATGCCGTTTATGGATCACCGTCCACTTTTATCCGAACGAAACGCACGAACAAGCAGCCGCAGAAATCGAAGACTATATTAATCGTGTCGCTGACAGTGATCTGTGGCTCAAAGAAAACAGGCCGGTGTTCAAATGGGGCGGATCTTCGATGATTGAAGACAGAGGAGAGGTATTCCCGGCGCTGGAAATCGACCCGGACCATCCGGCAGTTTCTGTCTTGGCTGCATCACACTCAGCCGTCAAAAAACAGGAGCCCGTCATTGATGTTTCCCAAACCGTAACTGACGGAGGGTGGCTTTATCATGCCGGGATTCCGAGCGTCATATACGGTCCCGGCGATTTAAAAAACGCCCACTCCGTAAACGAGGAAGTGTCTGTTGATGAGCTTATGGACTATACGAAAATCATGCTGAGATTTATCCTCGGCTGGTGCAGCCGCAAAAAAGATTGCCCGATGTGACAAGGTTCAGCCCGGCCGTTCATATAATAGGAAAAAGAATGGGCAAAGGGCGTGATACGGATGATCAGCATATCTGAATTTCAAATAAAAGATGTGGTAAACGTGTCGAACGGAAAAAAACTCGGAAGCATCGGTGATATTGATATTAACGTGACAACGGGAAAAATTCAGGCGATTATTTTAGGCGGCAGCGGAAAAGTTCTCGGTTTTTTCGGAAAAGAAGAGGAAATGATCATTCCTTGGCGAAATATAGTTAAAATTGGGGAAGATGTCATCTTAGTGCGTGTAAACGAACCAAAGGGGGGAGCGTAATCCTCCCTTTACTTGTAAAATGCCGGAAATCTCAATGTTTCCGGCACATTTATTTATCTCATTTTTCAATCAGCCGCTAAACGTATGCTCAAAATTGTGTTAAAATGATTGGGAAATTACGCTTTTTTAATGTTTGTCGAAAGGTTGGATCTCCATGAATACATATCACCCGTTTAGTCTTACCACCCCCTCGGCACTCATGATAGAAGACTGGAACTGTGTGAATCAGCTTAACACAAAGGTCATCGCCGGATTCACAACGAAAAACGGCGGGGTCAGCAATCCTCCGTATGAGTCATTAAATACCGGTTTGCACGTCCGGGACGAAGCTCATGATGTTGTGACAAACCGTGAAGTCATAGCGTCCTTATGCGGTACTGATCTGGATTCCTGGGTGTTCGCCGACCAGACACATGAAAACCGCGTCCGGCGCGTGACAGCCGGGGATAAAGGAAAAGGAGCGAGAGACTATTCTTCCGCATTCCGCGGGACGGACGGGCTCTACACGAAAGATGCGAATCTTTTTTTGGCCCTTTGTTTTGCGGACTGTGTGCCCTTGTATTTTTATGACCCGGTAAAATCCATTATCGGTGCTGCCCATGCCGGATGGAAGGGGACGGTCAAACAAATCGGACGCATCATGACGGAACGCTGGGTAAACGAAGAAGGCTCCCGTTTAACAGATATTCAGGCTGTCATCGGTCCGTCCATCAGCGCGGGAAGCTATAAAGTCGACGATCGCGTCATCAATGAAGTGCGGGCGCTGCCTTTTACGGCTGAATCCGCCATATGCGAAACGGAAAAAGGCCAGTATCAGCTTGATTTAAAAGAGGTCAACCGTCTTCTTCTGATACATTGCGGCATTCCGGAAGAAAACATTTCAGTCAGCGGTTTATGCACTGAACGAGAGCGTGAACTATTCTTTTCACACCGCCGCGACAAAGGGAAAACGGGACGCATGATGTCCTTTATCGGAATGAAGGAGGCGTAAGATCTTGCGTGTTGCTGATCAATTACGACATATAAACGAAAGAATAAACGAAGCATGTAACAGATCGGGCCGAAGCCCCGAAGATGTTACCGTCATCGCGGTTACAAAATACGTATCAGCCGAAAGGGCTCAAGAGGCCGTTGATGCCGGTATTACAAGTCTGGGAGAAAACCGGGATGCCGAGCTTATCCATAAGCAGGAAGTCATCAAAGGCAGCCCGGAGTGGCACTTTATCGGCAGTCTTCAGTCCAGAAAGGTGAAGGCCGTCGTTGACCGTGTATCTTATATTCATTCCTTAGACAGACTGTCATTGGCAAAAGAGATTGAAAAACGGGCGCAGCATACGGTTCGCTGTTTTGTGCAGGTGAATACTTCGCTTGAGCCGTCTAAGCACGGTTTGAAAACAGAGGAGGTCATCCCCTTTATCAGAGAGCTTTCTGAGTTTAGAAACATTTCTGTAGAGGGCCTGATGACGATGGCTCCCCTGACAGACGATACAGAAACGATCAGAGCCTGCTTCCGGCAATTGCGTGATCTGAGGGATCAGGTGCAAAAACTGAATCAGACAAACGCACCGTGCCGGGAACTGTCAATGGGCATGTCAAATGATTATGAAATCGCTGTTGAAGAGGGCGCAACTTTTATCAGAATCGGCTCTTCATTAGTCGGAAATGAACCGGGGGGTGTAAACAAATGAGCATGAAAAATAAACTGAAAAACTTTTTCTCAATGGATGAGGAGGAGTACGAGTACGAATACATTGAAACAGAGCAGGATCATCAGGAAGAGCATGAACAGCAGAAAGATAAACAGCCTGCTTACGCTCAGAAGCCGCAGGGCAAGCAGAACGTAGTAAGCTTGCAAAGTGTTCAGAAATCCTCTAAAGTGGTCTTGAGTGAACCGCGTGTATATGCGGAAGCGCAGGAAATCGCCGATCATTTAAAGAACAGGCGGGCGGTTGTCGTCAATCTGCAGCGCATCCAGCATGATCAGGCGAAAAGAATCGTCGACTTTTTAAGCGGTACCGTCTACGCCATCGGCGGCGACATTCAGAGAATCGGTTCAGATATTTTTCTGTGCACGCCTGATAATGTCGACGTTTCCGGCACGATTTCGGAGCTTATAAATGAAGACGAACATCAGAGGTGGTAAAGCAGGATGATTCTTTATCAAATTTTTTCCGTTCTGAGTTATTTAATTTACATCTACTCGTTTGCCCTGATCATCTATATCTTTATGTCATGGGTGCCGAGTACGAGAGAAACGGCGGTCGGACGGTTTCTCGCAGCGATTTGCGAACCGTATTTAGAGCCGTTCAGAAGGATCATTCCGCCCATTGCCATGCTGGATATATCCCCGATTGTAGCGATTATCGTGCTTCGGTTTGCCACGACGGGACTTTGGGGCCTATACCGCATGATCGCAATGTATACTTGAATGCGACAGTTTGATACGGGCTTGGCACCAGCCAAGCCTCTTTACATAGAAAGGAAAGAACATGAGCGATATTTACCAGCACTTCAGACAAGACGAGCGGCCTTTTATTGATCAGGCGCTTGAATGGAAACAGATTGTCCTGGACCAGTATCGGATGAAGCTGACTGATTTCTTAGATCCCAGAGAACAGGTCATTGTAAAGGCCGTTATCGGCGACGCCTGCGGTCTTGCGTTTTTCGGAGGATATGACAGGGCTGAGCGCAAACGCGCGATTTTATACCCTGAATATATGGAACCTGAACAGGATGATTTTGAGCTTCGGGCTTTTGACGTTCAATACGCTGAAAAATTCGTCAGCATTGACCACCGCTCTCTTCTCGGATCATTAATGGGGATCGGCTTAAAGCGGCAGAAATACGGCGATCTGATTTTCTCAGAGGAAGCCGTGCAGCTGATCGTCTCCGGTGAAATCGCCGATTTTGTCAGCACTCAGCTGACCAAGGCGGGCAAAGCGCCGGTAAAGCTTGAGAAAATCGAGCTTTCCGCTCTTCACATTCCCGCTTCAGATGTCGAAATAAGGGATGACACGGTTTCTTCATTGCGTCTGGACGCCGTCTGCGCTTCAATGAGCAGGCAATCCCGTCAGAAAGCGCAGGCGCTTGTGAAAAACGGGCTCGTTAAGGTGAATTGGAAAGCCATTGAAGATCCGTCTTATCAGGTTGCTGAAGGGGACATGCTCTCGATTCGCGGCTTCGGACGATGCAGTTTGGCAAAAGTTGACGGAAAAACGAAAAAAGACAAATGGAAAGTTACATTTGAACGGCAAAAATGAGTCGTTTTTTCAGTTTTTTTCTCCATCTGTGCCGTATTTGTTTTATAATGTGAACTAGATAACCGTACTGAAATGTAAAAATGGAGGTGGCAATATGCCATTAACGCCGAATGATATCCATAACAAAACGTTTACAAAAGGTTTTCGCGGATATGATGAAGATGAAGTAAATGAATTTTTAATGCAGGTCAGAAAAGATTACGAAATCGCACTCCGTAAAAAAACGGAGCTTGAGGCGAAAGTGAACGAGCTGGACGAAAAAATCGGCCACTTTGCCAATATCGAAGAAACGCTGAATAAATCAATTCTCGTAGCCCAGGAAGCCGCAGAAGACGTAAAGCGCAACTCGCAGAAGGAAGCGAAGCTGATCGTCCGTGAAGCAGAAAAAAATGCCGATCGCATCATCAATGAGTCGCTTTCCAAATCAAGAAAAATCGCAATGGAAATTGAAGAGCTGAAAAAACAGTCTAAAGTCTTCAGAACACGTTTCCAAATGCTGATTGAGGCGCAGCTCGACCTGCTGAAGAACGATGATTGGGATCATCTGCTGGAATACGAAGTCGACGCGGTATTTGAGGAAAAAGAATAATTTTCTGATTTTCTTGACATTCTCCGGCCCGTTCGAATATAATACGTTCATAAATTCAGATGAAAAGACGATTGAAAGGGACCGGCATGACTCAAAACAGGCTATAAAGCGACCCGGGGAAGGTGAAAGCCCGGGATGGCCGGAATCATGCAGATCAGCCCTTTAGTTTCCTTTCTGAACCGAGAGTAGGATAGGACGTTCCATCACGTTACGATGTTCGAGAGGAAAAGACGGATGATCCGTTTTTTCTAAAAGGGTGGTACCGCGAGATAAGCTTTCTCGTCCCTTATGGGATGAGAGGGCTTTTTTTATTTTCTGAAAAATGTTGTGGAGGAATGAAAATGGATTACAAAGATACGCTGTTAATGCCGAAAACAGATTTTCCGATGCGCGGAAATCTGCCGAATCGTGAGCCGGACATGCAAAAAGACTGGGAGGAGCAGGACATTTACCGTCTTGTTCAAGAACGGACGAAAGACCGCCCGAAATTCGTGCTGCATGACGGACCTCCTTATGCAAACGGAGACATCCACATGGGCCATGCCCTGAACAAAATCCTGAAAGACTTCATCGTCCGCTATAAATCAATGAGCGGCTACAACGCACCGTACGTGCCGGGCTGGGATACGCACGGACTGCCGATTGAAACGGCGCTGACGAAAAACAAAAAAGTAAACCGGAAAGAAATGTCCGTCGCTGAGTTCCGCAAGCTTTGCGAAGATTATGCATGGCAGCAGATCGAAAGACAGCGCGAACAATTCAAGCGTCTCGGCGTCAGAGGCGATTGGGAAAACCCGTATGTTACGCTTCAGCCTGAATTTGAAGCGCAGCAGATCCGCGTTTTCGGCGAGATGGCGAAAAGAGGCTATATTTATAAAGGTCTGAAGCCGGTCAACTGGTCGCCTTCAAGTGAATCTGCCTTAGCGGAAGCGGAAATTGAATATCAGGACAAACGTTCCGCGTCTATTTATGTTGCGTTTAAGGTGAAAGACGGTAAAGGCGTTCTGGAAAACGGAGAAAGCTTCATCATCTGGACGACGACGCCGTGGACGATGCCTGCCAACCTCGGAATTTCCGTTCATCCTGATCTTGAGTACAATGTCATCAAGGTTGGAGACAAGCGTTATGTAGTGGCGGCTGAACTGATCGAAAACGTAGCGGAGGCATGCGGCTTTGAAAATCCTGAAGTTGTCGCATCATATAAAGGCAGAGAATTAGAATACATCACTGCAGAACATCCGCTGTACGGCAGAGATTCACTCGTCATGCTCGGTGACCACGTCACAACCGATGCCGGAACAGGCTGTGTTCATACTGCTCCGGGCCACGGGGAAGATGACTTTATCGTCGGCCAAAAGTACGGCTTAGAAGTACTGTGCCCTGTTGATGAAAAAGGAAACATGACCGACGAAGCGCCGGGCTTTGAAGGAATGTTTTACGATAAAGCCAATAAACCGATCACGGAGAAGCTTGAAGAAAACGGCGCGCTCTTGAAACTCGAGTTTATTACACACTCCTATCCGCATGACTGGAGAACGAAAAAACCGACCATCTTCAGAGCGACGGCGCAATGGTTTGCGTCAATTAAAGATTTCAGATCCGATCTGCTTGATGCCATCAAACAAACGAAGTGGGTGCCGGAGTGGGGTGAACAGCGCCTTTACAACATGGTGCGTGACCGCGGTGACTGGTGTATCTCAAGACAGCGCGTCTGGGGCGTTCCGATCCCGGTATTTTATGCAGAAAACGGTGAGCCGGTCATCACTGACGAAACGATTGAACACGTGTCTGAGCTGTTCAAACAGCACGGCTCAAACGTCTGGTTTGAAAGAGAGGCAAAAGACCTTCTGCCGGAAGGATTTACACATCCGGGAAGCCCGAATGGAATCTTCACGAAAGAGCAAGACATTATGGATGTATGGTTTGATTCAGGTTCTTCCCATCAGGCTGTTCTTGAAGAACGTGATGATCTTGTCCGTCCGGCTGATTTATACCTTGAAGGCTCTGACCAATACCGCGGCTGGTTTAACTCATCTCTTTCCACCGCTGTTGCAGTCACCGGCAAAGCGCCGTATAAAGGCGTATTAAGCCACGGATTTACACTTGATGCAAACGGCCGTAAAATGAGTAAATCACTCGGCAATACGATTGACCCGACAAAAATCGCAAAACAGCTTGGAGCTGAAATTCTGCGTTTATGGGTATCTTCCGTAAACTATCAGGCCGATCACCCGGTTTCTGAAGATATTCTGAAGCAGGTCGCGGAAGTATACCGGAAAGTCCGCAACACGTTCCGCTTCCTTCACGGCAACCTGTTCGATTTCAATCCAAGCGTCAATGCCGTGGATGTAAAAGATCTCCGCGAAGTGGATCAATATATGCTGATCAAGCTGAATAAGCTGATCGATAAGGTGAAAAAAGCGTACGATGAATATGAATTTGCGGTTGTTTATCACAGCATTCACAATTTCTGTACGATCGAGCTCAGCTCTTTCTATCTTGATTTTGCAAAAGATGTTGTGTACATCGAGCATGCGGATCATCCGGACCGCCGCAGCATGCAGACCGTCTTTTATGAAACGCTGCTGGCGTTAGTGAAGCTGACGGCGCCGATTCTCCCGCACACGGCGGATGAAATGTGGTCTCACTTATCATTTGTTGAAGAAGCAAGCGTGCAGCTGACAGATATGCCGGAAACCATTGCTGTTCCGGACAGTCAAGCGACAGAAGAAAAGTTCGACCGCTTCATGGAGCTTCGAAACGACGTACTGAAAGCTTTGGAAACAGCCCGTAACGAAAAAATTATCGGAAGATCATTGGAAGCGAGCCTGACTTTGTATCCGAACAAAGAAAACCGCGACCTCTTGTCATCCATTAAAGAAAACATCGCGCAGCTGTTTATCGTTTCAGAACTGACAGTAAAAGACGAAAGTGAAGCGCCGGAAAACGCGCAAAGCTTCACAACAGGAAAAATGATCGTAGAAAAAGCGGAAGGCCAGATGTGTGAACGTTCCCGCGTAATTTCTAAAGATGTCGGAGCCAATCCGAAATATCCGACATTATCACTGCGCAATGCGGAAATCGTTGAAAAATATTATCAAAAATAATAAATGAGAAAGCGCCCGGTGACAGCCGGGCGCTTTTTTACATGCCAGCAATGTCATCGATTAGAACGACAGGAAAAATCTTATGGGCTTCAAATGGCGCTCTGGGGGCAACAATAAAGCCATAACATCAAGAGCAGGAGTTGTGATGAATGAATGATCAACTGACCGCAATCCACACGGAGCTTCTCATGATGAAAGAAGAACTTCAATCAAGACTATTCGAATATTCTTGCTTTCAAATGTCAGCATCTGTTGAACCTTCAATGAACGACCAAGAAGCAACTCTGATCTATCATATAAAAGAAGAACTTCAGGACGTTCTTCTTGCCCTGTCTAAGTTTGAAAGCAATACGTACGGTTATTGTGAAAAAACAGGCGACCCCATTCCGATTGAAAAACTTGCGGTGTTGCCTACGGCCAGAACCGCTGATGATTTTTATTATCCCGCTCAATTTGAAAAGAAAACCCTTCCATATTGGGAACCCGGAGATTATGCATATGATCAGGCGCTGTATGAGTGACAGCGTCTGTTTGCATGCGCTTATGATCTGCCTTTACTCTGGCATCTTTTACTGATAAAATTCATAAAGGATAAAAGTAACTGTATACTGGAGGAACGTGTGTGCTTTATTATCTTATCGCTCTTTTTATTATTATTGCCGACCAATTGACCAAATGGCTTGTCGTCAGCCATATGGAATTGGGACAAAGCATACCTGTCATCGATCAGGTGCTTTATATCACATCTCATCGCAACACGGGAGCGGCGTGGGGGATTTTAGCCGGCCAAATGTGGTTTTTCTACGTCATTACCATCGCCGTGATTATCGGAATCGTTTATTACATACAGCGTTATGCAAAAGGGCAGATGTTACTCGGAATTTCTCTCGGCTTAATGCTGGGCGGTGCGGCCGGAAACTTTATTGACCGGGCGGCGCGCCAGGAAGTGGTGGATTTTATTCATGTCATCATCGTGGATTATCACTATCCGATTTTTAATATCGCGGACTCCTCACTATGCGTCGGTGTAATACTTTTATTTATTCATATGCTGTTTGACAGCGGGAAAAAGAAGGAGCAATAACATGAATCAATTTGAGATAACCGTTCAGCCTGAACAAAAGAGCGAACGGATTGATAAATTTTTGGCTTCAACGGGAGAAAACTGGTCACGCACTCAAGTGCAGCAATGGGTAAAAGAGGGACTGGTATCCGTTAACGGCAAATCCGTAAAAGCGAATTATAAAATGCAGCCCGGCGATCAGGTTAACGTCACCATTCCTGAACCGGAAGAATTGGACGTGCTTGCAGAACCGATGGATTTGGACATTTACTATGAAGACCAGGATGTCTTGGTTGTGAACAAACCGCGCGGCATGGTTGTACACCCGGCGCCCGGCCATGTGACAGGGACGCTTGTAAACGGACTGATGGCTCACTGCAACGACCTTTCCGGCATTAACGGCGTCATGCGCCCGGGAATCGTCCACCGGATTGATAAAGATACTTCCGGCCTGTTAATGGTCGCTAAAAACGATATGGCGCATGAATCACTCGTTAATCAGCTCGTCAATAAAACCGTGACCAGAAAGTACACAGCGGTTGTCCACGGGGTGATTTCACATGATGACGGAACGATTGACGCTCCGATCGGGAGAGATAAAAAAGACCGTCAAAGCATGACCGTAACAAGAGAAAGCAGCAAAAACGCCGTCACGCATTTCCACGTGCTTGAGCGTTTTCAAGATTTCACGCTCGTAGAGTGCCGGCTTGAGACCGGAAGAACGCATCAGATCCGTGTTCATATGAAATATATCGGGTTTCCTTTGGCGGGCGATCCGAAATACGGACCGAGAAAAACCATTGATTTCAATGGTCAGGCGCTTCATGCCGGAATATTAGGTTTTGATCATCCGCGGACGGGCGAATACATTGAGTTTGAAGCGCCCCTTCCTGAAGATATGAAAAAACTCATTGAAGATTTAAGAAATAGCCATTGACAGCGACTTTCTTTTCTGAAATAATAAAAACAAGCTGAATAGATTCTTTAACACAGTCCAGAGAGGCTGAGAAGGATAACGGATAGGACAGAAGAGATACGCATGTGTCTTCGTCCTGGAAAGGAACCCCTCTATGCTCTGGCAGGAGGGGTTTTTTCTTCTTATATACGAATGGAGAGGTGTCACGAGTGAATCAAAAAGCTGTTATTCTCGACGAACAGGCGATCAGGCGGGCGCTCACAAGGATAGCCCATGAAATGATCGAACGGAATAAAGGAATGAATGACTGCATTCTTGTAGGGATTAAAACAAGAGGCATTTATTTAGCGAAGCGGCTGGCCGAGCGGATCGAACAGATTGAAGGAAATCCGGTCACCGTCGGGGAAATTGATATCACCCTTTACCGTGACGATCTCACGAAAAAAACGAGCAATGAAGAGCCGCTTGTAAAAGGCGCGGACATTCCGGCCGATATCACAGACCAAAAGGTCATTGTGGTTGATGATGTGCTTTATACCGGCCGGACGGTGAGAGCTGCGATGGATGCCCTCGTTGATGTCGGGCGGCCGTCATCGATACAGCTTGCCGTGCTTGTCGACAGAGGGCACCGGGAGCTGCCGATCAGAGCGGACTATATCGGGAAAAACATTCCGACCTCAAAAGCTGAAAAAGTGATGGTTCAGCTGAGCGAAGTTGATCAGACTGATATGGTCGCCATTTACGAAAATGAATAATCACCCTTTTTAAATGCATTCCAGAGAGTTTGCAAAGAGGATTTTAAAACACAGAGCCGGGCGGATCGACGCGGCCGGGTTTTGTATGCCTCTTTGCGCAAAAAGCAAAGAGGTTTTTTTATACCATTTGAAAGTCAACCGGGAGGAAAACGCCATGAGTAAGAAAAAAGTAAACCTGGGAGTCAGGGACGTCCCCAATCCATTGTCCTGGCTGTCATTCAGCCTGCAGCATTTATTCGCCATGTTCGGTTCAACCATACTCGTGCCGAAACTGGTCGGAATGAGCCCGGCAGTGGCGCTTGTCACGAGCGGAATCGGGACACTCGCCTATCTCTTGGTGACAAAAGGCCAGATTCCCGCTTATCTCGGCTCATCATTCGCCTTTATATCACCGATTATCTTGGTGAAGGCGACGGGAGGGCCGGGGGCTGCCATGGTCGGCGCTTTCCTGGCGGGAATTGTGTACGGCCTGATCGCACTTCTCATCAGGCAGCTTGGAACGGGGTGGCTGATGAAGCTGCTGCCCCCGGTGGTCGTCGGGCCGGTCATCATCGTCATCGGCCTCGGACTGGCAAGCACAGCCGTCAATATGGCAATGTATGCTGATCCGAATGCGAAGGAACTCGTCTACAGCTTGAAACATTTCAGTGTAGCCGGCGTCACTTTGGCAATCACCATTATCTGCGCCATCTTTTTACGGGGATTTTTAAGCCTGATTCCGGTATTGATCGGCATTATAGGCGGATATCTGTTTGCGCTGACACAGGGCATCGTCAATTTTCAGCCGGTCATTGATGCAAAGTGGTTCGCCGTTCCTGAATTTATCATCCCTTTCAAAGACTATACGCCGTCAGTGACATTGGGCATTGCGGCTGCGATGGTGCCGGTCGCTTTCGTGACGATGTCAGAACATATCGGCCACCAAATGGTGCTGAGTAAAGTCGTCGGACAGGATTTCATTAAAAAGCCGGGACTGCACCGCTCCATAATGGGGGACAGCGTAGCGACGATCATTGCTTCGTTAATCGGCGGCCCGCCCACGACAACATATGGCGAAAACATCGGTGTACTGGCAATTACGAGAGTTTTCAGCGTCTTTGTCATCGGCGGCGCGGGAGTGATTGCGCTGTGCTTCGGATTTATCGGAAAAGTATCAGCGCTGATCAGCTCTGTTCCGTCCGCAGTTATGGGAGGCGTTTCCTTCCTGCTCTTCGGAATTATCGCCTCCAGCGGTTTAAGAATGCTGATTGACAACAACATTGATTATGAAAACAAGCGAAATTTAATTATCACATCCGTCATCCTCGTGATCGGCGTCGGAGGGGCTTTTATTCAAGTATCAAAAGGCGGGTTCCAAATATCCGGCATGGCGCTTGCGGCAATTGTCGGAGTCATCCTAAACCTTATCCTGCCGCATGCAAATGAAGAAGACGCGATGGCATCAGAAAAACAAAATCATATGTAAAACCTTTTAAAGAAAGTCCAGAGAGGCTTGGAAGGGTTATAACGGGAAGAAGCTGTACGCTGCTTCTCTCTTTAACCGCACCCCGAGTCTATAGACCGGGGTGTTTTTTTACGGCCTTCAAGCGGAAACGGAGGAGAAAAACATGAATCATTTAACGGCGATGTCTGAACTGAGCACTGCTGAAATTACAGAACTGCTGCGTGAGGCAAAAGCGATAAAAGAGGGTACAGTCCGTCCCGATCTCGCGGGAAAATTCGTTGCGAATCTGTTTTTTGAACCGAGCACGAGGACGCGGTTCAGCTTTGAAGTGGCGGAAAAGAAACTCGGGATGAACGTGCTCAGCTTAGACGGCACGAGCACAAGCGTTCAAAAAGGCGAGTCCTTATACGACACGGTCAAAACACTGGAATCAATCGGAGCGGACGCCTGCATCATCAGGCACAGCACGGATGAATATTACAAAGATCTGACCGGCAGAGTCAATATTCCGATCTTAAACGCCGGCGACGGCTGCGGCCAGCACCCGACCCAGTCGTTGCTTGATTTAATGACGATTCAAGAGGAATTTGAGACCTTTCAGGGCCTGACGGTTTCCATTCATGGCGATATCAAACACAGCAGGGTGGCAAGGTCGAATGCCGAAGTGCTGACAAGGCTCGGCGCACGTGTGCTGTTTTCTGGTCCGCCGCAATGGCAGGATGAGAAAAACGCCTTCGGCACCTGTGTTCAGACGGATGAAGCCATACAAGCTTCAGATGTCGTCATGCTGCTCCGCATCCAAAATGAAAGGCATCAGACAGAAGCCGACCAAAAAGGCTACCTGGAAGCATACGGGCTGACCGCAAAGCGGGCGGAGAGCATGAAGCGGCATGCCATCATCATGCATCCCGCACCGGTGAACAGAGGAGTCGAAATTGACACAACATTAGTGGAATGCGGAAAATCAAGAATCTTTAAACAAATGGAAAATGGTGTGTATATCAGAATGGCAGTCTTAAAAAGAGCACTGCAAACCAATGTGAAAAGGGGAGAAGCGGCTTATGTCTTATCTCATTAAAAACGGCTGGATGTTAAATGAACAAGGAGAAAAAGTGGCACAGGATATCCGGGTAACGGGTGAATTCATTTCGGAAACCGGGCTTCTGACAGCGAAAGACGGAGAAACGGTGATCGACGCTGGGGGACTGTTCGTTTCACCGGGACTCGTAGACCTTCATGTCCACTTCAGAGAACCGGGCGGCGAGAAAAAAGAAACCATTGAGACGGGCTCTAAAGCCGCGGCGCGGGGCGGCTTTACCACAGTCGCAGCTATGCCGAATACAAGACCGGTGCCGGATACGAAAGAGCAGATGGAATGGCTGCAAAACCGGATCAAAGAAACCTCATCTGTCAGAGTTCTTCCTTACGCATCGATTACGATCAGACAAACCGGCGAAGAAATGACAGATTTTGAAGCGCTTCATGAAGCCGGCGCATTCGCCTTCACCGATGACGGCGTCGGCGTTCAGACTGCCGGAATGATGTATGAAGCCATGAAACGGGCGGCTTCAATAAATAAAGCGATTGTCGCTCATTGTGAGGATAACTCGCTTATTTACGGAGGGAGCGTGCATGAAGGTTCTTTTTCAAAAGCGAACGGCCTGAACGGCATACCTTCCATTTGTGAAGCGGTACATATCGCCCGTGACGTGCTGCTGGCGGAAGCGGCGGGCTGCCATTACCATGTGTGTCATATCAGCACGAAAGAATCCGTCAGAGCCGTAAGAGACGCAAAAAAAGCGGGAATCCGCGTGACGGCGGAAGTGTCGCCGCACCACCTGCTGCTTTGTGACGAAGATATCCCGGGACTTGATACCAATTTTAAAATGAATCCGCCCCTTCGCAGCAAAGAGGACAGAGAGGCGCTGATTGAAGGGCTTTTAGACGGCACGATTGATTTCATCGCCACTGACCATGCGCCGCATACAGAAGAAGAGAAAAACACGGACATGAAGCTTGCGCCTTTCGGTATCGTCGGTTTAGAAACAGCCTTTCCGCTTCTGTACACACATTTTGTGAAAAACGGGGCGTGGACGCTGAAGCAGCTGGTTGATTTCATGACGGCAAAACCTTGCGAGGCATTCGGTCTTCCGTACGGAACGCTTGCACCGGGCGCGCCGGCTGACATCACCCTGATTGATCTGGAAAAAGAAGCGGCCATTGACAAAGATACATTTTTATCTAAAGGAAAAAATACGCCATTCAACAAGATGAAGTGCTTCGGCTGGCCTGTTGCAACGATGGCTGCCGGTAAGCTTGCATACGAAGAAGGGAGACTCGTCAAATGAAAAGAAGACTAGTGCTGGAAAATGGAGCGGTATTTGAGGGTGAAGCATTCGGGAGCCTGGAACATACAGCAGGTGAAGTCGTATTCAACACGGGAATGACCGGTTATCAGGAAATTTTATCAGACCCTTCTTACTGCGGGCAGATCGTGACGCTGACGTATCCACTGATCGGCAACTACGGAATTAACAGAGATGACTTTGAATCCATCACTCCTTTTGTAAAAGGGCTGATCGTAAAAGAACTGTGCGAGCTGCCTTCCAACTGGCGTTCGGCTTACACGCTTGACGAGTATTTGAAAATGAAAAATATCCCCGGCTTACAAGGGATTGACACGAGAAAGCTCACAAGAATGATCCGCACGGCCGGCGCATTAAAAGGAACGTTTGCTTCAAGTGAGGAGAATGTCGGAGAGGTTCTTGCAAGGCTGAAAGAAACGGAACTGCCGAGAAATCAAGTCGCTCAAGTATCTGCGAAAACGGCATATCCGAGTCCGGGCCGCGGCAAACGCATCGTACTCGTCGATTTCGGTATGAAGCACGGCATTTTAAGAGAGTTAAACAAAAGAAAATGCGATGTCATCGTTGTGCCGTACAATGTAACGGCGGAAGAAGTGCTTCAGCTCAAGCCGGACGGCATCATGCTTTCTAACGGACCCGGAGATCCGAAAGATGTGCCGGAAGCCATTGAAATGATAAAAGGCATACTCGGGAAGGTGCCGTTATTCGGAATCTGCCTCGGCCACCAATTATTTGCGCTGGCATCCGGAGCGGAAACGGAAAAAATGAAATTCGGACACAGGGGTTCCAATCATCCGGTTAAAGAGCTTGCGACAGGGAAAGTCGCTTTAACCGCCCAAAACCACGGGTATACAGTTTCTTCAATAGATGAGACAGAGCTTGAAGTGACGCACATTGCGATCAATGATCAAACGATCGAAGGACTCAAGCATAAAACATTGCCGGCATTTACGGTTCAGTACCACCCTGAAGCTTCACCGGGGCCGGAAGACGCCAATCATTTATTTGACAGATTCATTGACTTGATCGAAACAACTGAGAAAGAAGGGGAAGCGGTATGCCAAAACGCGTAGATATTAAAAAGATTTTAGTGATCGGATCTGGCCCGATTATTATCGGACAGGCGGCGGAATTTGATTATGCGGGCACACAGGCGTGTCTCGCTTTAAAGGAAGAAGGCTATGAAGTCATTCTCGTCAACTCGAATCCGGCAACGATTATGACGGATACGGAAATGGCTGATCGGGTATACATAGAACCGCTGACGCCGGAGTTTCTCACGCGTATTATCAGAAAAGAACGGCCGGACGCCATCCTGCCGACTCTGGGAGGACAGACCGGACTGAATCTTGCCGTCGAGCTGTCTGAACTTGGGGTTCTTGAGGAATGCGGAGTGGAAGTGCTCGGCACAAAGCTGTCCGCCATCCAGCAGGCGGAAGATCGCGACTTATTCCGTACGCTGATGAATGAGCTGAATGAACCGGTGCCGGAAAGTGAGATCATCCGCACTTTACAGGAAGCCGAGGAATTTGTCGGCCGGATCGGGTTTCCGGTTATCGTGCGCCCTGCTTACACATTAGGCGGAACGGGCGGCGGCATCTGCTCGAATGAAGCGGAACTGAAAGAGATCGTCGAAAACGGATTAAAACTCAGCCCCGTCCATCAGTGCCTTCTGGAAAAAAGCATTGCCGGTTACAAAGAGATCGAATATGAAGTCATGAGAGACAGCAGAGATCACGCGATCGTCGTCTGCAACATGGAAAATATCGATCCGGTCGGCATCCATACGGGTGACAGCATCGTCGTTGCCCCGAGCCAGACTTTGAGCGACCGGGAATACCAGCTTTTGCGCAATGTTTCATTAAAGCTGATCCGCGCGCTCGGCATTGAAGGCGGCTGTAATGTTCAGCTCGCGCTCGATCCCGACAGCTTCCAATATTACATTATCGAAGTGAATCCGCGGGTGAGCCGCTCATCTGCCCTCGCCTCAAAAGCGACGGGTTACCCGATCGCAAAGCTTGCGGCGAAAATCGCAGTCGGGCTTTCTCTTGATGAAATGATGAATCCCGTAACGGGAAAAACATATGCGGCTTTTGAGCCCGCGCTGGACTATGTTGTTTCTAAAATCCCGCGCTGGCCGTTCGACAAATTTGAGTCGGCAAACCGCAGGCTCGGGACGCAGATGAAAGCCACCGGAGAGGTCATGGCCATCGGACGCACCCTTGAAGAATCGCTGTTAAAGGCGGTCCGCTCACTGGAAGCCGATGTCTATCACCTGGAACTGAAGGATGCGGAAGAGATTTCGGACGGACTTTTGGAAAAACGGATCAGAAAAGCCGGGGATGAACGCCTGTTTTATCTTGCTGAAGCGTTCAGAAGAGGCTATACAGTGGAGCAGCTTCATGAGTTTTCCGCAATTGACGTATTCTTTTTGCACAAGCTCTGGAAGCTGGTCGCTTTTGAAACAGAGCTGAAAGCGGAAAAAGGCAGCCTCGCCGTCCTTCAAACAGCGAAGGAACTCGGTTTCTCCGACAAATATATCAGCCGGGAATGGAATATGCCGGAACAAGAGCTGTATCAAATGCGTAAAGAAGCCGACATCAAGCCTGTATATAAAATGGTGGATACATGCGCGGCGGAATTCGAATCAGAAACCCCGTACTTTTACAGCACATATGAGGAAGAGAACGAGTCTGAGGTTACATCAAGAAAAAGCGTCGTCGTCCTCGGTTCCGGTCCGATCCGCATCGGACAGGGCGTGGAATTTGACTATGCGACCGTTCATTCTGTCTGGGCGATCAAGCAGGCAGGCTATGAAGCGATTATTATCAACAACAATCCTGAGACGGTGTCCACTGATTTCAGCATATCAGACAAACTGTATTTTGAACCGCTAACGGTTGAAGATGTCATGCACATCATCGATTTGGAACAGCCGGAAGGCGTTGTTGTCCAATTCGGCGGCCAGACGGCGATCAATCTTGCGGAAGAATTGAGCGCCCGCGGCGTCAAAATTCTCGGCACATCACTAGAAGATTTAGACCGTGCGGAAGACCGGGATAAGTTCGAGCAGGCGCTTGAGGCGCTGAATGTGCCGCAGCCTCTCGGAAAAACCGCCGTGTCGGTGAACGAAGCTGTCAAAATCGCCGCATCCATCGGCTATCCGGTACTTGTCCGCCCTTCGTATGTGCTCGGCGGCCGGGCGATGGAAATCGTCTATCACGAAGAAGAGCTGCTTCACTATATGAAAAATGCGGTCAAAATCAACCCGCAGCACCCGGTGTTAATCGACCGTTATCTGACGGGGAAAGAAATCGAAGTCGATGCCGTATCTGACGGCGAAACAGTCGTTATTCCGGGAATTATGGAGCATATTGAGCGGGCCGGCGTCCATTCAGGGGATTCAATCGCCGTCTATCCGCCTCAGTCTTTAAGCGAAGACATAAAGAAAAAAATCGAACAATACACTGTAGCCTTGGCAAAAGGCCTTAACATCATCGGGTTGCTGAACATCCAGTTCGTCCTGTCGAAAGGTGAGGTGTATGTGCTTGAGGTAAATCCGCGGTCAAGCAGAACCGTGCCGTTCTTAAGCAAAATCACAAAAATCCCGATGGCGAACCTGGCGACAAAGGTCATCCTCGGTCAAAAGCTTGCTGATTTCGGCTATCAAGAGGGGCTGCAGCCTGAACAGCAGGGGGTATTCGTGAAAGCGCCTGTCTTCTCATTCGCGAAGCTGAGAAGAGTGGATATTACGTTAGGCCCTGAAATGAAGTCGACGGGAGAGGTCATGGGCAAAGATTCAACCCTGGAAAAAGCGCTCTATAAAGCGCTGATTGCTTCTGGCATTCAAATCCCGAACTACGGCTCAGTGCTGTTGACTGTTGCCGATAAAGATAAAGAAGAAGGATTGCTGATCGCCAAGCGGTTCCACGCCATCGGCTATAAAATCTTGGCAACGGAAGGAACGGCGGCTTATTTGAAAGACGCTCAGATTCCGGCTCAAGTCGTCGGAAAAATCGGCGAAGAAGGGAAAAATCTGCTCGATGTTATCAGAAACGGCGAAGCGCAATTTGTCATCAATACGCTGACAAAGGGCAAACAGCCGGCCAGAGACGGCTTCAGAATCCGCCGCGAATCCGTTGAGAACGGAGTCGCCTGCCTGACATCTTTAGATACGGCCGAAGCCATTTTGCGGGTACTGGAAAGCATGACATTCCGGGCGGATCATATGCCTGCATCCGAAACCAATCAAAAGGCGGCAGTCACGATATGAAAAAAGCGCATTTGACTGTTCAATCCAACTTAGAGATTGCCGACCGGATTTATAAGATGGTGCTGAAAGGAGAGCTTGTCCGGCACCTTACCGAGCCGGGTCAATTTCTTCATCTGAAGGTGAGTGACGCGGTCACGCCGCTATTAAGAAGACCGCTCAGCATTGCGGACGTCAATTTCGCTGCGAATGAAGTATCCGTTATCTACAGAGCTGACGGTGAGGGAACGCGTCTTTTGGCCGAGAAAAAAGAGGGCGGCAGGATAGACGTTCTCGGCCCTCTCGGGAACGGGTTCCCCGTCCGGCGGATTGAACCCGGCAAAACCGCGCTGTTAGTCGGAGGCGGAGTCGGGGTTCCGCCCTTGCAGGAACTGTCAAAGCGCCTGACGGAAAAAGGCATAAACGTCATTCATGTGCTTGGATTTCAATCAGCAAAGGATGTTTTTTACGAACAGGAATGTCGTGCGTACGGAGACACCTATGTGGCGACGGCTGACGGAACATATGGAGAGAAAGGGTTTGTCACCGATGTCATCCGTGAAAAGCAGCTCGAATTCGATGTCCTGCTAAGCTGCGGACCGACACCGATGCTGAAAGCTCTGAAGCAGCAGTACAGCCATAAAGAGGTTTATCTTTCGATGGAAGAGCGGATGGGCTGCGGCATCGGGGCCTGCTTCGCCTGCGTGTGCCGCACGGGTGAAAGCGATACATCCTATGTAAAGGTCTGCCTTGACGGGCCGGTATTTAAAGCTGAGGAGGTGGCGCTGTAATGTTAGAAGTGAATCTGCCGGGTCTCCAATTGAAAAATCCGATCATCCCCGCTTCCGGATGTTTCGGTTTCGGGAAAGAATATGCCGGGTTTTACGATTTATCATGCCTCGGAGGCATTATGATTAAAGCCACGACGAACGAAGCCCGCTTCGGAAATCCGACACCGAGAGTGGCGGAGACAAGCGCGGGAATGCTGAATGCCATCGGACTGCAAAATCCCGGCCTTGAGCATGTGCTCAATCATGAGCTGCCTTGGCTCGAACAATTTGACACGCCGATTATCGCAAATGTCGCCGGTTCTCAGGTGGACGACTATAAAGAAGTGGCCGAGCACATCAGCCAAGCGCCGAATGTGCATGCGCTTGAGCTTAACATTTCATGTCCGAATGTCAAAACGGGGGGGATTGCTTTTGGTACTGATCCCGTCATGGCGGCCGAACTGACAAAAGCGGTGAAAGAAGTTTCCGCAGTGCCTGTGTATGTGAAGCTTTCGCCTAATGTCGCAAACATAACCGAAATTGCCAAAGCGATTGAAGCGGCCGGTGCTGACGGTCTGACGATGATTAATACACTCATCGGGATGAGGCTCGATCTCAAGACGGGACGGCCGATCTTAGCAAATAAAACGGGCGGACTGTCAGGCCCGGCGATCAAACCGGTCGCCATCAGGATGGTATACGAAGTCAGCCAGGCCGTTCAAATTCCGATTATCGGGATGGGAGGCGTTCAGACCGCAGAGGATGCATTAGAATTTCTTCTTGCGGGAGCGAGTGCGGTTGCCGTCGGCACGGCAAACTTCGTCAATCCGTTCGTCTGCCCGGAAATCATAGAACAGCTCCCCCGTGTGCTGCGCCAACACGGCTTTCAATCTGTAAGTGAATGCATCGGAAGGAGCTGGAAACATGAAAAACAACCTGCCCATCATCGCGCTTGATTTTGCATCAGGGGAAGAGACTTTAACGTTTTTAGACTTGTTTGAAAAGGAAAGGCTTTTTGTCAAAACGGGGATGGAGCTTTTTTATCAGGAAGGCCCCGCCATCATTCACCAATTAAAAGAACGGAACTGTGATATATTTTTAGATTTAAAGCTTCATGATATCCCGACTACGGTCAATAAAGCGATGAAGCGGCTGGCCGGCCTCGGCGTTGATCTCGTCAATGTGCATGCAGCAGGGGGCGCACGCATGATGCGCGCGGCCCTTGAGGGGCTTGAAGAAGGCACGCCGGCAGGCAGAAAACGCCCGTCTTTAATCGCGGTGACTCAGCTGACCAGCACTTCAGAGCAGGTGGCGAAGGAAGAGCTTCTGCTGCATAAGCCGCTGTTAGAAACGGTTGTGCATTACGGCAAAATGGCGGAAGAGTGCGGGCTGGACGGAGTGGTATGTTCGGTACATGAAACAAAAGCCATTTATGAAGCGGTCCGGCCTTCATTTCTGACAGTCACGCCGGGCATCCGCACGGCCAGTGACGCAGCTGACGATCAAGTCCGGACGGCGACTCCGTCATTTGCGAAAGAAAACGGTTCGTCAGCCATCGTCGTGGGCCGCTCAATTACAAAAGCGGAAAACCCCGTTAAAGCATATGAAGCAATTAAACTGGAATGGGAGGGCGTTCGCCGATGAAACAGGCTATCGCAAAACATCTATTACACATTGAAGCTGTCTTTTTACGCCCGAATGAGCCGTTTACGTGGGCGAGCGGCATTTTATCACCGATCTATTGTGACAACCGTCTGACATTGTCGTATCCAAAAGTGAGAAATGATGTGGCGGACGGGCTCGGCAAACTGCTGAAAGAGCATTTTCCCGAGGCAGAGATGATCGCGGGCACTGCAACGGCGGGCATTCCGCATGCTGCGCTTCTCGCAGACCGTACAGGCGCGCCGATGTGCTACGTCAGAAGCAAACCGAAAGCGCACGGCAAAGGAAATCAAATAGAAGGCGCCATTAAGAAAGGACAAAAAACAGTCGTGATTGAAGACTTGATTTCTACCGGGGGCAGCGTGCTTGAAGCTGCGGCGGCCCTTCAAAGAGAGGGCGCGGAAGTCCTCGGCGTCATTTCCATTTTTACATACGGACTGCCGAAAGCAAAAGAAGCCTTTAAAAAAGCGGGTCTTCCTTATTACTCGTTAACGGATTATGACACGCTGATTGAAGTCGCGCTTGAAAACGGAACGATTCATTCAGCTGACATTGAAAAACTGAAATCATGGAAATTGAATCCCGAGTCAAAAGATTGGTTTAAAAAATAATGACAATAAAAACAGGCCTCAGGGCCTGTTTTATTATTCCTATCAAAAAACTCGGGTTGACTTCTGTTAGAATTGTGCTAAAATTTAGTACAAATCTAAAAAGCTTATCAAGAGCGGCTGAGGGACTGGACCGATGACGCCCGGCAACCTGCGTGTCATGCAAGGTGCCGCATCCAGAAAAATGCACAGCATTTTGAAGATAAGGGCTATACCGGGTCACTGTCTTTCATTCCGCTGGATTGAAAGTTTTTTATATGAAAAAAGATTGAGGGATAAGACAACCGGCAGAAAACAACAGCTGTTTGATTGTCTCCGGGAGGAGGAAAGGAAAAATGCTAACGTATGACACATGGGAAGAGCCGGCGATTACATTTCCGGAAGACGATTCCTATAAAGGGGCGCTGTCCGTTTTAAAATGGGCATACGGCCACTACGGAGACCAGCTTGTTTACGCGTGCAGCTTCGGGATTGAAGGCATCGTCCTGATCGATTTAATTTCTAAAGTAAAGAAAGACGCGGAAATCGTGTTTCTCGATACGGGTCTTCACTTTAAAGAAACATATGAAACGATCGAAAAAGTGAAAGAGCGTTACCCGGGACTGAACATTATCCTGAAAAAGCCAAGCCTTACTCTTGAAGAACAGGCCGAGGCTCACGGAGATAAACTGTGGGAAAGAGAACCGAACCAGTGCTGCTACATCAGAAAAATTCTGCCGTTAAGAGAAGCGCTCGCAGGGCATCCGGCATGGCTGTCCGGTCTTCGCCGGGATCAAGGGCCGAGCCGGGCGAACACGAATTTCCTGAATAAAGACGACAAGTTTCAATCGATTAAAGTATGCCCGCTGATCCATTGGACATGGAAAGACATCTGGAGATATACTTCCAAGCATGAGCTGGATTACAATATCCTCCACGATCAGGGGTATCCGAGCATCGGCTGTGAACCGTGCACTTCACCTGCGTTTACCGCGGAAGATTTGCGGAGCGGCAGATGGAACGGCATGGCGAAAACAGAATGCGGACTGCATGAATAAAGGAGCTCCACGATGGAATTAGCCGCTATTTTATTCTGCCTGTTTTTTGCCATGAATATCGGAGCCAGCGGGGCCGCGGCATCAATGGGAGTCGCTTACGGGTCCGGCGCCGTCAAAAAGAAAACGTATGCGCTGATCATCTGCGCGGCCGGAGTCCTGTCAGGGGCGGTTATCGGCGGCGGTGAAGTCGTTAAGACGATCAGCGGCGGAATCATTCCCGAACAAACTATTACGCTCACCATTGTCTGCATTATTATCGGATCGGCGGCGCTATCGTTATTCACGGCGAATGTGCTCGGCATTCCGCTGTCGACGAGTGAGGTCACTGTCGGGGCGATTGTCGGTGTCGGCGTCGCGTACAAAGTATTGTTTTTACAGCATCTTTTGGTCATCGTGAGTTTTTGGGTGCTCGTACCGTTCGTTGCGTTCTGTTTCACGTTTCTCGTCTCGAAGGTATTCAGTTCTCTGAATATTCGAGTCATTTCGAATCGGAAACAGAAGATTTTAGGGATTGTGCTGCTGATTGCGGGGTTTTGGGAAGCTTTTTCAGCCGGAATGAACAATGTCGCAAATGCGGTGGGCCCTTTGGTTGCTGCGGGCGTGCTCAGCGTGTCCAAAGGAACGCTGTACGGAGGCATCTTTGTCGCTCTCGGCGCTCTGCTTTTAGGACGTAAAGTGCTTGAAACCAACGGGAAAAAGATTACGAGCTTTTCAGCCGGAGAAGGTATACTGCTTTCAGGAACCGGCGCGGGGCTTGTCATTATCAGTTCCGTCTTCGGTCTGCCGGTCCCATTGGCGCAAGTCACATCATCATCAATTATCGGTATCGGAATGGCCAAAAACGGGCCGAACGTTTTTCATAAAGAAGTCGTGAAAACGATGCTCAAAGTATGGGTCGTTTCGCCGTTTTTGTCACTGTCGATTTCGTATCTGCTTGTCTCCCTGCTGTTAAAAGGAGATTACTATTCCATCTTTATGATGGCCAGCGTGCTTTTGGCAGCTGGCGGAGCCGCCAGTCTGATGAAAGCCATCCGAAAAGAGAAACGCTCTGTCCATGAACAAGGCGGAGGCATTTAACTATTAATCTGAGTTTATTTATCTGTTAACTGGGAGGAATCATGTATTATGAGTTTAGCACCGCACGGAGGAACATTAATTAACCGGGTGAATGAGCAGTATGATCTTACATCCGTCCAAAAAGAAATTGAGCTTGATTTGATTTCGTTCGCTGATTTAGAGCTGATCGGGATCGGGGGGTACAGCCCGATTGAAGGATTTTTCACAGAAAAAGATTACGTGTCAGTCGTTGAAAATATGCGTCTGGCATCCGGGGTTGTCTGGTCCCTGCCGATCACGCTTCCGGTCGATTCAGAAAAAGCGGCTGAGCTTGCCGTCGGCGACACGGTGAAACTGACTTACGGCGGAGAAACATACGGCGTAGTCGACATCGAAGATATTTATACGCCGGATAAACAAAAAGAAGCCGTTCACGTGTATAAAACCGATGATGCCGCGCATCCGGGCGTGAAAAAATTATTTTCACGCGGCGATACGTATGTCGGCGGGCCGATCACATTAATTAAAAAAGCGTCAAAGCAGTTTCCCGAGTTTACATTTGAACCTGCCGATACAAGACGAAGCTTCGAAGAAAAGGGCTGGAAAACCATTGTCGGTTTCCAAACGAGAAATCCGGTCCACCGCGCCCACGAATATATCCAAAAAACCGCGCTTGAGACGGTAGACGGCCTGTTTTTGAACCCGCTCGTCGGTGAAACAAAATCAGATGACATTCCGGCGGATGTCAGAATGGAAAGCTACCAGGTGCTGCTCGATCATTATTATCCGAAAGACCGCGTTTTCCTCGGCGTATTTTTGGCGGCTATGCGGTATGCGGGGCCGAGAGAAGCCATTTTCCACGCGCTTGTCCGCAAAAACTACGGCTGCACGCATTTCATCGTCGGCCGCGATCATGCCGGCGTCGGTGATTACTACGGCACATATGAAGCGCAAGAGCTGTTTGATCAATTTACAGCGGATGAACTCGGGATTACACCGATGAAATTCGAGCACAGCTTCTTCTGCCAGAAATGCGGCAACATGGGAACTGCCAAAACATGCCCGCATGAAAGAGAAGACCACGTCATTCTGTCAGGAACAAAGGTCAGAGAAATGCTGCGAAGCGGCGTCATGCCGCCGGCGGAATTCAGCCGTCCTGAAGTTGTCGAGGTGTTGATTAAAGGGCTGAAAACGAAAGAAGAAGCAGGCGTTTCTTAAGGAGGAAAATAGAGTGACAAATCGTGATATCGTGTGGCATGAAGCCTCAATAACGAAAGAAGAATACCAGCAGAAAAACAAGCATAAAAGCTCTATCCTCTGGCTGACGGGCTTAAGCGGTTCAGGGAAATCCACGATTGCAAACGCCGCAGCGCGCGAGCTGTTTGAACAAGGCTATCAAGTCATCGTGCTTGATGGTGATAACATCCGCCACGGCTTAAACAAGGACTTAGGTTTTTCTGATGATGACCGCAAGGAAAATATACGCCGCATCGGGGAAGTGGCGAAGCTTTTCGTTCAGCAGGGAACCATCGTCATCACGGCTTTTATTTCTCCGTTCCGTGAGGACAGAGATCAGGTGAGAGAGCTTGTGGCAGAGGGCGAATTTAATGAAATCTATGTTAAATGCGACCTCGATATATGTGAAAAGCGCGATCCGAAAGGTTTATATAAAAAAGCAAGAAATGGTGAAATTCCGTTCTTTACGGGGATCGACTCACCGTATGAAGAGCCGAAAGCGCCTGAGCTCGTACTTGATTCAGGCAAATGTGAACGCGAAGAATGCACCGGAAGACTGGTTGACTTTGTGAAAAACAGCTTAGCATAATAGGTCCAAAAAGGCCGCGCAATCAGCCGGATATCCCCCGCAATGGCGGGATATGGTAAAATAGCTGAAGTGCGGCCTCGCGGCTGTTCTGGGAAGATTTCAAAACGGATCGGGGAGACATGCTATGGGGAAAGTATTTATCGTTGGAGCCGGTCCGGGAGATCCGGACTTATTAACGGTGAAGGCAATGAAAGCCATACAGAAAGCGGACGTTATATTATATGACAGATTGGTAAGCAAAGAGATTTTACAGTATGCCGGAGAAGAGGCGGATCTGATTTACTGCGGCAAGCTCCCGGATTTTCACATTATGAAACAGGATACGATCAACCGTTTCCTTGTGAAGTATGCGAAAAAGGGGAAAACCGTTGTAAGGCTCAAGGGAGGCGACCCGTTTGTTTTCGGCCGCGGAGGCGAAGAAGCGGAGGCTCTCGCGCAAAACGCCATTCCGTTTGAGATCGTTCCCGGCATTACATCAGGAATCGCGGCTGCTGCTTATGCCGGCATTCCCGTGACGCACAGAGAGGCGAGCTCCAATGTCGCATTCGTTACGGGGCATTATAAACAAGAAGACGACTTTGAAGAAAAATGGAAAGCGCTGGCGACGGGCATTGATACGCTGGTGATTTATATGGGAATTAAAAATATCCGGCAGATTGAAAGAATGCTGCTGGAAAACGGCAGAGACGCCGGCACTCCGGCAGCCTTTATTCATTGGGGAACGACGGCCAGGCAAAAAACAGTCGTCTGCACCGTCGGCACGCTTTCAGACACCGTGATAAAAGAAGAAATCAAAAACCCGAGCTTAATTGTTATCGGTGATGTCGTCAATTATCACTGCAAACTGGACTGGTATGCATCTGATCAGAAAAATCTGGATTTGAGCGAGGCGTTGTAAATGAAGCAGGCGATTTTATACATCGGGCACGGAAGCAGGCTGAAAAAAGCGCAGACAGAGTCGGCGGCGTTTTTAAAAGGGTGCATGCCGCACGCTGACGCTCCCATTCAAGAAATCTGTTTTTTAGAACTGCAGGAACCGTCTATTGAAGCGGGATTTGAAGCATGTGTCAGACAAGGCGCCACTCATATTGCGGCCGTGCCTTTGCTGCTGTTGACCGCTGTCCACGCAAAACATGACATTCCGGCTGAAATCGCCCGTGCGGCGGCCCTGCATCCCGATATAAAAGTGACATATGGTGTTCCGATCGGAGTGGACGATGAAGTCTTAAAAGCGGTGCATCATCGCATTGAAGATACCGGAGTGCCCATTGAGCAGGCGAAAGTGGTGCTGATCGGAAGAGGAAGCACAGATCCGGCAGTTAAAAACGCAGTCAGTGAGATTGCCGGAAAACTTGAGGCGATTACACCTGTTAAAGAAGTCATCCCTTGTTTTTTAACAGCATGTGACCCGCACTATAAAGAAGTGTTTGCCGGCCTTGAAGAGGATGACGGAGCACCCGTTTTTATCGTTCCATATCTTCTGTTTACCGGGCTTTTAATGACTGAGATTGAACGGGAAGTTCAAAAGCTTCAAACGATCAATCAAAATGTTCATCTCGCTTCATACTTAGGTTTTCACCCTCATATTAAGCAGGCGTTTTTGAACCGTGTGTCAGAAGCTGTTCGAAACCCCGGCGGTCAGTTTGATTTTAAGGGGGGACAGTATGCTGCCTCTGCACATTAATTTAAGCGGAAAAAGAATTATCATCGCGGGCGGAGGCAATGTTGCCTTAAGAAGGCTCAAAACGGTGCTTCCGGAAGGCGCGGATATTACTGTAATCAGTCCCGATGCCCTGCCTGAAATTAAACAGCTGGCGGATGAAGGACGTATCCGCTGGGTTTCCCGTAAAATTGAAATGAAGGATCTCGCGCCCGCTTTTTTCATCATTGCCGCGACAAATGACCGCAGCGTGAATCAGGAGATAGCCGCGAGCGCTTCTGAAACGCAGCTGGTCAATTGTGTAAGCGATGCTGAACAGGGCAGCGTGTATATGCCGAAGATCATCCGCAAAGGGCGCATTCAAGTATCCGTATCAACAAGCGGCGCAAGCCCGGTACATACGAAAAGACTGGCTGAGGACATAGAGCCTCTCATTACTGCTGATTTGGCTGAAGAAGTGGATCGATTATTTGAGAAAAGAAGAAGACCATAAAAACACCTTGTCTGTCATCAGGCAGGGTGTTTTTTATACTGTCCTGACAGTCCGTCGAATGTGAACAATTCAAAACGAAAGCGGGCAGTTTGAACGGTATATGCCGACAAGCGGTCAGGATTGCGAAGTGATGCGGAATATGTATCTGATCCCAATGCCGCCTGGATTCCGCCCGCATTCAAGGAAAGATCAGAGACCCGCCCGGATGTGCTCAGGTGCGGCGAGGGAAGTTGACAGTATCCGCCGCCAAATCAAGGTGTGACCGCTTTAATCAGAGACGGCCCCGGCGGATCAGGCAGACATGACGGGAAACTGATCAGATATTGTAAAGATCGGTTCTGACGGCTGGTAGAGTTTCGTCTCCGTTTATACGTAATAAAAAACACCTCCAAGCTGAGTGTGGATTTCAGCTTGGAGGTGCGTTTATTTTTTCAGCCGTATGACAAGGTCGGCATCAGGTGTGACAAATACGGTGTGCTGGCTGTCATAGGTGACAAATCCGGGCTTTGCGCCGTTTGGCTTTTTCACGTGTCTGATTTTTGTATAATCAACCGGAACGGAGCCGGAATCTTTCGCTTTGGAAAAATAAGCGGCGATCGCAGCCGCCTCCAGTATGGATTGTTCATCCGGATCGCTGCTTTTAATCACAACGTGGGAACCCGGAATGTCTTTCGTGTGGAACCATAAATCATCCCTTGCGGCAGCTTTTGTCGTTAAGTACTCATTTTGTTTATTGTTTTTGCCGACAAGAATCGTCAATCCCCGTGAAGATTCATATTGCTCCAAAACAGGAACGTGCTGCTTCTGTTTTTTCTGTCCTCGCTGCTGTTTCGGTCGCAGATATTTGCCTTCGACAAGCTCTTCCCTTATTTCGTGAATATCCTTTGTGGAGGCGGAGGAGAGCTGCTGGATCAGCTGATCGAAATAAGCGATTTCCTCCTCGGCCAGACGGATCTGTTCTTTTACCACCTCGACGGAATTCTTCGCCTTTTGATACTTTGTAAAATACATCTGCGCGTTTTCTGACGGTGTTTTGTTCGGATTTAAAGGGATGGTCACTGTCTTACTTTCTTCATCATAATAATTGATGACTTCCGCTTCTTTGTCACCTTTTTTCAGCATATACAAATTTGCCGTCAGCAGTTCGCCGTATAGCTGGAATTCCTTCGCATTCTCTGAGTAGTCGAGCGTCTTTTCCAGCTTTTTTATCTTATTGGCGTTCTTTTTCCGTTCATTTGCGACAAACCGCTCGAGATCCTGAGCCTGCTGTTTGACGCGGTCGCGTTCCGCCTTGCCGAAATAAAACCGGTCCAACAGCTCACTCAGTGAGTGAAAGGTGCGCTCCTCTCCGTTTACATGTGTGAGAGACAGGAGATAAAAGTATTCCTTTCCGCCGGCTGTTGTAATGTTCGGTGTAAACCTGCAATCTTTCACAGCATGGAACATTTCAATCAGCGTCTTCGGCAGCGTTATTTTGTTAGCGAGACCCGCTCTGTGCACGGCTTCTTTTGCAAACAGCGGAGAAACACCGGAGAAATGTCTGACGATTTGCTGGTCAAGCCGTCCTTCCTGGAAACTGAGATAACGCAAAATGTCTTCTTCATCCGCGGCCAGCGGCGAAATTTTTTCCTGAGCGGGGGGAAGCTTGTAATCATAGCCCGGCAGAACGGTCCGGTAGCTGTTCATCGACGGAGATAAATGCTTCAGTCCGTCGATGATGGCTCCTTCTCCGTCAGTCAGAATAATATTGCTGTGCCGTCCCATAATTTCAACATACAGCGTTCTGACGGTTTCGTCGCCGATTTCATTTCTGCTTTTTATGCGGAATATCATAATCCGGTCTAATCCGGCCTGTTCTATTTTCTCAATAAATCCGCCTTCTATATGCTTTCTGAGCAGCATACAAAACATCGGCGGCTCGCTCGGATTTTCATAGGCCTGGTTTGTCATGTGCACCCGTGAATAGCTCGGATGCGCCGATAATAATAATTTATGGTTTTTTCCGTTAGCGCGGATATGGAATATCACATCGTGCTTAAAAGGCTGATGGACTCTCGTGATCCGGCCTCCGGCGATCCGGCTGTTTAATTCATGTGTCATTCCGTATGTAAACATGCCATCAAAAGACATATAAAACACCCTTTCCTTCTTCCTGCATTCGATAATTATAGCATGAAAAGGGACGAGTCAGAATAAGCTTGTTTACAGAGTGACATCTCTAAAGCGAGGCAGGGGAGTGGACGAGAAGAATGAAGTTTCATGAAATGGGACAAACCGATTTGCTGAAAGCAACAAATACGTCCATTAAACAGGGGTTGACCGAAAAAGAGGTGAAAAAACGCCTTGAAAAGCACGGACCGAACGAGCTTCAGGAGGGCAAGAGGACACCGGCGATCGCGGTGTTTTTCGCCCAATTTAAAGATTTTATGGTGCTCGTGCTGCTGGCGGCAACCTTAATATCCGGGTTTTTAGGCGAATATGTAGATGCCGTAGCGATTATGGCGATTGTATTTGTCAATGGGGTTCTCGGTTTTTTTCAAGAGCGGCGTGCGGAAAAGTCTTTACATGCATTAAAAGAGCTGTCAACGCCGTATGTGTCAGCGTTGCGGGACGGGAGCTGGAAGAAAATTCAGTCCAAGGAGCTCGTTCCCGGCGATATTATGAAATTTTCAAGCGGCGACCGGATTGGCGCGGATGTGCGGATCGTTGAAGCGAAAAGCCTTGAAATTGAGGAATCGGCGCTGACCGGGGAATCAATTCCGGTGGTGAAACAAGCTGATAAACTGAGAAAGCCGGAGGTTTCGTTAGGCGACATCAGCAATATGGCGTTTATGGGTACGATCGTAACGCGCGGCAGCGGTGTCGGCGTCGTCGTCGGTACAGGAATGAATACGGCAATGGGGAAAATCGCCGATATGCTGGAATCCGCCGGCAGCCTTTCAACACCGCTGCAGCGAAGACTTGAAGAGCTCGGCAAAATTTTAATTATCGTCGCGCTCCTTTTAACGGTATTGGTCGTTGCAGTCGGCGTCTTACAGGGACATGAGCTTTACAGCATGTTTTTGGCCGGAGTGTCATTGGCCGTCGCCGCGATTCCGGAAGGGCTTCCCGCCATTGTTACGGTGGCCTTATCAATCGGCGTCCAGCGCATGATCAAACAAAAATCAATTGTCAGAAAGCTCCCGGCGGTTGAAACATTGGGCTGCGCCTCTGTCATTTGTTCTGATAAAACCGGCACGCTGACACAAAACAAAATGACCGTCACCCATATGTGGTCAGGGGGAAAAACATTTAAAGTGTCAGGCATCGGCTATGAGCCTGAGGGCGTTTTCACCCGAGATGAGCGGGAAATCAAGCCGAAAGATGAGAAGATTCTTGAACAGATGCTGGTTTTCGGCGCGTTGTGCAACACATCCGAAATCGCACTGAAAGACGGCCATTATGTACTCGACGGTGATCCGACAGAAGGAGCGCTGCTGACGGCTGCAAGAAAGGGCGGCTATTCAAACGATTGGCTCAGCGGGCATTACCGTGTGGTTGCCGAGTTTCCGTTTGACTCCGTCCGCAAAATGATGACCGTCATTGTAGAGGATAAGGAAAAAAAGCAGTTCGTCATCACTAAAGGAGCGCCCGATGTGCTGATTGACCGCTCGTCACATCTGATGTACGACGCAAGAAGCGCGCCATTTTCAGGAGAAAAGAAAGCAGAAACGGAAGCGGTTCTGAAAGAGCTGGCGTCGCAAGCTTTGCGTACGATCGCGATTGCTTATAAACCGCTTAAGCCCGGAGAAAAGCCGACAATGGAGCAGGCGGAAAAAAATCTGACGATGCTCGGCTTGTCAGGCATAATTGATCCGCCCCGTCCGGAGGTCAGACAGGCGATTAAAGAATGCCGTGAAGCCGGCATTAAAACGGTTATGATCACAGGGGATCACGTCGAAACGGCAAAGGCCATTGCGAAAGATTTGCGTCTTCTTCCGAAAAAGGGGCGTGTGATGGACGGGAAGACGCTGAATGAGCTTACGGAGAAAGAACTTATCGAAACGGTCGATGATGTCTACGTCTTCGCACGCGTGTCGCCTGAACATAAATTGAAAATCGTCAAAGCGTTCCAGGAAAACGGACACGTCGTCGCCATGACGGGAGACGGGGTTAATGACGCGCCGGCCATAAAGCAGGCAGATATCGGTGTTGCCATGGGTGTGACGGGAACGGATGTGGCAAAGGAAGCCTCTTCTCTCATTCTGGTAGATGATAACTTTGCTACGATTAAATCAGCCATAAAAGAGGGACGGAATATCTATGAAAATATAAGAAAATTCGTCCGGTATTTGCTCGCCTCCAACGTCGGTGAAATTTTAGTGATGCTGTTTGCGATGCTTCTCGCTCTGCCGCTGCCGCTCGTTCCGATTCAGATATTGTGGGTGAACTTAGTCACTGACGGGCTGCCGGCGATGGCCCTCGGTATGGATCAGCCGGAAGGAGATCTGATGAGGCGGAAGCCGCGGCATCCGAAAGAAGGAGTGTTTGCGAGAAAACTGGGCTGGAAAGTCGTATCAAGAGGGTTTTTAATCGGAGCCGCAACCATTTTAGCGTTTATCATCGTCTATCACCGCAATCCTGAAAATCTGCCCTACGCACAGACCGTTGCATTCGCGACTCTTGTTCTGGCTCAGCTTATACACGTGTTTGACTGCCGGAGCGAAACGTCTGTTTTCTCCCGGAATCCGTTTGAAAATATCTATCTGCTCGGCGCCATCATTTCTTCTATCTTCCTGATGGTCATCGTCATCTATTATCCGCCGCTGCAGCCGATTTTCAAAACAGTGCCGATTACGCCGGGCGATTGGATGCTGATTATCGGTATGTCGGGCATACCTACTTTTTTGCTGGCGGGTTCACTTTTGACAAGAAAAAAATAATTCCATATGATATAATCTTAGGGGTAATAGCATGTCTATTGCCCTTTTATTTTGATAACGGGAAAGAATTGGGTGTTTCATATGATACGGAGTATGACAGGCTTCGGCAGCGCAAGCAGCACAAAAGGCGATCTCTCGGCAACCGTTGAATTGAAATCCGTCAATTACCGGTTCAAAGAAGTGAACGCCCGCCTGCCACGGCCTTTGCTATATGTAGAGGATAAGCTGAAACAAACGATATTGCAGCATATACAGCGCGGAAGAGTAGAGCTGTTTCTCACTGTAAACAGTGACGCGCTCATAAAAAGAAGCCTGAACATCGATTGGGAGCTCCTTGATGAATATGTGAGCGCCGCACGCGTCATGAAAGAGCGCTACAGCCTGGCCGCAGAACCCGATGCAATGGATTTCTTTAAATTTGAACATATTGCGCAGATACACGAGGAACAGATGCGTGATGACAAGCTTGAAGAAGTCATCAGGGAAGCCGCTGAGCTGGCTGTAAAGGAACTTTGTGACATGAGGGAAAAAGAAGGACGGCTTTTGGCGGAAGACTGCTTTCTGCACATTGAGCGGCTTGAGACGCTGTCCGAACAGGTGAAAGAGCGCGCTTCGGCCGTTGTTATTCAATATCGCGAGCGTCTTTACGCCCGAATGAAGGAATGGACGGAGGACGCGCTCGACGAAAGCAGGCTGATCACGGAATGCGCCATTTTCGCCGACCGTTCTGATATCACGGAAGAAATTACCAGATTGAAGAGCCATTTTGTTCAATTCCGTGATATATTAAAAGAAGGCGGGGCAGTCGGCCGCAAACTTGATTTCCTTGTTCAGGAGCTTAACCGGGAAGCGAACACGATCGGCTCAAAAGCCAATGATCATCAAATCACAAAGCTTGTCGTTGAAATGAAAAGTTCTATTGAAAAATTGAAGGAACAAGTGCAAAATATAGAATAGCGACTGTGCGTATTGTTTACAGACGGTCTCTTCAGGTTACACTAGAGACGTCTATTTTACAGGGGGAACGTAGAAGATGACGATTAAACTGATTAATATCGGATTTGGCAATATCATCTCCGCCAATCGGATGATTTCGATTGTCAGCCCGGAGTCTGCGCCAATAAAGCGAATGATCCAGGATGCAAGAGACCGCGGAATGCTAATAGACGCTACATACGGACGAAGAACCCGTGCAGTTGTCGTCATGGATAGTGATCACATTATCTTATCTGCCGTCCAGCCTGAGACAGTTGCACACAGACTTTCTGTGAAAGAAGAAATTATGGATGAAGGGCAGGGGTAATTGCCGCATGAAAGAAAGAGGGTTATTAATCGTTCTCTCAGGTCCCTCCGGAGTTGGAAAAGGAACGGTTCGGCAAGCAATATTTTCACAACAGGACACGAAATTTGAATACTCAATTTCAGTCACGACGAGAAACCCGAGAGAGGGCGAGGTCGACGGCGTCGATTATTTCTTTAAATCTAGAGATGAATTCGAACGCATGATTGAAAACAACAAACTGCTTGAGTGGGCGGAATATGTCGGCAACTATTACGGAACGCCCGTTGATTATGTCGAACAGACGCTTCAAGAAGGAAAAGACGTCTTCTTAGAGATTGAAGTGCAGGGCGCGCTCCAAGTGCGGAATGCATTTCCGGAAGGCCTGTTTATCTTCTTAGCGCCGCCGAGTCTTTCTGAGCTGAAAAACAGAATCGTAACAAGAGGGACTGAAACCGACGATTTAATCGAAAACAGAATGAATGCCGCAAAAGCTGAAATCGAAATGATGGACGCGTATGATTATGTCGTTGAAAACGACGATATCCAAACGGCTTGTGATAAGATTAACGCAATCGTTCTCGCCGAGCACTTAAAACGTGAACGCGTCGCTCCGAGATATAAGAAAATGCTGGAGGTAGAATAACTTATGTTAGATCCGTCAATTGACTCTTTAATGAATAAATTAGATTCTAAATATACGCTGGTGACCGTGTCTGCAAGACGCGCGCGTGAAATGCAGATCAAAAAAGACCAGCAGATTGAACATACCATTTCTCACAAATATGTAGGCAAAGCTTTAGAAGAAATTGACGCGGGCCTGCTTTCGTTTGAAAGAGAAGACAGCGAATAACAAGCACACGTAGCAACCTATCTCTACATAGGTTGTTATTTTTTTCCGTTTGGGATTTGTCCAATGCTTTCATAAAGGGGAGAAGACTTCATGAAAAACCGAAACATTTTGCTATGCGTAAGCGGAGGAATTGCCGTTTATAAAGCTTCCGCACTCACGAGCAAGCTGGTTCAGGCCGGCGCAAACGTCAAAGTGATTATGACTGAGTCTGCGCGTGAGTTTGTTTCTCCGCTGACATTTCAGGCGCTGAGCCGGAATGAAGTGTATACAGATACATTTAATGAACAAAATCCGAAGGTGATTTCTCATATTGATGCCGCTGACTGGGCGGATTTAATTATTGTCGCGCCCGCTACGGCAAATATCATCGGCAAGCTTGCCAACGGAATTGCTGACGATATGCTCACAACGACGGTGCTGGCGGCTGAGGCCCCGGTCTGGGTGGCGCCTGCGATGAATGTCCATATGTATGATCATCCGGCGGTGAAACGGAACATCTCTGTGCTTTATCAGGACGGGGTCCGCTTTATCGAACCGAGTGAAGGCTATTTGGCATGCGGATATGTCGGCAAAGGAAGGCTGGAGGAGCCGGAGCTTATTGTTGAGCGTGTCAGAGAGCATTTTAAGGAGCCTGAAGACGATGCGCCGCTGAAAGGAAAACATATTGTCATTACGGCCGGTCCGACGCGCGAAGCCGTGGACCCTGTCCGCTTCTTCACAAATAAATCCACCGGCAAAATGGGCTACGCCGCTGCTGAAGCCGCCGTCCGTCTCGGGGCGCGGGTGACGCTGATTTCCGGCCCGGTGTCAATAGAGCCGCCAGTCGGGCTGTATCAGTTTCTTCCTGTGCAATCGGCAGCCGATATGAGAGAAGCCGTGCTTTCTGTGTTTGATTCATGCGACATGGTGATTAAGACGGCGGCCGTGGCCGATTTTACGCCGGCGGCTGTTTCTGATCACAAAATGAAGAAGAAAGACGGTTCGCTCGTGATCGAATTCAACCGTACGGCAGACATACTGAAAGAACTCGGCGAACGGAAAACACACCAGCTGCTGATCGGATTTGCAGCTGAAACGCAAGACGTCGAACGCTATGCGCGCAGAAAACTCGAACAGAAAAACCTTGATATGATCGTTGCGAATGATGTGAAAGCAGAAGGGGCCGGATTTGGTACGGATACGAATGTCGTCACCTTCTATTTCCGGGACGGAAGAAAACGGGAGCTTGCGCTTATGTCTAAACTTGACGTTTCCTTTGAAATGCTGAAGGAAATGACCGCTTTGAAAGCCGAGGACCGAAAACCCGTATGAATGTAGCAGAAGTCATTGTCGATGTCAGCTCCAAAAACATTGACAGACCCTTTGATTACAAAATTCCCGATCATTTAAAAGGGATGATCGAAGTCGGCATGCGGGTGATTGTCCCGTTTGGCCCGCGCAAGCTTCAAGGATTTGTGACCGGTTTGAAAGATTCGTCTGAGTTAAACGGCGGCTCAATGAAGGAAGTCGAGAAGCTTCTTGATTTGACGCCCGTTCTGACTGAGGAACTGATGCAGCTGTCTTCATGGCTTTCTGACAAAACGCTGTCGTTTAAAATCACGGCGCTTCAGGCAATGCTGCCCGCCGCACTGAAGGCGAAGTACGAGAAAGAGCTGAAAGTCGTTGACGAAGAAGCGCTGACACCGGAGATCAAACAGCTTTTCAGGAATCAAAAAAGTCTTCTGTACTCGGATATTACCGATGAAAGCATTCTTTCGTCACTTCAAAAATTCGTGCGCAAAGGAAGCATTGATGTCGCATATAAAGTCGCCCAAAAAACGAATAAAAAAATGATCCGCATGATCGAAGCGGGGGCAGACAAAGAAGAACTCGCCCGGCACGCAGATTCATTGACAAAGCAGGCTTCTAAACAGCTCGCCGTGCTTACTTATTTTATCGGCGGGGGAGCAAAGATTTCCGCGGCCGAACTTTGCAAAAAGACCGATTCCAGTTCAGCGACGCTGAAAACGCTTCTTAAAAAGGGGCTTCTTACGGAAAGCTTTGAGGAGGTTTACCGCGATCCTTATCAGGACAGAATGTTCAAAAAAACAGAGCCGCTCTCTCTTACAGAAGAGCAGCGGGCCGCTTTTGAGCCGATTAAACAAGCTGTAGCCGACCATGTCCATCACGTCTTTCTGCTTCACGGCGTCACGGGAAGCGGCAAGACGGAAATTTACCTGCAATCCATTGAAAAAGTGCTGGCAAAAGGACAAGAAGCCATCGTGCTCGTTCCGGAAATCTCGTTGACACCGCAAATGGTCAACCGTTTTAAAGGCCGCTTCGGCTCACAGGTTGCGGTCATGCACAGCGGATTATCCACAGGTGAAAAATACGATGAATGGCGGAAGATTCAGCGCAAGGAAGTCCGGCTTGTCGTCGGAGCCAGATCGGCCATCTTTGCCCCGTTTGAAAATCTCGGCATGATCATTATTGATGAAGAGCACGAATCTTCCTATAAGCAGGAGGAAATGCCGCGGTATCATGCAAAGGACGTAGCCATCCGCCGGGCCGAGCATCACAGCTGTCCAGTCGTCCTCGGGAGCGCCACGCCGACATTGGAATCATTTGCGCGGGCGAAAAAAGGCGTTTATGAGCTGCTTCCGTTAAAACATCGCGTAAATCGCCAGCTCATGCCTGACGTTTCTCTCGTTGATATGAGAGAAGAACTGAGAAACGGCAACAGATCAATGTTTTCAAGAGAGCTGATGGAACAGCTGGAAGAGAAGCTTGCAAAAAAAGAGCAGGCCGTCCTTTTTCTGAATAAACGGGGGTATTCCTCGTTTGTGATGTGTCGGGACTGCGGTTATGTGCCGCAATGTCCGCATTGCGACATTTCAATGACTTATCACCGCTACGGACAAAGGCTGAAATGCCATTACTGCGGCCATGAGGAACCTGTACCGGGAACATGCCCGGAATGCGGCAGCGAACATATCCGCTTTTTCGGCACGGGAACGCAGCGTGTGGAGGAGGAGCTTACCAAAGTGCTGCCTCAGGCGCGCGTGATCAGGATGGATGTGGACACCACTTCAAGAAAAGGCGCCCATGAAAAACTGTTGTCAGCGTTCGGTGAAGGGAAGGCGGATATCCTGCTCGGTACGCAAATGATCGCAAAAGGGCTTGATTTTCCGAACGTGACGCTCGTCGGAGTATTAAGCGCAGATACGACGCTTCACATCCCTGATTTCAGGGCCGCGGAGAAGACATTCCAACTGCTGACACAGGTAAGCGGACGGGCCGGGCGGCATGAAAAGCCGGGAACGGTGGTCATTCAAACGTATACACCGTCTCATTACAGCATTCAGCTGACGAAAACGCACGACTATGAAACTTTTTTTCAGCAGGAAATGGCGCACAGACGGGCCCAGTTATACCCGCCTTATTATTACGTGGCGCTGGTGACTGTTTCTCATGAAGAAGCGCCAAAAGCCGCGGTCACCGCAGAAAAGATTACAAACTATTTAAGAGCGGGATGCGGGCCTGATACGAAAATTCTCGGGCCTGCGGCTTCCCCGATCGCCAGGATCAAAGATAGATATCGCTATCAATGCGTGATAAAATACAGACAGGAAAACGAGTTGCAGATTCAGTTGAAAAAGATACTGGAGCACTATAAACGCGACATTGCGCAAAAGCATGTAATGATTTCAATCGATATGAATCCGTACATGCTGATGTAACATTAGTTTTTGGAGGGCAAAATTTTGGCTGTGAAAAAAATCGTCACACACCCGGCGGAGGTTCTGGAAACACCTGCCGAAGAAGTGACAGTGTTTGATAAAAAATTAAAAAAACTGCTTGACGATATGTACGATACGATGCTCGAAATGGATGGCGTCGGCCTCGCCGCGCCGCAAATCGGCATTTTAAAAAGAGCGGCCGTCGTGGACATCGGTGAAGAAAGCGGCCGGATCGACCTAGTAAATCCGGTTATTCTTGAAAAGAGCGGTGAACAGACCGGAGTCGAGGGCTGCTTAAGCTTTCCCGGGGTTTACGGCGATGTCACCCGCCCGGATTACGTAAAGGTAAAAGCCCACGACCGTAAAGGAAAACCGTTTATTTTAGAAGCGGAGGGTTTTTTGGCCAGAGCCGTTCAGCATGAAATGGATCATTTAGACGGCATTTTATTCACATCAAAAATTACGGCTTACTACACTGAAGAAGAACTGGCAGAAATGGAAGGATGATTGGATGACAAGGATCGTTTTTATGGGAACGCCCGACTTTTCAGTTCCCGTCCTGCGCACGCTTATTGAAGACGGGTATGAAGTAGTTGGCGTCGTTACGCAGCCTGACCGCCCGAAAGGCAGAAAAAAAATCATGACGCCCCCTCCTGTAAAGGCTGAAGCTGAACGTCACGGCATTCCCGTGCTTCAGCCCGAAAAAGTAAGGCTCGAAGAAGAAATAGAAAAAGTGCTCAGCCTGAAGCCGGACCTGATTGTTACGGCGGCATTCGGACAGATCCTGCCCAAGCAGCTGCTGGACGGCCCGAAATACGGCTGTATCAACGTACACGCGTCACTATTGCCTGAATTAAGAGGCGGAGCGCCGATACATTATTCGATTCTCCAAGGGAAGAAGAAAACGGGCGTGACGATCATGTATATGGTTGAAAAGCTTGATGCGGGCGATATGATTTCTAAAATCGAAGTGGAAATTGATGAAACGGATAACGTCGGCACGCTACACGACAAATTAAGCATAGCGGGGGCAAAGCTTTTGTCAGAGACCGTCCCGAACGTCATTTCCGGAAATATTAAACCGGTCAAACAGGACGAATCAAAAGCGACTTACGCGCCTAACATTAAGCGTGAACAGGAGCGGATTGATTGGGCAAAGCCCGGGGAAGAGATTTACAACCAGATCAGAGGTTTAAACCCTTGGCCTGTCGCCTATACAACTTTGAACGGTCAAAATATTAAAGTATGGGCTTCTGAAAAAGTTGCGGCAAAAACTGAAGCTGCGCCCGGAACAGTCATCCGCACGGAGCAAAACGGCATTGTCGTCGCAGCAGGAAACAGCACCGCCCTTTTAATCACAGAGCTGCAGCCGGCGGGAAAAAAACGGATGAAGGGCGAAGATTTTGTAAGGGGCAAAAATGTGCAGACCGGTGACGTGTTAGGAGAAGCAAATGAAGAAAATTAATGTCCGGGAGCTCGCCCTTGAAGCGCTTGAGAAGCTTGAACAAAATCAGGCATACAGCAACCTGCTTCTTACATCGGTTATCAAAACGAACACGCTCAGCGATCAGGACAGAGGACTCCTGACAGAGCTTGTCTACGGAACGCTGCAAAATAAAATCGCCTTAGACTATATGCTGAAGCCTTTTATCCGCAAGCCGAATAAGGTGAAGCCGTGGGTGATTCAGCTGCTTCGTCTGTCCGCGTATCAAATGGAGTATTTAGAAAAAATTCCGGATCGCGCCGCCATTCATGAAGCGGTTGAGATCGCCAAAAAACGCGGGCATAAGGGCATTGCGTCCTTTGTCAACGGCATCCTCCGCTCCCTGCAGCGTGAAGGGGCGCCGTCATTCGCTGAAATTGAAGACCCGGTTCTCCGTCTTTCCACAGAGACAAGCCATCCCGAATGGCTTGTAAAAGAGTGGGTCGAGGCGTACGGCTTTGAGGCAGCTGAAAAGATCTGCCGGATTCATCTCATTCCGCCGAAGCAGACGCTCCGTGTCAATCACATAAAGAGCGACAGGGAAACGGTGCTGAATGAGATGGAGAATGCCGGTCTGGAAGCAGAAGCCGGAGACCTTTCTCCTGATGCGATTAAGCTTTTAAAAGGAAGCATCGCGAACACGGCATTTTTCCAAAACGGCCGGGTATCCATACAGGATGAAAGCTCAATGCTTGTCGCGCGGGCGCTGGACCCGAAGCCGGGCGAAATCGTTTTAGACGCATGCGCCGCACCGGGCGGAAAGTCGGCTCACATTGCGGAACTGATGGAGAACGAGGGGAGCCTCACATCGCTTGATCTTCACCGCCATAAAGTGAAGCTGATTAAAGAGGGCGCAGAACGGCTCGGGCTTACGATCATCGACGCGCAAACGATGGATGCGCGAAAAGCGGGAGAGGCCTTTGGCGCAGAACGGTTTGACCGTATTCTCGTTGATGCCCCTTGCTCAGGTTTCGGCGTCATCAGAAGAAAACCCGATATGAAATATACGAAGACGCCGGAGGACAGCAGACGGCTGTCAGAAATCCAGCTCGGCATTTTAAGGGAAATCGCCCCATTAGTAAAAAAAGGTGGCACACTCGTATACAGTACGTGTACAATGGACCGGACAGAAAATGAAGAAGTTATGCATGCGTTTATACAAGAACACCCTGAGTTTGAACCCGATTTGTCTCTTGAAAAGCGGCTGCCTGAAAAGGCGAGACCCTTTGTTCAGGATGGAAGCCTTCAAATTCTTCCGTATTATTTCGGAACAGACGGTTTCTTTATTAGCAGCATGAGAAAGAAGGGATAAAAAATGACACAATTAAAAAAGACAAGCGTACGGAAAGAGCTGCGGACTGAGCAGCCGTCCATTTACTCTTTTGAATTAGATGAAATCAAACAATGGCTGACCGAGAATGGCGAAAAGCCGTTCCGCGCAGCACAGATTTTTGAATGGCTCTATGAAAAGCGGGTTTCTTCATTTGATGAAATGACAAACCTCTCAAAAAGCCTGCGTGAAAAACTCGAGAGCAATTTTGTGCTGACAACGCTGAAAACGGCTGTAAAACAGACATCTCAAGACGGCACGATGAAATTTTTATTTGAGCTTCATGACGGTTATACGATCGAAACGGTTTTAATGAGACACGAGTATGGTAATTCTGTATGTGTAACGACACAGGTCGGCTGCCGGATCGGCTGCACATTTTGCGCGTCAACGCTCGGCGGACTGAAACGGAATCTTGAAGCGGGAGAAATCGTCGCTCAAGTCGTGAAAGTGCAAAAGGCGCTTGATGAAACGGATGAACGCGTCAGCTCAGTCGTCATCATGGGAATCGGAGAGCCGTTTGATAATTTCAATGAAATGCTCGCTTTCTTAAAAATCATTAACCACGATAAAGGGCTGAACATCGGAGCGCGTCATATCACAGTTTCCACCAGCGGAATCATTCCGAAGATTTACGATTTCGCGGATCAAAAAATGCAGATCAATTTCGCGATTTCTCTGCATGCTCCGAATACAGAAATCAGAAGCCGTCTGATGCCGATTAACAAAGCCTATAAGCTTCCTGACCTTATGGAGGCCGTCAAATATTACATCGAGAAAACAGGCAGACGGATCAGCTTTGAATACGGGCTGTTCGGCGGCGTAAATGACCAGGTCGAACATGCAGAAGAGCTTGCAGAACTGTTAAAAGACGTGAAATGCCATGTCAATTTAATTCCGGTAAACTATGTGCCTGAACGGGATTACGTCCGCACACCGAGAGATCAGATTTTCGCATTTGAAAAAACGTTAAAATCCCGCGGTGTAAATGTCACGATCAGAAGAGAGCAAGGCCATGACATTGACGCGGCCTGCGGTCAGCTTCGCGCGAAGGAGCGTCAAGACGAGACGAGGTGAAGAGGTTGATTACAGCCTTGAAAACAGATACAGGTAAAGTCCGCCGGCATAATGAAGATGCGGCGGGCATTTTCAAAAAAGAAGACGCGGTGCTTGCGGTTGTCGCCGACGGCATGGGCGGTCATCTTGCCGGAGATGTAGCGAGCAGGATGGCGATTGCGGCGATGGAAGAGCAGTGGAACCGGACCGAAACGGTTCCTTCTCTGCCGTCTGCTTGCGAGGATTGGCTGAAAGACCGGATTCATGAGGCGAATCTCAAAGTACATGACCACGCTAAAGCGAATGAAGAATGCCGGGGAATGGGCACCACTGTTGTTTGCGCCTTATTCACCGGGAAGTTTGTCACTGTGGCTCATATCGGTGACAGCCGGTGCTACCTGCTTCAAGAGGGGGAATTCACTCAGCTGACTGAGGACCATTCGCTTGTGAATGAGCTGGTCAAGACGGGGGAAATTTCGAAAGAGGACGCCGAGCACCATCCGCGGAAAAATGTATTGACGAGAGCGCTGGGGACAGATGAAACCATCAGTCCCGACGCCCGTTCTTTTGAACTGTCTGACGGCGATCAGCTGCTTTTATGCTCTGACGGGCTGTCAAATAAAATAGAAGATCACGAGATCAAACAAATGCTTCAAGCCGAATCTGATCCTCAGGAAAAAGTAGACCTTCTCATCAGCAAAGCGAATCAAAACGGCGGCGAAGATAACATCACGGCTGTGTTGATTGAGTTTTCCGCAGATGCAAAAGAGGGTGAAGACAAGTGCTAACCGGCAAGCGGATCAGCGGGCGTTATCATATCCTCCGGCCCATTGGCGGCGGCGGAATGGCAAACGTTTTTTTAGCTGAGGACATCATTCTCGAACGTGAAGTCGCAATTAAAATTCTGCGGTTTGACTTTGTGAATGACATTGATTTTATCAGGCGTTTCAGAAGAGAAGCACAGTCGGCATCAAGCCTCGATCATCCGAATATCGTCAGTATTTACGATATCGGGGAGGAAGGCGATATTTATTACATTGTCATGGAATATGTGGAAGGCATGACATTAAAGGAATACATAAACGCACACGGGCCGCTCCATCCGAAAGAAGCGCTGTCCGTTATGGAGCAGATCGTCTCGGCCATCGCTCATGCCCATCAAAACCATATCGTGCACCGGGATATTAAACCGCACAATATATTGATAGATCATTTAGGGCATATCAAGGTGACGGATTTCGGCATCGCCACAGCGCTTACGTCTACAACAATCACACATACGAATTCTGTGCTGGGCTCGGTTCATTATTTGTCTCCGGAGCAGGCGAGAGGCGGTCTGGCAACGAAAAAATCAGATATTTACGCGCTCGGCATCGTGCTGTTTGAGCTTTTAACAGGTAAAATTCCTTTTGACGGAGAATCAGCCGTCAGCATAGCGCTAAAGCATCTGCAAACAGAAACGCCTTCCGCCAGAAAGTGGAACCCTTCCATTCCGCAGAGCGTTGAAAACATTATTTTAAAGGCAACCGCTAAAGACCCGTTTCACCGCTATGAAAGCGCCGAGGACATGGAAGCGGACATCAGAACGGCTTTTGACGCCGGCAGGCTGAATGAACAAAAGTTTTCCGTGCAGGATGATGAGGAAATGACAAAAGCCATTCCCGTTATTACTGACGGCGCAAAAGCCGTGCCTCAGGCGGAAACGCCGGGGGAGACGGATGATAAGGAACAGCAGCCCGCCAAAAAGAAAAAACGGAAATGGCCGTGGGTTTTGCTGGCCGTCTGTTTCATTTTCATTATGGCGGCTGTTCTTGCGGTCACCGTGTTTCCGTCTTTATTTATGCCTAAAGATGTAAGCGTCCCCGACGTACGGGGCATGAAGTACGAAAAAGCGGAAGCCCTGCTTGAAAAGAACGGACTCCGGGCGGATCCTGATATAACGGACATTGAAGATGAAAAAATAGAAGAGGAATTAATTGTCAAAACGGACCCAAAAGCGGGGTCTACCGTTAAAGAAGGCTCTTCTGTAAAACTGTATAAAAGCATCGGAAAACCGAAAACCCAGCTGATCGACGTGAAAGGGCGGCAGATCGGCGACGCAAAAAAAGCGCTGAAGGAAAAAGGCTTCAAACATGTCAATGTCAAAGAAGAGAACGATGACAGCGAGGCCGGCACCGTAATTGATCAGAACCCGTCAGCCGGCACCGACATGGTCGCAAGCGACGATGAAGTCAATCTAACGGTCAGCCTCGGCCCGGCGGACGTTACGCTGAGGGACTTAAAGACTTACAGCAAAGAAGCGGCTTCAGGGTATCTTGAAGATAACGGCCTGCAGCTTGTTGAAAAACAAGCCCATTCAGATGACGTGCCGGAAGGACAAGTCATGAAACAAGAGCCGTCAGCCGGTACTGCGGTTAAGCCGGGAAGTAATGTTGAAGTGACGTTCTCGCTCGGACCTGAAGAAAAACCGGCGAAAACGGTAAAAGAAAAAATCAGCATTCCTTACGAACCCGAACATGAAGGGGACGAGCTTGAAGTGCAAATCGCCATCGATGATAAAGACCACAGCATCTCTGATACGTATGACTCATTTAAAATAAAAGAGCCGACTGAAAAAACAATTGAACTGAAGATTGATCAGGGACAGAAGGGGTATTATCAAGTGATGGTCGATCATAAAGTTGTCAGCTACAAAACGATTGAATACCCGAAAGATAATGACTGACAAGGAGGGACCCTATGCCTGAGGGCAAAATTATAAAAGCGTTAAGCGGATTCTATTATGTCTTGGATGAATCACAGGACAAGATCATTCAATGCAGGGGCCGGGGCATTTTCAGAAAAAATAAAATAACGCCCCTGGTCGGCGATTATGCCGTTTATCAGGCTGAAAATGATAAAGAAGGCTACCTGCTGGAAATCAAAGAACGAACAAACGAGCTGATCAGGCCGCCGATTTCAAATGTCGATCAGGCCGTTCTTGTCTTTTCTGCCGTTCAGCCGGCGTTCAGCACGTCCTTATTGGACCGTTTTCTCGTCCTTGTGGAAGCCAACGGCATTCACCCGATCATCTGCATAACCAAAATGGACTTAGCTGCAGACGGGGAATCGAAAGAGGCGATACTTTCTTATGTGAAAGACTATCAGGCGATCGGTTATGACGTATATGTGACGTCATCAAAAGAAAACAGCGGTTTAACAGGCATTGTGAAACACTTCGAGAACAAAACAACGGTGTTTGCCGGTCAGTCGGGAGTCGGAAAATCTTCGCTTTTAAATGCGATCAGCCCGGAGCTTGAGCTGAAAACAAACGAGATTTCCGCGCATTTGGGACGCGGAAAACATACGACGCGCCATGTGGAGCTCATTCATACATCAGGCGGTCTTGTGGCGGATACTCCGGGATTCAGTTCGCTTGAATTTACCGGCATTGAGGAAGAAGAGCTGGGCAGCACGTTCCCTGAGATCAGAGAAATAAGCGCCTCTTGCAAATTCAGAGGCTGTCTGCATCTTAAGGAGCCGAAATGCGCGGTAAAGCAAGCGGTGGAAGAAGGAGAGATTCAGCCGTACCGCTATGAGCATTACAAAGAATTTATGCAGGAAATAAAAGAGAGAAAGCCGAGGTATTAATATGATTAAGGTTGCGCCATCAATTCTTTCCGCCGATTTTGCTTCACTGGGCGAGGAAATTAAAGACGTGGAAAAAGGAGGGGCGGACTATATCCATATTGATGTCATGGATGGCCATTTCGTCCCTAACATTACAATCGGGCCGCTTATCGTTGAAGCCGTCCGTCCGGTGACTGATCTGCCGCTGGATGTCCATCTTATGATTGAAAACCCGGACCGCTACATCCCGGCATTCGCAAAAGCCGGTGCGGACATCCTTTCTGTTCATGCTGAAGCGTGTCCGCATCTTCACCGGACCATTCAATTGATAAAAGAGCAGGGGGTAAAAGCGGGAGTTGTGCTCAATCCGCATACGCCCGTCCACATGATTGAACATGTGATCGAGGAGCTTGACCTTGTGCTGTTAATGACGGTTAACCCCGGTTTTGGCGGACAGCGCTTCATTCATTCGGTTCTGCCGAAAATCCGTCAGGTCAAACAGCTGGCTGAGGAGAAAGGCCTGTCTGAGCTTTTAATCGAGGTGGACGGAGGCGTTAATAAAGAAACAGCCCCTTTATGCGCTGAAGCGGGCGCCAATCTGCTTGTTGCCGGGTCTGCCGTATATAATCAGCCGGATCGGAAAAAAGCCATCGCTGACATCCGAAACGCGTCATAAACATGCTGAAAAAGAGCCCGGTGAAAGCCGCCGGCTCTTTTCGCGTCTAAGAGAGAGGAAAACATATGAAGACAATCAATATCGTTGCGGGCGGCCCGCGGGAGCTTATTCCCGATCTATCCGAATACACAGGCGGAGATACGACGTGGGTCGGAGTCGATAAAGGGACGGTTGCTCTTTTGGAGGCCGGAATCATTCCGCAGGAAGCTTTCGGTGATTTTGACAGCATTACGGAAGAGGAGCTCATGCAGATTCAAAAAGCGGCGCCGGCCCTCCATGTATATCAGGCGGAAAAAGATTATACCGATCTTGAACTCGCCCTTGACTGGGCTTTACAACTAGAACCGAAGACCATTCGGATATTCGGTGTGACGGGCGGAAGAGCCGATCACTTTTTAGGGAACATCCAGCTGCTGTATAAAGCCTTACATAAGAATACCGATGTCGAGCTGATCGACCGGCAGAATGACATTCAGATGTTCGGGCCCGGCCGTTATACAATTGAAGAAAAAGCAAGCAGACGCTATATTTCTTTCATTCCGTTTACGGAAGCGGCAGACGGCCTGACGCTCGACGGTTTTAAATATCCCCTTGATAATTGTCATATTCCTCTGGGTTCCACACTATGTATTAGTAACGAACTCATTCATTCACGAGGTACTTTTTCGTTTGCAAAAGGCATATTAATAATGGTAAGGAGCGCGGATTAGAAAAGCGGCTTCTGCCATATGCGGAAAAAACCATGAATCCTAAAGTGATGAACGCAGCGGATACGGGACTTATAGGAGGGGACAAAATGAAATTTTATACCATTAAATTGCCGAAGTTTTTAGGAGGAATTGTCCGGGCGATGCTGGGCTCATTTAGAAAAGAGTAAGCCCAAGAAGCTGAAATTGCCCTCTTTGAACGCATAAAAAACGCCTGCCGCATAAAAGGGCAGGCGTTCATTTTTGCTTATACACGCTCAACTTTACCGGATTTTAAAGCCCGGGCAGATACATACACTTTTTTAGGTTTGCCGTCAACAAGGATGCGGACCTTTTGAAGGTTGGCGCCCCAAGTACGCTTAGAAGCGTTCATTGCGTGAGAACGGTTGTTTCCGGCTTTTGTTTTTTTACCTGTAATAAAACATTTACGTGCCATTTGTTTCCCTCCTAACTGCGCGAAACATCTTTTCAAACATAGTTTCTCAGATGCTTTCGTTATACAATACTTTAAATAATTTACCACAGCTAAAAACCGTTTGCAACTATTGTTTCCCTTACTTTCAAGAAAAATCACTTGACATGTAAAACCAATCACATTTCGCGCTGAAGGCCGCTGTCTGTATCTTTTCTTTTCATAATGGGATACATATAGTAGAATAATGATAACTCTATGCACCTGAAGGAGGAACCTGTGTGTCCATTGAAATGAAGACAAAATACGGACAGATTGATATATCCAACGAAGTCATCGCAATGGTTGCCGGAGGCGCTGCCATTGACTGTTACGGAATAGTGGGGATGGCCTCAAAAAACCAGATTAAAGACGGTTTGTCTGAAATCCTCCGGAGAGAGAACTTCGCAAAAGGCGTACATGTCCGTCAGGAAGCCGAACAAATACATATCGACATGTACATTATTGTCAGCTACGGCACTAAAATATCCGAAGTAGCCCACAATGTTCAGACGAAGGTAAAATACACAGTAAATCAAACAATCGGACTTGCAGTTGATTCTGTAAATATTTATGTCCAAGGCGTACGAGTAACGAACCCGTAGTGAGGAGGATGAGTATTGTCTAGACGAAACTTAGATGGGAGAGCTTTTGCGGCAATGATTCTGGCGGGGGCTGAGACATTGTCTCAAAACGCATCCGCGGTGGATGCGCTGAACGTGTTTCCCGTGCCTGACGGCGATACCGGAACAAATATGAATTTATCGATGTCATCCGGTGCAAGAGAGGTAGAGCACATTGACTCACCCGACATCGGCAAAGTCGGCATCGCCCTGTCAAAAGGCCTGCTTATGGGGGCGAGAGGAAACTCAGGGGTGATCTTGTCCCAATTGTTCAGAGGTTTCACAAAGAGCATTGAAAACAAAAACCAAATAGACGCCCAAGAATTTGCCGCAGCACTCCAAGCGGGAGTGGATATGGCATATAAGGCGGTCATGAAACCGGTTGAAGGAACGATTTTAACCGTGGCCAAGGATGCGGCTAAAAAAGCGGTCGCCTCGGCTAAAGAAGAAACCGATATCATTGCTCTCATGGAGGCCGTTATTGAAGAAGCGGAAGCGTCGCTGAACCGCACGCCGGATCTGCTTCCTGTTTTAAAGGACGTCGGTGTCGTTGACAGCGGCGGAAAAGGTCTGCTTTGTGTATATGAAGGCTTTTTGTCTGCTTTAAAAGGAGAGGCCGTACCGAAAAAAGCGGTTCTTCCGGCACTCGATGATATGGTGAATGCCGAGCATCATAAAAGCGCGCAGAGCATGCTGAGTACAGAAGATATTGAATTCGGATTTTGTACGGAAGTGATGGTAAGGCTGGATCAAGATAAACGGACGTTCAAGGAAGAGACGTTTAGAAATGAACTGAGCCGTTTCGGCGATTCATTGCTGGTCGTGGCTGATGATACGCTGGCGAAAGTCCATATTCATGCCGAAGAACCAGGGAACGTACTCAATCTCGCACAGCGTTACGGCGATTTGATTAAAATTAAAATTGAAAACATGAGGGAACAGCATACTTCAATCATCAGCCAAGAACATGATGAAAAAAAGCCGGCCGGCGTTATGAAAGAAGCCCGCAAGCCTTTTGGCATCGTGACTGTGGCAATGGGAGAGGGCATTTCTGAATTGTTTACGAGCATCGGCGCTTCACACGTAATCGAAGGCGGCCAGACAATGAATCCGAGCACGGAAGATATTGTTGAAGCCGTTCAGTCTGTCAATGCGGAGACGGTTTTCATTCTTCCGAACAATTCCAATATTGTGATGGCTGCCAATCAGGCGGCGAGCGTGGCTGAAGAAAATGTCATTGTCATTCCGGCAAAAACGGTCCCTCAAGGCATGACCGCCCTGCTTGCGTTTAACCCTGACCAGCCGGCTGACGTAAATGAAGCCAATATGCTTGAGGCCATCCGGAATGTGAAAAGCGGACAGGTGACATATTCAGTCAGAGACACCCATATTGACGGCAAAGATATTAAAAAAGGTGATTTTATCGGCATTTTAAACAGTTCAATTATCGGCAGCGCCGAAGATCGGATGAGTGCGGCGAAATTGCTGCTGGATGAAATGATCGGGGAAGAAGATGAAATCGTCACCATCCTGTACGGAGAGGACGCGCCGGAAGAAGAAGCTGAGAAACTTGCTGAGTATATTGCAAGCGTCTGTGAAGATATCGAGGTTGAAATCCATAACGGCAGACAGCCTCTGTATCCATATATATTTGCGGCAGAGTAGAAGGGCTTATCAGGCCCTTCTATTCTTATGCCTTTATTTACCTGCGGCAGTGCGGCAGTGTGCCTGCTTGCCAATTGAGAAATGTTCAATTAGTCTAAAGAAAAGCGCTGAATAGAGTGATGTTAAGGAGGAACAAACCAGCATGAAGTATAGAAGCGTTTTTGATATTATCGGCCCGGTAATGATCGGTCCGTCCAGTTCACATACCGCAGGCGCCGCCCGGATCGGCAGAGTGGCCAGAAGCCTATTCAGGCGGGAGCCCCGCCGGATCGTTGTGTCTTTTTACGGATCATTTGCGGAGACATATAAGGGTCACGGCACTGATGTCGCGATTATCGGCGGCCTGCTTGATTTTGATACATTTGATGAACGGATTAAAACAGCGATTCAAATTGCGGAAGAGAAGGGCATATATGTAGAGTTCCGTACAGAGGATGCCGTGCCTGTTCATCCGAATACAGCGCGTATCGTCATTTCTGATGATGAGGGAGAGCTTGCCCTTACCGGTATTTCCATCGGCGGCGGAAAAATAGAAATCACGGAGCTCAACGGCTTTGAGCTGCGTCTTTCCGGAAACCATCCGGCTATTTTAGTCGTTCACAATGATAAATTCGGCACGATTGCAGGCGTTGCCAATGTGCTTGCGAAATTCTCTATCAACGTCGGACATATGGAAGTGGCGCGTAAGGACGTCGGCCAGCTTGCGCTGATGACGATTGAGGTCGATCAGAATATTGAAGAAGAAGTGCTTGACGAGCTTTCAACACTTCCTAATATTATACAGGTTACTAAGATAGCTGACTAAAAAGTCAGGAGGAAAATGACATGTTTCGTAATGTAAAAGAATTAATAGAAATCACTCAAGAAAAACAAATTCCGATTTCGGAAGTGATGATCACCCAAGAGATGGAAGTAACGCAAAAAACGCGGGAAGAAATCTTTCAAGGAATGGAGCGCAATCTCTCCGTCATGGAAGCAGCTGTTGAAAAAGGGCTGAAGGGCGTCACGAGTCAGACCGGTTTAACAGGCGGAGATGCCGTGAAACTTCAGGCATACATCCAATCGGGAAGAAGCCTGTCGGGCAATCTGATTTTAGACGCCGTTTCTAAAGCTGTCGCGACAAATGAAGTCAATGCGGCCATGGGAACGATCTGCGCTACACCGACCGCCGGTTCTGCCGGGGTTGTGCCGGGAACGTTATTCGCCGTAAAGCATAAGCTGAACCCTACGACAGAACAAATGATCCGTTTTCTGTTTACAGCCGGCGCGTTCGGTTTTGTCGTAGCAAATAATGCGAGTATTTCAGGAGCGGCAGGAGGCTGTCAGGCGGAAGTCGGGTCAGCATCAGGCATGGCAGCGGCTGCGATTGTGGAAATGGCGGGCGGAACGCCTCAGCAATCAGCGGAAGCAATGGCGATTACACTGAAAAATATGCTCGGTCTCGTATGTGACCCGGTCGCCGGATTGGTAGAAGTGCCGTGTGTCAAACGAAACGCAATGGGAGCATCCAACGCAATGATCGCGGCGGATATGGCGCTGGCCGGGATTACAAGCCGCATTCCTTGCGATGAGGTGATTGACGCGATGTACAAAATCGGCCAGACAATGCCGACAGCACTGCGTGAAACGGGACAAGGCGGTTTAGCCGCGACACCGACGGGAAGAGAATTAGAGAAAAAAATTTTCGGAGGAGCGCTGAAATCAAGTGACACACCATCAGCAAACTAGTATAGCGGAAATTAAGGGCATTGGGCCGGAAACAGAAAAAACATTGCACGAACTTGGTATCTATGACATTTCTGATCTTCTGAATTATTTCCCTTACCGTTATGACGACTATGAGCTGAGGGACTTAGAAGAAGTAAAACATGAAGAAAGAGTGACGGTAGAAGGGAAGGTTCATTCAGAACCTTCTCTTACCTATTACGGCAAAAAACGAAACAGGCTGACATTCAGGGTGCTTGTCGGCAATTATTTAATTACCGCGGTCTGCTTTAACCGTCCCTACTTAAAAAAGAAACTGACGTTAGGTTCTGTCGTCACAATATCCGGGAAATGGGATAAACACAGACAGACCGTTTCCGTGCAGGAATTAAAAAACGGTCCTCATCAAGAAGATAAAAGCATTGAGCCTGTTTATTCCGTTAAAGAAAACGTCACCGTAAAAATGATGAGACGGTTTATTAAGGAAGCGCTGGAGCATCATTTGGACAGTGCGGCCGATCCGCTTCCTGAAAAATTGAGAATCCGCTACAAGCTGCCTGATTACAAACATGCCCTGCAGACGATGCATCAGCCTGAAACGAGGGAATCGTTACAGCAGGCAAGACGCCGGTTTGTTTACGAGGAATTCTTATTATTTCAGCTGAAAATGCAGGCGTTCCGTAAAGCGGAAAGGGAACAGTCAAAAGGCATCAGCCATGTGTTTCCTGCTGAAAAGCTCGCCGCTTTCACAGACAGCCTGCCGTTTTCGCTCACAACCGCACAGACGCGCGTGCTTCGGGAAATTACCGCTGATATGACATCCCCTTACCGAATGAACCGTCTGCTGCAAGGTGATGTCGGTTCAGGGAAAACGGCCGTCGCCGCCATCGCTTTGTACGCTGCGATTCTGTCGGGGTATCAGGGGGCATTAATGGTGCCGACTGAAATTCTGGCCGAACAGCATGCAGATTCTCTCGTATCGTTGTTTGCAAATGAAGATGTGAATATCGCGCTCTTGACGAGTTCTGTTAAAGGAAAGCGGCGCAGGGAGCTTTTGGAGCGGCTTGCTCTCGGAGAGATTGATATTTTAGTAGGGACCCATGCTTTAATCCAGGACGAAGTGGAATTTAAAGCGCTGAGCCTTGTTATTACGGACGAGCAGCACAGGTTCGGAGTCGAACAGCGCAAAAAACTCAAGAATAAAGGCCAGGATCCGGATGTGCTGTTTATGACAGCCACCCCGATTCCGAGAACGTTGGCCATTACCGTCTTCGGAGAAATGGATGTTTCCGTGATAGATGAAATGCCCGCGGGGCGAAAACAAATCGAAACGTATTGGGTGAAACACGACATGCTGGAGCGGATTTTGGCTTTTATAGAAAAAGAGCTGAAACAGGGAAGGCAAGCCTATATTATCTGCCCGCTCATTGAAGAGTCGGATAAACTGGATGTACAGAATGCGATTGACGTATATAACATGCTGTCTGACGTTTACCGCGGGAAATGGAATGTCGGCCTGATGCACGGGAAGCTCCATTCTGATGAAAAAGATCAGGTGATGAGAGAATTCAGTGCCAATCAATGTCAGGTACTTGTGTCAACAACCGTCGTAGAAGTCGGGGTGAACGTGCCGAATGCGACGATTATGGTCATCTATGACGCCGACCGTTTCGGATTATCTCAGCTCCACCAGCTCCGCGGCCGGGTCGGGCGGGGAGACCACCAATCTTTCTGCATCTTGATGGCAGATCCGAAATCCGAAACCGGGAAGGAACGGATGAGAATCATGTCGGAGACAAACGACGGCTTCGAGCTGTCTGAAAAGGACCTTGAACTGCGCGGTCCCGGGGATTTCTTCGGGAAAAAACAGAGCGGTATGCCCGAGTTCAAGGTGGCGGATATGGTTCATGACTACAGAGCTTTGGAGACGGCCCGCCAGGATGCGGCCAATCTGGTGTCTTCAGAGGCTTTTTGGAAAGATGACGAATACCGCATGCTGCGCGGTCAATTACTTTCAAGCGGCGTCCTGGAAGGGGAGAAATTAAGCTGATTCTGTAAAATTCGGCGGCTTTCAAAAAACAATCATTGCATTCCAATCTATGAGATTATATACTACTATTAGTACCTAGTCTTAATTGTCCGGATGGTGTTTACAGATGAGAAGAAGCAAAAAAGAACGCCAAAAACTATTGCAGCAGACGATCAAATCGACACCCTTCATCACAGATGAAGAATTAGCGGGGAAGTTCGGCGTCAGCATTCAGACGATCCGTTTAGACCGCTTAGAGCTCTCAATACCGGAGCTGAGGGAAAGAATTAAAAACGTGGCAGAACAAACGCTTGATGATGAAGTGAAATCACTGTCTTTAGACGAAGTGATCGGTGAAATTATTGATCTGGAGCTTGACGGCCAGGCCATTTCCATATTAGAAGTAAGACGCGAACATGTCTTCAGCCGCAATCAAATTGCGCGGGGGCATCATTTGTTTGCGCAGGCGAACTCACTCGCCGTAGCCGTCATTGATGATGAGCTGGCGCTGACCGCAAGCGCAAATATCCGCTTTACAAGACAGGTGAAAGAAGGCGAGCGCGTCGTTGCGAAAGCCAAAGTGACGGCAGTCGAAAAAGAAAAAGGCAGAACGGTAGTTGAAGTCAACAGCTATGTGGGAGAAGAAGTCGTGTTCTCCGGCAGCTTTGACATGTACCGTTCAAAACAATCATAAAGGTGGAGCATGCATGAGAATAGCTGTAGATGCAATGGGAGGCGACAACGCACCCAAAGCTGTTATTGACGGAGTAATGAAGAGTATTGAGGCATTTGACGATCTTCATATTACGCTGGTCGGTGACAAGACAACGATAGAATCACACTTGCCAACAACATCAGACCGCATCACTGTGTTGCACGCCGATGAAGTGATTGAACCGACGGATGAACCGGTCCGCGCCGTACGCAGAAAGAAAAACTCTTCTATGGTGCTGATGGCGCAGGAAGTGGCTGAAAACAGAGCGGACGCCTGCATCTCAGCGGGGAATACAGGCGCACTCATGACAGCGGGACTGTTTATCGTCGGCAGAATTAAAGGAATCGACCGGCCTGCGCTTGCGCCGACGCTTCCGACCGTTTCAGGCGACGGTTTCCTTCTTTTGGACGTGGGAGCCAATGTCGATGCCAAACCGGAGCATCTCGTCCAGTACGGAATTATGGGATCTGTATATGCCCGGCAGGTTCTCGGAATCAGCTCGCCCCGCGTCGGCTTGTTAAATGTCGGCACGGAAGAAAAGAAAGGAAACGACCTGACAAAAAAGACGTTTGAATTATTAAAAGAAACAAACGTGAATTTTGTCGGAAACGTAGAGGCGAGAGACTTGCTCGAAGGCGCTGCTGACGTCATCGTCACAGACGGCTTTACGGGCAACGTCACGTTGAAAACATTGGAAGGTTCAGCGTTATCGATTTTTAAAATGCTGAAAGATACACTGACTTCAAGTTTTGTTTCTAAGCTCGCAGCGGGAGTGCTGAAGCCGAAGCTGATGGAAATGAAACTGAAAATGGACTATTCTGAGTACGGCGGGGCGAGTCTTTTCGGTTTGAAAGCGCCCGTCGTTAAAGCGCACGGCTCTTCTGACGCACGCGCTGTTTACCATGCGCTGCGCCAGGCGAGAGAAATGGTCAGCCAAAACGTGGCCGCATTTATAGAAGAAGAAGTAAAAGAAGAAAAAACAGATGAGTAGTCTGGAGGTTACCGCATCATGAGTAAGATTGCATTTTTATTTCCCGGACAGGGATCACAATATATCGGTATGGGAAAAGACCTGTACGAACGCGAAGAAGCGTCAAAACGTATTTTTGATGAAGCGGATGAAACGCTTGAAACAAAGCTGAGCTCGCTCATTTTTGAAGGTGACGCCGAAGAATTGACCCTTACATACAATGCGCAGCCCGCGCTGTTGACAACAAGCATCGCCGTATTGGAAAAGTTTAAAGAATCCGGCATCACCCCTGATTTCACCGCCGGCCACAGCCTCGGAGAATATTCGGCGCTTGTTGCGGCGGGAGCGATGACATTTAAAGATGCCGTTTACACGGTAAGAAAACGGGGAGAATTCATGAATGAAGCCGTGCCGGCCGGAGAAGGCGCCATGGCAGCGATTCTCGGAATGGATGCGGAGTCCTTGAAAAAGGTGACGGATCAAGTGACGGAAAACGGTCATCTCGTACAGCTTGCAAACCTGAACTGCCCCGGCCAGATCGTCATTTCCGGAACGGCAAAAGGCGTGGAGCTGGCTTCAGAAGAAGCGAAAAACAACGGAGCCAAACGGGCAATCCCATTAGAAGTAAGCGGACCGTTCCATTCTGAATTAATGAAGCCGGCAGCGCAAAAACTCGAGGAGGTGCTCAGCGCCTGTGAGTTAAAAAATGCGGCTGTTCCCGTGATTTCAAACGTTTCGGCTGACGTTATGACAGAAAAAGACGATATCAAGAAAAAACTGATCGAACAGCTGTATTCACCTGTTCGCTTTGAAGAAACCATTAACAAACTGATTGACGAAGGCGTCACGACGTTTGTTGAAATCGGGCCCGGAAAAGTGCTTTCAGGCCTTGTGAAAAAAGTGAACCGCCGCCTTAAAACAATCTCGGTTTCTGACCATGAAACCATCGAACTGGCGATTCAAACGCTGAAGGAGGAGAATCAGGATGCTTAATGAAAAAACAGCAGTGGTAACGGGAGCGTCCCGCGGAATCGGGCGGGCGATCGCGCTTGATCTTGCGAAAAACGGCTGTAACGTAGTAGTCAACTACTCCGGGAATGAAGCGAAAGCGAACGAAGTCGTAGATGAAATCAAATCTTTGGGCCGAAACGCGATCGCGGTAAAAGCCGATGTATCAAATTCCGAAGAAGTACAAAACATGATGAAAGAGGCTGTCGCTGCATTTTCTTCAATCGACATTCTCGTGAACAATGCGGGGATCACAAAAGACAATCTTCTGATGAGAATGAAAGAAAATGAATGGGATGATGTCATTAACATTAACCTGAAAGGTGTATTCAACTGCACGAAAGCCGTGACAAGACAGATGATGAAACAGCGCTCCGGCCGGATTATCAACGTATCATCAATCGTCGGCGTCAGCGGAAACCCTGGGCAGGCGAACTATGTGGCGGCAAAAGCCGGTGTAATCGGCTTAACGAAGTCATCAGCCAAAGAGCTTGCGAGCCGAAATATTACGGTCAATGCCATTGCTCCGGGCTTTATTTCTACAGATATGACGGACAAGCTTTCTAAAGAAGTCCAAGATGAAATGCTGAAGCAGATTCCGCTCGCGCGTTTCGGTGATCCTTCCGATATCAGCAGCGTTGTTACGTTCCTTGCGTCTGAAGGATCGCGTTATATGACGGGCCAAACCCTTCATATTGACGGCGGAATGGTGATGTAAAGATTTGTTTTTAAAATTTCATCCTAGTTTCTCTAGTTTTTTAAAAACGAATCCTCTATAATACTTGAGGGGAGGTGAATTGCTATGGCAGATACATTAGAGCGTGTAACGAAAATCATCGTAGACCGCCTTGGCGTTGATGAAGCTGACGTCAAACTTGAAGCTTCTTTCAAGGAAGACTTAGGTGCTGATTCCCTAGATGTAGTTGAGCTTGTTATGGAACTTGAAGACGAGTTTGATATGGAGATTTCTGACGAAGATGCTGAAAAGATTGCAACAGTCGGCGACGCTGTGAACTACATACAAAACCAGCAATAAGCTGATGCTAAAAGTCCCGCCTGACAGCGGGGCTTTAGCCCTTTAATCGTTCGGTTACCGGCGTCTGACGCTGTACGCGCTGCCGATTCCGTTTACGGCGGGGAGCGCAGTGAACCTGATGTGCCTATGGAGGTTACTATGTCAAAACACTCACATTTTAAAGATAAAAAAAAGTTCTATAAAAAAATAGAGCAATTTAAAGAGTTCCAAGAACGGATTTCGGTTCATTTTCAAAACGAGAAACTTTTGTATCAAGCATTTACACATTCATCTTATGTGAATGAGCATCGGAAAAAGCCGTATGAAGACAATGAAAGGCTTGAATTTTTAGGTGACGCTGTTTTGGAACTGACGATCTCCCAATTCTTATTTGCCAAATATCCGGCCATGAGTGAAGGAGATTTGACGAAGCTGAGAGCCGCTATCGTATGCGAGCCGTCACTCGTCTCACTTGCCCATGAATTGTCATTCGGCGATCTTGTTCTCTTGGGAAAAGGAGAAGAAATGACGGGCGGCAGAAAGCGTCCTGCGCTTTTAGCGGATGTGTTTGAAGCGTTTATCGGCGCACTGTATCTGGATCAGGGCCTTGAGCCGGTTCAGCAATTCCTGAAAGTGTACGTGTTCCCTAAAATAAACGATGGTGCTTTTTCTCATGTGATGGATTTCAAAAGCCAGCTTCAAGAATTTGTACAGCGGGACGGAAAAGGATCGCTTGAGTACAAAATTCTCAATGAAAAAGGGCCTGCCCACAACCGGGAATTCGAGGCGCTTGTCTCTCTTAAAGGTGAGGCGCTCGGTATCGGGAACGGACGTTCCAAAAAAGAAGCCGAGCAGCATGCGGCACAGGAAGCTCTTGCAAAAATGCAAAAACATCATACGAAACAATAAAATCCCCCTGTTTCCCTAGGGGGATTTCAGTATGTCTGCGCCTGATATAAGCGGGTGATTATGATAATATTGAGATACTTATACGATAAGGAGGATCTGGGATGTTCCTCAAACGTTTAGACGTTATAGGATTTAAATCATTTGCAGAACGGATATCCGTTGACTTTGTAAAAGGCGTCACGGCCGTTGTCGGTCCGAACGGCAGCGGAAAGAGCAACATTACCGAAGCCATCCGCTGGGTGCTCGGCGAACAATCAGCCCGCTCGCTTCGGGGCGGAAAAATGGAAGATATCATTTTTGCGGGAAGTGATTCGCGCAAGCGGCTGAACCTTGCCGAAGTCACGTTAACGCTTGATAATGAAGATCATTTTCTCCCGATCGATTACCACGAAGTCAGCGTGACGAGACGGGTGTACCGTTCCGGAGAAAGTGAATTTCTCATCAACAATCAGCAGTGCCGCCTGAAAGATATCATTGACTTATTTATGGACTCCGGGCTCGGGAAAGAAGCATTCTCTATTATCAGCCAGGGGAAAGTCGAAGAGATTCTCAGCAGCAAAGCGGAAGACCGCCGCAGTATTTTTGAAGAAGCGGCCGGCGTGCTGAAATATAAAACAAGAAAGAAAAAAGCGGAAAACAAACTGTTTGAGACGCAGGATAACTTAAACAGGGTGGAAGATATTCTCCACGAGCTTGAAGATCAGGTCGAACCGCTGAAAATCCAGGCTTCAATCGCCAAAGACTACTTAGAAAAAAAGAAAGAGCTTGAACATGTCGAAATCGCCCTTACCGCCTTTGACATCGAAGAACTGCATGGCAGATGGTCGGGTTTAAAAGAAAAGGTGCAGGCGGCAAAAGAAGAAGAATTGGCGGAATCATCGGCTCTGTCCGCAAAAGAAGCGATGATAGAAGAGACGAGAGATAAAATCCACGCGCTTGATGAATCCGTCAACGAACTGCAGCAGGTTCTGCTCGTGACAAGTGAAGAGCTGGAAAAGCTGGAAGGCCGGAAAGAAGTGCTGAAAGAGCGCAAAAAAAACGCCGCGCAAAACCGGGAACAGCTTGAGGAATCCGTTACACATTACACGAACAAAGAAGCCGAACTGAAAGCGGACATTGAAAAACAGTCTGCCGTCTATGATAAACTTCGTGCGGAAGTGAAGCGGTTAAACGCCCAGGTGAAAGAAAAGCAGCAGGCTCTCAGTCTGCATAATGAAAATGTAGAAGACAAAATCGAACAATTAAAAAGCGATTACTTTGAATTGTTAAACAGTCAGGCGTCGATTCGCAACGAGCTGCAGCTTTTAGATGACCAGATGTCCCAATCTGCGGTCCAGCAGGCGAGACTGACAGCAAACAATGAAAAATACCTTGAAGAACGTAACGATATTGCAGTCCGCAAAGCGGCGTGCGAAGAAGAATTGGCCTCCGTTGAAGAGGATATTCACAATCAGGTCGTCCGCTTTCGCGAAGTCCAGACAGCATATGAACAGAAAAAACGCCAATATGAAAAGAAAGAATCTGCGCTGTATCAGGCTTATCAATTCGTCCAGCAGGCCAGATCCAAAAAAGATATGCTTGAAACGATGCAAGGCGATTTTTCAGGATTTTACCAAGGCGTAAAAGAAGTGCTGAAACAGAAAGAGCAGCTTGGCGGCATCCGCGGCGCCGTTCTCGAACTGATTGCCACCGAACAAAAATATGAAACGGCGATCGAGATTGCACTCGGCGCAGCGGCGCAGCACGTTGTCACAGACGATGAGCAGGCGGCGCGGAAAGCGATTCAATATTTAAAACAGAATTCCTTCGGCCGCGCGACGTTCCTGCCGCTTACGGTTATGAAACCGCGCCAGCTCCAAACCCGTGATGAACAGACGGCTCAGAAGCATCCGTCTTTCCTCGGCACAGCGAGCGGGCTTGTCACATATGATGCGGCATATCGGAATGTTATTCAAAACCTTCTCGGCACCGTGCTGATCACTGAAGATTTAAAAGGCGCGAATGAACTGGCCAAGCTTCTCGGGCACCGCTACCGCATCGTGACGCTTGAGGGCGATGTCGTCAATCCAGGCGGATCAATGACAGGCGGCGCGGTCAAAAAGAAAAACAATTCTCTGCTCGGCAGAAGCCGTGAGCTTGAGACGGTGACTGCGCGGCTTGCCGAAATGGAAGAAAAAACAGCTCTGCTCGAAAAAGAGGTCAAAACGCTGAAGCAGGCCATTCAAGAGCTTGAACATACGCTGAGCGGTCTCCGTGAAGACGGTGAAGCTTTCAGAACAAAGCAGCAGGATGTAAAAGGCAGGCTGTATGAACTCGAAGTCGCTGAAAAGAACATCAATACCCATCTGGAGCTTTACGATCAGGAGAAAGCATCACTGACGGAAAGCAGCCGGGAAAAAGAGACGCGCAAATCAGCTCTGGAAGAACAGCTGAGTGAGGCATCCGGCCAGCTGAAAGAGCTTGAGGAAGAGATGGAAAGGCTGACAAAACAAAAGCAGACCCTATCCTCAACAAAAGAAACGCTCTCTCATGAACTGACGGAATGTAAAGTGGCCGCTGCGAAAAAAGAACAGGCGTGCTCGAGTGAAGAAGACAACCTCAAAAGGCTGAAAAAAGAGCTTGAGGAAACGCAGCTCGCTCTGAAAGAAACACGGGAAGATTTAAGCCTCCTGACCTCAGAAATGACGTCCAGCACAAGCGGTGAGGAGCAGCTTGAAGAAGCAGCCCATCATAAGCTTCACGATAAAACGAGAACAATCGAATTGATCGCCAGCCGGCGCGACCAGCGTGTGAAGCTTCAGAGGGCGCTTGATACGAACGAACTTGAGCTGAAAGAGATGAAGCGTCTCTACAAGCAAAAAACAGAAATTCTGAAAGATGAAGAGGTAAAACTCGGCCGGATGGAAGTTGAGCTTGATAATCTCTTGCAGTATTTACGCGAGGAATACAGCTTATCCTTTGAAGGGGCTAAAGAACAATATCAGCTTGAAATCGAGCCTGAAGAGGCGAGAAAACGGGTCAAACTGATCAAGCTCTCAATTGAAGAGCTCGGAACGGTCAATCTCGGCAGCATCGATGAATTTGAAAGAGTAAACGAACGGTACCAGTTTTTAACAGAGCAGAAAAATGACCTGACGGAAGCGAAAAACACACTGTTTCAAGTCATTGAAGAAATGGATTCTGAAATGACGAAGCGATTCCATGAAACGTTTATCCAGATCCGTTCTCAATTCAACGACGTGTTCCGTTCTTTATTCGGAGGAGGGCGGGCTGAACTGAAGCTGACTGATCCGAATGATCTTCTTAACTCCGGGGTGGACATTATCGCGCAGCCTCCGGGCAAAAAACTGCAAAACTTAAATCTTTTGTCAGGGGGAGAACGGGCGCTGACTGCCATTGCCCTTTTATTCTCCATTCTGAAAGTAAGGCCCGTGCCGTTCTGCGTCCTTGATGAAGTGGAAGCTGCGCTTGATGAAGCCAATGTATTCAGGTTTGCGCAATATTTAAAAAAATACAGCAGCGACAGCCAGTTTATCGTCATCACCCACAGAAAAGGCACCATGGAAGAAGCGGATGTCCTCTACGGTGTTACGATGCAGGAATCCGGCGTTTCCCGAATGGTTTCGGTCAAACTGGAAGAAACAAAAGAATTCGTTCAGTAACGAGGAAAGAGGTTGAAAGATGAGCTTTTTTAAAAAATTAAAAGAGAAAATCACGAAACAGACAGACTCCGTCTCTGAAAAATTTAAAGATGGTCTTGAAAAAACAAGAAATTCCTTCTCGAATAAAGTGAACGAACTCGTCTCCCGCTACCGGAAAGTCGACGAGGATTTCTTCGAGGAGCTTGAGGAAGTGCTGATTGGCGCTGACGTCGGTTTTACAACCGTCATGGAGCTGATTGATGAGCTCAAAAAAGAAGTGAAGCTGAAAAACATCCAGGATCCTCAGGAAGTGCAGTCCGTCATTTCTGAAAAGCTTGTCGACATTTATAACAGCGGCGACGAACAGATTTCTGAATTAAATATTCAGGACGGGCGCCTGAACGTTATTCTGCTTGTCGGGGTAAACGGCGTCGGAAAAACGACAACGATCGGAAAACTTGCCCATAAGCTGAAGAATGAAGGCAAATCCGTTGTGCTCGCTGCCGGAGACACCTTCAGAGCCGGGGCGATTGAACAGCTTGAAGTGTGGGGGGAGCGTACAGGCGTGCCTGTCATTAAGCAGGCTGCCGGAAGCGACCCTGCGGCGGTTATTTATGATGCCGTACACGCGGCTAAAGCAAGAGGAGCGGATGTGCTGATTTGTGATACGGCAGGCCGCCTTCAGAATAAAGTTAACTTAATGAAAGAGCTTGAAAAAGTCAAACGCGTCATCGAACGCGAAGTGCCTGAGGCTCCGCATGAGGTTCTCCTTGCGCTGGACGCGACGACAGGCCAGAATGCGATGGCGCAGGCGAAAGAATTCTCTAAAGCGACGAATGTGACGGGTATCGCGTTAACGAAGCTTGACGGCACCGCAAAAGGCGGTATCGTCCTGGCAATCCGCAATGAGCTTCACATCCCGGTGAAACTGGTCGGCCTCGGAGAAAAGGTTGACGATCTCCAGCGGTTTGATGCAGAATCTTACGTATACGGTCTCTTTTCTGATTTAGTTGAAAAAGCCGAGGATTAATGAATAAAAAACGAGTATAAAATGGACGGTTTTATACTCGTTTTTTTATACGCATTGATAGATCGGAATGGAGGGGGCAATTGTTGGACAAATGGCTGAAAGCTGAATTGGAAAGTAAGATCGGCGCAATAAACCATATGTCGCTGTTGGATGAACAGGGAGGCACTTCAACCGTTCGAAAAATAGTGACCGGCCAAGACGCATTTCTGCTGAAAAGTTCTTTTCAACAGAAGTATCGGGAATGGTTAATGAGAGAAGCCTTCGTTTTACAAAAACTGACGGAAACTCGTCGTCTGCCTGTTCCTGTTTATTATGGGATGATACAGGAACAGCATGCCAGCCATATCATCATGTCATTTGAGGATGGAATCACCCTGACTTCGGCTTTAAGAAAAGCAAAAGGGGATACTGAAAAGAAAAAGCTGATCAAAAGTTTCGGCCGGTTTCTGCAACGGCTGCATGAAACCGACATGGTCTCTGGTTTACAGCCGGAAACAGACTGGCTCGATCTGCAAATCAAACGAGCCGGGGAATATGTCAAAAAAGGGCAGGCTGAAGGAAGTGCAGAGCTTTTGAAGGAATTGGACAGGTACAGGCCTGTTCCTGTTCAGCAGACAATGATTCACGGTGACTGCACGACTGATAATGTGCTGGTGAAAGACGGAGAGGTCTATCTGTTTATCGATGCTGCGGGAATATCGGCGGGAGATCCGCGATATGATGAATCATTAGCGATCAGTCATTTTGTCACAAATGAAGCATGCCTCAATGCTTTTTACGAAGGCTATTGCCGCTACCGTGTATCAAAACAAGAATTCGAGTATTTTAACGACGGTCTATATGAATTTTTTTGAAAAAACTTATTATGTAAAAAGAGCATCATGCTTTGACAAGATAAAAACTTGACACACGCTCTGAAACCATGTAAACTAAGTTTTTGTAAAGGGATTTGACTTAACAAAGGGGAGAGCTCAAATGTCGCTCGAAAAAACGACGAGAATGAACTATTTATTTGACTTCTATCAGTCGTTGCTGACGTCAAAACAAAAGAGCTATATGTCGCTTTATTATCTGGACGATTTCTCCCTTGGTGAAATAGCCGAAGAGTATGACGTTTCAAGGCAAGCCGTTTACGATAACATCAAACGGACTGAAGCGATGCTTGAACAATATGAAGAAAAACTGCTCCTTTTTAAAAAGTTTCAGGAGCGTAAAGAAATGTTTACAAAGCTGAAAGAGCTTGCTTCCGGGTTGCAGGAAGAGGAAAAAATGACGGCTCTGATTGAAGCGCTTGAGAAATTAGATTAGGAGGCGGCAAACAATGGCATTTGAAGGATTAGCCGACCGACTGCAAAAGACGATTTCAAAAATCCGCGGAAAAGGAAAAGTCAGCGAACAAGACGTAAAAGAGATGATGCGTGAAGTTCGTCTTGCGCTTCTTGAGGCTGACGTTAACTTTAAAGTCGTAAAGGATTTTGTGAAAAAAGTAAGTGAACGGGCTGTCGGACAGGACGTTATGCAGAGTCTGACACCCGGTCAGCAGGTTATTAAAGTCGTAAAAGAAGAGCTTACCGAGCTGATGGGCGGCGAAGAAAGCAAAATTGCCGTCGCCAAACGCCCGCCGACCGTTATTATGATGGTCGGGCTCCAAGGTGCCGGTAAAACGACAACCACGGGGAAGCTTGCCAACCTGCTGCGCAAAAAACATAATCGCAAACCGCTGCTCGTGGCTGCGGATATTTACCGCCCCGCCGCGATTAAACAGCTGGAAACCCTGGGGAAACAGCTTGATATGCCGGTCTTTTCGCTTGGCGATCAGGTCAGCCCGGTGGAAATTGCCAGACAGGCGATTGAAAAAGCGAAGGAAGAGCATCATGATTATGTGATTTTAGATACCGCCGGACGGCTGCACATCGATCATGAACTGATGGATGAGCTCTCCGGCGTAAAGGAAGTCGCAAATCCTGAGGAAATTTTCCTTGTCGTCGACTCAATGACCGGTCAGGATGCGGTAAACGTCGCCAAAAGCTTTAATGACCAGCTCGGTTTAACGGGTGTCATTTTAACAAAGCTTGACGGGGATACCCGCGGAGGTGCGGCGCTTTCTATCCGCGCGGTCACCGAAACGCCGATTAAATTCGCCGGAATGGGAGAAAAGCTCGATGCTCTTGAAGCGTTCCATCCTGAACGGATGGCATCCCGGATTCTCGGAATGGGTGACGTGCTGACGCTGATTGAAAAAGCTCAGGCGACCGTTGATGAAGACAAAGCCAAAGAGCTTGAGCAGAAAATGAGAACGATGAGCTTCACATTGGATGATTTTCTGGAGCAGCTCGGCCAGGTCCGAAACATGGGGCCTCTTGACGAACTGCTGCAAATGATGCCCGGCGCAGGCAAAATGAAAGGCTTAAAAAACATCCAAGTCGATGAAAAACAGCTGAATCATGTGGAAGCGATCATTAAATCAATGACTGTTCTTGAAAAAGAACAGCCGGATATCATTAACGCCAGCCGGCGGAAGCGGATTGCCAAAGGAAGCGGAACATCCGTTCAGGAAGTCAACCGTCTTTTAAAGCAGTTTGAGGAAATGAAAAAAATGATGAAGCAGATGACCAACATGACAAAAGGGAAGAAAAAAGGCTTTAAATTACCTTTTATGTAATCGGTTATACATGATAAAACCGTTGTTAAGAAAAAACACTTTACAAACACTTTTATCATTGTTAATATACTATCTTGTTGAAATATTTTCGGAGGTGCTAGTAAAATGGCAGTAAAAATTCGTTTAAAACGTATGGGAGCAAAAAAATCTCCTTTCTATCGTATTGTTGTAGCAGATTCTCGTTCACCGCGTGACGGCCGTTTCATCGAAACAGTCGGCACATACAACCCGGTTGCAAAGCCGGCTGAAGTGAAAATCAACGAAGAGCTTGCTCTTAAATGGCTTCAAACAGGAGCTAAACCTTCTGACACAGTCCGCAACTTGTTCTCAAGCCAAGGAATTATGGAAAAATTCCACAACGCTAAACAAGGCAAGTAATGACTGATCAGAACTTGGAAGATTTGATTGTCAGCATTGTGGCTCCGCTTGTCGACCATCCGGAAGACATAACGGTCACAAAGGAAGAGACTGATCAAAAGATTGCGCTGCGCTTATCTGTCAATAAGTCAGATACCGGTAAGATTATCGGAAAGCAAGGCCGGACTGCAAGAGCGATTCGAACCGTCGTTTTTGCAGCTGGCGCACAGTCTTCTAAGAAAGTTCAATTTGAAATATTTGACTGAAAAAGGGAGAGGGCCGGCACCTCCCCTTTTTTTACACGTAAAAAAGGCAAATGAACAGAAATATGTTGGAAGAGTGGGGAGTCTGGTCCTATGCAGATTATTCACAGGGTAACCGTTATGCAGGTTCTGACCGAGCAAAGCAAGGAAAAGCTTTTGGCCTCTTTTGCAGAAAAAAAGCAAACGCTTGAACGAGAATGCAGCCAGCTCTATTTTCAGCTTAGAAAACATGAAAAAGATCAGCAGAATCCCGATGTAGCGGAATCTTTTAAAAAAGCCATTGAAAAAAGACAAGACAAAATCAAAATGATCGATTTCCAAATAAGCCAGACAGAGTCGCTCCCGCTTGGAAGCGAAGTGAAGGAAAAGGAGATCGATGCGCTGCTTTCAATCAACGTCGGTGATAACTGGCATGAAAAAACAGCGGCAAATACCATCGTCATAAAAGACGGGGTAGTAATTGAAATCCGCCCGAGGTGATAATATGACAAACAGATGGTTTAATGTAGGCAAAATTGTAAATACCCACGGCATTAAAGGCGAAGTGCGGGTCATTTCTAAAACGGACTTTGCCGAAGAACGGTACAAGCCCGGCAATACGCTTTATTTGTTTGCGGAAGGGGCTGCGGAGCCTGTCAAAGTAACGGTCAGCGCCCACAGGCTTCACAAGCAGTTTCACCTGCTGCAATTCAAAGAAATGCCGAGTCTCAATGAAGTCGAGCACCTGAGAAACATGGTGATCAAAGTCCCTGAAGAAGACTTGGGAGAGCTTGAAGAAGATGAATTTTATTTTCATGAAATCATCGGCTGCGAGGTTGTGTCAGAAGACGGGGAACTGATCGGCACAGTGAAGGAAATCCTGACGCCCGGGGCTAATGACGTATGGGTGGTTGCAAGAAAAGGCAAAAAAGATGCGCTCATTCCGTATATTGCTTCTGTGGTAAAGGATATTAATATAAATGAGAAGAAAATTAAGATTCATGTAATGGAAGGGTTAATAGACGAATGAAAATCGACTTTTTAACACTGTTTCCCGAAATGTTTCAAGGGGTGCTCGGCTCATCCATTCTGCAAAAAGCACAGGAAAAAGAGGCTGTCCGTTTTGACGTCATCAATTTCCGGGCTTTTTCGGATAATAAACACCAAACGGTTGATGATTACCCGTACGGCGGGGGAGCCGGGATGGTGTTAAAGCCGCAGCCCGTATTTGATGCGGTTGAAAAGCTGACAGCCGGTACGGACGCCAAGCCGCGCATTATTCTCGTCTGCCCGCAAGGTGAGCGTTATACGCAGAAGAAAGCCGAGGAGCTGGCGGAAGAGGAACATCTCATGTTTATTTGCGGACATTATGAAGGGTATGATGAACGGATCCGGGAACATCTTGTCACTGATGAAATCTCCATCGGGGATTTTGTGCTGACCGGGGGAGAGCTCCCTGCCATGATGATCGCCGACAGCGTTGTCAGGCTTTTGCCGGGCGTCCTCGGAAAAGAAGCATCCCACGTGGAGGATTCCTTCAGCACGGGGCTTTTAGAGCATCCGCACTATACGAGGCCTGCAGATTATAGAGGCTTAAAAGTGCCTGAGACCCTTCTGTCCGGCAACCATGCCAAAATACAAGAATGGCGCAATAAAGAATCAATCAGAAGAACCTTTTTAAGACGTCCGGATCTTCTTGAAAACTATCCTCTCACTGATGAGCAAAGAAAATGGATTTCCGAGTGGGAAAACGAATAGATTCTATTGCGCAGGCGATGAAGATATGATAAGATACTACTTGTGGCTTAAGGAGGCTTATCCTTCAGAAGCTTGAAAACGATGTTCCGCTGTGCCTTGCAGTTGTGGCCAAGAGCATCTGTTGGAAGGAGTTGAAAACGATGCAAAAACTAATTCAAGATATCACAAAAGAACAGCTTCGCACTGATCTTCCTGCGTTCCGTCCTGGTGACACTTTACGTGTACACGTAAAAGTTGTTGAGGGTAACCGTGAGCGTATCCAGATCTTCGAAGGTGTTGTGATCAAGCGTCGTGGTGGTGGAATCAGCGAAACGTTCACAGTTCGTAAGATTTCTTACGGTGTTGGCGTTGAACGTACATTCCCTGTACACACACCAAAAATCGCGAAAATCGAAGTTGTACGTTACGGTAAAGTACGTCGCGCTAAGCTTTACTACCTGCGTGAACTTCGCGGAAAAGCGGCTCGTATTAAAGAAATCAGACGATAATGATAACGAACGAAAAGAGCTTGTTACCCGTAACAGGCTCTTTTTTTATATGAAATTTGTAAAAGCGGAACAAGCAACGTAAAATACATAAGAGATCATCGGAACATCCGGTTCCGGTAAATAAGGCAGGTGTCGAAGTCACATGACCATTCAATGGTTCCCGGGCCATATGGCTAAAGCGAGACGGGAAGTAACAGAAAAACTGAAATTAATTGATATCGTATACGAATTGGTGGATGCGAGAATCCCGATGTCATCGAGAAATCCGATGATTGAGGAGATTTTAAAAAATAAGCCGCGCATTATGCTTTTAAATAAAGCCGATAAGGCTGATGCGGCTGTGACTGCCCAGTGGAAGGACCACTTTCAGGAACAGGGCATTCCCTCTCTTTCAATAAACTCCGTTAACGGGCAGGGACTGCATCAAATCGTGCCGTCCTCGAAAGAGCTGCTGAAAGATAAGTTCGATAAAATGAAAGCAAAAGGCATTAGGCCAAGAGCAATCCGCGCATTAATCATCGGCATTCCGAATGTCGGCAAATCTACGCTCATTAACCGGCTGGCCAAGAAAAACATTGCCAAGACGGGAGACAGGCCCGGCATTACCACTTCACAGCAGTGGGTAAAGGTAGGCAAGGAATTAGAGCTGCTCGATACACCGGGAATTTTATGGCCTAAATTTGAAGATGAGCTTGTCGGCTTGCGCCTGGCGATCACCGGGGCGATTAAAGATACGATTATCAACCTGCAGGATGTGGCCGTCTTCGGGCTGCGCTTTCTGGAAGAGCATTATCCCGACCGCTTGAAGGAGCGCTACGGACTTCAGGAAATCCCTGAGGATATCGCCGCTCTTTTCGACGCGATCGGTGAAAAACGCGGCTGTTTGATGGGCGGCGGAATGGTTGACTATGATAAAACAACGGAAGTCATCATTCGGGACATCCGGACGGAAAAATTCGGCAGGCTTTCATTTGAAACGCCATCAGAATAAAGACGCGCAGCGATGCGGGTCTTTATTTTTTCCGCAGAACACCGATATACATAATGTAAGGGAGAAGAGAACGTGAATACATTAACCGTAAAAAGCGTAAAAGAACGCCTGCAAGAGGTCAGGGACGAAAGCGACCCCTTCCTTGCCCAATGTGAGAAAGACCCGAGAAAAAGCGTACAGACGCTTTTAGAGCAATGGCTGAAAAAGCACGCGAAGGAAAAAGCTCTTAAAGAGCAATGGCTGAACATGACGGCATACGAAAGACTGTCATCCAAAAAGGGCTTCCGCCTGATTGCGGGTGTTGACGAAGCCGGAAGAGGGCCGCTTGCCGGACCGGTTGTCGCCGGCGCCGTCATTTTGCCGGCAGAATGCGAGATTCTCGGTCTCACGGACTCGAAGAAATTGTCGGAAAAGAAGCTCGAGGAGTATTACAGCCGGATCACGGAAGAAGCGGCGGCTGTAGGAGTCGGCATTGTCCATGCGGACGTCATTGACCGGATCAACATTTATGAGGCCGCGAGACTGGCGATGGTAAAAGCCGTCAATGCTTTAACGGAAACACCTGATTATCTGCTTGTTGATGCCATGACCCTTCCGCTTGACATTCCGCAGTCATCAGTTATAAAAGGGGATGCCAAAAGTGTGTCAATTGCCGCCGGAGCCTGCATAGCAAAAGTAACGCGGGACCGTCTCATGGCTGAGTACGCCAAAACCTACCCCATGTACGGCTTTGAAAAAAATAAAGGCTACGGAACGAAAGAACATCTTGAAGCTCTTCAGGCATACGGACCGACAACTATTCACCGAAAAACGTTCGCTCCCGTTCAATCTTATTGTTAGAAAAGAGGCTTAAGACATGAACATAAGCGGCGAAATCCAAGCGGCTTTCAGACAGCTGACGGCGGAAATCCCTCCGGACCGGCAAGACGGCGGTAAAGACAGCGGCGCTCAAAGGCTGCTGTTAGGGAAGGTTCTCCGTTTGCTGGACGATCAAAGCGCTCTTATCCAAATCGGCGGCCGGACGATGCAGGGAAAACTTGAAACCGCCCTTCGTCCGCAGGCGTATTACTGGTTTTCTTACGACAAACAGCCGGCGGAAAAAACGGGCCGGCTTCATGTCATCGACCAATTCGAAGGAAGCCCGAAAACCGTTCAGGAAGCGACGGGAAGACTGTTAAACGCTCTTTCCGTCAAACCAGGCCCTGTGTCTCTGAAGATTGCCGAAACATTTATGCAGCAGCAGCTGCCCATGACGGAAAACAGCCTCAAAGCCTGTATCCGCTGGGCTGAATCGCTTCCGGCCGCCGAATTGAAAAAAGCGGCGGAAACAATCGTATTTGCGCTGAAACGGGAACTGCCCGCACATCCGGAAGTCTTGTCAGCCATTCATGCCGTTAAATATCCGGTTCCGACCCGGCGCCTCCTCTCAGGACTGCTTCAGGCAATCAATCAGGCTCCGCAATCGGCAAAAGAGCTGTCTGTGCTCAAAGAGGCGGTTTCTGACGTGTTAAACGCGGAAACGGATCTACATGCAGAACGTCTCTTGAAGAAGCTTGCCGAGGCTGCACGCATGCCGATCTCAGAAACAGGGCTGATGGATGAAGGAGAACGGACGGAATCAAAACAATCACCATTTGTCCGAGAGACTCGTGAAAACGGAAAGGCAGTCTCAAGCCAACCTTCTCCTCCGAGTGCACGGACAGATACGGAACTGCCTGAAAAAACGGCAAAACAGATTATAGAGAAATTAATGACATCGGCAGAAAAAACTGAAAACCGTCCCGTAAAAGTAACGGCGGAGATCATTAAGGCTTTCATTTCTCAAGAAAGAACATTGAAAACAACACCCGTTCTTCAAAACGCACATCTGACAGAACAGGAGGCGGCTGTTTTCGAAAAAGCCGTTCAGCTCACCGAATTGAAATATGCGGAAAAACATGATGTATTAAGCCTTTTGCAGAAAATCAAAAAAGGACTGGGCCCGCGTGATGAATTATCATTCATTACAGCGCTTGAAAAAGGCGTGTCTCCGCAGCCGGAGAAACAAGCGCTGAAAACAGCCCTCCAAGCCGTCCGGACGCTTCAAGAAGCGCCCCAATCCGTTAAACAAGAGGCGGAACCGCTTCTTCATAAATTAAACGGCCAGCTGTTTATTGAGCAGCATAACCCTTCTTTTACGCAGATGGTGCTGTCATTTCCGCTGGGAGCGTCCGCGTATGAGAATGACATCACAGTTCTCTTTAAAGGACGGAAGAAGCCGGACGGAAAACTCGATCCGTCACATTGCAGGCTCCTATTTTTGCTGCACCTTGAAACACTGCAAGAAACCGTTGTGGACTGCATGATTCAGCAAAATGTAATGACCATTACGGTTGAGACTGATTTTGAGCTTCAGGCGGCCATCGACCCTCTCGTACCGGCTTTAAAAGAAGCCGTAAAAGAAACAGGCTTCAGCCTGTCAGGCGTCACGTCTAAAAAACGGCGCCCGAAAGACCAGAGCGCTCTTGTGGAAGAGTTTATAGAAAAAGACGGCGGAAGAAAAGTGGATGTGAAAATATGAAAGAGCAAACGCCGTTAAGAAGAGCTGTCGCCCTGCATTACGACCGGCAGAAAGACCAAGTCCCGAAGGTTGTCGCAACAGGCAGGGGGCACGTGGCGGAAAATATTATAAAAGAAGCTGAGAAGGCTGGGGTCCCCATTCAGGAAGACAGAACCCTTGTCGAATTAATGCGCCATTTGACGGTTGACGATCAGATACCGGAGGCGCTTTATGAAACCGTTGCCGAAATTTTTTCATTTGTTTACAGGCTGGACGAAACCCTGAAAAACGAAAAATAAGGACCATTCATTTCCCGGACTCCGTTTAAATTTATATTTTCAATAAAATAAAAGTTAGAATGTTTGGAAGGATATAAAGATTTTGTTTTGAACCCTAGACAATTCTTCCAGTATTATATAGAATGAAAGCGCAGTCTATTTTTAGTTTTGCTACATAAGTTAGGAGGATGGGAAATGAATATCCATGAGTACCAGGGAAAAGAAGTCCTCAGAAAATACGGGGTGTCTGTTCCTGAAGGTAAAGTGGCTTTTACAGCAGAGGAAGCAGTTGAAAAAGCAGAGAGCCTGTCAAGCTCGGTTTATGTCGTAAAGGCGCAAATCCATGCTGGCGGCCGCGGCAAAGCTGGTGGGGTAAAGATTGCAAAAACAAAAGATGAAGTGAAAGAGTATGCCGAAGAACTGTTAGGCAAGACGCTCGTCACACATCAAACGGGTCCGGACGGACAAGTAATAAAACGCTTACTTATTGAAGAAGGCTGCGATATTAAAAAGGAATACTATGTCGGGCTTGTACTTGACCGCGCTACTTCAAGAATCGTTTTAATGGCGTCTGAAGAAGGCGGAACGGAGATTGAAGAAGTAGCGGAAAAAACACCTGAAAAAATTAAAAAAGCGGTAATTGATCCGGCTGTCGGCCTTCAGGGCTATCAGGCAAGGGAAATTGCATTCGCAATTAACATCCCGAAAGAGCTTGTCGGCAAAGCCGCTAAATTTATGCTCGGTTTATATAAAGCATTTGTTGAGAAGGACTGCTCCATCGCCGAGATCAACCCTCTCGTCGTTACGGGGGACGGAAACGTCATGGCGCTGGATGCTAAGCTGAACTTCGACAGCAATGCGTTATACAGACAAAAAGACATTATGGAATACAGAGATTTAGATGAAGAAGATCCGAAAGAAATCGAAGCGTCAAAATACGATTTAAGCTACATTTCCCTTGATGGAAATATCGGCTGTATGGTAAACGGCGCGGGTCTTGCAATGTCTACAATGGATATCATTAAACACTACGGCGGAGAACCTGCAAACTTCCTTGATGTCGGGGGCGGCGCAACCGCAGAAAAAGTTACGGAAGCTTTTAAAATCATTCTTTCCGATCAAAACGTAAAAGGAATTTTCGTTAATATTTTCGGAGGCATCATGAAGTGTGATGTCATCGCCGAGGGCGTTGTTGAAGCGACGAGACAAGTCGGATTGACATTGCCGCTGGTCGTGCGCCTTGAAGGGACAAACGTAGATTTAGGAAAGAAAATCCTGAATGAATCAGGCTTAAACATCACATCTGCGGAATCAATGGCAGACGGCGCACAGAAAATCGTATCCTTAGTTTAGGAAAGAATGAAAGGCAGGGGACCAGATAATGAGTGTTTTTATCAATAAAGATACAAGAGTTATTGTACAGGGGATTACAGGTTCTACCGCTTTATTTCATACAAAGCAGATGCTGGAATACGGCACGAATATCGTTGGCGGTGTAACACCTGGAAAAGGCGGAACGGAAGCGGAAGGCGTACCGGTATTCAATACGGTCGCAGAAGCGGTTCATACAACGGGCGCTGATGCGTCAGTTATTTACGTTCCGGCTCCGTTTGCGGCGGACGCAATTATGGAAGCGGTTGACGCGGAAATTGATCTTGTCATTTGTATCACTGAGCACATTCCGGTTTTGGACATGGTGAAAGTGAAGCGCTTTATGGAAGGCAAGAAAACGAGATTAATAGGGCCGAACTGCCCGGGTGTTATTACACCTGAAGAATGCAAGATCGGCATTATGCCGGGATACATTCATAAAAAGGGTCATGTAGGCGTTGTATCCCGTTCAGGAACATTAACATACGAGGCCGTCCATCAGCTTTCAGAAGCCGGCGTAGGCCAATCTACCGCTGTAGGGATCGGCGGCGATCCGGTCAACGGCACGAACTTTATTGACGTGTTAAAAGCGTTCAATGAAGATCCAGAAACACATGCCGTCATCATGATCGGAGAAATCGGCGGCACAGCTGAAGAAGAAGCGGCTGAGTGGGTGAAAGCGAACATGACGAAGCCTGTTGTCGGCTTTATCGGCGGTAAAACCGCGCCTCCGGGAAAACGCATGGGCCATGCGGGCGCCATCATCTCCGGAGGAAAAGGCACGGCAGAAGAAAAAGTCAAAACGATGAACGCCTGCGGAATTGAAGTCGCGGAAACCCCTTCTGTAATGGGTGAAACGCTGATTAAGGTGTTAAAAGAAAAAGGCTTATTTGAAACGTGCAAAACGCACTGATCGAAGCAGGGGCAGCCGTAACGGCTGTTCCTGTTTTTGCTGAAAAAAAGAGGAGGTTTCCAGATTTGGATCAAGCATCGCGCTGTTTAATGGTCTGCAGTATTAATCAAATCATTTCCCCGTCTCTTCTATTAAAATGGTGGAAAGCTGATCACTCTCTGTCTTTTTTACCGGATCCGCATCCATTAACTGTTTTATCAGAAGGGAAAACAGCCCCGGAAGCAATTTTTCGGGAAATAAAGCGCAAGAATTCGGAACTTGATGAAGTTCTGTCCGATTACCGCCGCGAAGGCATTACTGTCATTCCGATTTCATCAAGCCGCTATCCAACATGGCTTAAAGCGATTTATGATCCGCCGGCTGTCTTGTATGCAAAAGGGAACACGCTGCTTCTTGAAAAAGGCAGAAAAATCGGGATTGTAGGAACGCGGAAACCGACGGAAGACGGAATAAAAGCGGTTGGGCATCTTTCCGCCGAACTCTCAAAAAAAGGCTGGGTCATTGTAAGCGGGCTTGCATCCGGTATAGACGGATTGTCTCATAAGGCGAGCATCAGGGCAAAAGGGCTTACGATCGGCGTGATAGCCGGCGGATTCCATCACATCTATCCCCGGGAAAATCTCCTGTTAGCAGAATACATGGCTGAACACCATCTCCTACTCTCAGAACATCCTCCTGAAACAAAGCCGAAAAAATGGCACTTTCCGATGAGAAACCGCATAATCAGCGGACTAAGTGAAGGGATTGTGGTCGTGCAGGGAAAAGAAAAAAGCGGTTCATTAATCACAGCTTACCAGGCTCTCGATCAAGGCAGAGAGGTATTTGCCGTTCCGGGTTCCATATTTAATCCATATTCCGGAGGACCTATAAAACTCATTCAAGAAGGGGCGAAAGCTGTATTATGCGCAGAGGATATTGACGGAGAGCTGACCGCCCGATGCGTTCAGTATACGGAACCCTTTTGAAATATCGTTTGACAAACGGTATTGTAATATTTAATAATAGTGAGGATTTAAAGTTGCACATTATTTTCATGTATAAAATGACGTTCATCATAAAGAATGGAATGTTGAAAGCCATAAAAAGGCAGCTCTAAAATAAATTGATACTTGAAAAGAGAGAGAACACCTCTTGAGGGGGATGAAAATGTCTGATTATCTAGTCATCGTGGAATCGCCGGCAAAGGCGAAAACGATTGAACGTTATTTAGGGAAGAAATATAAAGTCAAAGCTTCAATGGGACATGTCCGGGATCTTCCGAAAAGTCAAATGGGAGTTGACATCGAACAGAACTTTGAACCGAAATATATTACGATCCGCGGAAAAGGCCCTGTTTTAAAAGAATTAAAAACAGCGGCAAAGAAAGCAAAAAAAGTCTATCTCGCGGCCGACCCCGACAGAGAAGGGGAAGCGATTGCATGGCATCTCGCACACAGCCTTGATCTGGATCTCAGCTCGGACTGCCGGGTCGTCTTTAATGAAATAACGAAAGACGCCATTAAAGAATCATTTAAACATCCGCGCATGATTAATATGGATCTTGTCGATGCGCAGCAGGCGCGCCGCATATTAGACAGACTTGTCGGATACAAAATCAGCCCGATTCTTTGGAAAAAAGTAAAAAAAGGCCTCAGTGCGGGCCGTGTGCAATCCGTTGCGCTCCGGCTGATCATCGACCGGGAAAAGGAAATCAATGACTTTAAACCTGAAGAGTACTGGACGATTACCGGCTCATTTTTAAGAGGAAAAGAGACGTTTGAAGCCGGATTTTTCGGAAAAAACGGCAAAAAGCTTCCTTTAAAAAGCGAAGAAGACGTAAAAGCCATCCTTGCTCAGCTGAAAGGCAATAAGTATACAGTTGACAAGGTTACGAAAAAAGAGCGCAAACGAAATCCCGCTCTGCCGTTTACAACGTCCACTCTGCAGCAGGAGGCTGCAAGAAAGCTGAATTTCAGGGCGAAGAAAACGATGATGATCGCTCAGCAATTATATGAAGGAATTGATCTCGGCAAAGAAGGGACAGTCGGGCTCATCACGTATATGAGAACGGACTCAACGCGGATTTCCAATACAGCCGTTGAAGAAGCGTCAGCTTTTATTGATCAGGCGTACGGAAAAGAGTACTTAGCGGGAAAACGGAAACCGGCAAAGAAAAATGAAAACGCTCAAGATGCCCACGAAGCGATCCGCCCGACTTCGGTGCTCAGAAAACCTGCCGACTTAAAAGCGGTGCTTGGAAGAGACCAGCTCAGATTATATAAGCTGATTTGGGAGCGCTTTGTTGCAAGCCAGATGGCGCCTGCCGTCCTTGATACGATGAGCGTCGATCTCAGCAATAACGGATTGACATTCCGGGCAAACGGAAGTAAAGTCAAATTCGCCGGCTTCATGAAAGTCTATGTAGAGGGTAAAGACGATCAGCTGGAAGAAAAAGACCGCATGCTTCCGGACCTTAAAGAGGGAGACACGGTTTTATCGAAAGATATTGAGCCTGAGCAGCACTTTACTCAGCCGCCTCCGCGTTATACAGAGGCGCGCCTGGTTAAAACGCTTGAAGAACTGGGGATCGGCCGTCCTTCGACATATGCGCCGACTCTTGACACCATCCAGCGCCGCGGTTACGTGGGATTAGACAATAAACGGTTTGTGCCGACTGAGCTTGGGCAGATCGTGCTGGATCTTATCATGGAGTTTTTCCCGGAAATCATTAACGTTGAATTCACGGCTAAGATGGAAAGAGACCTTGACCATGTTGAAGATGGCCAGACAGAATGGGTTCAAATCATTGACAGCTTCTATACTGATTTCGAAAAACGCGTGAAAAAAGCGGAAGCCGAAATGAAAGAAGTGGAAATTGAACCTGAATACGCCGATGAAGATTGTGAGTTATGCGGCTCCCGGATGGTTTATAAAATGGGCCGATACGGCAAATTTATGGCGTGCTCCAACTTCCCTGACTGCCGGAATACAAAACCGATTGTCAAACAAATCGGCGTAAAATGCCCTAAGTGCCATGAAGGAAACATTGTCGAACGAAAATCAAAAAAGAAACGCGTCTTTTACGGCTGTGACCGTTATCCTGAATGCGACTTCGTATCTTGGGACAAACCGATTGAACGAAAATGCCCGAAATGTGAAAATATGCTCGTAGAGAAAAAGCTTAAAAAAGGGATACAAGTCCAATGCGTCGAATGCGATTATAAGGAAGAACCACAGAAGTAGCGGTGAGCAGAGCCTTGCTCACCTTCTTTGTGTGGAAGGGACAAACAACAGGAGATGAAAAGAAATGAACCAGCAAACAGTTAATGTAATCGGAGCAGGCCTTGCCGGAAGTGAAGCGGCATGGCAGCTTGCAAAACGAGGAATTCAAGTGAAACTATATGAAATGCGGCCTGTCAGGCAGACGGCAGCCCATCATACTGATAAATTCGCCGAACTGGTATGCAGCAACTCCCTCCGTTCAAATACACTCGCCAATGCGGTAGGCGTATTAAAGGAAGAAATGCGGGCGCTTGACTCGGCAATCATTCAATCTGCTGATAAATGCTCGGTTCCGGCCGGAGGAGCGCTTGCCGTTGACCGTCATGAATTTGCGCAAAGCGTGACGGATCTCGTGAAAAACCATCCGAACGTAACGGTTCTTACTGAGGAAGTAACAGAGATTCCGGAAGGCCCGACTGTTATCGCGACCGGACCGCTTACGTCAGAATCGCTTTCACAGCAGCTGAAAGAGCTCACGGGAGAAGAGTATCTGTATTTTTATGACGCGGCGGCGCCGATTGTCGAAAAAGACAGCCTTGATATGGAGAAAGTGTACTTAAAATCCCGTTATGACAAGGGAGAAGCGGCGTACTTAAACTGCCCGATGACAGAGGAAGAGTTCGACCGTTTCTACGAAGCATTGACGACGGCTGAGACGGTACCTTTAAAAGAATTCGAAAAAGAAATCTTCTTTGAAGGCTGCATGCCGATTGAAGTCATGGCGAAAAGAGGCAAGAAAACGATGCTGTTCGGACCGATGAAACCGGTCGGACTGGAAGATCCGAAAACAGGCAAGCGCCCTTATGCAGTCGTTCAGCTCAGACAGGATGATGCGGCGGGAACGCTTTATAATATTGTAGGTTTTCAGACACATTTAAAATGGGGAGACCAAAAAGAAGTGCTTAAACTGATCCCCGGCCTTGAAAATGTTGATATCGTCAGATACGGCGTCATGCACAGAAACACATTTATCAACTCGCCGAGCCTTTTGAACCCGACATATCAATTTAAACAGCGGAACGATCTGTTTTTCGCGGGCCAAATGACCGGCGTAGAGGGTTATGTTGAATCTGCCGCTTCAGGTCTTGTAGCGGGAATCAATGCCGCCAAACTTGTGCTCGGTCAGGATCTTGTGACATTCCCGCAGGAGACGGCGATCGGAAGCATGGCTCACTACATTACGACGACAAATCAGAAGAACTTCCAGCCGATGAATGCAAACTTCGGCCTCTTAAAAGAATTGCCTGTAAAAATTAAAAACAAAAAAGAACGAAATGAAGAATACGCTAAACGCGCAATTGGAACTATTCAAACTATTTCGAAAACGATATAGCTTTTCATTGCAACTTCGATGCATTATATGATACCATTTAAAAGCCCTTCGGAGAGGGAGGTCTTCATAATGACTGAGAATGTTAACTTTTTTTTAAAGTTATTCGTTGAATATTTACAAATTGAAAAAAATTATTCACAATATACTATTGTGAATTATGTTAATTCGATTGAAGAATTTGGGATGTTTCTGCATGCTCAAAATATAAATGGAATGAAAGAAGCTGCATATCATGATGTGAGAATATTTTTGACAGAGGCTTATGAAAAAGGCCTGTCAAGAAAAACAATCAGCAAGAAAATTTCAGCTTTGAGAAGCTTCTATAAATTTTTAATGAGGGAAAAGCTTGTTGAAGAGAATCCGTTTCAGCTTGTTCATCTGCCGAAACAAGAGAAACGGATTCCGAAGTTTCTTTATGAAAAAGAACTTGAGGAACTATTCGCTGTTTCAGACAGAAGTCAGCCGTCAGGGATGCGCGATCAGGCCCTGCTTGAGCTTCTTTATGCGACCGGAATGAGGGTCAGTGAGTGCTGTACGCTTACTGTCGGCGATCTTGACCTGTTCATGGATACGGTGCTCGTTCACGGGAAAGGCAAGAAGCAGCGCTATATCCCGTTCGGCTCATATGCCCGTGATGCGCTGGAGCTGTATATCAACAGCGGAAGGCAGTGCCTGCTTGAAAAAGCAAAAGAGCCTCATGATGTGCTGTTTGTCAATCAAAGAGGCGGCCCGCTGACCGCCAGAGGAATCCGGTATATTTTAAGCGGGCTTGTAAAAAAAGCATCCGGCACTTTACATATACACCCGCATATGCTTCGGCACACGTTTGCGACTCATCTGCTGAATGAAGGGGCTGATTTAAGAAGCGTCCAGGAGCTTTTGGGCCATTCCAATCTGTCTTCTACGCAGATATACACGCATGTATCGAAGGAAATGCTGAGAAACACATATATGTCCCACCACCCGAGAGCTTTTAAAGAAAATTAAAAGGAGGCCCTTCTCATGTCATCTTTTCATGCGACAACGATTTTTGCCGTCCGGCATAACGGGAAAAGCGCTATGTCAGGAGACGGCCAGGTCACATTCGGTCAGGCTGTAGTCATGAAACATACCGCGAGAAAAGTGAGAAAGCTGTTTAACGGAAAGGTTCTGGCCGGATTTGCAGGATCTGTTGCAGACGCTTTCACACTTTTTGAAATGTTTGAGGCGAAGCTTGAAGAATATAACGGCAATTTAAAACGTGCGTCGGTTGAGCTTGCGAAAGAATGGCGCAGCGATAAAGTGCTGCGCAAGCTGGAAGCCATGCTGATTGTCATGAACCAGGATACCTTGCTTCTCGTATCGGGAACAGGTGAAGTGATTGAGCCGGATGACGGCATTTTGGCAATCGGCTCCGGCGGAAACTACGCCCTGTCAGCAGGAAGAGCGCTGAAAACCTATGCCGGAGAGAATCTGTCCGCCAAAGATATTGCAAAAGCCGCTTTGAAAATCGCGGGCGAGATTTGTGTGTACACAAACGATCAGATCATTTTGGAAGAACTTGAATAGAAAGGACTTGAGGCGCATGGAAAACAAACCGTTAACACCGAGACAAATCGTAGATCGGTTGGATCAATACATTGTAGGACAGCAGGATGCGAAAAAAGCTGTCGCCGTGGCATTAAGAAACCGCTATCGCAGAAGTCTTCTTGATGAAAAACTGAGAGACGAGATCGTTCCCAAAAACATCCTGATGATGGGCCCGACCGGGGTGGGGAAAACAGAGATCGCCAGACGGATCGCCAAGCTTACCGGTGCGCCATTTATAAAAATTGAAGCGACAAAATTTACAGAAGTCGGCTATGTAGGCAGAGATGTCGAATCAATGGTCAGAGACCTCGTTGAGACATCCGTTCGGCTCATTAAAGAAGAAAAAATCAGCGAAGTGAAAGAACAGGCTGAAGAAAATGCAAACAAACGTATAGTGCGGCTTCTCGTTCCGGGCAAGAAAAAACAAGCGGGTGTGAAAAATCCGTTTGAAATGCTTTTCGGAGGAAGCCAGGCGGCAAATGATGATGAAGCCGACCAGCAGGAAGAAGCAAGCCTTGAAGAGAAAAGAAAGCGCATGGCGCATCAGCTCGCATTGGGAGAGCTCGAAGACCATTACGTCTCCGTAGAGGTGGAAGAGCAGCAGCCGTCGATGTTTGACATGCTGCAAGGCTCCGGGATGGAGCAGATGGGCATGAATATGCAGGATGCGCTGAGCAATCTGGTGCCAAAAAAGAAAAAACGCCGCAAAATGACGGTCAGAGAAGCAAGGAAGGTTCTGACCAATGAAGAGGCAGGCAAATTAATCGATATGGATGAAGTCGGCCAAGAGGCCGTGTTAAGAGCTGAAGAGGGCGGCATTATCTTTATTGACGAAATAGATAAAATCGCAAAAAACGGAGGGGCTTCTTCCTCAGCAGATGTATCGAGAGAAGGCGTTCAAAGAGATATCCTTCCGATTGTCGAAGGATCTACCGTCGTCACGAAATACGGCTCCGTCAAAACAGATCACGTGCTGTTTATCGCAGCCGGGGCATTCCATATGGCCAAACCGTCTGATCTGATTCCGGAGCTGCAGGGCCGCTTTCCGATTCGTGTAGAATTGAGCAAGCTGACAGTAGATGATTTTGTGAAGATTCTCGTCGAACCCGATAACGCGCTGTTAAAACAATATCAGGCTTTATTGCAGACAGAAGGTATATCTCTTGAATTTTCTGACGAAGCTATTCGTAAGATCGCCGAAGTAGCTTATCATGTGAATCAGGATACGGACAACATCGGAGCGAGAAGGCTTCACACGATATTGGAACGTCTCTTGGAAGACCTGTCGTTTGAAGCGCCGGACGTGACGATGGAAAAAGTCGCTATCACGCCGCAATACGTTGAAGAAAAGCTCGGAACGATTGCAAACAACAAAGATCTAAGTCAATTTATATTGTGAAAATTTAATAAGAGGAATTCTAGGAGGATTATTTATCATGGCTTTACTACAAAAAACACGAATTATTAACAGCATGCTGCAGGCTGCGGCAGGCAAACCCGTAAACTTTAAAGAAATGGCTGAAACGCTTCGTGACGTCATTGATTCTAATATTTTCGTCGTCAGCCGCAGAGGAAAGCTTTTGGGCTACTCTATTAATCAGCAGATTGAAAATGACCGCATGAAAAAAATGCTTGAAGACCGCCAGTTCCCGGAAGAGTACACGAGAAATCTGTTCAATGTTCCGGAGACGTCTTCAAACCTTGATATCAACAGCGAATACACGGCGTTTCCTGTAGAAAACAGAGACCTGTTCCAAGCGGGCTTAACAACGATCGTGCCGATCATCGGCGGAGGAGAGAGACTGGGCACGCTCATTCTGTCCCGTCTGCAGGATCAATTTGAAGATGATGATCTCATTCTTGCTGAATACGGAGCAACCGTTGTAGGAATGGAGATTTTAAGAGAAAAAGCGGAAGAAATCGAAGAAGAGGCGCGAAGCAAAGCAGTTGTTCAAATGGCGATCAGTTCTCTGTCTTACAGTGAACTTGAAGCGATTGAGCATATCTTTGAAGAGCTTGACGGAAACGAAGGCTTGCTTGTGGCAAGTAAGATTGCGGACCGTGTCGGCATTACGCGTTCAGTAATCGTTAACGCGCTGAGAAAACTGGAAAGCGCAGGCGTCATTGAATCCAGATCACTGGGAATGAAGGGGACGTACATTAAAGTTCTGAACAACAAATTCCTTATTGAATTGGAAAACCTTAAATCTCATTAAGACAAAAGCAGGATCCCTGAAAATGGGGGTCCTGCTTTTTTTATGAACAATAGGTGAAAAGTTGCAGTTTAAAGTTGCTTATTGGAATCTGATCTGAGATAATCCATCTTGCTGTGTGAAAAAAGGAGGAAGATACAGAAATTCCGCTATTTTCAGTCTAATATTAAACAAACCCTTGTAGTACAAATATTCTAGGACTTAATACCCACATGCAAAATAGATACAATTGAGCACTTTTTTTTAGCCTAACTTCATAGACTTTAAGCCTGTTATTTCTTACAATAAGCATATGGTTTTACAATTCTCGACAAGGATTTTTAGGAGAAAAATATCTGAAATGGAGGTAAGTGGATTTGGACTTATTTTCTGGAACTATACAAAATCTTGAGAATGCCTTGGGGAGAGCGGACATTAAGCAAAAAGTCTTAACTAATAATATCGCCAATATAGATACACCGAACTATAAGGCAAAAAAAGTCTCTTTCCGAAATTTGTTAGATCAGGAAACATCCAATCTTGAGGCTGTAAAAACCGACTATCGGCACGTTGACTTTACGGGTTCGGGGGACGATTATTCTATCGTTTCCAGCAGTGATACATCGTACCAGCAAAACGGAAACAATGTCGATATCGACAAAGAAATGACAGATTTAGCCGAAAACCAAATTAATTATCAGGCTTTGGTTGAAAGAATGAGCGGCAAATTCAATTCTCTGAAAACCGTCTTGACAGGAGGAAAATAATGAGTGGCTTTCAAAGCTTAAATATTTCGGGTTCCGCTTTAACTGCACAGCGTGTCCGGATGGACGTCGTATCGTCCAACCTGGCCAATATGGATACAACGAGAGCGAAGCAGGTAAATGGCGAATGGGTGCCTTACAGAAGAAAGCTGGTATCTCTCCAATCCGGAGGCGAATCATTTTCGTCCCTTTTACATTCCAAGATGATCGGAACAGGAAGCGCGGGAAGTGGCGTAAAGGTATCTGGTGTTACGGAAGACCCGTCCGCTTTTAATCTCGTTTATGATCCGGAGAATCCTGATGCGAATAAAGACGGATATGTACAAAAACCAAATGTAGATCCATTAAAGGAAATGGTGGATCTTGTCAGCAGCTCGAGATCATATGAAGCAAACGTAACTGCATTAAACGCCTCCAAAGGCATGCTTTTGAAGGCTTTAGAAATCGGAAAGTAAGGTGATGTAAGTGGTTAACGCTATTACTCCTTTTCAGCTTCAACAAACCCAAAACACTCAAAACGTAACGAATCAATTAAACCAAACTCAAAAAACTGATTCTTCAAACCAAACAAGCTTTTCGGAGCTTTTAAAAAACTCTATTGATTCGTTAAATGAGTCACAAGTAAAATCTGACCAAATAACGAACGAACTGGCTGCAGGAAAGGATGTAAACCTTGACGAGGTCATGATCGCTGCCCAAAAAGCAAATATTTCTCTGACGGCCGCTACCGAATTCCGCAATAAAGCCGTGGAAGCCTATCAGGAAATCATGAGAATGCAGATGTAGTGGTCAGATTGAAGAGAATGACTGGAATGACCGGGGGTTAACATGAATCGTACTCTAATGCAAATGAAAACCAAAACGGCAGCGTTTTGGAACAACAGATCAAAAACACAGAAGATACTCATGGTAAGCGGCTTGGCCGCATTCATTATTTTACTCATCGTCGTTATTATTTTTACTTCGTCTGAAAAGATGGTGCCTCTTTATAAAGATTTGTCCGCGGAAGAAGCGGGGAAGATTAAAGAAGAGCTCGATACGAAAAAGGTGTCTTCTGAACTTGCTGACGGCGGCACAGTCATTAAGGTTCCTGAGAGCCAAGTGGATTCGCTTAAAGTCCAGCTTGCCGCAGAAGGCCTGCCGAAAACGGGATCAATTGATTATTCGTTCTTCGGACAAAATGCGGGCTTCGGCCTGACAGATAATGAGTTTGACGTTTTAAAGGTTGAGGCGACTCAGACCGAATTGTCAAACCTGATAAATGAAATGGACGGTATTAAAAGCTCGAAGGTCATGATCAATATGCCGAAAGAAGCCGTGTTCGTCGGTGAAGATCAGCCGGCAGCATCCGCTTCAATCGTTTTGCAGATTAAACCGGGCTACTCGCTTGATCAAAACCAGATCAACGGGCTGTACCATCTCGTTTCTAAAAGTGTTCCGAACTTAAAAGAAGATAATATCGTCATAATGGATCAAAATTCTACATATTATGACAAAAGTGACAGCGGTGCAGGGGCCGTTTCTGACAGTTATGCTTCTCAGCAAGGTATTAAGTCGCAGGTCGAAAAGGACATTCAAAAACATGTTCAGTCACTGCTCGGCACAATGATGGGGCAGGATAAGGTCGTTGTTTCCGTAACGGCGGATATTGACTTCACGAAGGAAAAACGCACTGAAGACACTGTCGAACCTGTCGATAAAGATAACATGGAAGGCATAGCGGTAAGCGCCGAAAAAGTTGCGGAAACGTATAAAGGCGACGGAGCGGCCAACGGCGGCACGGCCGGAACGGGAAGCAATGACACCGCGAACTATGCCGAGACAAACGGCGGTTCAAACAGCGGGGACTACGAAAAAAGCAGCAATAAAATCAACTATGAAGTCAACCGCATTCATAAAGAAATCGCTGAAAGCCCGTATAAAGTGCGTGATTTAGGCATTCAGGTCATGGTGGAGCCGCCTAATCCGAAAAATGCCGCTTCCTTATCAGCACAGAGACAGGCTGATATACAGAAGATTTTAGGAACGGTCGTCAGAACGTCTCTTGATAAAAACGAAACGCAAAATCAAAACCTGACAGACAATGATATCAACAATAAAATCGTTGTATCCGTTCAGCCGTTTGACGGAAAAACAAGCCTGAACACAGATTCGGCACAATCTTCAGGTCTTCCGATCTGGGTATACATTACAGGCGGCGTACTGCTTGCGGCCATTATTCTGCTTATTATTCTCCTCATCAGAAAGAAACGCTCACAAGAGGATGAATACGAAGAATATGAATATGAAACACCGTCGGAGCCGGTTCGATTGCCTGATATCAACGAAGAGAAAATTGAAACGGAAGAAACAGTCAGACGAAAACAGCTTGAAAAAATGGCTAAAGAAAAACCGGAAGACTTTGCTAAATTGCTTCGAAGCTGGCTGGACGAGGATTAGGGGGAATGGAAAATGGCGAAACGTGATCAGAACAAGCTTACAGGAAAACAAAAAGCAGCCATCCTCATGATTTCCTTAGGCCTTGATGTATCAGCTTCTGTATACAAGCATTTGTCTGAAGAAGAAATTGAAAGATTGACACTCGAGATTTCGGGAGTCAGAAGCGTCGATCATCAAAGAAAAGATGAAATCATTGAAGAATTTCATAATATCGCAATCGCACAGGACTATATTTCACAAGGCGGTTTAAATTACGCCCGCCAAGTGCTTGAAAAAGCGCTCGGAGAAGACAAAGCGGTAAGCATTTTAAACAGGCTCACCTCTTCTTTGCAGGTAAAGCCGTTTGATTTTGCGAGAAAAGCGGAACCCGAACAGATTTTAAATTTCATTCAGCAGGAACATCCGCAAACGATGGCGCTGATTTTATCCTACCTTGACCCGGTGCAGGCCGGACAGATTTTGTCTGAGCTGAACCCGGACGTTCAGGCTGAGGTGGCAAGAAGGATTGCGGTTATGGACAGAACGTCTCCTGAAATCATAAATGAAGTGGAGCGGGTCCTTGAACAAAAGCTGTCCTCCTCCTTTACGCAGGATTATACGCAGACCGGCGGCATAGAAGCCGTTGTTGAAGTGTTAAACGGCGTAGACAGAGGAACGGAAAAAACGATCCTTGATTCATTAGAAATCCAAGATCCTGAGTTGGCGGATGAAATCAAAAAACGGATGTTTGTCTTTGAAGATATTGTCACCCTTGATAACCGTGCGATTCAGCGCGTGATCAGAGACGTTGAGAACGACGACCTCCTGCTTTCATTGAAGGTTGCGAGCGAGGAAGTCAAAGAAATCGTCTTCAGCAATATGTCACAGCGTATGGTTGAAACGTTTAAAGAGGAAATGGAGATTATGGGGCCTGTGCGTTTGCGTGATGTGGAAGAGGCGCAATCAAGAATCGTGGGCGTCGTCCGCAAGCTGGAAGAAGCCGGTGAAATTGTAATCGCGCGAGGCGGAGGAGACGATATTATTGTCTAATATCATTAAACAGCAATCATCATTTTCTCCTGAACAAAAACGGCGCAAGCTTTCCTTGCAGGAAGTCAGGAAAACACATTCCCAGCAAGACCGGGAGGAACTCGAAAATCCAGAGGCTCTCATGGCTTTTGCCAAAGCAGAAGCCGACAGGGTGTCTGAAGAAGCGAAAAATCAATTTGAGCACACTCTTCAGCAGATTGAAGAAGAGAAAAACCGCTGGGCGGAAGAAAAACAAAGATTGATAGAAGAAGCAAAGGCAGAAGGATATGAAGAAGGCATGGCATTGGGAAAAGCCGAGGCTCAAGCTGAATACGCTAATCTCATCAGCCGGGCCAATGCCGTTATGGAAATGGCGAGACAGTCAGTCGAGGAAAAACTGGAAAGCGCTGAGGAAGAAATTATTGAGCTTTCCGTTGCGCTCGCTAAAAAAGTATGGCGGCAAAAAAGTGATGATAAAGAGGCTTTCCTTCTGCTGGTCAAACAGGTAGTAGCCGAAGTAAAAGATTATGATGACATCTCCATCTATGTGGACCCTGAATATTATGAGACGGTTCATCAGCATATGGACGAAATTCAGCAGCTGTTATACAAAGAATGCAGATTAAGCTTATATGCCGATGAAAAAGCCGCGAAGGGAACGTGCTCGATAGAAACTCCGTTCGGACGTGTTGATGCAGGCGTAGACACCCAGCTGATGCAATTAAAGCAAAAACTTTTAACGGCGCTTGAGGCGGGAGCGGAGCAATGAAGACACAGTATTTAATAGACTCAATTGAAACAGCGGATCCGTACAAACGCTACGGCAAGGTTAAACGGGTCATCGGGCTGATGATTGAATCAAAAGGGCCCGAAAGCTCAATCGGAGATGTTTGTCTCATTTATCCGAAAGGCCATACGAAAAAAGCAATTAAAGCTGAGGTTGTAGGCTTCCAGGATGAAAACATTCTGCTAATGCCTTATCTGGAAGCGGCCAGCATCGCGCCGGGCAGCATTGTGGAGGCCACTGGCGAGTCGCTCCGCATCAAAGTAGGCGCGGGTTTAATCGGACAGGTTGTCGACGCGTTCGGCGAACCTCTTGACGGCCGGGCGCTTCCGAAAGGTTTGTCCCCCGTTTCGACGGAACAGCCGCCGCCAAACCCGATGAAACGCCCGCCGATACGGGAAAAGATGGGTGTCGGCGTCAGATCGATTGACAGTCTGCTGACGGTAGGAAAAGGGCAGAGAATCGGGATTTTTGCCGGAAGCGGAGTCGGAAAAAGCACCCTGATGGGAATGATCGCGAAGCAGACTGAAGCTGATTTAAACATTATCGCACTCGTCGGTGAACGGGGGCGCGAGGTGCGTGAATTCATCGAGAAGGATTTAGGCGAAGAAGGACTGAAACGCTCGATAGTCGTAGTCGCGACCTCTGATCAGCCTGCCTTAATGCGTTTGAAAGCGGCGTATACGGCCACCGCCATTGCAGAGTACTTCCGCGATAAAGGCCGGAATGTGATGTTCATGATGGACTCTGTCACGAGGGTCGCGATGGCTCAGCGGGAAATCGGCCTGGCAGCGGGAGAACCGCCGACAACAAAAGGATATACACCTTCTGTGTTCGCTATTTTGCCCCGTTTGCTGGAAAGAACGGGCGCGAATGAACAAGGAACGATAACCGCTTTTTATACGGTTCTCGTTGACGGAGATGACATGAACGAACCGATTGCCGATACGGTGCGCGGAATATTAGACGGGCATATCGTTCTCGATCGGGCGCTTGCCAACAAAGGGCAGTTCCCGGCCGTGAACATCCTGAAAAGCATCAGCAGGGTCATGTCTAATATTTCAGACACATCGCATATAGAGGCGGCCAACAAATTCCGCGATCTTCTGTCAACTTATCAAAACTCTGAAGATCTCATTAATATCGGAGCTTACAAAAGAGGATCATCAAGAGAAATTGATGAAGCGATTCAGTTTTATCCGCAGCTTATTCAATTTTTAAAACAAGGAACGGAAGAACCCGCTCAATTGGAAGACAGCATTGCGGCATTGACGAGTCTGACAGGAAAAGAGGAATAAACATCGTGGCATACCAATTCAGATTTCAAAAGCTGCTGGAATTAAAAGAAAATGAAAAAGACCAAACATTGACTGAATACAGACAATCGGTTTCTGAATTTGAGACAGTGGCTGAAAAACTATATGAAAATATGAGCAAAAAAGAATTGCTCGAAAAAGACAAAGAATCAAAGCTGAAATGCGGGATGAGCGTTCAGGAAATGAGACATTATCAGCACTTCGTTTCCAATCTTGAGAACACCATCTATCATTATCAAAAGCTTGTCATCATGAAACGAAATGAAATGAATGAGAAGCAGGAACAGCTCACCGAAAAAAACATTGAAGTAAAGAAATTTGAAAAAATGCGGGAAAAACAATTTAATATGTTCGCACTTGAAGACAAAGCTGCAGAGATGAGGGAAATGGACGACATTTCAATCAAGCAGTTTATGATTCAGGGGCATTAGGAGCGAATGAAATGGCCGATAAAGAAAAGAGATCTGGAAAGTTCGGTTCAATCCTGCTTTTTATCATGATCCCGCTGATTTTTCTGATCATCGTCGCAAGCATCATCCTTTGGGCTGCCGGCGTTGATGTGATGAAGCCGATTCAGGAAACAGCCGCTAAAACGCCTGTTTTAAAAGAATTGGTTCCCGAAACGAAAGAAATGAAAAGCGCGGCGGAAAAGCAGAAGGAAGACAGAACGGCTTCTCTTGAAAAGACCATAAAGGAACAAAAAAGTGAAATTAACATTTTGAATAAAGATTTAGACACAAGCAAATCCGAAATCGATAATCTGAATCAGAAAATCCGTTCACTGAAACAGGAAGCTGAACAGCAGCAGAAAACGAAGACGGATGAAACGAAAAAAGACGCTTCGGATTCAGCCGGAAAAGATAAGATGATCAACATCTATAAAAGTATGGACAGCGGTAAAGCGGCAAGCATTATCGTAAAGCTGAAAGAAAAAGAAGCCCTCGATATTTTAAACGGATTAAGTAAAAAGCAGCTTGCTGAAATCTTGACGAAAATGACTCCTGAACAAGCGGCTAAATATACAGAAAAACTATCCGCTGACGGAAATAAGGAGTGATGTAAGTTGAGGCTGCTTGAATTAACGGGTAATCGTACGCAGGCTGCGCAAAACAGCAATGTGAAGATGAATGTAAACAGCTTAGGTCTATTTCATAACTGGCTCCTGTCGGAAATCACTTCTCCCCGGCAGCCCGGAGATGAAACAAAAACAAGTGACGCAGAGCTGAATGATGCTCTATCGAAAATCGGTGATTGGCTGAAAGCCGGCCCGGAAGATAAAGAATTGCAGCTAAAACAGCTGCTTGAGGCGGTAAAAGCTCTTGAAGGAAAGCAGACGGCTGAAACAGCTCTTCCTTTATTGAAACAGCTTGCCGAATCTGTTGAAGACATGTTAGCGGGAAAACAGCATGGGGCGAAGCCCGAAACGGATGAGCCGGATTCTTCCGCAAAAGACGGGGATTCCGTCAAGGATGCGCTTGAGAAGGGTCTGCTTTTCATTCATGAAGCCGTATCCCAGCTCTTCACATCTCAGCAGGAACTGCCTGACAGCGCGCAGGCAAAGGCGGTTTACCAGGAAGGCGCCCGTTTATTAGAGGCATTGAAAAAACAAGGCGTTCCGGACCGCGTGATTCAAGACCTGCGGCAGACATTTTTTCCGAAAAACGAATCTGCATCTAAACTTTACTCCATGACAGCCGCTGAGCTGAAGAGCTTTCAAAGCGTCGCGGAGCAGCTTGCGGGCCTTTCTCAAAAGGGAACAAAGGAATGGGATATGGCTGAAACTGAGCTGAAAGCTTTTGTGTTATCTCAATCATCTGAATCATCCCAAGAGTCAGCCGGAAAAACAGAACAGCAAAACGGCGGCACGGTTTCTCACGCAAAGGCGCCTGACAGCAAATTGTCTGCACATATCCTGTTTTCGGGAACGAGAAGCCTTGCCGGCATTCAGCAAACGTCCGCAGGAGCTGAACAGCAGCCGGCAGAAAATAAACCGTTAACGGATCAGGTCATCAGCGGCTGGAAACAGATGAAATACACGCCTTTCGGGAAAACAACCGGAAGCTTTACGATTCGTCTTAATCCCGAGAACCTCGGATTTGTCACAATTAAGGTGACAAACGAAAACGGGATGTTTCAAAGCAAAATAATCGCATCCAGCCAGTCCGCGAAAGAGCTGCTGGAACAGCATCTTCCTCAGCTGAAACAGTCGCTTCCGAATATGTCGGTCCAGGTCGACCGTTTTACAGTCCCGCTTCAAAGCGGGGATCAGCAGCCTGTTTACGGGCAGACGGCCGATCACAATAAACAGCAGCATCAGGGACAGAGAGAGCAGAAGAACCAGCAGCAGTCAGGCGATTTCGGAGATATGCTGGAGGAGCTTTCTCTCAATGAAATGGAGGAAGAATAGTTGACATCAGTAAACTCGGATTATGCCGCGGCGGGCGCTTCAACCACTTCAAGCGCGAAGAGCACCTCCGCAGTAAACAGCAGCACGAATTTAGGAAAAGACGAATTTCTTAAGATCTTAATGACACAGGTTCAAAACCAGGACCCGCTCAATCCGGTTGATGACAAAGAATTCATCAGCCAGATGGCGACATTTTCTTCATTGGAGCAAATGATGAATATGAATACGACGATGACTAAATTTGTAGAAAATCAAGATCCGTTTACGATGTATGTGAACTGGATCGGCAAAAATGTCACATTCAGCGACAGCGACGGGAAGGACCAGACAAGCCCAGTCAATTCAGTCAAGCATTCAAACGGCAATTACGTGCTCGTGCTTGAAAATGGCAAAGAGGTCAGTCCGTGGAATGTCACGGCCGTCAGCGAAACATCTAAATAAAAAGAAACCCAGGGGGAATTTAACATGTTACGTTCATTATATTCCGGTATCAGCGGCATGAAAAACTTTCAGACAAAACTAGATGTAATCGGCAATAACATCGCCAACGTCAACACAGTGGGATTTAAGAAAAGCCGCGTTACATTTAAAGATATGATCAGCCAGACAGTCGCCGGCGGTTCAAACGTGACCAATTCAAAACAAATCGGCTTAGGTGCCGCGACTTCTTCCATTGATGTCGTTCATTCAACCGGCGCCCCGCAGGCTACACAGAATAAAACCGACCTAGCCATTGACGGAGACGGATACTTTCAGATTAATACAGGCGCGGGAATTGTTTACACACGTGCGGGGAATTTCGGAAAGGACAATCAAGGGAACCTTGTTACGACTGACGGGTACTACCTTGAAAAAATCGGCGGCGGCAAAATCAATATTCCGACTGATGCGAAAGATTACAGCATCGGTGCAGACGGAACGGTTACATACACTGATGCAGGGGATGAGGTTCATGATGCCGGACAAATCGGTCTGGTCACGTTCCCTAACAGCGCCGGTCTGGAAAAAATCGGAGGCAACCTTTACAGAGAATCATTAAGTTCAGGAGCTGCAAGCGCAGTCACCACTCCGGGCGAAAACGGAACGGGTAAGCTTTTGGCAGGCTATCTTGAAATGTCAAACGTAGATCTGACAGATGAATTTACCGAAATGATCGTTGCTCAGCGCGGTTTCCAATCAAACTCAAAAATCATTACGACTTCAGATGAAATCCTTCAGGAGCTGGTTAATCTGAAACGGTAAGGAGGGAGGAGAGGCGGTTAGGCCGCTTCTCCGGATTGCATGATTCAAGTCACCCGTTTAAACGGCCAGCCTTTTACGCTGAACGCGCTGTTTATCGAACAGATTGAGTGCTTCCCCGACACGACGATTACACTGTCCAACGGCAAAAAGTTCGTAGTGAAAGAACCGGAAGAAGCAGTTCTCAAAAAAGTCATATCGTTTTACCATAGCATACAAATATTTTCACTGGATCAGGGAATAGAGGAAGAAGAATGAAGAAAAAATTAGTCATCATTTTGCTGATTATTTTAATTGTCATCGCCGGCCTCGGAACGGCAGCATATTTTGTCGTCAGCGGAAATTCCGGCAAAGATAAAAAGCCGACAATTGACGAAGTCGTTGCAGCCACTGTGTCTGTCGACGATATCACGACAAACTTAAAGTCTGACAGCATCATCCGTATCGGCATCAAGCTTGAAACCGACTCGGCTAAAGCGAAGGAAGAACTTGAAAAACGCGATTTTCAGGTGAAAGACAACATCATTTCCATTTTAGCTGACACAAGCGCCGGAGAGATTGAGGGAGATAAAGGAAGAGAAGCGTTTAAACAATCATTAAAAGAGAAAGTAAACAGCTATCTCCAAGAAGGAAAAGTTCAGAAAGTGTACATTACCTCCTTTAATCTGCAATAAAAACAAATTTGACAGAATACGGAGGTGAAGAAAATGTCAGGAGAAGTTCTCTCCCAAAATGAAATAGACGCACTGCTTTCCGCCATTTCCACGGGTGAGGCGGATGCGGAAGAGCTGAAAAAGGAAGTTAAAGAGAAAAAAGTAAAGGTATATGATTTTAAACGGGCTCTCAGATTCTCGAAAGATCAGATACGCAGTTTAACCCGGATACATGATAACTTTGCGAGGCTTCTCACAACACACTTTTCCGCCAAGCTCAGAACGTATATTCATATATCCGTCAGCTCAGTTGACCAGGTGCCGTATGAAGAATTTATCCGTTCCATACCGAACATGACGATTTTAAATTTATTCGATGTTCATCCGATGGAAGGCAGAATCATGATGGAGGTTAATCCCACCATCGCATACGCAATGCTTGACCGCGTCATGGGAGGCATCGGCATCACTCATAACAAAGCTGACAGCCTTACGGAAATTGAAACGAATATTATTTCTAACTTATTTGAAAATGCACTGGGCAACTACAAAGAAGCTTGGCAATCGATTGCTGATATTGACCCTGAAATGACTGAATTTGAAGTGAATCCTCAGTTTGTACAGATGGTTTCCCCAAATGAAACAGTCGTTGTCATTTCTCTCAATACACAGATAGGTGAAATCAGCGGTGTCATTAATCTTTGTATTCCCCATGTCGTACTTGAGCCGATTATCCCTAAGCTTTCCGTACATTATTGGATGCAATCAGACCGGAATGAAGCGAAGCCCGAAGAAACGAAGTTGCTTGAAAAGCGCATCATGACGGCTCAAATTCCCGTTGTGGCTCTCTTGGGCGCTTCTGAACTGACAATAGAAGAATTTTTAAGTTTGGAAGTCGGGGACTGTATAACTCTGGACAAATCAGTGACTGATCCTCTTACTGTATTGGTCGGAAACAAACCGAAGTTTTTAGGGCAGGCCGGCCGGGTGAATCGAAGACAGGCAGTGCAAATTTTAGATCACGACATAAGAGGTGAACAAGATGAACAATAGATTATCTCAAGATGAAATCGATGCTCTTCTTAACGGCACAAACAGTCAATCAGAGGATACAGAACAGCCTCAAGGGGCGAACTTGTCTGAACTTGAGCGCGATGCGATCGGAGAAATCGGGAATATTTCGTTCGGCAGCTCGGCTACGGCGCTGTCCACTCTTTTAAATCAAAAAGTGGACATTACGACGCCGAGTGTGACCGTCATTTCAAAAAGCAAAATCAGTGATGAATTTCCTCATCCGTATGTTGCCATTGAAGTGAACTACACAGAAGGCTTTGACGGCAGCAATTTGCTCGTCGTCGAACAAAGCGACGCGGCCATCATCGCGGATTTGATGATCGGCGGGGACGGCCGGGGCGCCGATCCGTCACTCGGTGAAATCCACCTGAGCGCCGTGCAGGAAGCAATGAATCAAATGATGGGCTCGGCTGCTACGTCAATGTCGACCGTATTCAGTAAAAAGATTGACATTTCTCCGCCAAGGGTTGAACTTCTGGATGTGACGGAAGAAAAAGGGACCGACAGAATACCTGAGGATGACCTGCTCGTAAAAGTGTCATTCCGTCTGAAAGTCGGCGAATTAATCGATTCGAGCATCATGCAGCTTTATCCGATTACGTTTGCGAAAGATCTGATCGCAGACCTGATGACTGCAGACCAGCATGAGTCAGAGGCCGCAGAAACCGTATCAGAACCTCAGCAAACATACGAAACGCCGCAGCTGGAACCTGCCATGCAGCCGGAGCCGCAGGCAAAACCTGAGCTTCCGAAGAGACAGGGAACCGCAAAAAAAGCTGCTCCTGTTCAAGTTGCTCCGGTAGAATTCCAGGCGTTTGATCATAACGAAGCGGCGCAAGGATCAAGGAATAACCTTGATATGCTGATGGATATTCCGCTTTCCGTTACGGTTGAGCTCGGCAGAACGAAGAGAAGCGTCAAAGAAATCCTTGAACTTTCTGCGGGAAGCATTATTGAGCTTGACAAGCTGGCTGGTGAACCTGTTGACATCCTGGTCAACCAGCGGATCGTGGCAAAGGGCGAGGTCGTTGTCATAGAAGAAAACTTCGGCGTGAGAGTCACTGATATTTTAAGTCAGGCAGACCGCCTTAACAATTTAAAATAAGCGAACATAGAGGAGAGAAACAGATTATGGCACACAGAATTTTAATTGTAGACGATGCAGCATTTATGAGAATGATGATCAAAGATATTTTAGTGAAGAACGGTTTTGACGTTGTAGCTGAAGCTTCAGACGGAGCGCAGGCAGTCGAAAAATTCAAAGAGCATTCCCCCGACCTAGTGACAATGGATATTACAATGCCTGAAATGGACGGGATTACAGCTTTAAAGGAAATTAAACAAATCGATCCGCAGGCGAAAATCATCATGTGTTCGGCTATGGGCCAGCAGTCAATGGTTATTGACGCGATTCAAGCCGGCGCAAAAGACTTTATCGTGAAACCGTTCCAAGCGGACCGCGTGCTTGAAGCCATTAATAAAACATTAAGCTAAAGGGTGTACGACTGTTGAAAAAGAGTCATGGTTTACTAGCTTTGATTTGTTGTTTCGTTTTACTCAATGTACATCCGTTCCCTGCTTTTGCGGCGGAGTCTGACAATTCCACCGTCAACGAATGGTTTGACAAACAATCAACAAACAAAACAGAGAAAAAAAGCGATACATCGAAACAAACGGCTGATCAAGAGATAGGGGATGCTTCTGCATCTTCTGTCTCCGCTTTTGATTTTGTAAAGATGATTGGGGCGTTATTATTCGTCATTCTGCTGATCTATGGATTTGTCAAACTGATGAATAGAAGAAACCGTCTGCTGAAGCCGTTTCAATATGTAGAAAATATCGGCGGAACGTCAGTCGGCCAAAACCGTTCCGTGCAGCTGATTAAAGTGGGAAACAGCGTTCTCGTAGTCGGTGTGGGCGAAACAATACAGCTTTTAAAAGAAATTGAAGATGAAAAAGAGCGCGAGGCGATTCTGAGCCAATACGAAGAGTCGATGTCTTCAAAAGTGGAATGGACCAAACTCGTAAATCCGCGTAAGGATGGAGAAAAAAAGCCGCAAACGATGCTTCCGTCGTTTTCGAAAGCGCTGAAAGAACAGCTGAACGAGCTGAAACAAAGCCGTTCTGAAGGAAAGAAGAAAGGCCCTTATCATCATGAATGAATTTATTAATCTTTTTAATTCAAACAGTCCGACCGAAGTCAGCTCCACTGTTAAATTACTGCTGCTTTTGACTGTCTTTTCAGTGGCGCCGGGGATTCTGATTTTGATGACCTGCTTTACGAGAATCGTCATCGTCCTGTCTTTTGTAAGAACCTCATTGGCGACGCAGAACATGCCTCCCAACCAGGTTTTAATCGGCCTTGCGCTGTTCTTAACGTTTTTTATTATGGCGCCGACTTTTTCAGAGATTAATAAGGAAGCCTTAACGCCGCTGATGGACAATAAAATCAGTCTCGATGAAGCATATACAAAAGCCGAGAAGCCGATTAAAGAGTATATGAGCAAGCATACAAGGCAGAAGGATCTGGCGCTGTTTATGAACTATGCCAAAATGAAAAAACCTGAATCGATTCAGGATATTCCTTTGACGACAATGGTGCCCGCTTATGCGATATCAGAACTCAAAACCGCTTTTCAAATGGGCTTTATGATTTTTATTCCGTTTTTAATTATCGATATGGTCGTGGCGAGCGTCTTAATGTCAATGGGAATGATGATGCTACCGCCGGTTATGATCTCTCTGCCCTTTAAAATATTGCTTTTCGTTTTGGTCGATGGATGGTATTTAATCGTGAAATCTTTGCTTGACAGCTTTTAGGGTAGGTGCTAATTGTGAGTTCAGAATTTGTAATTTCCATGGCGGAAAAAGCCGTATATGTAACACTAATGATCAGCGGGCCGCTGCTTGCGATCGCGCTGATCGTCGGTTTGCTCGTCAGTATCTTTCAAGCGACAACTCAAATCCAGGAACAGACGCTTGCGTTCATTCCGAAAATCGTGGCGGTGATGCTTGGACTGATCTTTTTCGGTCCTTGGATGCTGTCGACGATTCTTTCGTTCACAACTGATCTGTTCTCTCATCTGAACCGATTTGCAGGGTAGAATCAAATGAATTCCATCATTGATTTATTTCCCGCTTTTTTATTGGTCTTTATCAGAATCTCTGCTTTTTTTGTAACGGTGCCGGTGTTCGGGCATCGGAATCTGCCGGCGGTTCACCGAATCGGCTTTGCTTTTTTTCTTTCGGTGATCTGCTTCAGCACGCTGAAACATGCGCCGGAAATAGAAATAGGGGAACAGTATATGCTGCTTGTCATAAAAGAGGCCGTTGTGGGCTTGAGCCTCGGGCTGATTGCTTTCATGATGATGACAGCCATTCAGATAGCGGGTTCCTTTATTGATTTTCAGATGGGCTTTTCCATCGCCAATGTCATTGATCCGCAATCAGGAACGCAAAGCCCGCTGATCGGACAATTCGTTTATACGCTGGCGCTGTTATTTATGCTCAGCGTAAACGCCCATTATCTTTTATTGGACGGGATTTATTACAGCTTTCAGTATATCCCGCTCGATCAGGCATTTCCGTCGTTTGGAAATGATCACTTTGGACTTTTTATCGCAAAAAGCTTCAATGCCATGTTTATTATCGCTTTTCAAATGTCTGCGCCGGTTGTGGCCAGTCTGTTTTTAGTTGATTTGGCGCTCGGCATTGTGGCGAGAACGGTGCCGCAGCTGAATGTTTTCGTTGTCGGGCTTCCTCTGAAAATAGCCGTGAGCTTTATTATGCTGATCGTTTGTATGTCGGTGATGTTTGTCGTCGTCCGCAACATCTTCAGCTTTACCGTTGAAACCATGCGGAATCTATTGGCATTGGTCGGTGTGACATGATGAGACTCAGACTGAATCTGCAATTCTTTGCCGGTGAAAAAACGGAGAAAGCCACTCCGAAAAAACGGAAGGATACAAGAAAGAAAGGACAGGTCGCGAAAAGTACGGATGTGAATACAGCCGTTTCTTTACTGATTATCTTTCTTTCGCTGATCGCGCTCGGTCCTTATATGCGGGACAGGCTGCTGTCCTTTATTAAAACGTTTTATACGAAATCGATAACATTACATCTGTCAGCATCTGCCGTGCATGAACTGTTCGTAGATACGGTGAAAGATATCAGCCTCATCCTCGCGCCGATTATGCTGGTCGCGCTTGTGGCAGGTGTCGTGAGCAATTACATGCAGGTGGGTTTTCTGTTTTCTGCGGAAGTCCTCAAGCCTGACTTGAATAAGCTCAGCCCGCTGAAAGGTTTTAAGCGGATTTACAGCATGAGGGCGATTGTTGAACTGGTCAAATCTATTTTGAAGATTACTGTGGTCGGTTTTGCCGCCTTTATGGTGCTCTGGCTTCATTATGGCGATATTCTCCGCCTTCCGCTTTTAACGCCTGCGGAAGTGCTCACTTTCGTTTCTAAGCTCACGCTTTGGATGGGGCTTGCGGGATCAGGGGCTTTAATGCTGCTGGCCGGGCTTGATTATTTATATCAGCGTTTTGACTATGAGAAAAATATCAGAATGTCAAAGCAGGATATAAAAGATGAATACAAAAAATCGGAGGGTGATCCGATTATCAAGTCCAAAATTAAGCAGAAGCAGCGGGAAATGGCGATGAGGCGGATGATGCAGGAAGTGCCGAAAGCGGATGTCATCATTACCAACCCGACCCATTATGCGATAGCTTTAAAATATGATGAAAAGAAAATGGACGCCCCTTACATTGTTGCCAAAGGGGTCGACCATCTCGCATTAAAAATCAGGCAGATCGCCAAAGAACACGATGTCATGAGGATTGAAAACAGGCCGCTCGCGCGTGCGTTATATGATCAGGTTGACATTGACCAGGCCGTGCCGGAAGAGTTTTTCAAAGTCATTGCGGAAATTTTGGCTTATGTATATAAAACGAAACAAAAAGTATAGTGAATTTCAGATTCAAAAGGAGAGAAAAACAGCATGTCAACAAGAGATTTATCGGTTTTAATAAGTGTTGTCCTCATTGTGGCAATGCTGGTGATTCCATTTCCTCCATGGTTGTTAAGTATTTTGATCATCATTAATATCTCTCTTGCGTTGATCGTGCTTCTCACCACAATGAATATGCAAGAACCGCTGCAATTCTCGATATTCCCGTCATTGCTGCTGTTATTGACGCTGTTTCGGCTTTCGCTCAATGTGTCGACGACACGTTCGATTCTTTCTCACGGAGAAGGGGGCAAGGTTGTTGAGACATTCGGGAATTTCGTTGTCGGCGGAAATGTGCTGGTAGGGCTTGTTGTCTTCATTATCTTGATTATTATTCAGTTTATTGTCATTACAAAAGGCGCCGAGCGGGTATCGGAAGTGGCGGCGAGATTTACGCTCGATGCGATGCCCGGAAAGCAAATGAGTATTGACGCGGATTTAAATGCCGGCATGATTACGGAGCAGGATGCAAAGCACAGACGTGAAAAAGTCGCCCGGGAAGCCGATTTTTACGGCGCCATGGACGGTGCGAGCAAATTCGTCAAAGGGGATGCCATCGCGGGGATCATCATCGTGATGATCAATGTTATTTTCGGAATCGTAATCGGCATGCTGCAGCAGGGGATGAGCATACAAGAAGCTGCGTCTCACTTTACAATGCTGACGGTCGGTGACGGTATCGTTTCTCAAATGCCGGCCTTGCTCATCTCAACGGCTACGGGGATTGTCGTGACGAGAGCGGCATCTGAAGGAAACCTCGGTCATGATATTACAGGCCAGCTGTTTGCTTATCCGAAGCTCTTGTATGTAGCCGCGGGGACTGTACTTTTGCTCGGTCTTCTTACACCGATCGGCATTCTGCTGACGGGGCCGATCGCCGGTCTGCTTGCATTCGGCGCTTACATGCTGTCCAAAGCGGATAAGCCGAGCGAAGAAGAGGAAGAAATTCTTGAAGAAGAGGCTCAGGCGGATGAACTGAAAAGCCCGGAAAGCGTCGTGCAGCTTTTACATATTGATCCGATTGAATTTGAGTTCGGATACGGACTCGTGCCGCTTGCAGACGCGGGGCAGGGCGGTGATCTTCTTGACCGCATCGTCATGATCAGACGTCAGCTTGCGCTTGAATTGGGACTTGTCATTCCGGTTGTGCGCATCAGGGATAACATCGCGCTCCAGCCGAATGAATACAGATTGAAAATTAAAGGCAATGAAGTCGCTAAAGGAGAGCTCCTGCTGGATCATTACTTAGCGATGTCACCGACGCCTGAAGATGACGTCATTGAAGGAATTGAAACGATAGAGCCGTCGTTCGGACTTCCCGCAAAATGGATCAGCGAAGCTGCAAAAGATGAAGCGGACATGCTGGGGTATACAGTTGTTGATCCGGCGTCAGTCGTATCTACGCATATTACAGAAAAAATTAAGCAGCATGCCCATGAACTGGTCGGCAGACAGGAAACAAAGCAGCTGATCGATCATCTGAAGGAAAATTATCCTGTGCTTGTTGAGGAAGTCACGCCAAACCCTCTTTCTGTCGGCGATATTCAAAAAGTGCTTGCCAAATTGCTGAGAGAAAAAGTTTCAATCAGAAACTTGGTGACCATTTTTGAAACTCTTGCCGATTACGGAAGATTAACGACAGATTCAGATCTTTTGACAGAATACGCGAGACAGTCGCTTGCCAAACAAATCACGGCACAATATGCGAGAGAGCATGAAACGCTGAAGGTCATCACATGCTCAGGCCGGGTGGAAAAAGCGATTGCAGACGGGGTTCAGCAGACTGAACAGGGCAATTACCTGTCACTCGACCCTGAGGTTTCAGACAGTATCATCCGTTCTGTCGCTAAAGAAGCCGAGCAGCTTTCCATCCGACAGGAGTCGGCGATTCTTCTTTGCTCGCCTGCTGTCAGAATGTATGTAAAACAGCTGTTAGAACGGTATTTCCCTGATCTTCCGGTTCTTTCTTATAATGAGCTGGAAGCAAATGTTGAAGTACAGAGCATTGGAGTGGTGGATATTTAATGAAAATAAAAAAATTTACAGCCGCTTCAATGCAGGATGCCGCGAAGCAAATCAAAAAGGAACTCGGCAATGATGCCGTTATTTTACATTCCAAACAAGTAAAGAAACGAAAATGGCTGGGGCTGCGGTCGCAGCAGGCCGTCGAAGTGATAGCGGTTTTAGATCGTGACGTCAGGAAAGCGAGAAAAACGCCGCCGGCTGCCGCTGAAGAAATGAAAAAGACGGAAACGGCGGAGAAAGCTGAGCCTGTTCAGCCGCCGCGTCTTCCGGATCAAAGCATTTCCGGCGAACTGGCGCATTTTAAAGAAGTGCTCCCTGAACCATTAAAAAAAGCCGAGAGACTATTGAAGCAAGCCGGGCTTCCTGATCATACGCAAAACGCCGTACTCAGTGAATTGCTCCGTTCTTCAATTGTTTCCGGAGATTTAACTGAAGATAATGTCAGCTCAAAACTGCAGGATTTGTTAGTGAAAAAACTCCCTTCGGCAGACAGGTGGCAGGAAGGGATTCAATCAAAATACGTCGTGCTTTTCGGTTCAACCGGGGCCGGCAAAACGACTACACTTGCGAAACTCGCGGCCTCATCAATGCTGACAGAGCATAAAAAAATTGCCTTTATGACGACGGATACTTACCGGATTGCCGCGGTCGAGCAGCTGAAGACATATGCGGAGCTGCTTCAGGCTCCTCTTGAAGTATGCTATTCAAAGGAAGAATGTCTGAAGGCACTGGAAAAATTCGCTGAATATCACCATGTTTTCATTGATACAGCCGGTAGAAACTTTAAAGAAGAGCAGTATATTACGGAATTACAAGAGATGATTCCATTTGAATCAGGCTTACAATCCTTTCTCGTATTATCGGCATCTGCAAAATATGAAGATATGAAACAGGTGCTGAAACAGTTTTCAGGTGTGCCGGTCAATCAATTCATTTTCACGAAAACGGATGAAACCGCCTCACTCGGCTCCGTGTTTCAAGTGCTGTCGGAATCAAGAATCGGCGCCGCCTATTTGACAAATGGACAGGATGTGCCTGAAGACATCCTATCGGCTTCACCAAAAGAGTTTGTAAGGATGCTTTTGACATGAAACCCGATCAGGCAGAGTCATTAAGAAAGAAAATGAGAGAGCGGCAAATGATCAAGCCGGAGCTTTATGAGAAAAAAGCGAAGACATTAGCCGTCATCAGCGGTAAAGGCGGCGTCGGAAAATCTAATTTAACATTAAACATGGCAGTTGCCCTGCAGGAAAAAGGAAAAAAAGCACTCATCATTGATCTTGACATCGGAATGGGCAACATTGATGTGCTGATCGGCGCTGCTTCTTCCCGCACCATTATTGATGTGATGGAGAATCGGCACGCGTTGGCTCAATCACTTTCCTCCGGTCCGAAAGGCCTTCGCTACATATCCGGCGGAACGGGGCTTGAGGCGATCTATCAAGCAGACGGAGAGAAGTGGACGGCTTTTATGAATGGTCTTTCCGCTGTATTAAGCGATTTTGATTACGTTCTGTTTGATATGGGAGCGGGACTTTCAAAAGAACAGCTGCCGTTTATTTTATCGGCGGAAGACATTCTCGCCGTGACAACGCCTGAGCCGACGGCCATTATGGATGCCTACAGCGCGATCAAACATCTTTTGCTCGCGGATGAACGGCTGACCGTAAACATTGCCGTCAATCGCTCCCGCGCCCAAAAACAGGCGCTGGACACGTACAACCGCCTTTCTCATGCGATTCACACGTTTTTAGGCGCAGGGGTGCGTTTCGCCGGCTCCATACCCGATGACCCGTTAGTAAGTCAAGCCGTCATTGACCAGGTGCCTTTTTTAATAAAAAGTCCTCAAGCAAAAGCCAGCAGGTCCGTCCGTCTTCTGACGGATGTCTTGTTTCAAACGGAAGAAAACAAACCAAGAGAAGAGAAACCGGCATTTATTGAGAGATTATCTTCTTTTTTATTGAGGAGGACTTTACAGTGATTCGTGTGCTTGTCGTTGATGACTCAGCTTTTATGAGAAAAATGATTACCGATTTTCTGGCTGCGGAAGTGCAGATAGAAGTCATCGGGACAGCCAGAAACGGGGAAGAGGCGCTGAAGAAAATAGAGCTTCTTAAACCGGATGTTGTCACGCTTGATATTGAAATGCCGGTCATGAACGGAACGGATACATTGCGGAAGATCATCAGCATATATAAACTTCCCGTAATCATGGTATCGAGCCAGACACAGCAAGGGAAGGACCGAACGATCAACTGTCTGGAAATGGGCGCTTTTGATTTTATCACCAAGCCTTCCGGAGCGATTTCACTTGATCTTTATAAAATTAAAGAGCAGCTGATTGAGAGGGTGATTGCAGCCGGGCTGTCCCGCGCACAAAAACCTGAGGCGGCAGTGAAAGAGTCTTCTATCCCGGAACGTCCGGCTTTGGCGGGATTTGAAAGACCGAAAGCAAAATCCGCTAAGCAGGCCGTATTCATCGCGACCTCTACAGGCGGACCGCGGGCTCTGCAAAAGGTGATTCCGAAACTGCCGAAGGATTTAAAGGCGCCTGTATTTGTCGTTCAGCACATGCCTGAAGGCTTCACCGCTTCACTTGCAGACAGACTCAACCATTTGTCAGATATTCAGGTCAAAGAAGCGGAAAACGGTGAAGAAGCGAAAGACGGATGGGTGTACATCGCGCCCGGCGGAAAAAATATGACGGTTGCAGAGGAAGGCGGAAGGCTCCGCATCATTCTTGACGTTCATGATACGGAAAGCCGGCATAAACCGTCAGCCGATTATTTGTTTCGGTCGGCAAGCCGCTTATCCGATTACGAAAAGGTAGCCGTCATTATGACAGGCATGGGCAGCGACGGAACCGAGGGCGTAAAAGAAATGCTCAGAACAGGCGGCGTTAAAACGATTGCGGAATCGGACGAATCCTGTGTTGTGTTCGGAATGCCGAAGTCAGCGATAAAGGCGGGCCTCATTCATGAGATTAAACATGTGGAAGATATCGCGGCATCCATCACCGGATGTGTGAAAAAAGAGAGGGTGTGAATCAATTGGATATGAATCAATATTTAGATGTCTTTATTGATGAAAGTAAAGAGCACTTACAGACATGTAACGAAAAGCTGCTGCTGTTGGAAAAAGATCCGGCAGACCTTCAGCTTGTGCATGACATCTTCAGAGCTGCCCATACGCTGAAAGGCATGAGCGCAACGATGGGATATACAGATCTGGCGCATTTAACCCACCTGATGGAAAATGTGCTGGACGCTATCCGCAATGGAGAAATGCCCGTTACATCGGATTGGCTGGACGTGCTGTTTGAAGCGCTTGATCATCTTGAAGAGATGGTGCAGTCCATTATTGACGGTGGAGACGGCAAACGTGATATTTCTGAAGTGAGTGCGAAGCTCGACGTAAATGCGGTGCATGAGACTGCGGCTTCAGCCGAAACAGCAGAACCGCCGGCTTCAAAACAACAGGCTTCAACTGAATGGAATTATGATGAGTTCGAACGAACTGTTATTGAAGAGGCGGAAGAGCAAGGATTCAGCCGCTATGAAATAACGGTTTCCCTGAATGAAAGCTGTATGCTCAAAGCCGTGCGCGTGTACATGATATTTGAAAAGCTGAATGAAGCCGGGGAAGTCGCAAAAACGATACCCGCCGCGGAAGTGCTTGAGACGGAAGATTTCGGAACGGATTTTCAGGTGTGTTTCTTGACAAAGCAGCCTGCTGAAGAAATTAAAGAACTCATCAGCGGCATTTCAGAAGTGGAGAATGTCGAAATTTCTGCCGGTGCGCCGTTAAAAACGGCCGAAAAACCGCAAGCTGCTGAACCGGTGAAGGAAGATCCGGTTAAAAAGGCTGAAAAACAGCCTAAGCAGCAAGCGAAAACGGAAGAACAGCCGAAGCATCACAGCGGCTCGAAAACGATTCGCGTCAACATTGAAAGACTGGATTCTTCAATGAACCTTTTTGAAGAACTTGTCATTGACCGCGGACGTCTTGAGCAGATCGCCAAGGAGCTTGACCACAATGAGCTGACTGAAACCGTTGAACGCCTGACCAGAATCTCGGGCGACCTTCAGTCTATTATTCTTAATATGCGGATGGTGCCGGTAGAAACCGTCTTTAATCGTTTCCCGAGAATGATCCGCCAGCTTCAAAAGGAATTAAACAAGAAGATCGAATTGTCCATCATCGGAGCTGAAACGGAGCTGGACCGCACGGTGATTGATGAAATCGGCGATCCGCTTGTCCATTTAATCAGAAACAGCATCGATCACGGCATTGAATCGCCTGAAGTGCGGGTGAATAAAGGAAAACCGGAATCTGGCCATGTCGTGCTTAAGGCATATCACAGCGGCAACCACGTCTTTATTGAGGTTGAAGATGACGGGGCCGGCCTGAACAGAAAGAAAATTCTTGAAAAAGCGCTCGAGCGGAGTGTAATCACCGAACGTGATGCTGAAACGCTTGAAGATAATGAGATTCACGAGCTTATTTTTGCTCCGGGCTTCTCGACTGCCGATCAAATTTCTGACATTTCAGGGCGGGGCGTCGGCCTGGATGTCGTAAAAAATAAACTCGAATCACTCGGCGGCTCTGTCAGTGTCAAATCCGCGGAAGGCCAAGGTTCTCTTTTCAGTATCCAGCTTCCGCTGACACTTTCAATTATATCCGTTCTTCTCATTAAACTGGAAGAAGAGACGTTTGCGATACCGATTTCTTCTATTATAGAGACGGCTGTTATTGATAAGAAAGATATCCTGCAGACGCATGACAGAGAAGTGATTGATTTCAGAGGCCAAATCGTTCCGATCGTCTATCTGAAAAAAGAATTCGGCATTACGGATTCAAAACAGGATGCCGATCAGTTCCATGTAATCGTTGTGAAAAAGGGCGATAAATCCACTGCTTTTGTCGTGGACTCTTTTATCGGACAGCAGGAAGTCGTACTGAAATCACTCGGCGACTATTTGACGAACGTCTTTGCGATTTCCGGCGCTACGATTCTCGGAAACGGAGAAGTGGCGCTGATTATTGATTGCAATGCGCTGATCTACTAAAACGACACGAGGAGGTGCCCGCATGACTGCTGAAATCAAAACAGGTGAAAAAATGATTGTGTTTATGATAAACGGGAAAGAATACGCTATCTCAGTTTCCCAGGTGAAATCAATTGAAAAGTGGCAAAAACCGACGAGGGTCCCGGGTGTGGAATCTTATATCCGCGGCGTTATCAATCTGCGCGGAGTGATTACCCCGGTTCTTGATTTAAGAAAACGTCTGAATCAGCCTGAACAGGACATCACAGAAGAGACTCGGATTATCATCATTTCTTACCGTGACGCTGATGTCGGATGGGTCGTGGATGAGGCCAATGACGTCATCACCGTGCATGAAAATGAAATCGAATCCGCGCCTGAAAGCCAGACAAAGGAAACGGATGTGTGGATTAAACAGATCGTCAAGCAAGATAACAGGCTCCTCAATATTATCGATGCGCATGCGGTGCTGGATAAAGGTGCTTCGGCATCTGCGTCCGGAGAGCCTAATGCTTAAAGGGGAAAAGACAACATGAGTAAGTTTGAAGCGATCAAAGAAGAGCAGATGGATATTTTGCGGGAAGTCGGAAATATCGGGGCGGGTCACTCGGCTTCTGCAATGGCTCAGCTGCTGAACAGAAAGATAGACATGGAAGTGCCGTTTGCGACTTTATTGACATTTGATGAGCTCGCTGATTTTTTCGGCGGGGCTGAAACGCCGGTCGCCAGTATCTTTTTAAGAATGGAAGGCGACATGACCGGCTCTATCTTTCTCATCATGCCTTTTGATCAGGCGGAACAGTTTATCAGAGAGCTGATCGGAAATCCGGATTTTGATATTGACCAGTTGGGCGAAGATCATTTGAGTTCTTCTGCTTTACATGAGTTCGGCAATATTTTAGCAGGTTCCTATTTAACGGCATTGGCTGATTTGACAAAGCTTGAGATTTACCCGAGCGTGCCGGAAATCTCGCTTGATATGTTCGGCGCGGTTATCAGTGAAGGGCTGATGGAGCTCAGCCAAGTCGGAGAGCATGCCATTGTCGTGGATACTTCTATTTTTGACCAAGGCAGCAGGCAGGAGCTCAAAGCCCATATGTTTATGCTCCCGGACTATGATTCTTTTGAAAAGCTCTTCGTCTCATTGGGTGCGGCTTTATGAGCCGTGCGGAAGCCGCAGTTGTTAAAGTGGGGATTGCTGATGTTCAAATCGCGCGTTATCCGGATAAAATCCGGACTTCGGGACTCGGTTCATGCGTGGGACTGGTTTTATACGATAAAGACAAACAAACGGCGGGACTCGTTCACGTCATGCTGCCGGATTCCGGTTTATCGAAAACAGCGGAACTGAACCGCGCAAAATACGCGGACACCGCCGTAAAGACGACGATTGATATGCTTTTGAAAGCCGGCTGCCGCAAGTTTGCCCTGAAGGCAAAACTCGCCGGGGGAGCGGAGATGTTTAAGTTTAAAATGACGAACGACCTGATGAAAATCGGTCCGAGGAATGTAGCGGCCATCAAAGAGCAGCTTTCATTGTATAACATTCCGGTCATCAGTGAAGATACGGGCGGCTCAAGCGGCCGGACGATTGAATTTGAGCCAAAGTCCTGCATGCTGCACATTCGAACTGTTAAACAAGGTGAAACAACGATTTAATAAAGGTATGAGGTAGGGGGATAACAATGCAATCCTTGAATTATGAAGATCAGGTGCTTTGGTCGCGCTGGAAAGAGTGGAAAGATCCTAAAGCCGGTGATGATTTAATGCGCCGTTACATGCCGCTGGTCACATATCATGTCGGCAGAATTTCCGTCGGACTGCCGAAATCGGTGCATAAAGACGATCTAATGAGCCTTGGTATGCTTGGTTTATATGATGCCCTGGAAAAATTTGACCCCGGCCGGGATTTAAAATTTGATACCTATGCCTCGTTTAGAATTCGCGGTGCAATCATCGACGGGCTGCGTAAAGAAGATTGGCTGCCCAGAACTTCACGGGAGAAGACAAAAAAAGTCGAAGCGGCGATCGAAAAACTTGAACAGCGCTACCTTCGGAATGTGACGCCTTCAGAGATCGCAGAAGAGCTGGGGATGACGGAGCAGGACGTAGTATCAACGATGAATGAAGGGTTTTTTGCCAATCTCTTATCCATTGATGAAAAGCTTCACGACCAGGATGACGGTGAGAATATTCAAGTGATGATCAGAGATGACAAAAATGTCCCGCCGGAAGAAAAAATCATGAAGGACGAGCTGATCGCTCAGCTTGCGGGCAAAATTCACGAGCTCTCTGAAAAAGAGCAGCTTGTCGTCAGTTTATTCTATAAAGAAGAACTGACTTTGACCGAAATCGGACAAGTCCTGAACCTTTCGACGTCGCGGATTTCACAGATTCATTCAAAGGCGCTGTTTAAATTAAAGCACCTGCTTGAAAAAGTAATTCAATAATGAACTCATGGTTAGCGAGTGAAAAACATGTCAACACTATTATGGCTTTTAAGCTTTGTGCTTCACGGCGTACTGCTTTATGCCGTCATTATTCTGTACACGAGGTTTTCAGCCCTCAAGGAGACGGAGCGCCAGCAGAAGAAGATTCTTGAAGAGACGGAAAACACCCTTGCAGCGTTTCTGCTTGAGCTGAAAGAAGAAAATGAAAGACTCGAAGACGCAAAAAGCCGTCAAGCGCCGGAGGCAGAAGACGCCGAACCCCGGCCGGAACCGAAAGAAGAGCCTGATATTCCGGACCACATGGAAAAGCTTATCAGTGCAACGGAACGGGCTGAAAGTGACGAAAACAGGGGCGCGCATTCGTTTGAAGAACGTGTTTCAGAATTATATGAACAAGGGCTCACCCCCGCGGAAATCGCCAAACGGATGCAGAGCGGAAAGACAGAAATCGAGCTGTTTTTAAAATTTCGCGGCAAAGCTGTAAAGGATTCTTGATTGTCGCATAAAGCTGTGTTATATTATGTCTTGGTGTTAAATACACACGCTTAACGATTTATGCAGAGGGTGCTGCAAACGGCAGTTCTGCACAAAAATGACCTAAGCGGAGGAAAAAAACCATTTTATTAGGAGGAAATCACATGTCAGTTATTTCTATGAAACAATTGCTTGAAGCTGGTGTTCACTTCGGCCACCAAACACGCCGCTGGAACCCAAAAATGAAGCGTTACATTTTCACGGAGCGTAACGGAATCTACATCATTGACCTTCAAAAAACAGTGAAAAAAGTAGAGGAAGCTTACAACTTCACGAAAAACCTTGCTGCTGAAGGCGGAAAAATCCTTTTCGTCGGCACAAAAAAACAAGCTCAGGATTCTGTTAAAGAAGAAGCTGTACGCTCTGGCATGTACTATGTCAACCAACGCTGGTTGGGCGGTACACTGACAAACTTCGAAACAATCCAAAAACGCATTAAGCGTCTGAAAGACATCGAGAAAATGCAAGAAAACGGTACATTTGAAGTACTTCCGAAAAAAGAAGTTGTTCAATTGAAAAAAGAATTAGAGCGTCTTGAAAAATTCCTCGGCGGAATTAAAGACATGAAGGATCTTCCTGATGCATTATTCATCATCGATCCTCGCAAAGAGCGCATCGCTGTTGCGGAAGCTCACAAATTGAACATTCCTATCATCGGAATCGTAGATACAAACTGTGATCCTGATGAAATTGATGTCGTAATCCCTGCAAACGATGACGCAATCCGCGCTGTCAAACTTCTTACTTCTAAAATGGCAGATGCTATTCTTGAAGCGAAGCAAGGCGAAGAAGAAGCGGAAGCTGCTGAAGAGACTGCACCTGAAACAGAAACGACAACTGCGTAACCTAATCAAAAGGTGATAAGAGGGACTGCCTTTTATCACCTTTTTTCAAGAAAAATGTATCTATACATATCTTGTTTACACATATAAGGAGGAATTCAAATGGCTATTACTGCACAGCAGGTAAAAGAACTGCGTCAAAAAACAGGCGCTGGTATGATGGACTGTAAAAAAGCATTGACTGAAACTGACGGAGATATGGACAAAGCAATCGACCTTCTGAGAGAAAAAGGAATTGCGAAAGCGGCTAAAAAAGCTGACCGTATCGCTGCTGAAGGTTCTACTCTTATTAAAACTGACGGCAACAAAGGCGTTATCTTAGAAGTAAACTCTGAAACTGATTTCGTTGCGAAAAACGAAGGCTTCAAAGAGCTTCTGAACACGCTTGCTGACCACCTTCTTGCAAACGCTCCTGCTGATCTTGAAGAAGCGATGGGTCAAAAGATGGAAAACGGTTCTACTGTTGAAGAATACATCACAAGCAACGTTGCTAAAATCGGAGAGAAAATCACTCTTCGCCGTTTTGCTGTTATTTCAAAAGAAGACAGCGAAGCGTTCGGTGCTTACCTTCACATGGGAGGCCGCATCGGCGTATTATCCGTTCTTAGCGGAACAACTGACGAAGATCTTGCAAAAGACATCGCGATGCATGTTGCAGCGGTAAATCCTCGTTACATTTCCCGCGACCAAGTGTCTGAAGAAGAAGCAAACCATGAGCGTCAGATCCTGACTCAGCAAGCTCTTCAAGAAGGCAAACCGGAAAACATCGTAGCGAAAATGGTTGAAGGCCGTCTGAACAAATTCTTCGAAGAAATTTGCTTATTAGACCAAGCTTTCGTTAAAAACCCAGACGAAAAAGTGAAACAAGTTGTGGCTGCGAAAAACGCATCTGTTAAAACTTACGTCCGCTACGAAGTTGGAGAAGGTATTGAAAAACGCCAAGAAAACTTTGCTGAAGAAGTTATGAACCAAGTGAAAAAATAATGGCGGAAAGCCTTGGCGAATCTTTCGCGGCTTTTCAGGCAGTATAGGGGACACTACTTGTGTTCCCTATTTTTAAAACTATATTTACAAACCTTTTTTTCTCTTGCATAATAGGAAACGGCAATGTTTACACTTGGAGGTTATTATGGAAAAACCAAAATACAATCGTATCGTTTTAAAGCTTAGCGGAGAAGCATTGGCAGGAGAGCAGGGAAACGGCATTAATCCGACTGTCATCCAATCCATCGCTAAACAGGTAAAAGAAATCGCTGAGCTTGACGTCGAAGTGGCCGTAGTCGTAGGCGGCGGCAACTTATGGCGCGGAAAAACGGGCAGTGACTTAGGAATGGACCGTGCGACGGCCGATTATATGGGCATGCTTGCTACTGTCATGAACTCACTTGCCCTGCAGGACAGCCTGGAAACGCTCGGAATTCAGTCCAGAGTGCAGACATCAATTGAAATGCGTCAGGTCGCTGAGCCTTACATCAGAAGAAAAGCCATCCGCCACCTGGAGAAAAAACGCGTTGTTATTTTTGCCGCGGGAACAGGAAACCCTTATTTCTCTACGGACACAACCGCAGCGCTGCGTGCCGCTGAAATCGAAGCGGACGTGATCTTAATGGCGAAAAATAATGTCGACGGTGTGTATAATGCTGATCCGAGAAAAGATGAGTCAGCCGTTAAATACGAAAAATTATCTTATCTCGATGTGTTAAAAGACGGGCTGGAAGTCATGGATTCTACGGCTTCTTCACTATGTATGGATAATGATATTCCGCTGATCGTCTTTTCTATTATGGAAGAAGGAAATATTAAGCGTGCCGTAATCGGCGAATCAATCGGAACGATCGTAAGGGGGAAATAACGTTGTCAAACGAAGTATTAACACAAACAAAAGAACGCATGGAAAAAGCGGTTGCCGCTTATTCACGCGAATTGGCGTCAGTCCGCGCAGGACGTGCCAACCCATCTCTATTGGATAAAGTGACAGTAGAATACTACGGTGCCCAAACACCTTTAAACCAGCTGTCTTCCATCAATGTGCCTGAAGCGCGTATGCTTGTTGTCACACCGTATGACAAAACGGCAATCGGCGATATTGAAAAAGCGATCCTGAAAGCTGATCTTGGCGTAACGCCGACAAGTGACGGCACAATTATCCGCATCGCGATCCCGGCTCTGACGGAAGAAAGACGTAAAGAACTTGTCAAAGTCGTGAAAAAATACGCGGAAGAAGCGAAAGTAGCAGTCCGTAATGTCCGCCGTGACAGCAACGATGACCTCAAAAAACTTGAGAAAAACGGAGACATTACAGAAGACGAGCTTCGTGCTTCCAGTGAAGACGTTCAAAAGCTGACAGATGAATATGTGTCAAAAATTGACAGCGTCACGAAGGACAAAGAAAAAGAAATCATGGAAGTTTAATGAAAAACTATGTACAATAGATAATGTGAAAAGACCCTCTCATGTTTACAGGGGGTTTTTTTGTTAATACTGTTGATTACATTGATCATCAGCAACGCAACCTTTTTGGGTGACGGAGGAATCTCATGCTCAACATACTCAAAAATTGGAAGAATCAGCAGAATGCGGCTTCCAACTTAGAACGGTATACAAAAGAAGACATACTGAAGGGTGAAATTCCCGCACACATTGCCATTATTATGGACGGAAACGGACGCTGGGCGAAGAAGCGCTCACTCCCTCGGATTGCAGGACATCATGAAGGAATGAAAGTGGTAAAAAGGGTGACAAAGCTCGCAAGTCAGCTCGGCGTTAAAGTTCTGACTCTTTATGCGTTTTCAACGGAGAACTGGAAGCGCCCGAAGATGGAAGTCGACTTTTTGATGAAGCTTCCGGAAGAGTTCCTGAATACGTATCTTCCTGAATTAATAGAGGAAAATGTACAGGTGAAAATTATCGGAGATGAATCCGCGCTCCCTTCTCATACGTACAGGGCGATTGAGAAGGCCGTAAAAGATACAGAACAAAATGACGGGCTGATTCTCAATTTCGCTTTGAACTACGGCGGACGCACGGAAATCGTCAATGCGGCAAAAGCCCTGGCTGAACAGGTGAAAAGCGGCACGCTGAATATCGAAGACATTGATGAAGCGCTCTTTTCCGGGCATTTAATGACAGAATCACTCCAGGACCCGGAGCTGCTCATCAGAACAAGCGGAGAAATCAGATTGAGCAACTTTATGCTTTGGCAGGTGGCTTACAGTGAATTTGTTTTTACAGATGTCCTGTGGCCCGATTTTAAAGAAGATCACTTTCTGCAGGCAGTGGGAGAATTTCAGCAGCGAGGCCGGAGGTTTGGCGGAATTTAGAGGATGGTGGAAATGAAACAAAGATTGTTAACAGGTGTTCTGGCAGCGGCACTATTTTTATTTTTGGTTATTTTCGGAGGATTGCCGTTCACCGTATTTGTTTACGTGATGGGAAGTATAGCGCTTTTTGAGCTTTTGCGGATGAAAAAGCTCAGATTTTTTTCTTTTCCGGGTCTGATCAGCCTCTTGTTGTTATGGCTGTATATGGTGCCGGACAAGTATCATTTTTTCGATGCGAAAATGGAAGTAACGATTTTCGCCGTATTGATTCTGCTCAGCTATACGGTGCTCGTAAAAAACACCTTTACGTTTGACGAAGTCGGGTTTATCGTTCTCGCGACGGTATATATCGGACTGTGTTTTCATTATTTTATTGAAATCAGAAACATTGAAACAAACGGGCTTTTGTATATCTTTTATGCCTGCGTTGTCATATGGTCAACGGACTCAGGCGCATATTTCGTCGGAAAGTCGCTCGGGAAGCGGAAGCTGTGGCCCGAAATCAGTCCCAACAAAACAGTCGAAGGGTTTCTCGGCGGTATTGTCATCGCCCTTATTTTTACGGCTGTTTTTCAGCTGTTTGCGCACCTTCCGATTTCATACCCGGTTCTTTTGGTCATCACGCTTGTTCTGTCTGTGTTCGGACAGATCGGGGATTTGGTTGAATCAGCGCTTAAGCGGCACTATGATGTGAAGGATTCGGGAAAAATCCTTCCCGGGCACGGCGGCATTTTAGATCGATTTGACAGCTTTTTGTTTGTCATGCCGTTCTTATACTTTCTGCTTGCGCTTTTTTCATGAGAAAGGCTAATATGAAAATAAGACCGATCTGGACGCATAGAATGGGAGTGGCATTTTGAAGAATATTTGTCTTTTAGGAGCAACAGGATCAATAGGGGAGCAGACGTTAGACGTATTGCGCATGCATCAAGATCAGTTCCGTCTCGTCTCGATGACTTTCGGTAAAAACGCCGAGAAAGCGATCCCGTTGATCAGAACGTTTCAGCCGAAATATGTAGCAGTCGGCGACATGGATACATACCAAAAAGTGAAAGAAGCGTCTTTTTCTCATGAATGTCAAATCGGCATCGGAGAAGAAGGCCTGATTGAAGCGGCAGTCATGGACGAAGTGGATATCGTGGTCAATGCGCTGCTTGGAAGCGTCGGTTTAATCCCGACTTTGAAAGCGATTGAACAGAAAAAAACAATTGCGCTTGCAAATAAGGAAACTCTCGTCACTGCCGGGCATATAGTGAAAGGACACGCAAAACGATACGGCGTTCCTCTTCTTCCGGTCGACAGCGAACATTCCGCTATTTTTCAAGCGCTGCAAGGCGAACAGAGCAAAAATATCGAGCGCCTGATCATTACGGCATCCGGCGGCAGTTTCAGAGATAAAACGCGGCAGGAGCTTGAGTCTGTAACGATTGCCGACGCCCTTAACCACCCGAACTGGTCGATGGGCGCAAAAATTACGATTGACTCGGCTACAATGATGAATAAAGGGCTTGAAGTCATTGAGGCGCATTGGCTGTTTGACATTCCGTATGAACAGATTGACGTTGTATTACATAAGGAGAGCATCATTCATTCGATGGTTGAATTTCACGACAGAAGCGTCATCGCCCAGCTCGGAAATCCGGACATGAGGGTGCCGATTCAATATGCGCTGACATATCCGGACCGGCTGCCTCTGCCTGAAACAAAAAGGCTTGAATTATGGGAGATCGGAAGCCTCCATTTTGCGAAAGCTGACTTTGAAAGGTTCCGCTGCTTACAATTTGCCTTTGAATCAGGTAAAATAGGGGGAACAATGCCGACGGTTTTAAATGCGGCCAACGAAGAAGCCGTTGCCGCTTTTCTTGCCGGACGGATTTCATTCTTATCGATTGAGGACCTGATTGAAAAAGCATTGGACCGCCACAGCGTAATTCAGGATCCGAGTCTTGCGGATATCCAAGAAGTGGACAAAGACACCCGGGGATACGTTAATTCAATACTCACATAAGGTGGTATGTTCGTGAATACAGTTATCGCGTTTATTATTATTTTCGGAACGCTCGTTTTTTTCCATGAGCTGGGGCATTTATTGCTCGCCCAAAGAGCGGGAATCCTTTGCCGTGAATTTGCGATCGGCTTCGGCCCTAAAATCTTTTCATTTAAAAAGAATGAAACCGTGTATACGATCAGACTCCTTCCGGTCGGCGGGTTCGTCCGCATGGCCGGTGAAGACCCGGAGATGATCGAAGTCAAACCCGGTTATACCGTCGGGCTTCTTTTTAATAAAGATGACGAAGTGGAAAAAGTCATCATTAATCAAAAGGAAAAATATCCCGACGCTTTAATTATCGAGGTGGAGACGGCTGATCTTGAGCACGAAATGAAGATTACCGGGTACGAGCAGGGGAAAGAAGATGAACTGGCGGGCTTTACTGTCAGTCAGACCTCTTTTTTTATCGTAGACGGAGAAGAAGTGCAGATTGCGCCTTACAATCGACAATTCGGGTCTAAACCCGTATGGAAGCGGATTAAGGCGATTGCTGCCGGTCCGATAATGAACTTCATCTTAGCGTATGTCATTCTCGTCATGCTTGGATTCATTCAAGGCGTGCCTTCGAATCAGCCTGAGCTCGGGAAGCTGACAGACAATGGACGCGCAGCGGCTGCCGGTTTAAAAGAAGGCGACTATATCCAGAGCATTAACGGTGAAAAAATGAGGTCATGGACCGACATCGTGACAGCGGTAAAAGAAAATCCTGGAAAAAAAATCGATGTCGCCGTCAAACGGGACGGCAAATCGTTTCATATCTCGGTTACACCTGAAGCTGTAAAAGATGAAAATAAAAAAACAATCGGCCGCTTCGGCTCTTATGCGCCGACTGAAAAAGGCGCGCTTGCAGCGATTGCCTACGGCGCGACATCTACCGTTGATGTCACAAAAGCGATCCTGACCAATCTGAGCAAACTTGTGACAGGCCAGTTTAAGCTTGATATGCTTTCGGGTCCTGTCGGCATTTATGATATGACGGATCAAGTTGCAAAAACCGGTATTATCAACCTATTCCAGTTTGCGGCGTTTTTAAGCATCAACCTGGGAATTGTCAACCTGCTGCCGATACCGGCGCTTGACGGCGGGCGGCTGCTGTTTTTATTCATTGAAGCAATCCGCGGCAAGCCGATAAACCGTGACAAGGAAGCATTTGTCGTATTTATCGGCGTAGCTTTCTTAATGCTTCTTATGCTGGTTGTCACATGGAACGATATCCAGCGTTTATTCTTATAATTGACTAGTAAAAAATCAGAGGTGCGAAGACATGAGACAAAGTTTGACGCTTATTCCGACCCTGAGAGAAGTGCCGGCTGATGCTGAAGCAAAAAGCCATAAGCTTCTGCTGAGAGCGGGATTTATCAGACAAAATACGAGCGGGGTTTACAGTTACATGCCCCTGGCTTACAGGGTCATTCAAAACATTCAGAAGATCGTGCGTGAAGAAATGGAAAAAATCAACGCGGTGGAAATGCTGATGCCGGCCCTTCAGCAGGCTGAAACATGGCAGGAATCAGGCAGGTGGTATACGTACGGGCCTGAATTAATGCGTCTGAAAGACCGCCACGGCCGTGAATTTGCTTTAGGCGCGACACATGAAGAAGTCATTACTTCTCTCGTGCGCGATGAGGTGAAATCTTATAAGCGTCTGCCGCTCACTCTTTACCAGATCCAGTCTAAATTCAGAGATGAAAAACGCCCGCGTTTCGGGTTATTGCGCGGACGCGAATTCATCATGAAAGATGCGTATTCTTTCCATGCTTCTGAAGAAAGTCTGGAGGAAACATACCAGAACATGTACGGCGCATACAGCAGCATTTTCGCACGCTGTGAATTAAACGTCCGTCCCGTTATTGCCGACTCGGGCGCGATGGGCGGAAAAGACACGCATGAATTTATGGCTCTTTCTGAAATAGGGGAAGATACCATCGCTTATTCCGATGGATCCTCTTACGCAGCCAATACGGAAATGGCGGAAGTTGTCATGAACAGCGAGCCGTCAGATGAAACACCCGAGGCATTGGAGAAAATTGATACGCCGAATGTCAAAAGCATTGAAGAGCTCGCTTCGTTCTTGCAGATCGAGCCGAGCGCCTGCATCAAATCAATGCTGTTTAAAGCGGATGACCGATTTGTTCTCGTGTTAGTAAGAGGCGATCATGAGGTCAATGACGTGAAAGTGAAAAACCTTCTGAACGCGGAAGTGGTTGAACTTGCGTCTCATGAAGAAGTAGCCGAGAAACTTGGCACGGAGCCGGGATTTGCGGGGCCGATCGGCGCTGCCGGCGACATTGAGATTTATGCCGACCAAGCCGTAAAAGTAATGGTAAACGCCGTTAGCGGTGCGAATGAAAAAGACCGTCATTACCGAAACGTAAACATCGAACGTGACGCGTCAGTAAAAGCATATGCCGATCTTCGAATCATTCAGGAAGGCGATCCGTCACCTGACGGAAAAGGCACGATCCGTTTCGCTGAAGGAATTGAGGTCGGACAAGTCTTTAAACTCGGCACGCGTTACTCTGAAGCGATGAATGCGACATACCTTGATGAGAACGGGCGTGCGCAGCCGATGCTGATGGGATGTTACGGAATCGGCGTGTCCAGAACGCTTTCAGCCATCGCTGAACAGCATCACGACGAAAAAGGCTTGATCTGGCCGAAAAGCGTTGCTCCGTATGATCTTCATATTTTGGCGCTGAATATGAAAAACGAAGCGCAAAAAGAGCTTGCTGAACAGCTTTACGGCAAATTCCAGGCGGAAGGTTATGAGGTATTATACGATGACCGCGCTGAACGCGCAGGCGTGAAGTTTGCTGATTCTGATCTGATCGGCCTTCCGATCCGCATCACTGTCGGAAAACGTGCCGATGAAGGCATCGTAGAAGTGAAAATCCGCAAAACCGGTGAATCTGCCGAAGTTTCAGTGGATGAGCTTTCTGAATTTATCAAGACGAAGTAATCACCATAACGAATCATACAAAATCATGTTAAAATAGAGAAAAAAGAAGGTACCTCATCACCTGCGGAGGTACCTTCACTTATGATGTTTTAAGGGAGGGATACTGTCTGAATGGAACAGTTATCAGTAAACAGAAGACAGTTTCAGATTCTTCTGCAGCAGCTTAATATGACAGATGATACCTTCATGACATACTTTGAAGACGGAGAGATTGATAAACTGACAATCCATAAAGCAGAAAAAGCCTGGCATTTCCAATTTCGCTTTAAGGCTCTTTTGCCGTATCAAATATATGATTCATTCATGATGAGGTTAACACAATCGTTTGCTCACATCGCCCGTGTCACATCGTCTGTTCAGGTCATCGACCCTGCTGTGACAGAGGAGCTTGTACAGGATTATTGGACACGCTGTATTGAAGAGCTTGAAGGAACCTCGCCGCCGATGGTGGCTCTTTTGAATCAGCAGAAGCCGAAGCTCAAGGGAAACAAACTGATCGTGAAAACAAAAACAGATACAGAAGCATCTGCGCTCAAAAATAAATACAGCGCGCTGATTCAGCACAGCTACCGCCAATTCGGCTTTCCGGAACTGCAGCTGGATACCGAAATTTTCGTATCTGACCAAGAAGTCCAGAAATTCCGCGAGCAAAAGCTTGCTGAAGATCAGGAGCGGGCGATGCAGGCGCTTATCGAGATGGAGAAGAAGGAAAAAGAGGGCGATGAGGATCAGGCACCGTCCGGACCGCTTGTCATCGGCTATCAAATTAAAGAGAACGAAGAAATCCGGACGCTTGACAGCATCATGGATGAAGAAAGAAGAATTACGGTGCAGGGGTTTGTGTTTGATGCTGAAACACGCGAGCTGAAAAGCGGACGCACGCTCTGCATTTTCAAAATCACGGACTATACAAACAGCATTTTAGTAAAAATGTTCGCCAGAGAAAAAGAAGACGCCGCTTTGATGAAAACGCTGAAAAAAGGCATGTGGGTGAAGGCGCGGGGAAGCATTCAAAACGATACATTCGTCAGAGACCTCGTCATGATTGCAAATGACGTGAATGAAATAAAAGCCAAAACCCGTGAAGACACCGCTCCTGAAGGCGAAAAACGGGTTGAGCTTCATCTGCATTCTCCGATGAGCCAAATGGATGCTGTAACGGGCATCGGAAAGCTTGTCGAACAGGCGAAAAAATGGGGACATGAAGCGATTGCGTTAACTGATCATGCCGTTGTGCAGTCTTTCCCGGATGCCTATTCCGCCGCGAAAAAACACGGCATTAAAATGATTTACGGAATGGAAGCCAATATCGTAGATGACGGCGTTCCGATCGCATACAATCCAGCTCACCGTCTACTGGAAGAAGACACATACGTCGTCTTTGACGTTGAAACGACAGGTCTGTCCGCAGTGTATGACACCATCATTGAGCTTGCCGCAGTCAAAATAAGAGGCGGAGAAATCATCGATAAATTCGAAGCGTTCGCCAATCCGCACCATCCGCTGTCAGCAACGACGATCGAGCTTACCGGTATTACGGATGACATGGTCCGCGACGCTCCCGATGTCGTTGACGTCGTACGGGATTTTAAAGAATGGATCGGCGATGACGTGCTTGTGGCTCATAACGCCAGCTTTGATATGGGATTTTTAAATGTGGCGTACAAGCGTCTTTTGAAAACGGAAAAAGCGAAAAATCCGGTCATTGATACACTGGAACTCGCGCGTTTCCTGTATCCTGAGTTTAAAAATCACCGCTTAAATACGTTATGTAAGAAGTTTGATATCGAATTAACCCAGCATCACCGAGCGGTCTTTGACGCTGAAGCAACGGGCTACCTGCTGTTGAAAATGCTCAAAGATGCCGCTGAAAAAGACATTTTTTATCATGATCAGCTGAATGAGAATATGGGACAATCCAATGCTTATCAGAGATCAAGGCCTTATCACGCTACATTGCTTGCCGTAAATGAGACCGGCCTTAAAAATCTGTTTAAGCTCGTGTCCATTTCTCATATTCAATATTTCTACAGAGTGCCGCGCATTCCGAGGTCGCAGCTTAATAAATACAGAGAAGGTCTGTTAATCGGTTCTGCCTGTGACAGGGGAGAGGTCTTTGAAGGCATGATGCAAAAATCTCCTGAAGAGGTTGAAGATATCGCATCCTTCTATGATTATCTTGAAGTGCAGCCGCCGGAAGTATACAGACACCTTCTGCAGCTTGAGCTCGTCCGGGATGAAAAAGCGCTGAAAGAAATCATCGCCAACATTACGAAGCTCGGGGAAAAATTGAATAAGCCGGTCGTGGCTACGGGAAATGTCCACTATTTAAACGATGAGGATAAAATTTACCGGAAGATCTTAATATCTTCCCAAGGCGGTGCCAACCCGTTAAACAGACACGAACTGCCTAAAGTGCACTTCAGAACGACAGATGAAATGCTGGAGGCTTTCTCCTTCCTGGGTGCGGAAAAAGCGAAAGAAATCGTGATTGACAATACGCAGAAAGTCGCTTCGATGATCGATGAGATCAAACCGATCAAAGACGATCTGTACACGCCGAAAATTGACGGGGCTGATGAAGAAATCCGTGAAATGAGCTATCAGCGCGCCAGAAGCATTTACGGTGAAGAGCTTCCCGAAATTGTGGAAGCGAGAATAGAAAAAGAATTAAAAAGTATCATCGGTCATGGATTCGCCGTTATTTATCTCATCTCTCATAAGCTTGTAAAACGGTCTCTGGATGACGGTTATCTCGTCGGCTCCCGGGGGTCCGTCGGTTCATCGCTTGTGGCGACCTTAACGGAAATCACTGAAGTGAACCCGCTCGCTCCGCACTACGTGTGCCCGAGCTGCCGATATTCCGAATTCTTTAATGACGGATCAGTCGGTTCCGGTTTTGACCTTCCGGATAAAAGCTGCCCGTCTTGCGGCACCCCTTTGAAAAAGGACGGACATGATATCCCGTTTGAAACGTTCTTGGGCTTTAAAGGTGACAAAGTACCCGATATCGACTTGAACTTCTCAGGTGAGTATCAGCCCCATGCCCATAACTACACGAAAGTATTGTTCGGTGAAGATAACGTGTATCGCGCGGGAACGATCGGCACCGTCGCGGAAAAGACGGCTTACGGATATGTGAAAGGCTATGCGGGCGATCACAACCTACACATGCGCGGCGCGGAGATCGACCGTCTGGTTCAAGGCTGCACCGGCGTTAAGAGAACGACCGGCCAGCACCCGGGGGGGATTATCGTTGTCCCGGATTACATGGATATTTACGATTTTTCACCGATACAATTCCCGGCAGATGCGACGGGGTCTGAATGGAAAACGACTCATTTTGACTTCCACTCCATTCATGACAACCTGCTGAAGCTTGATATATTAGGGCACGATGATCCGACCGTTATCCGGATGCTCCAGGATTTAAGCGGAATTGATCCGAAGACGATTCCGACAGATGATCCGGAAGTTATGAAGATTTTCCAAGGCACAGAATCGCTCGGCGTTACTGAAGAGCAGATCGGCTGTAAAACGGGGACACTCGGCATTCCTGAATTCGGGACGCGATTTGTGCGGCAGATGCTTGAGGATACGAAGCCGACGACGTTCTCCGAGCTTGTCCAGATTTCCGGGCTTTCTCACGGAACGGACGTATGGCTCGGCAATGCGCAGGAACTGATACACAACAATACGTGTGAACTGAGCGAAGTGATCGGCTGCCGTGATGACATTATGGTTTACTTGATCTATCAGGGCCTTGAGCCTTCACTGGCCTTTAAAATCATGGAATTCGTCCGTAAAGGCAAAGGCCTGACGCCGGAATGGGAAGAAGAAATGAAAAAGAACAATGTGCCGAACTGGTATATTGATTCATGCAAAAAAATCAAATACATGTTCCCGAAAGCCCACGCCGCCGCATACGTGCTGATGGCGGTGCGGATTGCCTATTTTAAAGTGCATCACGCGCTTTTATATTATGCTGCGTATTTTACCGTCCGCGCAGATGACTTTGACATTGATACAATGATTAAAGGCTCGACCGCCATTAGAGCGGTGATGGATGATATCAGCTCTAAAGGGCTTGATGCTTCGCCGAAGGAGAAAAACCTTCTTACCGTGTTAGAGCTTGCGCTTGAAATGTGTGAGCGCGGCTATTCCTTCCAGAAGGTCGATCTATACCGTTCGAGCGCTTCGGAATTTATCATTGACGGCAACAGTCTCATCCCGCCGTTCAACTCAATTCCGGGACTCGGAACCAACGCCGCTCTCAATATTGTGAAAGCGCGGAAAGAAGGGGAGTTCCTTTCAAAAGAGGATCTTCAAAAACGCGGAAAAGTGTCAAAAACCATTTTAGAGTATTTAGACCGTCACGGCTGTCTTGAGTCGCTTCCGGACCAAAATCAGCTGTCTCTGTTTTAAGCTTTGTGCACAGCCTCCGAGCGGAGTTTGATTTGCATTAAATATATGGTTATGGTATAGTTTTATTGGAAATGCTAACGATTACCGAGGCAAAGAGTGGGGAAACCCGCTCTTTTGTATTGAACAGGCAATTTTGCCTCGACATGTCCATCGTTTTCTCCATGCCCCTGCTCTTTAGAAGCAGGGTTTTTATGCAGAGGAACGGCTGATATGATATCGACAGCACAAGGAGGAAAAACATGAGCAAAAAAGTGACTGATACCGTTCAAGTAATGGCTCAGCCCATACTGGATGACCTTCAGCTTGAACTCGTAGACATTGAATTTGTCAAAGAGGGTCAAAACTGGTTCCTTCGCGTGTTTATTGATTCCGAGAACGGTGTTGATATTGAGGAGTGCGCCAAAGTCAGCGAAGCGTTAAGCGAAAAGCTGGATGAGGCCGATCCGATCACCCAGAACTACTTTCTTGAAGTATCTTCTCCTGGAGCCGAGCGTCCATTAAAGAAAAAAGCCGACTTCGAAAAATCACTGGGCAAAAATGTGTACATGAAAACGTACGAACCGATTGACGGTTTAAAAGTGTTTGAAGGCAAATTGGCTGAATTCGATGGACAAACTGTTACAATAGAGATGACGGTCAAAACAAGAAAGAAACGGGTCAATATTCCGTATGAAAAAATAGCTAACGCAAGATTAGCTGTAACATTTTAATGAATGAAGTATTAGTGTTTAAGGGGGGAGACCGCTAACATGAGCAGTGAACTATTAGATGCTCTCACTATTCTTGAAAAAGAAAAAGGCATCAGTAAAGACATTATCATCGAAGCAATTGAAGCTGCCTTAATTTCCGCGTACAAGCGAAATTTTAACCAGGCGCAAAACGTACGGGTCGATCTGAACCGTGAGACGGGCACGATCCGCGTGTTCGCAAGAAAGGATGTCGTAGACGAGGTATACGATTCAAGACTTGAAATCTCGCTTGACGACGCCCAGCACATCCATCCGAACTACCTTGTCGGAGATGTCGTTGAAATAGAAGTAACGCCGAAAGACTTCGGCCGCATTGCTGCGCAGACGGCGAAACAAGTGGTGACGCAGCGTGTCCGTGAAGCTGAGCGCGGCGTGATTTACTCAGAATTTATCGATCGTGAAGAAGACATCATGACGGGAATTGTACAGCGCTTAGACAGCAAGTTTATTTACGTGTCTCTCGGCAAGATTGAAGCGCTGCTGCCCGTCAATGAACAAATGCCGAATGAGAGCTATAAACCGCACGATCGGATTAAAGTATTTATCACAAAAGTCGAAAAAACGACAAAAGGGCCGCAGATCTATGTATCAAGAACGCATCCTGGTCTGTTGAAGCGTCTTTTTGAAATCGAAGTGCCGGAAATTTATGACGGAACGGTCGAACTGAAATCCGTTGCCAGAGAAGCGGGCGACCGCTCTAAAATCTCCGTCCGCACTGATGACCCTGACGTTGATCCGGTCGGTTCATGCGTCGGTCCTAAAGGCCAGCGCGTGCAGGCGATCGTCAATGAACTGAAAGGCGAAAAAATTGATATCGTTAACTGGTCTGATGATCCGGTTGAATTTGTTGCCAATGCGCTCAGCCCGTCTAAAGTGCTGGATGTCATCGTCAGCGAAGAAGAAAAAGCCACGACTGTCATCGTTCCTGATTACCAGCTTTCTCTGGCAATCGGAAAAAGAGGGCAAAACGCCCGCTTAGCCGCGAAACTGACAGGCTGGAAAATCGATATCAAAAGTGAAACGGATGCAAGAGACCTTGGCATCTATCCGAGAGAGCATGAAGAAGATGACGATTTAGAGCCGCTCTTTATGGAGCCTGAAACAGCCGAATCGGATGAATAAGAGGTGACTTTAGGTGAATAAGCGAAAAAAAATTCCTCTGCGCAAATGCGTGGTAACGGGGGAAATGAAGCCTAAAAAGGAACTGATCCGAATTGTCCGTTCTAAAGAAGGAGAGATTTCAGTCGATCCGACCGGAAAGAAGAACGGACGGGGTGCCTATATCACCCTTGAGAAAGAATGCATCTTAGCTGCGAAAAAGAAAAACACATTGCAAAATCAATTTCAATCACAAATCGATGACCAGATTTTCGAAGAATTGCTGGAACTGGCGGAAAAGGTGAAAAAATAACATGTCTGGAATGGAATGGTTTCCCTTGCTGGGTCTGGCCAATCGAGCTCGTAAGGTCGTGTCGGGCGAGGACTTGGTTATAAAAGAAATTAGAAATGCGCGTGCAAAACTTGTTCTGCTGACAGAAGATGCATCTGCGAATACTGCAAAAAAAGTATCCGATAAATGCAATTATTATAAAGTGCCTTATAAAAAAGTCGAAAGCCGCGCGGATCTCGGCCGCTCTATCGGCAAGGAATCACGTGTCGTTGTCGCCGTCACTGACCAAGGTTTTGCGAATAAGCTGATCAGCTTGCTCGATTAATATTTTTGGGGGTGAACGAATGGCTAAAATGAGAGTTTACGAATATGCAAAAGCCATCAATGTTTCAAGCAAGGAAATTTTGACTGCGCTGAAAAACATGGATATAGTAGTAAATAACCATATGGCAATGCTTGAAGAAAAGACCATTAAGCAGCTTGATGCGAAATTTAAAAAAGGCGGCGCCGGCGTTACATCTCAGAAGCCTGCGGAAACGAACAAAAACAAGCCGCAAGGGATTAATCAGCAGCCTGCTGGGAATCAACCAAACAAAATTCGAGACGGAAAGAAGAATGACGTGCAGAATAATCAATTTAACAAAAACAAGAAGAATAACAACAACAACAAAAACAAAAACAAACGCAATCATAACAACAAAAATCAGTATCAGCAAAAACCGCTGAAACCGAAAAAAGAGCTTCCTGAGAAAATTACGTTTTCCGGCTCTTTAACAGTCGGGGCCTTAGCCGAAGAACTTGGCAAAGAACCGTCTGAACTCATTAAAAAACTGATGCTTCTTGGCGTAATGGCTACCATTAACCAGGAGCTTGACAAAGACACAATCGAACTGATCGCATCTGAATACGGTGTGGAAACAGAAGAAGTGATTGTGCTTGAAGAAACTGAGCTTGAAAAATATGAAGAGGCTGACAAAGAAGAAGATCTTCAAATCCGTCCGCCTGTCGTGACGATCATGGGCCACGTTGACCACGGGAAAACGACCCTCCTTGACAGCATCAGAAAAACAAAAGTTGTTGAAGGAGAAGCCGGCGGAATCACCCAGCATATCGGGGCTTACCAGATCGAAGAAAACGGCAAAAAAATCACGTTCTTAGATACTCCGGGACACGCGGCGTTTACAACAATGCGGGCGCGCGGTGCGGAAGTAACTGATATCACCATTTTAGTCGTAGCGGCCGATGACGGCGTTATGCCGCAGACAGTCGAAGCCATCAACCATGCGAAAGCGGCTGAGGTTCCGATTATCGTTGCCGTGAATAAAGTGGATAAAGAAAGCGCGAACCCTGACCGTGTCATGCAGGAGCTGACTGAATACGGACTCGTTCCTGAAGCATGGGGAGGAGAAACGATTTTCGTTCCTCTGTCCGCTCTTACAGGCAAGGGAATTGACGAGCTTGTCGAAATGATTCTGCTTGTCAGTGAAGTGGAAGAGCTGAAAGCCAATCCGAACCGTCAGGCAAAAGGAACGGTTATTGAAGCTGAGCTCGATAAAGGAAGAGGATCTGTCGCGACACTTCTCGTTCAAACGGGAACATTGAATGTCGGAGATCCGATCGTTGTCGGAAATACATTCGGCCGCGTGCGGGCCATGGTTAATGATCTCGGCCGCCGCGTGAAAACAGCCGGACCGTCCACACCTGTAGAAATTACGGGCTTAAACGACGTACCGCAGGCTGGCGATCAATTCCTCGTCTTTAAAGACGAAAAAACAGCCCGTTCTGTCGGTGAAGCACGCGCTTCCAAGCAACTGGAAGAACAGCGCAGCGACAAAGCGAAGCTGAGCCTCGATGATCTGTTTGAACAAATTAAACAAGGCGATGTTAAAGACATCAATTTAATCGTAAAAGCTGACGTTCAAGGTTCAGCCGAAGCGTTAACAGCCGCTCTTCAAAAAATTGAAGTAGAAGGCGTAAAAGTGAAAATCATTCACACAGGTGTCGGTGCGATTACGGAATCAGACATCATTCTCGCATCTGCTTCAAATGCAATCGTTATCGGGTTTAATGTACGCCCAGACGGAAATGCTAAGAGCACGGCTGAAGCTGAAAATGTAGATATCCGTCTTCACCGTATCATTTACAAAGTCATCGAAGAAATTGAAGCGGCGATGAAAGGAATGCTTGATCCTGAATACGAAGAAAAAGTCATCGGTCAGGTTGAAGTGCGCCAAACATTCAAAGTGTCGAAAATCGGCACGATTGCCGGCGGATATGTAACAGACGGCCACATTACACGTGACAGCGGACTCCGCCTGATCCGTGACGGCGTGGTCATCTTCGAAGGGGAAGTAGACGTTCTGAAACGCTTCAAAGATGATGTGAAAGAAGTTTCACAAGGATATGAATGTGGTATTACAATTAAGAAATACAATGACATTCGCGAAGGCGACATCATTGAAGCGTATGTCATGCAGGAAATCGAAAGAAAGTGATCGGATTTGCGGAATGTGAATGCATCATTTATGATGCGGGATCATTAAAGGAGAAACGAGCCGTTCTGAAGCGGATTATAACGAGGGTTCAGAATAAGTTCAACGTGTCGGCCGCAGAAATCGGCTATCAGGACACTTGGCAGCGGACCAGCTTCGGAATCGCCGTCGTCTCCTCCTCTCACGTTCAGGCGGAAAAGGAGATCCAGCGTGTACTCGCGTTTATTGACTCCTTTCCCGAAATAGAACGGACGATCACTAGAACAGAGTGGTTTTAACTTAGAGGTGATTGAATTGAGTATGAGAGCAAACCGTGTCGGCGAGCAGATGAAAAAAGAGCTCGGGGATATTATCAGCCGAAAGCTGAAAGACCCGAGAATCGGATTTCTCACTGTAACAGACGTACGTGTTTCAGGTGATTTACAAATAGCGAAGGTGTATATCTCCGTTCTCGGCGGAGAGAAAAAGAAAGAGGAGGCGCTGAAAGGGCTTGAGAAAGCGAAAGGATTTATCCGTTCCGAAATCGGCAGCCGAATCAGACTCCGCAAAACGCCTGAGCTTGAATTTGAATTTGATGAATCAATTGAGTACGGCAACCGTATTGAAACATTGATTCACGAACTGCATTCAGATAAACCGTCTGAATAACAAGGAAAGAGGATGGGCGAGTGTCGTCTGTCCTCTTTTCTGCGTTTTACGGGATACAATTGATAACAAAGGAGCGAAAGACAGATGGTTAACGGAGTTCTCCTTTTACATAAGCCGGTCGGCATGACTTCTCACGACTGTGTAATGAAAATAAGAAAACTGTTAAAAACAAAGAAAGTCGGACATACGGGAACGCTTGATCCGGAAGTGTCAGGCGTACTGCCGATCTGTGTCGGACGGGCCACAAAGATTGTTGAGTACGTCACCGACAAGTCAAAAACGTACGATGCTGAGATCACTCTCGGCTTCTCCACATCGACCGAAGACCAGACTGGAGAAACGGTCAGCGTAAAACCTGTCAAGGAGCCGCTGAAAGAAGCGGATATCAAAGCCGTTTTAGACGAACTGAAGGGACCGCAGGAGCAAGTGCCGCCGATGTATTCCGCTGTAAAGGTCAACGGAAAAAAGCTCTATGAATACGCCAGGGCGGGTATTGAAGTGGAGCGGCCGAAGCGGAATATTACGATTGAAGATATCGCGCTCACTTCCCCTGTCACTTATAACGAAGACACAGCATCATTCCGCTTTACAGTCACGTGCTCAAAGGGCACTTACGTGAGAACATTGGCGGTGACAATCGGTGAAAAACTCGGCTATCCCGCGCATATGTCGCATCTCATCCGCACCGCTTCCGGCGATTTCAGCCTTGATGAGTGTTTCACGTTTGAGGAACTTGAACAGCAGGTTTCAGACGGCATGGTTGCAGAGCATGCCGTGCCGATTGAAAGAGCGCTCAATCATTTGCCGAAATGGGTCATAAGTGATACATTAGCTAAGAAAGCTGAAAACGGGTCGGTGTTTGACATCCCGGCGGAATTTTCTGCAATGACAGCTGACGCCCGTATAGCGGTCTGTACTGAAGACGGAGAATGTGTGGCCATTTATATGCCGCATCCTTCAAAAAAAGGACTGCTGAAACCGGCTAAAGTGCTCATGCAAAAAAGCGAACAATAAGAAAAAAGGTGACCGTTCTGTGAAGACGATACATATTTCTCATCCGCATCATTTACAAAAAGAAGAGCAGCCGGCGTCTGTCATGGCGCTCGGCTACTTTGACGGCGTTCATTTGGGACACCGGAAAGTAATCGGAACAGCCAGACAAATTGCCGAAGAAAAAGGCCTGTCGCTGGCCGTTATGACATTTCATCCCCACCCTTCCCATGTGTTGGGCAGGGACAAAGAGCCAAAGGATCTGATTACGCCGCTTGAAGATAAAATCAGCCAGATCGGGCGTTTAGGCGCTGATGTGCTGTATGTCGTAAAGTTTGATGAAGCGTTTGCGTCTCTGTCTCCAAAACAGTTTGCCGAGGAGTATATTATAGGATTAAACGCGCGGCACGCTGTGGGAGGCTTCGATTTTACGTACGGAAAATACGGAAAAGGCACGATGGAGACGCTGCCGGACGATTTAAACGGCAAGGCCGGATGCACGACTGTCGAGAAACAGACCGAGCAGGACAGAAAGATCAGCTCTACTTATATCCGGTCAGCGCTGCAGGATGGTGACGTTGAACTTGCGCACACTCTTCTCGGTCAGCCGTATTTTATCCGGGGCACTGTGATTCACGGAGACAAAAGAGGCCGCACCATCGGTTTTCCGACCGCGAATGTCGGCCTGCACAACAGTTATATCGTGCCGCCGACAGGCGTGTATGCAGTGAAAGCCGAAATAAAAGGCGAGGTGTATGAAGGCGTCTGCAACATCGGCTACAAACCGACCTTTTATGAAAAGCGTCCCGATCAGCCGTCAATTGAAGTACATTTGTTTAATTTTCAACAGGATGTATACGGAGAAGACGTTAAAATCGAGTGGTACAAACGAATCCGAAGCGAACGGAAGTTTAACGGCATAGATGAACTGACGGCTCAGATCGGGAAAGACAAACAAGAAGCGATCCGTTTTTTCAGCAAATAACGGAAAAAACATCAAAAGTACACAAATTTTCTTCTAAAAGATTTGCATATGGGCGCGATTTTTAGTATCATATGTTTCGTAGTCTTAAAACCATTGCTTGGCAATCCGAAGTCACCGACGGTTGCTAGGTAACTGGGGCTAATTATGATATGGAGGTGAAACAGGATGGCAATTACTCAAGAGCGTAAAAATCAACTCATCAGCGAGTTCAAAACACACGAATCTGATACTGGATCTCCAGAAGTTCAGATCGCTATCCTAACAGACTCAATTAACAACTTGAACGAGCATTTGCGTACTCACAAGAAAGATCACCACTCACGTCGCGGTCTTCTTAAAATGGTAGGTAAACGTCGTAATCTTCTTACGTATCTGCGTAATAAAGACGTAACTCGTTACCGTGAGTTAATTAACAAACTAGGCTTACGTCGATAATCGTAAAAAGCGGGAGGATTCCCGCTTTTTTATCGTATTAAAGCGAAAAAAATAATGATAAAAAAACAATGAAATCCTTTTACATACTACTTTGACATTGATATGTTCAATTCATTTCGTTCATAATAGGAGTAATTGATTATTTCACACATTAAGAGAGGAGCTCGTAATCGAATGGGACAAGAGAAACATGTCTTTACCATAGATTGGGCCGGCAGACAGCTTACAGTAGAAGCCGGCCAGCTTGCCAAACAGGCAAACGGCGCTGTCATGGTCCGCTACGGCGATACTGCAGTGCTCAGCACAGCAACCGCATCAAAAGAACCGAAACCGCTAGATTTTTTCCCGCTTACCGTTAACTATGAAGAAAGATTATACGCAGTAGGTAAAATTCCGGGCGGTTTTATTAAAAGAGAAGGCCGTCCAAGTGAAAAGGCCGTTTTAGCCAGCCGTCTGATCGACCGTCCGATCCGCCCGCTTTTCGCAGACGGATTCCGTAACGAAGTACAGGTCATCAGCATTGTCATGAGTGTTGATCAGGACTGCTCATCTGAAATGGCTGCAATGTTTGGTTCATCACTCGCTCTTTGCGTTTCCGATATTCCGTTTGAAGGCCCGATCGCGGGTGTGACGGTAGGCCGCATTGATGGAAAATTCGTCATCAATCCGACGGTTGACCAGCTTGAAAAAAGTGATATCAACCTCATCGTTGCAGGCACAAAAGACGCCATCAACATGGTGGAAGCCGGAGCGGATGAAGTTCCTGAAGAAATCATGCTTGAGGCGATTATGTTCGGTCACGAAGAAATTAAGCGCCTGATCGCATTCCAAGAAGAAATCGTCGCAGCAGTCGGCAAAGAAAAAACAGAAATCGAACTGTATGAAATTGACGAAGAGCTCAGCGAAAAAGTAAAAAGCCTTGCGGAGCCGGATCTTCTCAGCGCCATTCAGGTTCACGAAAAACATGCTCGCGAAGCCGCGATCAATGAAGTGAAAAATGCAGTTGTCGCGAAATTCGAAGAAGAAGAGCATGATGAAGATACGATTAAAAAAGTGAAACAGACACTGTCTAAACTCGTGAAAAACGAAGTGCGCCGTTTGATCACAGAAGAAAAAGTCCGTCCGGACGGCCGCGGCGTTGATCAGATCCGCCCGCTTTCTTCAGAAGTCGGCCTTCTGCCGAGAACACACGGCTCCGGGCTGTTTACGAGAGGACAGACGCAGGCGCTCAGCGTATGTACATTAGGCGCCCTTGGGGACGTTCAGATTCTTGACGGTTTAGGCGTGGAAGAATCAAAACGCTTTATGCATCATTATAACTTCCCGCAGTTCAGCGTAGGGGAGACAGGCCCGATGCGCGGACCGGGACGCCGTGAGATCGGTCACGGTGCTCTTGGAGAGCGTGCGCTTGAGCCGGTCATTCCGAATGAAAAAGACTTCCCGTATACGGTCCGCCTCGTATCCGAAGTGCTTGAATCAAACGGTTCCACTTCACAGGCCAGCATTTGCGCGAGCACGCTTGCCATGATGGACGCAGGTGTTCCGATTAAAGCCCCTGTTGCGGGTATTGCGATGGGACTTGTGAAATCAGGCGAGTACTATACGGTATTAACGGATATTCAAGGGATGGAAGACGCCCTCGGTGACATGGACTTTAAAGTAGCCGGCACGGAAAAAGGCGTGACAGCGCTGCAAATGGACATTAAAATTGAAGGCCTTTCAAGAGAAATTCTTGAAGAAGCGCTTCAGCAGGCGAAAAAAGGAAGAATGGAAATCTTGAACAGCATGCTCAGCACGCTTGGTGAATCAAGAAAAGAACTTTCTCAATATGCGCCGAAAATTTTAACGATGAACATTAATCCGGATAAAATCCGTGACGTTATCGGACCGAGCGGTAAACAAATCAACAAAATCATTGAAGATACCGGTGTTAAAATTGACATTGAACAAGACGGCACCATCTTTATTTCTTCTACTGATGAAAGCAGCAACCAAAAAGCGAAAAAAATCATCGAAGATCTTGTCAGAGAAGTCGAAGTCGGCCAGCTTTACCTCGGTAAAGTCAAACGGATTGAGAAATTCGGTGCTTTCGTTGAAATCTTCAGCGGAAAAGACGGTCTCGTTCACATCTCTGAACTAGCGCTCGAACGGGTCGGCAAGGTTGAGGATGTTGTGAAAATCGGTGACGAAATCCTTGTGAAGGTAACTGAAATTGACAAACAGGGACGAGTGAATCTGTCGCGTAAAGCAGTGCTGCGCGAAGAGAAAGAAAAAGAACAGGAACAACAACAATCTTAAATGAAAACCTAACAAGGAGCCTGGGAGACCCGGCTTCTTTATTTTGAGAAAGACAACAGACGGGTTCTACCTTGTCCTCCTCATACATAATGTGTGATGAGGGGGGAAGGACATGTTGAAAAAATTCGTGCCGTTTGCCGTTTTTTTATTTCTTTTTTTTGTTTCGTTTGAAATGTTAAAAAACCCGTATACAGTTGATTACATAGACGCAATGAAAAAAGACGCGGTAACTGTGTCAGCATCAAAAGATCCGCTCTATGAAGAATTACTGCAAAAAGCGTCAGAGTATGAAGTGAAGCCGCAAGACGCGCGGATTGATAAAATATGGAAGAGTATACCGGGATATAACGGTTTAAAAGTCAATGTGGAAAAATCCTATAAGCAAATGAAAAAGGACGGAGAATTTCACGAAGACGGCCTTGTCTATGAGCAGGTAAAACCGAAAGTCCATCTTGATTCTCTCGCGCCCGAACCCATTTATAAAGGAAATCCCGACAAACCGATGGTCGCTTTCCTGATAAATGTCGCCTGGGGAAATGAATACGTGGAGCAAATGCTGCCTATTCTGAAGCAGCACCAGGTCAAAGCAACTTTCTTTCTTGAAGGGAAATGGCTGAAAAACAATCAGGAGCTGGGGAAAAAAATAGCGGCAGACGGACATGAAATCGGAAATCATTCATACAATCACCCTGATATGAGCAAACTGACTTCAGGAAGCATTTCCGAACAGCTTGACAAAACAAATGCACAAATCAGCGAGACGCTCGGCATAAAGCCAAAATGGTTTGCGCCGCCAAGCGGCAGCTTCAGAAAAGCTGTGGTCGACCTTGCGGCGGAAAAAGGAATGGGCACCATCATGTGGACCGTTGACACCATTGACTGGCAAAAACCGTCTCCGGCTGTTTTACAAACAAGGGTGTTGAGCAAAATACATAACGGAGCCATGATTTTAATGCATCCGACTGATCCGACTGCGAAAAGCCTGGATACACTGATTGCAAAAATCAAAGAAAAAGGCTACGCGCTCGGCTCAGTGTCTGACTTAATGGATGAAAACAGGCTGATGAAGTAGCAGGCGGCAGTTTGCCTGTCTTTGAATAGGAGGAACAGACTTGATAAAACGCTATACATGCCAAAACGGTGTAAGAGTTGTGCTTGAGAATAATCCAACGGTGCGGTCTGTGGCAATCGGCGTCTGGATCGGGACGGGATCACGCCATGAAACGCCGGAGACAAACGGTATTTCGCACTTTCTTGAGCATATGTTTTTTAAAGGAACAAATACCAGGTCCGCACGGGAAATCGCAGAATCCTTCGATCGGATAGGCGGCCAAGTGAATGCCTTCACTTCAAAAGAATATACGTGCTATTACGCCAAAGTGCTGGATGAGCATGCAAACTACGCACTTGATGTGCTGGCTGATATGTTCTTTCATTCTGCTTTTGACGAAGATGAGCTCAAAAAAGAAAAGAATGTCGTATATGAAGAAATCAAAATGTATGAAGATGCGCCGGATGACATTGTCCACGATCTGCTGAGCAAAGCGACATACGGCAATCATTCGCTCGGCTACCCGATTCTCGGGACGGAGGAAACGCTTTCGTCCTTTAACGGCGATTCTCTCAGACAGCATATGGATGACTTTTACACGCCGGACCGCGTCGTCATTTCTGTCGCCGGAAATGTAACGGAACAATTCATTAAAGACGTGGAGAAATGGTTCGGTACATACGAAGCGAAGGGCAAAGCAAGCGGCATCAGCGAGCCTGAGTTTCATTATGAAAAGCTGACCAGAAAAAAAGACACCGAACAGGCGCATCTCTGTCTCGGTTTCAAAGGCCTGAAAGTCGGAGATCCGGACATTTACGATTTGATCGTCTTAAACAACGTGCTGGGCGGAAGCATGAGCAGCCGTCTTTTCCAGGATGTGCGCGAAGATAAAGGACTGGCCTATTCTGTATACAGCTATCACAGTTCCTATGAAGACAGCGGTATGCTGACGATTTACGGAGGCACCGGCGCGAATCAGCTCGGACTTCTGTCTGAAACCATTCAGGAAACGTTATCGGTTCTAAAACGTGACGGTATCACCCCGAAAGAGCTGGAAAACAGCAAAGAGCAAATGAAGGGGAGCTTAATGCTCAGCTTAGAGAGCACAAACAGCAAAATGAGCCGGAACGGAAAAAACGAACTCCTGCTCGGAAAGCATAAGACCATGGATGAAATTATCACTGAATTAAATGCGGTCAGCCTGGAAAGCGTCAACGGCCTCAGCCGCCGCTTATTTACGGATGATTACGCACTATCGCTCATCAGCCCGACCGGCAATATGCCGGCCTCGTCTTAATCGGCAAAGCAGTCTGCCTCTATACGGGGCAGGCATTTTTTTTTGCTCCGGGTCATATAGTACAAGGGGGTGGCTATCATGAGGCTCAGTGAACTGTCAGGTAAAGAAATTGTGGACATTAAACGGGCAGAGCGGCTCGGCGTGCTCGGCCAGACCGATTTGGAAATTAATGAACAGGACGGACAAATTACCGCGCTGTTGATTCCGACGGTAAAATGGTTCGGATTGCGAAAACAAGGCCACGACATCCGCGTCCCCTGGAACCATATCCAAAAAATCGGGTCAGACATGATCATTTTAGACGTTCCGGGGGAGATCACGCCTCCCGAAGAGTAGATCTTATTCATTTTTTGCAAGCACCGGCTCATACAGCCGGTGCTTTTTTCATGAAAAAGACGCTGTACATTCACCGCCCTTTCTCTTTGCACATACGATGAAGATGAGGATGACACTTAAAAGATCCAGTAACTGTAAAGAAGGTGAACGTTTCAGATGTTAACCGGATTGACAATTGCGATCATTGGCGGTGACGCAAGACAGCTTGAGATTATAAGAAAGCTGACAGAACAGCATGCCGATATTTATCTTGCAGGGTTTGACCAATTGGATGACGGTTTTACAGGTACCGTCAAATGCAAAATCGATGAGATTCCCTTTCAAAAAATAGACAGTATCATCCTGCCCGTATCGGCAACGACCGGAGAAGGCGTTGTTTCCACGGTTTTTTCAAATGAAGAAGTGGTATTAAAGCAGAGCTATCTTGAGCGGACACCGGAGCATTGCGTCATTTATTCAGGCATCTCCAACGCGTATCTTGAGGGGATCGCCAGCGAAGCCGGCCGCAAGCTTGTGAAATTATTTGAGCGGGACGACATCGCGATATTCAACTCGATTCCCACTGTTGAAGGAACAATCATGATGGCGATTCAGCATACGGATTATACCATTCACGGATCAAATGTCGCCGTTCTCGGCATGGGGCGCACCGGTATGACGATCGCCCGGACGTTTGCGGCGTTAGGGGCGAAGGTAAAAGTGGGCGCGCGGAGTTCGGCTCATTTGGCCCGTATAATGGAAATGGGGCTTTCTCCTTTTCAGCTTGAAGAGCTTACTGAACATGTAAATGATATTGATATCTGCATTAACACCGTACCGAGCTTGATTCTGAATCAAAGTGTTTTATCGCGCATGACGCCGAAGACCTTGATTTTGGATTTGGCATCCCGCCCGGGCGGAACGGATTTCAAATATGCTGAAAAACAAGGCATTAAAGCGCTGCTTGCTCCGGGTCTTCCGGGAATTGTGGCCCCGAAAACAGCCGGACAGATTATTGCGAACGTATTGAGCAAGCTTTTGGCAGACTTAAAGAAAGAGGGGAAATAACCATGTCTCTGAAAGGGAAAAGAATCGGATTCGGATTAACCGGCTCGCATTGCACATATGAGGAAGTTTTTCCGCAAATAGAGGCGCTTATCAGTCAAGGAGCTGAAGTCCGGCCGGTCGTGACGTCAACCGTTCAATCGACCGATACCCGCTTTGGGGAGGGGGGAGATTGGGTCAGAAAAATTGAAGAAGCAACAGGCTTTGAGGCGATTGATTCCATCGTAAAAGCGGAGCCTCTCGGGCCGAAACTTCCGCTCGACTGCATGGTCATCGCCCCCTTAACCGGAAATTCAATGAGCAAACTCGCAAATGCGATGACTGACAGGTAGGATTTATATCTTACCTACAAAGATAAAACCCTTTAAATCAAAGGGTTTTCTTGAACAGAGTATTAAATCTAAAGTAAGGTATGATCATGAACTTCGCTGGTTTTGTTCCTTTTCCTTTTTCAATAACTTTAACTTCAACTTTTTCAAAAATAGATCTAAGCAACTTATTTTTCTTGCTCTTATCTGTTTCAAAGTTGTATTGATTCAAAACATTGAGCATATAATCTTTTATTTCTTTTGAAGGCACATCTTCCCGATCTGGTATCGACTGAATTTCTTTTTTTGTTTTGATTAACTCTTCTTGCTCATTTTCAATTAATCGTTTTCTTTCCAAAAACATTTCATCGGTATATATTCCTTGCTCATACTTTTCATATATGAAATTCATTCTGTTTTTTAGTTCTTTGATTTTCTGCTCAATTTGTTGGACGGTCTTTTCGTTGATGCCTGAGGTTTTGCCTTGCTCTTTTTGTTTCATTGCCTTTTCAAAATAAATTTCAATTTGTTTTTTATCTAATGTTTGAAATTGTTTTAATACCTCCAGGATAGCTTCTTCTACATCACGGTATTTTACACTCATGCAATAATCTTTCTGACACTTCAAAAATTCTTTCACATAAACGCTTTCTGTGCCATCTTTCTTTTTATAAGTTTGCTTACCACAATTTCGGATAAGTTTCCCTCCGCAGACTGAGCATGTGCATACGCTTGCTAATTCACTAGGGGAGAAATCCAGTGGGTTGTGCGGGTCTATAGGTTTGTTCCCAATTTTATCTTGAACTTTTTCAAACATCTCTTTGGTGATAATTGGCGAGTGAGCATTCTCAGAGATTATGTGTTCACTTTCTGGGCGAGGTATTCTTTTCCCTTTTTTATTCCGTTCGTAAGTTCTAAATTTTATTGTCCCTATATAGAGCTCATTCTGAAGAACGCTTTTTACGTAAAAATAGCTCCAGGTTTTCTTACCTCTAGGGGTAGGGATTCCTATCTTAGACAAATGAGTTGCAATAGCTTGATAGCTCATGTCTAATCCATTCAAACCATTTAAAAACAAGTCATATATTAGACGGATGTTTTCAGCCTGTTCATCATTTATTTCGAGGCTTCTGGTGTTCTTATTATACTGATAACCATACGGAGCTTTACCGGCAACCCATTTTCCTTGAGCAGCATATGTGTACCTTGCTCCGGTCATACGTTCCCTAATCATTTCATATTCTTCTCTCGCAAGGAAAAGCTCAAAACGAATTTGCTTCATATCCATTACATTTCTAGGATCAAACACTTTATAAGGTGTAATTATCAACAATCTGTTTTCATTGATTATTTCGATTATGCGACCCGCATCGCTATAATTTCCCCGACTGAGTCGAGCGAGTTCCTTTACGGCAATAGCTTGATACTTTTTGTTTTCCAGGTCTTTTAAACATTCTTGGAACACAGGCCTACCATCGATACTTTCTCCTGATCCAATTTCCATTTTAAGTTCATAAGGCAATTCAATGGACATGAGCACTCTATTCATTAGATCAGTCTGTTCTGCTAAAGTATCCTCTCCAGTTCGTTTTTCACGTTCAATATCCTGCCTGGATTTTCTAAGATACCCTAAAATATTGGTGACGCCATGAGGTTCAATTGCACTTTTAAGATTCAATTAATCACGTCCTTTGGAGATGCTAAAAATTTGAAAAATACAAACAAATTATATTTCACATTGCCAAAGAAAGCAATTAGTAATTGACTTTATTTCAGCATATTGGAAAAATAAATGACTGTTTCTAGGTAAATGTCAGCTTTGTGGTTTGATGGAGTCTTTATAAAATCCTCATTTTAACGAAACATTTTAGATCAACTTGCTTATTAATCTAATTTAAAGTATCCTAATTGATGTATCATAGGGGTTTAATCAGCCACTATAGGCCACAGAGTCCCTCACACGCTCTGTGGTTTTTTTGTTTAGATTGAATGTATCCAAATAAAAAAAGAAGCCCCAGAGGACTTCAAAATAATTAATTCTTCTCACATGCAAAGTTGTCATTATCCCGATCCATTTTAGATGTATAAGCAGGGTGAGTGCTTGGTACACCATGCGGATATTTCTTTCTCAGCTCTGTGCAGTTTGCAAAGTGTTCTGTTTCTCCAGCAGAAGGGGAGGCTTGTGCAGAGTTAGAAGAGCTGCTTGATGCTGAACTGCTTGAGTTCGATTTATGTGTCTCGGATTGGTGTGTTGTAACTGACTTTTGAGCCGGCTTAGATACACTTACTGATTTCTTCGGTTTCGTTACGCAGCCATTAAATCCTTTATCAGTCGCATATCCATTCTTACTCCAAATCTTCAAGTCTTTATCTTTCGCAGCTTGCTCATCTTTCTTATACGTGTCTAAATACTTCGTGTTTGGCTCATATACATAAGCTACTCGTGCTAATCCTTCTTTAAGCAGTGTTTCTTGTACTGATTTGCCATCTGCATAAACGTAAGCCAGCATTCTGCCATACTTGTCTGTACGATCTCCTTTATCAAACTCAAGTTTAAGTTTTCCCTTGTTAACCAGCTGTTTGTTTCTTGCTGAAGCATCCTCACCATATGGTTGTACGCAAGAGTTTGGCTTTTTAGTTTCAGGAGTGTCAACCAGCAAATAACGAACTGTTTTGATTTCGCCTTTATAGTTAACTTTAATTGTGTCTCCGTCAACTGTTCTGTTAAGCGTTACATCGACCAGCTTTTTCTTATTTTCAGATGTCTTTTTATCCGACGAATCCTTCTTTGAAGCATTTTCGGCTTTTTCATTCTTGTCATTATTGCTTTTGTCGTTTGCTTGGGTGTCTGCCTTTGTCTCTTTTGCATTCTTTTCTTCTTGCTGCGTTGTTTTAGCTTTATCTGAATCTGTTTTATCTGTAGAAGCAGAATCAGACCCACACGCAGCCAAAGAAAAGCTTAGAGATAATGCGGCAATACCTAACAACCATTTCTTCATTGTAATTCCCCCAAATTTGTTTGTTCTGTCTCTATATCGGACAAACCTTCCTAATTATAAATATAAAACCAAAGATTGTAAATTTGATTTTGTCATTTTAAAACACTCAAATAAAGTTGTGTGGTAAAATTTAGTGGTCTAAACCTTAGAGGAGGGAAAGTTATATGGAAGAAGGGAAGTTAATTCAAATGACTCTTAATGGAATAAAGGAAGCTGTTTCTAAATACGGAACATTCCCTATGTTTCATCATGGAGGGTATGTCATGGAAGATGCTACTTTTCATTTCAAAGATCCTGCTAGTCCTCAAGAAATTAGCGATATAGAACAGAAGCTAGGTGTTACCTTCCCTAATGACTATAAAGAGTTTTTGTTACAGCACAATGGGATGGAAATGTTTGATGGGATTGAAATACTTAGCTTAGAGGGAATCATTGAATATAATGAGGTTCAAGATTTCCCAGAGGGATACGTTTTAATTGGATATCATTTTGATGGAAGATATGTCATAGACACAAACAAATCAAAAAATGGATTAGGTTATATGCTATATCTAGACTCAATTGATGATATTGAAGATGCGATTAACTTAGATTCGAATTTTGAAATATGGTTTGATATGTTAGTGTCTTCTAATGGAACGAAATATTGGGAAGTGAATCCGAATATCCGAGAGTATTATAAACTGGTTTCAGAATAAAAAGACTCCGCATAGGAGTCTTCATCTACATTCATCTACAATTTTACTTCTTTTTTGTATAAGAAGCCCACCATGGATTTACTTCTTTCCTGTGAAAATTCACATCGATAGGAATTAAATTGCTTGTCTGATTTCCTCCACCGTACTCTCTAGGTAGTTGATGATGAATCTCAAATTTTACCCAAGTTTTTTTGCCGTATTTTTTATCATACCAGTTCCTATATGCTTTGCGTTCTGTAGTTCCCCATTTTACTCTTTTATCGCTAGGCACCCATTTAATAAATGCATTAGATGGAGCTAATATATTTAATCCTGATTGCTTATCTGTGTAATTGGAGGGGAAAAACATTCCCTTCATATTCGTTAGGTATAATCCTTCAGTCCAGGATATCGTTCTAACAGTTGGTTTTTTCCCTGCCCAAGTAGCAATTGCGCCGCCAGTATACTTCCAAAATGTTGTTTTGTTTACATTAATAAATTGATGAACTTCCGATCCCTTTTTCACTTGAGTCCCTACAAAGGTCTTTCTAATAGTATGGGGGCAAGTAAACTGTTTGTTATAATAGCCACTCTTGCATAAACCCTGATGTACTTCTGCTGACGCAGGAGGAATTCCTACTATTTTTGAAATTTCAACTCCGTGCATCACTTTATTAACTTTTCCACCTAAAAAAGTGTGACTGAAATAGATAATACTTTTTGCTTTTTTCTCAACAGTTTTCCGTTGGTTTTCAGAGGTGACTTGTCCAGATGATGTCTGATTACCATCTTTGTCATAAGCTATATAAGTTTGGTATGAACTTTCAACATCCATTCCTTGTTCCTTGGCGATTTTTTGCAGCTTACTTTCTGATCCGGCTAATTCTCTTTTAGATGAATCGGTGTTTTGCGGTTTTTCATTTACTGTTGAAATACGTTTGTTAAGGTCAATGCCAGTTGCATTATTGTCAGTGATTTCTTTGTTTGCCGTTGCCTTTACATCATAGAGGGGATAGCAAGAGAATAATAAAGAGAGAGCTATTACAACTAACCAAATGCTTTTTGACACATACTTCATAATGGTTTTACACTCCTTTTTCTTCTGTTTAAACCTGTTATGAGTATCTGAGGTGTAAATAAATAATATATTTTACAATTAATACCTCCTTTCGTGAGGATAGTATCACCTTTTCCATTTTTTATCAACTGAATTAAGCCTATTTTAAGATTTTGTTAAAGTACAAATCTCCTAAGAAAGAGACCTTCAACAAAACGAAGAAGCTCTCCTTACATGTGATTTAATGTGGTAAAATTTAGATAAGATTGAGTGGGAAGGAGACGGATATGAAAGTATTTGAAGCATCCTCGTTGATTTCAGCAGCTGAAAAGCGAGCAAAAGAATACGATCAGATTAGAGAACAATTTATTAATCTCAGAAAAGCATTTCAAGGAATGGCTGATTTAGATGACAGTGAGTTTTCGGGCAAAGGTGCTGATAACATCAAAGCATTCTTTCAAGACCACGCCGGCGTCACAGACAGCTGGCTTGATCTGATCGACATGAAAATTGCGTTTCTTAACAGTATTTCAGGAAAAGTAACTGATGCGGGACTGGCCGATTCGTTTGTGGAAGAGTCATTTTTAGAACATGAGTTGATTCATGCGAATAATAAATCAAAAGCCATCATTCAAGAGCAGCGGAATGAAATGAGGGATATTCTTAACGAGATAAGCGATATTGTTCATATTGATGTTTTCTCGACAGAAGATGTCGAACAAAAGCTGGAGTCAGCAGACAAGAAACGGGACAATACCATACACAAGCTCGGCAAGCTTGATCACGATCTAACGAAAGAGTACGCAGAAACCGAGGCGAATGAACATTTCATTCAGGCAGATTTTCAACAGCTTCAAAATGCCACGGGTAAAGGGAAAAACGCAACACCACTTCACTATAACGCCAAAGCATACCGTGAAAGCGATATACATAAGAAGAAAGGCGAGATTGCAAGACATTCGGATGCTTATCTGACGTTTAAAAAGGAAGAAGCGAAATAGCGGGAAATCAAGGATCTGCAGAAAAAGCTCGCTGATGGAGTAACTGATCCTGATGAATACTTGGAGATTGCCAAGAAGATCGGTTACGAGAACCTTGAACCTTCCCAACAACAATATGTGATGCAGCTTGAACAAGCAAAACAGCTGGAAGAAGCCGGAGAAGTGACTTGGGATATTTTAAAAGGTGTAGGCATAGGGGCATATGATGTCGGGAAAGACACGGTTAGCGGGTTATGGCAACTAATCACTAAACCCGATGAAGTTGTTGAAGGTATCATAGGGGCAGTTGCTCATCCGATAAACACGTATAATGCCATTTCAACAGCTATTGAGGAATCGTATCAAAAAGATATGGTAAATGGAGATGCGTATTCCCGATCAAGATGGGTGACATATGCGATAGGTACAGTAGTTACCTCTGTAGTAGGCACAAAGGGAGCCGGTTCTCTTACAAAAGCAGATGTAGCTGGAAAAGTCAGCTCTAGAGTCAGTAAAGCAAGCCAAAAGATGAAAGATGTCTCAATTGCTGATTTATTGCCTTATAATCCACGTTACGATGTTGTTCCGGCTGGAGGAGTTCCTTATAATGTAGTTAACAGTGGAGGATTGAAAGACAGTATATTAAACTTTGCCAAAAAACAAAACAGTATCTTCGGCACTTCCCCGACTGGTAGAAGGCTCCCGGTACCTAAAGTACCTCCTGTAACTGTTAAATACGGTGAACATTATGCGAAATGGTCGAGAAGAAAGACACTAAAGCCTAATGTTATTTATAAAACAAAAGAAGGCTATTCCTATAAAACCGACAACTATGGCAGAATTACAAATGTTGATGCTGATTTGCAATTAGGCGAGGGAAAAAGAAATCAATATGCTCAGTCCAATGTTGGTAAGCCTCAAGATAGGCTACCAGATGATGATGGAGGCCATTTGATTGGCAGTCAATTTAAAGGATCAGGAGAAATTGATAATTTGATAGCCCAGAACAGTCAAGTTAACCGTTCTGGTGGGGAATGGTACAAAATGGAGACTGAATGGGCAAATGCACTAAAAGAGGAACCTCCAAGAAAAGTTAAAGTGAAAATTTCACCTGTTTATAAAGGAGATTCACTAAGACCAGATTCTTTTGAGATAATGTACCACATTGAAGGAAAAGGGTTTTATGAAAAAATCATAAAAAATAAACCTGGAGGTTGAGCACGTTGGAGACAAAACTAAACAATCTATATAAAGAGATTGCAGAAACAATAAATGAAATGATCCCCGAGCAATGGGAAAAGTTTTGGTTTTATGCACAAGTTTCGGAAACAGGAGGAGGAACTTATTTTTATTACAATACTCCCGACGAGCCACAAAATTACAAGTATAGCTTAGAAGTACCTTTTATTTTTACAATTGATGAAGATGACTTTACTGAGAAAAAGAGAAAGTTGTTTGGTCTGAGTGAGAAGCTACGAGAAGTATTCAAGGAGAACGATCAAGAATTATGGTATTCGTTTACGCTAAGCCTTGAAAGAACAGGCAAATTAAATATCAGTTTTGATTACACTGATTGGTTTAGCACTGATTACAGCTTCAGTGATCAACACATCATATGGAAACATAAGTATCTAGGTGAGGAACCGTCTGATGCGTCTCTAAAAGGGATAATTGAGAAATATAAAGCTGATTATCCTGAAAACCCGATCTAAGTGGAGATTTTGGAATGAGCATACACGATATCACTGAAAAAATGAACAAATTTAATTTAAAGTATTACGCATCAAGCGATGGACAAGAAAGCAAAAGAAAAATCAAAGCATTTGAAAACGAATTAAACATAAATCTTGATGAGGTTTACAAAGAATTCGTTGTAAGATATGGCGGGAGCACGATACAAGCAGATAATGTTTTATTTCCAAGCTTAGAAGAGAATCCATTGGCTAGTAATAATTATTTAAGATTAGGGCTATTTTATTGGTTTGGGATAGGCGATACTGACTTTGATGTCAAATCAATGACAGTTACTTATAGAGAACAAATGTCAGATTGGATTATCCCGATTGCTGATGCTGATGGAGGAGATCAAATTTGTCTTGGTGTGAAAGGAGAAGCAGCAGGAAAAGTTTATTTTTGGGATCATGAATTGACAAATGGAGTAAAAGACACATTTTTGGTCGCAAACTCTTTCTCTGACTTCATTCAAAGTCTGTTTATAGAAGAGGCAACAGATGTGGACGATGAAGACGATGGTATTTTATCTATTGAGCTAGATGATGATTTATTAAACAGTTAAGCAAAAGTATTGCAATTGTGATGAGGTAGCCTGGAACAGGGATTCTCAATCAAAGTTGAAGTGGTTTAATCCATAAAGCAATAGTATTGCAAATACCATTTTTATGTGGTTATAATTAGTGTAGGTAATACAGTTATATGATTATTTGTGCATTTTGATTTGGGAAATGCATAAAATAAAAAGACCAGGGTGCTACCAACACCCCGGCTCTGTACAAAAAGCTACCCATCAAAGGGCTTGCTCGATGTTGTTCATGATAGACCTAACCCTTCAGGTTTCCAGGCTCAAGGGAGGTCTATTTTTTATTTATATACGTCAACAAGGCGATTATAAACGACCCAAATGCAAGCATTAACATTAATGCCTGAAATGTTGACATAAGCATCACCCCCTTTCGTAGGGGATGAGCAAGACTCCCTTGAGTGAGCATGCTTTAATGTACAGGAATCATTATACACTAATTCCAAATATATGTCTGTGATTATTGGAGCCTTATTGCCAAGCTGAATAGGTCTGATACATGGACATCTGTGATCCGAAAGAAAAACAATGCTTTATGCCGGAGTTTTTAAGTGTGAAAATAAATTACTATGTCCCCTCTTACAAGCATACATTGTGATATGTAAGGGGGGATTTTTCTTGCCTAGATACCGGGGAGCTCTTCGCAAGAGAGGGCCTTTGCCTTTTCGGTATGTGCTTCTTCTGTCGTTTGCTTTTTTCACCATATCGACGGTTATTAGCCTCTGGATGATCAACTCCTCAATCAAACCGGTGCTGATGAACATAGGAGAAATGGAAACCAAACGGGTGGCGACAGAGGTCATTACAGAATCCATAGAAGAATACATGTCTCACAGCGACAATGTGAAAGATATGGTCGATATGAAAACGGATGAAAACGGAAAAGTCACAACGATGGATTTTAATACACAAATGGTCAACAGTATGAAGGCGAAAGTGACAAAGCAGCTTCAGGCTCATCTGAAGGAAGTGGAGTCGAACAATAAACAGCATGAAACAGCAAAAGGCGCGAAAACGGCCGATGAAATTATGATCGATATTCCCTTAGGGCAGGTCACGGGAAACAGCATTCTCGGAAATCTGGGGCCGAAAATCCCCGTGCGCTTTAACCTGATCGGTGATGCGTTAACTGATGTGAAAACAAAAATAAAGCCGTACGGCATTAACAATGCCCTGATCGATATCAGTATTTTTGTGGAAATAAAAGTGAAGGTCATTATTCCGTTTGCCAGTAAGACGTCAGTCGTGACAAATAATATTCCGGTTTCCATTAAAGCGATTCAAGGAGAGGTGCCGCAGTTTTATAACGGAAGCGGCGGGTCAGGTGTGACGCCTTCCATTCAGCTACCGAATGAAAAACAAGAGAAATCCGGAGCCGATAAAGACAAATAAAGACACACAGCCGCATTCTTTTCTGGCAGCTGTGTGTTTACTTTTTCCTGCGGATTTCTTTTAGCTCTTGGAAAGAATTCAATGTCTCGACTAGAGCAGACCATAGCATAGGTGATGAATAGTCATTTCCAACAATTACATCGAACTATTGTTCCTGTTTATATTGAATAAAGAACGTTTGTTCTGTTAATATTAGATCAGCAAAGGAGTGATTCAAAATGCTTAGAGATCGAGGAACAATCAAATGGACTTCCATGATGCTTCCAGAACATTTAACGCAATTAAAACAGGACTTGTTAGATGTTTCGAAAATGGAGAAGTCATCTTTAGATGAACAACAAATTGAGGAGATTGATATCTTGGTTTCTGAAGCAATGGCATTCAATAAAGAACTGAAGTTTAAACTCTTTAAAGAAGGAGTTGCCGAGGATTTAATCGGTACAGTTCAATATCTAAATTACGAACAACACAAATTACATGTAAAAGATCATCACGATCAAACCGTATACATCACCATGAATGACATCATAGGAGTTGCTTACAATGATTGATTACTCACAGTTTCCACGTAAAAATATACTTTGTGTAGATATGAAATCCTTTTATGCTTCGGTTTCAGCTGCAACAATGGGGTTGAATCCAATGACATGTTATCTCGCTGTAGTCGGAAACACGGATAGACAGGGAAGTGTTGTCTTAGCAGCGTCTCCTGCACTTAAAAAAGATTATGGAATCAAGACTGGCTCCCGGTTATTTGAGATTCCAGATGATCCAAGAATTCACATAGTAAATCCGCAAATGAAACTTTTCATCAGAGTTTCAACTGAAATCACTAAATTGTTTTACAGGTTCGTTCCTGAAACATGTGTACACACGTACTCAATTGATGAATCTTTTTTAGATGCAGGAAAAGAAAATCCTGAAGTCATGGCAGAAGCAATTCAGAGCAGTATGAAGAGAGAGTTTGGCTTAGTTTGTACTGTTGGTATTGGTGACAATATGCTGCTGAGTAAATTAGCCCTTGATTTAGAGAGCAAGAAAACAAAGAATGGGATAGTACGATGGAGGTACGAAGATGTTCCAAATAAGCTTTGGAGTGTTCATCCGTTATCTGAAATGTGGGGAATAGGAGGGAGAATGGAGAGGAATTTAAACCGGATGGGAATTTCAACTGTTGGTCCAATTAGCTAAATATCCATTAGAGCTGCTTGAAAAACGCTTCGGCATCATGGGCAATCAGCTTTATTATCATGCCCATGGAATCGACCTTTCTGAAATTGGAGCTCCTTTGATGCAAGGGCAAATAAGCTACGGGAAAAGTCAGATATTACTTAGAGACTATACGAAGAAAGAGGATATCAAGGCGGTTCTTTTGGAGATTTGTGAAGAAGTTGCACGAAGAGCACGAACACATAACAAAGTAGGGCGCACAATTAGCTTGGGCATTGGTTACAGTAAAGATGAGTTCGGCGGTGGCTTTCACAGAGCTAAAACAATTGATTTACCTACAAATATCACAATGGATATTTATCGATATTGCTTGATGCTTTTTGATAAGTTCTATACAGGAAAAACAGTAAGAAGCATTTCAGTTACCTTATCCAATATTGAGGATGATGTAAATCAACAATTAAGTCTGTTTGAAAAAGATAATGAGAAGAGAAGAAAGCTTGGATTTGTTATGGACGGGATAAGAGATAAATACGGATCAAAAGCGATCTTACGAGCTGTTTCTTATACACCTGGAGGCACAGCATTGTATAGAGCAGGATTGACAGGTGGACATAAAAGTTGATGTCTTAATTACTTGAATCGATAGTATACTAAAAATATTTTTAAGGGAAAATGAGTTGGAATAAAAAATTCCACAAAATGACTTTACAAATATCGGATATTAGACTATTATATTATTGAATAATCTGATTATTTAATATATTGATGAAGGAGGGGGAATAATGGAGGAAATTCAAAATGTTTCACAAGTTGAACTGGAAGAAACTTGCTATGATTGGGAAATGAATTAGGAAATATGAGGGGTAACAAACTTAAGTGTTACCCCTTCATTTAAAAAGGGGTGATGAGATTGTCTCTTTTAAATAAACAATATGAAATGTTCAGGTGTGCAATAGATAAAACATATTTCCAAAAGTATAAAGAGCATAATGAATTTGACTGGGTGAATTTTGATTATTTTAGAAAGTTACATTACAGTAAGCGAACAATTAGATTTAACCACGTCTTTCCACAAACAAAAAAAGAAATAGAAAATTGGGATTTGTTGGTGAATGATTTCTGCGAAAAAAATATATACAGGGGACAAAGGCTTGAAAAAGACATAAGAAGTTTCTTGAAATTTCTTGCGGAGAAACATGGAGATGGAAGCTTTGTTTTTCAACTAGCTAGACATGAATTTAATATATATAAAGTGGCTGCTGGAAATGAAAATGGTGTCTTAGATCAATTTAACTACCCGATTACTGAGGTAAAAGATCAGCATAATTCAAAATCTGAAAAATATGATTATTTATATTTGAAAGAAAAAAAGAATGTTAGAGTATTCAAAATTCAACATTTCGTGTCTAAGTGGGTAAAAATATACAAAGCAGTTCAATGTGTCGAAAAATCATGGGAATTAATACATAAACATTTAAACGCTGATGAAAAAGAACAGTTAAATTCTGCAATAAAAAGTTTCAAAAACTTAAGTTTATTAGATGTATGGAAGCGAGAGCATGCCAGTGATTAAATCCAATAATATTAAAAATAGAATTGTGATAGCGGGTGCTATTGATAGCTTAGGTGCTTCTATTGTATGGACTGGTTTGCCACTATATGCATATTCGATTACTGGTTCTTTTTTATATACCTCGTCATTATTCTTCACTACAGCTATAGCTCGTATAATTGCAACCTTTTTAGGAGGTTACTTGGCTGACGTATCCTCGAGCAAAAAAATAATGATAAGGTGTCTATCTATAAATTGGATTTGCTATTTATTTTTATTTTCGGGATTATTCTTTAAATTCACCTGGATTATATTTCCGGTAATGTTGATATCACAAGGTTTAAGTACGATTTCAAACATGAATCAAAACCTATGGTTTAATTCACTTTGCTCCAAAGAGACATTAGCTTCAGAAATTAGTGGAAGAAATTCTTGGTTTTTGGTTAGCAAGACTACAGGATTTTCTCTAGGGCCTCTTATTTATAATTATCTTAATGCATATTCTTTATTAATCAATTTGGTTACTATAATTTTCGCCATCTCTTTAATTTCCAGTATAAAAAACAAAGGTTATGTAAGTGTAGCAAGGAAAAAAGATAACATTTTTAATTCCTTTAAAGAAGTTTACAGGAATCAATTGTTGAAAAGATTAAATATAATCGAAATATTGAATGGATTAACCTTTCCGGTTTTAACAAGTTTATCAATATATATCCTCCAAAAGAATTTAGACGCATCTTCTATTACTATTTCATCGTTTTGGTTTATTGGGGGCGTAGGGGCTGTTGTAGCTAATATAGCTTTATCAAGATTAAAACTGTTTAAGTTGAAATACGTTTATTTGTTCGTAATTAGTTTTAGTCTCATTATAGGTGGGTTAATGCTAATGACAGTAGCGAATGTTCCCTTAGTTTATTTAATCGGATTTTCTTTATTCACACTTGGCACACCTATTATAAACAACCTACTAAGATCAAAGGTTTTTATTCACGCTCCAAAAGATATGAAAGGTAAAATAACATCTGTTATAACCTCTTCGTCAGATCTAGGTACTGTATTAGCTTTATCAATTTCATGGATTATTGTTGAAAAATTTGGCGCGATTTCTTTTATGTTCTTTGTCATTGGAACTAGTGTATTTAGAATATGTTTATTCTTCTTTACTCTTCATAAAGTGGAGAGCAGTATGGAAGTGAGGGGATAATGCTTGCTTATTTGTAAAGGTGTCGGCTTGAGTTTTCGCCAAACATTTTTTGACGAATTGGATACAATAAAAAAAGATGTTGATTTCTTAGAGATAATATCAGAAAGATACTTCAGTGAAAAGAATATAGAAGAACTTAAGGTTCTTGCTAAACAATTTCCATTAATTCCACATGGACTATCTCTTTCTATAGGTACTTATGAAAGGCTACCTAAAAAGAAGGAAAAGCAGATTTCTAATTTGTTAACAGAATTAAAGACAGATAGTTATACAGATCATTTAGCATTAAGTAGTGTAAAGGATATTGAGTTACTTGATTTTTTTCCGGCTATGTATAAGGATGAAACTTTAGAGTTCTTAAAAAATAAACACAAACAATTAAAAGAAAATAGTTTGAATAATTTATATTTGGAGAATATAACATACACCTTCAATTGGCATAACAATGATTACACAGAGTTGGATTTTTGGTGCAAGGTTTTAAATGAAACAGAAATAGGAATGCTATTAGATGTATCAAACCTATATATAAATAGCGTCAATCACAAATATGATCCGTATGCTTTTTTTGACAGACTTCCCAAGGATAAAATAAATTATTTGCATGTTGCTGGATTTATTAGCAATAAGTACGGATTTTTAATTGATTCACACTCTGAACCTGTTGACTCTGAAGTATGGAAACTTGCTGAATATATAATTAAAAAAGCACCAGTGCAAGGTGTTATCCTAGAAAGGGATCTGAATTGTAATAATTATCATGATGTACAAAATGATATAAAAATTATTAAGTCGTTATTTAAAAAAAAACGCTCCCCTTCTCCTTTGAGAGGTAGGAGCGTTTAACTGTTAAATTGCTTTTAGTGAGGCAAGCCATTCATCTAATGTTCCTGAGAAACCTTGTTGAACGGCTAATTCATATGCTGATTTTCCATCTTTACCGGCAGCACCAGTAGCTCCTTTAGCTCCAGTACTGCCTTTTTCACCTTTTAATGAAGCTAACCATTCCTCTACAGTTCCTGAAAAACCATTGTCCACTGCAATATCATAAGCAGACTTCCCAGTGACAATTGAGACATTAATCATTGGATTGAAGAAACTCATTTATGCGCCCCCAAAAAGTTATATGTTATTCCTGACTCAGAAATCTTGAAGCTTGTGACAGGTGAATCATGAGCGTCCGTTTGAAAGCCTTGTCCAGCTCTTAAATAGATAGAATCGCCACCATTGATTGATACGTGGCATTCCTGATCATTCGAAAAGCTGAACTTATAGAAAGAATATTTAATCGTACATGTCTCAGGAGGGGAAGGGATTACTTCATGGTTAGACTCTGACTTCTCAAGCATTGGACTCCCGATATATCCAGATCCTATTTGCATGATCAAAAATCATTCCTTTCTTTTTAAAAATGAAAAAAGGGGAGATAAACTCCCCGAGCTATTTTGGTTCTGTGTATTCCATTGCTTGATCACTATCTGAGATACCTGTAGTGGTTGGATCCACTACAACCCCCATTGCGGTTAAAAATGTAAGCAAAGCATTAAATTTCTCAGTAAGATCATCACTAAACACAGAAATATCGTATCCAAAAGCTGATGCAATTGCTTGTGCAAACAAAAGAGTTGCAGAGAAGATTGCAACCAGGAATGTTTTCTTTTTAAGTCTTACTTTCCAGTTAATTTTAGTCATGAAATTCGCTCCTGTTCATTTTATTTAAGGCCAAAATGTATGAGTAACCAGGCTGCGACAATAGTCGCAATTACACTGGGCAGTACCTTAAACACAAGGTCTTTAGTAAACTGAGAGGGATCAATTTTGCGAGTGGAATCAGAGCGTTCCAATATTTCAACTCGATTGTCCAGTTTTTCATATGATTTACTCAGATTTTTTAAACTGTTGCTCATTTCGTTCAGAGTGCTGAACTGTTCTCTCGATTGTGCTTGAGAATCCTTATTAATTTCGACTTGCTGCTCAACAAGCGTAGCAATACGACCAATAACATTTGTTCTTTCTTCAAGAGAGTCAATTTTGTTATCAGTGTGCTTAGCTTTTTCTTCAAGTGCACTTAATCTTGAAATGGTGCTTTGCTCAAAGTTATCCATTTGTCACCAACCTTTGATAAAATAGAAAGGTGACATTACATCACCTCCTAAAATAAGAGGATAATCATTGATATACCTCGATCAACAATCATCCTCAAAGATATTTAAATATATTTAGATTTTTGACCCAAACTGACCTGAGATGTAGCCGCGTTTACCTTTATAGATCACTTCCCAGTAACCCTTAGCATTGTTTGAACCTTTCACTGAACCAGAAATGCTGAGTGTGTCACCTAACTTTACGGTGTCAAGATTCTTTGCTTTGTTTTTATCGGGTCTGTCCATAACGACCGCAGCGCTTTTTACACCGACAATTTTAATTTTGCCTGCAGATTTGACCCCACTACTATTAGGCTTAGGAGTGGATTTAGACTTTGGGGAAGACGTACCCACAATCTTAGCTCCTGTTGAAGCAGCGGCATAAATATTCACTTTACCAAACTGATCAGTCTTAATTGTGTAAACGTCTGTTTGAGGGTTATCTAAAATGTCATAGGTTAATCCACCAAATTTTTTTGGATTCAATTGAGTAGAAAGAGCGTTTGCTTTAACTGGGGCTTTGCCAAGAGGATAGATTCTCCAAGAAGAAGCTGAAGCGGGAAGAACTACCTGTTTCTTTGTCACTCCGGTTGATTTAGATGGAGTTGTCTTGGGTTTTGAGCCACCTTTCCCAAGCTCAGCATCACTCTTAATATAACTTACATTGACGTACCCACTATATGTAGCACCTTTGGAGTTTGTATATTTGATATAACCCCAACCATTTTGAGTTGATCCTTTTTGGTATTGAACAGTAGAGCCTTTAGGAAGAGTAAGTACAATAGAGGAGTTTGCATTGCGTTGTGTTCTCACATTAAGACTGTCTGCGATAACTGTGTTCTTAATATATGACTCTCTCGTTTTAACATCAGGAGCTTCAAGGTCTTTATTGTTAGCAGGAGTAGGGGTAGGAATTGTGACAGATTTACCAGTTAGAATTTTAGAAGCGTCTTGCACAAATCGAACCCATTCTGATGGATTGTTAGTGTAATATCTATGACAATCTTTCCACCCAACAACCTGATGGTGAGTCCAAAGATTTTCGTGAGTCAGGCCATATTTTTTCAATAGGGAGCAAGCTAGCTCTAATGTTGTTTTATAAGTTGCGTCTGTAGGCTTACCTGTCATATCGTTATGGCACATTTCAATCCCGATAGTGCAGTTATTTGGATACGAGCTAAGATTTCGCAGTGCACTTTGAGTATACACATTTGAGCCTACATGATAAGCCATTTCATTGTTTGGAATACATTGAATAACTGTGTTCTCTTTTACAATGTAGTGTGCTGATCCGTATCCGTTCGTTCCACTTTTTCGGCTTTCAAAGAAATTTCGGTTTCCTTCAGCGCTAGAACCAGGATTTGCAACCCAGTGAATTACAACAGCTTTAACTTTATTCAAACCAGTGCGAGGTCTTGAATAACTATTCGGAGTCAAAAGGTTCTGAGTGATATTCATAAAAATTATTCCTCCAATAATCTTAGTTTTAAGAACACAAAAAGAGAGAAGGGGGAATCCCAATCTCTCTTTATCTCACGTATGCTCTTGTTATCTCTGTTTTTGAATGCTGTAAATTGAATAAAATTTATATTTTAACTAGAACATAACCACCTCCTTTAAAGAGGAACTAAATTAAACTGTCGGCGTTATTAAGCAGACAGCGACACCATATCCTCTTTCTTTTGTGTAAGGTGTTGTTATTTTCATTACCGGATAACCTGAATCATCAGAGGATTTTGATCCTTTGCCGGCTTTAGGTACAATTCTGTCGCCGTTTTGAACTGTTTCATCAATGCGAACGAATATCTGTCCAAACATACCGACAATATTCCATTCAGGACGCTCAGATCGTGGAACATATTCTTCATTGGCGTTGAAGTTGGGGTTTTCTTTTGGCAACCTTCTTATTTCTGTTCTTTGTATACCTTCCGAATCCACAAATGTTACATCCGTATCTTCATACATAAGACCGCCGAATTCATTTTTGAGGTATCTTCCTTGCCAATTAAACAAAGACTCTCCGAGCACAATACCAGCTGTTTCAGATATAACCCCTAATACCTTGTCACCGAGATTCGCTTTCTTAATTTTGTCCCCATCAAGTGTGACCATATATCCGGTAGGAATTGCTCTTCCATCTGCAGATTCGAAATACTCCGCATAATCAGCAAATGTTGAAGCACCTTTAACCTGACCGGCTAAGGCAACATTTCCTCTCATCGCATCATGTTCTATTTTAATGTTCGAGGTGGAAGGGGTATCTGATGTTCCATATCCCCATATAGTGGTATACCCTTTTCTGTTTACTACAGATTGTGATCCAATAACAACCCTAGAAGATCCTGATCCTTCAATAGAAGAATTATTTGATGCAACAACCAATGAACGACTTCCTTCAGCTGTTGTTTTAGATCCTCCAGAGGACGCAATGACTGCATTACGTGGCCCCTCTGCTTTAGAACCGCCAGTTGTTGCAATAACAGCAGAAGCATCGCCAGTTGCTTGTCCGCCACCTGAAGATGCCATTACGACGCTAGTATTCGTTTTAGCATAGCCAGAAGTCGTCGCAATCCGTGTGCCTCCTTTGAAATTATTCGGGATAAAAGTGTAGGTTTTTCCGGCAATTTTACTGGGAGTAGCATATTGTTCGCACATTGCAGCGCTAATATTGGCCTGGGAGTTAGTACAATAAACGCCAATTGAACCTGCTTTGTTTGTTCCCGTCATGTTAACGTTGTTGATATTGACTGAGCCAACTTTACTTCCCACAGCAATACCCACTAGTGCAGATTGGTTAATAGTTACATTCGAGATGTTTACATTGTCTGATTTTTGAGCTCCACCGATTACATAGATATCATTACTAGCTGTTGTAAACCCTGAAACAGTGATGTTGCTTAGGTTGATATTTCTGCTCTTATATTGAGTAGAGATTACTGTAGTATTCTTGTAATCATATGTCGGGTCACCGATTGCATTGAAGTTTGATACGTTGACATTTCTATAAGCGGAAATAACAAGTGCGCGAGGATTTAAACCTTGATAAAGGTCACTGAAAATAGGATGTTGTGCAGTGCAGTTAACAACATTAATGTCAAATGCACTTGTGGAGATTTTTTCGGAGGCTAGGTGGAAGCCAATATGTCTAAAGTCGAAAGCGCGGATATCATTTTCGGAATAGCAGTTTATTAAGTTTACGTTTCTTGCTGCTGGTGCTCTGTTGTGAGCTTTGACTTCAAAACCTCTGCAGTTTTTTCGGCTGTAACAGTTCACAAGCCACACATTTTTAGAGCCATCATCAATTTCAAAACCGTTTGAATTTGAAGCTCCTTTGCTGTGTGCAGATCCGTTAGCGTCATAGGCGTAACAGTTAGTGAAGAAGATGTAGTCAGAATAGTGAGTTGTGAAGCCGTCATCACCATAATTAGTTGCAGTACAATTTTCAATCCAAACATATTTGCTACCATTTGGCTGATAATGATCTGCGCCATCAGAGGAAGAGTTCCAAACAGGGGAGCTTACATCAAAACCATGCACACCTGGATTTCGAGCATTGACGTTTCTAACCCGAACAAATTTAGAGTTAACAATGCCCACACAGTTTGCATTTGTGCCGTTTGTAATGGTATTATCCTTTTTGTCTAAATTCCAATCGAGGTCTAAGTCTTCAATTAAGATATATTCGTTTCCGTTTGTGTAGTCGCTATTGGTTAACACACAAGATGTTCCGGCGGCAGTTGGGTGAAGCTTGATAATAGACCCTGATCCAACACCGTAAAGTCTGACATAAGAAGGGATATGTAATCCTTGAACCATATAAATACCTGCAGGTACAAAAACCTCTCGTTTACCACTTGCAAAGGCAGCTTTGAAAGCTTCAGTGTCATCAGTAACACCATCACCCTTAGCTCCAAAATCCTGAACATTGACACTTCGTCTGATAAATTCATTTAAGACTTTATCAACAATTGTTGCACCGGATGCAGGGATTTTTGAAATGTCTCCAATAGTGTTTTTGATATCTGTTAAACTAGAATCGACTGTACTTATTACGTTTGCAATGTCTTGAGAAGCGGTATCAAATGCTTTTTTGATTTCAGGAGCAGTGAATGATACCCCATCGGATTTGAGTAATTCAATCGACATGGGTACATACTGCTCTGTTTTCTTGTCGTAATATTTAAATCCCATTCATTTACCTCCATAAAAAAGAGACCCGATCGAAGTCTCCTTAGTCAATTTCATACCAAACTGCACCTGATTCTGGAGCACTATTTGATATAACAACTCTTTGTTTTTCTGGAATTAAGCCTTCATCCTGATACCATACATAATTAGTATTGAAAGGTTCTACAGCGCTTAATAAGATATTGAAACCTTCGTAAGCTTCCGAAGTTCCAATATCAATCCAATCAAAACCATCCCATCTGTACACGGTTTTGTTTTCTTTTACAGCAACCGTCCATCCGATAAGTGGATTGGGGTAAGTTGTTTGTATATCTGCGAATGTATAAACAGAGGGTTTGTATATTTTTCTAGTGTTCTCAACTACATACTCATAATCTGATGTTGCTTGTCTGCACCAATTTGTTATTTCAATACATCGCTTGGTGACACGTTCACATTCAGCAATACGTTCGTTGATACGAATAATGGCATCTTCTGCATCATCAATTAAGCCTTGAAGTGTTTCAATGACCATATTTCCTTGTCGTTTAATCCATATTCTTGAGGCAGGGAAGAAGGATGCGCCTTCTCCTTGATATGTAAAAGTAAGTGATTTACCTTCATTTGAACCATTGAAAAAGACAACTCCCATAAGGTAATCAACCTTAAAGTAGTTGTCTTCTAATTCACCATCTTCAATTTCTCGCCATTCTTTACTGTCACCGCTAATCTCGACTCTATACTCACGGTTAGGTACTTCTGTAAGTAAGGCTCGACCATTGTAAACAGTTAAAGTTTCACTATAGCTTAAATAAGGGTCATCGATTGACCCCTTCCTTTTTTGAGAAAGGGTGGGATCGTTATAGAGCTGAGGAAAATCCAAACTAAATTCACCGTCCTTTCTTATTGTGTAATTGATTTGATTAGTTCTTCTAAGTGCGCGACTCTTTCTTCTAAACTCTGCAGTTTGCCCTTAGTACCACCTAATGTTTGTCCTCTAATAATGGATTCAGCTTTTTTGTCAATTACGTTGTAAACAGACTTCTCATCTGAAATTGCATATACAGAATATCCTTGCCACCAATCTTGAGCTTGAAAAACTCTAACCCATGCTTCAAACCAATTCGCTTGAATTGATTCATTGTATTCCCCTAGGTCACCGAATGCGTTATGGGGCTGTTCAGGAGAGTTACTGTAAGGTGGGATGCCAAGTTCACCAAAGAAGATCGGCTTATTCCATTTATCGTAAAATGCTTTGATTTCCTTGAATATATTCTGTCCTCGTCCATATAACGGTACGCTATAAATAGCATCAATTAACTGATCGACAGATGGATTTCGATTATCAGTTAATTCAAAGTAAGCTGCTATTGCAATAATATCAACTAGTCCGAATAGAGGATTGTTCAGCTTTTTATTATACGCAGCAATCGTTTCGGGAGCCCAATCAGCGGTTACCCAATAATTTGTCCGGTAGAGTATCTTGCCAGAAAACAAACTCCTAAGGCTTGTAATAACTGATTTCCACTTTTCTGTTGAGTCTTCCATATGAACTAAGTTTGAAGCAATGTATAAGCCGTCTAAATTAAATTGTTCGCATTTTTTAGCGAAGTCTTGCAGGATGTTGTTCCATGCTGCGAACCATTGGTTTAGATCAGAAGGGATCCAATCGGTTTCAGCTATCGTTCCATTTGCGATGAAGGGGTAGGGTTCTAAAATAATGTTGTACCCGTCATTTTTGAGTTTAGGGATCATATCCCACGCTTCGTTATAAGTGTAATCCACAACAGTTGGGTTTGAGTCTGAAGCATCCACTGCATTAATAAGGATAGGAATAGTGATTGTATTTAAGTTTAAAACAGTTGAATCATAACTGACATCGGCATAGTATTTACGGCCAAATGCTGAAACATTTCCACCTTTCCATTTCAAGGGGTTGACCAAAAGGTTATTGAGTTCAATGTTTTGAACACGACTATCATAGTCGGACAGCTTAGTGTCAACTTGTGCTGCTGTGGTTTCAACTAATTCGGCAGTTTTTTGATCACTGGAAACCCATTTTTCGCCGTCGTAAGATGAAACAACACCGGTAACTGTATTAGTCCATAAATCGTTTGCCTCAGGCTCTTCTGGTTCAGTTGAGGAGACAGTGTATTTCGAGCCATTAAGCTTTCCTTTGACTTCTACAGTAGAAGAAGGGAGGTAGGGGTTTTCGTTTGGATGAAGGGATTTTACGATGTCAGATCCAATGAATTGAGTTATCTCTATATCTGCATCAACTCTTCGATAGGCTTGAATACCAATTGTGTAGTACATATTGGAGGGGAGTCCTGTAAATGTAGTAGCTCGTTTGTCATACTTTACATTCTTCAGGTCTTCACTTGCCATTTTTGAGCCAAAAACGTACTCTTCATTTTTGCTGCTTCCATGCAGATATATTTCAAAACCATCAATATTGTATTGATCTTCGTCTGATTCAACATAGTCCCATTGGAAAGTTACATCAACAGAACCATCATCATTGGTCGTATGAGAAATGGCAGTTCCGTCCTTTGCAATAATAGGGGAGGCTGGTTTAACAGCAATCCTGTCATTACGTCGGTTGAAGTTTTCAGTAACCTCATCGTACTTGATTTTTCTTTTGTTTGTCTCCGTGCTAATTTTATTTGTTCGATAAACTGTTTTCAGCATGTTCTCAAAATCCGATGAAGCGCGTTTACCGTTTGAAACTGTAACGCTCAAGTTAGACTGTTCAAAATCAATCGAAATAGCTGTTATTGTTGCTTTTACATCGGTATAGAAGCTTTTCTGTTGTACCCTTACGATGTCGCCAAGAGAAAACCTATCCCAGTTATGTTTTTCACTAATGCAATTGAAAAAGTTCACTAAACCTAATGTCAGATTAACAGCTGGTGCATTTCGGTTTTCAAGTTCTTCGTTTGCAGCGTCATATAATTCATTCTCATCAAAGATGCTGTCATTAGACCATTCGGCTGTAATAATGTATTTTGAAAGTTCTTTCTGGAGTTCAGTGCTGAAGTTCTTTTCAAAAGACAGTTTATCTTTAAGGGTGGTAATCTGTGTTGAGATTTGTGTGATAGAGGCTTGTATTGCTTTAATTTCTGCTTTTTTTGATTCAACTTCTTTTGATTTAGCATCTCTTTGCTTTATTAGATCAGTAGTATCATCGCCGGCTTTACTTGCAACTGTAATCCTGTCCAATATCTTTTGGAAATCAAGCTGCAACGTATATAGGTCATTATTCGATGCTGTTTCTTTTTCCTCGGCTTTCTTTTTCTCTTCTAAAAGTTTGTAGAAAGAGCTACCCTCATTATTAACCAGGTCGTTGTAATCTAAAATTGCATGACAAAGAGCATCAGACATGTAGTTGCTTCTTTGAATTACATTTCGCTCCTGTTCACGCTGAAAAGGGTAGAGGAAGTACGAAAAATCGTCTATGTATGATTGTCCAGTTGGATTTACGGAGTTGATGCTTAAACCATCTTTACCTGAAGCATAAATCCTTGTAACAACATCATCCATATCCTCAATGTCATCCAGAGAAATCATATATTGGGCAGGGGTTATTTTGAGACCCTTATATTTAGACACATCAGATTCTTTGTAAAAATCAACTGTGCAGTCAATTGTATTAAAAACAGGAATCGCTTCGAATTTCTCACAAATCGAATACATAAAATCAAGCTTGTTTGAAGAAGAAATATCAAACTGTCTGTATTTTAAATTGAAGAGGGGATCAATAAAACCGATAGACCATTCAGTATTTTTTAGACAGGCGGTTGCGACCTCTTTAAGATTTTTCGAAGTTTCTTCATACTTAATGACACCTTGCTTAGAAAGTACATATTGAAGTGATTTGCATTCAACCTGGATAGTGTCCATATCATTGCTGTATGATTTGGTTTTCTTGACTACTGTAAACCAGATTGTAAGTCCATAAAATTCTGTTTTTATTAAGTACCAAGGTCTCAATAGATCAACAACGTGATTCCGTTTATTTACACCATCGTAAGTAGCAGTTAAAGGGATTGAGAATGTTAATTCGTGTACATTACTGCCGTGATTGAGCGTTACCATGGGATTGATTACTTCATCAATATTTGCGATCTTTGTTTTATTTGGTTTGGCTAGGGAAAGACGAATATCTTTAATTTCCGTATCTTTACGAATTGTAATCAAATGTCTAACTCCTCCTACAAATACTTGTATCTAAATGAAAATCTTAATTTACAATTGCCTGTAACCTTTAATCTGTTCCTTCCAAAGCCCAACCTCAAGTACTGGTCATTAAAATCGTCATAGCGCTCATTGCCATAAAGATTAGACTCAATAATTTCTTTTTCGCCGTTTATTTTTAAGAGCTCCTTATCTTTCAAGTTGCTGAATAAAAACGGTTCGCTGAAATCACTGAGATTTTCGATTTTTATGTCACCATCACCAATTTTCAATATTTCTAAAGAGGGGAAGATGTTTACATCGCCTTTATTATGCAACTCAACAATTTCAGTACCAGAGGATATATCAAATGCATGAGTGATTGCATTTCGACTGTAAGCGTAAGGGGAGTTGCATTTCATAGTTAACCGGACGTAGCCATTACGAGCGGCATTATGAACTAAATCAGCTGTATCTACTGGCATTGCATAATAAACGATATCAAGGTTTTGGCTAAACGCAAAAGGCTTGTAATCATCTACACTTAACCAACGTTTAATTGCTCGTACATTCTTTTCATCAAAGTGATCACCGAGATAAAAATTCAATGGGAATTGCTTAGGTTCCTGTTTAACACCTTCAGTGTAGGGCTCAGGCCGCCCCTTTACATAAGTCTCATTAACTGTTCTTGAGCCTAAAAACGGTTCTTCGACCAAGCCTGAATCAGTGTTAACATTTGTGACGCCATAGTCACTTGATTTTTCGTCATTAAATAAAAAATAGAGGCTTTCTCTAATCAATTTTTATCACCTCAAAAATAAGAAGAGCCAGCATATTAACTGGCTCATGAGTTGTTGAAATTTATGCCTTTGTTTTTAAGACCATTTGCAAATTTATTGAATACAAAATCAGCTGTTTTCTGAGGATTCCCTGATTCGTTAATGGTGAATTCAACTTTAAAATCATTGTTGTTTACAGTGCCATTTACTGACTTAGCTGCGTCTGGTGGGGAAGAGAGGTTTTGAATAGTCGGGATCAAACTATTAGAAAGACTCGATTGATTAATATTCGGAATTATTGATGGGATAGTTGTGATTCCTTTGTTAATCAAGGCTGCTAATTTTCCACCTTGCCCCCATTTAGGTGTCTCTTCACTTGGAGTATTGTTCTCACGTACAGCTTTTACTGTATCTAAGATGTTTGCAGTATCAGTTTTATTAAGGATAAGTTCTTTATCATGAAGGAAAGCGAGTTTACCTGCGCCTAGTCCTGTACCTGTATATCCACCCGATCCAAAAGAGGATACCTTTTTCCCAGTTTTATTACCTTTGGTCACAGTATTCAGGGCATTGGAGGCTTCTTTAAGCTTATCGATCAGGTTATTGGAGATGCTTTTCCCTATGGACTCCATATTGCTGTTAATGAACTTAGAGAATTCATTCAGTTGCTTAGCAATATCAGTAATCTTCCCATCCATTAGCTTTTTCTCAAGTTCCTTAAACCCACGCTCATCATTAACGAGATCATCGTATTTCTTGTTAATTGAATCTTCATCTTTTTGAAGCTGATCTTGTAACGATTCTTTTCGTTTACTGTTTTCACGATCTTTAAGAAACTCATCTAATGCTTCTTGCTGTTCTTGAAGTTGCTTTTCTAAGTCTTTAACCTGTGATTTTGCTTCATCTGAGTCATCGAGAGACAGTTTATTTAGCTTATCTTTGGTTTCCTGAATAGCCTGATTCTTTTCTTTGAGCTCTTTTTGGTATTTAGCTTCATCATCAGTTTTATCAATCTCATCAATCAAGTCTTGTGTAGCTTTTTGGTGCGCTTTTAATTCGATATCACGCATCTTTTCGTACATCTCTTTGTAGATAGAGACAACTTCATCAGCAAGAGATTTGTACACATCTTTGATTGCTTTCTTTGTGTTGTAAAGCTCAAGATTATAATCTTTCTGCTTATCTTTCCAATTTTCGATCTCTTCAGTAATTTGTTTCTGAATGTCCGGGAACCCTTTAGCAGCTTTCTTTTGTGCTTCCAACTGTTTGATATACTTCTTCGCTTCAGTCTGTTGCTGCTGAATAAGCTTAATCTGTTGGCTATAATATTTAACCTTGTCTTTATCTTCCTCGGTCATGGATATTTTGTTGCTAACATCTTTAAGCTTGGATTCAGTTTTCTTGGTTGATTTCTCTATGCCGTTAAGCGTTTCATCAACTTTGGATTGGATGAGCTGTCCCTGAAGTTCTCTTACTTCTTCTTGGAAATTGATGAGATCAATCTTAGCTTGTTTTAATTCCTCAGCAAGCTGTGCTCTTTGAGCGGCATTCAGAGTTTTGTTTGTTTTGATTTCTTTTTCAATAAAAGAAACCTTCTGACTCTGAATCTTTTGCTGTTCAGTTAAAGCTTTTTTCTGATCGTTTGTATACTTGCGGAATTCTTTACTGTCGCTCAGGTAATGACTAGCGAGCGCTTTGTCTTTAGCGATTCTTACGTCAAAATCGCCAATACGCTTGTCATATTCATCGAGTTTCGATTGAACGATCTCATATCTGAGCTCTTGTATCTGATCGTTTACTGAATCAATGTCACCTTGGAGAGAGAGGAGGTCGGATTTAGCTTGCGCTATTGCTTGTTGTCGTTCTGCTTCAGCTTGGGATGCATCTGAAATAGATGTACCGACACCTTTTAAATACTTCTCAGGGTCAACCGTCTTTCCGTTTTCCTCAATTTGAAGATGAAGGTGATTTCCTGTTGAATTACCCGTACTGCCAACTTTACCAATGGTCTGTCCAGCTTTAACAGTTTGACCGGCTTTAACAGAAGGGGTATCAAGCATATGCATATACTTAGCAACTTTTCCGTCATCCTGCTGAATGACAACCCAGTTACCGGCAGTCTTACTATAACCTGCAATTTGAACTTTTCCACTTTGAACCGATTTAATTGCGGTTCCAGCTTTTGCTGCGAAGTCGATACCTTTATGTGGAGTTGATCGGTAAGCGCCATCTTGCGCATTATACTTAGAACTTATTCTAAACGCACTGTTCTTCGTGTAGTAGCTTGCAATGGAGGAATTAGCAGAAGTCATAGACTTAGTGTAATTAGACATGATCTTCTGAACATAATTCTGCGTTTCTTTGAAAGGAGGGATGCCGCCGTATTTAATTACATTACCAGGCCCTGCGTTATAAGCAGCAAGTGCTTTCTCAACATTGCCACCAAATTTGCTTAGTTGTTGGGCTAAATATTTCGTGCCACCCATAATGCTCTGATAAGGATCATAAACATTGTTTACGCCTAAGCTTTTAGCAGTGGAAGGCATCAACTGCATTAATCCGGCTGCGCCTGCTCCAGAACGAGCTCTTGCGTTGAATCCTGATTCTTGTTGGATTACAGCTGCAATTAGAGCTGGATCAACACCGTATTTGCTTGCGGCAGAATTAATGTAGCTGGAGTATTTACCGGAGTAAGACCCGCCACCAGAAGAATAAGAACCACCAGAAGATGAACCAGAGGAAAGGGAAGAGGTAACTATACCGTATTGTGAAATGTTCCCTGACTTAATTTGATCCTTGAGGAGTTTGGCTTGCTCTTGCATAAGTTTTTTCTTTTGTTGAAGAGCTTTAATTTCTTTCTGCAGGGCATTTCGATAACTTTGAGAATACTTTGGATAGTCGTTTACCTGCTTATTGTACTTTTCGACTTCAGCATTAACTTTCTCCAGAGCTTCCTTGTATTTATCAGCCACGTACATGGACGTTTTGGTTTCTTCATTTGCTTTCTCTTGCTCGTCTGTCCATTTTTCAAGGGAAGTACCTGATTCTATTAACGCTTGTTTGTTTGTTTCCTGAGTAGATGTAGCTTCTTCTGATGCTGAGATGTAGGATTTAAGAGCAGCCCTAACGCTATCCATTGCAGAGATTTGGCTGTTAGAAAATCCACCAGGTTGCAACATTTTTTCTTCAAGCTTATGTAATTCTTTCTTCGCATCAGCTACATTGTTAATTGATTTAACTTCAAGCTGAGATAATTCTGCTTCAGATATATCGAGCTTACGCTCTCTCCGAAGCTTTCTAAGGCTGTCAATTCGTAAAGAATCAGCGTTTAAAGTTTTAATGGCATTATTGACTTCAGTTTTCATTAGCTTATTGCTATATTGAACCATGTCATTATATGCATCGAGCTTAACTTTTCGCTGACGAATTACTTCATCTCGGTTAACCTTTATAACTCCATTTTCATAACTTATTGCTTTGGCTAATTCTTTATCTTTTTGGATTAGAGCATTAGCTTCATTGGCGGAAATGCTCTTTCCTTCAGCCATCTTTTCTAAAAGTTCATTTAAAGGAGCAACTTGTTCTTTGGTGTTATTAAAAATATCCCCGTTAAGAATGCCTTGAACAGAGTCAAACTGCATTGATTCTGACATGCCTTTGATTACATCTTTAATCTGACTGATATCATTTGCGTCAAGTGCTTCTTTGAGCTTTTGACCAAAATCTTCAGCTTGGTTACCTGCCTCAGCAAGAGTTTCCCCTAAATCACCAACTTCAGATTTAACAGAAGAAATGGCCTTATCTCCATCTTTAATGTTCTTTTGTGCCTTATCAAAACTCAACTTAAAGACATCAATAGAAGAACCGGATTTCGAATAGGTCTCCAAAAGGGCTTGTAGATCTTTTTTTGCACTATCAAATGCTTTTTCATCGTTTGAATTCAACGCCGTTTGCATTTTCTCTTGGAGTTTACCCAGTGCAGAAGAGAATTTATCGAGATCATCAGGATTCAAATCATCTTTTAAAGTGAGTTTACCTACAATATCATTGATACTCGTCTTTAAAGTGTTGCTGATATCTATAGAACTGTATGCTTGGGCGATTGAGAGGACACTATCTCTAACCTTTGCATTTCCACTTGCTATATCGGACTGCGCTTTAAGCATTCCTTGTTTCGCTTTATCAGCTGCAATTTTATAATCGTCATCATCAGCAAGGAAGTCCCATTTTGGTCTACCTTTATCATTATAATCAGCAATTTGTTTGTACTGCTTCAGTTCATCCTTAGACTTTTTGATTTCTTTAGCAGCGTCTTCGAATGTTTTCTTAGCACTATCTTTAGTTTCCGTCTTTTTAAGTTCAAGATATTCTTTGGTATTTGAAATAGCCTCTTCTAAAGCTTTATTACTTTTTAAAATAGCATTTCCTTGAGAATCATAACCTTGAACTAAAGCGGGGAAGGTCTGCGCCAATTGCTGAGTAACTTGAAGGTATTCTTGTTCTTCGTCTGATGAAAGGGTTCTTGATTCTTTTGCTTTTTGAAGCTCTTTATATTGTTTTAATAGTTTGTCTGTGGAGTCTTTGTTGGTTGTAATTGCTTCAACATTGGTCTGTTGACTCTGTTCAAAATCATCTTTAGCTTTTTTTGCATCTGCGAAAGATGAAACTATGCTTTCTAAAGCAAAGCCCAGTGCAACAAATGCAACACCAACCACTGAGGAAACCAGAAGCCCTCTAAGAGCAGTTTTCAAAACCCTTGATGCAACAGCAGCGCGGGTCATACCTGCTTCTAATCCGATGCTAGCTAATGCTTCTTGTCTCATTGCTTTTGAGCCAAATATAAGAGTAGTAGCTAAAGTTCGCGTGTTTTTACTTAGTAACAATGTAGCAGTGCTAATCGTTACAAAAAGAGGGGGGAGGAAACCAACAGTGTTAATTATTCCAGTAGATGCTTTTAACAAAGAACCCAGAGCTTGAGTGAACTCAATCAATCCATCACTAATAAAGGCATCTGATGAAGCTATAGCCAATTCGGTGAAATTGTTTTGAAGCTTATTTAATCTTGCTTGTAAGCTATCTGCGTATTTCTGTTGTTCGCTCCAAGCGCTACCTGCAGAATTAGAAGCAGTCGTTGCGGCATTTTGGGCAATAGAAAAGTTGTTCATCATTGCATTAAACCTTGAGAGTTGGTAAATGCCTGCTACACCGATTGAGGTATTTTGTTTTTGTGCGTCAGAAAGTGTGTCCCATTTTTGTGCAACTTCGCTAATCAGTTCACTTGCTGACTTAGCTTCTCCGCCAGCGGTTTTTACCGAAACGCCAATTTGTTCTAAAGCTTTAATTGAACTTTCATTGTTTCCAATTCTCGCAAAAATAGTTTTAAGTGAGTTACCAACAATGTTTCCTGATTCGCGAGTGGTACTTGCAATTGCTGTAGTATAACCAATCAGATCATTTAATTCAACGCCAAAAGTAGAAGCAGTACTACCTGCTTTACGAATTGAATTGGCCAGATCAAGAGTAGTTACAGCATAGTTGTTATCGACTTCATTAAGCTTATCTGCGATTGAGATAGAATCGTTGGCGGCAATATTGAAATTCAGCATTGCGGCAGTCAAAGTGTTAACTGTGTCGTCAGGAGTCAAGTCAGAGACGTTTTGTAGTACCTGAGCGGTTTTTGTTAGAGTTGACAGTTCACTTTCATCAAAACCCATACGTCCAAAATCGCCAGTCATTTGCAGAATGTCAGTGATCTTATTTGAAAGCGTGTCACCTAAGTTGATTGATTCTTGAAGAAGCTCATTGTACTTGTAATCAGGCTCATTCATTACACGTCTAATGTTTGTCATTAGAGTATCAATTTCAACCGCCTGAGATACCATTTCCTTGAGTCCAGATATAGCACCGTAGAACAATGAACCGGAGATTAAATATGTAGACATGCTTTTGAAAGCTTGTGTTAGCTCCGCGCCGAAAGAAGAGGCTTGACTAGCTGCTGATTGCGCATTTGAAGCCAATTCCCTGAATTGCATGTTCAAGCTTTGCATTTGAGATCTGATATTGCTTCCGCCGGCACTTACGTTAAGACTATTAACTGCATTCAGATATTCTTGGATAGCTTGTCTACTTCCAGCGCCCATCGTATCGCCATAACGCGTATTAAGGTTTTGTACGTTTACCTGCGCTTGCCGTTGATAAAGCTCAATAGTTTTTCGGAGTTCATTATTTTTAGCCACAGCAGCAGACTTATCATCGAGCATTTTAATTCTGTTTTGTAATGCTTCAATTTGTTGAGCTGTTTGAGCGGTGTTTAATTTCCGTCCAAGAGAAGAGAGGGTGGTGTCAGTTACAATTCCTTGCTGTCTAAGTTTTTCTAAATCTAGCTTTAATTGTTCAATAGCTTTTCGTTGTTGATCATAATTCGTTGTTACTTTTGACGTAGTAGCGTTTGTTTTTGGATCAGTTGTATAGGTAATATCGTCAAAGCCATTACGGTTCTTTTGAGTAACCCTCGTTGTTTGTCCTTGAGAATTCTTCTGTTCTGTTCTTTTCTGTGCCTGACCTAGTTTTTCAGTCGCTTGAGCAAGCCTGTTAACTTCTTGCGTTTGTTCACGTAATGATTGATTGCGATTGTCAATGGTCTTTGTTTCACGCTGAATGATTTCGCCATTTTTCTTATACTGCTGCGTTAGTTTTTCAACAGTGCCATCAGCATTTCTGGTAATCGTTGTAGTTTCTTTAACTGTTTGATTGAAGGATTTGAGATGTTTTTGGTAAGTGTCAACCGCAGAGGAGAAGTCGTTGAGAGTCTTTAAAGCAGAGGCATCAATATTGGTCTTTAAATTAAGGGAATTAAGCTTTTTCTCTAGAGATTTAATTTGCTGATTTAACTGTTCGACAGTCTTTGAGGAGGTATCAGCTTTTGGGGTCAGTATTATTTTTAAATCTTGACTCAAAAATAAGTCACATCCTTTCAAGTGGGGCTAATCAGAGCAAATAAAAAAGCCACTCAAATTATTGAGCGACTGTACTTGTTTTCTTGATAATTACATCCATAACACTTTGCCAATATTCGGCGTTTTTCAAAGCCTGTTGAATTATATTTCCGTCTTTTTTATAACCTTGAGGTTCATATCCATCATCCTCTCGAGAAGGAAGGAAGTGGATATAGTGTATAGGATTTTTGAGGTTTTCGACTGTAATTTTAAGCGTAATTGACTTCACCATTTCTGTTTGAGTAGAGGAGGCTGACAAACCGCCAATTGCTGCACCGATTCCACCACCTAATAATCCTCCAGCAATAATCCCTGATTTGGCAACCTTCGAAATCACCTGGTCATCCAGTGAGATTTCAGATTGAATAATTTGGTCAAAAGGGATAACATACTCGTTTATTTCTTCGCCATTAAGCTGATATACCTTAAGGATAGCTTTATCTTCATTGTAAGCAATTTTGGTTTTATAAGTGCTAAAGAAATTATCAGGATTAAATTCGCTATCGTAGACCTTTAGCATTTCAGCATTTTTTTTAATCTTATCTGCAAGCGCTGCGGATTTTATCCTGTACGGTTCAGTAGCTAATATAAGTAAGCCTAGGATTGTCAAGCAAACTCCCAGAGGTTTCCAACCATCCATTAAACAGAAGAAAAGGCTGAATAAAAAATAGCCGCCATAAGCCATAATCTTATAACCCATCCAACCACCACCAGTATTATTTTCCTACATTATATCATGGTTTCCAGTAAGTTAGAATAACTCAACATTAATCCTTATCTGACTTAATTTGAATCAACAATTCCTTGAAAAAGCTTGCCGTTACTACTTTTTTTCTTTCTTTTTGCATACTTAATAAGAATGATAAACACACAGCCATAGCCAACAAAACATAGTACAAAGCGTTAAGATAGTTGTCTTTATCTATTTTTGTTATATTTACTTTTAATATGATTTGTAGAGCAATAAAAGAGGTGGCTACTAATAAACTTCCAACAGGCCAAAGTTTGGTGTGATCGTGTATATTTTCAATATTGGTCATTCTAGCTATTGCTAAATTTAATTCTGTGTCATCTAAGGTGCTCAGTGCCTCTATTTTTTGTTTGTAAGTTTTATAAGAACTGATAGGCTTTCTAGGGAATTCTTCTTCGATAAATTTAAGGAGCTCTTCATTACTGGAGCATATTAATTTTTCAGCAAATTTATGTTTATAAATATTCTTATAGGCCTTAACTGCTTCCATACAATCACCTCTCCATATTATCGTCAAATATGGAAATAAGTTTAAGGTTTTATCCATAAGCAAAACCCTTCGGCTGAAGGATTTTGATTCTGCATAAAAGAGGGATTTCATAAAGAGTGCTACCTAAAGCAAATCAATTGATATGTCTCCCAACAAGCTTTTCTTAATCTTACCGTATTCAAGTTTACCGGTGTTTGCATTGTAAACAAGAACTTTACCGTCACTGATCTTGGATTCATCAATCTGTTTAGACCCGAATTGATTCTTATCTGCTTTAGTATCAAGCAGCCTAGTTAATTCAGCCACAGCTTCGTTCAATTCATTAATTTGCTGTTGCATATTCTCAATTGAACTTTGGTGAGGGTTGAAGAGACTCATAATGTTTACGAGAAGATTTGATTCTTTTCTTCTTTAAAATCACGAAGGTCGTAATGCTTAATTGTTGTAGAAACGTCATTATGCTGTGCAACATATTTACTCACGAGCTCAATCTTAATTTTCTTGACTTCAAGAAGGTAAGTAATACAGGAGGCCTTAAAGAGGTGAGGGTTAATGCGGCGACCGAGGATATCAGAAAGAACATCAGAACAAAAATAGTCAGCCCAACCCTCTGACATTTGTCTTGGTTGGCCACCGTACTGTGTAGTAAATAGATATTCATGGTCATATCCCCGTTGTTCGTGCCAAAGCTTCAAATATTCCAGTGCTTCTGTGTTAATCATGTAGTCGAGGGGTTTTCCTTCGCCTTTTCCTTTTCCAAGAACTTTGTGAGCCATGACATAAGATTGACCTTCAGGTATCTCATAATTCAGGATTTCGGTTTTAAACTGAATGATTTCAGCTCTTCTGGCACCTACATTAAAGGCAGTAGCTAACCAAGCCATCCCCAAATAGTTTTTATCTTCTTCAAGCACTTTCATCATTGTTCTGTATTCATCGTAAGTAACCTTTACTTTTTCATACGTGGTTGTTTTAGGGATGGCAGGGAGACCTCTTGTGAAGTTCCTGAATGATTTGTAATTATCGTCATCTTCAGCAACAACATTTTCAATGTAGTTATTTAAAGAAGATACTCCAGCCTTTTTTAAAGCTATTCCACTTGAAGACATCCCTCTATTTTTAAGGAAGCTTTGATATCTGATGAAATCCCTTTTTGATATTTTGTAAAGCTTCTTCCCATTCAAGGAATTATGCACCCACCAGAAGAACTGACGAAGAGAGGAGTTGTATTGCTTCCTGGTTTTATCTCGGAATGAGTGGGCATCAAGAAATTCTTGTGTTAAGCTTCTATGCTCGTCATCAATCTGACCCCACATTTCATCCGTGACTTCGGGCAACTTTTCGGCTCTAGAGCGCATCATGTTTTGTTTTATTTCTCTGGCCATTAATACACCACCGTTATTCTGTTTTAATACCACTTGCATTTAAATCTTTCTTGATAGCAGCAACTAATCGTCCATCTTTTAAGGATTCAGCAGTATTCTTCATAAATGGGCGTGGTTTTCCGTATCCATAATCGTATTTATCTGGATACGTGTACCCTTGACCAGTCTCAACAACCGTGGCAACATCCTTACCGTTGTCTCCACGGGTATTGTCTAATGAAATTCCGTTAGATTCGTTTTGAATGACAAAGGAGTCCTTCAAAAGAGATGTACGTTCATATTCTAGGGGATCGTAGGCGTCGTACACATCAGATTGCACATGCTCTTGACCTGTTTTAATCAGCGTATTTTTTGTGTTTGACTGTTTTTGAACGGCTTGCTTCGCGGCAAATTCAATTAGTGCTGCTATTTCCTTTATGTTCTTGGCCATTATTCAGCCTCTTGTTCATTTTCAATCTCTTCGACCCTATTAAGGATGAGTTCATTTATTTCTTTTTTAGACATGTTGGAAAATTTGTCTAAACTCATCTTCATCATTTTTGCTGCTTTTTCAAGTTTCTCTATACTTTCTTCAGGAAAGCTTTTAATAATCATTGGGAAATATTCGGAGTCTATTAATTTAACAAACCACTTAACCTTATTTTTGATATCGTTTGGAATGCCTAAGTCTGTAAATTCTTTTATTAGTGAAAAGTGTCCCCAATGAACAGGATTGATATCTTCAAACTTAATTCCTGCTTCTTTTGCCTCTTCTTGATCCGTAATTAATTCAGTAAGCATTTTGGTTAAGCGGGTAGGGGAGAAGTAAGGGTAAATAAAAACATGAACGTCATCGGTAAGTTGCACTCGTTCTTTCTTGTCATATTTGCTTACACTTTCTTCGATCAACCCAAGATTTAATTTTTTCGATGCCATCTCATTTCCTCCTTATATATCCTCTGAACTCAATAAAAAGACACCTCAAAAGGGGAGAGGTGTCTAAATAAAACTTGTATTTTATTCTGTGTCTGCTTCTTCGTAGTCTTCGCCAGTGATTTCTTTGTACTCTTCTAAAGTGACTAAACCATTCTTTACTCCTAATTGGAGCTCTTCTTTTGTCACATCGTTGAATTCCTGGTAAGCTTCTTTGACTTGATCGACGGTTGCCCATTTTCGACTCAGGGCATTAACCCAATAATTGTATGTAGTTATTTTATGAACCTCCCTTTAGATCAGCAATATCTTTTAACATTGTGCTTATTGTTTTGTTGACTTGTAACAAGCTTAAGCGGAGTTGGGATAGGGTCTGTCCTATTATTTCAAAATCGTTAGGTTCAGGGATGCTTGGTTTAACACTATCCTTGTATTCTTCAGTTGCTGATTCAATCCATTTATTTTTCTTGGGATCATATTTGGGCAAGATTATTGTGGGGTCTGGGACAGCAGTTGTACTATTTGGAGGAAGAGCATCGCCTTCAATGAAGTCTTCTCCAGCGTACATAAAGTTCTCATCGTAATAAAGAACATGCATAATATTTTCACCTACTACCATAAAGGAATTCCTATATTAAATGAAACTCTGGAAACACTGTTAATGTCATTAGCGTACAATCCATCAAAACGTAAATCTCCATCTGTTGTGAAGGCAAATCTCGCTGTTCCATATGATCCAATTGTGGGTACTACAAAATCCACCAGCTGTGTTGGCTTGGTTGAGAATTTAGCAACTGCAGTTCCAATGGCCGGCAATGTCCCGAAAGATCCTCTTAGCCATAACACATTGTTTACACTTGAGAATTTGAAAGGGTAAGTGGAGTATTGTGTAGCTCCATTAATAAGTGTAACTGGGTTCCAAGAACCTGATGTACCACTCCATCTAGCTTTGTCATCTAAAGTAACGTGAATATCAGTTTTTGCTTCGTGGGCATCGGTGTAGGCTTTCGCTGAGTTGAGTGCGGTAGTAGCTCTAGCTTGTGCTCCGTCAGTCGTTTCGTGTGTTTGCCATGAAGTCCAAGTTGAATCACTTTTTCTAAAACGGAAATAAGTATGTGTTCCGTAATACGCTTCTAATGCAAATTGTGCAATTGTAGTTCCATAGTTCATGACAGCTAAATAGACATTGGATAAGTTGGCAGGGGAGTGAAGCCCCTGGTTTGCGATTAAATAAAATCCAGTGTTAATCAAATCATTGTACTCCGTTTTTTCGGAGCTACCTTTGTAGAATACTTTCCCATCATCGGCAGTGAGTTTGAAAAGTTGAGCAGCGTCCCATCTATCTCGATCAGATTTGTTGATATGAACATTAGTGTCATTCAGATGATTATCAAAGTCACTTTTATTAGCTTGTTTTACATTGTCTACATTCCCAAGTCCAACCTGTTCAGCAGTAACCTTGTGTGGGTTTGATTGATCGTTAGTATGTTCAGCTAAGAAAGACTTTGACCTTTCATCAGAGCTGTTCCAATAACTGCGCTCATCCTTTGTGATATGTCGATCGAGGTCTGCATCGTGAGCGTCAAAATCAATTTTTGCTGCTTGTTGAACATTATCAACCTTAGACAAACCAACTTGGCTTTTAGTAACTGCATGAGGATTTTTCTTATCATTAAGATGGTCATCAAAAGCAACTTTTGTGGCTTGCTCTTCATTAAGTACATTTGATAATCCGACTTGCTCTTTAGTCACTTTGTGCGGGTTTTCTGTATTCTGAGTATGCGACTTTAATTCCGAATTTTGCTTTTCCATGAACTCATCGACCTTATCGGATAAACGTTTTTCATGATCAGACATATGAGATTCAGTTCTGAAAAATTGATCTTTAAGGTTATTGATTTGTATATTGTTTTGTTTGAGCTGACCTACAAATTTACTGCTGCTCATTAACTCACCGCAATTCCTTTAACCGTAACATCTCCATTTACGGAAATGACCTCAACCATGAATTTGAAAAGCCCCGCAATATCGAAATCCCAGTTTTCATTTGTATTCAATGTGCCCGTACCTAATTGAAAATCAGTTTTGTTTGTTCCAGCAATTTCTGTCTTTTCACCATTTTCATCTACGGCAAAGAATTTTATTTCTCTTGAAGTTGAGGAACCAGAGATCTTAACAGTAATATCCCGATAATGTGATACTACAAATTCTTCACCTTCAGACGGGGCAGTTGTTGCTTCGTGGAATGTAAAGGTTGCTTTATCTGGAATGGTTTTTAAAATATTTTCATCGGTTTCTGTCAACAACTCCACCTCCTAAGTCTGTTTAAAAACTGACTTTTATTTAAAAAGGAGAGGGGAAAGATCCCCTCAATTTATTTAGCTTCAAATACTCTTACGTCTCTGTCAGTACCGTCATTAATCACATATACAAAAAGTGTTTTGCCGGTAGCAACAGGCACCGAGAAAGGTTTGTCGCCGGCTGTCAATGGGATACCTGTATCAGCAGTTACAGTAGAGTTTCCAATGTAAATCGTGCCTTCTGCAGGAGGATAAATAGTAAGTGCTGTTCTGTCAGTGATACCTGCGGTAACTTTTTGAGCTGTTGAAGTAACAGTGAATTTATCCGTCTTAAAAGAGGAGAAACCGGGATCTCTTTCATTCAAGGTCACGGAAGGGGATTGTACTTGGATCCCTTTGATAGCATCCAAACCAGCTTGAGGGAAGTCAACTTGTAGAGGCTTTTCTTGTGATTTGAGATGAATGTCAGTTACTAAACCGCCGTTTCCATCATCTCTAGCTGAAGATTTTACGCCATCGAAATCATTAAGTTTTGCTGCCATTAAAAATCACTCCTGTAAAATTAATTGCCAACGTCTACGGATTTAGTTTGAGTTTCTGTATCAGGGTCAGGATCTGGAGTGGCTACATTATCATCTCTGCTCGCTTCAATAACAACTGCCATCTCGTCTGTGTCAGTGTCGGCCAGTGCTTCAAATTTAATTTCTGGAGCTAATGCATTACCGTTTTCGAGGGACATTTCAAACTCACCTGAAGGGGATACGTTAGGGAATTGAATATAGATATCACTATAGACCTCTTCGGTATCAGGGTTATACGCAATTGTACGGTACTCAACTTCATATCGCTCGGAGAATTTACTTGCTTTAATAGCGAGCCGTCTGCCGATTTTGTTAATCTGATATACGGCTGTTAATTTCTCTTTTGTACCAGCAAATCCAGTAGGGATTAAATACGTGCCATCTGTAGACACAGGCGTCTTATAAGTTAATCCTTTTTTGTTGAAGAAGGTTATATCACTTACCGGTTTACCTTTAAGAGTAACCGTATTTTTGTCATCAACAATTAGACCATGTTCACGGTCAAAAACCTGAACTTTTGCTTCTTCCTCAATTGTTTCACCTTGTGTCATTGCCAACCATTCAAGGTCGAAAAATGCATTCTTGACAGTAAGATTGATTTCTTTTTCAGACTTTAAGATATAAAGTGGTTTATTCCCGATACCACCACGAAGCTTGTCTTCGGAGATGGCTTGGGAGAATGAAGCTGTTTGTGCTTCTGCTGTGAATACAAGCTGACCATCAGATTTTCTTCTGAAATAAACGTCAGCTGTATCTTGAATAACTGTTTTCATCTATAGATTTCCTCCTTAAAATAAAAAAGGAACAGCTATTAGCTGCCCTTAGAAAAACCCTTGGTCTCATTGATAAATTTATCCCGGCTTATGTAATGTTTCTCTTCCTCAAATAAGTCAATGTGTTTATCCCAGTTCACAATATTTTTACCTGCTTCTGGTGAAACTGTAGCAAAGAGGATAGAAGTGTCATATTGCTTGAATTGAGCAATCCGGTGATAAGTCATATAAAGTTGAAACAGGGTCATGTCATTAATGTCTTTATAAAGATAGCCTGCATAAGTTGACACTGTGCTAATGATATCTGCCATATTAACTGGATCCACATCTTGACTCTTGACTCTTTTGCTTCGCTCATTAGCTTTTTGAATCTCAGGATTGGAGCTTATTTTTTCTTCCTTCAAACAACACATTTTTAATACAAGTTCTCTAATGGAATCGAAGTTGTCTGGAGTAAGCTTATCCAGTATTTCTTCTCCATTGAACATTTTAGAAAACACTGTGCTATAGGCTTCTTGAAAATTAGGAAGGGTACCCGAAATTTCATAAAGAGTCATTTTTTTTAATTCAGCAATAAGCTCATCAAGTTCCCCAAAACGATTAACATCTTCTTTGCTATAAACATAAATGATCTCTTTTTTGGACATTTTGATTAGCCTTAAATAATTGGCTAACTGACCGTACTCTTTAACTTTGATGAATCTGCATTCACCAAGATCTGTAGAGATAGGTTCTCCAGTAATGAAAAACTCCATATCAATCATTTCATAGCTCCGAAAGTGAATATTAATTTGTATCCCAAATACCCTTCAGGTGCGTTCGATATGAGCAGTCTTGTGTATTTAACATTTTTACCGATACCAGCAAAATTTTGATTGAAAAGCATGTCACAAATACGATCCGTAATTTTCAGATTCCTGAACTCAGTCTCTTCATAGGTGTTAATGTGTGTATAAACATCAATCATCAAATCTTGATCTAGCAGCATCACACTTTGGGTTGAGGGTTTAGGGATTCCATTGCCAAGATAAACACAAAGCCTGCAAATTGGTTGATCGGTTAAATCATCGGTTTTGGGAGCACGTTTAATTATTGAGCTTAATATTGATGGGGAATCATCAACTGGATCATAATAATTTTCCAATGTCTGAACGTCAGGGAGTGAAGAGGAGAGAGGGTCATCCTTATAATATAAAAGACGATTCAATTCTGTATCATTCATAATGGTTCTGAATACAGTTGTCATATGTTCGACCATCATACTCATTCGCTATCACCTCCAACTTTCTTTTTGGCTATAAGTCTAATTGTTCCAGTGTCTCCATAGACCTTGGAATAGTCTATATCATCAACACGGAATTCCTCGCCATAAAAAGAAAGAAAAAGACCCTTCTTTAATTTTTCATGTTTTAAAAAGGGGATGGTGACATGTGCTTGCCCCTCAGGAATGTTTATAGCCAATTCTGATCCAATTGTTGAGGTTGTTCGTTCTAATACACACGGGATGTCAACTTTATCACCAGGGACTTTAATCTTTATTGGTCTTCCTGTAACTTCATCAATCTCTCCAGAATCAATTAGTTTATCAGAAGAGGTCAGACTAATTGATGAATTACAAAGCCGCATAGTAGCACTGTCATTCATTTTGTTATCGGTAGGGCGTGAATTAACTAACCAGTAACTACCGTCATATAAAATCAAGTCTCCACGATTTAATAAGCCTAAAACTGTAAGGACTTTTTTTGTTTCACTATCCTGAGTGGTTTGAATTATTACCTGTTCAGGCTTGCCATTCAATTCAATATCGTAAGTTTCAGGTGAATTTGCTAAGATTTCTTTGAAAATTTCATACTTGTTTGAATTAAACTCTTCGTTTTCCCAGCCACTCAAATAATTTGAAGAAGAGGTTAGATACCAATCTATAGACATCTAATCACCTCAATCAAAGTTATTCATTTTTAATTTACTCAACTTTTTTTCGATATCATCGATTAGGTCTTCGTATGCCCTGTTAACTTGAGCTTTTGTATTTGCTAACCCCGTCAATTGAATATCTCGCCCCACAACGTTATTTAATTTTAGGGCTCTGTCCCGGTATCTTCCAAGATAACCTTTATACATGAGCATTCCTAAAATCTGAATTTGAGGAGATGTGAGGGGATCTTTAAATGTATTGGACTCTTCATCAAAGCCAAGTTCCGTTAGTTCAGTTTCATATTCACCCACGGCGTTAGTGAAAAATTGCTGCTCAAGTCCATCGGGGAGAACTTCATTTGATTGAAACATTGAGTGGAAAACGTTAATTACTTTCTCATAAGGAGTCAAGATTTAACCCCCTTATGATTGAGTATCAAATTTAAATCCAGTGTAGTCTTCAATAAACTTAATCTTGGCGTAATCATTAATCTTTTCTTTTTTAGCTACATCAAACAGTTGAGCTTTTTCAGACTCAAGTAAGATTTCCTTTTGAACGTTTTCTTCGAAGGCTTTTTGTGTTTTATACCCCAAGATTTGCTTAATCCGTTCTACAGTAACAACTTCTTGCTTGTCGTCTTTATCATCAGTCTCGAAACCTAAGTGTACCCGGGTTTCTTTGTCATCGATATAGATTTTGGCATGGGTACCTTGACCGTCCGTTCCAGTAAACAGTGAGGTATTGTCATAAACTTGGGATTGCACTTCTCCAGCTGTAATCTGTCTGATTCCATTGGCCGGCAATCTGAAGTCACCGTGAGTGTCAATCTTTCGGAAATATAAGTCCCATGGACATAAATTTTTAATTGTGATTTTTTTATCTAAATTAAAAGACATGTAATCCCTCCAAAAATAAAAGGAGGGACACAGCCCTCCTAGATTTTAAATTGTTTAAATTTGTGGCAATTCATATTTGGTGTCTCTGATGAGACCAATTTGATGCTCTTGCCCTTTGGCTACACCAGCTCCAATTTCCATATCAAAACGAGTGATCTCAGTTCCAGTGATGATGTCGTTACCATTCATTGAAGTAAGTCCGCCTTTTTGGAATACTTGAAGAGGAGACTTTTTGCCTTGAGGAATGAAGAAGAGAAGACCTTCAGGAAGATATGTTTTGAAGTTGTCGCCGGCTTTGTTTAATTCAGTAAGATTATAAGAGTTAGGCAATTCTACAACAGAAGAACCTTTATAAGTGTTAAGCAATCCGGTTCTTCGGATTTCATCCATTACAGATTGAGGGAGCTTAGTGCTTGAAGCATCTCCGGCTACAGCCTGGAATCCTGCAAAGTCATTTAACTGAGAAACAACAGAAAAGTCACCAACAATAGAAGGTTGTCCAAATCGGCGAATCTTTGTGATTATATCGTCTACAGATGATTTGGTGATATTTTCAGTTTCAGCAAAGTATTTAACGCCTGTTGCATTTTTAATTGCATTGAACATTTCATTTACTACATAGTACATTGCTTTGTTCATCATATCTGTTTGAACTTGTTCCATGCCTTCAGCTACTTTATCGAGGTTTCCACTTTGAATCTCACGATAGTTAACAGCATAGCCAGAAGAAATGGTTTGAGTTCCAATTGGATATTCGCTCCAAGTTGTAGTAGCGAACGGTACGTCACCACGGGATGCTTGGAATTGGCTTCGGATGGATTCATGTGCATATGTTGTCATCATTGGTTGCTGATCATAGCCAATATTTCTAAACGTGCCCATAAAATCAAATAGCTTAATTGCTGAAACAAGTTTAGGCTCAATAGCATAACGCACAATTGTGTTGATCTCGGCTTTAGCTACAGGGTTGCCCATAAGAGCTTTGGAAGCTAGTTCCTTCACATGGGTCATAGCAGCATTGGCTTTTGCCCCAAACTTGGAAAGATCTTGACCCGTTGCAGCTGCAGAAAAGATTTCTACAATAGGGGACTTAGCATTCAATTTAGCATTTGCATAATGGTTTGAGTCTTTTTGAACATTGTTTAATTCAACTGTAAACATTAATAATTACCTCCAGAATATTAATTAAGCCTGTACTGTTAGGTACAAACCTTTTCCGCCAAATGTATTTTTCTCTAAGACTTTTAGAGATACTTTAAACTCTGCAACGTCATCTCCAGCTTTAACCCATTTACCTGATTTGTCCGCAGCAGGAACCAATACGTCATCTTTAACAAGCGCATCATAATCAACTACTACGTCTGAGCTAAGTTCAATTGGCAGTCCTTTTAAGTCAGCTAAATTAAAAGCAAGGACATATTCACCTTTTAGAACTTTGAAGTCTTCTTTATTGCGAATTTCAGGTTTATCAATAATGTTTCCAACAACATACACATCACCTTTTGCAGTTGAAGATGCGCCTGGCGGGAATGCGTTACCAGAAGAATCGTTAGGGATTACGGCTAAACCAGGGACTAAATCGACACTAGCCTTGCAACGTGGATTATTTCGTACTTGTTTATAAGCACCAATTGTTCCGAATTTGAACATTGAGTATTCCTCCTAAATTATATAAAAGTGTTATTTTATCTTAATAAAGTTCATCAATAGTCACTGAACTTTGTTGCCCAGAATCACGAACTTCTGAATAAATATCGAAATTTGTGCTATTAGTCTCAGAGGCTTGCTTCTTTGAGCGTGCAGCGATGAAGGATCGAGCGATTGCTGAGTTGATTTCAGAAATAATTTCGTTTTTAAGCTCGACAGAAGGGGACTTAGAGAACATTTCAATTTTCTCTTTTGCGACATCCTTTTCTTCAGGAGAATATTCCTTTAAAGCTTGGTTAAGCTCTCCTTGCATCTTTTCGGCTACCGCCTTGTTTTTGAATTCCTTTAGGGAATTAAGCTCTTCATCTGCCTTAGCTTTTTCATCCTTAGCTTTTTGCGCTTCTTTTTCTTTTGCATCAGCCTTAGCTTTTTCATCCTTTGCAGCTTTAACAGCAGCATTCAGTTCTTCAGTTTTTTGCTTTAAGTCCTCAGTAAGTTTCTCAACTTTTTGATTTAACTCTCCAATTTCTTTATTCTTATTATCAAGTTTGTTGTTTAACTCAAGGACTACTTCTTCTTGAGATTTTGACATTAAATTATCCTCCTTTTTGTTACTGTTTAATTCAAGTAAAATGGCAGCGTCATCTGCAGGGTCAATACCTAAAATTGCATCACCTGTAAAGTCAAATTTCATAGGTATACGTCCTTGTTCTTTCCAGCCACCTTCATATTCAATTGCATCTGAACCTTCTACAGCTGCTATCTCAACCGAGGTCTCAGGGAAATCGCCATCAAACATTTTTGATTTTAACCATTGAACAAATTTAGGATAGCGCTGGTTATATAGGAAGCCTTCAGCTATTAATACTCTTTTTGGCTCACCGTTAACATCTATAGTGTCAATGTAAGCATTAGTAGTAGTACCAACCACTGCGCTGTTTTCAAAGAGAGGGGTGCCGTCCTTGACTTCTGTTAAACCGTGTCCGAATGGCTCACTGTTTTCATCATCCAAGAACTCTGCGCAAATTGGCATTAACTTGATGGATTCAAGGTTAGCGTTTATGTATTTCTCCAGCCAGGTAATACCGTTCTTGTTAAACTGAGTATTGTTTTCATGAATTTCAAGAACGACCCACTTGATGTATGTTTGACCACTGTTTTTTTTCTGATTATTAATTTCTAAAATCGTGCTTTTCAAATATTAATCACCTCCTCTCAAGAGCCAGAAGGCGTCCCATTACTATTATTTGTCTTCGATTTAATCGTGTTTTCGTTTTTTGGATTGTCGATTTCAGGTGCACCGGCTGACTTATCGCTATTCTTACTCATTGTGAAAGAGGTCGCATGAACAGGGAACTTTTCATCAAAACCTTCATCTTTTTCATATTCCATTAGGGATAAGTAAGCATCAGGATTCCATCCAGTAGCGGCTATCCAAGCAATAAGGCTGCCTCGACCACTTGTATAAAGGTCTTTCATGTTTTGGACTTTTTCTTTCCTGTTAACATGGGTAAGAGGGAGGTAGTAAACCTCAATATAAGAGCGAGGATCTTTGATGATGTTGGCATTTATCACCTTGTTAAATTCACTTTGGATTTGTTCTAACCAGGAGAATATTTGGGAAGAAACCATCTCGATATTGGTTTGTTGAGAAGAGTAGTTACCGTCTTGACCATTGAGTGCAGATCCTGCAAATCCGAGATTTGTAGTGATTCGTTTAATGAGCTCATCTTCACCTTTAACTTTCAAGAAATCCACATTAGTTTCTAACTTGTCTAATTTTGTTCCCGAAGCCAAAGAGAAGAACTTAACACCTTTAACGCTTCCTTTAGCGACTAATGCTTTTTTTATATTCTCATGCTGCTGTTCCTGTTGCTTTTGAGATAAAGCTGATTTGCCTTTTTGGTCACCTTCAGGGAAAGTCTGATAAATTAAAGTGCTGTTGAGCTCATCTAAAATGTTTCGTTTAGTGTCAACAAAGTATTCATCATAAACCATATCAATAAATGCAGATAAACCGATTGGGCGTCCCCATTGATCTTCAATGTCGCTACTTCCCTTAACAGCAATGGTTTTATTGTTATCAAGAACTAGCCATTTTCGATTTTGATCTTTCTTATAAGCCCTATAGCCTTGTCTGATTTCTTCTGGCCATCGTCTAAGCTTTAGTGATCTTCCGTTACTTGTGAACTTGTCAAAATAGGAGACGTCAAAAGCTAACTGATAAGAGGAATTTTTCCTTCCGATAATTTTGCAATAATCGAGAGGAAGAGGGAGGACGGAACAATTAAAGTCGTCAATAGCATTTGATTCAGTTATTGATCCGATCTCATTGTCACTTAGAGTGGTGGGGAAAGAATCATCCACTACAGAATCAAAATAATAAAAGCCAGTGCCATATTTGCTGAGTTTTCCTAATGCATCCCTGACAGCACTTTTGTCGCCGATTTTTCTTAAAGCCAGATTGAACTTTTGTTTGTTCGATTTGAAATTAGCTACTTTACTTGATCCCAAAATAACTCTGTCTAAAGTAGGGAGGGCTACCATGTAATCAATAACGTTTCTATACACACCATTTGCGTTATAAAGCAATTTAGAGGCATCCCTAATCTGTTTATTGTAGACGTTGTGGTCTTTCAGCCATGATTTAACTTTGTCGTAAGAAATACCGTTAAATAAATCATTAAAGAACAATGAATCAAGCGGCGCTAAATTTGTATTAAACTCATATGATGACTGTGGTTCAGATGTAGTCATTATTCACCTCCTCAATTTCTAATTAAAAAAGAATCCAAATGAATACTCATCATCGGATTCTTCCTTTTCTAAAAATAAAGCTATGTAATACAGCGCATAAGCAATTGCACTGTACCTATCCTTATCAATTCTTTTTACAACTTGCTCAACAGTGAAAGAATTCTGTGTCTTTTTAATTCTGAGGTTTGCAACTTCATCAATGAACAATTGAGTTTGAATACATGCTGCCTCAATCATAACATCATCAGATATGCTCTTCTGGTTCTTGATGTCATCATAGGACTTAAGCAACTTTAATTTTCCTGACTCTACATAATCCAGGAATTGAGTAATAATGTCTTGGTTAATACCTTGGGATTTTAGGTTATAAACGATTTCCGGCGAATTTGGGACATCTGGCTTTTGATCAGTGTTTATTGTGGCCCAGCATCCAAGTTCTTCATTGGTCTCCGGATCCGTAACATCCTCTAATAACCGGTCGATTAAACCGCCACCGACTCCGTTTCCATCGACAATAACAGCTTTAACTCTTGAGAGAGAAGTATCTTGATTTCCTCCATAGTTTTTGAAAACTCTTTTTACCATGATTGATTGTTCTTTAAAACTCAATCCGTTTGGTGGCTCTATAATATTGACCACTTGAACTTGCCTAATGAGGTTATTGCTGTTTCTGATTATCTTCAAAACAACGATAGCTGTTTTATTGTTTGATTCAGCCGCAGAGCGGGCTACGTCTACCCCGATTACATATTCATGTAGCAAGAAGTTCTTATTTTTATCTCTAGGACAAAAAAGTTCAGGGTGGGTAATTGTCCGAGCTTTGATCAATTTACTGATATTAATCAATGCGCCGTCACTTGCACCAATCCAGTCACAAAGGTAATTCTGACGGAAGCGAGTTACATTCCCTTGTCGCGCTTTATTAATAACAGACATTTTTTGACGACCAAAGTGAATAGGAATGCGCCAATCTGATCCGAATACAAAGGATCCTTTAAGATCACCAGTTTCCTTAACCATCGTAAGGATTTTTTCGTACTCATCTGAGTTTTTATATCCTGATGTGGAGAACCGGTTAATCTGCCCATTTAATTCAGCAGGATCTATTTCACCGGTCATGGTTGTGCGAGGGATGTTAAAGATTGGCTCAATAGCATCATCGTATAAATCTTTATCAATCAAGGCAGATTCTTCTAAGGAGCCACGTCTTCTACGTAAACCCTTAGAGGATTGGGCGTTTGCCAGGTTGTCGATGATCGCCCCGTTTTGAAATTCAACTCGACCACTGTCTTTTGAAAAATTTTCACTTTTGATTTCATCTTTAATAGAAGGGTAAAACCTTAAAATTTCCTCGTGCTTTTCTTTCCAAATTTTCACCGCTGATTCCTTTGTAGAAGCGGTAATGGCTAACGTTACATTAGGGAAACAAATAGCTGTATGGTAAGCAACCATGATCTGGGTAAGCGTTTTTGATCCGCCACGTGGGATACAGAAGTAGTTCTGAGGGAAGCGACTGAGGGTTCTCATCATAACTCTTTGGTATAAATCCAACTCAATACCGCCGACTTCGGGTTTCAACATATCGTAAAAAATGTCTGGATAAAAACGAATAAATGAGGTGAACTCAGCCCACTTGGAGATATTCTTGCCAATGAGGTTTGAATTGTCAGCGGGATTCAGAGGGGTTTCAAAAGCTGCGTCGTAAATATCTGTTCTGTCTTTTGTGTGCTTCTTGTTTTTCGAGGTGAAGTTTTTATAACTAGCCATTAATCTTCATCACCTGTGTCATAAAGAGGTTCTTTGTACACATTCTCCAAGTCTCTGAAAACATTGTTGCGAGCACTCTTTAGTTTATCAATTTCTTCAGGCAACAATCCTTTTGATTTGAAGTCTTCTTCAAGCATTTCATCATAAAAGTGGTAAATGTCTTTGTAATCGACTTTTTCCTTATCTTCGAGCCTTCTGTAATAATTTATAATCGCCCAAATGATTAGATCAGCGTCATCATATGGTTGGGCTGCTAAACGGGGGAGAAGGGGGATAATGCCCAATTCTGTTTCAACGGCTTCAAATAATTGAGAAAGTACATCGACTCCACCACTGATATCGCTCTTACTTAACTGAGATACATTAATTTTTGCATCTGTAGCTGCCTTTGAAGCTAATGAACCCCATTCTTTAGCTTCTTTTACATCACCTTTAGCAGTTGCTAATTCCTCTTTTACACGGAAACGAATATATGAAAGCAAGCCTTCAGTATGAAGTGTGGTTTTTTCTCCGTAATTTCGAATAAGTTTATTGTATTTTCTTTCAAACTGACGGTACTCATCGGGGGTGTAACCAATACCCCATTTATCAATCAGGTCATCTGGAATTTCAGATTGGCTAACACCAGAATTGTTTGTAGGCGTAGATTCCTCTATAAGTGGCTTCTCTGGTTGTCTTTCAAAAACACTGTCTTTATAACCAGTACCGTTAAACTGCTTCAATGAATTAGCCATTGTCATATAAGCGCTAAATGTATCTGTTTTTCTCTTTTCAGCTTGTTCCCAATACAACGGATCAAATTTAACATCGATCTGTTGTAAGACTGTATATATTGACTCAATATTGCTGTAATCAATGTTTTTCTTCAAGCAAGTCTTGCAAATAGGGACTTTTCCTGTTTTCTCATACAGACTACTTCGTGAATTATAGAACCCCGACTCTTTGTCCTTTTCTTTTTGACAAGCAGCACAGATCAATTTTTCCTTTTCTTTAGCTTTTCTTGGCATTGGTTCACCTCCAAAATTTTGGTTCAAAAACACGTTTTATAAAACGCCCAGCAATAGAGAGGGAGTCGAGATTTCTCAAATCATCACTGGACGTTCTAAAAAAGTATTTTATTTATAAGTTAAGGCACCATTTTCGGACAAAACAACCTTGGTTCCTTTTAAGGTATCAGCAAGAGCATCAAACAAACCTTTTCCAATACCGTTTGCATCAATTATTAATTTACTCGGTCGTTTGTCTATAATTATGGCTTTTATTTGACTAGCCTGATGTTTAAACGTTCCATATTCCACTTTCTTTGAAATATCCTCAATACGGGAATTGTATAAATCAATAATTAAAAAGGTTGTTTCTTCTCTTCTAGGATTAATTACAGCAATTCTTTCAGGACTATAGCCCGAGCTCAATGTGTAGCTATTTCCGTTTAAGGGTTTAGTAGAGAATTTGACATCTTGGTTCAATTGTTCACTTTTAGTGTTTTTCTCAAATCCCATGCTTTTATGTAGACTTGTTAGGGCGTCTTTTAATTCCCTGTTACATAGATAACCACTATCATTAATTTCTTTTAGTAGCTTTACATATTCCCAAAGAATTTTAGTTTCTTCTTTCAATCTTCCTCATCCTCATCTTTATAAAATTAAAGTTTTATATCAATTAACAATCAAATTTACTAGAGTGTTCTTGCTTTCAGGGGACAGGTTGTCCCACTGTTCTACTAATATTTCAATAAATTCATTGGCAGACATAGGATCATTCCTTTAACTTTTTATTTTAAAAGCGAATTATGTATGTAGCCTCAATACCTGCATCATCAAAAATCATAAATTTTTGAGAAGGTTTTGTACCAAACCGACCTTGCATAGCATAATCATCTGCACCGACAAGCGCTCCGTTTACTACAACTGTTGTGCTGCCATACTCTTTTTCATAATTGTGATGAATATGACCGCCGAATATGTAAGAAGGGATGTAGCCAAGTAATTGAGGCAGTCGTGTTACACATTGATCAACACGATCGTAGTGTCCGTGTACAAACACGACTTCCTGATTGTTGATTTTAGCGGGGATGAATCCGTCTTGCTCAGGTTCAATGGAGATGTTCTTTATGTTCTTCAATCTGGCTTCGAGGTACCAATTAATGAGGTATTCAAAGTTTTCTTTAATCCCTACATCATTTTTAGAAGGGGAGAGACGACCGTGATTGCCTGCTACGTTGTAGAACTTAACTTCTTGAAACTCACTTGCCAACATCGCTAAAACCTCGGCAAGCGTTTCTGATACATATTTAATTTGTTCTACAGCATCTTCATTGGCCTGAACTCTTGTAGACACATGAATAAGACCTCCGATTAAATCACCGAGGTTTGCTACATGTAATGTGGAGACATGATTCTGCTTACCATACTCAATCACTTTGTTGGTGAGATGTTCTACACGCTCATTAAAAATTTCTTTATTGAATTTGTTAATGCGGTTGTCGATTTCCATTCCGAAGTGCCAATCACTGAATAGTGCAAGCCCGTGTTTTTCAGCAATAGCAGGTGATGGGAAGGTGAAGCGAAGGGGTCTTTTTGACTCTAGAGATGCAATAGCTTGAACAACATCATCTTTAATTTGTTCAAACCGTGCTTGATTGGCAATGAATTTCCGGAATTCTCTTTTTTGATCTCGTGCTTTAATTGTTTGTTTTTCAGATTCAATGCGAATTTCTTCATGTTTTTGTTGAACTTCTTTGTTCATATTCTTTGAGATAAAGTAATCGTGCCAGCGTTCAAATTGTTTAAAGTCTTTACGCCATTTGCTTTCATCATAGTTGGTTCCCTGATCCTTGTTTAAAAGGGCAGCAATTGTTTTTGTGTCAATATGATAAGTGTCTTTGTTTTTGAAAAGTCTAATATGATAATCAGTGAACGATTCGTCTTTTTCACGATGCAACACAGGGTTTAACATAGCTGTCATTCAGTCACCACCTATTCATTGATTTGTGGAAGTTCGTCTTCTTCGGTAATAGAAATTTTCACTTTCCGACCATCAAATGATTTTAAAATTGAATTCAGATCATAACGCTCGATGTCTGTTTTTGTTTCTTCTTCAATAATCCCATCAATGTAAGTATAGTTACCTTTTAAATTTACTGTATGAACTTTCTTAGCCAAATTAAATTCCTCCAATATGTGTTTTATTTACGTTCAATAAGCTCCTTCGGAAGCCCGATGATCCGAAGCATCGGTAACATCCGAAAAGGGGATATAAAGGAGATGAAAGATAAGTCGGATAGGCGTTGGGGAAACGCCCGAAGGAGATTATTGATAACTTGCGTACCGGAAGGCTCGGAAGCGCATTCCGGCTGATCGGTAAAGTGAAACGCAAGCACAAAAAGACCTTCTAACGATCTAGATGGCCTTGTTCTGATTACATTCTAACCCCGTTTCACCTACGTCAGTAGCTCACGTTGGGACGCAAGCCTTCGGATCGACAGGGAATACGCTGATTACGGGTTCAGCGACTGAAACCTTTGTAGTCGACAAACTATAAGTAAGGCGAAAATAACAAAAGACGCCAAATAACGTCTTCAGAAACTCCTTGTACTTCATGGTACATGAGCATAAAAGGCTGGTTATCGCTGAGCGAAATCCAGCTGGCTCCTTCTACACCTGGCAGATGAGCTATGACAACAAATAATACACACTTTCTGGAATGTGTTTAAAGTTCCTATTGCCAACATCTTATATATCAAGTTTTTATGTTGCTTGCCAACTGCTCAGCAGAGTCTGAGAGCCAAGGAAAAAATAATTTGAGAAGGAAAGACCCTAATAAGCCTTCTCAATGGCATTTTTAATGCTCTTGTCGGGTTACACGCCTTATTGAGAAACAAAGCGTCTCAAACGCTCGCCATTTATTTTGCACAGTTTTCTCTGACCCGTGTAAGGAGGTATGTGCATGGGAAAGGTAAGTCTCCATTCAGAACATTGAAGGAGAAGTAGCGAATAAATAGCGAATATGTTGCTAAGTGAAATTGAAAAGGCAAGACCGAAAATAATCCTTTTCTGTGAAATGGGAGCGGTGATCAAGCGCCCAAAAACCATTCCACTTATTTTACGAGGGTATGTAATTACAAAGCCTCGCTAACCCGGAAAAATTTTTGATGACCCATAATAAGCATCAAAGCTTACAAGGGCAGTATTTAAAGGGAAGGGAGACGCATCTACCTTACCTAAGTGCAAGCCGAAACAATACACCGCAATTAATATTCAGGTTATATGCCACCCATAATAAGACCCTGATGGGATTCAGTCGCAATTTGCATTAATGCGTCAAGTCTTATCGGCATATTTAGCCCGATAATAGCCATTCTTGTCTCTTTAAGATACAGACATCCGAGTTAACCTCGAACCCTCATAAATGACCAGTTGTAGTTGTAAAGTCGAATTTAATGCTTTTGTTCGTATGAAAGTGAGAATAAACATGTTTAGAAAAAGCTTAGTCCACGATGGGGCAATACCCCGCTAATATCCATTTATCTGAAACCCTGGCATTCCAAGTCCTCAAACAAATGAATATTAGCCGAGAACTGATATCCCACATATCAGTAAACAGCTTATTATTGACGACACCCCCATGCCATCAATAAAAGAACTCTAAATAATTAACCTGGAGATGAATGCGGGAGAGGATTTGCACCTCTCATGGATGACAATTCGCCAACTATTAGTCTTCTCTTGAAGGTTAGCCTCGAGATTCCCGAAGGTCAGTCATACCACCTCGATCTACGCGTTTACCTTTTTCGCCACCGCATTCTAGGGAAAAGGGAGGAAGGACACTTTATTAAGCTTTCACTGCTTTAACTTACATGAGACCATAGCTTACCTCTTTTTATATGTCCAATAGTTGTAGAGCTTACGTTAAATTTTTTAGCGATGGTCACCAGAGGTAGTCCTGAAATAATCAGTGTTTTTATTTCTTTAACCATTGTTTCATCTAGTTTTGAACATGCATTATTTTCTCCTTTGTGAATGCCAACGTATGTTAATTTCCTTAGTTTTTCATTCAATTCAGGTAAAACATTTTCCCAAGTAGAGCAACTTTTTATACTATGTATTGTGGATTCTTTACAATTAAATTCAAGTGCAATATCTTTAATTCGTTCTCCATTATAAAGTGCCTTTTTGATATATTTGATCTGTTGAAGTGTAAACTTTGAGGAACTGAGTCTGGCTTCAATACTTTTTTTAGAAGGTTTTAAAGTACTTCTTACTGTGTTTCTTTTGGTATGCATTGTATTGTAGCCATGAAGAGGATCATGAGAATTATACAGGTTAATAAAATGATATTCTCGGTTTATCAAATCTGGTAAAGCTGTGTCATATTCAATTATATTAAATTCAAGATGTTTTGGATCTAAGGAATTAAATTCACTTATATGATGATCTTTATTTTTCATGTCTAAAAGATGAGCTTTAAACCTTTGAACTAGGTCTTTTGAAGAACCTATATATTTCTTGTTGTTTTGTTTATCTCTAATTGAATACACACCAGATAAAGTCTTTATTTTTTTATTTACCATATGTTTAATCATCAAGTCAGTATTTTGGCAGTTTAAACTTTTAAACAATGCCTCAGTATTTTTATACTTGATACATTCTTTACAACAGTCTTTTTCAATGAGACAGTCATTTTTGTTTGAGATTTTTGTGTGGTTGATTTTTCTCCTAAAGAATCGCTTGTTGCAATAGTCACAAGAAAACGGAATTTTCCTATGGGAATACAAGTTGACTTTAAGGTATTCTTCGTATGGCATTAGTAGCATTCGTTCACTCCTTGAATGGAGTGGGGGAAGGAGCTTACCCTTCCTTGACTCACCACATTATTTTATTATTGTTTGACTGAATCTTTTAAAGCTTTTGCGGGTTTAAATTTCACTGCTTTTGAAGCAGGGATTTCGATTTCCTCGCCAGTTTGAATATTTCTCCCTTTGCGAGCTGCTCGTTCACGAACTTCAAATGTTCCCACTCCAGGAATCTTGATTGATTCACCTTTTGTAAGTGTTTCAACGATCACATTAAATACTGCTTCCACTTTAGGTGCAGCTTCTTTCTTAGTAACTCCTAATTTTTCTGCAACTTCTCCAACAAATTCTGTTTTGTTCATGTTTTAATTCCTCCTAGTGATATTGTTTATTTTTGTGTTAAAGTATAATTACGGTAACGTTTATGCTTCTTTTGAAAAACGGGAGACGTACTCACCCTTATATGTGGAAATTAGCTTTCTTTCTCCCTTATGGCGATTATCTCAAAAGGGGCTTTCAGACCAGTCATATCAAGGGTTCAAGGCGCTTTTTTCGTTAAACTTTTTCCGGTAAAATCGCTGTACCCCTTGGGGGAGTAAGGCTCAGGGCACTTTCTATTTCGCTACCAGTTGTTTTCTCTTCCATTCTCTTTTTCTTATCTTTTCTCGTTCATTTAAACATTTTGTACAGTATTTTTTCTTGTTTCCTTTATTGCTTATAGGTTTCAAGCAGCTTAAACATACCTTCCTGTTCTTTAAGTTTATTGCTAAGTTATTTAATAGAATCTCACCAAAGCACTCCCATAATGTTGATTTAAATTTGCTTTTCTTTTTATATAGGTACTTTGCTAAAACATCAGCAACATATTGCTCGTCATTATGGATTTTCAACAATCTGTCTTTGATAACCTTATAAACATAAAGTTTTTGTCCAGGCTTAATGTCCTCATCATTCATGAGCCATTTCTTGTTCTGGTCTAATCGTTTATATTCACGAATAATTGCATCGTCCAATTTAATATCCCTGTTCTTGAGCAGGAAACGATAATCAAATTTTCCTGCCACTGCTGCGAAATTAATTCGGTCAGAAGGGATAATGGAGTCTAACTTATTTACTGTGCTTTCATTAATTAACTCAACGCTTTGTTCTTCTTTATCCTTTGCATTGATGAAGAAGTGGGGTACTTTATTTTTTATGTAATCTTTAATTTTTTCATCAACATGATCAGGACGGGTGGGCATGAATAAGGTTTTTGCAAAATCAATAGTAAAGTTATTTTCCATGCATAACCATTTGATCACATCCAGATTTATGTTGTCACTGTTCCATATCTTAGTGATGTTGTTGCTGTACTCCCCGATATTGATCCCATAAGCAAGAGTTAGTGCTTCATAGATGTTCCTGCTATTAATCTCTTGTTTCTGGGCTACAGACATTTCATAATACAACGGAACGATGTTTTCCATATTACGCTTGGCAATATTGACGATTAACTCATCAGAAATAATTAAGGCCTTATCCCCGTCATTGTCAAACTGCAGCAGTTTAGATATCGGATCATGAATACTGGTGTAAACACCTGGGGTAATGAACCACTTTTCATATTCCTCATCTTTTTTGTTCCACCTAACACCATGCTCTCTGAATAGGTGAGGGGAGCGGAGGATGTCGATATACCCTTCATCATATAAAGAACAATGGACATCACTTCCTGAAAGCAGTCCTTTTGGATTCTGGATGTTCAGAAATAATTTTTCGCAGAAAGCATATAGATCAGGGCATAAGTATGTATAACGAGCACCATCAACAAGCAATTTTCCTGATTTGGCATCTTTAATCATGCTTTTCTTTTTATTTTTAATAATTTCTTTCGTGTGATCATCGTTAAGAAGTTCTGGATATAGAAGTAAAGCGTCCTGAAGAGCTGTCCGATGTTTCTTTTTCTCCGTAGCTCCAAGAACTCTTAACATGGTTTCTTTGTCAGTTCCCAATGTGGTAATCTCTTTTACAGTCTTTGAGCTCATTTGAATTAATTCTTCATCGGAGATATCTGTAAGTGTCTGGAGCATTTGATAAGTGAGCTTACCTTCAACAGAAGGGTCTTCTTCGTTGAGTTTAGCCCCTAAGCATCCATATTTTTTGTAATTGCCTTGATATTCTTCCCACGATGAATAATACTTCCACATTTTAAACTGACTTTTAGTGAAGATAATTTGAACATCATCTTTCACTACGTCCCATTCCTTGCCGTATATATCAGTTACTTTAAAAGCTTTGTTTTCCTCAGCAAATTTACGAAAATCAAAAGGGACTAATAAACCCTTTACCCACGGGAGCCTTACCATGAAGCTTTTACGACTTAGAGTGGGGAGTATCATTCCGCAACCATCTGTATGCTCAATGGGAATGTTCATTGTTTTTCGTGTGATCTCGTAGGTGTCTCGATCAATGTAGTCAACAAGACTCGACACATCAGTTTCTAAATCGTTTACAACAATTGCTCTATCAATATCGATCTCCCAAGGACTGCTGGCGCTGTTAGATAAGGCCATATAGCTATTCCATTTGTTGATGCTGCTACCACCAAGGGAGTTAATCTTTTCAATACTCAAGCCGCATGTCAAAGCATCCTGATATTTATCGTAGGTGCTTTTTTTAATGAAACATGACTTCTTTGTACGAATTTGACCGGCGCTGCTCGTGAAATAAACGTATTTTTCATTGTTATGTAAAAATCCCTGATCAATAATGTCCTTCAATACTTCAAAATGGTAAGTCTGGACAACCATGATTTCCTCTGAAAGGGTGTTTTCTTTAATCCCTAATGTTCGGGTCAACACTGAATCAAATAAAGAAATCACTTTATTGTCCCTTAAGCTGTCAGTTCGAAGTGTTCTTATGTCATTATGTTCTTCGAATGCAGAATAGAGGCATTCTTTAAGGTATGTAATTCTTTGTGAAATGTATTTCTTATGTTTATTATGTACATTGTCTAATGTCTTAAGATAATCTCTGTATCTATAAGACTTTAAAATCTTATTATGTAATAAATTTTCTTTGTCATTATAAAATGCTGATGTATCCACACTGTAAATGTGAACTTGCTTAGACAATCCGTCTTTTTTTCTTTTCAATCAATCCCCTCCATTTATTTTATTTTTACTCTATAAGTGTTTAATATTCGCTATTAAGATATTGATTTACTAAACTTCGATATGTAAAGCTTTGCTTATTAATCTTTCCGTACCATTTGTAATCCTGATAAAGGTATTCTTCTTCGGGTGTTGCTGTCCCATCGACTACTTTTCCCTCAATAAACCCCATTAAATGACTAAATAAATACTGCTTTTTCATCTTACACCTCCATACTATTTTATTTTTACTCTTAAAATGATTAAAATAAAGACCACTTCACGTGGTTGTGTCTTTATTATATATTTTATTTTTACTCTTGTAAACATAAAAATCCAAAGTTAATTGGATTTAATTTCGCTTAATTCAAAAAGATCGTCAACTTTACAATTTAGAACATGTGCCATCAATAAAAGATTGTATGTACTAGGGAGGACGGTTGCAAATCCCTCGCTGTCATTTTTACACCATCTAGATATACTTGCTCTTTCAGCTTTTATTTGCTCTGCTAACCAGCCTTTTTCGATACCTTTGCTGCTTAAAAATGAATCCAACTTACTTTTAACCCTATATTCCATTTAAATCATCCTTTTGCTGTTTGAATAAATTTTATAAAATGACTGGTTTACATACAAGCAGAGTATGATTATTTGCATTAAGATACAAAAATAATTGCATTTAAATACAAATAGGCAATATAATAATCGTATATCAACCTAGATACTTCAAAATCATCAGATATTAAGGAGGGATCACATGGATACTTATTTTGATTCTGTAATTGACAACTTAACTCGAAATGATCTGTATATTCTAGGCTTATTGAGCGATGAAGGGGCTGATTTAAAGTTTAAATCAATTAGGAAGAAAACCATTCAAGCAAAAACTCAGTTAACTGATGCTACCTTTAGAAAGAGCATCGATCGTCTGGAGGCCTTGCAATTTATTAATATAGTGAAAAACAGTAAAGAGCATACAATTTTTATTACTCAATATGGTCAAGAAGCTTTGAGATATCAATTAGAAGGGGAGAGGGTTTAATGTTTGGATTTATTGGAGTTGGTCAGGCCGGTGGAAGTATAGCAGATGAAGCAATGAAGAGAGGATTTCATTCTGTCGCAATAAATTATTCACTTTCAGACCTTAATTCATTGGTCAATATTCAAGATAAGCTTCATTTGGTTGGGACAGAAGGAGTGGGTAAAGACAGAAGCGTAGCAGCGAAACATATGAAAAATAACTGGGAGTCCTCTATTGAGTTTATAAAGAACACAATGGAAAAACCTTCAGTACAAGTTATTTTTGTTGTTTTCTCTGCAGCTGGTGGAACCGGTTCAGGGGTAGCTCCTATATTATTAGAATTGTTAAACGAATGTCTTACTCATAAAACAATAGTTGCTGTACCAATCCTTCCTGACAACAATGAGGTATTGGTTAACCAGATGAATTCACTGGAGTTACTAGATGACTTATCTATGCCAGAGACATGTGTTTTACCTTTGGATAATCAAATGGTTTTGAGTAAATACGAAGGAAAGATTTCAGAGAGCAGGCTTTACAAGGAAACAAACAAAATGTTCCTGGATTTAATTGAAGTCTTACTCAATTACTCGGACAGAGGATCAAAGATCAGTACATTAGACAGGAAGGATTTAAATCAGCTTTTTGATACACCAGGAATCATGACTATTGCTCAAACAGACCTCAATGAATTTACAAATGAGGGTAAGTATTTTGATAAGCTGCATGAAGATATACAAAAGTCGTGGAACAATTCGATTTTCACTCCTGTTGAGTTTGAAAATGTAATGAGAGCTGGAATTATCCTGGATGTTCATGAGTTCTTAACGGAGCATATATCGTATAATGAACTGTTTAATGTTTTTGATAACAAGATGCCCCTAGACTTATTTAAAGGGCATTATGATAAAGGTAATAGGGCGATAACGATTCTTAGTGGATTAACCTGGATCAATGAACGGATGAAGCAGTTAGATGATCTAATTGAAAATGGAAACACTGAAGTTAAAGAAACAACTGTTTATAAAGCGAAGAATCGCCGTAGAGAAGATTTATTTAAACCGAAAAAACTGGAGAACAAGGAATCGAAAAAGACCTCGTATATGGAGGCGCTGAAGAGACTAAAGCGCTAATTTTAAAGGGAAGCTGCCAATTAAGGTGGCTTTTTTATTTTGATTTTTTATGACCCACTGGGTGATCGTGAGCTATAAAAGTGCTTATCGTAAATGAAGGTCGGAAAGGGTTATTTAGTTGATATAGCAATGTTTTAGAGATATCAAAGGGGATAATAGGTGTTTTGTGATCGTAAAACGTAGGCAGGAGAGAGGAAAAGTGGTCGTTGAGTTAAAAATCTGATGAAAAAGGGGAGAATAAGGGGTGGAAAAACATTGATACTATAGGCTTTTACGATAGCGATTACGATGCGAAAATAGGCTGAAAAATGGGAAAGTGAAAAAATAAGTTGGGTGTGGAAATGGAAGTGCTAGGGGTACATTTGTTCTTGTTTTTTAGCCTTTAGATGTTAATATACCCCCTATATATTGGTATTGAATTCCCTATATAAGATACGTTATGTAGGGTTTTTATGATTTGGCTGATAAATTTGCAAAGCTAACACAATTTCAAATGAAAAACAATATTTATTTTTGAAAAAATAATTAAGCGGTCAATTTAAAAGTGAATAACCATTCATAAAAAATAATCGTGTGTATAACGAGAGGGAGCAAATCGAAGTCTTATTTTTTTAACTTATACATTTTCATCCGAATAACTATTTTATATTCACTCTAATCATATTCCTTCTCATCCTTCATCTCATTACATCCACCATTTCCTATCCTCATCTTACCTAAAACACATTTCCATTCACCACACACCATCATACATCCCCTAACACACTAACCAGGCATCATCAGAATCATTCTAATGCACCTAGAATCAATTTTAATTTGATCATAGTATATTGGGTATCCAATCCACATACACGCCTTATACAGCCTATAAACACCCATAAATAATAGTCCAAAATAATTTAAAAAAATCCATATTAAGAGTAAAAATAAAATGACTTTGTAGGAAAAATGTGCTATAATAGAGTTATAGGAAAGGAGGTGTACATAGTGCTTGAGAAAGTGGGTATAACAATTGCTTTCCTTATTCCTATCACGGTTTTAATCATCAACTGTTTAACGATAGCTGAGAAGATTCAAAACCTGATGAAGAATAAGAAAAGCAAAAATAAAAAGCGTACACGCAAGCGCCTCCGTAGCAAGAGACATCGCAAACGTATACGCAGATAACACGCTAAAGGGGATTAATTCCCCTTTAGTCACTACCCATATTATAACATGGACAAGCACATTGTAAACATGAAGCGATTCTCATTGTGGTTTACGAACATTACATTTGTTGTTTTATTCTTATTGTTCCTGTTCATCAAAGATTATTTCAGCAGCGGAATACAGTCGCTTATTATGGCTATCTTCATAGTAACGTGTATCATTATCATTTTGTTATGGATCGGTTACTTTGTATACGCCAAAAGAAGGTAAACAAATCTAGCTAACATCATGCTATACTAAGTTTATTAGAGGTGAGCGGAATGGAAAATCAAATCTTTGAAGCGATACAGCAACTTTCTAAGGATATTAACACAATTAAGCAGGACGTTAAGGATATTAAAGAAACGGTTAAACGGATTGAAGAAAATGAACCTGAAGAGGTTGTATCCATGCTTAAGATTATTAACAAGAATATTGAAAGTGACCACCGATACAATGATAAGAAATTCTCTGGACTTGAAAGACGTATTCATGATCTTGAAGAAAGAATCAACAATTGAATTTCATACATGAGAAGGAGCGGTAAAACATTTATCCGTTCCTTTATTTTTAATATTAAAGGGGGAAGTCTGTATATATTATGGATAAAATTAAAATAATTGATTCTATAATGGGGTCAGGTAAGACAAGTTACATGATTCAAAAGATGAATGAAGCACCGAAAGAGGATAAGTTTATTTTTATTACACCTTATCTTGATGAGGTAAAGAGGATAAAGGAAGCGTGTCCAGAAAAGAAGTTTATTGAACCTAAGATTCACAGCGTAAACGGAGAAACATTTTATAAGCTGGACTCATTACATAAGCACCTTTCAGATAATAAGAATATAGCAACTACACATGCACTCTTTAAGATGGCAAATGAGACAACAAAAGAACTCATCTATTCAGGTAATTATACTTTGATTTTGGATGAAGCAATAGAGGTTGTAAAGCAATTAAACATATCTGCAGATGACCTGGATATGTTATTTAAAAATAACTGGATAATTAACAAAGACGACCGAATAATCTGGAACATGGAACAAGAAAAGAATATGCAAAGGGAATATGATGGTGAGTTTAAACACTTGAAACAGCTTGCACTGAATAACAATCTAATTTTACATAATGAATCAGTTATACTTTGGAACTTTCCTGCTGACATATTCAAATTGTTTAAAGAGGTATACAACTTAACATATCTGTTCGATGGACAGTTACAGAAGTATTATTATGATTTAAACAATATTCCTTATGAGAAATATATGATTAAAAAAGATAAGGGAAAATATAAGTGTGTGCCGTATGATTCAGCAGCAGACAAGCATATCAAGAATAAAATTAAAATAAAGGTAAATGTATATGATGGTGATCTTAATAAAATCGGTGAAGAAAAGTACTCTTTATCAAAAGGATGGTACAGGAATAAAAGGGTTTTACATAAACGACTGCAGAATAATATCCTGAATTACTTTCAGAACATATGTAAGTCTAAATCAAACTTTAATATGTGGACAACGTTTATTGATTATAAACCAAGGCTTTCAGGCAAGGGATATACCAAGGGGTTCATACCATGTAATATCCGGTCTACAAATGAACATAGTCATAAAAATACACTGGTTTATGCTATTAACCGTTATTGTAATCCATTATTAGTTGAATATTTTAGCTCTAAGGGTGTTAAAGTTGATGAGACTTATTTTGCCCTTTCAGAAATGATTCAATGGATATGGAGAAGCAGCATTAGAAATAATGATTCGATTTCAATTTACATACCATCAAGAAGAATGAGGTCAATGTTTATTGATTGGTTAAATAATGATTTATAACCCTTATTGCAAATAAAGCAATAAATCATAAAAAAAAGTCAACTGTCCCAAGGGTTTGAGGGGTGTGCCCCTTAAAGGGGAAGAGGGGTAATAATTAAATAAAAAATAATAAATTCGTCCGTAAAGAAAGTGCCTTTACGGCCGTCTCGTTTCAGCAAGCTGAACCTCGATAATATGTTTTTCTTTTTTTAGAATAAAAATAAAATAACTATTGAATATTTAAAGTGATCATGTTAAAATTAAATCAAGTTAAAACAACAGCGAAGTACACATACTTTAAGAATAAAAATAAAATAACTTAAACAAAATTAAAATGCTAATTTTAAACAGAAAAGGAGAATGTAAAATGAGTACAATAACAACTCTTTATGGTGTAGTTTTAAAACATAGTAATGGTGGCGTGAATATGAACAGTTTCTTAATTAAAGAAAGCGCATTGAAAGAAGCAGACAAAACAATTGAAGCAATAAAGTTAAGCAATAAAAAAGGTTTTAAAGTCTACTTGTCTGAACTGGAATATGATGAATATAAAAACAGAATACTTTCTGAAAATCTTATTAATGATGATTCTGAACTACTTTTTGAAAATTAATTGAAAATGCATATTTTAAATAGAATGGGGATATTTAAAATGAAAACAACACTTAAAAAATTGTCTCAAAAAGAACTTCATAATCTAATTGGAAGTACTGTTATATTAACAGAAAATCACACAACGATTTCCGGGGACAGAGTTTTAAAGAAAAAAGGATCTCAAGGGGTACTGGTTGATTATCAAATGTTTTGGGGCGAGGCCACCGTTCAATTTGGCAAAAGAAATTACAAAGTTAGCATGGGCATTGTTCAGCTTTTAGAGCAATCAGAAGAAATCGAACAAGAGAGTAACGATGTATCCAAAAAAGCAGAAACAGAAAAAGCTACTGAAAAGGAGTGTATTTTCAAAGAGACAAGAACAGTAGACCAAATTCTTGATGAACATAATGATTATATGACTTTGTATAGAATCTTTAATGATGATGCTTACTTAGAAAAAGCAAGACAAACGTTACAGCAACTGAAATAGTTATAAGTGAATCAAAATAAAACAGTAATTAAAACAGAATGGAGAGATTAAAATGATTTGTACTTGTAGTTCAAAAGAATGTAACGGAAAGGTTAACAGATACAAAATTTATTCACCTTCAAAAAACACTACATACCCAAACAGATTTTGGGGAATTTCAGATTACTGTGAAACACATAAAAAGGAAGATGAAGAGCAAGGATTTGTCTTGTTAGTTTCGAATGAAGAGTCAAAAACATTTGTATTATAGAATAAAACAACAATTTTAAACAGAATGGAGAGGTTAAATAATGCTGGAAAATTTATATAAAATTATTAATGGGGAATGGAAGGGTTACTATGGGGTGTTCCAGAAAATAGGAGCAAGCGGTCAAATGATCAAATTGAATATTTATGAGACAAACCCTGATACCCCAATAATGATTTCTTGGTTTAACTTGAATGATATAGAACAGGTAGGATAAAACAACAACACTTTAAACGGAATGGGGAGATTGAAATGGCTTGGACGATGCCTGAGTGGACTTTTAAGGAGAGTGGAGAAATTGACTGAAGAACAAGTAAAACAGGTTGTCAAAGAGAGTATCCGAGAAATGATTGAAGATGGGACTATTGAATTTGATACATACCTCAGAGGGAATCATGTAGAGTTATTAATCTTTTTTGACGGCGATGTCATTCAGATTAGCAAGTAAGAATAGAACAATAATTTTATACATATAGGAGGTGATCAATTGTTTTCAATGGATAAATTAAGTCTGAGACTGCTCATTGAAAGATTGAGATGGATTAAGAAAAATCCCACGCACGCTTTAGAAAGGCTCTGCTATTACGAAAATGTTATAGAAAGACAGAATGAGACTATTCGGCGGCTTAAACAGGATACAAATGATTAAGGGATGGGTGCGGTTTGGATAGAGATAAAATCAATGTATATAAATCAGACGAAACCGATTATTGTGATGGATGCGGACACAGAAGATTAAAGGGTGTATATAGCTTATACGTGCCGTATGCAACAAGCATTGTGAATGTGTGCGATGACTGCAAAGAAAAGCTAATGAATGCATTGAAATCGGAATAAAACAATATTTCACAGAGACTTGTTAACCGGTACTAAAGCGAAGAGGTGAGAGAGCTCAATGAATTTTAAAGTTGATGACAAAGTAAAGCCAATTAACAAGACTGCTGGACACCGTGATTTTGATAATAGTGCTACTCACTATTCGATGTTGGAAATAAAGCAAAACTTTTTATATGTAATCGGAGTCAATGAAGAAGAATCTAGAAAAGTTAAGGAAATTTGCTATTGGTGTGAGGTGTATCCAGGGGCACCGATGGATACATACAAGTGTTCTGACTTAAAAAAGATTGAATAAAACAAACAGCAGTTTAATAGGGAAGGGGAATTATATGCGTGAATTAGAGTTATTGCTCTTAGTGATGTGGGCAGAAAATGGTGTTAACGAAGTTTATAAGTATAAAAATAGAATCAAGGCATTCCGTGAACCGTTGGTTAATATCGAGTTGATTAATGACTTGAGTTGCGGAGGAATGTTTGCGGACATTGACGACGTAGCAAATCACAAGAACGCTTCGTCAGTAGATTACAAAGTAAGTATCGCAACCTTAGTTGAAAATAGAAGATAATAAGATAAATATTTTATTAAGAGGAAAGCCTGTCTAAATAAAAACACCATTTCATGCTAAATGGGACACGGGCTGCCTACATGAACAGCCCTTGGCCATTAGCTCGCAATCTTCGTTTTGACTGGTTTGTTTTTCTTGATATTACGTAATTTAAGAGCGGGTTTTTCCACGATTCTGTACGAAAGAAATGCGGATGCAGCAGTAACAGCAATTAGGGCTATTATCAGCGGGTAATCAGACAGTGTTTTATTAATTCCAGTGTACAAGAAGATGTTGATGATCACCATGTGCCATATGAAAATTCCCATACTGATATCATCTAACCGGTTCAGCTGCCACAATATCTTTGGCCCATTGTACCCGAACCAAATGATTGCATAGCTCAAAGGGATGAACCATAAAAAGCTGCATAATGTGCTGTTTATTGAGCTGAGATGTAGAAGGTCAAATTTAAAGAATAAAAATAAAATAATAGAACATAAAAATAAAACGATATGCTGCGGTAACTTGCTCCATGCCTTAGCCCAGAAGATGCCCAAAGTGAAATAAAACATCTGCGGCAGGAAAGAATGTAAGTACAGGTTACCGAACACACTGCCAGGCGCGAACTTTAAAATTATGAAAGAGACTAACACACTGAAAGTGGCAACAGTAAAAGAGCAAAGAATCATTTTTTGGAATCCGAAACGTTTATAAAACCAATAAATTGCGGGTAACACCAGGTAAAAGCTAATCTGAACAGGAATTGTCCAAAGTGAATCGTTAAGGCGACCTGTGCCAATGTGATGGAATATGTCAGGGAAGTATTGAGGGTATAACACAAAATTGCTAAGAAGCCATGTCCAGTACTCTTTAGTAGTGAATACTGTTAATGAAAGAGCTCCTAGAACAATTAACAGGATGGTGGAGACGATAGCATAGGTGTATATAGCGGGTGCGATTCTGATGATTCTGCTCCAATAAAAATCAGTTGCATTATTCCCTTTAAGCTTGGATCTTTCATAGGAAGTGAAAAGAAAAAATGCACTTAGAAAAAAGAAGATTGATATGCCGGTGTGAAATATTGCTTTGCTCTCTGGGGTATAACCAAAGACGGAAATATTTAGATCTCTTGTAGCATGACCAATCAACACACAAAGAGCAGCAAACAGCCTGATAACAAAGAAACAGTTAGAATGTTTTACGTTCATTAAAAGAACCTCTTTCCTATACCATATGGCGAATAAGCAGTAAGGTTGCCTATAAGCAGTGATGATTATATCATAAAAATGGAAGATTTGTTCTTAAAAATGAACTAAAATAAATAATTTTGTTCTCAATAAGGTATATTTGTGTGGTACAGGGAGGTATAGATACTTATAAATACATGTAGATATTCATAGATACGTGTATATCTAGCTATATCATAGAGAATATAGGAAAATCGAGAAGCTTCTGCCTGTTCTTTCACCTTTATTTCAAATATAGTATAATTTTGGAAAAGGGGGAGAGGAAATGAAAAAGCTAATCTTTTTGGTTGTGATTTGCATTGGTTTTATATTGAGTTTTAACGTACCGAGTGCTGAGGCGAAGCTTACATTAGACTACAAAAATGTGAATTTTCACATGAGTGAGGATTCAGAGAGTTTTTCAATGGCAGATTATTTTGATCGGAACTATGATCGCACTTGGCTCTTCTACAAATTCACAATTAGCAATGCAGAAGGGTGTACTCTAAATATGAAAATCAGTAGGATAACTCTTGCTGGCTGGGTATTTCCACGTAGTGAGAAGCAGTTTGTTGGAAACTATGCTGACTATACTGCTACAGATCGAGTAGAGGGGGACGCTAATCGTAATCATGTGTTAGAGATTACAAAGAATCCAGGTTGCGGAGATGTGTGGATTAAAGGTATTTATGGATTTGAACATGAAGATTCATTTGATTGGTAAGCTTGATACATAGTCAAGGTATATCCTTGACCTTTTTTATGGATATAATGATGATTTAAAGTGATCATACATAATGAATGCGAGGTAGTAATATTGATTAAATCAAATTTAAAGCCAATATTAGACGAAAGGAATATCAGTATTCGAAAGCTGTCCAATGATATTGATCATGGTTTTAACACAGTCAGGAAGCTGTATCATGATGAAATGGAGCGGTACCCAAGGGATCTGTTGGATAAAGTCTGTACATATTTAGACATTGAGCTGCATGAGCTGTTGATTTACAAAAAAGATTAAAAAGATATTGATCACTTAAAGTGATCATGGTATACTAAAGTTACAAGAACAGTAAATACTTACAAATTTTCTAGGTCTACATAAAATCATTCTTTTAAAGTGATATAAAATGCTAAATGTGAGGGGTGGTACGGGGATGAAGGCTAATGAAATAATTAGAGTGCTAAATCAATTTAAGTGTTCAAATTATGAAAAAATATTAATAGATGGTGAATGGGGCATTGGGAAAACAAAATATGTGGATGATTTTATTGCAGAGTACCCCAATACTTGTTATATATCTCTGTTTGGGAAAAGAGAGATCGAAAGCATAATTCAAGAGATTTATTATAGTTTGATACAAGATGATTTCAAAGGGAAATTCAAAAAATATTTAAGGAAGTCTACTGAAAAACTAAAGAATGTTAATCTTTCATTTTCAGGTTTTTCTCTTACTGTCCCATTATTAGGAAACATCTATTCTCAAATGTTTAAGGAATTAAATCAAAATAATTCTCACATAATAATATTTGACGATTTGGAAAGGAAACATGAGAATCTTGGGATTAAAGAATTTTTCGGTTTAATTGACAGCCTTTCTAAAATTAAGGGTATCAAAACTGTTATCGTTGCCTCTACAAAGCACTTTGGTAATGAAAATAGTCAAAGTTTTTCTGAGTATAGAGAAAAAGCAATTGATCGCACGTATGTAGTTGAAAAATATTCTGACAATGCTCCTTGTGAAATTCTTGGAATAAATGAATGGGATGCCCTTGAAAATATTGTTTCCTTCTTAACCTTCAAGAATTTAAGAACGTTTCAAAAAGCTAAGAAATTTATAGTAGAAGTAATGGATGTTCTAGATGAAAAGACATTTACCGATAAATTCACCAAGGAAGATGTCTATAGAATGTGTTTTGCTACAGTAGTTTACAACATTGAACATAATAGTGAAATGGTTTTATTGGATGAGGAAGTCAGAAGGTTTGCAGAAAATGAAAGTGGAATCGTAGATTACATGAGTGCCTATATATTAAGAAACTCATTGGACAATATTATGAGTAAGAGCATATTATTCCACATTAACCGTTGGTATGAAACTGGAGAATATAATACAGCAAACATCCTAAACGAAATAAATTTTATAAACAATTTTAATTATAGGAATATAAATCACCTTTCATCTGAAGCAGAAATTATCGATGTAATTCAAGAATCAAAAAAGTTTTTCGAAAAATTAACCGGTGAAGAAACTATAGGGAACGTAATTCAAGTAGTAAACAATGGAGTGACATGGTCAGAGATATTGTCTGTTGATTTTGATATAGATAAAGAAGAAATACTCCGAAAAATCCATCCAAATATTGTGAAACATGTGGACATAGATAAAAACCTATTTGAAAATGATATATCTCTATCACAATATGCCTTACAAAAACAAGAAGTTAAAAATATAATCCAATCAATTAACGATGCAATAGTATGCGAATATTATAATAAATTAGCAGATAAAATAGTTGATTGTTTGACAAGGGAAATGTTTAGTCAATACTATATAAAAAATCTCATGGAATCAATTATTGCCATAAATAATGAAGAGATTAGAAAGAACTTAAAGAAAAAGATAGAGACCAATCATTTCTTTTTTCCTTTGCCTAAAGGTAAAGTAACTCAAGAGCATTGGGATTGGTGTATTTTAAATAAAATGCTAATACTAAACATCGATAAGCATTGGGAAATTGATGGGTTTTATAATAACTATGTAACCTTTGTTAAAAATGAGGCAAGTAATCACCTAGATCGAATGCTGCAACACAGAATTAGACTTTTGTTTGATGTTGATTATTAAGTTCCAAACTATTGATTAAGGGAGGGAGTAAATTAAATGACAGTCAAAATTATTACTGCCTGGTACAAATATGATGATAAAGGTAGCGAAGCCAAATTGAATCATATTGAAGATGGATGGGTGAACGGAGAATATCCAAAGCCATTAGATATGTCATTCACAAATCAAGAAGCGTGGAAGAAAAGTGATTGGGAAAGGAAACATGCTTACTTAGATGAACAGTATCGAGTATTGAGCGTTCCGCCAGCTTATTGGATTAAATGATGAGCTTAGGGAAAGGGAGTATGCAAATGATCAAGGTTTATACAAGAGGTCATAAGATACCAGAAAAGATTAAGTCTTGCATCTCTGAATGGAATTATTGGTCTTGGATTGTAGTTGCCAATACTGCAAAGAGGAATAAGGATGCGAAACGACTAATAGAGAAGATTGAAGCTGAGCCAGACAGGATTGCAGAATATAAAACTGAAGACGGAATTGAAGTATATGTAAGCTACATGGATCCAGTGAAATAAAAAAGAGCATTAAACTAAATGCTCTTCTTCATACCACACCTACGACACTCACGTAAAAACACACCACTTTTCACTGAACTCTTGAACAAAGCATAATCACAGTTGTCACAGCGGCCATATTTAACATCGGGATACTCCTTATAATCATACACAACTGTTACATCGTAACCATTAGTCTCAAAATCTTTCTCTTCCATTAAATTTCACCTACACAAAGTATTTAACACTACTATAATACCAGACGATGTATATAAGGAGGGCTTTAATTTGATTGGAATAGCTTATTTCTTAATACTCTGCTCGGTGTTGGCTTTCTAACGGGATTTAAGGCCCTGTTTGTTGATCAGGTTTATGATGAAGAGTTTAAGCAGGAACTGATTGATTCATTTTCACCAGGTATGGAGCAGAATATGATTGAACTGTTCTTTAAGAATAAAATAAATATCATGGTGTTTTACATACTGATTGGATTGCTGCCACTGGCCATAAAAATTGCTGGTCTGCTGAAGAGGAGTTAGCTATGCCGGTTATCGATACCTTTTTTGTTATTCAATTTGAAAATGATGAATACTTCAAGTCATTTAAATTAGAAGGCAGTGGTTATGTAGTGTCTAAGGGGCTTCATGGTGCTTCTAAATTTACTACAATGTCAGAAGCTTTAGTGATCGCAAACGAGCTACATACAGAGTTTAAAGTCACTTCTGCCATAAGACAAATTGAAGTTATTACTAGGTGAGGAGTGTACACGTGTACTGGATTGAATGGATTGAGGATGGGGAGAAGAAAAGTATTGTTGCTGAGGGCTGGGTGGAATGGGTCACAATCCTGGAAGACCTTTATCAGCAACGATTTGAGTATGTTGAATGGAAGCGGCTTTGAAGAAAGAGTCGTCTTTTACTAAGTGTATTGGGAAACATTTAAATATAAAATCAAAAAATTGTTGGAGGAATTAAGTATGAATAACCTAGAGGATTTACAGAGCTATTTGGAAGTAATCACAGGGAAAAATTTCATTAAATCTGCTGCATATATTGAAGCACAGGAAACACTGCTCATTAATTATTATCAATCCTTTGAAGAAGCATTTGAATATGATTTCAATGTAAGTAAATCAGATTATGAAAACTATTTTACACAGTCAAAAATTGAAAAATTAATTGTTGAAGAAACTGCAAGATTGCTTAGGAAGTACCCATTTGTTCAGGTTATAGCTATCGATTTAAAGTTTGGTGGAAACGATTTTAGCGCGGAGGTTTCAAGAGAAAAATTTAATTCATTAACACAAACAAAACTAGAAGAATTGTCATTAGATGATGGCACTTGGCAAGAATTCCAGAACAAGTTTACATCAGGAGTGAAAAATGCGAATAGAATCACTCTTTTTAATGAATTTATAAAAAAATAATTTTGTTGAATGGAGACATATGGATAAATACTCAAACTTCAAACTAAAGATTGCTGCAAAACCTTCTTTATTTCATGGAAGAACTGTAAGGAAAGCAGTTGGTCAATCACTTTGGTATAGAATCAGGGATCATATATTACAAAAGGATACACCTGTATGTAGCATTTGTGGATTTTCCCCTCAGCCAGACGAAATGCGGAATCTTCATCTTCACGAGATCGAGGACTATGACTTTGAAAATATTGTGGTTACCTTAAGTGGATTAAATTTAATTTGTGCAAACTGTCACGCTTTTCATCACTTTGGTTTCACACAATTGTATTCGAGTAAGGAAATAATGGAACGATTAATTGAACATTTTGCAAAAGTCAATGAATGCGAAATAAACGACTTTAAAGATTACAGAAGGAGTTTACTATTTAGACGCCAACCGGAAGCAGAAACCAAGAAAACAAAAACCAATCTGTCTTTTCAAGATATCAAAGCAGGTAACTATACAGTTAGATATGCAATAATCGGAGATATACCATTCAAAGACGAAGTTATTGATAAGCTAAACAAGAAGGGTGTTTATTACCAATACAAATAACTGACATGACCTCTATTAAGAGGATCATGTCTTTATAAAATACGAATTTTAAACAGATAAGGATTCCTTAAAAAATAATTAGAATAAAAATAAAATAAATACTTGTAATTCTGACAACTCTAATGTATATTATAAACAAGGGAACATTAGTTGGGAAGGGGTGTAGTAACCAATGAATCTTAAGCAGATGATTAAGAATGAATGTGAAAAAGACAACCAACTCGCAGCAAAACTCTCAAAAATAGCAGGGTACGAAAAGGTTAATGGTTTCTACAAATTCATCAACACCCCAGAGAAAGAAATGGACAACTTAGGCGGTTTAATTAATATTGTTAAAAGTTTGTTTCCTGATAATGAAGAGCAACTTCTAAGTGATTATTTCCTATCATTGGATCCAAACAAAAAAAGCGCAAGACAGTCTGTTGAATACTCAGATATAAATCAATGGGATTCCCTAACTGATAAGATAATTTTAAATTTATGCAATTCGAAAAATGCGACAAGTCAAGAATGGGGAAACATCTACAGCATACATAGAAAGCTATATAAAAACGAAATCTCCTTACCAGAAGCAATAAGAGAATGTGGGAGATGTAAGGCTCCAGAAATGTCATTTTTCTCAGATGCAATGCTGATGTATAAATACTTGAATATTGGTGAGTTTGGATTGATGAAAAGCACCTTAAAACTTTTAGATTTTAAAGGCTTGCCAGAAGGATTTATAAAAGATTCATACAAAAGTAGAGTGTCAATGTTGCAAGCGAATATAAGTTTAAATGAAAACAATTTAATCGAAGCAAGGAAACATTCAAATATTGCAATAATGCAGTCCAATGTGAACCGAATATGTTTCTTTGCGCATCTGACAATAGGGAACACCCTAATTTTCGAAAATTATGAAGAATCTATGCTAGCGTATATTGAGGCAAAGAAGTATGCTCTTAATGATACCCATAAAGAAATGCTAAATGGTGCTCTTTGCTTCTTAGCTAACGTATGGAACAAGGAAAATCTATGGGTTAACTATGAATCAAACGATATCAAATATCAACAGCTTAGGGCTTTTTATTACATAAAAAATAATAATCTCGACAAGGCTAACGAATTATTGGATAGCTTATCAAATAGGAATCAAGATGAAAATGAATTAGGATTTTATTTTTATTATAAAGGTTTGGTATCAAAACAAAAATCTGATTTTTATAAATCAATAACGTATTTCAAAAATTCAGATGATAAATATTTTATTCAATTGGCAATAATAGAACTCGAAAAATTAGGCTGTGATCCGGAGCTGCTAAATTTAATTTAGAATTTAGCACTTGAAAGGAGGTGAATTTAATGAAGAAACTTATTTTCGGTACAGCCATTTTAGCAGCATTAGCAATTTCATTCATTGCAGGTCAACATTCAGTTAATACGGCATCAGCTTCTGATGAGATCTCTGTAGCAAGTGCAATTCGGGGAGCTTAATACTACAACAACGATACTACATAATCAATGGTTAGACGTTTGATCCAGTGGATCAGGCGTCTTTTCTAATTTTAAGAGAATGTTCCAGAAATTCATAATACAAAAAACGAGAACATGGAGGAATTAAAATGAAAAAGCATTTCGGACAATCACTTTCTTATGAGGATATGGCCAAAGGTTACGAAGAAATGGCAGCTATTAATCTTGTAATTTCCCAGGAAGACAATCATCTTGAAAATGAAGCAGAAATGATTAGATCAAAATATAAAGCAAAGGTATCCTAATGAGGATTAAAGACAAATCAGCAGACATTTTAACACATACATAGGGGATGTGTTATTTGTCGTGAATAAAAATAAAATAAATTATTGCATATTATTCTGGCAACATATATAATGAAGTTACAAGATGAACGTTGTTGGGGGATGAAACAATGGAAACAGCCAGTGCCACTCAAAAAGAAGAGTTGAAGATTACATCATTAAGACAATATCAATACATAAAACAACTAAAGAACTTCACACGAGTCAATCTCCACCTAGAGGATCCAGATGTGTTTACACCTAATAATGTAACTACAATGAGAAAAAACCATAAAGAATACAACCTCATTAAAGAACAAAAAAATTCTATAAAATGTATTTAAGGAGTAAAAATAAAATGAATAATAAATATTATACAGAAGAAAACAAGGCTAAAGTTTGGAAAAAGCATATGATCGTTTTAAAGTTTCTAGAGCAGCCTGAGATAGCAGTAGCTTATAATGAGTTCCTACGAAGAGAAGCGACAAGTGATGAATGGGTTGGGTTCGAAGAGGAGCTTTATGAGGAATTGACGGGGATGCCAATTATAAACGTCTGTAAGGACGAGAGGGTAAATGTCCTAAACTGAATTTTATTATAGAATAAAAATAAATTAGGTGTGATAAAATGAATACAGACATCTTAATTAACGCTCTTAAAGAATACGACATGTTAAAGCAAATGGAAATCTGTAACGCCAATATAATGCTGCTGAGTAATATTCAAGGTGAGAATGAATGGATTGTTGCGTGGAAAGAATTTGATCAATACTTAATGAAAAAAATGATATGAGGTATCATTATGGAAGCTCAAAAGAAAGCGTCAACACTAAGGGATTATTCAATATACAACAACATAAATAGGTGGTTTGATGAATTAGATTTAAGAAACAGGGATCAAGAAACTGGAGAAATTGAAAAGTCTAATACTAGAGCCACGTATGAAAGACATATAAGGGAGTTTTTCAACCACTATGCTGCCAAGGATATTGAATATTTAACTGAGAGTGACCTGGCGATTAAGAAGAGTGACCTGTATGATTATCGAACCCATTTGGCTAAAAATAAAAGCAACTCCAATTCAACAATTAACAATAAGATTGCCGCACTGAAAAGTATGATTAAGTACCTTGAATCTGAACATGAGTGTGATGCATCTGTATTTAATTTTAGGCCTCTTCCAACAGAAAAGAACCCAGCAGGCTCTTTTGAAGGAATATCTGAAGCTGATGAATTTGCTGAGGCGGCGTATGCTACTGAGCGTCAGAACAGATTAATGAAAAAGATGTTTATTTTGTTTAGTGCACGTACTGGTGGGCGTAAATCAGAGGTGCTTAGAGTTGGGTGGGATGATATTACTTATTCAGAAAAGCACCAATGCTATCTCGTGAACTTTAAAAAAACTAAGCAAAAAAAGGCTAGGCCAGTTGGAATTTCCACTGCTTTTTATGAAGAGCTGTTGCTGTTAAAGCAAGAGTATGGGGAACATGAGCTGTTATTTCATAAGTTAACAGTTGATTCAATACAGGATATGTGGAACCGCGTATGTAGAGTTATGGGCATTCCCAAAGAAAGAAAGATAACTCCACATAGTTTACGCAATACTGCAACAAACTTTTCTTACTGCGTTAATGGTGATATTAAAAAAGTGGCAGCTTTCTCTGGCCACAGTAATATCAATACTTTAAATGACCATTATTTAGTCAATGAAAGGGATTATTCTCAAGATCCAGGGGTTTTGGTTGATCAAAAAGAAGACATGTCCTTTTTAGAAGATGTTACCTTAGAGCAATATAAAGAATTCTTTTTAAAATCAGACATGTATATACAGAATAAACTTAAAATGTTTTTGAACAAGTGATACAAATAATCATATAAAAGCTTTACTTGCTTATGAAAATAATGATAAATTTAATATGATTATGTGAGGTGATAATGTGTCTGAAGTTTTGTTGACAACGGATAAACTTTATAAGTTAAAAACTGAAATAGAGAAAAATCTTATTGATATTAAAAATGATCCCAATATGGTGAAGGAATTAAAAGCCACAATGGCGGACAAATACAAGGCACTCCCTGGTTATATCCAAGAAATTTTAAATAATAATGATAACAACGTACAGCGTTTAAACGAAAAAGAAGTGTACATTGTTTCAAAAGAGATGTATTCAATTCTTGGGACGCAAGCCTTAGATCCGTCAAATTATTTTCCAACCAGATTGGCAAAAGAGCTTGAAGGTGGGAGAGTATTCGCCGGTGAAGAAGTAGTTAAGCTCCCATACAAGTTTAAAAATGTGATTAAAATTAAAGAGGATAACTATGTCACTTCCATTACTGCCAAAGAACTGAGTGAGTTATATAATAGCTCCATCCTGCAGTACAATTACAACACTCAGCGTGAAGGAAAGTACATTAAGGGCAGCCTTATTCCTGTACCTAAAACAAACCCTAAATCAGTTGATGAGATAAAAGAATTGTTTATCAAAGGCGATTTAATTGTATCAATGTTAACTTTTAACGCTCGTCTTGGGACATCTGATGGCGATGAAGAAGTTGAATATGATCCAAGCGATCAAACCCTCACTGTAACACGAGGAACCTTATTAGATGCTCTAGATGGGTATCATAGAATTTCAGGTATTGTTAAGGCCATTGCTGAAGTCCCTGAACTAGATCAGCCATTCATTTTAAATGTGCTGAATTACGATGAAGAAAAGGCTAAGGTTCACTTTGCTCAAATGAATACAATAAACCCAGTTGAAAAATCCAGAATTGAAGAATTAGGACAAAAACGGTATTCTTCAACCGTGGTCGAGCAGCTGAAATTTAAAAGTGAACTAAAAAATAAAATAAGCCCACAAAGTGAAATTGGTATCGATAGCAATTTCCTTGTGACATATTATACTTTATCCGAAGCTATAGATGATGCTTTTGAATTGAAATCTCGAAAAGATGCATTAAAAATTTCAAAATACCTCGTTGACTTTTTTGATAACCTTTTTTATGCCTTCCCAGATGAATTTCTAGAAGATGATTTATCGTTCATTAGAAAGCAATCATACATTAATCATAACGTAATGTTTTACGGTTATGTTTATTTGGCAAAGAAGATGAAGGAAAATAATGTAGAACTAGACAGGCTTAAGGGTATCGTTAATACAATTGACTTTAGTAAGAGTGGAAGAGTGTTTGAAGAATTAGGAAGACGAAATAATGAAAATCAACTGAAGACTGCTATGAAGAAGAAACTAAAGAGAATATTTTATGATGAAATTGCTGTTGTTTAAAGCCTAAAGGAGAATTTATTATGAGTGAAATGTATAATGCTGAATTGAAGGAAAAGTTTTTAGAGAAATATGAAAGCGAAGTAACAAGAAACCTTTACCGCTTAAGGCTAAAAGATTTTTCAGCCACAGAAAAAATACTTCAAAAAGACATATTTAATTTTTCTTTGGAAGAGCTGCGTACGTTATTTTTAGATTTAGATAGCAAATCTATAGATTCACTAAGAGGAGCAAGAGCTGTAATCGGACAATACACAACCTGGGCAATGGAAAATGGCTTGGCAAACAGTAACATTAACAAAGTGTATCAGATACAGGATGGTGACTTAAAGCAGTTTATAGACAAAAACAAAAAAACACTATTCACCAATAAAGAAGTAGAAGAGTATGTTGATTTTATGGTTAATTATCAGGATAAGGCCATGATACAGGCTATTTATGAAGGCATAGATGGTTATCAGCATTCAGAGTTACTGAATTTAACAGGTGACGATTTACTTGATGATAACAAGGTAAAGCTGGTAGATGATAAACATGGTGTAAGAATAATTACTATAAGCGATAAATGTTATGAGCTGCTTAAGCGTGCTAATGACCAAACAACATATCATCTTAGCAATGGTTCGCCAGATAGTGGACTTAAAAACAAATTTGCTGCATTAGTTAAAAGCAAAAATATTTTCAGGCTAAAATATAAGAGTTCTAATCAGAGTATGAAAGCTGACAAATTTTTAGTTCACCGTTCTTTTAGTCAGTTTCAAAAATTTTTAGAAGAACCCTTCTTTTCACCTAAGAATCTTATCAACTCAGGAAAGCTCAACATGGCGTATAAGATATACAAAGAGAAGGGTGAATTAAAAGTACCTGATTATAAAAAAATAACTCGACAATACGGGTTCCTGAATGAAGACGCAGAGTTTAATTCACAATCACTGCGGAAAGTAGTGAATATGGAGAACTTAGAAAAATATTGTATCAAGTCTGAAGTAATTGAGACTAATTCTTAATCCCTGTTACAGGGATTAACTTTACATAACTTTTAGAGTAAAAATAAAAACAATGTGAATTAACTCGTGATATTTTTAGAAAAATATCAGGATTTTGTTCATATTTTTCAGAATTCGACAAAGTTAGACAGAGACAAATTTGTACATATGCAGTAAAATAGTTCTATACACTAAAAAGGGTACGAGGAGGTTCGCTAGGTCAAACTCCCTAGCGATTAAGTCAATGTTTGATCTTCCATTCATAGAGGTCTTCAATCGAACAGTTAAGGGCAAGTGCAATGATTTTCGCTGTTTTTATATTCATAGAAGGTCTAACGCCATTAGCGTAATCACTTAACCTTTGCTTGCTGATGCCTGTTAGGTTTGAAAGTTGCCCTAGGGACATTCCTCTACGTTCCAGGAGAATGGATATCAAACATTGTCCGATTTCAACCTCAAGCATCGGACAACCTCCTGTTATAGTATTGCTTATCATACTATATCAATTCTTTCCAAGTTTTTAAATGAAAGAAAAAAGATTTGCCACTAACTAGGTAAAAGGTTATAATTAAGTCAACAAAAAAGGGAACGTAAGTTCGGTTAATTACTACCAGAGAGAGGGAAACGTATGTCAGAAAAGGATTATTTCATTCAAGGGGAGCTGTGCATACCTTTTTTCGGCAGAATAAAAGCCAAGAATGAAGAGGAAGCACTTTTGTTCGCATATCAATCAATTAAAAAGAAATTGAGAAATAAAACAGGAAAAATGGGGTTTCTTCAAAAAGATCATGAAAAATATGAGGCACTATTTGATGTAGATATCATGTGTACAGAGGATGCTGAATTAACAACCTCTTATGCCGAAGAAATAGACGATTCGTTTGAAAATGAGGATTATAAATCTTCACAATTGTTATCATCGAAGTAAAAATACATACACATCTTGTCAGTCATCATGAGACATAAAAAATTGGTGACTTTTTAGTCAGACTGGAGTATACAATGGATTTTAATCTTGAAATTGACCTGAAAGACATTATGAGATCAGTTTCCATGAGCGTTGGTTCTAAGAACATACAAAGTGGAGAGTACTACATAGACATTATCTTTAAAAACAATGGGGATTGTTTGAGGATTAGAATGGATCATGCTTCAGTTTTAGAATTTAGAGATAAAATAAATGAAACTCTTTGGAAACTGGACGGCATGAAGACGTTTATGAAGACAGTAGCTTTACAGTATGAGTAAAGCTGCTTTTTTAAAAATTATTTAGAGTAAAAATAAAATAATTATTTACAACTTATGGTTGAGGTTATATAATCGAATTAGAATCAGGAAAGGAGATAGCTTTAATTATTGATTAATGAACCAACTAACAATCAAATAAGAACTATGGTTTTAAGAAAATATGCAAAGCTCTTAGCATCATGTGAAAAGTCTTTACGCAGCATAGAGAATGATGAAATAAGAATGGCAATTGGAGACTTGGATTTTGTTAAAGACAATTTAGAGGAAATACAATACATACTTCGAGATGTTGTAAGTCAACATGAATATTTTAAGAGTAAAAATAAAATGTAAGTTTTATCGAGAGGGGTAAGGGGGAAGAGTATGGACAAATTACAAGAAATTAAAAGTGACTTGTCATTATGGCATCTAGCGTCTGAAGAAGAGCTAAAGCCATTTAATTTAAACGCTGGGCCTTGCTACATCATCGAACAAAGTTATGTCAAAGACATAATGATCGGCTTTATGAAAAAGCAGCAGGCTACTATCGAGGAACACCAACGCCAGCAGGAAATCGCGGTCAATCAGTTTCGGCAGGCGCAGGAAGATATTAAGTTGCTGCAGGCGGAGAACCAAGAACTAAAATCAAAAGTCGAGGGACAGGAAGAAGAAATAAGAGATTTAGAACTTGAAAACAGCAATTTAGAGGACAAGATAGAGGAATTGGAAGATAAAGTTGAAGCATTGGAGGGGGCTGCGGAGTGATGAACGCTAATGACAAATTAGGGGCTTATGTCCTGCTGGCTATGCACGGGTTCAGAAAAGAGGAGATAAAAGAAATTATGGAGGAGGTTAAATCCGTTATGAAAAACGAGGAGGGCGCGGAGTGATGGAAGATATTATTTGCCCTAGCTGCGGCGAAAGTGAATTAGAACTATGGCATATGGACATTTACGAATGCCAGGAGTGCGGGACTATGATTCCGGGTGAAGTATTGGAGGGTGCGGAGTGAGTAAGAGGTCTAACCTATTATTAAGGAATAATGTGAAAGCAGGACAAAGAGAAAAATCCATTACAAATGACATTCCCTATGATGAACTTGATACACAACTGATTAATTTAATTGATATTTTAAATTTCAAGATTGGATTAAAAACACGCCACTGTTGTTTTGGGCATAAACCATACGAAGAAATTCAAGTGATGTTTGAAGACGAAGTGAATTTAAAAGAAGATCAAATTCTGGAATTAGCAGAATTAGCAGGGAGAGAATGGAAGGGTCTTCAGTTAAGTTTCAGCAAATGGGCACGGTTCTCCCCATTGATGTTCAACTGGTCATTGGTGCTATCGAAAAGATTTAGGGATCCGGAAGATACAAATAAATACCGATACCTGAGATCAGTTGAAGAATTCTTTGAACGCTATGCTGCACAGAAGTGATTAAAAGATGCATTTTAAAGAGTCTTCTTGTATAGAGAATTAAAACGATATAAACTTTAGGAAAGACAATTAAATACAAAGGAGAGAAATATATGAATAATAAAACCATAAGAAGACCTAAAGTGTTTATATCATACTGTTGGACTTCTCCAGAACATGAAGAATGGGTTTTAGATTTAGCAATACGATTATCTGAGGGGAATGGTATTGAGGTTGTTCTTGATAAGTGGGATTTAAAAGAAGGACAAGATAAATATGCATTTATGGAGAGTATGGTTACTTCTGAAGAAATAGACAGAGTATTAATCATATGTGATTCTGGATATCAAATTAAAGCTGATAAAAGGACAGGTGGAGTGGGGGATGAAACGCAAATAATTACCCCAAATGTTTATTCGGATACTAATCAGGAAAAATTCATCCCTATTGTTGCAGAACGAGACAAAGAAGGAAATGCTTTCATTCCTGCTTACGTAAAGAACAGAATTTATATTGACCTATCTAAAGAAGAAACTTTTGAAGAAAACTATGAAACATTACTAAGAAATATAATGAAAGCACCGAAGTATAAAAAGCCACCGCTAGGTGAATTACCTTTATATTTATTTAAAGAGGAAGTAAATCATTTTAAAACCAGCCATATTATTAAACAAATGCGTAATGCCTTAGAAAGAAATCCTGAGAGGTTAAAAGTAATGGCTATTAAGTTTCAAGATGACTTTTTAGAATCAGTTGAATCATTGCTTTTTACAATTGAGGATCCAGAAAATCTGGATGATGAAGTTAGAAAAGGGATAGACAAATCAATGCCTCTAAAAGATGACTTTATTCAGTATATAGAAATTCTAATAGAAGCAGATAAATTAAAAGCTGAATATTTAATAGACTTTTTCGAAAAAATGTTTACTTATACAAAACCATTAAAAGCCGGTAGTTTTTATCCTCTCCAATTTGACCATATAAAATTCTTAATTCATGAAATTGTCTTATATACATTTTTGTATCTAATTAAATATGATTGCTACGCTATTATAGCTGAACTATTAGATGCTGACTATAATATTGATGTTCCACCTTATTCAGGAAGAGATATTGATTTAACTGTTTTTAGACAACATTTGCAATCCCTTGAAAATAGAAATTCAAGACTCGGGTTGCAAAAAATAAATTTGCAAGCGGAAATCCTTATTGAAAGAGCAGGAAAACATCGACAGGAGCTAGTTAATGCAGACATACTTCTATATTATTTCTTAGAGCTAAGGGATACTATTTATGATTGGTTTCCTATAACTTTTATTTACAAGGAAAATGAAAACATTAGATTTTTACAAAGGTTGAAATCTCAAAGATTTGCTGAAAAAGTCAAATATTTATTTAATGCTAAAGATATTGAAGAAATGAAAGATTTACTAAGGAATTTTGAAAATAATATTAAATATGGTTTTAGAAGACTTTCTAATCCAACTCACTATATTAACGTAGAGGAAATAGGAACTAAAAATTGAGTATTAGGGGAGAATGGTTCTCCCTAAAATACTCAAGTCAGATTTAAATAAAAGGATTATTTCAATGAAATGAGGTGGGAGTTTGAGTGAAAATTATAAAGACCCAAGACAAGTTGCACTTGAGCTTGTAAAGAAAGCAAGTGATCAGATTCGCTATACAAATGATGATGAATTTACATTTGAAGTGGTTAATAAATTGGAGGAAATTGAGGATATGCTTAAGAAAGATATTGATAAAGATAAGTTAGTTGAAAGGGTGTCGTTAGCATAGGATACATCAAATACATAATTGATACAGTCTGGTTTAACTTAGTTTGGTTTAAATGGCATCTTGGAGCGGATATAAGCATATTTGATGGCTGCGGATGGAATACATATAAATATTTAAAGAGTAAAAATAAAATAAATGGAGGTTATAAGGGTGATAAAGAGGAATCTGCTTAGCAACCACGTTGATGAGATTATTGGTGAATATTACGCTGGTAAAGGATATTCAGTCCATAGCATTGAACGCCAGGAAAATGGACAACTGATTGTTGTTACGGAACGAGTAGCAGAGAAGAAGGAACCGGTAAAGGTTGATATAGCATTTGATTTTGTACATAGAAGACCACATAAGAAGAAGTATTTAGCTTAAAAAAGGCAAAGAGTCAAAGCTCTTTACCATTAGGTGATTTCCTTAACCGATTCGCAATATACTTCATTACGTTTACTGCAATCGACACTAATGCAATAATCAATGCTATTTCAAATAAGAGGATGTATCCAAAATTCATATTAAGCTCTTCAAAGTAATCGCTGGCAAAAGAGAGGAGTTTATAAATCCCTAGCATAAAAACAATAAAGGAAACTCCTAAAATTACAAGTGACTTTTTAGAATAATCTTTAGCATGTTCAAAATTATAAATCATTATTGATAAAAATAACAAACCCGTAGCAATCTTGTGGGATAGCGAATCATCGGCCGAAAATGATTGCACTACTATACTGATGATTAATCCAGTAATACCGATTGTTTTATTCAAGGAATCACCCACTCGTATGTAAGTTAGGTATGAGTTTACCAATTAAAGGAGATTTTCTCAAGGCAATAAACATTAAAGTTAAATTAAAATCGTGATTTTAAACAGATAGGAGGAAGCGAATGAATCAAGATATTCAGTTTTTAAAAGAACTTCAGCAAGAGTTGAAAAATCAAGACAGCGACTGTCAAGCTGCACCGCGTTTCTGGACAGTTGGCGATTATGAATGGGTCGAAGTTCGAGAAGAAAACGCAGAACGGTATTCTGTATACCTGCCATATATTGCAGAAGCATATGTTTTAGATGATTATTTAGAAGATTTAAAAGAAGATAGTGAGCTCTCTAAGGAAGCTTTAACAGAGTTGAAAAAGGATGACTTTGATGATCCTATTGAGTGGATTCAAAAATACATTGATGAAGAAGCAGAATTAATTCCAGAAAGAAAGGTTCATATTGTACGGCCGGATACAATGTTTTTGACCAAAGCAGAAGCGAAGGCTCATATCAAATTAAATAGGCATCACTACACTTCAGAAGCTCATACTTACGCAATGACAGCATGGAGGCCACCGAAAGTAGAGCGGCTGCTTAAAATTCTCGAAACGTTTGATTGGAGTTCAATAACGATATCTAATTAAAAGATAGTTTTCAAAGTGAAAATGGGGGGAGTAACAATGAAAAAATTTGAAGAAATCATTAATCAAAAATCAGTACTCCTGAACGAATGGGAAGGAAAAGAAAAGGTTGACGTTTTGTCAGACTTTGAAGAAAAAGAAACTGATGTAAACATTCTGTTTGCCTCTTATGATGGTGACATTTGTGAAGGGCACGCTTCGGTTCTATTTGAAGAGGAAGGGAAATTGTTCGAGGTTAATGGTTCCCACTGTTCATGCCACGGTTTAGAAGATCAGTGGGAACCTGAAGAGGTTACTCTCATGTTTTAGAACACAGGTTGTTGAATGGAACATTTGGAGAACCGGATTTTAAGGAAGAGCTATGTGACTTTTTGGGTGTTGAATTTAAATTAAACTCCTAGAAGATCGCTATCTAAAGCAGTAACCATATAGATATCGATCATAGAGAGAATATCAATCTCTATAACGCCTTCTTTCCTCAAAGTCATCGGGATACTCATTCTGCTTTGTCTTGGACTTGAATACAAACCAAATTACAGCAGCTAGCATGTAATCCATGACTTTATCAAAAGTCCAATTTGTGAATAGATCCATTAGAAATTTCATTACCTTTCACCTCCCAAGAATGTCCTATCTCTCTTAGATGACATGCGTAAGACATGCCTCTATTAATAAAAGAGTGAAAAGCAATATGAAAATCAAAAAGAATTGAAAAAAACATGAAGAAAATTGAGGTGGAGCATATGGGGCAAATATATGCGTGCTTTCTGAACGGTAAGTTGTACGGATGCGGCGACATCGAGTATATGAACGACCTATTCCGCGATTACGTTGTTTATTGCGAGATGTATGGGAGGGACGACTGTACATTCCGGATAACTACGAAGGAGAAAGCTCGTAGAGTATTGATTAACGAAACTATATACGAAAACAATGAAGCATTAAAACGATTGGAGGGTGAATAATTGCGGTTTTGGATTACGTACGGGGCATATGTTTTCTTTTTCGCATATTCGATCACACAGCTTATAACGTTTGAGTCGGGTAACTATACCGGCTTGGCAGTATTTTTGCTTCCCCTTATATTGTCGTCGTTTATAACAGCATTAGTCGTTTCCCTCGGGTTATGCGGAAGTAGTTCTCATAGCGGACATGGAGATGGGAGGAGGAGAATAAATGAGAATATTCTAAATGATTTTGTAGGCTAAAATATTTGGTGATTATTATGGGATCAAAATAAAATAGTTATTTTATTTAAAAGGAGAGAACAGATGAATTTTCAACGAGAGTACTTAGGATATTGCATAAATAATACTGCTGACATGCTCTGGTTGTGGTATGACTATCACACTGAAATCTTTGACAGGTCTTTACCATACACGGTAGCAGCTCCAGATGATGAAACTACAGCAATTCCAACCCGGTTCCCATATACAAGTTGGTCTAATAATAATGCACACAAACTGTTAAACGATATTTATTGGATCGCTAATGCTCATGGAGTATCTGCAGAAGAAATGTTTCGAGCGAAAATGAGCGAAGTTAGAGGGAAAAGCAGTTCACAGGATCGGATTGATTTGTTTTTAAAATTAGATAAAAAAGGGCAATTTGAATTTATAAAAGATGTGAACAATTAAATCACTAAAGATATTATTCAACAGCAAATAAATTTCAAACTAATTGATCCTTGTACTAAGTTTTCATTGAGATTAATTAACTTTGAGCTAAGGAATTATGTAACGGAGAGATTAGACTCTCCAGGATTCAAAGGAAGGTATGCGGAGTTTACCATGCCTAGTCTTAAATCTGTGCTTAACCTTACATAAGACAGGTTCTACAAATACATATTCGTCAGTTTCAGACTTTACATGTTTCATAGAGTGGAACTTACTTCGTTCTGCATTCGGCATGAATTCCATAAATCCAGCTGCAGTACCATCAGGATAAGACAGAAGAAATTTTATATCCTCTTTGGTGTAGCCAGTGATAAGCACATCTGTGTAATCATAATTAATCACTTTCAGCCAGCTATGGGAACGTTTATTAATTTCATAGGGGGAGTTAGCTTTCTTTAGTACGATTCCTTCAAGATGCTTTTCTTTGGCCAGATTGAAGTAAGCTAATCCGTTTCCTTGCAGGCCTTCGATCACAAAGACATTATCGTGGTCAAGGTTTAAGTCTGAAAGCATGCTCTTGCGTTCAGTGAGTGGCTTATTAGCGACTGAATGTCCGTCAATATAAACTACATCGAATACACAGTAAACCACCTTATGAGCTGATTTCTTAGACATAAAGCGTTCCATTACAGCTTCAAAATCAGGGGCGCCGCCTGGGGCAGTTACAATGATTTCACCGTCTAAAACAGTTCCATTAGGTATATCAAGATCCAACAGTTCTGGGAACTTGCTTGTTACCTCATTGTTGTGACGAGTGTAAAGCTTTATCTGATCATTAAACTTGGAGAGGATCAGTCTAATTCCATCAAACTTCAGCTCGGTAATATAACCATCGTCATCAAATGGTTCTTTGATTGAATGCAATAACATTGGCGATACAAACAAAATATCACCTCCTACTTAGAACATAATAGCTAAGCGAAGGTGATATATAAAGCAAAATGACTGTGGTACTTAATGGGATTCAATCAGTTCCCGTGAGTTGTTTTTAGGAGAGTTAACCAAGGATGAAACTTGATAAGTTTCCATGTCATCAGAGTCATACGGTAGCAGAAGACTTTGAAGATAATCAGGATCGGTGTTTTTGGGATTTAACCATTCCTTTTCATTCTCATCAGTAAGAATAACCGGCATCCGATCATGAATGTCTTCCATAAGCTCATTGGGCTTTGTCGTGATGATTGTGCAAGTATACAACGGATTGCCTTCTGGGGTTTTCCACTTTTCATATAAGCCGGCAAATGCAAAGAGATTGGATGATTTAAGCTTAATCCGCATAGGAATCTTAGTCTTCGGATCGAGTCGTTTCCATTCATAAAAACTGTCCGCAGGGATGATGCAACGTTTGCTAACAAGCGGTTTTCTGAAGCTAGGTTTCTCGGCCAATGTTTCAGCTCGAGCATTGATCATTTTATAGCCGATCTTTTCATCTTTAGCCCAAGGAGGGATAAGACCCCATCTTAGCTTACCCAGACGGTTGTTTGATCCATCATTAATGATTGTCAGGATGTTCTGTGAAGGAGCTACATTATAACTTGGATGGTATTCGTCTTCAGACAAAAATTGATCTATATTGAACTGTTCAATGATGTCGTCAAACTCAGAAAATAAAGTGAACCTGCCACACATGTTCATCATCCTTTAGGGTTTTTTTGAATATTGTACCGGCTTGATACACGAAAATCAAAAAGGAGGAATGTGATGCACCTGCAAACAGTTGAGGTAAAAGAAGTTGAAGTGTTGATTAGAGGTATATGGACAAAGAAGAAGTTCACGGATATCCAAAAGGGACAAACATTTAAGATTGAGGAAAATGGGAAAGCCAAGAAATACATAGCAAGAACAGATCCTTATTGGGATGAGCTGTATGAAGCCTACATAATTGATTTATTTGATAAAAATAAAATAAGTTTAGGGTGATATTTCTGAATTTATTGAGAGATGCGCGGATATTAAGAAGAGAACTTCTTCTTGGAGCTTTAGCGTTAGTAGGTATGAATTTGTTTGTATATTTTCTATTCGGTGGTTTAACAGCCATAGACAATCAGAGGATGATAACACGAAGAATTGGAATGTTTGTTGTAAGTATTGGAATACCATGTTCTTTTATTCTAAAATACTTGATCATTTGGAGACCGTTAATCCGTAAGGCAATGGAAGAGTTAAAGGAAGAAGATCAGAATGAACGTACGCTCAAGAAATATGAATTTCTAAGAAAGAAATTTGATAAAACAGAGATTTATAAGGATGAAAATAGATTAAAAATGGAGGCGGAAGAATGAGAGAAATTAAGTTTCGAGGAATGAGCATTAATGGAGAATGGTATTACGGCAACCTATCAATCATTAAGCAAAGAATCAAAAGCATGGGTATTGATCCTGGTTCTTATATCTCTAATAAAGCTGGGGTTCCATTTGCTTACAGTGTGAGATCAGAAACAGTCGGGCAATACACCGGATTAAAGGACAAAAGTGAGGCCGGGCAGGAGATTTGGGAGGGAGACATTCGAAAAGACGCTTTGGGGAGAATATTTAAGGTTGTTTACGACAATGATTTAGCCGCATTTTACGGAGAATATACTAACGGTCATTATGAGTCTCTTGGCGATTGCGGGGCAGATTCTGAATTTCTCGGAACAGTCTATCAAAATCCAGAGCTTTTGGAGTCTAAATAAAAACGATATTTTATAGAGGAATGGAGTGAAGCAATATAGATAGAACAAATCGTACTTTGATAGAGCTTGAATTAATGATTGAAGACGGAACAGTTCCCAAAAGATTGATTAATCAAGTAAAACAGTTTATTCATAGTGTAAAAACACAAGAAATAAACATTGCTGATCTTAGACATTCCTCAGCTAGAAAACAATATGGAGATGAGTTCATATCCTTATTAAATAAAGCTAATCATCAGCAGTATTTAAAATATTATGAATTGGCATGCAATAAATTTAAAACCAATTTTTAAAGATAGTGTGCGTTAAAAGTATTTTTTAACTTAAAGGAGGTGATTGAGATGTAACTCATTTCAGTAATCTAAAGTGTTTAAGAATAAAAACAAAAGGAGTGTTTATTTAATTGAAGATTAAAAACAGAATAGAGGATTTGTTAAAAAAGATTGAAGAGGCAGAGAGGGTTAGCATTGGGACGCGTCCCCAACTCTGCATGCATCGTATCACTACGAAGCTATTAAAGTATATCACAGGTAAGAAGACTTTTCCAGTATTGGTGACTGCTCTGGTTTCATTCCTGAATCCAGTGAGTATTTTAGCAGCGGACAAGTATCGGAACTTTGAAGAGCTTAAAGCGAATGAATCACCGTTCAATTTTAGCGTGTTCTCAAAAGAGCAAGACACTGATGTATTAATTCTTGCTCCCCATGGAGGTGGTATAGAAGGGGGAACAAGCGAGCTTGCAAAGGAATTAAGCGAAAAATACTCTACATATCTTTTTGAAGCTTTAAAGACACCAGGAGCATTTGATTTACATTTAACCAGTACAAATTTTGATGAACCACAAGCACTTGAATTGTTGAAGGAACATGAGTTCACTCTGTCACTTCACGGTTATGCAAGTAATGACCAACAGGTTCTAGTTGGTGGCACAGATCGGGACAAAGCTGAAGCGATAACAAGCACATTAAATAATGCCGGTTACTCTGCAGAGCTTCTTGATGAAGGGACGAGGTTATCCGGTAGCAGTCCGAACAATGTAGCTAATAAAAATAAAACAGGAAAGAGCATTCAACTAGAATTGAGCACTGGATTGCGTAAATCAATGTTTAACACCTTTTCTTTAAAAGGACGCTATGGCACAAGAAATGAGACCTTTTATAACTTCATTGACACTCTATCAGGGTTTCTCAATGAAAATGTAGAAGGGAAGGGTTTGACAACATGAACATGCAACAGCCCTTATACTATTTTGTTGATGCTCAGGATTGGGGAATTGATGATAAAGGGTCAAATGCAATTGATACAACAGAAGGATTAAACCGAGCTTTAGAGTACGCAAGCTCTAAATCATTTTATAAAGTACATATTCCAAAAGGTATCTATTTGATCGATGCTGTGAATACGTCAAAGCGGTTGCCTGAATTTGGAGGAGGTATTAATGTACCGTCAAATATTGAGTTGATACTGCATCCAGAGGCAATTTTTAAAGTGTTACCTAATGATTCACAAGGCTACTCCTGTTTTTATATTGGCCAAGTGAGCAATGTTACGATTCGTGGCGGTCAAATTATAGGGGATCGATATGAGCATGATTACTCTAAAATCAATGCAATTCAAAGAACTCATGAATGGGGCTATGGCATCCATGTTCATGGTAGCAGCAATGTATTAATTGAAAATGTGCAAGTCTCTGATTGTATTGGAGATAACATTTGGATAGCAGCTGAAGGAATGATGAACACTTCAGGAACATATACACCTTCAAAGAATGTAACTGTTCGAAAGTGTACGCTTTTAAGAGGGAGAAGAAATAATATGGCTACCAATGGTTGTGAAGGTCTTCTTGTCGATGACTGTGATATAGAAGAAGCTGGGGGAGATACAATTGGGCCACAATTAGGCATTGATTTAGAGGGCTTTGGAGAAAACGGAATTAAATATGATCACCCGTATAAATTAACTGTGCGAAACTGCAGGTTTAAAAACAATGGACGTGGATCCGTTACAGCGCACACAAGCGGCAAGGTAATTATTGAAGGAAACTACAGTGACCATGTTATTTCCTATGGATATAGCACGGATGTCAGTATCAAAAATAACAAGATCATCAATGAAAATGAAATTAAGACATATGGGATTGACTCTGTAGGCGTTTCAAGTACGGAGTCGGGAAACAGAGTTCAAATTGATGGCAATACGATAAGTGGCTTTGAAGTGGGCATTTGTGTAAGAGGAAAGGGTGGAACAGTATCAAATAATACTTTTGAAAATATAAAAGCATGTCCTATTGCAACACATCAAGCAGAGGACTTTTTAATTACGGACAACAGGATAGAAAACAGTGATTGTGTTCAAGTCCAGGTTAGAAACTCAAATGATATTAAGGTTGTGAATACCAAAGGAAAAGGAACGAGCTCATCATATGCTGCAAAGATAATGGATTCTAGCCGAATCAGTCTTGTTAATAATGAATTTGCTAATGTGTATGGTGGAATATATTGCGAAAGATCTCAGTCAGTTCGTTTAAAGGGAAATGATTTGTTGTTAAGTGGGAGTGGATACGGCATCTTTTGGGACAAGGACTCTTCTGTCTCACTACAACGAAATGAAATTCATGAGCCTAGGAATGTTGCAATTAAAGGTACACCTGAGAAGTATAGTTGCCAGATCAATGAGAATCAGATTTATTTCTGTAAATCATTGATCGCTATTCAACTGACTGGTGGTTCAGAACACATTTTAAAGGATAATGAGATAATGTTTAATCGTTCAGTAGACCAAGGATACGGCGTTTATTTGGAGAATACAGACAAGGTACGTCTCGTCAGGAACGATGTTTATGTAATTGGAGGAAGGCTGCTATCCCATCCTTTTTACACAGAAAAAGCAAAGAACACAACCTTAGTTCAGAACACATATAATAGTGGAACACTAAAGACTGCAGAAGGAGATATTGTGGTCTAAATAAAACTGTAGTTTTAACAAGATTAGGAGATGGTTTATTGAAGTATGAAACAACATTTGCTGTAAGCGATATTCATGGAGAGTATGAAAAGTTTATTGAGTTACTACAACATTGGGATCCTGATTCAATGAATTTAATTATTATGGGCGATTTAATTGATAGGGGCAATGATTCACTCAAAGTTGTTCAGAAAGCTATGCAGCTTAGACAAGATTATGGCGAGCAAGTAGTGGTTTTAAAAGGCAACCATGAAGATATGCTAATGATGTTTTTACAGGAAAGGGATTATGGAACAGGCTCCTGGTACTTCAATAATGGTGGAAATAAAACATACGAGAGCTTTATTGAAGAAGCTGATACATATTTTCACAGTTATGAAGTTAAAGCACATAAAATGTCCCTTAAAACAAATGAGATTGAATTTATTAGAGACCTGCCATTGTTTCAAGAATTCGGGAATGTCCTTTTTGTTCATGCCGGTATCAATCCTTTCATATCCGACTGGAAACAAGGAGATGTGAAAGATTTTCTTTGGACAAGAGGTCATTGGAATCACAAAAACGAAACAAATAAACACATTGTGTTTGGACATACTCCCACTCAATTTATGCATAACAGTCAAACAAATAATAATGTTTGGATCAGTAATTGTGGAACGAACATAGCAATTGATGGTGGAGCTGTTTTTGGTGGTCAATTAAATGGCATTGTCATAGATAAAAACGGAAAAATTTTAAACACAATTAGCGTATAGTCTGAACAAGGGAGATGGGTAAATGTCCAATATTTTAAGTAAAGAACAAGATGAAGCAATCCGGTATTTCAAGAACAAGCTGAATATATCTGAAAAATTGTACATATCTTTAATTAATTTTGAACTGCTAAGAGATAAACATGAGGACTTTGGTAATAGACTATACGAGCTTTATAAGACAGACCCTTATTTGTATATCAAAGCGCTCAAAGAAGGTTACGTGGTTGATCAGTCAATTGAATTTAATGAAGCAATTGTGCGGTTCTATGATGGTGAAGAACTTGCTGTAATTCATAAGACCACTGGGAAGAGATATAACGTGAATATAAAAATGAAAAAGCTTCCTGACGGTTTTACGCTACAAACAATGAACATGTGGTCGTGGAGTGAAGTTGTTTAATTTTATGAATTTTCACTTGTTTTGATTTGTTATGTCGTAAAGTGGGTACAATTAAGGATTAGCAGGAAAAGGATCACTCATAATAATGTAAGGAGGTGTTTAATGTGTTGGTATTTGAATATGGCAAAACGAAGCAAGAAGCTCTGTCCAACCTATGTAGAAAAATGATCCGTGAGTACCCAGATGAAAGTTTCTCAACAGACTCCGCAAAAGTTTCTGATTATGGTAATGAAGGATCAGATAAGAGATACGTAGCTGAATTTCAGGTATAGAATAGTTTGTTATACAGAAGCGCCTTTGCTTGGGCGCTTCTTAACTCTCAATATCATTTTATAAAATTACACGCGCTATTGGGGTGTGGAAACAAGAAGATCAATCTGCAGAAGCAGCCGGCACTGCAATTGATAAAGACACTCATCACAAGAAAGAACTGTTTTTTTAGGATAAAAATAAAATAGTTATTGACCGTTGCGTTTTGATGATGTAAGATTAAGTTATCCCAAAGAGAGAAAGGAGGAAAGAGATGAAGAAGGAATTAAAGATACTGAAAGTATCTGCCGAAGCCTTACATACCTACAAAAATGATGTAAAAAGGAATTGCGACATTGACGAAGACCAAGCAAGAAGAAAATTAACTAGGAATGTGATGTTAGTAAAGGAATTTAAACCAAGAGGAATTAAAAGAGGTCTTTTTTCTAAAACATATTCATACGGAAACTTAAAGATCACAATTCGGCATGGAACAGTAATAAGGATTGAAAATGTAAAAGGTGATCCTGAACCTTGGGACTTTCCAAAAAAGAGATACATAGAATTAAATAAGCTACTTGGTATTAAGGATTGTAAGTTTAGTAGCAAGTCTCATTATAGGTATTTTAAGAGTAAAAATAAAATATAACATTAACGGAGGCGTTATATTGAGCAAACTTTATAATACATTTGAATTTATCGGTAACCTATTTATTTCAAACAATAAAGAGAAATTCCATGAAATTAAGGAATATGACAGCGGATGGGTTAAGGAAAGATTAAGCTTCGCAGTTCAAGAGTCAAAAACAAATAGTGTTTTTGTTGAGATTGAAGGTGGTTACTCAAAAAGTAAACAAAATAAAGTGTTTTCATTCAGCAAGGGTACAGAAAATGAAAAAGGATCAAGACTCGAAATTCCATGGGAAGATCGGTTGAAAGAAGAAACAGTAAACATGGTTGCTGATTTTTCTAAGATCCTAATTAACTTAAACGATGAGTCAACAAAAGCCAAATTAAATGAATTGAAATTTAAAATTAGAGGGTTGGAAATGAAAGGCTCTCTTACTGAAGAAGAAAATAAAACTTTATCTACCCTCAAGGGAGAATATAAACAATTAAACGTAAACGGCGCAGAATTCATTCATGAATATGATGCTATTCAATACTTGTCCCAAAACCTCGAAAAGCATAAAGACAATAAATTTAAAATTACAGGTAATATTGAATACAATTCATGGAATGGACGGAATTTTAGAAAGTTCAAAATCAAAACCATTGAAATTGTAAGTAGTGATACACCATCTCAACTAAGAGCCACAATGGATGTATTTTTCACAAGTGAATCTTTAGATGAATCGTCATTTGAAGAAGAAAAAAGGTACTTTGTTGATGCATATGTGCTTAGCTATGATAATCAGGCAAAAAAAGATCGATTTTTTCCTCAGCAATTAGTCATTAATGCACAAAAATTGGACTTTGAAAATGAATTACATATGAAACGATTAAATCTCTTGAAAAACTTCTTTAAAGTTGAAAATGATGAAGTATATCACCTTCAATGGGTTGTGAATATTTTCAGGGGTGCTGATGAGATTGAGTTTACCGAAGAGGAACTCACGGAAAGTCAAAAGGAAATGATTGCATTAGGTTTAAACACACTGGATGACTTTAAACCTAAAGGAGGGCTATTGGGCGAAAATCGTGAAGAAAATAGACTTTTAAAACCTATTTTAAAAAAGATTAATGATTCCAATGATTTTACAGAAGGTGCTGCAACCTCTACATATGAAATTGAAGATCTTACATATATTCCACAACTGATACAAAATTCTACACCACCCGTAGAAAAAGAAGAACCTAAAGTGACTGAAGAAGAAAAAGATAATGCATTTGATGATTTATTTGCTTGATTTGAAAAGACCTAACTGACATTTATTTAAAAACAATAAGGAGATGTTTATCCATATGGCAAGAAAATTTGGTAAAAAGAATAAAATTAAAGTTAATCCTCTCGATTATAACACTGGAATTATTGGTGAATCGGGGATCGGTAAAACAACTCTAGCTAAAGAAGTTTGTGAAAAATTAGTCGGAGAAGACGGGTATATAATTTTGAATATTGGTAAAGAGGATGGTATTGATGCCATCCCCAATGCCTCTTATGAAGATGTTCCTGATTGGACAACCTTTGATGAAATTACTAAAGATATTATTAAAAACAGAACAACAGATTATGATGATTTAAAGGTTTTAGTATATGACACATTTGATGAGCTGATTAAAATTACAGAACCAGAAGTTATTAGACTACACAATAAAGCAAATCCTGAAAAAAGAGTGAATACCATTAAAGCAGCATTCGGTGGTTTCCAGGCAGGAGAGGACAAGGTAATTGAGTTAATTCTTGAAAAGATGTGGAAACTTAAAAAGGTCGGTATTAGCATGTTTATTTTAGGTCATACGAAGAAAAGAACAATGACAGACGTAGTTACGGGTTTGGAATACGACATGCTGACAACCAATATGACACATAAATACTTCAATGCGATTAAAACCAAGTTGCACGTTTTAGGAGTAGCATCTATTAATCGGTCGATTGAAAAGAAAACAGTTAAACAAAAAATTGGGCCTGACAAAACAGTGGGAACAGTTGTTGATGAATCAAGAATCATCACTTTTAGAGATGACAACTTTAATATTGATTCAAAGTCAAGATTCTCAGATATTACACCATCAATTCCTTTAGATCCGAATGAATTTATTAAAGCAATTGAACAAGCTATCCATGTGGCTTTTGATAAACAAAAAAATAACACAAATAACATTGAAGAAGAAAGAAAAGAACAAGAGCAAATTAAAGAAATTCAAATTCACAACGAAGTTAACAACGCATCTTTTATTGATAAAGAAGAGAATGAGAGGTTGGCAGAAGAGATTAAGACACTATTCCCTAATGCAACTGACGAAGCTAAGGGTGAAATGAAGAAAATTATGGATCAATTTAATATGAAAGATTTTAAAGGAGTAGACATTGTACCAACTACAGCATTCGAAAAGATAGTCGAAGCATTATCTAACTAAGGAAAAGAGGGGGAGAGTCTCCCCCTTATCAATAGGAGAGGGTATTCTTGGCCAGAAGATGTGTATGTCAAATATGTAAAGCTAATGGAACTGTTGATACTTTTTTCAGGGTTTCTGATGATAAGGGGAAAAATAAATACTACTGTACTAAGGATGAATATGAAACCTATATCAATGATAAGGTGAAACGAAAAAACCTCTTAAACTACATAGCGAAAGATGTCTTGAATTATAGAGAGGGTCAAGTCATTCCTCCAATTTTTCTAAAAAAGATAGCTGAACTAAAAAGATTTTATGATTATGAAGTGATACAAATTTGCTTTGAGAAGAACCAACAAACAATTCAATATTGGTTAACTAATAAAGAGTTTTACAACGAGTATGGGATGATTAGCTATATTTTTAAGATTGTTGAAAGTAACATCAATGATGTTTATAAGGAATGGATGCATGAACAAAATCAGAGAATGATTGAAAAAAATCATAATCTTGATATTGCAATTGTAAATCAAACTAATATCGTTGAATCCACATCTTTAAAACAAAACAATTCACCAAAAAATATAACAGAGTTTCTGGATGGGGAGGACGAGTATTGAACAACTTAGATTCTTATCCAAAGGAATTAGTTGAAAACAGGGGACAAATTGAAGGAAGCTTTATATTTTGTTTATGGAAAAACCCTGATTTGTATGAGGATTATAAAGACCACGTGAGAGCGGATAGAGATTTTCTAACAGAAGACGGGAAATTTTATTACTCTCTAGGTTTAGAACTGAGCAACATGAATTATAAGAGCTTTGATGATGCGAGTGTTTTCAGCTACATAGAAGGTAAAGAAACATTAAAAAATGGTTTTATTCGGCGAGGTGGAATGAAAACCATTGATGAACTTAAGCACGTACTAAACGATGAAAACGTTGAGACATACTATGATGAACTAATTAAATTTAACATGATACTAAAGCTTCATGATAAGGGATTCAATGTTTCGAACGAGCTTGATAAATTCAAGAAGATGACGAGTCAACAATTGTACAGTTACTTTGAATTTCAATTAGATAATGTTTTTCTAGGTCGCGGTTCAGGAGTGAAAATTGAGGATCTTGATTTGAATGAAGAGTTTGTCGAATCAATTGAAAACGGGGAAGAAATGGGATTAAGCTATTCAGCTGCATGTCCATTATTGAATTATCACACGCTTGGACTTCATAAATCTAATGTTCAAATTTTTGCTGGATTTAGTGGGACAGGGAAAACAAGTTTTTGTGTTTCTTCTTATATCATGTCAATTTTAGATCAGGGTGAAAAGGTAACAATTATCGCCAATGAAATGAATAAAAGGGCTTGGCAACATATTTTTATGGCAACAATTTTAAGTCATAAACTTGGTTATTATGGTTTACCAAGAAAGAAACAAAAAATGGGCAACCTAAAGCATGAGCAAAAGGAAATGTTACATAAGGCAATTGAATATTATGAGAAGCATTACAAGGGGCGTATCAAATTTGCCAAGATATATGATTACAGCATTAATGATGTAAAGAGAATAATGAGAAGAATGGCAAAACAAGGCTTCGGTTATATGCTTTACGATACATTTAAAGCTGAAGATGCTGCTTCAACCAATGTAACAGGTGAGCTAATTGAAGCCTCAAAACAGTTATTGCAAGTTGCGGAAAAAGAGGATATTTGTATCATCATTACAATGCAATTAGCCATTTATATGGAGAATACAAGATATCTAACAGCATCATGTTTATCAAATGCCAAAGCGGTTAAGGAGATTGTTTCCGAGTTAGTTCTAACAAGACCTTTATGGGAGGATGAATTCCCAGGAGGAAAATTCGATGTTAAACCCTATAGATTCAAAAAAGACTCGTCGGGAAAATTTACAAACATTAAAGAAGAAATTCAGCTAGACCCAAATAAGAAGTATAGATTATTCTTTTTGAATAAGACACGGAATGACGAAGGCGATACAGTGTTGCTATATCAATTTGACGGTGCATGGAATAAATGGATTGAGCTCGGTTATTGTACTCCTAAACATCAGAGAACTACAGAGCGGACATGATTACCAAGGGACGGTGAAATCATGGACGTATATGATCTTAAGAATCACATTATTGAAAAGCCAGAATACATAGTACTTATTTTAGAAAAGACGGGGTTTTACAACGTTGATGAACGCGGAAATGAGTACAGATGTGCAAGAAAAAAAGGAAGAAATCCGACATCAGTAAAAGTAAATAAAACCACTTTAGGTGCAACCTGTTTTTCAACCAACTTAAAAGGTGACTTGATAACACTTGTTCAAAATAAATTGGGTTTATCTTTTCCCAAAACAATCAAAAGGATATCTGAAATAGTTGATTATAAAAGTGAAGAAGAATATAAACCACCTGAGTTACCATTCGGAGGTTTTTATAAGAAGATAAGAAAGCTAAGTAATCCAATGGATTTGGATCTAGAAACGTATTCCGAAGACATTTTAGATCAATTTGTATCTGTTCCAAATAAGTTGTTTTATGAGGATGGAATATTACCTTTAACTCAATCTTTGTTCCAGGTTGGTTACGATAGTGTTTCCGGAAGAATAACGGTTCCATGGAAATCTCTTAGTGGTGAATTGTGTGGTGTAATGGGGCGTCTTAATAAGAAGGAAGTTAATGATGAGGAAACAAAATGGCTACCTATTATTTCATTTCCTAAGTCCAAAACGCTATACGGGTTTGTTGAAAATTACAGTTCAATTAGAGAAAAGAGCATTGTTATGATCGGGGAATCCGAAAAACATTCAATGGCCTTAGCAAGTAAGGGATTGAATGTTGGAGTTTCTTTAGGAGGTAGCTTTTTAAGTGAAATTCAAGCAAATCACATAAAATCAATGTTTCCGAAAAAGTCTTTAGTCATGATGGATGAAGGATTAGGTGAAGAACATAGCGTAGAAATTGCCAACAGCCTAAAGTTTGAAAATTTCTTTGAAAATGAAGTTGGGTACATATTTGATCGTGAAAACAAGTATCTGCCTAAGGGATCAAAAATGGCACCAGCAGACCTTGATAAAAGCACTCTACACCGTCTAATTAGAGACTGTACAGTTTGGATATGAAAAGGAGATGATTGATTGAAAGAAAAATTAAATGAATTGAGACAACAAGGGAAAAACATTTATTCCTTTTCAAAGCTTGGAACCTTTAATAACTGTGAATATGAATACTACAATACATACGTTTTGAAAAAGAAAGGCATAGATAATATTTACACCCTTATGGGTTCTGAATTACATAACGGAATTGAACAGATTTATAAAAATGAATTAGACATTGGAGAATTTAAAAAGGGATTTGAAAATAGATTAATTGAATTAGAGCTGAATGGAGTCAACTTTCCGAGTGACTCAATCGGAGACAGCTGGAAAGCAGACATTGGTCATTTCCTAAACAATTTTAATAAAATTGACAGCAAAATGGTTTTAGAGAAGCTGCTTGTATTTGAAATATCAGATGGGATTTATCTTCAAGGATATGTAGATGCAATCCTTCCCAGTGAAAAAGGAAAACCATACGTTAGTATTTATGACTGGAAGACATCAAGTAAGTTTGCCGGCAAGAAATTAAATGAAGCAGGAAGACAGCTATTGATGTACAAGCTTGCATTGGAGCAAACAACTGACTTAAAAGTAGATAAAATACTATGGTTCATGGTGAAATACGTTTATGTATGTACCCAAGGAAAAACCAAAGTGAAAAAGAAAATGTGTAACAGAGGTAAGTGGGTAAAGGAAATACGAATGCAACTAGAAAAAGAGATGCGCACTTTGGAGTATGATGATTTCGAAATTGACCTATTGTTAGATAACGCAGTAAAAGAAAATAGCATTGACTGCTTACCTGCCGAGATTAAAAATAAGTATTGGCTTGAAGATTGTTTAGTTGAATACGAAGTTACTGAAGAGAAAATTAATGAACTGAAAGATTATATTACTGGTACTGTTAAAAAGATTGAAAATAAAGACCGTGAAGATGAAACCCAATGGGAACCAGTGAAAATAGATAAATACAATTCCTTTTATTGCAGTGTCTTATGTGGTCACCGAAAAACATGCAAGTTTTATAAGGATTTTTTAAATAAATCATCAAATAAATTTAAGAAAAAGGATAAGACCGATTTGTTTGATAACCTATTTTCTTAGGGGGTAATGATGAGGAAGATATTCTATGACTTTGAAGTTTTTAAAAATAACTGGATGGTTGTGCTGATCGATTATGATACTAAAAAGGGTAAGGTTATTGTAGATGATGTTGATGAACTGAAGCGATTCTATAAGATGTTTAAAGATGATATTTGGATTGGTTACAACTCTAGAATGTACGACCAATACATTTTAAAGGGAATCCTGTTAGGAATGAATCCTTATTATATTAGTTCAAGAATTATTAATGATAATGTAAAGGGATTTAATGTTGTTAGAGAAGGTTATAAGATCCCACTGAATAACTTTGACATAACAACTGGTTTCCACAGCTTAAAGCAGCTAGAAGGCTTTATGGGTTCAAGGATTAAGGAGTCATCAGTACCATTTGATATCTCCAGGGCTTTGACAGAAAAAGAAATTAAGGAAGTTGTTGAGTACTGTATTCACGATGTGAAACAAACAATTGAAGTGTTTGATAATAAAAAAGAGGAATTCGAAAGTCAATTGGCTCTAATTGAAGCCTTTGATTTAGAAATGTCTATGTTTACAAAGACAAAAGCCCAATTATCTGCATTTATCTTGGGGGCTGAAAAGCAAGGAAACAGGGGAGATGAGTTTGAACTTAGATTTCCTAATACATTAAAAATTGAAAAATACAAACACATTGTTGATTGGTATAGAAATCCTGAAAATCTAGATTATAAAAAAAATTTAAAGGTTGATGTTGCAGGTGTACCTCATATTTTTGCCTGGGGAGGCTTACATGGCGCATTACCAAAGTATAAAGATGAAGGGATAATTTTATGTTGTGATGTTGCATCTCTATATCCTTCAATCATGATTGAATATGATTACATCAGTCGTAACGTGAAAAACCCTTTAAAATATACTGAAATCAGAGATACACGGTTAGAACTTAAACGGAAAAAAGATCCTAAGCAGGCTCCCTACAAGATCGTCCTAAACTCAACGTATGGAGCAATGAAAGATCAGTATAATCCACTTTACGACCCGTTAATGGCCAATAACGTATGTTTAGCCGGACAGCTGCTGTTATTAGATTTGATCGAGAAAATTGAACCGTATTGTAAACTGATTCAGTCAAATACTGATGGGTTGTTTATGAAAGTTGAAAAGGAATCTGATATTGATTTAATTAAGGAAGTGGCAAAGGAGTGGGAAACCAGAACACGATTAGATTTAGAGTGGGATGTTTATGAGAAGATTTATCAGAAGGATGTAAACAACTATATAATCATTGATAAAGACCAGAAGTATAAATCTAAAGGTGCTTATGTTAAAAAACTAAACAACCTGGATTATGACTTACCAATTGTTAATAAAGCCATGATTGAGTATTTTACAAAAGACATTCCAGTTGAAAAAACCATCAATGAATGTGATCAGTTAAGAGAATTTCAAAAGATATCAAAGGTTTCAAACAAATATATGTACGCTCTCTATGGAGAAGAAAGGCTACCTGAAAAAGTTTTAAGAGTTTTTGCTTCTAATGATGAAGATGCTCAAGGTGTTTTCAAGGTTAAAACAGAAGAACGAATTGAAAAAATCGGAAATACTCCACCGCGCTGCTTTATAAATAATGATAACGTTATTGATTTAAAAGTTCCTGATTATCTTGATAAGGAATATTACATAGAGATAGCCAAAAAACGAATAAATGATTATTTAGGAATATCGAATAGAAAGAAAACAAAGAAGGAGAAGTGATATGCATCGCAATTAAGAGTAAAAATAAAATTATAACACACATTTTCAAGTCTGTTTATGGTATGATGATTTTAATTCCCTTAACCACTTTTTCTTACATAAGTTATGAGCAGCATATACATAAAACAGAGGGAAATGAAAACTCAATAAAAGAATCATTTTATAAGAAGCCTAGACAGATTAGGATCCCATCAAGTGAGAATATTGTCTTACGGCTATTTAAAAAAGCTCAAACGAACAAAGAACAACAATTAAAAAGGCATACAGAGAAGATTATCTCAGCAAAACTCATTAAACCTAAGCAAAGTAAGAAAAGGCACAGGAAGGGAGGTGAGACGGTAAAGCATAAACTTTTTAAGAATAAAAATAAAATATATAAATACAGAAAAGAAAACAAGACGCCGGCAGCAAAGAAAACCATCCAGGTTAAGCTGAGTGCTTATATTGCCCACTGCCAAGAAGGATGCACAGGAACCACAAGAACAGGTGTTGATGTTACTCAATCAATCTATTACAAAGGGTATCGTGTTATTGCAACCGATCCAAGTGTTATTCCTTTGAATTCAATTGTTGAAGTAAGAATTGGTGGAAATACATTTAAAGCAATTGCAATTGACACTGGAGGCGCAATAGTTGGAAATAAAGTGGACTTGCTCGTAGCAACCGAGCGTGACGCAATTAATTTTGGTAAACAAAGTGGGACAATCTCGATTATTAGTTAGGAGGCGGTAAATTGCCGAAGTTTTGGTCTTATCCAGAAGGGTTAAGAGTCATCATAAATGAGAATGCAAAGAACGCTTGTCCTCATCATGTGGGACGGGAGGGGAAAATTATTGAGTTGCTTCACTCTGCGACATATGATTACGCGGTCAGTGATGAAACAGGTGATATTACATTCTTCAAGGAGCATGAATTAAATCCAGCTAAAGGAGGTTAATTGTATGTTTAAAAAGGGAGAGAAGGTGATTGCTGGTTTCACAGGAGAGATTGGTGTTGTTGCACAAGTTGATAAAGGACATGAGCAATTAGAAGTTGAGTATCCAGACGGCTCATATAGAGTGCTTGGCTTCAGCAATGTAAGAAGGGTGGAAGATAAATGACGATGATAATTTTAGAAGGCACTGACTGTTGCTACAAATCAACAGTAGCAGAAAAGCTAAGCAAAGAACTCGGATACCCGGTAATAAAAGGATCCAGCTTTGAATTGGCCAAGAGCGGAAATAAGAAGCTGTTCGAACACTTCAACAAGCTGGCCGAAGAGGACAATGTAATTATTGATCGATACATATATTCAAATTTGGTTTATGCGAGAAAGTTCAAGGATTACTCAATCTTAACGGAAGAGCAGCAAAGAGCGATTGAGAAGAAGATTAGAGATAAAGCAAAGGTGATCTACTTACATGCTGATCCGAAAGTAATTAAGCTGCGTTTACAAAAACGTGGTGATGAATACATAAATGATTGGGATATTGAACCGGTTTTAGAGTTATACAGAGAAGTAATGAGCGATATAGGGTTACATACATATTCATGGGATACAGAGCAGTGGTCTAGTGAAAAAATTGCTGAAGGCATTATGCATTTGATTGGATAACTCAAGACAAACGGCTATAAAACAATGCCTTAGAAAGGGGATTAATGAAGATGATTGCAGTGAATGGAAAGAAAGTTGAATTTACAGAGTTCCCAAATGGAGAATTAAACTTAAATCACAAAAGCATTGATGTCCTGGCGAATTCGGATTCAGCTACTAATGTAGGTTTTAAATTTGAAAATAATACTGACTTGATAAAACTGATGTTTGTTAAAAGATATTTAGACCAACTAAAAATTAAAACTACCAGTTTGAGTATTTCATATATGCCGTACAGCAGAATGGATAGGAGTGAGAACGGTTCACCATTTACTCTGAAATACGTTGCCCAGTTTATTAATGAATTAGGATTTTCAGAGATCGAAGTATACGAACCACATTCTGATGTAACGACTGCACTTTTAAATAGAGTGCAACCAAATTTCATTAATTTTAATTTGATTAATTTAGTGAAAAGAATTGTGGGCTTTAATGAGAACAAAGATTATTTGATGTTTCCTGATGCGGGTGCAAGTAAAAGATACAGTAGGATGAAAGCTAAAAATGTCCTTGTGGGACACAAGCATAGAGATTTTGAAACAGGCGAAATAAAAGGGCTGGAGCTTGTTGGGGACATCAGAGGAGCGATTGGACGCCAAGTAATAATTGTAGATGACCTTTCATCCAAAGGCGGTACTTTTGTCCATAGCTCAAAGAAATTACGTGAACATGGTTTTTCTAATGTGTACTTATTAGTAGCTCATGCAGAGAATACGATCTTCAAAGGCGAACTATTTAATCACATTGACACTGTCTTCACTACAGATAGCATCTTAACCGAACAAAACAATTGGGAAAATAAAAAATATGAGTCAAAGCTAAAAGTATACAATATTTGAACAAATAAAAACCAAACCTAATAACACGATAGAGAGGATTGATTCGATGAAAAAAACACCTGCAACATTATTAGCTGACTTTTATAAATTGAGCCATCGTGAACAATACCCTGAGAAAACAGAAAGTGTGTATTCAACTCTAACTCCACGTAGTAATAAATTTTTTCCGAGAGCTGATAAAATTATTGTTTTTGGTGTTCAGGGGTTTGTGAAAAAATATCTGATTGAGTACTTTAATAACCATTTCTTCAGAAGGTCTAAACAGGAAATTGTAAATGAGTATATGAGAATTGTTAAAAATGCACTGGGGAAAGAAAGTCCTGATACAAATCATATTGAAGAACTACATGATTTAGGCTACTTGCCAATTAAGATTAGAGCACTTAAAGAAGGTTCTCGGGTACCCATGAGAGTTCCAGTTTTAACAATTGAAAACACAGATAAAAGGTTCTTTTGGCTAACAAATTATTTGGAGACAATCCTCTCAACAGAGACTTGGCAACCTATGACTTCTGCAACTATTGCATATCAGTATAGAAAGATATTAGAGAAGTATGCTTTGCAAACAGTGGGAGATACGGAAGCTGTAGGATTTCAGGGACATGATTTTTCAATGCGTGGAATGTCTTCTTTAGAATCCTCCCAAACAAGTGGAGCAGGTCATTTACTAAGCTTTAATGGCACAGACACTATTCCTGCTATTACATATTTAGAAGAATATTATGATGCAAATGTAGAGAAAGAGCTAGTGGGCTCATCAATAAGTGCAACTGAGCATTCAGTCATGTGCTCCTATGGAGATAAAAATGAGTTTGATTTATTCAAACATCTTATGACCAGCGTATATCCAAGCGGATTCTTTAGTGTGGTATCTGACACCTGGGATTTTTGGAAAGTAATTGGAGAATATCTCCCTAAACTAAAAAAAGAGGTAATGAGTCGAGAGGGGAAAGTTGTAATTCGCCCTGATAGTGGAGACCCAGTTTTAATTTTGATTGGTGATCCTAATGGAGAAACAGAACTTGAACGTAAGGGATTAATCGAATGTCTATGGGATATATTTGGAGGGACTGTGACCAGGAAAGGTTACAAACTCTTAGATTCGCACATTGGAGCAATATACGGAGACTCAATTACGTTAGATCGTTGTGAGCGAATTGTGGAAGGGTTGGAATCCAAGGGCTTTGCAAGTACAAATGTTGTGTTTGGAATTGGCAGCTATACGTACCAATACAACACTAGAGATACATTTGGTTTTGCCGTAAAGGCTACTCATGCCATTGTTGACGGGGCAGAAAGAATGTTGTTTAAGAATCCAAAGACTGATGACGGGACAAAACGAAGTCAGCGGGGGAGAGTTGCAGTTATCAATGAAAACGATGAACTTACTCTCATTGACGGGTTAACAATCCAAGCTTATAACTCTGAATTTAAAAATCAAGATCAAATGGAGGACGTATTTATCGACGGTAAGCTAGTGAGAGATCAATCTCTACAAGATATTAGAAAAAGAATCAACAACTAATTAAAAGATCAATTTTATTTAGAATAAAAATAAATTATATGGAGTGATTCAGTGAAAGTACTAAGTTTATTTGACGGAATGAGCTGCGGACAAATTGCCCTAAATAAAATTGGCATTACTGATTATGTATATTATGCGAGTGAAATCGAAAAATCGAGTATCGCAGTAACACAAAGGAACTATCCATCCACAGTTCAACTAGGTGATATTTTAGAATTAGATGAACGTAAATTAAAAAGATTAAATAAAATTGATCTTTTGCTAGGCGGAAGTCCATGTCAGAACCTCACTATAACTGTAGCTGATCGAGAAGAGCATTTTACAGGATTGGCAGGAGATAAATCAAAATTGTTCTTTGAGTATGTGAGGGCGTTAAAGACAGTTGAGCCCAAGTATTTTTTATATGAAAATGTTGAGAGTATGAAAGAGAAGGATAAAGAAACGATTACTAAGAACTTAGGCGTTGAACCAATAATGATAGACAGTGGACTACTTTCTGCACAGGAAAGAAAAAGATATTACTGGACTAACATTCCAAACGTTAAACAACCCAATGAAAGGCACCAGGTCTTAGCAGATATTCTTGAGGAAAACGTTGATGAAAAATATTATTACAATCTTAATTATGATTTTTATGGGTTGCATAAGCGAGTAGCTGCAAGGCTCGATTTATACAACTATGATATTTTAAAAAGGGTATACAGTCCTCATTTTAAAGCACCAACCTTAACAGCCTGTAGAGGTGGTCATAAGCAAAAGAAAGTTATACATAATGATAGAGTTAGAAAGCTTACTCCTCTGGAATACGAGAGACTGCAAACGGTACCTGAAGGTTATACAAAAGGTGTTGCAGACAGTCATAGATACAACATGCTTGGGGACGGATGGACAGTTGATGTAATAGCTCATATTTTAAGCTATGCTGATTTTTCAACGTCAAAGGGAGTGCAAACAGAAGCGGCAATTTAAATAAAATTTGTCTTTTAAAGAGTAAAAATAAAATATAAGAGGTGAAGTCTTTGGTGAACTATCCAGAAAGCTTAAAAGAGGAAGCCGAAAAAATTAAAGATGAAGTAAGAAGCGGCAAATTAGACGAGGGGAAAATAAAAGCCATTGCTAAGTCTGCAGTTGAGTTTTTAAAATCTCAAGAAAAGAGTCATGCTCATTGCGCAGAAGTTGCTGGAGCGATTGCTGCAAACCTAGATGAGTTCTTCAAGTCTTATCTAGCAGAGGATTAATACAACAGGATAAAAAGAAAGGATAAAGGGATGTTTATTGAAAAGGTACTATGTTAGATGTAAAGATCATGAAGGCGAAAACGCGTCTTTAGTAATTGAAGCAACATCTGTAGAAGAGGCTAAACGAAAGGCATTAGACATACATAAAGTAAAGATCGTTTATAACGTGAGCATTGGGGAAGGTAGGGGGACAAATTACCTTCAGAGAAAACATTCGCCGTACATAAAGAATGACAACGGGAAAGCTATAATCATATTCTCGTAGAGGAGGTTTCGGGTAATTAGGGATATTGCCAGGGATATCATTAATAATGACGTTGATGAGATTGAGGAAATATTGGATAAGCTTTGGGTTTATTTAGAGAACAATTTAAGGTCAGAGGATAATCGTATATGGAAAAGATGTGATTCGGATATTTTGGCTGCAACAGTAAAACTAAGAAATTTAAAAGAAACTTTTTAAGAATAAAAATAAAATAGTTGTTGATTGTTCGAGAGAATGCGAGTATATTAGAAATATAAGAATCGAGGTGATGCATTGGAGTGTGTTAAATGCAAGGATCACATTGGCGACATCGTTTATTACATAAGGATATCCGACAACAAAGAATACAGGGAATTCCCGGTGCACAAAGAATGCGGAGAAGCAATCAAGAAAGAATGCATTGTGAAGTGTAAAGACATGAAATTAGAAAAGACATTGGATTACTTGCAGCTACTTTAAGAGTAAAAATAAAATATTCCTTTTATCGAGATATACGTCAAGAAAAAGTGTTTAGAGAGGAGACAATTTAATGGCAACTAATTGGTTTATCAGTGATCCACACTTTGGACATAAAAACATCATTAAATATGAAGGCGATAAACGACCGTTCACAGATACAGAACACATGGACAGTGTTATCATTGAGAACTTTAATAACACTGTAAATGAAGGGGATACAGTATTTTGGCTAGGGGATATGTTCTTCTGTAATTCAAAAAGAATTGAGTACATAGTGAGTCGGTTAAAGAAAACCAGAAACATACTTATTAGAGGAAATCATGACAAAGGAATTTCAGATACAAAGTTTAGAAGACTTGGTTTTGATCCACATAGGATGTATCTCTATGAGGATTACATCCTTACTCATGAACCAATTTCTCAGGTGAATATGAACAGATTGATTAAGGAATTTCAACTTTGTTGCAATGTACATGGGCATACGCACAGCAAGAAAACTGGCTTAGAAAATTTAAGTCATGTGTGCATAAGTGTTGAGAATACAGATTTCAAACCCGTAACGATTGATTGGATAAGTAGTAAGCGATGGGATGCGTGCAGGAATACTTATTGGAGGAAATAGTCAGAAGGGAATATTAATAATTTCCCGGGCAAGCGCAGTAAACGACAAATTGGAACAAAGTCTTTAGGGGAATAAGGTAAAGGAGAATTGAATCATGGAAACATTAGATGCACCAATTTACGAGATTAAGCAAGAAAGCGATTGGTATAAGGCTGAAAAGAAACGAAGAGAAGACATTAACAAATTCTTTGATAAATTCGAAGAAACATATGGAATTAAGGAAGGTTTTTCGTTTTATCATTCTGAGTATTTCGGGGTTCGTGCTGGAACAAAAGCATATGATCTCTTTAAAGATGAGGTGGTGAAAAACCCAGTAAAAGACGGCTTCTATGCTTTTAAAAAACGTTCTAAGTATTTCACAGAGATAGGGTCTATGATAGAGAAAATAGAAGGGGCAAATCCTTTCAAAGGCCATGATGTATTAGGAAGAAATAATATAACTGCAAGTCAGTGGCTGGGTGATAGATGGTTTTTTGGCGTAAGAGATGAGAAACGTGTAGAAGGTGAAGAAGCTACACCTATCGACTTCAAAGATTATCTGAAAATTGTAATGGAGCATTTAGATTAAAATTCAATTTTTATAAAGAAAGGAGAAAACCATGAGAGACATTACATCCGAATTCACATTAAGAGGAGTAAACAGAAAAACTCTGAAACTCCTGGCAACTAAGAGTATTGATTATCCAGATACATGGGTAAAAGTGCAAATTGGAGATCAAATGGCAGAAGTTGAGGCCAAACAACTATTGGTGGCAATAACGGCATTTAATGAAATGTGAGAAGGGGGTAACTAAAATGCAGGATAAATTAACTTCAGCAGTTCACTTTATTGAGGTCAATCGGGATGAAATGGGTGACAAAAAATCACTAAACATGCTTTTAAAGGCCTTAAAGAAAATCATCAATGAGGGAGAAAAATGAGATTTCACTTACTTGAAGAGAAACAAATGAGGGATATGGGTTTTACTGATCATGTGAAATCAAAATGGTACCTCGTAAAGACAATTCAGCCTAACATTACTTTTAATTTAACAATACATAAAAACAGTCTCAAAGGTGAAATTGACATTTTAAATGAAAGATGTTTGCAACCATATGATTATCAGTATTACATGAATGTTCATACAAGAGAAAAACTTGAATTTCCACATATCATACATGATAAAGTCCAAGAAATTATGTCTTACTTAATTGAAGAGGGAATTATCTCAGATTACACATTAGGAAGTTACATTTAAGGAGGTGAATAAGTGGGACGACATAAAGCAACATTTGAAGGGAAGGTAATTAAGAAAAGTTGGACATTAGGTCTGTGTGATGCACTTGTCCCAATTGAGCAGCAATGTGAATATCAGACATTTTTTGAAGGTGTCATCGACTTAGACCCAATTGAAGTCGAAGGGAAAGTGTATATCCCAGGGTTTAACGAATACGTAGTTGTGACAGACAGGCAGCGCAACACAAAAAATGAATGGACATATCAGACTGACAAGGTAATTAAAACAATTGAAGATAAAGAGAGCCTTGAAAAAGCAATTCAAAAACAAGAAAAAATAGAGGAATTTAATCAGCAACTTAAACAAGAATATAAACGCTTTAAAGAGGAAGAAGAAAAACGTAAAACTTCATGGTGGAAGAGGCTGACTAAAAAAGACTAAAGGAGAGATATTTATTGAATAAGGATACAAAAGATATTCGGAACGGTTTCTTTATCGGATCAGGTTCTCTGATTGTAGTTGGGTTACTCATTTTTGTTGAAGCATTGACTATGTCACTAGTTGTCTATTATGGATTGAATCATGTGTTAAACCCATTGCTTATTGATACATACAACATTCAAAATGTCCATATCACTTTACCTCATGCATTTGTGATTGGTGTTTTACTCAACGTATTTGTCAAAGGTGTAAAACGGTCAGATCAGGAAAAAGATGAGAACATTTTCAAGAAAGCCGGTAAGTCTTTACTTCATTCAGCTTTTGCATTGATTGTTCTGTATGTCAGTACATTGTTTATTTAACGAAGGAGGAATCTGAATATGATTAAATCGCAGCAAGTTAAAGTTTTTAGAGAGACGTTACATTGTGATGAATGCGAAGAAGCTCCAGAGCTTGTGTTTTCAAATATGATGCTCACATCAAACCCACCGAAATATCCGTTTCAATGCCCATTGTGCATGAAAAAAGTTTATATGAAAACAACCTATCCAAAGGTTAGATACGAATCAGTTGATTGAAGTCTAAATAAAAGTTTTATTTTATCTGAAAATAAAGGGAGTGTAAAATAGAATAAAACAATAAATTGAAAAGGTGGAATTTAAATGGATTGGCTTTACAATTTACTACAATTAAGTGCTGTTGGAGGAATTGTTGGTACTGTATCAGGTGCGTTAATTAATAGAGCATCTAATGCTAAACTTCAAAAAATGCAAACTGAAATCAATACGAATTTAGAGAAACTAAAAATTTATGAAAATCAGTCTGCCCTAAAGAAGTCTGAACAGATCGAAAAACTTTGGAAAATTTTTCTGGATATACTGAAAGAAAAGAAAATGCCTCGAGAACAAGAATTAAACAACCTTTACTTTAAAGTATTCCTTTATGCTCCAGATGAAACAGTCAGAAAGTTTATTAAATGGAAAGAACATGCCGCAATTTCGGAGCCCACTGAGGAGTCTAAAAAAATGGCCTTGTATTACTTTGCTGAGTTTATTGTTTCTTACAGGGAAGAACTGGGGCAACCTGATACTAACGTTACTGCAGATGATTTGCTAAGAATATTTTTAACTGACTATGAAGACTATTATAAAGAGGCTTCTGTAAGTAAATAAAAGGATGATTTTAAGGAGTTGATTAGACATTAGTATAAGTCAAAGGAAGTCTCAACGTATTCGAGAAGCTCTGATAAATTCAAATACAACTGCTGAGGAAATTGGAATGGATAAAGCATTATCAGAAGTTCTCAATCTACTCAAGAGAAGAATTTTGGAGCTGGAATCTTTGTATTATCCAGAGTGGGAATATGAAAATGCAAAAGTGAAGCTTGAAGAGCTTAGAGAAATGGTGAATAGAATTAATACACTTCGAGGAACCGGGAAGGATGAACAAAATGAATTTGGAAGCGGTTTTACATCTCAGCAAATATGACAGCAGTTCAAAAAGTGCTCAAGATGCACAGAAGTTGTTGAATGCTTTGAAGGATACATACGATGTAGTCGGTTGTCGGTTTAGACATTATAAAGGCGGTCTTTATAAGGTTATTGGAGAGGTCATTCACACTGAAACAGAAGAAAAGCTGGTTACATATGAAGACCAGGACGGATTACTTTGGGCAAGACCTAAAGACATGTTCTTTGGGAAAGTGGTTATTGATGGCGAAGAGATTATGAGATTTACAAAAATAGATTAGGAGTTGACGAAATATGATGAAATTCTTTGAGGTAAGCGATCCATATTACGCATTAATCAAGGCAAATACAAAGGAAGATGCAATGAAGCTGTATACAGAAGAAGTTGCTGATGATGACGAAGAGAATCTTAGCAAAGAAATGTATGAAGTTTCATTAGATCATGCAGTAAAAGCCTACATTCATAGAACTGGATTTGAACAAGGATTCTTCTTTAAAGATGAGATTACAAACAATTTAAAAGGCAGAGAAGAAGGCATAGTTGTAATGGATGGACATTTATTGTAAGAGAATAACTCTATAAAATCACAGTTTCATAGGAAGGGGATGCAAAATGAGTGCAGCAAGAAAGTGGAGAGATCTAAGAAGCAAATTAATTGGATATAAGGCATTCGGTAAGTTTAGTGATGTTGTTATTGACCATATTCTCAATGATATGAATGAGTTAGATGTAAGACATGAAAAAGATAAAAACAAAAAATAAAGAAAAGGGAGTTGTGGAATGGGAGCTGCTAAACAGTTATACGTTAAGCGCAGTCACTTTGTAACCTTGGATGAAGCAAAAGAAAATACGCAAGTACATATGAAAAATGGTGGTTCATACACTGCTTTAAAAGGCGAACTGATTGCGACCAATCTTGAAGGAGATCAAATGGTTATCACGCAAGAGCAGAAGGATAACTACATTCCAGTACCGATGACAGAGCTATCAGACTATGAAGCTCAAATGTCCAAAGGCTATGCTGAGATGGCTGAGATCAATTTAGAAATGTCTGAAGCATTCCATCATGCTGAAAATGAAGCAGAAACAACAACGAACAGCTTGGTTAATGGGGAATATAAAGAATATTGATTATTACATATGAAAGTAAGACAGGAAACGTGAAAAGATTTGCTCAAGCACTGCAAAGGGAGTTAAACTTCGACATCATTGAAATTACAGATGATTTAATTGTGGAAGAAGAATTCATACATATTACATATACGATAGGCTTTGGGGAAATACCTGAAAGGACTTTGAATTTTATTATTAAGAATAAAAATGAAATAAAAGGAGTTGCTGTGAGTGGTAACAAGGTTTGGGGTGATAACTATGGTCTAGCTGGGGACAAACTTTCAGCAATGTTCCACGTACCATTGTTATTAAAATTTGAACTAAGTGGAACAAAACTAGATTTGCAGAAGATTAATCGGGAGGTACAACTTATTGACAAACACAATACCAAAGTGGATCAAGCTCAATAATGAGATCATGATTCAGAAAGACGGTAAGTTTCAATTTGAGAAGGATAAGGAGGCCGTACACAGTTACTTTGTTGATAACATTAATCAAAACACAGTCTTTTTCCATGACTTAAAAGAGAAACTGGATTATCTGATTAAAAATGATTATTACGAAGAAGAATTCTTAAGCGAATACACATTTGAGCAGATTAAATCGATTTTTAAAATTGCTTACAGTTACAAATTCAGATTCCCATCTTTCATGAGTGCCTTTAAGTTCTACAATGACTATGCATTGAAGACAAACGACAAAACAAAAATTCTGGAGAGATATGAGGATCGCGTCTCAATTGTAGCTCTGTATTGTGCTGAAGGTGATTATGAAAAGGCTATTGAGGAAGTACACGCGATGATGAAGCAAGAGTATCAGCCAGCAACACCTACTTTCCTTAATGCAGGTCGTAAGCGAAGAGGAGAAATGGTGAGCTGCTTCCTACTTGAAGTGGGAGACAGTTTGAATGATATTTCACGGGCGATTGATATTTCAATGCAATTGTCTAAAGTGGGTGGTGGCGTAGCGCTTAATCTAAACAAATTACGAGCCAAGGGTGAAGCGATTAAAGACGTAGAGAATGCAACTAAAGGTGTTGTAGGCGTCATGAAGCTATTGGACAATGCTTTTAGATATGCCGATCAGATGGGTTGATTTGGCCCCTTTCGTCAGAAATGGCGATCGAAAACCTCTTTAATTCATGGGAACTCCTACAAGGACAATCATGAGCGAAGCTAGACTAAAGTCTTGAACGTGCAACGACTAGCCGAAAGGCGTAGGCTGCAAGCTATTGGCAGTCGAAACGGGAGGCATCCTAAAAGGATGAAGATATAGTCTAACCTTCATGGCAACATGAAGCAGCCGTATGGCGGGGCGTGCTTAGCGAACACGTCTGAATGGTCTGCAAAGACAAGGTTCAGGAGCGGCTTATCTCAGTGTTTTTCACCCAGATATTATCGATTTCTTAGATGTCAAAAAAATTTCAGCAGATGAAGATGTCCGAGTTAAAACACTGTCTATTGGTGTAGTTCTTCCTGATAAATTCATTGAATTGGCAAGAGAAGATAAGGATTTTTACATGTTCTATCCTCATTCAGTTTACAAAGAATATGGGCAGTATCTTGATGAAATGGACATTAATAAAATGTATGATGAGCTTGTTGAAAACCCTAGGGTTAGAAAAGCAAAAGGGAATGCTCGAAAGCTGTTGGAGCAATTGGCCATTCTAAGAAGTGAATCTGGCTATCCTTATATCATGTTTGCTGACAATGTAAATAAAGTGCATCCAAATGAACATATTTCAAAAGTGAAGTTTTCTAATTTGTGTTAACTGTAGCACCTTCGATCAGCAATGATCGTAGCAAACCCGTCTAAACGGTGAAACTCTATTCATTAGACAATACCGTGCTAAACCGCACCTTGCGGAAATGCCGAACGACTATCGAAACCACGCATACGCGTAAGGGAGTAGAGTACATCACAAGCATATGGTGATGGAAACGGCGGGCGGCCTTATGGGTCGATGATATAGTCTATTCTTACGAGTGATCGTAAGCAGTTCATAAGAGAACGGACGAGAGTGTTGCGCCTTTCGTTGAATATTAAAGTCAGAGGTACTCCAAGCATCACAAGTGTCAGTTTATGCAGATTACGATAAGGAAGATGAAATTGGATTAGATATCTCATGCAATCTTGGATCCATGAACATTGTAAACGTAATGAGTAACCAATCAATTGCTTCAACAGTCAGAATAGCAATTGACTCACTGACAACTGTTACAAGGAAAACAAACATTGTAAATGCCCCAGCTGTTGCGAGAGCAAATACACTAATGCGATCAATTGGTCTAGGGCAGATGAACCTACATGGTTTTCTGGCTCAAAATAAAATCTCTTATGAAAGTGAAGAAGCTAAAGACTTTGCAAATACATACTTTATGATGGTTAACTTCTACTCCCTGCAGCGTTCAATGGAAATTGCAAAAGAAACAGGGGAGACGTACTACAAGTTTGATGGATCGACCTACAAATCAGGTGAGTATTTTGATAAGTACGTGACAAATGATTATAGCCCTAAATATCAAAAGGTTAAAAACCTGTTTGGAGATCAACATATTCCTAACATTGAAGATTGGATGAAGCTTAAAGAGGATGTTATGAAATACGGTCTGTATCACTCATATAGGCAAGCTGTTGCACCTACCGGTAGCATCTCATATGTTCAATCATCTACGGCCGGTGTAATGCCTATTATGGAGAGAATCGAGGAACGTACATACGGAAACAGTAAGACATATTATCCAATGCCAGGTTTATCGGCTCAGAACTGGTTCTTCTATAAGGAAGCATACGACATGGATATGTTTAAGGTAGTTGATCTTATTGCAACGATTCAGCAACACATCGATCAAGGGATTTCATTTACGCTGTTCCTGAAAGATACGATGACGACAAGAGATTTAAACCGGATTGACTTATATGCGCATCACAAAGGTATTAAAACGCTGTATTATGCTCGAACGAAGGATACGACTCAAGAGGGTTGCTTGTCATGCGTTGTTTAAATATCTATACGGACAAACGCATCACAGAAGTCGGTGAAGTCTTTCGGTATCTATTTATTAGCCTTGGATGCTTTCGACTTGTATTTGCGTTAGGAGAAACAGTTTGGTATGAGAAGGGAAGAAAACGACGGATTCCTATATTTTTTAAGAAAGATCGAAATGTTTTCTTCTTTTATTGTTATTACCTTGCAGTAGCTATTGGAGTTCCAGAAGTTAAGGAGGACGAATAATTGACAAAAATTTATGACGCAGCAAACTGGTCAAAGCATGAAGATGATTTCACCCAAATGTTTTACAACCAAAACGTAAAGCAGTTTTGGCTTCCGGAAGAGATCGCATTAAACGGCGATCTTCTCACTTGGAAGTATCTTGGAACAAAGGAACAAGACACTTATATGAAAGTTTTAGCTGGACTTACATTATTGGACACAGAGCAGGGGAACACAGGCATGCCGATTGTAGCCGAGCACGTTGAAGGGCATCAAAGAAAAGCAGTATTAAACTTTATGGCCATGATGGAAAATGCTGTCCATGCGAAATCTTACAGCAACATCTTTCTAACTTTGGCTCCAACCGAGAAGATCAATGAAGTCTTCGAATGGGTTAAAAACAATAAATTTCTTCAAAAGAAAGCAAAAACAATTGTTTCGATTTATGAAGCAGTTCAGAAAAACGATGATATTTCCTTATTCAAAGCGATGGTTGCGTCTGTGTTTCTGGAGAGTTTCCTTTTCTATTCAGGGTTTTATTATCCGCTTTACTTTTATGGACAAGGGAAGCTCATGCAGAGCGGGGAAATTGTAAATTTAATTATCCGTGACGAGGCGATACATGGCGTTTATGTCGGATTGTTAGCACAGGAGATATATAAGAAACAAACTCTTCAGAAGCAAAAAGAATTGTATGGATGGGCTTTAAGCTTTCTACAGGAGCTTTATGAAAATGAATTGGAGTATACAGAAGATGTTTATGATCAGGTTGGTTTAGCTCCAGATGTAAAGAAATTTATCAGGTACAACGCAAATAAAGCATTAGACAACTTGGGCTTTGATCATCTGTTCGAGGAAGAAGACGTTAACCCAATCGTTATTAATGGATTGAGTACTAAAACTAAGTCGCATGACTTCTTTAGCCAAAAAGGGAATGGGTACAAAAAAGCAACGGTGGAGCCATTAAAGGATTCAGATTTCATTTTTACCGAGAAAGGATGTATTCAATGAGATTAATTAAATTAGAGCAGCCAAATTGCAATCCCTGCAAAATGGTGTCCAATTACTTAAATGATGCAGGAGTCAAATATGAGACAGTTGATGTAACACAGAAGCCAGAAGTGGCAGCGCAATATGAGGTAATGGGTGTACCGGTAACTATCTTGCTTAATGAGCAAGGAGAAGAAGTAAAGCGGAGCATTGGCTTTAAGCCTGATGAGCTTGATAAGTTAGTGAGGGAGGTTGTTTAAAATCACAGAAGAGCAAAAGTCTTTAATTAAGATTGGTGACACACTTAAGTGCCTAAAAGGTGATTGGCATTTTGAAACCAATTGCAATTACACAGTTTATGGAGATAATGCAGACAACACTGGTACACCAGTCATCTGGTGTGATGAAGTATCTCCTCATACAGTAAAGAGTTTGAATTTGGAACAGTGGGAAATCGTTCAGAAAGGATCAATAAATGAGGTTAAATATGAGAGATTATAGAATGTATATTTTAGTTAACGAGGATATCAAAATCAGCAAAGGGAAGTTAGCTGGGCAGGTTGGGCATGCAGTAATGAGCTATGTATATCACAAAGCAGTCAAGCCATTAAGTGAAGGAAGAGAAATTAAAAGCCTAGATGAATATATGAAAGAACAAAAGAAAATCATCTTAAAATGCCCCCAATACAAACTTGAAGAGTTAGAACATGCAGGAGGATATACTGTTATTAGAGATAAAGGTTATACACAACTTGAGCCTAATACTCTGACTTGTATTAACTACGGCATTAAGACACCTGAACAGCTTCCTGAATGGGTGAGAAATCTTAAACTCTACAATTAAAATATTGTTAGACAAAATAAATTAAAAAACAAAAGGAGAATATTAAATGGGGAAAATGGATGAAGTAATTGTTGTAGCACCTAGAGATAAAGTATTTGATAATGGAAAGCTAGACTTTCAAGGGATTGAAGCTGATCCGAATGCAATTGATCAAATAATCGAAAATCTCGCTGAAAGCATGACCACTATGAGGAGAGGAAACGCTGAGGAGAACCAGAACTATAAACAACCAATTCCTTATGCCGTTTTACAAAAAGGAGACCAAGTATTTGCATACGAGCGCTTAAGGAAAGGCGGGGAAAAGAGGCTTCATGATCAATTATCAATTGGTGTTGGCGGGCACATGAATATAACTGAAGCAACAAATTTTTGGGAAGCCATTGATGAAAACTTAAGGAGAGAGCTTTCAGAAGAATTGTTTATCTCAACTTCTAATTTAAATTTAGAAGTTGTGGGATTTATAAATGATGACTTAAATGAAGTGGGGAAAGTTCATTTAGGCATAATGATTATTGTTAAACTGCCTGAAAATACAGAGGTATCAGTAAGAGAAACAGATCAATTAAAAGGCTTTTGGTTAAATGAGCAAGATTTTGATAATCCAGCAGTATTTAATCGTTTAGAATCTTGGTCTAAATACGTAGCTGATATTATTTATTAGTTTAAACCCCTGGCTTTGATCATGATGTTTGTCAGTGGAGGGTCTCAGCCAGGGTACAACTTAAAATACTCAAAAAACTCAACAATTATGCCTACAAAGAAGTTGTTTTAGGAAAAGGCATCAATACAGGGATGTTGATGGAATGAACATCTCTATAAAAGAAGACTTTTATCTAAACAATAAGGAGGAAAAAGACGATAAACAATAACAATTATAAAGATTTGCAAGCAAAATATGACGACATGCTCTTCAGGAATGGTCTGTGTTTAGGATTTATTCAAAAACATGGGCTTGAAGATGTGTTTTTGGAGCATATGAAACAAGTTGCAGCTTATGAAGAAGACCAAAGGTATAGAGTTGCAGCAGTTAATTTTTTGAGTTTATTAGAATCAAATTAAAACAAAAAGGAGATTTGAAAATGAAAATTTCAATTAAAACAAGGCTAAATCCGACTGATCAATATAAGGTTGACGACTTTATTAATGCATTTAAGAACTTGCCGCCAGAAATAAGAATTCAGCTTTCTATGGACAACGGGAACAGTTGGCTGTTAGAACAAGTGTCAGTGAAAACAGAAAGAATCCTTCTTGATTGTTTACAAGAAGAAATTAAAAATATTGATAATCACCCTCTTTATTCTCATGCCACTTCATTAGGGCAAACTGTATTCCACAATACTCATAAAATTGCCGATGTTTTCAAAGAGTATGTGAAGAAATATGAATAATCACATAAAGAAAATAAAAAACCATCTAAAAGAAATAGACAACCTTAAAAATGGCCTAAAATTATTCAGTGAAGATGAAGAAGAATACATAAGCTTATTAGCTAAGATTCAACATCAGTTTGATTTAATTTCAGATGAATCAATGGAAGGGTTTAAAGAATTAACTTTACATATAAGAAATACAGGTCAGAAAAGAATACAACGAGGAATTGACCAGCTACCTCATACAATCAAAGAAAGTGTAAGTGAAGAAATCAAAGACATGAAGAGAGCCGGAGAGTTGTTTGATTAGTTATAATTATTTATAGGATAAAAATAAAATAAGGAGATGTATTAGGATTACATACTTTACGTTATTACTTGCAGCATACTTATTTGCACTAAACATTAATGAAATTAGATTAATTACTCGAGGGGAACAGAACGTATACGCTAAAGTCACACGTTTGCTTTCTAACTCACCGTATAAAGAACTGAAGAAGAATAAGAACTTAGTGTATGTCATGACATTGTTCAAGGGGATTTCGTTCATTATCCCCTTGGCTACTATTGGACTGATTACGCATGGTAACTTGCTAATGTTAGCTTGGACAGCTTTTGCTTTAATATATACCGGTTTAACAATGTTTAAAATTCTTGATGTTTTGGACGGTGATTCAAACAATAAACAAAACAAGTTCGTGTACATGCTTTTTGTTTGCGGTAATATTGTCTTCGTGGTTAACTTTATTATCAGCTGGTTTAGATAAAGGAGAATAGAATTATGACTCAGTTTGATTTGCAGTACAACACAATCATAAATGACATAATTAATAATGGGGCATCAGACGAAGAATTCGATGTCAGAACCAAATGGGACACTGATGGAACACCAGCACATACATTAAGTGTAATCAGTAAACAAATGCGGTTTGATAATTCCGAAGCACCAATTTTAACGACTAAAAAAGTCGCCTGGAAAACAGCAATCAAGGAATTGCTTTGGATATGGCAGCTTAAATCAAACAATGTGAACGAATTAAACAAGATGGGTGTACACATCTGGGATCAATGGAAACAAGCAGACGGCACAATCGGCAAAGCATATGGCTATCAGCTTGGTAAGAAAAACAGAATACTAAACGGTGAGAAAGTTGACCAGGTTGACTATCTTATTCATCAGTTGAAAAATAATCCATCATCACGCAGACATATTACAACACTTTGGAATCCTGATGAATTAGACTCGATGGCATTGACTCCCTGTGTCTATGGTACTCAATGGCTTATAAAAGGCGGGAAGTTGCATTTAGAAGTTTTCTGTCGCAGTAGTGATCTCGCGCTCGGAAATCCGTTTAATGTGTTTCAGTACAATGTATTGCAACGTATGATTGCTCAAGTTACTGGCTATGAGCTAGGTGAGTACATCTTCAATATCGGAGACTGTCATGTATACACTCGTCATATAGACAATTTGAAAATTCAAATGGACAGAGAGCAGCATGAAGCACCTGAGTTATGGATTAATCCAGATGTAAAAGACTTTTATGATTTCACAATTGATGATTTCAGATTGGTTAATTATAAGCATGGAGACAAGCTTTACTTTGAGGTAGCAGTATAATGCTACCTCTTATTGCTTGCTGCGATAAATCAATGGCTATTGGGTATGAAAATAACTTGCTTTACCATATTCCTGAAGACTTGAAACGTTTTAAAGAACTCACTACAGGAAAGCTGTGCATTCAGGGAAGGCTTACATACGAATCGATCGTAAACATTACAGGAAAACCACTTCAAAACCGAAGGAACATCATATTGACTAAAAACAAGGATTTCAAACCTGATCACTCTTCATTTGTTTATCATTCGGTTAACGATGTATTAAAGCTTGTACGAGGACAATTGGGTAAAGATGAAGAAGTAATGGTAATTGGAGGAGGCGCTATATACGAGGCATTCTTACCACATGCTGATAAGGTTTATTTGACGATTGTTGATTCAGTTGCTGAGAAGGCAGATTCATATTTTCCCAGGTTAAATGACGATTGGAGAGTAATTGAAAAGGATCACAGAAAAGCAGACAACAATATCACATTTAATTATTCATTTGTGACTTACTCAAAATAAATTAGAATAAAAATAAAATAGTTATAGACTTTTAAGAAGTTGAATGATAAGATAAAGACAAGTTAAAAGCTTGTCTTTTTTTTACATACTTTTAGAATAAAAATAAAACAATAAATAGGAGTGACGATATGAAAACTGCAACAGATTATCTTGTTTCCATTTCAAAACCTCTTGTAGCAATTGAGGAGACTAAACAACGACTTCAAAATGAAATTGATAACCTTTATAAAGAGCTAGGGAAAATTGACAAAGAGCTCAATGAATTTTATCACAAGCTAGAAGAGGACAAATTTAATGCTTCAGAGGGATATCACCTTTCGTTAAAAGGTCAAAAGATATTGAGAAAGCGAAGAAGCTTAAAACAAGAGCTACAATTATTGAACACACTTTTCGGAAGCTTAAACAATAATGGATGGACTCTTGAATCACTGAAGATTGCCGAATATAAAATTAGCAAAAAGAAAAACAAGCATTTAAAGTATGAATCAGTTTAAAGACATGATCCACATTCACCTTGTGAATACATATTGAATCCTTATAAGGAGGTGATTAATTGCAACAAAAAGAGCGAGAATTGTTGTCAAAGAAAGAACAGCTTGAAATTGATGTTTTAGAAAAGGAAGCAGCTTTACTCCGGCTAGAAGTGGAACAAGAAGATTTTAATCTCCACAAAATTGGGGAGATCGGTGTACTTAAAGATTTTCTTTTATACATAAAGAAATACAGAGCAATGTTTACTGTGCAGCAAGCAGAAGAATTTAGAAATATGGATGATCGAATGAAAGAAATTATCAAAGTTCGGGATGGACAAGTAATGATTGATGAAGAAGGTTTAGAGGCGTTTATTGAGGAAATTGAGAATCAAATTAATTTAACTTAGAGGTGTATCGTATGAATAACAACACAAGCTTTTTAAATCAAATTGAAAAGGCTGTTAGAGCGATGCGAGATAAAAACGGCCGACCTATATGCGATCGTAATAACGAGATACAGAAAATACAGGAGATACAAGAACTAGTGAAGCAGAAGACATCAGAGTATAAAGCCTTTCATTCAGAGGTTGAGAAGGTTGTCGAGGATAACAAGTCTTTGCGCTGTGCATTAGCTGAGACTATTGCAGAGAATGAACGCTTGAAGAATGACATGCCCCGGAATATATTCGCAATGTCAAATGAATTATGCCGCATCAGACAAGAGCTTATGGATTTGAGCGCGGAGAGGTGGCGGCTGAAATTGGAAAACGAAATGCTTATCGAGGAACTTCGCGAATTAAAATCGTTAGAGGTGGACGAATAATGAAGCCGACAATCACGAAGGAACAGGCAGAGGCTATAGAAGAACTCTGATTAAGATTGAGTGATGAAGGAATATTACTATCATATACAAATGATAGCTTAACAGTTGGCGATAATAAAAGCGGTTGTTTATATAATCTTGATTTACTGACATTAGCTGCTGCATTAATTAACGGTTATGAATCTGAACCGACACCTGAGGAAAAACTGCGGGACTATTATGAGGATATAAAAAGATCAAGGGATGGGAGGTATGTAGCAGGGGATATTGAAGCTAAACGCCATAATGCCGGAGTATTAACCGGAATACGCAATACACTTGACCTTCTCGGAATCAAAATCGAAGGAGTGAATGCATGATGATTGAGAAGCTAACGAAAGCCAAACTCGAAGAAATCCGTCAGCGTGCGGCACAAGCGACAGGCGGTAAATGGGTCGCAGAGGTAAACGACGGACTGATGGATCACCGAACTTATTATCGTGTTTTCTCAGATATCGAATCGGAATATAGCGAGGTTACATTCCTCATTCATAAATTGGAGAACAAAGAGGACGCGGACTTCATCGCAAACGCGCATCAAGATATTCCTAAGCTTCTTGATCACATTACTTTTCTAAACGAAGTAATATCGAGCTGCCGATGCGCTGAATGTGGTGATGAATTAGGGGAAGATTGGGCAACTAACAGCGGAGTACCGTTTTGCAATTGCTGTGCTGGACTTAATTCTTTATGAAATCTGTATTTTAAAGAGAAGGTGATGCAGTGAAAGAGTCGTTGAAGAATGATTTTCAAGAGTTTATGAGTATTGCAAAAAGCTTTCTTGCTGTTTCTGGAGCAGTCTTTTGGTTATTGATAATTTCACTTGTTTTTGCTGGGGGCTATTAAAATGAATCAATTATATAAAGTTAGTCTAGAAAAATTACCAATTGAAAGCTTAGAGAGACTGAAAACAGACATACAAAATAGAATTAATGATGGATTGCGTACCGATAACAATGCATACATAAAAGACCAAAGAAGAAAACTTCAAATTGTTTTAGACGAGCTGTTTAGACGAAGTACATTTGTTCACTAAAGGAGGTGAATACAATGCCAGTAGTACTTTATGGATTTGGAAGAGGAGCATAAAAAGAGAGGGGAGTAATCCCCTCATACATTAATGAAATTGCCCATTCATGCTTTGTTGAGCTAAGCGAACCAAACGTTTTGTAATTTCTCCACCTACTGAACCGTTTGCTCGGCTAGTTGTCTCAGGCCCTAAGTTTACGCCGAACTCAGAAGCAATTTCATACTTCATTTGTTCAAGTGCACCAGCAGCTTGAGGAACAAGTAATTCATTGCTGTTATTTGATCTGTTTTGTTGAGTCATATGATCATCTCCTAAAGTAGTATGTAAACAAGTTTGTTCAATTGTATTTTGTGGAGATGTTTTGAGATTATACACATTAATTTAAAAAGAGGTGTTTGCATGGATTTTTCAAGTGTTAAAGAAGGAGACACAATTAAATATATCGGTGATTCTTGGGCTTATGGTGGAACATATACAGCTGTTACAGCTGAATCAACATACAGTAACCCAGATAACTGCCCAAGAAATGAAAGAGGTCGATTGATGATTATTGAGTTTATGAACGACGGTACGCCAATGTTCTTCACATTAGATTCACTTAATCCTGGAGAGTGGGAATTAGTTCATTAATACGATTCGAGTGAAATTCTAATTTTATTGGAAGGGGGAATTTAAAAATGAGTACCCAAAGAGGGGCAAATACACCGGAGGAATTGGCCAAATCAATTCAGAAACTAGGAAGGGAAATGCAAGAATTTAGTGACTGTAGCAATGGTATTCGTGAAATTGTTATTACTCTAGATGAAGATGATGGTTCATTTACGATTACAACAGATTAAAATGTTGATTTCATTTAGAAGGGATAAGCTCAATGAAAGAGATTGAATTTGATGAAGTTAAGAAATTTGTTGAAGTAATGTCTAGACAATTTAGATCGACCAAGGTGATGAAAATTCACATAAGTTATGCAGAATGGTTGGTCGCTGAAGTCGAACGCTTAAGGGGGTTAACCAGTCATGGATAATGGATCAGGTACAAAGGTAAATATTCATTTTAATAACGGTTCTCTAATTGAGGGTTTCAAAGTGTCTAGTGAACTAACCGAACCTTCGACTATATATGAACAAATAATGAATCATCCGGAAAGCAAAAAGGTAGCACTAATCAAGTTTGGCTTTGGACAATTGTCACCGTTTAAAGTTGAAAAATGGTTTAAGTCTTATAATCCACCCAAATACTACGAATTTAGAAAAGTAGCTAACAACAAGAAGGTTACTGACTTACATACTCAAGCAATGACAAAGGAGCAAAGGACGCGTTTATTAAACCTTGAAGAGGTCTTTAATGACAAAAAGTCTAGCAATGCACTATTAAAATTAGCAAAACAAAACACTAAGAGAAATAGGGATGGACTGACTGTTATTGAAAAACATGATTCTTGGAGGGATTAAATGAATAATAAAAACTCTTCAAAGTGGTTTGATATAAACTTCAAGACTAAAACAGACAATAAAATTGATGAAGCTCTATTGCGATTATTTGATCTCATGAAGAAGAGTCTCCACATTTATTTCAATATTGAAAACTCTTCTGATATTCATGAGTTTTTAAAAATCGCTGCAACAAAGAGCAATGTTGATTATTCCTTCATTGAATGGATTAGGGGAAAGGGCATCCCAAGATTAAAGAAAATTGATTTTGAAAATTTACCAAGTAATGATCAATTTCTTGCAATGATTGAGTTCGATGAATACTGTCTTAAATGTGAAATGGATTTCGAAGATCCTGAAGAGATTCGGGGGTGTATTATTTCAACAGTCAATAGTCTGCAAGAATATATTAATATTTCCAAACAGTTGGAGGTTGTCCAATGAGTCTTAATGCAATGCATCGGAATATCATGATTTATTCAGATACTGAAGAAAAAGCCATCAATAAGCTAGAATCCATTGTTTCTGAATTGGATGAGGAAATCCTCATTAATAGGCCGGGATTCGTTCAGACACCCACGAAAAAAATTGAAGCAAGAAAATTCAGTGATTATTGTCGAGGATACAGATACACAAGGGTTTATGTGGACATTTCTTTAAGGAATGATGCCGAAACTATGGGATGGATATTAATGAAGCTAGTTCCTCCGTTTTATTATAAAGACGGTCAATATAATGATGACTATAACTGGGAAGACCATGTGATTTATTTTAAATAAAGAAGGTTGGGCAACAACCTTCACAATGAATTAGCAGGGAGGAATTCGATGAAGAATACAGAGTTTAAGGTAACAAGTTTATTAGAGGAGTATAAACGAAGAGATGAGGAACGTAGGGAATTCATCATTCATGAAGGCTACACAGCTATCGAAGAGATCATTAAAGAAGTGAACCAAAGAGGATCACTAAATGAAGCAGATATTTATTATGGAACACCTAAACCACAGTTAAGTTTCTCGGACATTGAATTAGGCTACATGCTTACTTCAATGATGGAGTATGCCACAAATCACGTAGGAAATCCAGTTGATGAGGAATGTGAACTTGAAAACAAGCTGGCTTACTTTGAATATAAAGACGAAATTGTCCAAATTTTTGAAGTGTATGGACAAGGTACTGATAGCTGGTTTTTGAAACCAAGTGACGATACCGTTTATAAATTGAATAACACAGCTTACGGAGTGTATTTAAACCAGTTCGATGATTTCATTAATTACACTAAAAATAAAGACAATGAGAGTAAAAAGGTTTCTTATAGTACTACGATCTTAAATGACATTACCGGCGGATATACAGTGGGAAGAGGTTCTAAGTAGATGATTGTGACAGCTTGGATATTGTTCGTTGCATTTGGGCTTGTTTTGTTAGCAAGAATGGATTCCCAAGGGGATATTAAATTTACAGTGTATATTGGTGTAATTAAATTTATTTCAGTTTTCATTGTTGCCTTTGCAGCAGGAGTGACTTGGGGAGGATTGTTTCAATGAGTAACGTTAAAGCAATGGGCTTACATATTGAAGGAGTGTTGTTTAATGAAAATGGCACAAAATTCACCTATGAAGATTTCATCAAGCTAATTGAATCTAATGGTATTGAATTTTGCGGACTGACATGTGCTGTCACAGACGAAGGTGAGTTCTTAGATGAAGCAGGTAAAAAGTTTGCCAAAGATAAGCCGATCAAATTTAATCAAAAAGAAGAATTTTATGAAGTGACAAATTATGAACCAGTGGAATTGTTTAGGGAGGATTAGTTCAATGATAAAAAGGATTATGAGTTTTAAGTATGACGACTGGAGACATATTTTTTTCTTATTAAAAAGTGTAGTGAAGAATTTCTTTAAAGGTGATTTTCATGAAGCGAGCGATGCACTTTATTGGATACGAGTGCACCTGTCTTTTAAGTCAATTAAAGTGAAGTGAAAATATAAAATTATGAAGGAGGCGATTTATTGAACAAATTAGCTAAAGGTTTGAGTTATCTTTTAGGTGTCATTGAAGGGATTTTGATTGGCTATTATATAGCGAAAGGATATTCTATTGCCCAATTGTCGATAAGCTTTGTCTTCGTGTTGTTATTTGGATTATTGAATTTTAAATTACAATCTAACTCAAAAACTGAATAAAATCGGTCTTTTAAAAGAAAGGAATGATTTTTTGATAAAAGAAACTAAAGGCAATATTCTAAGTGCATCTGAGGATATCATTTGTCATCAAGTAAATTGTCAAGGAGTTATGGAGGCTGGATTGGCGAAGCAAATCAAAGAAAAGTATCCATCTGCATACAGAGTTTATAAATACATGTGCGACAACGTAGTATACAAGCCTGACCTGTTAGGGAAGGTTCGGGAAGTAAAAGAGCATGACGGAAAGATTATCGCCCATATCTTTGGACAATTCTCTTATGGAAGAGGAAGAGTATTCACCGACTATGAGGCTTTGAAGTGTGGCTTAGAGCTAATTAAAACCTCAGCTATGACAAATAAAAGATCCATTGCCCTGCCTTACGGAATCGGGTGCGGCTTGGCAGGCGGAAATTGGAGCGAAGTATATAAAATGATCGAATCCATCTTCGAGGACTACGAAGTGACAATTTATAAGTTATATCAGAATTAATTTCAGGATAAAAATAAAATAAGATAATTGGAGGGCGTAGAAATAGCTGAAGAAATTAAGAACATTCAAATACTGTTCAACAAAATGGAAAGACAAATGAGCACGGTAAAAGAAGCTCTCGAGAACAAAGAATACGAAAGAGCCCACCGTAACCTAATCAACCTTTCAGATAATAATGAAGAATTGATGCAGGAAATCAGATGGGCTCGAAAAGGGATTAAGATTTAACTTTTCTTCTTTCTTCGTGGTTCCATTCGTACAGCTCTTCAATTGAGCAACCAATGGCATCAGCAAAAGTCATGCCTGTAGCTAAGTTCATATTAGCTTTAGCTCCACTTATATAATCGTGGATACGTTGTCTGGGGTATCCTGTACGTTTGAAAAGGTCATCAACTGTGAGGTCATATTCAAACATTAATTCATTTAAACGAGGGCGCAGGGGTGTCCATTGCTTCATTTCGAACACTTCTTTCAATATTAATTAACATAAAACAGTGTAGCAAAGGTTTATTCTAATTTCAATTTTGGTTTCAATATTTTAGGAGAGTGATTGATTGGGAGGTACAAACCAAGGCAAAGTCTTTGAAGCAAATATAGAAAAATCAGCAGCAGATCAAAAGCTGTTCTTTTACAGAATTAAAGATGTAAATCCAGTGTTTTTAAAAAGGGGAGCTGCAGTATCAAAAAACAAATATGATTGTTTCCTACACTTTAAAGGATACTTATTTCCTTTTGAACTTAAATCAACAAAGAACAAGTCTGTGTCCTTTAGTGAAAAGATTATAAAGGCACAACAGATTAAACACTTAAAAGAGGCAACGCAGTATCCAAACATAATTCCTGGTTTTTTGTTTCAGTTTAGAGAGCCAGAAAACAAAGTTTATTTCGTACATATTAATGATTTCCTTACATATAAGAACATAGCTGAAAATCAGTTGCCACATACATATAAGAACAAAGTAAACAAGTCCAGCATTCCGATTTCCATATGTGAGGAGATCGGCACTGAAGTCCGTTCGATGAAGAAAAAAGTTAACTATACATATTATTTAAACAAGCTTTGCGATGATTTGATAAAGAAAATGCACAGGGAGGCTTTATTATAGAAGAAACTCGATTGTTTGCTTTATGTTTTGCATTGGACAAGAGTCCCTCTACATATGTTGGTGTTAAGTCAGCGATGGGGGTGCAACCTTGTACTTGAATGACATGGAGACGTTACATATTGATGCAAAGGGAAGAAGCGTTGTTGCAGAGATTGAAAAGAAAAATTTCATTATTTGCTTTGTTAAGCAAGAAAACATAAGAAGCAATGAAGAATTTTATGAAGAATATGTTAAACTGCTATTGGATTGAATAGCAGTTTTTTTATGTAATTTCTTTGTAGGTAGGATAAAAAACATATAGCCCCGTCCTTATGGCTGCGAAAGCCACGATCCGCAACGGCCGCCCGGTCGTGCTCGGAATTTCGACAAACGACGGACTCGGTTTAAACGGAACGAATTTAATGAGGCTGATGTCCGCAAAAAACATATATTTCATCCCGTTCGGCCAGGACGACCACGTGAAAAAACCGACATCGCTCGTCGCCAGAATGGATCTCCTTCCGATTACGGTAGAAAAAGCTCTTTTGCACCAGCAGGTTCAGCCGGTGCTCGTACACCATCATGAATAAAATATCATGATGACAGAAAATCATTCCGGAATAAAAAAATTCGGTCAATCCGTGACTATTCTATGGTAAAATAAAACGTAAAATGCAAAGTCAATTCAACAAATGATGCTTAATTGGCGGAAGGAGTTTTACAGATGGGAAGAGGATTACACGTAGCAGTTGTCGGAGCGACGGGAGCCGTAGGACAGCAAATGCTGAAAACACTGGAAGACAGAAACTTTGAAATCGAAACACTCACACTACTATCCTCAAAGCGTTCTGCTGGTACGAAAGTAACGTTTAAAGGCGAAGAATATACAGTGCAGGAAGCTGTTCCTGAAAGCTTCGAAGGCGTCCATATCGCGTTATTCAGCGCCGGCGGAAGCGTATCACAAAGCTTGGCGCCTGAGGCTGTAAAACGGGGAGCCATCGTGATTGACAATACCAGCGCATTCCGGATGGACGAAAATACACCGCTCGTGGTGCCTGAGGTGAACGAAGGTGATCTGCACAAACATAACGGCATTATCGCCAACCCTAACTGTTCAACGATTCAGATGGTGGCTGCGCTTGAACCGATCCGCAAAGCGTACGGTTTGAATAAAGTCATTGTATCTACTTACCAAGCTGTGTCCGGGGCCGGCAATGAAGCGGCGAAGGAATTGTACAGCCAGACAAAGGCGATTTTAAACAATGAACCCGCAGAACCGTCCATTATGCCGGTTAAAGGCGACAAAAAGCATTATCAAATCGCATTTAACGCCATTCCGCAAATTGATAAATTCCAAGACAACGGCTATACGTTTGAGGAAATGAAAATGATTAATGAAACGAAAAAAATCATGCATATGCCGAAGCTGGAAGTGGCTGCGACATGTGTCAGACTGCCGATTGAAACAGGGCACTCAGAATCTGTTTACATTGAGCTTGACCGTGATGACGCAACCGTTGAAGATATTAAACAGCTTTTAAAAGAAGCTCCGGGTGTTACGCTTCAGGATGATCCGGCGGAGCAGCTTTACCCGATGCCTGCTGATTGCGTCGGCAAACGCGATGTATTTGTAGGAAGAATCCGTAAAGATTTGGACAGAGCAAACGGTTTTCATTTGTGGGTTGTTTCTGATAACCTGTTAAAAGGCGCCGCTTGGAACTCAGTCCAAATCGCGGAAAGCCTGCAAAAACTGAACCTCGTATAAAACAAACGTATTTTCTATAGGCGAACAGAAGAGAGTAAGGCTCTGCCTGCTCTCTTCTGTTACGTCAGACTAATTTGGAGTGAAAATAGTGAAGATCATTGTTCAAAAATTCGGCGGAACATCCGTAAAAGATGACAAAGGCCGCAAGCTTGCGCTAGCACACATTAAAGATGCCATCAGTGAAGGTTATAAAGTTGTCGTTGTCGTATCGGCGATGGGAAGAAAAGGAGACCCGTACGCGACAGATTCTTTAATCGGGCTCCTTTACGGCAGCCAGTCCGACATTTCTCCGAGAGAGCAGGATATGCTTCTGTCTTGCGGAGAAACGATTTCGTCCGTTGTTTTTTCCAGCATGCTGAAGGAAAACGGCATAAAAGCCGCAGCTTTAACAGGAGCCCAGGCCGGCTTTTTAACCAATGCCCAGCATACTGACGCCAAAATTATAGAAATGAGAACAGAGCGGCTTTTCGCTGCACTCGCCAGCCATGACGCTGTCGTTGTCGCAGGATTTCAGGGAGCGACTGAAAAAGGCGACACGACGACGATCGGCAGAGGAGGAAGCGATACTTCAGCAGCGGCGCTCGGCGCGGCGGTAGATGCTGAGTTTATCGACATTTTTACGGACGTGGAAGGCGTTATGACAGCCGATCCGAGAATCGTGGAAAATGCTAAGCCGCTTCCGAACGTCACATATACGGAAATCTGCAACCTTGCCTATCAAGGCGCGAAAGTCATTCATCCGCGCGCGGTGGAAATCGCCATGCAGGCAAAGGTGCCCATTCGCGTGCGCTCCACTTATTCAAAAGACAAAGGCACTTTGGTGACGTCCCATCATTCGTCTAACATCGGCAGCGATGTATTCGAACGGCTGATTACAGGGATCGCCCATGTGAAAGATGTGACGCAATTTAAGGTTCCCGCCAAAATGGGGCAATACAACGTTCAGACTGAAGTCTTTAAAGCAATGGCAAATGCCGGAATCAGCGTAGATTTCTTTAACATTACGCCGAGTGAAATCGTATATACCGTGGCCGGCAGTAAAACGGAAGCCGCGCGCAGCATTTTGGCTGAATTAGGATATGAGCCGACAGTGACGGAGAGCTGTGCGAAAGTGTCAGCGGTCGGCGCCGGGATAATGGGTGTTCCGGGTGTCACGTCAAAAATCGTCTCCGCACTTTCTGATAAAGGCATTCCGATTCTGCAATCTGCGGACAGCCATACGACGATCTGGGTGCTCGTTCATGAAAAAGATATGGTAACGGCCGTAAATGCGCTGCATGAAGTGTTTGAACTTTCAAAGTAAATGTGATTGAATCATGATGAGGTGAAAAAAATGAATGTCGGAAATATATCTACAGCGATGATTACCCCCTTTGACAGTAAAGGGAATGTAGACTTTCAAAAACTGTCTACATTAATCGACTATTTGTTGAAAAACGGTACGGATTCTTTAGTCGTCGCAGGCACGACCGGCGAATCTCCGACACTTTCAACGGAAGAAAAAATTGCACTCTTTGAATTTACAGTCAAAGAAGTGAACGGACGCGTGCCTGTTATTGCGGGTACGGGAAGCAACAATACGAAAGACTCCATTAAACTGACAAAAAAAGCTGAAGAAGCCGGTGTCGATTGCGTTATGCTTGTCACGCCGTATTATAATAAGCCTTCCCAAGAGGGTATGTACCGTCATTTTAAAGCCATTGCGGAAGAAACGTCTCTTCCTGTGATGCTTTACAACGTGCCGGGCAGAACGGTCGCTTCGCTTGCGCCGGAAACGGCCATCAGACTTGCGGAGATTCCGAATATCTCTGCGATTAAAGAAGCGAGCGGCGATCTTGATGCCATTACGAAAATCATTGCCGAAACACCGGAAGATTTTTACGTCTATTCAGGTGATGACGGGTTAACGCTTCCTATTCTCGCAGTCGGCGGAAGAGGAGTCGTGTCAGTGGCCAGCCATATCGTAGGTTCTGACATGCAGCAGATGATTAAAAACTATACAAACGGGCAGACGGCAACCGCAGCGCTGATTCATCAGAAGCTTCTGCCGATCATGAAGGAGCTCTTTAAAGCGCCTAATCCGGCTCCGGTCAAAACGGCGCTACAGCTGAAAGGCCTTGATGTCGGATCTGTGCGTCTTCCTCTTATCCCGCTGAATGAAGATGAACGTCTGAGCCTGAGCAGCGTCATCAGCGAACTGTAAGAAAAAATTTATACAGTTAAAATACGCGGTCATTCTCATTTTTATCGTGAGTTTGACCGTTTTGTATACATATTGGTTTTCCCTAAACCTTCCGCTTCTTCTTGTTTTCTAAAATTGATATCAGTTATAATAGGAACAAGTGATGATGGACGGGTATGAGACTAGGAGGATACAGATTTTGAAAAAGAAAAATACAGAAAACGTCAGAATTATCGCCCTTGGCGGCGTTGGAGAAATTGGGAAGAACCTATATGTCATTGAAATTGACTCAGACATATTTGTAGTGGATGCAGGGCTGATGCACCCTGAAAATGAAATGCTCGGTATTGATGTCGTCATTCCGGATATTTCCTACTTAGTAGAACGGGCTGACCGCGTGAAGGCCATCTTTCTGACACACGGGCACGATGAAAACATCGGGGGCGTCTTTTATTTATTGAACAAGCTGTCGGTGCCGGTATACGGAACGAAGCTTACGCTTGCATTACTGAGAGAAAAACTCAAGCAGTACGGGCATAATCGAAAAGCTGATTTGCGTGAAGTTCACTCTAAATCAGTCATTACATTTGAAACAACGAAAGTATCGTTCTTTAAAACGATTCACAGTATTCCGGATTCAGTGGGAGTCAGCTTCAAAACATCACTTGGCTCTATTGTATGCACGGGAGACTTCAAATTTGACCAGACGCCTGCTTATCACCAATCATGTGATATTGGCGAAATTGCCAAAATCGGAAACAGCGGCGTGCTCGCCCTGCTTTCTGACAGCGCCAATGCGGAGCGCCCGGGATATACTCCGTCAGAAGCATATGTAAGCGGTGAAATTGCCGATGCGATGAACAATTCAGAAAACCGGGTCATCATTGCTGTATTCGCGTCTAATATCAATCGGATCCAGCAAGTGATACAGGCTGCCGTCCAGAACGGCCGCAAACTTGCAATCGCCGGAAAAAATCTGCAAAACGTGCTTCAGCTGGGGCGCAAGCTCGGCTATATTGAAGCCGAAGATGAAATGTTTATTCCTGTGCAGGATGTGAAAAAATATCCGAAGCGGGAAGTGGCAATTGTTACAGCCGGAAGCCATGGTGAGCCGCTGGCCGCTCTTACGCGGATGGCCAAGCAGGCGCACAAGCAGCTTAACATTGAAGAAGGAGACACCGTTGTCATTGCATCAACACCGATTCCGGGGCATGAATTGATATATTCCAAAACCGTCAACCTGCTTGCCCGCGCCGGCGCTCAAGTCATTTTCGCCCAAAAACGCGTGCATGTGTCCGGTCACGGTTCGCAGGAAGAATTGAAACTCATGCTTAATTTGCTGAAACCGAAATATTTAATTCCGGTTAACGGTGAATTCAGAATGCAAAAAGCGCATTCCAAAATCGCAGAAGAGATCGGCATGAAACGCAGCGACATTTTCTTGATTGAAAAAGGTGACGTCGTTGAATTCCGCGGACAGAATGTAAAAATCGGGGATAAAGTCACGTACGGAAACGTTCTGATTGACGGCCTCGGTGTCGGCGACATCGGCAACATCGTGCTGAGAGACCGCCGCTTATTATCACAAGACGGCATTCTCATCGTCGTAATTTCACTCGATAAGCAGAAAAAGAACCTCGTATCAGGTCCTGAGATCATTACGCGCGGTTTCGTATATGTCAGAGAATCAGAAGGTTTAATTGTACAAGCTACTGAGCTCGTCCGCTCTATCGTGACTGAAGCGACGGAAACATCTGCCGTAGAATGGTCCACGCTGAAACAGGCAATGCGTGATGCGCTGAATCAATTCCTTTATGAAAAAACAAAACGCAAGCCGATGATCATTCCGATCATTATGGAAGTATAATGTATACACAGCCGGAGCGCATGATGCTCCGGCTGTGTTTTTGTTCATGTCCCGGATGGAAATCATCATCTTTGTTCATAATACAAAGAGACATTCGGAAAGGGTGAAAGATAAAATGGATCATCGTATGGAAAACACCGAAGAACAGCAGCCCGAAAAATCAGATGCGAAAGACAGCATTATGAGCAAAATTCAGCAGCTGGGAGAGACATCTCTGCCGCAAATGTCCCAAGATACTAATATTCACTGCCTGACGATCATCGGCCAAATTGAGGGGCACGTCCAGCTCCCGCCGCAAAATAAAACAACCAAATATGAACACGTCATTCCGCAAATCGTCGCGATTGAGCAAAATCCGAAAATCGAAGGACTTCTGATCATCTTAAACACCGTCGGAGGCGATGTGGAAGCGGGGCTTGCGATTGCGGAAATGCTCGCATCCTTATCAAAACCGACCGTCTCAATCGTACTCGGCGGGGGACACTCGATAGGTGTGCCGATCGCCGTGTCATGTGATCATAGTTTTATCGCGGAAACAGCGACTATGACCATACACCCCGTTCGGCTTACAGGTCTGGTTATCGGCGTTCCGCAAACATTTGAATACCTGGATAAAATGCAGGAGCGGGTCGTCAACTTTGTGACCCATCATTCAAATATTTCCGAAGAAAAATTCAAAGAGCTGATGTTTTCAAAAGGAAACTTAACCAGGGACATCGGAACGAACGTAGTCGGCAAAGATGCGGCTGATTACGGATTAATTGATGCCGTGGGCGGCGTCGGACAGGCGATAAAAAAGCTGAATCAGCTGATTGAGGAACGAAAGGGCGAGGAAGGAAGGATGATTCAATGATCCTTTATACCGTCATGCCCCAAGAAGTCGTTTACGGTCAGGATATAGAGCAAAGCGTGCATGAACAGGTAGATTACGCCGGCGTGCCGCTGCTAGTTGAGATGAAGGGAAATGAAGCCGAAGTCGTACAGATTTTAAGTACGAACCCGATGGATTTTCTGAATCCGGACATCGCTCCGGGACAAAAAATCAAGCTGAAAATCTAACCGGCATTCAGTCCGTTTCTCGGGGGCAAAATATGCTATAATAGGGGAATCCTACAGAAAAATGCAGCCGGCAAAAGGCTGCTTTTCTTCATGATGTATGATTTTACATTTTTTAACGCAGTAAGGTGATGAGTGTGGCAAAGAAAAAACGGAAATCTAAAAAGAAACAAGAGAGTAAGCTCAATCTAAAATACGAACTAAGCGGACTGCTCTGTGTTGCAATCTCAATTATTGCTGTTTTGCAGCTCGGCGTTGTGGGACAGACATTTGTGTACTTGTTCCGTTTTTTTGCCGGAGAGTGGTTTATTTTATGCTTAATTGCGCTCTTCCTTCTCGGAATTTCGCTGTTTTGGAAAAAGAAGAGTCCAAGCCTTTTAACGAGAAGAAAGGCAGGGTTGTACTGTATTATCGCCAGTATATTGCTGCTGTCTCACGTGCAGCTCTTTAAAAATCTGTCTCATCACGGGTCGATTCGGTCGGCAAGTGTCATCGGCAACACGTGGGAGCTGTTTATGATTGACATGAAACAGCAGGCTGCTTCCCCTGATTTGGGCGGCGGCATGATCGGCGCGGTACTGTTTGCCGCTTCCCACTTTCTATTTGCATCAACGGGTTCACAAATCATGGCGATCGTGCTGATCTTAATGGGGCTGATTCTTGTAACAGGGCGTTCACTGCAGGAAACGCTCAAAAAGTGGACGAGCCCCGTCGGCCGGTTTATCCGCGGCCAGTGGCAGGCATTTCTTGAGGATATGAAGACGGTCAGAACGAATATGTCTTCGCCGAAAACAAAAACAAAATCGGGCAAAAAACAAAAACGGGTTCAAAAGAAAAAAGAAGAGCCTGAACCGGAGGAAGAGGATGAGGAAATCATTTCGCCGATCATCCATTCAGAGCCGATTATTTCAAGCTTTTCAGACCGTGAGGAAGAGCGCGTCGAACCGCTGATTCCGGAAAAAACGCAGGAGGCTGCACAAGCGGTAAAAGATGAGCCTTCCGGCGGCGCTCAAGACAGTGGCGAAACGGCTGCGGCTCCGCCGATGACGTTTACAGAGCTTGAAAATAAAGATTATCAAATGCCTTCATTGGACATACTGGCTGACCCGAAACATACCGGCCAGCAGACCGATAAGAAAAACATTTACGAGAATGCAAGAAAACTCGAACGGACTTTTCAAAGCTTCGGCGTAAAGGCGAAAGTGACCCAAGTTCATCTCGGTCCGGCGGTCACAAAATATGAGGTGTATCCGGACGTCGGGGTCAAAGTCAGTAAAATCGTGAATCTGAGCGATGACCTCGCGCTCGCGCTTGCCGCGAAGGATATCCGGATCGAAGCGCCGATTCCGGGTAAATCGGCAATCGGCATCGAGGTGCCCAATGCTGAAGTTGCGATGGTTTCGTTAAAAGAAGTGCTTGAATCCAAGCTCAATGACAAGCCGGACGCGAAGCTTCTGATCGGCTTGGGACGAAATATTTCCGGGGAAGCCGTGCTTGCCGAACTGAACAAAATGCCCCACCTGCTCGTAGCGGGGGCAACGGGAAGCGGAAAAAGCGTCTGTGTCAACGGTATTATTACGAGCATTCTGATGAGGGCCAAACCGCATGAAGTGAAGATGATGATGATTGACCCGAAAATGGTTGAGCTGAATGTGTATAACGGCATTCCTCATCTGCTTGCGCCGGTCGTGACAGATCCGAAAAAGGCCTCGCAGGCTTTGAAAAAGGTCGTCAATGAGATGGAGCGCCGCTATGAGCTGTTCTCCCATACGGGTACGAGAAATATAGAAGGCTATAACGACCATATTAAGCGGTCAAATGCCGAAGAAGAAGTCAAGCAGCCTGAGCTGCCGTACATCGTCGTCATCGTTGACGAGCTTGCCGATCTGATGATGGTCGCTTCTTCCGACGTGGAAGATTCAATTACGAGACTTTCACAGATGGCGCGGGCGGCGGGAATTCATTTGATTATCGCGACACAGCGGCCTTCAGTTGACGTTATTACCGGTGTTATTAAAGCCAACATCCCGTCAAGAATCGCCTTCAGTGTCTCATCTCAGACCGATTCACGGACGATTTTAGACATGGGCGGCGCTGAAAAGCTTCTGGGGCGCGGAGACATGCTGTTTCTGCCTGTAGGCGCAAATAAGCCGGTGCGTGTGCAAGGGGCATTCTTATCCGATGAAGAGGTTGAGCATGTCGTCGATCATGTCATTACGCAGCAAAAAGCGCAGTACCAAGAAGAGATGATTCCGGAAGAAGTTTCGGAAACACACAGTGAAGTAACGGATGATCTCTATGACGAAGCGGTCGATTTGATTATCGGCATGCAGACGGCATCAGTCTCCATGCTTCAAAGGCGGTTCAGAATCGGATATACGAGAGCTGCCCGTCTGATTGACGCAATGGAGGAACGGGGCGTCGTCGGGCCGTATGAAGGAAGCAAACCGAGGGAAGTACTATTATCTAAGGAACAATATGATGAGCTCTCTTCTTAAAAAGGAGAGAGTTTTCACTGAAAATGATATCACCAAAATCATTCCTATTTATTTTTTTATTAAAACATGATATAGTTGTCCCAATTGTTCAATAATTTATGAAAGTGGTTTACGGAGGGGAAACATGTCTACAAAAGCTGACAATCGTCACTTGTATCTAAAAGTGATTGAGCGAATCAAAGAGGATATACAAAACGGAATTTACACCGAAAAGGAAAAGCTTCCTTCTGAATTTGAGCTTTCAAAATCAATGGGTGTCAGCCGGGCAACTCTGCGTGAAGCTTTGCGTATCCTTGAAGAGGAGCATGTGATTATCAGAAGGCACGGTGTGGGCACTTTCGTCCATACAAAACCGCTGTTTCTTTCAGGTATTGAACAGCTCAACAGCGTGACGAAAACGATTCAGCAGGCGAACATGGTGCCGGGTACGATTTTTTTGTCGTCTCAGGTCATCACGCCGTCTGATGAAGATATCGCTAGATTCCGGCTTGAGCCTGAGCAGGAGCTTTTTTATTTGGAACGCGTGAGAACGGCAAGCGGCACTCCGGTCGTTTACTGTTTAGATACGATTCCGATGCACATTCTGCCGAATTCTTTCTGTCATGAACAGGAGTCTATTTTTGATCTTTTGGAAAAAAACTCCGGGTCTGTGATCAGCTATGCCGTTGCTGATATCGAACCGATCGGATATCACGATACGATTTCACCGGTTTTGGAATGCGAGCCGGAGACGGCGCTTTTATTGCTGAAGCAAACCCACTATAATCAGAATGATGAACCTGTGCTGTATTCATTAAATTATTTCCGGGCTGATAAGTTCAGTTTTCATGTTGTAAGAAAACGTTTTTAAGACAGACGCGTCATGTGTCTGTTTTTTTATTTGCCGTTTCAGTACATACTTTGTTTTCTGCAAGGCACAATAAAACAGGAAACAACCAAGTATAGTGAATGGGTGAATAAGTTGAGTAAGAAGAAAAATGGAACGAAAAATATCATTGCTCTGGCTTCTGTACCGCTCGTGATGACACTCGGGAATTCCATGCTGATTCCTGTGCTTCCGATGATTGAAAAGAAGCTGTCCATATCGTCTTTTCAAGTATCGTTAATTATAACGGTCTATTCGATTGTGGCGATTATTTGTATTCCGATTGCCGGATATTTGTCCGATAAATTCGGAAGAAAAAAGGTTCTTCTGCCTTGTCTTCTCATAGCCGGTGCGGGCGGAGCGCTTGCCGCGATAGCTTCCACCGCGTTCAAGCATCCTTATCCCATTATCTTGGCGGGGCGGGTGCTGCAGGGAATCGGTTCGGCAGGGGCGGCTCCTGTAGTGATGCCGTTTATCGGTGATTTATTCAAAGGGGATGATGAGCGGATTACCGCGGGGCTCGGCGATATTGAGACGTCTAACACTGCCGGGAAAGTAATAAGCCCGATTCTCGGTTCGCTCTTGGCTGCATGGTTTTGGTTTATGCCGTTTTGGTTCATTCCGTTTTTTTCGCTCATCAGTTTTTTTCTCGTATTGTTTTTGGTGGCAAAGCCGGAGGAACAAAAAGAAGCGCCTTCTATTTCCGAATTTGTGAAAAATGTCGGCCGCATATTTAAGCGTGACGGACGCTGGCTCTTTACGGTTTTTATCATCGGCTGCGTGATTATGTTTTTGCTGTTCGGGGTTCTTTTTTATTTATCAGACTCACTGGAGAAGAAATACGGCATTGACGGTGTGGCTAAAGGAGCGCTTTTGGCAATCCCGCTTTTATTTCTATCCGTCAGTTCATATATATCAGGCCGAAAAATCGGAAAAGACCAAGGCAAAATGAAGTTTTGCATCGTTTTCGGAATGAGTGCCGTGACACTGTCGTTTATCGGCCTATGGTGGAATCACAGTTTTTATTTATTATTTATCTTTTTGTGTGTCAGCGGTATCGGTATCGGAATGGCATTGCCGGCTTTAGACGCTGTCATCACAGAAGGCGTAGACAATGAGGAATCGGGAACCATCACCTCATTTTATAACAGCATGCGGTTTATCGGAGTAGCGGCGGGACCGCCGATCTTTGCTGCGCTGATGTCAAATGCAGGCTGGCTGATTTTTATTTTATCCGCTTTTTGCGGCATTGTGTCTGTATTTTTAGCGCTGTTAAATATCTCATCACAAGCAAAAGAAAAAAAGGAATCATTAAAGACGGTGTAATCTGCACTGTCTTTTTTTATTTTATTTTGAAGATTGACATGATACCGTCAAGTCGTTATCCTTTTTAATAGTTAAACATTTTAACTATCGGAAGGAGGGGGAAAAGGTGCATGAAGAAAAAGTAAAGCAGCTGATTCAGCGTTATTCCGATGTATACCTGCACGTCTTAAAAAAAATTGACAGCATTATCGCTGAAAAAGTGAACAAAGAACTGACATTGGATCAATATTACATCCTCCGCTATATTATGCTCAATCCGGATTGCAAATCAATTGAACTGGCCGCGGTGTGCCACGTCAATAAAAGCGCCATTACATCTATGACGAACCGCCTGTATGAAAAAGGCTACATCAATAGAGAACGCAGCCAAAGCGACCGCCGGAGCATACTTTTAAATGTCACGGAAAAGGGGACGGAAGTATTTCACCGTGTGGAGCGGCGGATTGAGGAACTCGTCCGTTCATATATTATGTATTTTGATGAAGACGAGGCGGAGATGTTCGTTAATACATATGAAAAATTATATCGATTGATGATGACAGAGGAGGATCAGCAGACATAATGAAAAACATTATCCGAGCTCGCTGGATCATCGCCGCGGTATGGGTCGCCGCAACGGTGATATTTATGCTTACAGCGCCTGATATGGCTGAATTGACACGGGAGAAAGGGCAGATTTCCGTACCGGACGGGTATTCCTCTTCCTCTTCTTACGCCCATGAATTGCTTGATGAAATGTCTGATTCAGATGCACCGTCTTCTTCTGCCGTCATCGTATTTCACGAAAAAGGCTTAATGACAGACAAAAAAGATCGTCTGGAAGAAGCCGTCAGCACTTTGTCTGAACATAAAAAAGCGCTTCAGATTAAAACGGTGACTTCATACTTCGGGGAGAAAAATGACGACATCAAAAAACAGCTGCTGTCAAAAGACAGACAAACGATGCTCGTTCAGCTGCAGCTTGATACATCCAAAAACGATATCCTCGACATAAAAAATAAAATTGATAAAGAGCTGAAACCGTACGGCGTATCATACGGCATTACAGGCCAGTCGCTGATTGACGAAGATGTGCTGAAAAGCTCGCAGGACGGCTTAAAAAAGACTGAATATATAACGGTTGCCTTTATCCTGATCGTGCTGATTCTTGTATTTCGGTCAGTGGTCGCTCCGTTTGTACCGCTTTTATCAGTATTGATATCTTATTTAGTCAGCCAGTCGATTGTCGCATTTTTAGTCGATCAGCTGAATTTTCCGCTCTCAACTTTTACGCAGATTTTTATGGTTGCGATTATGTTCGGGATCGGCACAGACTACTGCATTCTGCTTCTCAGCAGATTTAAAGAAGAACTGTCGCATGGTGCTGATATAAGAGAAGCGATCGTCGTGACTTACAAAACGGCCGGGAAGACGGTTTTGTACAGCGGCGGTGCGGTGCTGATCGGATTTGCCTGCATCGGATTTGCGACATTTAAGCTGTATCAGTCGGCAGCGGCCGTTGCGGTCGGTGTCGCGGTGCTGCTGCTTGCGCTCATGACGATCGTGCCGTTTTTTATGGCTGTTTTAGGAAAAAGACTGTTTTGGCCTGTGAAGGGCGATATTTCTCATCCTCAAAGCAAAGCATGGGAAACGTCAGGACGGTTTTCATTTAAAAGGCCGCTCATCAGTCTTGCAATCGTTGCGGTATTCACTGTCCCGCCTATCCTTCTTTACAAAGGGTCGCTATCTTACAACAGTCTTGACGAAATCGGGGATAAATATGAATCCGTCCACGCGTTTAATACGATTTCAGACGCATTCGGCCCGGGAGAACTTCTTCCGGCCACAGTCGTCATCAAAAATGATGAGACATTAAATACCGAAAAACACCTGATTGATATCGAAAAAATCAGCAGAGAACTTGAAAAAACAGAGGGTGTAAAAACGGTCAGAAGCGCCACGCGCCCTGCTGGAAACGGATTGAATCAATTATTTGTCACAAATCAGGCAAAGCAGCTTCAAGAAGGACTTGATAAGGGCAATACGGGACTTGAAAAAATCACGGACGGATTAGGGCATGCCGCAAAGTCGTTAGCTGATTCACAGCCGCAGATCGAAGAGTCGGGGAAAAGCGTCAATCAGCTTATTGACGGAACATTGTCTCTGAAATCCGGGCTTTCTGATATAGGAGAAAACCTGAATAAACTGCAGGCTGGCGTGAACGAGAATAAAGCCGGCGTCGCCCAGATGAGAAAGCAGATTGAAGAGCAAAAACAAATGCTGACTTCACAGCTCAAACAAAACAGCGGTCTCGCTTCAGAAACGCAAAACGCTTTAAAATTGGTAAAAACCGTCCTGCCGATGAAAGATGAAGCCAGCAGACAGCTTGCCGATTTGAACAAGCAGCTTGCCCGGCTGCCGTTTGCAAAATTGGAAGCGTCAATACCGTCAGTCAAAACCGATCCCTCTTACCAAGAAATCAAATCGGCCTTTACAGGTGTACAGTCAGCCGTTTCCAAGGCAAACGCGGATGCAGAAGCTTTTTCTAAACAGGTCGACAGTCAAAAGGCTCATCTGCAGCAAGCGGAAAAACAATTTGCCCGGCTGGCAGCCGCTCAGAAGAAGATTGACACTCAAATTAACGCAATGATCAACGGTCTGACCAGTATTGAAAACGGTCTGCAGCAAGTGTCAGACGGACAGGGGGCTCTCGCAGGACAAATGCCGCGCCTTGAATCGGCGGCAGGACAGCTCGCGGAGGGCCAGAAAAAAATGAAGAGCGGTCTCGGTGATTTTTCTTCCCGGCTCAGCGATCTTTCTTCAGGCCTTAACGACAGTGTAAAAGGGCTTAAGAAAGTATCAAGCGGCATGATGGGGGCGAATGATTACCTGGGTGAGCTTCACAAGGCGTCAGACAAAGAAATGACAGGCTGGTTTGTGCCGAAAGACGCGTTGACAAACAGTGATTTTACAAGCGTGTTTAATACGTACATGTCAGATGACAGAAAAACGACAGAATTGACCGTCGTTCTTGATAACAATCCTTACTCAAATACGGCCATTCAAGATATTCAAGCGATCAAAGCGAGCGTAAAAAGGGCCATTCCGAACACGGATCTGAAGAATGCTTCCTTCGGCGTTTCGGGAGTCTCCAGCATGAATGCCGATCTGAAGGAAGTATCGGATTCAGACTTCAAACGGACGGCAATGTTTATGCTGGCGGGAATTTTTCTGATTCTCATCGTGATGCTGCGCTCCCTCATTATGCCTGTTTATTTAGTGGCGTCGCTCGTACTGACGTATTTCGCATCCATCGGCGTGACGGAATACATCTTTACACACTTCTTCGGGTATCCGGGCGTAAACTGGGCCGTGCCGTTCTTCGGCTTTGTCATTTTGATGGCTCTTGGCGTGGATTATTCCATCTTTTTAATGGACCGTTTTAATGAGCTTAAAAAAGAAGGAACGGAACCCGCAATGATCCGCAGTATGAAAAATATGGGTTCCGTCATCATTTCTGCGGCGATTATTTTAGCGGGAACCTTTGCGGCCATGCTGCCGTCAGGCGTTCTTTCCTTATTACAGATTGCAACCGTGGTATTAACAGGCCTTCTCATGTACGCAATTGTCGTCCTTCCGTTTTTTGTACCTGTCATGGTGAAAATATTCGGAAGAGCCAACTGGTGGCCTTTCAATTTGAAAAAATAACGTTCAATACCTCTGCCTGTTTTCGGGCAGAGGTTTTTTGTTTCCTTATAAATCCTCCAGTTGATATAATTACATCTGCGTACTCTTTTTTGCGAATGCTGAAATTTGGTCATAATACATACTATGAAAGAATGAACGAAGGAGGTTTCACATGACTTACGTAAATGAAATGAAGTCAAAGCACGGCGGGATCACCGCCCACATCGTAAAGACCGAGAAATTTAAAACCGTTTCGCTGACGTTTAAAATGCTGGCTCCTTTAACGAAAGAGCTCGTAACAAAAAGAGCGCTGTTTCCGCATGTGCTTCTGCGCGGAACAGAAAGCCGCCCGAAAACCGCTGATCTGCGGTCTTATTTTGATGAGCTGTACGGCACATCCGTTTCAGCTGATCTGACAAAAAAGGGAGAACGTCATGTCATTACGTTCAGGCTTGAGATTCCTAATGAAAAGTATCTGAAGGACCGCACACCGTTATTGGAAAAAGGCCTTCAGCTTTTATCAGAGCTTGTCTTTTCGCCCGCTTTGGAAAACGGCGCCTTCCTGCCCCTTTATGTCACGCAGGAAAAACGGACGCTGAAACAGCGGATTCAAGCCGTATATGATGATAAGATGAGATATTCTAATCTGCGTCTCGTTCAGGAAATGTGCAAAAGCGAACCGTATGCCCTTCACGTCAACGGCGAGTTCGATGATGTTGAACACATTACACCGCAAGATTTGTATGAAGCCTATCAAAAAGCCATACGCGAAGATCAGCTGGACCTGTACGTCATCGGCGATGTTGATACAGATCAGGTGAAAACGGCCGTTGATACGTATTTTAAAACGGAAGAACGGGAGCTGCAGCCTTTTGAAAGAAGCGCGGCGAATGAACAGCCCGATCCGAAGGAAGTCATTGATGAAGAGGACGTCAAGCAGGGCAAGCTGAATATCGGATTCCGGACCAATACGACATATACAGATCCGGATTATCCTGCATTGCAGGTGTTTAACGGGCTGTTCGGAGGTTTCTCTCATTCAAAGCTGTTTATAAATGTCCGTGAAAAAGCGAGCCTCGCCTATTATGCAGCCTCAAGGGTGGAAAGCTTCAAAGGGCTTTTGATGGTCATGTCGGGCATTGAGGTGAAAAATTACAAGCAGGCCGTCACCATCATTGAAGAACAGTTTCAGGCTATGCAAAACGGTGACTTTTCAGAAGATGATATCGCCCAAACGAAAGCCGTTATTAAAAATCAAGTATTAGAAACCATTGATACGGCATACGGTTTAGCGGAATTTCTGTATCAGCAGGCCTCAGCCCAAGTAGAGATACCGATCGAAAGATTCCTTGACAATATCGAGAAAGTGACAAAAGAGGACATTATCAATGTCGGAAAGAACATTAAGCTGGATACGACTTATTTCTTAAAAGGGACGGGGGGAGCATCTTGACTAAACCGATAAACTTCGAACAGCTTCAGGAAACGCTGTATCATGAAAAAATGGCAAACGGCCTTGATGTCTATGTGCTGCCGAAACAGGGCTTTAATAAAACATACGCCGTGTTTACGACAAAGTACGGTTCCATTGACAATCAATTCGTTCCTTTAAATAAGGAAGAAATGGTACACGTCCCTGACGGAATCGCGCATTTTCTGGAGCATAAACTGTTTGAAAAAGCGGACGGCGACGTGTTTCAGGACTTCAGTAAGCAGGGGGCGTCGGCAAATGCCTTTACATCATTTACACGAACCGCTTATCTGTTCTCCAGCACTTCTAATGTGGAGAAAAACTTGGAAACACTCGTGGATTTTGTTCAGGACCCGTATTTCACGGAAAAATCAGTTGAAAAAGAAAAAGGCATCATCGGCCAGGAAATCAATATGTATGATGATAATCCGGATTGGCGGCTGTTTTTCGGCCTTATCGAAAATATGTATAAAGACCACCCCGTGAAAATTGACATTGCCGGAACGGTGGAGAGCATCTCACATATTACGAAAGATCTGCTGTATGAGTGCTACGAAACGTTTTATCACCCGAGCAATATGCTGCTCTTTATCGTCGGCCCCGTAGATCCTGAAGCGGTCATCAGCCAGGTGCGGAAAAACCAGGAGAAAAAGCCGTTTACAGACCAGCCTGAAATCAAACGTGAAGAAGTTCAGGAGCAGGAAGCGGTTTTCCGCCGGGAGCAGGAGTTAAAAATGAACGTGCAAGGCTCAAAATGTCTTGTCGGCTTAAAGGCGAAAGACCCTTATAAAACGGGGCAGGAGCTGTTGAAGCACGAGCTCAGCATGAACCTCATGCTTGAATGTCTTTTCGGAAAAAGCTCACCGCATTACGGCGACTTGTACGACAAAGGCTACATTGATGAAACTTTCAGCTTTGATTACACGGCTGAATACGGATTCGGTTTTGCCTCTGTCGGAGGAGATACACCGGAGCCGGATAAGCTCGCTGACGAATTAAAACACATGTTGCTTGATGCGGAATCAGCCGTGACTGCGGAAAAACTTGACCTTGCGAGAAAAAAGAAGATCGGGTCATTCTTAAAAGCGCTCAATTCGCCTGAATATATCGCCAACCAATTCACACGCTACGCCTTTTTAGATATGAGTCTGTTTGATGTCGTAACCGTACTGGAGCAGATTACGCTGGAAGACGTAAAGCGGGTTATTAAAGAAGAAATATCAGAAGAAAGGCTGACAGTCTGCAAAGTCGTGCCAAAATCATAACAAAAACATCCCTCACGCCCTGAGGGATGTTTTTCTGGGGAAAGAAGGAGTATTGATTGATGAAACAGACAGCGCTCGTAACCGGAGCAAGCGGCGGAATCGGACAAAGTATAAGTGAAGTCCTCGCAAAAAACGGGTATGACGTCCTTTTGCATTATCATTCTAATAAGGAAGCCGCACACAGGCTTGCGGAAAGGCTGGGCGCATCATTCGGCATAAAAGCCTCCGTTATTCAGGCGGATCTGTCCTCACCGGATGGCGCGGAGACACTCAGCCGTTCCGTTAAGCAGCCTGTGGACGCTCTGATATTAAACAGCGGCAAAAGTCATTTCGGCCTGATTACGGACGTTACGGATGACACGGCGCTGGAGATGGTGCAGCTGCATGTGACGAGTCCGTTTCTTTTGGCGCGTAATCTGGTGCCCGGCATGATCCGGAAAAAAAGCGGGGGCATCGTCGCGATCGGTTCCGTCTGGGGAGAAACAGGCGCATCGTGCGAGGTATTATACAGCATGGTCAAGGGAGCGCAGCATTCGTTCGTCAAAGCGCTTGCCAAAGAGCTTGCTCCGAGCGGCGTCCGGGTGAATGCAGTCTCGCCGGGTGCCGTTGATACAAATATGCTTGATCAGTTCACGTCTGATGAAAAAGAAGCGTTGGCAGAGGAAATTCCCGCGGGCCGGCTGGCAAAGCCGGAGGAAATCGCCGAAGCGGCGGCCTTTTTATTATCGGACAAGGCTTCCTATATTACGGGGCATATATTATCCGTAAACGGCGGCTGGCACTGCTGAAAAAAATGTGTGTATAGTTTGCATCTGTACGGACAAAATAATTTTGTAACAACAGATGAAATGGAGGAACCCAACATGTCAGTATTAGAAAACTGGGATAATTGGAAGAATTTCCTTGGCGACAGATTGAACTATGCGCAGGAAAAAGGGATGAGTGATGAAACGATCACTGACCTCGCTACAGAAATCGGCGGTTACCTTGCGAACGAAGTCGACTCGAAAAACCATCAGGAAAAAGTGCTTGCTGATCTTTGGAGCGTTGCTTCTGAAGATGAACAGCGCGCCATCGCAAATATGATGGTGAAGCTTGTTGAAAATAACAGCACTCATTAAGAGGGGGGATTTCTCCTCTCTTTTTTTATGTTTTCCTCTATAGAGCAACATTCTTCTTTCTAATTAGAGAAAAATGTTTTATGATAAAGGAAGGTAAAAATTTGCCACAATGGAGGGGGTATATCATTTGGCAAAGCTCGAATGGTATTTTGAATATGAAATTCAAGTGAACCGCCCCGGCCTGCTCGGGGATATTTCATCTCTTCTCGGGATGCTGTCAATTAATATTGTCACAATTAACGGTGTCGACCTTTCCAGAAGGGGAATGCTGCTCAGATGCCGGCATATAGATCAAATTAAACGATTGGAATCAATTTTAAAAACAATGGAGACCATTAAAGTAACGAAGCTGAGAGAACCGAGGCTTCGCGACCGTCTCGCAGTCCGCCACGGAAGATACATTCAGCGTGATGCCGATGACAAAAAAACCTTCCGTTTTGAAAGGGACGAGCTCGGTCTTCTGGTTGACTTTATGGCCGAGCTGTTTAAAAAAGAAGGACACAAACTGATCGGAATCCGGGGAATGCCGAGGGTCGGAAAAACGGAGTCCATCGTTGCGTCAAGCGTTTGTGCCAGCAAAAGATGGCTTTTCGTATCATCAACGCTGCTAAAACAAACGATCCGGAGCCAGCTGGTTGCCGATGAATACAGCACGGAAAACGTGTTTATCCTCGACGGCATCGTTTCAACAAGACGGGGATCTGAGCGCCATCTTCAGCTCGTCAGTGAAATTATGCGGCTTCCGGCGACAAAGGTCGTGGAGCACCCCGATATTTTTGTTCAAAATTCGGAGTATACGCTCGATGATTTCGATTATATTATCGAACTCAGAAATGATCCTGACGAAGTCATTACATATGAACATGCAGAAGAACCGCAAATGTTTGATCAGACCGGTTTTTCAAGCTTTGATTTTTAATATTGGAAGGTGTTTGTTGTGACAGAATTAGCAATCCGGCTTAAAGAAGCCAGAGAGGAAAAAGGGATGTCGTTGGATGAACTCCAGGCGGCGACGAAAATTCAGAAAAGATACTTAACCGCTCTGGAAGAAGGCAATTATGACGTCATTCCCGGCAATTTTTATGTGCGGGCGTTTATCAAGCAATACGCTGAAGCTGTCGGGCTTGATTCAGATCAGTTATTTGAAGAATATAAAAAAGACATCCCTAACACGTACCATGACGATGTGTCGGAAAAAATCTCCGGTCTCGCCATGCAAAGGGAGCTTCCTAAGTCCGCTTCAAAGGCGGCGGAATGGCTTCCGACCGTCCTTGTCGTCATCGGTGTCATCATCGTCATCGCGATCATTTATGCGATTATTCAGCTCGGAATGAGCAAATCCGGGCAGACAGACGGAGATAAGGCCGTCACCAAAAGTGAGAGCAAGTATGAGATTCCTAAGGATTCTGCGCTGAAAAACGACGGCAATACAAACGACGAAGCGCAATCTGACAGCAAAAAAGACAAAAAGGACACAAAAGCGTCAGAGCAGAAAAAGAAAGAAAAAAGCAGTGAAAAGACGGAGATCAAAGCGGCCGGAACGGAAGGCTCGGCTTCTTCATACAACGTCTCCGGGGCAGATAAGTATAAGCTTGAACTGGTTGCTTCTGACAGCGCATGGATCCGCGTCCGTGATGACAGCGGCGGTTCTTTAAAAGAAGGAACGCTGCAAAAGGGCGAAACTTTTAAAAAAGACGTCACGGATCAAAAGCAGATTGAAATCCGCACGGGCTATGCCCCTAACCTGAAAATTAAAATCAACGGAGAGGTTCTGTCCTATGAACTCAATCCGCATGATGTGATGGCGCAGACCATCACAATCAAGATGAAAAAATAAAAGGGGAAAAAGTCATCTGAACGATTAAGATGACTTTTTCTTCACGTCCGAGTACATATTATTGGAGGGGCTTTATGTTTAACTTACCGAATAAAATCACACTGGCAAGAATCGCTTTAATTCCTGTATTTATGATTATCATGCTTGTTCCTTTTCAGTGGGGCAGCGTTCATATAGGGGATGAATCGATTCCGGTCGCGCATCTTACGGGAGCTGTTTTATTTATTATCGCATCAACGACTGACTGGGTGGATGGCTACTACGCCAGAAAACTGAACCTCGTGACAAACTTCGGGAAATTTTTAGATCCGCTGGCTGACAAACTGCTGGTATCCGCGGCATTAATTACGCTTGTGCAGTTTGACCTTGCGCCGGCGTGGATGGTCATCATCATCATCAGCCGCGAATTTGCCGTAACGGGATTAAGACTTGTGCTGGCGGGAACGGGGGAAGTTGTAGCCGCCAATATGCTGGGGAAAATTAAAACATGGGCTCAGATTATCGCTGTTGCCGCGCTTTTGCTGCATAATCTTCCGTTTGAGCTCGTTTCTTTCCCGTTCGGCGATATCGCTTTATGGGTGGCCGTGCTGTTCACAGTCATTTCCGGCTGGGATTATTTTGCGAAGAACTGGGATGCGTTAAAAACATCTAACTAGGAAAGAAGGACTTAAAGATGGAAATAGCAAAAAAAGCAGAAATCATTGCAGTCGGCTCGGAGCTTCTGCTAGGCCAGATCGCCAATACGAACGCGCAGTTTATCAGTAAAGAGCTGGCGGAAATCGGTGTAAACGTGTTTTATCATACCGCTGTCGGTGACAATCCGGAGCGGCTTAAGCAAGTCATCCGCATTGCCGAAGAGCGCTCAGACCTGATTATTTTTTCAGGCGGCCTCGGACCGACCAAGGACGATTTGACGAAAGAAACCATTGCAAACACACTGGGGCGCCCGCTCGTTCTGAATGACGAAGCGTTCCGGTCGATCGAAGAATATTTCGCGAAAACAAAACGGACCATGTCGCCGAATAACCGCAAACAGGCGCTCGTCATTGAGGGCTCAGACGTTTTGGCGAATCATTTCGGCATGGCGCCGGGAATGCTTGCAGAGCACGGCTCAAGGCTTTATATGCTGCTTCCCGGGCCGCCGAGCGAGCTGCGTCCGATGTTTGAAAATGAAGCGAAGCCGCTGCTTCTTAAAAAGCTCGGTTCTAATGAGAGAATTGTTTCAACCGTGCTACGGTTTTTCGGAATCGGTGAATCCCAGCTTGAAGCTGATTTAGAAGATATCATTGATGCGCAGACGAACCCGACGATTGCGCCGCTCGCTGCTGACGGCGAGGTCACGCTGCGTTTAACGGCGAAACATGCTGACGAAAAAGAAACAGAACGGCTTTTAAAAGAAACGGAAGCCGCCATTTTAGAACGTGTCGGTGAATTTTTCTACGGATATGACGATACGTCTCTGGTGAAGGAGCTTTCAAAAGCATGCAGACAAAACAAAATCACGATTTCCTCTGCCGAAAGCTTTACAGGCGGCCTGTTTTCAGAGTGGGTGACTGATTTAAGCGGTGCGTCTCAACTATTTGCAGGAGGCGTTGTCTGCTATTCCGACAGCGTGAAACAGCATGTGCTCGGCGTGAAAGCTGAGACGCTCGCAGAAAGCGGAGCGGTCAGCAAAGAGTGTGCGAAAGAGCTTGCAGCCGGTGTGAGAAAGCTGACCGGAAGCGATATCGGCATCAGCTTTACCGGGGTTGCGGGTCCCGACCCGCAGGAAGGGCATGCGCCGGGCCGCGTCTTTATCGGCATTTCGGCGGAAGGAAAAGAAGAGGTCCACGAATTTAACTTTGCCGGCTCAAGAACCGGAATCAGAAAGCGCGCCGCTAAATACGGCTGCCATCTCATTTTGAAAATGCTGGATCAAAAATAAAGTTTTAAAGAGGCGTTTTCTCTGATTTTTAAGTTTTACAAGGGAAATTATGCTCTTTTGCAGAAAAGCGAACGCGGAAAAAATCCGAATATGCGTTCGCTTTTTTCTTGGCAAATGCCAGTAAACAAGGTATAGTATATGTAGTGGCAAGATAAAGGAGGAAAAAATAAATGAGTGATCGTCAGGCAGCCTTAGATATGGCTCTTAAGCAAATAGAAAAACAATTCGGCAAAGGTTCCATCATGAAGCTCGGAGAAAAAACAGATACAAGAATTTCAACGGTGCCAAGCGGTTCCCTTGCACTTGATACCGCTCTCGGAATAGGCGGATACCCGCGCGGACGGATTATTGAAGTATACGGACCTGAAAGCTCAGGTAAAACGACTGTAGCGCTTCACGCAATCGCTGAGGTTCAGGAAAAAGGCGGACAGGCAGCATTTATTGATGCTGAGCATGCTCTTGATCCTGTTTACGCGCAAAAGCTCGGTGTCAATATCGAAGAGCTTCTGCTTTCTCAGCCGGATACGGGAGAGCAGGCGCTTGAGATTGCTGAAGCGCTGGTGCGAAGCGGAGCTGTTGATATCGTAGTCGTTGACTCTGTTGCGGCGCTTGTTCCAAAAGCTGAAATTGAAGGTGACATGGGTGATTCACACGTCGGTTTACAGGCGCGTCTCATGTCTCAGGCGCTCCGTAAGCTTTCCGGCGCCATCAATAAATCTAAAACAATCGCAATCTTTATTAACCAGATTCGTGAAAAAGTCGGCGTTATGTTCGGAAATCCGGAGACGACACCGGGCGGCCGCGCGCTGAAATTCTATTCTTCCGTGCGCCTTGAAGTGCGCCGTGCCGAGCAATTAAAGCAGGGCAACGACGTGATGGGGAATAAAACGAGAATTAAAGTCGTAAAAAACAAAGTCGCTCCTCCGTTCCGTACGGCTGAAGTGGACATTATGTACGGTGAAGGAATCTCCAAAGAAGGGGAAATCATCGACCTTGGAACTGAACTGGATATCGTGCAAAAAAGCGGTTCGTGGTATTCTTATGAAGAAGAACGCCTCGGTCAGGGCCGTGAAAACGCCAAGCAGTTCTTAAAAGAAAATAAAGACATCATGCTGATGATTCAGGAACAAATCCGTGAATATTACGGTTTAGACAATAACGGTGTAACGGACAAAGCGGAAGAAGTTCAGGAAGAGATGGAATTAGAAGAATAAAACACGATCAAAAGAGCGGAATAAGCAATTTCCGCTCTTTTTTTTGTGTGTTTCAAAAAAACACTGGCTGTTTCGGAAAATTTTATCTGGAATGTTACAACTTTTTTCACACTTCACTCGTCTAACATCATGGCGAAAGTTGAAATTATATCTGAGGAGGAAAAAAGATGACGAGCCCCCGCCGCACAAGAATAAATAAAAAAAGGAAGAAGAAGCTGATGAAAACGGGAGGGCTGTTTCTTTTTCTGCTGCTTGTTACTGTTTTTATTATGATCTGGACCGTCACAGCGCATCACCGGGAGAAGGAATCCGTTAAAAGCGCTCCCGCCGCTCAATCTGATACTTCAAAAGACCAGACTCAACAGAAAAAAGAAAAGACGCAAAAAGAGAAAACACCTAAATCAATCGATCACAATAAACAGATCAGCAATTACTTGCAACAGATCGGGTTCAGCGGCACTGCAATGATCGTAAAAGATGGAAAAGTTGTGCTGAAAAAAGGCTTTGGCTATGCGGACCGAAAACAAAAAATTAAAAACAATCCGGAGACATCATATTATATCGGTTCTTCACAAAAAGCGTTAATCGCGACGGCTGTCCTGCAGCTTGAAGAAAAAGGGCTGCTGCAGACGAGTGACCCCGTCAGTACATACTTGCCGAATTTTCCTAACGGCACGCGCATTACATTGAAAAATCTGCTCAATCATACGTCCGGCATAAACGGGCATATTGAGGGGCAGGGACCGATTTCTCCAATTGATTTAATCAAGGATATAGAATACCGCGGAATTAAACGGCAGCCCGGGGTTTGGGATTACAGGGATTCCAACTATTCAGTGCTTGCTTATATCGTATCTCAAGTCAGCGGGGAGTCTTATGAACAATATATAAAAGAGCACGTGTTCAAACCGGCCGGAATGAAGCATGCCGGATTTTACAAAACATTTGCCAAAGCCAAATATCCTGCCGTCGGCTACAAAGTCGATGAGAGCGGCAGTCTTGTAACGCCGCACCTTTTGGACTTATCGCAGCTGTACGGGGCGGGCGACATGTATATGAGCGCTGAAGATCTCTATAAATTTGATAAAGCGATCGTAAACGGCACGCTCCTTTCAAAAGAAAGCTTCACAAAAATGTTTACAGCAGGAAGCAGTGCCGCTTACGGCATGGGGTTTTACATTGATCCGGGAAGCTATTCCAATCACGGTGTTATGCCCGGTTACAACATTTTGAACAGCTTCAGCCATTCGGCAAGCAAATATGTCATATTACTGTCAAACATTCAGAATAACGCCAAATTAGGACAGGTAAACAATAGAATTTACCAATTGCTTAACCAGGCGGAATAACAGAGCCGTCATTCACGAAAAGCGGATGAAGGTATGGTATGATATATACATGGGCGAAGATCCGAGCTGAAGGCGAATCGTTAAGCTGGCAAGCTTGACAAGTATTTCCGACACAATTACAATGAAGTTGTAACATTTGTTTTTTTAACATGATTGTTAAACCATTTAAACTTGACAAGGGCATGAGAGACTCATTCCCTGTGAAGGTTCTGTATGTTGAGAAAATCAAACAATGTACATGCCGGCACTTATTTAAGCAAAAACCAAGTTCATAGCAAGAGGAGGTGAAAGTATGACCCCAATGACGGTTCTCATCTCCATTTTGCTGACTCTGCTCGGTTTAGTTGTTGGCTACTATGTTCGTAAAACCATTGCCGAAGCAAAGATTGCGGGCGCACGCGGTGCTGCCGAGCAAATCCTTGAAGATGCAAAGCGTGATGCTGAAGCACTGAAAAAAGAAGCTCTGCTTGAAGCAAAGGACGAAATCCATACACTTCGAATAGATGCTGAACAGGAAGTTCGTGAAAGACGAAATGAGCTTCAAAAACAAGAAAACCGTTTACTTCAAAAAGAAGAAAATCTTGACCGTAAACATGAAGGAATTGATAAACGGGAAGCGATGTTGGAGAAGAAAGATCATTCTCTGAATGAACGACAACAACATATTGAAGAGATGGAAAGCAAAGTGGATGAGATGATTCGTATGCAGCAGTCAGAACTCGAACGCATTTCGAGCCTGACACGGGATGAAGCGAAACAAATCATTCTTGACCGGGTTGAAAATGAGCTTTCACATGACATCGCCATCATGACAAAAGAAACCGAAAACCGTGCGAAAGAAGAGGCAGATAAAAAGGCGAAAAACATTCTGTCGCTTGCTTTGCAGCGCTGTGCAGCAGATCATGTTGCCGAAACGACGGTATCGGTCGTCAATCTTCCGAATGATGAGATGAAAGGACGTATCATCGGCCGTGAAGGGCGTAACATTCGTACGCTTGAAACGCTTACAGGTATTGACCTGATTATTGATGACACACCTGAAGCAGTCATTCTTTCCGGATTTGATCCGATCAGACGGGAGACGGCAAGAATCGCTCTTGATAAACTCGTTCAGGATGGCCGTATTCACCCGGCGCGCATTGAAGAAATGGTTGAAAAATCCCGCCGTGAGGTTGATGACTATATCCGGGAAATGGGTGAGCAGACGACGTTTGAAGTCGGCGTTCACGGACTCCACCCGGATCTGATCAAGATCCTCGGCCGGTTGAAATTCCGTACAAGCTACGGGCAGAACGTACTGAAACATTCTATGGAAGTTGCATTTTTAGCCGGTTTAATGGCTTCCGAGCTTGGAGAAGATGCAAAGCTTGCCAAGCGGGCCGGTCTTCTGCATGACATCGGAAAAGCAATTGACCATGAAGTGGAAGGAAGCCACGTGGAAATCGGAGTGGAGCTTGCGACCAAATATAAAGAGCATCCAGTCGTCATTAACAGTATTGCGTCACACCACGGAGACGAAGAGCCGACTTCCATTATCGCCGTTCTGGTCGCTGCCGCTGATGCATTGTCAGCCGCAAGACCGGGCGCGAGAAGTGAAACGCTCGAAAACTATATCCGCAGACTTGAAAAGCTTGAAGAAATCTCCGAGTCTTACGAAGGTGTTGAAAAATCATTTGCGATTCAGGCCGGCCGTGAAGTTCGCATCATGGTAAAACCGGACTCCATTAATGATTTAGAAGCCCATCGTTTGGCACGTGATATCCGTAAACGAATTGAGGACGAGCTTGATTATCCGGGCCACATTAAAGTGACCGTAATCAGAGAAACTCGAGCCGTAGAGTATGCAAAATAAAGTGATGCTTAGCGCATCACTTTATTTTTTTGAGTCCCTGAAAAGGAAGGAATGGAATGTATGAGAATTTTATTTATCGGAGATGTTGTCGGTTCCCCGGGCCGCGACATGGTAAAAGAATATGTCCCGAAACTGAAAGCGAAACATAAACCGCATTTTACAATTATTAACGGAGAAAATGCAGCACACGGAAAAGGACTGACGGAAAAGATCTACCACAGCCTGATGGAAGCGGGAGCAGATGCCATTACAATGGGAAACCATACGTGGGATAAAAGAGAGATCTTCGACTTTATTGATGATGTGCCGCATCTTGTCCGGCCGGCGAATTTCCCGGAAGGTACGCCGGGCAAAGGCATTACCTATATTAAATCGAACGGAAAAGAGCTTGCCGTCATTAACTTACAGGGGCGGACGTTTCTTCCGCCGCTTGATGATCCGTTTGCTAAAGCGGATGAATTAATAGAAGAAGCGAAAAAGCGCACGCCGTACATTTTTATTGATTTTCACGCCGAAGCGACAAGCGAAAAAATTGCGATCGGCTGGTACACAGACGGAAGAGCCTCTGCCGTGGTAGGCACCCATACACACGTGCAAACGGCAGATAACCGCATTTTACCGAAAGGAACGGCATATATTACTGATGTAGGCATGACGGGTCCGTACGACGGAATTCTCGGTATGGACAGAGAAACGGTCATCAAGCGGTTTAAAACCAATCTTCCCGTCCGGTTTACGGTGGCGGAAGGTAAAACTACGCTGAGCGGAGTGCTCATTGACATCGACGATCAAACGAAAAAGGCCGTAAATATCGAACGGATATTAATCAATGATGACCATATGTTCTTTGAATAGGTGATCATGTGTTTATTTTATAAAAATATTAAAAGGAAAAGCAGGAATATAGCAACTTCTTAGTGAATATAGTAGAAATGGAAGGTAGCCCGCTATTTTTGAAAAGCATTGTGGGGATGGCTTTTTGGATAGCAACATCTAATAATGATTGTTCTAATGAACACTCACTTATCCATTGTAAAACTAAGGGGGAGCAGAAATGGAAATCTTAAAAGTTTCAGCAAAATCAAGTCCAAATTCAGTAGCAGGCGCGCTTGCCGGTGTATTGAGGGAACGCGGAGCCGCCGAAATTCAAGCAATTGGGGCGGGTGCCTTAAACCAGGCTGTTAAAGCGGTTGCGATTGCCAGAGGCTTTGTCGCGCCAAGCGGCGTAGATTTGATTTGTATTCCGGCTTTTACAGATATACAGATTGACGGAGAAGAAAGAACGGCGATTAAGTTAATCGTCGAACCCCGTTAAAAACAAAAACATGACATTCTCAACCTGCTTGCGTAAGGCGAGCGGGTTGTTTTTATTGTTGTCATATTTTCTCACAATATTATATTGATAGTACGAAGAGATGATAAATGGCTTTATTCATATAATATTCAAAAAAAATCCCGCCCATTTTTCCGGACGGAAGCAGTTGTTTTCTTGGAGTGGACACTGGTATTTACCTCCTTTTTATCTCATGTTACAATCCAGTTATTACAGTGTTTTTTCGAGGAGGAGTGTACATGTTGGGAGGAAAGATGAAAGCTATCGTCAAAAATGAAAACGCTTTCGGAGCAACTCTGAAAGAAATTCCCATACCTTCCATTAATGAGAATGAAGTTCTCATTAAAGTACAGGCCGCATCTATATGCGGTACAGATGTGCATATTTATAATTGGGATCAATGGGCGCAGAAACGAATCAAAACACCTCAAGTATTCGGACATGAATTCAGCGGTATCGTAGCGGAAACGGGCAAGCACGTCACAAATGTCAAAATAGGTGACTATGTTTCGGCTGAAACCCACTTCGTCTGCGGTACTTGTGTCCCTTGTTTAACAGGAAAACATCATGTGTGCACCCATACAAAGATCCTCGGCGTAGATACAGCCGGTTCCTTCGCTGAATATGTCAAAGTGCCGGCTCGAAATGTTTGGAAAAATCCCGCTGATATGGACCCCGCCGTCGCTTCTGTTCAAGAGCCGCTTGGCAACGCGGTGCATACGGTGCTGGAAAGCAGCCAGCTTGCGGGCGGTTCCGCTGCAATTATCGGCTGCGGACCGATCGGACTGATGGCGGTGGCGGTGGCTAAAGCGGCCGGTGCGTCCCGTATTGTGGCCATTGATAAAAATGATTACAGGCTGGCTCTTGCGAAGAAATTGGGAGCCACGATCACCATTCCAGCTGACGAGGAAGATCCGCTTGAGGTGATCGACACCTTAACAGGCGGAGAAGGAATCGACCTTGTCTGTGAAATGTCCGGCCACCCGACAGCCATAACACAAGGATTAAAGATGGCGGCCAACGGGGGAAGGTTCCACATGCTGAGTCTGCCGGAACGTCCGGTGACGGTTGACCTGACAAATGACGTGGTGTTTAAAGGACTTACCGTCCAAGGCATCACAGGCAGAAAAATGTTTGAAACATGGCGGAAGGTATCGCACCTGCTTGAATCCGGCCTTGTTGATCTGACGCCGGTGATCACGCATCAGTTTCCGCTTGAAGACTTTGAAAAAGGGTTTGACCTGATGAGAAAGGGCCGGTGCGGCAAAGTCATTTTGATTCCATAAGGGGAGGGTTCTATAATGAAAGAATTTGAATTTCTAAAAGCAGAGCTTGATAAAATGAAAGAAAATAAAACGTGGCAGCAAATGAAACAAATTGAAACGAAGCAGGGTCCGTCGGTGGAAGTCAAAGGGCAAAACGTGATACAGCTTTCATCGAACAATTATCTCGGTTTGACGTCGCATCCAAGACTTGTCGAAGCGGCCAAACGCGCCGCGGAAGAATTCGGAGCGGGTACGGGGTCCGTCCGTACAATTGCCGGAACATTCACAATGCACAATGAGCTGGAGAAGAAATTGGCAAACTTTAAAAAAACAGAAGCGGCACTTGTTTTTCAATCGGGGTTCACAACGAATCAGGGCGTCTTATCAAGCATTCTTACAAAAGAAGATATCGTGATCTCTGACGAACTGAACCATGCTTCCATCATTGACGGGATCAGGCTGACGAAAGCAGATAAAAAGGTGTACCGCCATGTTGATATGGACGATTTGGAAAGGGTGCTGAAAAAATCAATGAATTACCGCATGCGCCTGATCGTCACTGACGGCGTATTCTCAATGGACGGCAACATCGCTCCTTTGCCTGACATCGTCAAACTTGCAGAGGCGTACGATGCCTTTGTGATGGTCGACGACGCGCATGCTTCCGGCGTACTCGGAAAAAACGGAAGGGGAACGGTTAATCACTTCGGGCTTGACGGAAGAGTCCACATACAGGTGGGCACATTAAGCAAAGCCATCGGAGTGCTTGGCGGTTACGCCGCGGGGTCGCAGGTTCTGATCGATTACCTGCGCCATAAAGGGCGTCCTTTCTTATTCAGCACTTCTCATCCGCCTGCGGTAACGGCCGCATGCATAGAAGCCATTGACGTCCTGCTGGAAGAGCCTGAGCATATGGAAAAGCTATGGGAGAACACGGCGTATTTCAAAGACAAACTGGTTCAAATGGGGCTGACCCTCACAAAAAGCGAAACACCGATCGTGCCGATATTAATAGGGGAGGAAGAAAAAGCCCAAGCATTATCAGACCTTTTATTGACCCGCGGCGTCTTTGCACAAAGCATCGTGTATCCGACGGTCGCCCAAGGAAAAGCGAGAATCCGCACCATTATTACGGCGGAGCATACAAAAGAGGAGCTTGACCGGGCGCTGGAAGTAATCCATTCAGCCGCAAAAGAGCTGCAGCTTGTGTAAGGGGGAAATGATTCCCTCTTTTTTATTTCTTATTGATTCTTATTCTCAATAAGGTGTACAATAATAGGCTGGCGGTTGTGCCAAACGCTTTTAACCAGTATACTTGAGGGTGGAAGTTTCGGTTGAAAGGAGACATTCGAACATGAATGAAAAGCAAAAGCAGGAAAGCGGACAAGTGAATCCGGCGGACAAAAAATCCGAAAAGGATTACAGCAAGTATTTTGAAGCCGTATATATTCCGCCTTCTTTAAAAGATGCGAAAAAACGGGGCAAAGAATCCGTTCAATATCATAACGATTTTAAAATCTCAGAAGAATTTAAAGGCCTCGGTGAAGGCAGGAAATTTTATATCCGCACGTACGGATGCCAAATGAACGAGCATGATACGGAAGTCATGGCGGGTATTTTTATGGCGCTCGGTTATGAAGCGACAAATTCGGTTGATGACGCGAACGTTATTTTATTAAACACTTGCGCTATCCGGGAAAATGCTGAAAACAAAGTGTTCGGAGAGCTCGGCCATTTAAAGGCGCTCAAAAAAAATAACCCGGACCTGATTCTCGGCGTCTGCGGCTGCATGTCACAGGAAGAATCAGTCGTAAACCGCATCCTTAAGAAGCACCCGTTTGTCGATATGATTTTCGGCACGCACAACATTCACCGTCTGCCGGAACTGTTATCAGAGGCATATTTATCAAAAGAGATGGTTATTGAAGTGTGGTCGAAGGAAGGGGATGTCATTGAAAACCTTCCGAAAGTCCGCAACGGAAAAATTAAAGGCTGGGTCAACATTATGTACGGCTGTGACAAGTTCTGCACATACTGCATCGTACCGTATACCCGCGGAAAAGAACGAAGCCGCCGTCCTGAGGAAATTATTCAGGAAGTCAGAAGACTTGCAAGCGAAGGCTATAAAGAAATCACGCTGCTCGGTCAAAACGTGAATGCGTACGGAAAAGATTTTGAGGATATGACGTACGGTCTCGGTGATTTAATGGACGAACTGCGTAAAATTGATATTCCGAGAATCCGATTCACGACGAGTCATCCGCGTGACTTTGATGATCATCTGATCGAGGTGCTCGCCAAAGGCGGCAACCTTCTTGACCATATCCATCTTCCGGTTCAATCAGGAAGCTCAGCGATGTTAAAAATGATGGCGCGCAAATATGACAGAGAACGCTATCTGGAGCTTGTCGGAAAAATTAAAGCGGCGATGCCGAACGCTTCACTGACGACCGATATTATTGTCGGTTTTCCGAATGAAACCGATGAACAATTTGAAGAAACGCTTTCGTTATATCGCGAAGTGGAATTTGACAGCGCATATACGTTTATTTACTCTCCTCGTGAAGGCACGCCGGCAGCGAAGATGAAAGACAATGTTCCGATGAGGGTCAAGAAAGAACGTCTTCAGCGCCTCAATGATTTGGTGAAAGAAATTTCAGCCAAAAAAATGAAGGAATATGAAGGCAGGACTGTCGAAGTATTAGTTGAGGGAGAAAGCAAAAATAACCCTGACATTCTTGCCGGCTATACGGAAAAAAGCAAGCTCGTCAACTTCAAAGGGCCGAAAGACGCCATCGGCAAGATTGTACGCGTCAAAATCGAACAGGCGAAAACATGGTCGCTTGACGGTGTGATGGCAGGAGAGGCAATCGAGGTGAAATAATAATGACGCTTTACTCTAAGAAAGACATTGTACAGCAGGCTAGGAACCTTGCGAAAATGATTTCTGAAACAGAAGAAGTCGATTTTTTCAAACGCGCTGAGGCGCAGATTAACGAAAATGAAAAAGTCTCTGCGATTATTAATCAGATTAAAACCCTGCAAAAGCAAGCCGTTAACCTGAAGCACTACGAAAAGCTTGAAGCGCTGAAACAAGTGGAAAGTAAAATTGACGCCCTGCAGGAAGAGCTTGAAGGGATTCCGATCATTCAGGAATTCAGAGATTCCCAGATTGAGGTCAATGACCTTCTTCAGCTTGTCGCACATACGATCTCAAATCAGGTGACAAACGAAATCATTACATCTACCGGAGGCAACCTGCTGACGGGAGAAACCGGTTCAAAAGTAAAACATTCGAATAACAGCTGTTCTATTTAAACACGGGGCCTTCTTCGGCCCGTGTTTTTTTGCTGTTTTAGAACTAATTGTAATATGTACTAAATTTTCATCGATTCACCGTTTTGTCCCATTTTACTGGAAAGTTTTATCATACTTAAAAGTAAAGTTTCTGGGCAGGGCTGCATACAATGAAACAGAAACTTTGTATTTTTATATTTTTATTATAAAAATGCACATGAGACAAATGCCCAGCATAAGATAACACGAAGAAGAACAAGGAGGCCTGCCGGAATGTCTGAATACAGGGAAATTATTACGAAAGCGGTAGTTGCGAAAGGAAGAAAATTCACCCAATGCACCAACACGATCTCACCTGGAGAAAAACCGTCAAGTATATTGGGCGGCTGGATTATCAACCACAAGTACGATGCCGAAAAGATCGGGAAGACTGTAGAAATTGAAGGGTATTATGATATAAACGTCTGGTACTCTTACGCCGATAATACAAAAACGGAAGTTGTAACCGAGAGAGTAAAGTATGTCGATGTGATTAAACTCAGATACAGAGACACAAATTACTTAGATGACGAACACGAAGTCATTGCCAAAGTGCTGCAGCAGCCGAATTGTCTTGAAGTCACCATTTCTCCTAACGGAAATAAAATCGTGGTTCAGGCAGAGAGAGAATTTTTAGCAGAAGTGGTCGGTGAAACGAAAGTCGTCGTCGAAGTAAATCCTGACTGGGAAGAAGACGATGATGATGATTGGGAAGACGATCTTGATGAAGAATTAGAGGACATTAACCCTGAATTTTTAGTCGGAGATCCTGAAGAATAAGTTGAGGCTAGGGGAGTTTAACACCCCAAGTCTCTTTTTTATATATAAAGATATCACTCTTTTGTTTATGTTATAATGGGATTCGGATAAGAGAAGATACATAGTGAGGGATTAAATGATGGCTAGTTACACGCCTATGATACAGCAATACTTGAAGATAAAGGCAGAGCACCAAGATGCCTTTTTATTTTTTCGGCTTGGTGACTTTTATGAAATGTTTTTTGAAGATGCAAAAAAAGCGTCACAAGAGCTTGAAATTACACTGACAAGCAGAGACGGAGGTTCGGCTGATAAAATTCCGATGTGCGGCGTGCCGTATCATTCCGCGGCGGCTTATATTGAACAGCTGATTAAAAAGGGCTATAAAGTGGCGATCTGTGAGCAGACGGAAGATCCGAAGGCGGCTAAAGGCGTTGTGAAAAGAGAAGTCGTCCAGCTGATCACACCGGGAACAGTGATGGATGGAAAAGGCATTCATGAATCGGAAAACAACTTTATCGCTTCCGTTTCCGAATTCCGTGACGGATACGGTCTCGCTTTATCAGACTTAACGACCGGAGAAAACCTGGCCGTATTTATTGAGCGGATTGAAGATGTCATGTCAGAAATTTACTCAGTCGGCGCAAAGGAAATTGTCGTATCAAGCAAGTTTAACGAACATACAGCTGCTCAGCTGAAAGAACGGTGCGGCGCCACGATTTCTATCGAAGACGGGGAAATAACAGAACGCATTGAAATCGCAAAGCACTTGCCGGGCGAAGAGCTGACAGAGACGTTTATGCGTTTATATACGTATTTGCAGAAAACGCAAAAACGGAGCCTGGATCACCTGCAGCCGGTTCAAGTATATGAATTGGAAGAAGCGATGAAAATTGACCTGTATTCAAAACGGAATCTTGAGCTGACGGAAACGATCCGTTCGAAAAGCAAAAAAGGGTCATTGCTTTGGCTTTTAGACGAGACGAAAACAGCGATGGGCGGCCGGCTTCTCAAACAATGGATTGACCGCCCGCTGATCAGGGCATCCCAAATCGAAGAACGCCAGGAAATGGTCGAGACGCTGATCAATCATCTGTTTGAGCGTGAAGATCTGCGAGAGCGCCTGAAGGAAGTATACGATTTAGAACGTCTGGCGGGCCGGGTCGCATTCGGAAACGTCAACGCAAGAGATTTAATCCAGCTGAAAGAATCTTTAAAACAAGTGCCGAGCATCAAAGAGCTTGTAGGGTCTCTTAACCATAAAAAAGCAAAAGAACGCGCCGGCTTGATTGATCCGTGCGGAGATTTGCTTGACCTGTTAGAAGAAGCCCTTCATGAAAACCCGCCGTTATCGTTAAAAGAAGGCAATTTAATTAAAGACGGCTATCATCAGAAGCTCGATGAGTACCGTGACGCCAGCAAAAACGGTAAAGACTGGATTGCCAGACTGGAGCAGCAGGAACGCGCTTATACGGGCATCCGTTCATTAAAGGTCGGTTTCAATAAAGTGTTCGGCTATTATATTGAAGTCACAAAAGCAAACCTTCATCTTCTTGAGGACGGACGGTATGAGCGGAAGCAGACCCTCACAAACGCCGAACGGTACATTACGCCGGAATTGAAGGAAAAAGAAGCGCTTATTTTAGAAGCGGAAAACAACATCTGCGAGCTGGAATATGAGCTTTTTGCCGGACTGCGTGAAAAGGTGAAACAATTTATTCCGCGCTTGCAGCGTCTTGCCAAACAAATGAGTGAGCTGGACGCACTGCAATGTTTTGCTACGATCAGTGAAAACAGGCATTACACAAAGCCCGTCTTTTCTGATAATGAAGTAAAAGTCATTGAAGGGAGACACCCCGTCGTTGAAAAGGTGATGGACAGTCAAGAATACGTGCCGAACAACTGCCTGATGGGCGATTCGCGGGAAATGCTCCTGATTACGGGTCCGAATATGTCAGGTAAAAGCACGTATATGAGACAGATTGCACTTCTATCGATCATGGCCCAGATCGGCTGTTTTGTGCCCGCAAAAGAAGCGGTTCTGCCGATTTTTGATCAAATCTTCACGAGAATCGGGGCAGCGGATGATTTGATTTCCGGACAAAGCACCTTTATGGTGGAAATGCTGGAAGCGAAAAACGCGATTGTGAACGCCACAAAAGACAGCCTGATCCTGTTTGATGAAATCGGCCGCGGGACATCAACGTACGACGGAATGGCGCTGGCACAGGCGATTATTGAATATGTCCATGATCATATCGGCGCTAAAACACTGTTCAGCACGCATTATCATGAGCTGACGGTGCTTGAAGATAAGCTTCCTCAGCTGAAAAATGTTCATGTGCGCGCAGAGGAATATAACGGAACGGTCGTGTTTCTCCATCAAATCAAAGAAGGAGCCGCAGATAAAAGTTACGGCATTCATGTCGCCCAGCTTGCCGAGCTCCCGGACGATCTGATCAGCCGCGCGCAGGAGATTTTGAAACAGCTTGAGCAGACGGGAGATAAACCGGAGCTTCCGGCGGTATCTGAGAAAAAGTCCGCCGTCAGAGAAGAACCGGCACAGCTGTCCTTTTTTGCTGACGGTGAAAAAGAACAGAAGGCACCGGCTGTTTCTAATAAAGAAAAACAAGTGCTTGAAGCCTTTAAGTCAATCAATATTCTCGATATGACGCCGCTTGAAGCGATGAATGAAATGTACAAGCTGCAAAAAAAATTAAAATAGAAAGAGGTGACGGACTTGGCAAAAGTCATCCAGCTGTCAGATGAACTTTCAAATAAAATAGCGGCCGGCGAGGTGGTCGAACGGCCTGCCTCAGTCGTTAAAGAATTGGTGGAAAACGCCATCGACGCAAACAGCACAGTCATTGAAATCGACATAGAGGAAGCGGGGCTTTCGTCGATTCGGGTGCTCGATAACGGCGAAGGGATGGAAACCGATGATTGCAAGCGGGCTTTCCGCCGCCACGCGACCAGTAAAATCAAAGATGAAAACGACCTGTTCCGGGTGAGAACACTCGGTTTCCGCGGAGAAGCTTTGCCAAGTATCGCGTCTGTTTCTCATCTGGAAATTAAAACGAGCATCGGCGAGGGAGCGGGAACCCATCTCATTCTTCAGGGCGGGAATATCATTTCTGAACAGAAATCCTCCAGCAGAAAAGGAACGGAGATTATCGTTACCAACCTGTTTTTCAATACACCCGCCAGATTGAAATATATGAAAACCGTGCATACGGAGCTCGGCAATATTACGGATGTTGTCAACCGGATCGCTCTTGCGCATCCGGAAGTATCCATCCGTCTCCGCCATCAGGGGAAAAATCTGCTGCAGACAAACGGTAACGGGGACGTGCGCCATGTGCTGGCCGCAATTTACGGGACGGCGGTTGCGAAAAAAATGATACCGCTCCATGTCAGCTCGCTTGATTTTGAAGTCAAGGGCTACATTGCGCTTCCGGAAATCACGCGTGCATCCAGAAACTACATGTCATCTGTCATTAACGGAAGATACATTAAGAATTTCCCGCTTGTAAAAGCGGTCCATGAGGGCTATCACACACTTCTGCCGATCGGCCGCCATCCGATTACGTTTATCGAAATTACGATGGACCCGATTTTGGTTGATGTCAATGTCCATCCGTCGAAGCTTGAAGTCCGCCTCAGCAAAGAGACGGAGCTGCATGAGCTGATCCGTGACGGGATAAAGGAAGTGTTTCAAAAGCAGCGGCTTATTCCGAGCGCCCAGCTCCCGAAAAAATCAGCGCCGGCACCGGCCAAAAACGAACAGCAATTTATGACATTTGAGGAAAGCGCGCCTGAGCGGAAACTTCCTGAAAAAACGCCGGAGCCGTCTTACTCACCAATGAAGCTGAGTTCGGTCGTAAAAGAGCCTGAGCCGGTAATAATAGAAGAAGAGATCCTCCCGAATGAAGCGGATCACGGAGTGCCACCGGAGCTCGGTATGCCCGAAACGGCAGCGCCTGTTTCAGATATTCCGGAACCGGAAGCTGTCTCTGAAGAAATACGGGAAGAAAGAGTTCCGGTGATGTATCCGATCGGCCAAATGCACGGGACATATATTTTAGCCCAAAACGAAAACGGCTTGTATATCATTGACCAGCATGCGGCACAAGAACGGATTAAATACGAATATTTCCGGGAGAAAGTCGGGCAGGTCGAGCCTGAAGTGCAGGATATGATCGTGCCGCTCACCTTTCATTACGCGGCAAATGAAGCGCTGATCATTGACCAGCATCAGCATGAGCTTGAAAGCGTCGGAGTATTTTTAGAAGCATTCGGCACGAACAGCTACATCGTCCGCTGCCATCCTGCCTGGTTTCCAAAAGGGGAAGAAGCTGAACTGATTGAAGAAATCATTCAGCAGGTGCTTGACGCCAAACAGATCGATATTAAAAAACTGCGGGAGGAAGCGGCCATTATGATGAGCTGCAAAGGCTCAATCAAAGCGAACCGGCATTTGCGCAACGATGAAATCAAAGCGCTCTTGGACGACCTGCGCCGAACGACAGACCCGTTCACATGCCCGCACGGCCGGCCGATCATTATCCACCACAGTACGTATGAGATGGAGAAGATGTTTAAGCGTGTGATGTAATAACAACGTTTATGTGAGACTAAACCGTTATTTGCCCACAAGCAGCCTTACTAGTTTGAATGACCCAGCCTTTCAGAGATAACTTTTGAGTTTTTTAATTTCTGGCATAATTGTTGCATCGGTATGCCGTAATCATGAAAATAATTTGTTTAACATCCAGCTGCTTTTCTGTCATATAAAAATTGTTTTTGGAGAGTATTTGGGGTTGGCGATGTAGTATCCTGTGTTTGGTGTAACCGTCTATATCGTCCATTGACTGCATTAATAGTGAAATAATTGGAGAAAACGGTTCCTGAAAAATCTCATGTTATTTGTGAAGAATTCAAATAAAATTAGAATTTGGCGGGTTATACTATCCGCAAGTTAGTCAAGGGGGACTAGTAATTAGCCCCCCTTACATTTAGTTCTTCCTGAGGTTTTTTCTATTTTTGATCAAACTGAAAACCACTAAGAGAACCACACCGACAGCAACGATATAAAATGAAATTTCTGCTGCTGCGGTATTAATATTCTTAAGAACAAGGATAAGTCCTATTAAAACTATAGGAATGATGTAAGTTAGAATTCTTATAGCTTTTGGGCTCGGTTCAGCGTTACTTTTATCTTCCATAGTTACCTCCGATCTTAACACGTTAGAAAATAATCACTTTAAAGCTTAACACAGGATAAATTTGTTAAACACCAACAATAGCCCCGTTTAAATGAAAAGCCTAAGAGTTTTAGTAATCCGCCAAGCGGCTGTTGGGTTGCCAGTTCTTTTAGAGCACCCGCATAGCACGTATCTTCAACTGCACCAGTAAAATTGTCGATCGTATTAAGAATTATTTCAAAACGCCAATTCCGCCCATAGCAGCTTTAACTTTAGCAGGTATTGCATCCCAATCTGCTCTTAGTGCTTTTGCATCCCAGGGCAATTTACCTTGAGAGGTAAACTCCGACCCATATAACATAGTCTATTTGTCTAATGTTTAATATTTACTTTTTACACTTAATGATTTTATGTTAGTTTTGTTTTTGCACAGTAAAAAGCTGCGCGGCGCTTTCGTGAATTGTTGCAGCTAGGGCTGATTTGAAAAGAGTGTAAATTACGCCGTACTTTTCTAAGTTCAATTATGTTAATGTCAACATAATGTTGCAATTCGGTATTATCTTGAAGAAAAGGATTAAAATAATAATCTTGATTGCGGATCATTTCTAAAAACTGATTATCCCCTTCGGCCGCTTCGGCAATTGCTTTTCAAAACAAAAGCTAAATTTGTTTTCTTTTTATCCGAAACTCATATTCATCCTTCATTTTCTGAATAAAATTCCCTAAAGAATTCATCTAAATTAATATTCTAATTTCCTTATATATCAGCATAGCAATTTGTAAAAAAGGTCCAGACTGGTGCTTTTGGCGGGAGCAGAAAGTTTTTTTAACTTTACCGGAAAATCCATGGAAAAACGTGGTGTCATCTGGTAAAGTGGTTACAGTCGGCTGGGCGGCGGCAGCAGTCTGCCCGGATCTTTTAAATGGGAATGGTGACAATGGATCATACATATGAAGTGCATCAAATCAAAACTTATCACCAGATGTGGTCCAACTATTGTTATATTATCGCAGACCGCTCAAAAAAATCTGCGATAGCGGTGGACCCGTCCTGGGAAATCGATAAAATAACCGATAAACTGCATGAATTGGATGTTGATTTATCAGCTATTTTATTAACACATTCGCATTATGACCATGTAAACTTGGCGGAGCCGCTTCAGCAAATCTATCATTCTGATATATACATGTCGTCGGCGGAAATCGATTTCTATCAATTCCGGTGCAGAAACTTAATAGCGCTTGAAGACGGCCAAACCTTTGCGGCCGGAGGGTTTATCATCAGAAGTATACTGACCCCGGGACATACGGCCGGGGGAATGTGCTATTTGCTATCTGATCATCTTTTTACCGGTGACACCGTGTTTACAGAAGGGTGCGGGATATGTGAGGACAGGGGCAGCTCAGCTGAAGACATGTTTCACAGTATACAGAGGATCAAAGCCTCCATTCCGCCGCATGTGCGCGTGTATCCGGGGCACTCCTTCGGGGAGAAGCCGGGTCAAAAAATGGAGAGTCTTTTGAAAAACAATATTTACTTTCAGATTGAAAAAAAAGAACATTTCGTGAATTTCCGCAACAGAAAAAATCAAAAAGGGCTGTTTCATTTTAAGTAATGTGTAATTTAGTTCTATCTAACTAGCTTTTCTTTTGAAGCAAGGAACTTCTGAAATGGAATGGTAGTTATTACTAGATTTCTGGTGATGAATGGCTGAGTAACGGGAGTTTGCGGAAGAGAACGCCGGGCAGGCCGGATGGGACATTCTGCTTACGCCTGTTCCGAAAGCCCTGAGCCCGACTTCCGGCAGGGAAAAATAGGCATTATTCAGGAGTTCGCATAGGATAAATTAACTTGACATGGTATTTTTGTGCAGTTACTATCAACTTGAACATGCTTCTTATCTGAATCCGAGAAAGGATGGCTGAGAAAATGATCACATACTTATTCCCCGGACAAGGTTCTCAAAAGCAGGGAATGGGGAGCTCATTGTTTGATGAATTTAAAGACTTAACGGAGCAGGCTGATGAAACACTCGGATATTCCATGAAACGGCTTTGTCTTGAGAATCCGTATTCCAATCTTCATAAGACGCAGTTCACCCAGCCTGCTTTATATGTTGTAAACGCGTTAAGCTATTTGAAAAAAATCCAAGACAATGACATAAAGCCGGATTATGTGGCCGGGCACAGTTTGGGAGAATATAATGCGCTGTTTGCAGCAGGTGCTTTTGATTTTATTACCGGCCTGCAGCTTGTCCGTAAAAGAGGCGAATTAATGAGTATGGCCACTGACGGAAAAATGGCCGCTGTTATGGGGTTAACTGCAGCTCAAGTGTCAGACACCCTTCAAACGCACGGATTACATACGATTGATATTGCCAATATGAATTCTCCTCACCAAGTTGTCATATCCGGACGCAAAGAAGACATTGAAAGAGCCAAAAGCGTATTCGAAGGATTAAAAGACGTTACGATGTTTCATCCGTTAAACGTAAGCGGCGCTTTTCACTCGAGATATATGAGCGAAGCAAAACAAGAGTTCGAAAAATTTTTACAGTCATTTCATTTTTCTGCTATATCAATTCCCGTCATTTCTAATGTGCATGCCAGACCTTACGAGCAAGACGGAATCCACTCCGTTCTGGCCGATCAGATCGACCATTCAGTGCGATGGAACGACAGCATCCGCTATCTGCTGGACAAAGGGCGGATGGAATTTGAAGAAGTCGGCCCGGGCCATGTGCTGACAGGGCTTATTCACCGCATCAAAAAAGAAACTGAAGCTTCACCCGCCATGTAGCGGAACGCAAGTCAAAATTCTTATCTCACACAATAGTGCCAGCCATACAACATCACGACCACTTCACCTGCACACGACATCACGAAAAACTCACAAATCAATATTTTAAAAAAATAAGCAGCAAAAAGGAGAACAAATGAACCAGCCAATTGTTTTCATGTTTTCTGGACAGGGTTCCCAATACTATCAAATGGGGAAAGAGCTGTTTGCACATAACTCCGCTTTTCGGCAGAAAATGCTTGACTTGGACGATTTTGCAGTCAGCCGTTTCGGTTTCTCTGTCCTAAAAGAGATGTATCATACAGGCAATCGTCTGTCTGATCCATTTGACCGCCTTCTTTTCAGCCATCCTGCCATTTTTATGGCTGAGTACGCACTTGCATATGCTTTGGAGCAAAGAGGCATACGTCCCGATTATGTGATCGGAGCAAGCCTCGGAGAGTATGCAGCGGCCGCTGTGTCGGGCGTGCTGAGCGCCGAGGATGCTTTAGATTGCGTGCTGGAACAGGCCCGAATCGTTACGGAAACTTGCCGTAACGGCAGCATGCTTGCGATACTGGGTGATCCGGCTTTATATCAAGATGATCCGCTGCTCGGCGAACATAGTGAATTGGCATCTGTAAACTATCATTCTCACTTTGTCATCTCGGGAGAGCGGGAACATATCAAAAAGATCATGGACGATCTGAGAGAAAAGCAGATTCCTCATCAGCTATTGCCGGTATCTTACGGGTTTCACTCAGCGCTGGTTGATCAGGCGGAACAGCCGTACAAGCGCTTTTTAGCTCAGAAATCAATCCGGACTCCGTTTATACCGTACATCTCCAGTGCGACCGGAGAGGTTGAGACCGATATACAAGCGGACTTTTTCTGGGATATCGTAAGAAAGCCGATTCGATTCCGCGAAGCGCTTCAATTCGCAGACAGCCGCCAAAAAGGATTGTATATTGATGCCGGGCCTTCCGGAACATTGGCCGCATTTGCCAAACAGATTCTTCCTGCAGGATCGGCTGAACGCATCCGTGCCATTATGACGCCGTTTCATAAAGAACAAACACATTTGCAGCAAATAGAAGACAGCATTTTATCACCGCCCGGAAGGAGACTGTAAGATGATCAGCTTTGTTTTTCCAGGCCAAGGCTCGCAAAAAGTAGGGATGGGGGAGAACCTGTTCGGCCGCTATCCTGAATTAACCGCAAAGGCCGATCACATTCTCGGATATTCCATTCAGGAGCTGTGCCGGGACGGAGAACGTCTCAATCAGACTCAATTCACTCAGCCGGCGCTCTATGTCGTCAATGCCCTCAGTTATTTGAAAAAAACAGAAGAGACCGGCTTGAAACCGGATTTTACCGCCGGACACAGTTTGGGCGAATATAACGCGTTATACGCTTCGGGCGCCTTTGATTTTGAAGAAGGCTTACAGCTGGTCAAAAAAAGGGGCGAACTGATGAGCCGCGCAAAAGGAGGCGGCATGGCAGCGGTGATCGGCCTGACTCATGAGCAGGTGACGGATGTTTTAAGAGAAAATCACTTGGATATGATTGATATCGCCAACATGAACACACCGCAGCAAATTGTCATTTCCGGATATAAAGAAGATATTGAAAAAGCCGCATCCGTTTTTGAAGCCGTAAACGGCGTAAAAATGGTTCACCGCTTAAATGTCAGCGGCGCCTTTCATTCCAGATACATGCTGGAAGCGAAGGAAGAGTTTTCACGCTTTATTGAATCTTTCCGTTTTAAGCCGCTGTCCATCCCGGTCATTTCAAATGTGACGGCAAGACCCTATGAGCAGAGAGAGCTGAAAGAGACACTCACCGGACAAATAACGGGATCTGTGAACTGGACAGACAGCATCCGTTTCTTAATGGGAAGAAAGAACATGAGCTTTGAGGAAATCGGTCCCGGAAAAGTGCTGACGGGGCTGATTCAAAGAATTACGGCTGAAGCGGAGCCGATAACAGATGAAATCAAAGTCCCGGCCGAGGCTGGAAAAAGCTCAATTACGGCGGCGTCTTTAGGAAATGAAGAGTTTAAGCGCGATTATCAATTGAAATACGCCTACTTGGCCGGCGGCATGTACCGCGGAATTTCTTCGAAGGAAATGGTCGTCAAACTGGCCGAAAAAGGAATGATGGGCTTTTTCGGAACGGGCGGTTTGAACATCGCGCACGTCGAGGACGCCATTTTGTCAATTCAGCATGAGCTTCGTGACGGCGGTTCCTTCGGCATAAATGTTGTACATAATATGAAGCATACAGATTCAGAAGAAAAAATGATTGATCTTTTATTGAAGCATGGGATTCAGAACTTGGAAGCATCAGCGTTTTTAACGGTTACTCCCGCTTTAGTAAGGTTTCGCGCTAAGGGGTTAAAACGCGGTGCCGGCGGACAAATAATAGCGCGTCAGCGGATTATCGCCAAGCTTTCCCGTCCGGAAGTAGCGGAAGCGTTTCTCAGCCCGGCGCCTGATCACATTCTGCAGAAACTTGCAGCCGAAAACAAAATTACCGCTGAAGAAGCAAGTCTGATGAGAGAAATACCCGTTGCGCATGACATCTGCGTAGAGGCTGACTCAGGCGGCCACACTGACGGCGGAGTTGCTTACAGTCTCATGCCGGCGATCATCCGTTTACGAGATGACATGATGAAAAAATACCGATACGGCAAAACCGTCCGCATCGGAGCCGCAGGGGGAATCGGAACGCCCGAGGCTGCCATGGCCGCATTTATGCTCGGCGCTGATTTTATTGTGACCGGATCTATTAACCAATGCACCGTTGAAGCAGCGACGAGCGGCCTCGTAAAGGACCTCCTGCAGCAGATGAATGTACAGGACACGGCCTACGCGCCGGCCGGCGATATGTTTGAATCAGGCAGCAAGGTGCAGGTATTAAAGAAAGGGCTGTTCTTTCCGACTCGCGCCTCTAAGCTGCATGAACTGTATCAGCGTCACCGCTCAATTGAAGAAATTGATGAAAAGACACTCAGACAAATAGAAGAGAAGTATTTTAAGGCAAGTGTAAGCAGTATTTATGACAAAGTGAAGGCTCATTATTCGAATGAAGACATTTCAAAAGTCGAACGGAATCCGAAACAGAAAATGGCGCTCATATTCAAATGGTATTTCAGGCAAAGTTCTGCTTCGGCGATTAAAGGAGACCCGGATGCCAAGGTAGACTTCCAGATTCATTGCGGCCCGGCATTAGGCGCCTTCAATCAATGGGTGAAAGGTACGGAGCTGGAGTCCTGGAAAAACCGCCATGCCGATGGTATCGGCCTGCGGCTTATGGAAGAGACGGCCTCGCTTTTGAATCAGAAGTTAGGTTCATTTTTGCAAACGTGTTGACAAGACGAAATGATAGATTGAAAACATGGAATATTCATAAAAGATGAAACAGGGAGGAACTGACAATGAGTAAAGAAAGAATCTTTGAATTGCTGCAGAACACAATCTACGAGGTTTTGCCTGATTTAGAAGGCGAACAGCTTTCGCAGGAAGACCGGTTAGTTGATCTGGGGGCGGACTCAGTGGACCGCGCTGAAATTATCACGATGATGCTTGAAGAATTATCACTGCAGATCCCGCGTGTTGAGCTGACGGGAGTGTCAAACATCGGCGAATTGGCGGCAAAGCTTTATGAAAAGGTACAGGCTGTCTGATAAAGCGGTGAAACAATCGGAAACTCAAAATTCATATTGGAGGCGAAGTTCATGGCGGCTGCCGGAATAGAAGCGATAAATGTGTTTGGCGGGACGGCATACCTTGATGTCATGCAGCTGGCGGAGTACAGAAACTTAGACCCTGCCAGATTTGAGAATTTACTGATGAAAGAAAAAGCGGTGGCGCTTCCGTACGAAGACCCCGTTACATTCGGCGTTAACGCGGCAAAGCCGATTATCGACCGATTGACAGAGGCTGAAAAAGACAGAATCGAGCTGCTGATTACCTGCTCGGAGTCCGGCATCGACTTCGGAAAATCACTCAGTACATATATTCATGATTACTTAGGCCTCAACCGGAACTGCCGTTTATTTGAACTGAAGCAAGCCTGTTATTCAGGAACGGCGGGTTTGCAGATGGCGCTTAATTTTATTTTGTCGCAGACATCCCCCGGAGCGAAGGCGCTTGTCGTCGCGACGGATATTTCCCGGTTTTTAATTGCCGAAGGCGGTGATGCGTTAAGCGAGGATTGGTCTTACGCAGAACCGAGCGCCGGAGCGGGTGCCGTCGCCTTATTGATCGGTGAAAATCCAATTGTATTTCAGGCGGATGCGGGCGCCAACGGCTATTACGGCTATGAGGTGATGGATACATGCCGTCCGATCCCGGACAGTGAAGCCGGTGACGCCGACTTGTCATTGATGTCATACCTCGATTGCTGTGAACAGACATTTCGCGAGTACAAAAACCGTGTGCCGGGCGCTGACTACAAAGAGACGTTTCACTATCTAGCCTTCCATACACCGTTTGGCGGCATGGTCAAAGGGGCCCACCGGACGATGATGCGCAAGCTTGCAAAAGCGAAAAACGCTGAAATCGAACAGGATTTTCAAACCAGAGTAGAGCCGGGGCTCCGCTACTGCCAAAGAGTCGGAAACATTATGGGAGCAGCCTCTTTACTGGCTCTTGCAAGCACGATTGACCAAGGGGCATTCGACACTTCTAAGCGGATCGGCTGTTTTTCGTACGGCTCCGGGTGCTGTTCAGAATTTTACAGCGGCGTTGTGACGCCTGAAGGACAAACGCGGCAGCATTCTTTCAAAATAGAAGAGCACCTGAACAACAGGTACAGGCTGTCCATGGAAGAATATGAAGAACTGTTTAAAGGCAGCGGTTTGGTGAAGTTTGGAACCCGGAATGTCAAATTGGATGTGAATATGATTCCGAACATTTTAGACCATCATACCGGAAGCCCTCGTTTGTATTTGGAAGAAATCACGGAATTTCATCGGAAATACAGGTGGATCCCGTGACCTATGAGACGATAAACGTCCGTTTTCAGCAAAATGTCTGCTTCATCACCTTTGATCGGCCTGAAGCCAACAATACGATTAATGAGCGTTTAGTGGAGGAATGCCTGCACGTTCTTTCTGAATGTGAAGACTCCGTGACCTCCGTAGTGCTTGAAGGGCAGCCGGAGGTATTTTGTTTCGGGGCGGATTTTGATGAGATGTACCGGAAAATGAGGCAGGGTATACAGCATGCGGAATCGCAGGAGCCGCTTTACCGTTTGTGGCTGGCATTAAAATCCGGGCCGTACATCACAATCGCCCGCGTCCGCGGAAAAGTAAATGCGGGAGGTGTCGGTTTTGCCGCCGCCTGCGATATCGTCATTGCAGAGGAGAGTGCTTCGTTCAGTTTATCTGAACTGTTATTCGGACTTTATCCAGCCTGCGTTCTGCCGTTTTTAATTCAAAGAATCGGATTTCAAAAGGCGCATTATATGACGATCATGACAAAGCCCGTGCCGGCACGCCAGGCGCTTGAATGGGGACTTTGTGACGTATGCGTCCCGGACTCAGCAACAGAGCTGAGAAAGCATTTGCTGCGCCTCCGCCCGCTGTCGAAAAAAGCAGTCGTCCGCTATAAAAAATACATGGATTCCTTAAACGACCTTGTTCATCGTTCGAAATCCATTGCTTTAGCCGAAAATCAAGCGATGTTTTCAGATCCGGATAACCAATCAGCCATCTTCCGTTATGCAGAAACGGGGCGGCTTCCTTGGGAAACGGAGAACAGTTAGGAGGATATCATGCCGAACGCCGCAGTTGAACTGCTCGAAATTGAACCGGATATTATCCAAGTGACAATGCAGGATAAAGCCCATAAAAACGCCTTCTCCAAAGAACTGACGGATGGATTGATGGAAGCATTCACCCGTATAAAAAAATCGTCAGTCTATAAAGCTGTGATTTTAACAGGATACGGCCATTACTTTGCTTCCGGAGGCACACAGGAAGGCCTGCTCAGGATTCAGCAGGGCATCACGAAGTTTACGGAAGACCGCATGTACTCTTTGGCGCTGGAATGTGATATCCCTGTCATTTCCGCCATGCAGGGCCACGGAATCGGAGGCGGGTTTGTCATGGGGCTTTTCAGTGATTTTGTCATATTAAGCAAAGAAAGCGTGTATACCGCAAACTTTATGAAATACGGTTTCACCCCCGGAATGGGCGCTACCTTTATCGTTCCGGAGAAGCTTGGGGCAAGCCTCGGCCATGAAATGCTGTTAAACGGCGGCCACTACCGCGGCGGTGACCTGGAGAAAAGAGGGGTGCCTTTTCCGGTGCTTCCGCGGCAGGAAGTACTAGACTATGCGCAGGAATTGGCCCGTGAGCTTGCGGAAAAACCGAGAAACTCTTTAATTACATTGAAAAGGCACTTGGTGACGCCGTTTCGCGAGCAGCTTCCGGCCGTCATTGAGAAGGAGTTAATCATGCACGATGAGACGTTTCATGATGATGAAGTGAAAAAACGAATCACGACGATGTACGGAGTATAAGACATACATCTTACATACAGATGAAATGGAGGCAGCTCTATGAAAAGTGATATGAAGGCAAGCGGGTTACTCAAGCCATCTGTCAGCTATGGAAAATCATTGCGGCTTTCAGCGGATCAGCCGATGACGATTCCTGAAGTCCTGCACAAAACCGCCGCGGCAGCGGGAGATCAAAAGGGCATCACATATATACAGCCTGACGGCACCAAAGTGTACCAGACTTACAGCGGCCTGAAAAAGATCGCTCTTTCGATTGTGAAAGGGCTCCGCCAATCAGGAGTGAAGGCTCAGGATGAAGTCATATTACAGCTCAGTGACAATTCCCAGCTGATTCCTGCTTTTTGGGGCTGTGTTTTTTTAGGAGCGATCCCGGTTCCGCTTGCGGCCGCTCCGGCTTATACAGAAATGAACAGCGGGACGCAAAAACTAAAAGACGCCTGGATGCTGTTGAATCAGCCGTATGTCATCACAAGCCGTGACGTGCTGCCGGAAATGACTGAATGGGCGGAGGAGCAGGAGCTTTCCGGGTTTTGCGCTTTGGCGGCAGAAGATCTCAGTGCGCACGAAATGGATACGGACTGTCATCATCCCCGTCCGGAAGATTTGGCGATGCTGCTTTTGACCTCGGGAAGCACGGGCACGCCGAAAGCCGTGATGCTCAGCCATGAAAACATCGTCTGCATGGTCAAAGGAAATATTCAGATGCAGGGCTATACAAGTGAGGATGTCACGTTTAACTGGATGCCTTTTGACCATGTCGGCGGCATCGGAATGCTTCATCTGCGTGATGTTTATCTCGGATGTGAGGAAATCAACATACCGAGCGAATCCATTTTGATGGACCCTTTAAAATGGCTCGACCTGATTGATCATTACCGCGCTTCGGTCACGTGGGCCCCCAACTTTGCCTTTGGACTGCTTGCCGATTTTGCAGAAGAGATTCAAACGCGGAAATGGGACTTATCTTCCATGCGTTACATGCTGAACGGCGGGGAGGCCGCGGTTGCGAAAGTCGGACGCAGAATTATGGAGCTTTTAGAGCCGCACGGTCTGCCGGCTAATGCCATCCGTCCCGCATGGGGAATGTCCGAAACGTCTTCGGGCGTTATTTTCTCAGATGAGTTTACACTGGAAAACACGAGTGACGACGATCGTTTCGTCGAGATCGGTCTGCCGATCCCGGGATTTAATATGAGAATTACGGATGACCGCAATCAAGTGGTGGAAGAAGGAGAAATCGGCCGCTTCCAAGTGTCGGGTCTGACTGTAACGAGCGGATATTATGAGCGCCCGGACTTAAATGAGAGTGTCTTTACAGAAGACGGCTGGTTTGAAACGGGAGATCTCGGATTTTTGCGTGAAGGCCGCCTGACAATAACGGGGCGCACGAAAGATGCCATCATTATTAACGGTGTGAATTATTACAGCCATGCCATTGAATCAGCCGTTGAGGAATTGCCGGAAATTGAAACGTCTTATACAGCGGCATGCGCCGTCCGGCCGAATCAAAGCACGACAGATGAGCTGGCGATTTTCTTTGTGACATCTGTTCCGTTGGATGAGAACCGCATGACGAAGCTTCTTCATCACATTCACCAGCACGTGACACAGAGAATCGGCGTTACCCCTGATTATCTGCTTCCGGTCGCAAAAGAAGACATTCCTAAGACGGCGATCGGGAAAATCCAGCGCACTCAGCTGAAACATTCATTCGAACAAGGGGAATTTGATTCTTTACATAATAACAGACAAGAAGGCGTCAATTCAGACACGGCTTCTGCAGAGAAAGAAATTGAACGGGATTTTATCCGTTTTCTGAAAGAGGAACTTTCCATCGCGGATGAGCTCGTTGATCCAAATACGCCGTTTCAAAGTCTTGGCGTCAATTCCATCAAGATGATGAAACTCGCCAGATCAATTGAAAAAACGTATCACCTCCGGCTGACGGCAAGAGAGCTGCACAAAAACCCGACGATTGGCGCTTTAGCGGCTTATACTGCTGAAAAAGCGGCAAACATGTCAGCGGAGCATCATTCCCAAAAAGCCGAACCGCCGGCAGAACGGGAGAGACGGCAAACGGCGCCAGCGCTTTCAGAAGTCCAAAAAGGGCTGTGGACATTGCAGAAAATGTCGCCTGTAACGACTGCATATCATGTCCCGCTCTGTTTCCGATTCACATCCGGAATCGACAAAGAGAAACTGAAACAGGCGTTTCAGCTCGTATTAAAGCAGCATCCGATGCTCAAAAGCGCCGTGAATGTAACAGACGGCGGGTTTTATTTCATAGAAGCGGCAGATCCTTTTGTATTCTCGGAAGAAGATATTTCTGACGTCAATGAATCACAAATATCCGCTCTGATACGGAAAAAAGTGAAAGAGCCGTTTGTCAAAGAAGGCGGACCTTTGCTGCGCGTGCAGCTGCTTTCAAAATCCGCCGAGGAACATTATCTTTTGACGGTCATTCACCACATCGTGTTTGACGGCATTTCATCCATTACATTTATTCACAGTCTGCTGGATCATTATCAGGCGCTGCTGGAGGGAAAAGAAGAGTTTATGGCCGCCGCTCCCGGCATTCATCCCGATTTCGCGGCTTGGGAAAAGCGGTATTTGGCGGGTGAAGAAAGCAAAGCTGCCCGCGCTTACTGGATGAAACAGCTCGGGGGCGATCTGCCTGACCTTCAGCTTCCGCCGACGCGCACGGACAGCAGTGTTCCGGAGTTTACAGAAGATACGCTGACACGCCGTCTTCCCGAACGGCTGCTGAATAATATAACGGCGTTTGCCGCATCCCGTTCGATTCATTTGTCTACCGTCATGCTGAGCTGTTACATGGTGCTTTTAAGCAAATATACGGATAAGGAAGATATTGTGACAGGCATGCCTGCAATGGTCAGACCCGAAGAACGCTTTGACGGAGTGGTCGGCCATTTCCTCAACATGCTTCCCATACGGAGCAGAGCCGGACGAAAAGAAACATTTGCTGACTTTGTTCAAAAGGTGCAGGATGCCGTTCTGGACGGACTGGATCACTCCTTTTATCCGTTTCCGAAAATGGTGCGTGATGTGCATGCGAACCCCCGGCAGAACGGTTCGCCTGTTTTCAGCAATGCCTTTTTCTATCAGAACTTTCTGCAGCATTCAAGCTATCAATCGATGCTTGATGAATACAAGGGATTCTCCTGTGAGTTTGTAAAAGACATTCATCAGGAGGGGGAATATGACCTTGTATTTGAAATGTGGGAAGAAGCATCGGGCATGGATCTTACGATTAAATACAGCACCGAATTATTCGACGAAGCAGGGGCGGCCAGACTTTTCAGCCAATTTGTACAGGCTGCTGAAGCTTTGACGGCGAATCCGGATATGCCGCTTGAGAACGTTTCTCTCATGACAAAAAGAGAGGAGCACATGATTCTTAAGACTTGGAATGAAACAAGCCGTGAATATCCGGATGCCTGCTTCCATGAATTATTCGAACGTCAGGCGGCAGAAACGCCGGACGCTTGTGCGGTCGTGTATGAACAGCAACAGCTGACGTACCGTGAGCTTGATGAAAAAAGCACGAAGCTGGCGCTCTATTTGCAGGCGCACGGTGCAGGCCCTGATGATCTCATCGGCATTTATACAGACCGATCATTGCATATGGCTGTCGGCCTTCTCGGCATTTTAAAAGCCGGGGGAGCGTATGTGCCGCTTGATCCTTCTTATCCCGCTGACAGATTGGAATATATGATCGCCGACAGCAGGATTTCAATGTGCCTGACGACAGCTGATTTAGAGCACTCTTTGAACTGGGGAGGCGTGCAGACCACTGCCATTGACCGCGATTGGTCTCATATTGAAAGTACAGCCGCGGAAAGACCGTCGCTGAAGCGGTTAGTGACACCTGACGATCTGGCGTATGTCATTTACACGTCGGGCAGCACGGGCAAACCGAAAGGCGTGATGATTCCGCACCGGGCGCTGACCAATTTCTTACTCTCGATGGCGAATGAACCGGGGCTTTCGTCTGAAGACAAACTGCTTGCCGTCACGACATATTGCTTTGACATCGCGGCACTGGAGCTTTACCTTCCTTTAATCAAAGGAGCGGAGTGCAACATCTGTAAGACAGAAGTCACAAAAGACGCACGGAAGCTGAAAGAGCTGATTCAAGAGTACAAACCGACGATCATGCAGGCGACGCCGTTTACATGGAAAATGCTCTTTCATTCCGGATGGTCAAATGAAGAACATGTGAAAATCCTTTGCGGCGGAGAGGCGCTTAGCGAACAATTGAAGCAGCAGTTTCTCGATACGAAAAGCGAGGCTTGGAATATGTTCGGGCCGACAGAGACGACAATCTGGTCCGCGGTGCAGCGTATAACGGAAAATGAGAGCGCGCTTACGATCGGACGCCCGATCGCCAATACCCGCGTGTATATTATGGATTCCGGTCTCAACCCTGTTTTAGAAGGGGTGCCGGGAGAGCTTTGTATTGCGGGAGACGGATTGGCAAGAGGGTATTTCAACAAGCCTGAGCTGACAGATAAAGCTTTCGTCAGCCACCGGCTCGAACTGGGATCAAAGCTTTATAAAACAGGCGATATGGCGCGTTTTCTTCCCGGCGGCCGCATTGAATACATGGGACGGATGGACACCCAAGTCAAAATCCGCGGCTACCGGATTGAACCCGGAGATATTGAGAGCAGGCTGAATGCCCATCCGGCCGTACAGGAAAGTGTAGTTGTTGTGAACAATCACTCCGGAAATGAAAAGCTTTGCGCGTTTTATATCCGGAAAAACGGAGAGCCGCTTCCGTCTGCAAAGGAATTGCGCAATCATTTGAAACAAGCGCTGCCGGCCTATATGACGCCAGCTTCGTTTATCCGTCTTGAAGAGCTGCCGCTCACGCCGAACGGAAAAGTGGACCGCAAGCTTCTTGCTGCGCGCGATCTGACGAAAAAGCAGCCGGACACACAAACATTTTCATCATCTCATATCCAGCAGGCGGTACTGGCGATTTGGCAGGATGTATTGAAAAGCAAAGATATAGAGCTTGATGACCGCTTTTTTGATGCGGGGGGAGATTCGCTTCTTGCCGTGACTGTCACTGACCGGATGACGCAGGAACTGGATTGTGAATTCAGTGTAACGGAGCTGTTTGAATACGCGACGGTAAAAGACATCAGCCGGTATATCGCTGAACAAAAACCGAAAGAAGCCGTTTGGGCTCCTGTACCGCAAAAGAAAGTGAATGCAGAAGACCGGGAACATCCGGCGGGAGAATTTCCCGATTATTACGAGGACAGCCTTGCGGTTATCGGTATATCCTGTGAGTTTCCGGGAGCGAAAGATCATTATGAATTTTGGAATAACATCAAAGAAGGCAAAGAAAGCATCACCTTCTTTTCAAAAGAGGAGCTCCGCCGATTCGGTATTTCTGAAGAACTGGCTGATCATCCCGGCTTCGTTCCGGCTAAATCAGTTTTAGAAGGGAAAGAAATGTTTGATCCCGGTTTCTTCGGCTTTTCACCGAAAGATGCGGAATATATGGATCCTCAGCTGAGAATGCTTTTGCTCCATTCATGGAAGGCAATCGAGGATGCGGGATATATCTCCAAAGAAATTCCGGAAACAAGCGTGTATATGTCTGCCAGCACGAACTCTTACCGCAGCCTGCTGCCGGAGGAGACGACAGCACAGCTGGAAACGCCGGATGGCTACGTGTCATGGGTGCTTGCCCAAAGCGGTACGATTCCGACGATGATTTCTCATAAACTCGGGTTGAAAGGGCCGAGCTATTTTGTCCATGCCAACTGCTCATCTTCGTTAATCGGCCTGCATTCGGCTTTTCAAAGCCTGCAGTCCGGCGAAGCCAAGTACGCCCTTGTCGGCGGTGCGACCCTTCATACGGGAACAAGCGCCGGGTATGTTCATCAGCCGGGGCTGAATTTTTCAAGCGACGGGCATATTAAAGCGTTTGACGCGGATGCTGACGGAATGATCGGCGGTGAGGGAGCCGGCGCCGTGCTCTTAAAAAAAGCGTCTGATGCCGTTAAGGACGGCGACCATATTTATGCGCTGCTGCGCGGAATCGGCGTCAATAACGACGGAGCGGATAAGGTCGGATTTTATGCGCCGAGCGTCAAAGGACAGGCTGAGGTCATTCAGAAGGTCATTGATCAGACGGGCATCCATCCTGAAACGATCGCGTACGTCGAAGCTCACGGCACAGGAACAAAACTCGGCGATCCGATTGAACTGTCCGCACTTCAATCGGTGTACGGCCGATATACAGATAAAAAACAATACTGCGGCATCGGTTCAGTCAAAACAAATCTCGGGCATTTGGATACAGCGGCCGGAATGGCGGGCTGCATCAAGGTTGTCATGAGCTTATATCATCAGGAAATCGCGCCGAGCATCAATTACAAAGAGCCGAACCCGAATCTTCATTTAGAAGACTCTCCGTTTTACGTAACGGAAGAAAAGAAAGAGTTAACCCGTGAGAACAGAGCGCACCGCATGGCTTTAAGCTCTTTCGGTCTTGGCGGAACAAACACACACGCGATTTTTGAACAATATCCGGATGCATCCGAAGCAGCAGACGCTGCCGGTCCGTTCATCATTCCGTTGTCTGCCAGAAAAAAAGATCGTCTGAAGGAGTACGCAAAACAGCTGCTGGCTTTTCTGGAAAGAAAAACGGACACCGACCTCGCTGATCTTGCCTACACGTTCCAAGTCGGAAGGGAAGCGATGGAAGAGCGCGCTGCCTTTATCACAAGCAGCACTGCGGAGCTGAAGCGGCAGCTTGCTGATTTTATCAATGATAAGCCGGCTGTACCAGGCTGCTTCAGAGGAGAAAAACAGCAGGCGAAAGATATTGCCTGGCTTTCTGATGATGATGACAGTGCTGAACTCATTGAGAAATGGCTTGCGAAAGGAAAAGGATCGAAGCTCTGTGAAATGTGGAGTAAGGGTGTCGCCATCAATTGGCACAAGCTTTACAAAGACAAGCATCCGAAACGAATCAGCGTGCCGGTCTACCCGTTTGCAAAGGAGCCGTACTGGCCGAAAAAAGCAGAGAAGAACACATCTGCCGCACACAACGGAGTCTCAGTTTTACACCCGCTCGTGCAGCAAAATACGTCAGATTTAACCCTTCAGAAGTTCAGCTCACTGTTTACAGGATCAGAATTTTTCCTGAAGGATCATGTGGTCAGGGAAAAAGCGGTGCTGCCGGGAGCGGCATATTTGGAAATGTCTTATGAAGCGGTAAAACGGGCGCTTGGCGGCTTATTAAAAGTCCAAGACAGAATAACGCTCCATCATACCATCTGGATGAAACCGATCGTCGTTCACGAACAAGAGCGCCATGTCCATATTGCGCTGTTCCCTGAAGAGGACGGCATCATCTCATATGACATTTACAGCGTAAACGCTGACGATGAAGAAGTGTTGCACAGCCAAGGACGGGCGGAAATCATAAAGGCTGAACAAGATCCTGAGACAGACCTTTCTGCCATACAAAACAGATGCACAGTGGACATTCTTGATCCGGCGGCCTTTTATCGGGAAGGCCGGAGCAGGGGGATGTTCCACGGAAAAGCCTTCCAAGGCATTAAGTCCGCCTTTATCGGCGAGAAAGAAGTGCTTTCGGACATACAGCTTCCGGATTCTGTTTCTCACACGAACGGACAATTTACGCTTCATCCGAGCATCATTGATTCAGCTATTCAGACGGCGACGATCTGCATTATGCAGGAGTTTTCCGGACAAAAGCTGATTCTGCCGTTTGCACTGGAATATCTTGAAGTCGTCAAAGCATGCACGCCGACTATGCGGGCGCATGCACGCTTCAGTGAAGGATATCAAACCGGTGATTCCGTGCAGAAAGCCGACATTGACCTGTTCGACGAAACAGGAGCGCTTTGCGTGAAGGTAAGAGGATTCTCTACGAGAGTGCTAGAAGGCGATGCAGAATCGGCTCAGCGGCTATCAGGCTCGGAAAAGGTCTTGTTTGCACCGGTCTGGAAAGAAGCCGCCGCATCCGAGAAAGCCTCTGTCCATGCTGATGAGCATTTGATCATACTTTGTGAAGATGCCTGCCGTATAAAAGATGAAGCGGCATCCGGCCTGAAAGACGCCGAACTGCTGATTGCAGAAGGTGAGGGTGAAACAGCCGCTGAACGCTTCCAAAGCTACGTGCAGACAATCGCTGAACACATCCGGCGGATCATCAGCGAAAAAAGGCAGGGCCGCATTCTGATTCAGACTGTTATTTCAGCAGACGGCAGCCAGCAATTGTTTGCGGGGTTAACAGGTTTGTTAAAAACAGCCGAGCTGGAATACGGAAAACTTGACTGTCAGCTCATCGAAATGGAATCAATCGGCGAAATGCCGGCTGTCGCTCAAAAACTGAAAAACGACAGTCATCGGCCGCATGATAAACATATCCGTTATAAAGGAGAAAAACGGTATGTGAAGGCTTGGGAAGAAATGCATCCCGCAGGGGGCGGCATCGTCTGGAAGGACGAAGGCGTATATCTGATTACCGGAGGGGCAGGAAGCCTGGGGTTGATGTTCGCAAAAGAAATCGCAGGTCGCGTAAAACACCCGAAAATCATTCTGACCGGCCGCTCAAATCTGGCAGAAGCCAAACAGCGTGAGCTTGCTATGCTTCAGCACTCAGGCGCAAATGTCGTCTACAAAAAGATGAATGCGGCAGACCGGCGGGAAAATGAAGCGCTGATAAAAGAGATTACGGCGGAATTCGGAAAGCTTAACGGAATTATTCACGCTGCGGGAGTGATACAAGACCGCTTCCTGCTGCAAAAAACGAAGGAAGAGTTCAGGGAAGTGCTTGATCCGAAAGTCATCGGAACCGCTTATTTAGATGAAGCCAGCAAAGACTGCAATCTTGACTTTTTCGTATTGTTCTCCAGTGTTTCCGGCGTTCTCGGCAATGTCGGACAGGCTGATTATGCCGCCGGCAACGCGTTTATGGATGCATACGCCGCTTACAGGCAATCCCTTACGGAGAATGGCCTTCGGCACGGAAAAACGGTCGCCTTTAACTGGACGCTGTGGAAAGATGGCGGTATGCAGGCGGGAGACGAGACGGAGAGAATGATGAAAAAAGCTTTCGGCATGGTTCCGCTTCAAAAGGCGTCAGGCCTGGCTGCATTTTATGAAGGAATGGCTCAGGAAAAGCCGCAGCTTTTAGCAGCTGAAGGACACGCTGCAAAATTAAAACAGTCGTTCCTATCCGTTTCTGAAACTGAAAAGCCGCAGATGGAGAAAATAGAGCCTGTATCCGCCGTTTCGGGAGACAAATGGCACGGTGCGCTTATCCGATTGGTCAGTTCAATTTTAAAAGTCGGCCAAAACGAGATTGATATTGATACGGAACTGAGTGAATACGGTTTTGATTCCGTATCGTTTACCGTCTTTACGAATCAATTAAATGAAGCGCATCAGCTGGAGCTGGCGCCGACGATCTTCTTCGAACACGGGACGATCCGCAGTTTAGCAGAGTATTTGACGGATGAGGCAGAAGCCGGCCTTCCTTCTCAGACGGAAGAAAAACACGATGCAGAAGAATCTCTTCAAACGCTTCAGACCGCTTTGACAGCCATGGTAAGCGGCATTTTAAAAGTTGACCGTGAGGACATTGAGACAGATACGGAATTGAGTGAATACGGTTTTGATTCCGTATCGTTTACCGTCTTTACGAATCAATTAAATGAAGCGTATCAGCTGGAGCTGGCGCCGACGATTTTCTTTGAGTACGGAACGATCAGCAATCTCGCCGGATATTTGGCAAAAGAGCATCCGGGCCGTTTCGGCGAAAAGAAGAAAGAGTCTCCGAAAAAAGAGCAGCCAAAAGCCCAAAAACCAAAAATGCAGCGGAAAAAGCGCTTCGCAACGGTAATGAACGCTGCGGCAGTGACACAAGAGCCGCGCCGCTTGGATACGGTTGCCATTGTCGGAATCAGCGGCCGATTCCCGGGCGCGAAGGATATAGAGGAATTTTGGCGCAATTTGAAAGAAGGAAAGGATTCGATCACAACCATTCCGAAAGAACGCTGGGATTGGCAAGCGTTTGATGGCGACCCGAATCTTGAAGGGAACAAAACGAATATCAAGTGGGGCGGCTTTATCGACGGAATAGCTGAATTTGATCCGCTGTTCTTTGGGATTTCACCGCGGGAAGCCCAATATTTAGATCCGCAGCAGCGGCTGTTATTGACTTATGCATGGCGGGCGATAGAAGATGCGGGCTGTAAGCCGGAAAGCCTTTCCGGCACAAATACGGGCGTCTTTATCGGCACCGGAAATACTGGTTATAAAGATTTGTTCACAAGGGCAGGTCTTGCGCCGGAAGGACATGCGGCGACAGGCAGCATGATTCCTTCCATAGGTCCGAACCGTTTGAGCTATTTGTTAAATCTTCACGGGCCGAGCGAGCCGATTGAAACGGCATGTTCAAGCTCGCTTGTGGCGATTCACCGGGCGGTATCCGCTATAGAAAACGGAGAATGCGACATGGCGATTGCCGGGGGAATCAATACGATTCTGACGGAAGAAGCGCATATCAGCTACAGCAAAGCAGGCATGCTCAGCAAAGACGGAAAATGCAAAACCTTCTCCAAAGATGCCAACGGGTATGTCAGAGGAGAAGGCGCGGGAATTCTGATGCTGAAGAAACTGACAGATGCAGAACGTGACGGCAATCCGATTTACGGCGTAATCCGCGGTACGGCTGAAAACCACGGCGGCCGGGCGAATACGTTAACCTCGCCGAATCCGAAACTGCAGGCTGATTTATTGGTGAAAGCATACCGGAAAGCGGGAGTGGACCCGAGCACCGTTACGTATATTGAAGCGCACGGTACAGGAACGGAATTGGGCGACCCGATTGAAATAAACGGTTTGAAAGCGGCGTTTCACGAGCTGGCAAAAACAAATCAAGAGCCCGAAGTCTCCGATCACCGCTGCGGCATCGGTTCTGTCAAAAGCAATATCGGCCATTTAGAGCTTGCCGCGGGAGTATCAGGCGTGATGAAAGTGCTTTTGCAAATGAAACACAAAACGCTGGTGAAAAGCCTGCATTGCGAGACGATCAATCCGTACATTCAGCTTGATGACAGTCCTTTCTACATCGTGCGGGAAAATCAGGAATGGACGGCAGCAAAAGATAGAAACGGAAATGCCATTCCGCGCCGGGCCGGGGTCAGCTCATTTGGCATCGGCGGGGTCAACGCCCATATCATCATTGAAGAGTATGTCCCGAAAGCAGCCGCTCAGCCTGAGCACAGCCCGGAAAATCCGGCAATCATCCTTTTGTCCGCCAAATCAAAAGAAAAACTGTTTGAACAGGCGCAGCAGCTGCAAAAAGCGATCCGTCAAACGCCGTATACAGATCAAGACTTGGCGGGCGTCGCTTATACGCTGCAAACCGGAAGGGACGAAATGGAAGAGCGCTTGGCCATTCTTGCAGCGACGATGGCGGAATTGGAAACAAAGCTCGAAGCATTTACGAAAAATGAGAAAAACATCGCCGGGCTGTATACCGGCCAGTCTCACCGCAATAAAGATACGTTTGCCTTGTTCACGGCAGATGAAGATATGGACATCGTCATTGACGCCTGGATTAAAAAAGGCAAATTCGCCAAGCTGGCAGAGGTATGGGTGAAAGGCGGCGTATTGAATTGGAACCGGCTGTATGAAAAGGGTACGCCGCGTTTACTCAGTCTTCCGTCTTATCCGTTCGCAAAAGACACGTATTGGGTGCCTGAGAATCCTGACAAAAATAAGGTCCATACAGAGGAACGGATGAAACGTATTTTGACGAAACAATGGGAACCGAGCCCGCTCGAACTGCGTGAACCGTGCGCACGTTCCGTTGCGATTTTGACAGGCGGGGACACGATCAATCTCGCAGAAGAGATCGCAGCGCATATGCCGAATCACCGTATCATCACAGCATCAGACCTTACCGGTGAATATGACTGGCAGGCGTTTGGCGGAGTCATCGACCTCCTAGGCGCAGCGAAAGAAGATTCTCAAGACATGGCCGGAATCAAATGGCTTCAGCAATTGATTGAGCATGGGCATAAAGAAGGGATGACACTGCTTTGTGTCACGAAAGACCTTGAGTCATTAAATAAAGAGGCCAATCAAACAACAGGAGCAAAACGGGCCGGTCTGTACAGAATGCTGGCATGCGAGTACGGTCACCTGTCTTCAAGGCATCTCGACCTTGAAGGAGCGCTTTCGGATGACAAACTGGCGAAGCAGATTGCCGATGAGTTTCATGCCCGCACTGATGACGCGGAAGTTTGCCGGAGGGACGGCTTGCGCTACCGCGCCGTATTGAGCGGATCAGAAAATATGAATATGCAAGGCGAGAGAATTGATTTTCCGGACAACCATGTGCTTCTGATCACCGGAGGGACGAGGGGGATCGGTCTTTTATGCGCACGCCATTTTGCCGAACATTACGGAGTGAAAAAACTGGTGCTTACAGGCCGTGAGACCCTTCCGCCGCGAAGTGAGTGGACGGGCGGACTGAATGGGGTGCCGGCTTCTGTAAAAGCGAAAATTGAAGCTGTTCTCGACTTGGAATCCAAAGGTGTACAAGTGAAGGTTTTGTCAGTCCCGTTAGCTGATGAAGCCGGGCTGAGACAGGAACTGAGTCAGATAAAACAGACGCTCGGACCTATCGGCGGCGTGATTCACTGCGCGGGTGTGACCGATAAAGAGACGCTCGCATTCATCAGAAAAACCGATGAAGACATACAGCGCGTGCTCGAGCCGAAAGTAGACGGGCTTCAGGCGTTATACAGTGTGCTCAGCGAAGAGCCGCTGAAGTTTTTCGTCTTGTTCTCTTCCGTGTCAGCTGCGATACCGGCGCTTTCGGCAGGACAGGCCGACTATGCCATGGCTAATGCGTATATGGACTATTTTGCAAACTCATACAAAGAGCAGCTGCCGATCGTAAGCATTCAGTGGCCGAACTGGAAAGAAACCGGAATGGGCGAAGTAACGAACAAAGCTTATAAAGAGAGCGGGCTATACAGCATCACGAATGCAGAAGGATTACAGCTCCTTGACGGCATACTTCTTGAATCAGCAAGGGGCCCGGTGCTGCCGGCCGTTCTGAATCCTAAGCTGTGGAAGCCGGAGCGATTCCTGCGGCGGAGCAGGCAGGATCAGCCAATGAGTCCGGCTATGGTAAAACCGGCGGAAAAAACCGCTTATGCTGCCGCAGACAACGCTCAATTAACAAGGAAAACAGAAGAATGGCTGAAAGAATTATTTTCTGAAGAGCTGCGGATTGACCAGGACCAGCTTGAGACAGACGTATTATTCCAGGATTACGGAGTGGATTCCATTATTCTTGCTCAGCTTCTGCAGCGGATCAATCGGAATCTCTCGGCATCGCTTGACCCGTCAATTCTGTATGAATATCCGACGATTCAATCTTTCGCAAATTGGCTTCTCGAAGGATATACAGAAGTTTTGTCAGAACGGTTTGATTTGGCGGCGGAGCCTGTTAAGAAAAAGCCGGCTGAGCCGGTGATTGAAACACAAGCCGTTAAGTTACAAGAAGAGGCGGCCGGAAAACAGATTCACCGGGAAGATATCGCGGTCGTCGGCATGTCCTGCCGGTTTCCGGGGGCGGCTTCCTTAGAGGCGTACTGGTCGCTTTTGGCTGAAGGCCGTTCGGCTATCGGTCCTGTTCCGGCTGAGCGATGGGGGTTGAAGACGCCTTATTACGCGGGAATGCTTAATGGAATTCATCAATTTGATCCGGACTTCTTTTTACTGGCAGAAGAAGATGTAAAGGCAATGGACCCTCAAGCTTTGGCCGCTCTGGAAGAATGCCTTAACCTGTGGTATCACGCTGGCTATACGCCGGATGAGATAAAGGGAGAAGCAATAGGTGTGTATCTCGGCGGACGCAGCCGTCACAGACCGGGTGAAGAGAAACTGCTGGATGCGAAAAACCCGATCGTCGCGCTGGGTCAGAATTATTTGGCCGCAAATCTCTCTCAATATTTTGATATGCGCGGCCCGAGCGTTGTCCTCGATACAGCTTGTTCTTCTGCTTTAGTCGGAATGAATATGGCCGTGCAGGCTCTTGTAACAGGAGAAATAAAAGCGGCCGTCGTCGGCGGGGTGAGCCTGTTTGAATCAGAAGAAACCCATAAATTATTTGAACAGCGCGGCATATTAAGTAAAGCGCAGTCGTTCCATGTATTTGACGAACGCGCCGATGGAGTCGTGCTGGGCGAGGGTGTCGGAATGGTTCTTTTAAAAACCGTGTCGCAGGCGATTGAAGACGGAGATTCTATTTATGCCGTAGTGAAGGCGGCATCCGTCAATAATGACGGAAGAACGGCAGGCCCGGCTACGCCGAGTCTGGAAGCGCAAAAATCCGTCATGAAGACGGCTCTTGAAAAAAGCGGAAAACAGCCGGAAGACATCACTCATATTGAAGCGAACGGTTCAGGCACGGTCGTGACGGATCTGTTAGAACTGAAGGCCATTCAATCCGTCTACCGTTCAAAAGACGCCGGCCCGCTCGGAATCGGATCTGTGAAACCGAACATCGGGCACCCGCTTTGCGCGGAAGGAATTGCAAGTTTCATAAAAGTTGTTCTCATGCTGAAAGAAAAGAGCTTTATCCCGTTTTTATCAGGCGAGCATGAAAACACACATTTTGATAGAGAAAAGGCCAATATTCAGTTCAGCCGCACTCTGGCAGACTGGCCGTCACCAATGCCGGCGGCAGGAATTAACTGCTTTGCCGACGGCGGAACAAACGCCCACGTCATTGTGGAAGCGTGGCAGGAAGACGAAGGGCGCCGAATCAAGCGCCATCCTTTAACACCGCCTGCATTAAATAAGCGGCTGATTTCGCCGGACAGCAAAGAAGAAACGAACGAAAAAGCTGCGGCAAACATCTGGGATACCTATGAAGTGGAGGTTTAACGTGAAGAACTTCAATAAGCAAATCACTTTATCGCTGAAAAATCCGTTTATTTTACATCATGACGTTTACGGACAAAAAGTCCTTCCGGGATTGGCTTATATTGATATGTTTTATCAGATTTTCAAAGAGCGCGGCTATTCATACGACGGGCTTCAGCTGCGCCATTTATCCATATATCAGCCGCTTATTGCGAAAGAAGACAGCGCCGTCAAGCTTACGGTTGAATGTACAAAGGTAAAAGCAGGGCGCTGGAAACTTACCGCAAAAGGGGCTGAGGTCAGCGGCGGACGAGTCCAGCCGGAAGAACGCATTTACGTCAAAGCGGAAATGCACGAGACGGCACCCGCAGTTTTCAGTGACACGCTTGATCTTGACTCTGTCAAACGCGAGGCGGAACGCACCATCAATTTAAATGAGCTGTATGCACAATGCAGAAGACAGGAATTGGTTCACAGCGGATATATGAAAGCAGAAGGAGAAGTTTTTGAGGAGCGGGACGGCGTCACCTTTGATGTATCGCTCGGAAAAGACGCGATGGGACAGGCCGGAGGGTTTTTGTTCCATCCGACTCTTCTTGACGGAAGCGGCGTCGGCGCAAACCTATTGATCTCATCGTTGTTAAATGGGGAAAAGAGGCTGTTTCTGCCTCTTTTCTACGAATCTTTTACAGCTTCTGAACCTTTGCAGGCCGGCTGCATCACGAGAATCAAACGTTCGTCGCTTCGGCAGGAAAAGGAGCTCATTTACATTACACTGGAGTTTTTTAACGCATCCGGCCGGAAAGTAGCCGAGCTGAAAGATTTCACAAGCAAGCTCGTGCGGGATGCCGAGCTGATCAATACAGAACGAAAGACTGCTGAGAAGTCTCCTGAAAAAGCCGGTTTACCGGAAGTTGCGGCATCGCTTGAAGGCGGACACCCGCATGAGGAAGCAGAACGGTATGTCATGAATCTGATGGCGGAAAAAATCGGCAAGCCGCTTGAACAGATTGATTCTCAAGTCGGCTACTATGAAATGGGGCTGACATCGTCCGGACTGCTTGACGTCGTCGAAACGATCAGCGAAAAAATCGGCGAAACCCTTTCTCCGACTTTGCTGTTTGAATATACGACGGCAGCAGAGCTGGCGGCTTTCCTGACTGAGCAGTACGGGAGCCATTTCAGCGCGTCTCCGGCAAAAATGGAGAAGCCGGTTGAGACGCAAACAGAAAAAAGGCGGAAAAGCAGTGTTCCGCAAGATGAAGATATCGCCATTATCGGCATGGCCGGCCGCTATCCGCAGGCCGAAAATATTCATGAATTCTGGGAAAACCTGAAAGAAGGAAAAAACTGTGTCACCGAAATTCCGGAGTCTCGCTGGGACTGGCGCCGGTTTGAAAATGTAAAGTCGCCTTCCGGAAAGAGCATTTCAAAATGGGGCGGATTTATCGATGATCCGGATTGCTTTGATCCCCAATTTTTCCGGATTACGCCGCGGGAAGCTGAAACAATGGACCCTCAGGAACGGCTGTTTTTACAAACATGCTGGGAAACGATTGAGGATGCCGGATATACGCCGAAGTCGCTCGCAGAGGCGCGCGGACGGAATAAGAGACAGCGCGTCGGCGTCTTCGCAGGGGTGATGCATAAGGATTATACGTTGGTCGGGGCTGAAGCTTCTTCTGAAGATCATGTATTCCCGCTTTCTCTTAATTATGCGCAAATCGCAAACAGAGTTTCATATTTTTGCAATTTTCACGGGCCGAGCATGGCGGTCGATACGGTCTGTTCATCTTCGCTGACTGCGGTTCACCTTGCTGCGGAAAGCATTCGGCGCGGGGAATGTGAATCGGCGGTTGCCGGAGGGGTCAACTTGTCGCTGCATCCGAATAAATATCTGACATACGGTTTATGGGACATGTTTTCAACAGACGGAGTTTGTCATACATTCGGGAAAGACGGAGACGGCTATGTACCGGCTGAAGGAATCGGTGCCGTTTTATTAAAACCGCTGCGAGAGGCGGTAAAAGACGGAGACCGGATTTATGCGGTGATAAAGGGCAGTGCCGTCAACCACGTGGGGACAGTGAGCGGAATTTCCGTGCCGAGTCCTGTCGCTCAAGCCGATTTGATTGAAGAATGCCTGGACAAAGCGGGCATCGATCCGCGCACAGTCAGTTATATTGAGGCGCACGGAACGGGAACTTCTCTCGGCGATCCGATTGAGGTTCAAGGCCTTGTCAAGGCGTTCCGCCAGTACACACAGGACAAACAGTTCTGTTCGATCGGATCAGTGAAGTCCAATATCGGCCATGCGGAATCGGCGGCGGGCATCAGCGGCTTAAGCAAAGTTGCCCTGCAGCTTCACCATAAAACTTTGGTGCCGTCTCTTCATTCCGAGGAGCTGAATCCGTATTTAGATTTTGAACAATCACCGTTTTACGTCCAGCATCATACCGAAGAGTGGCAGCAGCCTTCAGTGAAGGAAAACGGAAACGAAACCGTATATCCCCGGCGTGCTGGGATCAGTTCTTTCGGGGCGACAGGTTCAAACGTGCATCTCATTCTGGAGGAATTTATTCCGGAAGAATCACTCGGAACAAATGCTGAACCGGCGGAAGGACAGACATTCATTTTCCCGGTTTCGGCCCGAAATGAAGAACGGCTAAAAGAGTACGTTGCGAAGCTGTCTGCATTTATTCATCCCGGCCTGCCGCTTGAGGATGCGGCGTATACACTTCAGATCGGCCGTGAACAGATGGAGGAGCGGGTTGCGTTCACCGCTCAGAATATGACACAGCTCAAAGAGCGGCTGGAAGGCTTTCTGGCGGGTAAAACGGTCAGCGGGTGCTGGCGGAACCGAGCTGATAAAAGCAAACAGGCAGAGCTTGCTCCGGACTTGATACATAAATGGCTTTCTTCCGGAAGTCTGGAGATGATTGCTGAGAAGTGGGCCGGCGGAGGAACAATGGATTGGAATCTCTTATACGGTGAAAACAAACCGAATCGGGTCAGCCTGCCGACATATCCGTTTGAAAAAACACGGTATTGGGTGCCGAAGGCGGAGAAAAAAGATTCGTTACCGCAAAAAAATGCAGGCATGCTGCACCCGCTCCTGCATGAAAATGTATCAAACATGTCAGGCGTCCGTTTTCGGTCCTTTTTTAGCGGCGGAGAATTTTTCCTGAAAGATCACGTCGTCAAAAACGAGCGGACGTTACCGGGCGCGGCTTATCTGGAAATGGTTCGGGCGGCCGTTGAACACGCGGCAGAAACGAAGGAAGAAGGAACAGTCCGTCTGAAACATGTCGTATGGATACGTCCGTTTACAGCGGCGGATGAGTCCGCAGAACTGTATCTCCGCCTTTATGACGAAGAAAATGGAGAGATGGGATTTACGGTTTACAGTGAATCGGCTTCCTCGGAACTAGAGTCCGTTCTCTATGCGCAAGGAAGCGCGGCGTTTGTCCGAGCGGGCGAACCGGCCAAAATCGAGATTGACAAATTAAGAGAGTCACGCCGTCTGATCACACCTGACGCTTGCTATCAGGCATACAAACAAATGGGGATTGAATACGGGGATGCTCACAAAGCGGTCACGGAAATCTATGCAAAAGACAGCAAAGTGCTCGCGAAGCTCTCACTCCCGTCATCTATTTCTCATACAAAAGATCAGTTTGTCCTCAATCCGAGCCTTTTGGATGCGGCCTTCCACGCGACAATCGGGTTAATGCTTGACAGAGACGGGACTGACATACGGCCGATGCTGCCGTTTGCTCTCGAACAGATTGATGTGTTGAAAAGCTGTAAAAGCAATATGTGGGTTTCCATTGCGTACAGCGGCGAAAGCAAGCCTGAAGATGCCGTGCAGAAGCTGGATATTGATGTATGTGACGAACAAGGCAATGTATGTGTGAAAATGACTGGTTATTCCGCACGGGAAATTGAAACGGATAAAACAGATACACTATATTTTGAACACGTATGGGAAGAGAAGGCCGCTGTACATGAAAAAGCGCCGATCCATTTCAAAGCCCGTCACGTGATGATATCTGACCGGTTTACGGATCAAATGAACAGCATACAGACAGACTTCAGCTGTCATATGCTCCGTGATCAGCAAAAGAGTGAAGACGAACGGTTTGAAGCTTGTGCGCTTCAGGCGTTCGAAGAAGTGAAGAAAATCCTCGCTTCAAATTCCGGCGGGCGCGAGCTCATTCAGATTGTCGTGCCTCAAGAAGCGGATACGCAGCTCCTTTGCGGCTTAACGGGGCTTTTGAAAACAGCGGCGCTTGAAAACCCGAACCTGACCGGCCAGCTGATTGAATTGGAGCCGGACGTCAAGGCAGACACGCTGTCACGATATGTAAAAGAATGCAGCGCTCATCCTGATGACAAGCATATTCGCTATGAAAACGGTAGGCGCTATACGGCACAATGGCAGGAAACAGGACTTGAACAGTTCGGCGCCAAAAAGCCGTGGAAGGATAAAGGTGTTTATCTGATCACAGGCGGTGCAGGCGGTCTCGGATTTTTGTTCGCCAAAGAAATCGCCCGGCATGCAAAAGACGCCGTTCTTATTTTAACGGGGCGTTCTCTGTTGGATAACCGTAAAAAAGCCCAGCTTCAAGAACTGTCCGATCTCGGCGCGCAAGCCGTGTACAAACAAATGGACATGACGGAAAAACAAGAAGTTCAATCGCTCACAGCGGACATCTGCCGGCAGTACGGCGGCTTAAACGGTATCATACACAGCGCCGGAACGATAAAAGACAACTATATTCTGAAAAAGCACAAAGATGAAATCCGTGATGTACTGGCGCCGAAAGTCTCCGGACTGGTTCATCTTGATGAAGCGGCAAAGGACATTGAGCTTGATTTTCTGATTCTTTTCTCTTCCGGAGCCGGAAGCGCCGGAAGCGCGGGCCAGGCTGATTATGCGATGGCCAATGCGTTTATGAACGCCTTCAGTGAAAAAAGAAACCGTAAAAAAGCCCGAAATGAACGCTATGGACACACCCTTTCAATCTGCTGGCCGCTTTGGAAAGACGGCGGCATGACGGTTGATGCTGAAACGGAAGCCATGCTGACAAAAGAAAGCGGCATGGTCCCTATGCAAACAGAAAACGGCATTCATGCTTTGTACCGCGGGTGGGCGGCAAACACATCCCAAGTCATGGTGACGGAAGGCTACGCCGCAAAAATCCGGGCGTTTCTGAAAAAATCAGCGGATGATCAGCCGAATAAGGGCAGCGAAACGGAAGAAACGGCAGGTCTTACAGCAGGCGGAGAGAACATGCTTGCAGAAAAAACGAAGCATTTCTTGAAACAAGTGCTTTCGGAAGTGACCAAACTTCCTGTCGGCAAAATTGACGCCAAGGCGCCTATGGAAGATTACGGTATTGATTCGATTATGATTATGCATTTGACGGGCCGGCTGGAAAAGAGCTTCGGTTCATTGTCAAAAACATTGTTTTTCGAGTACCAGAATATCGAATCGCTGTCGCAGTATTTTATGAAAGCACACCGGGACACGCTGTTGGAAGTGACCGGGATGAAAACAGAAGAAACCCCTGCAGCCAAACCGGCGCTGTCTGAGAAAGCGAAAGTAAAGCCTGTTTCCAAACGGAATGAAGGCAAAAAAGGCTTTGCGCAAGTCCGTCCAGACACGCGGAAAAATCAGCAGCTGACGGAGCGTGAAGATATCGCGATTATCGGTATGTCAGGACGATATCCGCAGGCCGAAAATCTTCAGGAATTTTGGAAGAACTTGAGTGAAGGCACTGACTGCATAACCGAAATTCCAAACGATCGCTGGGATCACAGTCTTTATTACGACGCTGATAAAGATAAAGAAGGCAAGACGTATGGAAAATGGGGAGGATTTTTGAAAGACGTGGACAAATTTGATCCGCAATTCTTCTCTATTTCGCCCCGGGATGCAAAATTGATGGACCCGCAGGAGCGGTTATTCCTGCAATGTGTCTACGAAACGATGGAAGATGCCGGTTACACGCGCAAAAAGCTCACGGAAAAATCGGGTGATTTGCTTGGCGCCAATGTCGGTGTTTACGTCGGCGTCATGTATGAGGAATATCAGCTTTACGGAGCAGAAGAACAGGCGCGCGGAAAATCGCTTGCGCTGACCGGAAATCCGTCATCAATTGCGAACAGGGCTTCCTATGTATTCGGTTTTAACGGCCCGAGCATGGCTCTGGATACGATGTGCTCTTCTTCTTTAACAGCCATTCATCTGGCATGCCAAAGCTTGCGGAACGGGGAATGCGAAGCAGCATTTGCCGGGGGCGTCAATGTATCCGTTCATCCGAATAAATATTTGATGCTCGGCCAGAACAGATTTTTATCAAGCAAAGGCAGATGTGAAAGTTTTGGAGAAGGCGGGGACGGTTATGTGCCCGGTGAAGGAGTGGGCGCCGTACTCCTTAAGCCGCTTTCTAAAGCGAAAGCGGACGGTGATCATATTTACGGCCTGATCAAAGGAACAGCCGTGAACCATGATGGAAAAACAAACGGGTATTCCGTACCGAATCCGAACGCCCAAGCCGCGGTGATCAAACAGGCGTTAAAAGACGCGGGAACCGATCCGAGGGCGGTCAGCTACATCGAAGCCCACGGCACCGGGACTTCACTCGGCGATCCGATTGAAATCACGGGTCTGACAAAAGTCTTCTCAGAACAAACACAAGATAAACAGTTTTGTGCCATCGGCTCAGCGAAATCCAATATCGGGCACTGTGAAAGCGCGGCGGGCATCGCGGGGCTGACGAAGGTGCTGCTGCAAATGAAATACAAGAAGCTTGCGCCGTCACTGCATTCCCGGACGCTTAACCCGAATATTGATTTTCCGAGTACGCCGTTTAAAGTGCAGCAGACGCTTGAAGAGTGGAAAAGACCGGTCATAAATGATAAGGAATTGCCGAGAACCGCGGGACTTTCCTCATTCGGAGCCGGCGGCGTCAACGCTCATATCGTCATCGAAGAATATTCCGCTGATGAGGATAAGGAGACGGCTTTTGCCGCGCCTCATCCGTCGATGATCGTCCTTTCCGCGAAAAATGAGCAACGGCTTCAAAAACGGGCGGAACGTCTTCTTGATGCGCTGCGGAGCGGGCGTTACCGGGAAGCGGATCTGAGCCGGATCGCATATACGCTTCAAATCGGCCGTGAACCGATGGAAGAGCGTCTCGGAATGATTGTCAGCAATTTGCGCGAGCTTGAAGAGAAGCTTGACGAATTTACGGGCGGCAAGGAGTCAATTGACCAGCTCTACCGCGGACAAGTCAAACAGAATAAAGACACGATGGCGCTGTTTGCGGCTGATGAGGACATGGAAAAAACCATTGAGGCATGGCTTGAAAAAGGCAAAGCCGCAAAGGTATTAGAGCTTTGGGTGAAGGGTCTTCCGCTGAATTGGGATAAGCTGTATCAAATGGGCAGACCGCAAAAAATCAGTCTCCCGGCCTACCCGTTTGCAAAAGACCGTTATTGGATCGACATATCAGCAGATGCAGCTGTCAAAAAACCGGCCGACACACAGTCTGCGCCGATCGCACCGGCGGCCGTCCCGGAACCGGTCATTGAAGTAACAACTCTTCACGAGGAGACTGCCAAAGAAAAACCGTCAAACATTTCATTGCAGCCTTTGAGCGGCGCGAAACCGAAAAGAACCGTACAGTCTGTTTCCCGTCCGGCGGTTTCCGCTGAAAAAGTAAGTGCCGTATTGACCGAAAGTTTGGCAGACGTTTTATATATGGATGCCGACGATATCGACGCAGACGACACATTTATTGATATCGGTATGGATTCAATTACCGGTCTTGAATGGATAAAGTCTGTTAATAAAGTATACGGCACGTCCCTTACGGTGACGAAAGTATATGATTATCCGACAATCCGCCAGTTTGCGGCCTTCTTGCAAAAAGAGCTCGGAACAGAACCGATCCTTGAGGAAGCAACCGAACCGCAGAAAACAGAGGCCGTGAAAAAACCGTCAAACATACAGCTGCAGCCTTTAAACGCTCATAAGCAGCATGTGATACAAGCAGAAGCGGATATTCTGGAGGCGATGTCTGAAACGGCAGCTTCCGCCGAACCGGAAGAACCGATTGAAGCGGTGCATGACGAGTTATCAAAAGCACTGGCTGATGTATTGTACATGGAGCGGCATGAAGTAGATATTGATGAGGCCTTTATTGACTTGGGTATGGATTCGATTACCGGTCTTGAATGGATAAAGGCCGTCAATAAACGGTACGGCACGGACTGTAACGTAACGAAAGTGTATGATTATCCGACAATCCGCCAATTTGCCGATTTTCTGCGTACGCAGCCGTCCGTCCGCGGCAGAAAAAAACAGTCGGTTCCCGTACGTCCAAAGCCGCTTACGCAGCAACATGCCCCGCAGGAGAAAACACCTGACGAGCCTGAGAGATTAACGGTTCAAAAGGAACCTGAACCGGTGCAGGCCAAACGGGAGCCTAAAGATGAGATAGCGGACGCGATAGCCATCGTCGGCATGTCGGGCAAGTACCCGGATGCGCCGGACCTAAAGACGTATTGGGACAACTTAGCCCGTGCGAGAAACGCCATTCGCGACATCCCGCTTTCCCGCTGGGATGTAAACAAATACTATGATCCGGCCTTAAACAAGAAGGGCAAAGTATACTGCAGATCAATCGGTATGCTTGACGGCATTGAAGAGTTTGATCCGCTGTTCTTTAATATATCTCCGTCTGAAGCGGAACTTATGGACCCGCAGCACCGGATATTTTTACAGGAAGGTTTTAAAGCCTTTGAAGATGCGGGTTACAGCTCAAAAGAATTGAACGGGAAAAATTGCGGCGTTTATTTGGGGATTATGAACAATGAATACGGCATGATGTTAAACAAACATCAGACAGGAGGAAGCGCGACGGGCAACAGTTTCAGCATCGCGGCGGCCCGCCTGCCTTATTATCTCAATTTGAAAGGACCGGCCATTCCGATTGATACGGCATGTTCTTCATCTCTCGTCGGGACTCATTTGGCGCGTCAGGCGCTGTTGAATCATGAAATTGACATGGCGCTTGTCGGCGGCGTGACTTTGTATTTAACGCCTGAATCATACATCAGCATGTGTGAAGCCGGAATGCTGTCTCCTGACGGCCAATGTAAAGCATTTGATAACAGTGCGAACGGATTTGTGCCTGGCGAAGGCGCGGGGGCGCTCGTTTTGAAGAGGCTGAAAGATGCGGAAACCGATCAAGACCATATTTACGGAGTCATTATCGGATCTGGAATTAACCAGGACGGAAAAACCAACGGCATTACCGCACCAAGCGCGAAAAGCCAAATGGATTTAGAGCGTCAAGTGTATGAAGCGCACAACATCGACCCTGAGAGCATCACCTATGCGGAAATGCACGGCACAGGCACAAAGCAGGGGGATCCGATTGAACTAGAAGCCCTGTCTTCTGTATTTAAGGAAAAAACGGATCGCAAACAATTTTGCGCCATCGGTTCGGTTAAATCGAATATTGGGCATACGTCGGCGGCGGCAGGTGTAGCAAGCGTCCAGAAGGTTCTGCTGTCGATGAAGCATCAGCAGCTTGTGCCGACCCTTCATTTCAGCACGCCGAATGAACATTTTGATTTCGATGACTCGCCTTTATTTGTCAATACCGAACTCAAACCTTGGGAAACAGGCGGAGCACCGCGGCGGGCCTGTGTCAGCTCATTCGGCTACAGCGGCACAAACGCTCATCTCGTTATCGAAGAGTATCAGCCGAAAGACCGGGGAAGCCGTAAGCCTGATGAGACAAACATTTTTGTGCTGTCGGCGAAAAAAGCGCCCCAGGTAAAAACCTATGCCGAGTCTGTGATCGAATTTGCAAAAGCCAATCAGAATATCAATCTTTCAGATATGGCGTACACGCTTCAAACGGGGCGTGATGCGATGGATTACCGTCTTGCGGTTACAGCCGGTTCGAGAGAAGAACTGATCAGCCGTTTAACCGATTTTGTAAACGGAAATACGGGTGAAGGGATATATGAAGCCCATATCAAAACGGCTAAAAAAGAAATCAAATCATTTGAAACGGACGATGACCTGAAGCAGCTTGTGAGGTCATGGTTCGATAAGAAAAAATACGCCAAAATAGCGGAATTGTGGGCCAAAGGGCTTCAGATGGACTGGGACAGACTCTATCAAGGCGAAAAACCCCGCAGAATCAGTCTGCCGGCTTACCCATTTGCGAAGGAGCCGTACTGGCTGCCTGAGCCGAAAGCCGTTCCGCAGGAAACAGAAGACCGGCGCGAGGTTGTGCTTTTAGAAAAGCAATGGGTTCCGTGTGAGATCGATTCGGCCGGTGAGAAAAGCCGCAGGACGGTCATGATTCTGGCTGATGCAAGGACAGCGGAGCTAGCCGAAGAGACTGCGAAGCATTTCGCTGACTCGTTCATTCTCCCGGTCGATTCCGCTGACACTGCAGCTAGCGATTGGAATCACATAGATGGCGCAATCGATCTGACGGGATGCGGAGACGAAGATCCTTCACTGGAAGGGATCAGCCGGCTCCAGACTCTGATTGATACAAGCCGCCGGCAAGCGCGGCCGCTGACGCTGCTATATGTAACAAAAGGCTTGGAGCCATTTCAGCAGAAAACGATTCATCTTGCAGGAGCGGCAAAAAGCGGCCTGTACAGAATGCTTCAAAATGAGTATCAAAACGTGACGTCCAGACACATGGATGCCGATACAGATACGGATCAGCAGACGCTTGCCAAACAGATTGCAGATGAATTTTCGGCGGACAGCACAGAACCGGAAATCTGCCGCCGAAACGGACAGAGATACCGTGCTTTATTCAGGGAGATTCCAAGCGGGAAGCGAGCAGAACATAAGCCCGCACCGTTTCCTGAAGACCATGTGCTTTTCATTACCGGAGGCACGAGGGGACTGGGTCTCTTATGCGCCCGCCATTTCACAGAAAAACACGGCGTGAAAAAAGTAGTGCTGACAGGCAGGGAGCCGATTCCTCCCCGTCATGAACGGTCAGCTGTTAATACGAGGCTGAAAGAGAAGATCCGGGCGATTGAAGAGCTCGAAGCAAAAGGAGTGCAAGTGGCGGTGATCAGTCTGAAATTGTCTGATCATGATGCGGCGGCAGCGGAAATTGAAACAATCCGGCGCACGATGGGACCGATCGGCGGTGTCATTCACTGTGCGGGATCGGTTAATTCAGTAAATCCGGCGTTTATCAGAAAGACTGCCGACGACATACAAGAAGTGCTTGAACCGAAAGTCGCCGGGCTTCAAACATTAAGCAGCCTTTTCACAAATGATCCTTTGCAATTTTTTGTATTATTTTCTTCAGTATCTGCAGTCGTTCCGGCGCTCGCGGCGGGACAATCGGATTATGCGATGGCAAATGCGTACATGGATTATTTCGCGGCGGCTCATCAGCATCAATATCCGCTGGTCAGCATTCAATGGCCGAACTGGAAGGAAACCGGATTAGGTGAAGTCCGCACAGAAAGCCTGAAGCAGACCGGGCTGCTGGGACTGTCCAACGCGGAAGGACTTGACTTGCTGGACCGCATTTTATCTGAAAACATCCGCCCGTCCGTTCTGCCGGCTATCGTTGATCGGAGCGAATGGCATCCTGACAGGCTGCTCTGTCAAGAGAAAACACAAAAAGCCGTAATAAACGGCAAAGCCGCGGAAAAACATTCAGACAGAGACCTGCTTCTTGATACGAAGGCGTGGCTTGTGAAACTGTTTTCCGATGAGCTGAAAATCGCTCCGGAAGAACTGGAAACAGACGAACCGTTTCAGGATTACGGGGTTGATTCGATCATTTTAGCGCAGCTTTTACAGCAAATGAATCAAGCGCTCAAAGAGGACTTAGATCCGTCTGTTTTATATGAACATCCGACGATTGACGCGTTTGCCGAATGGCTTGTATCCAATGGGCAGCCGCTGCTTGCAGAAAGGGAGGAACCTGATACAGAAATGTTGGTTCCGGCTGCCGTACAAACGGTTCACACTGAACAAAAGCGTGATGCCGTAACTGAAGACATTGCTGTCGTCGGAATGAGCTGCCGTTTTCCGGGAGCGGAATCGTTAGACCAATATTGGGACTTGCTGAGAAGCGGCAGGTCCGCAATCGGCTCCGTCCCGGCGGAACGTTTCGGATATGCAAATCAATACGTTGCGGGATTGATTGACAATATGGATCACTTTGATTCCGAATTCTTTTTCATTCCGGAAAACGACGCGAAAGCGATGGACCCTCAGGCGTTGGCGGTGTTGGAAGAGAGCTTGAAACTTTGGTGCCATGCGGGCTATACCCGTGAAGAAATCAAGGGCATAGAAGCCGGTGTGTATATCGGAGGCCGCAGCCAGCATCAGCCTGAGCCTGAAAGTCTTGCGAATACCCGCAACCCGATCGTTGCGGGCGGGCAGAATTATTTAGCGGCAAACGTTTCGCAATTTTTTGATCTGCGCGGGCCGAGCATCGTGCTTGATACGGCTTGTTCATCGGCTTTGACAGGAATGAACATGGCCGTTCAGGCACTGAGAAGCGGCGATATCAAAGCGGCGGTAGTTGGCGGCGTCAGCCTGCTGAACACGGATGCGGCGCACCGGATGTTCCAAGAGCGCGGGCTGTTAAACGAAAAACCGGCATTTCACGTATTTGACAAGCGTTCAGGCGGAGTTGTCCTCGGTGAAGGCGTCGGCATGGTGCTGTTAAAAACAGTAAGCCAGGCGCAAAAAGACGGCGACACGATACACGCGGTCATTAAGGCCGCCGCCATGAACAATGACGGCAGAACGGCAGGCCCGTCAGCTCCTAATATGCAGGCGCAAAAAGACGTCATGCAAAGCGCGCTTTTCAAAAGCGGCAAAAAGCCGGAAGACATCACATATATCGAAGCAAACGGATCGGGTTCCGCGGTGACTGATTTGCTTGAGTTGAAGGCGATTCAATCCGTATACCGCTCAGGTCAGCATGTTCCGCTCGGCATCGGGTCAATCAAGCCGAACATCGGGCATCCGCTTTGCGCAGAAGGCATCGCAAGCTTCATTAAAGTCGTATTAATGCTGAAGCATAAACAAACGGTTCCGTTTCTCTCAGGAGACGAACCGATGCCGCATTTTAATATAACAAAGACAGATTTTCACTTTCATAAAACAGCCGGCGAATGGGATGCAGCCAGACCGTCAGCAGCCATCAACTGCTTTGCTGACGGCGGAACGAACGCCCACGTCATTCTGGAAGCTTGGGAAGAAAAAGATACCCGAATGAAAAGAAAGCCGCTGCCGGTACCGTCATTAAGACGTAAGGCTCTGGTAAAAGAGCCTGACGCACCGGCGGAGAAACAAGAGCTTCCTGCGAAAAAAATGTTCTGGAAAGCATTTAAATGAGAGAGGAGTGGGAAGGAATGATATCGGAAAAAATCAATATCTCACTGGATCATCCCATCATGAAGGGCCATATGGTCTTTGGTGAAGCGGTATTGCCCGGTCTTGCTTATATCGATTTGATTTATCAGGTTTTTCAGGAACACGGTTATGTATACAATGAGCTTGAATTGAAGCACGTTACGATTTATCAGCCTTTAACCGTCAGTGAAACGGCTGCAATCATTCTGACCATTCAATGTTCTGAAAGCGGAGATGGAAAGTGGCTCATCTCCCTTTCGGGGCAGAAACAGCAAGGTGATGAGCTGTCAGACAATATACAATATGCGACGGCTGAAATGGTGAAAAGAGACGCTGTGACATTTGACGAAACCATTGATTTCGGCGATGTAAAGCAGTCAGGCAGATCTCTGAATCTTGATGACATGTATAACCGCTGCCTGGATCATGACTTGGTTCATTCCGGCATGATGAAATCGAACGGACGATTGTACGAAACAGAAGGCGGCATGCTGGCTGAGCTTTCTTGCGAAGAAGGAAAGGATTTCTTTTTATTCCATCCGGCCCTTTTGGATGCGAGCGGAATCGGGGCGAGCGGTTTGCTTTCTGAAACAAACCGGCTTCATCTGCCTTTATATTATGAATCGTTCACGGCCGCCGACAGGCTGCAATCTGAGTGCACAGCGCGTATCGCCGCTTCCGGCGTCCGTCAGGAAAAAGAACTCACAACGATGACGATCGAGTACTTCAGCCGATCCGGACAGAAGGTGGCGGAGCTTAAAAACATTACGGGAAAAGCGGTTCGGCTTGAAGAAGACGCGAATACAGCCGAACAGAATCAACAGGCTGCAGCTGAGCCGGAAAGCGCAGATGAAAAAGACATCATTCTGTTTTTAAAGAAGCTTTTGGCTGATAAGCTTGGGCAGCCTTGGGAGACGCTGGACGTTCTTGGAGGCTACTACGAGCTTGGGCTGGATTCATCTTCTTTGCTTGAGATTGTACAAGATATCAATAAAAAGACGGGTGCGGACCTCGCGCCCACTCTTCTCTTTGAATATACAAATATAAAAGAACTCGCAGCCTTTCTGAAAAAGACTGGTTCATTTCAATGTGCGGAACGTGCAGCCGAACCATCACGGTCTGAAGCTGAAGCACCGGACGCGCCAGAACATCATAAAAACACCGGAGACATCGCGATTATCGGAATGGCCGGCCGCTATCCGAAAGCGAAAAGTGTGGCGGAGTTTTGGGAAAACCTTAAGGCAGGCACGGATTGCATCACTGAAGTTCCGAAGTCCCGATGGGATTGGAAAACATATCAAAACGTAACGTCCCCGTCTGGAAAAACAGTATCAAAATGGGGCGGTTTCATTGACGATGCCGACTGTTTCGATCCGCAGTTTTTCAGAATCTCACCGCGTGAGGCGGAAATGATGGACCCGCAGGAGCGCCTGTTTTTAGAAACATGCTGGGAAACGATTGAAGATGCGGGGTATACACCTGAAACACTGGGGAATAAAGGGAAGAAACAGCATCCGATCGGCGTATTTGCAGGGGTGATGCATAAAGATTATTCCTTAATCGGCGCAGAACAATTATCTGAAACTGATCCTTTTCCGGTTTCACTGAATTATGCGCAGATCGCCAACAGAGTGTCCTATTATTGTGACTTCCACGGGCCGAGCATCGCGGTGGATACCGTTTGTTCCTCATCATTGACCGCCGTTCATCTGGCCATTGAAAGCATCCGCCGCGGCGAATGTGAAGCCGCGCTTGCGGGAGGGGTGAACTTGTCGCTGCACCCGGCGAAATATCTCAGCTACGGGAGCGTGGGCATGCACTCAAGTGACGGCCGCTGCCGTACATTCGGCGAGGGCGGGGACGGCTACGTTTCCGGAGAAGGAGTCGGTGCGGTCTTGCTCAAGCCGCTGGAAAAAGCCGAACAAGACGGCGACCGCATTTACGCGGTCATTAAAGGAAGCGCCGTTAACCACGTCGGGAAAGTAAGCGGAATTACCGTCCCGAGTCCTGCTGCACAGGCAGAAGTCATTAAGGCCTGTCTGAAAAAAGCAGGTATCAGCCCGCGGACCGTCAGTTATGTGGAAGCCCATGGCACGGGTACTTCGTTAGGAGACCCGATTGAAATTGAAGGTCTGTCAAAAGCGTTCAGCCAAGGGACGCAGGATCAGCAATTTTGTTCCATCGGTTCGGTCAAATCAAATATCGGCCACGCAGAATCAGCGGCGGGGATCAGCGGGTTAACAAAAGCAGCGCTGCAGCTTCATCACAAAACGCTTGTCAAATCACTGCATTCTGCGGAATTAAATCCTTACCTGAAATTTGAGGGATCTCCTTTTTACGTACAGCAGCAGACTGCTCCGTGGAAGCAGCCGGCAGCTGAAGAAAACGGAAAAGTCACACATTATCCGCGCCGGGCCGGACTCAGTTCCTTCGGTGCATCAGGTTCGAACGCCCATATCATTTTAGAAGAATACATTCAGCCTGAACAAAAAGCGCCTGCATCTGAGAGCGATGCAGCAAAACTCATCCCGCTGTCAGCAAGAAATAAAGACAGGCTTCTGGCCTATGCGGAAAAACTAGCCCGATCGCTTTCAGAAAAGACGGTGCTGTCTGAACTGGCTTATACACTTCAGACAGGACGTGAAGCAATGGAGGAGAGAGCTGTCTTCCTTGTAAATGACACCCGCGACTTGAAAGAAAAGCTGAATGATTTTGTGAAAGGAAACGAAAACATCCCCGGTCTTTGGCGCGGACAAGCCGAGCTGCCGGAACTGAGCGAAGCCGCTCCTGAGACGGATGATCCGATACGGCTTGCCGAGTTATGGGCAGAAGGGAAAATAATAGATTGGAATAGGCTGTACGCTTCGGGTAAACCGCGTAAAACAAGCGTTCCGACGTATCCGTTTGCAAAAGAACGCTATTGGATTCCGCAGCAGAAAAAACAGGAGAAAAGCCCGTCAGGCACAGTGCTGCACCCGCTTTTACAGGAAAATACGTCAGATTTTTCGCAGCAGCGCTTCACGTCTCTTTTTACAGGAGATGAATTTTTCCTATCTGACCATGTCGTTAACGGACAAAAAATTCTGCCGGGCGTCGCCTATTTGGAAATGGCCGCAGAGGCGGTCAAAAAGGCCGCTGCCGTGACGGAAAAAGACCATAGCGTCACACTCAGACAGGTCGTTTGGGTCCGGCCGGTCATAATTGAAGACAAACCGAAGGAAATACATATTGCCCTTTATCCGGAAGATGATGGTGAGATTACCTATGAAATATACAGTGAGGCAGAAAACGGCGAAGATCCCGTCATTCACAGCCAGGGTGAAGCGGTCATTACCGAACCGGGAAGCGCCCAGATAGATATCGAGTCTGTCAAAGCTTCCTGCAATTTAGGAACCGTAACTGCAGAAGAATGTTACGGAGCTTTTGAAAAGATCGGTCTGGATTACGGAGAGGCATACAGGGGCGTACAGCAATTGCTGATCGGAGAAGACCGATTATTGGCCCGTATTTCACTCCCAGCAGCCGTACATGACAAAAAAGAACAGTATACGCTTCACCCGAGTATGATGGACGCCGCTTTTCACGCCTCCGTCGGGCTGCTTGTCCGCTCGATACATGACGATGCAGACAGCCACGAGCTTTCTTTGCCGTTTGCGATGCAGGAAGTGGAAGTCTTTGGGCCGTGCCCTGAACATATCTGGTCATATATCCGGTACACAGAAGGCAGCAAAGCAGATGACAACGTAAGAAAATTTGACATTGATATGTGCGATGATGCCGGTACGGTTTATGTCAGGATGAAAGGCGCGTCCGTCCGGGCGCTTGACACAAGCCAAACAGCGGGCGGAGAAACCACGGAGGCGCCTGTCGGCCATACGATGCTGATTCCGGCTTGGGAGCCTGTTGCGCTTGAAAAAGCCGGGGAAGCAGCGGTGGATAAGCAGACGGCAGTATTCGGCGGAACGGATTCGAGACATACGCGCATAAAAGAACATCTGCCGAACGCTTCCTATTATCCGATCAGAGGTACGGATGATATCACATCTCTTACGCACATGCTTGAAGGACAAAAAGAACTGGAGCAAATCATTTGGCTTGCTCCGCAGGCTGAGAGTGCTGACAGCCTCAAGGAACAGGATAGGAACGTCCTTCATGTGTTCAAGCTGATGAAAGCATTACTTGCCTTAGGGTACGGAGAAAAACGTTTGGACTGGTGCATCGTCACAGCAAATGCCCAGCCGTTTTCGGATCAAGACAGCGCCGACCCGTCACAAGCCGCAGTCAGCGGACTTTCCGGAACAATGGCGAAAGAATATCCGCATTGGCATATCCGCATGATTGACACAGAAACGGACGGCAGCTGGCCGATCGAAGAGGCGCTCAGTCTTTCTGCCGGGAAAAACGGTAAAATTTGGGCGTACCGCAACCAGCAGCTGTTTGAGCGGCAGCTGATACCGCTTGACAATATGCCGAAAAACGGCACGCTGTACCAAACAGGCGGGGTTTACGTCGTGATCGGAGGCGCCGGATATCTTGGCGAGGCATGGAGTGAATACATGATCCGCCGCTACAAAGCACGCATCATTTGGATCGGAAGAAGCACACTGAATGATTCCATACAGGCGAAACTCGACCGGCTCAGCGCATTCGGCCCGGCCCCTGAATATGTTTCCGCCGATGCCGCTGACAGGTCTTCCTTAGAGCGGGCTTATCAGTTCATAAAAGAGCGCCACACAAAAATGAACGGAATCATCCACTCGGCAATGGATCTGTCTGAGCAAAGCTTAAATAATATGAAGACAGAAGAGTTCAAATCGGTGCTGCGGGCAAAAGCTGATGTAAGTGTGTCCATGGCGGAGGTATTCGGACGGGAGCCGCTTGACTTTGCGCTCTTCTTCTCCTCGCTTGTGGCATTTATTCATAACGTGAAACAAAGCCATTATGCCGCAGGATGCGCTTTCAGTGACGCATTTGCGAAAGAACTTGATCAGACATGGAATTGTCCGGTCAAAGTGATGAATTGGGGCTATTGGGGCAACAGCGAAGCAGCTGAAGACGGCGATTTTATTCAGCTGATGGATCAGATCGGATTGGGATTGATCGAACCGGACGCCGCGATGGAGGCGCTTGAAACCCTTATGACGCTGCCGATTGATCAGGCGGCCTTCATTCATACGACCAAACCGGTCGCAGTCGAAGGAATGAGTGAAACAGAAAAAATTTCTGTTTATCCGCCTCAGCCGCTTATCTTTTCACAACAGCCGAAGGTCGCTCCGCCCGGCGCACGTCTTGTAAGAGAGGCTGAACATCAGGAGCTCGATGATTTTCTGTATCAGCTGTTGATCGCCCAGCTTAAAGAAGCGGACTTGCTGACGCCGCAAAGCCTTAAAGTGTATGAGCCCGAGCATAAATACTTTAAAAAATGGCTCAAGCAAACGATCGCCTTCCTTCTGGAACATGGCTATCTGGAAGGGAATGCGGATTCATATAAACTGTCGGCGCGGGCCGAAAACACAACCGCCGCGCTATGGCAAAAATGGGAGCGGGAAAAAGAGGAATGGCTCAACAATGCCGATACAAAAGCGATGACTGTTTTAGCCGAGACGATGCTTAAAGCACTGCCGGGCATTCTGCGCGAAGACGTGCCGGCGACAGATATCATGTTCCCGCATTCTTCAATGGAACTTGTTGAAGGAATTTATAAGCGCAACCAAGTCGCGGATTACTTTAACAGCGCCCTGTCAGATACATTAACGGCATATGTGAAAGAAAACATCAGCAAACATTCAAAAGCCGAGATCCGCATACTGGAAATCGGAGCGGGCACAGGCGGCACAAGCGCAGGCATATTTGAAAAGCTCAGGCCGTATCAAAACCATATAAAAGAATACTGTTACACCGATGTATCAAAAGCTTTTCTCGTGCATGCGGAGACGGAATACGGCAAACGGAACCCTTATCTGACGTATAAGCTTTTTAACGCAGAAGCGCCGCTTGCCGGCCAGGACATAGAGCCGGGCGCATACGACATCGTCGTTGCGGCCAATGTGCTCCACGCGACGAAAGACATCCGCCAGACGCTGAGAAACGCAAAAGCCGTTTTAAAAGACAACGGTTTGCTGCTCTTAAATGAAATGGCGGGAAACAGCCTGTTCCCGCATATTACTTTCGGACTGCTTGAAGGCTGGTGGCTGCATGAAGATTCCGCCCTTCGTATTCCGGGGTGCCCGGGCTTGTATCCGGAAAGCTGGAAGCGCGTGTTAGAAAGTGAAGGCTGGCATTCTGTCTTCTTCCCGGCAGAAGCGGCACATGAATTAAGCCATCAGATTATAGCGGCAAAAAGCAACGGCATTGTTCGCCAAAAAACGCTTCAAGCAAAGGCCGGAAAACGGACCGCTCCGCCAAAAGCAGTACATGCGCCGGAACTTCAGGCGCAAACAACGGTGCAAAAAGGCGACACGTCTTTAACAGAAAAAAGCACCGAGTACTTGAAAACGTTAATCGGAGAAACATTAAAAATTCCGCCGGCTCAAATTGATCCGAAAGCGCCGCTTGAAAAATACGGAATTGATTCTATCGTCGTCGTACAGTTGACAAACGCGTTACGAAATGTATTGGACCAAGTCAGCAGCACTTTATTTTTTGAATATCAGACGATCGAGGCGCTCGTCGCTCACTTAATCAAAACGAAAAAAGACGCGATGATCAAACTGACCGGACAAACGCCTGTTCAGGAAGAACGGAAGGCATCACCAGAACCGCAGGCTGTACAGCCGGCTAAGCCGCTTCGCACTGACTGGCGGCGGAGGGAAAAACGGGCAGCCAAAGAGACGGTCCGGCAAAGTTCGGTTCGCGACGTGGCCATCATCGGTGTTTCAGGACGCTACCCGCAGGCAAAAACAGCGGCTGAGCTTTGGGCAAATATTAAAAAAGGAAAAAACTGCATAGAAGAAATCCCGCGGGAACGCTGGAACTGGCGGGATTACTACGATGAAGAGAAAGGTAAAGAAGGCTCTATTTATACGAAATGGGGCGGCTTCATTGAGGATATGGACAAGTTTGATCCGCTGTTCTTTCAGATTTCTCCTTTGGAAGCGGAGCGAATGGACCCGCAGGAGCGATTATTTTTAGAAACGGCGTATGCGAGTATCGAGGATGCCGGCTATACGCCTGACAATCTGTGCCAAAGCAGAAAAATCGGTGTTTTTGCCGGCGCGATGAACAAAAACTACCCGACAGGCTACGGCTATTGGTCCATTGCCAACAGGGTATCTTACCTTTTTGATTTCCAAGGGCCGAGCATTGCCGTTGATACAGCCTGTTCCTCTTCTTTGACGGCCATTCATCTGGCGCTTGAAAGCATATACAGCGGTTCAAGCGAATGCGCGATTGCCGGGGGCGTAAACATAGTGACCGACCCGATCCATTATATGAATCTGTCAGTCATGAACATGCTTTCCGCAGGCGACACGTGCAAATCGTTCGGAGACCGCGCGGATGGTTTTGTCGACGGAGAAGGGGTAGGCGCGGTCGTGTTAAAGCCGTTAGACCGAGCGATTGCCGATAACGATCACATTTACGGTGTGATTAAAGGAAGCACCATTAACAGCGGAGGCAAAACGAACGGATACACCGTTCCGAATCCGAATGCGCAGGCCGCCTTAATAAAAGAAGCTTTCCAAAGGGCAAACGTCCCGGCGCGCACCGTCAGTTATATTGAAGCCCACGGTACGGGCACCGCATTAGGAGATCCGATTGAAATCGCCGGATTAACGAAAGCATTTGAAGAGGATACAACAGACAAACAGTTTTGCGCCATCGGCTCCGCAAAATCAAATATCGGCCATTGTGAAAGCGCCGCGGGCATTGCGGGTCTGACAAAAATATTATTCCAGCTCAAAGACCGCCAAATTGCGCCGTCCCTGCACGCGGAACAGCTGAACCCGAATATTGATTTCGCATATACGCCGTTTGCCGTTCAGCAGGAGCTCGGTGAGTGGAAACGTCCCGTCATCGGCGGCAGAGAACTTCCGAGAAGGGCGGGGTTAAGCAGCTTCGGCGCGGGAGGAGCAAACGCCCACCTCGTCATAGAAGAATATACGGCAGACAAAGAGCCTGATGAGACGCCGGCAGATCAGCCCGCCCTCATCGTCCTGTCCGCGAAAAACAGCGAACGGCTCACTGAAAAAGCAAAACAGCTCAGAGACGCTATCCGTGAAAAAAGATACAGCGGCAGCGACCTTATGAGCATAGCCTTTACTCTTCAGACTGGCCGGGTGCCGATGGAAGAGCGTCTCGGTTTTATCGTCCATTCACTTCATGAACTTGAGGAAAAACTGAATGGATTTATCGCCGGACAAAACAGCGCCGGACTGCACCGTGATGGCACGGAAGAGAACAAACGGATGCTTGCCGTATTTTCGGCGGATGATGATATGGAAACAATCATAGACGCTTGGATCAGCAAACGGAAATATTCTAAGCTGCTTGAGCTTTGGGTAAAAGGATTGGACATCGATTGGGCGAAATTATACGGAAACCGTCCTCCGGCCCGCATCAGCCTGCCCGCTTATCCGTTTGCGAAAGAACGCTTCTGGCATCAGCAGCCTGTACAAAGCAAGGCAGCGCCCGTTAACGCGCCGGCTGATGAAAGTGATCCGGCGGAACAGTTTGAAGTGATGGCTTTTAGAGAAGTCCTTAAAGAACAGGCTCTGCCGGCAGCCGGAGAAAAGAAAATCAAAACGGTGATTTCTTTCTTATCTGATCAGAAGAAGCAGCAGGAAGCCATCTCTGTGATCAAATCGTATGACAATGACATTGACGTTATTTTTATCGCTCAGGGAGACCGGTATGAGGCTCTGTCCGCCGGCCGCTGTCAAGTGGTGCGGGAAGATCCGCAATCATTTGTGAACGCTTTTGCGGATATTCAAACAGAGTACGGTGAAGCTTCTGCCATTTTGTATTTATGGGCGCTTGAAGATAAAAGCTGCATCGAAGATTATTCATGTATCGTTCATATTCTCAAAGCAATGGCTGAGACCGGTCTGCAGCCGGAAAGGCTGTTATTGGCGGGGGAATATGCATCCGGTCTGGAAAAGTGCTACTTGGAATCATGGATCGGCTTTGAGCGCTCGCTCGGCATTGTTCTCCCGAAAACAAGTGTTACCGGCCACTTCAGAAAAGCCGGTGCGGCCATAACGGACTGGATGAGAACGATTTGGGACGAGCTGAAAGCTGAAACAGACCAAACCGTTTTCTTGGAAGAGGGAAAACGATATGTCTATCACACCGAACCAACCGGACTAACGAAAGAAAACAGCAGGATCAGAACCGGCGGAACATATCTCATTACAGGCGGATTAGGAGGGCTCGGCTACTTATTTGCCCGCCATCTCGCCCGGAACTACCAGGCAAATGTCATTCTCACGGGGCGGTCGCCGATCAATGAAGAAAAGAAAGAAAAAATGAAAGACCTGGAAAATCTCGGCGCGGGTGTTCTTTACGCCGAAGCCGATGTTTGTGATCCGATCGGAATGGGCGACTGCATCAAGCGCGCGAAAGAACGATTCGGAGCCATTCACGGCGTCATTCATGCGGCGGGCATCGAAAGCAGAACATCCGTCTTTGAAAATGAAATCGGGAATTTCCGCAGTACGCTTGAACCGAAAATAAACGGAAGCCTGCTTCTTGACGAGTGGCTGAAAAACGAAACGCCGGATTTCATCTGCTACTTTTCATCCACATCGGCTGTTTTAGGAGATTTCGGCTGCTGTGATTACGCGGTCGCGAACAGGTTCCAAATGGCGTATGCCCACTATAAAAACGAACAATCCGAAAGCGGAAACGCTTTTGTCATAAACTGGCCGGTCTGGAAAAACGGCGGAATGGCCGTCGGCGGTGAAGAGACGACGGGCATGTACCTGAAATCAAGCGGCCAGCGCCTGTTAGAAACTGATGAAGGCATTGAGCTTTTTGAGCGCATCATTTCTCAAGACAACACCCAGTGCCTTGTCATTGCCGGCGAAAGAAGCCGTGCTGAACGATTTTTAGGCATACAGCGGGACGATTCATCAAAACCGGATGCGCTTTTGGAAACCGTGAGCCGCCGCATCCCGGAAGAAAGCGCGGAAAAACGGCTCGAAGCGGATTTGAAAGAGCAGATACACAGTCTGCTGAAAATATCCAAAGATAAACTCGTCCTGCATAAAAACTGGGCGGAATTCGGATTTGATTCCATCTATTTAGCCAAATTTGCCGCTCTTTTGACGAGTCATTACGGCATTGAAGTCACTCCGGCGTTATTTTACAGCTATGCCACGCTCGGAGACGTCATGAGCTATTACCTGACAGAACATAAAGAAACGATCGAAACGTTTTACCGAACGGAAGAAACCGAAACAGAAGCCGCCGCTCCGGATAACAAGGAGTATACGGATCAGGAGATCATCGCCATGATGAAACAGGTCTCTGAGGGGACATTAGATTTTAAAAGAGTGCAAGACATCATAGAAGGGAGTAAGACCTATGAATCATAAAGAACTTCTCGATGCCTACAGATCAGGAACGCTCACCATCGCTGAGGTAGAACAAAAGCTTCAGGCTTCTAAGCGGACAACTGCAAAACGTCCGCTTTCTGAAGGCCAGAAAGGTTTGTGGATGCTTCAGAAAATGTTTCCGGAGATGAGCGCATATAACATTCCGTTATGCTTTCGTTTTCAAAAGCTGGATATCGAGACATTCAAAAACGCTCTTTTGTCCGTGCAGCGCCAGCACCCTATTTTGACCAGTGTGATAAAAGAGGAAAACGGCCTTCCGTATCAGATAGAAGATACGGATCGGCATTTTCCGATTGAAGAAATGGTTCTTTCTGACTTAAGCGGGCGTGATGCGCTTACGTTTATTAAAGAAAAAGCAAAAGAACCGTTCTCGCTTGAAACCGGGCCGCTCCTGCGTGTTCAAGTATTCCGGCGGGCGAAGCGGGAGCCGATTGTGTTAATCACCATTCACCATATCATTTTTGACGGCGTCTCTCTTATGACGTTTATGTCGGCGCTGCTGGACGCTTATGTAAAAGCAAGTGAAGGCAAAGAACCTGTCATGCTTCAGCAGGCCGCAGATTATCATGACTTTGTGAAATGGGAAAAAGAGCTGCTGGAAAGCGCAGCGGGAAAAACGCATCTCTCTTATTGGAAAAAGCAGCTGGAAGGACCGCTGCCGGTGCTTGAGCTTCCGTCGGATTATCCGAGATCATCGGTTCAAACTTGCAAAGGGCAGGCGTATCAGCGCTTGCTTCCTGATGAACTGAACCGGCAGATTAAAGTGTGCGCCCAAAAACATAATGTCAATGAATCCGTTGTGTATCTCGCTATTTTCAAAGGACTGCTCTATCAATATACGAAGCAGGAAGATGTCATCGTCGGCATGCCGACGATGGGGCGTTCTGAGGCTCAATTTGAGTCTGTCATCGGATACTTTATTAATATGATCGCGGTCAGAAGCAGGGAGACGGGCGCCAAATCTTTTACGTCGTTTTTGAAGGAGCTGCAGCTGACACTGGCAGAAGGGCTTGACCATGCCGCATATCCGTTTCCCGCGCTTGTCAAAGAATTGAAGACGGAACGCTCGCCTGCGGTGTCGCCTGTTTTTCAAACCGCGTTTTTCTATCAAAACTTCTTCCGGACGGAAGGAGCGGAAAAGCTGGCGGAACTATATCAATCACTCGGCATTGAAATGATAGAAGACATTCATCAGGAAGGCGAATTTGAGCTTGCGCTTGAAGTCTATAAAAAAGAAACGGGAACCGTCCTGCAATTTCTGTACAACCCGGATGTCTACAGTCCTTCTTTCATCGAACGGCTGGCGGAGCATTATATGAAACTGGCGGAAAAGGTGCTTTCTGATCCGGAGATCGCTTTTGAAGCCTGTTCCGGCCTGCTCAATCAAAAACGGGATGAAAGCCGTTCATCCCATCAGCCGAATGAGCGCTGCATTCATGAAGTGTTTGCGGAAAAAGCCGGACGCCACCCTGACAGAGAAGCCGTCACATTCGGTGAAAACAGTCTTACATATCGCGAATTAGATGAACGAAGCACGGCGCTCGCTGTGTACCTGCAAGAAAAGGGCGTCACACCGGAATGCCCGGTCGGCATTTGTACGGAGCGTTCTTTTGAGATGGTCATCGGCATCCTCGCCATTTTAAAAGCGGGAGGCGCGTATGTGCCGCTGGACCCGGCTTTTCCAAACGAACGGATGGCCCACGTGTTGACTGACAGCGGCGTGTCAATCGTATTAACGCAGGAAAAGACGCGCGGCATGATTGAACAGTTGGCCATCGGCGGTGTGAGCACGGTGGAAATTGAAAACAGCGGACGTTCTGTCAGCGGGGCAAAACTGACGCCGCGTTCAAAACCGCATCATCTCGCTTATATTCTATATACGTCCGGAAGCACGGGAAAACCGAAAGGCGTCATGGTTGAGCACAGGGCCATCATGAATACGCTGCAGTTTTTGGAAGCTGAGTATCCGGTCGCTCAAGAGGATGCCTATCTGTTAAAAACGAATTACGTATTTGACGTTTCGATTTCTGAATTATTCGGCTGGTTTATCGGAAACGGACGGCTTGTCATTTTGCCGCCTGGTGCAGAAAAAAATCCGCAGCTTTGCATGGAATACATCCAAACCCACCAGGTCACGCATCTGAATTTTGCGCCCGCCGTGTTTAATGTATTTCTGGAAACGGTAAAGCGGCATACGGCATTTACAGAAGCCGGCCCTGTGAAGTATGTGATGGTGGCCGGTGAGGCGTTTCCGAAAGATTTAGTCAAAAAGTCAGTTTCCATCTTCAAACATGCCAGAATTGAAAATATATACGGCCCGACGGAAACATCCATTTATGCCGCTTACTACAGCTGCGGCCAAAAGGAAATCACAAGCAGGAATACGCCGATCGGGAAACCGATTCACAATACGCGGCTTTATATCGTCGATGAAAAGCTCAGCCCCGTCCCTGACGGTGTGGCCGGGGAGCTTTGCGTGGCCGGCGCCGGCCTGGCCAGAGGCTATTACAATCAGCCTGAGCTGACGGCGGCATCATTTATTGATAATCCGTTTAGTGAAGGAGAAAAACTTTACAAGACAGGTGATTTGGCCAGATGGCTGCCTGATGGAAATATAGAATATGCCGGCCGGATTGACAGTCAGGTGAAAATTCGCGGCTTCCGCATCGAATTGGGAGCGATTGAAACGAAATTGAGCGAACATCCGGATATCCTTGACCAGGCGGTTGTGGTTCAGGAAAAGAACGGACATAAAAAGCTGATTGCTTATTATACGGCCCGCTCCGGTCATACGGCAGACGAAAAAGCGCTCCGCAACCATCTTTTATCAAGCCTGCCGGATTATATGGCGCCTGCCCATTTTATCCGCCTGGATGCGCTGCCGTTAACACCGAGCGGAAAAGTGAACCGCAAAGACCTAAAACAGCGCAAGGTAATCGTTCACCGGTCTGAAAAGACGGGCAGACTGCCGTTATCAGAAGCGGAAGCGAAAGTGACCGCAATATGGGAAGACCTGCTGAATACGGCGGGCATCAAAATCGAAGACGGCTTTTTCGATGTGGGAGGCGACTCGCTTCTGGCTGTTGCGGCGGCAGAACGCATTAAACAGGAGCTGGAATGCGATTTTACCGTCACGGATTTATTCGAACACTCTACCATTCAGGCGATCAGCCGATTTATTGTTGAAACAAAACAGGCGGCTGAATCAGAGGTGTCCGGCCAAGATGAAAGAGAAAAAGAACATACACCGCAAAACGGGATGCCGTCTTACTTTGAAGACAGTGTGGCGATAGTGGGGATTTCCTGCCAGTTCCCCGGCGCGAAAAATCATCATGAGTTTTGGAAGCAGTTAAGAGAAGGAAAGGAAAGCGTCCGGTTCTATTCGGAAGAAGAACTTCGGGAAGCCGGCGTGCCTGAAGATTTGATCGAAAATCCCGACTATGTGCCGGCATTATCGACGATAGAAGGAAAAGATCTCTTTGACCCTGAGTTCTTTCACATTTCTCCGAAAGACGCAGAATTTATGGATCCTCAGCTTCGGCTTCTGCTGCTTCATTCTTGGAAAGCCGTCGAGGACGCGGGATATGTATCGAAAGAGATTCCGAAGACAAGCGTATATATGTCGGCAAGCAATAATTCGTATCGGTCGCTTTTGCCGGAAAAAACGACAGAAGGCCATGAATCTCCCGACGGCTATGTGTCATGGGTGTTAGCGCAGAGCGGCACGATTCCGACGATGGTTTCCCATAAGCTCGGATTAAAAGGGCCAAGCTATTTCGTTCATTCCAATTGCTCATCATCATTAGTCGGTCTTTATTCAGCCTACAAAAGCATAACGAGCGGAGAATCGGAATACGCGCTCGTCGGCGGAGCAACTCTGCATGCAGCGACCGGCATCGGCTATGTGCACCAAAACGGATTGAATTTTTCAAGCGACGGGCATGTCAAGGCATTTGATGCTTCAGCCGACGGTATGGCGGGCGGAGAAGGAGCGGCCGTCATTCTGCTGAAAAAGGCGTCACAAGCCGTTCAGGACGGAGATCACATATACGCCATGCTCAGAGGCATCGGTCTGAACAATGATGGAGCGGATAAAGTCGGTTTTTACGCACCGAGTGTAAAAGGTCAGACTGACGTCATCCAGCATGTTTTAGACAGCACGAATATTCACCCGGAGACGATTTCCTATATCGAAGCGCACGGCACAGGAACGACATTGGGTGATCCGATTGAAATGTCCGCGCTGCAGCAAGTGTATAAACGTTACACGGACCGGGGGCAGTATTGCGGGATCGGCTCCGTAAAAACGAATATCGGACATTTGGATACAGCAGCAGGTCTGGCCGGGTGCATCAAAGTCGCCATGAGTTTATATCATCGGGAGCTGGCGCCTACCATTAATTACACGTCACCGAATCCGAATATCAAATTCAGCGGTTCGCCGTTTTATGTGGCGGATAAGAGAAAACCGCTTCCGGAGAGAGAGACGCCGCACCGCGCAGCGTTAAGCTCATTCGGACTCGGAGGAACAAACGCACACGCCATTTTTGAACAGTATGAAAACAAAACGATCAGCGGATCAAATGACGGACAGCCGCCTTATATCGTTCCGCTGTCAGCGAGAAATAAGCAGCGTCTTACTGCCTATGCATCCTGTTTATCCGGCTTTCTGGATGAAGCCGAAAACGATGTTTCCTTGCATGATCTGGCATTTACGTATCAGACCGGACGTGAAGCGATGGAAGAGAGAGCCGTTTTTATCAGTCATGATCGTCACGATTTGAAGCGTCAGCTGCAGGATTTCATCAATAGCAATGACCAAAACATCTTACGGGGCGAAAAAGTGAGAAGCAGAGAAGTGTCAGCTCAGGAGATGGAAGAGCTTGCGGCATGTCAGACAAGGGATGAAAAGCTGAAAGCACTGGCGGCACTCTGGGTTGAAGGAGCGCGTGTCGATTGGGGCTTATTGTATCAGGATTCCGCGCCGCAAAGAATCAGTGCGCCGACCTACCCGTTCGCAGAGGAGCGCTTCTGGCCGGAAGAAACCGTGAAGCAAACGGATACCAAGCTTTTGCATCCGCTGGTACATCAGAATACATCCGTCTTGCAGGAGCAGCGGTTCAGTTCGGAATTCACGGGAAAAGAGTATTTTATTGCCGAGCATATCATTAAAGGAATGGCGATCGTGCCGGCTGCCGTTACCCTTGAGATGGCACGGGCCGCGGCGGAGAAAAGCATCGGCGGGGCAACAGAGGATTCTCTGGGCCTGCGCTTAAAGAATATTGTATGGGTCCGCCCGGTGGTAGCCGATCAGGAGGCTGTCCGTGTCCATATCGGACTTTATGAAGAAGAGGACGGACAGATTCAATACAGAATGTACGGGGGTAACGATTCTATCGGTGAAGAAGCTCCTCTTTATAATCAGGGCATCGCTGAAATCATCCGGAAGGAACCGGAGGAAGCGGCGGATATTGAGCAGCTGAAGCGCCGGTGCACACAGGGAACAATCGAATCTCAAGCGTTTTACAAAGGAATGATCGGTGCTGATTACGGGCCCGGATACAAAGGGGTGCAGCTTGTATACAAAGGCGAAGACCGGCTGCTTGCTAAATTGAAGCTTCCTGAATCCGTCTCTCATACAAAAGCTGATTATATCCTTCATCCGAGTATGATGGACGGTGCGCTTCAGGCCGCCGAATATTTGCAAAACGTGACGAGAGCGCTGCTTGCAGAAAGCGGGGAACCATTCAAAGCCGCATTGCCGTTTGCTTTAGAGGAGCTGGACGTTCTGAATCCGTGCGCTGATGATATGTGGGTGCACGTCACATTCAGCGCGAACAATAAAGCCGGCGATCCTATCCAAAAAGCCGATATTGATCTATATGACAATAACGGCGGGCTTTGTGTGCGGATGAGAGGTTTCTCAACGCGGATCATGGAAGAAAACGCGGGTGCCGGCGTTTCCGTCAGCCGTACGGACACATTGCTCGCTGAACCGATCTGGAAAGAGCAGCCGGAACCGGCGGACCACGAGCCAACGTATGAAGAGCATATCATTTTCCTTTGTGAGTACGATGAAGCCGTAAAACAAGCTGTCGAAGCAAAGCTTGAACATGCAAGCGTCATTATCTTGGACGATCGTCCCGCATCTATTGCAGAGCGGTATCATTCTTATGCGGGCCAGCTGTTTGACCATATTAAAACCATAATGAAAAGCAAGCCGAAGGGCCGCGTTCTATTTCAAGCTGTTACGCGGTCAGCAGGCTTACAGCAGGTGTTCTCAGGCATTACCGGCCTCTTCAAAACCGCATGCCTTGAACAATCCAAGCTGATCTGTCAAATGATCGAAGCCGAGGAGAAAGAAAGTGCTGAAGGCATAGCGGAAAAAGCGTCCGAAAACCGTATGCATGCAAAAAGCGTCCATGTGAAATATGAAAACGGCAAGCGCTTTGCCGCTGATTGGGAAGAGATGGATATTTCTCAAGCGGAGCCGGACATTCCGTGGAAAGACGAAGGCGTTTATCTCATTACAGGAGGTGCCGGAGGTTTAGGTCTGATCTTTGCAAAAGAGATCGCAAACCGTACAAAAGACGCCGTCATCTTACTAACCGGCCGGTCCGCTCTCAGAGAAAAGCAGAAAGACATGCTGGAAACAGTACGTGCTGCCGGCGCTTCTGTTTTCTACGAGCAGACCGATGTCACGGACGAAGCAGAAGTATACCGATTGATCCGCAATATACGCAAACGGCACGGCAGGCTGGACGGGATTGTTCACAGTGCCGGCATTATAAAAGACAACTACATGGTGAAGAAGACGGCAGAGGAATACCAACACGTTCTCGCTCCGAAAGTGAAGGGCCTTGTGTATCTTGATGAAGCGTCACAACATGAGAAATTAGATGTCTTTATTGTCTTTTCATCCTTATCAGGTGTGCTTGGAAGCGTCGGCCAGGCTGATTATGCGTCTGCAAATGTCTTTATGGAGATGTATGCCGAGTACCGCCGTTCTTTACAAGCCGCAGGACAAAGATACGGAAAGACGCTTTCTGTCAGCTGGCCGTTATGGAAAGAAGGCGGAATGCAGGCAGGAAAGCAGACGGAAGATATGCTGATGCAGGAGGCGGGAATCGCACCGCTCGGCACAGATGCCGGCATCAAGGCTTTATATCAAGGCTTGATGAGCGGGACAGCCCGGATGACGGTTCTTGAAGGAGATGTGAAACACATGAAAGCAAAACTGTTCCGCAAAGAGAATGATCATCGTCCGGAAGCAGAGACCACTGTAGTTCATGACATTGATACTGACAGCCTGCTTGAAAAAGTGAAGCATTTGTTAAAACAGCAGACGGCCTCACTTTTAAAAGTAAACATTGACAAAATTGATCCTCATGAAGAAATGACAAAATACGGGCTGGATTCTATCTCGATGACTGAGTTTACGAACCAGTTAAACAAAACGTACCGGCTTACGTTAACGCCGACGATTTTCTTTGATCATCCGACAATCCATGAATTCGCCGTTCATTTAATCAGTGAATACGAAGAGGGATTTGCCGGACGGTTTGCGGTAAATACAAAAACGGTTCAATCGGCAAGACCGGTAAAAGAGACTCAAATCACGCGCCCGGCCGTTAAGCGACGCCGCACTCTGCCTGAGGCGCTTCCGCAGACAGTGCAGCGGGACCAAGGGCCGGAACCGATCGCAATCGTAGGCATCAGCGGGATTTTCCCGATGGCAGAAGACATTGAAGCTTTCTGGCAGAACCTGAAAGAAGGCAAAGACTGCATGACCGAGATTCCGAAAGACCGCTGGGACTGGCGGGACTATTACGGGGATCCCGCAAAAGAAGCTAATAAAACAAACGTCAACCAAGGCGGGTTTATTGACGGAATTGCTGAATTTGATCCATTGTTTTTCGGGATTTCACCCCGGGAAGCGGAGCAAATGGACCCTCAGCAGCGCCTCTTGCTGACGCACGCGTGGAAAGCGATTGAAGATGCCGGATATGCGTCAAAGAGTCTCTCAGGCACAAAAACAGGTGTGTTTATCGGGACCGGAAATACCGGCTACGGTTCTCTTTTAGCCAATGCCGATGCGGAGATTGAAGGGTCATCCGCGGCGAATACAAGTCCGTCTGTCGGACCGAACCGTGTCAGCTATACGCTCAATCTGCACGGGCCGAGCGAGCCGATTGATACCGCCTGCTCAAGCTCGCTCGTTGCCATACACCATGCCGTTTCTTCAATTGAAGAAGGGACGTGCGACATGGCTCTGGCGGGAGGGATCAATACGATTGTTCTTCCGGATGTGTATATCAGTTTTGACAAAGCAGGCGCGCTGAGTAAAGAAGGAAGATGCAAAACGTTCTCTGATCAGGCTGACGGTTTTGCCCATGGTGAAGGAGCAGGGCTCTTTTTCCTCAAAAAGCTGAAAGCCGCTGAGGCGGATGGGGACCATATTTACGGCGTTATTAAAGGAAGCGCGGTGAATCACGGCGGCCGCGCGGCATCTTTAACAACGCCTAACCCGAAACAACAGGCGGAAGTCATTAAAGCCGCATACAAAAAAGCGGGCATTGATCCGAAAACAGTCTCTTATATCGAAGCGCACGGCACCGGAACAGAACTGGGAGATCCTGTTGAAATTAACGGCCTGAAACAAGCGTTCAGCTCGTTTGCAGACGGAAAAGAGAAAGCGGCCGGCTATTGCGGCTTAGGGTCAGTCAAAACGAATATCGGCCATTTATCCCTTGCCGCGGGAGCAGCGGGCATTATTAAAATTTTGCTGCAGATGAAGCATCGGACATTAGTAAAAAGTCTCCACTGTGAGACGGTAAATCCGTACATTCAGCTTGAAGACAGCCCGTTTTATCTAGTGCGGGAGACGATGGAATGGAAGACGCAGACGGACGAACGCGGAAACGAACAGCCGCGCCGCGCGGGCATCAGCTCATTCGGCATTGGAGGCGTAAATGCCCACGTCGTCATCGAAGAATACATCCCAGAAGACAGAGAGGAAGCAGATGACTCTCATATCGACCCATGTCTTTTCGTTCTGTCCGCCAAAAATGAAAAACGCCTGAAAGAGCAGGCAAAACAGCTGAAACGTGCGCTTACTGAAAAACGGTACAATCAATCCTCCCTCGTTTCTATGGCATATACCCTCCAAATCGGAAGGGACGCCATGGAAGAACGCCTGGCGGTTATTGCCGGATCCGCAGAAGAACTGCAGGAAAAACTGTCACAGTTTATCACTGGAGATAAGCACGCGGATTTGTACAGAGGAAAAATAGACAAAGGCACCCTGCAAATGCTGACGGAAGATGAAGAAATTCAAGAAGCCGTTGAAAAATGGATGGCACGCGGCAAATACGCGAAGCTGCTTGAATTATGGGTCAAAGGGCTGAACGTCGATTGGGCGAAGCTGTATGGAGACCGGCCGCCTAAACGCATGAGCCTGCCGTCGTATCCTTTTGCAAAAGACCGCTATTGGGCGGCAAAAAGCACCGGAAAACACGAAAAAACAAGCACTGTGTCTGCCGGAAAACAAGACGCGCTTCATCCGCTTCTGCACAGAAATACCTCAAACCTTGCAGAACAGCGGTTCAGCTCAATCTATACAGGAGAAGAATTTTACCTTGCGGACCATGTTGTAAAAGGCGTGCCGATTTTACCGGGGGTGGCACATCTTGAAATGGCGCGCGCAGCAATGGAACAGGCATCTGAAGTTCCGGCCGGACAAGGAAGCGTCAAGCTTAAGAATACGGTTTGGGTGCGGCCGATCACCATTGAAGACGAGCCGGTTCATGTCAACATCCGTCTCATTCCTGAAACGGCAAATGACGTTCAATTCGACATTTACAGCGGTCAGGAAACAGATCAGCCGTCCGTTTACAGCCAAGGGGCAGTATCAGTCCGCCCTGACGCCGAGGCTCCGGTCATTGATCTCCAAAAGCTGAGATCACAATCCGCCGAGACACCGTTTTCTGCAGATGAAGTATACGATATGTACCGCAAAATCGGTTTTGATTACGGCCCGGCTTTCCGTGGTGTCAAAGCAATTTATACAGGTGATGATTTCGTATTGGGCAGACTGTCTCTTGATGCGGCTTGTGCGGACACGGTACAGGAGTATGTCATGCATCCGGGCTTAATGGACTCTGCATTGCAGGCATCAAGCATATTAACCGGAACAAATGATGAAAAACTGATGCTTCCGTTTGCGGTTCAGGAGCTTGAAGTATTCAGCGCCTGCGCTGCCGAGATGTGGGTTTACGCCAGACTTTCTGAAGACCACAAAGCCGGCCAGATTGAAAAACGCGATCTTGATATTTGTGATGAAAACGGCAAGGTGTGCGTAAGGCTGAAAGGTTTGTCATTCAGAACGGCTGAAAAAGAACCTGAGAAAAAAGAAAAAGCTCCGGGAACGCTCATGCTTGAGCCGGTATGGAGCCGAAGCGATGAAACCGCCGTTCAAACGGAACCGGTTTTTGCCCGGCATATCGTGTTGCTTTGTGACACAGACGCCGGATTGAAACAAGCCGTTGAAGCCGCGGGAGCTGAATGTATTGAAATGACCTCCCCGCACGGGAAAGCGGCGGCGCGCTTCCGTGATTATACAGGACGGATATTGGAGACGCTGCAAAAACTGCTGAAGGAAGAGACGGATGGAGACGTCCTCATCCAGACGGTTCTCTCTAAAACAGATAAGCATCAGCTGCTCTCAGGCATTTCAGCTCTGTTAAAAACAGCCGGCCTGGAACATAAAAAACTGAAAACCCAGCTGATTGAAATAGAACCGGCGGAAAACGGAAAAATCACAGACATCATCAGAGAAAATAAAACACGGGCTGATGACAGCCATATCAAATATGAAAACGGCATCCGATACAGCGCAGATGTCAAAGAAACGGCCGTGTCCGGCGGCAAAATACGCATTCCGTGGAACGACGGAGGCATTTATCTCATTACCGGAGGAGCCGGGGGCTTAGGCTTTATTTTCGCGAAAGAAATCGCCCGCAAAGTCAAAGAGCCGACACTGGTTTTGACAGGCCGTTCCGCTTTAAGCGAGAATCAGCGGATGCAGCTGCAATCGCTTGAATCACTCGGAGCAAAAGCGGAATACAAGCAGGCTGACGTAACAAACGCTCAAACTGCGGCAGACCTGGTCAAAACAATTGAGACGGAATATGGCGGCCTTCACGGCATCATTCATAGCGCGGGTGTGATGAAAGATCAGTATATCGCAAAGAAAACAACCGAAGAGTTTTACAGTGTATTGGCTCCTAAAACGGACGGATTTGTCAACCTTGATGAAGCAACCGAGCATTTAGCGCTGGACTTTTTCATCGTTTTCTCATCCATTTCCGGCGTCACCGGGAATGCGGGACAGGCGGATTATGCGGCGGCAAACGCATTTATGGACAGCTATGCGGCATACCGCAACGCACTGGTTACGGCAATGTACCGCCACGGACATACATTGTCGGTCAATTGGCCGCTTTGGAAAGACGGCGGAATGCAAGTCGATGAAGAAATGGCGAAGCACACCGAAAAAAGAACCGGCGTAACGCCGATGCGCACTGAAACCGGAATAGAAGCTCTTTACAAAGCATGGAGCACGGGGAAAACAAGCGTGCTCGTCATGGAAGGAAACGGCGCCGTAATGCGGGAAAAGCTGCTTCAAAAGACTCCCGCAGCCGCTTTTGCACCGGTTAAGAAAACGGAGGAAACGCCTGCGCCGAAAGACCTGACGGCAAAACTTCAGGAATTGCTGGCAAAAGAGGTTTCCGGGCTTCTGAAAATCAACATTGAAGAAATCGATATCGAATTGGAGTTCAATCAATACGGATTTGATTCCATTACGCTGACGGAATTCGCCAACAAGCTGAATGACACTTATCAGCTTGATCTGACACCGACCGTATTTTTTGAATATGCGACGATTCAAGCCTTGGCGCATCATTTAGCAGAAGACTATCAAACACAATTTGCCGGCAGCACACAGCCGAAAGAAGAAAAACAAAGCGGCGTAACTGATGATGGCGGCATCAGACTGGCAGGGAACAAACGATTTGCAAAAACTGCCGTACAGCCTGTTCAGACGGCGGCTGAACATAAACCGGAACCGATCGCCATTGTCGGCATGAGCGGGGTGTTTCCGAAGGCCGCAAATATTGATGAGTATTGGCGCAACTTAGAAGAGGGAAAAGACTGTATAACAGAGGTGCCGGCGGATCGCTGGGACTGGCGGGAGTATTACGGTGACCCGCTTAATGAAGCCAACAAAACAAATGTAAAGTGGGGCGGATTTATTGACGGAGTTGCGGATTTTGATCCGCTGTTCTTCGGAATTTCACCGCTGGAAGCCGAACAGATGGATCCCCAGCAGCGCTTGTTAATGATGTATGCGTGGAAGGCGATAGAAGATGCGGGATATTCCGCTAAAAGCCTTTCCGGCACGAAAACAGGCCTGTATATCGGCACGGGGAATACCGGATACGGCTCACTGTTTTCCGACCTGGATATCGGCGGTGCGTCAGCCGCAAATATGAGTCCGTCAGCGGGGCCGAACCGCGTCAGCTATATGCTTAATCTGCACGGGCCGAGTGAACCGATCGACACGGCTTGTTCCAGCTCGCTGGTCGCGATTCATCACGCCGTATGCGCCATTGAAAACGGGAACTGCGATATGGCGATCGCCGGCGGCGTGAATACCGTCGTCACTCCGCAAGGCCACATCGCTTATGACAAAGCGGGAGCGCTGAGCAAAGAAGGGAAATGTAAAACATTCTCCGACAGGGCGGACGGATTTGCCGTCAGTGAAGGTGCCGGAATTCTGTTTTTGAAAAATCTGTCAGAAGCGGAAAAAGCGGGCGATCATATTTACGGCGTCATTAAAGGCAGCGCGGTCAACCACGGCGGACGCGCGAACTCCTTGACGACACCGAACCCGAAAGCCCAGGCGGAAGTCGTCAGAACGGCTTATGACAAAGCCGGCATTGATCCGAGAACCGTCACTTATATAGAAGCGCACGGAACCGGAACGGAGCTTGGCGATCCGGTCGAAATCAACGGCCTGAAATCCGCCTTTCAAAAGCTGTACGAAAAAACAGGCGATTCCGCCGTTTATGCGAGTCACTGCGGTCTGGGTTCGGCCAAAACCAATATCGGCCACCTGTCACTGGCAGCCGGTGTCGCGGGTGTGATCAAAGTGCTGATGCAGATGAAGCATAAAACACTTGCAAAAAGCCTCCACAGCGAGGTCATCAACCCGTATATCAAGCTGAAAGACAGTCCGTTTTACATCTTACAGGAAAAAAGAGAATGGACGGCATTGAAAGACGAAAACGGCAATCATCTGCCGCGCCGTGCGGGAATCAGTTCTTTCGGCATCGGCGGCGTAAACGCCCATGTCGTCATTGAAGAATATATCCCGAAGGTAGAAAGAAAAACAGCTGTTTTCACACACCCTCAAATCTTTGTGCTGTCGGCCAAAGAAGAAGAGCGTCTGCAGGAACAGGCGCAGCAGCTGGCGCAAGCTTCTTTTACGGATGCGGATCTTGCCGATGTTGCTTACACGCTTCAGCAGGGACGTGATGCGATGGAAGAAAGAGCGGCCATTATCGCTTCCTCGGCCGAAGAACTTCGGGACAAGCTAAAGAGCTGTGCGAAAGGACGTTATGATATAGCGGGCATTTATAAAGGAAAAGTGGGTAAAACCTCCCTGAAGTCCATTCTGGCAGGCGCAAACGGCGAAGCGGATATCGAAGAGCTGATAAGCCGCCGAGAGAATGACAAGCTTGCGGAATTATGGGTGCAGGGCGCGGATATCAAGTGGGACGGCTTATATTCTGATATCAAGCCCCAACGGATGAGTCTTCCTGCTTACCCGTTTGCGAAAGAGCGGTACTGGATCACGGACAACCGGCCGAAAGCAGAGAAACCGCAAGCTGTGCCGACGTCGCGGGTACTGCACCCGCTGCTTCACGAAAATGTATCAGATTTAACAGAGCAGCGGTACCGATCCGAATTTACGGGACAAGAGACGATTTTCACCGATCATCTTATTAAAGGCAAGCCGGTTATGCCGGGCGTTGCCTACTTGGAAATGGCTAGGGCGGCGGTTGCTCAGGCAGTCAAAGGGCAAAAGGAAGTTCCGTCTGTCACCCGCCTGAAAAACATCGTTTGGGTTCGGCCGATCGAAGCGGGAACCCGCCCGATTGAAGCGCAAATCAGCCTGATTCCGAGGGAAGACGGTGAAATCGTGTATGACATTTACACGGACTCACAAACAGAAGCAAGCGGCAGGCAGATACACTGTCAGGGGGCTGCCGGCATTCTCAGCGCCGGGGAGGCTCCGCACCGTGATATAGGCGCACTGAAAGCTCAATGCGGCCTCAGTATACTGACTTCTGAACAGTGTTACGGCTTATTCAGCAAAATCGGCATTGAATACGGTCCAGGACAACAAGGAATTCAGCAGATTCATATCGGAAGCAATCAAGCATTAGCTGAGCTCCGGCTGCCTTCCTTCCTCGAAGAAACGGCAGATCAATACGTTCTTCACCCGTGTATGCTTGATTCAGCTTTGCAAGCGACAATCGGTCTGAAGCTTCACGCAGATGATAACCAGCTGTCACTGCCGTTCGCCCTTGAAGAACTGGACATTTTCAGTCCGTGCACGACAAGCATGTGGGCGTACGTCAGCTCCCGGGGAACGGATGAAAAAATACAGCGTATGGACATTGACTTATGCGATGAGACCGGCCGGGTCTGTGTCAGAATTAAAGGGATTTCTTCCAGAATGATGGAAGGCTCCGCGCCGGAAACATCATTAAATGGAGCAAACCTTCTGGCTCCGGTGTGGGATCTCGCGGACTTCCGTGATCAAAGCCCGGCATATAAGACGGAAGAGGTTGTCTTTATCGCGGGGGATGAGGAAAGCGCGGCTTTTCAATTGCATCATCCTTCTGCGAAACGGCTCCATATCAACCCGGAGGATGAAATAGAGGCTGTTGCGGCTGAACTGAAAGCAACAGGGTCTTTCGGGCATATCGTATGGATCGCTCCTTTTCACAGCGCTGATGACATGGTGAAAGCTCAGGATGCGGGCGTCATCCAGATGTACAGAGTGATTAAGGCAATGCTTGCTTTAGGATATGGAGGCAAGCGAATCAGCTTGACTGCAGTCACAATAAAAACACAGTCCGTACAGCCGGCGGACATTATTGATCCGGCTCATGCAGGCGTTCACGGTTTGGTCGGCTCGCTCGCAAAAGAGTATCCGAACTGGCAAACAAGGCTGATTGATGCCGGATGTCCGGAAGATGTTTCAAAGGCGGAGCTGTTCTCAGCGCCGTTTGATGAGCAAGGCAATACATGGGCGTACCGGAACAATCACTGGTACAAACAGCGCCTTATTCCTGTACAGCAGCCGGTGTCAAGCCGGCCCGCTTACCAAAAAGGCGGCGTTTATGTCGTCATCGGCGGCGCGGGGGGCATCGGCGAGGCATGGAGCGAATATGCCGTGAAAACATATCAGGCGCGAGTCGTTTGGATCGGCAGACGAAAACATAACAGCGCCATCCAGGAAAAAATCGACAGGCTCAGCCAATTCGGCCCGGCGCCGATTTATATTGAAGCTGACGCGGCAAATCCGAATGAGCTCACACGGGCGTATGAAACGATCAAACGCACGCACCCGCAAATTAACGGAATCATCCATTCCGCAATTGTTTTAGAGGATCAGAGCCTGGCAAATATGCCGGAAAGCCGTTTGAAAAGCGTGCTCGCTGCGAAAGTCAATGTCAGCGTGAATATGGCCCGCGTGTTCCGAAATGAGCCGCTGGACTTTGCTTTGTTCTTCTCATCTGTTCAATCATTTGCACGAGCGGCCGGACAAAGCAATTATGCTGCCGGATGCAGTTTCAAAGATGCCTTTGCCGCTCATTTGGCTAAAACGCGGCCGTATTCGGCGGCAGTGATGAATTGGAGCTACTGGGGCAGTGTCGGAATCGTATCATCTGCTGACTATCAAGAACGGATGAAACAGGCGGGAGTCGGATCAATTGAAGCACCGGAAGCAATGGCCGCGCTTGAACGATTGCTCGGCGGCCCGTTGAATCAGTTCGTCATGATGAAACAGGCGGAAGAGCCGGAGGAAAAACCGGAAGAAATGATAGAAGTATACCCTGAACATCACGGCTCGGCGATGCAAAAACTGCGAAGCTATCAGCCTAAAGTAACAAGACATGTACAACAATTGAGTTAAGGAGGGGACGGCTTTGCAAAACACTGAAGATCTTCTTTACAAACTATTGGCAGGCCAGCTGAAATCTGTCGGATTTTTTACGGAAAACGAAACGCAGCCTGTCATGCAGGGGTTTTACGGCAGGTGGCTGGAAGAAAGCATCACCATCTTGGTGCAAAAAGGCTTTTTGAAACAGTCAGGCAGTACGTATGTGTTAACGGGTCCGATAGAGCGTGCGGACGTGCTGTGGCAAGAATGGGATGAAAAGAAAGCTCCTTTACTCAAGGACAGCAGCAAAGAGGCGATGATCACCTTAGTGGAGACCGCTCTCAGAGCTTTGCCGGATATTTTATCCGGCAGAGTTTCTGCCACTGATGTTCTGTTTCCTGATTCCTCAATGGAATTGGTGGAAGGAATCTATAAAAACAATGAAACGGCAGACTACTTTAATGAGGTGCTCGCTGACACATTGACGGCTTTCATTGAAGAACGCCTGAAAGAAGACCCGAACGCGGAAATCCGGATATTAGAGATCGGAGCGGGGACGGGCGGGACGAGCGCGGCCGTTTTCAAAAGATTAAAAGAGTACAAACATCATGTGAAAGAATATTGCTACACCGATCTGTCAAAGGCCTTTTTCATGCATGCTGAAAAAGAATACGGTCCCGAGAATCCGTATTTGACTTATAAGCGGTTTAATGTGGAAGAGCCCCCGGCTTTGCAGGGTATAGAGGCGGGCGCATATGACGCGGTAATTGCGGCAAATGTGCTTCACGCGACAAAAAATATTCGGCGGACACTTCGCAATGCCAAAGCGGTGCTTAAAAAGAATGGGATTTTGCTATTAAATGAGATCAGCAGCCATTCGGTTTATTCTCACCTGACATTCGGCCTTTTGGAAGGCTGGTGGCTGTATGAAGACGCCAAACTGCGCATTCCCGGATGCCCGGGGCTGTATCCTGAAGCGTGGCAGTCTGCGCTGGAAAGCGAGGGATATCGATACGTTACATTTATGGCGGAATCGTCACATCACCTCGGCCAGCAGATCGTGGCGGCAGAAAGCGACGGCGTCATCAGGCAAAAGCAGCCGGACGCGCAGGCGGTTGAAGAAACTGCGGCTTCCAAAGAGCCGGCTGATTTCACAGCACCGGCTTTCTCAGTCACAGACAGGACCGTGCAATTTATAAAAGAAACGTTAGCCAAATCCATAAAGCTTGCTCCCGAGCGCATTCAGCCGGAAACCAGCTTTGAAAAATACGGCGTCGACTCCATTTTGCAGGTGAATTTTATCCGCGAACTGGAAACATTGACGGGCGAGCTGCCGAAAACGATCTTATTTGAACACACGAATACGAAAGAACTTGCCGAATATTTGCTTGAAACTTACCCAGATAAGCTGCAGCAGGCATTCGGAGCCGAACAAGCGCCTCCTGAAACGGAGCATCCGGAACCTGCAATGAATGAACCGGTGCCGCTTGTCACGGAAACGCGGCGATTTATCACTGAACAAAAAGAGCCAAAAGCGCCAAAGCCGGAAACAGAAACCGTCACCGTTAATCGTTCTGATCGTGACGACATTGCCATTATCGGCATCAGCGGCCGCTATCCCGAATCTGAAACGCTCGATGAGCTGTGGGAGCATTTAAAAGCCGGAGACAGCTGTATTACGGAAGTCCCGGAAAACAGATGGAAGTCCGGTCTTCTGAAAACAATGGCAAAAGAAACACGAAAAGAAGAACGCAAAACACGGTACGGCGGATTTCTGCAGCATATTGACGCTTTTGACCATCACTTGTTTGACATCCGTGAAGACCATGTGATGGAGATGACGCCTGAGCTCCGTCTAAGCCTAGAAACCGTATGGGAAACATTTGAAAACGGCGGTTACTCGTTAGAAAGAGTAAACGAATGGCAGGAATCAGACAGCGGCATCGGTGTATTTATGGGCAGTATGTACAATCAATATTTCTGGAATATCCCGTCATTGGAAAAAGCCGCGCTCAGCTCTAACGGAGGGGATTGGCATATCGCCAACCGCATTTCCCACTTTTTCAATTTAACGGGTCCGAGCATGGGCGTTACGACCGCATGCTCCAGCTCACTGAGCGCCATTCATCTCGCCTGTGAAAGCCTGAAGCTTAACAGCTGTTCCATGGCGATTGCCGGAGGGGTCAATCTCACGCTTGAACCGTCTAAATATGATGCGCTCGAACGGGCGAATTTGCTTGAACAGGGAAGTGAGAGCAAAAGCTTCGGAACCGGCACGGGCCTGATGCCGGGAGAAGGAGTCGGGGCGGTGCTCTTGAAGCCGCTCTCCAAAGCGGTTGCTGACAAAGACCATATTTACGGGGTCATTAAAAGCAGCGCGTTGTGCCATAGCGGCGGAAGGCAGATGTACACGGCTCCGGATCCGAAACAGCAGGCGAAGCTCATGGCGGCTTCCATTGACAAGGCGGGAATCAATCCGGAAACAATCAGTTATGTTGAATCAGCGGCAAACGGCTCTGTATTGGGAGATCCGATTGAGGTCATTGCCCTGACAAATGCGTTCGCGCAATATACCGATAAAAAACGATTTTGCGCGCTTGGATCCGTCAAGTCAAATCTCGGCCATTTAGAGGCGGCCTCCGGCATGTCCCAGCTCGCGAAAGTGCTGCTGCAAATGGAGCGGGAAACATTAGTTCCAACCATTAATGCAAAACCGCAAAACCCGAATATCGCGCTTGAACAAACGGCTTTTTACCTGCAGGAAAAAACCGAGTATTGGGAGCGTATGAGGGATGCCGAAACGGGGGACAACATACCGCGGAGAAGCATGATCAATTCCTTCGGGGCAGGCGGGGCATATGCAAATCTCATCGTAGAAGAATATATCAGCCCGAATTCCGATCAGGCCCGTCACGGCGATGAGGAATATATTTTCCCTGTGTCAGCGAAAACAAAATGGAGTTTTGAAGCCTATCTTGAGAGACTGGCGGCCTTCTTAGAAAAGACGCCATCTCTTCATCCGGCCGCCATCGCATCCGCGCTGCAAAAAAGAACGCATCATTCGGAGTATCGGGCGGCATTTACGGCTGCTTCCGTTCAGGAACTGTTGGAAAAGCTGGCCGCTTACCGCATGGATCAGCGGAATCTCAATTTCTCCGATCCTGATATTGGCCGGCGTGCGCGGCAATGGGAAAAAGGAGAGAATATCGCGTTTGATCAGTTGCAGCAAGAGCACGCCGTTCATCTGCCGGCCTACGCTTTTGACCACGGGACTTCTTTTCAATTCGGTGAATCAGAAAACGCTGCCGGCGTTCAGGCGGTATACAGTGATGACGACCCATACGTGAAAGGGCATCAATTCAGCGGAGAACCGGTACTCGTCGGCGCTACATATAACAGTCTGGCAGTCGATCATTTTTGTGATCTTTTTCCTGAAGCGGAAGGAGGACAAATTAAAAAACTGAATTACGCGAGCCCCATTACCGTAAAAAAAGGCGATCGCATCGAGCTGAAAACAGAATCGAAACAAAACGGGGATGGATTTGAACTGAGCATAATGCACCGCAGCCGCACGTCCCCTGATTGGAGCATAGCGGCGTATGCCGAGTGCAGCCCGTATCCGTTTCAAAAGCAGCACGCGGATCTGGCGGCCATTCAGCGCTCTTACCGGGAAGTGGGCCGGATAGATGAGTTATACGGAGACGGAACGGGAACTGTCGTGTGGGGAGAAGAATTTAAAACGATCACCCGCCTGTACAAAGGCTCTGATGCCGTTTTAGCGAAAGTGAACCTGAACAATAGCGACTCACAACAAGCGCATCATTATGCCGTAAATCCATTAATCGCCAACACTGCTTACTTGGCCTCGCTTTCTTTATTGGACCAAACGGAGGCGGAAAGCTATCTGCCGTTCGGCATTAATTCCGTCACCTTCAGCAGCCCGGAAGATCTTACCGATTGCTGGCTGCACATCAAGCTGGCCAAACAAACGGGGGAAATGATTCTGATTAACGCAGATGTCATCAGCAGGCGATCGGAAGTGGTGATGCGTTTTGAAGGCTATGCCCTGAAACGGTTCCGCCCGAAAACCGAACAGATAAATCAGCCGGCCCGAACGGCTGTGAAGAATGCGGGAGCACCGATTTTTGCCGGCAGTCTGACAGATGATATCCGCAGCTACGTCCTTGGCAAGCTCGCCAAGATGATGGATGAACCCGCGCCATCTCTTCGTTCTGACGCAAATATCATGGAATTGGGACTTGATTCAGCGAGCCTGATCGGGCTGACAAAAGAGATCGGCCAAGAGGCGGACATCGATGTGAATCCAACATTGTTTTTCGAGTATCCGACCGCGGAGGAGCTGACCCGCCACTTCGCGTCAGCATATAAGAGCAAGTTTTCTCAACTGCTTGCCGATCATAAGCATTCAGAAGAGGCCAGGGTCACGGAAACAGAAGAGCGCACTTTACCGAAGAAACAGCATCCGCCTTGTGATAACGCCGATATCAAGCAAGGAATCGCGATTATCGGTATGTCAGCTCAGTTTCCGCAATCCCCGGATATCCAGTCTTTTTGGGAGCACATCGTAAACGGGGATCACTGTATTACCGAAATTCCGGCGGACCGCTGGGACTGGCGCCGTTACGCCGGTGATGAGAATGACACGAGTCTCAGATGGGGCGGTTTTATTGACGGTGTCGGCGAATTTGACCCGCTCTTTTTCGGAATTTCCCCTAAAGAGGCATCACAAATGGGGCCGGAGCAATTTCTGCTTTTGATGCATACATGGAAGGCAATGGAGGATGCGGGCCTGACAAATAAGGAATTATCAAGCAGACCGACAGGCGTTTTCGTTGCCGCGGGCAACAGCGATCCGAACAATGGAACAGCCATCCCGTCCATCATTCCGAACAGAATATCATATGCCTTGAATTTACAAGGACCGAGTGAATATTACGAGGCTGCCTGCACGTCAACGCTGGTGGCATTGCACAGGGCGGTTCAATCAATCCGTCATAACGAATGTGAGCAGGCTGTCGTGGGAGCCGCCAATATTCTGCAGTCGCCGAAGGGCTTTATCGGTTTTGACTCAATGGGATATTTAAGCAAAAACGGCCGGGCGAAATCGTTCCAAAAAGATGCCGATGGCTTTGTCAGAAGCGAAGGGGCGGGCGTGATCATCATCAAACCGCTTGAGGCGGCAATTGATGACGGCGATCATATTCACATGGTCATTAAAGGAACAGGAGTGTCTCACGGCGGTAAAGGCATGTCGCTTCACGCGCCGAATCCGGCGGGAATGAAGGCCGCGATGAAAAAAGCGTACGAAGACACCGATGTTGATCCGCAAACCGTCACTTATATTGAAGCGCACGGCATTGCTTCCGAAATGGCAGATGCGCTGGAGTTTAATGCAATCAAAGCGGGTTACGGCGAGTCTGCAAATCAAGAGGAAAGCGCGCCTTGTTATATCAGCACCGTGAAACCTTGCATCGGGCACGGCGAACTCGCTTCCGGACTGGCCGCCCTTATAAAAGTGGCGATGGCCATGAAGCATCATACCATCCCGGGCATTCCCGGATTTACAGCTGCAAATGAGCAAATGGCCATTCAGAAAAGCCGCTTCCGTTTCACCGAAGACAATCAGGAATGGACACAGCTCACCGACCATACGGGCAGACCGATCCCGCGCCGGGCCGCAATTAACAGCTATGGCTTCGGCGGCATGAATGCGCATGTCGTCTTGGAACAGTACAGCCTGAGCCATAAAGACACAGAATCTGCGTGTGAACCGCAGCTTATCGTGCTTTCTGCTAAGAGCGAAGGGCGTCTTAAGGCGGCCGCAGGTCAGCTGGCTGATTTTGTGCAAACTGGAGATACTCCGTCATTGCGGGATATTGCTTATACGCTTCAGACCGGCCGTGAGGCGATGAACTGCCGCCTGGCACTCGTTGCCCGCAATCAAGATGAATTGCTGGAAAAACTGAAAGAGTACAGAGCATTTTCCGAAGAAAGCAATGGAATGAAAAGCTTCTTTACAGGCAGTCAGCAGACTGGATCAGGAGATATCGGCGTTTTACTGGAAGGGACTCTCGGTACAGTCGTCACAGAGACGCTATTGGCTGAAAACAATCTGGAAAAGCTTGCATTTTGCTGGGTGAAAGGTGCGGATATACCGTGGGACAGACTCCACCAAGGCAAATCTGTTCAAAGAGTGCCGCTTCCGACATATCCTTTTGAAAACCATAAGTATTGGAACGGCGGTCAGCCAGAAGACATCAGCCTTGCACCGGTTTCCCAGAATCCTCAGATCCGCTGCGAGAGCGTGGCTGACATTGTGGCAGACATTTTGGGGATGGAGCCAGCGGAAATGGATCAAAATAAGCCGCTGACTGAATACGGCTTCGATTCAATCTCCTCTATTCAGCTGCTGAAAAAACTTGAGGGCGGAGACAGCCGCATCAGTCTGGAGGCTTTTCAGAAATGCAGCACTGTTCAGGAGATTAGCATGCTGTTAAAAACGAACCAATCGCAGGAGGCGGGCCGAAATTTTCCCGAACTCGTCAAGCTGAATGATAGAGAAAAAGGCCGTCCTGTTTTTTGGTTTCACGGCGGAACGGGAGGCGTTGAAGCATACCAGCCATTCGCGAAAAAGAGTCAGCGACCTTTTTACGGCATCCAGGCAAGAGGTTTGACAGGGAAAGAGCCGCTGCAAGGAATCGAAGAGACGGCCGCTTCTTATATGAGAATCATCCAAGCGGTACAGCCGAAAGGCCCTTATGACCTCGGCGGATATTCCTTGGGCGGAATGCTTGCATACGAAACCGTGCGCCTCTTGCAGGAGGAAGGTCATACGGTAAAAAGCGCCGTCATGATCGACACCCCGTACAGTGATAAATGGAAAGAAAGAAAACCATCTGTTAAGTCAGTCATGCTGCAAACGATCAATACGATGCTTACAGCATATCTTAAGCCTGAAAACCTTGAAGAGGCATTAATCAGCAGAGAAGACATTACCGTCCAGGCTGAGGAAGAAGAGGTATTGAAAGAATTGATCGGCCTTGCCAAAAAGCGCGGTCTGCCAAAATCCGAAGAAGCGATCCGGATGCAGCTGGAGCAAATGATGAAGACGCAGCTCGCTTACGGAATGGAAGAGTATGACATGAAGCCGCTGCCTCATCCGGAAGCGCTGCAATGCTACTACTTCCGTAATAAAAGCGGTTTGTTCCTCGGAGATCTTGAACGTTATCTGACAGCAGAGGAAGAACAAATTCCGTTAGACCAAGATGCGTATTGGAAAGAATGGGAACGCCAGATGAAACAGTTTCACCTGCTGGACGTTCACTCTTCCAATCATGTCACAATGCTGTCGGAACCAAAGCCGCAAAACGCCATTAAAGCATTCTGCGAAAAACTGTACGCAAACAAAGGAACGATAAGCGCAAATTTCCTTAAATCTTTCAGAAAAAAGCTGGACGAAACAAATGAGTTGGTAAAACGGTAATAGAGAACGGCCGGAGCAATCCGGCCGCTTTTTTATCTATATAGAACTAAATTAACTATGTACTAAATCTTCAATGTCATATTGATTTCCGTTTATAAGACATTAAAAAAACCCCCGATAAACAAGGGGGGGCGATATTAAAATCTGACAGGCAATGTTTCAAGCCCTCTCAAAAACACATTTTTTCTCCATGTTACATCCTCGGGCGCGCCTTTCAGCTCTATATTCGGAAACCGTTTTAAAAGCGCGGTAAAGGCAATGGATGCTTCCATCCGGGCGAGCGGAGCCCCGAGACAAAAATGAATGCCGAATCCAAAAGAAATATGACGGTTCGGTGTTCTCGCTATATTTAATGTATCAGGATCATCAAAATATTCCGGGTCCCGATTGGCTGAACCGATGCCGATAAATATCATATCACCTTTTTTAATAGAAACATCTTTATAAGTGAAATCTTCAATCGCCCATCGATTCGCCATCATGATGACGGGAGAGGTATAACGCAAAAGCTCTTCGACCGCCGTCTGGATATCTTCGGGCTGCCGCTTTATCTTCTCCATCTGGTCTTTGTGCAGAAGAAGCGCCAGGGTGCCGGAGCCAAGAAGGTTAACCGTTGTTTCAAGCCCGGCAACGACTAACAAAAACAGCATGGAATACAGCTCTGATTCACTCAGCTTTTGGCCGTCCTCTTCAGCGTAAATAAGCTTGCTCGTCAAGTCTTCACCCGGATGTTTTCTTTTTTCTTCGATCAGTGTTTTCATATATTGTTTAAATTCTTTGAGAGCCTGGTTGGTCGCATCTTGTCCGCTTTCTGACGTGTCGACCATTGCGTTTGTCCACACTTGAAATTTGGCGCGGTCCTCTTTCGGAATTCCGAGCAGCTCGGAAATGACGATAAACGGAAGCGGTGCGGCGAAATCTCTCATGATATCAGGGTCTGCTTTTGTTTCCATTTCATCCAGCAGCTCTTCTGTGATCTGCTCTATCCCGGTGCGAAGCTGCTCAATCATCCGGGGAGTGAACCCCTGATGCACCAAAGATCGAAGACGTGAATGATCCGGGGGGTCTTTTGCCAGCATATGCTCTGAGACAAAATCGATATCTTCACTGACATTCAGCTTCGCGATCAGCTCCTTCGGCATGACCCGTTTTACATCTCTCGTAATTCTGCCGTCTTTTAAAAACGCCATACAATCATCATAACGCGTGATGAGCCAAGCCGGAAAGGTGCCTCCGAAACGCTGCAGTTCGAATTTATGTATGGGGTCCTGCTCTCTGAATCTGCTTAAAACCGCAAAAGGGTTTTCGTGAAACTCGGGTGAGTGTGGGTGAAACATTGTTTTTTCCATCTGGATTTCCCCGCCTTCATGTTTTTGAAAAGACATAACAAACAGCCGGTGCCTGCCGACCGGACGGCATTCCTCCTTTTATCTGCCGAAGACACTGATCACAACGGCTCATAAGTATGTCTAAAATATATAAGGAAACAGAAGCCGGTTCAATAGACAAATCGTAAAGCCGCCATTTTCGTTGATTATCAACAAAACAGCAAACTTTTTTTTCCATTTCATCATGTGTGTTAAATCCGGCTAATATACATATTTACGCTTCATATCAACTTCTTAAGGAGGATGTGAATGAATGCGTTTATGAAATGGGCGGCAAGTCTGCTTTTGGTGATCTCTCTTCAGTTCGGTCTTACGGGCGCCGGCATCCATTCGGACAGTGCTGCTCGTGCCGCATCCCGATACGATCAGGTGCTGTATTTCCCGCTGTCAAAATATCCGGAGACGGGAAATCATATAAAAGACGCCATTTCGGCAGGTCATTCTGAGATTTGTACAATTGATCGGGGCGGAGCGGAGAATAGAAGGAAAGAATCATTGAAAGGAATTCCGACAAAGCCCGGGTTTGACCGTGATGAATGGCCCATGGCAGTCTGCACAGAAGGCGGGGCGGGGGCTGATATCAGATATGTAACCCCGTCGGATAACCGCGGGGCCGGTTCATGGGTTGGAAATCAAATGAGCGGATACTCCGACGGCACGAGAGTACTATTTATCGTTCAGTAGCTTCTCCGGTTCGCCGGAGTTTTTTTATGCTCTGAAAAAGCGGCACGCCGGCTGGACATATGAAATGGCAAAGAGTAAACTTATATGTTGGAATCAGCATGAGAAAGGATTGGATCACATTGACAGTGACTACATACCGAAATATTGCACTTTTACTTCTTTGTTTAACAGCGGGAATTGTGGATGTGATCGGTTATTTAAGCCTGGGACATATCTTTACCGCCAATATGACGGGGAACATCGTTCTGTTCGGCCTGGCGATCGGCAACTCATGGCACCTTGCCGTACTCAAATCGTTAACCTCGTTAATCGGATTTATTGCCGGCGTTATTGCCGCGGCCCTGCTTGTGGGCAATAAAAAGAAATCATTCTGGCCCTCTGCGGTAACTGCCGCTTTTGCTATTGAAGGAGCTGTTTTGCTGCTGTTTGCTTTGTTCTCCTGCTTTTTTGCAGATGCCATTTCTGTTTATGTGCTGATTATGCTGCTCAGCTTCGCAATGGGAATGCAGACGACAGCCGCGAGAAAACTTGGTGTAGCGGGGATTTCCACGACCGTATTAACGGGAACGCTCGCTAATTTTTTTGAAGATCTCACCGCAAGGTTTTACAAAGCGGACAAGCGGAAGCAGTTTACGAGAGATGCTGTTTTGCGCGCGCTTGCCTTGGTGCTGTATTGCTTTGGGGCGGTCATCGGCGCTTTTGCCGAACCGGATTATAAGTTTGCCGTGATCTGGCTTCCGATTATCATTATTTTAGGCATTATGCTTTGCGCATTCACGATGTTCCACGGATATTCTGAAGAAAAAAACCAATAAAAAAACGCCGCTGGTTCAGGGCGTTTTTTCTTTTTGTTGCTCTTTCCGGGTCCCGATTGTATAAACGGCCCGATCTGTATGTACCTTTAATCCGTCTTGCTCCTTTTGGATGGTAATATCGCCGAGCAGAGGGATTTCATACGCATCTTGAGGAAGCGGGACATTTCCTTCCTCCGTATAGATTGTGCCGTGCCCTTTTAAGACGAGCTCTTCGTCTGCTACATAGTCATCGGGATGGTTTGTCCGGCGGACGAGAACATCATCAAGGTGAAGCATGATCTGGTCCATATCAGAAATCTCGTTTCGGCTGTCTGTCAGCTCTCCTTTTCTGATATCAAGCGTTTGTCCGATCTGTTTTTGCAGCCATTCAGACAATTCGGTGTTTGTAAGTGCCATTGTGATTCCTCCTTTTATCTACACCATACTTATTCCCTATTTTTTTAGAAATACACTGCCTTGCATTGATCTTTTTTTCTGACAGCCGGTTCTGAAGCATTCCGAGTTCCTTCATTATAAATGTTTCATCTGTTCACCTGAAAAACGGAGTCATCTGCAGGTGCAGACGACCCCGTTCTCATGATAAAAAGGTTACTCTTTCGGCACGGCGTTTTCAGCGTTTACTGCGCCCGCTCCGTAAATGTTCGGATTTTCATTTGTCCATTGATCCGGACTTTGTTTGATCAATGTTTTCACTTCGTCAGGCGAAAGCTGCGGGTTTTGCTGAAGGATTAAGGCGGCAATGCCAGCACAGATCGGAGTGGCCATGGACGTGCCCGACAGACTGAAATACAAGGAGCCTACACGATTTGATTTCTGTAATTTGTCAAGGTATGAACGCGGAGAACGGAGAGATACGATATCGACCCCGGGTGCAAGAATGTCAGGCTTCTCTTTTCCGTACACCGTCGGGCCGCGGCTTGAGAATGAAGCGACCGTATCGTCCTCATTGCCGGCTGTATTATTGTCATCATAGGCGCCTACCGTGATGACCTTCTCGCTGACACCGGGGCTTGAAATCGTTTGAGCTTCCGGACCGGAGTTGCCCGCGGCGACGCAGACGACGATTCCTTCATTCCATGCCTCTTCAACGGCCTTCACGAGCGGGTCGTCCGTTTCTTTATCATATCTGAGCGCATCTCCGCCCAGTGACATGCTGATGATTCTGATCGGATTCTTCGTGTGTTCTTTATTATATTGTATGCACCATTCCACACCTTCAATGATATCAGCCAAGGTTCCTGATCCTGATTTGTTTAAAACCTTGACTCCGATCAGATCGGCTTCCGGTGCCGGCCCCTGATATTTACCGGAAGATGAAGCGCCGCTGCTTGCAATATCACCGGCGCAATGGGTGCCGTGCCCGTTGTCGTCATACGGTTCTGTCTTTTGGTTGACGAAGTCCGCAAATCCGATAACTCTGCCTTCTAAATCGGGATGCTGATAGATTCCGGTATCAATAACGGCGACGGTTACGCCTTTTCCTGTTAATACGGTGCCGTTACGGGTCACTTCTTTTGCATGAGACGATTCAGCTGCCGTATCAAGGAGCGCTTTTACTTCACGGTTTAAATAGATTTTACGGATATCCCGGCATTGCGAAAGAAGCATGTGAAGGGCGGACGGAGTGACTTCGGCGCTGCAGCAATTGATTGTTTGAAACTGCTTTTTTATGGTGCAGCGTTTTTCTTTTGATAAGACCTGTCCTGTGCTGTGAAAACCGGATTCATGGCAGCCCTCTTCAAATTCAATGATGACTGACATTTTCTTTCTGTTTTTCACCTTTTTTTCGAAAAAATTGTGCAAAAAGCAAGGTGTCCATTTGAAAGGTTTATATAACTGTAAGACGTTTTCTCTGAGCGGCCAGTCCAGCTTATGAGCATTTGACCGCACCATTTGTACCATTGAGTAACCAAACATATATACTTTTCCTCCCATTCTGGCGATTCTCTCTATACCATATGAACAGGCCGTATGTTCGGTCAGTTTGTTTGTCCTTCAGGAGCGCTGGTTACTTGCGGCTTTTTCAGGAGAAGAAATCGATTTGAAACGGAACGTTTGTTCGTTTATAATGAAGCCGGCGGAAGGAGGTATATACATGAACATAATATTGAGACATTCCTTGGAAAAACAGCTTCCGATTGATATTATATATATGAAAAAAGACGGCTCCATTTCAAAACGGACCATTATTATAAAAAAAGGGGATGAGCGGGCTGTAACGGCATTTTGCTGTACAAAAAAGCAGATGAGAACTTTTTTGACGGGCTCCATTCTGTCCTGTGCATTTGCTTCGGGAGGCGGATATTCATTTTTAAAAGCGTATTCTTGATGCCGTCCGTTTCCGGCCGTGAATCTCCCGCCCCTGAAAATTCGGGCGTTCCTCCCTTTTTTTTTGCCCTCTCTCAACCTTTTTTCACTGATGCCCGGCATTTGAGCGCTTGAACCGTGACAATCCATTGATTTTTCGAAACCGGGAAGTTTTTCACTGATGATAATGTTAATAGAATGTTAAGATAAGACCTATTGACAAAAATCCATATAATGAACATGTCATTTTTCAGAAAGGAGCAAAGAAGGAGAGCTGATGAAAAGAATTTTACTTAATGTCATCATTATCGTAGCAATGGTCTTACTAATAAGATGTGCTCATTATGCGTCAGATCCTGACCCCTCGAATTCTTCTGATACATACACAGATTTTAAAGATCTGGCTGAACATGAAGACCCCGATGATTATCATATATCGTACAATAAGCGAAAGGGGAGCCCCGTATTGATCATGTCGCCGCACGGAGGGAGAATTGAGGGCGGGGTGAGCGAGATCGTCCGCTCTTTCAGCGATGATTTTTCAACCTATCTGTTTGAGGGATTAAAACCGCATGATAACCAGACTCTTCATATTACGAGCACCAAGTTCGATGAGCCTTCAGCAGTCGAAAGCATTAAGCAGCACCATTATGTTATCGCAGTGCACGGTTATAAAGGCGACGAGAAAAATACTCTTGTCGGAGGAAGCGATCGGAAGCGGGCGAAAAAATTGGTGAGAGCTCTCGAACGAAACGGATTTTCTGCAGAATTGGCAACCTCAAAAACCGGTCTGGCCGGGGTTAACACCGAAAATATCAATAACCAGGCGCAAACCGGGCTGAGCATACAGCTTGAGATCAGCAGAGAACAGCGGGAAGCGTTTTTTGATAATTTTGATTATCGCGAAAGGGAATTCACAAAAACGGAGGAATTTTACCGGTTTGTCCGTACGATAAAAAGAGTGATCAATCAAGAGTATTCGTGAGCTTAAAAAAAGACAAACGAGTGAAAGATGAGTAAACTGAAAAAAAGGAGGTTTGTCCCTTGGCAAAACATCACTTTTATTTAAAAGCAAATTGGCCCGGAAATCGCAATGACGTCGGCGATATTAAAAGCGGCCGGCTGGAAACGGCTGTGTCCATTCCTAAGGAAATGGACGGACCCGGAGAAGGCACAAATCCTGATGAAATGCTGCTTGGAGCGGCCGCGACCTGTTATATTATAACGCTTGCGGCGATGATGGAAAGAAGCGGCCTGGATAAAGAAGATCTACATATGGAATCTGAAGGAATTGTAGACGTCACGAACGGTGTGTTCACGTACCAGAAAATCATTCACCGTCCGTTTATATTATTAAAGCCGGATGCAGCCGAAACGGACTTTACGCTCGCCAGGAAGTTAGCGCAGAAAGCGGAGTCCTCGTGTATGATTTCACGAGCGGTCCAAGGAAACGTGGAGATGGAGCTTGAGGTTGAAGTAAAAGCTGTCCGCGCTTGACGAGTTCAAACGGTCAGCTCCGGGCCGTTTGATTTTTTTTAGCTTTTTGAGACTTGGAACGGTTCAGCAGGATGACGCCCGTGATGACCAAAACAAGCCCGATCATCATTTTGACTGTCATGGCCTCCTTAAAAACAAAAAAGCCGACAATTGCCGTTAAAGCGGTGCCGACACCTGACCATGTCGCGTATGCGGCGGATAAATCAAGGCTTTTCAATGAGAAGCTCAAAAACATAAAAGAGGCTCCGATTCCGGCAATGACGCCGAGAGCGGGCCACAGGTGCGTAAAACCGTCCGACAGCTTCAGCATCGTGCTCCCGAACACTTCTGATACAATGGCTAATGCCAAGCAAAGTAATCCTTTCATCAGTATGCCTCTCCTTTCTACCAATTCATCAAAATGACACCGGCCAATAAGAAAAAGAGTCCGATGACGGCCTGCTTGTCCAGTTTTTCATGAAACCATTTCGCTCCGATAATGGATGCGAGCACCGTTCCGGCTCCGCTCCATGTTGCATAGGATAAGCTGAGCGGAATGAGATTCAGTGTCAGTGAAAGCATATAAAAGGCCAATGAATAGCCTGCCACTACAAGCGCGCTCGGCAAAAACCGCGTAAATCCGCGGGAGACCTTCAGCATGGCCGCGCCGATTGACTCTGATAAAATAGCAATTGTGAGGAAGATATAACCCAGAATCATATCAAATCCCCCTCTCATCATAATCCTTATGCCTTTTGTTTAAGGCAGTAAAATAAAATAATATCCGAACTTTGCCCGCTAAGTCAAGACATTCGGCCTATACAAAAAGGCCCCCGGGGAGGAGCCTTTTTGATTCGTCAATAGTAATACGGATAGCCGTAGCCGTAACCGTAACCTCCGTACAAGTACGGATTGAATAAAGCGCTTCCGACAAGCCCCCCGACAAGCCCTCCGAAAAACGGTCCGCCGTAAAAACCAAACGGCCGTCCGAATCCATAACCAAACCAAGGCCGGCCAAATCCAAAACCCGGCCGTCCGAATCCAAATCCGAATCCCGGCCGTCCAAACCCAAATCCGGGACGTCCGAACCCAAAGCCAGGACGCCCAAACTGTCTCATTTCACTATCTACTGCGTATGTGTATTCTTCATTCATAATTAAGGTACCTCCAAGAATAAATTTGAGATGATAACAGAGTATTCAGCCCACCAATTTTTGATTGGGCGTTTATCAAAAAAATAAAGGAGTGAGCTTTTGTGGGCCTGTATCAGTCCGATTGGTCAAAAAAACCTCCGCACACACACGCATACCGGGCGGTTACGGATGTAGTGCAGGGGCATTACCATTTGATTGAAGGCTTTTCGCAGCCGGAGAATGGCAGCAATACAGATGAGCATACACATTTCTATACGGGCATCACCTCGTTTGAAAACGGCCATTTTCATAGGTATTACGGCATTTCCGGCCCTGCCATCCCGAGGGTTGACGGAACACATTACCATGAGCTTTCAGAGACCACCTTTGCCGCCTACAATGAGCCGATTCAGATCCAGCACGGAGGCGTCGTTTACGATCCGCGGGAGGAAGGACGGAAAACGCACCGCCATACACTCAAAGGAAAAACGAGAGAGGTTGTCGGAAACGAGCCGATCGGGTGGTAGTGGACGTTTAGCGCTCAGGAAAAAGGGGAAAATGGATAGGTGCCTGAAGAAATGAATGCTATAATTAGGGGGAGATTTATAAAAGAGAGTGATACATATTGAAAAATAAAAAACAGCCTGTCGTCATACTCGTCGGACCGACGGCAGTCGGAAAAACAAAACTAAGCATCGGACTCGCGAAAATGCTGAATGCGGAAATCATCAGCGGAGATTCCATGCAGGTATATAAAGGGATGGACATCGGAACGGCCAAAGTCACCGAAGAAGAGACAGAAGGCGTGCCGCATCACCTGATTGATATTTTGGAGCCGTCCGACACTTTTTCAACGGCGGATTATCAGAAAATGGTAAGGGGAAAAATCACCGAGATTGCCGATAGAGGAAAGCTGCCGATGATTGTCGGGGGGACGGGTCTGTACATTCAGTCCGTGCTGTATGACTATACGTTCACGGAAAACTCCGGCGACCCTGTATTCCGGGAGCGCATGGAGAAACTGGCGGCTGAAGAAGGAGCGGAAGCGCTTCATGCCAAGCTTGCGGCAGCCGACCCGGAAGCGGCGGCAGCCATTCATCAAAACAATACGCGAAGAGTCATCCGCGCGCTCGAAATTCTGCATGTATCGGGAAAAACAATGTCAGAGCATCTTAAAACTCAAAAACGGGAGCTGCTTTACAATGCGGTTCTTATCGGTCTTACAATGGACAGAGAAGTGCTGTACGGCCGGATTAATGAGCGCGTTGACCTGATGCTGGAAACCGGCCTTCTTGACGAAGTAAAGCGGCTGTATGATATGAATATCCGGGACAGCCAATCGATTCAGGCGATCGGTTATAAAGAGCTGTATGAATATCTTGATGGAAAAGTGCCGCTCCCTCAGGCTGTGGAGCAATTAAAACAAAATTCTAGGCGATATGCGAAACGCCAGCTGACCTGGTTTCGCAATAAAATGCCCGTTTCATGGACAGATATGACGCCGCCTGTTGATATTGAGCAGAAAAAAAAGGAAATTTTCGAGTGCATAGCAGGAAAACTGGAAATTTAATCGAAACAGTATTGTATTGAGAACCAAGGAGGACGAAACATGAAACCGATTAATATTCAAGATCAGTTTTTGAATCAAATCCGAAAAGACAATACGTTCGTCACGGTGTTTTTACTCAACGGCTTCCAGCTTCGCGGCCAGGTAAAAGGCTTTGACAACTTTACCGTTTTGCTCGAAACGGAGGGGAAGCAGCAGCTTATTTATAAACATGCCATCTCCACGTTCGCCCCGCAAAAAAACGTCCAGCTTGAGCTTGAATAGACTTTTTGAAAAAGACCATGAACAATGGTCTTTTTCTATGCGCATCTGTATATTGCAGGCTGTATATCGGAAACATAAAAGGGGGTTCGGAAAATCGTGTTCGAAAGTGAAAATGAACTGAGAAGAATCAGGATTACGCTCGTTTGGATCGCTGTTTTTTTGCTGTTTGGAGCTTGCAGCAATCATGAGACGGTGGTGACGGATGATGACGGCGGTTCAACGGATACCGAACCGCAGACAGAAGGCATGGTGCAGCTGGAACATAATCGTTTCGGCATCGTTGAGGACGGTTACTTAAAAATATACCGCTATGATGAAAAAACGAATAAAATCGAACTGAAAAAAGAAACGGCGCTGGATGAGCTTGAATAAATTTCACAAGCGTTCGAATTTACAAAGCGGGCCGCACAAGCTACACTAAGTACTGACATTGATCATGCAGAGGGTGAGACGATTGAAACACAAGGTGATAATCAACCATTGGGAAGAAACTTGTGAAGATGATTCCTGCTATGAATATGGAACCAGCATCATCGTTGACGGCAAAGAACTGATCAGAGAGGCTTCCATCACAAGCGCTCTGAAAGCCGTACTGAAAGAAATCGGTGCTGATGTGGAGATTGAAGAAACCGTTGAAAGCGAAAAAAAATGTGATTCTTACAAAAAATAAGAATAAAAGTCTAGACTACTAAGCAGTTTTTTTTCATGTTATGATAGACATCGGCTTACACATGACACCTTGAGTAGGATGAGAGATGATTCTCGTTCTGCTCTCTTTTTTGGGCGTTAATCGGACCAGAGCCAAAGTCCGCTCTTTCAAAAATATGAATTTTTTATAAATCGATCTCAATATGTTGTGTTTTTCTGAGAGGTTAGTATACTATATATAGTGTTAAGAGATTCATTATTTTTGATAGGTCGTGATAAGGATGGTTCAAATCATATTTGATTCAAAGACAGGGAATGTTCAGCGTTTTGTGAATAAAACAGACTTCCAGCTGATCCGCAAGGTGGACGAAACGGACCACGTGGACACTCCGTTTGTTTTGGTCACCTACACGACAAACTTCGGTCAGGTACCGGCATCAACACAATCATTTCTCGAAAAATACGCCCATCTCTTATTAGGAGTCGCTGCGAGCGGCAACAAAGTATGGGGCGATAACTTTGCAAAAAGCGCCGATACCATTTCAAGACAATATCAGGTGCCGATCTTGCACAAATTTGAACTCAGCGGCACATCTAAAGACGTTGAATTGTTTACTCAGGAGGTAGAAAGAGTTGTCACAAAATCAAGTGCCAAAATGGATCCAGTTAAATAACGAAATCATGATCCAACAAGATGGAAAATTCCAGTTTGATAAAGATAAAGAGGCTGTACATAGCTATTTTGTTGACTATATCAATCAAAACACAGTTTACTTTCACGATTTAAAAGAGAAGCTGGATTATTTGATTGAAAACCAATACTACGAAGAGGAATTCTTAAGCCTTTACTCTTTTGAAGACATTAAAGAAGTGTTTAAGACAGCTTACGCAAAGAAGTTTCGTTTTCCTTCCTTCATGAGTGCGTTTAAATTTTATAATGACTATGCTTTGAAAACGAATGACAAGAAAAGAATCCTCGAGCGTTATGAGGACCGAATCTCAATCGTTGCGCTGTTCTTCGCAAACGGCGACACTGAGAAAGCAAAAGAATATGTAAACCTGATGATCAATCAGGAATATCAGCCGAGTACACCGACATTTTTGAATGCCGGCAGAAAACGCCGCGGAGAACTGGTGAGCTGCTTCTTGCTCGAAGTCAACGATTCCTTAAACGATATTTCACGGGCGATCGATATTTCCATGCAGCTGTCTAAATTGGGCGGCGGGGTTTCTCTTAATCTGTCCAAGCTTCGCGCGAAAGGTGAAGCGATTAAAGATGTTGAAAACGCCACAAAAGGTGTTGTAGGCGTCATGAAGCTTCTTGATAATGCGTTCCGTTACGCTGACCAAATGGGCCAAAGACAAGGCTCAGGCGCGGCGTATTTAAATATTTTCCACCGCGATATCAATGATTTTCTCGATACGAAAAAGATTTCTGCGGATGAAGATGTGCGCGTCAAAACGCTTTCTATCGGTGTCGTCATTCCGGATAAGTTCGTTGAGCTTGCACGTGAGGATAAAGCGGCTTATGTATTCTATCCGCATACGATTTATAAAGAATACGGCCAGCATATGGACGAAATGGACATGACGGCGATGTATGAGGAGCTTGTCGACAACCCGCGTGTCAAAAAAGAAAAAGTGAATGCGCGCAAACTGCTTGAAAAGCTTGCCGTTCTCCGTTCTGAGTCAGGTTATCCGTACATTATGTTCCAGGATAACGTAAACAAAGAGCACGCGAATAACCACGTATCAAAAGTGAAATTCTCGAACCTTTGCTCTGAAGTGCTTCAGGCGTCACAGGTTTCGGCTTACACAGATTATGACGAGGAAGACGAAATCGGCTTGGACATTTCCTGCAACCTTGGTTCATTAAATATACTGAATGTCATGAAACATAAATCGATTGAGCGCACGGTGAAACTCGCGACGGATTCCCTGACTCATGTATCTGAGACGACGGATATCCGCAACGCGCCGGCAGTCAGACGCGCGAACAAAGCGATGAAGTCCATCGGTTTAGGCGCTATGAACCTTCACGGTTACCTGGCCCAAAACGGCATCGCGTATGAAAGCCCGGAAGCAAGAGATTTCGCGAATACGTTCTTTATGATGGTGAACTTTTATTCCATTCAGCGTTCAGCTGAGCTTGCGAAAGAAAAAGGCGAAACGTTTGAGCATTATGAAGGCTCCACTTATGCAACGGGAGAATATTTCAATAAATACATCGAAAAAGAGTTCTCGCCGGCATACGAAAAAATCGCTGCGCTCTTTGAAGGCATGCACATTCCGACAATCGAAGACTGGAAAGAGCTGAAGGCGTTTGTCGCTGAAAACGGCATGTACCACAGCTACAGACTGTGCATCGCGCCGACAGGCTCCATTTCCTACGTCCAATCCAGCACGGCGTCCGTTATGCCGATCATGGAACGGATCGAAGAAAGAACATACGGAAATTCAAAAACGTATTACCCGATGCCGGGGTTAGCGTCTAATAACTGGTTCTTCTACAAAGAAGCTTATGATATGGACATGTTCAAAGTGGTGGATATGATCGCGACAATCCAGCAGCATATCGATCAGGGAATCAGCTTTACCCTGTTTTTGAAAGATACGATGACAACTCGTGATCTGAACCGTATTGATCTGTATGCCCACCATAGAGGCATCAAAACCATTTACTATGCAAGAACGAAAGATACCGGGCAGGACAGCTGTCTTTCTTGTGTCGTTTGATTAAAGGAGAGTTTACAGTGACAAAAATTTATGACGCAGCAAACTGGTCAAAGCATGAAGATGATTTCACCCAAATGTTTTACAACCAAAATGTAAAGCAGTTTTGGCTTCCGGAAGAGATCGCATTAAACGGCGATCTTCTCACTTGGAAGTATTTGGGTAAAAATGAGCAGGATACGTACATGAAGGTGCTCGCCGGCCTGACACTGCTTGATACAGAGCAGGGGAACACGGGCATGCCGATTGTGGCCGAGCACGTCGAAGGCCATCAGCGAAAAGCGGTTCTTAATTTCATGGCGATGATGGAAAACGCGGTGCACGCAAAATCATATTCAAATATTTTTATGACGCTTGCTCCGACTGAAACGATTAATGAAGTATTTGAATGGGTTAAACAAAATAAATATTTGCAGAAAAAAGCGCAAATGATTGTCGGGCTTTACAAAGCCATTCAAAAAGATGATGAAATTTCACTGTTCAAAGCGATGGTTGCTTCCGTCTATCTGGAAAGCTTCCTTTTCTACAGCGGTTTCTATTATCCGTTATATTTCTACGGACAAGGAAAACTGATGCAAAGCGGTGAGATCATTAACCTGATCCTTCGTGACGAAGCGATTCACGGGGTGTATGTTGGTCTCCTTGCTCAGGAAATTTATAATAAACAGACAGAAGAGAAAAAAGCAGAGCTTCGTGAATTTGCGATTGACCTTCTGAATCAGTTATATGAAAATGAGCTTGAATATACAGAGGACTTGTACGATCAAGTCGGACTCTCACACGATGTAAAGAAATTCATCCGCTATAACGCCAATAAAGCTTTGATGAACTTAGGGTTCGATCCTTACTTTGAAGAAGAGGATATTAATCCGATCGTATTAAACGGATTAAACACCAAAACAAAATCACATGATTTCTTCTCCATGAAAGGGAACGGCTACAAAAAGGCGACGGTAGAACCGATTAAGGACGAAGATTTTTACTTTGGCCAAGAAGAAGAGCAGATATAATATCTGCTCTTTTGGCTTGAGTGGAGAGGCAAGACAGGAGGAACGGGCATGAATAAAATGGATGAAATCATCTTGGCTGCACCGCGGAGTGACGTTTTTCAAAACGAAATGCTGACATTTCAGGGAGTCAACAGCGAGGATGAACATATCGTAAAAATTATGGCTCAAATTGAGGCACATTTTTTTGAAATCAGAAGAGGCGACGCGGAAGAGGACCCGCGATTTAAACAGCCGATTCCGTATGTCGTCATCCGCCGCGATGATGAGGTGTTTGTGTATGAACGGCTTGCGGGCGGAGGGGAATCGCGCCTCCATAATAAGCTTTCTCTCGGCTTCGGCGGACACATGAACCCTATGGAAGGGGCGGCTTCATTTTCGGAAGTGCTGAAACAGAATACCGACCGGGAGCTGGCGGAAGAACTGTACATTCGCGAGGAGGACAAACAAAACATTGTCACACTCGGCCTGATCAATGATGATGAAAACGATGTAGGGAAGGTGCATATCGGCATCCTTTCTGCGCTCCAGTTAGCGTCTGCGGCACAAGTCGAAGTGAAAGAAAAAGATCAAATCGCCGGGCGCTGGATGAAACTGAGCGAACTGAAAGAGGAAAATGTGTATCAGCGTCTTGAAGCTTGGTCTAAGTTTGTCGCCGATATACTTCAATAACAAAAAACCCCTGTTCGTCCCAAAAAAGGGAAAGCAGGGGTTTTTTCATTTAGTCTTGCACAATGAAGGCATCAAATCCGGCTTTTTCGGCCCGCGCTGCCAACGCTTCAGCATAATCTCTGGAAGAGAATGCACCGATCTGCACTTTAAATAAGCCGCCTTTTGGAAGCACAATCGCGTCAAAACCTTTAGACTCCGCATCGGCGGCAAGCGCATCAGCATTTGCTTTCACTTTGAATGCACCGATTTGCACTTTATATAAGTCAGCCTTTTTTTTTAGACCGAAAGCTTGCTCCAAGCCCTTGGCATGTCCTCTTGCAAGGCTTTTAATAAAACTGGCTGTTTTCAGTTTGTTTGCATCAGCTGACGTATCAACAAAACCATTCTCCGTCAAAATCGCCGGCATACTTGTCTCCCGCAGCACATGGAAGTTGGCTGTTTTTTTTCCTCGGTCATTAAAACCTGATGCTTGAATCACTTGCGTGTGGACGGCTGATTGGTAAGTCGAGGTCGGCGCTCCGACACCGGGGTAAATATAGCTTTCGAATCCGGTTCCGCCTCCTGAGTTAATATGAATGGATAAAAAATAATCTGCGCCCCAGCTGTTGGCGGCATCCGTTCTTTCCGTCAGGCTGACCGTCTTATCGCTTGTCCTGCTCATCGTGACAGAAACTCCTTCATACTCATTCGTCAGAATCGTGCGCAAAGCCAGCGCGATCTCCAGCGTGACCGCTTTTTCCTGAAGTCCGTTTCCGGTTGCACCAGAATCAGTTCCGCCATGACCGGGGTCTATAAAAATTTTAACCATTCTCCATCACCTCATTACAGCATATGATGATATTCAAAAGGTGCTTGTACGGCTGTCATTCATGAAAAAAATGAGAAATACACCCAACATTTCCCGGAAAATAAAAATAAATGGTTTGTCCTCCCGTTTCTGTTGAATACAATAAGAAATGAAAAATATTTCTTGGGAAAGCGCAGGATTCAACATTATTCCCGAAGAGAACGGAAAAAGTGACAGATAAAGAGGAAAACGGGTCTCATGATGATAGGCGGATGTCACGGAACCGCTTCATCATGAGTAAGATAAAGAGAGAACAGAGAGGTGAGCATGTTGGAGCGCGCTGTAACCTATAAAAATAACGGACAAATTAACATCATTCTTAATGGCCAAAAGCAAGTGCTGACAAATGCAGAAGCTGAGGCGGAATATCAGGCCGCCCTGCAAAAAAATGAAGCCAAACACAGCATTCTGAAAGAAATTGAAAAAGAAATGAACACATTAGTGGGTATGGAAGAAATGAAACGCAATATTAAAGAAATTTACGCGTGGATATTCGTCAACCAAAAACGGGCCGAACAAGGGCTGAAAGTCGGAAAACAAGCTCTTCATATGATGTTCAAAGGGAACCCCGGCACCGGGAAAACCACCGTCGCGAGACTGATCGGCAAACTTTTCTTCGAAATGAACGTGCTTTCCAAAGGACATCTGATCGAAGCGGAACGTGCCGATCTGGTCGGTGAATACATCGGACACACGGCGCAAAAAACGAGAGATCTGATTAAAAAATCGCTCGGGGGCATTTTATTCATTGATGAAGCATACTCACTTGCAAGGGGCGGAGAAAAGGATTTCGGTAAAGAGGCGATTGATACGCTTGTCAAGCATATGGAAGACAAACAGCATGAATTTATTCTGATCCTGGCAGGGTACTCCAGAGAAATGACACATTTCCTGTCATTAAATCCCGGTCTGCAATCGCGTTTCCCTATCAGCATCGACTTTCCGGATTACTCTGTCACTCAGCTGATGGACATCGCAAAGCGCATGATAGCAGAGCGGGAGTATCAATTAAGCCAGGAAGCCGAGTGGAAGTTAAAAGATTATTTAATGACAGTGAAAAGCACGACAAGCCCCATTAAATTCAGCAACGGGCGCTTTGTCAGAAACGTGATTGAAAAATCGATCCGCGCTCAGGCTATGAGACTTTTAATGGGAGACCAATACTTAAAAAACGATTTAATGACGATCAAGAGCCAGGATTTACTTATAAAAGATGAGGCGGCAGCTCACGAATAGACCTCTCAGCCGGTCTGAGGGGTCTATTTTTTATTTCTCTCTTTAAAACCCGCCGGATGTGTGGTATACGCCCTGCGGGTTTGGTATGATAGTACTACTGCCCAATACGACACAGAAAGGAACATCCATTTGAACGAACAGGAAGGAAAAAAAGAAACGGTCATTTTGGTCGGCTGCCAGCTTCCGCACATGACAGATGAGCACTTTGAACATTCCATGGAAGAGCTTGCTTCATTGACAAAAACGGCTGACGGAACGGTGCTGACCCGGATTACGCAAAAACGGAACAGAGCGGATGCCGCTACATATATAGGCAAGGGGAAAGTAGACGAGCTGAAGGCGCTGTGTGAAGAGCTTGAAGCGGATCTGGTCATTTTTAATGATGAACTGTCACCGAGCCAGCTTAAATCACTCGCCACTGCAATTGAAGCGAAGATCATCGACCGCACGCAGCTTATTTTGGATATTTTCGCAAAAAGGGCGAAGACGAGAGAAGGAAAGCTTCAGATCGAATTGGCCCAGCTTCAATACGCGCTGCCGCGTCTGAGCGGACAAGGAATCAATCTCTCAAGACAAGGCGGCGGAATCGGGACGAGAGGGCCCGGTGAGACAAAGCTTGAAACAGACCGGCGCCACATTAGAAACCGCATACACGAAATTAACGTGCAGCTTTCAACGGTTATCCGCCACAGAAGCCGTTATCGGGAGAGACGAAAAAAGAACGGCGTGCTTCAGGCTGCACTCGTCGGGTATACCAATGCCGGAAAATCAACATGGTTCAATCAATTAACGAGCTCAGACAGCTATGAAGAAGACCTGCTGTTTGCAACACTTGATCCGATGACGAGAAAGATGGCGCTCCCAAGCGGCTACAGTGTCCTTTTGTCTGATACGGTCGGCTTCATTCAGGATCTGCCGACGACGCTGATTGCCGCTTTCCGCTCAACGCTTGAGGAAGTGAAGGAAGCAGACTTGATCATTCATGTCATTGATTCATCCAATGAAGATTATGCCGGACATGAACAGACGGTCCTCGGTCTGTTAAAAGAGCTTGAGGCAGATGATATTCCGGTGCTGACCGCTTATAACAAACGTGATGAGACACTTCCTGACTTCATCCCGACAGCGGGAGAAGGCCACATCATGATCAGCGCCAGAATCGCCGGGGATGAAGCAAAACTAAAAGCGGAAATCGAAGCTTATTTGCGCCGGGAGCTGATGACGCCGTATGAAGTTCATGTGCCTGCCGCCGAAGGCAAATTGATGTCGCGCATCAAATCAGAGACCATGATCGACAGCCTTTATTTTAATGAAGAAAATGAACGCTACGAAGTCTCAGGTTATGTACAGGAAGAACAAAGCATACTCGGAGAACTGAAGAAATTCATGTAAGGAAGGTATACACAACATGTTTGACACACTGACCCACGGCGCTCTTTTACAAAAAACCGCCGAAGAAACAGAAGCGGAAATCTCCGCCGTTCATAAAAGAATAGAAGAAATCAGTGAACGGAATGAATGGAGAGTCCTGCAAAGCTACAGAAAACATAAAGTAAGCGACACGCATTTTACGCCTTCAACCGGATACGGTTATGATGATATCGGACGAGATACACTGGAGAAGATCTATGCTGATGTGTTCGGAGGAGAGGCGGGACTCGTGCGGCCGCAAATCATTTCCGGAACGCATGCGATTTCAATCGCGCTCTTCGGTGTGCTGAGACCCGGGGACGAATTGCTTTATATAACAGGCAAGCCTTACGATACACTCGAGGAAATCGTCGGAGTAAGAGGCGGGGAGTATTCAGGCTCGCTAAAGGAATTTCAAATCGGATACAATGCAGTCGATTTAACATCAGAAGGCAGAGTGGACTTTGAAGCGGTCCGGGCTGCAATCCGGCCGAATACAAAAGTGATCGGCATCCAGCGTTCAAAAGGATATGCGAATCGTCCGTCTTTCAGAATAAATGAAATTGAAGAGATGATTCGTTTCGTAAAGGAAATCAAAGAAGATGTCATTGTTTTTGTGGACAATTGCTACGGAGAATTTGCAGAAGAGCGGGAACCCTGCCACGTCGGAGCGGATCTTATGGCCGGCTCCCTGATTAAAAACCCGGGCGGCGGCCTTGCTAAAACGGGCGGTTATCTTGTAGGGAAAGCCAAGTGGATTGAGGCCTGCTCTTACCGGATGACCTCCCCGGGAATCGGAAGTGAAGCCGGGGCTTCGCTTTATTCGCTGCAGGAAATGTATCAAGGTTTCTTTCTCGCTCCGCATGTAGTGGCGCAAAGCTTGAAGGGAGCGGTATTTACCGCCCGTTTTCTTGAAAAGCTCGGCTTTACGTCAAACCCTGCTTGGAATGCGCCGAGAACGGATCTGATTCAATCAGTTGAGTTTCAGGACCCTGATAAGATGATCGCTTTTTGCCAGGCGATACAATATGCTTCACCGATTAATGCGCATGTGACGCCTTATCCGAGCTATATGCCGGGATATGAAGACGATGTCATTATGGCAGCGGGCACTTTCGTACAGGGAGCAAGCATTGAATTATCAGCAGATGGACCTATCAGACCGCCTTATGTGGCGTATGTCCAAGGAGGATTAACCTACGCGCACGTGAAAAATGCGATTTGCAGCGCCGTAAATGCTTTAATGGAAAAAGAGCTGATCTAGGCCGTTTGCAATTTTCAAAGAATTTGATGTTAAGATTCCTTACATTGTGTTGACACAAAATATAACATCACCTATAATGAGACTAAGATAAGAAAAGGAGGAAATTGAGATGAGTGATAACATTCGCCGCTCAATGCCTTTATTTCCAATTGGGATTGTCATGCAGTTAACAGAACTTTCTGCCCGGCAAATTCGATATTATGAGGAAAATGGATTGATATTTCCAGCGAGAAGCGAAGGAAATAGACGATTATTTTCATTCCATGATGTAGATAAACTGTTAGAAATCAAAAATCTGATTGAACAAGGCGTCAATATGGCGGGGATCAAACAAATTCTGGATAAGGCATCTGCCGAACCGGAAGAAAAATCCGAAAAAACCGCCAAACCGATGAAGCACGATCTGTCTGATGACGAACTCAGAAAGCTTCTGAAAAACGAACTGATGCAGGCAGGCCGTTTCCAACGGGGAAATACTTTCCGCCAAGGTGACATGTCCCGATTCTTTCATTAATCCGTTAGCAACTGTTTTGCTATATACATTTACCTTTTAGAGGAGGAGTTTTACGAAATGGCAAAGTACACAAGAGAAGACATCGTAAAATTAGTAAATGAGGAAAACGTAAAGTATATCCGCCTTCAGTTCACAGACATTCTCGGAACGATTAAAAACGTGGAAATTCCTGTGAGCCAGCTTGAAAAAGCACTTGATAATAAATGCATGTTCGACGGTTCTTCCATCGAAGGTTTCGTCCGTATCGAAGAGTCTGATATGTACTTATATCCTGATCTGAACACATTTGTAATCTTCCCATGGACTGCTGAAAAAGGTAAAGTAGCACGCTTCATCTGTGACATTTACAATCCGGACGGCACGCCGTTCGAAGGTGACCCGCGTAACAACCTCAAACGGATTCTGAAAGAAATGAAAGAACTCGGTTTCAGCGATTTCAATCTTGGACCTGAGCCTGAATTCTTCCTGTTTAAATTAGATGAAAAAGGCGAACCGACGCTTGAATTGAACGATAAAGGCGGATACTTCGACCTGGCTCCGACTGACTTGGGAGAAAACTGCCGCCGCGATATCGTGCTTGAGCTTGAAGAAATGGGCTTTGAAATCGAAGCATCTCACCATGAAGTTGCTCCGGGACAGCACGAAATCGATTTTAAATATGCCGGTGCCATCCGTTCTTGTGACGACATCCAAACTTTCAAATTGGTTGTCAAAACGATCGCCCGCAAACACGGTCTGCATGCGACATTCATGCCAAAACCGCTGTTCGGCGTAAACGGTTCCGGTATGCACTGCAACCTATCACTCTTTAAAGATAGCGTTAACGCATTCTTTGATAAAGACGCTGACCTTCAGCTGAGTGAAACAGCAAAACATTTCATTGCCGGTATCGTAAAACACGCGACAAGCTTTACGGCTGTCACAAACCCGACAGTGAACTCTTACAAACGCCTTGTTCCGGGCTATGAAGCACCTTGCTACGTGGCATGGAGCGCGCAAAACAGAAGCCCGCTGATCCGTATCCCGGCTTCCCGCGGCATCAGCACGCGTGTTGAAGTCCGCAGCGTAGACCCGGCGGCAAACCCGTACCTGGCGTTAAGCGTATTGCTTGCAGCAGGCCTTGACGGAATCAAAAACAAACTTGAAGCACCGGCTCCGATTGACCGCAACATCTACGTCATGAGCAAAGAAGAGCGCATGGAAAACGGCATCGTAGATCTTCCGGCGACACTGGCGGAAGCTCTCGACGAATTCAAATCAAACGAAGTCATGGTTGCAGCGCTCGGCGAGCACCTGTTCGAACACTTCATCGAAGCAAAAGAAATCGAATGGGATATGTTCCGCACACAGGTTCATCCGTGGGAGCGCGAACAATACATGTCTCAGTATTAATCTCTCAATCCCTTGGCACTCTTGGTGTCAGGGGATTTTTTGGTTTCTTAACAAGTTTAATAACTTAATATAAATCAAGTATCACCCACAAAACACCCACAAAAAAACAATAAAAAATTACTCCATAATTGTGGAGATATAATCCTCATTCATATGCTACACGTAAAAAAAGGTATGTCATCGCTATTGATAAACTCCATATTGTATTCTCGTTTTTTATTTGTTTTGATGATCCATTCGTTTTTCTTTTTCAGCTACAGCCAATTGAACCTCTTTTTTGTGGAAAAACCACGCTTAGACTTTTCTTTAAATTTTTGAAGGAATCGGTTGACGCTGGTATCAGCCCGTTTCCTTCAATCAGAGATTCTTTCATATTAAATGAACTGAAGGTTAAGCAGATGGAAAGGGCGTTAGAAAACAGCCTGGACGATGAAGAACGCATGATCCTTGAGAAAAAATACTTAGCAGCCAGCCAAACGAAAGACATTCATATTTATATGGAACTCGGCATGAAGAAGGACACCTATTATGAAACAGCGTGCCATTTTACGCATTGCTACAGCACTCGGAATAATCTGAGTGCTTTTTTGTAGTAAGCAGTTGTGTAGGTGAGATTTCCTATTTTAACGTTATATGGTGTATTTTTCATTATGACTATGTTAGTCTCCTTAAAGGAGGGATAATAATTTGAAAACAAAAATAGTAAGCTTGCTTCTAGTATTGAGTTTAGTCTGCGGATTTGCACTTCCTTCTTATGCTAAGACATCGATGAATGAAAAGGTAAAAACCAATGTTTCTGGAATGAATGTTATAAGTCAGTCTGAAGGTGAAGCATCTTATACAATCGAATATGGCGGAAAACAGTATTTTATTGATCAAAAAACTCTAGATAAAGGAACCTCTAAAGAGTCGATTAAAGTTGATCAATATTTGTTAACTGATGGCCATCGAACACTAGTCGATTCTGCTACAGTTAATATTTCTGATGAATCAAGTGAGATGTCAACTCTAGCAAAATGTAGAGGGAAACAAGGTGTTTCGGTAGCAATTCCTATAGTCAAGGTGAGCATGAATTCGTGTGTAATTAAAAAATTCTTAGATATTGTTGAGGATGCTGACGGTATAGCAGGGGCTATCGCCGGGATAGCAGCATTGATAAAAAAAATACCTGGGATTTCAGTATATGCTGGAGCAATTGCAGGGGCAATGTTTGCTGGTAAGTATGCCATAAAAAAAGTATCCGATAATGGAAAGTACGGAATTTCTTATAATTGGATAATTGGTACCCCTGTTGTTGTACCTTGGAGAAATGGTTAATTATTAAGGTGGTAATGTCAAATGAATCGTATATTAGTCTCAATAGCTATTATTATATTCCTGATTGAATATATTGTAGCTCCACTCACAGATATAGATACCGGAAAATACGGCACGTTTATAGGCTTAATATTATTGAGTATTACGGTTCTAAGGCTATCTGATAATGACAAATCATAAACTTTTGAAGGGAGCAGACTTCGGTCTGCTCTTTTTTGTTTATTTTATTTGGGTTAAAACGAAAAATAAGCGACAAATTCCCGACAAAACAGGGGACTATATATTCTTCATAACAATCAACTGACGAATTTTCAAGTTTCTCTGAGATATGGGAGTACATGTCGGAGGTGATGGTTATTTTTTTATGTCCAAGTATTCCCTGGGTAAATTTCATTGTTGTCCCAGATTCAAAAAGAAGAAAAGCGTGACAAACTGTAAAATACAGACGGGTTACAGTGTTTTTCCCTTAATAAAAAGACCGGGGTATCACCCTGGCTCTGTAATAAAAGCTGCCCATCAAAGGGCTTGCTCATCTGATATTCATGATAGACCTATTCCTTCAGGTTCTGAGGTTCAAGGGAGGTCTGTTTTTTTCTTATATACGTCAACAGTGCGTTATAAACGGCTCGAATAAACCCTTTATATTTAAATGAGGATATTATATGATTTCCTTCATTTTTATTTGAAATTTGATTTCTTTTAGGATGAAGGCTAAATGAAGCCAATTATGCTCTAAAATTGAACCGGCCATTTTTATTTTCAAAAAGCAGGAGCAGGAAATTCATCAATTTTGATACGAAGTAAACTATAAGGTTTCAGTCGTAAGTCCTTTCCATAATGAAATCTAGCCTGCCGATGTAATTGGTTCACGATGACATATAAGTATTCATCCGGACCAATCGAAAAAGTATCCGGCCATAAAATTCTCGGATCATGTGCGATGGTTTGCATTGTGCCATTCGGCAGTATTTTTCGAATACTATTGTTCTCGTAATCTCCGGCATAAATGGCTCCTTTTGCATCTGTAATCATTCCATCAGACGCGCCTTTTTCTCCCCAATACGCCACATGATAAAGTAAATCCATGTCCGGTATATCTCTATCTCTCAGGGGTTCTGTTGAGATCGAGTACAGATGACGGCTGGTCAGTGGACAAAAAAATAATACCTTTCCGTCAGGAGAAATCGCAATACCGTCGGATGCCAGCCTAAACGGGGAAGTTGAACCATCTCTGTTACGATTCATCAAAATTTTGCCTTCTATTTTCGGTATAAAAGAGGAATCCGGTGAAGTTGGATTTGCTCCATTTAACCGTCTAAATGCGTTTCCGGTTTCTAAATCAACGACGATAATAGCTCCTGGTCCTTTGGAAGAAGAATCCGTTATATAGGCATAACCTGCAGTTCCAACACGAAAATCAAATCGGACATCATTCAGGTATGTTGTTGGAAGGACAACATCTTCTGTAAAGGTATAAACTCTTCTGATTGTATTCGTTTTTAAATCAACAGCGACTAATTTTGCCCCGCCTTTAATTGGTTCAGAAAAATTGGGTGCCGCCGTATCTAGTACCCAAAGGGTTCCTCTTCCATCAGTAACTACACTTTGGACACTGATGAAAGTCATTTTGATATTCTTAGGGTTAACCAAATTAGTTTGTAAATCAGGATAAGGCTGCAATTTATCCCCAATTATCTCCGCCACCGTAAATTTAACATCGTCTCCCCATTTCGGAAAACAAATGAAAATACGACCAGTTTCTGAAACAGTAACACCGGTAGGCATAGCTCCATAAAATGTATAAACCAGTTCTAAATCCCCAAAATATTTTTCAAAAGGCAGCATAGGTTTCATCATATCCTCCTCAACCAATTAAACGGGATATCACTTATATATGATTCGCATTTTTTCTAGTGCATGTTTCTTAATAAGTTTTTTCTAAACAAAAGATGATGGAAGTGCTTATCATTTAATAAGTCAGTCAGGTGACACAGGGGGTTTTTACTTAACGTCTGTCGAAGCAGTCGGCAATTACAACATGGTATGTCCTTTGGTCGGTTTTAAATTCTCTGAAAAAAGAGTTGAAAAAGCAGAAAAGATTTTATAATATGAAATCAAGTTAGTTTGTTCGATCAACAAACTAATAAAACCACTTTAATTGTCCATCATGTAAAGGTCTTAAATGGGAGGGGGATAAGAGGCTCGATTTAATTGGAGGTGTATAAAAAGCGAAAGCCAAGCTTTTATCCTGTTCACTGCTATCTGATCACCATTTGGATGATGAAAATGCTCTGTGAAAGTGAACCGCTGTCGTTTTTTGAAAGCGCTTTTATATACCGCTCACTGGCTGATAATTTTAAAGAAATGTTATACCATTCATCATGTTCCTTATGTAAAGGATCGAAAAGGGGAGAAATCATGCTCAGTGAAAATGTAAAGAAGATCAGCATGGTTGAAAAAGTTGGATATGCGTCTGGAGATTTTGCTTGTAATTTAATTTATGCAACAGTGTCTACGTATCTTTTGTTCTTCTATACAGATGTTTTTGGTTTATCGGCAGCAACAGCCGGTACGATGTTTTTAGTGGTTAGAATCATCGACGCTCTCGCTGATCCTTTTATCGGAACAATAGTTGACAGAACAAATAGCAGGTTTGGCCGCTTCAGACCGTATCTTTTATTCGGAGCTTTTCCCTTTGTCATATTGGCAATACTCTGTTTTACAACCCCGGATTTTTCGGATATGGGGAAATTAATATATGCCTATATCACCTATGTCGGCTTATCGCTTACATACACCATGATAAACGTGCCATATGGCGCGTTAACATCTGCAATGACCAGAAATAATCAAGAAGTTGTTAGTATAACGTCTGTCCGTATGTTATTTGCGAATCTTGGAGGACTTGTCGTTGCATTTTTTGTTCCCTTACTGGCTGCTTATTTAAGCGATAATTCCGGCAGCGAATCTCTTGGCTGGCAGCTAACCATGGGTATTATGGGAGTTATAGGCGGGTGCCTTTTAATCTTTTGTTTTAAAAGCACAAAAGAGCGTGTCACGCTTCAAAAATCTGAAGAAAAAATTAAATTTTCGGATATATTTGAGCAATTTCGTGTTAATCGGCCTCTAGTTGTATTAAGTATTTTCTTTATTATTATTTTTGGAGTGAATTCAATCAGTAATTCGGTTGGCATCTATTACGTAACGTATAATTTAGAAAGAGCAGATTTAGTGAAGTGGTACGGTTTGTTGGGAAGTTTGCCTGCTTTAGTCATTTTACCGTTTATTCCAAAGCTTCATCAATTATTAGGGAAGAAGAAATTACTAAACTATGCATTATTACTAAATATGATCGGCCTCTTAGCTTTACTGTTCGTTCCGTCAAGTAATGTATTCCTCATACTTTTCTTTCGATTGCTGGCCGCTGCAGGAAGTCTCACTGCCGGGGGATATATGTGGGCGCTTATTCCTGAAACAATAGAATATGGAGAGTATAAGACCGGGAAAAGAATGGGCGGTCTCATATACGCTATTATCGGATTTTTCTTTAAATTCGGCATGGCCTTGGGAGGGGTTGTACCGGGTTTGGTTCTAGATCAGTTTGGATATGTGGCAAATCAGGTGCAAACGCCGGAGGCATTGACGGGAATTTTAATTACAACAACCATTATTCCCGTGTTCTTACTGGTTCTGGCCATGATTGATATTAATTTCTATAACTTAGATGAGAAAAAATATAAAAGCATGGTTCGAGAATTAGAGAATAGAGACAAAGTTTATTTGGATCATATTGACGATTTCAAAGCTTAAAACATGATGAGTCAACAGAAAATAGCTGAGGAGGAGTTCAAAATGAAGATTATCAATCCAGTACTTAAAGGATTCAACCCCGATCCGAGTATTTGCAGGGTTGGAGAGGATTATTATATCGCTGTATCTACATTTGAGTGGTTTCCGGGAGTCCAGATATACCACTCAAAAGATTTAGTCAATTGGCACTTAGTTGCACATCCATTACAGAGAGTTTCGCAATTAGACATGAAAGGAAATCCTAATTCAGGCGGGGTCTGGGCGCCATGTTTAAGTTACAGCGACGGAAAGTTTTGGCTGATCTATACGGATGTTAAGGTCGTAGATGGCGCCTGGAAAGATTGTCACAATTATTTAGTGACTTGTGACACGATTAATGGTGATTGGAGGGAGCCGATCACATTAAACAGCTCGGGATTTGATGCTTCTTTGTTCCATGATATGGATGGGAAAAAATATTTATTAAATATGTTATGGGATCAGCGTATTGATCGGCACTCCTTTGGAGGCATTGTCATGCAGGAATATTCTGATAAGGAGCAAAAACTAATCGGCAAACCGAAAGTGATTTTTAAAGGAACTGAAAGAAAGCTGACAGAAGCGCCGCACCTTTACCGTATCGGGAACTATTATTATTTATTAACCGCAGAAGGAGGAACGCGGTTCGAACACGCTGCTACAATTGCCCGTTCTGCAAATATTGAGGGTCCATATGAAGTTCATCCTGATAATCCTATCTTAACGTCATGGCATGCGCCGGAAAATCCGCTGCAAAAATGCGGACATGCATCCATTGTACAAACACATACAGATGAGTGGTATTTAGCCCATTTAACGGGACGTCCCATTCATCCGGACGATGATTCAATTTTTCAACAGAGAGGATATTGTCCTCTAGGCAGAGAAACAGCTATTCAAAAGCTCTATTGGAAAGATGAATGGCCTTATGTAGCAGGCGGAAAAGAAGGGAGCTTGGAAGTGGATGCGCCTTCTATACCAGAAACAATGTTTGAAGACACGTATCCGGAAGTTGATGAATTTGAGGATGCAACATTAAATATTAATTTTCAAACGTTAAGAATTCCGTTTACGGAGAAATTAGGATCATTAACTCAAGTGCCAAATCATTTACGATTATACGGCCATGAATCCTTAACTTCGACATTTACTCAGGCATTTGCAGCCAGACGCTGGCAAAGTCTCCATTTTGAAGCGGAAACGGCTGTTGCGTTTTATCCGGAAAATTTTCAGCAAGCCGCTGGTTTGGTGAACTATTACAATACAGAGAATTGGACGGCTCTTCAAGTCACGTATGATGAAGAACTTGGCCGTATTCTTGAATTAACGATATGTGATAACTTTTCTTTTTCACAGCCATTAAAAAATAAAATTGTGATTCCTCGTGAAGTCAAGTATGTCTATTTAAAAGTGAATATTGAAAACGAAAAATATTATTATTTGTATTCATTTAACAAAGAAGATTGGCACAAAATTGACATTGCATTGGAATCGAAAAAATTATCAGATGATTACATCCGCGGAGGGGGATTCTTTACAGGAGCTTTTGTAGGGATGCAATGCCAAGATACGAGCGGTCATCATATTCCGGCCGACTTCAGATATTTTCGTTATAAAGAAAAATAATTAGCACATGAAAAAGGAGATTTCTATTTTAGAACTCCTTTTTCATATTAGAAGGTGCCTATGTCAGTATTGATTCAGAAATACTCATAGAATAAAAAAACCCATCTTTAAAGATGAGCGTAAACATAGAAGTATGTACATTTCAGTTATGAACCATGTCGAGAAAATGATCAATCACAATAGAGGACATTCCTAAAGCGGGTGCATTTTTTCCTAGGATAGATGGTAATAATTCATAGCTATTGTCTAAATGGGAATAAACCCTGGATGACACTTCACTTTTAATTGAATGTAAAACCATAGGATGCGATTCAATGATGCTGTTTCTTAAAATGATGGCTTGCGGATTAAATGTATTTAGAATATTGGTCAGGCCTATTCCTAAATAGAAACCAAAATTCTGTAATGCCTGTAAAGTTCCAACATCATTCAGATGGGCGAGGTCTATGATATCTTGGCTGGACACTTTTTTCTCTTTCGTCTGAAGAGATGTTAATAAAGCCTTCTCTGAAGCATACAATTCCCAGCAGCCTCGGTTTCCGCAGCTGCATTTAGGACCATTAAAGTCTATTGTCATATGTCCCATTTCTCCAGAGAATCCGCCAACCCCTCTATATAAATGATTGTTGATTATAACGCCGATCCCTATCCCTGTGCCGATACTTGCATAAATCATGTTATCGTGATTTTTTGCAGCACCAAATACTTTTTCTCCATATGCGCCGGCATTTGCCTCATTTTCAATAAAAACGGGCACATTGAACTTCTTTTGGATGAAAGATTTTAAGTCAATATCTCTCCAGTTGGAGTTCGGAGCGAAAACAATTTTTTGATCTTTATCAATCAGCCCGGGCGCGCAAATACCTATACCAATAAGCCCGTATGGAGATTGCGGCATATTTGCAATAAAGTGATGAATCATCTCAATTAAAATATCTTTAGTGATTTCTGGAGAATTGCATTCCAAATGATGGTGTTGATCAAGGACGATCGTCCCTTCAAGATCTGTTAAAATGCCATTAACATAATCCACGCCAACATCTATTCCTACGGAGTATCCTGCTTTTTTATTAAAAACAAGCATGACAGGTCTTCTGCCGCCGCTGGATTGTCCCTGACCTATTTCAAATACGAGGTTTTCTTTCATTAATGTGTTTACCTGTGACGAAACAGTTGATTTATTTAATCCGGTCATTTCAGATAATTTTGCTCTTGAAATAGGAGAATTCTTAAGTATTTCGTTTAGTAATAACTTTTGGTTAACTTTTTTGACAAAGGCTTGATCAGCGATATCCACTTCATCCACTCCATTTGTATAATCTTTAAATTAAGTTGAACGTTCTGTGTTATCGTGCGAAACGCAGTACATAGCGAATCCAACCTTTATTATATCTAATGTGTTCGTAAAAAACTAAAAAAAATATTGAAAATACTGATGAGGTTATATAAGATGAAAATAAGTTAGTTTGTTTGGGCAACAAACTAATGTGCAACATGACATAAAAGCATTTGTATTTGAATGATCATGTTTAGAATTTATTTTTAAGGGGGAAATCACACATGGCTCACTCTCATTCCGGTTCAGTCAACTATTTTGAAAGCGCAAACAAAGTGATTTACGAAGGGAAAGAATCCACGAATCCTTTAGCATTTAAATACTATAATTCTCAAGAAGTAATTGGCGGAAAAACGATGAAAGAGCATTTGCGATTTTCTATTGCCTATTGGCATACATTTACCGCTGACGGCACAGACATTTTTGGCGCAGCTACGATGCAGAGACCGTGGGATCACTATAAAGGCATGGATCTGGCGAGAGCGAGGGTAGATGCAGCGTTTGAGCTGTTTGAAAAACTGGATGCGCCATTTTTTGCTTTTCATGACCGGGATATTGCACCGGAAGGAAGTACGTTAAAAGAGACAAATCAAAATCTGGATATAATCGTGGACATGATAAAAGACTACATGAGAACCAGCGGCGTTAAGTTATTATGGAATACTGCAAACATGTTTACGAATCCCCGTTTCGTCCATGGTGCGGCGACTTCTTGTAATGCAGATGTATTTGCGTATGCCGCAGCCCAAGTAAAAAAAGGATTAGAAACCGCAAAAGAGCTTGGCGCCGAGAACTATGTATTTTGGGGCGGACGTGAAGGGTACGAAACTTTGTTAAATACCGATTTAAAATTTGAGCTTGATAATATGGCCAGATTTATGCATATGGCAGTGGATTATGCGAAGGAAATCGGGTATACAGGGCAGTTTTTGATTGAACCAAAACCAAAAGAGCCGACCACCCATCAATATGATACGGACGCAGCAACAACCATTGCCTTTTTAAAGCAATATGGCTTAGACAATCATTTTAAATTAAATCTCGAAGCCAATCATGCCACATTAGCCGGGCATACATTCGAACATGAATTACGCATGGCGAGAGTGCATGGTCTGCTTGGCTCTGTTGACGCGAATCAGGGTGATCCCCTTTTAGGCTGGGACACAGATGAATTTCCGACAGATTTATATTCTGCGACATTAGCAATGTACGAAATCCTGCAAAATGGCGGTCTTGGAAGCGGCGGATTAAACTTTGACGCAAAGGTCAGAAGATCTTCTTTTGAGCCTGATGATTTACTATATGCCCATGTTGCAGGGATGGATACATTTGCAAGAGGGTTGAAAGCCGCCCACAAATTAATCGAAGATCGTGTGTTTGAAGATGTGATTCAACACCGTTACCGCAGTTTTACTGAAGGGATTGGTCTTGAAATTGCAGAAGGAAGAGCTGATTTTAAGACACTTGAGCAATATGCGCTGAACAATCAGCCAATTAAAAACGAATCAGGGAGACAGGAGCGGTTAAAAGCGATATTAAACCAATACATTTTACAGGTATAATGAAAAAAGAAGCTCCAGATCCCGCTGTAAAAAGATGCAGGCAGCCAAGTTCCCGGAATGGCCCGTCATGAAGTTACTGTTATGGCGGGTCATTTCAATGGGGATCTATTTAGAGAGGAAGGAGTGAAAAAATGAAGTATGTCATTGGAATAGATCTTGGAACGAGTGCCGTTAAAACCATTTTAGTCAATCAAAACGGCAAGGTTTGTGCAGAAACGTCCAAAAGTTACCCGCTCATCCAAGAGAAGGCGGGATATAGTGAGCAAAATCCTGAAGACTGGGTGCAGCAAACAATTGAAGCATTGGCTGAATTGATTTCGATATCCAACGTTCAAGCCGGGGATATTGACGGGATCAGCTATTCAGGACAAATGCATGGGTTAGTACTGCTTGACCAAGATCGGCGGGTGCTGCGTCATGCGATTCTTTGGAATGATACCAGAACGACGCCTCAATGTAGCAGGATAACCGAGACATTTGGCGATCATCTGCTTGATATCACAAAAAACCGTGTTCTTGAAGGGTTTACATTACCTAAAATGTTATGGGTGAAGGAACATGAGCCTGAACTTTTTAACAAAACCGCTGTTTTTTTGCTTCCGAAAGACTATGTGAGATTCCGCATGACTGGCGCCATTCACACGGAATACTCCGATGCGGCGGGAACGTTACTTTTACATATGACCCGCAAAGAGTGGAGCGATGAGATTTGCAATCAATTTGGTATTTCAGCGGAAATTTGTCCTCCGCTTGTTGAATCCCATGACTGTGTAGGATCGCTGCTTCCGAGCGTTGCGGCGAAGACAGGGCTGTTGGAAAAAACAAAAGTGTACGCCGGGGGAGCAGATAATGCTTGCGGTGCTGTCGGAGCCGGTATTCTTTCTTCCGGAAAAACGTTATGCAGCATTGGGACGTCAGGAGTCATACTTTCCTGTGAAGAAGACAAAGAAAGAGATTTTAAAGGGAAAGTGCACTTTTTTAATCATGGAAAAAAGGATTCTTTTTATACGATGGGGGTCACGCTCGCTGCAGGGTACAGCTTGGACTGGTTTAAAAGAACGTTTGCGCCAAACGAATCGTTTGAACAATTATTACGGGGGGTGGAATCTGTTCCGATAGGAGCAAATGGACTGCTGTACACTCCTTACTTGGTCGGTGAAAGAACGCCGCATGCTGATTCATCTATTCGGGGAAGCTTGATCGGAATGGACGGAGCCCATAAAAGAGAGCACTTTTTGAGGGCGATAATGGAAGGCATCACATTCTCTTTATATGAATCAATTGAACTATTCCGTGAAGCGGGAAAATCAGTTGATACGGTTGTCTCTATTGGCGGGGGAGCTAAAAATGAAACGTGGCTTCAAATGCAGGCTGATATTTTCAATACGAGGGTGGTTAAGTTAGAAAATGAACAAGGTCCCGCCATGGGGGCTGCGATGTTAGCTGCCTTCGGAAGCGGGTGGTTTGACTCTCTTGAAGAATGCGCAGAGCAGTTCATTCATGAAGCAGCTGCATTTTATCCAAAAGAACAAAATGTTCAAAAATATAAAACACTATTCGAGTTGTATAAGAACATTTACGTTCACACAAAAGATCTCAATACAGCTTTAAAGAGCTTTCGACAAAAATGAAGAAAGAACCTCGCCAATTTGGCGAGGTTCTTTTTATATTGCACAAAAACAGACACGGTGATATAATCAGAACACGCGCGCTTTCTGTGTGAAAATTCATAGTTATCCATCTTATATTATGATTATATCATGCTGAAAAGCTCTTGTCAAATTTTTTTGAAGGGGAGATATAGAATGAGTTCTTTGGTTCTCGGCATTCACGAAATTGAAAAAACACAGCCTTTGCTCGTTGGAGGAAAAGGGTTACATTTAGGGGAATTATCAAAAATTCAAGGAATACAAGTACCGGAAGGATTTTGTGTCACAACCGCAGGATATCAAAAAGCCATTGAACAAAACGAAACGTTACAAGCGCTGTTGGATCAACTGACCATGCTGAAAGCGGAGAATCGCGATCAAATTGGTGAAGTCAGCAAAAAGATCCGGCAAACCATTATGGAAGCAGAAATTCCTTCAGATGTAGTCAAAGCAGTTGCTTGCCATCTCTCCCGGTTCGGCGAAGAACATGCCTATGCCGTACGTTCCAGTGCGACAGCTGAGGATTTACCGCATGCTTCTTTTGCCGGTCAACAAGACACCTATTTAAATATTACCGGCGTCGATGCGATCTTGCAGCATATCAGTAAATGTTGGGCGTCCCTATTTACGGATCGCGCGGTCATTTACCGTATGCAAAATGGGTTTGATCACAGCCAAGTTTATTTATCCGTTATCATCCAAAGGATGGTGTTCCCTCAGGCTTCGGGAATTTTATTTACCGCTGATCCGATGACCGGAAACCGAAAGCTGCTGTCCATCGATGCCGGTTTTGGACTTGGTGAAGCACTTGTCTCCGGCTTAGTCTCTGCCGATTGTTATAAAGTACAGGACGGGCAAATCGTCGATAAGAGAATAGAAACTAAAAAATTGGCTATCTATGGACGAAAAGAAGGCGGAACAGAAACACAGGAGATCGCTCTTGATCAGCAAAAGATTCAAACACTGACTGATGAACAAATTTTACAGCTGGCACGTATCGGGAGACAGATCGAAGCTCATTTCGGCCAGCCGCAAGATATCGAATGGTGTTTGGACCGCGATACTTTTTATATTGTCCAAAGTCGTCCGATCACAACGTTATACCCCGTTCCTGAAGCGAACGATCAAGAAAATCACGTCTATATCTCTGTTGGTCATCAGCAAATGATGACGGATCCCATAAAACCCCTTGGATTGTCTTTTTTTCTGTTGACGACTGCTGCACCCATGCGTAAAGCCGGCGGAAGGCTATTCGTTGATGTCACACATCAGCTGGCATCTCCTAATGTCAGAGAAGTTTTCTTAAAAGGCATGGGGCAGCACGATCCGCTCTTAAAAGACGCACTTATGACCATAATAGAGCGAGATGATTTCATTAAGCCGATACCTGATAAAACGGCACCGATTCCCGGCAAAGGCAATGCAGATATGCCGGAACAAGCTGAAAACGATCCGGCAATTGTTTCTGATTTGATTAAGAGCAGTCAAGCATCGATAGAAGAGTTAAAACAAAACATCCAGGCGAAATCAGGATCTGATTTATTTCGTTTTATTTTGGAAGATATCCACGAATTAAAGAAGATTTTATTTAACCCAAAAAGTTCGGTGTTGATTCGAACTGCAATGGATGCTTCATCATGGATTAACGAAAAAATGAACGAGTGGTTAGGTGAAAAAAACGCAGCAGACACGCTTTCTCAATCTGTATCCCATAATATTACCTCAGAAATGGGGCTTGCGCTATTAGACGTCGCTGATGTGATCCGCCCTTATCCAGAAGTAATTGCCTATTTAGAGAATGTAAAAGATGATCACTTTTTGGATGGGCTGGTGACGTTTGAAGGCGGGCGGGAAACCCGTGACGCTATCTATGCTTATCTCAGCAAGTACGGAATGCGATGTGCCGGAGAAATTGATATGACAAGAACTCGATGGAGCGAAAAACCAACTGCACTTGTCCCTATGATTCTTAATAATCTCAAAAACTTTGAGCCAAATGCCAGCCAGCGGAAATTTGAGCAAGGGCGGCAGGAGGCGTTGAAGAAAGAACAAGAGTTATTAGACCGATTGAAGCAATTACCGGATGGTGAACAAAAAGCCAAAGAAACCAAACGAATGATCCGCATCATCCGGAACTTCAGCGGGTTCAGAGAATATCCAAAATACGGCATGATCAGCCGCTACTTCGTTTATAAGCAGGCTTTACTGAAAGAAGCCGAACAACTCGCAGAAGCGGGCGTTATTCATGAAAAAGAAGACATATACTATCTCACTTTTGAAGAACTTCAGGAAGTCGTACGCACAAATAAATTGGATTACCAAATCATCAGCACACGAAAAGGCGAGTATAAAGTATATGAAAAACTATCTCCGCCGCGTGTTATCACATCTGACGGTGAAATCGTTACAGGCGAGTACAAACGAGAAAATCTCCCGGCCCGAGCGATTGCAGGGCTCCCCGTTTCCTCGGGAGTCATAGAGGGGCGGGCACGGGTTATTTTAAACATGGAAGATGCCGATTTGGAAGATGGGGATATATTAGTTACCCCTTATACTGATCCCAGCTGGACACCATTGTTTGTATCCATAAAAGGCCTGGTCACTGAAGTTGGCGGACTGATGACCCATGGAGCGGTTATCGCGCGTGAATACGGCTTACCTGCAGTTGTCGGAGTTGAAAATGCAACCCAATTGATAAAAGATGGGCAGCGAATACGCGTTCATGGAACAGAAGGCTCTATTGAAATATTATAATAGCGGGGGTGTGCAGCACGTCACCAGATAATTCCCGCATTTTAACTAAAAAAGACCGGAACCTCATAAAGGAGGAATCCGGTTTTTTTTATGTGAAAATGACTTAATGTGTGAACACCGTATTTTGTGGGCGGACCCTTTTTAAATGAGTGTGGAAGGCCGCTAAGATACCAAACAAATAAGATTCAGTGACTAAATCTAACGAATGACAATTTTATAAGGGTGAGTAATATCCTTTTTAAGTTCACAACATCTGTAATCCTGATGAATTAAAAACGCCTTAGTTTTTTAACAACTATTTAGGAGTTTTGTTCATGAACAAGTTTTTATTCCGAATTGGATTGTTCGCCTTATTCTTCATAGCGGCAATATTGGCGCAGGCAGGGGAGGAAACGCTCCCGCTTACCAGAGTGAAAATAAAAAATGGTTATCTTAGATGGATTTTTTTAAAAAGTAAAAACGCCATAAAACTTCTTATGGCGTCTGTCCGAACTAAGGGATGCAATGTTTGGGAGACGAATATAAATCGTCAATGTGCTAGAAAAGGAATGCAGCACCTACAATGATTAACAAAATGAACAGCACAACGATCAATACGAAAGAGCTTCCACCGTAGTTCCCCATATTATTGCCACCTCCTGTTGTTAGGATAGTACATAATATGCCGGACGATAAATTTCGACATAGATTTAAGTCTAAATAAGAAAAAATGGATGTTATGTCTAAAATGAAGAGCTTCTAATAATGTAAAATAATGGGAAGTTAACTGAAAGAGAGAAATGGATTGGACGGTTTGCTGTTTAAAGAGGAGGGATATGGCTAAACATGCAATGAAACTGTGTATGAAAGTGGTGAGCCATGAAGTTACTTCATCATGCAGAGCCACATACGAAGAGGTACAGGGAAATTATAGTTAACGAAAATATTCATCATTTCCCGGGCAAGCGCAGTATACGACAAATCAAAACAAATCACAAAGGGACGGAAGGTACGATACAAGGAGGCTGCTTGCGGGTTTGTGATGCCGATAAAGTTTCCGTTTCAAAAAGGTCATATGTTTATTCGAAATTTTACGTTTATTCCTGCAGAAGGCTTGTAAAAGAAAGTCGGCAAAACTGCCGACTTTCCTAACGGAATTTAAATCTCAACAGATCTAAAGAAACCATCGACACTATCACCGGTGCCGCTATCATATTTCAGGATGTATTCTCCTTTTTGGTTAACGCTGAATTCTTGAATGAACGTTTTCCCCGCATTTAATGTCGTAGAGGATAAGAGTGTATTCCCATTAGGATAATTAATGGTGAATTTGAAAGATTTGCTGCCGTCATTCGCAACAAAAACTCTGATTTTTCCTGGAGAGCTGCCTTGATAGTTGAATGAAACCTTACCGGTACCGCCAGAAAAAGGCTGACACGCGATATACGGAGCGTCACATGACCAACCAGCAGGTTTCATAACTTTATCTGGATTTGGCAAAGGTTTTGCAGAAACATCTGCAGTCCCCATTAGTGGAATTAACCCAAAAGCAAGAGCGCCGGCAATAATTTTCTTTTTCATTCGTATTCCTCCTCTTAATAGTGAATGTGATACAGTTATAAATTTACAATATTTATAAAATAATTCCTTCTTTTTTCAAATTGAGAGAAGGAGAAAAAATTAAAAGAGGACAAATAAATGTCACAAATTTACAATCTATACACTGCAGTAAACTGGTCAAAGCATGAAGATGATTTCACTTAAAATGAAAAAGCGGCCTATTGGGTGGGGTATATTTGTAGACAACGATGACCGGGGCGGCTGCGGATCAACTGAAACGAAGTATATTCCCAGGCAAGAGTATTTCTTTTACGTGAAACTTTTATAAAGCATTAACGTATTACTTTATAAAGGTAAATAAGGAGGCTTCTGAATGGGATTAAAAAATTTCTTTAATACTGAGTTAAAATGCTCTATCTGCGGAAAAACATTAAAATCAGGGGATGAGATAACAGCTTATCTTACACTTCCGAGTGAGAAGAAGATGCCTGTGGGGAGAATGGACAAAGTGTTAAGCAAACACTCTGATAAGGTCTGCTGTAAAAAGTGCAGTGAGTAGGTTTTTAGTGTTATGAGGAACCTCTGGCGGGTTTCCTCATAACAAATATCAACCAATTAAATTAGAAAAAAGCGAAATTGTGATGATTAAAGTAGATAAAGAACTGAGGGATACCAAAGGGATCATTTTTCGTTTACTTTGCTTTTTTGAAGGTTTGTTTAGCTCGTGGATCACTGCACCCCATAAAAGCATGGATGCTAAAATGATAAGACTCATATGTAACAACACTCCCTTGTTTTTATGAATTTTACCATATTTATCACAAGAATGTCGATAGAACGAACATCTCCATAAAAAGAAGATTTTTATCTTAAATTGGACCTCAAATTACTCAGTGAAGATGAAGCTGTATACATAAGCAAAGGTTCAACAGGCGTTTTATTGAATATCAAATGAAGCGATAGAAGGGTTTATCGGGGTCGCAAAGTATAAAGTATATGGTAATTCGCGTATTATGCGATTAGGTGGAAAAATTAAGCTTTCTGCGTGGTTTCTTGAAGTGACAGGAGGTGAGCGGCATAAATGTGTCAGAGCCAAAAGAGCACTTCCAACCCTAATAAGGAAAGGAATTGAGAATTGAAATTAGAACGTTTGTTATCAATCATATTCAAGCTCTTACATAATGAAATTTTATCTGCTTCCAGTTTAGCTGATGAATTTCAAGTATCAACGCGGACAATTTATAGAGACATCGAAGCGATTTGTGCAGCTGGAATACCAGTCGTTTCATACCAAGGGGCTAACGGCGGTTTTGGGATAATGAGAGGATACAAATTTGATAAAAGTTTAATCGGTTCTCATGATGTATTGAATTTAATTACAGTATTAAGCAGTTTGTCGAGTGTTTTTGAAGATAAGGAAGTTGAACACACAATAGATAGATTAAAATCTCTGAATACAAGCGAAAACAGCAGGACTTTGTATGTTAACTTGGAAAGCCTTAGAACAGAACCGAATTCATTAATCCGGCTGCGAAAAGCTATACAGGAAAAAAAGGCAGTACGCTTTGATTATGTCAGTAATAAAAATGAATTTACATCACGTGAAGTAGAACCTATCCACCTTCATTATAAGTTTCGTAATTGGTATGTATATGGCTTCTGCAGAGAACGTCAAGATGATAGAGAATTTAGAGTATCACGTATGATGAATATAACGCTTACTCAAGAAGAGTTTTTGCGCAGTCACAAAGTGAAAGATGATTCATCTTATTCAGACTCCAATGCGGAAGGGTTTGAGGATGTTGTCATTTGGGTTGATCCCAATTCTCTGGCAAAAGCTTTAGATCAATTTCAGAACGCGTCTAAAGTCATGAACAGTGATGGAAGTATGACGTTTACCATTTCTGTTTATCAGCCTCTGCATGCCGGATGGCTTATATCAATTCTCTTAAGCTTTGGCAGCGGAGCTAAAATGATAAAACCGGTGCAGCTGCAATCAAAATTAATCGCTGAAGCCAAAAAAATAATGAAAGTTTATCAAGATGTATGACGATGTGCTGTCATATATCTTTTTTTATAATCATAAGTATCAACTTTAAAGGAGAAGATGTTATATGAACCATGCAAAAAATATGTATCAGTATCATGTTTGGGCGAATAAAGCATTATTAGAAAGAATAAAGGAATTACCAAGTAATGTTCTTTATGAAGAGGTTCGCAGTTCATATCCTACAATTGCTCAAACGTTCAGTCACATCTGCGCGGTGGATGCTGTGTGGCTGCAAGTACTTAAAGGAATAGACATGCAGGAAGCAGTGGAAGGTTCTGCGGCTTATGCAGAAAGGGCTCATTTATATTCTGCAGATGAATTTGCGGCGTCTTATGATGAACTGGCTTCACAGTTTGAAGAATGGATGAATAGCCAAACAGATTTAGAACAAACAATGAACTTAAATAATCCTTGGTTAGGTTACAGAGAAACTGCTTACTCAGAAATTTTATTCCATGTTGCCAATCACGGAACTTATCATCGGGGCAGCATAACAACTATGTTAAGACAGCAGGGCTACGCTTCGGCAATGAATGACCTTGCATTATATTGGTATCAGGGTTAGTTCAGAGAGTACTTGCAAAATGAATAACCGCTGAATGGTTTGTAGAGCTTCTTTTCTGAACTAAATGACAAAGTCTCATTCAGTCTGAGTGGGGCGCTGAGCAAGAATAGAGCTCAAAGGCTGCCGTATCATTCCCGGCAGCCTTAATGATTAGGAAGTAAAATCGATAACCATACGGCCGGTCACTTTGCCTTGCTCCATTTCTTCAAAAATATCATCCACATCTTCGATCGGGCGTTTTGTCACTTTAGGTACAACTTTACCGTCTGCAGCAAATTGAAAAGCTTCCTTCAGGTCTTCTCTGGTACCTACTAATGAACCTACTACCTGAATTCCATCTAACACGAGACGGGGAATATCTAAATCCATTTTGTCCACCGGTAAACCGACGGCGACTACGCGAGCTCCTGCTTTTACAACATCAATCGCTTGATTGAAAGGGGTTTTAGAGACAGCCGTGATGACCACAGCATCAAGCCCTAAATCGTTAGTCACTTCTTTTGCTTTAGCGACGGGGTCTTCGTTTAAACTGTTTACAACCGCATCAGCGCCTAAGCTCTTAGCAAAATTCAATTTTTCATCGCTAATGTCGAAAGCAATTACTTTAGCGTTAAAGACATTTTTTGCATATTGAACAGCCAAGTTGCCTAAACCGCCGACTCCAAATACACCGATCCATTGACCTGGCTTAATTTCACTGACTTTAACGGCTTTATAAGTTGTTACACCTGCACAAGTAATGCTGCTTGCTGCTGCAGGGTCTAAATTTTCCGGCACCTTTATTGCATAATCAACCGCTACGATTGCTTCTTCAGCCATTGCGCCGTCAACTGTATAGCCGGCATTTTTTACATCCCGGCACAAGGTTTCACGGCCAGTTAAGCAATATTCACAGCAGCCGCAGCTTTCAAACATCCAGGCAATAGAGACGCGGTCTCCCTTTTTCAGACTTGTTACGCCTTCACCAATCTCAGTTACAATGCCTATTCCCTCATGACCTAATGTGATGCCTGTAACATCCCCGAAATCAGCATTTTTAACATGCAAGTCAGTATGACATACACCGCAGAATTCCATCTTAACTTTAGCTTCACCATGTCGCAAAGGACGTAATTCTTTTTGTACAATCGCTATACTTTTGTCTTTTGTTGCTACTACTGCTTTCAAATCATACACCCCTTTCAGATATTAGCAGAAAATTTTTACTTATCTTACAATTTAGCACACTGATCTTATTTTGAAAACCCTTACATTTTCTTGCGGACAAGTGTTTCTGCAAAAATTGAGGGAGCTATGCAGGAAAGATCCTTTGGATGATTTGTCATCCGAATGGTGTTTAAATGGGGGATTGTCGTCTCCAAATGCACAGAATTTACATAGTATACATAAATAGACACGTTTTCAAAGGAGGTCTTTTTTTGAGCGATAGAAAGCTGACGGAAGATAAATTCGATAATCGGCTCACTAAGTTTGCGCCCTTTATCAGCCCTAACCCTGTTACATCATTTAATCCGGTTCAAAGATATCCTAAAATCGATAAAACGTCGTTCATAAGTCCGTTTTCCAGCGTGATAGGAGACGTGAGAATAAAGGACAATGTTTATGTAGCGCCAAATGCTGCTATTCGTGCAGATGAAGGAACACCCTTTTATATTGGTTCAAATACAAATCTTCAAGACGGAGTCATTTTACATGGTTTGTTAAAGCAATTTGTCACAGTCAAAGATAAGGCATATTCCATTTATATCGGAAATAATGTAAGTGTCGGGCATGACGCTCTCATTCATGGCCCTTGTTATCTTGGAAATCACACGTTCATCGGTTTTAAGGCAATCGTGTACAATGCAATTATAGGAAAAGGATCATTTGTTTCATACAATGCTGTTATCACAAATGGTGTACAAATTGCACCAAATCGGTTCGTTCCTCCCGGTGCCGACATAGACACACAAGAAAAAGCTGACAGACTCAGAAGAGTGACAGAAGAGGAACGTGAATTTGCACGGGAAGTGCAGCGCGTAAATCAAGAATTTCCCCCTTCTTATAAAGCGTTATTCAGCTAACGAAAAGCAAAATGCGAATATCCTAAATTAAATTAATGCATGAGAATTGGCGCCCCACGATGCAAGGTCAGATAAGTTTTGAGAGTCAGATTTCGGTCAGGGATTCGCAAAGGGAAGAGTTAAAAGCTGTTCATCGGATATTTGTGGGGAAGCTGCAAGAAGGGTCGAAGGTGAGCAGGGCGGCGGATTAAAACTGACCTTCCCTCAAATTTTATCCCAATAGGATTGACAGGAGGATACAATCATAAAAATAAAATGATGATGCTTCGCGAATGAGCCTAAAAGCGGCTCTTTTATAATCCGTCTTTAACGCTTTAACGTAGAAGTTCAGCGCTCATGGTTCTGCTGGATAAGACAACTTTTCTTATACAATTAGCATAGTGAAGTTACTTATTTTTACATAACTGTTGGAAATGGTCTTTCCATCTGAGATAATAAAATTCATCTTGATTGATACATGGGGGAGTAAGGATGGGCTGTTTTTATCAAGCGGCACGCAAACCATTTTACAAACAAATTCCTCAAGCGGTTTTTATAACCGAAGAAATTAGTGCTTTGGATAAACGCTGTAAGAAAGACTCTCTGTTTAAATAAACGAGGTGAAAATCAATGAATGGTATAGAATTCTTAGAATCTGTGTCGCGATTTGGACAACTCATTTTGGTGTTTTCCTGCTACGCCGTTTATTGGAAATTGGGTAAAACGAAAAGGGAGCGAAGACTTACAAAATTCGAAGCTTTGCTTAGGTTCTTTGTAATGTTCGGCCTATCTGCATGGGGGCTGTCGTTTCTTGCTTTGAATTTGTGGTCGTAATCATTCTGCCGATATTTGAGCTTAAACTGCAGAGAATTACACTGGCAGGAGATAATTTTACCCTTAGTGAAAAGAATTTCACGGGTAATCATTTGAACTTGAGCGCGGCTGATAAGGTGATGCAAACAGAAATCATTACTTATTGATCACAAAAGGAGCCGGCTGCGGAGATGTGTGGATTAAAGGCTTTTACGGATTTGAACACGATGAGCCGGATGCAGATTGGTGAGCCATACACAGTCAAGGTATTTCCTTGACCTTTTTTAATGGCAATTAAAATTTCTGGATATTAAGATAGTGAATTGATGTTCTGCCAAAAAAACATAGATCTTTTAAAGTGATGGATATATACTGATTTTAAACAATGGAAAAAATAGGAAATATATTTTTATAAAAAGCAGGTGAAATATATGGGAGCGGCGACTTGGAGCAAAAGTCAAAGCTATACTTACACATTGGCTTTTTCAAGTTTGTCATATGGTTTGATCTTCGGGCTATATATGTTTGTATACTCGGGTTTTGTGCCATTTGCATTGGTTACTGTGGTTATCATTGCTTTTTATGCATTTATTACTTACTTTTTGTTTGCTGTTCCTGTGCAACTATGGCTAAGAAAGAAGCCTAAAAAGTTTAGTTTGGTTCATCTTTTCATTTATACAGCAGTCGCTTTTTTAGCCGTGTTCTTGTTCTGGCACATAGGCAATCCGTCAATTGATTTCACAGTTTTCAGAAGTTTCATTTATTACATAATGAGCTTTGTTGCTGCGTTCATATATTGGTTCTGGGACTCTATATTTCTGAGAAATTACAATGTTCACTGCAAGTAAAGCTGATGTTTCCAAAAGAAAGCGGGTGAGGGAAAAATGGAATACATTGAGTTGACTAGGGACAATATTGATGACAATCATATTTGCTGTGCATTAGGTACGAAACAATATGAGGATGCGGTAAATGAAAAGAAGAGCTGGCTCAAAGATCGAATGATTGATGGCTTGGTGTTCTATCGCCTAAACGAACGGGCAAAAGTTTTTATTGAATATTTACCTGCAGAAGAAGCGTGGGTTCCGGTAAGCGCACCTCATTTTATGTTTATTAATTGTCTTTGGGTCTCAGGTAAATATAAGAATAACGGACATGCGAAACACTTGTTAGAAAAATGTGTGTCAGATGCAAAATCCCGCGGTATGGATGGGATAGTTCATATAGTGGGGAAGAAAAAACTCCCTTATTTAAGTGATAAGCATTTCTTTGAACATATGGGATTTGCTGTGCAAGATGAAGCAGAACCCTATTTTCAGTTGATGTCACTGACGTGGAATGAACATGCATATCCTCCTGTATTTAAAAAACAGGTGAAAAGTAATTTAGTTAATGATGAGGGAATCACAATATTTTATACAGCTCAATGCCCGTTTACATTCGGATTGTTAAAGGACTTAAAGGAACTGACTGAAAAGAAAGGACTTCATTTTCAGGCCCGGCGAATAACGTCAAAAGATATGGCGCAAAAATCCCCGGCAGTTTGGACGACTTTCAGCGTGTTTTATAATGGGACATTTCTCACTCATGAGATGATGAGCGTGAATAAGTTTGAAAAAATACTCAATAAGCTTTTAATGGCTTAACTTTGTTTTAATTACTATTGCTCGTTTCTATATTCGATACTGAGGGTTTTTCACGAAAATTGTTCAGTACTTTACATCGCGGCGGCAAATGAAAATTATTGTTTTTGACAAAGATGATAGCATCCATCATTATAGTAAAAATAGATTGAGGCAAGTTCTTCAACAAACGAAGAAGATCTGTTGTAGAAGTTCTTTTCAAAGATCGATAACAATGAAACAGGAGACTGCAAATGCAAAAAATTGAAACCCTTCGCTTAATTTTAAGAAATTTTACCGAAAGAGATGCGCAAGGTCTGTTGGAATATTCGGCACATCCGAGAGTGAATTGCTTTCTTGATGACAGAATATCTACGTTAGAAGAAGCTGCCGTAAACGTTCAAAAAAGAAGCCGAGATGACTCTTATATTGCAGTTTGTTTAAAAGACAGTAATGATCTAGTCGGAGAACTATTTTATTTAAAAGAAGAGCCAGATACCTATTCTGTTTGTTGGAATTTCAATGCCCGTTTTGAAGGGAAGGGATACGCAAGTGAAAGTGCGAAGGCTTTCTTTGAGTATCTCTTTATGCAAAAAGAAGCAAGAAGGCTTTATGCATATGTTGAAGATGATAACTATAGGTCACAAAAACTATGTGAGAGATTAGGAATGCGTAAAGAAGGTTATTTTCTTGAATTTATTTCATTTACTGCACACGAGGATGGAACACCTAAATATGAAAACACTTACCAATACGCATTGCTAAAGAAAGAATGGTTAAAACAAAAACATAGTTAATAGAATTTGTGGGGAGATAATCTTTCGTTTTCTCCTAAGAGTATGAAAAAATCTTTAGCTGAATAACGAGACAGCAACTTTTGTCCAGGAGGCTGTTTTCACACTTCTTATGTTTCGTTCAAAACCATATAAAGTTGCTTAAACACGGAAAAAACCTGGCCGGGAGCGGGTTTTTTGCATTTGAGTTGAATTCTTCAATAAAATTACCGATATTACCAGTGGATTGTGGAATTGAAAAAATGCTTAGTTTAGTAACGATCAAATGAGATTCAGCTTTGGCAAAGCAGTGAAAATCATTTATAACGTTGTAAAATTCGAGAGAGGGTGAATGCGATGAAAATCCTAAATAACTCTTACAATATCACGAAAGTCCGAAGTTTTTAGCGCTTTTGAGAAATCAAGCAATTAACGCTTATAAAACATCTATTTAATTTTAAATCGGCGTTTCAGGTGAACTTTATATGATTTCTGTTTTAGTAAACATATTTAAAAACGAAATAGGAATTAAAATATGCAGACAAAGCGGCGAAGCATATCGCATAAAAGGTGTTATCAGATGTATGACCGTTCCTGAAAATAAAACTTATGAAGAAAGGAACTCTAACTTGAAATCAAATTTAGTTTCGTTTCTATTAGCATTGTCAGGATTTATATTCAGTATTTATATGCAGTCAATGGCTTACTGGAGCAATGACTCTATGTTGTGGTATTGGGTCGGTGCGGTTTTGGCGTATCTATTTGCTGCAGGATCAATGGTTACTCTGATTCTTAACAAAAACAAAGACTCAATTCTAACAATAAGTTGTCTCATTTTAATGATTGTAACCGTTATGCTTATTTTAGTCACAACTTTTTGGACGACTTTTATCATTATTGCATGGCAATCTGGGATGTGAAGCTAAGGGGAATATGATCTTCTTAGTATTTTTTTATTCCTGGGATTAGAATCCCTTTTTATTATTCTTTCAAATTAAATGTAACAATTCTAATATTCATACGTTCTAAATGATAAAGGCGGAATGTCATGAAAAAACGTAAAGTCATTAAAACATTGCTGGTTATTATCACTGTTCTCATAATAGCAGCCGATTTGCACTGTTTTCTTTAATTTCAGGAGAAAAAGTTAAATATATCGGCTATAGCCAAAGCAAGACGTGGGAAGCGTCAATCGAAAAATCAGGCGAGACCTCTATCGGCCCTAACTATTTCTTGAATTTGTATTACAGAGGTAATAAAGTGAATGAAAAGAACACGGTGATTAAGAGATTAACATTATTTGTTGACGGCCGGAAATATGGTGAAGATACAGACTATCATCTTTCAGAATACACCGGAGAGAAATTAGAAGGCGGCGGAACGGGAGAAGACCATATTGAGACGTTTGAATATATGCCGGAAAATGAAGTGATCGGTCATGAAATCACTGTTGAAGCAGCATGGAAAACCGATCATGAGTCCTATTCAGAAAAATTCAACCTGAAAAGAACGCATTGGTATGACTGAAAGAATAAAAAGAGGGCGGTATAACCCTCTTTTTGACGCGGAGCCTTTATTTTTGTCTGTTTTTCCTCGATTTGCTGAAGTCGATAAAAGAGACATTGGAGCCGATAAAATTACTTACTAAAATATACATAAAGAAACCATAAAAAGCTCCCGGCTGGCGTCCGTAAAAAAGAATGGATAATGAGATAAGCAATACAGCCGTAAGCAAGTCTGCAGCCAGACTTATTTTTCGGTGAGAGCGGAAATATTCTCTTAATCTTCTGATCTTGTTCAAAGCTGACACCTCTTGATGCTTATGTATAAAAAAATAATACCATTGAAATATATGTAATATCAATGAATAAGGTTGGAAACGGGGGGGGTTCAAAGTTGGGGCGATCTTGTGTAAAAGAAAGGATCAGGATGAATGTGACCAGCATCCACCCTGATCAATGGGGTTCACAGTGTTCTATTTCATTGTATTCCAATCGGAATAATATTACAAGGGTGAAAAAGAAATAAGCGGAATGTTTTCGGCTTCTTCTGCTTCTGGAGCGGGAAAAGGAAGTGAGATGTTTGAATGAAAATAAATGATTATCTGAAGGAAAGGTTTCCGACTTTAAAATTAGTGCCCGGCATTTATCATCAATGGGACGTGGGAATTCATTTTTCTCTCGGCGGCAATATGTATCAATTTAATGAAAGCGGTGCTTTGAATCTTGAGTATTTTCAGCTTGTTCATCATCAAACCGCCGCACTTTTCAATGAGCTGTTTGAACATAGCGATGACTTGTTTCTTGTTGCCAACGTGTATAAGCACAAAACTCAAGGTAATCATGCGAGAAAATTAAAGGTTTATCAGCCGTTTCTGAAGTGTAAGGATGATTTATATCGGATTCAAGTGAAGACCTGTCCATGCCCGGTCGAAGAAGAATATGAAATGCAGCAGTTTTCTTTATTATGTAAACGGAAAGATCTGCGTATCCCCCAATTACTTAAGGCAGCCGTCCACGAAGATTTTCCGCTGAAGCCAAGGTTCGGGGGCTGTTCCGTTGGGTATCCTGATGTTTTCTTTGTGAATATGACAAAAGATATTATTTTCTTTCTGTATGATGACAGAGGGTGTGAAGTCATTGCTCTTGATGCCGGAAGAATACGAAAGCTTTATGATCAATATCACGATTGGATTGAATTGGACTGAAAATGAACACATGATTTCGAATCCGCTTGTGCCGGCTTTGTTCTTGCCTAGTCGGGCTGCATGAGTGTAATGGGCAGAATTGAAGGGCGCCAGAAACTTTTTTTCCTCTCATACCGACCTTCTGCATGTTAAGCTTCTGTATTTATTTTGAACGAATTCCTATTTGTAAAATGGCTGAATAGAATAACATAAAAGCTTTTTTACACAGTGCAGGAGGAGAGAAATGTGAGGGCTGAACACCGTGATTGTATGGAAATTGGAATTTATTCATTTGCAGAATTATATCCCGATCCTCTGACAGGGAAAACAGTCAGCGCAAAGCAGCGGATAGATGAATTGATGAAGCTGGCGAAACTGGCTGACGACGCAGGGCTTGATGTATTCGGTGTAGGCGAGCATCATCGTCTTGATTATGCGGTATCTTCGCCGCCGGCCATCTTATCAGCGATTTCACAGATCACTGAAAATATTAAGCTGACCAGTGCCACGACTGTATTATCCACCGCAGATCCCGTCCGTTTATTTGAGGATTTTGCAACGCTTGATCTGATTTCAGACGGCCGGGCGGAAATTATTGCGGGACGGGGCGCGTTTTTAGACTCGTTTCCTCTTTTCGGTTATGACGTAGGCCATTATAAAGAACTGTTTGAAGAACACATTGACCTCTTTTTAAAATTAAATTCCGGGGAAGAATCGGTTACCTGGAAAGGACGTTACCGGCCGCCGCTGCGCGAGGCAGAAATTTCTCCTCGGCCTTTTCGCGGAAGCATTCCGCTATGGTTAGGTGTTTCGGGGACTCCGGAAAGCGCAGAACGGGCCGGGCGTGCAGGCGCGGGTTTGGCATTAGCTGTACTGAGCGGTGATCCGATGTCATCTAAGCCGCTTGTTGACAAATACCGGGAAGCGGCTTCTAAAGCCGGTCATCCTCCGGAACATGTGAAGGTTGCCGTAACCGGACATATGTTCATTTCAAAAACAAATGAACAGGCAATACAAGAATTTTATCCGTATCATTCAAATTACTGGTCTCACGTTCATTCATATCACGGGATCGATGAGCCTTTAACGAAGGAAGATTTTGAGCGGGCGTCCGGAAAAGAAACAGCTTTATTTGTGGGAAGCTCACAGCAGATCATTGAAAAAATCATGCATCAATACGAGTTATTCGGACATCAGCGATTTCTCGCGCAAATCGATATAGGAGGTATGCCGTTTAAAAAAGCCGCGGAAAACATCGAACGATTAGCAGCGGAAGTAGCACCGGTTATCCGAAAAGAAACCGGCAAATCCAGCGAATGAAGTTCTGAGCAAAAGGGGCGGGCCGGTCAATCGCGGATTCGACAACAGAATCGGCCCGGCTTTTTCTTTATGATTATAAAAAACAAAGGGAAAAGCGCGAACCTCATTGCTTTTTCCTATCAAGAAAAGGAAGGTCATTTCATCCTCCATCGTGAAGTGTATACACTGAAAGGTTTTTATTAACAAAAGAGGGAGGATGATGCAGTAATGAAGGGTTTAGTCAAAGCTGCAGTTTTAACTGTTACTCTTGGTATTGGAGGCGCTTTCTATTCAAGTGATGCATCTGCGCACGGGTATATAAAAGAGCCCGTCAGCAGAGCGTATATGGGAGCATTAGAGAAACAAACATTGGGCTGGACGGCCGCTGCGCAGAAATATGGCTCCGTCATTGATAATCCTCAGTCTGTAGAAGGGCCGAAAGGATTTCCGGCTGCAGGTCCGCCGGATGGAAGAATTGCGTCTGCAAATGGAGGATCGGGACAAATTGACTTCGGTTTAGACAAGCAGACTGCAGATTATTGGGTAAAACAAAACATCCGCGGCGGTTTTAACACCTTTACTTGGTACTACACGGCCCCTCATGCGACATCAAAGTGGCACTATTATATCACCAAGAAAAACTGGAATCCGAATAAACCTTTGTCAAGAGATGAATTCGAATTAATCGGAACGGTAAACCACGACGGTTCCAAGGCAGATACGAATCTGACTCATAAGATTTTTGTGCCGACTGATCGAAGCGGGTATCATGTCATTTTAGGGGTATGGGACGTTGCGGATACTTCCAATGCCTTCTATAACGTCATCGATGTAAACCTTACACAATAATCTATGAATTACTGATCGGCTGCATGTTGATACATCGGCCGATCTTTTTAGTTTTAATGTGTGAATGAAAAGGGGAAAAACAGCAGAGCGCCATAAACATTTCATTTATGGCGCCGTACGATCATGGAGGTGCTGCTGACATGGATGCGGAGGTAAGAGGATTCTTAATAACCGCCGAGGAAAGAAGCCCCAACGATGATTAATAAAATGAATAGCACCACGATTAACGCAAAGGAGCTACCATAACCACCTGAGAATCCCATATAATCTCACCTCCTAAAGAGGATTAATACATATTATGCCGAAATGTAAAGTTTGATAGGGATACTAGTTTACTTTTTGAAAAAAGGTTTTTAGTCTGCATATATTTTCTTCTCGCATTTCTTTTAAAGGGGGACCGTAAATGCTTCCTGTAATAGAAACGGACAGACTTATTCTTAGAGAAGTTGAAAAGAAAGATGCAAAGCAAATATTTGCTTGTTTTTCAAATGCAAATGTAACACGCTATTATGGTTTGGAACCTTTTGATTCAATGGAACAGGCTGAAAAAATGATTGGCTGGTTTAAAGATCAATACCATGATAAAAAGGGAATGCGATGGGGAATCGAGAGGAAAGGTGCGAAGGGAATAATCGGAACTATTGGTTTTAACTCTTGGGTGCCCAAGCATAAGCGGGCGGAGGTCGGTTATGAGATTCATCCGAATTATTGGAGGAATGGCTATGCTTTTGAAGCGTTGGAGAATGTTCTTTCTTTTGGGTTTGAAAAGCTTGGGCTGCATCGTATAGGCGCTGTTGTTTTCATTGAGAATGCAGCGTCTCATCAATTACTGATAAAGGCGGGGTTTCAATCTGAAGGAATTTTGAGAAGATATATGTATCAAAACGGACTGCTCCATGATACACGTGTATATTCTATACTGAATGAGATCGTTAACGAATAAATTGAAAATTCGTCGTTTTGTCAGGTGTTCTGTGGTTTAAAAAGCCGGTGAAGACTTATTGCAGAACTTTAAAATTGATTAGAAGCCATAAAGCATTTTTTTGCTGCGCTTTCTGCAGACGGAGTTTGATTGTAAGAAACGATTCCGATAATCACTAACAAGATGATGAACACCAATATGCTCCACAACATTATTTTTAAAGACTTTGACATGGCATACCCTCACTTTGAAAGACTTTACCGGGGCTGCGTTCGGAGCCCGCACTTCAAGTATAGTCGTTATAACGGTGAAAAATGTGCAGTCCAGTTAAAAAAAACTTGCGGGCGCTCCCGCAAGTTTTCTCCGTATTAAGGTCTGTGAAATTCAATATGCTGATTATCACGATCGAACCACCCTCTGAAAGCCCAATTGATCCAGCCCCCGTCTCCTTTGTTATCGAAGGACCCGTCTTCGAAGACCCAGATTCCGTAAGTAATACCGTCATAAACGGCTGATCCGTAAAACTGAACGCCGTTAAAGCGGTCTTCATATTCTTGATTTAAATTGAACACCATGACGTTGTACTTCTGTCCTGATGCGTAAAATGTTGTTTCCATAACATTTTTTACCCAGCCGGTTCGGTTTTGATCTGACTTAACCGCTTCAGCAATGCGATCTGAGATTCCGAGAACATCTACGTTTACGTTCAGCCCGGCATCAACACCTGCTGCTTTTACTTTTTGGTCTGCTGTTTGGGATAATTTACTTTCTAACGGATTTGCAACGGGTGAAACGTGAGGCGCGTTTGCATGTTCAGACTGACTGGCTGCTGAGGCACTGGCTGTGAAAGGAATTGTTAGAGATAAAGCTAAGCATGATCCGACTACCGTTCTGGCGATTTTCATGGCTATGACCTCCTGAGGAAATTTTTAAAAATTGTTGCAAATTCATGGTATCGCAGAAAAATTGACCAAGCAAAGAGTAGATTTTCTCAAAAGTCATGTCATTCTATTTGTGTTGTTTTCTGTAAATGAAATACTTTTAATTAGGCGAAAAGGGAAGAAAATAATAGAGTCTTTTTATGTATTGTGATAGGATGACCGGATTTTGGGTGAAAATAGCCCGGAGAAACGCCATAATAAGAAAAACACCCGGAGTTTACCGGGTGTAAAAAGTGTTGATATGTCAAGTTAGCAGCATTTTTTACATTTTTTGCATTTTCTTTTATAAACAACGATGTAATCATAATCAAGATGCTTTTTATCTTGTTTCTTCTTTTTTTGTTTAGGCTGCTTTGGGTGGTGATCATAATGTCCGTTCATATCCATGTCCATGTCCATATCCATTTCCATACCCATATCCATACTCATATTCCTCCTTTTTTCATCTGACGGTAGTATTCTATGACAGAAAGCATGGATGGCTTGGACAAATGAAACGGTATGCTGAAAAAGAGGCATCTCATTCGGTATAAAAAACAGGATCATACCCGCCCGATAGAAAAGAGAGAAGATGATCCTGATATTGAGACCCTATTTGATAACCGCAATTGCAATGCCGCACCCTTTTTCAGAACTGTATAAGGCTGTCAGTTTCAATACCTTCCAGCCTTCCGCGGCTTTAGTCCCGATTCCGTTATGGGCTGTGATATAATCTCCCGGGCTGACCGTACTGTCGACCCGTACGTAATGCCGGCCGTTGAGTCCGACAATGTGCCATTCGTCTCTGGCCGCGCGTGCTTCATAGTCAGCTTCAAGAGCCGGACTGCAGTCCGGATTTTGTTTCGGCACGCGTACCGTTTCTCCTGTTTCTTCGTCAGTCACATTTTCGTATATGAAACCGCCGAACTCATTTGTCAAAAAGCGGCTTTGCCATCCGAAGCTTGCGGCTCCTGAGATAAAAGCGGCTGTTTCTGAAATGACGCCGAGCATGTAATCACCGACGTGAGCCGGTTGAATTTTTTCGCCTTTCACTGTGACGATCGTCCCGGCGGGAATTGTCTGGCCGGTTACACTTTCAAAATATTCTCCGTACCCTGACAGGGAAGAGGTGACAGCTCCGGCGAACGTACCGTGGCCGCCCGCTGAATCCAGTTTCCATTTGATGGACTGATGCCCTCCGGCAACCGTGTATGGTTCTTCCAATGTAATGCTTTCTGATGACAGAATCGTTCTGGAGACTTTGCTGCCCGTAATATGGACATTGTTTGAAGCGGCGATAAATGCCCTTGAACCTTCAGAACTTGAACCTCCGGAAGAGCTGATGATCGCATTTCTGTCACCTCTGGCCGTAATATCGCCTGTTCCCGCAATAACAGCGCTTGTCGGGTTGAATGCAAAACCGGAGCTGGTCGCGAGCTGTGCGCCTCCCTTTAAATTGACGGGGATCTGCTCATAAGTCTGTCCTTTTATAGATGCAGCCGCGCTGTAACCTTCCGCTTGCACCCCGAGAATGACGGCCTGACTGTTAGGGGACGTAATTCCGACGGAACCGCCGTCTCCGATCATCGTACCGTTCATAATATTTACGTTATATTGGCCTCCGCCGATGGAGATGCCTTTAGGAGAAGACTTGTATATATCAAAATTTAAAATTTTAACATAATCGGTTTTATTTGATCCGCCGGATATATTGATGTCAACACCGGCTTGTGTAAAGCCGCGTATTTTAATGCCGTTAATCGTAATATTTTGACTGCGGTATTGAAGAGCCACGACTGGATTCCCGCCATAGTCGTATGAGGGATCACCAATAGCTGTGAATCCGTTTACATTAACGTTTTTATAGGCAGAGATGACCAGCGCCCTCGGGGTCACACCGTCATAGAGAGCATTGAATACCGGTTCAATCGCGGTGCAATCGGTTAAAGTAACATCATAAGCCGTCGTGCTTTCGGGGTCTGAGGCCTGATGATGGCCGATATGACGAATATCAAATGAACGTACATCACGATACGAAACATGACCGATAATATGAACATTTTGAGAAGCCGGCCACAGGCTGTGCGCCTTTACCTCAATCCCACGGATATTTCCGCTCGTATAGTTATTTAAAAGCCATACATGTTTAGAGCCGTCGTCAATTTCAATGCCGTTCGAGTTTGCGCTGCCCTCAGCATGCTCTGTGCCGCGGGGGTTTCCGGAATGGCAGTTGGAAATGAAAATATACTCGCTGTAATGGGTGGTAATGCCGTCGTCTCCGGCACCGTATGCCACACAGTTATCAATCCATATATATCGGCAGCCGTCTTTCGTCCATTCTGTTTCAGGCAAATGATCGTAAGTCGGAGATGTAATATCAATACCATGGAGACCCGCGTTAACCGTTTCAACATTCTTAATCCAGCCGTATTGCACATTAGCAAACGTTAAACAGCTGGAAAACTGTCCTCCGGGGTTCCTGACCCCGCATTGACGATCAGGATTCCAGTCTAAAGTCATGTTCTGGACAAAAATATTACGGTTTCCATTTTCGTAATCATCGTTAGTAATGACCCATTCGTATGCGGGAGTGTCCTCATGAAGCTTTAGCACGGTAATCCCTTGTCCCTCACCGGAAATGGTAGTCCATGAGGGGAGTTTTATCCCTTGAACCAAAAATTCTCCTGCGGGAACATTTACTTTGACCCGGCCGTTCCCGATCGCTCTCCGAAAGGCTTCCGTATTGTCCCGGCCGTCAGGGATCGCTCCGTAGTCCTCCACATTCACTTCCCGGGTGATTTTATTCTTAAGCATTTCGTATTCTGTATCAAGCCGTTCTTTTAAAAGTGAGGTGACCATTCCTTCCGCCGTCACCCGGGCATCTGCGATCTCAAGATTATCATCCGTTGCGGAATGCTTAATAAAATTCTGCATCCTTGCTTTGAGATGCTCCAATTCAGAGGGCTGTGCAGGGCGAGACTGCAATGGGGCGTTTAAAGACGGATCAGGAAAGTTTTTAAATTGAACCATTCTAAAGACACCTCTTTCTTTTGATATAAGCGCCTGAGGCAGGGGACAGAAAAGAGTCGCGTGCCCTTTAAGCGCTTATTCTTCAAATTCTTTATTCAGAACGAAATTCCTTTTGAAACCAAGGTGAAATTTAAAAAAAGCTCTGTTGAAACAACGGATATAAAGCTTTGCATTATTGTAATTAAAGCTGTCATGTGAAAATGGAGGAAAAAACTGATAGGAGGGGTCCTCATTTTAGGTTTATTCTCATTGACTTCGCAGTGCTTCTCCTTCGGCTGCATATACACCAAAATCAACATTCTTATCAGTTAAATGGTATAATGGGGCACGGATTGGTCATCAATACGACTGAAATAGGGAACCAAAAGGAGCAGCGAAAATGACTTTACAAATCAAAATTAAATATTCAGATGATACGCAAACGAGAATCAGTAAAATTGAACAGGGCGATTGGATTGATCTGCGGGCAGCTGAAGATATAACAATCAAAAAAGGTGAATTCAAACTTATCCCGCTTGGAGTTGCGATGGAACTGCCGGAAGGATATGAGGCCCATGTCGTTCCGCGTTCAAGTACATATAAGCATTTCGGTATCATTCAGACAAATTCAATGGGAGTCATTGATGAATCTTATAAAGGCGACAATGACTTCTGGTTTTTTCCTGCATTCGCGCTTCGGGATACCGACATTTCCAAGGGGGAGCGGATCTGCCAATTCAGAATCATGAAGAAAATGCCTGAAGTGGAGCTGATCGAAGTAGACAAGCTCGGGAACAATGACCGCGGCGGACTGGGATCAACAGGCACGAAATAAAACGAAAAAAGACTGCTTAACAGCAGTCTTTTTTTTATGGAAACAGCAGTTACATTCAATTTGTTTCGGTGATTCTTGAATTGGGAAATCATACGTCATGTTCAAAATTGACTTCGAAATTCGGCCACTCCGTAACCGTTTATGCCGGGAGCAAATATTTGAGCCGGACGCCAGCACAGCTCAGCATATTGATAAAATGATTTCCCAGCAGTCTTCACTCTCCTCCAAAACTAAGGAGAAGGGTTTCATTTTTATCATTTAAGCTTTCCGTCTCTTTGACAGAAAGACTTTTTTAAGTTAAAGGATAGAGGTTGTTTTGATGTTTTTATTCTCCAAGATGAACGGAGGTTTTGTCCAACGTATATAATATTGTGACAAAAGTGTAAACAAAAGAAAGGATGATGTTATGGCAAAAAGGGTTAGAAGAGTAGAGCGTAAAGCAGCTGGCAAAGAGGCAGAGCAGAAGAAACCGTCCAAAGTCACCCTGTTCTGCCGTTCGCTTCAAAGGCTGAAGCATTTGTATTGTAACATAAACACACAAATGCCATCAATAACCAAAAAAGGAATTTCAGTTTTAATTTTACCGTTTTTGCTCCTGCCGTTCTTTCAGGCTAATGCCGCTTCAGATATTTACGGCGGTTTCGAGGAATTAAAGCTGAATGAAGATCCTTCTGATTTTTCCATTTCAACGCGAGAGCATGACCCTTCTGTCCTCATATTAGCTATACACGGCGGAGGCATAGAGCCGGGGACCAGTGAGTTATCTAGAGAAATTGCCGAAAACCGGAGTTTATATTTATTTGAAGGGTTAAAACCAGCCGGTAATGCGGCTCTGCATTTGACAAGTTCGCATTTCGATGAACCGAAGGCCATGCAAATGGTGAAAGAGCACTCTAATGTCATTTCATTGCACGGTTACGGCAGTGACGATAAAAAGATAAAAATCGGCGGTACAGACAGAGAACGGGCCGAACTTTTGACCGATGTGCTGAAACGACACGGGTATCCTGCCGTTCTTCTTGGCATAAATGATAAATATGCAGGCGTCAGTCCGAACAACCTTGCCAATCAATCTTCATCCGGATTGAGTATTCAAATCGAAATGAGCACCGGCTTCAGAAAATCACTATTTGACACTTTTACGCTGAAAAGCAGAGCATCCACACAAAATGGGACCTTTTATCAATTTACAAAAACGATTTCTGATTTTATCAGTGACAATTATTAATAAGCACGCCTATTTTGCCGGCGGGGCTTTTTCTTTTGAAATTTATGAAACTTTAAGTTCTTAAGATCGTATACATAATTGACAGGATGAAAGAAAAGAGGTGGGCAAATGAAAGTGATGATCGGGTCTATCGTTCTTCTTGTCATCATCGGATTCGGTTTATGGCTGATGCTTAGTCCAATCTTTAAACAAGTGGGAAGCGGAGCCAAAAAATTCAAAAAGTCATGGGAGGAAGAAGATCAGCATGAGCGAAAATAAGCGCGGAAACACAAAAAAAATTATCGGCGGTGTGATTATAGGTGCAGCCCTTTTAATTGCGGGCGTTACAGCGTCACTATTCATTGAAAAAATACCGAACGGTTATGTCGGGGTTGTATACTCACCGAATGGCGGGGTAAAATCCGACACATTGGACCAAGGCTGGCACTTAGTCGGATTATTTAATAAAGTAACGGAATATCCGGTGCGTATGCAGACAGTGAATAATGAAAATATAAAAGTGGCAACCTCAGACGGTAAAAATATAGAAATGGATATCGCTTACAACTATGTCGTGCAGCCTGATAAAGTAGTCGATCTGTTTAACAAATTCGGCGCGGTAGACGTTGAAACGATTGAAAATACATATTTAAAAACAAGGCTGTGGGATGCGGCGCGAAAATCAATCAGCAAATACTCGGTTATTGACACATACGGGCAAAAATCTGCAGAAGCCGCTGCCGATGTTCAAAAGCGATTTGCTGATGATATGAAGAGTCTTGGATTTTTAATTGATGATCTGACGCTTGGCGTACCGAAGCCGGATAAAGCCACACAGGAAGCTATCGATGCAAGGGTGAAGTCTTCACAGGAACTTGAACGGACACAAACTGAAATTAAAATAGCCGAAGCCGAAGCGAAAAAGAAAAAAATTGAAGCGGAAGGGATCGCTGATTACAACCAAATCATAAAGAAATCAATGTCAGATGAAATGATCAAATATAAATGGATTGAAAAATGGGACGGAAAAACGCCGAAAGCGACAGGCACAGACTCACTGCTGCAGCTGCCGCTGGACGATCAGAAGCAAAAATAAAAAGAGAAGGAGGCGATTGCCTCCTTTTTATGTTTTTTCCTGTGGGTCTTTTTCCGGCACTAATTCTTCAGACGCCTCGGTTTGATAGCTCCATAGCGTGCTATCCGTCTCTGTTGTGTCCTGATAATCTTCGGGAAGTACATATTGCTGCAAATACCGGTGAAAAAATGCCTCAAAAACAGAAATGCAAAGTGCAGAGATAACCGATGCCGCGGCAGGCGAGACATTAAATCCGCCAATGTTCATAAGGAATATCCATAATATAATGAATGAAATTCCGAAATCAGCTGCAACGGCTGTGAAATTGCTTGTTCTCGGCAGAATCATGCAATCACCCGCAAAATAAGTGATTAAACTTAAGATCACTGTAATAAACAGAACGTTTAAAAAGGTTACTTGGTACATAAGATCCAGAACAATGTACAGTAAAGCAAGTGTGAGCGCCGTTTTAGAAGCGAAAGCAATTACGTGTTTCATTTGAACCACCTTCGTTATTTCGTTTAGTCTTCATTGTAAGCAATCCGCAAATTTTTAAACTGGTATATAGTGGTTATACGTTTTAATAAAATGTGAATAGACATCACAGGATTCACAAGTTAAAATATGTAAAAAGGGGGATGCAAATGAAAAAATACTGGATATGTATTGCTGTTTTTTTATTATGTTTTAGCGGAATACACTCAGCTAAAGCGGCTACCACTGAATTCGGATCAAAAACAAGCTTCACTTTGGAGGGAAATGCAAAAGAGTTTCATATTGAAAATCCGGGGGCTGTAGCTGCCGACGATTACTTTTTAGGATATAAGTTCACCATAATGAACAACTCTTCGTGCGGTTTAAGCATGAAACTCCAACGGATGGCGCTGAACGGAAATTTTTATACATTAAGTTCTAAAACCTACAGCGGCAGCTGGTTAAACCTCAGTGCCCAGGATAAAAAATCAATTGATCCGTATCACAAATACAGGATTCTGGTTGAAAGTTCTTCAAACGTCTGTGGCCCCGTCTATATTAAAGGGTTATACGGTGTAGAATATTATCATTTTGATTGAAAATAGATACTCGCTAAAGGCAGCGGGTTTTTTTATATCCAGATATAACTTATCGTACTATGTACTAAATATTCATATGTAAATTTTAATGCACCCGCCCAAAGAAAAGATAAACAAAAGCAATTTCATCACGCACAAATATACAAAGTTGAAAAATGGATGAAAAGTTTCTTGAGGGAAACATTATTAGTTGACTCCAAAAGTGTGATGTCGGATAATAAGAATGTAAGTTTTTCCTCCTTAGCAGATTCGTTTCTTAAGCCAGGGCGAATCTGCTTTTTTTATGCAAAAAAACCCCTTACAGAGGGGTTTTTTACGATAAATGAAGTTTAATAGAATTAATGTACGGCTCTGAATACGCCGATAACTTTTCCCAAAATGCTTACGTTTTGCAGGATAATCGGCTCCATCGTCGGATTTTCCGGCTGCAGCCGCACATAATTGTCTTCTTTATAGAAGCGCTTGACCGTCGCTTCATCATCTTCGGTCATAGCTACGACGATTTCTCCGTTATTGGCCGTGTTCTGCTGTTTGACAATGACGTAATCTTTGTCAAAAATGCCGGCGTCGATCATACTTTCTCCCATGATTTCTAACATAAAGACATGTTCGCCCGGAGGAACCATCCGGTCAGGAAGCGGAAAATACTCGTCGATATTTTCAACAGCCGTAATCGGAATACCCGCCGTCACTTTCCCGATGACCGGAACGTTTACGACCTGGCTTTTCGGAATTTGGACTTCTTCTTCATCCAATACCTCAATCGCCCTCGGTTTAGTAGGGTCCCGTCTGATCAGGCCTTTTGTCTCCAGCCGCGCCAAATGGCCGTGCACGGTTGAACTGGAAGCCAGTCCTACTGCTTCTCCTATCTCTCTTACAGAAGGCGGATATCCTTTCGTTTTTACCTCTTCTTTAATAAAACGCAGGATATCAAGCTGCCTTTTTGATAGCTTCGTCATATTTCGCACCTCAAAACGTCGATTTTAAGTAGATTATAGCATGATTTTCCTGACAGTACAAACATAGGTTCGAAAAAAACGATTGACAGAAACATTTGTTCGTATATACTGAAAGGTATAAAAAGCGAACAAACATTCTTATCGGAGGTTGTTTACATGGCGAAAGAATCTATTATATTTGTCGGGCTGTTTACTGCAATTTTAAGTGCCGCTATTTTACTTGTCTCATGTGCGGGAAATGATCAGTCCCTCAGCCAATATGTTAAAATAAAGGTTCAGGACGGCGATACACTCTGGTCACTTGCGGATCATGTAGCAGAAAAGAAACACATTAATAAAGAAGATTTCATTGAGTGGGTGACGGAGAATAATCATCTCCAAACTGCTGATATAAAGCCCGGAGACGAGCTTATTCTTCCGGTTAAGAAAAAGCATCCGGCCGTATATCAGCTGGCCATTGTCAATTAGAGAGGAAAGAGAGAAATGAAGGCGCTCATTTATGCCCGCGTAAGCACAAACAAAGAACAGCAGCAAACATCATTAAAAAGACAGGAAGAGGAGCTCAGTGAGATCGCTGCTGCAAACGGCATGGAAGTCGTGAAAGTCATTTCTGAGAAAGCCAGCGGTTACGAAATGGACCGCGACGGAGTATTTGAAATGCTTGATGAAATTAAAAAATCACATATTGACGCGATATTGGTGCAGGACGAAACGAGATTGGGAAGAGGAAACGCCAAGATTGCGCTTTTGCATTGTATTTACAGGGAGAATGTGAAAATATATACGACGGCTCATAAAGGTGAACTGGAGCTTTCTGAAGCTGATTCGATGGTACTCGAAATCGTCAGTATTGTTGAGGAATATCAAAGGAAAATTCACAATATGAAAATCCGGCGGGGAATGAAAAGAGCCGTGAAAAACGGCTACAAACCTGAACGGAATCTGAAAAACAGGCATGAAAACAGCGGAAAAGAAAAAAAAGAGGTTCCGGTTTCGGAAATTATCAGGCTGAGAGCCAACAAGCTTACCTTTGCAGAAATCGCAGCGACCTTAAGGGGCTTCGGCTACGATGTGTCCAAAGCCACGGTTCACCGGCGGTTTCAGGAATATATCGCAGACACAGAAGGCAGCTGACGCGCATCAGTTGTAAAAAAGACTGCGTTTTAGTAGTATATAATCAACACGCACCAAAGGAGCTTATTATGATTTCTAAAGAAAAAATCGCAAGAATTAACGAATTGGCTCAAAAAGCTAAATCAAACACGATAACGGATGAGGAAAAAGCTGAACAGCAAAAGCTTCGCCAGGAGTATTTGAAAGGATTCCGCTCCTCAATGAAAAATACGTTAAAGAGCGTAAAAGTGATTGATCCGGAAGGCAACGATGTCACCCCTGAAAAATTAAAAAGAGAACAACAGAAAAATAATCTTCATTAAACAGAAAGAATACGGCAATACGTATTCTTTTTTCGTATATACTAATATCAGGATGTGCTTTACGACAATTTTCAACAAGTTTATCTCAAATTTAAGCTGAAAGAGTTGAGAAAAAGTCAGCATCGCTTTATGATGAAAAGGTACAACAATATGGAAGGGGATTATAATGGATACAATTGAAAAGAAATCAGTTGCCACCATTCGTACACTATCTATAGACGCAATTGAAAAAGCAAATTCCGGACATCCGGGCATGCCGATGGGAGCTGCTCCGATGGCATACACGCTGTGGACGAAATTTATGAATGTAAATCCGCAGAATCCGGGCTGGTTTAACCGCGACCGCTTTGTTTTATCAGCAGGCCACGGTTCAATGCTTTTATACAGCATGCTGCATTTAAGCGGATATGACCTCAGCATTGAAGACTTGAAACAGTTCCGTCAATGGGGAAGCAAAACACCGGGACATCCGGAGTTCGGGCACACAGCCGGAGTAGACGCAACGACCGGGCCGCTTGGACAGGGTATTGCAATGGCAGTGGGAATGGCAATTGCAGAACGCCATCTGGCTGAGACATATAACCGTGATTCTTTCAACGTAGTTGATCATTATACATACAGTATTTGCGGAGACGGCGATTTAATGGAAGGCATTTCTTCCGAAGCCGCTTCTCTTGCAGGCCATCTTGATTTAGGCCGCCTGATCGTATTATACGATTCTAATGACATTTCTTTAGACGGCGATTTAGACCGTTCTTTCTCTGAAAATGTAAAGCAGCGTTTTGAAGCAATGAACTGGGAAGTTCTTTATGTTGAGGACGGAAACAACATCGCTGAATTGACGGCTGCAATTGAAAAAGCGCGCCAGAATGATAAAAAACCGACTTTGATTGAAGTGAAAACCACGATCGGTTTCGGTTCTCCAAACCGTGCGGGCACATCCGGCGTTCACGGCGCTCCGTTAGGACTAGAAGAGAGCAAGCTGACAAAAGAAGCGTATGCTTGGACGTTTGAAGAAGATTTTTATGTTCCGGAAGAAGTATACGGGCATTTCAATAAAGCGGTAAAAGAAGCCGGCTCGAAAAAAGAACAGGAATGGAATGAACTGTTCGCGGCTTATAAAGAAAAATATCCTGAGCTTGCTGAACAGCTGTCACTCGGCATGAAAGGCGAGCTTCCTAAAGACTGGGATCAGGAAGTTCCCGTTTATGAAAAAGGCAGCAGCCTTGCTTCCCGCGCATCTTCAGGTGAGGTGCTGAACGGGATCGCTAAGAAAATTCCTTTCTTTGTCGGGGGATCTGCTGACCTTGCGGGTTCAAATAAAACGACAATCAAAAATGGAGGAGACTTCACGGCCAAAGACTACGCCGGGAAAAACTTCTGGTTCGGTGTCCGTGAATTTGCGATGGGCGCTGCATTAAACGGAATGGCGCTTCACGGCGGCCTTCGCGTATTCGGCGGCACATTCTTTGTGTTCTCTGATTATTTAAGACCTGCCATTCGTCTGGCGTCATTGATGGGTCTTCCCGTCACTTATGTATTCACACATGACAGTATTGCCGTAGGAGAGGACGGGCCGACTCACGAACCGATTGAGCAGCTTGCTTCTTTACGCGCACTTCCTAACCTTTCTGTGATCAGACCTGCTGACGGAAATGAAACCGCAGCTGCATGGAAGGTTGCCGTTCAAAGCCAAGATCATCCGACAGCTCTTGTATTGACACGCCAAAACCTGCCGACGATTGATCAGCAGGCTGAAGAAGCGTATGCGGGCGTGGAAAAAGGGGCTTATATCGTTTCCAAAGCCCAAACGGAATCACCGGCCGCTCTTCTTTTAGCGACAGGTTCTGAAGTCGGACTTGCGATCGAAGCTCAAGCGAAACTGGCTGAAGAAAACATTCACGTATCTGTAGTCAGCATGCCGAGCTGGGACCGCTTTGAAAAACAATCGGCCGAGTACAAAAACAGCGTGCTTCCTCCGAATGTGACGAAACGTCTTGCGATCGAAATGGGTTCAAGCTTCGGATGGGGTAAATTTACCGGTCTTGAAGGAGACGTTCTCGCAATTGACCGTTTCGGTGCTTCAGCTCCGGGAGAAACAATTATGAAAGAATACGGGTTTACTGCAGAAAACGTGGTTGACCGCGTGAAAAAACTTTTAAACAAATAACGAGACAAAAGAGGATGAGTCAAATCATCCTCTTTTTCCTGTTTATGCGACAAAAATAGAAGGGGCGGCGTAACAGTAATAGACAATTCTTTCTTTTCTCCTTTTGTATAATAGAAAGCAATAACGAAGCGCTGTAAAAGGGGATGAGGAAATGGAACGTCATTACTATACGCACCTGATAAAGGATGAGTTTGCGAACCACTACTTCGGGCGGGAAACGGCTATGTTTGAGTTGTTTCGAGACTATCATTGGACAGACCTGACACCCCAGGAATATCAAATGACAGAAAAGCAAGTTCAATATATAACGGAACCGATTCCGGTGATACATATGCATCAGCGTCTCCAGCTGCATTTAAACCGAATGAGTTACAGCCGTTTGGATTCCATTTACCGGCTTACACTGCCCGGAGAAAAGGGCCGCGCCACCTTCATGATGAAAGACAGTTTAATTGAGATTGCGGCTTCGGGAGATTATGAGGCGGAAACGATTTTCTTTGAGATTCTGCGTAAAATCAGCCCCTGTTTTCTTGCAATGGATTTCAAGACACGGCGCTACGGGTGGTTAAATCCGGTCAGAGAAAGAAATTTTGTCTAAAAACGAGGAAAAAGAGATGTAAATGTTGTATAATAGCCTTTGGTTTAGTACACTTTAAACTAGACAACATGAAGGAGGAAATAAAATGACTTTATGGGTTGGCATCCTAGTGGGCGTTGTCGCATTGCTCATAGGTGTTGCACTCGGGTTTTTTATTGCTCGTAAATATATGATGAGCTATTTGAAAAAGAATCCGCCTATTAATGAACAAATGTTACGCATGATGATGATGCAAATGGGAATGAAACCTTCTCAAAAGAAAATTAATCAAATGATGAAAGCCATGAATAATCAAGCGAAATAATACGTACAGATTATGATATAGAGATACATGGTTATAAAAATAAAAAACCCGGAGAGGGTTTTTTATTTTGGCGTCATGTTTCACCCCAACTGCCGGTGTGCAGTTCTTTTTGGTATTGTATGAGAAGGTGGTCAAGCTCCTGGCTGAGTTCTATCGTAATGTTTGATGTCATTCCGTTTGTCATGACGATTTTAAGCAGCTCTGCCCGTTTTTTTTCAATTTCATTTAATAGATGCTCTCTAATCACAGGGATATATCCTTTCATACATAAATCTTTCACCTGAGTCGCTATTATTATATCCACATTTATACTGTTTTTCAAATAAGAAGGAGTATAATATCTCGATGTCAAATTAAATTATATAAGCTTTTTCTATAAAAAGTAATCCTTCTCGGGAAAGTGTTAAAAAAATGAAATGATTTTGTCATAACTCGAAGGGAGTGTGTCATCGTGAGTTTTAATTACTTTCTGACGTTTGGGGCCGGATTTCTGTCTTTCATTTCTCCATGCTGTCTGCCGTTGTATCCCGCTTTTTTGTCTTACATAACTGGTGTCAGTATGGACGAGGTGAAAACAGAAAAGGTGATGCTGCAAAAGCGCGGCCTCGTGCATACACTTTGTTTTTTGCTTGGTTTCTCCGTGATTTTTATCGCATTGGGATATGGAACTTCGTTTATCGGCAGTTTTTTTACCCAATATCATGAAGCGATTCGCCAGTTTGGCGCTATCATGCTGATCCTTTTCGGGCTGATTACTGCCGGTGTGTTTCAGCCGAAATTCATGATGAAAGAGCGGCGCATTCACTTTAAGCGCCGTCCGGAGGGGTTTATCGGTTCGGTTCTGATCGGTCTTGCGTTTGCAGCCGGCTGGTCGCCGTGCAGCGGGCCCATTTTAGGAGCCGTGTTTTCGCTGGCCAATACAAATCCTTCTTCAGCAGTGCCGTATATGTTTTTATATGTTCTCGGATTTGCGATTCCTTTTCTTGTTCTTTCATTTTTTATTACCAGAATGAATTGGATTCGCAAGCATCAGCTGCTTATCATGAAAATCGGCGGCATTCTTATGATTCTGATCGGAGTTATGCTGTTTTTTAACTGGATGAGCTACATTCTGATCGTTCTGTCAAATCTTTTCGGAGGATTTACGGGTCTGTAACGGATTAATAACTTTTGAACTATTATATACCCTTTTGTTTTTGGTACAATAAGACTAGTTAATGTTAAATATGTGGAGGGGAATATGACACGAGTTTTAGTTGTAGATGACGCCAAGTTCATGAGGGTGAAAATCAGAGAGATTCTGGAATCGGCGAATTACACAGTGGCCGGGGAAGCGGCTGACGGTGAGGAAGCTCTGGCAGTATATCAAAAAATCCGTCCCGACCTGGTGACTATGGATATTACCATGCCGGTCAAAAACGGTATACAGGCGCTGCAGGATATTTTAGCTTTTGACCCGAAAGCCCGGATCATCATGTGCACCGCCATGCGGCAGCAGCGGATTGTTCTGGAAGCGATTGAATTAGGCGCTAAAGACTTTATCGTTAAACCGTTTGAAGCATCTAAAGTGCTGGAGGCCGTAGGCCGGGTAACGGGAACGTAAACGTGTTCTCTTTTCAAATTGGTTTTTTTTATGTTTTTGGAGTATAGTATATAGTATCAAACTCCGTGCAAGCAAAGGAATGATAAAGATGATGATTATAATTTCATCCGTTATTGCAGCGGTCATGGCAATTTCCGTGATGATCGTCAGGATTAAATCCTCCGACAAGCCCGCTTCACCTAAAAAAATAATTCTCCCGCCGATTTTCATGAGTACGGGAGCGCTTATGTTCCTTTTTCCGATTTTCAGAGTGACGGGCGAAGAATTTTTGGAGGCCATTACGCTGGGCGTGATCTTCTCTATTTTTCTGATTAAAACATCTAAATTTGAGATTAAAAATAATGAAATCTACTTAAAACGGTCAAAAGCGTTTGTGTTTATCCTGATTGGTTTGCTGGTTATCAGAATCGCTATGAAATCCATTTTGAGCACGACGATTGATTACGGAGCTTTAAGCGGAATGTTTTGGATTCTTGCTTTCGGAATGATTGTCCCGTGGCGCATCGCGATGTTTTTGTCTTACCGCAAACTTTCGAATGAACTGAAGACCGCTGATATTCAGATGAATTAAAACCTTTCCGTCCGCCGGAAAGGTTTTTTATTTGAGCAGGGCTTGATAAGGAGTAAGATCAATCTGTTTTTCACGGAGATGCTTTTTTAAAAATTGATGATCACGCTTAGGAGTGGCCAGTATGTAACCCCTGATGATTAAATCACGGTTTATTTGTTCAGCTTCCTCCGCTAAGGAAAGTTCACCGATTTTTCCGGCGATTTTCGCTTTGGCTACATCCCGAAAGAGCTCCGGCACGGGGGCGACCAATTCATCCAAAAACGCCTTGTCACCCTCATTCCATAAGTGCCTGCTTTTTTCAATATAATAGTCCTGCCAATCCAGTTCTGACCGGCCGTCTTCTTTCGGTAAGCGTTTTAAAAATTTTCGAAACATAAAAAACCCGCCGATAGACAGCAATCCGATCATCACGATGACCCAAAATAAAATAAACCACATAAACCAGCCTTCCAGCATTGTTCTATCACCTCCTTACTTTAACCATATTGTAAACGAAGACAGAATAGAAGAACACATGAAAAAAGAATAGAAAAAATGATAGATGTCCAGTCATTCCGGTTGCTAGAACATATTCTATCGTATAGTGATTCTGCTATTTGGCCATGGGAGATTCACTTTGAGGGTATATGACTGATATGACCGGACAAAAAAGCCGCTTCCATTGAGGGATGAAAGCGGCTTTTTTATGTTATAGAGGAAATTGAAAGGAAAAAGAGGCAGGAGTCTCATTTGGTTCCTTGTTCATGGAGACGGTCAGAATATGGTTGGTGAAATCAGTGAAAATATGTTTGTCATTCAGATAAAAAGGAAGCATCATTTGTTTGTTTAACGTCCGTTCAAGCGTTTTAACAGAGAGCATAAACTCATTTCCCGAAAGAGTGACGGTTATCGCTTGCACCTGCTTCAGCGCCGTCAGGTCGGCTTCAATGATATATTGACGGCTTGTTTCATATAGATCGATCGGCAGCGTCTCGTCATACCAAGCATACGGGTCCTCGTAAAACTGCCGCAGCCATTCTTCCGTATCATCAAATTCTTCAGCGTTTTTTGAGTGATTCATGGAAGCATCCCTCCATATTAAAAAGCCTTGCTATAACGTATGCAGAAGCTTTGAATGGGTGAATGGCACAAAAAAACAGACACCGGGGTCTGTTTTACATATCGTGGCTTGTATTATGTTTTTGTCTTGTATGGTTGCGGTTTTTCACTTTTTTGCTTCCGCTCAGCGGTTCCGGCTGGCCGGGGTTATGGCCCTTCGGAGCATTTTTATGCATATCTTTACTCGTATTTTTATTTGTCATGTTAAAGCCTCCTTTTTAAGGTGTTCCGGCTATTGGTTTGTTTTTCTTTTTTTATTGTTCTGCCGTTCTTCTTCCGTCAGGACGAGCTGGTCATTTTCTATATAACCCGCGCCTTTGCCTTGGCTTTTCGCATCATTCATGCCGTTAATTACATGATTGGCTTTCCGTTTTACCATGATCATCACCTCAACATTAATATGGCTCTTTACAGCCCGTTGTATGAGGCGGAAAATCGGACAAAATTTACCGAAAATCATGCTGATAAGACGATCTTATTGTATTTAATAAAAACATTGTTATTTACTTATGTATGATTTTATACTAAGATGAAATTGTGAGAAAATTGTGATGGAATGTGAACATTCATCTAAAGAACGATCTTGATCATTGAAGGGGGATTTTGGAGAATGACAAATCAGCAAAAAGTCGCAACACAAGACGTTTTCCAAGCAAGAAAAACATTTTCTTCAAATGGGAAAACATACAACTACTATTCATTAAAAGCATTGGAAGACGCAGGGGTCGGCAATGTTTCAAAACTTCCTTATTCTATTAAGGTTCTTTTGGAATCTGTTTTGCGTCAGGTAGACGGACGTGTCATTACAAAAGAACATGTTGAAAATTTAGCAAGATGGGGTACTGCTGAATTAAAAGATATCGATGTGCCGTTTAAACCGTCACGGGTTATTCTACAGGACTTTACCGGTGTTCCGGCCGTAGTTGACCTGGCATCTTTAAGAAAAGCCATGGCCTCTGTCGGCGGAGACCCTGATAAAATCAATCCTGAAATTCCGGTTGACCTGGTCATTGACCACTCCGTACAAGTCGACAAAGCCGGTACGGAAGACGCGTTAGCCATTAATATGGACTTAGAATTCGAAAGAAATGCAGAACGTTATAAATTTTTAAGCTGGGCAAAGAAAGCGTTTAACAATTATCAGGCGGTTCCGCCTGCAACAGGTATCGTTCACCAGGTAAACCTTGAGTTTTTGGCAAGTGTCGTTCATACGAAAGAGGAAGACGGAGAACTTGTGACATATCCTGATACATTGGTGGGAACAGATTCCCATACAACAATGATTAACGGAATCGGCGTCCTCGGCTGGGGTGTCGGCGGTATTGAGGCGGAAGCGGGAATGCTCGGCCAGCCTTCATATTTCCCTGTTCCTGAGGTCATCGGCGCGAAACTTGTCGGAAAATTGCCTAACGGAACGACGGCGACTGACTTGGCGCTGAAAGTCACTCAAGTGCTGCGCGAAAAAGGCGTAGTCAATAAATTTGTTGAATTCTTCGGTCCTGGTGTTGCTGAGCTTCCGCTTGCGGATCGTGCGACTATTGCCAATATGGCGCCGGAATACGGAGCGACTTGCGGATTCTTCCCGGTTGACGAGGAAGCACTTTCTTACCTGCGTCTGACCGGCCGTGAAGAAGAGCAGATCGATATTGTGGAAGCATACTGCCGCAACAACGGTTTATTCTATACGCCTGACGCGGAAGAGCCGATTTTTACAGACGTTGTGGAAATTGATCTGTCAAAAATCGAAGCGAACCTTTCAGGACCGAAACGTCCGCAGGATTTAATCCCGCTTTCCGTTATGCAGGAAACGTTTAAAAAACATCTTGTCAGCCCGGCCGGCAACCAAGGATTCGGAGCGGATGCTGCTGAAGAGAACAAAGAAATTTCATTTAAACTTAACAGCGGTGAAGATGCGGTTATGAAAACAGGGGCGATTGCAATCGCCGCTATTACAAGCTGTACGAATACATCAAACCCTTATGTATTAATCGGTGCCGGATTGGTAGCCAAAAAAGCGGTAGAATTAGGCTTGAAAGTGCCGAATTATGTTAAAACGTCACTTGCACCGGGGTCTAAGGTTGTTACTGGATACTTAGTCAACTCAGGCCTGCTTCCTTACATGAAGGAGCTCGGCTTTAACCTCGTAGGGTATGGCTGTACGACATGTATCGGGAACTCCGGCCCGCTTTCTCCAGAGATTGAAGAAGCGGTTGCTAAAAATGATCTCTTGATCACTTCTGTCTTGTCGGGTAACAGAAACTTTGAAGGACGGATCCATCCGCTTGTCAAAGGAAACTACCTTGCGTCACCTCCGCTTGTTGTCGCATACGCATTAGCAGGCACTGTGAATATCAACCTGAAAACGGATCCGATCGGTGTCGGAAATGACGGACAAAATGTTTATTTCGATGACATCTGGCCGTCCATGGATGAAATCAATTCTCTCGTCAAACAGACTGTTACGCCGGAATTATTCCGCAAAGAGTATGAAACGGTATTTGACGACAACCAACGCTGGAACGAAATCGAAACGACGGATGAAGCGCTGTACAAGTGGGATCAGGATTCCACTTACATTCAAAACCCGCCGTTCTTTGAGGAAATGTCTGTAGAGCCGGGAAAAGTTGAGCCTTTAAGAGGACTTCGCGTTGTCGGCAAATTCGGCGATTCCGTGACGACTGACCACATTTCTCCGGCCGGAGCGATCGGAAAAGACACACCGGCGGGCAAATACCTGCAGGAAAAAGGCGTTTCTCCTCGTGACTTTAACTCTTACGGCTCACGCCGCGGAAACCATGAAGTCATGATGAGAGGAACATTCGCCAATATCCGCATTAAAAACCAAATCGCACCGGGTACAGAAGGCGGATACACAACACATTGGCCTACCGGGAAAGTGACATCTATTTATGATGCCTGCATGCGGTATAAAGAAGATAAAACGGGCCTTGTCGTCCTGGCCGGAAAAGATTACGGAATGGGCTCTTCACGTGACTGGGCTGCAAAAGGAACAAACCTGCTCGGCATTAGAACAGTCATTGCCGAAAGCTTTGAAAGAATTCACAGAAGCAACCTCGTCTTTATGGGTGTGCTGCCGCTCCAGTTCAAACAGGGTGAAAACGCGGATACACTCGGCTTAACCGGTAAGGAAGTCATCGAGGTGGATGTTGATGAATCTGTACGTCCGCGTGACTTGCTGACTGTCAGAGCAATCAGTGAAGACGGTACGGTAAAAACATTTGAAGTTGTTGTCCGTTTTGACAGTGAAGTGGAAATTGATTACTATCGCCACGGCGGCATTTTACAAATGGTGCTTCGCGATAAAATGAAACAGTAGCAGAATGAACAAAGGAGAGAAAGCAGTCTGCTTTCTCTCTTTTTATGCGGGAGGCCTTGAGATGCTTGCGAAATGGCTGGGCGGAATGTTACTTATCGGGTTGTTAGTGTATGCGGGCTGGAACATTTATTCTGTACAAAAAAGTCCGAAAGAAGGGACAGAAGAAGGGATGAAAGCCCCTGACTTTACACTTGATACATTGTCAGGAAAAAGTATCTCCCTTTCTGATTATAAAGGAAAAAAAGTGCTCCTCAATTTCTGGGCGACGTGGTGCAAGCCGTGCCGAATGGAAATGCCCGATATGCAGGAGCTGCAGAAAGAATATCCTGATATTGCGGTAGCAGCCGTTAATTTTACGTCCTCTGAAAAAAATATACAGGCTGTGAAATCATTTGCTGATCATTATCAGCTGACCTTTCCTATTCTGATTGACAAAAGCGGAATTAACGGAGATTTCAACGTGCTTTCTTATCCGACAACATACATATTAGACGAAAAAGGAACCATTCAGCACATTCGCGTAGGCACGATGACAAAAAAAGAAATGAAAGAAAAACTGGCTCTCAAATAGAGGTTCAGTTTTTTTATTGTGAAGGGCTTAGGTTTTGAAAAATTGGAAAAAATGAATGAAAACACGGAGGTGAGAAGATTGAAAAAAATGCGAAAACGTTCTTTTCATGAATTGGTTATGGAAAATAAACGTGAGCTGATGACCAATACGGAATATTTGAATCAGCTTGAAGAAAAGCTGGAGCAGCGGTTCAAACAAAAATAACCTTTAATTTGCAGTCATGTTTGCACCTCCTTTTGCAAAATATACTCTTAAGGAGGGATGAACATGGGCATAAACAAGAAAGACGGCCAGCCGCAATACGCTCCGAGCCACTTAGGGACAAAACCCGTTAAATATAAACGCAACAAAGGGGAAAAGTTTCATGACAAGTCAAACGGACATCCGATTGTCATGCAGACGAAAGGCGAATAACACCATCAAAGGAGAGCAGACATTATGACAAACAATTATCAAAAACCGAATCCGGATGACCGCTCCGATAACGTTGAAAAGCTGCAGGATATGGTGCAGAATACAATTGAAAATATAGAAGAAGCCAAAGAATCAATGGAATTTGCGACAGATGAGGAAAAACAACGCATTCAAGAGAAGAATGCCAGACGCAATGAAAGCATTGAATCGTTCCGCAGTGAAATCCAGGATGAATCGGCTGCAAGAGAAAACGGCTATCAATCATAATAAAAACCAGGGAAACCTGGTTTTTTTCTCTTTCCGGCTCGTTATGATAAAATGGGGCTAATCTGATAATAAGGGAGCAGAGAACGTTGCATGTGTCAAAAAAAGAAATAGAAGTGCGTTATGCGGAAACAGATCAAATGGGCATCGTCTATCATGCCAATTACTTAGTCTGGATGGAGGTCGGCAGAACGGCGCTGATTAAGGAACTCGGATTCCTTTACAAGGATATGGAAGATAGAGGAGTGCTGTCCCCTGTATTGGATATCAGCATTTCTTATAAAAAGCCGCTCCGCTACGGAGAAACGGCTGTCGTACATACTTGGATTGAAGAATATAACGGATTTAAAACCGTTTACGGCTACCACATCTATAATCCGGATCAAGAACTTGCCATCAAAGCGACATCCTCTCATATATGCGTTGATAAAGAGAGCTTCAAACCGATTCAGTTTCGCAAGGCTTTTCCTGATTGGCATGCCGCTTACGAAAAGGCAAAAAAATAAGGAGCGGCTGCAGTTATGGCATTTGGAATTACGCGTAAGGAACTGGAAAGGTGGAAGCGGGATGTATCGGAAGGGAAAATCGCTTTTTTAACGCATTACTGGCTGGACGACCGCTTTCCGGAGGCTAAGACCGTGACGAAGGCCGGTTCAAGCGATCTCAATAAACTGATCAGATGGGGAGCGGAGTACGGGCTGAAGCCGGAGTGGATTCACCATAAAAATGAATTTCCCCACTTTGACCTGCTCGGTGATACGCAAAGAAGCATATTAGAAAAAGAACATCTGACTGATCATCTCAAAAGGTTCAGGCTGTAAAAAAAAGAACGCATCCGCTGCGTTCTTTTTTTACACATAATCAAATACCGGCTCTTCCGCCTGATCTGAATATGTGACTGACAAATCGTGATTATCAAAGTACCATAAGTCGCTTTCTTCAATAAAAAAGGTAATGCCTTCAACTTCCGTGCTGGTGCCGATGTTCATCGGCCGGTCTTTTAAAATGCCGAGAGAAAAGCCTTTCTGAACGTTGCTGCATCCCCCGTAACGGACAAAGAAACGGACATGGTCGCCTGTTTCCAGATCGAGCTCTTCTTTGTACCAATCCAGCGCGCCTTTCGTTACTTTCATGTTCATCCGGAACACTCCCTTTTTGTTTCTCATATAAAGAAATTATCTCTATTATAAACGCATATGGCATTTTGATGTCAAAATTGAAGTTTCATCAAAACCATTTGATCTTCGGTTCTGTTTTGTTTATAATCCGTTTGATGTTTGCCCTGTGTCTGTAGATAACAAACGCGGTCAAAAGCGTCACTACGATTAATAAATAAGGGTCTTTTACAAACAGACAGTAAATAATCGTATAAATCCCTGTTAACATTGAAGACAGAGAAACAAATTTCGTAAGGAATAAAAATACGAAAAATACTGCAACCATCGTAACGAATAACAGCGGAGCATAAAACAGCAGGACGCCCCCTGATGTGGCTACGGCTTTGCCTCCCTTAAACTTTGCGAACACGGGGAATACATGGCCGATTACTGCTGCCACCCCTGCGAGAAGAGGATGAATGGGGACGTGCAGTAAATATGGGAGCGCCGCGGCCAGGGTGCCTTTTAAAATATCGGCTGCGACGACGACAGATCCCGCTTTAACGCCAAGCGTGCGAAAAGCATTTGTAGCGCCCAAATTGCCGCTTCCGTGTTCTCTAATATCGATCCCTTTCGCAAGTTTGCCTACGATTAAACCTGACGGGATGCTGCCTATTACATAGGCCAAAATAATCAATAAAGCAATCAACATCTACATTTCTCCTTTTCAATGTCCCTTCACTCTATTTTAACACGAGTTGTTACCGTCTGATGACAAGTTTTTTGAGAATTAAGCTGACAAAGCGCTTTTTTTGATTCCGGCGAAGCGGTCATGTACAATATATCAAAAGGAGATGGTAAAGATGCAAAATCCTTCAAAGTCAGAGATTAAAGAAATTCTGGACCGGAGCAAACGGATCGCAGTCGTCGGGCTGTCAGACCGTCCCGACCGGACTTCTTACATGGTTTCCAAAGCGATGCAGGATGAAGGGTATGAAATTATTCCCGTCAATCCAACGATTGATGAGGCGCTTGGCGTTAAAGCCGTCGCTTCATTAAAAGACGTGGAAGGACCGATTGATATCGTGAATGTGTTCAGACGCTCTGAGCAGCTTCCCGGCGTCGCTGAAGAATTTTTACAGACGGACGCTCCCGTTTTTTGGGCGCAGCAGGGTCTTGCAAATGAAGAAGCGTATCGCATGATTACAGACAAAGGACGGACAGCTGTTATGGATTTATGTATAAAAGTCGCCCGCGCTGTTATAAAATAGGAACAAAAAAGGCAAAAATCCTTGGCAAATCAGGGGTTTTTGCTTTTTTATTGAAAGAATACTCTTTGCGTATGATGATGAAACAGATACAATAAAGCATGAACAGCTTTTTTAGAAACCCCTTTATACAGGGGTTTACAGTCTGTTTGCGATGGCCCGCATAAAGCTATATAATAGAAAGCGAACTCATGTTCCTATCCGCCGAAAAGGGCACCAAAAAGATGAAAAGCCGTTCGAATGTATGTCTTGCGGCCTAAAAAACGAGCCATTCGCTTAAATATGTTGCGAAATCAAGCATATTGGTTATAATTGTGAGTCCGAGGAGAATTGGACCGAAGCTTGCGCATACTGAAAAACAAAGACATGAAAACATTTAAAAAAGAGAATGATTAAGAGCAGGTTTTTTGAAAGGGGTTTGTACGTTTGGCTAGAAAACAGCAATTTGATTACAACGAAGATGCCATACAGGTGCTTGAAGGCCTGGAAGCCGTCAGAAAACGACCGGGAATGTACATCGGTTCGACGGACGCACGCGGCCTGCACCATCTGGTATATGAGATCGTCGACAATTCCGTCGATGAAGTTCTTGCCGGCTACGGAGATCATATTATCGTAACGATACATAAGGACAACAGCATCTCTGTACAGGACAGAGGACGCGGAATGCCGACCGGGATGCATAAGCTCGGAAAGCCGACGCCGGAAGTTATTTTCACCGTGCTGCATGCCGGGGGGAAATTCGGACAGGGCGGCTATAAAACAAGCGGCGGTCTGCATGGTGTCGGCGCATCTGTCGTAAACGCATTATCGGAGTGGCTGACAGTTACTATTGAGCGTGACGGATATGTTTATAAACAGCGGTTTGAAAACGGCGGCAAGCCCGTGACTTCACTTGAAAAAATCGGAACGACCAAAAAAACGGGAACGCTTACCCATTTTAAACCTGATCCGTCAATGTTCAGCGCAACGGTTTATAATTTTGACACGCTGTCAGAACGTCTGCGCGAATCGGCTTTCTTGTTAAAAGGTTTGAAAATAGAATTAATTGATGAACGGAACGGCGTAAAAGAAGTATTTTATTATGAGAACGGAATTGAAGCATTTGTCGCTTATTTAAACGAGGAAAAAGACGCTTTATGCGAAGTGGTTTCCTTTGAAGGCGAGCATCATGACATTGAAGTCGATTTCGCGTTTCAGTTTAATGACGGGTATTCAGAAAATATGCTGTCATTCGTTAATAACGTCAGAACAAAGGACGGCGGCACCCACGAATCAGGAGCCAAAACGGCAATGACAAGAGCGTTTAACGAGTATGCGCGAAAGGTCGCTCTTTTAAAAGAGAAAGACAAGAACCTTGAAGGCGCCGATATCAGGGAAGGTTTGTCCGCAATTATTTCCGTGCGTATCCCGGAGGAACTGCTGCAATTTGAAGGCCAGACGAAAGGGAAGCTTGGCACAAGTGAGGCGAGATCCGCCGCGGACGCCGTCATTTCCGAGAATCTTGCTTATTTCCTGGAAGAAAACCGCGATACGGCGACCCTGCTTGTCAAAAAAGCGATTAAAGCCAGCCAGGCCCGTGAAGCGGCCCGTAAAGCGAGAGAAGAAGCGAGAAGCGGCAAAAAGCGAAAAAAATCAGAAGCGACGCTGAGCGGAAAACTCACACCGGCCGGTTCCAGAAATCCGGCGAAGAATGAATTGTATCTTGTGGAAGGAGACTCTGCGGGAGGTTCTGCAAAACAGGGAAGAGACCGGAAATTCCAAGCCGTGCTGCCCCTTCGCGGAAAGGTCATCAACACAGAGAAAGCAAAGCTTGCAGACATCTTCAAAAATGAAGAAATCAATACGATTATTCATGCGATCGGAGGCGGTGTCGGCGCAGATTTTGAGATAGACGACATCAACTATGACAAGATCATCATCATGACGGACGCGGATACCGACGGTGCGCACATTCAAGTCTTGCTGTTAACGTTTTTCTACCGCTATATGAAACCTTTAATCGAGCACGGAAAAGTCTTCATCGCCCTTCCGCCTCTTTACAAAGTGAGCAAAGGAAGCGGTAAGAAAGAGATTATTGAATATGCTTGGTCCGACGAAGAAATGGACGGCGTTTTAAAGAAAGTCGGCAAAGGGTATACCATCCAGCGCTATAAAGGTCTGGGAGAAATGAACGCAGACCAGCTCTGGGAAACGACGATGAATCCCGAATCGCGAACGCTCGTCAGAGTCAAGATCGACGATGCGGCACGGGTAGAGCGCCGCGTAACGACATTAATGGGAGACAAAGTAGAACCGAGAAGAAAATGGATTGAAAAGAATGTTGCCTTCGGATTAGATGAGGAAAGCAATATTTTAGAAAATGAAAACTTGTCGGTCGCTGAGGAGGTTTAATAGTGGCACAGCCAGAATTATTTCATGATTTACCGTTAGAAGAAGTAATCGGCGACCGTTTCGGACGCTACAGTAAATACATTATTCAAGACAGGGCGCTGCCCGACGCTCGTGACGGTTTAAAGCCGGTGCAGCGGAGAATTTTATACGCCATGCACGCAGACGGAAATACATTCGATAAAAATTTCCGTAAAGCGGCGAAAACGGTCGGAAACGTTATCGGTAATTATCATCCGCACGGTGACAGTTCCGTTTACGAAGCGATGGTGCGGATGAGCCAGGATTGGAAAGTGCGGAATGTGCTGATTGAGATGCACGGCAACAATGGAAGCATTGACGGTGATCCGCCGGCTGCCATGCGTTATACGGAAGCGAGATTATCTTCTATCGCATCAGAGCTTTTGCGTGATATTGATAAAAATACGGTTGAATTCGTACCGAACTTTGATGACACAAGTAAAGAGCCGGTTGTTTTGCCGGCCATGTTCCCTAACTTGCTTGTCAACGGATCAACCGGGATTTCGGCAGGCTATGCGACTGATATTCCCCCTCATCATCTGGGTGAGGTCATTGATGCCGTCATTAAACGGATTGAATCTCCGGATTGCACCGTCGATGACTTGATGCAGGTGATTAAAGGTCCTGACTTTCCGACAGGAGGCATTATTCAAGGAGTCGACGGCATTCGGAAGGCTTATGAAACCGGTAAAGGCAAAATTATTATCCGCGGCAAGGCTGAAGTGGAATCCGTAAGAGGCGGACGGGAGCAGATCGTCATTACAGAAATTCCGTTTGAAGTAAACAAAGCCAATCTCGTAAAGAAAATGGACGAATACCGCATAGACAAAAAAGTCGAAGGTATTTCTGAAGTCCGGGATGAAACTGACCGCACGGGGCTTCGGGTGGTCGTTGAGTTAAAGAAAGAAGCCGATGCAAAAGGCATCCTGAATTTCTTATATAAAAACACTGATCTGCAGACAACATATAACTTTAATATGGTCGCCATACATAACCGCCGGCCGATGCTGATGAGTCTTACGGCCATCCTGGATGCGTATATTTCCCATCAGAAGGAAGTGGTGACAAACCGCTCCGTCTTTGAATTGCAAAAAGCAAAAGAGCGGCACCACATCGTTGAAGGATTGATGAAGGCGCTGTCTGTGTTAGATGAGGTCATAGCCGTCATCCGGGCAAGCAGCGACAAGAAAGATGCGAAGCAAAACTTAATGTCTAAATTCGCATTTACGGAGCCGCAGGCCGAAGCGATCGTATCCTTGCAGCTGTATCGTCTGACAAACACGGATATTACGGCGTTAAAAGAGGAAGCGGAAGAGCTCAGCAAGAAAATTCAGGAGCTCGAAGCCATTTTAAGTCATGATAAAAAGCTGTTAAAAGTCATTACAAGCAGCCTGAAAAAATTGAAAAAGACCTATGCTGACAGCAGACGGTCTGTCATTGAAGAAAAGATTGAGGAAATTAAAATCAATCTTGAAGTCATGGTTGCCTCTGAGGACGTATATGTGACAGTCACAAAAGACGGCTATGTAAAACGAACAAGCCAGCGGTCATTTGCCGCTTCTAACGGCCAGGATTTCGGTATGAAGGATACTGACAGGCTGATTCACCAATTTGAAATGAATACAACGGATGTTCTCCTGCTCTTTACCAATAAGGGAAGCTATGTTTATTGTCCGGTTCACCAGCTTCCTGATATCAGGTGGAAAGACATGGGGCAGCACGTAACGAACATCATCACGATTGACCGTGATGAAACCATCGTGAAAGCTATACCGGTAAAAGAATTTGATCCATCTTCATATTTATTGTTTATGACGAAAAACGGCATGGTGAAAAGAACTGAAATGACGCATTACAAAGCGCAGCGTTACTCGAAAGCGCTTGTTGCCCTTAACCTTAAAGGGGACGACGAGCTCATTGATGTTCATGTCACAGACGGCGGCAGCCAGCTGTTTATCGCCACCCGCCTCGGGTACGGTTTATGGTTCGGTGAAGATGAAGTAAATGTAGTCGGTGCCCGTGCGGCCGGCGTAAAGGGCATAAATTTAAAAGACGGTGATACCGTCGTATCAGGACAAATCCTGCATGAGACAGATTCGCTTGTCCTTGTCACACAGCGGGGAGCAATCAAGCGGATGAACCTATCTGAATTCGAAAAAACATCCAGAGCGAAGCGCGGTGTCATCATGCTGCGTGAGCTTAAAAAGAACCCGCATCGTGTTGTCGGCGTATTCGCATGCGCTTTGGCCGACATGATCGCTGCGGAAACAGAAAAAGGCGAGAGAATCGAAATCGCCGTGAAGTCCTTGCGGGCGAATGACCGATACAGCAACGGTTCCTTCTTTACCGATGAAGATGAGACAGGGCCGGTAACAGATGTATGGCGTATCCCTGCGTCTGATGTTTAAGAGTAAAAATAAAATAAAAAAAACCTCCGCTCATTGAGCGGAGGTTTTACTATTTAGCTTTCATGGTTGCCGAATAAGTCAGTGATAGCGTGAATGACTTCGATTCCCTGCCATACAAATAAATTCAATGCGGTGAATGAAAATAACCCTAAAATCACCATTCGTAAGATAAACAACATGTTTAACAACCTCCTCATTTTATGTTACATAGATAGGCGATGTTGAACATGAAGCTCATCGAAATACGAGGACTGATAAAATTTAGCGATTAAAAAGCTTTTCTTTCGCTGTCTTCTCCGGGAAGCGGGGCGTCTCCTGTCTGATATCACGATCAGTGAGACAGAAGCGGCAAAAAGCGCCGTCAAGATATATGAGCCCGTCAGCGATTTTTTCTCATCATCAGCATTTTGGCCGGCCTTCATTTCGTGCATTTCCTGCTGGTCGGCTACCGCTTTAAAATGATGAGCAGTATCAAACGCATGGGGAATGGAGAGCAAATGAAAGCTTGCAATCGCTAAAAATAAAATAGAAGCTTTTAAAAACAAGATTTTTTTCAAATGTTCTCCCCCCTTCATAAGTCTGAATATTTTTATTATAATACCCTAATTTAAATGTAAAGTAAACCTATTTATTAAATTTAAAAAATTATTATCCTGGTTAAGTATATACCATTCCATCCATCTTTTCATCTCTTTTTTCTTAAAGACCTATTTGTTATGATATGCACGCATTCCTTAAGACGTGACAACATTTTTCGGGCTGTAAGATAAAAAACGGGGCATGACAGCAAAAGACGTGATGAAGAAACCGAAACATTTTCCTAAAAAAACTTCTCAACCACTGTTGTTGTGATATAATAATACTCGTTATGTTAAAAGATCTAACATATGCAGCAAAAATGACAGTAAAAGATATGTAAAAGGGAGGTTAAACATGGAGGCTTTCATCAGTGAAATCATAAATGTTCCAAATGATTTTATTTGGAAGTATCTTGTTTATATTTTAGTCGGGATCGGATTGTACTTTACGTTCCGTTTTCGCTTTATTCAATTCCAATACTTTATTGAAATGTTCAGAATTGTCGGGGAGAAGCCGCAAGGAAATAAAGGAGTGTCTTCAATGCAGGCATTCTTTATCTCGGCCGCTTCTCGTGTCGGAACCGGAAACTTGACCGGCGTCGCGCTGGCGATTGCAACAGGCGGTCCCGGCGCAGTATTTTGGATGTGGATCGTAGCGATTGTCGGTATGGCTTCCAGCTTTGTGGAAAGCACCTTGGCGCAGCTGTATAAAGTGCGTTCCGGTGACGAATTCCGCGGCGGTCCGGCATATTACATGGCAAAGGGACTGGGCGCCCGCTGGCTCGGTATTTTATTCGCCGTATTGATTACCGTTTCTTTCGGACTTATCTTTAACGCTGTGCAGTCAAATACGATTTCTGTCGCGTTTGACGAAGCATTCCATGTGAATAAAACAGTTATCGCAATCATTTTAGCTGTATTAACGGCTTTCATTATATTCGGCGGTCTGAAACGTGTTGTTTCCGTCTCGCAATTAATCGTTCCGGTTATGGCGGGACTGTATATTCTGCTTGCGCTGTATGTCGTGATTGTAAATATTACGGCGGTACCTGAGCTGTTTGCTGCGATTGTGAAAAATGCGTTCGGTCTTGAGCAGATCGTCGGCGGAAGCTTAGGAAGCATCATTATTATCGGAGCGCAGCGCGGCCTGTTTTCAAACGAAGCGGGTATGGGGAGCGCGCCGAATGCCGCAGCGGCTGCACATGTGACGCATCCGGCTAAGCAGGGATTAATTCAGACGCTCGGCGTGTTTTTTGATACATTTATCGTTTGTACATCGACTGCCTTTATCATTTTATTGTACAGCTTTACGCCTAAAGGCGACGGCATCCAAGTGACGCAAGCCGCACTGCAGCACCACCTCGGCGGCTGGGCATCGACATTTATTGCGATTGCGATGTTTTTATTCGCATTCAGTTCAGTTGTCGGCAACTATTACTATGGTGAAACGAATATTGAATTTATTAAAACAAGCAAAACATGGCTTAATATTTATCGCGTATTCGTTGTCGTAATGGTGGTATACGGATGTTTGGCTGACTTCCAGATCGTCTGGGACATGGCAAACTTGTTTATGGGACTCTTGGCTCTCATTAACTTAGTGGCAATCTTACTGCTGAGTAATGTAGCCTACAAGATCTATAAGGATTATGCCGCTCAGCGCAAAAAAGGTCTTGATCCTGTATTCAAAGCCGAGAATACTCCGGAGCTCAAGCATATTGAAACATGGGCGGAAGAAGAAGGTACAAGCCCCGAACGTAAGACTGCTAACTGAGGAAACATGCATACAATTTTCAAAAACCCCTTACATTTTGCTGTGAGGGGTTTTTTTATGTGAAAAACCGTTTTTTTACTGAAAACAGATTTTTTTGAATTTACTGTAATTTTTCTCTTGCGCGTGTAAGGGTTTTCATATAAAGTTTTACTAAACCGGTTTACCAAACCGATTTAGTCTTAAAAGAAAGGAGTATTGATGTGGCTTCTGATTATGGCATTTTTACGATCGGTGATGCGATGATCACCTTAAATCCCGCAAGCACAGGGCCTTTGCGTTTTGTTACCCATTTTGAACGAAAAGCAGGAGGAGCTGAACTGAATTTTGCGATTGCATGCGCCAGGTTGAATCTGCACTCAAAGTGGGTCAGCAGACTGGGGAAGGATGAGTTCGGCAGAGTGATTTATCAGTTTGCCAGAGGAGAAGGAATTGATGTGACTGACGTCTCCTATGTTGAAGGCTTTCCTACATCTTTAAATGTCAAAGAGATCAGAAATGACGGTTCAGGCAAGACGTTTTATTACCGTTTCAATTCACCAATTCTGACTCTTGCACCGGAAGATATAACAGAGAATATGTTTGACGGCATTCACATCGTTCATCTTACCGGTGTGTTCCTCGCGCTTGATAAGAAAAATCTTGAAATTGCTGAAAGGGTGCTTTCCATCGCCAAAGCAAGAAAGATTCCCGTATCTTTTGATCCGAATATCAGGCTGAAGCTGTGGACGATTGAGGAGGCGCGTGCGGCATTTCATCAAATCTTTCCGCATACTGATATTCTTCTGGCGGGCCGGGACGAAATGAAACAGCTGACAGGTATAGGGGAAAATGAAGCATTAGCCCGGTTTGCAGAGACCTATTCAATCAGTCAGCTCGTCATAAAAGACGGTGAAGCAGGTTCTGCGCTGTATCATGATCATAAGTGGGTTCACAAAGAGGCTTTCCCAGTTGCGCCTGTTGACACGGTAGGAGCGGGTGACGGCTTTAATGCCGGCTACCTGTACAGTTATCTGCATGGTTTTGAACCGGAAAAACGTCTGGAGTTTGCCAATGCGGTCGGTGCGCTCGTCACCACAGTTTCCGGTGACAATGAAGGGCTTCCCTATCTAGAAGAGGTTCTGTCATTTGTAAACAAAGAGACTGTGATTGAACGGTAGCAAGCACAACTTAAAAAGCGGGTGAGAAAATGAAAGCGGTTCTAGTACGGAAAGCATTTGATCTGGTAGTGACGGAATGTGAGAAACCGTCTGTTGTCCATGCGGATGATGTTCTTGTCAAGGTGAAGCGGGTCGGAATTTGCGGATCAGATTTGCATATTTATCATGGGACAAATCCGTTAGCGTCCCTGCCGAGAGTAATCGGACATGAAGTCACAGGGGCTGTCGCAAAGACCGGTTCTCATGTCCGGCGTTTCAAGCCGGGTGACCGCGTAGTAGTTGAACCGATATCTTATTGCGGAACATGCTATGCCTGCCGGAAAGGACGTCCGAACGTCTGCAAAGCGCTTTCGGTGTTCGGCGTTCATGAAGATGGCGGGATGCGGGAATATATCGTGGTTCCGGAAAAGCAGCTGCATGCCGTTTCCCCCGATCTGCCCTGGGAGGAAGCGGTCATGGCAGAACCATATACGATCGGCGCCCAGGCCGTTTGGAGAGGCCGTGTCGAGAAGGAAGATACCGTTTTGATTCAGGGAGCGGGACCGATCGGAATCTGCATATTAAAAATGGCAAAGTTCAAAGGCGCTTCCGTCATGATAACCGACTTGAATGATGAACGCTTGGCATTCGCTGAAAAAAACGGTGCGGACGTTACCGTCAACGCGCAAAAAGAAGATCCCGTTTTGCGAGTGAACGAATGGACAGAAAATGAAGGCGCCAATGTTGTCATTGATGCCGTCTGTCTCCCCTCAACGTTTGAAACGTCCATTGACGCGGTGTCTCCGGCCGGTCATGTGGTTGTGCTTGGTTTTGATGAGAGGACTGCCGGCATTTCTCAGCTTCCGATCACAAAAAAGGAAGTCACGATAACCGGTTCAAGATTGCAGACGAATCAGTTTCCGTACATTACAGACTTACTGAATAAAGGCCTGTTAACGCACGGCGGTCTTATTACACATACATTTTCAGCAGATGACGTCCATCAAGCATTTCAGTTGATCGAACAGCACCCGGGCAAGGCGGGAAAAGCAATCATTACGTTTGATTAAAGGAGGAGCGAGAATGCTGCCTAAGTACGCCATTTACGAAAAACTTCTACATGCACAAGTGGTGGCTGTCATAAGGGGACAAAACAGTCAAGAGGCGCTTGAAGTTTCAAAAGCGGCCATTTCAGGAGGTATCAGCGCCATTGAGCTTACATACACAACTCCTGAAGTGGAAGATGTCTTTAAGGAACTCCGGCATCAAGATATTCTTCTTGGAGCCGGTTCTGTAATGGATACAGAAACGGCGAGACACGCCATTTTATCAGGCGCCTCATTTATCGTCAGCTCTCATTTTGTAAAAGAGATAGCATCTCTATGCAACCAGTACAGCGTACCGTATCTTCCGGGATGCATGAGCGTGTCTGATATGGCTTTGGCGCTCGAAGCCGGATGTGATGTGGTAAAGCTGTTCCCCGCTAATTCGTTTGACCCTTCATTTATCAAGTCGGTCAACGGCCCTCTGCCGAATGTCCGCATTATGCCGACCGGGGGTATCTCATTAAACAGCATGAATGACTGGCTCTCTGCCGGAGCGGTCGCGGTCGGTGTGGGAAGCGACTTGACAAAAGCATATCAAAAGGGCGGCTATGAAGCTGCCGTATCCCTCAGCAAAGAATACGTCTGCCGAAAAAACGAATATACAGGGGTGTAACATGAATATCACGTTTCGCTGGTACGGCCAAGGTAATGATACGGTGACTCTTGAACATGTCAGACAAATTCCCGGGGTCAAAGGCATCGTCTGGGCTCTTCACCAGAAGCCCGCGGGCGATGTATGGGAAAAGGAGGACATTGAAGCGGAAGTCAGATTCATTCAATCCTATGGGTTTCATGCAGAGGTCGTGGAAAGCGTGAATGTTCATGAAGCCATTAAACTCGGTCATGAAGAACGCGGACAATATATTGAGCACTATAAACAGACCATTCGCAATCTGTCCGAATTCGGCGTGAAAGTCATCTGTTACAATTTCATGCCGATATTTGACTGGACGCGTACCGATATGTTCCGCGCCCTGGAGGATGGGTCAACCGCTTTGTTTTTTGAAAAATCGAAAGTGGAAAGTCTCCCTCCGGAGGAACTGATCCGCACGGTTGAAGAATCTTCTGATTTGACGCTTCCCGGGTGGGAGTCGGAGAAAATGGCCCGGATCAAGGAACTGTTTGAGGCCTATCAAACGGTCGGTGAAAAACAGCTTTGGGCCAATCTTGAGTTCTTTTTACATGAAATCCTTCCTGTAGCAGAGGAACACGGCATTCAAATGGCCATTCATCCGGATGATCCGCCCTGGTCAATTTTTGGCCTGCCCCGTATTATCACCGGTGAGAAAAGTTATGAAAAGCTGCGAGAGATTTCGGATTCACCCGCCAACTGTATTACGTTATGCACGGGTTCGATGGGAGCGGATCCCGCCAATGATATGGTTAAGATCGCCAAACACTATGCGGGAGCTGCGCCGTTTGCCCATATACGAAATGTGAAAATCTGCGATAACGGTGATTTTAAGGAAACTTCGCATCTTACCAGTGATGGGTCCATTGATATTACCGGTGTGGTAAAAGAATTGCACGGCCAAGGCTATAAAGGATATATACGGCCTGATCACGGCCGTCATATCTGGGGCGAACAATGCCGGCCGGGTTATGGTTTATATGATCGTGCCTTAGGAATTATGTACTTGAACGGACTGTGGGATGCGTTCTCGTTTCATGAGAAAGGGGTGAAGAGATGAGACCGATTCATGAACGTTTATCAGGAAGAACCGCTGTCATAACAGGCGGGAGCGGTGTTCTCTGTTCAGCAATGGCAAAGGAGCTTTCACGGCAGGGGATGAAAATTGCGATCGTCAGCCGGAATGCTGATAAAGCAGAGCGTGCGGCGGGCGAGATTGCTGACGCTGGAGGAACCGCGGTTTCTGTACCGGCTGATGTTTCAGCCCGTGATTCGCTCGAAAAGGCAAAAGACGAGATTATCAGCCGGTTCGGTTCTGTCAATCTTTTAATTAACGGAGCCGGGGGAAACCACCCTGATGCAATCACTGCCAGTGAGACGTATGAAGAGGATGAGCAGGGCACATCCTTTTTTGATATGGACGAAACGGGGTTTTCCAGCGTATTTTCAACCAACTTTACCGGTGCATTTCTGGCATCGCAAGTGTTTGGAAAAGACCTTTTGAAGGCGGAATGTCCCGCGATTATTAATATTTCTTCTATGAGTGCGTATACACCGATGACAAAGGTGCCCGCCTACAGCGCGGCCAAGGCGGCGGTTCAGAATTTTACGATGTGGATGGCTGTTCATTTCGCAAAAAAAGGGCTGCGGGTGAATGCCATCGCTCCGGGTTTCTTTTTGACTGCGCAAAACCGTGGGTTGTTATTACAGGAAGATGGAAGTCTGACAGACCGATCCAATAAGATTATGGCACATACACCGATGAAACGTTTCGGGAAACCGGAAGACCTTCTGGGAACGCTCCTGTGGCTTTCGGATGATTCATGCTCAGGCTTTGTCACCGGGGTCACCGTTCCCGTCGACGGAGGTTTTATGGCTTATTCCGGAGTGTGACAGAATCCCTGTCCCTGTCAGATTGTAAACCATTTACTTCTGACTTATACTAGTGAAAAATGAGGACAGACGGGGATGAGTCTATGAAAACCATTACAATTTCTGATGTGGCGAAATATGCAAACGTATCTAAAAGCACCGTATCTCAATTTTTAAATCAGCGCTATGACTATATGAGCGAGAAAACGAAACAAAAAATAGAAGCGGCTATTCAAGAGCTGAACTATCAGCCGAATTTCGTCGCCCGCAGCTTAAAACAGAAATCAACATTTACGGTAGGTGTGGTGGTGGCTAATATTCTTCACACCTTTTCCACTCAGGTCATCAGGGCGGTTGAAGACTATTTTCATGAACAAGGATTTCATATTATTGTCTGCAATGCGGATGATGAACCGGAAAAAGAAAAGAAATATATTGAAATGCTCAGGGCCAAGCAGGTGGACGGAATTATTATTTTTCCGACGGGCGAAAATCTCTCTTTATATGAAAAGATGAAACGCGATACGTTTCCGGTCGTGTTTATGGACAGAACCATTGAAGAACTCGGGATTCCGACAGTGATGCTTGATAACCATCATGCAGCCGGTCTTGCCGTTGACCGGTTTATCGAAAGCGGCATTAAGAGAATCGCGATTATTACGACGTCCATTATTCGGGAAATCAGTCCGAGGGTAGAAAGGATTGAAGGGTATAAGAAGGCGCTTGACCGCCACGGAATGATGGTGCGGAACGAATATATCAAAACAGCCGATGCGGCTGATATTTCCAATGTTTTGTCAGAGCTGTTCTCACTTGAGGAGCCTCCGAAAGCGATATTGGCGGCAAACGATATCGTTCTTGTTGAGGTGCTGAAGTATATGAAGGAGCATGATATGACAATTCCGGATAAGGCTGCCGTCATCGGGATTGATGAAGTTCCTTTTGCGGGTTTTTTTACTCCTCCGATTACGACGATCGTTCAGCCTGCGGCAGAAATGGCGCGAAAAGCGGGAAGCCTTCTTCTTCGCCAGGTACAAGAAAAAGATGGCGGTGAAAAACGGATTCACCGCTATAAACCGGCGCTGCTCGCAAGACAATCCGGATAACCGGTTTCATTGCATAAACCGGTTTACTCCGGCAATTCAAATGTCTGAATATTATGAAATGATGAGAGGGGGATTTTATGTTCTCAAAGGATAGATTCCCTATTATTCTTCTTTTATTTTCAGCCGGGGTGATTAACTATTTAGACCGCTCAGCGCTGTCTATTGCAGCGCCGTTCATACAGCAGGATCTCACATTGTCGGCAACCCAAATGGGGCTGATTTTCAGCAGTTTTTCTGTCGGATACGCTGTGTTTAACTTTCTAGGCGGTGTTGCATCTGACCGGTACGGGGCTAAATTGACATTGTGTACGGCGATGATCGTTTGGTCTCTTTTCAGCGGAGCGGTTTCGCTTGCTTTCGGATTTGTAAGTCTTTTGATTATCCGTGTTTTATTCGGTATGGGGGAGGGGCCGCTGTCGGCTGCCATAAGCAAAATGGTCAACAATTGGTTTCCTCCGTCTCAGCGCGCCACGGTCATCGGCCTGACAAACAGCGGCACGCCGCTCGGCGGAGCGATTTCCGGCCCGATTGTCGGGATGATTGCTGTGGCGTTCAGCTGGAAGGTTTCCTTTGTCCTGATCATGATCATCGGTTTAGTCTGGGCGGTCATCTGGTTTAAATTTGCCAAAGAACGGCCGGCGCCGACGGAAGACGCCCCGGCAATGAAAACGGAGATTCAGTCACATGAGCAGCATATCCCGATGACCTTTTATTTGAAACAAAAAACGGTTCTCTTCACGGCGTTTGCCTTTTTCGCCTACAATTACATTTTATTTTTCTTCTTAACATGGTTTCCGAGCTATCTGGTGAAAGAACGCGGTTTAAGTGTTGAATTTATGAGCGTGGTGACTGTTATTCCCTGGATTCTTGGATTTATCGGTTTGGCGGCAGGCGGAATGATTTCTGATTATGTATTCAAAAAAACCGCCGGAAAAGGGGTTTTGTTCTCACGGAAAGTCATTCTTGTCACTTGTTTGTTCGCTTCCGCTGTACTGATCGGATTTGCCGGACTTGTTACCACTACCGTAAGTGCCGTTATTCTCGTTGCTTTATCAGTCTTCTTTTTATATATAACGGGCTCTATCTATTGGGCGGTCATTCATGATGTGGTTGATCAAAGGAATGTCGGGTCAGTCGGCGGCTTTATGCATTTTCTTGCAAACACGGCCGGTATTATCGGGCCTGCTTTAACCGGCTTTATCGCGGATAAAAGCGGATCATTCTCGGGGGCGTTTTTGCTTGCAGGCGGATTAGCCGTTTTGGCCTCGGCTGCGGTAATCCGTTTCGTGCGTCCGATTATCATTCAACCCGCTTCTGAAGATAAAAAAGACACGATACCTTATTCATAAGTCATCAAAGCCACTGAGGCTGTCCTGCCGATAACGGGATGGCCTTTTCGTTCTGCCGCTTGATCTGTTCCTATGATAATATAGGAATTGTTTACAAAAGAAGGGAAGAGGAGGGAGCATGAAACAGAAGCCGATATATGTCGAAATCAATATTGCATCTGATATAGAAACGCTTTGGGAATATACGCAAAACCCGCATCTTCATAAGGAATGGGATCTGCGTTTTTCTGACATTACATATCTTCATAGGCTGCCAGATGAACCGCAGAGATTTCTATATGAAACACGAATCGGTTTTGGGCTGAAGGTATCCGGCACGGGCGAATCAATAGGTGACATAAGGTCTCGCTCGTCAGAAAGAGTGTCTTCACTCGCTTTTGCCTCTGCTCATCCGCTGTCACTTATAAAAGAAGGCAGGGGCTACTGGAAGTATATAGAGCGGGATAACGGACAAACCGCATTTTTGACTCAATATCAATATGTAACGGCCCGCGGTCTGCCGGGAAGTTGGATAGACCGTTTTTTATTTCGTCCTCTGCTAAGCTGGGCTACCGCATGGAGCTTTGATGCGTTGCGGCTTTGGATAGAACAAAACAGACATCCGAAGATATCAGTCCGTTTCGGATTTGTCTATGTCTTTATGTGTCTCGTATTCAGTCTGTATTGGTTTTTTCAAGGCTTTCATGATGGCTGTGCCGATGCAGAGATCGTGAGGGGAGCGCTGGAGACAGGGTTAGGGGTATTATGGCTGCTTCCCATGCGGAGAAAGTGGCTGATTCACACCGGGCAGTCAGTCTTCTTTTGTGTAACGGCACTGCTATATTCCGACGGCGGATTCGTGATCTCATTAGGAGTACTTACAATAGCCGGCATGATTCTTAAGCTCAAGCTGCCGAGCGCCTGGCATACAAAACGAAAGAGAGAAGTGAAATGACGGATTCAATGTATGAAAAAGCGATTACTCATTATCAATCACTGCACCCGATGCTGCAGAAACGGTACAGATTTGACGGATCACGCACGTTTTGCGGAGAAGGCGTTATGTCAGAAATAAAGGGAGGTTCTTTTCTTGTCAGAATGCTTTTAAAGACAGGTGTTTTTTTCAGATGTTTTTTCTCAGAGAGGGGAAACGATATCCCTTTCACTATCGAAAACAAAAACAGGCAAAATGGCGTAGAATGGAACCGTACCTTTTTCTTTAAAGGCAAAACGCGTTTTTTTGATGCGGTCATGGAATATGATGAGCGGGAAAACAGAATTCTTGATTACTTCGGCAAACCTCACATCCTACTGTCTGAACTGCATTTAGAAGCGTCTTCAGACGGAGGGCTTGTTATTACATCCGGAAGGCAGTGGCTCCTGATAGGCGGAAAGAAAATCCCGCTTCCGGCATGGCTGTGCGGCAGTTCAACCGTTTATGAGGCTTATGATGAGGAAATGAATTGCTTCAGCATAAAGGTTCATGTGAAAAACCGGATACTCGGCACGCTTTTCTCTTACCGGGGGACTTTCCGGGAAACAGAGGGAGAAACATGCTGAAGCGTTATCTCATGGTAAGCGTGATTTGCTTTTTGGGATTTGCGGCGGCTGAAGCTCCGCATATATCAGCTGCTGAGACGTTTGTTTTATTTTCTGTACTTTTTTTCGTTCCCGCTGTATTCGATTTTGCTTTTCGGCCGTCAAAGACCTTAGAGAATGTGTTATTACGGAGTTATCCTGTTGCCGCTTTATGTGCGGTGCTTGCGCTTGTCACAGACTTCAGTTTTTTTGCCTTTGTGTGGCTCATTTATACGCTTGGGCTGGCACTGTATGCTGTCCGGCGGCTGATGAAAACAAATATTCACAGAACAGAAGAGATGTCTGTTATGGCGGGTTTCATTTATTTGGCCGGGGGCGGATTCTGGTTCTTCGCATATGTCCTTGAGATTCCCGTCATGAATTTCGGCCCGCTTATCGTTCTGCTGACGGCGGTGCACTTTCACTATTCCGCTTTCCTCATTCCGATCTTTAACGGATTGCTTGGCAGGATCATACGGGAGAAACGCGAACTTTACCAGTGGAGCACGGTCATTATTTTGATTTCGCCGATCCTTATTGCCTTGGGGATTACATTTTCAAAGACACTTGATGTGATTGCTGTCGCTCTGTATCTGGCGGGTCTGTATGTAAATGCATATCTCGTCTTTACGGCGCCGTTTGTTACGAAAACAGGAAGGGTCTTGATCAGGAGTTCTTCGGCTGTTTTAATGATCACAATTGCTTTTTCTTTGATATATTCGTACGGTGTCTACCGCGAGGAGGCAACGCTCACGATCAGCCAGATGATTTGGATTCACGGGGCCGTCAATGCATTCGGCGTTATCCTGCCGGCTTTGGCGGGGTGGAGGTTGGAAAATCCGAGACCGTTTGATGAGGGCAGTGAAAGAACGTTCAGCCGTATTTACGGGAAGAAAACGATAGGCAAAGAATTTTTGACTGATATTCATGCAGCAAATGACATCCATTATACCGGCCTTCTGGATCAGCTGAGAGAACTGCATTCTGAAGACTTTTCAACTGAAAAACTGGCGCCGGCCGTTATTTCCTTTTATGAAGAGACAATTGATTATGACATCATGGCAAAAGTGACGTGGAGCAGATGGTTTCGTCCGTTCGCGCGCATGTACGAGCCGTTCAGCAGAAGAGCGGGGCAGATTCACCTGTCCATGAATCCGGATTGGTATATCATGCACAGTGATATTATAGGAGTTGACTCTGACAAAGATGGCAGAAAAAATGTCCGTGCGTGGATCAGAACAAATGAAAAGCAGGAAACCGTTTTTACTGCGCTGTATTCAGCGTACAGGTCAAAAGGGGAAGGATACATGAATATCTCTCTTCCGCTGCCGTACGGCCAAATGACGGGCATTTTAAAACCTTATGCGCGTAAGCAGAATCTTATTTTGACAAGCAGACGGCGAAAAAGCGGAGCGGGTGATGAAGGGATTTATCTGCAGACGAAATGGGGGGCGTGTCATCTTCCGCTGGCAGAGACATTTCTTATTTCAGCCCAGAGCGAAACCAGCCTGAAGGCCGTTCATCATATGTGGCTGTTCGGACTGAAATTTTTAACTGTGCATTATCGGATCACTCATGCTTCCGCAGGTAACCGAAGCAAATAACAAGCTGCAGAGCCGTCTGTTCAAGGGATGAGCATGAGCGGTTATTTGTCAGTGAATGAGGATGGGACGCGGCATTTTGGATCGGGAGCGGCCTCGGTCTTTGCCTGTCTTTCATGATTCGCGAAATGAAAACGACCGCAATGTTTGGCTTCACAACGGCGAGAAAGAAATCAGCTTGTTGTCTTTTCGTTTATGACTACGCACGCACTGGCTCTGCTAGTGATAAGAACATTAGTTCGCAGGTGCGGAAACGGGTAACATTAAAGCTGTTTTATTTACTCGTAGCCGTTTTTATTTTTATCATTCCTTTTACCGTCAGCCCGCTGGCGCTTTATATCGTTCAGGTTTTAATAGGTTTTTCACTCGGCATTATTTTTCCTTTGCTGCTTGGAAAGTCGATTGAGTCTGTTTCGGCAGACATGAGAGCAACATCGACGGGGCATACCAGGTGCTTTATGCACTCGGTATTTTCGGAGGACCTTTGGTCGCAGGATTTTTTAATGATTGGCTGGGGCTCAGAGCCGGATTTTATTTTGCGGGGGTGCTCGGGCTGGCGGCTGTCATACTTGCTCATATGTGGGGAGCCGATGCGAAAAAATCGCCGGAAAAATGCAGGGAAGATGCGGCAAAGTATTACCAGACATGGTTTTTTTATTTCTGTCCCTAAAAATGATCTCATTCCGGGTAAAGGCCAAAGCTGAATTAAACCTAACGCTGGAAACATTTTTATACATGTAACGAAATGACTGCAATAACACAATGTACGGTTATTTCGTTATAAATTTCTCTTCTGTCTCAATAACTAAAGTATACTTGATTTACGAGACGTATAATTCATTTCTTTGTTTAACTTCCTAGAATATATATTATGTAAACTAGAAATTGTGAAGAGAATATAAAAGTGGATTCATATTCTAAGAGCATCCCCTTTTTGTAAGGTAATATTAAAAAACCTCTACGTCCTTAATAAATTGGTCATATATGTAATGATCAAAAAAGTTCTTCGTATAGTCTGTAACAAGATTTCGCATCTCCATGGCATCCCGTTCGCCTCTAAGTTCCTCATTCACACTGGTAAACACGATGTCGCAGTAATCTAAATGCGCAGCACGATCAACAGAGAAATAATAGGTATCCATGCTATTGTTAGCGCCAATGATCGCATTCATGTTATAGTTCGGTTCAGAAAACAGCAGCAAGAAGGGTTTCTTGATGTCGCTGCCCTGAAGGCCGAACGCACCGCTGTCCAAGCCAATCCCGCAGGCGAACCGGTCGTCGTCCCGGCAAACAATCGCCGTCGTAGCCCCTCCATAAGAATGTCCGACTATGCCAATACCGATGTCAAGCAACAATCTGCCCTTAAAGATGGAATTCAGCTCTCCAGAGTCCAATTTGACAAGACAATCGGCTGCATACCTTACATCTTCTGCCTGTAATTCACTATACTTTGTTAACTTGTCAAGTATCGGCAGTGTAAGCACGTTTTGGCACATCTCAATGGCAGTTTCGTCGTCAGGACGCATCTCCATCTTACCAGCCAACGCCATCATCTCCGGATCTTCAGAAAACGCCATAATAACATCCGAAAAATCCTTTGATATATTAAACAGGCGCCCATCTTTACGCTTATACATCGTGCTATTCTGATGGCCGATGCTTACCACAACATATCCCATGCTTGCCAAGTCTGTACAGATCACTGTACCCCATTCTGGAGAACCGCCCCCGCCGCAAACATAAAATAACACTGGATAGCGTTTTTCCATCCCGGAGAGAGCAAGGCCGTCGTAACATTGGGTCTTGATATCTATAGAGTAAGCATCCTTCAACGCAGTGAGAAGCGTCTGCTCATCAAGCATTTCGCAGACTTCAGGAAACATGTACGCTGATGTAGTCTTCCCTTCGCTGCTGTCGGACGGATAGTACACAAACGCCGTCAGTTCTCTTTTTGCATGATCTGATGCCGTGTACTCAAAATCCATCTGGGTTCGGCCGACAGTATAGCCGCCAATTGGCTCTGGAAATGCGTCATACTTTTTCATTCTCTTGTTCCCCCTTAAGTAATAAAAGTGGCAGATGTGAAATACACACATTGCGCTACAAACGCTTTTCATTACATCATATGTTCAGTGAATCATATCTACTCCTTGGCTTTCTTGAGATTGCTAACAACAGATGATAAAAGCGGACATCGTTGCTGATGTCCGCCTAAAGCTTAACTAATTGGGTTCTGTACCCCAAATCAGTTTTCCTTGATGATATAATGTGATTTTTTTCGTTGTTTTAAATGTATTTGATTGGAAAAAGGAATAATCGCCGCTTTGTGCATAATTGCTCCAGTCATCATTGTGAAGACGAAGCTGAATATTCCCTGTGCTTGCTCCCGGTGACAGTGTTCCTGTTTTAAACCCCAGTTCCAGATAGGTATCTGCACCTTGCTTAGGTTTATGCAGCGTCACAAATTTGTGGGTCAGATTACCGCATCCAATCTGCGCGTAGTCACAGTCAAAGTTTTGGCCTTTGTTTTTCGCGTTATACCAGTAACGGGCAGTGACACCTTTTAAATCAACCTTGGTATTCCCGTTATTTTTTATGTGAAGCTGCGGGCGGATTTGATTGCTGTTCACACTCCCATCCCCTGCTTTGTATTGTACAGAAACGCCTTTTTCCTGTGTGGGATTATCTTGTGCTGGCGTTTCAGGGCCGTCCTTCGTTGAATCTTTGTTGCCGCGAATGTTTTCTCTTACGAAGGTTCCTGAAGCAGTTAAATCTGACAGCGGCCAGCCGCCTGTTTTAGATGCTCCAGGCTTTAACGCTGAGGATGATTCCTGCTTATCAGAAAGATTCCAGTTCACCCAGCTGATTTTCTTGCTGTCGAGATAATTCAGCCATTCCCGCGACTGGTCAAGGAATACACCGCCATTTCCAGACGCGTCGCTTGTTCCCCATTCCGTCACGAAAATAGGCGCTCCTTTACTGAGTGCATAGTTTGCTTTATCCCGTAAAGATTGGCCGTGTGTGCCGGCATAAAAATGAAGCGCGTACATGACGTTTGCATCTTTTAGCTGGTCATCGGCAGCATCATTCACATCCTGGCTCCATGTACCGGTTCCGACAATGATGGGATTGTCGGGGTCATTTTTGCGGATAACGGAAATCACTTCTTCCGCATACGGTTTAATATCACGCTTCCAGTTCACGTCACCGTTTGGTTCATTTGCAATTTCATAAATGACGTTTGGCGTGTTTCCGTAAAGACTTGACATCTCCTTGAAAAATTCTTTTGCCTTCTCTTTATTTTGGTTTGGATTGCCGTCATTTAAGATATGCCAGTCAATGATGACATATATCCCAAGTTCTTTTGCTGTTTCAACTGCTTCTTTCACTTTGTTTTTCACAGACGGGTTGTCAATATAACCGCCGTCTGCCGTATACATTGCCGCGCGGAAAACGGTGATGCCCCAATCGTCTCTCAGCCATTTTAAGCTGTCTTTATTGACGAAATCGCCATACCATTGCAATCCGTGTGAGCTGATCCCTTTCAGCTGTACCGCTTTGCCGTCTCGGTTTACGAGCTGTGTACCTTTTATGCTAAGCTGACCATTCTTGGCTACTGGCGTTTTTGTCCCTGCTGCTGATGCCGGTGAAGCTGGCAAGCCGCTCATTGTCAATACCGTAATCAATAAACACGTAATAAAAATAGAAATTGACCGTTTCATATCTGATCTTTTCCTCCTTCGCATCATTTTGGCTCTTTCTTATGAGCTCGAACTCATTGTAAAAATCTTTCTCATGATTGTCTATCAACCTAATTTCTTGTTTTTAGGAGGTGTAAAAGCCTGTCAATTTGCTCTATCTCTATTGAATAAGACACACTTGACACATATAGTACAAAGAAAATCGGACTGAATCGGGACTTTACACGTCATTTTTCAATCGAATCGAAAAATTAAATTTATTTCCAACGTAGACACGCTGAATGTGATGAGTCTCAATATGGCATTGAATCTTATGATTGCTGTAAGAAGACGAGCCCTTGCCCGTCCTTGTTAATTTAAGGTTGATGTAAGGTTCGGATTAATACGGGTTAAGGTTGGAGTTGTACAATAAGATTGTACTTCAGTGAGGGATTCAGCCAGAAGAATTCCCCCTTCAATAAATCATAGAGGTGAAAAGGTTTGAGAGAAAATAAAATTTTGTCTTCATTATGTTACTTCAGTATATTTTTTGCGCCGTTTCTGTTTCCGATTATCGTCTATTTCTTAGGTCAGGACGATGTGAAATATCATGCGAAAAAATCTTTATGGACGCATCTGATTCCTTATTTGATTTTTGTAATTGGCATCATCGCTTCAGGTTTACTTGGTATGAATGACATCAGGCACGCCGGGCCTTTCCTGCTTGCGACGTATGCTGTTACATTCCTTGTGGCGATCTACTTTTTCATTTGGAACATTGTCAAAGGAATCAAAGTGTTTTCGGAACAATAGGAAAAAACGGTTCTGTAATTAATCAACAGAACCGTTTTTTTGTATAGCCATTATGATAATTGTATATCTATCGTTGTCCCTTCTCCCGCGGTGCTTTGAATGGTGATGTCCCCTCCGTGCTTTTGGATAATATCCTTTGCTATGGCCATTCCAAGACCAGAGCCTGCATGCGTCGTTCCTGTATTTGTGCCCCTGTAATAGCGATCAAACACTTTTTCCAGCTCCTCTTCTTCTATCCCTTTGCCGTTGTCCTTAATTGTCACATGAGTCCGTTCTTTTTGTTCAAGCTGTACAACGATCTTCACATCGGGATCATTGTGAACGAGGGCATTTAAAATGAGATTCGTGACCGCTCTCCGAATCAATATCGCATCAAGGTTCAGCATCAGCTTTTCCAGGTTCGTTTGAAGTTCAATGGACTTATCCTCATATCTAGAATCGTTTAACATATCAATTAACGTTTCCCGCAGCAGCGATACAAGGTTTACCTGCTCTGTATGTAACATCACATCGTTGTTTTTCAGCCTTGTCGTTAAATTTAAATCTTCCATCACATCTTTCATATAGAGGGATTTACTCTCAATGATCTGGGCGTACTCTCTGATCTGTTCGACTGTGAGATGGTAATTTGGATCTTGGATGATTTCTGCATAGCCCTGAATAGATGCTAATGGTGTTTTAATGTCATGAGAAATATGACTGATCCACTCTTCACGCATTTGCTCTAATTTATCTTTTTCTTTTTTGCTTGAAGATAGTTGTTCCGATAAATGATTGACATTATAGAAGACATCTTTATAAATGCCTTTGGATTTCATTTTGATCGTATAATCTCCATTAGCTAACCGCTGGATTCCTTGAATGACACGGCCGAGCGGTTTTGTGAGCTGCCGGCTGAATAGATAGCCAATGAGTAACGCGATCAATGCATCTATTGATAATAATATGATGGTCCCTGCATTGAACTTCGTCACAAATTCCTTGGTATCATATGAGAGGACATATTTTCCGAGAGAGGGATTTTTAAACCCTATAAAGTAACTGTACTCCTTGCCGTTTACTTTTTTTCCGCCGGCGTAAATGGTTGATAATAATTGTTCATCCTTATATTTATGTAAATTTACAATTTCAATAGGCGTATATTTTTTCTTCAGTCCTTTAGGTTCTCTATCATGATAAACATCCTGTCCGTTTTCATCTAATATTTGAATCCATGCATTCTGCTCTTTTAAAGCTTTTTGGCCCTCTTTGTTTACTGTGATACCATTGTTCGATAACGTGACATATTGTCGGAATGATCTTGTGAAAGTTTCCGGTGTACTTTCTTCGTCATGTTGGCTGTTCGCCTGGAAAACGAGCCAAAACATAAAAATAAATAAATTAATGAAGACTGTAATGATGGTCACGATAATGACAGAGACCATATATCTGCCTGTTAATCGCCAATTCATCCTTACGCATCCTTTACAGCAAATTTGTAGCCTAACCCTTTCACAGTGACGAGAAAGTCTGGTTTTGATGGGGTGTTTTCTATTTTCTCACGGAGCCTGCGTATATGAACCATCACCGTGTTGTCAGAACCGAAGAAATCTTCTCCCCATACAGCTTGATAGAGTGTTTCTTTACTGATCACCCGATTGGGATGCTGCAGAAAATAGGTCATAAGCATAAGTTCTTTAGGTGTTAACTCAATAGCCGCTTCATTTTTGGTGAGCTCGGCTTGTTGTTGGTTTAATTCAAATGGTCCTTTTTTTATCACGGTTCCGGTTTGAGAAGGCTGTAAGTAAGAGACCCGTCTCAGCTGCGCTTTGACTCGATATGCAACTTCCTTAGGGCTGAAGGGTTTTGTAATGTAGTCGTCCCCGCCGATGGCAAGTCCTACAATTTTATCCGTTTCCTCCCCCTTTGCAGACAAAAAGATAATAGGAACGTGTGAAATGTCTCTTATTTGCTTGCAGATATCATAGCCTTCACCGTCTGGCAGCATGATATCCAATATCACAAGATCGGGATTTTCTTGATGAAATTGAGCCAATCCGTCACGGGCAGTCGAAGCGGTGATCACGCGATCAATGCCTTCTCTTATTAATACGGTTTTGATCAGTTCCAAAATTTCTTTTTCGTCGTCTATGATTAATACTTTGCTGTGAAGCCGTGACATATATTGATCACTCCTTGAAGTCATTGTCATTATTATACCCAATGTCCATGTATCGTTAAAAAAATCAACACTTCTCTCCCAAAGAAAATAAGCCAATTTTCTTTTTTGAGTAAGAAAATTGGCTTATTGCGATGCTGATGCCTTTAACGCTTTACAACAAATGTTGTCACGCTTTGAGTCGGAAGATGGGCCCAAAAATGATTGTCCGTTACTTTGAGATCCGTTCCAGGCTGAAGATTGCTGCTGCTGCTCGTGACCCATCTGGATACTTGCGAAGCAGTTCCATTCTGCAACACAAAGTTTTGGTTGACCCCTGTGTTATTTTTATTAATGGCAACAATCACGACTTTATTGTCTCCTTTATAGGCTGACACGTACACATTCGGTTCAGGATTTTTCGTTGCATCAATCCTTACATAGCCAGGGCGCACAAATTTTGAGAAATGAGCCATATTGTATCCGCGTTTGCTGATCATTCCATCTTCTTTCATAGGGCCGTATGATCTGCGGATGTACCACCACACATAAGCTTGAAAATCTCCCTCTACCATTGAATGGTGAATATGCTCTGAAACACCTAAAGCCTCAGGCCAGCGATCCGCTGAATTGTTGTCACTATTCGGATAGTATACCTCCGTCATCCATAGCTCTTTCCCTCCTCCTTTTTGTTTGAAAAGAGGATAAGGAAACTGACTGACCTGAGTGCCGTACAGGTGGGTTCCGAGGATATCCATATTCCTAAGCGCCTGCGGATCGTTCAAAATGGGGTCCGATATATTTTTCAGGTATTGAAATGATTCCGGCGCAATCACGCGGGCATTAATGGAACCGGCATTCTCTCTCATGAAACGCAGGATTTCTTGGGGCGTCCACCATGTCCATTCGTGAGCGTAATCAGGCTCGTTTTGCATAGAAATCGCATACAGATTCACACCATTACTCTTCATGAAATTAACGAAATCGTTAAGATGCTGCGCGTATGCGGCGTACTTATCGTATCTCAGCCGCTTAGCTGATGTGTCACCATTATGATTGAAAGTCTCAACCATATCGTTTGGCGGATTCCAAGGGGAAGCAAAAACGATTGCTCCATGTTTGATCGCACTCTTTGCAGTCTCCACTTCCTTGTACCAATTGTTTCTATTTTCATCTACATGAATTCTTAAGACCGAAAAACCTAACTGATTCTGTCCATTGCCAAAAGCGGTCTCCCGTTGAGGCGCAGTCAAATCTCCAATCCAAGCCGGGTGGTTCATTCCTCCAAAACCGCGAATCACTTGTCTATCTGCAGATATATTAACTGTCGCATCACTCGCTGCTGAAACTTCAGTAACTCCCGGTCCTAAGAGCATGACGGACAGCATTGTGAAACATACCAATAATGCACAAATTGTTTTTTTTACGCTCGACATCATTTTTCCCTCTCCTTCATATGTCGTTTATGGACAAAGAAAACGTACCTTTGTCACCCTTTGCTTATCTTTGTGTAAACTGCCAGTAATCAACATTAAACAAGTTTCCTGTACCAGTTCCCGTAAATACAAAGAATACGTTGTGAACACCGGATGCGCCGCTTACCGCAGTTTCTATTTCTCTCCAGGATTGCGTTCCGCCTGTCGAAGGGACATTCAAGGTTCCGACAAGCTTACCGTTTGCACTGTCTAGCCGCACTTCTATTTTTCCGCCTCTAGCGGACGCTACATTTGCTTTAAACGTCCTGGCGCCGCCTGAGCCGAAGTCTGCATTTCCAACAGCAATCCAGTCTCCGTTATGAATGTTTGTGACATGTTGATTATTGACCGGCCCGCCGGGTGCTGAGGATGCCTCTGTCAAAATCCGTCCGTTCCAGGCAAACGTTTCCGCTTCTACCCGGTTATATGGATTCAAGTTGGATAGCTGTTTGACACCTGCAAAATTTGCCGCTACCTCTTGCAGGGAGCCATCTGGATTATGCACAAGCTTATTAATATGGGGAGAACGGTATCCTTTGCCGGCCCCGTAAAGAGCGGAGCTGACAGTTTGAGTATGATACACCACATACCACTCGTTTTTAAAATTGAAAACAGCATGGTGATTGTTCCCGCCACCTCCGAAAAATGCTCCCGGATTTTTCAGAAAGTGCCCTCTATACGAAAAAGAATCCATAGGACTTGAGCTGGTCATATAGCCAATCTCACCTGGAGGTTTATCGGCGGGGTGCGCGCCCCCGAAATTGATACAATAGGAATAGTAATATTTTCCGTTATACTTATGCATCCCTGAGTCTTCAAACATAAATGGCGCATCAATGGTCGATGCACTTCCAGCAACACTGGTCATATCAGGACCTAATTTCATGACTCTTGCTGTTTTAGGATTGGCCCATTGCCCCTGCGTTGGATTTGAACCGCCCGGAACGCCTCCGCCGGCATATAGGTAACCGGTACCGTCATCATCTATGAATACTGCCGGATCAAAAAGCCATACAACACCGGACATTCCTGGCGTATTTGGCGTTACCAGCGCTTTTCCGATCGGATCTGTCCATGGGCCGGTCGGGCTGTCTGCAGTGAGAACCCCGATACCTCCGCCGCCGTTTGCGAAATAAAGGAAAAATTTATCCTTACCATTGATCTTTTTCACCGCGGCTGACGGGGCCCATGATGCTCCTGCCCATTTGGCAATCCCCCGGCCGCCATTCGCCCCATTGGCACCCGCTGCGGGAATCGCTCCGTGATCTGTCCAGTTCACCATATCCGCTGAAGATATGACGGATATTTTATTCAAATTGGCAAATGAATTATCCTTAATCGTTCCGTCGCTGTTATATTCATAGTCATCGCTTGACATATAGATGTAGACTCTTCCGTTATAGGTCAGCGCAAACGGATCTGCTCCCAAATGATGGTCTATAAGCGGATTTGAATTCCCAACATGTTTTGCAATTGGAGTGCTGGCAGCATACGCAGACTTCCCAGTGAAGCAACTCAATAATAAAGCAAGGACCCATAGGCATACCCAACATTTTTTACACATAACTTGACATCCTCCTTTTTCTTTAAATTTAGGGAACTTTTACCATCTGAGAACAAATTGCAGTACCGGCAGTAAAAAGCAGACTCCGCAGTTAAGCAACTCAATAATAGAGCTAGTACCTATAAACATACGCTACACTTTTTTCTAATAACTTGACATCCTCCTTTTTCCTTAAAATGTATGATGTTTTTTTTACCATTTGATGACAACTGGGCATGGAGAACGGCTCTGGAGTAAGCCTTGCGAACACAGGAGTATGACTCTCGCCTTTTTAATAAAAACGCCGCTGAGTACCAGGCCAGCGGCGTTTTACACTTGATCATTTACATTTTGTCAAACTTTGCGTCTCCCGCAAACGATCCCATTGACAGTTGTTCTTCAAGAACAAGTCCGTGATGATGCCGCTCTTCAATCCTTTTGATAATAGATCGAATTGTATCCGTATTTTCTTCAATATTGTGAGGGTCAAAGATCGTCACATGGTCTCCTTTTAATTTGTACTCAAGGTAATGCTGTGCGGTTGATTGCTTCCATCCTCTATCGGTCAACTCGCCGCATAGAAAATGATGAATGTCGGCGTTCACCGCGCCGGAATTGATCAGTTTATTGTGATATGTGAGATAGCTTCTGATTTTATCCTTAATGGAAGGAATGGTTAATAATTCTCTATAATAATCCGGAATGATATCCAGATTCCGATGAATGATCTCTTCGGTTTCCTCTTCCGAAAAATAATTCACCGAAACGGCTCTTTTAGAATCAAGCATCATAATGTCCGATACGATGCGTCCGCGCTTCTCCAAGGCTTTGGCAACCTCAAAAGCCAAATTCGACCCCGAGGAGTAACCAAGTAAAACAAAGGGCCCTTGTTCCTGAATGCCTATCATGCTTTCTGCATACCGGTCAACGATCTCTTGCTCGTAAGACGGCTCTTCTAGGAAATCAGCGGCATAGACGGTGCAGCGGCCGTCAAGTCTTTTCGCCATTTCATTATAGACCAGCCCGTATCCGATTAAAGGCGGGAAACAGAACACAGGGATTGAACCGTTCTGATTCATCTTGACGAATACGTTATCCGTTCTGGACTCGAAAACTGCCGCTTGTATGGCGCGTGCCATTGTTTCAATGGTAGGGAAATCGTATACGGCTTGATAATGCATTTTGATTCCCATACGGTCGTTGATTTGATGAATAACTTGCAATACTTTGAGCGAATGGCCGCCAACGTCAAAGAAGTTATCTTTAATTCCCGGGTCACTGATAGCTAAAATATTCTTCCATATCTCGGCCAGCTGCTTTTCAATTAACGTTCCGGGCGCTTCGTATTCGGTTCCAGTAAGCCTATTTCCCTCAGGAGCCGGCAAAGCTTTTCGATCGATTTTTCCATTTGCGGTTATCGGCATCTTCTCCATTTGGACAAAGTAAGCCGGTATCATATAAGCGGGCAGTTTGTTCAGTAAATGACGCTTCAGCTTCGCCATATTTAATGAATCGTCTCCTGACAAGTAGGCGCACAGCTGCTTTGAGCCCTCTTCTTCAATTGCGATGACGACCGCTTCTTTGACAGATTCCGATTGCAATAAAGCCGCTTCGACCTCGCCAATTTCAATCCGGTAGCCCCGGATTTTCACCTGATGATCAATTCTTCCCAAATACTCGATATTGCCGTCAGGCAGCCACCGGGCGACATCTCCCGTTTTGTACATTTTTTCGCCTGCGGCAAACGGGTGTTCAACAAATTTCTCAGCCGTTAATTCCGGGCGGTTCAAATATCCTCTGGCCAGTCCCTCTCCTGCCACATAGAGTTCGCCCGGTATGCCCATTACCTGAATGTGCTGATATTCGTCCAAAATATACGCTTGCAGGGTAGGAATAGGTTGTCCGATGTTGCTTCTGCCCTCGTCGATTTCCCGTTCCGTGATTTCTTTATATGTGACATGAACGGTGGTTTCGGTGATGCCGTACATATTGATTAATTGGGTTAAAGGATATTTAAGCTTCCAGTCTTTCAAGAAGGATGGATTTAACGCCTCTCCGCCAAATATGATCTTTCGGATGTTTAAATTGGATTCGGGATCTGCTCTCTCCTCCTGCATCAGTTGATAGAAATAACTCGGCGTTTGATTTAAAATAGTCACAGCTTCCGATTTTAACAATTGCAAATACCTTTCCGGGTTTTTTGCTATTTGTTTCGGAACAATCACTAATTTGCCCCCATACAGCAGCGCTCCGTACATTTCCCATACTGAAAAGTCAAAGCAGAAGGAATGAAACAAAGTCCAAGTGTCCGATGCATTAAAATCAAAAACATTTTTGTTGTTAAATAACAGACGAACCACGTTTTTATGTTCAATGAGCGTGCCTTTCGGATTCCCCGTTGTTCCTGATGTATAAATAACGTAGGCTAAATGATTTGGCATCACGTTCAGATTGAGATTAGATGCTTCGGCGCCGTATGATGACGGATCGTCAAGGAAGACAGTATGACTTTGATAATCGGTACCTTCCAGAAGATGATGCTGCAATAATAAGATAGAGACGTTAGAATCCTCAAGCATATAATGGATGCGTTCTTTCGGATAATCCGGATCGATCGGTACGTAAACGCCCCCGGCTTTCAAAATAGCAAGGATGCCTATCACCATCTCCGGTGAACGTTCCGCCATAATGCCGACAAGCTCCTCGGCCTGAAGTCCTTTGGCAACCAAGGTTCGGGCCAACTGATTGGCGCGTTCATTTAATAACCGATACGTCAGCTTCTTATCTTCAAAAACAATCGCCGCTTGCTCCGGCGTTTGCTCCGCTTGTTCTTCAAACAATTGATGAATCGTCTTTTCCTTTGGATACTCAGCCGCCGTATCGTTGAACTTATCTATCAGGAGCGATCGCTCATCCGCTGTTACGATATCGAGGTCTTGAACGCGAATTTCCTGATCGTCCGCCATTTGCTTCATGATTTGCATGAAATGCGTCTGCATCCGTTCGACACTTGCTTGGTCATAAACATCGCGATTGTATACAAAACGAATGTCAATTTCTCCATCCGGCATCACGATAAAAGTAAAATCGTAATGAGTATGTTCTTCCATATGAAAATCGAGAATGTCTAATGCGTTGTCATCCTGCTTCATATGTTCTATTTGTTTCTCAACCGGGTAATTCTCAAATACCATAATATGATTGATCAACTGCTGCTTTTGGTCAGTTTGAGCCTGAATGTCATACAACGGAAATGTATCATATTTTTGAGAAGCCAGTGCCCGCTCCTGGTTCATTTTCAATACTTGTGCAGCTGTCATTTCAGGCTGCGTATGAATACGTACGGGAATGGTATTGATAAATAAACCGACCATGGTTTCAATTCCCGGAATTTCTGCCGGTCTGCCGGATACGACCGTGCCGAAGACGACATCCTGACTCCCGTTGTATCTTTGCAGCAATAAGCCCCATGCGGTTTGTATCCATGTATTGACGGTAACTTGCTGGCGGCTTGCGGCCCGTTTGATTTCGTCTGTGAGCCGCTTTCCTAAACGAAACTCATGCTCACCTTTTTCGTATCCTTTCGCCTGGCCGGAAGGTTGTTCTTGTAACAAAACAGTCTGCCCTTCATAACCTTCTAAATAGTTGCGCCAATAGGCTGACGCCTGCTTGTGATCTTGTTGATCCAGCCATTCGATATATCGGCTGTATGGGGTGACGGCTCCCCGCTTCGGCTGCCTTTGCTCAAGTATCGCATAATAGGTTTCAAACACTTCTTTCGTAACAAGAGGCAAACACCAGCCATCCATTAAAATATGATGAAAGCTCCATATCAACCGCGCTTGGTCTTCCTCTGTCCGCAGGATCGATACGCGCATTAAAGCATCCCGGGTGAGATTGAATCCCCGCGCCTTATCTCTTCTTGCAAAATCGGCAATAAACTCGCTGCGCTGATGACTGTTCATGCTGCGAATATCTTCAACGGCCGTTTCAATCGGCTTTTGCCGGAATACAATCTGCAAAGGCTGATCTTTCCATTCTGTATAAAAAAGAGTCCGAAGAATGTCATATTTTTCGGCCAGATGCGCCAAACTCATCCTGAATGCATCGATATCCAAGAAACCTTTCAGATCAAAAGCGGCTTGTTCAAAGTAAGCTTCGGAAGCCGAATCGATCAAGCTGTGGAACAACATTCCTTTCTGCATCGGGGTTAATGGGTATATATTTTCAATGTCACCGAGATGACTCGTTTGCTGCACAAATTGATCCAGTTCACCGATCGTTATACCTTTTAACGAAATATCGCTTGGCGTCAGGTGAATTTGATCTTGAGCATCACAATGTGCGATGACTTGCTGCAGGCTGCTTTTTAAGAGATCGGCGCAGGCTTCCATTGTTTCTCTTTGATATTGTTTACCGCAATAGCTGATAGCCAGCGACAACCGGCCGTCTGAAATCATGCCGTTGATATCAAGTGTATAGGTCAAGGGACGATTGTCACTGGCTGTTTTCCCGCTTGAGTAAGGGGATACCTCCATCTTGCCGTTCCGGACATCTTGATCAAATTGACCCAAATAATTGAAACGTATTTCCGGATGTCCGGTCCATTCATGTGCCTTCGGGTGATCGGACAAATATTTGATCAGGCCGTAACCTATTCCTTTTTGGGGGATCTGACGCAAATTTTCTTTCACTGTTTTAATCCGCTGCGGGATATCCTGATCAGCTTTGATTTGAAGCGAAACCGGATATAGGCTTGTGAACCATCCCACCGTACGCGAAATATCGAGATCCGGAATGATAGACTCTCTGCCGTGTCCTTCAAGATCAATGAGAATGTCTTCATATCCGGTCCAACGATGAATAGCAATTCCCAGACCGGTCAGTAATAAATCGTTCATATCGGTCGAATAAGCCCGGTGAGCGTTTTTTAATAAACGTTCGGTTTCCTCAACGGTCCATTGAACGATGACCGTTTCCCGGTCTTTGGCCAGACCGGTTTCCTGTTCATTGTCCTTGGGCAATGTATACTGCGGATTATGTTTCTGTCTGAACCAGTATTGATTTTCCGCTTCGAATTCCTGACTTTCTGCATAACGATTCAACTGTTCAGCCCATAACAGGTAAGAGTCCGTTTTCATCGGAAGCCGGATCGCTTCGCCGTTTTGAAGCTGCTCATAAGCTGCCGCTATATCCTCAAGTAAAATCCTCCACGATACGCCGTCGATGACCAGATGATGAACTGCAATCAGCAAATGATCTCCCTCTTGACACCGGAACAATCCCAGTTTCATGAGCGGTCCTTCAGCTAAATGAATGGATTGCTGAATCTCATTGGAAATGGTTTCTATCGTCTGGGACACATTTTTTTCTTCGCGTAATGAGATCACTTCAAGGCTGAACAGATCACCTTCATCGATCCCCCGATTTCGGGCTTCATATCCATCTTCTGTCGGAACATAGACCATGCGCAAAGCATCGTGATGCTCTGTGATCTTCTTCATGACGTCCCGAAGCTTTGATTCATCCAGTCCCTCTTTCCAATAAAGCATAACCGCTTGATTGTAATGGTGTAATTCCGGGTATTTCTGGTCAAAAAACCAATGCTGAATCGGGGTCAGCAGCGCCCGGCCTTTAATTTCTCCTTGTTCTGCGATTCGGGTTACCGGCTCTACGTATGGAACAAGCTCGGAGATCGTTGGGTATTTAAACAAGTGTTTGATTTCAAACTTATACCCGGCTTGGTATAATCTTGAGGACACTTGAATCGACTTAATGGAATCGCCCCCCAATTCGAAGAAATGATCTGAGATTCCGACCCGTTCTAAGCCTAAGACCGACTCCCACACCGCGGCCAGTATTTTTTCCAGTTCTGCTTGAGGAGCTTCATAGTTCATGCCTGTAAGATTCTCTCTTGGAGAAGGAAGGGATTTACGGTCTATTTTCCCGTTGAAAGTAAGCGGCATCTCTTCCAGCTGAACGAAATACGCAGGTATCATATAGGATGGAAGCTGCCGGGACAGCTCTTCACGGAGCTCGCCTGCAGTTAAAGCATGTTGTGCGGTATAATAGGCGCACAAAGATGTTTCCCCATCGATTTCCCGGGCGATAACGATGGCTTCTTTGATCCCCGGCAGCTGAAAAAAAGCGCCTTCGACTTCGCCGATTTCAATGCGGTAACCGCGGATTTTCACCTGGTGATCAATCCGGCCCAAATACTCGATATTGCCGTCCGGCAGCCATCTTGCCAAGTCTCCCGTCCGGTATATCCGTTCTCCTGATGCAATCGGATGGTTTACAAACTTCTCGGCCGTCAGTTCGGGACGATTCAAGTAGCCCCTTGCAAGCCCATCGCCCGCGATGCACAGTTCTCCCGCCACACCGGTCGGCTGCATATGTTCCAAATCAGCATGTAATATATACAATTGAATGTTGGAAATCGGTTTGCCTATCGGAATCGATGCATATGTTTCTTCCGTCTGGCAATCAAAGTATGATACATCAATTGTTGCCTCAGTCGGTCCGTACAAGTTAATGATTCGAGCCTGGCTCACCGACGTTATGATGCGTTTGAAGCCTGCGACATGTACAGGCTTCAAAGCCTCCCCGCTTGCAAACACATGTCTTAATGACGCTAATTTTTGTTTCAACATCCCGCTTGGCTTCTGATCCATGGATTCCAGGAAGGCATGCAGCATCGCCGGTACAAAATGCATTGTGCTGACGCCTTTTTGTGCAATTGTATCTAAAATCAGCTCGGGATTCTTTTCTCCTCCGCTTGGCAGCAGAACCAATCTGGAACCTGATATCGTCCACCAGAACAGTTCCCACACTGATACATCAAAGGTGATCGCAGTTTTTTGCAGAATCGCATCCCGCTCATCGAGACGGTATTTTTCCTGCATCCACACCAGCCGATTGATGACCGACCGGTGCTCAACCATAACCCCTTTCGGCTTGCCCGTTGAACCCGATGTATAAATAACATAGGCCAGATGATCCGGACCAGCAGCCGGCTCTACATTCGACCCGTCTTCACAAAAGTTTTGCGGATCTTTCATATCCAGCACTTTTCCCGTAAAAGGTACTCTCTCTTGCGATTGATTCTGCACGAGTAACAACTTCGTATCTGAATCCTCCAATATGTATCGAACCCGTTCCTCGGGATAGCCCGGGTCAATCGGTACATACGCCCCGCCGGCTTTCAAGATCCCGAAGATCCCTACAATCATATCCAGGGAGCGTTCGGCCATAATCCCGACCGGCTGATCCGGCTGCACGCCTTCAGATTGCAGTGTCCGAGCGAGTTGATTCGCCTTTTCATTCAATTCACGGTACGTCAGACGGCTATCCTCGTAGACAACAGCCGTTTGATCAGGGGTACGTTCCGCTTGTTCCTCCAAAAATTGATGAATCGTTTTTTCTCTTGGATACTCTGCAGCCGTTTGATTATAGGCGATGAGTTGATTTGTCTCTGAGTCTGACAGAATATTAAGCTGGCGGATTATAAGGTCGGGTTGGAATAACAAAATCGAAAAAATCCGGTTTACATGTTCGATCACTTGCATCATATACTGGCGATCATAAGCTTGTTCATTATAAGTTAACTTTAAATGAATCGAATCATTTTCTATGGAAAACTGAAATAACGTATCAGCAGCAGCCGTTTCTATAAAACGAATGGGGTGCAGCTGATCTAGTGATACGATCGTATGGATCATTGGCAAATGATTTGAATCGTAGTTCAGATTTAATGGACCGGCCATTTTATCGAAAGGAACGTGCTGATGTAAGATGGCTCCGTTCAGCTTATGTTTGAATTCATTAAATATGGATTTAAACGTGCTGTCCGCATTTATGTTTTGTTTGATTAACATGACTTGGTCTAAACGAAGGTCCTCATCGGTTTCGTCTTCAAAGGTCGGTACACCTACAATAACGCCCTCTTCCCCCGTATATTTGTACAAAAGACACTCGATTCCAACCAGGAGAACCATATAAACGGCCATTGGCGATTTATTCGTCATCTTCATGATGCGCAGGGATACATCGGAGCTCAATGAACTGTGAATACGGTTGGGTGCACTCGGCGCATCATGCTTTATTGCTGAGTCCGACATTTGAAACGAAGGGATTGCACTGGGACGATCTTCCGCATCGAACATGCTGCTCCAGAACAACTCCTGTTGCTTAAATTCTGACATTAATATCCCTCCAGTAAGTTTTAGCCGGCTGACCGCTGTCCCCGTAAAAACACCATGCCGGGGACAGCCGGTACCGGCCGTTTTTAGAAATTCAATTCGATTTCGCTTGCAAAGTGTTCACTTTTGTTTACTTTCTCACTTAATTGAATTTCTTTTAAAGGAATCGATGGGTCTTTTATGATCGCCGACAGAATCATGGCGTAATCCTTGCTCAGCGTAGCGATGGTTTTCTGTTTGAACAGCTTCGTGCAGTACTCAAAGCTTCCTTGTATCTCGTACGGATTCATCACGAAGGTCAGCTGTAAATCAAATTTGGCCGCCGTATTTGTTTGTTCATATGGTCTGACCGCGAGAGAGTCCAATTCGATATCCGTTTGTTCCGTATTTTGCAGAACAAACATCGTATCGAATAACGGATTACGGCTTAAGTCCCGTTTCACTCCCAATTTCTCAACTAATTCTTCAAAAGGATATTCTTGATTTTCATAAGCTTTCAGCATCGTTTCTTTTGTTTCCGTTACATAGTCCATAAAGGTCTTTTCTCCAGCCGGGGCCGTACGGATGGCCAGCGTATTCACAAACATCCCGATAATATGCTGTAAATCTTCATGCATTCTTCCCGCAATAGGCGTACCGACGACGATATCTTCCTGACCGCTGTATTTGGCCAGCAGTATGTTATAGGCTGACAGCAAGATCATGTAAGCGGTCGATCCGGTCAATTCTTCCATCTGTTTTATACCCTGGACCACGTTCTCATCGAGAGCGAAATTGTATCGCTTGCCTTCAAAGCTTCGAATTCGCGGTCTGGCAAAATCTTTCGGCAGCTCAAATGGCGGGAGTTCCTCATGAAATACGTTCAGCCAATAGTTCTCCTGCCTCTTGATGCGTTCCCTCTGCTCCGCCTGCTGCTGCCATACAGTGTAATCTTTGTATTGAATCCGGAGCGGGGTTAATTCTTTGCCGTCATACAATTGAATCAGTTCTTCAACAAAAATATTCATAGAAGCGCCGTCTGAAACGATATGATGCATGTCAAACATGAAAACATATCTGTCCTGTTCTAATTCGATGAGTCCGGCCCGAAGCAATGGAGCCTGACTGAGATCGAAAGGCCGCACGAAATTGCGGAACAGCTCCTCGACCTCTTCATCAGCTGCTTTGTACCTTTCTATAGAGAAATCCGTCTGCGGCTTGATTACCTGCACCAGCTCTCCGCGGATCATTTCAAATCCGGTTCGTAGCGATTCATGGCGCTGGATCAGACTTTGGAACGCAGATTGTAAACGATTCATGTCCATCCTGCCTTCCAATGTCAAAATCCCCGGCATGTTGTAACTTAGTTCTCCGCCTTCAATTTGTGTAGACAGGTAAACCATCTTTTGCACAGAAGATACAGGATAAACATCTTTGGCTTCTGCAACAGGGATTTCATCCGGTCCGCTGGTTTCCGCACCTGCAATGACCCTCGCCATTTCTTCAATCGTCGGGTATTGAAACACTTCTCTCAATGAAATGCTTTTGTCGAATTGCTTATGGATCTTGGTAACGAGCGTCATCCCCCGTAACGAATGCCCGCCGAGATCGAAAAAGTTATCTTTGACGCTGACTTGTTCTACCTTCAATACTTCTTTCCAGATGTGAACCAGCTGCTCTTCCGGCTTTGTCCTTGGAGCAACATAGTCAATCCCGGTCTGCAAACCTGCTTCAGGCAGCGGTAACGCGCTGCGATTCACTTTTCCATTGGAGGTTAACGGCATTTGCTCCAGTTGCATCAGGTATGGAGGAACCATGTAGCCTGGTATTTGATCGGAGAGTTTTTCTTTAAGCTGATTGATCGGCAGTGACTTCTCCCCTGTAAAATAGGCATACAAATCGCTTTGCCCCTCTGCATTTTCTCTGGCCAGGATCACCGCTTCTTGTACATGATCGATGTTGAGAAGAGCGGCTTCCACCTCGCCAAGTTCGATCCGGTAACCGCGAATTTTAACCTGATGATCCTTTCTTCCGGCATATTCAATGTTTCCATCCGGCAGGTAACGGGCAAGGTCGCCTGTTTTATACATCCGCTCTCCGATTACAAACGGATCGGCCACAAACTTTTCACCCGTTAATTCAGGCAAGTTCAGATACCCTCGTCCTACTCCGTCTCCGGCGATGCACAGCTCACCCTTTACACCTATAGGCAGCATCCGATCATGGGAATCAACAATATACACACGGTTGTTGCCCAGCGGTTTGCCGATCGGCACGTAACCGCCGTCGTCAGCGGATGCCAATGTCCCCGGTATGATATGAAAGACCGATGCATCCACACAGGTTTCCGTCGGACCGTATACATTGGTTATGAGCGGCATTGATGACCCGTTCGATGCGAACAATTCAAGCAATTGCGCCACCGTCGCCTGCGGGAGCGCCTCTCCTCCAATAAGCATGTGCCGGATCGTTACCCCATGAAGGCTGTCTGCAGCGATAAGCAATTGCAAATGTGAAGGTGTTCCGTCTGTTACGTCAATGCGGTGGGTGCGATAATAGTTTGACAAGGCATAACCGTCTGATACTGATGCTTTAGGGACGATATACAGTGCATGTCCCCCTAACAGTGCCGCGAAAATTTGCTTGACCGATGCGTCGAAATAGTACGGTGCCAACAGAGACACACGCAATCCCAAATCATAAGCACCGTACACTTGTCCGCGGAGCCCCTCCATCAAATGAAGGACCTGGCGATGCTCAATCAGCGTGCCTTTTGGCTTGCCGGTTGTGCCTGATGTGTAAATCACATACGCCAAGTGATCCGGTCCGGCTGCCGTCACCAGATTCGAGCCGTCCCCGCTGTTCATTCGTTCGTCATTCAGCAGTAAAATCTCTCCGGCAAACGATACACGATCTTGTAAATGGGGCTGTGCCAGCAGAACCTTTGCTCCTGAATCCTCCAGAATATAGCGGATGCGTTCCTGCGGGCTGTCCGGATCCATCGGCACATACGCGCCCCCGGCTTTCAGGATCGCCATAATCCCCACGATCATTTCCAGAGAACGTTCTGCCAGAATACCCACAGGCTGGTCAGGCTGCACGCCTTCGCTTCTTAAAATCCGCGCCAGGCGGTTGGTCCGCTCATTCAGCTCACGGTATGTGAATCGGCTTTTCTCGTAAACTGCGGCTGTATGTTCCGGCGTGCGCTCCGCCTGCTCCTCGAACAATTGGTGAATTGTTTTGTCCCTTGGGCAGTCTATCGCCGGTTGACCCCATCTCTCCACAATCTGCTCTTTCTCCTTCGCGGTGATCATCTCCATCGATGAAAGCGGCGCCTGCGGGTCATTCGCAATCTCCTCGATCAATTGGATGAAGTGCTTTGCCATGCGTTCCGCAGTTTCCTGCTTGTACAGCGCTGACGCGTAACTGATCATACCTGTAATTCCGTCTTCATTTTCTGCCGCTTGGAACGTCAGGTCGAACTTCGCCATCGCATGGTTGTCCGGATAAGGGGTAAAACGCACATCATCGAGGCTCAATTCTCCCCGTTCTGTGTTTTGCCATATGAACATCGTGTCAAACAGCGGATGGCGGCTGAAATCCCGGGACACATTCAGCTTGTCCACCAGTTCGTCGAATGGATACTCCTGGTTTTCGTACGCTTTTAATGTATGCTCTTTGACTTCCTGCACGTATTCCCGGAATGTTTTTTCTCCGACCGGATTCGTTCGTATCGCCAGCGTGCCCACGAACATGCCGATTAAGCTTTCCAAATCCGAATGGGTTCTTCCGGCAATCGGGCTGCCTACTACGATGTCTTCTTGCCCGCTGTATTTGGCAAGCATGGTCGTATAAGCAGCCAGCAGCACCATGTACAGCGTGCTTTCGCTCTTCACCGCCAAGCCTTTCAGCTGTTCCGTCAACTCCGGTCCGATAACAAACTCGATTTGTCCTCCTTCAAAGCTCCGCGCAGCCGGTCTTCCGTAGTCGGTTGGCATATCAAGCACCGGAACCTCTCCGCTGAACACATCCAGCCAGTACGCTTCCTGTTTCTTCATCCGTTCGCTTTGCATATCCGACAGCTGCCACGCCGCATAATCTTTATACTGAACCCTTAATGGCGGCAATTCTTTTCCTTCATATAATGAAACGAACTCTTCAATCAAATTCTTGATAGATACGCCGTCTGAAATGATATGATGCATGTCAAACAGCAGCAAATGGCGGTCTTTTGCAAGCTCGATCAGTCCTACCCGCAGCAGCGGCGCTTTCTCCAAGTCAAATGCCCGCACAAATCCATGAACGAGGGCTTCCGCCTGTTCTTCTTTCGCCTGAGTGAATTCCACTGCAAATTGGACGTCGTCATAAATCCGCTGCACCGGTTCTCCATCTATTAGTTCAAAGCCGGTACGCAGCGTTTCATGGCGCTGAATCAGCTTGCGGATCGCCTTCTCGACAAGTTCCCGATCCAGAGCTCCATCGGCTCTCATGACACTCGGCATGTTGTAGCTCAGCTCTCCGCCTTTCAGCTGATTCAAAATGTACAGCCGTTTCTGCGCCGAGGAGACGGCATAGTATTCTTTTGCTTCAACGGCCGGGATAGATGTATATGCCGTGTGTTTCATTCCGGTAATCGTTTCTGCCATTTCTTCAATTGTTGGCGATCGGAACACTTCCCGCAGCGGCAGGCTGACCCCCATCTCTTTGTGCAGCTTCGCCGTCAGAGTCGTTGCCCGCAGCGAGTGACCGCCGATGTCGAAGAAGTTGTCTTTCACGCCGATACGCGGAAGTCCAAGCACCTCTTGCCAGATATGCGCCACCTGCGCTTCCGCCGCTGTACGGGGAGCAACGTATTCGCCCCCCGTTTGCACGCCTCCTTCTGGTGCCGGCAATGCTTTGCGGTCGACTTTTCCGTTTGCCGTTAACGGCAAACGCTCCAGTTGGATAAAGTACGACGGGATCATATACCCCGGCAGTTCCTGCGACAGCGCTATTCGCAGCTCGCTCACCATCAGCTCGGTGTTCGCTGAAAAGTATGCGCATAGCTGTTTTTCTCCGTCTCCGTCTTCAAGAGCGGTGACTACTGCTTCCTGTACCGACTCTATCTTTAAGAGCTGAGCTTCCACCTCGCCGAGTTCGATCCTGTATCCTCGAATTTTCACCTGATGATCGATCCGGCCCAAATATTCGATGTTACCGTCCGGCAGCCATCTCGCCAGATCGCCCGTCCGGTACATCCGTTTGCCGGGTTCGAACGGATGATCCGCGAACTTCTCCGCAGTCAGCTCCGGACGGTTCAGGTACCCTCTCGCCAGTCCGTCGCCTGCGATACAAAGCTCTCCCGGTACTCCGACTGGCTGTAGACGCATTGATCCCGGTGCCATCATATACAGCTGTATATTCGAGATCGGCTTGCCGATCGGTACTGATGCATACGCTTGGTTCGCTTCGCAGTTGAAGTACGACACATCGACCGTTGCTTCAGTCGGGCCGTACAGGTTGATCAGTTGGGCGCCGTTCACAGGCGTAATAAGGCGATGAAATCTTGACGTATGTGCCGGCATTAATGCCTCGCCGCTTGCAAACACTTGCCGCAACGTACGCAGCTTGCTTGTCTGTCCGCTCGCCGTCTGTGTTTCCGCAAACTTCAGGAAGGCGTGCAGCATCGCCGGGACGAAATGCATTGTCGTGATACTTTGCTCTTCTATTGTGTTCCAAATCACTTCAGGGTCTTTCTCTCCGCCGAGCGGAAGCAGGCACACCTTCGCACCGGTCAAAGCCCACCAGAACAGCTCCCATACCGAGACGTCGAAGGTGATCGCTGTCTTTTGTAAAATCGTATCGCCGCTGTCGATCGGATAAGCCTTTTGCATCCACATCAACCGGTTTATAACCGGACGATGTTCAACCATAACCCCCTTGGGCTTGCCGGTCGATCCGGACGTGTAGATTACATATGCCCTATCGCCCGCACCGGACAGCGGCTCCAAGTTAGAAACGTCATCATCGTAAACGGAAGTATCATCGAGATCGATGACCGTTCCTGCAAAAGCAACCCGTTCTTTCACGTGACGCTGTGACAGCAGCAGGGTCGCTCCTGAATCTTCAAGGATGTAGCGGATGCGTTCCTCCGGGTAATCCGGGTCGATAGGCACATAAGCGCCTCCCGCTTTCAGAATTGCATAAATCCCGACCATCATTTCTAGAGAACGCTCAGCCATGATCGCAACAAGCTGGTCGGCCTGTAGGCCTTCAGCTCGTAAAGTGCGTGCTAGTTGATTGGCCCGTTCATTTAACTCAAGGTATGTCATACGCTGCTCCTCGAATATAACCGCCTCATGGTCCGGCGTCCGGAGTGCTTGTTCCTCGAACAGCTGATGAATCGTTTGTTCACGTGGGTAATGCATTTCGTTAGACTGAAAACGGCTGTGCAGCTGTTCTTTTTCTTGCTGCGTCAGAAGTTCCATTTCTTCTATTTTGACAGACGGCAGCTGCAATACTTGCTGCATAAGCTGTTCAAAATGTCCGCGAATCCGCTCTGCCTCTGATTGTTCATATTCATTTCGGTTAAAACTAAAATGAACGGTGAGTTGTTCGCCAGGGATGACAACTACATTAAAATCGTAATGGGTGTGTTCTTCTATATGGAAATTCACGATATTTAAATCCGCAGCATCATGGCCCTCTTCAACTTGCTGCCCTATCGGATAATTTTCAAAGATCATGATATGATCAATTAAGTTTTGCTTTTGTTCCGTTTGGGCCTGAATTTCGTATAAAGGATAGGTATCGTACGATTGGGAAGCAAGCGCGTTTTGTTGAACCATTTGCATCGTATCAGCAAAAGTGCTGTCCTCATCGCAGCGGATGCGGACAGGAATCGTATTGATGAACAGGCCGATCATCTGTTCCACATCAGGAATTTCCGCCGGCCTTCCCGACACGACACTGCCGAAGACAACGTCTGCGGACCCGCTGTATTTCTGTAATAATACTCCCCATAACGTTTGGATCAACGTATTTAATGTAACCTGATGCTGATTTGCGATCTGCTGTAATTGTTTTGTCTGTTCGTGATTAAATTGGCAGATCACATTGGCATAAGCGTATTCTTTTTGTTCATGCTGCGCTATTTTATGAAGAAGCGTGGTTTCACCTTTATATCCTTCAAGATACCCGCTCCAGTACCGCTTTGCCGCTCCCTGATCTTGGCGGTCAAGCCACTCGATATAGTCGCTGTAAGGAGCTGCCAATGACGGTTCTGGTTCCCTGCCTTCCTGTAAGGCGCTATAATGATCAAACACTTCCTTCGTGATAAGAGACAGGCACCAGCCATCCATCACAATATGATGGAAGCTCCAAATCAAATGATATTTGCGGTCTTCCATCCGGAAAATCGCTATGCGCATCAGCGGATCCAGAGCCAAGTCAAATCCTTTTGCCTTATCTTCTCTTTGATAGGCTGCGATTGCATCCTCGCGTAGGTGCTCCTCTCTATCACGCAAATCTGCAAAATGAATTTGCGGTGTTTGCGTTTTATAGACAATTTGTAAAGGAGTATCGTTCCAGCCGCTGTAAAAACGGGTTCTGAGCACGGCGTATGTTTCAAATAATCGTTCAAGGCTTGCTTTAAACCAATCAATCTTTAACTCTCCCTGCAAATCAAACGATGCTTGTTCAAAATAAGAACTTGAGGCCTCGTCCAGCAGGCTGTGGAAGAGCATTCCTTTCTGCATCGGAGTGAGCGGATACACGTTTTCAACCTCACCTGCATGCGGCAGTTGAATGAGGAGCTGATCCAATTTGTCAATGGACATGCCCTTTAACAAAATATCGCTTGGCGTCAGTTCCGATTGTTCTTTATGAACGCAATGCGTAATGATGGTCCGCAGGCGGCTTTGAATCGTTTCCGATAACCGCATGATCGTTTCTTTTGCGTACTGTTTGCTGCTGTAGCTGATCGTAAGCTTCAGCCGGCCCTCTGTGATCATTCCGTTTATATTCAATACATACAGTCTTTCTTGATTTCCGCTTGAGTCTGAACCGCAAGAATAAGAAGATAATTGAACCCCATGCTGCTGTAAATCTTGATCAAACTGTCCAAGGTAGTTAAAGCTGATCTCAGGATTGAGTTTCGATGGCATTCCGCCGCTTAAGTACCTTGCTATTCCATATCCGATCCCTTTATGCGGAATTTGGCGCAATCCTTCTTTGGTCGTCTTGATATAATCAGAGATTTCTTTGCCCGGCTGCGCGTGCAGCACAACCGGATACAGACTTGTAAACCACCCGACCGTGCGGGAGATATCTACATCTTGTATAATCTGTTCTCGGCCGTGTCCCTCTAAATGAATCGGAATTTGTTCCAGTCCTGACCAATGCGATATGGAAAGACCGAGAGAAGTTAAAAGCAAATCGTTTATTTCCGTGTTATAAGCGCGATTCGCTTGTTTTAATAGCAGCTCCGTTTCCTCTTTCGTCCATTCCACAGTTGCTGTTTCACTGTCTTTTGCAGTTGTATGGGTTTCATGAAAATCTTTAGGCAGCGGTTTGACTTCGGTTTGTTCGATCTTTGTCCAATATTCCTGTTCTTGTTTTATGGTTTCACTTTGCGCGTATTCTGACAGTCTCTTAGCCCATAATTGGAAAGAGTCTGTTTTTTGCGGCAGTTGAATCACTCGCCCGTTCTCGGCTTGCTTGTAGCCGCTAACGATATCTTCCAGTAAAATGCGCCATGAAATCCCGTCTATAATCAAATGATGGATGGCAATGAGCAGATGATCTCCATTTGCGCATTGAAACAACCCGGCTTTCATTAACGGCCCATCACTTAAACGCATACTGCTTTGTATCTCATCAGCCTTGGCTTCAATTGTACGCCCCGGATCGGGATCTTCTTTCAGATTCAGGACTTCTAAGCGGTACAGTCCGCTTTGGGCGATTTCTTCATTCTGTGCCTCGCAGCCATTTTCCGTAGTCCGGAACGTCATGCGGAGCGCATCGTGATGTTCAGCAAGCTTTTGCAGGGTTTGACGAAGCTGCGTTTCCTGAAAACCTTCCGGCGCATGCAGCATGACGGCTTGATTATAATAATGCTGATCTGTTGTTGTTTGTTCGAAAAACCAATGCTGAATAGGAGTCAGGCTGACTTTTCCTTTGACCTCACCTTGATCGGCTATACGCAGATTCTGCTTGATATGCGGACTCAATTCAGCAACTGTTGCATATTGAAACAAGTCTTTGATTTCCATTTTGTATCCTTGCTGATTTAATCTGGAGGATACTTGAATGGATTTAATAGAATCTCCGCCAAGGTCAAAGAAATTATCAAGAATACTGACGTTTTCAGCGCCTAATACCGATTCCCAGGCAGAAACTAATATTTCTTCCGCTTTTGATCGGGGAGCTTTATACTCTGCTCTGTCCTGCAGTTCGAAATCCGGAGCCGGCAGCCCTTTTCTGTTTATTTTTCCGTTAGAAGTTAAAGGCATTTCATCAAGCTCGATAAAATAAGCCGGAACCATATAACTTGCAAGGGTTTGAGACAATTGTTTCCTGAGCTGGGCTGCCGTTGTTTGCCCGCCGCTCACGTAATATGCACACAATTGTTTAAACCCGTGGACGTCCTCTCTGGCTGTAACGACAGCTTCCTTGATCGCTTCTTCTTGAAGCAGTGCCGCCTCGATCTCGCCTAATTCGATACGATAGCCTCTGATTTTCACTTGTTCATCTATTCTGCCCGCATATTCAATGTTTCCGTCCGCCAGCCACTTCGCCAAATCTCCGGTCTTATACATCTTCGCTCCGGGTTCAAACGGGTCATCGACAAATTTCTCTGCCGTTAATTCGGGACGGTTTAAATATCCTCTAGCCACACCGGCGCCGCTGATATAGATCTCTCCCGGCACTCCGATCGGTGCGGGTTTCATATTTTCATCAAGAACGTAAATGCTCGTGTTTGCCGCAGCGGTTCCGATCGGTACCGATTCCCGTCTGTCCTTTGCGGCATCGTAACGGTAAATCATGCAGCCGACAACGGTTTCCGTCGGTCCGTACTCATTGCATATTTCAATCCGGCCTTCGAACTGTTCATGAATGCTGCGGGCTAACCGGGTGCTTAAGTTTTCCCCGCCCAAAATCATTCTTCTGACAGCCGTTTGATCGGCAATGTTCATTTCTTTCAGAACCTGCAAATGGGCCGGGGTCAATTTAATGATATCCACCCTCGGGTCCCGCACAATCGATTCAAGCAGAGCTGTTTTATCCTCTCCGTCATAGACGATGATTGCATTGCCTGTGACAAGCGGCGTGAAAATAGAAGTCACCGTCAGATCAAAAGAAATGGACGAATACAATGGGAAGTTGGCTTTCTCGCCTTTTACATAAACTTCTTTCGCCCACCAAATATAATTGGTCAAGCCTCGGTGCTCGATTAGTACGCCTTTTGGCCGGCCTGTGGAACCTGACGTATAAATGATATATGCCAAATGGCTCGCATCATTTATCGGAGCAAGGTCAGAGTCATCTTGGTGATAAGAACTTTCATCATCAAGTAAAACCGTGGCGCCTTCATAGGCAAGCTGTTTCCTGACGTCCCGCTGCATTAAAACGATTCCGGCTTGGGAGTCATCCAGCATATACCGGATGCGGTCTTGCGGATATTCCGTATCTATAGGGACATAGGCTCCGCCTGATTTTAAAACGGCAAGGATTCCGACCACCGATTCGATGCTGTTTCTTGTGATGATGGCTACAGGCTGATCCGTCTGCACTCCTTTCGCTCTTAACGTTCGCGCCAGTCGGTTGGCCCGCTTATTGAGCTCTCCGTACGTGAGCTGCCTGTCCTTATCAATGACGGCTGCTTGATCGGGCGTACGCTGCGATTGCTCTTCAAATAGTTGATGAACCGGCGTCTGCGGGAACGGCGCGGCCGTGTCATTCAGCGTCTGCAGAAGGGTTCTTCTTTCGCCTTCCGTTAACAATTCCGCTTGATCCACCCGGATATCCGCATTTGTCACGACTTGATGCAGGATTTGCATGAAATGTTCCCGAACCCGCTCTATGCTTGCCCGATCATACACATTTGCATTGTATTCAAAAGAGATGTTCATCTCGTCGCCCGGTATAACGGTCAAATTAAAATCGTAGTTGGTCTGTTCTTCCATTTGTACGTTGGAAATTTTGATGGATGTTCCGTTCTGACTGCCTATACTTTCCATATACTGATCAACCGGATAATTTTCGAATATCATTAAATGTGTAATTAAATCTTGCTTTTGCGTTGTACGCGCTTGAATATCGTACAGCGGGTACGTCTCAAATTGTTGAGACGCTACAGCCCTTTCCTGCGCCTCTTTCATAAGCTCAGCAAACGTTGTCCCGGCTTCACATCGGAACCGGACGGGAATGGTGTTAATGAATAAGCCGATCATGGTTTCCACGTTTGGAATTCCAGCAGGTCTTCCGGATACAACACTTCCAAACACAACGTCCCGGCTACGGTTATATTTCTGCAGCAAAACCGCCCATGCCGTCTGCAGCAGCGTGTTCAGCGTGACATGATGCTTGCCTGCCGTCCGCTTCATTTTCGAAGTGAGATCGGAGCTTATGTCACACGTCACTTTTTCAGGAACGTATCGTCCGTCTTCCGCTGCATGGTGATCTTTAGGAAGGCCGGTTTGCTCCTCATATCCCTCCAAGTACTGATCCCAATAAGCCGCGGCCTCTTTCGCATCTTGCCGGCCGAGCCATTCAATATATTGACTGTATGGAGTAATTGATGATTGTTCAGGCTGCTTTTGCTGAAGCAAGGCAAAGTAATTCTCGAATATTTCTTTTGTAATAAGCGGCAGGCACCAGCCGTCCATCAAAATATGGTGGAAACTCCAGATAAAACGGTATGTCTTTTCATCCGTACGAAGGATGAATAACCGCATTAACGCGCCTTTTTCTAAGTCGAACCCCCGCATCTTATCTTCTCTGGCATATTCCTGAATCATCGCTTCTTTTTGTGATTCCTTCATCTCTCGTATGTCATTGAATTGAAAACCGATTTTTTTCGTTTTGAATATGATTTGGAGCGGCTGATCCTTCCAGCCTCTGTAAAAATTCGTGCGGAAAATATCATATTTTTGCGATAAGCCGTCCAAGCTTTTTGAAAATGAATCAATCTCCAGGTCTCCATGCAGATCAAACATCGTTTGCTGAAAATAAGCACCTGAATTCGGATCAAATAAGCTGTGAAACAGCATGCCCTTCTGCATCGGCGTTAATGGATAAATATTTTCCGCTTCGCCTAATTCACGCGTCTGCTCCAAAAGCTGTTCCAGTTCGTCGATTGAGATATCTTTTAACAGGATGTCACTTGGTGTGAGGGAAGTCTGCTGCCGGCTTACGCAATGCGCAATGACTTCTTGCAGACTTTCTTTCAACCCCCGGGCAAATTGCGCCATAGTAGATCTTTCGTATTGTTTGCTGCTGTAGCTCAGTGTCAGTGATAATGTCCCTTCGGCAATCATGCCGTTCAAATCAAGCACGGCCGTTCTCTCTTGGTTTTCGTTCATTGATAACCCTGTGGAAAAAGGCGAGATGCGTAAAGCCTGGTGCTTCAGGTCTTGGTCAAATTGTCCCAAATAGTTAAACGATATCTCCGGATTCAGCTGCAGGCTGTCGGCTTCCGGATGCCCGGATATATATTTGATGATGCTGTAATTCATTCCTTTGTCAGGGATACGGCGCAGCCCTTCTTTTACGATCTTGATCCGCTGCGACAGGTTTTTTCCGGCTTCCATCCTCAGGACGACAGGGTACTGGCTTGTGAACCATCCTATCGTGCGGGAAATGTCAGCATCCGGAATAATCGGTTCTCTCCCGTGGCCTTCCAAATTCACGACAATGTCTTCCGTGCCTGTCCACTTGTGAACAGCCAGCCCTAACGAAGTCAGCAGCAGATCGTTGATATCCGTGTTGTAGGTGCGGTTCGCATGTTTTAATAATTGCTCCGTTTCCTCTTTTGTCCATTGAATCGTCACTTCTTCGCTGTCTCTTAATAACGATCCTTCGCTGATAGTGTCCTTAGGCAATGGCTGAGGCTTTATACTTGAAAGCTCAGTCCAATACGCAATCTCCTCTTCCATATCGGTTTCCGCCGCATATTTGGACAATTGATCGGCCCAGAATGGAAACGAGTCTGTTTTTTGCGGGAGCTGGATCGTTTGTCCGCGTTCTGCCTGCTCATATCCGCTTGCAAAATCTTCGAGTAAAATACGCCAGGATACTCCGTCAATCAGCAAATGATGAATTGCAATCAGCAAATGATCTCCGTCCGGACATTGGAACAAACCGAGCTTCATCAATGGCCCTTTGTCTAATACCATGCTGCTTTGAATCTCATTCGCTTTATTGGCAATCGCTTGAGCCGGATCGGTTTCCCCTTTATAATTCATCACTTCCAGATGGTATAGTTCACTTTCATCTGTTCCTGTAATTCGCGGAGCGTATCCATCCGGCGTTTTTTCAAAAATCATCCTTAAGGCATCGTGATGCGACGCGATCCGTTCCATCGTCCGGCGAAGCGGGCCCTCTTTAAAGCCTTCCGCCGAATATAACATGACGGCCTGATTGTAATGGTGTGCATGCGGCATTTTTTGCTCAAAAAACCAATGCTGTATCGGGGTCAGCTTGGTTCCGCCATTCACTTCTCCTTGATCAGCCACCCTGCTGACCGGCGCTACAAACTGACTAAGTTCAGCAATCGAGGGGTGTTTAAACAAATGCTTCATATCAACCTTGTATCCGGCTTGATACAATCTGGATGACACCTGAATTGATTTAATCGAATCTCCGCCAAAATCAAAGAAATTATCCAGAATTCCTATACGTTCTGCTCCTAATACTTCTTGCCAGATGGACGCCAGCAGTTCTTCTATTGTATTCCGCGGGGCTATGTATTCGTTTTCCGCCCGCGTATTTTCGTCAGCAGCAGGCAAAGCTTTCAGATCAATCTTCCCATTGGAAGTGAGCGGAATGCGTTCCAAAGGGATAAAGCGGGAGGGAATCATATAATTCGGCAGTTCCCGGGATAAGTCTTCTCTGAACTGCGCAGCGGTCAAAGAAGGCTCGCCGACATAATAGGCATACAATTGTTTGGCCCCGTCTGCGTCTTCCCGCGCGACGACTGCGGCTTCACGAACGTTTTCCAGATTGAACATGGCTGCCTCTACCTCGCCGATCTCAATCCGGTAGCCGCGAATTTTCACTTGATGATCAATCCGCCCTAAATATTCAATCCGTCCATCTGGCAGCCATCTGGCGAGATCCCCTGTCTTATACATCTTTTGACCAGGGACATGCAGATGCTCCACAAATTTTTCCTCCGTTAATTCAGGCCGATTGAGGTAGCCGCGGGCCACTCCCGCTCCTCCGACATACAGTTCTCCCGGTACGCCGATCGGCTGGATTTGATGGTGCGCTCCTAAAATATAAGCTTGATGGTTGGCCACCGGGCTGCCGATTGTGATCTGTTCATCAGCGGACTGAACAGGATGAAATGTAGATACCACGCTGTTTTCTGTCGGTCCGTATTCATTATTGATCCGAATGCGAGGCTGCAGAGAATGCAGCTTCTCAACTGTATCTGTTTCCAGCTGCTCACCGCCTACAACAACATGCTGAACATGGATGAAGTCCTCTCTGTTCATCTGTTCAATCATCGTTTTCAGAAGACGGGGAGAAGTTGAAAAATGAGTAATTCTCTCTTGTTTTATGGCATTTTGAATGGCGAAAGTTTCTTTATTCTCTTCATTAGGCAAAAGGTGCAAAGTTGCTCCTGAGATGAGCGGGCCGAAGAAGTTTAAAATGAACGCATCAAAAACATACGGGTACAAGACAAGCACGCGATCCGCCGGAGAATGCTTGAAAAACGCCTTCTTCCATTGGAGCGAATTCACAATGCCGCCGTGTTCAACCATGACTCCTTTCGGCTTTCCTGTTGTACCCGACGTATAAATGACATAGGCTAAATGGCTGTGTCCCGCTGCTGGTGATAACAATGAGCAATCGGCATGGTATGATGTTTCATCATTCAAATCAATCACCGGGCCGTCAAAGGCGAGACTGTTTTTTAAATGTTGCTGAACAAGGAGAACGTCTGCATCCGCATCATGAAGCAAATATTGAAGCCGCTCTTTTGGATATTCAGGATCCAGGGGCACATAAGCGCCCCCTGCCTTCCAAACAGCTATAATGGATACGATCATCTCTAAAGAACGATCAGCGAGAATGGCGACTAACGTATCGGGTTGAACTCCGCTATTACGCAATGTTCTTGCCAAACGGCTCGCCTTCTCATTCAGTTCCCTGTACGTCAAATGGTCGTTTTTAAACTTGACGGCCGTATGCTCAGGCGTTCTTTCTGCCTGCTCTTCAAATAATTGATAGACTGTTCTGCTCCCGGAGAAATCTCTGACGGTGTCATTAAAATCAAACAATAGCTTCTGTTTTTCCGCTTCCGGTAAGATCTCTGCCGTATGGATCGCGGCTTGAGGCTGAAACAGAATCACAGACAGCAGCTGATCCAAATGGGATACAATTTGATTGATATAGCGCTCATCGTACAGATTGCCGTTATAAAAAAGCTTCAAATGAATCCTGTTGTTCTCCAAGTCAAAGTGAAACAGCGTATCGGTTGCAGTATCTTCTTTAAATTGCAAGGAATGAATTTCGTTAAGCGAAACGACAGTATGAATCAGAGGCATATGCTCGTCATTGTATTGCACGCTCAGATGCCGGACCATTTTTCTAAACGGCAGGTTTTGATTTTTCAGAGAATCATTAACGGCTTCTTTCAGCTGCCCGAATACGGTTTTAAATGTGCTCTCGTTTGAAAGCGTATTTTTCAAGAGAACAATGTTGTTAACGGCTGACTGGCCGGCTTTTTGCTTCGATACCGTCGGAATGCCAAGAATCAGGCTCGTTTGATCCGTATATTTATACAACAAGCATTCAATACCCGCCAATAAAATCAGATAGGCGGCCATATCGGAATGATTCGCCATTGTCATGATTCTTTGAGATACTTCCGGAGATAAGGAACGGCAGATGCATTTTTCCTGGTAGCCGGTACGGGCCAACGATGCTTTATCCGCTGCTTTAAAGTAAGGGAATGCGCTTAGGCCGTCTTCTTCATCAAACAGGTTTTCCCAGTACGTTTCTTGAGTTTTAAATACCGACATTGGAGCACCTCATTTTATATATTTTAAAGAAATAATGCTTTTCCCTAAAAGTTCAATTGAATAGAATCAAGCGCGTTCTCTTCTTCCTCATTGCTGCCGCTCAATCCGATATGTTCGATTAGAATGCTTGGCTGTTCCAAAATCGCCGATAGGATGTGTAAGTAGTCGTTTGATAAAACCTCGATTCTGCTTTTCTTAAACAGTTTTTTCGAATATTCAAACAGTCCGTGATAGTTGTCGCGGTCCGCCTGAATCGACAAGGTCAAATCGAATTTGGCAACCGGATGATGAAATGGATACGGCTTGATTTGAAGGGAATCGAAAGTCAATTCAGCATGATCAAGATTTTGCAGCACAAACATCGTATCGAATAAAGGATTACGGCTTGAATCTTTTGGAAGATGCAGATGCTGAATTAATTCTTCCAATGGATAGTCTTGATTTTTATAGGCGTTCAGCATGTTTTCTTTTACTTCGTTTAAGTAGGCATCAAATGTTTTACGGCCCGCCGGGTGATTGCGAATGACTAACGTATTGACGAACATTCCCACGACCGGCTCTACATCCAAATGAGTCCGCCCGGCAGATGGCGTTCCTACGATAATATCTTCTTGTCCGCTGTATTTGGATAAAAGAATCGTATAGGCTGCCAATAAAATCATATACAGTGTTGCTCCTGTGTCTTCTTCCATTTGGCTTAAACGCTGTTTCAAGTGTTCGGGTATAAGAAATTCAAATGATTCGCCTTCGTAATCGCGTATGGCAAGCCGCTCATAATCCGCAGGCATATCCAGTACAGGAATATCACCGTGAAACTGATCCAGCCAATACGCTTCCTGGCTCTTGATGTTCCGTTTCTGAATGTCCGATTGCTGCCAAACTGCAAAGTCTTTATATTGAATAGAGAGCGGGTCCGGTTCGTTCCCCTCGTAGATTCGGCTTAAATCTTTCATCAGAATATTGACGGACACGCCGTCAGAAATGATATGATGCATATCAACCACAAGCACGTGCCGCGCAGGTTCAATTTCAATCAGTCCGGCCCGCATCAGCGGCGGCTTGGCTAAGTCAAACGCTTTGATGAAATCAAGCACACGGTCTTCCGCCTCTTCTTCGCTAGCTTGAATTCGTTCTATCGTAAAGTCGACGTTCTGATGAATACGCTGTGCCGGCTCGCCTTCATATAAATCAAAGCTGGTACGCAACGCTTCATGACGCGCGATTAATTTTCGGAAAGCGGTGTTTAACCGTTCGGGATCGATCGTCCCTTCCACATTCATGGCACCCGTCATATTGTAAGTCAGCTCGCCGCCTTCTGTGTGACTTAACAAATACATCCGCCTCTGAGCTGAAGAAACCGGATAATATGGCATTTCCTTTGCAGCCGGAATCGGTGCATATCGATTTTTGTCCATGTGTAACGCCTTGTCAGCCAATTGTTCAATGGTAGGAAACTTGAATATGTCTTTGAGAGACAGATTCACATCCAGCTCTTTGTGAATTCTGGCGGCTAAGGCAGCCGCTCGGATGGAGTTGCCTCCGAGATCAAAGAAATTATGTTTGATCCCCGCATGGCTTATTCCGAGCACTTCCTTCCATAAATCTGTCAGTTTGGACTCCGTCTCATTACCCGGCGGAACATATTCAGCTGTCTGCTGCAGACTCGCTTCCGGTGCAGGCAGTGCCTTACGGTTTATTTTCCCGTTGGACGTTAACGGCATATGCTCCAGATGGACAAAATAGGACGGAACCATGTAGTCCGGAAGCTCCGATGACAATTGTTCCCTAAGCTGAGCAGCCGCTATAGGCTTGTCGCTTACGTAATACGCACATAATTGTTTTAAGCCGTCTTCTTCTTCTTTCACTGTAACCGCGGCTTTTTGCACCGCTTCCGCGTTATGCATTGCTGCTTCAATTTCACCAAGCTCGATTCGGTGTCCCCTGATTTTGACTTGTTCATCAACGCGCCCAATATATAAAAGATTTCCGTCCTTCAATCGCTTAGCCAAATCCCCTGATTTGTACATCTTCGCTCCCGGGACATACGGGTTTTCAACAAATTTCTCTGCCGTTAAATCCGGGCGGTTCCAATACCCTCTGGCAACACCCGGTCCGCTGATATATATTTCGCCGATTACCCCGATCGGAACCAGGTTTCTGCTTGCATCGGCCACATAAATATCCGTGTTGGCAGCCGGAGTGCCGATCGGTACAAATTCCCGCTTGTCCCGTTCTGCGTCGAAGTGATAAATCATACATCCGACGACAGCTTCCGTCGGTCCGTATTCATTGAAAATGTCCAGCCGGCCTTTAAACTGCTCGCTGACACTTTTGGCCAGACTGGTGCTTAAATTTTCTCCGCCGACAATCATTTTCCGTATTGCGGTGCCGCCAGCGATGTTCATCTCCTTGATAACGTGCAGATGTGCCGGGGTCAATTTGATTATGTCTATTCTTGAGTCCCGCATAATCTCAGAAAGCACAGCGCTTTTATCTTCGCCGGCAAAGACAATGATGGTATTTCCCGTAACCAGCGGTGTAAATATCGAGGTCACAGTCAGATCGAAAGAGATGGAAGAGTATAATGGGAAGTTGGTTTTCTCACCTCTTACATAAACCTCTTTCGCCCACCAAATATAATTGGCCAGCCCCTGATGCTCAATGAGTACACCTTTTGGATTTCCCGTGGAACCTGACGTATAGATCATGTAGGCCAAATCATGCGCATCGCTCTCCGATTCAAGATTCGAGTGATCCTCATGGTATGAGTTTTCCTCATCCAAAAGCACAATGTCACCATCATACGGTAATTGATCCAGCAGGCTGCGCTGTGTCAACACAACCTCCGCTCTTGAATCTCTCAGCATATATTGGATCCGATCTTCCGGATATTCAGGATCAATGGGCACGTATGCGCCGCCGGCTTTCAGAACAGCCAAAATTCCGACAATCAGCTCGATCCGATGCGGGCTGATGATGGCAACGAATTGATCCGCTAGTACGCCTTTTGTCCGTAACGTCCGCGCCAATCGGTTCGCCCGTTCATTGAGCTGTCTGTACGTATAACGCTCATTGCCAAAAATAACGGCTTCATGATCGGGACTCTGTTCCGCCTGCATTTCAAACCACCGATATACCGTTTCCTTATGCGGATACGGCGTCTTTGTGCCATTACACTCCGTCAGCAGTTGATGACGTTCGGTTTCAGACAGCATAGGAACAGAAGACAATGTCATCTCCGGCTGCTCAGCAAGGCTGTTTAAAATGGCGGTATAGTGTCTGGTGATCTGTTCAATGGTGTCTTTTGTGAATCGTCCCGGTCTATAATCAAAATGCATCTCTATCTGTTGACCGGCATCTTCGATCGTGAGCATCAAATCATATAAAGAGACCCCTGGATTTCGTTCTTTCACTTTAAATGTACATTCATTGTGCCGGATTTCATGAAATTCAATGTTTTGAAACACAAACATCGTGTTAAACAGAGACTTTCCGGTTGTTTCCCGCTGTACATTTAATTTCTCCACAAGCCGGTCGAATGGATAGTCTTGGTTTTCGAAAGCGTCAAGCGTCTGCCGCTTTACTTCTTCCAGATAATCCGTAAACGTTCTATTGGCGTGCGGCTTCGTCCGGATTCCAATGGTTTGTATGAAAATACCGATGATCTTTTCGATATCCGGATGATTTCTTCCTGATGCAGGCGTGCCAACGACAATGTCTTCTTGTCCCGTATATTTATGAAGCAGCACATTATAGGCGGCCAGAAGCACCGTATAGAGAGTCGTTTCCGCCTTTTGCGCCAAGTCTTGAAGCGAACGGATGACATCCGGCTGTAAGGAGCATGTCACACGCTGTCCCTCAGAAGACCGTTCTGCCGCTTTTGAACCGTCTGTCGGCAGGTCAAGGATGGGAATTTCGTCTTGAAATTGTTCCAGCCAATATGTCTCCTGCCGCTTCATGGCATCGTCATTCATCCGTTGGTTTTGCCATTCTGCGAAATCTTTATATTCAAATTCAATGTCCGGTAATGGTTTCTGATGATATAAAGCCAGCAATTCATTTGTAAGGATGTTGACGGAATAACCGTCCGAAATGATATGATGCATATCGATGAGCAGTTCGGCCTGCTCGTTTTCAATCTTGATCAGCTCCGCACGAACTAACGGAGCTTGGTCCAGGCGGAACGGTTTTACAAACCGGTCTGAATAGGCATCAAATTCATCCCGGCTCATTGTCCGGACATGAACGTTAAAATCAACTTCGTTTTCAAGTTTCTGAACGATATCGCCATCTATAATGTCGAAATACGTGCGAAACGCTTCGTGCCGCTGCATCACTTGTTGAAGAGATGAGATCAGGGATTGCTCATCGTACTTCCCTGTTATTGATATGTGGCCGAACATATTTTGCGCCAGCTGATCCGGTTCCAGTTGGTGCAGGAAATACACTCTTTGCTGCGCCGGCGATGTCGGGTAATACGCTTTTTTCTTGGCAGCCTTCATCGGGAGGTGCACGACTTTCGTTTCGTTCTGAATGAAATGTGCTAATTCCTTAACAGTCTGGTGATTGAAAAATTGTCCGATGGAAACCTTTTGATGAAATGTCTTCTGAACTTTGGAAAGCATAAGCGTCGCCTGGAGTGAGTTTCCCCCCAGAGCCAGAAAGCGATCTGATCTGCCGACCCGTTCAAGGCCGAAAAGCTCCTCCCAAATCCGTGCCAGCTGCCGCTCCGTTTCATTTACCGGCGCCTCGTAGGCTTCAGTAAAATTTGCCGTATTGCTTGCTATTGAAGAGACCCGCTTCTGGTGTTCGGCGTAAAGTGCTTGTAAATCTTGCTGTTCTTCATCGGAAAACATCATCATGGCGTCAAGAGGGATTGAATCTCCCTCAACCATTTTTTGCAGCAATTTTGTAAAACCCGCTCCCCACTTTTTCATGATTTCCGGACTGATGACGTTCGTATTAAAGTCGAAATCAAGAACATATTCTTGATGCGCGTCTGTTATGTTCAGAAATAAATCGTACAGGGTGCATTTTACCGGGTATGCAACGGGCTCCGCTTCCGCCTTTCCGAAATGCAGCTTTCGAAAAGGTCTGTCTAAATTAAAGATAATACGCATATCCGGCACTTGATCGTGCGGAAGCTCTCTGGCCACCAATGTCATCGGGACGGCTTGGTGCCGCATTGCAAGATTCACGCTTTCTTTCATACTGCCAAGATAACCGGATAAAGTGCTTTCTGAAGAAGACGTGTTCTTCACCGGAATCATATTGACGCAATTTCCAATCAGAGCATGCTGTTTCATATGCGATTGACCTGCTGCGGGGATCCCGATCACAAGGCCTGACTGTTTGGTAAGCCGGTGCAGAAAAAGATGAAGTGCGCCCAGCATCGTCACAAATACGCTATTTTTCATCTGAATGCTTAATGACCTTAAAGCCTCGCTCAATGGCCGTCCAAGCCTGACGGTACACCGGTCTCCCTCATACCCGTTCGGATAACGGACAGAAGCTGTGCTTGGCAGAATTGGCTGCTGTATCGGTTCAGAGAAATGACGCCGCCAATAACGGACCCCTTCTTCATAATGGCCGCTGTCAATCTGTGCCTGCTGCCAGTCTAAGTATTGGCGAAACGAAACATCTGCCTCTTTCGGTGAAATCGGTTTTCCTTGTACTATAGCCGCGTAGTTGCTCTCCAGTTCTTGAACAAAAACGGCGATTGACCATCCATCGGCAATGATATGATGGAACGTGAGCACAATCAGATGTTCATTGTGAGCCGATGTAAGTACATGGATTCTAAACAAAGGCTTTTGTTCATGGAAATGAAACGGCCGCTTGGCATCTTCTGTCAGCCATTTTTGGATTTCCGGCTCCCGATGTTCATGCGGGAGACCGGTAAAATCAATGACAGGTATTTCTATATTCATCCGTTCCTGCACTTGCTGTACCTCGTCATCGGGATGAATCACCGTACGTAAAGCTTCATGACGGTCAACGATATGCCGTACGGCTTGTTTTAATGGTGTATGTTGCAGTTCGCCCTTCACTTTCAGCATAATGGACTGGTTTAAAGCGGAGGAAGCTTCATTCCCGTAATGGGATGCCATAACCAACTGCTTTTGTTCAGGTGAAAGCTCGCGCGTCCCGGACTTTTTACGGCCTCCGCCATCAGGGGAATCCGGGCCTTCCGGAATAAATCCGCCTCGGCGAAGATCCTCCACCGTGTCTTTCACCGCTTGAATAATATTTTCGATATCATCCGCGGTATGCGCCGCAGACAAGAAGCAGTTGCGTCCCTCCCATACATAGACCCCTTTATAGTTGAGATGGTAAAAGAACAAGTCATTATCAAGCGATGAGACAAACCGGAATAAAGAACCGAATCGAACCATGCGGATAGGCACTTGCGCTTGTTCGAAGCAGCGATTCAGCTCATCGACCAGGTAGGCTGTTTTTTGATTAAGCTGCTCATACAGATGTTCTCCCTCGGTTTGTAAATGGCGAAGGACGGCTAATGACATCCTCATGGTAAGCGGGTGAGTATTGAAGGTGCCGGCCACAAACGTGCGTTTCGCCTCGTCTTGCGGGTAGGAATCGTCCCCATACTGCCAGGTACCCCCGTCGATCGCATTCATGAACTCAGCTTTTCCGGCAACTACCCCTAACGGCTGTCCGCCGCCGATGATTTTTCCGTAGGTCACTAAATCAGCCTGAATGCCGAACCATTCCTGTGCGCCGCCAAGACCGATCCGAAATCCGGTAATAATTTCATCCATAATCAGAGCTGTTCCGGATTGCTGCGTGATTGCCCGTAATTCTTTCAAAAATGCCTGCGGCTGCAAATCCGGTCTGCGGCTTTGTACCGGTTCCACCAGTACGGCTGCCAATTCATCACCAAGACTGCGGATCACGTCCAGCGAATCGGGATTGTTGTAATGTAAAATAATCAAATCATCCATAAAGCTCTGCAGTATGCCCGGAGCCAGCGGATTCGCAGACGCAGCCCCGCCTTTTGTTCCGGCAACCCCTAATACGCCGTCAAACGTCCCGTGATAAGATCCTGAGAACGCCACGACTTTCTTTCTTCCTGTTGCCGCCCGCGCCAAACGCAGGGCAACCATGACGGCCTCTGTTCCGGAATTATAGAAAGCGACCCTTTCCACTCCGGTACATGTGCGGATCCGGTCGGCAACTTCACCGGCGACATCTGACATCGGGCCGAGCGGAGGCAATGATGAACGGGTTGAATCATCGATAACCTGTGTAATAAAGGAAGGATGATGCCCGAAAAGGTTAACCCCGAATCCCATGGTGATATCGATATATTCATTTCCGTCAATATCCCACATTTTAGAACCGTCAGAACGTTCGGCGATAATCGGGTATACGATTTCCTTCCAATACGAACGGAAGCTGGACAAATTGCGGTTGTTTGCATGAGCAAATCGGGTATTGTCCGTATATTGTTTGGAACCTTTCGTTTTATCTGCGTATTTCTTGATGAAATCTTCTAAGTATTGTTTTTGCCGTGCGGTATAGTGTCCCTGATCATTCAGGTTCTGAGGCTGGAAAGGAACATAGGGTTTCGCTTCTTGAGCCGCTTTCTGTTCTGCATTGACGGTCGGAGGCCCCTGCTTGACAGAAGGAATTGATTTCTCTTGCGCTTTAGCGTATTCTTTCTCGTCGGAATGATGTCCGCTGTTTCTCAGCAAATTAAAGCTATTTAATTGAGCTTGCAAGGCATCCTGAATTAATTGATTTTGAGATGCGATTATTTTTTCGAGCGTATGCTCTTGATGACCATCTCTGCGATCCGATTCAGGCTGCGCTTCTGAAATGACCTGTTTTTCCTGCGCCGGAACATTCTCTTGAGGCGGAGCGGATGCAAAGGACGATGGAACGGTATCAGCCAAGTAATCTATGACACTTTGAAGGTTGGTCAACGTATCAAAAAAACGATCCATCGGGATATCTACCCCAAATTCGTCCGCGATGGCTTTTTTGACCTGTGACAGCATGATAGAATCCATTCCGAGCCCGATAAAATGAGCATTCAGATCGAGTTCCTCTCCCCTGATCCCCGAAGCATTGCTGATTACAGTTTTCAGGAAGGATTCAATATGCGCCTTCGATTGATTGATATTCAATGCCGCTTCTCCTCTCTTTTCGTCCTCGTTTAAGCGCAATTGGTCAGCTTCAGCCCAGCATCGGCTCCGTTCAAACGGATACAGGGGCAATGGCGTCTTTTGTACAGTTTCACCGGAATAAAGCGCGTGCCAATCGATAACGGCTCCTTGCACAAATAATTCGGCTGCGCGATGCAGCCATGTGATCCGTTCATCTTGCGTACGTAAACGCTGCTTAATCAGAGCGGCTGCTTGTTGATTCAGCTCTTCTTTATGAGCAGGCAGCATTTCCTTCATATTCTTGTAACCGATGTATACACCGGGAAGGTTTCTGTCTCCCTGAATCAGGCGGGTCAGCTTATCCGATAATTCTTGCTTACCGGATACAATCATGGCAATGCCATGATCCAAATGAGCCCTGCCCGTACTGGCTGTATAGCAAATGGACTTTAATGAAGCTTGGCTGTCATCCGATACATATTGCCGGTACTGCTGTGCGAGTTCATAGAGTGATTTTTCAGTATGAGCGGATAAAACAAATAGGTGCGGCCCATGTTCATCCTCGGGCGCATACTCACTTTTAGAAATATATTCTTCCAATACCACATGAGCGTTTGTTCCGCTAAAGCCAAATGAGCTGACTCCGCCTCGCAGCGGCTCATCACCGGATGTGAACTCCGAAACTTCCTGATTCACATAAAATGGTGAAGAGTGAAAATGAATGAGCGGATTAGGTTCATTAAAGTGCACTAACGGCGGATTTTTCTTGTGATTCAGCATGAGGACAGATTTGATCAGCCCGACGATGCCTGCCGCTTCAAACAAATGGCCGATGTTCGATTTAACAGAACCAATCGCACAAAATTGTTTTTTTGCCGTATACTTTTCAAACGCTTTACAAAGCCCGTTAAATTCAACCGGATCGCCGAGCTTCGTTCCGGTGCCATGCGCTTCGATGAAAGACAGTGTTTCAGGAGCAATGCCCGCGTCTTTCCAAGCCGTCTCAATGACCTCAGTCTGAGCTGTCGGATTCGGTGCTGTAATCCCGGCGGTTGTTCCGTCTTGATTCAGCGCGCTTCCCTTGATTACGCCGTAAATATGGTCTCCGTCGCGAACAGCATCCTGCAAAGGTTTTAGCAGGACTGCGGCCGCGCCTTCACCTGTGCCCGTGCCGTCTGAATCTTTGCTGAACGTTTTCGTGTACCCGTCCGAAGATTCCATATCAAGTCCGATACAGATCGGCAAGAGCGATGTCCGGATACCGCCGGCAAGAGCCATTTCACAATCGCCGGACATTAAAGATTTACATGCCATATGAACGGCGGCAAGCGATGAGGAGCATGCCGTATCCACTGTGACCGCCGGCCCTTTTAAATTTAAGAAATAAGCGATTCGGCTGGCTAGTACGGAAGGGAGATTGCCCACGATATATTGATGAAGTTCCTCCGGATAATTCGCAGAAAGAAGACGTTCATAATCGTAGCCCACCTTCGAGTACCCCGCATATACCCCGACACGGCTCCCGTTCATGCTGCCGCCGGCATAGCCCGCATCTTCAATCGCATGCCATGCAGACTGCAAAAACAGTCTTTGGTTAGGGTCCATAAACTGAGCCGCTTTAGGAGCTAAACCGAAGAACGAATAATCAAAGCGGTCGATTTCATCTAAATAGCCGCCCTTCACAAACTGACTCTCATTGAACTCGCTTTGGATGGACTTTAAATAATCCGCCGCATCTTTCAGCCGGGATTCGGGGTATTCTCGAATGCTGTGCTCACCTTTTTTAAGCAGATTCCAAAAATCACTTTTTGTTGACGCTCCCGGAACATTGAGCGACATCCCGATAATGGCGATATCTTTCGGTGTCACATGGCTTGGTTTCGCTGCCGCGTCCTGTTTGATCTCAGCCCGGCTTTCAGACAGATATACCGCTAAATCAGTGATAGAAGGATACGTAAAGAGATCTGAAACGGCAAGCTCGCGTCCGAAATTCTGTTCTATGCGCTCGGCAATCTGCGATAACTGTAATGAATTTGCTCCCATATCAAAATAACTGTCAGCGAGGTGAACCTTTTTTCCATCGAGCACTTCGGAAAAGATAGACAGCAATTCCGTTTCTATCTCATGAATGGGTGTCTGTCCGGATGTTTCCGGGCTGCTCTCCAAACATTCATTGATGGCGGCAGACTCTGTTGAAAAATTCCCTGCCTCATACTGTCTGGCAAGTTCATAGCGTTTAACCTTTCCGCTGGTTGTTTTAGGGAGTTTTCGGATCGGAAGGACTTCTTTTATGCTCCAGCCGCCCCGCTTGTACAAATGTTTTTTTATCTCTTTGACAAGCGGTGCAAATTTTTCAGGTGATTTTTTGTAAACAACAAAGAGCACGATTTCTCCGCTTTGTGTCTTTTGATCATATACACCGCAGGCGGCAACCCTACCTAAGTCAACCTCTTCCATTTCAATCGCGACCCGTTCAATATCGTGCGGATAGATATTTTTTCCGTTCACGAAAATGATGTCCTTTTCTCTTCCGGTTACGACTAAGTTACCACTTTCACTAATGAATCCGAGGTCTCCCGTTTTTACCCAGCCGTCAGAAGTCAGCGCTTTTTCCGTACTCTCTGGGTTGTTATAATAACCTTGCGTCACATTGTCTCCTTTGATGTGGATATGGCCGATGATTCCGTCTTCTACTCTTTCATTTGTTTCATCGGAGATCCGAAGCTGACAATAGTCAATAGGTTGTCCCACTTCGACGAATGAAGCGCAATTTTGATCCTCTTTGCTGACTTTTACAGCTCTTTCACCAAGATTTAAATAGTCACGATGCAAATAAACAGGAACGAATTCTTTACCTATTTTAGAAAACGCTGCGCCAACCGAAGCTTCCGCTAAACCGTAAACATTCAAAATAGCGGATCTTTTCAGATTGAATGCTGCGCATCTTTTCAAAAATTCGTCACACAGCTCCGGCAATATCGGTTCTGCACCGTTTGCGATGACCTTGATGTGGGATAAATCCCAGTCTGGTTCGTTTTTCAGAAATTTAAGGAAGTAGTTGTACCCGAAATTAGGAGATGATAGAATACTGGCTTTATGTTCATGAGCTTTTTTCATCCAAAGAATAGGTCTGCGAATAAATAACTCTGTAGGCATTAGATTTTGATTGATTCCGGTTATGAAGGGAACAAGGTGGCAGGCGATGAGCCCCATATCATGCGTTAAAGGCATCCATGATAAGAAAGAGTCTTTCGAATGAACGTGTAGGGCAGTCCCAATGGCGCACGTGTTATGTATTAAGTTGTGATGCGTTAACATGACTCCTTTTGGATCTCCTGTCGATCCGGAAGAAAATTGGATAAAGGCGAGTTCAGCCGCATCAGGTTCATAAAATGAAGCGGGGTAATCGTAGGTTTGATCTTGAATGATGTCAGATTTTTCGTTTAATTGATGATGAAAATCCTGTAAATCGTGTTCTGCAGCGTATTTCTTTATTTTGTCCAATACTTTTTCAGAGGCAATCAGAAACGGATGATTTAATATATTCCAAATGCGCCAGACCTTCAGCTTATGGTCATCATCTTCTCCGATACTGACCGGCACCGGGATCATTCCTCCTAATATACAAGCCCAAAAAGCAACGACAAATGATTTGTTTTCTTGGATTTGAAATACAATTTCCTGCTTCGGCTTAATGCCGAGATGCTGTAAATAGCCAAGATACCCTTGCGCCTCTTCAAACAATTGGCGATAAGAGACAACCGTCTCGTTTTTATCGGATTCGATAAAACGGATCCCGCGATCAGAGATATTGCTTCTTTCCCGAATGACTTCTACTAAGGTTTGGAATTGACTGGTATACATAGGTCCCCTCCTGGGCGCTTTATTTTAAAATCCGCAATTCTTCCCAAGCCGGAAGCTGTTTAGCTTCACAAATTAATTTGCATAAATGGATCGAATGTTCGAGTTCTTGTTCTGAAAGCACGTCTTCATGCCTTTTCATTCTCTCTTTCAGCTCTTGGATTTGCGTAAATAATGGCGTCGTCATATTGGAATAAGCCGCTGAATCCTTGTTGTAATTTCGCGCAATGACGGATTGAATCATCAATTTATTCAGTTGTTTTTTGTGTAAATGGACAATATGTTTCTTTCTTTCCGCTGAATTGGAAAGCGGGGGAACATCAGATGTCTGTCCTAAGGGATAAGGTACAATGTGATTCGTTGTTTTTCTCAGCAGACCGGCTAAGACATTGTTCGGACCCATTTCGATGACTTCTGTGACTCCATGTAAAAGCAAGTAATGCATCGATTCTGTCCATCTAACCGGCATCGTCATGTGCTGCTTGAGATGTTCGCTGATCGAATTTCCGCTGCTGTAAGGGCGTGCGGTGACATTTGAAATGATCGGCCACGCGGCATCCCTGAAGGAATACTGGTGTAATACAGTCTGGAATTGTTCGGAGGCTGATCGTATCATCGAACTGTGAAAAGGCGCACTGACATTCAAATAAGTGTATGCCGCACCCTTTTCCTCCGCCATCTTGATGACACGTTCCACAGCTTGCCGGTGTCCGGAAATCACATGCTGCTGTTCTGAATTCATGCAGGCTACACCTGCCGGAAAGTCCTCCGTCGACACTTTCGAACATATTTCTTGCAAGGTTTGAAGAGAGAGGTGAGTCACGGCGGCCATCGCCCCCTGCTGCTGAGGATCCGCATTTTGCATAAGAATTCCCCGCTCCCTTACAAGTGTAACGGCATCCTGAAAAGAAAGGGCGCCGGCACAGACAAGCGCTGAATATTCGCCTAAGCTATGGCCTGCCAGGAAGCGGGGCTTCACCCCTATTTCCTGCATATACACTTGAAAAGCAATAACACTGACCGTTAAAATAGCGGGCTGCGCGTTCATTGTCTTTGTCAATTCATTCATATCTCCGTTAAAACACAGTTTTTTTACATCCAAGGAGATCGCATCGCTCGCTTCTTCAAACAATCTCTTTGCGAGCACAAAATCATTCCAAAATTGTTTGCCCATTCCTACAAATTGAGACCCTTGTCCAGGAAATAAAAAGGCAAGATTGTTCATGAGATTCCTCCGATCATATTGAACAGGGGATACAATATCCTACAAAATATCCCTTTATCTAACATCCTAGCATGATTATAACAAATGTGTATAGAATACTTTCGGAGGAGTTATTGTTCGTTTTCACAAACGAATTAGATATATTTATTCATAAAATAAAACATGGGAGTTTCACCGAAAATCAGTCTTAAAGAGAGATGATGAAAGCCGGCGTGGAGCCTGTTACCGGCTCTTCTTCACTTAGAACGCGCTCTTCATGTTTCATATGTTTTAGGGCTATTGGCATTATTGTGTCAGAAATTACATATTTTCTGTTTATTGTAAAAATTCATTTGTATATCTGTGAAGGATTGTAAACTGATTGCGCTTGATTATAAATGCGGCGCAAGAGATGGATCTGGATGGGGAAAATCCGCAAGGGCGAAATACGCCGCAGAACATGTGAATGACCCAGACTGGATACCGATTGACGCAGTAATCGGCCTATTGAGTGAACAAGGTTTTCAGGCATAAAAAAACAGCCGTTCAGAGCGGCTGTTTTTTAAAAAAGTATAAGAACTATTGAGCGGTATACCCGCCATCCATGACTACGGCCTGACCTGTGACCCCTTTTGCTTTGTCGCTGGCCAAAAATACGGCATAATCAGCGATTTCCTTCACTGACAGCAGCCGTTTTTGGGGAACGAGCGGAAAGATGACGTCCTCAAGCACCCGCTCGTACGGTACATTCCTGGTTGCGGAAATGTCCTTTAACTGATTGCGGACAAGCTGAGTGTCCACATATCCCGGACAAAGCGCATTGACGGTAATACCGTCAGCCGCGCCTTCAAGTGCGCCGACTTTCGTTAAACCGATGACGCCGTGCTTGGCGCTGTTATATGCCGCTTTCCCGTGAAAACCGATCAGTCCGTTGACAGACGCCATATTAATGATTCGACCGAATTGCTGTTTTTTCATAATGGGAAATGCATGCTTCATTGCGATAAATGGCGCGGTCAGCATGAGACGAATGAGCCGTTCAAACTGTTCGGTGGGAAATTCCTCGATGGGCGCGACATGCTGAATGCCGGCATTATTCACAAGGATATCGAGACGTCCGAATTGTTTCTCGACCGTCTGCAGCATGTCGGCCACTTGCTTTTCATTTGTTACATCGCATGTGATGCTGACTGCTTCACAGCCTTCATCTGTCAGTCTTGCCGCCGCTTCTTTCCCCGCTTGTTCGTTTACATCAGAGATGATGACGGCTGCTCCTTCACGGGCGAATTCTTTTGCGATTTCAAGCCCGATTCCTCCGGCTGCTCCTGTTACAACGGCTGTTTTTTCAATAAGCAATGAATGCATGACGGCACCTCCTCATTTTGGTCTGACCCCATTTTTTAACGACTGGCTGACAGTAAAATGACCTTCTGTTTTCTCAAAGACCTCCTCCATAGTTACACCTTCCTGCAGTTCGGTGAGCGTCATACGGCCATCATGAAAATCGAATACAGCCAAATCTGTGATCAGCCGATCGACCACCTGCCTGCCGGTTAAAGGCAGCGTACATTCCGTTCTCACTTTAGATTCCCCATATTTATTAACATGCTCCATAATGACAATAATCCGTTTTGCTCCGTGGACTAGGTCCATTGCGCCGCCCATTCCTTTGATCATTTTTCCGGGGATCATCCAGTTCGCCAAATCTCCCCGTTCGGACACTTCCATCCCGCCGAGGATCGCTACATCAATGTGGCCGCCGCGAATCATGGCAAAGGATTCGGCACTGTCAAAATACGAGGCTCCCTTTACCTCGGTAATGGTTTCTTTTCCTGCATTGATCAGATCGGGGTCCTCCGTTCCTGCCGCCGGATAAGGCCCGATCCCGAGCAAGCCGTTTTCAGACTGAAGCAGGACGTTATAATCATTCGGTATCTCATTGGCTACAAGCGTCGGCATCCCTATCCCCAAGTTCACATTCATTCCGTCCTTAATTTCCTTTACAGCCCGTTTGATCATTCGTTTTCTGCTATCTCTCATTCTGTCAGCCTCCTTTATCATGCTTGCCGGACGGTGCGGCGTTCAATCCGTTTTTCATGAATCCCGCCGTGCAGCACGTGCTGCACAAAAATACCCGGCGTATGAATTTGATTCGGATCAAGCTCTCCGGCATCGACGATTTCTTCAGCCTCTGCAATCGTCACTTTGCCTGCCATTGCAGCGAGCGGATTGAAATTTCTTGCCGTCTTTCTGAACATCAGGTTGCCCAGAGGATCAGCTTTCCAGGCCTTTACGATGGCGGCGTTCCCTGTAATCCCTTTCTCCAGAAGGTAGGTGCGCCCGTCAAATGTCTTATGTTCTTTGCCCTCGGCTACTGATGTTCCGACGCCCGCAGGTGTATAAAACGCCGGAATGCCCGCCCCTCCCGCGCGAATTCTTTCTGCGAGCGTTCCTTGGGGCACCAATTCGACTTCCAGCTCCCCGCTTAAAAACTGCCGTTCAAAGGTTTTGTTTTCTCCCACATAGGATGCGACCATTTTTTTGATCTGCCGGTTTGCAAGCAAGAGGCCTAAACCCCAATCATCAACACCGCAGTTATTACTGACAACGGTCAAATTTTTAACACCGCTGTCCCTGATCGCGAGAATTAATTGTTCCGGAATACCGCACAAGCCGAAGCCTCCTGCGATGAGGGTGTCTCCGTCCTTGATCAGTGCAGCAGCATCTTGATAAGAGTCCATCACTTTTCCTATTCCCATATTCGTTTCCCCTTTCTGTTTTGGCTACACAAGGCCCGTCAGACTATAAATGGCGATGATGACAAACACAGCGGCTGTTTTAATGACGGTAATGGCAAAGATATCCCTGTAGGATTGGCGGTGGGTCAACCCGGTGACCGCGAGCAGCGTAATGACGGCGCCATTATGCGGAAGAGTGTCCATCCCGCCGGAGGCCATCGAAATCACCCGGTGCATGACCTCCGGCGGGATGTGGAATGTATTGATTGCTTCTGTATACGCTGCTGACATCGTACTTAAAGCGATGCCCATTCCTCCTGATGCCGAGCCTGTAATCCCTGCAAGCGCAGTGGTCGTCACCGCTCCGTTGACGAGCGGATCAGTAAACGTCTGCGATATGCCGCTGCTGACCATTTTAAAGCCGGGAAGCGCCGCAATGATGCCGCCAAATCCGTATTCGGCTCCTGTATTCATCGACGCCAGCAAGGCGCCCCCGATGCCCTCATTCAGTCCTTCTTTCAAATTGAAGAGGACTTTTTTCCAATCGAACAAAATCGTTGTCATGATTCCGATGAATAGTGCGAGTTCTACTGACCAGATCGCAGTGACGGAGGAAAGGTCAATTTTCCCGAACGCTTCTAAGCCGAGCGGCGCAAAATCAAATCCGTCAGGGTACCAATGCGGGAGCCACATCGTGAAGCATTTGTTCATGACCCCCACAAGGATAAGCGGAACAAAGGCGAGCACTTGCCGCGCGGGGCTGGGTTCTGCCTCCTGCGGTAAAACAGGCGTATGTTTTTCATTAGCCAGACCTGAGGATTCCTCTGCAGCGGAAACTTCAGATTGAAATCCAGCATAGCCTTCTCCGGCATTGGCCGCTTTTTTGCGCCGGGATTCTAAATAAATCATTCCGGCCGTAAGCACAAATGCTGCACCAATCAGTCCGAGCCAGGGGGCGGCATAAATGTTTGTTTTAAAAAAAGCGGTCGGAATGACATTTTGGATTTGCGGTGTGCCGGGAAGCGCATCCATTGTAAATGTAAAGGCGCCCAATGCAATCGTACCGGGTATCAGACGCTTGGGAATATCAGCTTTCATAAATAGGTTTTTAGCAAACGGATAAATGGCAAACACCGCTACGAAGAGACTGACGCCGCTGTACGTTAAAATCGCACCCATTAAGACGATGGCGAGAATGGCTCTTTTTGCTCCCACAAGCTTGACGATTGTTTTTGCAATCGACTCAGCGAGCCCCGATATTTCAACCACCTTGCCAAAAACGGCCCCTAAAAGAAATACGGGAAAATACAGCTTAATAAATCCTACCATCTTCTCCATAAATATATTCGAGAAGAAAGGAAGTACGAAGCTTGGATCTGTCAGGAGCACGGCAAACAGCGCACAAATCGGGGCGAATAAAATGACTGAAAAGCCCCGGTAAGCCGCAAACATCAGCATGCCTAATGCCAATAAAATAATAACAATGTCCACAAATCCCCCTCTTTTCTGCTCAATGTTGGTAAGCGCTTACAAAAATAGAGAAAATAAAGCAAAAACATGCCGGTTTTGCACAGTTTTTGAGGCTGAAAAAATGTGCATCATGGTGAATTCTCCGTTTTGGCAAAAGAAAAGGAGACCCTTGTTGCATTATATTGATTGGCTGAGCAGTGAGTTTTTTTAGGGATAGTGAGATGGACCAGAGAGGATTTTTGCTTTATAAATATGTATTCTTTTTTCTTTCATTTATTTCCTGCAAGAGGAACCGATAAAATCCGGCCCTCCTGCATGGTCATTCAGCCAATGACAACCGGAAGCTCTTTGAGCGACCTAAAACCAATGAGCTTGCGGTATTCAAGGCGGTGTGCGGCCAGCCAAAGTTTAGGCATCCGCTCAAACAGTGTGAGAATTGCAATTTGTGCTTCGATTCGCGCTAATGAGGAGCCTATGCAAAAATGGGCGTTCTTTCCGAATGCAAGATGCGGATTCGGTTTTCTTTGGATATCCATTTTGTGAGGCTGATCGAATATGCTTGGATCGCGATTGGCTGCCCCTAATAGGATATATACCTGCTCCCCTTTTTTTATGGTCTTCCCATTTATTTCGCAGTCTTCTGAGGCGGTGCGTGCCGTCAGCTGCGCGGGGCTGTCGTAACGCAGACATTCCTCGACTGCAGTTTCAATAAGCGAGGGGTTTTCTCTCAGTGCGCTAAGCTGTTCAGGGTGTTTCAATAAAGTAAACACACCGTTGCTCATGAGGTTTACCGTCGTCTCGTGTCCGGCTATGACAAGTAAGATACATGTCGCGAGCACTTCCTCTTTTGAAAGCTGTTCCTCCATAATAAACCTGCTGATCAAGTCTTGCTGAGGGTGAGCTTTCCGCTTGTGAATCAAATCTCTGAAATATGACGTGAGCCTGCCTGCGGTGTCGCTTGCTCTGACTAACGTCTTTCTTGATCGGGTAAGATCAATGGCCTGAATGACGTCTGCCGTCCATTGTCTGAATTGATATCTCTCCTCTTTCGGCACTCCGAGTATTTCCGCAATGATAAGGCTTGCCAATGGAAAGGCAAACTCTGAAACAAGGTCCGCGTTTTTTTTGATTTGGACTTGATCCAACAAGTCATGAACCGTTTCTTTTATACAGGGGCGAAGTGATTCCGCCGTCTTTGCGGTAAATTCTTTACCGATAAGCATCCGCATCCGTTTATGGTCTGATTGATTTTTAAATAACAGCATATCGTGCTGGATATGCGATAGATTTTGATATTTCGTTGAAGCTTCCGGAAGAGGAATGCGGTTTTTAAACCGGGTGTCTTTCAGAATCGCTGCCGCTTCTTTGTACCCGGTGACATACCAGCCCGGATATTTTAATACGGTTCCTTTATAAACAGGATCAATGGATCGCAGTTTGTCATAAAACGGGTAAGGGTCATTCCAAAAATCCGAATCCGCATGGAGAGACGGATGTGCAATCGATAGGCCTGCCGTCATCTCATACCTCCGTATTGCAGGCCGGCTTTCATTTCTTCAACGGATTCGACTTCAAAACCTAAATCATGAAGCATTTGATGATCCTCTGTTTCATGCTGCCCTGCTGTCGTTAAGTAATCTCCGACGAAAATCGAATTTGCGGCATAAAGTCCCAGCGGCTGCAGCGAACGAAGGTTGACTTCCCGGCCTCCTGAGATACGGATTTCTTTTGACGGATTGATAAAACGGAACAAGGCGAGCACTTTCAGGCAATACACCGGATGTAATTCGCTTACCCCTTCTAACGGGGTTCCGTCAATCGCATGCAGAAAATTAACCGGGATGCTGTCGGCGTCAAGCGCTTTTAAGCTGTTCGCCATATCAATGACGTCCTGTTTCGTCTCTTTCATGCCGACGATGACACCAGAACAAGGTGACATCCCCGATTGTTTCGCCGTTTCCACTGTATTGACCCTGTCGTCATACGTGTGGGAGGTCGTAATGTTTGAGTGATTCCTTTGTGATGTATTGATGTTATGATTGTACCGGTCTACTCCTGCCTGTTTCAGCCGCTCTGCCTGTTCCGGCTTCAGCAGACCGAGGCATGCGCAGATTTTTAAACCGTACGTTTCTTTAATTTCTTTGACAGCATCAACAACTTGATCTACTTCTCTGTTTGACGGTCCCCGCCCGCTGGCGACGATGCAGTATGTCCCTATATTCAGGTCGTGGGCGCGTTTTGCCCCCTTTAGCAATATATGCTTATCCACCATCCGATAAGACTCGATCGGCGCTTTTGATATTGAAGATTGAGAACAGTACCCGCAATTTTCCGGACACAGGCCTGATTTTGCATTCATAATCATATTCAGCTTTACTTTTTTTCCGTAAAATCGTTTTCTGATATGAAAAGCGGCATGCATCAGCAATAAAAGATCCTCATCAGGACAATTTAAAATGGCAAGCGCTTCTTGATTCGTTACATCCGCCCCGTCCAGCACTCTCTCTGCAAGATCCATCCATTGATTCATGTTTATCTCCCCATTTGTGTCAGATTCATGAAAGAGGTAACATCTATATGTTTCTCAATCATGTGTTGAATGTTTTCCGGTGAAACGTGATCCAGCTTCGGTGTGATTCCCAAAATCGGAACTTTGCATAATGTTTCAATCATGCTCGGGTTTGTCTTTTCGTCCAGCCCCGGCCGGCTCTTTACGCCGTTGATAATAATGCCGAGAACCTCTATCCCCATGTTTTTCGCATATTCAACGGTTAAATATGTGTGGTTGATGGTTCCGAGATCAGGCCTGGTGACAATCACTGCCGGCAATTCCATGGCTTTTATCAGATCACTGACTAAGTAATTTTCACCAAGCGGGACGGAAATGCCGCCTGCCCCCTCGACGATAAAACACTCATGACGATTTTTGATCTTACTCCAGTGGGCCATGACATCCGCCATGCTCACGGATTTCCCCTCAAGCATGGCGGCCGTGTATGGCGCAAGCGGCTCTTTCCATTCAAATGGCGTAATTTCTTCATGAGACAGTGCGGTTTGTGACATGTCTTTCAAGAGCGAGGTGTCACTTTCCGGATGAGTCCGCGGCACACCGCTTAAAAACGGCTTAAACACTCCGATATCCGCCTGTTTCTGCCGGAATGCCGCAGCAAGTCCGCAAGAAACGATGGTTTTTCCGACGCCGGTATCTGTTCCTGTAACAAAAAAACTTCTCATTTGTTTATATTCAGCTCTTTTCTGATGGAATCAAATGCTTCTGTCAGTTCGTCTATGTCCTGTAAGCTGCGATCCGCCGTAACGGTCAGCCTGATTCTGCTTTCGCCTTCCGGAACGGCGGGCGGGCGGATGGCCGGGGCGCAGATTCCCTTTTTCTCCAGCAGCGCAGCGGCTGAAACCGCTGTTTTTGCATCACCGATGATAACGGGGATAATCGGTGTATCTCCGCCTCTTACGGTAAAGCCCATATCGGTCAGCCGCGTTTTTATCGTTTTGACAGATGATTGCAGCTCACGGCGCGTATCGTGCATATCTGATATGATGTCAAATGCCGTATGTGAAGCCGCACAAATTGACGGCGGGAGGGCCGTCTGAAAAATAAACGTCCGTGCCTGATTCAGCAAAAAATCAATGAAAATGTTTGATCCCGCGGCAAAACCGCCTTCCGTTCCTACAGCTTTGCTTAATGTGCCGATGACAACATCCGGACAAACACCGAAATAGTCACTGGTTCCGCCGCCGTTTTCCCCGAGTACACCGGTTGCATGCGCGTCATCTGCTATCACAAATGCCTGGTACTGCTTTGCAAGCGCCATTATGCGGTCAAGAGGCGCGATGGTGCCGTCCATGCTGAAGACGCCGTCTGTGACGATGAAGCGGCGGTTCCGAGCCTGGACGGAAGCAAGTTTTTTCTCAAGATCAGCCATATCAATATGGCGGTACACGATGGTTTCCGCTTTTGATAAACGGCAGCCGTCAACAATGCTCGCATGGTTCAGTTGATCGCTTAAAATGACATCGCCTTTTTGAGGCAGTGAGGCAAGCACGCCGATATTCGCCAAGTAACCGCTTGAAAACAATAAAGCCGCTTCCGTCTGTTTAAAGTCCGCGATTGTTTGTTCAAGTTTTTCGTGCCACACAGTATTTCCTGTCGTTAACCGTGAGCCGCCGCTTCCCGCTCCGAACCGGCTCAGCGCCGTTTGCGCGGCTGTGATCAGCCGCTCATCTTTTGACAGGCCTAAATAGTCATTGGACGCCCAGGTCTGCCGCTTTTGCCCTTTGGTTTTGAGAGCGGTTTCCTGTGTTCGCAGCGTCCGATACAGCCCGTCTCTTTTCACCGCATCGAGCCTTCCGAGGAGCCATCCGTCAAAATCCACGGCCGGTCACCTCGGCTATCGCTTCTTTTATAATGGAGATCATGGCTTGTAACTGATCGGTTGTGCTGGCAAGCGGCGGCAGAAAGGCGATGACGTCTCCGAGCGGCCGTGTCAGCATACCAAGCTCTCTCATTTTCAAGGACACCTTGTATCCCATCCGCTTTTCAGGCGGATAAGGCTGTTTTGTCCCCTTATCCTGCACAAGCTCTATGCCGCACATGAAACCGAGCTGGCGGACATCGCCGACATGAGGAAGCTGCTTCAGATTATGAAGAAATTTCGCTGCCGTTTTTGATTTTTCAGCGACTTGTTCAACGATGCGCTCTGATTCGAATAAACGCAGATTTTCAATTGCCGCGGCACAGCCAAGCTGATTCCCTGTATAGGAATGGCCGTGGAAAAATGTTTTCATTTTGTCGTAGTCATCGTAGAAGGCTTCATAAATGGCTTCTGTGGCAAACGTCACAGCGATCGGCAAATAGCCTCCTGTAATGCCTTTCCCTGCCGCCATCAAGTCCGGCTGGACATTTTCATGCTCACAGGCAAACATTTTTCCGGTGCGGCCGAACCCCGTCGCCACTTCGTCAACGATCATTAACACATCATATGCCGTACACAGCTTTCGTACGCCTGCCAGAAAGCCTTCAGGCATGACGATCATCCCGGATGCGCCTTGCACCATCGATTCAATCGTAAGTGCGGCAATCTCTTCGTGGTGCTTTGCAAGCAGCTGTTCGAGCGCGTGAAGGCATTCATCCCGGCACTGTACGGGGGCGCCGCTTTCAGATCTGTATACATACGGAATCGGGGCTTTGTAGCTTTCAAACATCAGCGGGCCGTACACATGGTGGAAGAGTTCAATGGAGCCGACGCTGACGGCTCCGATCGTATCGCCGTGATAGCCGTTCTGCATAGAAATAAATGTCTGTTTCTCGGGTCTCCCTATGTTTTTCCAGTATTGAAAGGCCATTTTCAGAGCGATTTCCATTGCTTCCGCTCCGCTGTCGGAGTAAAAAACGCGTGTCAGTTTTTCCGGTGTGATGCCTGTCAGCATCTCGGCAAGTTCTGTTGCGGGAACGTTCGTCATACCCAGCAAGGTCGAATGAGCGATTTTTTCAAGCTGTTTTTGAATCGCTTCATCCATTTCTTTTTTGCGGTGGCCGTGTACATTGAGCCATACTGAAGAAAAGCCGTCATAATATTCTTTGCCGCTGATGTCTTTCAGCATGATCCCGTTTCCGCTTTCAATGATTAACGGATCTTCATCGTAATCTTTCATTTGTGTGAAAGGCAGCCAAAGATGCTTTTTGCTTTTTTCAATCATTGATTGTTTCATCATTTCTCCTCCCGCTGAATGAATACAGGCTGCTTCTCTAAAAAATGGATACAGCTCTCCGTATCTATGGAGCCATCTGTAAAGAAAATCCGGCAGCCGCTTTCATCTCCGGCATTTTTCATCTTGGCAATCCGCTGATATCCCAGCTTTTTTGCGGCAACGTAGCCTGTTATGTAATCAGGGTCATCCGACCAGCACAATTCAGCAATAATCCTTGGATATGCGCAAACTTTTGCCGCGATGGCATGTGCTTCTTTTATTCGTGAATTTTCCGGCATGTTGTGAGTAAAAGCCCATTTTTGAAAATCATGTGACGGCCAATCCACTCGGGATACCCGCACACCTCTATTTCCTCTGCCGTCAATGCGTTCTCCTGCCCGGATATCAAACAGGACCGCTCCTCTTGCTTCTGCATATTCCGCAATGTTTTCATACGCTTTCTCTATCATGTACGGGGAAATCCCCGCCTTTTGCAGAAGCTTGCGGGCGATTGCTTGTCCTTTTTCCGGCGTGTCTGTTTGATGGAAAGCAACCGGCAAAGGGCGGATCGTTTCGATCGGTTCATTAACGCTTTCAAGCTGAATCTGCATAAAATCAGGTATCCCTCTTGAGTGCGAGAAGCCTTTATGTAATAAGCCATCTACCGCTTCCTGTAAACCGCCGTAAATGATGAGCCGTTCTCCGCCGGAAATGTGTTTTCCACCCTGCTCATGGGGGGCGTTTCGGGAAGCTCTCATTCTGACGCTGTAATAGGTTTCTTCCCGCATATATTCCCCTCCTTTCTCTTACTTTGAAAATTAATGTTAACCAAAATTATTAAAGGTTAACACTTATACAGAATATTAGTGCTCTCCACGGAATATGTCAACCTAAACTATCAAACTGTTAACTTAATGAGTTTTGCAAAGCCTCATTACGTTTTCATGTTTTGTTCATATTTTAGTAATTGTTTATTCAACACTGTCCGCTAAAGTAATCCATATCAACAAATAGGACAGCGAACCGCATCTTATTATGAGGGGAGGTCACCGTTATGCTGAAAGAAAAAGTAAAGACAGCAGGCCGTTTTTGCACTGTAGGCGTCGGCAATACGCTGATCGATTTTGGTGTCTTCTTTCTTCTCGCCGCTTGTCATGTCCCCTATCTTCCGGCGCAGATCTGCTCCTATTCGGCAGGGATCATCAACAGCTATGTATGGAACCGGAAGTGGACGTTTCGTGTAAAACGCAAGGCTGACGGGAAAGAGATCATGCGATTTGTCATGATTAATCTTGCCGCGTCGGGAATCACCTTTTTGCTGCTTTACGCGTTTCAAAAAGGCGGCTGTTCGCTATTGGTGAGTAAGTTCGCCGCCACTATCGGCGGAATGATGATGAATTTTATCGGAAACCGAATCTGGGTATTTGGAGATTCGCTGAAAAACATACAGGATCAGGAGTGAAGATGAATGAGAAAAAAAGTGAGAAAAGCGGTCATTCCCGCAGCAGGTTTAGGAACGAGATTTCTGCCGGCGACAAAGGCGCAGCCTAAAGAAATGCTGCCGATTGTCGACAAACCGGCCATCCAATATATTGTCGAAGAGGCCGCAGCGGCAGGAATTGAAGATATATTGATTATTACAGGGAGAAACAAACGCTCGATTGAAGATCATTTTGACCGGTCGGCGGAATTGGAATTCAATCTTGAGGAAAAAGGCAAGACGGAGGCGCTGAAGGAAATGCAGCGGATTGCCGATTTGGCCAATATTCATTACATCCGTCAGAAAGAACCGCTCGGATTAGGACATGCGGTGCTGTGTGCGGAGCATTTTATCGGAGATGAGCCTTTTGCCGTTCTATTAGGTGATGATATTATGGTATCTGATACTCCTGCTCTTTCACAGCTCATAGACGTCTATAACCAACACGGCACAGAAACGATCGGCGTACAGCCCGTCGATCCTGCTGATGTCAGCAAATATGGTATTATACAGACGGGGCGGCAGAGCGGTCATGTGTACCAGGTTGAGGATCTGATTGAGAAACCGGCTGTTGAAAAGGCGCCCTCTCATATTGCCGTGATGGGCCGCTACATATTAACCCCTGCCATTTTTAAAGCGCTGAAGACGATCGGAAGAGGCGCGGGCAACGAAATCCAATTGACAGACGCGCTGCGCGAAGTGTGCCGCACCCGAAGCATTTACGCGCGGGAGCTTGAAGGAAGCCGGTTTGATATAGGAGATAAGTTCGGCTGTTTTAAGGCCGGCACGGAGATAGGGCTTCTGCGGGAAGAAATGAGACCGAAACTTTTAGCTTATTTAGAAGAGGTGTTAAAAAGAGAATCTGAAGAAATCGTGCGTTAAAAAATAATTTGTAACCATTTTGCTTGTCAATCAGTCATATAATTGGGTAAAAAGATAAAGAGGTTGTGAACAGTGTGGGCAATTTTATTAGTGAAATATTATCCTGGCTGACAAGTATGGGCTATTTAGGGATTGCGCTCGGATTAATGATCGAAATCATTCCGAGTGAAATCGTTCTGGCTTACGGAGGCTATATGGTGTCAGAAGGCACGATCAGCTTTATCGGCGCCATTGTCGCCGGTGTGATCGGGGGAACGATCGCGCAGTGCTTTATTTACTGGATCGCCCGTTATGGGGGACGGCCGTTTTTGGACAAGTACGGCAAGTACTTACTTCTGAAAAAGCATCATGTTGATGTTGCGGAAAACTGGTTTCGCCGTTACGGCGCCGGCGTTGTGTTCTCGGCGCGGTTTATCCCGGTCGTCAGACATGCGATCTCCATCCCGGCCGGCCTTGCGAAAATGCCTCTTTCCAAGTTTGTCATATTGACGACGCTCGCCATTATTCCGTGGTCTGTCATTTTCGTTTATCTCGGGTATCAGCTCGGGGGACAGTGGAAAGACGTAGACAGCTATGCCGGAATGTATACAACTCCGATCATTATATTGGCTCTCGTATTTATTGTTGTTTATTTCGTTGTGAAGAAAATGAGATCAAGACTATGAAAAAAGACTGCATAAGAACGGCTGCGAGCCGGATCTATGCAGTCTTTTTTTTTTATTTAAACCGGGTATACGGGGTGTTTCCGGTGTGTGAATGTCAGTTGTTTGGACATGTAAGCAGTGAGGCGTTTATTGAGTTCTTCCCGCAAGGAATCAGCAGGAACAACGCCGTCAATCACCATTTCAGAGGCAAGCCGGTAAAGGTTAATGTCTTCCTTATATTCATCACGCTTTTCTTGAATAAAAGCCGGCCTTTCTTCAGGTGTGAGCTCGCTGATCTTGTTTGCGTAGACCGCATTCACCGCTGCTTCAGGACCCATTACGGCAATTTGCGCAGTCGGAAGCGCTAAACAGCAGTCCGGTTCAAAAGCAGGCCCCGCCATCGCGTATAATCCGGCACCGTAGGCTTTTCTGACGATAACGGAAAGCTTCGGAACAGTCGCTTCCGCCATTGCGGAGATCATTTTTGCGCCATGCCTGATGATGCCCGCCTGCTCAACCTTCGTTCCGATCATGAATCCGGGAATATCTGCTAAAAACAGAAGCGGAATATGGAATGCGTCGCACAAAGCGATAAATTTTGCGGCTTTATCCGCCGAATCGAGAAATAAAACCCCGCCTTTGACACGCGGCTGATTGGCGATAATGCCGACCGGCTGTCCGTGAATCCGCGCAAGCCCCGTTATTAATTCCTGCGCAAATAACGGTTTAATCTCAAAAAATGAGTCTTCATCAATGACACGTTCAATTAAATCCATCATGTTGAACGGTGCGTTTTGGTGTGCCGGGATGACATCTGAGAGCGGTTTTTCAAAAGCCTTCGGGTTCTTAGAATTGTTGACGGGCGCTTTTTCAGTATAATTTGACGGAAAATAGCTGAGATATGTCTGCGCCATCATGATTGCTTCCTGTTCCGTCGGGGCGAGGAGATCACCGCAGCCTGATACGGAACAATGCATACGGGCGCCGCCCATTTCTTCAAGCGATACTTTCTCGCCAATCACCATTTCTGCCATACGCGGGGAACCTAAGTACATGGATGCATTGCCCTCAACCATAATGACAATGTCGCAAAAGGCCGGAATGTAAGCGCCGCCCGCAGCGGAAGGGCCGAACAATAAACAGATTTGCGGAATGCGGCCCGACAGCTTTACTTGATTATAAAAGATGCGGCCGGCTCCCCTTCTTCCCGGGAACATGTCGACCTGATCCGTAATTCTCGCACCTGCGGAATCGACTAAGTACAAGAGCGGACACTGAAGCTTTTCCGCCGTCTCCTGAATGCGGATGATTTTTTCCACCGTTTTCGCGCCCCACGAGCCCGCCTTTACGGTTGAGTCGTTTGCCATCACACAAACGGTTCTGCCGCCGATGGTTCCGATCCCGGTAACGACCCCGTCAGCCGGCAGTCCGTCTGACATGCACTCGGCGAAAAAAGCGTCTTCAACGGATATGCCGTCATCGAATAAAAGCTTCAGCCTGTCTCTTACAAAAAGTTTTCCCTTCTTTTCGTTGCTTGCGTGATATTTCGCGGCTCCTCCCTTTTCTATCATTTTGCTGCGTGTCTGCCGTTCTTTTTCGTAATCCATCCGAGTCCCTCCATGTTTTATTTTCCTTTGTATTCAGGGGGTCTTTTTTCTTTAAAAGCGCGCAGGCCCTCTTCTCTGTCAAGTGTGGGGATGACTTGTTCATATGCTTTTCGTTCGATTTCGAGTCCTGTATTGAGATCTGTCTCCAGACCCTTGTTTATCGCGGATTTTGCTTGTCTGACGGCGATCGGCCCATTAGCGGCGATGCGGCCGGCCAGTGCTTTTGCTTTTTCCATAAGTTCATCGGCTTCATAAACATGCTCGATCAGCTTCATGTCTTTTCCCTCTTCTGCAGAAAGTCTTCGGCCGGTATAGATCAATTCTTTTGCCGCGCCAGGGCCGATAAGCCGGGGCAGTCTCTGCGTTCCGCCCGCCCCGGGAATGATCGCAAGCCCTGTTTCAGGAAGGCCGAGGCCCGCCCGGCTGACGGCTGTTCTGATATCGCAGGCGAGAGCGAGTTCAAGGCCTCCTCCGACAGCGGTTCCGTTCAGCGCTGCAATGACCGGCTGCGGGAGAGCTTCAATGGATGCGGCCGTTTCACCGATACGCCTGACGCTTTGCTTAACCTGTTCATGATTCATCCCCGCTCTTTCTTTTAAATCAGCACCGGCGCAAAATGTGTTCCCGTTGCCGGTGAGAATGACACAACGAATGGAGGGCGAGTTTTTGATGTCTTCAATCACACGCTGTAAATGATCAATCATTTCTGAAGACAGCGAGTTGGCCGCATGCGGGCGGTTCAGCGTGATCAGACCGATCGTTTCTTGACAGACGGAATACAAGACGCAATCTTCCATGGCTTCTCCTTTCTCATTTCGTTCTGAATGCCTGCAGGTTTCTGCTTGGCAGGTCTTTGCCTATTTTATCCGCGATCCAGCCGGCGGCATAAAGAAGTTTATTCATGTCCGTCCCGGTATCAATCCCCATTTGTTCGAGCATATAAATGACGTCTTCTGTGGCAGCGTTGCCTGCTGATCCAGGGGCGTACGGGCAGCCGCCAAGCCCGCCTGAGGAAGTATCAAAGGATGTGATGCCCATATCAAGAGCTGGAATGATATTCGCTAGAGCCGTTCCTCTTGTATCATGGAAATGGAGTGCGATTTTTGAGGCGGGAATTCTCGGCAAAAGGGCTTCAAGCACGGCTATGACCTGCAAGGGGTTTGCCGCGCCGATCGTGTCGCCGAGTGATATTTCATCAACCCCCATTTCGAGCAGGGTGTCTGACAGGCGGATGACTTGTTCGACCGGCACGTTCTGTTCGTACGGACAGCCGAACACAGTGGACAGATAAGCTCTCGTCGCCATTTTTTCAGCTTTTGCTTCAGTAATAACCCGCCTGAGCTCTTGAACGGTCCGGTCAATCGGTTTGTTTACGTTTTTTTGGTTATGGGTTTCGCTTGCAGATAAAAATACACATGCCTGATCGATTCCGCCTTCTGCCGCATGCTCCAGTCCGATGAGGTTCGGAACGAGAGCCGCGTAGACCGTATGTTCAGATCTGGCAATGCCTTTTGCGACGTCCAGGCTGTCACGAAGAGCCGGAATCCATCTCGGATGCACGAATGATGTCACTTCGATATAGGGAAGGCCTGTTTTTGACAGCATATTGATCCACTCAATCTTATCTTCTGTATCCACCCACGCCGATTCATTCTGCAAGCCGTCACGCGGTCCTACTTCATTGATGCGGACATGTTTCGGACAGTTCATGCTGCACCTCCCGTTTTATTGAAGTTCAATCAGGACCTCTCCTTCATCAGTGAAATCACCTTCTGATTTTTTCACTTCTTTCACCGTACCCGCTGCATCAGCGATAATCGGAATTTCCATTTTCATAGATTCCAAGATGGCCACTTCCTGTCCTTCTTCAATGACATCACCCGGCTTCACATGAATTTTCCACAGGTTTCCCGCCATCTGAATTTTTATGACGCGCATTATGACGCCCCCTCGTTCATTGTTTGTAAAAAACCGGTTGTTGCCTCGCCCTTTTCAAACACTTCTGAATGAGCAATTTTTGTCAGCAGCGGAATGTTGGTTTTAATCCCTTCTACATGATATTCGCCAAGGGCGGTTTTCAGTTGTTCAATGGCTTGTTTTCTCGTATTCGCCGTGACGATCATTTTGGCAATCATCGGATCGTAAAACGGAGAAATGACGCTTCCCTTTTCGACGGCGCATTCGTGTCGCACTGACGGATGTTGTAAAACGGAAAAAGACGAGATGGTACCGGGTGACGGGTAAAAGGTGACCGGATCTTCCGCATAGATCCGCACTTCAATCGCATGACCGCGGTGGTTGATATCTTTCTGCGAGAAAGTCAGCGCCTGCCCAGCGGCAATTTTCAGCTGTTCTTCCACAAGATCCAGTCCTGTAATTTCTTCTGTCACCGGATGCTCCACCTGCAGTCTTGTGTTCATCTCTAAAAAATAGATTTGTTTCTTTTGGTCGACGAGAAATTCTATTGTGCCTGCATTTTGGTAGCCGATCGATTTAGCGGCTTTAACGGCGGTTTCACCGAGTCTTTGTCTTAATTCATCGTCAACAAACGGCGACGGCGCTTCTTCTATCACTTTTTGGTGGCGCCTTTGGACTGAACAGTCACGTTCAAACAGATGAACGGTGTTGCCGAAAGAATCTGCGAGTATCTGAATTTCAATATGACGGGCATTTTCAATGACCTTTTCCATGTACATTGCGCCGTCTCCAAAAAAGGAGGCGGCCCGCTTTTGATTGCCTTCGAACGCTTTGGCCAGCTCTTCTTCTGAATGTACGATCTGCATGCCGATTCCGCCTCCCCCTGCAGACGCTTTCAGCATGACCGGAAAGCCGATGGCACGGGCTTCTGCTAAGGCGGAGTGAACATCGGGCAATGGCTCTGAAACACCGGGAACGATCGGGACCTTTGCTTTTTGCATCGTTTTTCGGGCTTCTATCTTGCTGCCCATCTTGGCGATGATATCACCGGGCGGACCGATAAATGTGATTTGTTCCTTCCGGCAGCGTTCGGCGAACAGGCTGTTTTCTGACAGAAGCCCGTAGCCCGGATGAATGGCGTCCGCTCCGGCGGATTTGGCGGCTTCTATGATTCTGTCGATATGTAAATAGCTTTCATTTACTCTCGATTTTCCGATCGGATAGGCCTCATCAGCCGCTTTTACGTGCAGCGCGTCCCGGTCGGCTTCTGAATAGACAGCTGCCGAGGGGATGCCGAGACTTTTGCAGGTGCGGATAATTCTTAAGGCGATTTCTCCTCTGTTGGCAATCAGGACTTTTTTAAACAAATGTGAAGCACTCCTTTTTCATTAAGTTAACTTGAGCTCTTCAATCGTTTTTTCCCGCAGCTTGAATTTCTGAATTTTTCCTGAGGCTGTCATTGGATATTCATCTGTAAACAAAACATACCTGGGGACTTTATAGCGGGCGATATGTTCTTTGCAAAAGGTTCTGATGTCTTCTGCGGAAGCGGTTTGTCCGTCTTTGAGCCTGACCCATGCCGCGGCCTCTTCTCCGTATTTCGGATCAGGCACGCCGACGACCTGAACGTCTGCTACCGCGGGATGCCGATATAACATTTCCTCAATCTCGCGCGGATAGATATTTTCGCCGCCCCTGATCAGCATGTCTTTCAGACGGCCCGTGATTTTGCAGTATCCGTCCTCGTCCATGACCGCCAAATCACCGGTATGCAGCCAGCCGTCTTTGTCTATCGCTTCTTCGGTCGCTTCTTGATTTTTATAATAGCCTTTCATGACATGATATCCGCGGGTGCAGAGCTCTCCTTGTTCGCCCCGGTCGGCTTCTTGGGATGTTCCGGGCCGAACGATTCTGACTTCGATATGGGGAAGCGCGCGCCCCGCTGTTTCCACTCTTCTTTCAAATGAATCATCCGTTCTTGTCTGCGTAATGACAGGTGATGCTTCGGTCTGTCCGTAGGCAATTGTAATGTCAGTCATCCCCATTTTGCCGATCACTTCTCTCATGACTTCCGCCGGGCATGGCGAGCCTGCCATAATACCGGTTCGGACGTGAGAAAGATCATATTCAGAAAAACGGCTGTCATGAAGGAGGGCGATAAACATCGTCGGTACACCGTGCAGAGCCGTGCAGGCTTCTTGCTCCACCGTTTTCAGAACGGCCGGCGGAGAAAACTGTTCGATCGGAATCATCGCCGCACCCGCGGAAACACATGCCAGCACGCCGAGCACACACCCAAAGCAGTGGAAAAACGGCACGGGAATACATAAACGGTCACTTGAAGTAAGCTTCATGCATTCTGCGATATTGGCCGCGTTATTTACGATATTAAAATGTGAGAGCATGACGCCTTTCGGAAATCCGGTCGTACCTGATGTATATTGCATATGAATGCAATCATCCTTTTTCAGGCTGTCCATCCTTCCGTCAAGCTCTGCATCCGTTACAGACTCAGCATCCTTCAGCAAAGAATCCCAACGGTGCATCCCGGGCGGGCTTTTATCACCGATATATAACACCGTCCGTAAAAAGGGATAACGTTTCGAACGCAGCCTGCCGCGCTCACACGTTTTCAGCTCCGGAATCAGCTTATTCACGATTTCAACATAAGATGTCTGCCGGTAGGAATCCATGATTATCAGGGCCGAGACGTCTGAATGTGCCAGCAGATAATCGAGCTCTGCGATTTGAAAATTGGTATTAATGGTGACCAGAACGGCGCCGATTTTCGCCGTTGCAAATTGCGCCGCGAGCCATTCCGGAATGTTGGATGCCCATATGGCCACATGATCTCCTTTTTCAACTCCCAGCTTCATCAGCCCTTTTGCGGTTTGCCGGCATAACCGGTCAAACTCGGCATACGTATAACGAAGGCCGCGCTCAGGGTAAACAACCGCTTCACGATCCGGAAAAAGCTCCGCGGTCCGCTCAAGCAGCTTTCCGGCTGTTAAATGGATAAGTTCAGCCATATGACCTGCCCCTTTCCATCCCTGTCTTAGTAAACGTTTTCATTTCACTTCAAAAGCTGTCTTGCGATGACCATTCTTTGAATCTCTGACGTTCCTTCGCCAATCTCCATCAGCTTTGCGTCACGAAGCATACGTTCGACACCGCATTCCTTCATATAACCGGAACCGCCATGAATTTGGATGGCCTGAAGGCATGTTCTGACGGCCATTTCTGAAGCATAAAGCTTGGCGAATGCCGCTTCTTTCGTAAATGGCAGGTTTTGATCCTTCAGCCATGCCGCTTTAAGCACCATCTGTCTGGCAAGGTCAATTTCCATCGCCATATCGGCCAGCTTAAATTGAATGGCTTGAAATGACGATATCGGACTGCCGAACTGCTTGCGTTCCTTCGCATATGACAGCGACGCCTCCAGTGCGCCTTGAGCGATACCGACAGCCAGTGCCGCAATCGAGATCCGCCCGCCGTCTAATGTATATAAAAATTGTTTAAAACCTTTTTCAGGATCACCGAGCAGGTTATCGGCAGGCACCCTGACATCCTCCAGCACAAGCTCGGCCGTATCCGACCCTCTCACACCCATCTTGTCGTACGGATTTGTGATCGTAAATCCCGGTGTGTCTGTCGGGACGATGAGAGCTGAAATGATCGGTTTTCCGTCGGAGTTCTTTCCCGTAACGGCGGTGACAATGACCGTGCGGGCGTAATTTGCGTTTGTGATCCAGCATTTCTCTCCGTTTATCACATAGTCATCGCCTTTTTTCTCGGCTTTTGTCTGGGTTCCGCCGGCATCTGAACCGGCATTCGGCTCTGTCAGTCCGAATGATCCGAGCGCTTTTCCCGAAGCAAGCGGAATAAGATGTTCTTGCTTTTGCTGTTCAGTACCGAAATAGTATAATGGGCTTGCGCCGAGTGACACGGCTGCCGCGTAGCTCAGCCCAGTGCTGCCGCAGGCTTTTCCGATTTCTTCGACCGCTGCTGCATATGAAATGGTGTCACCGCCCGCCCCGCCGTATTCTTCCGGAAACGGAATTCCGAGCAGCCCGAGTTCGCCTATTTTTTTAAATGTGTCTATCGGGAAGACGGCTGATTGATCAACCTCATGGGCTTTCGGGGCAATTTCATTTTTGGCGAAATCTCTGACCATTTCGCGCACCATCTGCTGTTCTTTTGTCAGTTGAAAATTCATTAACCTTCCTCCTTCTGCTGCTTTCTACATTTTATTAATGGGGGTCTTTATTCATTCCATCCAAATGAAGTCTGAACATTCGGACTCATCCGCTACAAAAAAACTGACAGCGCCGCAACTGTCAGTTTTATTAATAATGCTATTTAACCGTCCGTTTTGCGGAGGGATGGCTCTCATGGTGAAGCCTGTCAACGGAAGTAACGATATAGGTGCAGACTCCTTTCGCCCGAGTATCAGTATCTGAAAATGTCTGCGTCCGTGACGATGTTTTTCTGACTGTATCCACTAAATAAGGCTGCTTTCCCTTTTCTGCGCGGTAAATGGCGTAATAAGCCGTTTTTTTACCGTTGGATTTCGCATCTTCAATATAGAGTGTATGGCCTGAAGCATTCTTCTCCGCCCGTTTGACAGCCGGTTTTTTTAAAGCGGAATGTCCGAGCCAAGGCATCTCGGGAATTAATGCGGGCCGGCTGTACATGTCTTTGATCAAACGGTTTTTCACATCGAGCGGATTACGGTTTAAATCCTTTAAACTGAAATGCATGCTTCCTTTAATCCAAGCTGATCCCCTGTTTAGAGTAATCTGTCTTCCGTATTCCCCCGGGTCGGCCCAGGCCGGGTCAGCATTGTTGTTGATTTTATAAGCTGCCTGCCCGATATATAAATGCACCGGCCGATTGTTCACTTCTTTTCCCCACCAATCCGCTAAGACGTCATATGCCGCCGCTTTAAATCCGATGCTCCAGTAAATTTGCGGTGCGATGTAATCAATGTATCCTTTTTGGATCCATTCTCTCGTATCAGCGTATAAATCATCGTAGTTCCGTACCCCTGCGGCCGTTTCGGAGCCTGTCGGGTCATCTGCGGCATTTCTCCATACGCCGAACGGGCTGATTCCGAATTTGACATAAGGTTTTTCTCGTTTGATGGTTTGGTTGATTTCTTTTACAAGCCGGTTGACGTTATCCCTGCGCCAGTCATCAACTGATGCAAAGTGAGCTTTTCCGTACCGTTCGTATTCCGCCTGATCGGGGAACTCCTGTCCGGCAATTTTATAAGGATAAAAATAATCATCCATATGAACCGCATCAATGTCATAACGGCTGACCACTTCTTTGATTCCATCCGTTATAAATTGTCTTACTTCCGGAATGCCCGGATTATAGTACAGCTGTTTTCCGTATGCAGCGACCCAGTCCGGATGGGAACGCGCGGGATGATCATCTGAAAGCGCATTCAAATTTGTGTGATTCATCGTGATCCGGTAAGGGTTGAACCAAGCGTGAAATTCAAGATTCCGTTTATGTGTCTCTTCAACTAAAAAAGCAAGCGGGTCGTAGCCCGGATTTTTGCCTTGTGTTCCTGTCAGATACTCTGACCAAGGCCCGTAATCTGATGGATAAAAAGCATCAGCCGCAGGCTTAATTTGGACGATAACGGCGTTCATTCCCATCTCCTGAACGTCATCCAGCAGCTTGCTGTATTCTCTTTTTTGCTCTTCCGGTGACAGCCCTTTTTTAGAGGGCCAGTCGATATTGGTGACAGACGCGATCCATACGGCTCTCATTTCTCTCTCCGGCTGAGTGCCGCTTGCTTGTGCGGATGCTGAGAATGTAAAGATACCGGCTGTCAGTACAACGGCCAAAAACCATATCATGCTAAAACGGCAGCTTTTCATGTTTTTCCCCCTCTCTGCTTTACGGTATTCCGAAGCATTCCGGGCGGTGAATCAGAAAGCCTGCTTTGCTCCTCTCAGCCTAAAAGGGAAAGAAAAAAGTCCTAAAGCGAATAAAACGCTTTAGGACTTTTTATGTTTTATGGCGGCGAGCACGTCAATGACCTTCGTTCCGACGCCGACACATGTTTCAAGAATGGCCTGCGCTCCGGCGATGGATAAAATGAAAATAACCGGATGTGCATAGCGGGGCCAGACCAAGTAGCAGATACCGATCAATATGGCGCACCAGACGCCCGCACACCAATAACATTGCAGCATATAACCGAATGCGGAGGAAGGGACTTTTTTTTGGACGGCGCGCCCGTTTTGATCGACGGTTTTTTCTTGCTTTATAAAGGGTTTTCTTATGAATTCCGTAATCTTATCAAATACGATCAAATGGGTCAGCCGGTAGCTGGCAAGAATGATCATTACATACGTAAGCCAAGATAGGTTCGTCATGTCAAAGCCTCCAAAAAAACTGAGTTTGATTCCCCTATCTTGCCCTTTGTCTTCTTCAGCCATTCTGCCGGATGTTACAGATTCCGCGCCAAGCGTCTTCCGCTGTTTGCAATGATGTCCAGTATGACCTCAGCATTTTGCTGTGCAAAGGCGGGTTCAAACATATCTTTATGGGCGCCCCCGCCTTGATATTCCTGATAGAGTCCCGTTGTGGCGCCTTCCCACTTCATCGGCTCGGTCTTATCACTGTGCTCTTCCTTTATGCCGGCTTCGATAAAATGGAGGTTTGCCGCGATTTGGCCGTCATTTATCAGTTCCGCCCAGTACGTTTGATAGCACTCTGTTTTTCTGATGACCGCTTCCCTGACGGCTTCCGGGACATTTTCGGCTGTTGCGTTTGTTGGCTGCGGCGGCAGTGCGTCAAGCTTTCTGTACGCGTCTGCGATAATGACGTCGCTGATTTCTAAGCCGCGCTTTTCCATCGCTTTTGCCGCCTCGAATGCCGTATTGCCGCCCGCTGAATATCCGAAGAGGATATAAGGGCCTTCCGGCTGGATTTCCAGCATTTTATCAATGTATTGTTCCATTCTGCTGTCTTCTTCAATAAAGTTAAAACCGTACACAGCAGCCCGTCCGTTTAATGCCGCCGCCAGATCTTTAAAGAAAATCCCGAAACCTGAGATAGGCGGAAAACAGAATAGGTTGCGGCCTTTCGGCTGATTCAGTCTGCTGATATGCTGTTCGGCAGCTTCCGACAGTGTGCTGGAATACAGCTTTTCAGCCAATTGTTCAATTGTCGGATATTCAAATATCATTTCAATCGGCACATCCATCTGCTGCCTGGTCTTCAGCTGATGAATCACTTGCAATGCTTTCAAAGAATGGCCGCCCAGCTCAAAGAAGTCATCCTGTATGCCCAGCTCCCCGCAGCCGAGGATCGGCGTCCAAATGTCGATCAGCTCATGCTCCACCCAGTTTCGTGGCGGAACGGCTTTTGATGACGTTTTTTTCCGTTCCGGCGCAGGCAGCCCGCGGCGATCCACTTTGCCGTTTGCGGTAAGCGGCATACGGTCAAGCTTAATCACATACTGCGGAATCATATAGTCGGGAAGCGACCTGGCCAACAGGGATCGAATGGCTCTTTCTTCAGCATGTGCGCCTGTATAATACGCACAAAGGATTGCTTCTTGTCCTTCTTTTGCTGCGATGACTGCCGATTCCCTGATTCCATCTATTTCAGTCAAGCGTGCTTCAATTTCGGCCGGCTCAATCCGCTTCCCGCGAATCTTGAATTGGCGGTCGATACGGCTGATGTATCCGATGCTTCCATCAGGCAGCCAGTGTGCCAAGTCGCCTGTTTTGTAGATCTTTTCTTCAGGATGAACCGGATGGCTGACAAATGCTTCACTTGTTAAGTCAGGCCTGTTTAAATAGCCTTTGGCAACCCCGTCACCGCCGACACAAAGCTCACCGGGCACGCCGATCGGCGCAAGTCCGCCGTTTTTATCAATGATATACGCGGTTGAATTGCTGATCGGTTTTCCGATTGGGATCGGCTGAGAAAAGTCATGCCTGATTTCGTAAAAGGTGGAAAATGTCGTATTTTCCGTCGGTCCGTATATGTTATAAAGGCTGAGATTCGGACAGCGGTGTCTGACCTTATTGATGAGCGCCGGGGACAATGCTTCTCCGCCGACATATAAGGTGTGCAACCCAGAAAACATCTCCGGATCTGCCTGGGCAAACTGGTTAAAGAGCGCCGTCGTCAAAAACAGAATCGTAATCCGGTTGGAAGAAAGATAATTGCCGAACCTCTCAGGGGCAAGCATTGTCGAGCGGTCAACCACATGAAGACATGCTCCGTTCAAAAGCGCTCCGAAGATTTCAAATGTCACTGCGTCAAAACCGATGGACCCTGTCAGAATGAGGCGGTCCGACATGCCAGCCGACGTGTAATTGCTGTTTGACACGAGCGATACGACGTTTCGGTTGGAAATCATCACGCCCTTCGGTTTTCCTGTTGAACCGGATGTATACATAATATAGGCAAGATCATCAGGTGCTGTATCGGTATTCAGTTTTCCCGCATCAGCTGTTTGTTTTTCAGCTGCAGCCGGGATAGAGATGATGTAAGAAAAGTCAATATCAGTCTCAATCCCTTTTTGCACTGTTAACAGCTGTGCTCCGCTCTCAGTGAGCATATCGGCGATCCTGTCGGATGGCAGTTCTGCATCAAGGGGAAGGTACGTCCCTCCCGCTTTCAATACAGCGAGAACAGCGATGATAAATTCCGGTGAGCGTTCGGCCAGAATCCCGGCAATTCCCTTTGGCGCCAAACCGTTTTCCAACAGGATGCGGGCGAATGCAGTTGACCGTTCATCGAGCTCCCGGTACGTCATCGTCAGCCCGCCGGCGTGAAGCGCCTGATGATCCGGGGTTTTCTTCACCTGTCGGCTGAACAGGCTGATGATGCTTTCGTCTCTTTCATAAGTTGTTTTCGTGTCATTAAATTCGCCGATTATTCTTGATTTTTCCTTTTGTCCGAGCATCGGAAGCCGATCAGCGGGAACATCGGGATTGAAGGCGGCGCCGCGCAGAGCTTCTTCCAAATGTCCTTTTACGCTCTCTATCCATACTTCGTCATAAACGTTCGCATTGTAGCTGAATTTGATGAGCAGCTCATCGCCAGGCGCTATGATGAGGTTAAAATCGTAGCCCGATTGTTCCGACACGTTGACATTCCCGATCCGGAACGGTGCATCCGATTCCTTTTCCGTGTCTTTCATCTGCTGCTGAATCGGATAATTTTCAAACACGATGATATGGTGGATTAAATCCTGTTTCAGCTCAGTCTGCGATTGGATGTCAGCAAGCGGATGATAGCTGAACGCCTCTGAATCAAGCATTTCTTTCTGGCAGCGGCCCAGCAGTTCTCTAAAGCTTTCGTCACCCGTTTTAATGCGTACCGGCACGGTATTGATAAACAGACCGATCATGCTTTCCACGCCGTCAATGACGGAAGGCCGCCCTGATACGACGGCGCCGAATACGGCATCGTCCGTCTGGTTGTAGCGCTGCAGCATCAAGCCCCATACAGTCTGCATAAGAACCGCGAGCGTAGCGCCCTCTTCTTTGGCGATGGTTTTTAGCTTGTCCGTCAGGTTTTGATCTAAAGAAAACAGCAGCTCTTCCTTGCGGTAGCCTTTTTCCTGAGGACGGGCCGATATTTTCGGGAGTCCTGTGGGTGTCTCACAGCCTGCTAAATATCCTTTCCAATATTCAGAAGCCGCGTCTTTGTCCTGATCAGTCAGCCATGTAATATAAGTGCTGTAAGGCTTTGCGGGCGCCAGTGTGACGGGTGAGCCTGATTCAATCGCCCGGTACATATGCATGAATTCCTGAAGGACGATGCCGAGGCACCAGCCGTCCATAAGGATGTGATGGTGGCTCCAGACGCATACATATTTTTCGTCAGCCGTTTTAAACAAAGAAACACGCATCAGCATATCCTTTTGCAAGTCAAAGCCTTTTAAGCGGTCACGTTCCTTAAATCGCTGTAAATAGATGCTCTGTTCCGCTTCGTCCAAATGTGTAAGATCTTCGCGGTGCAGCCGGAATTCCCGCTCACGCAGCACAACTTGGCGGGGGCCGTTCAGCTGAGCGATATGAGGTAAAAAAACCGTTCTGAAAATATCGTGGCGGCTGATGACAGACTGTACGCTTTGCTCAAACAATTCCGGACGAAGCCGGCCTTTTATGGTGAAGACGGATTGCTCGATATATGCAGCCCCCTCCTTTTGCAGAAAGGAATGAAAAAGCATTCCTTCCTGCATTCGGCTGAGGGGATAAATGTTTTGGATATTTTTCGTTTTGTCCATGTGTTCCTCCCGCTCGATTTTAGTGGAAGCTGAGTAAGTCGGCAATATCCTGCAATGCTTCCTCAGTCAGCTCCCGATCATCAAAGTCACTGACGGTCTTCTCCGTATCAGTTTTGCTGAGGCAGTGTTCCGACAGTTTCAGGAGATAATACCGGCAGCTTTCGGACAGCCGTTCGATCGTATCTTGCCGGAAGCGCTCCGTTTCATAGGAAATGCTGACGGTCATCCGGCCTTTTGCCGCAATCGCGCTGATTTCAAGTGACTGCTCCCGTTTCCATGTATCTGTCACATCATCTCCGCCTCCCAAAGGAGAAAACTGAAACGCGTCTGGCTGTTCCGTTTCTGCCGGATTCCCGCCGGGCGCATCGAATTGTCCGAGATAATTAAAGCTGATCTCCGGTGCTTTCCCGAAAGTCATCCCGGCAAGCTTCGGCGGTGTTAAATATTTGAGGACGCCGTATCCGTTCCCTTTATCCGGAATGCGCCGCAATGTGTCTTTGACGGTTTTCAATGTGCGAATTTCATATTCTTCATGAGGTTCATAAACTCCGCTCCGGAAAAGCACCGGGTAAATGGAAGTGAACCACCCGACCGTCCTGCTGATGTCCGCACCTGCCTGCTCCGATTGGCGTCCGTGTCCTTCAAGGGCGATTTTCAAAGCGTGCCGCGGCGACCACTTTTGAATGGCAAGCACGGCGGAAGCCAAAAGCACATCTTGCGTATCCGTATTGTAGGCGCTGTGCACATCTTTCAACAGGGCGTCCGTTTCACTTTCTGTCAGAGTGAAGGATACCGTGTTCCGTTTTTTTGCAGGAGTTTGAGATAAATCTGCCTGCTCGTAAGGAAGACTTTCTGTTTCATAGTGTTCAATCTCCCGCCAATACTCAGCCTGCTGAAGCAGCTGTCTGCTTTCGGCATAATCGGCCAGCTGCTCCGTATATGTTTTGAATGACATGGTTTTCGGAGGGAGTTTGATTTCCTGTCCAGAGACGGCCTGCTCATAAGCAGAAGCCAAGTCTTCCAATAAAATCCGCCATGATATCCCGTCGACAGCGAGATGATGGACCGTCAGAAACAAGTAATCTTCTGCTTCAGAGCGGAACAGCCCCGCCTGTACCAGCGGCCCGTTCTCTAAATCCATGTTTCTCTGAAGATCTGCGACGCGGCGTTTTACAAAACGTTCCTTCTCATGCTCATCGCCTTCCGTTTCTAAAATGGTCAGGCTGTAAAGCTGCTCATCTGCGAGGTCAGCCGGTCTGTTGAAGAGGAGAAGACCTTTCTCTTCGTCTTTTTTGCAGACAAGGCGCAAGGCATCATGATGAACGGTAATGGCTTTTAACGTTTTCCTCAGGATCTCTTCATCTATTGAATTTGTTCTCGTCAGCATGACGGACTGGTTAAAATGATTTGCTTCCTTCATGTCTTGTGTGAAGAACCATTTGTGAACCGGCGACCACTTCACTTCTCCTTCTGCAGGAGCTTGGCTGACCGGCTGCCGCTCTGTACGGACATAAGGCGCCAGCTCCCTAATTGTCGGCCGGCTGAAAATATCTTTTACGGCGATCTGTTTTCCTGCCTGATGTAATCGGGCTGATACTTGCAGGGCTTTGATGGAATCGCCGCCCAGTTCAAAAAATGATTGATCCGCGGCAATGTTTTCAGTTCCGAGCACTTCGCTCCAAATCGCGGACAGCTCTTTTTCCATGTCGCTTTCAGGCTCGGTAAATGCCCGTCCGGTGTGCGCTTTTTTCCGCGGCTCAGGAAGCGCGCGGCGGTCAAGCTTCCCGTTCGGTGTGACAGGCAGGGCTTCAAGTGTTTCAAAGAACGCCGGCACCATATAAGCGGGCATTTCATTTCTGAGTGCCTGCTGCACGGTTTCACTTTCTGTTCCTTCTTCTGTCACGATATAAGCGCATAGTTCCGTTTGGCCTGCTGATGCGGTATGAGCGGTGACAGCTGCTTCTTTGACACCTTTTATGCCTGTTAAGGCGGATTCAATTTCTTTCAGTTCCACCCGGTAGCCTCTGATTTTGACTTGCTCGTCCATTCGGCCGATATATTGCAGCGTGCCGTCCGGCAGCCATTTTGCCAAGTCGCCCGTGCGGTATATGCGCCGGTTCTTCCGGAACGGGTCTTGGACAAAGGCTTGGGCCGTTTGCTGAGGAAGATTGCGGTACCCTCTTGCAAGGCCGGAACCCGAGATGCAAAGTTCTCCCGTTACACCGATCGGCTGCGGGTGATCCCCGTTTAAAATATAAACGTGTGAATGCTCAATCGGACGGCCGATTGTGATGTTCTCACTTTGTTCTATATGTCTTGCCGCTGTAGTGGCGACGCTGTTTTCCGTCGGGCCGTACTCATTGGCAAGCTCAGTGTGAGGACAAACTGATAAACTGTGGCTGATAATGTTTTGGTCGACAGCTTCTCCGGCTAATGTGACAATTCTGAGAGACTCTGCATCCCCCGTCTCCAGTACGTCAAGCAGTGTACGGTACAATACGGGAACAATGATCATGTGAGTGATGCGGTAAGATGCAAGATAGTGTTTAATAGCAAGAATATCTCTTGCTTCATCTTCGGCTAAAACGGCCGCTTTCGCACCGGAAATCAGCGGTGTGAACATGCTTGTTACAAAACCGTCAAAGGAAAATGAAAAGAGCTGAAGAATCGTATCTTTCTCATTCAGATCATAAAATCCGCTCCGCCATTGAAGGGTTTGGCTGACGGATCGATGTTCGACCATAACCCCTTTCGGCCTGCCTGTCGTTCCCGATGTATAAATGATGTAAGCCAAATTTTCCGGTGCTGATAATGACTGGACCGGCGAAGCATCCTGTTCTTGGATATCCTCCAGTGCGAGCACTTCACCGTTAAAACGATCAGGCACTTGTTCTATCGCACCGTGTGCGGTAAGGAGAAGCGCTGTGCCGCTGTCTGAGATGATATATTGCTTGCGTTCCTCCGGATATTCAGGATCTATCGGGACGTAGGCTCCTCCGGCTTTCCAAACCCCGAAGACTGCCGCTACTTGTTCCGGCGATCTTGGTATCACAATGCCGACGGCTGCATCAGGTGCGATCTGCCGTTTTTGCAGAGCTCTGGCGATTTTATTCGACCAGTCATCTAATTCTTTGTATGTGATCAATGTTTCCCCGCTGATAAGGGCCGCGGCATCAGGTGTTTTTCGCGCCTGGGTGATGAACAGTTCATGAACTGTTTTTTCAGGCAGCTGTTGATCCGTCATGCCGTTAAAGTCCGAAAGAATCCGGTTCCGTTCCGGAGCAGTCAGCATGCTGATCGCTTGTAAAGAAGTTTCCGGTTCACGGACAATGTGTTCAAGCATCGTCATAAAGTGGGAAGCCCAGCGCTGCATTGTTTCTCTCCGGAATAAAGACGCCGCATATTCAAACAGAAAATGAATCTGTCCCCCGCCTTCAGAAGCCTGTAAAGTGACATCAAATTTGGAAACCGGACGGGACACATCCGCAGGCTGAATATGCAAACCGTCCAACAGCAGTTCCTCATGCTCTATATTCTGGACGACAAGCATGGCGTCAAACAGCGGATTGCGGCTTGTGTCCCGCTGTACGCCGAGCCGTTCCACTAGCTCTTCAAACGGGTAGTCTTGATGCTCATATGCCTCAAGCGCCGCCCGGCGTACTTCCGTCAAGTAATCGGTGAACCGTTTGTCTCCTTTCGGCTCCGTTCTGATGGCGAGCGTGTTGACGAACATGCCGAGAATCGGTTCAAGGTCTTTGTGCGGACGCCCGGCAATCGGTGAGCCGACGATGATGTCTTCCTGCCCGCTCAATCGCGCGAGTAACGTATTGTACGCGGCGAGAAGCACCATATACAAAGTGGAGCCGTGATCCCGGGCGACGCGGTGAAGGCCGGATGCCGTTTCAGCGTCAAGCGTGCACGATACGCTGCCGCCCGCAAAGCTTCTGACAGCCGGACGGGGCTTGTCAGCCGGAAGCTCAAGCACCGGAAGCTCTCCTTCTAGCCGCTTCAGCCAATAGGCTTCCTGCTTCTGGTACCCTTCTTTCTCCTGAAATGACCGCTGCCAGACGGCATAGTCTTTATATTGAAGGCGCATCGGCGCAAGCGAACGGCCTGCGTACAACTCGCCGAATTCTTTTATCAAGGTGTTGACGGACACACCGTCAGAAATAATATGATGCATATCCGTTAATAAAAGATGGCGTTCGTCTGATTCTTTCACGAGGGCCGCACGGAAGAGCGGCGCTTCCTCCAGACAAAACGGCCGGACGAATGCGTCAGCTGACTCGGCCTCATCCAGCTGAAACGGTACGCTGTCATGGATGCGCTGCACCGGTTCGCCGTCAGGCCCCGTTTCAAAGGACGTTCTGAGCGACTCGTGCCGCTCCACAAGCTCCCGGAACGTCTCCTCCAGCCGGCTGCGGTCAAGCGGGCCCGTCAGTTCCAGCACAGCCGACATATTGTAGCCGACACCGCTGTCTTCAAGCTGCTGGAGCACATACATCCGTTTCTGCGCCGAAGACACCGGATAGGTGTCCTGTTTTTTCGCAGGCTGAATCGCTTCATACGGGCTCTCTTCCAATTCCTGAATAACCGAAGCGAGCTCTTCCACCGTCGGCCGGGCGAAGATGTCTTGTAACGGCACCTGAACACCGAACTCTTTGGCGATGCGGGAGACGAGAGCCGTCGCTTTTAACGAATGGCCGCCCCGCTCAAAAAAGTGATCCCGGATGCCGACGGGGCCGTTTTTCAGCACCTCTTCCCAAAGGGCGCAAAGCTTCATTTCCGTGACGTTCCGCGGGGCGGTGTACGCCTGTCTGTCTGCCGCTCCGCAGGGAGCCGGCAGCGCGCGGCGGTCAAGCTTTCCGCTCGGCGTGACCGGCCATTCGCTCATCTCTATAAACTGAGCCGGCATCATGTAGGCCGGAAGGCGTGTCGCAAGCTCCGCCCGCACGTCATCGCTTTCCCGTCCTTCGATATAGGCGTAAAGCGCGGTTTCGCCGTGTTCGGTCCGGGCGGTGACCGCCGCCTCACGAATGCCGTCGATGCGCCGGATCGCCGCTTCGATTTCTCCCGGTTCAATCCGGTAGCCGCGGACTTTCACCTGTCCGTCTGAACGGCCGAGCCATTCGACAAGGCCGTCTTCTGTCCAGCTTGCGATATCGCCCGTCTGATACATGCGCTCTCCCGGATAAAACGGATCATCGAGAAAACGCTCCTCCGTCAGCTCAGGCCGGTTCAGATAGCCCCGGGCCACCCCTGTCCCAGCGATGTACAGCTCTCCAATACAGCCTGGCGGCAGAAGCTGTTTCTTTTGATTTAAAATATACAGCCGCATGTTATGCCCGGAAATGCCGATCGGAACATTGTGAAATTCTTTTCCTTGCGGCAAATCAAAGTACGCCGCTTCTACTGTCGCTTCCGTCGGACCGTAGGAATTTGTCAATTCCGTTCCAGGCAGAAGGTCATAAAAACGGGAAACCAAGTGCGGGCCCAATTGTTCACCGCCGGCAAAAACCCTTTTTAAGCAGATCTTTTTGATCGGCTGTTTTCTGGAATTTATATATTCCAAGAAAGCATGAAGCATGGATGGCACAAAATGGGCCGCCGTTATGCGGTTATTCTCCAATGCGTTCAGTATCATTTCAGGGTCTTTCTCGCCGCCTTGCGGAAGGAGGAAAACAGAAGCTCCCGCGATCGGCCACCAAAACAGCTCCCAAATCGAAGCGTCGAAAGAGTAGGATGTTTTATGCAAAATGATGTCAGAATCACTTAATCCATAACGCGTTTGCAGTGAGTATAAAAAGTTTATGGCTGACCGATGTTCAACCTGCACGCCTTTTGGGCGTCCCGTAGAACCGGATGTATAGATGATATAAGCCAATGAATCAGGTTTTACCGGAACGTTAGGGTTGGCCGCAGCTTCAGGGTTTCCTGTTTGTCCGCTTTTCAGAGAGATCATTTCTCCCTCAAAAAGATCTGGTGCGAAAAGTTCTGGTTCTGCCAGTAAGAATTTCACGCCGCTGTCTTTCAGTAAAAAGCGAATCCGCTCTTCCGGGTAATCCGGATCAATCGGCAGATATGCACCGCCTGCTTTTAAGACAGCGTAAATGCCGATCAGCATGTCAGGAGAACGCCGGCCCATAATGGCAGTTTTATCCTCCAGCCTTATCCCCCGCTTGATCAGCTGATGCGCAAGCTCGTTTGCCCTTTCGTTCAGTTCCTGATACGTAATCGAAATGTCATCAGTTAAAATCGCAGGACGGTCCGGCGTTTTTTCCGCCTGCTGTTCCAGCAGATCATGAAGAGACTGATGAAGCGGAAACGCTGTTTTCTGAAAGGGGCTGAAATCTTGAAGCAGAGACACTTCTTCTTTTTCTGTCAAAACAGAAATATCGTCTAATTCCAAGCCCGGATCAGCCGCGGCGTTTTCGGCAAGTGTCGTAAAAAATCCCGCCCATTTTTGAATCGTTTCTCTCTTAAACAAATCGGTGCTGAATTCAAACTGGCAGTACAATTCACCGGCGTTTTCAGAGATGTACAGCGATAAGTCAAATTTAGAAATCGGCAGGCTGACGTCTGCCGGCTGCAGTTCAAGTCCGGCCGCTCTAAGCTTCTGCTGTTCCATATTTTGCAGCGCAAATGTTGTGTCAAACAGCGGATTTCGGGACATGTCCCGCGGCACACCGAGCTTATCGACGAGCTCTTCTAACGGGTGATCCTGATGTTCGTAAGCCTCAAGCGCTGTTTGGCGAATTTCCTTTAAATATTCTTTGAATGTCATGCTTCCGTCGGGACGCGTCCTGAAAGCAAGCGTATTGACAAACATGCCCAGAACGGCGTCAAGGTCGGCATGAGGCCTTCCTGCAATCGGAGACCCGACAATCATATCTTCCTGTCCGCTTAAACGGGCTAACAGAACCGTGTACACACCAAGCAGCGTCATATACAGTGTGCTTTTGTTTTCTTTCGCCAGCTTTTTCAACTGAGCTGTATGTTTTTCATTGATGACAAATGACACCCGGTCACCGGAAAAGCTCCGCACCGGGGGACGCGGCTTATCAGCCGGCAATTCAAGCACGGGAATCTCACCGGCAAGCCGGTTCAGCCAGTACTCCTCTTGTTTCCGATATGCGGCGCCCGCCATAAATGATTGCTGCCAGACGGCATAATCTTTGTATTGAATCCGTAACGGCGGCAGACTTCTCTCAGCATACAGCTCACTGAATTCACGTATCAAAAGATTGACGGATACGCCGTCTGAAATAATATGATGCATGTCAGCTAAAAGCAGATGCCGGTCTTTTTCTATTTGGACAAATCCCGCCCGGAAAAGGGGCGCTTTGCCGAGATCGAACGGCCGGATAAACGCTTCGGCTGATTGTTCTTTTGTAAATGCAAACGGCACGTCGTCATGAATCCTCTGCACGGGCAGGCCGTTTTTTTCTTCAAAGGACGTTCTGAGCGGTTCATGCCGCTGGATCAGTTCCTTGAACACGGCTTCCATCCTATCTCGGTCAAACGGCCCCCTCACCTCTAAAACGGCTGGAATGTTATAGCTGACACCGCCATTTTCAAGCTGGTGAAGGACGTACATCCGTTTTTGGGCGGATGAGACAGGATATGTTTCTTTCATTTCTGTCTTTTCTATGGATGCGAACGGGTTCTCTTCTGCTTCACTGATGATTTTGGCGAGTTCTTCTACAGTCGGATGGCTGAAGACATCGCTCAGCGGGATTTGCACACTGCACTCTTTAGCTATTTTTGCAACGAGTGCCGTCGCCTTTAATGAATGGCCGCCAAGCTCGAAAAAGTGATCGTGAACGCCGATCGGGCCGGTTTGAAGCACTTCTTCCCATATGCGGGTAAGCTTCAGCTCGGTCACATTCCGGGGAGCTGTATATCGACGGCCCGCTGCGTACGCCGAAGCTTCCGGAAGGGCCTGCTGATCGACTTTTCCGTTCGCAGTGAGCGGAATTGAGTCAACAAAAGCCCATTTGACCGGAATCATATAATCAGGCAGCTCTTTAGCCAAATCTCTCCGCAGCTGAGAAGGATCAGTCGCTTGTGAGACGCTGCAGTAAGCGCATAATTCATTTTCGCCCGACTCATTCGTTTGAATCAGAACGGCAGCTTCTTTCACGGCATGATGATTTGCCAGAACGGTTTCAATTTCTTTCGGTTCAATCCGGTACCCTCTGATCTTCACTTGATCATCTGTCCGGCCGATGTATTCAATTTGGCCGTCCGCACGCAGTCTTGCCAAATCTCCGGTCCGGTACATGACGGCGTCCGTTCTGAACGGATCCGGCAAAAATTTCTCTTTGGTCAGCGCCGGATTGTTCACATAGCCTCTTCCTGTATTCGCTCCGGAAATATACAATTCTCCCGCAATTCCGAGAGGCTGAAGCTGCCGGTTTTTGCTGAGAATATACATCCTGTTATGATGGATCGGTTTCCCGATCGGCGGATGTTCAGGTATGTCATCTCCCGCAGAAATCGTATACGTTGAAACCACATGAGTTTCTGACGGGCCGTAATGATTATGCAGATGCATACCGTGTAAACGGAGCGTCTGCCTGAACAAACGCGAGACGGTCAGCTGCTCCCCGGCCGTAATGACATGCTTCACACAGCGGGGAAAAGACTGTGCATAACCTTCTTCATTGAAAAGCATCTTGACAAACGCAGTCGGGAAAAACACAACTTCCGTGTTGTGCTGATCAATAAACGAAAACAGCTGAGAAACATCCCGTTTGATTGATTCGGGCACGATACAGAGGGTGCCGCCGCTCAAGAGTACTGAAAATAACTCCTGATAGCAGACGTCAAACGCCAAGGATGCGTACTGCAGCACATTTGTGCAAAAATCAATGTCTGTGTTCGTCAATTGGTCAGAAAGCAGATTGGCCATATTTTTATGTTCGAGCAGCACACCCTTCGGTTTCCCTGTCGTTCCCGATGTATAAATCATATAAAGGAGGTCGTCTGCCGTATTAATGGATTGCACATTGCTTCCGTCCGCTTCCGTCCCGGCCTCTTCTATGTATGTAACTTGCAGCGTTTGTTCCGCGGGGACGGACTGATGCCGCTCTGTTACAACATGGACGCAGCCGCTGTTTTCAATGACATATCGGATACGCTCCTTTGGACTGCCCGGATCTATCGGGACAAAGGCGCCGCCCGCTTTTAAAATACCGAGAACAGCCGCCGCTAAAGAAGGGGAACGGCCGAGCATGACGCCTACCGGCTCCTCCCGCTTTAAACCGCGTTTTTTCAGCAGGCGGGCCAGCTTATTAGCCGATTCGTTCAGCTCTTTGTACGTCACTGACTCACCTTCATACCGAATCGCGATTTGATCCGGCGTTTTTGCGGCCTGCCGTTCAAACATTGCATGAACCGTGTCATATTCAGGCTTTTCGGTCTCTTCAGAAATCGGCGCAAGCAGCTGCGCTTTTTCCCCTGGAGTGATGATTTCAAGCTTGTCCGGCGTGATGTCCGGTTTGTCGAGAACCTGGGAGACGATGTGTGCCAAATGGCCTTTGATATTTTCGATAAATTGGCGGTCATACACGCTTGAATCGTATCTCATTTTCAAATGAATCTCGTCACCCGGCGCCACCATCAGGTAAAAACTGTAGTTGGTTTCGTCTTCCATGCTGAAATCATGGATGTGAAAAAGGTCTTTCGTGTCCCCCTTGCTGTTCAGCACATCAAGCTCCTGTTCAACCGGATAATTCTCAAAGACGAGAATGTGGTCAATTAAGCCTTGTTTTACCTGTGAATTCGCCTGTATGTCATAAAGCGGATGATAGCTGTAAGCCTGTCCTTTCAAAGCGTCCTTTTGCACGTTTTTGATCAGCTTTTGAAACGGGATGTCCGCCCCGTTGATCCGGACAGGCACGGTATTAATGAACAGGCCGATCATTCGCTCGATGCCTTCGATTTCAGACGGCCTTCCGGAAATGACAGAACCAAAAACCGCATCTTCTGTCTGGTTATACGCCTGAAGCAAAATGCCCCAGAGCGTGTGGAAAATGGTGCTCAGCGTGACCTCTTCTTTCACGGCCAGCTCTTTCAGCTTAGCTGTGTCCTCTTTTGAAAAGGAAAACGTCACTTCCTCTTGTCTGCTTTCGCCGGCTTTTTTCTGCTTCGGCAGAACAGTCTGCTGCTCAAAGCCTTCAAGGTATCGCTCCCAGTACGAAGCGGCTTTTTCTTTATCTTGCTCCATCAGCCACTTGATGTAGGTCCCGTACGGCACAGCGGGCTCAAGCGTTAACGGTGTCCGGCGGAGCCGCGAGGCGTATATCTGGAAGAACTCTTTCAGCACGATTCCGAGACACCAGCCATCCATAATGATGTGATGGAAACTCCATATACACGTATAATCACATTCACCGGTTTGAAGCAGCGTCACCCGCATCAGCATGTCTTTTTGCAGATGAAATCCTTTCTTACGGTCTCTTCGTTTGGCTTCTTCAATATGCTTGATTTGATCAGCCTTGTTTAAATTAGTGAGATTTTCCTCAATGATGCTGACGTTCCGCTCTTTTAATACGACCTGCTGCGGCACTGACACGTTCTGGCTGATAAAGATCGTTCTGAAAATATCATGTCTTTCGAAAAGGGCATGAACGCTCTCTTCAAACACGCGGGTGTCAACCTTCCCCGTTATTGAAAAGGAGGCCTGCTCGGCGTAAGCCTGTGATTCCTTTTGCAGGAGGGAATGAAAAAGCATTCCTTCCTGCATATAAGACAGCGGATAAATATCCTGAATTGCATTCTTTTTTGTCATGTTATAATCTCCCCGTCGCCTTTTTCTACAGTTCCTCGACAAAACTCGCTATGCTGTCCAAATCATCAGATGTTAACGTTTTGCTGCTAAAATCACTAACGGTTTTTTCTGCTTCCTCTTTCCCTGTGCAGTGCGCCATAATATCACGCAAATATTGCTGTAAGGTTTGCAGCAGCTGTTCCATCGTTTCTTTGCGGAAGCGGCTCGGCGGATAGCTCAAACTGAAGTGAAGTTTGTTTTGTGCGGCCATCGCGCTCATTTCCACCGCTTGTTCCCGCTGCCATGTCGGCGTGATGTCGTGCCCGCTTGCAAGACCGGACAGACTGAACGTGTGCTGATCTTCTGTATCATTGAATTGCCCTAAATAGTTAAAGCTGATTTCAGGCGCTTGTCTGAAGCGGATTGTTTTTTGTTCAGGCGGTGTCATGTATTTTAAAATGCCGTAGCCTATTCCTTTATCCGGTATTCTTCCGAGTGTGTCTTTGACCGTTTTTACAGCCGTTCCAAGCTCAGCGCCTGCTGTGTTCAAGTCAATGAGCACCGGGTACATGGAGGTAAACCAGCCTACGGTGCGGCTGATGTCGAGCTCCGGCATGATGTGCTCTCTCCCGTGCCCTTCCATCGCGATGCGCAGTCTGCCGCCCCCTGTCCAGTCCCGTAAAGCCAAAGCTGCGGCAGTCAGAAGAATATCTTGCGTATCGGTATGGTAGGCCCGGTTGACCTGCTGAAGCAAAACGGACGTTTCTTCTTTTGTAAGCGTAAAGCTTACCGTTCGCCGAATGCTGTCGGCTCCCGTCTGATGCTGCGGTTTTTCATAAGGAAGTTCGGCGGCTGTTTCTTCTTCAATAAAACGCCAATATTCTTCTTCACGCATCAGCTTGCTGCTTTTTGCGTATTCTGAAAGCCTTACGGCGTATTGCTTAAACGAATCGGTCTTTGGCGGAAGCTGGACCGGCTGACCTTTTACGGCTTGAGTGTAAGCGGCAGATAAATCCTCCAGCAGAATACGCCATGACACTCCGTCAACCGCCAGGTGATGTACGGTGATGAATAAATAATCCCCGGACCGGGTTTTGAACCAGCCGGCTTTTAATAACGGCCCTTTTTCAATATCCATCCGCTGTTGGAGCGCAGCCACTTCAGTTTCTATTTCTCTTTCCCAAGTATCTGTCTCAGACAGATCCCAAATGTCCAAGCTGTACAGTTCAGCTTTTTGAATACCGTGATTGATTTGTCTGAAACTTTCGTTTTCTGCACTGACGGTGATCCGGAGTGCATCATGATGAATGACAAGATGCTCCAAGGCTTCTTTGAGCGGCTGTTTATGCAATGCGTCAGAGCTGAACATCATGACGGACTGATTGAAATGATTTCTGTTTTTCATCCGCTGTGATAAAAACCAGTGCTGAACGGGTGTCCAAGGTATGTCTCCTTCCACCGGCCGCTGATCGATGACTCTTTCCGCTTTCCGGATAAGAGGCGCGAGTTCCTTAATGGACGGGTGCCGGAATAAGTCGCTTGCCGTCATTTTCCACCCATAGCGTCCGAGCCGTGCGGAAACTTGCAGCGCTTTGATTGAATCGCCGCCCAACTCAAAAAATGAGTCCTCAATCCCGACTTGTTTTGCGCCGAGCACTTCCTGCCAGATCACGGAAAGCTGTTCTTCAAGCTCATTGCGGGGAGCTGTATACGCGGTTTGAAGCGCGAGCTCCGGTTCGGGCAGATTTTTCCGATCCAATTTACCGTTCGGCGTAAGCGGCAGCTTCTCAAGTTCCATCATATAGGCCGGAACCATGTAATTCGGCAGTTGCTTAGACAGTGAAGAACGCACTTTTTCTGTATCCATGCCCGCCTGCAGACTCATATATGCGATCAGTTCTTTATTGCCGGACTGCCCGGTTCTGACTGACACGGCAGCTTCTTTCACGCCGTCCAGGCTCCTCAGTGCGGCTTCAATCTCTCCCAGCTCGACCCGATAACCGCGGATTTTCACTTGATCATCCATCCGCCCGGCATATTCGATCGTTCCGTCCGGCAGCCAGCGGGCTAAATCTCCGGTGCGGTACATCCGTTCTCCGGGAACAAAAGGATTAGGGACAAATTTTTCTTCCGTCAGCTCAGGGCGGCCGAAGTATCCTCTTGCCACACCGTCTCCTCCAGTGCATAATTCGCCGATGACGCCGATCGGCTGCGGTGTTCCCCTGCTGTTTATGATATATGCGGTTGAATTTCCGACTGGGCGCCCGATCGGGATTGAATGATCGTATGATTGTTCAATCAAAAAGCAAGTCGAGAACGTCGTGTTTTCAGTCGGTCCGTATCCATTCCATACTGAGAGATGCGGCAGCGCATTCCGAACCCGGTTTACATGGCTCGGGGACAGTGCTTCCCCGCCGATAATCAATCGGGATAATCCGGAAAACACGTGTTCATTTTGTTCTGATAAATGGTTGAACAGAGACGATGTCAGCCACAGTGTCGTAATGCCGTTTTGCTGTATAAATGTTTCCAGAACATCAGAATCGAGATAGGTTTCCTGGTCACTTACATATAAAGAAGCGCCGTTTAAAAGCGGACCGAATATTTCAAATGTCGTAACGTCAAATCCTAATGATGAAGTAAACAACAGTCTATCTTCCGGCGTAAAATCAATATAATTGCTGTTTTTCACAAGGCGGATCACGCTTCGCTGTTCAATCATGACGCCTTTTGGCGCACCTGTTGACCCGGATGTATAAATCATGTAGGCCAACGATTCAGGTCCGCCGAGCGGTTCGGGATTTTCCGAACTCAAGCCGGCCTTTGTTTGAATATCCTCTATGAATAAACGTTTTCCTGAAAGCGGCAGACCGTCAAGTTTATCAGATTGGAGAAGAATCTCAGCTTTACAATCTTTAAGCATCCATTCAGCCCGTTCCCGCGGCACATCGTCACCGATAGGCAAGTAGGCGCCCCCCGCTTTTAATATTCCGAGGATTCCGGAAGCAAGCTCTGTTGTGCGGCCGGTTAATAAGGCGACAACGCTTTCCGGACCGACGCCATTTGATCGGAGAGCCGCCGCTATTCTGTTAGCCCGTTCGTTCAGCTCACGGTATGTCAAGATTTGTCCATCATATACAACTGCCCGGGCATCGGGAGTTTCTTTTGCCTGCCGCTCAAATAAACGGCTGATGGTTTCGTGTCTTGGGTAATCGCTTTTCGTCTGATTAAACTGATAAATGACGCGATTTGTTTCAGCATCATCCAGTACGTGAATATCACCAAGCGGTATCGCTTGGTTTTCAATTACTTTTGTAAGAATACGGGTAAAATAAGAAAGCCATTTTTCAATTGTCTGTTTTTGATAGATATCTGTATTGAATTCAAAATCAAAGCTGATGGAACCGTCAGACCCTTCTGACGCGTAAAGCGTGGCATCAAACTTTGCGGTTTTATGACTTGTATCCGCAGTTTGAGCCAAATGCAGCTTATTTAACACCAGGGATTCACGCTCCATATTTTGGAGCACAAACATAACGTCAAACAGCGGATTGCGGCTCATGTCCCGCTGCACGCCGAGCTGCTCCACAAGCTCTTCAAACGGGTAATCCTGATGCTCATACGCTTCAAGCGCCGCCTGGCGGACTTCCGCCAAGTAATCGGTAAACCGTTTGTCTCCTTTCGGCTCCGTTCTGATGGCCAGCGTGTTGACGAACATGCCGAGAATCGGTTCAAGGTCTTTGTGCGGACGCCCGGCAATTGGCGAGCCGACGATGATGTCTTCCTGACCGCTCAATCGCGCGAGTAACGTATTGTACGCGGCGAGAAGCACCATATACAAAGTGGAGCCGTGATCCCGGGCGATGCGGTGAAGGCCGGATGCCGTTTCAGCGTCAAGCGTGCACGATACGCTGCCGCCCGCAAAGCTTCTGACAGCCGGACGGGGCTTGTCAGCCGGAAGCTCAAGCACCGGAAGCTCTCCTTCTAGCCGCTTCAGCCAATACGCTTCCTGCTTCTGGTATCCTTCTTTCTCCTGAAACGACCGCTGCCAGACGGCATAGTCTTTATATTGAAGGCGCATCGGCGCAAGCGAACGGCCTGCGTACAGCTCGCCGAATTCTTTAATCAAGGTGTTGACGGACACACCGTCAGAAATAATATGATGCATATCCGTTAATAAAAGATGACGTTCATCCGATTCTTTCACGAGGGCCGCACGGAAGAGCGGCGCTTCCTCCAGACAAAACGGCCGGACAAATGCGTCAGGTGACTCGGCCTCATCGAGCTGAAACGGCACGCTGTCATGGATGCGCTGCACCGGTTCGCCGTCAGGCCCCGTTTCAAAGGACGTTCTGAGCGACTCATGCCGCTCCACAAGCTGCCGGAACGTCTCCTCCAGCCGGCTGCGGTCAAGCGGGCCCGTCAGTTCCAGCACAGCCGGCATATTGTAGCCGACACCGCCGTCTTCAAGCTGCTGGAGCACATACATCCGTTTCTGCGCCGAAGACACCGGGTAGGTGTCCTGTGTTTGCGCAGGCTGAATCGCTTCATACGGGCTCTCTTCCAAGTCCTGAATAACCGAAGCGAGCTCTTCCACCGTCGGCCGGGCGAAGATGTCCTGTAACGGCACCTGAACACCGAACTCTTTGGCGATGCGAGAGACGAGAGCCGTCGCTTTTAACGAATGGCCGCCCCGCTCAAAAAAGTGATCCCGGATGCCGACGGGGCCGTTTTTCAGCACCTCTTCCCAAAGGGCGCAAAGCTTCATTTCCGTGACGTTCCGCGGGGCGGTGTACGCCTGTCTGTCTGCCGCTCCGCCGGGAGCCGGCAGCGCGCGGCGGTCAAGCTTTCCGCTCGGCATGACCGGCCATTCGCTCATCTCTATAAACTGAGCCGGCATCATGTAGGCCGGAAGGCGTGTCGCAAGCTCCGCCCGCACGTCATCGCTTTCCCGTCCTTCGATATAGGCGTAAAGCGCGGTTTCGCCGTGTTCGGTCCGGGCGGTGACCGCCGCCTCACGAATGCCGTCGATGCGCCGGATCGCCGCTTCGATTTCTCCCGGTTCAATCCGGTAGCCGCGGACTTTCACCTGTCCGTCTGAACGGCCGAGCCATTCGACAAGGCCGTCTTCTGTCCAGCGTGCGATATCTCCCGTCTGATACATGCGTTCTCCCGGATAAAACGGATCATCGAGAAAACGCTCCCCCGTCAGCTCAGGCCGGTTCAGATAGCCCCGGGCCACCCCTGTCCCCGCGATGTACAGCTCTCCTGCCACACCCGCAGGCTGGATGGTTCCTCCGCTATCTAATACATACAGACGGGCACCAGGAACGGGTTTTCCGATCGGAAGCCTTGTCCGTCCGCTGTCCCGTTTTCGGTCACAGACGTAAAACGCCGCATCAACCGTCGCTTCCGTCGGCCCGTAGCCGTGAATAAGCACGGTCTCCGGCAACAGATCGGCAAACCGGGCAGCCGTAAGCGGGGAAAGAGCTTCCCCTCCGGCAAACACGCGTGTCAGTGTTCTGCCGAGGCGTGTTCTTGTTTCCTCAGGCTCTGTTTCCAGCGCGTCTAAAAAGCTGTTGACCATCGCCGGAATAAAATGCGCGGTCGTCACCTTTTCTGAGGCAAACGCTTCAATCATCCGCACAGGATCTTTCTCCCATCCGGCAGGAAGCAGATACACGGAAGCGCCGGACATCGTCCACCAAAACAATTGCCAGATGGAAGCATCGAATGAAAAGGATGATTTCAGCACGATGATGTCCTCTTCCGTTAACGGGAACTGCCCTTGCATCCCTGATAAAAAGGCGGCGGCCTGACGGTGTTCAACAGCCACTCCCTTCGGTGTTCCCGTCGAACCGGACGTATAAATGATATAAGCGAGCGAATCAGCATCCGCTTCTTCAGAGACAGCCCCTGTCTCCGTCTCACTTGTCAGAGCAGAAAGAGACACTTCTAGCGTCTCGCCGGAAAAACCGGAAACGGATAACCCCGGCTGTGCAAGCAGGAGACAAGCGCCGCAGTCATCGAGCATATAGCGCAGCCTGTCCTCAGGATAGTCTGGGTCAAGCGGCACGTAGGCGCCGCCCGCTTTTAACACGGCAAGCACAGAAACCACCATCTCCGGCGAGCGTTCAGCGAGTATGCCGACCATGCTTTCTTTGCGGATGCCTTTTTGGCGGAGCCGAAAGGCGAGCCTGTCCGTGTACTGATCGAGCTCGGCGTACGTCAGCATGCCGCCCGGAAAACGGAGCGCCGGACGATGCGGCGAAAGCGCGGCACGGCGGGCAAACAGTCCGTGAAGCGTCGGAGCCGGCGGTTCAACCGTTTCTGTACGGTTAAACGCATCCAGCATATTTCTGGCTTCACACGCATCCAGCAATGCGATCTCGGAGGCGCTCATTTCAGGGTCGGAAATGACTGACTTCATCATATGCCGTAAAAATGTTTCAATATTCTTCATAAAAACACGATCGTATATACCGGTATCAAAGTTTAAGCGGATATAAAGAGAATTTCCCGGAATCACCTTTATGCTGCATCCGTAGTTTGTGACTTCCTCCATCGTGAAATCTTCTACCGCAAAATCAAATGAACCGGCCTGACTCACATTTTCAATTTCACGCTGGGCCGGCACATTTTCAAACACGATAATGTGGTCAAACAGCGCTTGCTTCAGAGGGCTTTGCGCCTGAATGTCAAACAGCGGATAATAGCTGTACGCTTCTGCTTGCAGCGTCTCCTGCTGCAAATGCCTGACGAGCCCCAGAAAAGAAAATGAACCGCTTTTCACCCGCACGGGAATCGTATTGATAAACAGTCCCACCATTTTTTCCACGCCTGCGAGATCCGACGGCCGGCCGGAAACGACAGAACCGAAAACGGCGTCATCACAGCGGCTGACACGCTGCAGCAACATGCCCCACAGTGCCTGGAACACTGTATTCAGCGTTGCTCCCGCCCTTGCCGCAATGTTTTTCAGCTCATTTGTCTGCTCTTCCGAAATGGTGAAAACCGCCTGCTCAAGTTCGCCATTTGGTTCTGCAGATTTTTTCGGAAGAGACGCCGATTGCTCAAGGTCGGCAAGTTTCGTTTTCCAAAAAATCCCAGCTTCTTTACGATCCTGCTTCATGAGCCATTTAATATACTTTCCATATGGCTGAACAGGCTCGAGAGACGGGAGCCGTCCGTCTCCGAGAGATTGATAGATCATCAGAAATTCCTTCATGACAATTCCGAAGCACCAGCCGTCCATGACGATATGATGATGGCTCCATATACAAACATAGCGTTCGGACGCTTTTTTTAAAATAGTGATTCTCATGAGAGGGTCTGACTGCAAATCAAAGCCTTTATCTTTATCTTCTTTTCTGAACCGGTCGGCATATTTGTCTTGTGCCTTCTCGTCCAAATGAGAAATATCATGGAACTGAACGCGGCTCGGCCTGTTTTTCAACACGACTTGGCGGGGCTTCGCCACATTCTTATGAATAAATGTCGTACGGAAAATATCGTATCGTTCAAAAACAGCATCTATACTTTTTTGGAATCGTTCCCGGTCAAGCTGTCCGCTGATCGTAAACACCGCTTGTTCGAAGTAGGCTCTTGAGTCATGATCCAACAGAGAATGAAAAAGCATGCCCTCCTGCATAAAAGATAAAGGATATATATCTTGTATTTCCGATTGCTGCCCCATTGCGCCACTCCTTTTCTATAGTTTGTTGACGGCTCCCATAATGTCACTCAGATCTTCCAGCGTTAACTCCTCGTCACTGAAATCAGCGGCGCTCCATTCACGCTCCTCTTTGCCTGTGCAATGCGTGATGATCTGCTTGAGAAAGGCATGAAAATGTCCCGTCAAAACTTCAATCGTTTCTTTTTGATACTGAAAACGGTTGTACACGACATGCATGCTGAGACATTCCGAGGATACGGAGCCGCTGATATCAAGTGTGTACGGGCGTTCCCAGTCCGGGCTGACTTCATTTCCCGCTTTTACGGGAGAAACACCGAAGCCGCTGGAACGGATTTCCCGGTCAAACTGCCCCAGATAGTTAAAACTGATTTCAGGAGCATCGGATTCAGTCTCTTCCCAGAGTTTGCTTATATACTTCAGCACCCCGTATCCCGCTCCTTTATGCGGAATGCGGCGCATCATGTCTTTTGTCCGCTTAATGTGATAACCGAGACGCTCGCCGTCATCAGTCTGATCTTGAAAACTTGCGTCAACCAATACCGGATAAATTGATGTAAACCAGCCGATGGTTCTGCTGATATCAAGATGCTCCAAGTGCTCTTCCCTTCCATGGCCTTCCATGCTGATTTTGAATGTCTCGTTTCCAGTCCATCTGTTCAGCGCAAGGCTTAACGCGGCAAGCAATAATTCACCCGTCTCTGTTGTGTATGCTCTGTTCGCTTCCGTTAACAGCTGCTCAGTCTCCTGTTTTGTCAATGTAACGGTCATCACATCTGTATCTTTCAGAAGATTGGAAGAGATGCGGGCATCTTTCGGAAGCGGTTCGACCGCCGCTTTCTCTCTTTCGGACCAGTAGTCTGCTTCCTGTAACAGCCGGCGGCTTTTTGCATAATCAGAGATTTGCTTCGCGTAAGTCTGATAGGAATCGGTTTTTGCCGGAAGCGCGGTTTCTTTTCCTTCGAGCGCCTGCCTGTAGCATGCGGTGAGATCTTCAAATAAAATCCGCCATGACACCCCGTCAATGACAAGGTGATGAATGGAAAGCAGCAGATGATCGCCATCATTAGCGTGAAATAATCCGACAGCTACGAGCGGACCCGTCTCCAGCCGAATGGAAGTTTGAATACGGGCGGCCGCCTGTTCAATTGCGGCGTGCTCCTCTTGTAATGACCCTTTCCCTCTCACGTCATGCGTTTCAAACGTAAAGAGTTCTTCTTCAGGAAGGTTTTCCGCTCTGTTGTATTGAGTCACCGATCCGTTTTGCGTGCCGCATACGATCCGTAATGCGTCATGATGAACCGCGAGCTGTGCCAGCGCTTTTCTCATAGCAGATTCATTGATTCTGTCCGCACTGCGGAGCATTACGGACTGATTAAAATGATCATGCGGCAATGATTGCGACAAGAACCAATGCTGGATCGGCGTCAGCGGCACGTCTCCCGTGACGGGAGCCTGATCAATCACGCGGCGGACTTTCCGGAGCCGCATCGATACTTCTCCCAGTGTCTGATGCTCGAACAGCTCGCGAACGGTCGTTTCATAGCCCTGCTGTTTCAGCCTCGCACATACTTGCAGCGCTTTAATCGAATCCCCGCCGAGATGGAAGAAATGAGCATTGGGGCCGAGTCCTTCAACACCTAAGAGTTCTTCCCAGATGTCAGCCATCATTTCTTCAGTTTCATTTCTCAGGCTGATATCATCTCCAAGGCTATCATTTAATTCAGGCTGCGGGAGCGCCTTCTCGTCCAGCTTCCCATTCGCCGTCAAAGGCAGTTCATCAAGCTCTATCAAGCGGGCGGGAATCATATATTCCGGCAGAAAAGCTCTGAGAGAGGCCTGAATCTCTGCTTCTTTTATCTTTTCGTTTCCGTGTAAGACCGCGTATGCGTAAATGGAGTGCTGACCATGCTGATCAGCACGTGTGATCACGGCGGCCTCTTTCACAGAGGAAAGCTCTTGCAGCGCTGATTTAATTTCTCCCAGCTCAATTCTGTGGCCTCTGACTTTTACTTGCGCATCTTTACGCCCGACATATTCCAGCTCGCCATTTGAGAGCCTTTTGGCGATATCGCCCGTCCGGTAGAGCCGCATGCCGGAAACATGCGGATTCGTGATGAAACGGGAGGCGGTTAAATCATCCCTGTTTACATATCCCCTCGCGACACCTTCCCCGCCGATATAAAGCTCACCGGGAATTCCGATCGGCTGCGGATTCATATAGATATCCATGACAAAAGCATGGAGGGTTTCCAGCGGTCTGCCGATATTGCTTTTGTTTCTCTCAATATCATCCATATTCAGTTTTTTGCATGTGACGTGAACCGTGGTTTCCGTAATACCGTACATATTAACAAGCTCCGTCTCCGGGTACTTCTCTTTCCAGCTTTTCAGCATGCCGGGCTGAAGCGCCTCTCCGCCGAAAATGACATATCGAAGCTGTAGCCTGTCCGTATGCCCGGCCTCTTCATGAATGAGTCCGGAAAAAGCCGTCGGTGTTTGGTTCAGCACCGTTACGCCTTCACTTTGCAGCAGCTGCCGGTACAAATGCGGATCACGGGCAGTTTCTTTCGGCACGATAACTACCTTTGCGCCGTATAAGAGCGCGCCGAATATTTCCCATACAGAAAAATCAAAGCAATAGGAGTGGAACAGCGTCCAGACGTCTCCAGAGCCGAAATCAAACGGCAGTCCTTTATGTGTGATAAGGCTGATGACATTGCGGTGTTCCGTCATAACGCCTTTCGGTTTTCCGGTTGTGCCCGATGTGTAAATCACGTAAGCCGGCTGTTCAGGCGTTATCATTTCTTTCGTTCTGTCTGCTGAAACGGATTCAGGCTTATCGATGTATAAAACCGGCAGCCCGTCCATTCCGGATATCCCAAGGCCCGATTGCGTCAACAGAACACGCGCGCCGCTGTCAGTCAGCATAAATGAAATCCGCTCGTCAGGATAGTCAGGATCAATCGGCAGATAAGCTCCTCCCGCTTTTAAAATACCGAGAATCCCAATCAGCATATCCGGAGATCGTTCGGTCATAATTCCGACAATCTGTCCGGAGCGGATGCCGTTTTCCGACAGCATATCGGCGATTCGATCCGCCTTTTCATTGAGCTCGCGGTAGGTGAGACGCTCATCAGACATGACGGCTGCAATTTGATCCGGCATTTTTTCCGCCTGTGCTTCAAATAAACTGACGATCGTTTCATGCCTCGGATACCCCGCCGTTTGATTTTCCGCTTGAAGAAGCATCTGCCGCTCGTTTGTGTCCAGCAAATGAATGTCAGACAGCTTCCGCTCATCATCCGATGCGATTTGTCCTAAAAGCTCTTTAAAATGACCGGCCCACCGTTCGATCGTATCTTTTTCAAACAACGCGGTACTGTATTCAAAATGAAAATCCAGTGAGCCATCCGGCCGTTCCTCGGCATGAAGCGTCAAGTCGAATTTTGAAATGTCATGCTTCACTGAATGTGAAGAAACAACTAAGCCCGGAAGGTTTACTTCGAAATCATCACTGTTTTGCAAAACGAGCATGGCATCAAACAGCGGATTGCGATTGACTTCCCGGTGTGTATCAAGCTTTTGGGCAAGTTCTTCAAACGGGAAGTCCTGATGTTCGGCCGCGCCGAGGGCGAGCATTTTCACCTCTTCTAAATAAGCGCGGAATGTCTTATCCCCTTTCGGCCTGCTTCTCATTGCCACGGTATTTACAAACATGCCGATGACCCCGGCAAGCTCAGCGCGGCTTCTGCCGGCCGCAGGTGAACCGACGACAATGTCTTCCTGCCCGCTCAATTTAGAAAGGAACAAGGAGTAGCTTGCCAAAAGAATCATATACAGCGTCGAACCTGTCTCATCCATGAGCCGGCGCAAATTCTCCGCCGATTCCTTTTGAAGGCGCGTTCGAACAACGGACCCGCTGAAATCAGGAAGCTGAGGGCGCTTTTTATCGAGCGGCAGATCAAGTACGGGAATGTTTTCCCCGATCGTCTCCAGCCAATAACGCTCATGTCTTTTGAATTCTTCAGCGGCAAACCGCTCATGCTGCCAGACGGAAAAATCTTTGTACTGGAGTTTTAACGGCCGCAACTCCTTTCCTCTGTATAAATCCGTCAATTCTCGAATCAGAACGCTCATTGACACACCGTCTGCGATAAGATGATGCATATCAAGCAGCAGAAAATGACGTTCTTCAGTGACTTTGGCTAAAGTCACTCTCAAAAGCGGCGCTTTTTCCACGTCAAATGGTTTGACGAAAGTTTCCATCACCTCTTGAAGAAGGTTCCCGGATGGCATGTGAATCTCTGTGAGGTCAAGATCGACATGTGAATGTATGTGCTGCATCGGCTCCCCGTTTCGTAAAACAAATGAAGTGCGTAACGCTTCATGCCTTTGTAACAGCGCTGAAAAGGCTTCGTGCAGACGATCCCGGTTGAGTCTGCCGCTCAGTTCCAGACAAGCGGGCATATGATAGCCCGTACTGTCCGCCGCAAGCTGATGAAGGGCATAGAGCCTTTTTTGCGCAAAAGATAGCGGGTACAAGTCCTTTGCCACAGCAGGCGTGATTTCTGCATATTCTCCTCTTTTCCTCTGTTCAAGGAAGCGGGCCATGCTCTCGATGGTCGGATGTTCAAAAACATGGCGGACGGCAAGTTCAATTTGGAGCCGTTTATGTATGTTTGAAACAAGCGATGCGGCTTTCAGCGACTGTCCGCCGATTTGGAAGAAATCATCTCTCATACTGATGTGTTCCCGTTTCAGCACTTCTTGCCAAATAGACAGCAGCTCGGTCTCAAGCATTGTGCGCGGAGCTTGATAATCACCGGTTCTCTCAGCTTCTTTCGGCTCAGGAAGTGCGGCCCGATCAAGTTTTCCGCTCACAGACAGCGGCATCTCCGTTAATTTGGTAAAGCTTCCCGGTATCATATAAGCAGGTAATCTCCCGGCCAATTCGGCATGAGGGTCAAATGTCACACCCGCGTTTTGCAGTACGACATAAGCTGCAAGCTCCTGTTCCCCGTCCGCCATTTTGCGCACGGTGACTGCCGCCTCTCTTACCCCGGACAGACTTCTGAGTGCCGTTTCGATTTCTCCTAATTCAATTCTGTAACCTCTTACCTTGACCTGATCGTCAAAGCGTCCCATATATTCAATCGTTCCATCCGGTAAAAATCGGGCTGCATCTCCCGTTCTGTACAGCCGTTCACCTTCACGAAACGGATGAGGGGTAAAGACTTTGTCCGTCAGCTCTTTTTGCTGAAAATATCCGTCCGCCAGACCTTTTCCGGAAATACACAGTTCACCGACGGCTCCGACCGGCTGCAGCCGATCTCCGTGCATCATATAGACAGAAGTGTTGGCAATCGGGCGCCCGATCGTAATCCGGCTGCTTTTTTGCAGGTTGCGCAGGATCGTCGTGGCCACACTGTTTTCCGTCGGGCCGTATTCATTCAGCAACTCGGCATTCGGGCATATGTTGCGGCTCGCTTCCACGATATCAGGAGTGGCCGCTTCCCCGGCAAATGTCACCGCCCGAAGCGTCTGCGCATCCTTTTTCGTCAGCGAATCAAGCAGAACGCGATACAGAGACGGAACGATCAGAAGATGGCTCACTCCGTGGCGGGTGATTTTCTGTTTTATTGAAAGGACGTCTTTCGCATCATCTTCATCAGTTAACAATACACAGGCGCCCGACAGAAGCGGAGTGAAAAGACTCGTTAATGACCCGTCAAATACGTATGAAAAAAGATGAAGCGCTATGTCCCCTTCTGTCATCCCGTATTCTTCACGCCGCCATTGCAATGTATTGCTGATCGCTTTGTGTTGTACAAGCACCCCTTTCGGCCGGCCTGTCGTTCCGGAGGTGTAAATGACATACGCCCAATTTCCGCTGTCAGATACCGGCGGAAGCGGTGCGGTCTGCTGGGAAACCGTTTCCTCCATGATGACGACGCTGCCCTTGAAATGCGGCGGAATGAGGGGGAGCAGGCCTTTTTCAGTCACGAGCAGTGAGGCTTCACTGTCTCTCAGTAAAAATGAAATCCGTTCAGGCGGAAATTCCGCATCAATCGGCATATAGGCGCTGCCCGACTTCCAAATTCCGAGCAGAGCGGCAACCGTACTCATTGATCGGCGCAGCATAACAGCGGTGATCTGATCGGGGCGTGCGCCTTTTTCCCTTAACGCATGTGCAAGCTGATTCGCCCGCTGATTTAATTTCTTGTAGCTCCAGCTTACCCCGTTATATCTCAACGCCTCTTGGTCAGGCGTTTTTGCCGCCTGTTCTTCAAACAGCCCATGAACGGTTGTCTCATGGTACGGACGGTTCGTTTCGTTAAACGAATGAATCAAGGCTTCTTCCTCCGGAGGCACGAGACTGATGCTTGATAAAAGCCTGTCCGGATCTTCCGTTACACAGGAGATGACCTCCAGAATATGCCCTTTGATCCGTTTCATGTCTTCCCGATCGTAGATGCCCGCATTGTAGCTGAATTTCACATAAAACTCTTCTCCCGGAACGATGACGACGTTAAGATCGTAATTGGTTTCCTCCGCCATCGAAAAGTTTTCAAGTGAGAGCGCACTGCTTTCCGTTTGCTGCCAGCCGTTTACCGCAGCCTGCATCTGAACCGGATAATTCTCAAAAACCAGGATGTGGTTCAAGAGATCTTTTTGCAGACCGCTCTCGTTTTGAATGTCATAAAGCGGATAATAGCTGTGCTCTTCCGCAGCGAGTGACTCTTTTTGCACCTTTTTGAGAAGAGAAGAAAAAGTCATATTCCCAGCCGCGCGCACCCTTACCGGCACGGTATTGATAAACAGTCCGGCCATGGATTCAATGCCGCTGATAGCAGACGGCCTGCCGGAAACAACCGAACCGAAGACCGCATCTTCAGTGCCGTTGTAACGATGGAGAAGCAGCCCCCAAATGCCCGTAAATAAAGTATTCAGCGTGACCCCGGTGCTTCGGGCAATGTCTGTCAGTTTTTGCACGGTTTCAGACTCAAGGGAAAATTGAAAATGCTCAGATGCATAACCGTTTTGCGCCGGCTTATTCTTCGTTTGCGGAACGGAAACGACTTCTCCGTAATCTTCCAAACAGCGCGACCAGAACGCTGACGTTTCTTCTTTATTCCGGCTTCGGAGCCATTTGATATAAGAGCTGTACGGAGCCGGACTGCCGAGGTTTACAGGCCGCCCGTTCCGGATCGCATAATACATGCTGAAGAAATCTTTCAGCACAATGCCCAAGCTCCAGCCGTCCATCATAATGTGATGGTGAGTCCAAACGCACGTATAGCGGTTTTCTCCTGTTTGAAAAAGAGTCAGGCGCATTAAGGGGCCTTTTTGCAGATCAAACCCCTTATACCGGTCGGTTTCTTTGAATTCCTCAATGATGCTTTGCTGCCGTTCTTCCGAATAGTCTGAAATGTTCTCAGTCTGTATGGCTGTGTCACGGCGTGAAAGGACAACCTGCTGCGGACCTTCAAGGTCAGGCACTTCTTTTATGAAAATCGTTCTGAAAATATCATAGCGGCTGACAAGCGTATCCAGACTTTTTTGGAATGTATCAATGCATAAATCCCCGCTGACTGTAAACGAAATCTGCTCGACATATGCGTTTGATCCGGAATCCAGAAGCGAATGAAACAGCATGCCTTCCTGCATATATGATAAAGGGTAAATATCTTGAATTTCTGTCGCTTGTGTCACGAATGCCACACACCTTTTTATGAAATTAAAGTCCTTTTACGAGATCTTCAATGCTTGATAGTGCTTGAGCGGTCAATTCTGTATGGCTGTAATCCGTTAATGTTTTTTCCCGCTCTTTCTTGCCGGAACAGTGGGCGATGATGTCCTCGAGGTGAGTATGGAAACGATTCATGAAGAACTCGATTGCCCCCGGTGCAAATACATCTGTATAAACGGCTTTTACCTCCAGTTGCCCGGCCGCCACCATCGCGTTAATATCCAGATCAAACTCGCGGATGCGCCCGGCCGCTATATCATGCTGCGGCTTGAACGGTGACATCTTCAGCGTTCCTTCAAGACCGTCAAACGCACCGAGATAGTTAAAGCTTATTTCTGGGTCTTTATAAAGAATGTTTCGCGAATATCTCAGCAGCCCGTAGCCGGTTCCGTGGTGAGGAACCCGTCGCATCATGTCTTTTACCGTCTTTATGCGGTGAGCGGTTTTTTCACCTGAGCCGCCCGGCACTCTCATATCCAAAAGCACCGGGTAAACAGATGTAAACCATCCTGCCGTTCTTGACATATCAATGTCAGGAATATGCCCCTGGCGACCGTGCCCCTCAGTGCTGATAAGCATCTGTTCAGAACCCGTCCACTCATGAAGCGCCATTCCAAGCGCCGTTAAAAGCAATTCATGAACATCCGTTCCGTATGCCTGCTGTGTTTCCAACAGCAGCTGTTTCGTGACTTCGCTGCTTAATATCCACGATGCAGTGCGCGCGTTTTCCTGCAATCGTCCGGCGTTTTCATCAGTTATTTTCGGCAGCGGCGCTGTTTTACTAGACATCACGCTGTCCCAGTATGCGGCTTCCTCCAGCAATGCTTTGCTCTTGGAAATGTCAAAAAGTTCTTCGGCATACTTTATATAAGAATCGCTTTTCGGCGGCAGTTCGATTTGTTTGCCGTCCAATGCCTGCTGATAAGCTGTCTGCAGATCTTCAAGCAATATCCTCCATGACACGCCGTCCACGATAAGGTGATGAATCGTTATAAGCAGATGGTCGGCTTCCTTCTGCCGGAACACTCCGAGATGAAGCAGAGGCCCCTGATCAAGACGCATAGCCTGCTGTATTTCTTTTTCCTCAGCGGCTATCCGTTTTTCGGGCTGCGTTTCTTCTGAAATATCTATGACGTTAAGCGTAAAGATTTCTTCATACTGCTTTGTGATTCCGCGATTATATTGAACCGTTTCCCCATGCTCATTTTCAGTGAAGGTCATTCGCAGCGCATCATGATGTTCTGTCAGCGCGCAAACCGCCTGATACAGCGCATCTATTTCGAGGCTGTCTTCACTGCACAGCATGACCGCTTGGTTATAATGAAGCTCAAACGCACCCGGCTCCTCAAAAAATCTCTGCTGGATCGGTGTCAGCGGAGCGCTTCCTTCTATCGGTCCCTGATCAGCCGTTGCAACAGCCGGTGTGAGGTGCTTTGCGAGTTCTGCAATCGTCGGGAATTGAAACAAATCGCGGATCGACATGTTCCAGCCTTCTCCGGCGAGTCGGGCTGACACTTGAAGCGCCTTAATGGAATCTCCCCCAAGCTCAAAGAAAGAGTGATGAATTCCCGCTTTCTGAACATGAAGCACATCTTCCCAAATCCGGCATAACATCTCCTGTTTGTCATCGCCGGGCGCGACAAATGCCTGTGATGAATGTATCTCTTCTGCCGGCAGTGCCGATTTATCAAGTTTGCCGTTCAGTGTCAGGGGCATGCTGTCTAAACCGATAATATGAGACGGCATCATATAAGCCGGAAGCTCCTGCATAAGAGACTGGCGGAGTGATGAGATATCGGCCTCATTAGGAACGATGTATGCCGCTAATCGGGCTTGTCCTTCGGCATCTTTCATCACGGTAACAGCCGCTTCTTTGACTTGATCGTGTTTCAAAAGCACACTTTCTATTTCTCCCGTCTCAATTCTGTATCCTCTGATCTTCACCTGCTTATCGATCCGCCCTTTAAAACAAAGAGTTCCATCCGGAAGCCAGCAAGCCTGATCTCCAGTTCTGTAAAGCGTTTCTCCCGTTTGTAACGGGTCACTGAATGCGCCCTCTGTCAGCTCAGGCTGTCCCCAATATCCTTTGGCGACGCCGGCGCCCCCGATATACAGCTCTCCGAAAACGCCGATCGGCTGGACCTGTTTGTCTTTGTTTAAGACGTACATTTTTACATTCGGAAGCGGAACACCGATCGGCACATCATCTTCCCGCGGCTTTTCGCTCATTTCGGCTTCATAATACGAAGAATCAATTGTCGCTTCTGTTACACCGTAGCTGTTAATGATCCGCATTTCTTTTCCGAAGCGTTCATGAAGCGTATAAAAATCCTGCGACTTGATCATATCTGAACCCAGTACCAGTATTTTTACGCTTCGCAGCGCGAGCTTCCGGCGATATATATATTCCATAAACGGAACAATCAGCGCGGGTGTCGACTCCATAAACGTGATACGGTGCTGATCAATGAGCCGATAAAGCTGTTGTGGCTCAAGCCGGACGTCATCCGGACAAATGACAAGCGTTCCCCCGTTTAGCAGGGCGCGTGCAAGATCCCCTGAAAATACATCAAATGAGAAACTCGCCATCTGCAGCACTCTGACTGGTTTACGATCAAGCTCATAAATTTTTCGCCATGCAAGTGCTGCATGCGTAAAGCTGCGATTTCTGACTTCGACTCCCTTCGGCGTTCCCGTTGTTCCCGAAGTATATATGATATATGCAGTATCATCCGGAGACGCTGCCGGCTGAATATTCTTTGCACAAATATCGTATTGATCTTCATGATCGAGCTGAATGAGAAATAAATTGTGATCCGTCAGCTGTGAAGCAAGTTCTTTGTATTCTGACTGCACCATCAAGACGGATGCCGCGCTGTCTTTTAATAAATAGCGAATCCGTTCCTCAGGATAATGGGAGTCAACCGGTATATACGCCCCTCCCGATTTCATGACCGCAAGAACACTGACGATCGCTTCAATCGAACGGTTTGCCAATATAGCTGCTCTTTTTCCCGGACCGAATCCATTTTTGTGTAATGTTCGCGCAAGCCGATTTGCCCGCTCATTAAGCTGCGAATAGCTGATCTGTTGTGTTCCTTCAATAACAGCGGTCTGATGGGGCGTTTCTTCTGCTTTCTCTTCAAACAGCTGGTGAAACAGTTTGTGTTTTTCCATGAATTCGGTTTGTGTGTTATTAAACTCAATCAGTAACTTTTGTTTTTCTTCTTCATCCAAAATGTCAGCTTTCGATAGTGTGACTTCCGGTTCGGCGGAAACATGGCGCAAGAGATTCAGTAAGTGGCCCATCCAGCGTTCAATCGTTTCTTTCATAAAAAGCTCGGTGCTGAATTCCATTTCAAAGCGGATGTTTCCATCGGATTCAGCCGCTGATAAGGTCAGGTCAAAACTTGATACATCATGTTCGGTATGCTCTGATCGTGACGCCTTCAGACCGGCCAGATTTATCTCTTCTCGCTCCATATTCTGAAGAATAAACATCGCATCAAACAGCGGATTGCGGCTCATGTCCCGCTGCACGCCGAGCCGTTCCACCAGCTCTTCAAACGGATAGTCTTGATGCTCATATGCCTCAAGCGCCGCCTGGCGGACTTCCGCCAAGTAATCGGTAAACCGTTTGTCTCCTTTCGGCTCCGTTCTGATGGCCAGCGTGTTGACGAACATGCCGAGAATCGGTTCAAGGTCTTTGTGCGGACGCCCGGCAATCGGCGATCCGACGATGATGTCTTCCTGCCCGCTCAATCTCGCGAGTAACGTATTGTACGCGGCGAGAAGCACCATATACAAAGTGGAGCCGTGATCCCGGGCGATGCGGTGAAGGCCGGATGCCGTTTCAGCGTCAAGCGTGCACGATACGCTGCCGCCCGCAAAGCTTCTGACAGCCGGACGGGGCTTGTCAGCCGGGAGCTCAAGCACCGGGAGCTCTCCTTCTAGCCGCTTCAGCCAATACGCTTCCTGCTTCTGATATCCTTCTTTCTCCTGAAATGACCGCTGCCAGACGGCATAGTCTTTATATTGAAGGCGCATCGGCGCAAGCGAACGGCCTGCGTACAGCTCGCCGAATTCTTTTATCAAGGTGTTGACGGACACACCGTCAGAAATAATATGATGCATATCCGTTAATAAAAGATGACGTTCGTCGGATTCTTTCACGAGAGCCGCACGGAAGAGCGGCGCTTCCTCCAGACAAAACGGCCGGACGAATGCGTCAGCTGACTCGGCCTCATCCAGCTGAAACGGCACGCTGTCATGGATGCGCTGCACCGGTTCGCCGTCAGGCCCCGTTTCAAAGGACGTTCTGAGTGACTCATGCCGCTCCACAAGCTGCCGGAACGTCTCCTCCAGCCGGCCGCGGTCAAGCGGGCCCGTCAGTTCCAGCACAGCCGGCATATTGTAGCCGACACCGCCGTCTTCAAGCTGCTGGAGCACATACATCCGTTTCTGCGCCGAAGACACCGGATAGGTGTCCTGTTTTTTCGCAGGCTGAATCGCTTCATACGGGCTCTCTTCCAAGTCCTGAATAACTGAAGCGAGCTCTTCCACCGTCGGCCGGGCGAAGATGTCTTGTAACGGCACCTGAACACCGAACTCTTTGGCGATGCGGGAGACGAGAGCTGTCGCTTTTAACGAATGGCCGCCCCGCTCAAAAAAGTGATCCCGGATGCCGACGGGGCCGTTTTTCAGCACCTCTTCCCAAAGGGCGCAAAGCTTCATTTCCGTGACGTTCCGCGGAGCGGTGTACGCCTGTCTGTCTGCCGCTCCGTCAGGAGCCGGCAGCGCGCGGCGGTCAAGCTTTCCGCTCGGCGTGACCGGCCACTCGGTCATCTCTATAAACTGAGCCGGCATCATGTAGGCCGGAAGGCGTGTCGCAAGCTCCGCCCGCACGTCATCGCTTTCCCGTCCTTCGATATAGGCGTAAAGCGCGGTTTCGCCGTGTTCAGTCCGGGCGGTGACCGCCGCCTCACGAATGCCGTCGATGTGCCGGATCGCCGCTTCGATTTCTCCCGGTTCAATCCGGTAGCCGCGGACTTTCACCTGTCCGTCTGAACGGCCGAGCCATTCGACAAGGCCGTCTTCTGTCCAGCGTGCGATATCGCCCGTCTGATACATGCGTTCTCCCGGATAAAACGGATCATTGAGAAAGCGCTCCTCCGTCAGCTCAGGCCGGTTCAGATAGCCCCGGGCCACGCCGGTCCCCGCGATGTACAGCTCTCCTGCCACGCCCGCAGGCTGGATGGTTCCTCCGCTATCTAATACATACAGACGGGCACCCGGAACGGGTTTTCCGATCGGAAGCCTTGTCCGTCCGCTGTCCCGTTTTCGGTCACAGACGTAAAACGCCGCATCAACCGTCGCTTCTGTCGGTCCATAGCCGTGAATAAGCATGGTCTCCGGCAACAGATCTGCAAACCGGGCAGCCGTAAGCGGGGAAAGAGCTTCGCCTCCGGCAAACACGCGTGTCAGTGTTCTGCCGAGGCGTGTTCTTGTTTCCTCAGGCTCTGTTTCCAGCGCGTCTAAAAAGCTGTTGACCATTGCCGGAATAAAATGCGCGGTCGTCACCTTTTCTGAGGCAAACGCTTCAATCATCCGCACAGGATCTTTCTCCCATCCGGCAGGAAGCAGATACACGGAGGCGCCTGACATCGTCCACCAAAACAATTGCCAGATAGAGGCGTCGAATGAAAAGGATGATTTCAGCACGATAACATCCTCTTCCGTTAACGGAAACTGCCCTTGCATCCCTGATAAAAAGGCGGCGGCCTGACGGTGTTCAACAGCCACTCCCTTCGGTGTTCCCGTCGAACCGGACGTATAAATGATATAAGCGAGCGAATCAGCATCCGCTTCTTCAGAGACAGCCCCTGTCTCCGTCTCGCCTGTCAGAGAAGAAAGAGACACTTCTAGCGTTTCGCCGGAAAAACCGGAAACGGATAATCCCGGCTGTGCGAGCAGAAGACAGGCGCCGCTGTCGTCGAGCATATAGCGCAGCCTGTTCTCAGGATAGTCAGGGTCAAGCGGCACATAGGCGCCGCCCGCTTTTAACACGGCAAGCACAGAAACCACCATCTCCGGCGAGCGTTCAGCGAGTACGCCGACCATGCTTTCTTTGCGGATGCCTTTTTGGCGGAGCCGAACGGCGAGCCTGTCCGTGTACTGATCAAGCTCGGCGTACGTCAGCATACCGCCCGGAAAACGGAGCGCCGGACGATGCGGCGAAAGCGCGGCGCGGCGGGCAAACAGTCCGTGAAGCGTCGGAGCCGGCAGTTCAACCGTTTCTGTGCGGTTAAACGCAGTTAACACCCGTTTCTTTTCTTTTTCATCCGCCATATCAATATGCCGAATCAGCTGGTTTGGATTTCTAACGGCATTTTCAACGATCGTCAGCAAATGAGTTTGAATTCGTTTAATCGATGTTTTAGTAAATAAAGCGGATTGATAATCAAAATTCAGCTCAATCAATCCCGTATCTGTCCGCTCCTTAATTAAAATGGACAGCTCATTTGCCGTATGCCCGCTGAAAAACATCGCCGTTTCATAATCGAAACCTTCTGCCTGACGCCACGCGAGAGGCTGGTATTGCATCGAAATCCCGATGATATTTTGCAGGTCGTGATGAATCTGCCTTAATTCATTGACAAAAAGATTGTAAGGATATTTCTGGTGCCGCATAACAGACAGCTGCTGTTTTCCTACACTGCGGACAAAAGAAAGGAACTCCGCATCCGGATCTGCCGTCATTCTGATCGGCAGCGTGCTGACAAACATGCCGAGCATATCCTTTTCGAGCTTGGAACCGCGGTTTCCGTAATAAGTACCGATGGCAATATCCTTTTTAGCCGTCAGACGGCTGATGCATATGTATAACGAAGCCATAAACAGAGAGATGATGCTGATATTATTTTCTTTGCAAAAACGCCGGATAGATTGTTCTAAGGAGTGAGAAAGAGTGATAGTATCTCTGGAAGCCGCAGTGCTTTGTCTAAGATGAGAGGTTCGTTCCGCCAGTGAAAGGTGTTCCGGAACGGTTCGGTATGTTTCAGTCCAAAATGAACGGTCTTTTTGAAAACGGGAAGACTGTAAGTATTGCTGTTCTTTTTCCATGTAGCTGAGATAGGAAGGTCTGTGATGTTCAGTTAAATCCTCGCCCCGCATGATCTTTTGGTAGATATCAATGAGCTGGTTGCCGAGCAGGTTGAGCGAGATGCCGTCCATGATAATATGGTGAAATTTTGAATAAAGCCAAACTTCTTCGTCTGACATGACAAGCAGAGTAAAGTGATACAAAGGTGAATGAAACAGCTTGAACGGAACACGCGTCTGTTTGTCAATCCATGCATCCCGCTCTGATTGATCAATATGAGTAAAATCAACAGTCTCTAAAGAAATCGGCCGATGCCCCGCCAGATACAGCTGGGGTTCTGATCCGTCCCCTTCTGTCAGTTGAAACCTGAGCGAATCATTTTGCGAGATAGAAAAATCTAAAGCATGGCGCAGTACGTCAAAATCGATATTCCCCCTGAATTTGACGCACGCCGCGAGATTGCAGATACTTGTGCCCGGCTCGAGCAGCTCTGTAAACCAGACTCTTCTTTGGGCGTGAGTTAAAGAATAAACAGTTTTCTTCAATGGAATCCCTCCATTTCAATTTAAGAGGATAAGAAAGTGAAATAATTACAATTAAATTTCGACAGCATATGACTAAATCATCCATATAAGCATTATTTTAAAACATATTTTAGAAATCACAATAAAAAATTAAATTTTCTCTAACATTTTTTAGAATATAGTATATATTCCTCACTTCATTTCTTCATTTCTATAATCTTTATACCATGTAAAACGGTATGTATGCACACTGTAAACTGGTTCTTAAACACTATAATAAGGAATAAAATGTATAATTAATTGCGCTTTTAAAAAGGTTTTGCCTCCTGAAAAGAAGTTTTACGTTAGAAAATGAAAAATTGGTGAACGAGTAAGAAAGTATAATGTAAAAAAAAGGAAGTATATTGCCGATATTACTTTTTGAAAAGATTGATTCATAATCGCAATATAATGTTTTACAGACATCAAAAAAAGCCGAATCCTCTAAGGATTCGGCTCTTCTTATTGATTTGCCAGAACGACTGCGATTTTGTCTTCAATGTCTTTTCCGTCATCTTCGTCAAGCAGCCCGTTTTGAAGTACGGAAAAAATAAGCGTATCTCCTGTTTTTGTGTCTACATAGCCGGCAATCGAACTGACTGATGTTAGTGACCCGGTTTTCGCTTTAATTTTGCCTTCTGCTGGAGTATTCTTCAGCCGGTTCCGAAGGGTTCCTCCCGTCATTCTGTCGCTTGCGCCGGCGACAGGGAGCGAACGAAGGAAAGCCGGGTACCACTTTTCTTTCTGAACCGCATACAAAAGCTCTCCGATTTGGCCGGCGGATACGCCGTTAATATGAGAAACGCCGGATCCGTCTCTTGCAATCAATTCATCCGGATTCAGCCCGAACGATTTGAGCTCCGATTTCATCACGTCCAAGCCCTTTTCCCAGCTGCCCTCCCCTTTTTTCACTTTTCCCATTTCCTTGATCAGAATTTCGGCGTGCCCGTTGTTGCTCAGTTTCATAAACGGGATCAATAATTCTGAAAGAGGCATGGATGTCCGTGATGTGACAAGCTGGGTGCGGTGCGGCATTCGCCCTGTTCTGATTTTCCCTTTTACAGTTATACCCTGTTTAGTAAGCGCTTGTTTCCATAAATCTAAAGCATAGGACGACGGATCCCATACTGCCGCCCATTCTCTAGCCTTTGACGAGCCGGCAGGTATGGTTCCCTTTATCGTTATCACATTGCCACCGTGCTCCCGTTCAACCGTCAATTCTTTCTTTTCATCAGAAGCGACGGTTTTCACTTCATTTTTCACACGAACGACGTCCGTATGGGGAGAAATCGAAATGCGCGGCTTTTTACCGGGCTGTTTCGCCGGGCTGATTTCCGCAATCACCGTTCCGGTATCATAATCCTCATTTGGTGAAGCGGTAAGAGCTGATACTTGCGCGCCATAATATTGGCCTTCATCGCTCCACGGAAGATCAACTGAATACCTGGTAGCGTCATACCACGAGTCGTCCCCGACCAGATCTCCTTTAATGACATGGATGCCTCTGGCTTTGACCTGTTTAGCCATCTTCTCAAAATCAGAAGCCAATAGGGTCGGATCGCCTTTTCCCCTAAGATAAAGGTTTCCACGCAGCTGTTTTCCTTTTGCGGCGCCGTCTGCCCGTACTTCTGTCTTAAAGGTGTAATCTTCTCCGAGAACGGAAAGCGCAGTAGATGCCGTCAGCAGCTTCATCAGTGATGCAGGCCTCAGCCGCATATCTTCCCGGCTGCCGAACAGCACCTCCCCTGTTTTTGCTGACCGGACACTGACGCTCGCTGAAGCTCCCTTTAAAGCAGGTTCTTCATCCAGAATGTGTTCCAGCTCTTTTTGCAAAGTATTTTTTTGTTCAGCCGCCTTAGCCGCATCATCAATATAAGGAACTGCGGCAATGATCAAAAGCAGAATCACCGCGCTCAAGCGTTTCACATATGTTTTCAATGTTATCCCGCCTCTTTCCTATTCTTCGTCATGCAAAATGGTGATCCTGGATGAGGCAGCCGCTTCTTCGCCCGGTTTCAGAATCTGAAGCCCTGTCAGTGATGCAGGCTGATTCAGATTAAATGCATCTGTAACGGAAGTATAAGGCTCAAGACTGACAAACCCCTGCTTTCCGTCACCGTTATACACCACCCAATGCTTGAAAGACGTGTCTGCTTGATACAAAACGGATAATTTCTCATCCGGATGATAAATAACAGCTTCGTTATTGCCGCCATTCCGTCCGGAAGAAAGAAAAACATCGTCAAACTGTTTATTTTTCAAAGACATCCCCTGACGGAACGCTTCTTTATCAGGCACATCCAATAAACGGCCCGTCGGCACGAAACGTTCATTTAATTCCCACATGCGGTCAGCCGTCAAAAATAGACGGGAACGCTCTTCATTGAAAACAAAAGTTGAATGATAGCCGAGCCCCCAAGGAAAAGCCTCCGTTCCCTTGTTGATAATCAGCGCCCGCTGCGTAAACACATTGTCTTTTAATGTATAGGTCATCCGGACAATGACATCGTGCGGAAATTGTTTATGAACACGGGGAATCTTTGAAAGATCAATTTCTGTTTCGACTGTCATTCCATCCCCCTCTTCTTTCGCTGCCGCCGCTTTCCAATGCTGATTGTGAAGAAAGCCGTGAATATGATTATGTTTATCCTCTTCGTTTATCTCAAATTGATACGCGCGGCCGTCAAAACGAAACGTCCCGTCCGTAATCCGGTTCGGCGGGAATAAAACGGGAATGCCGTACAGCATCGTTTTTTTGCGGAATTGCTCCGCAGTTTCCGGTTCTCTAAGAAGCCGCATACCGGTTCTTTTATCCCGAAGCGATATGACATTTGATCCCCACTCCGGCACAATGATGCATTCAGCCTGATCAGTCTCCGCTTTAATGGCTGAAACCCCTAAATAAGTCGTATGTTCAATCGTCATAAGCACCTGCCCTTTCCTTGTTTTCTAGCATGTATAGGAATTCCATTTTCTAAACTCATTTTCCTTCTCTAAAAAAAACATCGCCCGTATGAACTGAGCGATGTGCGGTAAAACCTTATTGAATCAGCCGGGTAATCTGTTTTTTCTTCCATACAAACCGGTAATATCCGTATTGCAGCAGCAGGCTGACGACAAAAGCCGCCGGATAACCGACCCAAATGCCGAGAATGCCGAGATTCGTATAATGAGAAAGAATAAAGGCCACAGGCACTTCAATTCCCCAAATCGCAAAAATGCTGATAATCGTCGGCCATAACACCGTACCGCTCGCCCGCATTGTCGCTGAAACAATCTGAGCGTGACCGAAAATCAGATAGCTCCAAAGGGTAATCATAATCAGATTGCGGGCAATGTGGAGTGTATCCTGATCTGTTAAAAACAAAGCAAGTATCTGCCGGGAGAAGGTGTAAATCAGCAGGATCAACACCCCGCCGATCAAATAATTCAGGCCGATGCCGACTTTGATGACCTGTTTCAGCCGGCCGAATTGATTGGCGCCAATGGATTGGGCGGCAAAAATTGAAACGGCGATACCGAGGCTTACCGCCGGCATCTGCACATAACTCGCCACTTGGTTGACGACCCCGTAAGCAGCCGTCGCGTTTGATCCGTAATGATTGACAAATGAAATGACCGCAATTTCAGAAAGTGACACGAGAATCATATTGATGCTCGACGGAATACCGAGACGGAGTAAAAGCGCAAGCAGCTTTTTGTCCATTTTAAGAGAACGGAGCGCAGTCCGGTCAAATGCCAATGGATGTTTCCTTTTCCGCAAATAAACCATGAGTACGATAAATGTCACGATGTTTGAAATCACGGTTGCATACGCCGAACCGTAAATGCCGAACTTCGGAAGTCCGAAAAGCCCGAGAATCAATAAGGGCAAAAGCCCGATGTTTATGACTGTACTGACGATTAACGTATAAAACGGAGTCTTTGAATCTCCCGTTCCACGTAAAAATGTCGTATACGCAAAATATAAAAACATCAGCGGCATTGCGCAAAACAAAATGCGCGCATATCGGACACTGACATCTATTACGTTTTCCGGCGTTCCCATCAGCCGCAGAATATCAAGCGTAAACACACTGCCGACAACTGCCAGAACAACACCGATCATAAAGGTAAAAGTCAGTGTAGTGCCGACAATCGCCTTCATCCTCTCTTCGTTTTTCGCGCCGTAAGCCTGCCCGATCAGAATGGAACTTCCCGAACCGATTCCGATCGTAAAGGAGATCAGCAGAAAAAACAGCGGAAAAAAAGACGATACGGCGGCAAGCGCATCGACTCCGAGCCACCTTCCGACAAATACCATTCCGACCAATTGGCCGACAGATTGCAATACATTGCTTAAAAGCAGCGGCACTAAAAACAGTGACATCGATCGCCAGACAGACTGGCCGCGGCCTTCCGCTGTTTCTAAATGATCTTGTACTTCCATATGTAGGACTCCTTTTTTGATTTTCTTCCATTTTATTATTCAGCAGACAGCTTGTAAAAACCTTTTGTTCAATGAAACTCTTTATCTTTTTCTCACGTCTTACATGGAAATAAACCATAAAAATAAAAAGTCCGGAAAATATTTCTGAAAAGGTATTGTAATCTTACCGTAATTATTGTAACATTTGTAACATAAGAGAAAGAGATTGATTGAAGGAGAGATTATATCATGAAAAAATGGCTATTATTCCTCACTACTATTACATTGATTCTGTCATTGGGCACTGCGGCGACCGCAAAAAATGCACCTAATGACCTTACACAAAAACAAGCACTTCAGCTGGCTCTGTCAGCGAGAGAACATTTCTGGAACACAATGAGCGGCGGTGCGCTTAAATCAAACGCAAATTGCACATCTGAACCGTTTGAATATCAAAATCTGCAATATGTATTTATGTGCAAAGACCTCGGAACAAAAGCGAAAGCCGTAAAATATCTGACACCCGCTTTTACAAAGCAAGCGATTGACAAAGGGTTCAAAGATTACCACTTCACTGTAAAAGACGGCAAATTGGCTGTTCCGGTCGGCGACGGAGATAACCTCCTGAATTGGAAAAAAGCAAAAATGACTCTTCTTTCTAAAAAAGGAAGCATCCAAACATACCGCTTCACTGTACCGACTCTTGACGGTTCTCCGTCAGCAAAACGTGATGTAACATTCGTAAAAGAAAACAACATTTGGAAGGTCAATCAATTTGATGCTGTCATATAAGAAAAAGCCCGCTTGCTTACAGCGGGCTTTTTTCACACCATTTCCACCAGGTTCTCACAAAATATTCAACTCAAAAACCCCTTGTATAACAAGGGGTTTTTTGTTTGCCGACATTATTAATCTGCGCCTATCTCATACAAAAAACGCTCTAGGAGAGATTCGAACTCCCGACCTGCAGTTTAGGAAACTGCTGCACTATCCGCTGTGCTACTAGAGCCTGCTTCTATTATAGTAACGCTGGCGGCCGTTTTTTTCAAGTCTACAGCCCTCCGAACACTTTATAGGCGGCTCTCGTCGTATCTTCATCTATTCCGATATAACGCATTGTAATAGACGGAGAAGAATGATTCAAAATCCTCTGCAGTTCAGCAATGTCTTTTGTCCTCTGATAAAAATGATAACCGAACGTCTTTCTAAGCGTATGCGTCCCAATTTCCTCCAACCCGCAAGCGGCAGCCGCTTCCTTTAATATTCTGTATGCCTGAATCCGGGATATGGGCTTATTCGTCCGTTTCGATTTAAACAAATAGTCATCCTCTTTCATGTCTTTTGTATAAGCGTATATGTCGGCCTTTAAAGACTCCAGTATCAGAATTTTTCTTTTCTTTCTCGTTTTGCTTTCGGTTGCCCACACATGGTCTTTGTTTCTTACATCCCTCACGCGAAGCGGCAGAACATCAGAAATCCGCAGTGCGCTGTTCATGCCGAAAATAAATAAAAAATAATCACGATCACTTTTTTTCATTAAATACTGTTTGACTTCCTGGATCTTCTCCAAACTTCGGATCGGCTGTACGATATGCATCAAAAAACCCCTTATAATTGGTAAAGTAACATATTGAGCGTTATGTTACTATTATAGCCGAAACCCGTTGAATGATAAAGGGTAAAGGGTCTTATGTAACATAATATACATAGTGTTACATAAGGTGAATCAGATACGCAGTTTCAACAAATTCCTCAAAAACATCATTTTCAGCCCGATGACAAGCTTTTAAAAAAATTGATACTTAAGGGTATTAAAAAATGAAAACAACGGCCTTAAAATGAAATCTGAGCATCCGTTTTTTTGTGAGCAACCGAAAAAAATGAAAAAAAAGACACAATATGAAATTGTGTCCTAGTCTTCATCTTTTACATCAATGTCTTCAGGAAGCGGCTCATGTAAAAATTCTTGAATCATTTCCTTATATTTTTCCAGCTGCTCGAGATGGGTTTGAAATTGTTCCTTGTTGATTAAATATTGCTGTCCGTCATGGACGGCCCTTATTTTATTCGTCAAAACAAGATTGTGCACATATTCTTCAGGAAGACTGGTAAACTCAGCTGTCTCTTTGATCGTTAAATACATGGCTCACGTTCCTTTCATATGTCATGTGAGTGAATTCTGTTTTGTTTATTGTAGCTTATTTTTTGTCTTTATGCTTGTTTCACAGCTTTTTCAGTCCGGTTTCCCATTTAGCCTATTTGCGACTGATTACATTCACACAGAAACCCCAACTTTTTGCACACCGGACTATTCCGTTTGTCACTTGTGAAAACAGCACATTTTACTTACTCTATAATTGTAAGCGGAAAACAAAGGAGGCAGACTATGAAAAAGAAAAAGTTTATGAATCTCTGTTTTATCGTTCTGCTCAGTACTTTGCTCGCGGCCGGAAGCATCCCTTATCACGCTCAGGCTAAGAAACACCCGTTTTCCTATGACGACTACAAACAGGTAGATGTCGGCAAAGACGGCATGGTTGCCACCGCCCATCCTCTCGCTTCACAAATCGGTGCCGACGTGCTGAAAAAAGGCGGCAATGCAGTTGACGCCGCGGTTGCCATTCAATTCGCATTAAACGTAACTGAACCTATGATGTCGGGAATCGGCGGCGGCGGATTTATGATGGTTTATGACGCGAAGACGAAAGACACCACCATTATCGACAGCCGGGAACGCGCACCGGCAGGCGCAACACCGGATATGTTCCTTGACGAAAACGGCAAAGCCATCCCTTTCTCCGAACGTGTTACTAAAGGGACTGCAGTCGGTGTTCCGGGAACATTAAAAGGACTTGAAAAAGCGCTCGACAAATGGGGCACACGCTCCATGAAACAACTCATCACCCCTTCCATTAAACTTGCCTCAAAAGGCTTTCCGATCGATTCGGTTTTAGCTGATGCCATCTCAGATTATAAAGACAAATTATCACACACTGCTGCAAAAGACGTGTTTCTTCCGGACGGAGAACCTCTGAAAGAAGGAGACACACTCGTCCAAAAAGACTTAGCCAAAACATTTACAGCTATTAAGTACAAAGGCACAAAAGCATTCTATGACGGTGCATTCTCCAAAAAGCTAGCGGAAACAGTGCAGGAATTCGGCGGCTCAATGACAGAAAAAGACATTAAAAACTTCAATGTGACGATTGACGAACCGATCTGGGGAGATTACCAGGGCTATCATATCGCAACTGCTCCTCCTCCAAGCTCGGGCGGTGTTTTCCTGTTGCAAATGCTGAACCTCTTGGATGATTTTAAGCTTTCTCAATATGATATCCGTTCTTGGCAAAAATATCAGCTTCTCGCAGAAACGATGCATTTGGCTTATGCTGACCGCGCCGCATTTGCCGGGGACCCAGAATTCGTCAACGTCCCTCTCAAAGGTCTCTTGAATCCAGATTATATCAATGCCCGCAGACAGCTGATAGATATTGATAAAGTCAATAAAAAACCGAAAGCCGGCGATCCTTGGGCCTATCAGGAAGGTTCTGCAAACTATAAACAAGTGGAGCAGCCGACTGACAAACAAGAAGGCCAAACGACTCACTTCACGGTAACTGATCGCTTCGGCAATGTCGTATCTTATACGACAACAATTGAACAGCTGTTCGGTTCCGGCATTATGGTTCCCGGATACGGCGTTGTGTTGAATAATGAGTTAACAGACTTCGATGCGGTGCCTGGCGGCGCAAATGAAGTGCAGCCGAATAAACGTCCGCTCAGCAGCATGACTCCGACTATTTTATTCAAAAATAACGAACCCGTCCTGACTGTCGGCTCCCCCGGCGGAGCAACGATTATTTCTTCCGTCCTGCAAACGATCCTGAACAAAGTTGAGTACGGCATGGATCTGAAAGCGGCGGTCGAAGAGCCGAGAATTTACACAAACAGCATGACATCCTATCGATATGAAAAAGGAGTGCCGGAAGATGCCCGCACAAAACTGAACGAAATGGGGCATAAATTCGGCAGCAGCCCGGTTGATATCGGTAATGTGCAAAGCATCCTGATCGACCGTGAAAACGGCACCTTCACCGGAGTTGCCGACTCAAGCCGAAACGGAGCCGCAATCGGCGTAAACTTGAAAAAATAACTAGACAAAAAGCCTCGTTTCTCAAGCTGAGAAATGAGGCTTTTGTTTATTCTGCACTGTATTCAGTTGAGGTTTTTTCAGACGTTAATGACGCAAGCGAAAGCACGCCGCACATTGCGATGACAACACCCGCTGATCCGATCCATGTCACTGACGCAAGAGACAGATGAGTGACAACAATGCCCCCGATGCCCGCCCCGGCCGCCATAGCCAGCTGCATCACAGACTGGTTGAGGCCGAGTAATACACCCGATGATTCAGGCTCCATCGTTGCCAAATGATACTGCTGAGCAGGCCCAGATGACCAGGCGGCGAAGGACCAAAAAATAAGCACTGCCGCCGCTCCGAAAGCAGAATGCGTCACAAACGGCAATAACATGAGCATGATAGCATGAAGCGCCATTCCGCCGGTTAATGTCATACGCGCCCCCCATTTGTCTGCGCTGAAACCGCCTGCTTTAGAACCGGCAAGACTTGCAACACCGAAAATAAGCAGCAATGTACTCAGTATTCCGCTGCCGATATGAGTGACGTTCAGTAAATACGGAGAAAGGTACGTATACGCAACCGAATAGCCTCCGAGCCAAAAAAACGTAATGGCCAGCCCGACAGCCACCTTTCGTTTCTTCAAAAGAGAAAATTGCTGAATGAGCGGCACCGGTTTATCTCCTTTTATCTCAGGCAACGCGAAACGTATAATAAGCATAGCAATGATTCCAATTGCCGCAATTCCGGCGAAAACCACTTTCCAGCCGAAAGCTTCAGACACGGTTCTTCCGATCGGAACACCGATAATGAGCGCCGCCGTAAACCCCATAATGACGGTTGCGAGAGAACTTGCCTGTTTTCCCGGGGGAGCGATTTTTGCTGCGATCGTAAGCGCGGTGACCACCACGGTTCCTGCTCCAAGCGCCATGATCACCCGCGCTCCCGCAAATAAGCCGAATCCCTGCACAAGGAAAGAAATGATATTCCCGATAACAAACAGCCCCAGAGCATAGATCATGAGCTTCCTTCTGTCCAGTTTTGCTGTAAGGGCCATCATGACAGGCGTTCCGATTGCATAAACAAGCGAAAAAATCGTAATCAGCTGCCCTGCCGCTGCCACAGTAACTCCCAAGGAACCTGCAATTTTATCAAGCATCCCTGATATCACATATTCAGACGTCCCCACTAAAAAACTGATAATTGCCAAAATGTAAATCTTCCAGGTATTTTGCACCTGACACACTCCTTCATTGATGATTTATATAAAGATATATTGTGATATATCGATATAAAGAGTTAAAAAAACAGAAACAAATCGCAATATGTCGATGTGTAGTCGGAAAAAGAAACTGAATCCCTCTTCTAAAGGATTCAGCCCTACATTTCGCGCTGAAAATAATCGGCCATCGCCTTTATCGCATCTTCATCTCTTTTATAATAGGTGTATTTGCCAATCCGTTTTGTTTGGATAAGGCCCGCCCGCTGAAGGATGGAAAGATATTGAGACGCCGTTGACTGTGTCATCTGAAGCTTATCGGTGATCTGGCTGACACACACTCCGATCTCATTCATATCAATGCCATCATGCGGTGCGAAGTGACGGTCCGGCTCTTTCAGCCATTGTAAAATCTCAAGCCGTGACTCATTAGACAACGCTTTAAAAACATCAATAGGTTTCATACGCTTTATTATATCGTGATTTTACGATATGTCAATGTTGTTTTTATTAAATCTCTATTTTTTGTTTTGCCTCTCTTATGATCCGGGAAATAAAATCACTCACATTCTCTTCAAATGTGTCTTCCCGCCCGTATTGCCGTACATGTACAGATTGATGGCGGCACTCTTGATCCCCCACAACCGCAATATACGGTATTTTTTTCATTTGTGCTTCTCTGATTTTATAGCCGAGTTTTTCATCGCGCTGATCGAGCTCAGCCCGGATACCCGCTTTCTTCATTTGCAGGTGCACCTGTTCTGCGCAGTCCCGGTGTGCGGTGTTTGATACTGGGATGATTTTTGCCTGTACCGGTGCAAGCCATAAAGGGAACGCTCCCCCGAAATGTTCTGTAATGATTCCGAGAAATCTATCGAGAGATCCGAATACCGCCCGGTGAATGACAACAGGACGGACTTTTTGGTTTTTTTCATCAATATATGTTAAATCAAATTTCTCCGGCATTTGAAAATCCAGTTGGACAGTGGCGCATTGATGGCTCCGGTTCAGCGCATCTTTTATATGAATATCAATTTTCGGTCCATAAAATGCACCATCTCCCCGATTAAACCGAAAACGATATCCCTGTTCTTTTAATACTTTTTCTAATGCGCTCTCAGCCCTGTCCCACAAGTGTTCGCTTCCCATGTAATCTTCCGGTCTTGTTGACAGCTCAATATCATAGGAAAAACCAAATGCGGTGTACACCTCGTGAATCAGCTGCAGCGCCGAAGCGATCTCACTCTCGATCTGATCCTGCGTTACAAAAATGTGTGCGTCATCCTGGCAAAAAGATCTGACGCGGAGCAGGCCATTAAGCGCCCCGCTGAATTCGTGACGGTGCACCTGACCGAACTCAGCCATCCGAATCGGAAGATCACGATAAGAACGAAGCTTTTCTTTAAATATGAGCATGTGGCCGGGGCAGTTCATCGGCTTTAACGCGAAGCGCTGATGATCAGCTTCTGAGAAATACATATTCTCTTTATAATGATCCCAGTGGCCGGATTGCTCCCAAAGACGCTGGTTCATCATCATAGGGGTGCGCACTTCCTGATAATGATAGTCATCCTGCTTTGAACGCAGAAATGATTCAAGCGTGTTTCGGATAAACTGACCGTTCGGCAGATAAAAAGGCATACCCGGCGCTTCTTCCGAAAACATAAAAAGTTGTAACTCCGCTCCCAATTTCCGATGATTTCTCATCTCCGCCTCTTTCAACACCTGAAAATGTCTGTTCAGCTCCTTTTCTGAGGAAAATGCTTTTCCATAGATGCGCTGGAGCATTTTTTGGTTGCTGTCGCCGCGCCAATAAGACCCTGATACATGAGTGAGCGAAAAAGCTTTTATCTGTCCGGCAGACGCCAAGTGCGGACCCCGGCATAAATCAATGAATTCGCTCTGGCGGTATATACTGATTGTATCAGTCTGCGAAATACCCGCTAAGAGCTCAAGCTTCAGCGGTTCATGAGCAAACAGCTGCTCTGCCTCTTCTCTGGAGATTTCTTCTCTGATAATTTCCGGATTTTCCGAAATGATTCGGTTCATCTCTTTTTCAATGACGGCCAGGTCTTTTTCAGTAATTGTTTCATCCATATCAAAATCATAATAAAAGCCATTGTCAATAACGGGTCCGATCCCTAAACAAACCTTCGGATACAGACGTTTTACCGCTTGCGCCAATACGTGTGCTGCTGTGTGTCTCATCACTTCCAGTCCCGCTTCAGACTGAAAACTGCACAGTTCAATCGCCGCATCCTTATGAATGCTTCTTCTAAGGTCATATAACGATCCGTTTACCTTTCCGGTATTTTTTTTGTTTTCCATCAGGAAAAGTAATCACAATGTGTGGCTTCTTCACGGTCTGATCTCTCCTTTATTTTTAATAAAATAAAAAACACACTCATCCCAAAGCAAGGGACGAGTGTGTATCAGACCCGCGGTTCCACCCAAATTCCCGCCACTTCAAGTGACGGCTCATTTTTGCCGTAACGCGGCTATACGGTATCGGCTGCTTTCGTTCACCGATACAGCTCAAAAGGCGGTAAGCTCATTCTTCGTGCCGGGAAGGTCTCAGCCGCGCCCTCCCTCTCTGTATGGCCGGTTAAAATGTCTCATGTCCTTATCATTGCCATTTTTCTTATATAAACATAAAAACACACTCATCCCAAAAGAAGGGACGAGTGTGTGTCAGACCCGCGGTTCCACCCAAATTCCCGCCACTTCAAGTGACGGCTCATTTTTGCCGTAACGCGGCTATACGGTATCGGCTGCTTTCGTTCACCAATACAGCTCAAAAGGCGGTAAGCTCATTCTTCGTGCCGGGAAGGTCTCAGCCGTGCCTTCCCTCTCTGTATGGCCGGTTAAAATGTCTCATGTCCTTATCATTGCAGATACTTTATCTGAAAAACTTTCTTTTATTATACATAAATTTTCCGAAAAAGAAAGTTTTTTTAAGAAAAACCAGAACGAAAAAAATTGGCGTACACAGCTGTCCTGTTTTCTCATCATCCGTTCGGTAATGCTTTTAATCCATTCAGCAGTTCTTCAAACGCCGATGTCAAAAATAAATCACTCCGGTAGATGAATGATATATTCATACCCCGAAACTGTTCAGGAAGCTCATGAAGAAAAAGATTTTTCCTGTTTTGAAAATAACGGACGGCTGATGCAGGCAGAAAGGAAACCCCCATCCCCGCCTGCACCGCCCCAATAATGGCTTCCAACGTACCGAATTCAATGATTTTATGTGCGGGCACTGCCTCTTCTTTCAGTATGTTTTTTATTTTGCGGCGGTGCGAACAGCCCGCGGCAAAATACAGAATCGGATCTCGCAACAAGTCTTGCAAACTGCCTTTCCGCTTATTTGAGACCAAGACCAATTCTTCTTGAAATACAGCGACTTGCTCAAGATCTTCGTATTCGACCGGACCATAAACAAAAGCGCCGTCCAGCTCATAGTGTAAGACGTGCTGCACTAAGGTATGTGTATCACCGGTTGACAGAGACAGCTGTACTTTCGGGTAGCGGCTGCAATACTCCGTGAAAAATTGAGGGAGATGGACGGCTGCCGCCGTTTCAAGAGAACCGATTCGAAGCGGGCCGTTCGGATCGCCTGCCTCTTGCGCCGTTTTTTGCGCCTCATGCAGCAATTGAAGGATTCTGTCTGCGTCTTTCAATAAGTTTTCACCTGCGGGCGTCAGCGTCATCCCCCGATTTGTGCGGTAAAAAAGCTGTGTTTGCAATTGCCGTTCCAGCTGCTGAATCCGGTTTGTCACATTTGATTGAACATAATGCAGGCTTTCTGCCGCCTTTGAAATACTTCCTTTGCGGGCGACAGCCTGAAAAATCTTTAAGTCTCCACTTTCCATGTAAGGGCACCTTCTTGCTATGATTTTTATTGATAGCCGGCTATCAATTTTCATTTATTTACTGCAGCTGATACAGCCTGTAAAATCTTTCTCATCAATCATAAAGGAGAGAAGAATGATGAATGCCCTTATCATACACGAAAATGGCTTTGATTTCAGGCAGGCACCTGACAAAAGGCCGGGAAACGGCGAAGTAAAAATAAAGCTGAAAACAGCCGGATTAAACCATCGTGATTTGTTTTTAATGAAAAAACACGAAACCGGAAACCATGAATTTACTCTCGGTTCAGACGGCGCGGGGATCGTAACCGAAATAGGACACGGCGTCCGGTCTCATTTACTGCATGCAGAAGTCATCATCAACCCGGTGCTGAATTGGAAGACTGTTGAGGACGTACCAGCCGTCCCTGATATTTTAGGCGGTCCGAGCGACGGAACATTTTCACCTTATGTCATTGTTCCTGCGGAAAACGCCGTTTTAAAACCCGAACACCTGACTTGGGAGGAAGCGGGCGTGCTGCCGTTATCAGCATTAACCGCTTATCGCGCCTTATTTACAAAAGGACAATTAAAAAAAGGCGAACACCTCATCCTTCCGGGCATCGGAAGCGGCGTGGCAACATACGCCTTATTAATGGCAAAAGCTATCGGTGCGACAGTCAGCGTCACCTCCCGCAGTGAAAACAAAAAACAAACCGCACTGTCATACGGTGCAGACCGGGCGATTGACAGCTACGGTGACTGGAATGAGGCGCTGAATGGCGAAAAAGCAGATATCATACTTGACGGTGTAGGCCCCGCCTTGTTTCAACACTATCTTGACATTATTAAACCGAATGGCCGGATCGTAACATTTGGCGCCAGTTCAGGCGATCAGCTCGGATTTCCTATTCGCTCGCTATTTTTTCCGCAGATTCATATTCTCGGTACATCAATGGGAAGCAATGAGGAATTCGCGGATATGCTGGAATTGATAAACCGCTGCGGCATCCGTCCCATTATCGACCGCATGTACCCTCTCAGTGAAGCAGCTGCCGCTTTTAACAGAATGCGGGAAGGACGGCAGTTCGGCAATATCGGCTTTCGTATAGATGTCTAAAAAAGGAGGAGCGGACCCGTCCGTTTCCTTATTTGTTTATAAGCGTTTCCGCTTGAAATTCAATATGTTTTTCTTCATCAATTAAAATCTGCCCGCAAATCGACTGCAGACACACAGAGCCCGTCACGTTTTTGAAGGCGTCTTAATAAACGGCTCAAGGCTTGCAAATCGTCTCAGTTTGCGGAAGAAAACAATCTCTCCACTCTGTAAAACAAAAATCCATATGTTATCTCCACGTTACCCTTATATGACCAATAAAGGAAGAAGGAGGTTTCATTTCAATACGAAAAACCGGCTGATCCCAGCCGGTTTTATAAATAAACCCCTTTATTTACGGTAAAACAGTGCTCCCCATTAAATAACTGTCGACTTCGCGCGCTGCTTCCCGGCCTTCATTAATCGCCCATACAATCAGGCTTTGGCCCCTTCTCGCATCCCCTGCGGCGAAAACACCGTCAACATTCGTTTTATAATCCCCATATGCCGCCTGAATTTTATGATTTGCCGAATCGACACCGAACTGTTTCAATAATGGCTGTTCTGTCCCTTCAAAACCGATGGCGATGAACACCAGCTGAGCAGGCCATACTTTTTCTGTACCGGGCAGTTCATGAAATTCATACTTTCCGAATTCGTTTCTGACTTTTTCCATTTGAATGGTGTGAATCTCTTGTAAGCGGCCCTGCTTATCGGCCACCATTTTTGTTGTCTGAATTGAATATTCTCTCGGGTCTTTGCCGAACTTTGCCTGCGCTTCTTCATAGGCGTATTCAAGGGTAAAGACGTGCGGCTGTTCAGGCCACATATTGTCGTTCGTGCGCGTCTGAGGAAGTTTAGGATGTTTCCCGAACTGATGCACGCTGCGCGCTTTTTGACGCAGCGCGGTTGCCACGCAATCAGCTCCTGTGTCTCCTCCGCCGATTACGATGACGTCTTTCCCTTTAGCGTCTATAAATTGTTTGTCTTTGAAGTTGGAATCTAAATAGCTTTTCGTCGCCAGTGTTAAATAGTCCATCGCATAATGGACGCCTTTTGCTTCCCGGCCTTCAATCAGCAGATTGCGCTGCTTTTGGGCGCCTGTGCACAAAATGACGGCATCAAATTGTTCTTTCAGCTCATCTGCTGTTATGTCAACGCCGATTTCGGTATTTGTCACAAAATCTATACCTTCCTGCGTCAAAAGCTTTATACGGCGTTCGACGACATTTTTCTCAAGCTTCATGCTCGGAATGCCGTACATCAGCAGGCCGCCGGCTCTGTCGGCACGTTCATAGACTGTTACGGAATGACCGGCTTGATTCAGCTGATCAGCGCTTGCCAAACCTGCCGGGCCTGAACCGACGACAGCGACTTTTTTACCTGTGCGTTTCGCTGGAATTCTCGGCTGAATCCATCCGTTTTCAAACCCTTTATCAATGATCGTCCGCTCGATGTTTTTAATTGAAACAGCCGGATCTGAAATGGCCAGCGTACAAGACCCTTCACAAGGAGCGGGACAGACCCGCCCTGTGAATTCAGGAAAGTTATTCGTTTTCAGAAGACGCTCCAAGGCTTCTTTCCAGCGCCCCCGATAGACGAGGTCATTCCACTCCGGTATCAGATTATAAATCGGGCAGCCGGACGTAAAACCGTTGATATCAGCGCCGATTTGGCAAAACGGTGTGCCGCAATCCATACACCGCGCCCCCTGCCGCTTTGACGCTTCATCTGAAAATGGAGCCGAATACTCTTTCCAATCCTTTAAGCGAGTGAGAGGGTCCCGCTCAGCCGGTTTTTCTCGTTTTTCTTCCATGAATCCAGTTGGTTTCCCCATGTTCCTCTCCCCTTTCTTACTGTACTACCGCTTGTTTTTGATCTTTGGCAGGCGTTTGGAGGACCTTTGTATTGGCTTCAAAAGCATACATAATTGCGTCTTCTTCTGATAAACCCGCCGCTTTTTGTTCTTCGATGCTGAGGAGCATTTGTTTATAGTTTTTCGGAATGACTTTGATAAAGGTTTCTGCGGCTTTTTCCCAATTGTCCAGGAGAGCTGCGGCTTTTTTGCTGTTTGTCAGCGCCGCATGCCGTTTGACCATTTCTTGCACTTCTTTGATCTCCGCCTCATCCGTCAGCTTTTCAAATAAAATCATTTCCATGTTGCATTTGCGTTTAAATGCTTTAGCATCATCACTCAGGACGTATGCGATACCGCCTGACATTCCCGCCCCGAAGTTTTTGCCGACTTCGCCGAGGACGACAACCCGGCCTCCTGTCATATATTCACAGCCGTGGTCTCCGATACCTTCTACAACGACATTGACTCCGCTGTTACGGACTGCAAAACGTTCACCGGCGCGCCCATTAATGTACGCTTCCCCGCTTGTTGCTCCGTAAAATGCGACGTTCCCGATAATAACGTTATCGTGAGTTTCACAATTGAAGTCATCAGGCGCTTTCACGATGATTTTTCCGCCTGAAAGCCCTTTGCCTACGTAGTCATTTGAATCCCCGTTCAAATGAAGCGTCATCCCCTTAGGAACAAATGCTCCGAAACTCTGTCCGGCTGATCCGGTAAAATGAAGTCTGATCGTATCATCCGGCAGGCCTTCCGCTCCGTAGCGTTTAGAAATTTCACTTCCCGTCACGGTTCCGGCTACGCGATTTGTATTATTGATCTTGATTTCAGCTTCCGCTTCCTGACCGGCTTCAATTGCAGCCTGCACCGCCGGAAGAATTACCGTCATATCAAGCGACTCGTCGATTTTATGGTTTTGCGCCGTACGGAAAGTGCGTACGCCTTCAGGCTGGTACAGCAGTGTGGATAAATCAAGCTGGCCCGCTTTCCAATGCGCTTTCGCACGTTCACTGACATGAAGAACGTCTGTCCGTCCGATCATTTCATCAAGCGTCTTAAAGCCTAACTGCGCCATATATTCACGCACTTCTTCTGCGACAAACAGCATGTAATTTACGATATGGTCAGGGTCGCCCATGAATTTTTTGCGGAGCTCCGGGTTTTGCGTCGCGACACCTACAGGACATGTATCTAAATGGCAGGCGCGCATCATGACGCAGCCGAGAACGACAAGCGGCGCTGTAGCAAAGCCGAATTCCTCCGCACCGAGCAAGGCGGCCATTACGACATCTCGGCCTGTCATCAGCTTACCGTCCGTTTCCAATACCACGCGATCCCGTAAACCGTTCAGCATCAGCGTTTGGTGAGCTTCTGCAAGACCAAGCTCCCACGGAAGACCCGTATGTTTAATACTTGTTTTCGGCGACGCGCCCGTTCCGCCATCGTAGCCGCTGATGACGATGACATCTGCAGTGCCTTTTGCCACACCGGCCGCAATCGTGCCGACACCGGCTTTTGACACGAGCTTGACGCTGATTCGCGCGCTTCGATTTGCATTTTTCAAATCATGAATCAGCTGCGCCAAGTCTTCAATGGAATAAATATCATGGTGAGGAGGCGGTGAGATCAGCCCTACACCTGGTGTAGAACCGCGGACATCCGCGACCCAAGGATATACTTTGTTGCCCGGAAGCTGACCGCCTTCTCCCGGCTTCGCCCCTTGCGCCATTTTGATCTGCAATTCATCCGCATTGACGAGATAATGGCTCTTTACGCCGAAACGGCCGGAAGCGATCTGTTTAATCGCACTTCTTCTGTCGTCGCCATTTTCATCCGGAACGAAACGTTTCGGGTCCTCGCCGCCTTCTCCGCTGTTGCTTTTTCCGCCAAGCCTGTTCATCGCTATCGCTAAAGCCTCATGGGCTTCCTTGCTTAATGAACCGAATGACATCGCTCCTGTTTTAAAACGTTTCACGATGGACGCAGCTGATTCAACTTCCTCTAATTTTAAAGGCTTGCGGTCTTCTTTGAAGGCGAACAGATTGCGTAAAAATCCGATTCGTTCTTCATCCGCTGCATGAGAATACTGCTTAAACAGGCTGTAATCATTCTTGCGGCACGCCCATTGCAGGGTATGGATGGTTTTCGGATTGAAAGCGTGGTGCTCTCCCCCGTTTCGCCATTGGAAATCACTACCCGGCTCAAGAGTTTGGCTGTAATCATCCTTGTACGCCGCTTGATGGCGCTGTTTCGCTTCTTGCGCAATCGTTTCGATATCGATTCCGCCAAGCTGAGATGCAGTACCGGTAAAGTATTTGGCGATAACGTCTTCACCGATGCCGACCGCTTCAAAAATTTGGGCGCCTCTGTAACTTTGCACAGTTGAAATCCCCATTTTTGACATCACTTTCACGACGCCTTCTGTTACGCTCTTTCCGTATTTGCTGACAGCTTCTTCATACGGAATATCAAGCCGGCCTTCATCGATTTCCTGCTTATACGTAGCGTAAGTCAAATACGGATTGACAGCATCGGCACCATACCCGATGAGAGCCGCAAAGTGATGAACTTCACGCGCTTCCCCGGATTCAACGATAATGCTTGCTTTTGTTCGCAGGCCTTGGCGGATCAAATGCTGATGCAGCGCACTGACGGCCAAGAGCGGCGGAATCGGCGTCAATTCCTTACTCATTGCCCTGTCAGATAAAATTAACAGAGATACGCCTTCCTTGATCGCTTTTTCCGCCTGCTGAAACAAATCCTTCAGGCCTTTTTCTAGGTCATCGGAAAACAGCGCGCGGATGTTCTGGCTCTTAATGTCAGGGTGCACAAGTGTTTTCAGCGCATAAAACTGTTCGTTTGATAATACAGGAGTATACAGTTTAATGCGGCGGGCATTTCTTTCACTCGGATGCAGCAGATCGCCTTCAGCTCCGAGCCATGTCACCGTGGAGGTCACAAGCTGCTCGCGGATCGCGTCAATCGGCGGGTTTGTAACTTGCGCAAACAGCTGTTTAAAGTAATGAAACAGTGATTGGGCGCGATCGGATAAAACGGCGAGCGGCGAATCATTTCCCATAGAGCCGAGCGGGTCCTTGCCTTCTTTAATAACAGGAATTAAATACTTCTGGATATCTTCATACGTATAGCCAAACGCTTTTTGACGGACGAGAAGATCATCGAATTGTTCCTCTTCCCGGATTTCCGGGTCAGGATTCACTTGAACCAATTCTTCTTCAAGCCATTTTTGATACGGGAATTCATTGGCGATTTCTGTTTTTACTTCTTCATCTGAAATAATCCGGCCTTCCTCTAAGTCAATGAGCAGCATTTTTCCGGGCTCCAGACGTTTTTTATGAAGAATGTTCTCCTGCTCTACTTCAATAACGCCGACCTCAGATGAGAAAATAATATGCTCATCTTTTGTCACATAATAACGTGCCGGACGCAGGCCGTTACGGTCAAGGATGGCGCCGATTTGTTTTCCGTCCGTAAACGAAATGGCGGTCGGCCCGTCCCACGGCTCCATTAAAGAGCTGTGATATTCATAAAAAGCCCGTTTCGCTTTAGACATGTGTGTGTTTTCCGTCCATGGTTCCGGAATCAGCATCATTGCCGTATGTGCCGGTTTCCGCCCCGCCATCACGAAAAATTCAAACGCATTATCAAGAATGGATGAGTCACTGCCCTCAGCATTTAAAATCGGCAGCACTTTGTGAAGATCGTCTCCGAAGCTCTCTGAAACGAACTGCTGCTCCCTCGCTCTCATCCAATTGATGTTGCCCCGGAGCGTATTGATTTCTCCGTTATGAATCAGATAGCGGTTCGGATGGGCACGTTCCCAAGTAGGAAAGGTATTTGTGCTGAATCTTGAATGCACGAGTGAAAATGCAGATACGAAGGTTTCATCCTGCAAATCCAAATAAAAAGCGTCAACCTGCTCAGGCGTTAACAACCCTTTATAAACAATAGTCTGGCTTGACAAGCTTGCGAAGTAAAAATCAAGCTGTTCTTGAACGCCCCAATTTTCCGCCTGCTTCCGGATGACATACAGTTTGCGTTCAAAAGCAAGGCTGTCTTTCAAATCGTTTGCGGCGCCGATGAATACTTGACGCACATACGGGCAAGTGCTTTGCGCCACTGTTCCGATTTTTCCGACATTTACAGGGACGGTTCTCCAGCCGAGAACGATCTGTCCTTCCTGCTCAATGAATGCATTCACCTGTTTTTCGATCTTTTTTCTTTCCTCTTCATTTTGCGAGAAAAAGACCATTCCTACCCCGTAACGGCCTTTTTCCGGCAGTCTCATTTCTCCGCACTCTTTCTTAAAAAAAGCATCAGGGATCTGAACCATCAGGCCGGCGCCGTCACCCGTATTCGGATCACTGCCCTGTCCTCCTCTGTGATCCAGCTGGCAAAGCATCTTCAGTCCTTTTTTGACAATGTCATGTGAAGGTTTCCCTTTTAAATGGGCATACAAGCCGATTCCGCATGCATCGTGCTCAAATTCCGGACGGTAGAGACCTTGTGCTTTCGGCATTTGATTGTAAGTCATAATTCCTCTCCCCCGATCAGTTTCCGTTAATTATCGGTCATAAAATCTGACAACTTTAAATTAATTGTAAGTTTTCAAAACAATATAAACAATATATAATTTAGATCAAATACATCTCAAAATGAGATAGATAGGTGTGAACGCAATGGAATTACGCCAGCTTCGGTATTTTATGGAGGTAGCAGAACGGGAACATGTGTCAGAAGCGGCTGATCATCTGCATGTCGCACAATCCGCCATCAGCAGGCAGATTGCAAATCTTGAAGAAGAGCTGAAAGTCACTTTATTTGAACGGGAAGGCAGAAATATTAAATTAACGCCGATCGGCAAACAATTTTTAGAACATGTTAAAACGGCGATGAAAGCAATTGATTACGCGAAAGAACAAATTGATGAATATCTTGATCCGAATCGCGGAACCGTCAAAATAGGATTTCCGACGAGCCTTGCAAGCCAGCTTTTGCCGACGGTGATTTCGGCATTTAAAGAGGAATACCCGAACGTTGAGTTTTTGCTCCGCCAGGGGTCTTATAAGTTTTTAATCGAAGCGGTAAGAAACAGGGATATAGATGCGGCGCTGCTCGGCCCCGTCCCGACGGAATTCCCCGACATAACAGGCAATATCTTATTCACGGAAAAGATTTACGCGCTTGTTCCATTGCACCATCCGCTTGCCAAACAGAAAAATATTCATTTAATTGATCTTCGCAGCGACCAATTTGTTTTATTTCCTGAAGGGTTTATTCTCCGTAACATGGCGATTGACGCTTGCAGACAGGCCGGCTTTGCGCCGCTTGTATCGACGGAAGGCGAGGATTTAGATGCCATTAAAGGATTAGTCTCCGCGGGGATGGGAGTTACTTTATTACCTGAAAGCACCTTTGCAGAAACCACACCCCGGTTCACGGTCAAAATTCCGATTGAATTTCCTCAAGTGAAGCGTACCGTAGGCATTATTAAACCAAAAGGAAGGGAACTGGCTCCGTCTGCAAATGATTTCTATCATTTTGTCATTCAATTTTTCTCCAAACTTGAACAATATCAATAAAAAACAAACCCGAGCTTCAAAACGAAGCCTCGGGCTTTTTCATATTTTTATAGATCTTTCTCAGCCGATCGGGATGGATAGTTCAACGTGGCAGACAAACGCTTCCGGATCAATGACTGATTGATCGGTCTGTTTATGCGGCGTTTCTTTAAAAGTCTTCAGCTGGGATGAGGAATAGTTGACGATGCCGAGTCCGAGCTCTTCTCCCTGCTGATCAAGCAGCCTGACAACCGCTCCGCTGCTGAATCTGCCCTTAATCTGCTCGATGTCCTGCGGTGACAGCTCCATATTTCCGTTCGCGACATCGCGGCTGCTTTCTTTTTCCATCACAATTTCGCCTTCGGGGCCGGAATTAAATGCAAGCCATTGTTCTTTGTGGTTTAACGGCAGGGTTCCTTCCGCTTCAAAATAAGTTCCTTCAGCCGCCTCATCTACCGCTTGAAGCAGAATGTCCGGAATGTTGGCCTGCCCGAGAAAGCCTTTAATACCGGAGGCCATCACAATTTTAAAAGCATCCAGTTTCGAACGCATTCCGCCGGTTCCCATTTCACTCCCGGCATCTCCCGCGCTTGCTTCTATTTCCGGAGTGATGTCACTTACATGTCTGATTCTTTTCGCTTTCGGGTTGCTGCGCGGATTATCATCATATAAACCGTCAATGTCTGATAAAATCACAAGCATGTCGGCATCAATTAAACCTGCCACCTTCGCTGCGAGTGTATCATTATCTCCGAATTTCAGCCGATTGACTGTGACCGTGTCATTTTCATTAATAATCGGAATAATGCCCCGTTCCAAAAGGACGTTCATCGTATTGCGCACATTATGGTAGCGGTATTCATCGGAAAAGTCGCTTCTTGTAATTAAAATTTGTGATGCGACATAACCGTGCGCTAAAAACAGCTTTGAATAAGCCTCCATTAATAATCCCTGCCCGATGGAAGCGGAAGCCTGTTTTTCAGGGAGGCTTTCCGGTTTCTGAATAAATCCGAGCTTCCGATAACCTGCCGCCACTGCGCCGGAAGATACTAAAATCACTTCATAGCCGCTGTCTTTCAGCTGTGCGATTTGATCCACCAATGCTTCCAGCTTTCTTCTGCTGATTTCCCCGTGCAGGCTCGTCAGTGAGCTGCTGCCGATTTTCACCGCGACTCTTTTGATCTTCGTCCGAGACGTCACTGTATCACTCCTGTTTTTTAACGATTATAGTGCTGCCGTTTTTTCAATTGTTTTGCTGATCTCAATAGAACGTTCGGTCGCGTGTTTAATGGCTTTGGCAATGGCTTCTCCGCCGCCTTCTGACCTGAGCGCATCGAGGCCGGCTTCCGTCGTGCCGTTTGGAGAGGTGATGTTTTCCCGGAGCACATCCGGTTTTTCACCCGTTTCCATCAGCATTTTAGCGGCGCCCAATAACGTTTGCGCGCCGATTTTGCGGGACAGCCGTTTGTCTAAGCCGGCTTCTTCACCTGCTTTTTCAATAAACTCCATTAAATAATAAAAGTACGCCGGTCCGCTGCCTGCGATGCCGGTGAAAATGTCCATCTGATCTTCTTTGATCACGTACACTTCCCCGAGGCATTCCAAAAGGGATACCGCGGTTTTTGCTGAACCGTAAGAGACATGGTCTCCGAAAGCCGCAGCTGTTGCCGATTCGCCGATCATGCTGGATGTGTTCGGCATCACTCTTACAACAGGCTGACGATCATGTAATGATTGTTGTATAAATGAGGTTGTTATGCCTGCCAGAACAGACAGGATAATTTGATGAGGTTGAATACGCCGTTTCAGCGTAGCCAGAGCGATTTCGGCATCCTTCGGCTTCATGGCTAAAATAAAGACATCAATATCTTCGGTTTTCATGCTGTCAAAAGCAATGCCCTGAATTCCATATTGATGTTCCAATTCAGCAAGTCGCTCTGTATTGCGGCGGTTTGTCACGCAGATGTTTTGGTTGGGAATTTTTTTTGCGCGGACCATGCCTGATATCATTCCTTCAGCCATTGATCCTGCTCCGATAAAAGCAACTTTCTTTTGATCTAAGATCGGTAACATCTCCCTTGTTCGTATTTTGTTCGTATTTTTCACACGTTTTTTATGTTACCACTTCAAGAGTCGATGTCAAGTTTGAAGGTTCTATTGATATGTATTGTTCCGAGCCTGCTATTATGTATAATGAATCACAGAACATACCTTACAAACCTTTTGAGGCCGGGAGGCCGGGTGCGTTCCGGCCGGATTTAAAAATTATCTGAAATGGCTTTTTCAATCAGCTTTTTGCAGCGGTCAAGCTCTGTCTTCAGCTGTTTTTTGTAAAGCTTCGCAGCTTCATAGTCTTTAAATTGATAGAGAACGACTTCCTGGAGTTTGGCTCCCTCTTTTTTCACTTTTACTTGCTTTAAAATCCCGTCATCCAAAAGTTCGTGAAGCGAACGGTACACCTCGGTATGGTTCGGCTTAAAACCGATGGGTTTAAATTCCGAACGCAGCACCTCGAGAAGCTTCAGTCCGTAAAGCCGTTCCTGCTCTGTCATTGTAATCATGTAAAGCTTTAAAAAAGCTCTTTGTTTCACTAAAAAACCGGTTGAACTTCTTTTTTCTTCTTTCATTATGTGCACACCCTTCCTTCTAACAAATTATTCCATGCACTAAATATTCTCTTTATATTCCGTTTTCCCTTTTATCGTTCGGACAGTTTGGTTTGTATAGATTTGTTTTTTGGGAGGCGGGGAAAAATAATTTTAATGAACATTTGGTACATAGTTTATTTAGTTTAATTATAGCTGATATCGGTTTCTTTTTCACTCTTTTTTCTGTAAAAACGGATTTTTATGCCTATTTATTCGGGTTTGCGGAAACAAAAAAGACCCGTCGTGAAGACAGGTCCCCTCTTGTTTAAGGATTCGTTGACCACAAACCGGCAGTTTTGATGAAAATGCGCGGATGTAATTTCAATTGAGCAACCATATATTCTGCAAGATCCTCAGGCTGCATGACTTTTTCCGGATTGCCGTCTGTCAGATTTAATTCAATAGACATGTCGCTGGCAACCGTGCTCGGAGTCATTGCGCTGACACGGATGTTGTGTTTTCTGACTTCCTGCATGAGAGATTCAGTCAGACCGAGAACGGCAAATTTAGAAGCGCTGTACGCACTTGTCGCCGCGGCGCCTCTTTGGCCCGCCGTAGAAGAAATATTAATGATATCTCCTGATTTTCTCTCAATCATTTCAGGAAGAACGGCGCGTGTCACGTGGTATACACCCATTACATTAACTTGAATGATGTCTTCCCACTCTTCAGGCGTAAGATCCAAAAATCCGCCGAATTTGCTGATTCCGGCATTGTTAATCAAGATGTCAATCTCACCGAGTTCTTCTTTAATAGAGGAGACGGCTTGTTCAACCTCTTTTTGGTTTTTTACATCGGCAGCAGCGAATGATGCCTTTACACCAAGGGCTTTCACTTCTTCCGCAACCTTTTCGACATTTGCTTCTGTGCGCCCGATTAAACCGATATTGACTCCTTCTTTGGCTAAAGCGATAGCGGCGGCGCGGCCGATTCCTCTGCCCGCACCCGTGATAAGAGCCGTTTTGTTTTGTAAGCTTTCCACGTCTTTCACCCTTTCTGAATGTCCTTATGTACGATTTCACATTATAAGCAGAAAAAAAACAATTAGCAAATAAAATGATTCAACACGATCCGTAAAGGGTATCAACTGAAAAAAAGGAGTGAAAAGCAGATGATCATCATTTTGTATATCAGTGCTGCCATTGCGGCTGCCGCATTAATTTATGCAGCCGTATCCGCGGTACGTTTTAAAAGAAACACAGCGCCTGATATAAAGAAGATTAACGCCGCGACAGCGTCCATGCAGACGTCCGTTGATGAAATCAAAACAGAAACCGTTCTGTTATCGCAAAAGCAAAAAGAACTGCAGGAAGATTTTCTCACTAAAAAAACAGCCGTGCAAACGACGGCGGCTGAAGTTAAAGGAACGCCTCACGTCCTGAAGATGCTCTGGAACGCCGGTAAAAGTGATGTATGAGCCTGCATGTCATCCGACGTTTTTGATGACACTAAGAGAAACTGGCGGATTCAAGGAGGCATAACATGATTTGCGATCGTGAGCGGCTTGCGCATTTTTTGCAGCAGCTTAAAGCACTATCATATTCGGGAGGGTTTACAAAATCGGATTTGCTGACTCCGGCTTTCCATTTAGCCAAGGACGGAGATCTGGATTTGTATTATTCACCTCATAATGAATATATTAACCCTTATGCAGTCGTTGCCATTTCCGGAATCACACCCGGTTTTTTTCAAATGCAGCTGGCTTACAAAAAAGCGGCACAGCTTTTAAAAGATGGCGAAACGCTTGAAACGATAGCGTATGAAACAAAAAAAGCGGCCGGACTTTCCGGTTCAATGAGACAGAACATCATCGAAATGCTTAATGAATGCGGTCTGCCGGCCGCGCTTCACGTTGAGGATTCATCCCGGTTATTTGATTCAAAACGAGAGCTTCTTCATACAACGTCCGTTATCAAACACCCTGTTTTTTATAAACAGAGAAACTATACGGGACATCGGCCGGCAATCAGCAGGTCAGCTCTTCTCAGCCGTTACGCGCTGAAATATTTTCCGGATGAAATAGAAATGATGGAAAAGGATATCCTGCTTATCCCTCTCGGCAAAGCAGCAGAATCAGCCTGCCGCATGCTGAAGAAGAACGGCAGAATGGGTCATGCGTTCATTCTGGAAGGCTTCCCGCATCCGTCCGGAGCAAACGGACATCGTTTCAAACAATTTCACGAAAACAAACAATCGTTACGTGAACAAATTCAGCGCTTTGCCGGGTTTCTTCAGCAGCTGTAAAAAAACGCCCCGAATTTTCGGGGCGCTGCTGTTAAGAAGCGTATTCAGGCAATGCTTTATTGTGTTTTGCCGTTTTCTCTTCAGGCATTTTGATTTGATTTGTCAAGATTGCACTTACGAAATAGAGCGCTGCGAAAATCCATACAACGCCTTGTGCGCCGACAAGCCCGATGAACGCCCAGGCAAGCGCGGGGCCGACAAATGCCGACAGGCCCGCAGCCAGATTTAACACAGACATGGCAGCACCTTTATCGCTGCCGGCCGCCGTCGGCACGATAGCCCCGATCGGAACGAACCCGGCGAGGAGCCCTCCCCATATAAAACCGACAATGCTGACGAAAAGCAAGTTCCCATGTGATACAACAGGAGCATAATATAATAAAAGAGTAAAAATGCCGCAGCCTACTCCTCCGAACCACATGACAGTCTTTTTCCAGCCGAAGGCATCACCGACTGCGCCGAAGATTAAGTTAAAGACGATATTTCCGAGAAAGATCGTTCCCCAAATTTGAAGCCATACATTTGTAGAAATGCCGTGCTGCGCCATATGCATCGGAAGAAATACCGTAAACCGTAAACAGGGATGCTGATTGCTGTACCGTCAAGCCGTTTTCAACTAAAAACGGGCTGAGCCAGCCTTGTTCAAGGCCGTCCCCCATCATAAACAGCACGACCCCTAAAAATCCCCAGGCGAGCTGTTTCGGAATCCCTATCTTATTAAGCATTTTTGTTCCTCCTCAGCAATCTTTCATGTTGTCATCTCATCCCCAAGTCAGGCTTTCACCGCCGGCTGAAAATGAGTAAATAATTTTTGCGTATATTTCCATTCTTCATATAGGAAGAGATCCGTCTGATCCGCTTCCGGCTCAATTACCTTTGTGCGGCTCGAAAGCTCTGCTTTCACACCGAGAGCTTCGTTGCAAATCATCGCCGCTCCCATTGCGGATGCCTGGCTGAACCCCTCTCTCTTATAGATTTTCTTTTGGAGAAGGTTAGCAAGAAACTGCGTCAAAGCATCACTTTGGAAACCGCCGCCGCACACCTTCACATAATCTTGTGAAAAGGAAGCCACCTCTGTTAACGCCTCATAGTTCCATTTGATTGAAAAAGCGATTTCCAGCAGTGCGGCTTTGACAAAATGGGCTCTGCTTAAGTTTTGGGACAGCGGGGCGTCAAAAATAAATCCGCCTTTTGCCAGTGCGTTTTTCTCTGGCGATAAATAGGAGCCTAACGCAGAAATACAAGCATGATCATGTTTCGGCAGACTTGCGATTTCCCGTTCCATGACGCCGTAGGATTCATTCGGATAAAAAATGGATTTTAATTTTTGATAATTGAGTCCTGTTACACCCGGATTCGTTTCAAGGAGCCATTGACCTTCTTCTGTATGGCAATTCAGCCATGCATTCTTTAAACTTTCGGTTCCGGTCTCAGCTGTTATCTTTATAATCGGCGTCGTCGTGCCGGATACGATGACGATATCTCCCGGCTTTGCATCTGCACTTTTGATGGCAAGCTGTGTGTCTCCCCCGCCTGCAATCACAGGCACTCTTTCAGAAAGACCGAGAACCGCCGTTTTCTTAAACGTTAACATTCCGACAACCGTCCCAGATCGGACGAGTGAAGGAAGAATGGCAGAAGGCACACCGAAGATGTTGCATAATGTCTCTGACCACGCCTTTTTCCTTACGTCAAACAGCAGTGTTTCAGCAGCCTGTGACGGTTCATAGCTTAAAATACCGCTCAGCTCAAATGTCACCCAGTCACTGATGCTTGTGATGTACTTCACTTCTTTCCATAAAGACGGCTGTCTAGCTTTTAATCCGACAAGTTTCATGGCGGAAAATAAAGCGCTCGGAAGACGTCCGGTTTGCTGATGCACTTCTTCTTTTGCCTCAATCCCGTCTTCCCATTCACGCCCTCTGTTATCAATGTTGGGCAGACCGAGAAATGCCTTTTTATCTTTATTGATCAGAACAATTCCCTGCCTCTGGCTTGTTGAGGTGATTCCGATTAATGTAATATGAGGGCTTTTGCCAATAACCTTCCTTGCCATAGCGCTGATTTGCTTCCATAACTCTTCCGGTGAGAAATATCGTCCGTCCGGATAAAGCGGATCCGTCACATATTCAATGTCTTCCCTTTCAAGCGCGGTCACATCGCCGCCGGCAGTCACGACCGCGACTCGCGCATTCCCCGTCCCGATGTCAAATACAAGGTAGCCTTTTTGTTCATCCATTACAGCCTCCTCCTTCCGGTTCAAGTTCTCTTTTGTTTATAAAGTTCACGTATTGAGCAGGTTTGATCTTGTTTCCATTTGAAAAGCGCTTCATTTAAAATCTTCACATGATGATCTTCCACTTCAAATGTTGCGCCAGCTAAATGGGGAGTCGCTAACACATTCGGCAAAGAGATCAATTCATAATCAGAAGATTCAGGCGGTTCGTGATAAAACACGTCAAGGATCGCTCCCTTAATCCGCCGTTCTTTCAGCACCCGCAGCAACTCTTCCCTGTCTGTAACCGCCGCTCTTGACGTATTGACAAAAACAGCTTCCTGTTTCATCAATTGAAAGTGCCGGGCGCCGATAAGGCCGATGGTTTCTTCTGTGCGCGGCAAGTGAACGGAAACAATATCACTTTCAGAAAATACCCGTTCAATCGTCGTTTTTTCATACTCCCGGTTTTCATGACGGACAAATGGGTCATAGTAAAGCACCTTGCAGTCAAAAGCGGCCAATAGCCGGGCGATTCTCTGTCCGACAGCTCCGAAACCGATAAGGCCGACTGTTTTCCCCGTCAGCTCATTTCCTCTGAATTTGACGTAAGCCTGCAAATAATCACCATTCCACTTCCCGTCCTTCAACCACTGATGGGAAGAATACGTATGACGCAAAAATGAAATCACATTTCCTATAAACATTTCAGCAACAGCCTGGGCATTACGGGCCGGTGTAAAGAAAACGGGGATTTTTCTTTTAGTCGCCGCCGCAATATTCACATTAGACGGCGTTCCTCTGCAGACACCGATAAAAGCGGAATCGGGCAATATGTCAATAACACGCTCAGACACCTCATCAAGTTCAGTAATAAGCCCCGACGCGTTTGTCTCTTGAATCATTCGGATTAATTCATCTTCCCGATAGGCCCGGCCGTGCTTCTTCCACGGCCGGTGCACAGTCCGGCCGAACAGCTCAGTCAGCTCCTTCAGCCCCTCGTCGTGATATGGCGCGGTAATTAAAACCGTCATGGTGCAAAACATCCTTTTCACATAAATTTTTTCATAAAAAAATCTCTTTCCCCAAAGAAGGAAAGAGATTCATATACCGTCTTTATGCGCTTGAAGCGCACAAATATGTATAGATCATTCTTTCCTATCTTTCAAGCATACGCTTGCTGGAATTGGCACAATAAATGTTGCCGAGGTTTCATAGGGCCAGTCCCTCCACCTCTCTGGATAGAAAATAAAATGATGAAATTGTCAGGCTGTTTAAAAGAATAAACTCATCATAGAAAAGTCTTTCCGTGATGTCAACACTTTTTTTCTGAATTGACGTTCGATTTTGAAATGTTATAATACTTACAATATAAACAAAGAGGAGAAATGGGCTATGAATTCTGCTGCAACACAGCCGAACGGGGTCTTTAAGTCGGTGTGCTCACTAGACTGTCCCGATCAATGCGGCTTGCTTGTGACAAAAAAAGACGGAAAAATCGTTAACATTCAGGGAGACCCCGATCACCCGGTCACATCAGGGAATATTTGCAACAAAGTCAGACACATGGCTGAGCGTATTTATGATGAGAAGCGCGTAACCGTTCCGTTAAAAAGGATCGGTAAAAAAGGTGAAGCCGCGTTTGCGCCTATTTCCTGGGAGGAAGCAATCAATACGATCAGTTCGCGCTGGAAAGAGCTTATTGCCGAAGAAGGAGCGGAAAGCATTCTTCCGTACAGCTTTTACGGCAATATGGGAAAACTGGCGGCAGAGGGAATGGACCGCCGTTTTTTCCATCGTCTCGGAGCGAGTCATCTCGAACGGACGATCTGCAGCAAAGCCGGTTCTGAAGGCTATAACTATACAATGGGTGAAGGAGCGGGTACTGATCCGGAGGAGACCATACATGCTAAGCTCTTTATTTTTTGGGGGATCAATGCCGTCAGCACGAATATGCACCAAGTCATGATTGCCCAAAAAGCCCGGAAAAAAGGGGCTAAAATTGTCGTTATCGATGTACATAAGAACCAAACCGGCCGGCTTGCCGATTGGTTTATTCCGATTCGGCCCGGCACAGATGCCGCACTCGCCCTCGGTATCATGCATGTCTTATTCGACGAAAACCTTCACGATGAAGCATTTCTCACAGAATACACCGAAGGCAGTGACGAATTAAAAGCGCATGTTCAACACTATGATCCGGAAACAGTTTCTGCTATTACAGGCGTTAAAGCCGACGATATCAGACGCCTTGCGAGAATGTACGGAGAAACCTCCCCTTCCCTTATCAGGATCGGAAACGGCATTCAGCACCATGACAATGGCGGAATGATCGTCCGCACCGTCGCCTGCCTCCCGGCTGTTACAGGACAGTGGCTCAACACCGGAGGAGGCGCAATCAAGCACAACAGCGCGGTATTAAACTATAACAGACAAGCGCTCCAGCGGCCTGATCTGCTTTACGGCAGGAAGCCGCGATCATTTAATATGAACAGGCTCGGAAGCGTTCTTTTAGAAACAAAACCGCCCGTGCGCTCCCTGTTTATTTACGGTACGAATCCCGCAGTGGTTGCGCCAGAAGCGAATAAAGTCAGAAAAGGCCTGCTGCGGGAGGATTTATTTACAGTCGTTCACGATCTGTTTTTAACGGAAACTTCCAAATATGCGGATATCGTGCTCCCTGCTGCATCCGCTTTTGAAAACACGGATTTTTACACGTCTTACTGGCATCATTTTATTCAGCTGCAAAAACCGGTGATCGAACCTTACGGGGACAGCAAATCGAATACGGAAGTGTTCCGTTTGCTTGCCGGAGCAATGGGATTTACTGAGCAGGAGCTTCAGGATTCCGATGAAGAATTGATCAGACAGGCGCTGGACTTTCCCGACAATCCGTATATCGAGGATATTGATTACGAAGCGCTCTCACGCCATTCCTTCATGAAAGCCAAACGGAAAAAACCGCTTTTTCCGGGAAAGCTCAAGACACCGAGCGGAAGAATTGAATTATATTCGGAAAAGATGAAACAGGACGGGTATCCCGCGCTGCCGACACATATCCCTCTTGAGAGCGATGACGATTTTCCGCTTTTATTTGTCCCGGGACCGAATCATAATTTTTTAAATTCGACATTTTCGAATAATGAAAAACACGTAAAACTGGAAAAAGCGCCAAAGCTTTTTATTCATACAGAGGATGCTGTACGCCGGAACATCGAAGACGGGGAAACCGTTAGAGTTTGGAATCACCGCGGCGAGTGTGAATTAACAGCTTCGGTCGGCGAACAGGTGCTTCCCGGCGTTGCAGTCAGCCAAGGTCTTTGGGCCGATATGGATGATAAAAAACAGCTCGTCAATTCGCTCACGCCCGATCGGCTGGCGGATATGGGCGGAGGCGCTGTTTTCTTCTCCGGAAAGGTGCAGGTGGAAAAGCTCAGCAATCAAAACCGTCCGCAATAAACGCCCGGCGGTTTTGCTGAAGGCTGAATCCTTCGGCCGGCTTCACCATATAAAAAATATAACGTTTATTGGAGGTTTGGATATATTACCGGCATCGGAATCGCTTTAGCCGGATATTTCATCGGAGACGGATTGAAAAACTTTAAATCACCTGATCCTCATGAACACACTGACCACATTCTCATTAAAGAAAAAGATCTGCACTTCTATATTGGTTATTATTTAGGAGTTACGAAGGAAGAAGCAAAACAAATCGTGCCCGACACCTCTGACATTCCGCATATCACGAGAAACGGAAAGCGGTATGTGCAGAAGAATACATTAAGAGAATGGCTGACTTCCATGCTGGAAAAAGAATAACAGCTGCCATGAAAAGCGGGAAGAGTTTTTCTCTTCCCGTTCATTAAGATTTGCCGCCCTGCCTCTCTTCAATCCCAAACATACGAAGGATATCGTTCTTACTTAACGAAACATCCCCTTCTTTTGATTTCAAATAAAACCCTTTCATATATAACCGTATGACTTCCTCATATGTAAGCTCATGACGAAGGAGCGCCATTAAACGCCCGTCTTTTTCATCTTGTTTATTGAACCATTCATACTGTTCTGACCAGTTCACTTTCTGCATGCCAAACACCTTCCCACTTTAGATTAACGCCCTTTTCGCATTTATTATACTTATTTCCCCTTCTGTAAACACTCCGACTGCCTGTACCCGTCCCTATTAGTCACCATGTTGACTTATTTCCCTTTCTGATGTATATTGTAACTGTCAACATGGTGACAATTCAGATGGGAGATAACTTATGGATATTAAATTATTAATGAAGGAACTGCATGTTATGCAGCAAAGTTACGCATCATTATTTTCGGTTGTCAATAAAGTGCAGACTCGGGGGGATGAATACTTAGAAATGCTGACTTCCCGACAGCACATGACTCTTATTGCTATTGCCCATTTACCGACGGAAGATACCACACTTATGAATATCGCTAAAAAGCTGGGCACAACAAAACAAACCGCTAACAAATTAATTTCAAGCCTCGCGAAAAAAGGATATGTTCACACCGTGCCAAGCAAACTGGATAAACGTGCAATCAATATTGAGATTACCGCTGAAGGAAAAAAAGCGTTAATTTCCTGTTCAGAAAAATCCACCTATTTTTTAGCGGATATGTTTCATGACTTCACAACTGATGAAATTGAAACATTCTGGAGGCTATTGCAAAAACTTTATCGTTTTGATGGTGAAGAACAGGATGGTTTTGAAGAAAAAGCACATTTGAAAGTTGAAGATCAGGCACAATTCATCTCAGATGACTATGAAGAAAAAATCATGGCTGAATTTTCAAAACGGCGATATGAGAGTGCAGACGATGAATAATATGCTTTATCGAAAAGTAAAAGAAACAGAGGATAAGATGAAGGAAAAATGCTATGAGCTGAAAGATAAAATTGATCAATTTATTTCTCATGCCAAATATAAAATTTATCGCAAACGTAAACTGGACCGAGCCGGCAATTATATATCAATTGCCATTGGACTCTTTATAATAACTGCCTCATGGCTGACCGCAACACAATGGCTGCTTTGGATAGGCGCGGCGAGTATTTTGAGTAATGCCTGTTTGCTCATTATAAAGCCTGTTAAAAATTGAAAATCTGAAAAAAGCTCTCTAAAAGAGAGCTTTCTTTTATTAATCGTCCCAGTCTTCATCTTCTTCCCAGTCATCTTTCGCTTCCTGAATCTTATTATAAAAAAATTCGATAAAGCTTTCTGCAGCGATATCTTGATAGCCAATTATCCTATCCCATTCCACTACAGGGCATTCTCCGTCTTTCATTTTATTCGTATCTAGACAGTAAGCAAAGAAATCAACATCTTCTATGACAACAAGACCATCAGCAAGTCCATAATGTTGTTTATATTCTTTGGTTTTATCTGCAACTGACGCATGATCGAAGTTATAGCCTAAAACTAAAACCCCGAATAAACCACCAGCACCGTATTTTTCTAAGAACCATTTATAGCTAATAGGAAGTTCGCATTGGAGGATTTCTTCAATGCGAGTTATGTTTTCATGGCTTGCACCCTCTGTGAATATAGCATTTTGCTTGTTTTCATTAATAAAGTTTTCAACCTTTGAATAAATCATTTAATTTAAACACCTCAATTCTCATTCTCAAATTGTTTCGCTCTCCACTTCCAATATCTCTTTCGAAAGCTTTCATATTGTGCTTTTAAAACCTTATCATTTCTAAAACTTTCACCATCAGTCTTAAGCTTATGAATAACATCACTATATTTTGTATGTAAACTGTTTGGGATTTCAAGCATTGGGCCAGGTTCTTCTTGAATCAAGTGATGTAAATTAATCTGTGTGCCATCTTTTGCATAAGGAGCATTACCGTTTTTCATAAGCTGAAGATTTGTTACGCCAAATTCTGTTTTTTGGTTCATATCAATATCTTTCATAGTATACACTCTGCGGCTTATGTCTTTAACTTTTCCCTTTGCTTTTACCTTGCCCTTAACCTCAAAGGCACCATACTTTTCTTTATTTAACCAAGGAAGGTTTATTTCTTGACCAGTAAACGGCTTTCTCGTTCCATCCGGGATTTTCTTTGCATTTGTCGAACTGCTATTCAAGATCATAAAATTTCAAACAAAACCTTACACGAAAGATCGGGGATCGGCAAAACAAAGCCAGATATAACATATATTAAAAAATCTCTTGCATTTCCGCACCCGCCATGCTATATTGATATAGCGATGAGCTGAATTGTGTAAGCCGATGCACATGCCCTTGCGGCACACACGAATGTGGCGTGTGGTGTATCGCCTCAATACGCAAAAGACGTTTGCTTCTGCAAACGTCTTTTTTTATTATCCGATTTTCGTTCCGTTCGGTACTGTCTGCTCTGGCGTAAGCAGGACAACGTCTCCTTTTTCCGGGATGCCGCCGAGAACGAGAACTTCTGACTTAAATCCGGCGATCCGCCGCGGCGGAAAGTTGACAATAGCAGTAACCTGTCTGCCCGTCAGATCACCCGGTTCGTACCGTTTTGTAATCTGGGCGCTTGATTGTTTCATGCCGATCTCTTCGCCGAAATCTATTGTCATCTTAATGGCCGGCACCTTTGCTTCCGGGAATACTTCCGCTTTTACGACCGTTCCTATTCTAAGATCAAGCTTAATAAAATCTTCGATGACTGCCATATCAAAAACTCCTTTTTTACAATCATGATACCAAAAAAAGAAGCAGTTTATTTAACCGATTTTCAGAATTATTTATCAGATTGAAAGGTGTTTCGGAAGACGCGCGGCGTTATTCCCTTATGTCTGACAAACCATCTGGTAAAGGAAGACAAATTTTGAAAGCCGACCTCCTGGCTGATGTCTGTCAGCCGGCATTTTGTTTCAATAAGCATTTGTTCCGCTTTCTTCATACGGAGCTCAGCAATATAAGCTTGCGGGCTTTTCCCCGTCTGCTTTTTAAACCAGTCGGAATAATACGCCGGGTGGTAATGTTCCATTGCGGCAAGCTCTTTAATTGTAAAAGCCTTTGATAGATTTCGGCGGATATACGCAATTGAATTATTCGTACGGTTTTCTTGTATCTTTTCAGCAATATATTCTGCAAGCAGACTCAATGAATGAGCCGACTGCTGCTTTGTCTCTTCTGTCAGCAGAAACCGAATCGATGTCCAAAAGGGATCAAGCTTATTCAGAATGCCGGAGTCAAAGGAACTTTTGAAAAAGTATGCCGGTATGTCGAGAACGAGACATTCATTTCGCTCCAAAGAACGGAACCGATGTTCATGCCCGGGCGGAATATACAGCATCTGATCAGGTTTTAATCTGATTTTACGTCTTTCTGTCTCCAGGTCCAGCTGTCCTTCGAGCGGAAAGAGCATTTGGCAGTATGTGTGTGCATGAGAATCAAAAATATGTGAATAGGTGCGCCGCTCACAAATGATATGTTGTAATGAATCCATTTGTCCCTCCTTTTTACATGATGCGTCTTTTATTTAGTTTACATAATAATATTATTGTTCCCTCTCCTGCAAACCTCTTAGGAAAACAACAACTGCAAACTTCCGGCTTTCCTTAATTGATTCGGTTAATTCAAATGCACTCTGTTTTCTCAACACGGCAAATCCGTGAAGAAGGCTCCTCAGTCCTCTCGCAGCATGAATCGCAGTGTCAGACTGTGCATAACCGTTAGCTGTCAGCTGCCTGACAACAAGCTCTACAAGCAGGCTTGACAGATTCTCAATCCGGCCGTCTTTTATCTTTTGAAATGTTGCGTCATATAATCCGGGATTGGCTTCGGCGAAATTGATATAGGCATCGGCAAGACTGAGCAAAGCCGTTTCGCCCGTCAGTCCTTCTGCAGAGGCCGCCATTCTTTCATATAACATAGTTAAACCGGAGACAGCCAGCTCTGTTTTAATTCCTTGAAGGCCATTGACAAAATTGTAAAGGGAAGGCGGTTTTACGTTTAAGGACTTTGCAACAGCCGCAAGCGTCACTTCATTCAGCCCTTTTTCGTCAGCGATGCCTGCTGCGGCTCTCAATATCATGTCAAGGCTCATTCCGACTCTCGGTGACATTATGATCGGCCTCCCGGCAGGCTTCGTTCGGCTTCCTCAGCAGCCTCACCCATCATTTCAACGGGATTGCAGAGAACATTTCCATGTCCGGCGGCCAGACTGCTTGGTTGATGAGCGATAAGCGTTCTTGCTGTTTTTACAGCTTCTTCTTTATTCCACGTAGCAAAAGCCGGAAACGGAAATTTCCATTTCAGCTTCCCTGAAACAGCTAGGCCGCCCCGTACTTGAAAGGCATCTCCGACGATCAGCATATCATTTCTCATATCTTTAAAAGCGAGGCTTCCCGGCGTATGACCGGGAGCGGGAATGACAAGTAAAGATCCGATCCGCTCGCCGCCTTTCAGCAGGCGATCAGGTTCGGTCTGAACATTTTTCGGCACTCCCCCCTTTATCGGCGTTTGTGCTTCATGCTCAAATAATGAAGTGTCACCTTTCAGCAAGAAAGAATCCCGCTCAGAAATACAGACGGAAGCATCCGGAAATTCCGCAGCTAATGAGTCAAGCGAACCGATGTGATCCCCGTGCGCGTGGGTGAGTAATATGTCATTCAGCGGCTTATCAAGCTGCCGCAATGCTTGTTTGATTCCTTTATGACTGTTAGGCAGTCCGGCGTCAATCAGGGTTACTCCTTCTTCTTCTTCAACCAAATAACAATTCACCGGGAAAAGCGCTGGAAAAAAAGTCAGCTGCCAAACACTTCCGTATTGTAAGATTCTCATCAACATCCCCCTAAAACTAATATCATTAGTTTTATTATAACTAATACTGTTAGTTTTTCAAGAGTTTTATGTTTAAATCCTGAAAAAGGCGCGGGCGATTCTCTTATGCCAAAAAAAGAAACGTGCATAATGTGATAAAAGATGCTTTCAGCCTGCGAATAAATCACACTACTAAAACCAGCCGGATAAGCATACACTACTCAACGGAGGGGGAGTTCCACACCATGCATATCACACTTCAAAGCATCTGCCCTGTCTTAATGATTGCCTTTTTTCTGTATAAAAAGGTGAAACGGTCCGTCGGCTTTCAGCCTTTGAAACCCCGCTGGCTTTATACAAGAATGATTTTGTTTTCATTGCTGGCCGCAGCTCTGGCGTTTTTCAGCATCACACACCCGGCTTTATACGGCCATCTTATATTCGGCACTTTTTGCGGCTGGCTTCTGGTCCTGTTTGCTAAACGGAACATTTCTTTTGAAGAACGCCGCGGAAAAATGTATTTTCGCACTCACCTGTGGATTGAACTTATTCTATTAACGTTATTCCTATCGAGATTTGTTTATCGCGTTATTGAAATTTACCGGGTCACAGCGGACTTTACCCATCCGGAGGCATACAGCCAAACGGTCGGGGCCGATCCGCTGACCATCAGTATCTTTTATTTCATCGCAGTTTATTACAGCGGCTTCTCTTTTTATGTCTTAAAAACGAGCAGAGACCAAACCAATAACAGTCAGTACGGCTGACATCCCTGTCTCAAAAGCAGGGATGTTTTTTAATCGTGCCGCGTATGGTGAATCATTTGCTGAAGCACATCTAACACATGTTCATCCTCAGGAGAATAATAGATGGATGTTCCTTCTCTGCGTGATTTGACGAGGCGCAGATTTTTAAGAAAACGCAGCTGATGAGAAACAGTAGACTGCAGCAAATTCAGCTTTTCTGCGATATCATTTACCGCGTGCTCACCCTGTGACAGCAAGTGGAGAATTCTGATTCTGGTCGGATCAGACAGCGCCTTAAAAGTCTGGGCAACCAAAAATAAAGTTTCCTCATCTAAATCGACAGCGGGGTCATTTGTGTTTCCGGATTCGTGAAATTCAGTCATATACCTCACCCTTCTTTTCTCAAGTAGCCCAATTATACCAAATGTCAATTGATGCAGATACATCCTGCGCCTGACAAAAGAACCGTTATTTTAAATTTATGTTTCAAATACGGGTTTCCGCTTGGTTTCGCGCATTCATCTGTGTCATAATGAAAAAGTCATAATGCTCCTGAAATTGAGGGTGAAACACAGTGGAGAAAAAGAAAAAAGGCTGTTTCGCTGCCGCGGGTCTTATGATGATATGTGTTTTTGCCATGGTTTCCTTCTTCCTCATTCTGTTATTTTCAAATAATGAATGGCTCAAAAGTCTTCCGTTTGATGTCAAGCCGATCGTGCTTGAACGGCTGACAGATTACAAACCGCTTGTTGAAGACGAGCTGGATGAAAAAGGACTCACCAAATATACATCGCTTGTACTCGGCATGATATATCAGGAGTCAAAAGGAAGAGGAAATGATCCCATGCAGTCTTCAGAATCTCTGGGTTTAAAGCGAAATGAGATTAAAAACCCTCAAACCAGTATCAAACAGGGAATCAAACAATTCACTCTCATGTACCAAACAGGCAAGAAAAAAGGCGTAGACTTGGATACGATTATACAAAGCTACAACATGGGAGCCGGCTATATTGATTTTGTGGCTGAACATGGAGGATCACATACTGAGGAACTGGCAAAACAATACTCCGAGCAGCAGGTCAAAAAGAATCCGAAACTTTACACTTGCGGAGGGAACAAAGACAATTTCCGTTATCCCTACTGCTATGGTGATTACACGTACGCAGAAAAAGTAAAAGCAAAAACAAAAACCGTTGAACAATCCTTAAATGTAACAACACTTGAAACGCTTGAAGAGTAAAAGGCGCCCTGTATGAGGCGCCTTTTTTCAATCAATAGAAAAAAGCCGCGCGGAGCACGGCTTTTTTTAATAATACGGCGAGATCATTAAGTATACAATGACACCCGTCAGACTGACATACAGCCAGAGCGGCATCGTCCATCTCGCGATTTTTTTGTGGCGCTCCACCTGCATACTGAATCCTCTGATCAGCGTAAACAGCGCAAGCGGCACGATGATGAAGGAAAGGCAAATATGCGTAATTAAAATAAAGAAGTAAATCCCGCGCATGATGCCGTGGCCGCCGAATAAAGTATTCTCAGCTATCGAGTGGTACACGACATAGCAGATCAAAAACAGCAAAGTCGTCGTAAACGCCGCCAAAATAAAGCGTTTATGCGCTTGAATATTTTTTTGCTTAATCATAAAGAGCGCTGCCAGCAAAAAGATAAAAGTAAAGCTGTTAAAAATGGCATTTAACATCGGCAGAATATGAATATTGGCAATGCTGACCTGTCCCGATTTCGGCATAAAAAACAGCACCGCTATTAACCCGTTGATCAGAACGGTCAATGTCAGCACGATACCGGTATAACTTTTAGGTTTGTTTTCTGTCTGATTCATCTTATGACCTCTCTCAATTTTACTGACTATCCAAATGGTATGAGAATTCAGCTTTGATGTCAACGGTTTCGCCCGCTTCGTCAGAAATTAGACAAACTTAAGCCCTAAAAAGACCGGGTGTTTGAGACCCGGCCTTTCGTCATATTATGCTTCCTTCAACAGTTCTTCTATCACCTTATGTTCGTTTTCATTCAACAGATTTTTTGGAATGATCCGATCAATCGGTTTATTCATGTGCTGATCGAGAATATCGGCTGTTTCTTTGTCCCCTGCGATTACGAGACGCTCCCATTGGTGTGAAGCGGCCTTCTGATCAAGGTTCGAAGCCAATCGTTTATACAGCCTGTTTTGGTTTTCTTCGACGTGGGCTTTGGCGGCGTCTTCGTCCATCGATGCGGAGTTTCCGCTTACATCCTGCGGTTTCCACGATTCATTGATGACGTCGTATTGATAATGCTCCACCCCTTCAATTTTTCCGAGTACGGTTTCTATGATCTTCACTTCATTCTGCTGGGTGAGAATAAAAGCCGTGCTCGGAAATTGTTCACGGAGAAGTTCTAATTGATCAAGGACAGCCGTTTCTTCCCAATAAAATCGTGTTTCGACAGGCACCTGCAATTCAATCGTCTCCCAGATACCGCCTTCTCCCGATGCAAAAAACACGAGACTGCGCGGCATCTCTTTACCAAGCCCATCGATATATTGATAGACACGTTCCATGATGCGGACGAGAGATTTTTCTTCTTCCGGATCACTGGCAGACAGATACTCTTTTAATCTCCGAAAACCGGTTTTCAAGGCGATTTTCCACTCTCCCCCCTGCTGATCCGGATTTCTCATATCCGTATTTACATATAAGGAAAGCATTTTATCAGGAGATTCCGTCATTACATACTTCAATTTGCCGATGAGTGAGTCAATTGCCATTATAGATTCCTCCTTTTTCCGCTGCTCACTGTTCCTTTCCCTATCCGCACCGCCTTAAAAACGTTAATCCACATATAAACGGCAGACTTTTCTAAAAAAGTTTTTGCAAAACCTATTTACAAACCAAGACATCATTTACTACAATGGATACTTGTGTTTGACTAAGACTTTTACGCTGTGAAAGGAGTATGATTTTGTTTACTGCAGAAGAAAGAGATCAGAAAGAGCTGGAAAAAGAGCTTCATAAACTTGAATTTCAGATTTTCAGAATGCGGGAAAATCTGATAGATGTATCAAAAGACGCGCGAGTGCTTGGTATTGATCAATCGAACAATGACGATTGGATCATTGTTTCCTCGATTGATGATGGCCAAACATGTAAGATTATGCTGACTGACTGTGAGTCAGCCTACCGGGGAAGAGGCTGTTTTTCACTGATCGCCTCTTATTATGACAATGCCATTCATATCGGGGACATTAAAGGCCCGCCGAACCACGGCTACGGCTCGATCTGCATGAAATTTTTAAAACATATCGCCAGAGAGCAGAATATCCCGAAAGTGACGGGCGACATCGCTAAGCGTGATTGGGATCATGTCGACAGACTCATTCATTTTTATGAAAAGCATCACTTTGATGTCTGGATTGACAATGATACGCAATCAGGCGGCATTAAATGGGTCGACCTGTAAAAAATGATAGATAAACCCTCGTTAATATGGTGTAATAGATTAAACCATTTAAGGAGGGTTTTTTTTGTATCCGGAAAAATTGAAAAAAGGTGACGGCATTCGTATTGTGTCTCCGGCCACAAGCATGTCCGTTATGTCAGATGAAAATATAAATGCCGCGAAGACAAAATTGGAGGAGCTGGGCTTTTGTGTCTCTTTTTCAGAGAATGCGAAAGAAATAAATGAATTTGATTCATCATCCATTGAATCGCGTGTACGGGATCTGCACGAGGCTTTCGCTGATCCTGACATCAAAGCGATTTTGACGACACTCGGCGGGTTCCAATCAAATCAGCTGCTCCGCTATCTTGATTATGAAAACATCAAGCGGCATCCGAAAATCCTTTGCGGCTATTCAGATATTACCGCTCTCGGCCATGCCATATATCAAAAAACCGGCCTTATTACATATTCCGGTCCCCATTTTTCTTCATTTGCCATGAAAAAAGGGCTGGACTATACAATTAACTCTTTCCTGGCCTGCTGTGCTTCTGACAACCCGTATGAGGTAAAGCCTTCATCCGAGTGGAGTGATGATAAATGGTATTTGAACCAGGAGGACAGACGTTTTTATCGGAATCCGGGACCGCTCGTTATTCAACCCGGATATGCGGAAGGAACACTGATCGGAGGAAATCTATGCACGCTGAATCTTCTGCAGGGCACCGAATACTTTCCGGAGATGGAACAAGTGATTCTGTTTATAGAAGATGATCATATGTCGGACATTCATATGTTTGACCGGGATTTGCAGTCACTCATCCATCTACCCGCTTTTTCAGCCGTGAAGGGAATTGTCATCGGACGTTTCCAGCATGCTTCAAATGTGTCTGAGGAGGCTCTGCGTGCCGTCATCCGTACAAAAGAAGAACTGTCATCCATGCCTGTTATCGCAAATGCTGATTTCGGCCATACCTCCCCTTTGATGACATTCCCGATCGGAGGAACATGCAGGATAGAAGCCGGCTCAGAAGGCGGACGGATATGGATCGATCGGCATTAATACATAAAGACGGGAAAACCGCCCCGTCTTTTTATTTTGACGCCTTATGCCGCGGCGTGCGCGGAGCGATCATCATTCGTCCGCCAGCCGCTGCCGTCACCCATACGGAAGCTCCTTCATAAAAACGGCTGATCTCTTCATTATATACGGCGTGTGTCAGTTCACGTTTATCATGCGTTCCGTCTTGGTTTTTTACGTTTAAAATAAGCACAAGCTCGTGCCTGCCATTCTTCATCACGCCAGTACGTCTCACCTTTTCAATAACGGCTGGCCTTCCTCTTCCTCTGTCAAGCGCCTGAAACAGCCTGACAGCAGGCATAGACAGTCCGATAACGAGCACAATGGCGAAAGCGGTGCATATACCTGCTTGAAACACCGGTGATTCTGTGAAGGCATTCCATAAACATATAAATTCCGGCTCCATCAGTTTCATACACCCCTTCAGATTCCGTTTTCACATCCATTCCTTATTATATTAGAGAAACGCTTTTTCTTTTTCCGCATATAACGATTATATACAGTCAAAAAAGGGAAGAAAAAAAGAACACAAAGCATTTCGCCTTGTGTTCTTCATCTCTATATGAAACTAGTCTAATACTTTAACATTTACTGTTCTGACGCCCCAGTTGTTAGCGTCACTTTTCTTTGCAACAAATACGTCAATTTTATTTCCTTTAATTGCGCCGCCTGTATCTGCTGCTGTTGCCACTCCGTAACCTTCAACATAAACCTTAGAGCCAAGCGGAATGACACTAGGGTCTACCGCGATGACTTTTGCATCAGGGTTTTTGTTTAAGTCAACACCGGTTGCCGTTACACCGGAAATGCCGCCGTCGTTAGCAGAGTAAGCAGTTGCAGTCATTGTCAGCTGCTTTTTAGGCTCTTGTTGGTTTGTATTTGATTGAACAGGCTGCTGTTTTGCTTCGACAGCCTTCGCTTCTTGTTTAGGTTGTTGTTCTTGAACAGGTTCTTGTTTCGGCTGCTCGTTTTTGACAGCTTCTTGTTTCGGCTGTTCTGTCTCGGCAGCTGGTTTTTGTTCAGTTTGCGGCTGGCTGGCTTCTTGAGCCGACTGTGCAGCCTGAGCCTGACCTTTCACATTTAACGTTGTGCCTGCGTAAATTATATCTGATTGCAAGTTATTCAAGCTTTTCAGATTGCCGACTGATGTTCCGAATTTCTGAGCAATTTTCCAGAGGCTGTCGCCCTGCTTCACTGTGTACTGCCCAGATGTGGTTGTTTCTACTGAAGAAATAGTCAGTTTCTCTCCTTCAATGATTAAATCAGAAGATAACTGATTCCATTCTTTTAAGTCCTTTAGGTTCACTCCGTTTTTTTGCGAGATCCCCCAGAGCGTGTCACCCTTTTGCACCGTGATTTCTTTAGCAGAAGCGTGAGCTCCAAATGCAGTTGTTGAAATTGCTGCAACTGCGACAAAGGACATAATCGTCTTCTTCATAAGTAAATCCTCCCTTGTTAGCTTTTTATTGGCGGCTAACAGGTGATATCGTAACATATGAAAATGTCAGTTCAATAACAAAACGATTTGAATTAGATTACAGTTCCTTTACATGAAACATTTCTCTCGCTTGGTAAGTCTTGCTGAAACCTTGATACAGCAAGGGTTTTCAAGCTTCTGATTTTTCCGGCGCCAATGAAAAACACAATGTGCAAATTTCTAAAAAAACTTTTTTTCACTCTGTTTCTCTTACATAATTTCGGATTTCTTCTAAAAAAACCGCTCCGTATTTCAATCTTTTTTGTTCCCCGACCCCTTTTACGGAAAGAAGATCCTGATCCGTTTTCGGAAGTTTCGCCGACATTTCTTTTAACGTCTGATCTGAGAACACGACAAATGGAGGCACACCCTGTTCAGCTGCAATCTCTTTGCGGAGACGCCGGAGAAGCTCAAATAATTCATCATTTTCAGTAACGGCGGCGGCCTGTAAGGCTTCTTTTCTCGCGACTGCGCTTTTTCCAAGCAAAACGTCCCTGCCTTTTTGGGTGACCATAAGCGTCGGAAATGTGCCGTCCGCCATTCTGATATATTCATCTGAAATAAGAAATTCGATAAAATCACTGATTTCCGCTGCGGATTGATGCTTCATAATGCCGTAAGTGGACAGGCTGCTGAAGCCGTTTTCCAGCACTTTTTTATTTTTAGACCCGCTAAGCACCTGCGCCACCATCGTTTTTCCGAAGCGCTCATTCATTCTGATAATGCATGACAATACCATCTGCGCTTCTTTTGTGACGTCATGGGCGGTCCTTGTATCAGTGCAATTGCCGCATGCTCCGCAAGCTGCCGCCTCATTCTCGCCGAAATACTTCAGAATAAACCGCTGCAGGCAATCTTCCGTATGACAGTAATCCACCATCTGTCTCAGTTTTTTGAGATCCTGCTTTTGTTTTTCTTCTCCGGCGGCCGATTGGTCTATTAAAAAACGCTGCACCATAATATCCTGCGGCGAAAACAAGAGCACACACTCGCTGTTAAGACCATCGCGCCCGGCCCGTCCGGCTTCCTGGTAATAGCTCTCCATATCTTTCGGAATCTGCGCGTGTAAAACGAATCTGATGTTGCTCTTATCGATTCCCATTCCGAAAGCGGACGTAGCTACCATCACTTGTATCTGATCGTTAAGAAACCGCTCCTGCTGATCTTTTCTGTCATCATCCGCCAATCCGCCGTGATAACGGCCGGCATTGATGCCGCTGCGTTTTAATTTCTCATATAAACGGTCGGTTTCTTTTCTTGTCGCTGTATATATAATGCCGGCTTCGTGTTTATTTTTTTCCAGATACCGCTCGATAAACCGGTCTTTGTTTTCGCCCTTTACTACTTTAAACGTTAAATTCTCTCTGGCAAAACCGGTATATACAGTTTGTTCTTTCTTAATATGAAGCTGCTTGCAGATGTCATCATGAACCTCAGGCGTAGCCGTCGCCGTTAATGCGATGATGACGGGCGGTTCTTTTAATTCATTAAAAAGGATTTCGATATTCCGGTAACTCGGCCTGAAATCATGTCCCCATTGCGATATACAGTGAGCTTCGTCAATGGCGACAAGAGGAACCGTAATATTCTGCAGGATGTGAATGAATTCAGAAGAAGTCAAACGCTCCGGTGTGATGTAAAAGAGCCGGTAAGCCCCTTGTTTCAAACCGGTCAGGCGCTCATGAATGTCACGGCTTGTCTGGGTGCTGTTAATATAAGCTGCCGCGATACCCGCTTCTTCAAGCGCGTCGACTTGATCTTTCATTAAGGAAATAAGAGGGGAAATAACGATTGTGGTTCCTTCAAACAGCAGTGCGGGAATCTGATAGCAGATTGATTTTCCGCCCCCCGTCGGCATAATGCAGACCGTGTTTTTTCTCTCCTCTGCAACTGATTGTATCGCCTGCTTTTGGCCCGCGCGAAGACTGTCGTAGCCAAAATAATGCGCCAGAAGGGATTGGGCTTTATCCAGCATATGTTGTAAAACCTCACTTTGTCTTTGATTCTTTTATTTTATCATACTGATAAAGTACGCTGCTCAAGGGCAATGCAAAATAAAAAGCCATCTCCACAAGGGAAATGGCTTTCGCTACGTATGCCGTACGCAAGTAAGAAAGTTTTAAACCACCACTCCTCAAAGTGGGTGTTTGCAGAAGCGTTCCTGTCGTCCTCTGCAATGGAGGCATGACATTCCGGCTTCGATATAAAACTCCCTATTACAGCTTAAAGGTTAAAACTTAATTAACAATACGAACAATGTAGCTTCTCTTATATCCTACACCATCAGTCGTATTTTGGCAAGAGGGTTAATTCTTTTACAGAAAACCTTTTTTCTTTGTGAAAAATGCTTTATTCTACATGAAAATTGTTTTTTCGACACAATATCAATATATCAATATAAGGTCAGATCGAAAGCTGCCGCCAGTTTCTTCTATAATAGAAAAAACTCTCACACCCTGTATGGGCGCAAGAGTTAATGGAAATTAGAATTTTGCAGCCAGATCTTTCGCTTCTTGCAGTCCTTTTTCAATGATCGCTTGAGCGTTATCCGGTGCAGCATTATGGCCTTCAACGACAACAGTGTGAAGATCTTGGACACCCCAGAAACCGAGAACGGTTTTCATGAAGTTTAATGACATTTCAAGAGATGCCATCGGTCCTTCAGAATATACGCCGCCGCGTGCGTTTAAGAGCGCTACTTTTTTATCTCCCATCAGACCTTTTGGTCCTTCAGGCGTGTATGTGAAAGTAACTCCTGCGCGAGACAGGTAATCAACATAAGTATGAAGCACAGCAGGCACTGTGAAGTTCCAAAGCGGGAATGCAAACACGACTTTGTCAGCTTTGACAAATTGATTTAAGTAAATGTCAGCAGTTGACGCTTGTTTTTTCTCTTCGTCTGTCATTTCAATTCCTTTTGAAGCTTTGAATGTTCCGTTAATCATATCTCTTCCGAGGTAAGGAAGGTTTTCTTTATGAAGATCAAGTTCGATCACTTCATCATTCGGATTGTTTTCTTTATAAGCAGCCAGAAACGCTTCGTATAATTTTACGGACACGCCTTCTTCAGCCGTACGGTCACTTGATTTTACAAATAATACTTGAGACATTCTAAATTCCTCCCGGTAATCTTTTAATATTTACTTACAAATAGTATGTTACTTTCTTTTTTATATAAAGTCAATGATTTTATTTCGATTCTGAGATTTTTTATGGAATAAAAAAACAGGTACATATGAATGTACCTGCTGCTATTATTGTGAATCCTGCTCGCGATCCAGGATTTCGTAAGTTTGTGAGCTTTTTTGATCAACGGTTTCTTTATTTGAGAGGTCTTTCACCTGCTCGTGAAATTCCCTTTCATATGACGGAGCGTCTGTTTTCACATCCCCTTCTGTTTCTCGCTGCGCTTCGACGGTCATTCTTGCATACGGTACGGCTTCAAGTCTTTCAGAAGGAATTTCTTTTCCCGTTTTCTCGCAAATCCCGTATGTTCCTTTTCCCATTCGTTCAAGCGCGGCGTTCACCTCATCTAAAAGATTCTGATCGACACCGTCCAGCGTCTGATTCGTGACCCTGTCCAAATAAATGCTTCCGTGATCAGCTAAGTGATTATCTACTCCGTTCGACAGTTCTCCTGTGTCTTCGCTCATTGAATGATTTTCTTTTGATTCTCCCTGAAGACTTTCCTTTAAATCGATTAATTTATGATAAAGGCTGTCCTGCTGTTCTTTTGATAATGACATATTCATCATCTCCTTTTTCGTCTGTATTCTTCGCTGCATCTGTTAATACATACCCTCGAAAAAGGAGGATGAAACAATGGAGGTCAATGCTTTCTCCCCCTGATGGTGACATTGGGTGTCTGCTGCTTTGTCTGTCTTTTTTCTTTCGCAGCATCATTTTGCCGGTTGTCCCGAAATTCTTCAGCGCAGGCTTGTTTGAGCCTGTGCGCCGGTGTATGGTAAGTGGCGCCGATATTCAGCATACCGCTCAGCTCTTCTATACTCAGCTTTTCAAAATCAATATTGTATTCAACCTTGTCCACTTTGACGTGCTCAATATGGACATATGTTTTTTCCCCTTCAACCGTTTGCGGCTCAAAATGGCACTTATCCTGAAGCTCATCAAGCTGTTGTTCCACTTTCTTAAGCCGGTCTAATTCTTCTTCACACACTTTTTTGAAAATCTCTTTCATTATTTTTTTCAAAGAAAATCACTTCTTTCCCCGTCACTCTTGGAAAGTTCTATGCGTCCCGCATTGCGAATATATAAACATGATATACAAAAAGGAGGCGAATCATGATGTTTTTTCCATCCGTTATCAACTTTGAGTATATAAAAATGAACGGAATCAGCGGCGGAGCAGCTTTTAACGCCGGCTCTTCCGTTATGGTGAGAAACACAGCAGCCAATAAAAGAAATGAAGGGTACGGTGAACAAAACGGTGATTGCACCGTTGTCGTCATCCCTATCATGAGTATCGATGATTCAGATCTGATAGATGGCACAGCAAACAAGATCAGCCTTCGATAATGATCTGGCTTGCATCCCCCAGATGTTTAGCAATCGATATATATAAAATCCCGTCTTTGAATACCGCCTGCATTCCCTTCGTCCCCTGAGCGGAATGCGGAAGGTCGAGTTTTTTTTCAAAATCGCCGTATTTTCCGGTCTTCTGTTTAAAATCCTGTTCATTAAAAAAGGATTTTCTCGTGCCTTTTACGACGATATATTCTCCGTAGGACAGCAGCTGAACATCTTGTTTCCGGTAGCCGGGCAGATACAGCAAAAATTGGAGCTCATCATGGGTTTCCACAATATCTATAAGAGGAAAAGCATCCTCATTTCTTCTCATTTGCCCATCTCCCTGTTGAAAGGGAAAATGAGAATGGCCGTTTTGAAATGATTTCAGTTGTTCATCATCAAAAACGTTTTTCCAAAAGTCGCCGCCGGACATGTTTTGCGCCATTTCCATCCACTGCTTCATCTTATCGAAATCCATTTTTATCGCCCCCTGTCTAAGCATACGGTCATAACAGCCGGCATACACCTGTATTAAAGGAGGTTTGCCTGTGGTTCAACCAACTCCATATATCAATATTAATATTTTCATGTTGAAAATTAATTCCTTTGAAAATGCTTCAGCGGTGAATGTCGGACAAAATTTACTGGCGGAATGGCAGAATTCTGATAAAAAGAATCAGGGATACGGACAGAACTTCGGAGATGCAAGCGGCTTCATCGGCACGAACGGCAAAGTGGATGACCGGGATCAAATTGATTCTCCATCTACCTTTGAGTCTGCATGCGATAAAATTCCTGCCGGAAAAGGAGGCCCATTATGATGTTTTCGCCGGTTTTGGTAAATGTAGGAGGCTTTAAAGTAAATGCAGTCGACCGCGGTTCTTCCATTACGATCGGCCCGTATCAGCAAATCGATTATTTTTTATCCAATAAGATCAACTACGGATTCGGTGAAGAAAATGGTGATTTGGCGCCGATTTATATCCCCATCAGTTCTATTGCTGATCCGGATCTCATTGATTCGAACTCCGGAAAAACAAGCATTATATAATAAAAAGGCCATCCGCATGCATTCGGATGGCTTTTATGTGATATTTAACTGCATAAGTATTTTGTTAAGATGGCTTGAACCTCAGTCAAGTCCGTTTCTTTTGCAAATTCCAATTCGAAAGTTTTTCCCCTTGTCATTAATACAAGCCCGGTATCGGGATCAAACATCCCCGCTTCTTGAATGGCGAAGCTTTCAATTGTTTTATATGGAAGAAATACGCGCACTTTCTTTTTGGAGAACATTTTATTATCAAAGAAAATCACTCGTTTATTCGTAAAGCATATTTGGTCAACCCGCAGTTTATAAATCGTTTCGATCCGTTCTCCCTCAACGAGCAAAGCCTCCAGCTTTTTTGTGTCGGTTGATCTGCTGACAGAAAAAATTCCCAATGAAGAACCCCACTTTCTGCTTCTATACTATTGTTTTATTACAATCATAAAAAAATAAGTTCTTTATCCCTATATAAGAATACGACATAGACGGCATTTAAACCATTACGAACAGATTACATTTTTAGAACGTTCATCAAAAAAGCCCTTCGCGAAAGGTGCCGCTGTTATGAAGTAGTACGGTTCAGCGAAAGAAAAGGTTTCAAGAAAACGGTATTTTTTTCGAAAAGTCAGTTTTTTATTTTCGCCATAAAAAACCGCGGCTTCTCCAATGCCGCGGTTTTAACAAAAACATCAACGATCCGTATCTTCAATTGTTCCTTCTTTATAGGTATCTGAAATTTGTTCCATCGTCGTGTCGGTGCCTTCTTCAGGTTGCACTTGCTGAAGCTGATCTGATGTTTTATTTTGTTTGTCTTGCTCTGTTTTTTTCATTTTGCAGCCACCCTTTATATGTAGTCTTTTTTAGTATGGCTCAGGCAAAATAAATTCATACAGCTTTAAACTTCTTCAAAATACTCTTTGTAGAAGCCTCCGACTTTGTTTGTATTGTCTACAACAAAAATGAATTCTTCTGTTTCATTTTTGACTTCATACTCTTTACCCGGCGTCAGCACATTTTTGACAATGTATTTTTTCGCATCTGTATGTACGCATTTGACCTTTTTGACGCTTTCTTTTGTCTGCCAATTATTATGAATCATTTATAAAACTCCTTTTCTTAATCGATAAGCTTATTGTAGCCGTTTTTTCTTGTGAATTGCAATAACGGTTATCGATTGATTTTACCGGAGGTATTATTATAAAATGACTGTATGCGCTTACTTCGCGCGGACATCAAGATGCTCAAAACAGACCATAAAAAAATTTCGGGAGGTTTGTTACGAATGAGTTCTTTAACGATGCAGATCACAAAAAGGCTGGAAACATTTTTACAGGGCACGAAGAAACTTTATATTGACGGAAAATTTGTTCCGAGCGCTTCAGGATCAACATTTGTCACACCGAATCCGGCAACCGGGGAAACGCTGATGACGCTTTACGAGGCACAGTCAGAAGACATTGACAGTGCAGTGAAAGCGGCACGCAAAGCCTTTGATCACGGCGAATGGCGCACTATGCCGGCCGCTTCCAGAAGCAGGCTGATGTATAAGCTTGCCGATTTAATGGAAGAGCACAAAACGGAACTCGCGCAGCTTGAAACACTTGATAACGGAAAACCGATTAATGAAACGACAAATGGGGATATCCCGCTCGCAATTGAGCATATGCGTTATTATGCCGGGTGGTCTACAAAGATAACCGGACAAACGATTCCGGTCGCCGGCTCATATTTTAATTACACCCGCCATGAGCCTGTCGGCGTCGTGGGGCAGATCATCCCTTGGAACTTCCCGCTCCTTATGGCGATGTGGAAAATGGGCGCCGCCCTTGCTACAGGCTGCACAATCGTTTTGAAACCGGCGGAACAGACACCGCTGACCGCCCTCTATTTAGCGGAATTAATAGATCAGGCGGGCTTCCCTGACGGCGTCATCAATATTGTCCCAGGGTTCGGCGAGACGGCCGGAGAAGCGCTGACCAACCATGACGATGTCGATAAACTCGCTTTTACCGGTTCTACAGAAATCGGCAAAAAAATCATGGAAAAAGCCGCAAAAAAAATTAAACGCGTGACACTGGAACTTGGCGGAAAGTCACCTAACATCATTTTGCCTGACGCCAATTTGAAGAAAGCGATTCCCGGCGCTTTAAACGGGGTCATGTTTAATCAGGGGCAGGTATGCTGCGCAGGCTCCCGTGTCTTCATTCACAAAGACAAATATGATGAGGTCGTCAGCGAAATGGTTTCATATGCGAAATCGCTTCAGCAAGGCGCCGGCCTTCACCAAGATACACAAATCGGCCCGCTCGTTAGTCAGGAACAGCATGAGCGCGTGCTTTCATATATTGAAAAAGGAAAAGCGGAAGGAGCCAAAGCTGTCGCGGGCGGCAGCTGCCCGTTTGAAGAAGGGTATTTTGTCTCCCCGACTGTATTTGCGGATGTGGATGACAGCATGACCATCGCAAAAGAAGAAATTTTCGGCCCGGTTTTAGCAGCCATTCCGTATGATACGGTAGATGAAGTCATTGAGCGGGCGAACCGCTCGGAATACGGCCTTGCAGCCGGACTTTGGACTGAGAATGTGAAAAACGCCCATTACATTGCTGACCGTCTCCAAGCCGGCACCATTTGGGTCAACTGCTACAATGTTTTCGATGCGGCATCTCCTTTCGGCGGCTATAAGCAATCCGGCCTCGGGCGGGAAATGGGCTCTTACGCGCTGAATAATTATACAGAAGTGAAAAGCGTCTGGATCAATCTGGAAGATTAAATCAAACAAGAAACTGCTGCCTGTCAGCAGTTTCTTTCTTTTGTCATGCCGCCTTTTACATATGAATATATATGCTTCTGAAGGAGTTGAGCGAGTGTGAGCACAATTCAGGAAAACGTCAGAAGCCGCCAAAAGAAAATCATCTCCCTATTAAGAGAAACGCAAAATGCGGACGGCTCATGGTCATTTTGTTTTGAAGGACCGATTTTGACAAACGCCTTTCTGATCCTCCTTCTCACTTCTCTTGGAGACAATGATAAAGAACTGATCGCTGAGCTTGCAGAAGGCATTCGCGCTAAACAGCGCCCGGACGGAACTTTTGCCAACTATCCTGATGACCTGAAAGGAAATGTGACCGCTACTGTACAGGGCTATGCCGGCTTGCTGGCTTCCGGTTTATATAGCCGTTCTGAGGCGCATATGATTCAGGCCGAACGCTTTATCATCTCAAATGGCGGCTTGCGCAACGTACACTTTATGACAAAGTGGATGCTTGCGGCAAACGGCCTTTATCCATGGCCCGCGCTGCATCTGCCATTATCTTTTTTAGTCATTCCCCCATCCTTCCCGCTGCATTTTTACCAGTTCAGTACATACGCCCGTATTCATTTTGTACCGATGGCCGTGACGCTTAACAAAAGATTTTCGCTGAAAAATCCCAACGTTCTGTCTCTCGCGCATTTAGATCGGCATATGACTAAAAATCCGTTTACATGGCTTCGTTCCGATCAGGATGAGAACAGAGACCTCTCTTCTCTTTTCGCGCACTGGAAGCGGCTTTTGCAGATTCCTGCCGCTTTTCACCAGCTCGGTCTGCGTACGGCCAAAACGTATATGCTTGACCGGATTGAAGAAGACGGCACATTATACAGCTATGCGAGTGCCACTATTTTTATGGTGTACGGCCTGCTCGCTCTCGGTGTATCGCGCCACTCCCCCGTTATCAGAAAAGCGCTTGCCGGCACGAAAGCTTTGCTCACGTCGTGCAGCAATATACCGTATCTGGAAAATTCAACGTCGACCGTTTGGGATACGGCGCTTCTCAACTATGCGCTTATGAAAAGCGGCATCTCAGATAACGATCAGATGATAACCTGCGCCGCCCGGTTTCTGCGTGAACGGCAGCAGACGAAAGTCGCTGATTGGGCCGTTCACAACCCGCATGCTGAACCGGGAGGATGGGGTTTTTCAAACATTAATACGAATAATCCTGATTGTGATGACACAGCCGCAGTGCTCAAAGCCATTCCGCGAAAACTTTATCCCGCCTCATGGGAACGCGGACTGAGCTGGCTTTTGTCCATGCAAAACAGTGACGGCGGCTTCTCTGCTTTTGAGAAAAATGTCAATCATCCGCTGGTCCGCCTGCTGCCGCTGGAATCGGCTGAGGAAGCTGCCATCGACCCTTCAACAAGCGACTTAACCGGACGGGTGCTGCACTGTTTAGGAGAAGCGGGGCTTTCTTCTGATCACCCTCAGATTGAAAAAGCCGTCCAATGGCTGATCCGCCATCAAGAAGAGGACGGATCGTGGTACGGCAGATGGGGTGTCTGCTATATTTACGGCACATGGGCGGCGCTGACAGGGATGAAGGCTTGCGGGGTGAGCCAAAACCACCCGGCCGTGAAAAAAGCGATCCGCTGGCTGAAATCCATTCAAAACGAGGACGGAAGCTGGGGGGAATCCTGTAAAAGCGCAGAAGTCAAAACTTATGTTCCGCTTTCTTACGGGACGCTTGTACAGACGGCTTGGGCGGCCGAAGCTTTGCTGCAATACGAAAAAACTCATCATCAAGCCGTCACAAAAGGCATATCTTTTCTTATTGAAAACCGGCATTACGAAGGCGCCGCTTTCAGCTATCCGACCGGAATCGGCCTGCCGAAGCAGTTTTACATCAGGTATCACAGCTACCCGTATGTGTTTTCTTTGCTTGCGCTCAGCACTTTTATGAAAGTGAGTGAAAAGGAGGAAGAAAAATGAAACGGCACGCTTATCAAACCGAGATGCTGAATTGGTGTGAAACCTTGAAGGAACAAGTCATTCAGCAAGGCCGGTTCGATCGCTTCGCGGCACAAATCGACCGGATTTTTCACACCCTTCAGGATGATGGATTAACGGAGGCGGAATGGTATGAACAGGCATCGGCACTTTACCGGGACATTACTGAACCCGAAGAGCCGGATGAGCGCAGAGCTTATGTGCCGATCGGCAAGCATGTCCTCCCTAAACTGCCTTACAGTTATTCCGCACTGGAACCGTATATTTCAAGAGAGATTATGAAACTCCACCATACCAAACACCATCAGAGCTATGTTGACGGTCTGAATAAAGCAGAACTGGAGCTCAAAAAAGCGAGACAGACGAAACAGTACGACTTAGTGGCGCATTGGGAGCGGCAATTGGCGTTTCACGGCGCGGGCCATTATTTGCACAGTATTTTCTGGTTTTCGATGAATCCAAACGGAAAAAGACGGCCGACGGGTGCGCTCTTTCAAATGATTGATGTGTCATTCGGAAGCTATTCCGCTTTTAAAGAGCAATTTTCTCAAGCGGCGAAAAAAGTCGAAGGAGTCGGCTGGGCTATCCTAGTCTGGGCGCCGCGCGCCGGGCGGCTGGAGATTTTGGCCGCTGAGAAGCATCAGCTCTACAGCCAGTGGGACGTCATTCCTTTGCTTCCGCTGGATGTGTGGGAACACGCTTATTATTTACAATATAAAAACGACCGCGCGGCTTACGTGGATCAATGGTGGAATGTCGTTGATTGGCGGGAGGCGGAGAAACGGTTCGAACAAGCGCACCGCGTGATATGGCCGCTTTATTAAAAAAGCCCCCGTCTTGAACGGGGGCCTGCTTCTTTTGGTTTAAAAAATACCAAGCACGTGCAGAAAAACGATAATAATGGCTACAGGAGCCACATAACGGATTAATAGGAGCCAGACTGCAAACCATTTTCGTTTTATACCGGAACCGCTTTTCAGTTCGTCAAACAGCATCTGTTTCGGAATTTTCAGCGGTACGAAAACGGCAATTAAAAGCGCGCCCAGCGGCATTAAGACATTGCTGACCAGAAAATCCGCAGCGTCAAAAATACTGCGGTGAAAAATAGAAACATCACTCAAAATTCCGTACGACAGCGCCGAAGGGACCCCGACAATAAATATAGCAAGTCCCCCGATCCATGCATACCGCTTCCGTTTTGCTGAATCGCCTTTTGACAAAACAGCAACTAAAATTTCAAGCATTGAAAAAGCCGATGTCAGCGTCGCAAATAAAAACAGCAGCAAAAAGGCGAGTAAAAACACGATGCCCAACGGCATTTGGTTAAAGACGGTCGGCAGCACGTTAAATAACAGCTGCGGGCCTTGATCCGGCTTGAGGCCGAATGCAAACACCGCCGGAAAAATCGCCACTCCCGCCATCACAGCAACAAGGACATTTAATACCGTCACCGATACGGCGGATTGAACAATATTTTCTTCTTTTTCTAAATATGCGCTGTATGTAACCATTACGGACACTCCGACGCTTAACGAGAAAAATGATTGTCCCATCGCATATAAAATGGTATTGGCATCCATCGCGCCAAAATCAGGCATAAAAAAGAATTTTAATCCTTTTGCTGCATCATGCAGCGTAACGGAGCGGATCATTAAAAGAATAAACAGAATAAACAGAGCCGGCATCAGCACCTGGCTTACCTTTTCGATTCCGCTGCTCACCCCTTTTGCCACAACTAAAATCGTCAGCACGATAAACAGCAGCTGGCCGAAAACGGCTGCATAAGGATTTGAAATGGTATCGATAAATAACGTATCAAATCCCGAAGAAAGCGATAAGCCGCCTGTAAAGCCTTTTATAATGTAGATTAATATCCATCCCCCCACTACGCTGTAGAAGGATAATAGAATAAAACACGTAATGATTCCGAGATATCCGATCCAGTGCCACTTTTTCCCCGGCGCGAGCGCCTTATAGGATTCAACGGCGTTTTTTTGTGTTTTTCTGCCGATAATAAATTCAGCAAGCAAAAGCGGCAGTCCGATTAAAACAGTAAATAAAATAAAAACAAGCAGAAAAGCGCCGCCTCCGCTGGTTCCCGCTACGTAAGGGAACTTCCATATTGCGCCGAGCCCGATTGCAGAGCCGGCCGTAGCTAAAATAAATCCCAGCTTAGATGACCATTGATTAGCTTCTTTCACTTCAGCACTCCCAATTCATTTCAGTATAAAAATCAATTGTAAGAATATATGTCTGAATAGTCAAGAAGATGTTAGTTTACATAATAATTTTATTGAAAACTTATATTTAATATTGAATTATTCAGAAAATTATTTATAATGGAATACAGAAAAGTCAGTCATATTTTCTGACTGATTGATTGAATGTAAAAGGAGCTGTGTTTATGGAATGGCTGAAAAAAATAAGCGGGTTTGCGGGCCAAACCTTTGGCTTGTGGGTTATCGTCTTTGCCGGTTTAGGATTCGCCTACCCTGATTTGTTTTCTTGGATCAGTTCTTATATGACGATTTTCCTTGGTATTATTATGTTTGGGATGGGGCTAACTCTTCAAGCAGACGATTTTAAAGAATTAATCAGAAAGCCTTGGCATGTCGTGATCGGAGTCGCTTGCCAGTTTACGATTATGCCGCTTACGGCTTTCTGTTTATCAATCGGGCTCCGCCTCCCCGCAGAAATCGCCGCGGGCGTCATTCTGGTCGGATGCTGTCCGGGCGGTACAGCATCAAACGTCATGACGTTTTTGGCGAAAGGCAATACGGCGCTTTCTGTTGCGGTCACCACGATCTCAACATTGCTTGCTCCTATTGTAACGCCGGCACTTATTATGCTGTTTGCGAAAGAGTGGCTCCCCGTTTCTTTCGGTTCACTGTTTGTTTCCATAATGCAAGCCGTGCTTTTGCCGATCGTTCTCGGGGTGATTGTGAAGCTGTTCTTCAAAAAACAGGTCGGACAAGCCGTGCACGCGCTTCCTCTCGTGTCGGTAATCGGCATCGTAGCGATTGTATCCTCTGTCGTCAGCGTAAATCGTGAGCATTTGCTTCAATCAGGACTGCTGATTGTGTCTGTCGTCATCTTACATAACGGAATCGGATATTTGTTAGGATTCCTGACTGCAAAGCTGTTCAAAATGGATTATGCTTCACAAAAAGCGATTGCGATCGAAGTCGGAATGCAAAACTCCGGACTGGGCGCAGCGCTTGCGTCAGCGCATTTCTCCCCTTTGTCAGCCGTGCCGAGCGCAATTTTCAGCATATGGCACAATCTGTCGGGGTCTGTTCTTGCCACCTACTGGTCTAAGAAAAAAGAGAAAAACAGCGCCGAAAAAGAAGAAGAAACGGCAAAGATTCCGTTTTCATAACTGAACAAGGATAGGATAGGATGCTGCCGCTCCTATCCTTGTTTATTCTGCAGATCACGAAACAGACGCAAAAGCGCTTTTTTTACATCCCCCTGAAATAAACCTCCATGATAACAAATCAATTGACGGATATCGTAATCGAGCAGCCGCTGCACAGAACGGACCGCATCATCCATATGTAACGTATAGCCGGGATTAGCAAGGTTCAGCTTTCCGTCTTCAATGACGACCGCATCACCTGTGACCATTGTTTTTTCAGCAGGCAGATAAAGACTGATATGGCCGGGTGTATGACCCGGCGTGGCTACAACGCGAATGCCTCCGCACCAAGGCAGCAGCTCGCCGTCAGTAACTGTCCGGTGAACTGGAGCCGATTCGACTGATTGAAGCGAGCGGATGAACTGTTTTGCATAAGGCTTTGCATCCTCCGGCAATGAACAAAACGTTGATTCAGCCTGCTCAAGCCGTAAAGATTTTTTAGAGCCGTCAATATACGGCGCTTCACGCTCATGTACTGTCACGCTGACATCCGGATGCAAACGGTATAATGCAGCGAGTGAGCCGATATGGTCTATGTCGTGATGCGTTACAATGATTTTTGTCAATGAATGAAGCGACATTCCATGCCGGGCAGCAGCATGTTGAAGATGGTTTGTAAAACCGGGATATCCGCAGTCTATTAATATCGTGTCATGTTCGTCTTGCAGAAGAACCGGAGTGATAGAATGCAATTCTTCATTATATTCAAATTCGATCTCAAGCGGATAACAGCTTTTCATATAAATTCTCCCCTTCTCTCAATAAAAAAAGTACACTGCTTGTAAGGGCAGTGTACTTTTTGTCTGTCTCAAATTATCCTTCCAGCAACAGCTGTTCCGGATCTTCAAGCAGGTTTTTAATGGTGACAAGGAATCCGACCGCTTCTTTACCATCTACGATTCTGTGATCGTATGATAAAGCGATGTACATCATCGGACGGTTTTCAGAGCGCTCCGCATCAATCGCTACTGGGCGCAGCTGAATTTTGTGCATACCTAAGATCCCAACCTGAGGGCTGTTTAGGATCGGTGTTGACATAAGCGATCCGAATGTACCTCCGTTTGTAATCGTGAAGGAGCCTCCTTGCAGCTCACCTAAGGTTAATTTATTGTTTCGCGCTTTTTTCGCAAGTTCGCCGATCTCTCTTTCAATGCCGGCAAACGTCAGGCGGTCAGCGTCACGCACGACTGGGACGACAAGCCCTTCTTCAGCCGCGACAGCGATACCGATGTCATAGAATTTTTTCACGATCAGCTCATCGCCTTGAATTTCAGCGTTAAGGAGCGGGAATTTTTTCAATGCAGCCACGACGGCTTTTGTAAAGAACGACATGAAACCGAGTTTTACATCGTTTTGCTCAAGGAATTGGTCTTTGCGGCGTTTTCTTAGATTCATAACAGCCGTCATGTCAACTTCGTTAAATGTAGTCAGCATCGCAGAAGTCTGCTGCACTTCAACCAATCGTTTCGCGATCGTCTGTCTGCGGCGGGACATTTTTTGCACTTCGACAGGTTTGTCAAAGCTTTGCTGTGTTTTTTGAGCCTGCTGTTTCGGCTGTGCCGCAGGTTTTGAAGCCGGTTTTTCATAAGCTTCCACATCTTGTTTGCGCACGCGGCCGAGCGGGTCTCCCGTCGGAATTTGTGATAGATCAATCCCTTTTTCCCTTGCCAGCTTGCGTGCAGCCGGAGACGCTACCGTTCTGGATTTCGCTTCTGATTGTGCTTCCTGGCTGACTTCTTGTGCAGCAGGTTCAGCTTTTGCTTCCTCTTTCGTTTGTTCATTGGCTGGAGCACTTTCTGAAGGGGCGGGTGCAGAACTTTCGCCAGCGCCTTCTGTAATGGTACCGATAATTTCTCCTACTTGGACGGTATCACCCGAATCTTTCAATACCTCTTTTAGAACACCCGATTCTTCTGCTGTCAATTCAACATTTACTTTGTCCGTCTCCAGTTCAAGCAAGTACTCACCCTGTTCTACATAATCACCGGGCTGCTTTAACCATTGGGCTATCGTTCCTTCTGAGATTGATTCTGCTAATTCAGGTACCTTAATTTCCGCCATTTTTTCATTTCCCCCTTAGTTTTTGCGAGTCAAGCTATCAGATACAATGCGTTCCTGTTCTTTTTTGTGGACTGTCGGATCTCCTTCTGCAGGACTGGATCGTCTTCTTCGGCCGATGTATTGGACATTTACTCCTTTTGGCGCGATTTCCGTCAGATACGGGCTGATATAACTCCATGCCCCCATGTTCTGCGGCTCTTCCTGAACCCAAACGATCTCTTGCAGGTTCGGCAGTTTGGCGAAAAGCTCCTTCGTATCTTTTGCCGGGAACGGATACAGCTGTTCGATTCTGGCAATATGAAGCCAATCCTTATCGCCTTCCATTTTGTTGAAGTGATCGCTGATATCAATTGACACTTTTCCGCTTGATAATACGACGCGAGTCACTTTTTCGTAAGCATGGGAAAGACCGGACTGCTCATAGACAGGCTTGAATCGGCTTTCGCTCAGTTCCTGCACTTCAGATACCGTATTCGGGTTGCGCAGCAGGCTCTTCGGCGTCATGATCACAAGCGGGCGGATTTCCTCACGAAGCAGCATTTTCGCTTGTCTTCTTAAAATGTGGAAATACTGAGCCGCACTTGTCAGGTTGGCCACCGTCCAGTTGTTTTCCGCCGCCAGCTGCAGGAACCGCTCGACGCGGCCGCTGGAGTGTTCAGGGCCCTGCCCTTCGTAACCGTGAGGCAGCAGCATGACCAGTCCTGATTTTTGTCCCCATTTTGCCCGTCCTGCAGATATGAATTGATCAAAATAGACTTGAGCCGCATTGGCAAAGTCCCCGTACTGCGCCTCCCACATCACAAGCGTTTCAGGCGAATACACGTTGTATCCATATTCAAAGCCGAGAACCGATCCTTCAGAGAGCGGGCTGTTATGCACCGTAAATGAAGCAGCGCAGTCGTCTAAGTGATGGAGGGCAACAAATTCTTCTCCTGTTTCGCTGTCATGCAGCACAAGGTTTCTTTGAGCGAACGTTCCGCGCTCTGAATCCTGTCCGGTCAGCCGGATCGGCGTGCCGTCTTTCAAAATGGAAGCAAACGCAAGCGATTCAGCCAATGACCATTCAACTTTACGATCATCATCAAACGCTTTTGCACGTCTTTCCAGGATTCTTTTCAGCTTGCCGAACACGTTAAAAGATTCCGGCCAGTTGATAAGTTCGCCGTTCAGCTTGCGGAGAACATCAAAGTCGATGGCTGTGTCAACGTCTGGAAAACCGTTGGACACCGGTTCCGGCAATTCAATTTCCCGTACAGCGTCTTCTTTTTTGGCGGGCACCTTTTTATAGGCGTCTTCAATTCGTTTTGTCACTGCCGTTTCGATGTTTTGCGCTTTTTCCTCGCTGATCAGACCTTCACTTACGAGTTTTTCCGCAAAGATCCGCTTGACAGTCGGGTGTTTTCTGACGGCGTCATACAGCATCGGCTGTGTCGTTGACGGCTCATCCATTTCATTGTGGCCGTACCGTCTGTACCCGATTAAATCGATTAAGAAATCTTTATTGAACCGCTTCCGGTATTCAACCGCAAATTTAACGGCTGACAGGCATGCTTCCGGATCATCCGCGTTGACGTGAACGATCGGAATTTCATAGCCCTTCGCCAAATCACTGGCATATTTCGTGGATCGTGATTCATCGCTTTCAGTTGTAAAGCCGATCATATTATTGGCGATGATATGAATGGCCCCGCCGACCTGATAGCCTTTCAGAGAGCTTAAGTTCAGCGTCTCGGCGACAATGCCTTCTCCCGGAAACGCTGCGTCACCGTGAATTAAAATGGCGAGCGATTTTGTTTCGTCTTGAACCGGGTACCCCTTTTGCGTTCTTGTTTCCTGTGCCGCCCGCGTGCTTCCTTCAACAATCGGATTGATGAATTCCAAATGGCTCGGGTTATTTGCAAGCGTAATCCGCGCACTTTTGGTTTCAGCATCCTGAAGCTGTCTGTCTGCACCGAGGTGGTATTTTACATCGCCCGTCCAGCCGTAGCTGATGCCGGTCGATCCTTCAGACGGCACAAGGTCTTTATTCGGCGCGTGCTGGAATTCTGAGAAAATAATCTCATACGGTTTGCCGAGCACATGCGCAAGCACATTTAAACGGCCTCTGTGCGCCATCCCGATATTGACATTGGTTGTGCCCGCTTTCACAGACTGGGCGATAATGTCGTCAAGAACCGGCACAAGCGCGTCTAACCCCTCAATTGAGAAACGCTTCTGACCGACGAATGTCCGGTGTAAAAATTGTTCAAATCCTTCTACTTCCGTCAGTCTTTCTAAAACGGCTGACAGTTTTTCCGGTGAATTTTTCCGGAACAGTTCTCCGGATTCGACCATTTTTGTAATCCATGCGCGCTCTTCGAAATCATGCACATGGTCAAACTCGAAGGAGATGGTTCTTTTATAGGTATTGCGTAAATGCTGGATGGCTTCTAAGCCGTTTGTTATATTGGCAGGTGCGTCTTTACAGATGACAGACGCGGGTATTGCTTTCATTTCTTCTTCTGTAAGCCCATACTCGGATAACGGAAAGAGCTCGCTCTTTTTCGGATCCTTTCTGAGCGGATTGACGGAAGCGTTCAGATGGCCATAGGTTCGAATATCTTCTGCAAGTTTAACTGCTGCTGCGATCTTTTGAATCAGATCTGCGGTGACGCGTCCCTGTTCCTTTGTTCCCGATGCCTCTTTTATTTGGCTTGGCGGAGCGCCGAGTTCGTCAAACATGTCTTTCAGATCCGGATCAATGCTGTCTGGATCTTCAGCATATTGGTCGTACAGCTCCAGTGCATAGCCGAGGTTCGGTCCGTAAAAATCTTCCCAATTCATTCTTTGTTTCATATTATTTTGAAACATTTGAATATTACCCCCAACCTAGATAATCAAGTGATCAATTCACTATCTTGAAATAACTTTTGAACGCTGTGCCCAAAATTATGTAATAAAAACGCTTCCAAGGATATTTTACCACTGATTGCGTTTGGATTCTACCTTGATTGTTCACAAAATAGTAAAAAAAACAGATCAATACCGAAAAAATTAAATCATTTTAAAATAAAAAGCGAAAAAGCATAGGAAAAAGCCTATCCTATGCTTTTATGAAGCAGTTTTTTCAAGAGCGGATACAGCACATCGGGCAGCTGATCGACATCCGGAACAAAAATACTGTACTTTCCGTACATATCCTGAATGGTTTTCATCTGTGATTCTTCTATCGCAGTATTGGACAGAAAAACATTTATGACTTCTATCCCTTTTTTTCTCGCTTCGATGACAGCCTCGCTCGTATCGACGATGCCGTTTTGTTCGTATCCGAATGCTGCCGGCTCTCCGTCTGAAAACACGATTAAAAATTTTTGCGCCTCACTCCGCCGCATCAGCTGTTTCGTCATTTGTCTGATGGCGTATCCGTCTCTGTTATCTTCTTCAGGCGCAAGCTGCATGATCAGCGGACCCGCCGCCTGCAGCAGCGACTCTTCAAACGGAATGACGGTATTGAAGAAATTCGGCTGGCTCGTTTCAGTCGCTTCGTTCGTATCCTCCCAAAACCCGACGATCTGGTGCGGTACGGACACTGATTTCAAGGCTTCATGAAAAAGAACGATCCCTCTTTTTGTTTCATCCATTTTGTCGAACATGCTGGCCGAACAATCGACAAGCAATGTAAAAACGGCGTCAATGTCTGAGGACGGATCCTGCTTTTTATAGAAAAGGCGCGGGTTCCGCTCCGTAAAATAGCGGATCAGTTTGCGATTCAGCCGGCCTGCGTGAAGGTCGGTCCGCGGGAGCGTTTTTTTGTGCTCAAGTGTTTTTTGTATCATCTGCTTCAGGCGTTTTTGATATGATTCTATCGTTTTTGCCTGTTCTTTATAAGACTGCTCCTCTTCAGGAGACGCTTTATGAGGCGTTTGATAAACCGGGAAGGCAAATTTGTTTTCTTTTCCGTCAGCCAGCCCCGCGCCCTCATGTTCATCCTGAATGGATTCAAGCGCTTCCAGTTTGGAGTAATCCTCTCTTTTCGTCTGACGTGCGGAACCTTGAACGGAGCCGAGCGCCTGGTCACCGTCATCGCCTTCTCTGGCCGCGTCTTTCCCAAGATCTGATTTCGCGCCGTGCTCAATATCAAATTGAAGGAAACTTTTTGCCGGCGCTTCGGTTTCCCGGTGCCACGTATTCATTTTCTCTTCAAGGATTTCTTCATCTCCGTCGGAAGACTCAGAGAGCGTGAGATCGTCACTTAACGAAGGCGCTTTTTTTACGCTTTCGAATAAAGGCTCTTCAGCCGCTTTTTCGTAATCAAGTTCCGGCAGAAAAAAGTACGTGTTCAGCATATCTTTCTCAAGCACTTCATCAAGGCCTTCCATGAGGTCTTCCGTTATTCTTGCAATTTGTTCCGTAGAATCCGCCTCATACACCCGGATGAGCTGACGTTCAATATACGGTATCATCATGTCAATATGTTCATGCATGGAAGGAATGCCTTCAAGCGGAGACTCAGCCGTCAGCTTGACAAACATCGCGCAATACAAAGCGTCGGTGAAAATGCTCCGTTCTAAATTCAATGTCAGCTGCGTCGTGAAATATTTCCTGTACATCTCCCTCCGCTTCTGAAAAACACGTTTCGTTCCCGGCCGTTCTTTTTTGATCAGCTCTTCAATTCTGATATCCTCGAGCAGCATAAACAGCTGCTTGGCAAAGCTTTGGCGGGTGAAGTGCCGGTGAACGTCATTTAAAAACCCCGCAAATTCCCGAAATGAGCTGCTGCGTGTTCCGACAGCGCGCAAATAGACATCGCTTTTCAGGCCGGCTTCCATATCCCCGGCTGATCGGTCTTTCCAAAAGTGGCTCATGTAAATCTTCTTTTCAAAGGGATTGTAGTAAGACTGCACGCCATATTCCACTTCAACTTCACTGCTTCTGGTCAGTGTTTTGGCCAGGTCAGTCAGCATCATGAACAAAAACGAATCAATCGTGCTGTCATTAAATTTGATAAACTTCATTGTATGTCCCTCATTCGAACAGCGTTTCTGCAATATTTCTGACAGCGGCTTTTTCCCTGTCGTCGTCAAGTTTTTCCACGATGCCTCTTTCAATCGCCCGTTTCGGCGGGATGTACGCAGCCAAGTCGCACGTATCAATGAGAGCCCTGATGGACGCCGCTTCTTCTGACACTTGTCCGTTATGCGCTTGTGCGATTAAATCAGAAGACAGCGTCATAAAGCGTTCAATTAATTTCTCATCTTTTAAGACAGACTGAGAGGTCAGCACCTGTTTCAGGAGGCTTCCTTTAATATACGGAACATCAATGATGACAAAACGGTTTTTAAGGGCTTCGTTCAGCGGAACGGTGCCGACGTAGCCTTCATTAATCGCGGCGATAACACCGAATCCTTCGCTTGCCTTAATCACTTCTCCTGTAAAGGGATTTGTCATCATTTTTCTGTAATCAAGCACGCCGTTTAGAATCGGAAGGGTTTCAGGCTTTGCCATATTGATTTCGTCAATGTATAAAAAATGTCCTTCGTTCATTGCGGTTGTTACAGGTCCGGGAACGAATTCAATTGTCGCCTGTCCCTGTTCATTTTCAATCGTTTTATAGCCGACAAGCGCTTCTGCATCGAGGTCTACGGAGCAGTTGACGCTGTGCATCGGTTTATGAAAATAGTTCGAAAGCGTTTCCGCCAATTTTGTTTTTCCTGAACCCGTCGGTCCTTTTAATAAGATATTTTTTCCCATTGTCAAAGCGATGACGGCATCGAATACAATCGCTTTATCTTCGGCTTCATAGCCTGATGATCCGATTAAATCCTGAAATTCTTGGGAAACGGGATGATTTTGATAAGCCTGCAGTTTGTTTTGTATATCTTCCGGAAGTGATAGGTGCTGTAATTCTGAAGTCATAGGTGATGTTTCCTTTCCATTTGTATTCCATAACCGAGTATACTAAAAAAGCCCTTGTATACTCAATACAAAAGGGCTCATTCCCTGCGGGCGCTTTTTGTCAGGGGAGCGCAGGCGAGTCTGGCTCCGGAATTTCCGCTCGGGTTTGTTAAATAATCGTCCGTATGTTCATGAATGACGAACGCGCTTCCGTCCCGGTCGAGCAGGCTGAGTCTGCTCCCTTCTTTTAATGAAGTTTGCGGCGCGTTCATAATGACATCCACTTTACCGTCGGCCCCCACTTCAAGATTGGGGAGATCCCCGGCGTGATGACCCATCGGATTGTTGAAGCCGTGTTCTTTGTTCAAAGGGTTGAACGGTCCCCCGGCTGATTCGAAATCAGGTGCCTGACAAGTCCCTTTTTCATAAATATGAAATCCGAGAGAAGTGCCGGGCGGCAGATGCCCCGCTGATATATGAATGTCTGACCCTTCATCATCAGATTCCCTCACTTCAATATATCCGATCGTTTTTCCGTTTTGATTGATGAGTACGGCATGCTCACGGTATGCAGATGCTTCCAATGCGCGGCTTTCCCCATGTTTTTTGGGCGGAACAGGAACGGGTCTCTCCCCGCAGCCGCAAAGCGTAATTGATGCGAGCATGAGAAAAAGCAAGAGACGATTCATGCTTCCTCCCCCTTATTTTTTTACCCATCAGTCTTGTCAAAACGTGAAAATGGTAAACAAAAAAAGCCCCGAAAGGCTTTTTTTAAAAATAACTGCGCGCTCCTAAATACGCTTTTTTCCAATATGGATTGCTTAAGTTTGAAATTTCAACCCCGGAGGAGCTTGCGTGAATAAAATCTCCTCCGCCCAAATACATTCCCATATGAGAAGGGCCCGCTTTATATGTCGTAAAGAAGACGAAGTCGCCAGCTGACGGCTGGCTGATATGTTTCATCGTATTCCAATATCCGGCCGTGCTCAGACGGGAAACAGAGCTTACCTTATTTAAAAGGTAATAGATGTAACCGCTGCAATCGAAGCCCGCAGGCGTATTGCCTCCCCAGCGGTAAGGCACGCCGACATGTTTTTTCGCCTCGCCTATCATTCTGTCAATCTTTGACCCTGTCACCGGAGGTTCGGGAGTATTCGGCTTGTTTGGCTTTGCCGGTTTGTTATCCGGCTGCCGCACAGGATCTTCTGTTTTTCCCGTTCCGTTAATCACCAGAACTTGTCCGATCTGAAGCACATCAGTTGTCAATTTATTTTTTTCTCTGATGAGCTGAGCGGTGATGCCGAACCGATTAGCAATTTTCCAGAGGGAATCGCCTGCTTTTACTTTGTAAGTGGATGGCTTCTCAGAAGGGTTTGAATGAGATGGCGGTGTTGTGCCGCTGTTTCCGTTATGTGAAGAACCTTTGATCTTTAATACTTGATTCGGATACAGCATGTCTGATGTTAATTGATTCAGCTTTTTCAGTTCGGCGATGGTGATGCCGGTTTGATTGGCAATTTTCCACAGCGAGTCACCCGGCTTCACAGTGTAAGTCCCTGATGCGCCTTTATCAGGCTTTGTCTGTCTGCCGCCTCCGTCCGTGCCGCCGGCAGACCCTTTAATTTTCAGTTTTTGGCCCGGGTAGATGACATCTGAACTCAAACGGTTGAGGCTTCTCAGCTCAGAAACGCTCATTTTGTATTTTTTTGCGATCACCCATAATGAGTCTCCGTATGTAACTGTGTAAGCACCCGTGCTTCGTTTTCCTTTTTGTCCGGTTTTGCCGCTGCCGTCAGGAATGTGCAGCCGCTGTCCTGGGTGGAGTATCGTTGATTTGAGTTTATTTTCCGCCTGCAGGGCTGAAATACTTGTATGATATTGCCGGGAAAGCTTCCAAAGAGAGTCGCCGCTTTTTACTTGAATGGTTTTTGCTTCAGCGGGATGCACGGCGAAGGTTGAAGTCATTACTGCAGATACAGCCAGACCGGCTGCGATTTTTTTCTTCATATAACGAAAAACCTCCTATTTATCATTGCTGAAAGGGACGTTCCTTTTCTTTGGACGCCGCCTGTTATGCAGGATTCATTCAGAAGTCGACATTAATTCCGATTCATTTGGCCTTAGATCATCACCAATGCCACACATTTTACATAAATTGAGAAAATTTCACAAAAGACTTTGGAATCATTTTCATAACATGGCTTTTTTCCGCGACATTCCACCTTTCTTGTCTGTTTTTCATACAATTCTCTTTACGGCGTGAAAAATCCTCCCGAAAAACAATCAAAAAAAGCCCGCTTCCTTTAGGAAGCGGGTGACGGCTGATTACAGAACCCGGGTCTCGGTTGTTTTCACGTCTTCTGCTATCAATTCCGCTGCACGCTGTGCTCCGCCGGCCGCTTTCAGGGATTCTCCGATTTCAGAAGCTTTTGTCTGATATTCAGGATTTTCGCTCAATTCTTTTATTGCTTCAGTGAGCAGTTCCGCTGTTACATCTTCTTTTTTAAACATCTTGCCCGCGCCCGTGTTTTCCACTTGGCTTCCGACGGCGAACTGATCTGCGCCCATCGGAATGACGATCATCGGGGTTTTGTAGTAAAGCCCTTCGCTCGTACTGTTCATTCCGCCGTGAGTGATAAATAAGTCCGCTCTCTTCAGGATCTCAAGCTGCGGAACATAAGGCTTTACAATGACATTCTCAGGAATTTCATCAAGCTCCGCCGGATCAAGATGTTTGCCGATTGACATGACGGCTTTTCCGTTAAAGTTTCTGACCGCTTTTAAGCATTTATTAAACAATTCCTTCTGATTGTTAAAAATCGTGCCCATGGAAATAAACAGGACGTTTTCTCCTTCAAGCTGTTCAAACGGGAAATCTTGAGCCGCCGCCCTTTCAGTTATGGACGGACCGACAAAGAGATAAGAATCGCCAAACTCTTCTTCTTTCGGCTGAAACGCTCTTGAAGTAAATACGATGGTTTTTCTGCCGTCATTTGAGAAAATATCATACGGCGTTTTAATGTCTGCGCTGAATTCTTCATTGAGCCGGCTGACCGCTTCGGTATAAGCCGGATAATGAGATGATTCCTCTGATACAAGGTTTGTATTTGAAAACACTTCTTTAATAAATGCTTCATTCATTGCAAATGTCGTACAAAGTGAATATGCCGGCAGTTTCAGCTGGTTTCTCACGAGCCTTCCTGCCAGAAAATGATGATCATACAGGATGTAGTCGTAGGATTCATCTTTTACTTCCTCAAGAATACGGAGTGCGGCTTTTTTGGAAGTCTCAATCATTAATAGCAAAAACTCGGTAGCGTCCCGCTGTTCATCACCCGTTGCGTTTTTTCCGAATTCATCTTTTCGGAAATCTTCATATTCACGGAATTCCGCTCCGCTTGACGCGATTTTGTTCTCATATTCCTTCACGCCGTAATATACGACATGTTCCCCTTTTGCCTTCAGTTCTTTTACGACGCCTAAAGACGGATTGATATGGCCTTCTCCCGGAAAGCCGATCATCAATACATTTGCCATCTTTCCACTCCCTATTCTTTTAAATTTTATGTATATTTAAACGATAACATCAATACAGAAAAAGGTAAAGATGTTCACCTTATTAATATTAAATGGGTACAATATTCCCATTTTCTTATTATTTCGTATGAAGCGCCCGCGGCGAAACAAGCGGATACAGTCCGCCGTCTTTAGCAAAGGACATTTTTCCCGTTTCTTCTGAAACAACGAGCACGAGTGCATCAGTCACGGCCGAAAGTCCCATCGCGGCCCTGTGGCGCGTCCCGTATTTGAGATCGACATGTTTTGTTGTGAGCGGAAGCACATTGGCTGCTGATACAACCCGGTTTTCTCTGACCAATACGGCTCCGTCGTGAAGCGGATTGCCGGGATAAAAAATACTCTCAATTAAAGCTGAACTGATCTCGGCATGCAGGCTGGTCCCTTTTTGTATCATTCCCTCCAGCGGATCTGCACGTTCAATCACAATCAGCGCTCCGTGTTTTTCTTCCGCCAGATGCTGCACGGCCCTCGCCAGCTCTGTATAGGAAGGCGTAAAATGTTCGATATATGACTGCAGGTAAAACGACGAAGCGACAGCCTGCATTTCCTGAAACGTATGTCCCAGTTCATCTAATTCGCAAAGAAGGCATTGGTCTTTTTCATCCAATGTCCGCAGTATCATTCCGGCATCCTCTGTAATTTGTTTCAAATACGTTTGAACGGCAGCGGTAAACGCGCTTTCCGTCATTTGAGTGTGGCGCATGTCACATCAGCTCCTTTCCCTTATTTTCTGCATCGTGCGCATGGATATGCGCCGCTGTGTGCACCATAATCATGAAAGGAGGCGCACATCATATGGAATTCGCACGGCTGATGCAATATATCTGCACCTTTTTAGGGGTCATTTCACTTTCATTCATTTATGCCAAGATGTTTAAAAAGCCGAAACCGGACAAAAAAGAGTAGGCCGGCTTTCATTGCTTTTTATACATAAAATGTTATAATTTCTCTCGTTAAAATAAAGAAACGGGGAACCTAACTTGAGAGAAACGAACACGATCGGCCAAAAGGTCAGACAGCTGTTACATATCTTCATTCCGATTTTAATCACACAGGCGGGCCTTTCCCTGATCACCTTTTTGGATACGGTGATGTCAGGGAAAGTGAGCGCCGCCGATTTAGCCGGGGTTGCAATCGGTTCAAGCTTGTGGACGCCGGTTTATACGGGCCTTGCAGGAATATTAATGGCCGTTACGCCCGTTGTTTCGCAGCTGTTTGGAGCCGGCAGACAAAAGGAAGTGCCGTTTTCCGTCATCCAGGCCGTTTATGTAGCGGCCGTTCTCAGTGCGGCGGTTATCCTGATCGGCTTTTTCACCGTTGATATGATCTTGGGACATTTGGGGCTGGAACCTCGTGTCCGGACGATCGCCAAACACTTTTTAGGCTTTTTATCCCTCGGTATTTTTCCTTTGTTTGTGTACACCGTTTTGCGCTCGTTTATTGATGCACTCGGCAAAACGCGAGTCACAATGCTTATTACGCTTTGCTCATTGCCTATTAATTTTGTTTTAAATTATGTATTTATTTTCGGGAAATTCAACATGCCGGCATTGGGCGGAGTCGGTGCGGGGCTCGCTTCCGCCCTGTCTTATTAGTGTATTTGCGCCATCAGCTTTTTTATCGTCTGCAGATTTGGGCCGTTTGCCGGGTACTCTGTATTTCGGAAACTGTACCGTTTTTCTCCGTCTGAATGCAGAAAGCTTTTGAAAATCGGTTTGCCTATCGGTTTTGCGGTATTTTTTGAAACGAGCATTTTTGCGGCTGTCACACTGCTTATGAGCCATTTTCAGACGGTGACGATTGCAGCCCACCAAGCGGCAATGAATTTTGCTTCCCTCTTGTATATGCTGCCGCTCAGCGTATCCATGGCCATGACCATTTTGGTCGGCTTTGAAGCAGGCGCAAATCGCTACAGGGATGCCCGCTCATACAGCTATATCGGGATCGTGATGGCGCTTAGTTTTTCTTTATGCACGGCGGCTTTCATTTTACTGTTCAGACCGCAAATCGCCGGAATGTATACATCAGATCCGGCGGTGCTCATGTTGACGCAGCACTTTTTAATCTATGCGCTGTTTTTCCAGCTTTCTGATGCCGTAGCAGCTCCGATACAAGGCGCTCTGAGAGGATATAAGGATGTCAACTATACACTCGGCGCGGCTTTTGTGTCGTATTGGATTATCGGGCTTCCGGTCGGTTACGCAGTCGGCACTTATACGGGCCTCGGGGCATACGGCTATTGGATCGGGTTAATTGCAGGACTTGCTGCAGGAGCTGTCGGTTTATTCTTCAGACTGATGAAACTGCAAAAGCATTATGTGAAAAAAATGATGATTTCATAAAGGAGGAGCAGCAATGCCAAAACATAAACTGCTGTACGATTATTTAACTGAACGGGCGGAGGACATCAGTCAGACATGGTTTGATACCCTTCATGATACGGATCCTGATTCTGTTTATGCTTCTACTGACCCGGCTGTACTCACGAATCTGAAAAAACAAAATCTGGCGTTTAATTATCAGCTCAATCGGATTTTTTCTGAAGAGAAGGAAGTATATACAGCGGCATTGGAAAAGTGGGCGTTTGAAGCCGCACGGGATGAAGAACATTTAAAAACTCCCATCCATTATATTATTCGCGAGTTTATCAGAGTTCGTGATTTGTATGTCGGCCATGTCAAGCAGTTTACCAGACTTCATTCAGACACCTTGACAGAAGAAGATGCCGAAGATATATTCCATACGCTGATTAAATCGTTTGATGTGGTGATTCATATTTTCATAGAGGAAATGTATAAAAACACAAACATTCAGCTTGAAGCGCAAAAAGAATTGATCACCGAGCTGAGCTCGCCGGTAATTGTGCTTTTTGATAATGTCGGACTGCTGCCGCTGATCGGGGATATTGACACGGCAAGAGCCAAAATGATTTTGGAGAATACGCTGCATCAGTGTTCAGAGAAGCGCATCACGCAGCTGTACATTGATTTATCGGGCGTAGCCATGATTGATACGATGGTTGCCCAACAGCTTTTCACCTTAATTGAATCACTCGGAATGCTCGGCGTGAAAGCGACATTATCCGGAATTCGTCCTGAAATCGCCCAAACCGCGGTGCAGCTCGGACTGAGTTTTTCAAATTTATCAATACGGTCTTCGCTTGCGGAAGCGATCGCCTCCGATCTGACACAAAAAAAGGGATAAGGCATTTCAGCCTTATCCCTTTTTTTATCAGTCTTTCCACGGATATGTCCAATACACTTCTTCTTCAAACCATGTCTGAAGAACCGGCTCGTTATTTTTTATTTTTTCTTCCAGCTCTCTCAGCATGCCTTCCGTTTGGGTGCGGTGCGCTTTTAATGCATTCATTTTAATATCGGCAACCTCTTTAATATCAAGAATGACATCAGGCTTGCCGACGGCTTCCTCCCTGTTGCGGGTGATTGCCATGCAAAGCGTGCGCGGGCGGTCCTCTTTTTTCTTTCTGTAAAGCGCTCTGATAACCGCTTCGCCGCATGCATCATGATCCGGATGGACGCCGTGCTCCGGATAGAATGTAACAATCAGACTCGGTTTTACATCGTCGATAATCTCTTCCATCATATCCGCGAGCCACTCGTCATCTTCAAATTCAAGTGTTTTATCACGAAGCCCGAGCATTCTCAGGTCAGTAACGTCCATTGCTTTGCATGCGTCGATCAGCTCTTGTTTTCTTAACAGCGGCAGTGTTTCACGGTTCGCGAAAAAAGGATCTCCCATGTTCCGGCCCATTTCGCCAAGCGTTGCGCATGCATACGTAACGGGAATATCTTTTTGTCTGTGTAAAGCAATCAGCCCTGCCACTCCGTATGATTCATCATCAGGGTGAGGCAGGATGACGAGTACATGTTCTTTCATGATTTTCACCCTTTTCTTTAAACTGTAAACGGCTTTTCGCTGATTTGAAGCGAAATCGCCAATTTTCCGCCCGGCAGATGCCCTGCCATTAACAAGCGGTCTTCGTCATCTACTGTATACTCAGTTAAACCTTCTGCGTAAATCCAGCCCTCTTCTGTTTTCAAACCGACGCGGTACGGGCCGTTTCCTTTGATTTTCGCCTGATGGTACGTCACTTTTGCATTGCGTATATAGGCTACAACCGTCATGTTTTTCTCATTCAGATGCGCTGAATAAGAACCGGTCGTTGTTTCCAAATGGATATATACAGGACGATCGGCATATCGCTCTAAAGAAGTTTGCACATCTTCTTTTATGATCGCTTTCATAGCTGCTCCCCTCTTTCTTCTTTTAAAAATTGCAAACGCTTCGTATGTAGTTCAACCAATTCATATTTCTCAATCGGCCGCAGCCGGGAATCTACAATTCGCTGCACCGCCAGAGCAAACTTTTCCTCGGGTGTCTTCCGGAGCCTCGGATGTGTTCTTTGATCAAGCAGTTCAAGATCAATTGCCTTCTCCGCTTCTTCAAGGGTTGAAGCCGGGAGAGTGCGGTTATTCCACAGTGCCTGATAGGCTTTTGCTATGTCTTTATCAGTGCCCATTGTACAGCTCCTTTACATACTCGTAATGATTATACATAATTTAAGCTATCGCTGGAAAGCGAAAGGCTTAGCGGCTTTTTATCGGCCGCTTCCATTTTATCTGTGAAAAGGTAAACAAAAGCAATGCTGCCCATATACAAATGAAGGTAAACGCTTTTTGCCCGGAAAACGGTTCATGATACACAAATACGCCGAGCATAAGGGTAATAGTCGGCGCTATATATTGCAAAATGCCGACTTGATACAGCGGCAGACGCTTTGCCCCCTCTGCAAACAGCAACAGCGGCAGGGCCGTAAATACGCCTGCGAAAAATAGGAGCGCCCATGTTCCTGCCCCCAAGGACCCGGAAGTGCTCCCGTCAGCTGTATATCCTAAATAAATAAGTGCAGCCGGGGTAATCAAAAGCGTCTCCAGCGTCAGTCCCATCGTGCTGGACATGCGGGTTCTTTTTTTGCATAAGCCGTACAGGCCGAAGCTGAATGCAAGCAGCAATGCGATATAAGGAACCGCGCCATATTGAAACGCAGATATGATCACGGCCGCCCCGGCAATAGAAACGGCTGCTGTTTGCACCTTGTTAAGCTTTTCTTTTAAGAATAGGATGCCCAAAAGAACGGAAACGAGCGGATTAATGTAATACCCGAGACTTGCTTCAAGCAAAAAGCCGTGATTAACGGCCCATATGTACACAAACCAATTAACGGAAATTAAAACGGAAGCGAAAAAAAGCGCCAGCAGGCCCCCTTCCGATTTCAAAAGACGCAGTTCACGCCATCCGGTTTTCCACTTCTTAAGCACAGTTAAAAGCACACACATGAAAACAAATGACCATAAAATCCGGTGAGCTAAAATGTCCAATGCGGGTATTTGTTCAAGAAGTTTCCAATAGACCGGAAACAGCCCCCACATGGCGAAAGAACAAGCGGTATAAATGATTCCTTTTCTTGCGTTATTCCCTTGCACGGCCTTCCCCTTCCTTTCTGTAAACAGATTATATTATATCACGGGAAGCTTCCGGCGGGCATATACTATGTTGTCCGTTAAGAAAGGGTGAGATGCCGTGTTTGATTGGAACAAATATTTTCCCTTCCAAAATCAGTTCTCTAAAGAAACGTTTAAAAATGCTGATCCGAAAGATGTCGAGACATATGTCAACCGAGTGATGGAAAGCGTATTCGGCGCCGGTTATGCCGGACAGTTCCCTTTTCGCGATCCCATGTCCAAAAATGCCGAGCCGGTCGAAGCGGAACCGCCCAAGCCGGAAATTGACCTTTTTGAAACATCCGATCATGTTTTTGCGAAAATTCCCGCCGAACAAGAAGAACTCGACCGTATCAGGATTAAGCATACGTCACACAGCCTCGTTGTAGAGAACAGCAGTCTGGGAGAAGGAAAAAAAGAAATCGTCCTTCCGAGCCTCGTCAAACGAAAAGGAACAAAAGCAGTCTATAAAGACGGGATGATTGAAGTTATGTTTTCAAAACAGGAAGACTACAATCTATCGGAAGTGGAGATTTTAAGATAAAAAAACGGCCCGCGCGATGCAGGCCGTTTTTTCTTTAATAAAATGGCGGATAACCGCCGGCTCCCGGCCCGAAACCGCCGTATGGGACGCCTCCGTATCCGTAACCGGCGAACCCGTACGGATAGCGGGGTCTTGTAAAACCTGTGGCAATCACGCCTCCGAGAAGACCGCCTAAAAATCCGCCGAATAAAGGAGCGCCGAACAAAAAAGGACTTCTCGCCGGAAATCCGGCAGGACCGAAATTCCCGCGATACAATGCATGACGAGGGTACATGTTTTTCCTCCTTTATGTCTGCCTATTCTTAAGCGTATTCATAAAATGAGGAAATTGATTGGGCGATTGTAACAACATGTGTCTCTCTCTGATATTGCATTAATGTATAAATATTTTGGTTATAATTTGATTACATTTTGATTAACTGTTATACTTTTTTACAAGTTGCGACATTATATAAAACCATCAGGGGGAATAAAATATGCCATTACTTCGTTTTGACGTTATTGAAGGCCGGGATGACGCAGCATTAAAAAAATTACTGGATACCGCCCATTACGCCATTGTTAAAGCTTTTGATGTCCCTGTAACGGACCGTTATCAGATCGTTCACCAGCATCGGCCTCATGAGCTTATCATTGAAGATACCGGGCTCGGTTTCAAAAGAAGCAAAGATCTTGTCATCATCAGCATTGTCAGCAAAGCGCGCACCGAACATCAAAAAGAAACATTATATCAACTGATGGCTGATCAGCTTAAAACAGAATGCGGCATATCACCCGAGGACGTCATGATTTCCATTACGGAAAACGGGAACGCCGATTGGAGCTTCGGGCTTGGTGAGGCTCAGTTTTTAACCGGGAAACTGTAAAAGGCCTCCCCGCTTGTTCTGAATGATCGCAAACTGAATAAAAGAGGGATGTATGTTGGTTAGTGAGTTGTACCCTTGTTTGATATGCGGATTTAAAGGATTAGAGACAAGACCCGTTTATAACGGCGAATATCAAAAAACATTTGATATTTGCCCCTGCTGCGGGTTTGAATTCGGTTACAGCGAAGACCATGACGTAAGCCTAGGGTTTATTGTAACGCCTGATCATTTAATTGAAGCAGCATTTCAGTTATACCGGAAACAGTGGATTGAGGGAGGAATGAAACTATTTTCTCCAAATGATGTCCCGGCGGAATGTAAAAATGATTATTTCCTTACATTTGATGCTTTATTAAAGCAATTAAAAGGCTTGAATCTCAATCTGAACAATTTTGATATTAATGGTTTTTATGACGAGTAAACATTATCATTAAGAAAAGGCTGCCTTGGGCAGCCTTTGTTATTCATCACATGTGTCGTTGGCAGATCCCCCGGGCTCGCAAAAACTGTCTGCCCATTTTTGCATTTCCTGAAAAACGGCTTGCAGGGCCAAGCCTTTATCAGTCAGTTTATAAATGACTTTGACAGGTGTTTCAGGCAGCACCTGACGCTCGACGATTTCATTTTGTTCCAGCTCTTTGAGCCGCTCCGCGAGCATTTTTTGGCTGATTGTCGGTATCGTTTCGGTCATATCTTTAAATCGTTTCGGCCCGTCCATCAGTACATGGATAATGAGGCCGTTCCAGCGCTTTCCCAAAAGGGAAAAAGCAGATTCCATTTTAGGACACATTGTATATCCCACGTGAGTTCATCCCTTCATCTATGAATTGACAAGTTTTTTGTGATCCATTAAAATTAGTTTCCGAGTTACATTTAGTAAGCTTCTAACTTTTCTATTATGATAACACGTTTATCCGAAGGAGGAAACATGATGACATCCGTATTAGACGTTTTAAAGGAACGCGCATCTGTTAAAGAATACGATAAAGACGCGGTCATTACAAAGGAGGAATTAACAGAACTCCTTGAAATCACAACGCAAGCGCCTTCCGCCTGGAACCTTCAGCATTGGCATTTTCAAGTCTTTCACAGTGATGAAGCAAAAGCTGCCCTGCTTCCGGTTGCTTTTAATCAAAAACAGATTATTGATTCATCAGCAGTTATTGCCGTATTAGGCGACTTAAAAGCAAATGAAAATGGTGAAGACGTTTATGCTGAACTGGCTGAGCAAGGCAATATCACAGAAGAGATTAAACAAACGCTTTTAGGCCAGATTAACGGTGCATACCAAAATGATCAGTTTGCCCGTGATTCAGCATTTTTAAACGCTTCTTTAGCAGCGATGCAGCTGATGCTTGCCGCTAAAGCAAAAGGCTACGACACTTGCGCGATCGGCGGATTCAATAAAGAGCAATTCGTTAAGGAATTCGACGTGAGCGAGCGTTTCGTGCCCGTCATGCTGATTTCAATCGGTAAAGCCGTTAAGCCGGCACATAAAAGCAACCGGCTGCCTGTATCTAAAGTGTCAACTTGGCTGTAAGATGAAAGAAACCCTTAGTCCGCTTAAGCAGACTAAGGGTTTTTTATAGGAATCGCTCACTGTACCAGGTTCGTGCCTGCTCTGCTTCCTGCTGTGTGAGCTGATGACCGCCCTCTTGCCATTCAAGAGCAACGGATGCATGAGCAGCTGTCAGATACTGATAAAGCTCCTCCGATTCTTCTTTTGTACATAGGGGATCGCGTTTTCCCGCACCGATAAACACAGGCAGCCCTTCCATATCAGGCAGCTTCACTCCGCGTATCGGCACCATCGGATGATGCAGAACCGCTCCTTTCAGTACATCCTTATAATGAAACAAAAGACTTGCTGCAATATTGGCGCCGTTTGAATAGCCGGCAGCAATCACGTTTTCTCTGCTGAATCCGTACATTTGCGCCGCTTCATCAATAAAATTCTTTAATTCTTCCGTCCGTTCAATTAAATCTTTCTCGTCAAATACGCCTTCTTTCAGCCGCTTAAAAAAACGGGGCATGCCGTTTTCCGACACTGATCCTCTGACCCCGAGCAGACTTGCGTTCGGATCGATAAAACGTCCGAGCGACAGAAGATCATGTTCATTTCCTCCCGTTCCGTGCAAAAGCAGCAGAACATTTTCTGACGTTCCCTGTTCAAACACATGTTTCATCATCATTCTCCTTTCTCCACTTTGGGCAGAACAGCTGTAATCTGGCTGCGATGCTCTTCCAGCCATTCCGGAAGCTTCAGCTCTGTTCCGAGATTTTCAAAGGATTCATCCGTCATAAAGCCCGGTTCATCGGTTGCCATTTCAAATAAAATGCCGCCGCTTTCCCTGAAATAAATTGATGTGAAGTAAGACCTGTCAAGAATGTCAGATGAAGCAAGATGAGAATCAGCAAGAATATCCTTCCATTTCGCCTGCTCTTTTTCGCTAGTGCGGAAAGCGACATGATGAACTGTCCCGTAACCGCCGATACCTGTTTCTTTCGGCGCAAGGTCAACATCTATAATATGTCCGATCCGCGCCTCCGATTGCAGCCTGACAATCTGATGTTCTTCTCCTGTCTTTGAATAACCGAAGCGTTCTATGAGAAATTGAATGGTTGCTTCAGGACGGTACGAGTACAGAAGAACACCTCTCATGCCTGTGATCGCTTCTTTTTCGGTAATGCCCGGAGACGTCCATTCACTCTGTCCGCTTCTTTCATCTTCCATTATGGCAAGCGGCAGGTCTTCTGTATCATTAAAGAGAAGCACTTGTTCAGACAGCATGATCTGTTCTTTTACAGACAAGCCGTTTTCTTCAAGCCGGCGCTTCCAAAACGCGAGTGCTCCTTTCGGCACGGAGAAATAAATTCTTCCGGCCTGCCCTTTTCCCACGGTTCCCGGGCGGCTTCCCTGAAAAGGAAAAAATGTAATAATCGTGCCCGGCTCTCCGTTTTGGTTGCCGAAATAAAAGTGATAAGTGGCCGGGTCGTCAAAATTAACGGTTTTTTTAACGAGCCGCAAACCCAGCACTTCAGTATAAAACCGAAGATTTTCAGCAGGATCTTTTGCAAATGCGGTAACATGGTGCAATCCTTGTGTATTCAATGTATTCACTCCTAAATATCTTGATTTCGAGATATTAACTATTCTAATTTAATATGAATGAAGATGCAACTAAAGTGTTTCAGTTAAAAAAGTAATAGAATTCTTTTTTTTCTGAAAAATATCTTGTGATCTTATCTGACACCTGCTATGATAAGGAGCATTATCAAGTTTCAGGAGGAAAGTAAATGGTCAGAAAAGCACTAATTTTCGTTCTCATCTTAATCCCTTTCAGCCAGCTGGCCCTGCTGTCAGCCGCTAATCGGGTTCATCCGATCATTATCGGGCTGCCTTTTTTTCATTTCTGGCTGCTTTTATGGATCGCAGTCACTCCATTATGTTCGTTTCTTATCTATAGGCTGCAGAAGAAACAAGGAGGACTGGACTGATGCCCGCAAATATAACAGCATTGATCATTACAGCCATCATCGTTTTAACCGTTGTCTGCATCGGCTTTATAGCCGGGAGAGACAAATCATCACGCACTTCTGTTGAGGAATGGTCTGTCGGCGGCAGACGGTTCGGGGGGCTCCTCGTCTGGTTTTTAGTCGGCGCGGATCTTTATACGGCTTATACGTTTTTAGGCTTAACAAGCACAGCCTACACAGGGGGAAGCGTTGCTTTTTTTGCAATCCCGTATTCTGTTTTGGCGTATTTTATCGCTTATTTCTTTCTGCCGAAGCTGTGGAAAGTGGCAAAAATACACAAATTAACGACGCTTGCCGATTATGCCCGTGAGCGTTTTGACAGTAAACTTTTGGCCAGTCTTGTCGCCATTGTCGGCGTTCTTATGCTCATTCCTTATATTTGTCTCCAGCTGAGCGGAATTCAAGATACGCTTCAGGTGGCCGGAACGGGTGTCATTAATGTCAATATGGTCGTCATTATCTCTTTTATTCTTGTAGCGCTGTATACTTTTTTCAGCGGAATTAAAGGGCCGACCTTTACGGCGATTATTAAAGACATTCTGGTGTGGGTGATTATGCTGTTTATGGTCGTCTCACTCCCGCTGATCCATTTTCACGGCTGGACGCCGATGATTCACACTCTGGCTGAAAAAGCGCCGCAAATGCTGACGATCCCGGATTCGGGGCCGAAAGGAATTCCTTGGTTTATCACAGCTTCCATCGTATCTGCGCTGGCGCTCTTTATGTGGGCGCATGCGGCAACCGGCGTATTTACGGCAAAAAGCGCAGATGCCGTCCGCAAAAACAGCATGTTTCTGCCGCTTTATAATATTGTTTTGATTCTTGTTATTTTTCTCGGCTTTATCGCGTTTCTTGTCCTGCCGGAAGATACCAATCCGCGGCTCGCTTTATTGAAGCTGATTCAAACGTCTTACGGCGGAGTCGCGCAGGGCTTTGCTTACTCCACGATTGCCCTTGCGTCATTGATTCCCTGCTCTATCATGGCCATCGGGGCATCAAACTTATTTGCGAATAACTTATATCGGGATTTGATTCACCCGAATGTGTCACCAAGCAAGCTGACGATGATCACCCGTTCAATGGTATTTGTCGTCATCGGACTCGCGCTTTTATTCGGCATGCTGTTCCCGACTGCGCTCGTTACCCTTCAGCTTCTCGGTGTTTCCGGCATGGTTCAGATCTTTCCGGCTATCGCCGTCAGTCTGTTTTGGAAGAATCAAACGAAAGAAGCGACAATTATCGGTCTTCTCGTCGGTCTTATCGTGACATTCACGGTAAATATCACCCAATCCGCCCACGGTATATATGAAGGCTTTTGGGGTTTGACCGCTAACATGGCAGCCGTTATTATCCTTAACCCGTTTTTTGTAAAAAATGCGGCTTCAAACGCCGTCAAAGACGGTTTATTCAATAAAGCGCCTTCTGATCAACTGAACCAAAAAGGCGCTTAACAGAAAGAAGCCGGCACGTAAATGTGCCGGTTTTTTACTTTTTTCACTTCCATTTGTAGGTAGCCACAGTTTTAGCCGGGGTGACAGCTTCAAACTGCCGATTTTCTGAAACGACATGGAATTTTTGATCGGCGGATGTCTGGTTGATTACGACTGTCACAATGGATTGATCAGGATTAAGGAACGATACATTCGAGACTGTGTTTTTGGAGCCGTAATTACTTTCTATCCGCTTTGCTCCCCGGTCGATAAATTTTGAAAAGTTGCCTGTCATATGAAAGATCGGGATATTCCAATAGCGGTCAGGGTTTTTAGCATCCTGAATAAACAGCGTCGGGTCTGGGGTGCCTATCCAATGATGCGTCTTGATTTGACTGTCGAGCATCGTCACCCACGCATTGTAGCTCGACGCGCCGTTGCGGAAATACTGCGCGATCCGGTCCGCCCCTGCCGTCCCCCAGACAGACCGCTCCGTTAAGTGAATAGATTGATCAGGATATCTCTTTCCGATTTCCGACATGACGGAAAGGTCACCGTCATAATCGTGAAAAGCGATGCCGTCTGCCGCCCGGTTTCCTTTTTTATCATCTAAAATCGGCGGAATATAGTTCCACGCCCCGCTCGCATTGTGATCATAAATCCAAATTTTCGTGTCAATTACGTGTTTTTTCATTTCTTTTTTTAAGGCCAGTGCCAGTTTGCGCTGCTGAGACGGCGGCATATACATGCTCGGATAGTCGATTTCCAGCAAAGGTTCATTTTGAAGGGTCATGGCATAAATCGGAATTCCTTGCTTTTCGTACGCCTCAATAAATTTGCGGAAGTAAACGGCCAGTGCGCCGATATATTTATCTTTCAGCTTTCCCCGCTTGAGGTTTTCATTCGTTTTCATCCAAGCCGGCGGGCTCCACGGCGAGGCAATGATTTTCAGTTCCGGATTTATCGCCAGCGCTTCCTTGATGGTTGCTGTAATGTGTAAATCAATATCCTTTTGGATCGAGAAATGACGGAGCTTAGGATCTGTTTGGCCTTCAGGCATATCGTCATACGTATAAAATTCCTGTGCCGTAAAATCAGATGTCCCGATCGTTATGCGCATAACGTCCATGCCGATACCATCTTTGGGATCAACCAGTTTTTTCAGCACTTCCTTTCTTTTTGCGGGTGTCATTTTTGATAAATTATGGATTGTGGATTCTTCCAGAGACGATCCTACGCCTAACACACTTTGATAGCGGCGCGACGGATCAATATACACAGCGGCGGAGTCAGAAGCCTTCTTTTTTGTCAATGTAAGCGGTGTTTGTTCGTCTAAGGCGTATTTCACTTCCAGCGGCCCGTCATACCACGTACGGGAAGCCGGATCTTTTTCAGAACTGAACCACACCCTTACTTTGTTTTTGTCTGAAGCCTTCCGATCAGCCGCATACACTTCGGTTTCCATGCTGCTTGATATGAAAAAGAAAAACATAAGAAAAACCAGCGTCATGTGCAGACCTTTTTTAAAAAACATGAACCACCATCCCTTTCCTTATTTTTATAAGCGATTCTAAATGAAAAGCCGGACAGTCACCTCCTTCCCGCTTGAATGAATACGCTTTCAAAATTACTGATAAAAAGCAGGCTTCACACGACGGTGAAGCCTTCCCTTTTTACACCTTTAGGATACATATGAACCGTTTGTTTCAATCACTTTTTTATACCATTCAAATGAGTCTTTCTTAAGCCGCCTCATTGAACCGTTGCCTTCATTATCCCGATCAACATAAATCATGCCGTAGCGTTTTTTCATTTCTCCGGTTGTAAATGACACGATATCAATAATTCCCCATGGTGTATAGCCCATTACATCCACACCATCATATGTGATTGCTTTTTTCAAAGCTTTTATATGTGACGATAAATATTCAATTCTTGAAGTGTCATGAATTGAACCGTCCTCTTCTAATGTGTCGATGGCGCCGAATCCGTTTTCCACGATAAATAATGGAATCTGATAGCGGTCGTATAAGCGGTTTAATGTGTACCGTAAACCGGTCGGGTCAATCGCCCAGCCCCAATCACTCGCTGTAATATAAGGATTGTCCACGCCGTTTGGCAATCCTCCGTTCACGACATCTCCGGTATTATCGTTTGATACATCACTTTTTACGGTTGTAGACATGTAATAGCTGAATCCGAGGTAGTCCACTCGGCCGTTTTTCAAAATCTCTTCATCACCGTCTTCAAAGTGTATCTGATAGCCTTCTCTTTCAAACTCTTTTAACGCATAGCTTGGATAATATCCGCGAACCTGCACGTCCGGGAAGAAAAAACGCTGTCTCATCGTTTCTTCAGCCAGCATCACATCATCGGGGTGAGATGAGTACGGGTAAATCGGAACATGTGATACCATCGCGCCGATCCTGAACTCGGGATTGATTTTCCTTCCCTTCGAAACAGCCAATGCGCTTGCCAGCAGTTCGTGATGGCCGGCCTGATACATGACTTCTTTTGCGTTTTCGTTTTCTTTGACGGCGACGCCTGAGTTCGTCCATAAAAAGATCGGATTTTTCACATCCATCTTATTATTAATTTCGTTAAACGTCATCCAATACTTCACCTTATGTTTATAGCGTTCAAAACACACTTCAGCGAATTTCACAAAAAATCCGACTGTTTTTCTGTTTCTGAAACCGCCGTATTCCCTCGCCAAATGCAGCGGCATCTCAAAATGTGACAGCGTGATTACCGGTTCAATCCCATGTTTCAGCAATTCATCAAACACCCGGTCGTAAAAAGCCAATCCTTCCTCATTGGGCTCGGCTTCATCACCTTTAGGAAAAATTCTGCTCCAGCCGATGGACGTTCTTAAACATTTCAGGCCCAGTTCGCTGAATAACGCGATGTCTTCTTTATAACGATGATAAAAATCGATCGCTTCATGATTCGGATAAAATTCCCGCTCTTCAATTGTATCTGTTATTTTCCGGGGCACACCATGCGCCCCTGCCGTCATGACGTCCACTACACTCGGCCCCTTGCCGCCTTTATTCCATCCCCCTTCAAATTGGTGGGCGGCCAGAGCGCCTCCCCATAAAAAGTCTTTTGGCAATGTCCCCATCGTTTATATCCTCCTTTATTTGATTGCCGCTTGCATGCCGAATAAATGCACTGCAGCCGCTTCAAGCATCCGCTTCGCAAGTGTAGAAGAAATCCTGCCTTTATTTTCATATTATACGTTTATATTATAATTGTACCGGTATAATTTATCAATACATAAACAATTATAGTTAATTTACGAAATGGCTTTTAAAAACGATTATGCTATAATTCTGAAAGAAGCGGGACAATAAATGAATGAGGAATGTATATGTTAAAATACCAGCAAATCGCGATAGATATTGAAAAATACATAGAAGAACATCAGCTGCAGCAAGGGGATAAACTGCCTGTGCTGCAAACCTTAATGACCCGGTTTAACGTGAGCAAAAGCACGATCACCAAGTCCTTAGATTTATTAGAAAAAAAGGGGATTGTGTTTCAAGTGAGGGGAAGCGGCATTTTTGTCAGACGGAATAAAAGAAAAGGGTATATCAGTCTGCTTTCTAATCAGGGATTTAAAGAATCACTTGAAGATTTTAATGTCACTTCCAAATTATTAGCGCTGGAAGTGAGAAAACCCACGCCTGAGGCTGCCCAAAATCTGAATATGCCGCCTGACGGCGACGTGTATTATGTCAAGCGAATCCGATATATTGACGGGCTGACATTGTGTATCGAAGAGTCATTTTATAACAAATCGATTATTACGTATTTGAATAAAGAGATCGTGGCAGAATCAATATTTGATTATATTCGAGAAGGTCTCGGGTTAAAGCGCGGTTTTTCAGATTTATATCTGTACGCGGGGATGTTAAATGAGGAAGAAGCGGAGTACTTAGGTCTGTTTACAGGAGCGCCTAAGCTTTGCGTTGAAACGATTTTTCATTTAACCAACGGCCAGCCGTTTGACTACTCTAAAGTCACCTATCACTATGAGCAATCACAGTTTTTCATTCAGGCGAACAGCCACCTTTTTGAACAGGAAACGACATAAGACGGGCTTTTCGCAAACAGAAAACACCCAATGCGTGAGCGGCGCATCGGGTGTTTTTTACTATTTCATATTCTTATTTAATGTTTCAACGGCTTTTTTCATTTGTGTATCGTTGTCCGCAAGCTGTTTTTGCAGATCCGTCATCAATTTTGCCGTTGTGTCTCCCGTTACAATGCCTGTTTGTTTCAGTTTCTCTTTTGCTTGGAATTGTTTAACGGCTTGTTCAAATGCTTTATCATACGTGCCGTTTACTTTCACGCTGTACCCCAGCGCTTTCAGCATTTTTTGCGCATTGGTGACGGTGGTTCCGGAATCCCCGTATTTGTATGTTTTTTTCGCATCTAAATACGGCAGGTTCGCATATTCAGGAAGCTTAACCTGATATTGCGGTTTGATGCCTTTTTTATGAATCCACTCTCCGTCCGCTGTGAGCCATTTAGCGATTGTCAGTTTAACGGTAGAACCGTCGCTGTAATCTTTTGCCGTCTGCACGGTTCCTTTTCCGAACGTTTTTTCGCCGATCAGCGGAATGCCCGATGATTCATGCAGCGCAGCCGACATGATTTCCGCGGCGCTCGCGGTGCCGTCATTGACAAGGACGACTGTCGGTTTTGTCACTTTGCGCTCTTTCGTCGCTTTCATGACCTCTTTCGTGCCGTCTTTGTATTCGACCTGCATGATATTTTTCCCTTTATCGATAAACATGTTGCTCATTTTGATGGCTTCATCCATCAGTCCGCCCGGGTTGCCCCTTAAATCGAGAATGTATCCTTTCGCTCCTTGTTTTTCGAGGCTGTCAATGGCTGAATTCAGCTCTTTTGCCGTCGATTCGGAGAAGGATGTGATTTGAATTTCGCCGATGTCTCCTTTTTTCATTTCAGAGTACACCGTTTCAACCGGGATGGTGTCACGTTTGATCGACAGGTTCAGATCGCCGACACCCGCTCTGTGCAGCACAAGCTTGACGTTTGTTCCCTTTTTGCCGCGGATTAATGCGACGGCTTCGTTTACATTAAGGCCTTTAACGCTTTTGCCGTTGACCTTCAAGATCTGGTCATTCGGTTTAACCCCCGCTTTTTCCGCGGGTGACCCTTTAATCGGCGATACGATCAGGATGCTTCCGTCCTTTTCTTCCACTTGTGCGCCGATGCCTTCAAACGAAGCGGAAATTGTTTCTTCAAAAGACTTTCCTTCCTGCGGGTCCATATAAGAAGAATATGGATCATCCAGGGAACTGATCATGCCTTTTATCGCTCCGTCTACTAATTTGCTGTCATCTGTTTTTTGATAGTAATCACTTTTAATCTGCTCGTAGGCTTTATTGAATTTCTCAAATTTGCTGTTCGTCAAAGCAGCCGAGCCTTGTCCGAAAATGGTCGTATTGCCCGTGATAAACAGCGTAAGCGCCGAGGCTGCGACCGCAGTGATCAATATAATAAAAAACAGTTTAAATTGCCGCTTCAAGAAAACACCACCTTTTTATTCTTACATTATTATCATAGACGAACGCTCATTCGTCAACTTCAAACGTGAGGCGCCCTTCTTTCCCGTTTACCCAAACCTATGCTTTTCTCTCAACATATGCTGAGGAAAAAAGGAGGATTCGGCCTTTGAGCAAATATTTAGAAATGCTGTCCTTATTCGGAGTCGGAGGGGCTCACCCCGGCGGGCTCGCTTTTTCCAAAGCCGTTCTCACAAAAGCGGCTCCTCCTCCTGGCGAACCGATTCTTGACGCCGGCTGCGGAACGGGACAGACGGCCGCTTATCTCGGCCACCTGCTGTACCCCGTCACCTGTGTTGATAAGGATCCCCTTATGCTTGAAAAAGCAGCAAAACGATTTGCCGCTGAAGGCTTAACCATTCCGGGCTATTTGGCGGAGCTTGAGCGGCTTCCGTTTGCTGAAAATCAATTTTCCGCCGTTCTTTCCGAATCAGTTCTCACCTTTTCAAACCTTGATTCATCGCTGTCTGAAATCCTGCGGGTCCTTAAACCCGGGGGTATGCTGATCGGCATTGAAGCTGCTTTACAAAAGCCCATGCCGGAAAACGCCATCACGCAAATAAAAGACTTCTACGGTTTTACCGTATTGCAGGATGAAACGGCATGGAAACAGAGATTGCTTCAGCAAGGCTTTCAGAAAGCGGATTTCATTCCCGCTGTCTATGAAAACAATGCGCAGGAGCCGACTACAGAAATGGATTTATCGCCCGTTATTCAGCCGGTTCACTACGATACGCTGACGGCTCATTACGAGCTTATGCAGACGTACCGTGAATATATGGGACACTGCGCTTTTGTCGCTTACAAGTAAAACGGCAATTGTCCTCCTGTTTTCGTCCAACCTTTTTACCGCACTCTATCATAAGCTGACATAGAAAGATAGGTTGGATAGGAGGAGAAAAGATGCAAAACTATTATCATCTTTGCCGGCAGCACCAGGGAAAAGTAGCAAGAATTACAGAACGAAACGGCAGAGTCCACGTCGGAAGAATCGTACGGGTGACTAACAGCAAAGTGTATATCGCCCCTGTCGGCGGCCGTCACAGAGGATACGGGTTCGGCTATTGGGGAGGCTGGGGAGGCTGGGGAGCAGCCTACGGTATCGGCCTTGGTTTCATTACCGGATTTGCGCTTGGAGGTTTACTCTTCTGGTAATAAAGAAAGCCCGCTTTCTATTTTTCAAGCGGGCTTCTTCTTATTACACTTTCTTTACTTCATTAAAATATTCTTCAAGCGTTAATTGATGGTCATGGATGGCTTTTGCCGCTTTTTTGCCTACATAGCGTAAATGCCATGGTTCATACTCATACTTTGTGACATTTTCTTTGCCTTTAGGATAGCGGATGATAAAGCCGTATTCATACGCATGGTCTTTCACCCATTTGCCGTCTGCCGTGTTTCCGAACGCTTCATTCAGCTCATATCCGTTGCTTTTGCTGGAAATGTCCATGGCCAGCCCCGTCTGGTGTTCGCTTTGTCCTGGATATGCGACGGCTTCTTTCGCCTTTTTTTCACCTTTCAGACTGACTTCATTATCGAAAATAACTTTCTGTCTGTCATAAGAGCGGTATCCTGAAACGGCAACCAGGTCATAACCTTCTTTTTTCCCGGCGCTGAATAGTTCCGCCAAAGCATCGGCGGCAGGTTTGCGGATATATCGTTTCTCGATTTTCTCAGTAAAAGAAAATTCGACTTTCGGGATCACGAGATCATTCGGTTTATAATCTCCCGGCAGCGTGTATGTCTTATTCACGAGCGCAAGTGTATTTGTCGGGTTTTGAATGGTCTCAAGCCCGTTCACTTCTTTAATATCATTAAAATATTTGCTCTCCAATACAAAATCGCTGTTTTCTGCCTTCGTTGTTTTTTTGCTTGATGTGTCATCTGATTGTTTTGTTTCAGCTGCTGTTTTTGTGTCCTTGTGGCTGTCGCCGCCTGAAATGCTGCAGCCGGTTCCCACGATTGCGGTTACGCTGAGAGCGGCAGCGAGCGAAAACCATTTAGTGGATTTCTTCATTTTACACTTACCTTTCTTTTTTTGAATCAGGGCGATGCATAAAGAAGAGGGCTGCTTTAATCAGCATAACCCTCATCTCAAGTTTACGATACAGTATGCAGCGCCAGTTTAATCATATCATGAAAAGTCGTTTGACGCTCTTCTGCCGTTGTTTCTTCTCCCGTTAATACGTGATCGCTTACAGTCAGGATAGACAGCGCTTTTTTTCCGTATTTAGCGGCAAGCGTATATAAAGCAGTCGTTTCCATCTCTACGCCGAGAACGCCGTATCTGGCAAGCTTTTCGATTTGGGAGTCTTCATTGTAAAACTGATCGGCGGTGAATACGCTTCCGACCGCTACGGGAAGATTGTTTTTTTGCGCTTCCTGGTACGCTTTATGAAGCAGTTCGAAGTCTGCGCAAGGAGCATAATCTACACTGCCGAAGGCGACACGGTTCATCTGTGAATCCGTTGAAGACGTCATAGCCAAAATCACGTCACGCACCTTCACGTCATTACGGATGGCTCCGCATGAGCCGACTCTGATTAAGTTTTGAACATCATAGCTTTGAATCAGTTCATTCACATAAATAGAGATAGACGGAACACCCATGCCGGTGCCTTGGACTGATACTTTTTTGCCGTTATATGTACCTGTAAATCCGTACATTCCTCTGACTTCATTATAGCATTCCACATTTTCAAGATAAGTTTCCGCAATAAATTTCGCTCGGAGCGGGTCTCCCGGCAAAAGCACTGTATCCGCAATTTGGCCTTTTTCTGCGTTTATATGTACACTCATTTCCTTTTCCTCCTGCCTATTCAAACTCCCACCCATTGTACACTGAATAACGGTAAGAGACAATCATCAGCATGATCAGGGCGATCTTGGGCAGAATATGCGGGATGACAAGCCTAAAGAAAAAGGAGTGAACATAATGGGCAAAAAACAGCGCAACCGGGTGACCGGCCAGAAAAAGAACAATCACGTGCCCGTTTCAGACGTCATTGCAGCTGATGAAGCGCATGGAAAAGAGCATTCCGCCGCTAAACGGAAGCCTTAACACTGTCTTTCCCAGACAATACGGAAGCCGGCTGAAGATTCAGCCGGCCCCGTCTTACCTCGGCTGGACGAGCAGCCGGTTAATTTTGCTCCATCCCGCAGGGTTAAGCCTGTAATAGGTCTTTCCTTTTCTTCCTTCGTCTATGAGTATGACATCTCCGGTCGCTATGAATCTGGCTTGATAGTCGTTTGGGACCGTATCAGGCACATTAAAAACAGAAAATGCCCTTTCCAGTGCGTCTTGATGATTGTCAGCGGCCAACTCTGTCCGATAGACGACCCTGTATCCCTTTTTCTCGCCGTAGCGGGGTGTTTGAAAAATCGTCACATCATAGGCACAAGTCTTTTTTTTAAACACGGGCAGCGATAACAGCATCAAGATCCCTCCCTCTTATTTCTTAATAGTATTAGCGTTTTTTCTCATTTCTCCTGTCTCTATTTTTGTCGAAACGGATGATACTTTTCGTCAAAGAGCGCAAAAATCGAAACGAGGCAAAGTCCGAGACTGAATCCGGCAAGGACATCCGTCGGAAAATGCGCGCCCAAATAAATTCTGCTGAGTCCGATCAGAATGACGAGAACTCCGGTAAAGACGGTGACAGCCCGCTTTCTTTTCGTAAAAAACGGAACATGCTTGATCAAAAAGTAAGCGATGACGGGATACACCACTGCCGAATTCATGGAGTGGCCGCTCGGAAAACTGTATGAGGTTTCATGGACGAGCGGTTCAAAAGCGGGTCTGGCTCTTTCAATCAATTCTTTTATTTTTATGTTTACAATCCGTTCAATGAGAAAGAGAAGCGGCAAAAAAACAACATCCGGCGTTTTTTTGTACATATACAGAGCCGCGCCTGTCAAAAGAAGAAGCGGCAAAAGCACCGCGGTCGTGCCGAGCTCCGTTATCCATAACATCAATTCATTCAGCCAGGCAGCCCTGATCCTGACAGCCGCTTCTATCACACGCTCATCAAAAACCCGGACGGCTTCTATCCGGATCGCTGCTGCGAGCAGAATAAACAATGCGAAAAGACTTGCTGGCTTGTACAACGTTTTCCCCCCATGTTTCATTCTCCCGAGCTGATTGAAAAAACCGAAGCTTTTTCACTTCGGTTCCGCAGTTTCAGTCTTCATCAAGCTCTTCGTCTATCATACATTTTTCTAATAAATAATCAAAGGTGATGTCGGCTATTTCGAAGATTTCCTCTTCACTCGGTATGTACCCGCGCATAGCAAGCTGACTGTAAAAATAATCAGCTATTTCTTCTGTGTCAATCACAAGATCTATTTCTTTCATGCAAACACCGCCTCCTTTTTTATGTTTTATGAAAAAACCGTTCAAATTATACCCGAAAGTTCTAAACGTTTTGTCCGCTCATATACTTTTAAAAAACAAGCCCCGGAGGGAGAAAAGATGATGACGAAAATGATGGCTTTATTGGACGGAGATGGATTTGATATCGTATTGGAAAAAGTGCTGAAAGGAATGTCGTTTGTAATCTTTGCCGGCTGTCTGCCCTGGTTTTTATATGTCACCGTCCGTTTTTTTGCCGGCTAGCTGAAATGCTCCCGCAGGCTTTCCAGCACAAAATTCATCATATCTTTATATTCTTCGTCACCGAACAAATGATAAAGAATCTTATAATCGTTATAAATATCAAGCAGCTCATCTACAATCGATACCGCCAGCACATGCAGGGCATCGGGATCATCAGCATCGCCTTCAAACTGAAGAAGAGCAGACGCGACGGTATCCTCGCCGATCTCATGAGATGCTTCCCCAACATAGTGGACAAACAGCAGCTGATGCACAAACTGATCCATTTCATATTTTCTCAGAACCAGCGTGAGATCCTCTTCCTCCGTTTCAAGCCACTCTCCGTCTTTCAGCCGAGTCAGCTCATAAATAATATCCTCCCAGCCATCCTCTAAATATCTCCATATTTCAGTTCTGTGGCCGATGACACGGAATAATTCCTTTCCGTAGTCCTTTACATATACGACGTCGCCGATCAGAAATTCATATTCAATATCCAATTTCTCCATATCGACGATCACGCCCTCATAATCTTTATAAAGCTGGATGGACGATTCAAAATAAAGCACTTCATTATGATTGACTTCGTAAAGATAATGTTTATCAATTTGATGAACCTTCGTAATGGTGCCGACGGTTCCGTACATCACGACGACCACGATGTCTCCCACTTGAAATTTCGGTTTATCTGGCTTCATGCTGTCTCCCCCTTGCCGCGGACTGTCATACGCTATCGTATGCCGGCCGCCATAATTTCGCATGGGCATGAAAACCACAGGAAATATCTATTTCTGCACCTGTTCAAAATGTCAAAAACCGCAATATGCTTGTGCGTTTTTTCACTTACCGTAACAGAAGCGTCTGATGACATTCCGCTCTCGATCGACTGAGCAGTAACAATGCTGAAACAAAAAGCTTCTATTTTTTATGAGTTTTTGTATGACGCAAAGGTAAATACCCGGCCCGAAGGCACTCGGCTTTCAATGAAGCCACAACTTCAATCCGCTTCAACCTTGTCACATAAAATCCCCTTTTCCGTCCAAACGTCAGTGCCTCATCAGTCTTACCTAATGGATCATTTGATTCCCCTCACTTCATTTAAATGTTTGATTATTTCTCCGTGAAAAGAGGCTCCTTACACGGGACCCGCCGGCAGCAGGCTGATCCGGTGAACTCTGCAGCTATACATTCTACTGCCTTATGATACGTGCCGTCAGGAAGATTTGTTTACGTGCTGATCAAAACGGACGCGTTGCGGGATTTGATCATACGGCACCTCATAAGCGAGTGATTTCAACAGAAAAAAACCACACAATGTGCGGTTTTTCTTCAGGCGTGATGCACCTCGGTCTCATATTTTTCCCAAGCTTCATCAAATGTCGCCATCGTTTCTAAATAGTCGGCGCTCAGTTCTAAATAAGAACTGAGCTCGTGATAATCGCTTGACGTTTTCGGAAAGCCGTGATCTTCGTATGCCTGATTCGCAAACCGGCTGATTGCGTCCTGCGGCTTGGGATGCCTGTATTTCATCAAATAGTGATAAAAGGATTTCATGGGTTTCCCCTCCTGATGACTGTCTTTTGTTGTACTATTATACAATTCAAGTGTGAAATTACAACAAAAGAAGACTAGGAGAAGTCAAAATAATTCCGTTTCAAGATCCGTTCTGTCTCCATCAGCTCTTGATATGTGAGTGTTTCCGGTAATTTTTTTGCGTCGACTAAAAAAAGCTGATTTTCGATTTCCGCTATGACCGCTTCCTCCTGATAAGTCATGCCGCAGGAGGAACAGGCGAATGTAGGTGTTTCTGTAATTTCTATGGCCCTCGTACCGTCAGGAAGCTCCCAGTACACAGCCGCCTGACAAGCTGACGCCTTCTGATTGCCGCACCACTCGCATGGCTTCACGGCGACTCACCTCCGACTTCCGATCCTGCTTTTTGCTCTTTCTTTTGCTGTGCAATAAATTTCTTTTCTTTCAATTCATCTCTCTTTTCCCTGCGGTCTTTCAGCGTTTCATGATCAGGGTTTGATGTAAACGTTTTCCTCCTGTCGATCCTCGATACATTTTCCGGTGTGAACGAAACCTCTTTGTCCGCGAAAATGGCGCTCAGTCCGACCGGCTCGTGTTTGGCCATCGTTCCCGGAAAAACAGATTCAAAATAGTCGTCGGCTTGATTCGGGATATAGTTTTCCGGCTCGGGATAAGATGTAATCACCCCTTCGAAGTTTCTGATCACAACTTTCTCCGGACTTTGGGAGAGCAAGTAGTTCGGCTGCAGGGCGATTTTACCGCCTCCGCCCGGGGCGTCGACGACAAAGGTCGGCACGGCAAAGCCCGTTGTGTGGCCCCTCAGTCCTTCAATGATTTCCAGCCCTTTTGACACAGGCGCTCTGAAATGGCCGATTCCCTCTGACAAATCACATTGATAAATATAATACGGACGCACGCGGATTTTCACTAAATCATGCATGAGTTTTTTCATAATCGGCACCGAATCGTTAATCCCTGCTAAAATAACGGCTTGGTTTCCGACCGGAACACCTGCGTTAACGAGCTTTTCACACGCCGCAACCGATTCTTCCGTCAGTTCGATGCTCGTATTAAAATGAGTGTTCAGCCAGACCGGATGATATTTTTCCAAAATATGACAAAGGTTATCCGTTATCCGCTGCGGAAATACGACGGGCGCTCTCGTTCCGATCCGGATAATTTCAAGGTGGGGAATGTCGCGCAGGTTTTTCAAAATATATTCCAGTATCTGATCGTTGATTAAAAGCCCGTCTCCGCCGGAAATCAGGCAGTCACGGATTTCCGGCGTCTCCCGGATATAAGCGATGGCCGCATCAAGCTGTTTTTTCGGCACCCCCATTCCGATCTGTCCGGAAAAACGCCTTCTGGTGCAATATCGGCAATACATCGAGCATTGATTTGTCACCAGAAAAAGAACGCGGTCGGGATAGCGGTGCGTAAGACCGGGAACCGGTGAATCTTCATCTTCAAACAGCGGATCTTCAAGGTCATATTTCGTTTTGTGCATTTCTTCTGACAGCGGAACGGACTGCATGCGGATCGGGCATCTCGGGTTATCGGGATCCATTAAAGAAGCATAATAAGGCGTAATGTTCAGGGGAATGGTCTTTACAGACATCCTGACGCCCTCTTCTTCCTCTTCGGTCAAATGAATGACTTTTTTCAGGTCATCGACGGTTCTTACAGTATGGGTGAGCTGCCACAGCCAATCATTCCACTTTTCTTCCGGCACATCTTTCCACAATTCAATCTCCTTCCAATGACGCTTCGGCTGAAACCATTTGTTTGTCAAACGAATTCCTCCTTATGAATGGCCAAACGTAAAGTCTTGCACCATATATTCATATTTTCGAGCCCTTCTGAAATGCGGCAGTTGTTCACAAGCCTGCCTCTGTAGCCGTATCCCGCATGGTACAAAACGGCATTCATCCCGTAAGACGCTGCACGGGCCAAGGAAAAAAGATGGATGATTCCCCGGCCCGCGAGTTCCTGCTCCAACGCTTTAAACAGGTTTGCCGTTACGGAGTTCCCCCTGTAATCTGACAGAACCGCGCAATCGGTCATTTCAGCGTGCCCCAATACCGGATTGATATCTGCGCTTGCCGCCCCAATGAGACGATCCTGATCGAATGCGGCATAATAGATGGTGTTTTCTCTCATTGTTTTTTTAATATAAAGGGTATTAAAGACAGGAGTCGGATAGGTAAGAAAAACATGTTTATATAAGTGCGTTAAACGGTCTGCATCATCTTCGTCCGCTTTTCTGAACATCAGCGTGCTCTCTGTCTGAGTCAGTCCCCGCCGCGGTGTCTCATATAAACGGTCAACAGTCGAATCTTCTGATACATATGAATCTGACCGTCTCCGTTCCTCTGCTAAATAGCGCACCATCACAACAGCCTCATGCCCGTTGTAATACCCGTCTATGACACCCTCAACAATAAAAAGATGCTTGACAAATTCCGGCTCATCGCCGCGCTTGGCAAAGAAAATTACCTTTTGGGCTCCTTCTTGCTTTGCTTCTGCCAAAACGGCCGGAATAAGCGCCGTAATCTGCCCGTCATAACGAATGACTCTGAGCCGCTCATTGAAACGGTCTGCATCAATCTCGGCCGCTCCCTTTTCAGCCCTCAGTTCCTTTATCAGCTCCGTCACCCCCATCTGCCACCCCGCACCATTCCATGATAAAAAGAGAAATGATTTTGACGGCATCGATTAACGCCCGGATTTCAATGTATTCATTCGCCTGATGCGCCGCCTTGACTTCTCCAGGACCGAAGACGATGACCGGCGTCTGTCCCGCGTGCTGCAAAAGCCCTCCGTCCGTTCCCCACGGGGACGCTTCTCGAACCGGTTTTGCCCCTTTCATTTTCTCAAAAGAAGATTCCAGAGCGGAAATCAGCGGATGCTCATCCGGGAGATCATTCGGAAGCCACTGAGCCCCAAACCATTCTATTTCCGCCGGGTGGTGTTTAAACCATTCATCCCGGTACTCCAAATCTTTCAGCCAGCTTGCCAGCTCTTCTTTTACTGCTTCGGGCGTTTCATCCGGAGCTATTCCGCACCTGCCTTCTATCACCACACGGTCAGCTACCGATGATGGCCACGTTCCCCCTTGGACGATGCCGATATTAATGGGAACCGGAATCGGAACGTCCCGATAAAGCGGGTCTGTGATACGGGCGTTGCGGACGTGTTCAAGCTCTTTAATGGCTGTGATGACATGCAGGCTTTTTTCAATGGCGCTCACCCCTTCATAGCGGGTGCCGCCGTGTGCGGACAATCCCCTTACCGTAATGCGGAACCACATAGACCCTTGCTGCTTAACAAACAGCTTTAAATTAGTCGGTTCGGGAATAAGCGCCCCGTCAGCCTTGTAGCCCCTCATAACAGCCGCCAGTGTTCCCGCGCCGCCGCACTCTTCATCTACGACACTTTGAAACAGAACATCTCCTTTTAATGTAATCCCGCAGGCTTCAAGCGCTTCTAACGCAAACAAGAGGGCTGTATTGCCGCCTTTCATATCCGTTGAACCGCGGCCGTAAACTTTGCCGTCCTTTTCAACAGCGTTAAACGGTTCATACGTCCATGCGGCGGGATTTCCTTCCGGGACAACATCAATATGTCCGTTCAGTATCAGTGATCTTCCGCCCCCGGCCCCTTTCTTTACGGCTGTGATATTCGGGCTTTCATGGAAGTCTTCGCGTTCCGATACAAAATAAGCATGCTCTTTCAAATGTTTGACACTCGGCTCCCATACATCAATATCCATGTCGAACTGTCTCAGTTTTTCTAAAACGACTGCCTGTGCGTTAAATTCATGGCCGAATGTGCTTTTTTCCCCGATCAGCCGTTTCAGCAGGCTTACCGCTTTTGCTGTGTTTTCTTCCGCCCACTCAGTGACTTTCTTTTCTAATTGATCCATGGACAGACCCCCTTTTAAGAAAACATTCTCCCAATCTGATTTCGGCATCCGTTGTTTGAATGACATCGTCTATGGTCGTGCCATTCAGCAGTTCCTCAAGAACAAAAGCCCCATCATCTATGCTAATGACGGCTTTCTCTGTAATGATGAGATCTGCACAGCCCGCTGCTGTAAGCGGCAATGAACAGCTTTCGACCAGCTTCGGCCGGCCTTTCTGATCGGTGTGGCTCATGACGACAACCACTTTTTTCGCGCCTTGGGCAAGCTCCATCGCCCCGCCCATTCCTGGCACTTTTTTCCCCGGCACGAGCCAATTGGCGAGATCACCTGTCCTGCTGACTTGGAGCGCGCCTAAAATGGTAATATCTATCAGCCCTTTTCTGATCATGGCAAAAGACAGAGCTGAATCAAAATAGGAAGCACCCTTAACTGTACTGACAGGAAACCCGGCCGCATTGCATAAAAGCTCATCCTCCTCTCCGCGCTCCGGACTGCCGCCGATCCCAAGGACGCCGTTTTCCGCCTGCAGCATTACCTCCATGCCGGCCGGCAAAAAGTTCGGCACTAAAGAAGGAATGCCGATCCCCAGGTTGACAATCATACCTGAGGTAATTTCACTGGCGGCCCGCCTCGCGATACTCTCTCTTTCCGCTATTCCCAAGCCCATCTCCACTTCACTCCTTCACTTTGCACGACACCCTCCACGAAAACGCCCGGCGTTACAATATGCTCGCTGTCAAGTTCGCCGGCAGGCACAATCTCTGCCGCCTCAGCAAATGTTCTTTCGGCCGCCGCAGCCATCAGAGGGTTCATGTTGCGCGCCGTTTTGTCAAACGTCAGATTCCCGAATTCATCAGCAGTATGTGCGGACACAAAAGCGAAATCAGCCGTCAGCGCTTTTTCAACTAAATAGGACTTCCTGTCAATCGTTACGGTTTCTTTGTTTTCACAAACGGTTGCGTTATCAATGCCGATATCAGTTAAAATACCGCCTAGCCCCGCTCCGCCTGCGCGAATCCGTTCAGCAAGCGTCCCTTGCGGCGAAAATTCCACCTCAAGCGCTCCGTCAGTCATTTGTCTGCCCGCGACAGGATTTGAGCCGATATGGGAAGCAATCAGCCTTTTTACCCGCTTATGAACGATAAGCGGGCCGATGCCGATTTCCGGAAATCCGGCATCATTGCAGATGACGGTCAGCTCTTTAACGCCGCTCTCCAAAATCGCTTCGATTAATGACGGAGGTGAACCCACTCCCCCAAAACCGCCGAACATAATGACAGATTCGTCCTTGACACCGGCAATTGCTTCATGAATATCGATTTTTTTATGAAAAATAGACATATCAGCTCAGTCCTTCTTCATCATTTTTTCAACTTCTTCTGCGGCCTGGGAAAATAGATCTGACAGCTCATCCAGCTCGGCATATGAAATCGTGAACGGCGGGGCGATGATGACGGCGTCTCCTTCTCCGCTGTCAATGCCGGGCTTTGCAGGATAGATAAGCAGGCCTCGTTTTTTTGCCGCTTTAATGATTTTTTCGGTGAAGGCCTGTTTTTTCGAAAAAACGTCCTTCGTCGTTTTATCCTTAACGAATTCAACCCCGATCAGGAGGCCTTTACCGCGGACATCCCCGATCACCCCGCTGCGCTCTTTGATTTCTTCTAATTTCCGCTTCAGCATTACGCCTTTTTCCTCTGACTGCCGAAGCAGCTCGTGTTTCTTAACATAGCGAAGCACTTCAAGCGCCGCTCTTGCACAGTATGGGTTGGCACTGTACGTATGCCCGCTCATAATGACCCCGGAGCCCCGCTTGATCGTTTCAATGATGTCATCAGACGCAACGGCTGCCGCTATCGGAGCGTAACCGGCGCCTAACCCTTTTCCGAGCACCGCGATATCAGGTGCGATCCCCCAATGCTCAGAAGCAAGCATCCGCCCTGTTCTCCCGAGCCCCGTCATGACTTCATCCGCGATAAACAAAATACCGTGCCGGCGGCAGACCTCCTCAAGCGCTTCATAATAACCTGCCGGCGGAGTGATGGCTGCTCCGGCTGCTCCGACAATCGGTTCTGCGACAAATCCCGCGATAAATGAGGAACCGATCCGCTGAACAGCCGTTTCCAGTTCAGCCGCCGCAGCTTTCACAAATTCCTCTCCCTGCAGCTCAGAACGATACATATTAGGTGCTGAAACGGCCGGAAACCGTTCGAGCAGCTGGGTGAAGCGATATCTCCGTTCGTAGAACCCCGATAATGAAAGCGCTCCCAAAGTAATGCCGTGGTAACTGCCCCATCTTGATAGGAAGACGGATTTTTGGTATTGCCCTTTTTCCTGCCAATATTGAACGGCCATTTTCATCGCTGTTTCGACTGCCTCTGAGCCGCTGTTTACAAAAAATGACCAATTCAGCCCGCCCGGCAGATGATCGGCCAGAAATAAAGCCAGTTCTTCTGCCGGAGTACTGGTGAATTGCGAGCGGTACACAAACGAAACGGAGTCAAGCTGCTCTTTTAAAGCTTGTATAATATCCTCCGTGCCGTGGCCGATATTGCAAGTGACCGCCCCCGATGCTCCGTCAAGATACTTGTTCCCCTCCTGATCATACACATATGATCCATTTCCATGACTGACTGACGGATAATTTGCGTCAAGCTCCGGTTTGATTAAATAGCTCCCCATATCTTTCCACCTCGAAAACCCATTTGCTTCATTGTATGAACAGATGAATAACCGCATTCTTATCCTTCAGAAAGTTTTTTGCAGAAAATACCTTTCTGTGAAACAGGCTGCCGGAAATGTTCCGACAGCCTGAAGAGCGTTCTGGAAATTCTATTTCTATTGTTGATTTTATTCTTTGCTCAGTTCATCATCACATCATTTTTGATCTGAATCAGTATAAGCAGAAGGCGGAAAATTCCCGTCTTCTTTACTGTATGGGAATCAATATTTCACACAAATGATGATTCACCTTTTGTAAAGTATACCTTTCGATAATGGGCTGTTCTCTGATTGATAAATTATTTTTTTCGATCTCAGAAAAAACAGTATTCCAAAATCCACTGACTGCCTCTTTTGTATGATCAAGCAAGAAGACAGCGTACTTCCCTCCGGAAAATGTACCGATCCGGGCTGGTTCAGGCACTTGGTCTTGATTGATAACAAGACAAACATCATAACGGCATTTCTCTTTAGGAGTACGATTCGGATGGTCTTGCGGAATTCCTAAAATGACAGAATGATCAAGCAGACCATTCAATTGCGCCCAGTTTTTAAATGACTCCATCAGTTCTTTGTTTTGCTTTCCGCCATACTCTCCGATGTTTCGGAAATAAGCAATTCTTGATTCAGGTAATTCTTCAATCGTTATGTTCACATTTTCGCCCCCTTCTCCAGAAAGGTAATATGTATTAAAATGTTTTTCAAGCTGATTTTTCAGCATGGAAATAACAAAAAGCCTGCAGAAAGTGATGTTCTCTGCAGACTGATTTTCATTATAGGATTTTTTTCAGTCTAACAAATAAAAGCCGCACCGACGATGATTAATAAAATAAACAATACCACGATCAGCACAAAAGTGCTGGTTCCGCCTCCGCAGCCGCCGTGCCCGTAACCATAGCCAAAACTTCCGCAACCGTAGCCATATCCGTATCCGTACATACGCAAATCATCCTTTCTTCTTACGATATACGGCATTGTATGCGGGCCAACTCCCAATTGGTTTATGCGAATGCCCAACTATGTAAGAAAATAATGAAAAATTGTATGCACGCGCCGAAATCTTTTGAAGCCGAGTTTTTCATAAAAGCGGTTTACACCGTCCATCCCGGACGTCACAAGGTATACGGTTTCCATGCCGTTCAGCTTTGCCGCCGCCATCAGCTCATTCATCAATATCGATCCGTAGCCTTTTCGTTGGAATTGATCCAGAATTGCGACTTCTTCTATTTTTGCGGTTTTATCTGCTTTGTTGATGAAAAGCTCTCCGCAGCCGATCGGAATCGTTTGCGAGGCGTCGCTGTAGCACACGACAAGCATAACCGTTCCGTCCTTATACAAAGGATATTTCCGCTCAAGCTTTTGTTCGGCCGCCGCCTCGCCAATGTAAAGGGCATCATAGATGTTCATAATAGACGACCCGTCGGCGAGGCTTTTTTCCGTTCCCCAAGCAGTGAGCGGGTGTCCGGGCTGCAGGTCCCCATTTTCCAGTTTCCTTGCAAAAAACAGCTCATCTTCCACTACGCAGCCCTGCTTTACCAGAGTTTGTTTCAGAAGAAGCGGAAACGCGTGCTCCGGAGCCGCTTTCACATGAATATAATTGGCTTGAAGCATGCCCGGAACGGACGAAAAAAACGGCAGCAGTTTGTCTAACGGAAATGTACGGTGCAGCTGAACAAAGTTATGCGAAAAAATCTGCGGCAAAAAAGGGTCCGTATATACACTGAAATGCTCGAACCTCTGAATGCCGGAAGTAAGCTCTATATACTGCTTCTCGGTTTTATCAAATTGATCGGTCATAAAAGCTCTCCTTTTCCTTACACATCCAACTGCATCTCTCAACCTTTTGTTATATTGAGATTTCTCATAATTTCATCGTACACCGGATAGAACGGCATTCCAATTGGTAATTGTTTAATTTGCTGAAAGGAAATGGGCATCGCCTTCTGATTCGCAAAAAAGCGTTTCGCTACGTCATGACTGATCGGATGGAGAACCCCTCTCAAATAAACATAAAAGTCCCGTTCAATGCGAAACAGCATTCTCCCGGGCAGATGTTGAATACAGCCCGATGTCCCCCGGCTGATCGGCGGACCGTCCGGAAGCGCTTGTATTTCGTCCCGTTCTAAAGCCGGGATGTCATGCCGTTTAAATCGGTAAAAGCGAAATGCGCTATGATCAACCAGCCTTTTCTCCCCGTCTTCTATAAAATAAACATGAAACTGATCCCTGACGAGCTGAAAATTCGGAATACTGCCGGAGTTCTCTTCCTCATATTGAAATAAAAACGGATCCGGAATGACGACGGTTCGGCCTTCATATAACGTATGCCAGCGCTCGTTTACAGGCTTCCTTTTATTTCGGTCAAGCTGATATACTTTCTGGTCCGTCCCTTTTACAAAAGACCCATCGATCAGGACAGACGGAAGCGATTGATACGTGTTCTGAAATGAGTGAGGTGTTTTATAGGTCGTATCCAACACTTCTTTTATCGGCAGAAATGATGTAAATGTGTTGAGCCTGCTCCAAAAAACAGAGTCTCCGTGATTCCAATGCATAACATCTTCGTCCCAAAAGCTGCCGAACTTCTCTTTCACACGCTCAAGCAATGATCTCCGGTGCATCACTGAACAGTGATCAACGAGAAAAGCGGCCTGATCAAGCACCTCTTCAGCAAAACGATAGAAGTGGAATTGTTCTGTTCCACGCCCGTTTACATGTATCACCTTCTGGCTGGAATAGACGGCATCAAACTCGCTGCATTGATTAAGCGCTTCCGCCATGCGGCTGAGCCTATCAGGATGAAATACGGTGTCGTCTGTCAAATAAGTGATGTATTCGCCTTTAGCCCGTGAAAGCGCATCATTAATCAAAACGGCATACCGGGTCGACTTCAGCCGTTCGGCAGGATTGATAAAACTGTTGTCATAATATATGCGAGGATCTTTTATATACGTACTGATGGCAGCCGAGGTTTCTTCATTTGAATGATCATCCATCACAAACAGCTCCCAATTGCTGTAGGTCTGATGCAAAACACTTTCAATCGCCTGTTTCACAAGATCCGGTTTGTTGTAACTCGTTAAGATAATTGAGATCTTCTTTTCCATCCCATCACCCCTTCTGTAAAACGTAAAAAACGGCTCCGAAAGAGACAGATCCTGATATCCGTTATTAAAAAGCACCCCAGCTGACGATGCTTGAAATCGCGACGTTTGATCTCGTATTATTGAGCGGATTTTGAAAAACGGCCAAATCTGACAGCACTTCTTTGACTATTACGTTTTGCAGTGTGCTGCCGTTAATCAGATTGACGCGTGATACAGGAACCCCAAGCTCTTTTGCCATTACAAGCTGACGCCGCAAATCTGAATGATCTCCGGACGGCTGACGGGATAACAAAAGAAGAAGAAGCAGTACGAGCTGAAATTCCTCCTCAAAACCCCCATGTTTTACAGCTTCTCCTAAATCCAAAATATTCCTCTCCTTCATTTTTTAATCTATACAACGTATGTCATACTCTTACAATCCGCATAGGCAAACAAAGCCTGATTCGAAAATTCAGCTGTTTGATTAAATATTGAAAAAAACACAAGCAAAACGGCATTCGACTTATACCAATCTCTTCAATCAGGAATATGAATAAACGTGAGGTTGAAATTGTTAAAGGAGGTGTATGTCCGCATGAGCGAGGATCGTTTGGAGCTTAAAAAGAACTTATTGAAGACTCTTTTAGCCCCTGTATTTGACAACAGCGCTTTATCTGGCGGTACAGATGGAGGAGATAACGTGAAAAACAGCGTAAAAGAATTATTGGAATCGGCAATTGATGCAAAAGTAGATGAAGCAGCGGCGAAAGACAGTCTCAGCGCACAATCTGTATTGGGGAGCGGTATTTCATTAGCGGCGAGATGGATTTTTGCAAGAATCCAGCCCGGCACTGTCATCAGCATTGTGATGGATTCAGGAGACATGATCGGCCCGGTTCAATTTGTTGCCTTTGACGAAATTCACGGAATCGTTTTTGTTACACAGGAAAATTCCGTTACACCGGCAGGCTCTGCTACAACATTGCTTGACGTCGACAAAGTTGAAAGTGTCACGTTCACTTCGTAACAGCATATGAACGTTTTATATATCCGTTCAGAATATAAAGGCATATACACGTATTTTGACCGCTGGATCGAGGAAGGCTTTTTACAGTCTTCCGTCCGCTTTTTTTCTGTTTCTGAGTTTGAGGAAGATACCATCCGCAGTATACGGGCATTCAAACCAGACATCAGTCTGATGATGACGGGAGACCGAATTCCGTCTGAATGGCTTCAATGGCTGAAGACAGAACAGATTCCCGTTTATCTATGGATGACGGAGGATCCTTTTTATTTCGATGTGAGCATGACAATCGCCCCTTTCGCCGATGCCGTTTTGACGATAGAACAAAACGCGCTTGATGCTTACCGGCAAATGAGCTTACAGCACGTATATTATGTCCCGATCCCCGTTAATCAGCGGCTTTTTAAGAAACAACCTGCTGAAGCTTCTCTTCACACAAATCTCCTTCTGATCGGATACCCGTATCCGAATCGCGTTGAACTGGTGAAAGCAGCGGCGAAGCTTCCGTATACGCTTCGTATTATCGGGAAGGGATGGCGCAGACATCTGCCTAAAAAAATCGCCAGGCAGCAAAATGTGCTCGTAATGGATGAATGGATTGCACCCGAACGTGCCGCATTATATTACAACAGCGCAGACGTGGTCTTAAACCCTCACCGTTCTTATCGGTTTGCGCTCAATCAGAACGGACGCGGCATCGAAAATATCAGTTTAAATACGAGAAGCTTAGACATTGCGGCTTGTCAGGCCTTTCAGCTGACAGACCTTTCTCCCGCGCCCCCGTTTTCATCCTTTGTTTCTTACAGCGGGCTTGCGGATTTTGCGGATAAGATCCATTTTTATATGACAAACCCGGGTGAACGTAAACAAATCGCGGCGCTTAATTATCAAGAGACAGTACCGGCGTACACGTATGACCGGCTGCCGGCTGTGCTTACGGCTATCCGTTCCAAGACTTTCTCATGAAACGCTCTTCACATCAAAAAGCAGCTTGGATAAGCTGCTTTTTTTATGTTTATTTTCTGCTTCTGTCAGTCAGTTTTCTCGGGTCAACCTGTTTATTGACCTGCGGGTGAAAGCCGATTTTATCAGCGATTCTTTCCCATGGCACCATTTTAAAATTTTGATTGGCCTTTTGGCCGTGATCTATATTTTCTCCGTCCTGTGCGACAAAAAGGCCGAACGGATATTCAGACCCCAGCCCGAAACCCAGAACGTCAATTCCGTCTGTATCGCTTGTGCCGTCTGTTTCAGGCCCGTCTGTTATCTGAAAGTCCGCAACATATTTGTTCTGTCCCTGTCTTTCATAAATCGCGTAGCTGCTGTTACCCTGGCTTGATGCAAGCAGATAACCTTTCCCGTCAGCAGCGTAGTAAATCGTCAGTCCTTCAATATCAGGGGTTAAATGCCTGCCGTCTGCACGATCGATCACCGTTCCGTTACTGCCGCCGTCCGGCTCAGCGCTGAACTTCCAGATGGCCTCATCTTCTTCTGCGATAAAAAGACTGCCGTATTCATCGTCTGCTGCCATCCCTTCTGTCTGAGAATTCATTTTAAACGCCCTTACCTTTTTGCCGGATATGTATCCATTTTTATCCGCATTTAATTCGTATTGTTCAAATTCGCCTTCTTTCCCTGTCACCATCGCGTAATATTTTCCTGTTTTTTGACTGTGGTACAAACTGAAACCGTATACTTCATCAATTGCTGACGCAATCGGGCGGTCTGGGTCCGTAATGCTTTGTAATGTGCCGTTTTTCCCGTCAATGGCGTAAATCTCAATGGTATTCTTTCCTTCAGACCGATTGGATGCCGCCGCAATATCGACTTTTTTTCCGTTCAACGGAAAATCATAGCGGATATCAACATTGTTCAGCTTCCCGGTATGATAGGAATGAAGCATCTTTCCCTCTAGGCTGTACACGACTAAGCCTGATTTTTTATTGGTTGTGATCAATTTGCTGTTCTGAGGATTCTTGGAGTCCAGCCAAATCGCAGGATCATCAGCTGCATCACCGGCTGTATCAACCGGCTCTGTTTCCGCCGCCGCATTCACTGTAAAATGATAAGGATCAGACAGCTTATGCTTGGCCTGGGAAGAAACCGCACCGCATGTGAGCATCAATCCGGCTGCCGCGGTTAACAAAAGTGTTTTTGAATGATTCATTTTCCATCCTCCTTTTATGAACGTGCACTCTAATTGTAAAATACATACAGGAAGTTCAGTGTTAAGTTTTTGTGAAGATTGTCCGTATGTGAGGATTTATGGAGAGAAAAAATTGACGTGGACAAATATTCTCGATGAATATTTAGTACAATGTTTTATTTGTGATTTCTATTCTATTAATCGGGTAAAGCGATATGAAAGCGCATCAGATTAATGTTTTTCTCTAATTTTTGATTTATTGGTTTCTTTCATTAACTCGCTGAAATTGTTCAACATATGATGCATGGTAGAAAAACGAGAGTTGGAGGATAAGCCATGCCTAAACAGCAAGCAGTAGAGCTACAACCGTTTTTTCACGATAAAACTGTTCTCGTCACAGGCGGAACAGGATCAATCGGAAGCCAAATAGTAAAACGCCTTTTGCTCTTAACCCCTAAAGAAGTTATTGTGTTCAGCAAAGATGACAGCAAACAATATGTGATGAAACAAAAATACGCGGATGAACAAAGACTGTCGTTTGTGCTCGGCGATGTTCGTGACTACAGAAGAGTCAACCAAGTGATGAAAGGTGTTGATATTGTCTTTCACACAGCTGCGCTGAAGCAGGTTCCGACATGTGAGGATAATCCCTTTGAAGCCATTCAAACCAACCTTATCGGCGGACAAAATGTCGCAGAAGCCGCTTTGCTGCAAGAAGTGACACATGTGATTAATATCAGTACCGATAAAGCCGTTTATTAAGATACTTACTACAAATAAATCAAAAAAAGAAGCTTACTCTGCACTCCTTTCCAAAGCAGCATCCAATAAATGCTGAGCAAATTGTTTATAAAATTCATCTAAGTCATTACTCGCTTCATCCTGATCTATATAGCGGATACTGTAATTATCTTTATGGACAACCTTTATTGTTTTCTTCTTTAATTCCTCATAACGTTGGTAAGGTTCCAAAACTACACCCCCGCTTTCACAGGAGTATTATATGTATGTAATGGTTCGTCTCTTGACTGTTCTTTCTTTATCAAAGCCTCGGAAAGCTTGTTCAAATAATATGTATGGTTAACTTTTTTCTTTGTCCAGCATTCAGTACCGATCTCTTCGCATATAAATATGGGAATGCTGGCTTTATTCAAGGTGCCCAGTAATTCAAAATGTGTTCTTGACATATGCCTTCTCTGCACCTGAGTCAACAATCGTCAAATAAATCTCGGGGCAGGAATAAGCCACCGCGAATAAAGAATGAGATGAGGTTTGAAGACATTATTTCTGTTTAATATGCCGCTTCAGATTTGCAGCGGTATTCCTAGGAATTAAAGAGATGTACTAAATACTTTCAAACTTTGAGATGTTTGTTTTTGGAGGTGAAGATTCATTTAATTTTTTATACCAAATACGAATTTTTTGTCCTTTGCTCAAGTCATCTTTATTGTTAAGTTGACTAAGCCCCAGTAAAACTATATCCGATCTATACTTTTCAATAATCTCTTTTTCACTAAGATTTTCATAGTCTTTAACATCAGCTTTTTCATTAGGTATGAGAATTGCTTGATTCTCTCTTTTTAAAATGACATAGCCGACCATAGTTTGCTCAGCCTCCATAAAATGTTTGCTATGTTGGTTTTGACACCCTAATGTTATACATAACAAAATTAATAGCATTATAAACACTCTATACAAGTTCAAACCGCCCTTCTTGCATATTTGTAACAAGAATAAAACACTATTTTAGGAAATGACAGACTAAAACGCCTCATGTTTATGAATTTAAACAAATTCCCCCTAGACAAATGGAACACGGCGAGGTCTTCACCACTATAGAACCGCATAATTGCATCATGAAATATTCAATTGGCTGATCAACCACATCACCTTCTTTAAGCGATCTAATGTTTATATAAGGTTCTATAAGTCTATACAGCCTTTCCGCTTAATCATTTTGCTTATCTCTAAGCAGTTTAAATTAACTAAGGATATGTTCAGCTTGTCCTTGAAATGCCGGATTGCTTTATCTTGTTCTTTACTTAAAATGTTTATCATTTAATCATGCTGACTTAATATAATGTTTAAGTGTTTTTATATGGGGGAATATGTGTAAGAAGGCGGTTTATTTGAAAAACGATCAGAAAATAACACTTGACTCTTCTTTTGCGTTATCCACTCTTATTGTCTTACTTATTGCATTGTACCCATCCTATTCTTCTTGGTTTGTCACAATATTCTTTTTAGGATTTGCACTAATATACACATTTGAAAAAAAGAGCAAATCTTCAAAACTAATTGCTGTTATCTCTTATCCATTATTTATTGTTGCGTTTGTTTACAGCATAATAAACAGCATGTCATGATCCACTCTAAATTTGTTCTTAAAATTACGATTTTAAGTTAACTTTAAACTGCATTATGTTGAGAATATCACCTTTAATTGGTAAGCTGACACCAGATCATACTTATCTAATGAAGGTGAAATCATGAATAAAATAATCGGAATGACCGGATTAATTATCTCCTTACTTGTGCAAGGGTTCTCAGCAAGTGATTCATTGACTCATAAGATCGCCATGGCTTGTCTATTTTTGTTCTTATTGGTTTATAATTTTAACCATACTAAGGAGTTCTCTAAAAAGTCTCTGGCGATTATAGGCGCTTCCTTTATTGTGCTAATGCTTGGGATTTATCAATTGCTCTTTTTTACCGATGATTACTTTGAAAGCCGCGGTTTAAATTTTGGATTTATCCTCTTACTTGAAATTGTTTTAGTTATTGGATTAGTGACTGCTGCGCTGAATTTAATTAAGCATATTGCAGACCGCTTAAGGAAAACACCTGATGGTAAAGAGCGTTGACTCTTTGCCTTTTTTTAGCTACCCGGCTCTCTTCTGTCAAATGATGAATTGACTTAAGACATTCCACCTTAATGGACTCTTCATCATTTTTTACCAGAATTTCTCGATCAATTACCTTTTTGACAATTTACAAAAGATCCAGTCGCATTGCTCTCTTTGATAAGAGCTCTACATTTCTAATAGCAAGATTGGATATTGTTTGTTAATACACTCGGCCCCAACTTTTGTGTCTTAGAATTTGAAAGGCGTACTTGCACTTTAACATTTGTCATTTCAGCTGATATAGAATCAATCCTTCCAGCCCAATTAGGACTCTCTCCCTCGGGAGTCGGATATAGTTTAAATCGCCAACTGATCTTCCCTGTTTTGGAGGCAAATCCTTCATAACCGTCGTAGCTTCCATAAGAAGATGGTTGAGGAAGGTGGACAGCAAGAATACTCATATTCGTTCTCGCAGCACTTGGCGGGTATAACTGCACTTTATAGATTAGTGCCGCACCCTTCGCATTTTTCAGTTTTTGATTTACCGGTTCGAGTACTGCACTACAAGGCATTGGACTTGCTTTCATTTGAGTTGGAGAGACAATAACAGCAGCCAATAAAGGTATAACCAAGATAAATCGTTTCATCTACATTCCCTCACATTTTTTTGTTAATTTCCCTTACTCCCGCCTTGAATATTCATCACTTTTGAATGGCTTGCCTTACTAAAAGCAACAGCAAACTGAACACGTATCCTTCTCTAACGAGGAGGGTATTTTTTTCGTTTTTTCAAATTAGAAAATCCCAAAATCTCTACATCCTTTTACAATTTTTTCAATGACTATGTTATGATTATCCCCAAAGGATTTTTGAAATTTTCAGAAAGAGGGGTTTGGATGAGCAAGATCGCTTCAGAAGTTGTTGCTACTACACTGAATGATTGGTACATTGCTATAAAGAAACAAAAGGTACATGAGTCAATAAAATATTACTCAGAGATTAAAAGCCTGTTCGATGATATGGAAGAGGATCAAGAAGTTCTTGCATATTACAGTTTATTAGAAGAAAGACACAAAATGTTGTTGCACTCTTCACGCGGAGAGCCTTTACAAAAGCACACTTATTTCACTGAAGAGAATGAAAATTTCATAAAAAGAACGAACGATAAATTGGAATATAACTTTTATTTATTCGAAGCAATGTACGAGGCATACAACAAAAATTATGATCGAGCAATTAACTTATATGGATTAGCTGAGAAAAAGCTTGCAGAAATTCCGGATGAAATTGAAGCAGCTGAATTCTACTCCAAGGTCTCCTACTTATACACTCTTGTTAAACAAAGCATTGTGGCACAACACTATATCAAGAATGCAATTGCAATATATAAGCGACACCCTGACTATAAATGCAAACTGGCAACTTCAACAATGATTGCGGCTGCAAACTATTCCGATATGAAACGGTTTGAAGAGTCAGAAACATATTATTTAGAAGCAATAGACATTGCGCAAGAAACAAAGGATGAATATTTGGAAGCTCAGTTATATCACAACCTTAGTATCGTGTATTCTGATTGGGACAAACCTGATAAGTGCATTAAATCTCTCGAAAAAGCTATTGGAAATGAATCTTGGATGAATTCAAATTATTATATAAATTCTTTATTCATGATGATTAAGGAGCTATTTAAAATTGACGAAAAAATGAAAGCCATTAATTTTTACAATAAAGCACAGGAAAGACTCATATTAATGGAGAATAAGGTATACGAAGCCAAAATTAGCATCCTATACAACCTATATTGTGGTGAATTAAAAAACAACTTCAATAATTGCATCCGTTACATTGAGTTTTTAAAACAACAAAATGACCTTGAAAGTGTAGATGAATTGTCCTACATAGCTGCAAAAAGGTTTGAATCAATAGGTGCTTTTGAAGAAGCAACAAGCTTTTTCAATGAAAAAATTTGGGCTGAACAGAAAATGAATCAGGTGGAGGGAATCTTATGAAAAAAATTGTGCTTTGCGTATCTATTTTAACTGTAATTTTAAGTGGGGTAGCTTTAACGCAATTGAGTACAGATTCACCATCTAACATCCAGATAGCTGAAAGGCCAGTCGGAGGTTAAAAAATTAATTAATTTAGCCTTACTCATATGAGTGGGCTTTTTATTTTATGATTTGTGACCACCCGTCAAACCTGCTCTATGTAATGCTGTGCCTCTCAGATGTATAAGAAACAGCTCGTAAGATCGCTTTAGATCCGCCGTATTTATTTCTTATCCCGTCCATAACAAAATTTTGGAAGCATGGGCCGGAAAAGGGGTAAGGAATTATCAGAACAACTGGAGTAAGCGATTCAAAAGCAAAAAGAAACAGTATGTTAAGGGCGCAGATATCTATGATAAGGTAAAGGCTCAGAGATATGCTAGTAGTAAAACAGGTAAGCCTTATTCAGTAGCTGCAACCAAAAAAATACAAAAAAATATTATTGCTCTAAACTTGTGTGGCAATCATACAAAAATACAATAGGAACCGACCTAGACAGTAATGGGTCACACCTGCAGATATTGACCGCTCATTAAAAACTGTCTGCTACTAATCATTTGCTTTGCAGATTTATTCTGCAAGTGTCTTTTTATTTTATGTAAAAGATAAGGAGCGTTATATGAAAAAGTCTTATGTTTTATATGGGATTTCAGGAGTTCTAATTGGTGCAATAGTTATATTGTAGATCAATGCATTCTTTATAAATAAAGGTGAACACTCTGTAAGTACTTCTAAAATTAATCCAACCGAGGATAAAATCTTTTTTATCTATTCAAATCCACTCATCAAGAAAAGCGTACTCATATCCACATCACAAGGAGAAAAATTCAATAAACGATACTTTAAGGTACCGGATATACCATATATCCAGAAAAAAACCCCCTCTTCAGACGATATCGTCTTGTTAGCTGAACATGAACCATATTATTACACATTAAAAAACAACACCATTAAAGAACATAAATTATCCAATCCATTTGCTTTTTGGTATCAAGGAGAAGATATTTCTGTAAAAGCCTATAATGTCGACACCAATGGAAATGAACTGAAAGTAAATGATAAAAAGTTCAATAAAAAATATAGCCTGACTTTGCCCTCCCTAGTACCATGGGAGAAAGCGATGATAAGTATATTTAAGTCATTCAAGGAATGTCTTTGTACGTCATTGATAGAAAAACAGAAGAGATTATTAAAACGATTGGATTAGCTTCCTATGGAGATGTATTTGATCACTCTGAAAAATATGTTGTGGCTAGCTCAGAACATGAACTAACTGTAATCGAAAAAGGATCATGGAAATCAAAATTCATAAAATATCCTGATGATCTCGAACAAGCGGACGCTGTGTATTACGACAAAAAAAGCGGTAAATTTTACGTTACATATATTAATAAATCCGGATACGCCTGCTTACTTGAGTACGATAAAGATTTTTCTTTTGAAAAATTCGATTTAAAATTTCCGTATATGAATGCAAAGTTTAAAGATCAAAAACTTTATGTGATTTCACAAGAGGAAAACAAAAAAGGCATTGGTGGCTATATGGGGATTTTTGATATCCGTACTAAAAAGAAACTTAATGAATTTGATTTGCCTGAAGAAGAAACAAAAGTGCAGGACTTTATGGTTTTAGATTAAACATAAAGAATAAGTTGCAAAGCAAAAGCCCCTTCCTGAATAAGGGGCTTTAATTTTAAATTAAATAGATGTTTTATACGCGTTAATGGCTTGATTTCTCAAAAGCATATTATCTTTCGTCACCATTCCAAGATTGTATGCTTGTTTGATGATATCCAGCACTTGATTATCTGTTTCAGTTACAGCTCGTCCACCCGTTATTCTGGATTTCCAGTAATCGAACTGGTGATTTAATTCTGAAGTGCTTTTAAGGTTTTGATTATCAACCACTTTTCCGTTCTCGAGCGCATCTTTAAATTCATCAAAATTAATTGAACATTGCTGATTCGAATTACTTGCTGCGCCTTCTGTCGCTAAACTGCAAAATGCTAAAAACTTAGGGTCTTTCGTAATGTTGTAAGAGTTATTAAGGCCTTCCATAACATTCACCCTCTCTCAAATTTTACAACGTTGCTGTAAATGATTTTCATGTTTTTCCCAAGTCCTTCAACTTGAATCTCATTTGAAGGAAGTTCATTCAGTGGAATTTCAATATATTTGTCCCATCCTATCACTATCCTGTTTTGCCCAAGTATAGCATCATATTTGTATATGTTTGCTTCACCTTTGTATAACAAATTTCTTCTGTTTGGTATTATTTCACATGTTATTTATCGGTAATTCCAGCGAGGTATTTAACTTAAATACAAAAAAAGAACCTGATTCTAACATGGTTCTTTTCATTTTAGTAACTGAATGGGTTTTTAACCACATATAAATGATTCCTGTACATTAAGTATGCTCACTTAAGGGAGTCTTGCTCACTCCCTATAGAAAGGGGGGTGATGCTTATGTCACCATTTCAGGCATTAATGTTAATGCTTGCATTCGGGTCGTTTATAATCGCCCTGTTGACATATATAAATAAAAAATAGACCTCCCTTAAGCCTCAAAACCTGAAGGGATAGGTCTACTAAGAAAACGCATCGAGTAAGCCTTTTGACGGGGTGTGATCAACACCATACTCTTTTTATTTTATGCATTTCTTATTAAAGAAATACACTATAACCAGTTTATATTTTACAGTTTGATTATAACAGATTAAATGAAACCATTGAATTATTTACAAAAATTTATTTATTGGATAAAACCATTTTTTATAGATCACACAAGTGTAATACTTTTGCTTAAGCGTCCCAGTCTTCATCCTCAATCCAGTCGTCTTTCGCTTCTTCTAGTTCCTCTATTAAAAACTCTAGAAATGTGCTACTAACTTGTTTACCATATCCCTCTTGGTTATCCCAAAGAATGACGGGGCATTCACCATTTTTCATCTTGTTAGTATCAAGACAATAAGAAAATTCATCTACATATTCGATAACTACGAGACCATCAGAAAGGTTATAATACTTTTTATATTCATTGGTCTGTTCGACAACTTCAGCACCGTGAGAGTCATAACCGAGTATCATAGTCCCGTATGCTCCCCCTGAACCATACTCAGTTAAAAACCACTTATAGCTGTCTGGAAGGGTTACATTGAGATCCTCTTCTATTTCTCTAATCCGCTCCTCAGTGACTCCTCCCGTGAGAATAGAATTTTCTTTATTTTCATCAAAGAAAGTTTTTATTTTCAAATAATCCATTGAACTTTCACCTCTTATTCTTGGTTCTCAAATTGCTGAGCTCTCCATCTCCAATACCTTCTTCTGAAACTTTTATATTGTTTATCAAGTACTGGGTCATTTCTAAAACTCTGTCCATTCCCTTTTAATCCATGCAAAACATCACTGTACTTATTATGCCAGCTTTCAGGTATCTCCAGCATACTACCAGGTTCTTCTTGAATTAAGTGATGTAAATTTATTTGCGTGCCATCTTTAGCAAACGGAGCATTACCATTTTTCATCAGTTGAAGATTCGTAAAGCCTTTACGATTTTTTTGTTTAAGGTCAATATCTTTCATTGTGTATACTCTACGGCTTACATCTCTAGGCTCTCCTTTAACTTTTACCTTGCCGTCTATTTCATAGGCCTCATACTTCTCTTTATTTAACCAAGGGACATTTACTTTCTGACCAGTAAATGACTTTCTGCTTTCATCCAATTTCTTTGCATTAGTCAAAAGTTCTTTCTTAAGGTTTTCACCATTTACTACATTGTATGGCACGTCACCTGTCAGAGCAAGATCATACTTAGAGTTATAAGGAAGCAGATCTGGAAGTTTAACATCCTTCATTTTCTTACCTGCCTGTCCTGCCTTGTTTATGACCTTCCCCGCCGCATCAGCTTTGTTAACGGCTCCTGCACCTTTCGTTCCGACGACAGCCACAGCTGCTGAACCGACCACATATGTCACCCATCTTGATCTGGAGTAAGCATCTCCGTTCACCATATCTTTTTGATACGATTCCTCAATAGCTGCTGAAACAGCATCATATGTTTTAACTGGATGAAGTACTGCGTTACCCAGCGCTGACAGCGTTTCTCCCGGATCGGTTATGAAGTCCCATAAACCGGTTACCGTGTCTTTCCCGACATCATAGAGACCAACGCCGGCTCCTTTTAAAATATCCCAAGTCACTTCTCCGGCTTCTTCCATCTGTTTTGCTTGTTCAAGCTGAATGACAAATTGCTGCTGGGAAGGTTCAAGGTTCTCGTAACCGATCTTCTTCGCAATCTCTAAGTATTCATCCGGATCAGTTACTCCTCCATCGGCGAGCTTTTTCTTCAGATCCTTGATTTCCCGCTCTTTCGCTTCTTCCTTCTTAATCGTCAAATAAGCATCTGAGTGTCTTGTAATCTCCCCTTTTTTCTTATGTATGTCACTTTCTCTGTACGCCTTGGCGTTATAGTAAAGCGGAGTGGCGTTTTTTCCTTTGCCCGTAGCGTTTTGGAGCTGTTGAAAATCTGCCTGAATGAAATGTTCATTTGTCTCGGTTTCTGCGTATTCTTTCGTTAGATCGTGATCAAGCTTTCCGAGTTTATGTATGGTCTTATCCCGTTTTTTGTCTGCTGAATTCAGCTTTTGATCGACATCCTCTGTAGAGAAAACATCAAGATGAATGATATCGCTTATCTCATTAAGAATATCCCTCATTTCATTCTGTTGCTCCTGCATGATGGCTTTTGATTTATTATTCGCATGAATCAGCTCATGTTCTAAAAATGACTCTTCCACAAACGAATCGGCCAATCCGGCATCAGCTACTTTTCCTGAAATACTGTTAAGAAAAGCAATCTTCATATCGATCAGATTAAGCCAGCTGTCTGTAACGCCTGCGTGGTCTTGAAAAAAGGCTTTGATATTGTCGGCGCCTTTGCCTGAAAACTCACTGTCGTCTAAGTCAGCCATTCCCTGAAACGCTTTTCTGAGATTGATAAATTGTTCTCTAATCTGATCGTATTGTTTTGCCCGCTTTTCTGCGGCTGAAATGAACGAGGCTGCTTCAAATACTTTCATTTACGTCTCCTTTCCACTTGATCTTATCTAAACTTTTTATTCTGAAACATATTTATAATATTCTTTAATTTTAGGCTTTACTTCCCAGTATTTAGTTCCGTTTGATGACACCAACATGTCAAACCATATCTCAAAGTTAGAGTCTAAATATACCGCATCTTCAATATTATCAATTGAATCCAGATGCAACATATATCCCAACCCTTTATTTGATTTGTTTACATCAATAACATACCTGCCATCATAATGGTACCCAATTAGGACATATCCCTTAGGGAAGTCTTGAACTTCATTAAATTCAATTATCCCTTCTATACTAAGAAGCTCAATACCATTAAACATTTCCAAACCATTGTGATTGAATAGGAACTCTTTATAATCATTAGGCAAAGTTATCCCAAGCTTTTTTTCTAAACTGCTAACTTCTTGAGGACTTGCTGGGTCTCTGAATTGAAAAGCAGCATCTTCCATGACATGCCCTCCATGTTGGAGCATAGGAAAAGTTCCGTATTTAGAAACAGCTTCCTTTATCCCGTCAAGAGTCATGCGAATTAACTTTCCTTCTTCCATTTAAATTTCCCTCCTCTAAGGTGTTTAGGTCACTAAATTTTACCACATAACTATATTTGAGTGTCCTAAAATGCCAAAACAGAATTTACAATCTTTGGTTTTATATTTATAATTAGGAAGGTTTGTCCGATATAGAGACAGAACAAACAAATTGGGGGAATTACATTGAAGAAATGGCTGTTAGGTATTGGCGCATTATCTCTAAGCTTTTCTTTGGCTGCGTGTGGATCTGATTCTGCTTCTACAGATAAAACAGATTCAGATAAAGCTAAAACAACGCAGCAAGAAGAAAAGGATGCAAAAGAGACAAAGGCAGACACTCAATCAAATGACAAAAATGAAAAAGCCGAAAATGCTTCAAAGAAGGATTCGTCGGATAAAAAGGCTTCTGACAAAAAGAAAAAGCTGGTCGATGTAACACTTAACAGAACAGTTGATGGGAATACGATTAAAGTTAACTATAAAGGCGAAGTCAAAACTGTTCGTTATTTACTTGTTGACACGCCTAAAACTAAGAGCCCAAACTCTTGCGTACAACCATATGGTGAGGATGCTTCAGCAAGAAACAAACAGCTGGTTAACAAGGGAAAACTTCAACTGGAGTTTGATAAAGGAGATCGTACAGACAAGTATGGCAGAATGCTGGCTTACGTTTATGCAGATGGCAAATCAGTACAAGAAACACTGCTTAAAGAAGGATTAGCACGAGTAGCTTATGTATATGAGCCAAACACGAAGTATTTAGACACGTATAAGAAAGATGAGCAAGCTGCGAAAGATAAAGACTTGAAGATTTGGAGTAAGAATGGATATGCGACTGATAAAGGATTTAATGGCTGCGTAACGAAACCGAAGAAATCAGTAAGTGTATCTAAGCCGGCTCAAAAGTCAGTTACAACACACCAATCCGAGACACATAAATCGAACTCAAGCAGTTCAGCATCAAGCAGCTCTTCTAACTCTGCACAAGCCTCCCCTTCTGCTGGAGAAACAGAACACTTTGCAAACTGCACAGAGCTGAGAAAGAAATATCCGCATGGTGTACCAAGCACTCACCCTGCTTATACATCTAAAATGGATCGGGATAATGACAACTTTGCATGTGAGAAGAATTAATTATTTTGAAGTCCTCTGGGGCTTCTTTTTTTATTTGGATACATTCAATCTAAACAAAAAAACCACAGAGCGTGTGAGGGACTCTGTGGCCTATAGTGGCTGATTAAACCCCTATGATACATCAATTAGGATTTTATCAAAACTTTTCTTTTAAAGATAACATCATCTCTGTCTCAAATAATGCCTGCAGCAGTTCATCTATATTAATTTCGTTCTGCTTGTAATTATTCTTTTCATAAGTACGAATAATTTCTTCATATTCTGATCGATTATCTCCTTTAATGGAGCTAATTCCAAGCTCTTCACCGTATCGGTTAATGAATAGTTGTTTATTCATTTCTTTCGCTTTATCATTTTCATAATTACAAAATGCACCTGACAACTGGACGAGAAAAGTTTCGTCTTCAGAATTTAGGTTATTTTCGTTACACCAGTCTACAAAACGATTTCCAGTCATGTTATCACCTTTAATTTTAGTATTTAAAGAACAAGATAATCTGCAGCAAGGATGATATATTCTACTGCCATGCCAATTGTTTCAGCAACTCCTGCGCCAACTGCACCTTTAATAGCTGGTGGAATTTGTTTTCTTGCCATAGCAGCAACCTCTTTAGGAGCCCCGGTTATATCTTCGAGAACCTTACAAATTTTGTTTGTGTTTTTAATAATCTTGTTTACCGTGGACTTTCCAAACATTGTACCTAAAATGTCTTTTGCCCAAGCATTATTCGCTAGTCCTCTAATAACCTTAATCGCTTCTTTAGCTGCGGCGCTTTTAGCTCCCATAGTACTCATTTGATCTTGTGAGTTACCATTTTCGAGACCTTTTAATTCTTCAGCAGCATTTAAAATGCCTTTTTCTTTAACTGGTGGGACTGAGTATTCTTTAGCTAGTTTTTGAAGCTCGGTAGGATTATAAGTAAATTGCACGTCCTGTTTAGAAACACTTGCTTTTTGCACTTCTGAGGCCGAAGCTCCAACAGTAGGGATGGCTATAACGGCTGCAAGCAACATCAAAAGAATTTTAGCAGATAGACTTTTCAATTTGAACTCTCCTTTATCCCTAATTTTATTGTTCAACACATTGACCAAAATACCATAAAATACTAATATTTTTCCTGTTTTCATTAAATTAGTTTAAAAAAGGTAAGGCAGTCCTACATTTGAAACTGTTCAGAAATCGCTACGGTGATCAAATATTCATTCACAATTTAAGATATTTTTACTACATAAAAAAGACTGTTCTCAAAAACAGTCTTAGATGTTTTTAGAATTAACGTATCCGTTAATTTCTTTAATTCTTATTCTGATTTTTAAACGCCAAGTGCTCAATTCCTTGATCCTTAAAAACTTGACGGATGTAGGGAGGCGAATAATTATATTTCCGGCCAATTTCTTTTAGGCTCATTATTTTGTTGAAATGCAGATCGTATAGCAGATCAAAGTCTTTTGCTCTCCTCCTCTTTGACAATTCAGAGTAAGAAAGCTTGTCCACTTTTTTTGCCTTAAATAGATTCAGAATACCCCAGTCTGGGATATTAAGTTCCTTTGGTATTTCCCCCACCGTTTTAAGTTCTTTGTTTATGGATAAAACCATTATTTTATTTAGTGTTCAAGTTATAGTTGCTCATAAGCGCTGCCATATGAGGATTAAATGAACAAAATAAAAACCCTGTTAATTACAGTCGGCGTTTAATTAAAAAATGAATCCGATTAGAATAGATCAATATTCAAACAATACAATCCTTACAATATATTAGGTTGTTTTCGTATTCAATGTCAGACAGAATATTGTACGAATACTTCTCTTTTTACAGTAAATACAATAAAGAGGAGGTGCTGATTTTTTGGAGTTAAAAAACATCGTTCATTCTTACAACATTACAAATATTTTGGGTTATCTTAGACGCTCTCGTCAGGATATGGAGCGGGAAAAAAGAACAGGCGAAGATACGCTAACAGAACAAAATGAACTCATGAATAAAATACTGAAGTCGATTGAAATCCCCTATGAATTAAAAATGGAAATCGGGTCAGGAGAAAGCATTGAGGGTCGCCCTGTTTTTAAAGAATGTCTTAAAGACCTCGAGAAAGGCAAGTACCAGGCAATTGCTGTTAAAGAAATAACAAGACTCAGCCGCGGGAGCTACAGTGATGCGGGACAAATTGTTACACTTCTTCAAAGCAAGCGATTGATTATCATTACACCATATAAAGTTTATGACCCTCGAAATCCTGCAGACATGCGTCAGATTCGTTTTGAATTGTTTATGGCCAGAGAAGAATTTGAAATGACCAGAGAGCGTATGACAGGCGCTAAATACACATATGCGGCACAAGGGAAATGGATTTCCGGGCTAGCGCCTTATGGATACCGGTTAAACAAAAAAACATCCAAACTAGTCCCAGTCGAAGAAAAAGCAAAAGTCGTTCAATTCATCTTTAACATCTTTTTAAATGGGTTGAATGGAAAAGATTATAGTTATACAGCGATTGCTTCTCACTTAACAAAATTACAAATACCGACTCCATCAGGAAAAAAGCGCTGGAATCAATACACAATTAAAGCAATTCTGCAAAACGAAGCGTATATCGGAACTGTTAAATATAAGGTTAGAGAAAAAACAAAAGACGGTAAACGAACAATTAGACCTGAAAAGGAACAAATTGTAGTATCGGATGCACATGCCCCTATAATAGATCAAGAACAATTTCAACAATCACAAGAGAAAATTGCAAACAAAGTCCCCCTGCTGCCTAATAAAAATGCATTGGAATTAAGTGAATTGGCAGGCGTATGCACTTGTTCTAAGTGCGGTGAACCATTATCTAAATACGAAACTAGGCGAACGCGAGAAAACAAAAACGGCACGAAAAGTGTGTATCACGTTAAATCACTCACTTGCAAAAAGAATAAATGCACTTATGTGAGATATAACGATGTTGAAAATGCCATTCTGGATTACCTCTCTTCTTTAAGCAACTTAGATAATAAGACTTTAACAAAACATATCATTTCAATGATTTCTAAATACGAAGACGTAAATAGTAATGTGAAAACAAAAAAGCAAATGTCTGAACATCTTTCACAAAAAGAACAAGAGTTAAAAAACAAAGAGAATTTTATCTTTGAGAAATATGAGAGCGGCATTTACACTGATGAACTTTTTTTGAAAAGAAAAGCTGTTTTAGATGAAGCATTTAAAGAACTCCAAATTGCCAAGCATGAGCTCAATGGAACCCAAGAAGCGCAATCAGAAATAGACAGTAATACAGTCATAAACAACATAAATAAGATAATTGATCAATATCACATTGAAACAAGCACAGAGAAAAAGAACGCGCTATTAAGAATGGTCTTCAAAGAAGTTATCGTTACGATGACACAAAAAAGAAAAGGGCCAATTCCGGCTCAGTTTGAAATCACCCCTATCCTGAGGTTTAATTTTTCGTTTTCGACCTCACCGTCACTGATAGTCCCTCAAAATGCAGTAAATATCTTAAAAAACCGATAAAGCCGTTTCCCCGGTAAACACAATGGGAGCTACGAAGCTGTTGTCCGAGAAGCTGTTTCATCAGGCGAATCATCATGTTCAAAACCGCGGTACGGTATTTTGTTCGGTCCGCTTCGGCAATGTGCTAGGTTCACGCGGTTCCGTTATTCCTATTTTATTTGAGCAATTGATGGCAGGCGGTCCGCTCACCATTACGGATAAAAACATGACAAGGTTTTTTATGTCGATTGATGATGCCGCAACGCTCACCCTGCAATCTGCGGCGATTACAAAGGGCGGAGAAACGTTTATTTTTAAAATGGAGTCCCTAAGGCTTGAAGAACTGCTTCACGGGTTTGAGGAATATGCGTTCCGGCATGGACTGCCACGGCCAGCCGCTGTTGAAGTGGGAAAACGTCCCGGTGAGAAGCTTCATGAAGAACTGACCTCTCCTCATGAGACGGAATCTTTATATGAATGGGGCAATCTTTACGCGATATTGCCCGACCCCGCCAAACATCCGGAATTTCGGAAGGTCAATCTCCCCAGATATCAATCCGATCAGGCGCCGCTCATCACAAAAGACACAATCGTAAAGATTATTGAACGATTACATGAAGAAAAAAAAACATAGAAAAAAGGCCTGTCTGATAGGCAGGCCTCATTGCTGAGCTCTATTTTTCAAATAAATGCAGGCAGGCTTCATAGCCCTCTTCCTTCAGCTTGTCTTTCGGAATAAACCGGAGTGCCGCAGAGTTAATGCAATAACGGAGACCGCTTGGCCCCGGGCCGTCATTAAATACGTGGCCTAAGTGGGAATCCGCTGTTTTGCTTCTCACTTCCGTCCGGATCATCCCGTGGCTTGTGTCCAGTTTTTCGTCAACCTCTTCTTCCTCAATCGGTTTTGTAAAACTGGGCCAGCCGCAATGAGAATCGAATTTATCCAGAGAAGTAAACAAGGGCTTTCCCGATACGATATCAACATACAGCCCCTCTTCTTTGTGATCCCAGAATTCATTTTGAAACGGCGGCTCCGTTCCGTTATTTTGTGTGACTTCATATTGCATGCGGTTTAATGATTTGATTTTTTCTTCTTTATTAAAAGCCATCTTATCTGTCCCTCCAATGCTCATCCAGAAAGCCTTGACGTCCGGAACCTACACGGTAGCGCCCGTAGTGATCAGGATTTTTCTTATAAAAGTGCTGATGATAGCCTTCCGCTTCATAAAAAGGCTCAGCCTTTAAAATGTCTGTCTCGATCGGCTTTTTAAATATGCCGCTTTCTTCAAGCTGTTTTTTTGAGGCTTCAGCGATATGTTTTTGTTCATCATTATGGTAATATATCGCCGCCCGATATGAACTTCCGCGGTCTGCAAACTGGCCGCCTGCATCAGTCGGGTCGATCTGCTGCCAAAACACCTCGACAAGCTTTTCATACGGATAAATGTCAGGTTGAAATGTGATTTGAACGGCTTCTCTGTGTCCGGTCGTTTCACTGCACACTTCTTCGTAAGTCGGATTCTCAGTATGGCCTCCTGTATAGCCGGACACCACCTTTTCAATTCCGGGCTGTTCGTCAAACGGCTTCACCATGCACCAAAAACAGCCGCCTGCAAATGTGGCGATTTCTTTTTTTTCTGACATACGGGTGCCCTCCTTTGTTCATACGTGGTATTATTATATTATAGCATGTATAAACAGAATAAAAATAATTCTGCTTTCAGGGGAAGCTAAACGAATGCCACGCTGACTACATATTGGAGGTTCATGATTTGAAAGTAAGGACACAAATGATGTATGATATGGAAGCTTTGCTTCGAAAAGTGTTTAAACAAATCAGAAATGAAGTTAATGAAATTCTAGATAAAGAGCTGTCCAGGAACGAATTCACCATTTTGCGGATTCTCAGTGAACAAGGGCCTAAAAAAGTAACGGAATTCGCCCCTATTCTTGAGGTCTCCGCAAGCCACATTACCGCAGTGACCGACGCTTTAGTAGAAAAGGAATGGATCACCCGCATCCGTTCTAAAGAGGACAGGCGAATTATCAGAATCCATATTACGGAAGCCGGGGAGAAAATTGTCGATCATTTCAACCAAAAAAAAACAGAATACTTTTTTAAACGGTTTGACTGCTACTCTGATGAAGAGCTTGCAACGTTAATCAAACTGTTCAGCAAGCTAGACAAAAAACGCTGACGCGAAAAAACACAAATCCCTGAAAGGATCTGTGTTTTTTTTTATGAAAACTTATTGTTTCGGATGATAATAGGAAAATTCAATTTCATCCGTGTCAAGATTGATTTTATCCGCTTTTACATACATGCCGTTGTCTAAAGGCATTTCTGACAGACGAATCTCGATGCTTTTATCCCCGGAATGAACGTGCACAAATGACGGGAGTTCATAAAAGCTGTCCATATAATTCAGCACAAAGCTGATCGGCAGGCTTAATTCGCCTAATGAAAACTTCGTCACTTTCAAAATCACATCTCCGTTCTCCTGTACGGACGGTTCAAATGTGACGACCGCGTTAATGGAGGTTGAGAATGCTTTGATTTTACCTGCCACGTGCACATCGTTATTGATGTCCACTTTGTAGTCAAGCTGATTCGATGCCTTCTCTTTTAAGTACGCATTCACAAACCTGGCAAGAGATTCTTTAGAGCTTGTGATATGAAAGCCGTACTCACTTTTTGTCTGATCTTGTATTTTCGCCTGCTCTCCCGGCATAACCAATAATGTCACAATTACCGCGGCGGCAATCACATTGAGTGCGAGAAGAACAAAAAACAGCGATTTCCACTTTTTCATCATTTCACCCTATTCTGCTGGTAACCCTTGTTTTTCAATGATGCCGTATAATCGATCGGCGATGAGTGCATACCCTTTTGCGTTCGGATGAAAATCATCATCCTTAGAAATCCGTCTGCTGCCGCTTTTTTGACTGAACAAGTCTTCAACATTCACCGCAGCGGCGTGGGGATCTTTTTTCAGCTCTTTTGCGGCGATCTTGTTCCAATCCGTCACAACCCCATTAATTTCTTTTAATTCAGGCAGCGTAAACGTGAATGGATTATACATGCTGACATACACCAGCTCTGCGTTTTCATTATATTTGCGGATTTTTGAAACGATCGCCTTGAATCGTTTTTCAAAAGGTTTCTCTTCCTTTTGGAACGGCTGAACCGTCAGCTGCATCATATTCTGGCGGAGCACCTTCATTAAGTCATTGCCGCCGATGGTAAAAAAGATATAGTCGGCGCTCTTTAATGATTTCTGCACTTTTTTATTATCAAGCTTTTCCAGCAGGTCCGACGTTTTGTCGCCCTGCACCGCATAATTTTTAATATCTACCGTTTTCACATGTCCCTTTTTCTTAAGAGACTCCGCTGCCCTGCCGACGTATCCTGAACCGTCAGGATCTCCTACTCCTTCAGTCAATGAATCACCGACCGCAGCTATGACAATATGATCTTTCGTTTTCGGTTCTTCAGCGTCAGAACCGGTGCGCTGGACAGAACATGCTGATAAAAGCAAAGCCAGTCCGGCGATCAATGAGAACATTCGCAGCTTCAATCTGGTTGCTCCTTCCCCGTCTACTAGTGGAAAGTGTAACATGTTTTTTCAGTTTTGAAAATGTCTAATCTGCCAGTTTACTTGAGCTCCTCAGCCGCTTTGACATCTGAGAAGATATCATCATACGGAACCTTCTGCACACCGTCATAATCTTTAAGCACCTTGCCGTCAGGTCCGACTAAATAAAAAGAAGTTTGATGTATGACCTGGTCCTCTCCCTCCGGCTTTTTGACGATTGCTTTAAAGCTGTTCAGCGCAAAATCTTCAATGTCCTTTTGGCTGTAACCGGTCAGAAAATCCCAGTTGCGAAGCGAAAGCGGATATTTGGAAGCAAATGCTTTCAGCTGTTTCGGCTTATCATTTTCAGGATCTACACTGAACGACACAATCCGCACGTCCAGGTTCTCAGCCTTCAGTTTTTTTTGCAGTTCGGTCATGTGAGCCGTCATCGGCGGACAGACCGTATTACAATTTGTAAACATAAAGTCGGCAATCCAGACATGCCCCTTCAGGCTTTTCAGTGACACTGTTTTTCCGTCTTGGTTTTGATATGAAAACGGTTCAATCTGATAGTTCAGCGGGTCTTTTATCGTTTTCCCCCCGCAGGCGCACAAGAGCAGCAAACAAAAGACGGCAGCGAAGATTTTCATTTTTTTCATTTCCATTCCCCCCATGGATAAAACGCTTACAGCATTCATCATAAAAAAATTCCCGCACCCTCCCTTATCAAAAGGAAGGCGCTAAGGAATATGCACCGTTATGCGTTATGTTTTAAAATCTCTTGGTTGAAAACGGCCTCGTAATCTTTCCACTTCATACGGCGCTTGACATATTGTCGGAATGAATACACTGTTCTCACACTTTGTGAAGCAAAAACCTCTCTCAAATAAAGCTCAAGGTGCTGATGAATTTGAAAAAAATAATGTTCACCTTCCGTGACAACCGGTATTTCTGTCACTTTTACCTGAATCCCGTCCTGTCGTTTGAACTCTAGGCTTTTGAGTAACAAGATATCAATCCTTCTTTTTCGATTGTTTTCTTTTTATTATATACAATCTGAGAAAGCGTGTCTGTCATTTTGCGCGGCCGTTCTAAAAAAAGTCAGATTAACAGGTGGAACAGATCCTGATCTTTATTCACCTCTACGTAATGAAATCCTTTTTGATTCATCCGGGCAATGAGTGCGCCGTAATCTTCCCGATGCTTGAGCTCAATGCCGACCAATGCGGGGCCGCTGCTTTTGTTATTTTTTTTCGTGTATTCAAACCGGGTGATGTCATCATCAGGCCCGAGCACTTCATCAAGGTATTCGCGAAGCGCTCCCGCCCTTTGCGGGAAATTAACGATAAAATAATGCTGCAGCCCCTCGTAAATCATGGAGCGTTCCTTCATCTCCTGCATTCTGCCGATGTCATTATTCCCTCCGCTGACCATGCAGATGACGTTTTTCCCTTTAATCTCTTCCTTGTACAGATCAAGTGCTGACACGGACAATGCACCCGCCGGCTCCGCTACGATGGCGCATTGATTATATAATTCGAGAATCGTGCTGCACACTTTTCCTTCCGGGACAAGCACAACGTCATCGACGACGGTTTCGAGCGTTTGAAAGGTTTCGGCGCCGATTTTTTTTACGGCAGCCCCATCGACAAATTTATCAATTTTCTCAAGTTCAACCACTTGTCCGGCTTTTTTCGATTCAAAATAGGAGGCTGCGCCCTTCGGCTCTACCGCTATGATTTTTGTATCCGGCGAGATGTTTTTCATGTACATGCCGAGCCCGGACAGGAGTCCTCCTCCCCCTACGCTTGCAAAAAGAAAATGCGGTTCAACGTCAATGTCATTTAAAATTTCGATGGCAGCCGTTCCCTGTCCGGCCATGACATCGGGATCGTCAAACGGATGAATAAACGTGCGGTTTTCTTTTTCACAGCATTCCGCAGAACTCTTATACGCATCATCGAAAGTGTCACCCGTCAATATGATTTCAACAAATTCTTTTCCGAACAGTTCCACTTGGGATACTTTCTGTCTCGGTGTGGTTGACGGCATAAAAATCTTGCCGTGAATGCCGAGGTGTTTGCATGAAAACGCAACCCCCTGCGCATGGTTTCCCGCACTTGCGCATACAATTCCGTTTTCAGTCTGCTCTTTTGAGAGCTGCCTCATTTTATTATAAGCCCCTCTGAGCTTAAATGATCTGACCACCTGCAGGTCTTCCCTTTTCAAATAGATATTGCAGCCATACCTCTCAGAAAGTCTGTCATTCCTCTGCAAAGGCGTATGTATCACAACGTCCTTTACATTTTGGTGCGCTTTTAAAATGTCTTTTACCTGGATGAGAGAGTCTTCTTTAAGCAACGGTTTCATTTACAGAGTCCTTTCTTATTTAAATCCCTATTTAATATGCCATTATAACATGAATATTCAAATAATAAGATAATTATTTTAATTTTGTAAATAAAAATAAATGAACCGATACAAGAGAAAAAGATATTTTCGATCGCACAAACGTGTTATACTTAAACCAATTAGAACCAAAAGGAGCCAATTTATGAGTGTAATTGAACAAACTGATCCTTTTTATCAGCTGGCCGGCGAACATCAAACCTTTTTAGAAGCGAAACGGTTGGCCTCGCAATTTGCCTTATCTGATTTGCCGGTCTTCATAACAGGTGAAGTCGGAACCGGAAAAAAACAAATGGCCAGAGCGATCCATCATAAATCCTGCAGAAACAGCGAACTATTTATTACCGTTCACTGCAGCCAAAACGAAGAGCGGCTCGAATATGAACTGTTCAGCGCTGAAGGTGCATTAAACAGGGCCCGCCGCGGAACATTATTCTTATATGAAATCGGAGACATGCCGCTCTCGGTACAGACCCGCCTTCTTTCCGAGCTGGACGCCGGAATTTCCGCCCGCATCATTGCAAGCAGCACGGCGGATCTTGGCGATACCGGCGCAGAAAATACGTTCAGCCAAGATTTATTTTACAGGCTTCACGTGTTATGCCTTCCGCTCCCTGCTTTATCTGAACGAAAAAGCGATATACCGCTTCTTTTGCAGCATATGCTGACAGCCACGGGACAGCATGTTCATATCGATCCGTCCGTTTATCCGCTGTTTGAGCGGCACACCTTTAACGGCAACATCAGAGAACTTCAAAATGCGGCGTACTATATGGCCGCGGCAGCATCCGGCAGCACGATTTATCCCGATGATGTCCCGCTGTATATCAAAAACAGCCAGAAAGCGAAAACAGCTAAGAAAAAAGAAAAACGGCTGACATTGATGGAGAAAGAAGAGTTTTTGTTTATTTTGGAATCAATTAAAGACTTAAATACAAAGGGCGAACCCGCCAGCAGACGGAGCATATCCGAATTAAGCGAAAACAGCACAATGACATTATCGCCCCAGCAGGTCAGAAACAGGCTTGATTACTTAGAAAAGATGAACTATGTGACAAAAGGCCGAGGACGCGCAGGAACAAAAATTACATTAGAAGGGTTGAGCTTTTTGCAGTCACTGCAAAAACAAATCCTTTAAAAAGGAGGACATTTGATTGTTCACAATAAAAGAAGAAATCGCAAATGCCGTCACACACGGAATCGGTGTATTGCTGTCGATTCCGGCGCTTATTTTTCTCATTATCTTCGCGGTGAAATACGGCTCGCCGACAGACATCGTCAGCTTTTCAATCTTCGGCGCTTCAATGCTGCTGCTGTATCTCAGCTCGACTCTTTTGCACAGCATTCAGCATAAAAAAACGAAAGACATTCTTGAAATTGTGGATCATTCCGCGATATACGTATTAATAGCCGGAACATATACGCCATTTTTATTAGGACCCCTTAAAGGGGCGCTCGGTCTGACCCTTTTAATTATTGTTTGGTCGCTTGCCATCGGAGGCATCGTGTTTAAAATCTTTTTCGTGAAGCGGTTTATCATTTTTTCAACGCTTGTCTATTTATTGATGGGCTGGCTGATCATCGTCGCCATTAAACCGCTGTACGCTTCGCTGTCAGGCCCCGGTTTCGGCCTTCTTCTTTTCGGCGGCTTATTGTATTCCGCCGGCACAATATTTTATATTTGGAGAAAGGTTCCGTATCATCACGCCATTTGGCACAGTTTTGTTTTAGGCGGCAGCGCCTCGATGTTTTTCTGTATTTTGTTTTATTGCGTCAAAGTTCCCTTTATCTGAAATAAAAAAGCACAGCCTCTCTATAGAGACTGTGCTTTTTTTATGCACGGAGCCGTTTCTGACCGGCCGGATAATAAGCGGGCTTTATATGTAATTCAATGTCAGCCGGCTTCAGCCGTTTCAGTAATCTGCCCCGCAGCAGCCGGTCTGTTCCCGAAGTGCTGACGGGCACAATCGGGAGATCGAAACGAAGAGCCAGTTCCTCCGGATTGATTTTGCCGTCTTCAGACAGAATCAGACTTTGTCCTTTTTGCAGACGGACTTCCGCCTCCTGAAACACGGCGTCCCGGCTGTCTCCGTCACAAATGACACCCATCAGCCTCAGCCAATTTCCGAGAAACGGCATCCGGAAAGCTTTCTCGCCAGCGATAAAACCAGCCGGCTCTTCAAGATGTCCCGCAAGCAGCAGAAGATCAGCCGGGCGCAATCTGGGATGCACATACAATACGGGGCCGTCCGGGATCGGCTGATCATGATGAATGCCGATTGCTGATCCCGATACGTCAATGCAGCCTCTCATAAAGGCTTTCGGCCTCTCATATACCAGCCTCATCTGTTTTTGAAAAGAAAGCCGCGGGTCAAGCTCTTTTTGATTGATATATTCCTGAATATTTTTCATGAACATAAATACAACGTACATCACAAGGCAGCCGTAACGAATCAATTCTTGTCCCCCTGCTTAAATCAATTCTTTTTCTCGTATACAAGGTACTCATAATCGTAAGGGTTTTTTTCATCTTTTACTCCCTGTTTGCGGGATGTCAATTCCCATTCAGCTTCATTAAATTCCGGAAAAAAACGGTCTCCTTCAAAGACATGGTGAATTTTTGTCATGTAGAGTCTGTCCGCATAAGGAAAGAGCGCACTGTACAGCTGGGCGCCGCCGATCACAAAGCATTCTTCATCCGCCGGGATCAGCTTGAGCACTTCCTCAGCCGAGTCGGCGGTAATACAGCCCGGGAATAAAGATTCGTCCCGTGAGGTTACAACGATGTTACGCCGGTTCGGAAGCGGGCGTCCGATTGATTCAAACGTTTTCCGCCCCATTACAATGGTGTGACCCGTCGTCACTTTTTTAAAATATGCGAGATCATCGGGAAGGTGCCAAGGCAGATCGTTATCTTTTCCGATCAGCCGGTTTTCATCCATCGCAAAAATAAACGAAATCATACGCTGACAGCTCCTTTTATGTGCGGATGCGGGTCATAATCCTCAATGATAAAGTCTTCAAACGTAAAATCAAAAATAGAATCAACATTTCGCGCAAACCGCAGTTTCGGCAGCGGACGGACATCCCTTGTCAGCTGCAAATTCACCTGCTCCACATGGTTTTGGTAAATGTGGACGTCTCCGAATGTATGAACAAACTCACCCGGTTCAAGCCCCGTCACATGCGCGATCATCATTGTTAAAAGCGCATAAGACGCAATATTAAACGGCACGCCGAGAAAGACATCCGCTGAGCGCTGATAAAGCTGGCACGACAGTTTTCCGTCCGCGACATAAAACTGAAACAGGCAGTGGCAAGGCGGAAGCGCCATATGATCAATTTCGCCGACATTCCAGGCGCTGACGATTAAACGTCTGGAATTCGGGTTTGTCTTGATGTCGTGAATCAGCCGGGAGATTTGATCAATGGTCTCGCCGTCCGCTCCGCGCCATGAACGCCATTGAGAACCGTAAACCGGTCCGAGTTCTCCGTTTTCATCCGCCCATTCGTTCCAGATGCGGACTCCGTTTTCCTGAAGGTAGCGGACATTCGTATCTCCTTTTAAAAACCAAAGCAGCTCATGCGCGATGGACTTAAAATGGAGCTTTTTCGTCGTAAGCATCGGGAAACCTTCCTGAAGGTTAAACCGCATTTGGTAGCCGAACGTGCTGATCGTACCCGTTCCCGTACGGTCTCCTTTTTTTTCTCCGTTTTCTAACACATGACGGCACAAATCTTTATATTGTTTCATTTTTTTCATCCTTTTAAAGTAGTCTTTTAGTAGTGTAACACAATAAAAAATCATTTCTGCAAAATTTCTCAGAAATGATTTTTTTATTTCTTCTCGCTATTACACGCTCATCCAGTCAGGCGGCATATTGCGGTCCCAGTAAATGCTGCCGAGCTCATGATGTGATTGAAATCCGTCTTCAGCGGTATGGTAATGAAAATTAAACCAGTAGCCGTCTTGCGGAGGATGATCCCGGCGGACGTGGAACCTTAAAAGATCTTCACCCGTCAGCCTGTTATACACATGAAAAATTTTTTCAGTTTTTCCGGCCGACGGTTTGCTGGAAATAACCACATCCTGATACGCTTCATCATCTTGAAACTTGGCCAAATGTCCTGTGATCACATCTTCGATTTTCGGCAGAATTTCACTTCTGTAATCATCTTCAATGACCGGAGAGATTTTGCTGCCGAATTTTAAAAATGATTGATTTTCAGCATCACCGAGAAGCTGCTGCTGATACGATTGAAACAGTAATTCAGGCTCCCGCCCTGCCTTCTCTTCTCCCGGCAGGGCGTGTTCATCATAAAAAGCGGTGTAATCATTCTGCTCAAGACTGCTCGACTGTCCTGAAGGCTTGTCTGTCATCAAAGCAGCCGGAGGAGACACGAGTCCGAACGTTACAATGGTAAACAGAACCACAAGGGTCTTTTTCATCCACAATTTCATGACAGATTGTTCCCCTCTGTTTTATTGTCCTCTTTTCCTTTATTTTAGCATAGATGAAAGCGCGGCGTCATGTCCGGCAGCGTATTATCATGCAATATGGGAAATTGGTAACTGTGACCGAGCGGATAAACCGCTTACAATAAGAAGGAGAAAAAGGAGGGGATGAGATGATTAACGCTTTATTTGCGACTGTATCACTTCTCACGCTGCTTTATTTTGTCGTTATGGAAATCACTGATTAACGAAAAAGAAGCCCATGATATCATGAGCTCACATGGATGACACCAAAGTGGAAAAGCGCCGTCTTTCTTTTCAGCACCTTGAAGCCGTATCGTTCAAACCGCGGGCTTTTCCAATGGTCTTTAAGCACTACGCATTTTTTCGCCGCCCGGACGGCTTGCGTGATGCACTCTTCGTTAAAACCCTCTTCTGCCAACGCGCGGAGCGGTGCAATGCCGTCTGACGTTTCAACAGGTTCGTGAAACATCGGGTCAAAATAAATGACATCTACCGATGAATCAGGAAGCTCCCGCAAATAATCGGCGCAGTCGGCATGTTTGACCTGAATGCGTTTCATGGCGGTTTGGAGCTGCTCCATTCCGGTTTCCCACGTTTGAAGCCCTGTTTCTACAAGCAATGAGACAAGCTTGTTTTTCTCCAGGCCGATGACTTGTCCGCTTTTTCCGACTGCCAGGCTTGCCAAAATCGCATCGGATGCCAGGCCGAGCGTACAATCTAAAAAGGAATCCCCTTCGCGTAATCCGGCTGCTTTTAACAACGGCTCGGCTTCACCTCTCAAAAACCGCTTTGCGCGGAACATCGCTGTATTCGGGTGAAAAAAGAACTTCTCCCCTTGCTTCGTGTAAAGTTCGAACCGTTCCTTTCCGATGACTAAAAGATCGCCAGCCGCTCGTTCCAGCATTTTTTCAATGGGCTGTTTATTGCGGCTGCAGTAAGTGTCACCCAGCTTGACACTGAGCGACTGCGCTGTGTGTATCGTATATTCGCTTGGTCTGTAACTCGTTGTGATCATCTTTTCTCCAAAAAGAAAATGCCCGGAATTCGGGCATTTCAGCAGTGCGCATCGAAGGCATCCGTCAGATTTTTCATAATTTCCTCCATGTCATGCCCTTCGATTTCGTGGCGGGGAATAAAATGAACGACCTCTTTCCCTTTTAACAGCGCCATTGAAGGCGAGGAAGGTTCCTGCCCCGTAAAATATTCACGCATTTTTGCAGTTGCGTCTTTATCTTGACCGGCAAATACGGTAACCGTATGATCAGGCGCTTTTTCATGCTGTAAAACAGCCTGAGTCGCAGCCGGACGGGCAAGACCGGCTGCACAGCCGCACACGGAGTTGACAACGACCAATGTCGTGCCCTCTGCCTGTTCCATAAAGCTTTCTACTTCTTCAGCAGTCGTTAATTCCTGAAAACCCGCACCCGTCAGCTCACGGCGCATCGGCACGACCAGCTGGCGCATATATTCTTCATAAGCCATTGACATAAAAAAGCCCCCTCTAAAATCCTTATATGAAGTCAAGGATACTATAGAGGGGGCCGGAATTCAATTGTTCAGGCCTCTGTTTTATATTTTCATGATTCCGCCTGTATTGGCGCTTGTTACGAGTTTGGAATACCGGGCTAGATATCCTGTTTTTACTTTCGGCTCGAAGCCTTTCCATTCGGCCTTGCGTTTTTCCCATTCTTCTTCAGCCACTTGTATGTCCAAAATCCGTTTTTCTATGTCAACGATGACATGGTCGCCGTTTTCTACGAATGCGAGCGGGCCGCCTTCAGCCGCTTCAGGCGATACGTGCCCGATTGAAAGGCCCCGGGACGCTCCTGAAAAACGCCCGTCTGTAATAAGCGCCACTTTCGGTCCAAGCCCCATTCCGACAATCTGAGACGTCGGAGCAAGCATCTCCGGCATGCCCGGGCCGCCCTTTGGCCCTTCATAACGGATAATGACAACATCTCCTTCTTTTACTTTGCGGTTTATAATGCCTTCAAGCGCGGCTTCCTGGGAATCAAAGACGACAGCGGGCCCTTCATGTCTTGTAATCCCGTCCTGTACGCCGCCTGTTTTGATAATGGCGCCGTCCGGAGCCAGATTCCCAAATAGGACGGCCAAACCGCCTTTTTCGGTAAACGGATTGTCAATCGGATGAATCACGTCATAATCCTTTACTTCATGACCCGCAATTGTTTCTCCGAGTGTGCGGCCTGTTACAGTCAGCGCGTCAAGATGAAGCGCTCCTTCTTTTTTCGCCAATTCATTAAGGGCCGCCGAGACTCCGCCCGCTTCGTGCAGATCCTCAATGAAGACGTCCGAGGCCGGCGCCAATTTCGATATGTGAGGCACTCGTTCAGCCACTTCGTTAATGCGTTCTAAAGAGTACTCAACCTCAGCTTCATTGGCAAGCGCAAGCGTATGAAGCACTGTGTTGGTTGAGCCGCCGAGAGCCATGTCTAACGCAAATGCGTTGTCAATCGCTTTTTCGGTGACAATATCGCGCGGCTTAATGTCTTTTTTGATGGTCTCCATCAATTGGGCCGCTGATTTTCTCACAAACTCTCTTCTCTCCGGTGAAGTTGCTAGAATTGTTCCGTTGCCCGGAAGTGCCAGACCGAGCGCTTCAGACAGACAGTTCATGGAGTTTGCCGTAAACATGCCCGAACAAGATCCGCACGTCGGGCAGCCGAACTGTTCCAGCTCCTGCAGGTCGCTTTCACCGATTTTCCCGGCTTGATATGCGCCGACGCCTTCAAATACTGAAGAAAGCGAAATTTTGCGGCCGTCGCTTGTGCGGCCGGCTGCCATCGGCCCCCCGCTGACAAAAATGGTCGGAATATTAATCCGCATAGCCGCCATCAGCATTCCCGGCGTAATTTTGTCGCAGTTCGGAATGCAGACCATTCCGTCAAACCAGTGAGCCGAGACAACCGTTTCAACTGAATCGGCAATGATTTCGCGGCTCGGCAGCGAATATCTCATGCCGATATGCCCCATCGCGATTCCGTCATCTACTCCGATCGTGTTAAATTCAAAAGGCACACCGCCCGCTTCCCTGATTGCTTCTTTTACGATTTTTCCAAATTCCTGCAGGTGAACATGCCCGGGAACGATATCGATGTATGAATTACAGACCGCGATAAACGGTTTGCCGAAGTCTTCTTCTTTTACGCCGGCAGCGCGAAGAAGGCTGCGGTGCGGCGCTCTGTCAATTCCCTGTGTGATCATGTTGCTGCGTAATTCTGCCATGGTGATCCCCCTACTGTTTTTAGACTGTACATTATTTTTAAAATTTTCAGTTTATTCTAGGGCGTGTTCTGCAAATTTTACAGTGTCTTTGCCCTGTCTCGCTTTTCTATTCTTTCTGTATTTCGATAAAAACCCTCCAACAATTAATATTGTACTTACTATATAGAGTTTTGAATCATTTTTCAACAATATTCTAAATAATTTTTATAAAAAGTGAATTCAAATAAAAAAGGTGCATGGCGCACCTTTTTGTTATAACTGTTCTTTTTTTCTGCTTTCAGTCATCTGTTTCCAGACTGAACCTTTCGCCTCTTCTCCGTGCTCAATCCGTTCAATCGCCATTTTGACTTGCAGGCTTACTTCGAATTCAGGATCGTCTTCCGCCGCTTTTAATGCTTCCAGCGCGCTTTCATCGCCGACTTCATATAAAAACATGGCCGCGCGCCAGCGCACAAGCTTACTTGAGTCACTGAGCGATTTCATCATGGCCGGGATGGCGCTCGCATCGCCGAGATCCGACAGACAGTCACCCGCCGTCCTTCTGACCGTCACCGTTTTGTCTTCAAGCGCTTTGTATAACAGCGGAAGCACAGACGGTTTTTCGATCATTCCCAAATAAACGACGGCTTGTCTTCTGATCGAAGTCTTCGGATCATGCAGCGCCTTTTCCAATACTGGTAAATCGTCTTCATCCGGATCCATTTGCTCAAGATGGGCATAGCGCTGTTTCCAGTCTTCATCATCAAGCATCTCCAATGTCACTTTATAAGCTTTCCGCTGCACTGCCGGTTTGGCCTCACCCTTTTGCTGTGCGGCTGCTTCTGTCAGACGTTTGAGCCGCTCATCACTGTAGGCGGCCTGAAGCTCTTCTGTGACATCGTGTCCGATTTCGGTAAAATCCCCGAAGCGCACGCCTTGTTCTTTCCAAGCCCGCTCAAATACAACATTTGAAGCTTCGGAACGCAGCTTTAAAATGGCTTCTTGGAAACGTTCCGGAAGGCCGAAGCGCTCTTCACGTTCGCCGTCCGTCAATTTGACCTGCATCGGGATTCCGCTGAACATTTGTACGAAAACCTTCACTTCACCGAACGATTCCTGTTCAGAACGGCTCTCAGACTGCTCCGTATGTTCCATTCCGAAGGCGGAACGGACCTGAGGCAGAATTTCCTTCCAGTCAAAACGGGCGTTTCTCTCCACAGCCAGGAAATCGGCAACGTGATAAACGCCCTTTACTCCTTCAATGTTTAAAATATCACGTACGACAGCCGGAGCATCATCTGCCTGATCGGGCTTGTAATTGTTGCTTTTCCCTGCCGGAAGCTCTTCAGTCAAAATCACTTTCATCGTGTTCGGACTCGGCGTCGGTTCTATTGATTTAATCTTCATATTGGTCCTCCTATGCGCAATCTGACACTTATTCTAACATAGTCGGCACAAGCGTTCTATTGCGCCGCTCAGCTTTTGCAAATGCCGGCCTCTTTTTGGATACGGGCGGCGAACTGCAAAAGAAATTGATGCCGCTCCTCTGCTAAACCGGCCCCCGCTTTTGTATTCATTAAGCCTTTAAGCTTGATTAATTTATCCTCTATATGGGCCAGCACACTTGTTTGAGTTCCGTACATCGGATGACCCTTCGCGCCGGCAAACATAAAAGCCCTGCCGATGCCCGCTGCGCCGATCGCATCAAGCATGTCTGCATCCTGAACAACTTTCCCCTCCAATGAAAGCGGCCGCTTTTTCAGCAGTTCCCTGTGTCTGAATGACATTCTCGTGATAATATCCGCGATCTCCTGAATGGAGCCATCCGCGATGTTGAAAGCAGCCAACCGTTCTGTCACTTCGCCTGCCGTCAGCCTTTCGCTTTTTTCGAGCTTGGCGTCAATCAGATCATGAACCAGCGCGGCCGTCTCAGTGATAAATAAGTCGGCTCCTTCTTCTTTTGCCATATAAACAGAAAGTGTTGCGACCCGGGAAATATGAAGCCAGTCATGGCCCGTACGTTCATTGATAAGCTTTTCTCTGACCCAATTCCTGACGCTTTCCAGCTGCTCTTTTTCGTTCACCGTATCACCTCTTATTGGGCCAAAAGCCTCTGCACCGTATCTTCAAGCTCTTTTGGGTTGACGTTCGGTGAAAAACGCCCGGTGACTTCACCGTTTCGGTCCACGATAAACTTAGTGAAATTCCATTTGACCGCTTTTGTGCCGAGCATCCCCTTCGCCTTTTCCGTCAGATATGTGAAGAGAGGATGAGCGTCTGCTCCATTGACATCAACTTTCGCAAACATCGGGAATGTGACTCCGTAGTTTTTCACACAGAACTCTTGAATTTCCGCTTCGTTTCCAGGTTCTTGGTTCATGAATTGGTTGCAGGGAAATCCCAATATTTCAAGACCTTCCTCCCGATATGTATCATAGAGCTCCTGAAGCTGCTTGAGCTGGGATGTGAACCCGCATTTGCTTGCTGTATTCACAATGATCATCACCTTACCTCTGTAAGCCGATAGTGTCATGTCTTCGCCTGTTATGGTCCGTACGTTTATATCGTAAATTGTCATCTGCGGCCCTCCTTTTTACATTCTTCATTTATTTTACCTGTTTTACACTGCAAAACAAACGGAAACCGCTTTTTCCTTCCATTTAACGGAAAACGTTTTTTACGAGGAACCAAACGGCTCTTTACCCGTCATAATAAAGAGCCGCTCCGAATTTATGCCCATTTGCCGCTTTTATCCCTGTCATTATGCGTTAAATGCGGTTTATTACGCCGGGATGGATTGAAAAATGGCTTAAAAATTTCTATAATGAAGAAAATTAACGGGGAATAACGGAGGTGGCATGTTGCCTATTAATATACCAAATCACCTGCCTGCTAAGCAGGTGCTTGAAAGTGAACACATCTTTGTAATGGATGAAAGCCGGGCTTTTCATCAGGATATCCGGCCGCAGAAGATCGTGATTTTAAATCTGATGCCGAAAAAAATCCAAACGGAAACCCAGCTCCTCAGGATGCTTGGGAATTCACCTTTACAAGTTCACTTTACGTTCTTAATTCCGAGCACACATACTCCAAAAAATACGGCAAGGCAGCATCTGGATGAATTTTATACGGATTTTTCCAGCATCCGCCACAAACGGTTTGACGGAATGATTATTACCGGAGCTCCGATTGAGCACCTGCCGTTTGAAGATGTTTCTTACTGGGAAGAATTGAAGGAAATCATGGAATGGAGCAAAACGAATGTCACTTCAACCCTCCATATCTGCTGGGGCGCTCAAGCCGGTTTATACTATCATTACGGCATTGAGAAAGTGGAGCTGCCGAAAAAAATCTTCGGTGTGTTTGAGCATACCGTTCTTAAAAAACATGAGAGATTGGTAAGAGGATTTGACGAGCTATACTATGTGCCCCACTCACGGCATACAGATATTAATACGGAGCAGCTGCAATCGGCTTCGGATCTGGATGTGCTCAGCGTTTCAGAGGAAGCGGGGGTCTGTTTAATCGTTTCAAAAGACGAAAAACAGATTTTCTTAACGGGTCATCCGGAATATGATACCGATACGCTACTTCAGGAGTATGAGAGAGACATAGAGAGAAATCTTTCAAACGTAGAAGCTCCTAGGCACTATTTTGCACCCGGCGGGAAAGAACCTGTTAACCGCTGGAAAGCTCATGCAACGTTATTGTTTATGAATTGGCTGAATTATTACGTATATCAGGAAACCCCGTATGAATGGGATTAATTTTTGTTTTGAGTGATACGGTGACAAAAATATGATAAAATACTCTTGATTCAGTATGCGTATAACAAAACTTTAAAATAATGGAACATATCAATTAAATTTAGTTTAAATATGTTGCCGCGCTTATTATAAAATGATGCACTTGTGTTATGTTTATCTATAGACAATAACTCCTTACGATGCATGAAGCTTGCTTGTTGTTGATTACATTGAGGTGAATTTACTTGAATACCAATAAAAAAGTATTAATTTTGACTGCAAATTACGGAAACGGGCATGTTCAAGTGGCCAAAACGCTCTACGAACAGTGTCTGCGTCTCGGCTTAGATGTGACGGTTTCCAATTTGTATCAAGAGTCAAATCCGATTGTTTCAGAGGTTACTCAATACCTTTATTTAAAAAGCTTCTCAATCGGGAAACAGTTTTATCGTTTGTTTTATTACGGAGTTGACAAAATCTATAATAAACGCAAATTCAATATTTATTTTAAAATGGGAAATAAACGTTTAGGCCAGCTCGTCGAAGAGCATAAGCCGGACATTATTATCAATACATTTCCGATGATTGTCGTACCGGAATACAGACGGAGAACCGGAAAAGTGATCCCGACGTTCAACGTTATGACCGATTTCTGCCTTCACAAAATCTGGGTTCATGAAAATGTTGATAAATATTATGTCGCCACAGATTACGTGAAGGAAAAACTGATTGAAATCGGCACTCACCCGAACAACGTAAAGATCACGGGCATTCCCATCAGGCCTCAATTCGAGGAATCGATGCCGAAAGAGCCGATTTATAAAAAATACAATCTCTCTCCCGACAAAAAAGTTCTTCTTATTATGGCGGGAGCGCATGGTGTGCTGAAAAACGTAAAAGAACTGTGCGAAAATCTCGTTCATGACGATCAGGTGCAGGTTGTGGTGGTATGCGGCAAAAACAGCTCGCTGAAAGAATCCCTCAGCAGCTTGGAAGGTGACAATGCCGACCGGCTGAAAGTGCTGGGCTATGTAGAAAGAATTGACGAGCTGTTCCGTATTACGGACTGCATGATTACGAAACCGGGCGGCATCACACTGACGGAAGCGACGGCGATCGGAGTACCCGTTATTTTGTACAAACCGGTTCCCGGACAGGAAAAGGAAAACGCCATTTTCTTTGAAGATCGCGGTGCGGCTGTCGTGGTCAACCGCCACGAAGAAATTTTAGAGTCTGTCACCTCCCTTCTTGCGGATGAGGAGAAGCTGAACCGGATGAAGGACAATATTAAAAGCCTTCACCTCCCTAACTCCTCTGAAGTCATTTTGCAGGACATTATAAAAGAATCTGAACTGATGGCCGAAAAGGCGGATATGGCATTATCGTAAGAGAAAAGCACACGGACGATTCGTGTGCTTTTTGTTTTTTTCCGGATAAGCTTTGTCACTGGAAAAATAAAGATGAAAAATAGAGAGCGGCCGCTTGACGCCCGCTCCCATATGGTGTATAGTTGAACCATCATTTAACAACGTAAACATACGTACGGTTGAATGATGACAAAATTTTTTTTAGCACGAAGGTGCTACAGTACTAGGAGGAATTAAGCAATATGCAAAACGGTAAAGTAAAATGGTTCAATAACGAAAAAGGATTCGGCTTCATCGAAGTTGAAGGCGGAGACGACGTATTTGTTCACTTCACTGCTATCGAAGGAGACGGATACAAATCATTAGAAGAAGGACAAGAAGTTTCTTTTGAAATTGTCGAAGGTAATCGTGGACCTCAAGCTTCTAATGTTGTAAAACTCTAAACTCAATACATGTTGATCAGATGACACAAATAGAGGAGAGGCGTATGCCTCTCCTATTTGATTGCCGTCTGAATCTCAATTGCGACAAGATTCTGCTTGCAGCGCTGCTCGATTTCTTCAATTTGTTTCTCCATTGACGGCATTCCTTTTTTCGCCATTTCCGCTAAACTTCCCAAATCACCGTATATTTCTTTAAATGTCTGCTGAAGGATTGTTTTTAAATCATTATCATTCACGGCTGGTTTTTCCCTTCTCTCCCAAGATACCCTGAATAATAGTAATTAAGCCCTAATTAATCAGGTTCAATAGTTATATCGGCTCATTTTATATATTTTTTCTATTTTCCGTACATATTTCTAAAAAAAAATCTCCAAACTATTTGCGGAGGTGTTTTTTAATGGACTCTGAATTTTTTCCAAACGGACTGACGGATAAACGCCAGCTTGAATTAGCGGTAGAAACGGCCCAGAAAACAACGGGAGCGGCTACCCGGGGCCAAAATTCAACTTTGGTGGAATCTGCTTACCAGGCGATTCAGGATGCCAGAACGATGTCACAATCCAGTGAACTGCAAGCTCTCGACCAGGATTTTCTGCAAAAGCAGCGAATGCTTCTCGACGATTGCCAGCATCAGCTCGATGAATTCGAAAAATAAAACCGCAGAAACTGCGGTTTTATTTTTTATTGATTTGTCAGCACCTTGCCGTAGGCTTTCAGCTTCTCCCCCACCGTGCATTGGTTGATGCAGAAAGAATGAGCGTGCGTTTTTCCAAACTCTTTGCGGAAATGCTTTTTTACGAAACAGTCTTTGCAATATTCATCCTGAAGCTCAGTCAATTCTTTATAAATGCTTTTTTTATCCAATATCAGTCATCTCCGTTACCTTCTAATGTTATGCGGCTTTCAATCTGCCGGTCCGAGAGAATTTTTCTGGCAAGGTCATCCGCTTCTTGATTTTCCTTTCGGTTTACGGCTTCATATGTCGGTGTCAGCTTTAAGGATTCGAGCAGCGCTTCAATTTTATCCAGCCATTCGTTTTGCGTTTCATCATAACACGGCCAGCTGCCGTCAAGCTGATGCAAAACGACGAGGGAATCCCCTCTTATCGTGATTGAATTTCTGCTTGCGCCAAGTTCCTGCACTTCCTTAAGGGCTTCGTACAAAGCGGCATATTCCGCCTCATTGTTCGTCTGAAGCGTTAAGCTTTTGTTTTTCCGTATGCGGTGCCGCTTGCCGCCGAGAGAATAATACACGACAATTCCCAGTCCGGCGCGTCCGCTTGTTTTGTCAAAGCCGCCGTCGAAATACACTGTAATGTCGTCAGGTTCGTGCGCAAGCTCTTCAGTAAGCTTTTCTAATTCTTTAAGCGTCCAGCTCGCGCCTTTTTCATCCTCAAAATAAATGTCTTTTATATAAGGAAAGCGGCTGACTTCTCTTGCAAGCATGCGCGCTTTCGGAACGGTCAGCCAATCTTCGGAAAAAAACGCGACAGGGCCTGTTCCTTTTGCTTCTATTTCGATATACGGCTTAAGATTCATTGAAATCACCTTACCATTCATTAGTTGACGGGCGTGTGCTATAATCAAACCATTCTCAAATTGAAAGGAAGTCAGCAGGTTTTGTTTAACGATGTGTTATGGATCTTATTTGCGGTCATTCATTTTATCATTGTTCTTCTGTTTTATAAAGGATTTGGCAAAACGGGCCTATTCGTATGGATCGGTTTCGCCACGGTGTGCGCCAACTTGCAGGTTGTCAAAACAGTCGAGCTGTTCGGGCTTACGGCGACACTGGGAAATATCATGTACGGCACCGTTTTCTTCGCAACGGATGTGCTGAATGAAAAATACGGTCCCAGGGAAGCGCGCAAAGCCGTCTGGCTCGGGTTTTCCACTCTGCTCGCTTTGACATGCGCCATGCAGGGGGCTCTTTTATATAAACCGGCTGCGTCAGATATCGCACAGCCGGCCCTTGAGACGATTTTCGGTTTTCTGCCGCGTGTTGCGCTCGGAAGCCTCTTGGCTTTTATTTTCAGCCAAACGATAGATGTTTATGTATATTCAGCCATTCGGAGAATCTTTCCTTCAGACAGGCTTCTCTGGCTCAGAAACAGCGGAAGCACGGCGCTCAGCCAGCTGCTGGATACATTTATCTTCACTGCCGTGGCCTTTATCGGCGTTTATTCCGCGGGCGTATGGTTCAGCATCTTCATTTCAACTTACCTGATTAAATTTGCGGTATCACTCATTTCTGTCCCTTATGCGTATGCGGCAAAACGAATGACACCGAATGGAGAGTGACGGATGATGCCCGCTGAAATTTATGTAGACGGTGCAAGCGCCGGAAACCCGGGCCCGTCCGGTATCGGTATTTTTATTAAACATGACGGGAAAACAGAATCTTTCTCAATTCCGATCGGCGACCATTCAAATCAGGAAGCTGAATTTCTCGCTTTAATTGAAGGAATGAAGCTGTGTGCCGCCCGCGGATTTGAGTCCGTGTCATTCCGGACGGATTCGGATATCGTGGAGCGGGCCGCAGATCTTGAAGCGGTTAAAAACAAGGCTTTCCAGCCGTTTGTTGACGAAATCACCCGCTTAAAGGCCGGGTTTCCATTGTTTTTCATTAAGTGGATTCCCGGCAGACAAAACCAAACAGCCGATCAGCTCGCAAAAAAAGCGATTCGGCTGAATAAATAACCGGAATGAAATTGCGTCTCTCTGTTCATCCTACAAATGAGGTGAACAGCTATGAGAAAAGAAAATAAAGGCAGGCTGACCGGGGGCGTGAATCCTCAGGGAAATATGGAAGGAAATGCGCATAAAGACCCGAAATCAGCCCTTGAAAACAACGCAAAAAAAAGCAATACAAAACGCTAGAGGGATCAGCTGATCTCTCTGGCGTTCAGCTTTTCGAGCATCCTTTCAATTCCTTTTATCTGATGACGTCTGAGCATGAATGCCGCCTCTTCCATCTTCAATGAAAAAAGCGCTTCTTCAAGCGTACAGACTAACGGCACCTCGCAATGTATTTCAGCAAGCTGCCTTGACAGCTCCAATTCTTTCAAGCTTTGCTGAATTTTCGTTTGCTGGCCCTTCGGCAAGAGAGCAAGGCTTTCTAATAAGCGGTCTATGTTTTGATATTCACGGATCAGCTTGTACGCCGTTTTTTCCCCGATCCCTTTAACGCCGGGATAGTTATCGCTCGTGTCTCCCATCAGCGCCTTAATGTCAATCAGCGCTTTTGGCGGAACTCCCGTTTCTTCTCTGAATATCTCATCTGTATATACCTTATAATTGCCGATACCCTTTTGCAGCAGCGCTACTTGAACTTGATGATTCAGCAATTGAAGCAGATCTTTATCACCCGTTACAATCGTAATTTCCGCTTCCCCGGAAAATAGAGCAGAAAGCGTACCGATACAGTCATCCGCCTCATAGCCTTTTATGCCGATGTTTAAAAAACCGAGCTCTCGCGCTGCTTCTTTCGCTAGATCAAATTGCGGAATCAGCTCTAGCGGCGGTTCGCTTCTGTTGGCTTTATAATCTTGAAACAAATCATTACGGTACGTTTTGCTTCCCATATCCCAGCAGCAGACGACATGTGTGGGCTGAAACGTATCAACCGCTGTAATAAGATGCTTTAAAAAACCGTTGACTCCGTTTGTGGGAATTCCGTTTTCATTTATCATAAAATTGCGATGAACGGCCGTCGCGAAAAATGAGCGGAACAAAAGCGCCATACCGTCAACGAGCAGTAATTTATTATTCATATATCGATACTCCTTTTTATTCAATGTTCCTATTTTACCAAAGAAGGCGGTAAAAAAACAGCATCCCCCCATTTGGAAGATGCTGCCGTCACGTTTACTCACCGTGTCTTTTATTGCTTGCCATCAGCTTTTCAGCTTCACGGCCGGCATAAGAATCAAATTTCTGTCCGAAGCCGTTTTTCTTTTTGGCATTGTTATTCTGCTGAGCATTTCTGTTTCCCAGTTTTGTTCTGCCCATGGTCATATCCCCCTTTAGAGAAGATACGGATAGTATGTACAGCAAGCGCTGATGACACACGCGGCAGGTTCATCCATTACTGTCTGCTGACGAATTCTTTCACCATCTCTTCACTTACGAATCGTCTTTGCGGCACGATGCCCTTTTTCGCCAGCTGGTTCATTTTTGCGGTGATGCCATTGATGGCATCTGTCGTGAACGGTTGATTCTGTCTGCATTTTACAATGGCTTCTTCAATGGCCTGTTCACGCTCATAATCAAGCTGTACAAATGTTTTGACATGCTGATGCTGTTTTGCGGAATGTGCTGAAATTGCTTTATGGACTTCTGACATAAAAGGTTTCATCTCGCTTTTTTTCATTTTAGTCTACCACGACTGTTATCTGCCCGCCAACCGGATTTTTAAATTTTCAGCATTTCATCTTTCTTTTTCCATGCTTTTTCGGCTTCGTAAAGGTGTTCAATTTCCCTTGCACTCGTATTTTCCGCAAGACCTTGTAAATAAGTGTCCCGCTGCTCGCGGATCTGGGACAGGCTTTTATCCGCCATGTCTTCTTGCAGACGGCGCACCTGCTCAGCATATCGCTCTGAAAGGCTTTCTTTCTCCTGTTCAAGCCACTTTTCTGTCACTTTTTGCAGGCTGAGCCTGAGCCCTTCTACAAACGCTGCTTTTCCGTTCTGTTCAAAAAACTGCTTCGGTGATTTAATTTCCTTTACGTGATGTGAGAATGCCGAGACGTCAATGACCGGAGCGACCTCTTTCAGCTGAACGGCAAATTCGTTTTCACCGCTGACATAAATGGAGAAATCTCCGTCTTCCATAAGCTTCTTCTGACAGTTTTCCATCCATTCCTCAGTCATATGGTGCTCAATAAAACCGGTCATCCGGATATCGAGCGTTTTCAGCTCTTGAATATATTCAAAACGGAATTCCTTGAGCGCTTCATTCAGCGCCGCTGATATATTTTGTTTCCAATCGCCGTTTTGAAGGCCTGGATGGAAGGCGGTTTTCAGCATATCATTCGCATAAAACGTCAGGCGATGTTTAATGTGATAGAGCTGTTCTTCCGTATCTTTCATCACTTTTCGAATGATGACCTCAGACGTACGGCGCTTTGAAATGTCAGCGAGAGCTTTTTCATAGGAAGACTCCAGACGCTGTTTCTTTTTCTCTTTTTCTTCTGCCGACTGGTGAAGAGATACGTGAAGCTGTTCCACCATATCGCACAATTTGTCCGCCTCTGTTTTCAGCTGGGCGCAGCTGGCCCTCATTACATCTTCCTCAATAAAGTGCTCAAGCCCGGTTCTTACATCAGAGAACCTGTTATAAAAAGCTTCTTTTTTACCCGCAAGCTCTTCTTTACTTGAGACATGATATAATTTCGGCTGGTTAATTCCCTCTTTTGAGAGTTCTGAGCGGACATAGTCTTTGACGGTTTCCAGCTCGCTTTCGGTTTTGGCCAGATCGGCGGCGTTAATGACAAAAAACATTTTATCCATGCCGAATGATTCTTTGACGAGGCCGAGTTTCTTCAGAAAAGACCTGTCTCCTTTTGAAAAAGAATACTGATAGTACGTCATATAAAAGAACGCGTCAGCATCTTTTATATATTGAAAGGCAAGCTCCGTATGGCGCTTGTTTATACTGCTTGCTCCCGGCGTATCAACAATGGTGATGCCTTTTTGCGTGAGAGGCGAATCATAATACACGGTGACTTCTTTTACGCAGCAGGCCGTTTTTTCTTCGGCTGCGTACGGTTTTAAATCTTCAACCGGCACCGTCAGTGTCAGCCTTTGACGGATCTGTTCTTCGTACGTATCAAACGCCTGCAGCATCGTTTGAATCACCGGGATAAGTTCATCCGGAACTTTTCCCTTTTTAATGGCATAATTCCATCTCTCTTTCAGTGAACGCCCTTTTACATCAGCATCTTTCAGCTCAGTCAGCTGAAGCATTTCAGCGTCCAGCTCCTCCTCCGTTTTAAAAACGATCTCCGCAGATTTATGCGGTTTGCCGTCTTGCGGTTTCGTTATTTTGTTGATCGTAGCCGTTGTGGGCGTCGGCGATGACGGAAGCACGTATTCACCGACAAGCGCATTTGCAAATGATGATTTACCGGAACTGAATCCGCCGAATAACGCCAAGGTAAACTGGCGGTTTTCAAGCCGCTCAATCCTGCTTCGAAAGGCTTCTGCCTGTTTTCCTAATATGCTCGAGGATTCAAGAATCCCGGCAAGCTCATAGAACCGATCAGTCTGCTCTTTTATAGGAAGTTCCTTCATCGCATTTTTTTCGGACTTGCTTACTTCATGCTGTACAGCCTCTTTTGGTTTCTTTTGGACGGGCGCTTTTGCAAGGCGTTTTTTTCGCGTATACCAGTCGCCGCTTCCCGTATCACAGGTCAATTCTTCTTCCCACAAAGCGCGGACTCGGGCTGCTTTTTCCAAGGCATTGCGTTCTTCTTTTGCCGATTGCGCGAGCTCATCCCTTATTTTCTTTTCTTTTTCGAGCCGGTTTTTCAAGTTCTCAATGAGCGGTCCGTTTTTTGTCTGAACATAAGCGGTCAGCTCCTCAATGAGTTCCGCTGTCTGTCTTTTGGCTTCCCTTCTGATCATTTCAGCGAGGTCTTTCGTATAAGTTAATACGTATTCAGATGAAAAGGCCGCTCCCTGCTTAAGGGCCTGAGCGGTGATATCATCAGAAAGCGGTGTGCGGTACGCCTGGATTTTCCTGATCAGTTCGTCCGAATCCGCTTCATACCGCTTGGCCGCTTTCGTAAATGTGTCGATAATATGCCAATCCGCTTCCCCTTCCGTTCTTTTTTTAATATCGGCAAAAAATTCAGCATGCCTTCTTTCTTTCTCCTGAGCCGTTTTCGCTTTTGAAAAGAATAATCCGGTTTTAAATGAGGGCTGCTGTGATTCAATATAAGCAGATGCAAGCTCCCTCATCTCAAAGGGTGTCAGATTAGCGTTTTGCAATATGTTCTGCACGTCTTTTCTGATGTCTTTCTCTGCTGTTTCAGCCTGTTGAACGGCTTTTTTAAGCTCATCTTCAACAGAACGGACAAGTGCTTCTTGTTTGTCAAACTGCTCTCCGCTGCCGTTTTTATCATCTTTTACGAGCATCTCTGTATGCTCTTTGACTAAGTGTGCAACTTTTCTCTCCGTTAAGGACCATAAATTTGTTTTTGCCTGCTGTTTCAGCTTCTGCAGATGTTTTTTCAGCTGTTCCAAGCCGTTTAAAGGATGGTCAGGCTCAGTGACAGACGTAAAGAAAAGCGATTCTTTCGGTATTCCCGCGCCTTCAAGCATATCTTCCACCTGCCTGCGGTACTCTTCAAACTTCGTTTCAGTTTCATCATGTCTGTCAATTTGGTTGACGATCAGAAACAAATTCGGAATACGGTCTTTGATGGAGCTGAGAAACAGCATATTTTCTTCTGAATGAACGTGATTATAATGAACGACGTAAAATAAAGCGTCAGCCTGATGGAGAACCGAAGCCGCAGATAAAAAATGCGCTTCGTCCGTCGAATCAATTCCCGGTGTGTCGATGTAGGCCGCATAAGGCTCTGACTCCTTAAAGCCGGCATAGACTTCCACCGTCTCAATTTGCTCACCATCTTTACAGAATTGCTGCACTTGTTCTTTATCGTAACTTCCTTTAATTTCTGCATAAGCCCCGTCCGTCGTATGAAGCACGACTTTATCTTCACCGTGCCGGATGACAACGAGGTTGGCGCTTGTAGGAATCGGGCTTGTCGGCAGTATGTCTTCACCGAGCAATGTGTTTAATAAAGAGGACTTTCCGGCCGAATAATGCCCGGTAAACGCGATATAAACCTCTTCATCAGCCGCTTTTTTCATAATGGCCGCGAGCTGATCGGCCCGTTTTTTATCCTGATGATCCAAAAATTGTGCGTATAAGGCACCCGTTCTGCTGAAAATCTCCCTGTTATGGCGTTCTTCTTCTGTCATGTGTCTTTACCCCTTTGTGTCTGTCGCATCAAATGACGTTTTTCATTTTTAGAAAGCTCTGAAAAAAACCTCTCCCCCATTTTACACAAGAATGGCTCACTTTTCTTCAGGAAACGCAAAAAAGCCGCCGATATCGGCAGCTGATAAAGAAAAAACACCCGCGGCAGGAAAAACCGCAGATGTTTAAGAAGACATCGATTTATTCGAAACTTTTTTCAATACGAAACCAATTAAAACACTGTATGTACAAACGGCTGCAAATAAAAATAACATTGTCATTTTCGGCACCACCTTGAATGAGAATCATTTTCATATTTACATCTTATCATGAGTGAGAATGATTTTCAATCTCTATTTTGCGGTGTTTTCTTCTAGCGCTTTCTCTTCGGCACGAATCCTCACAGTGAGCATGCAGGCATTGAGAATCGAAAAGAGAAACAGTGTCCAATACGCTCCGTATACCAGCGGCAGAAAAATAAATTCTAAGATGACGACCGCGTAGTTCGGGTGCTTCATCCACTTGTACGGCCCCTTTCTGACAAGCTCCGCATCAGGCACGACAAGGATTTTCGTATTCCAATACCGCCCTAATGATAATAGCGCCCAATACCTGATCCCCTGTACAAATAAAATAATACATATAATGGCGGCCCACCTTGGAGAAGGCGTTTTTTGAAACGCCGCCACCTCAGCTGTAAGAGAGACAAAAAAGAGCACGTGCATCAGGACGAGAAAGGGATAATGTCCTTCTCCGTATTCGACTGCGCCTTGCTTTTTCACCTTTTGCTCATTGCGCCGGGCCACAATCATCTCCGCAATCCGCTGGGCCGCAAGCAGCATGATAAACAGCCAAAACATTAAGAAGCCCCCTTTTCCCAGCTGAACAGCAAAAGCTCAGACGAAAATCCCGGCCCGAGAGCGCCGATCAGTCCTTTTTCGTTTTCTTTCTGCCGTCCGTGGAGCAACTGTTCTTTTATCACATGAAAAATAGTTGCGGAAGACATGTTCCCGTGTTTTTGCAGCACCTTCCGAGATGCCGCAAGCTGCCCGGTGCCCATTGAAAGACTCGTTAAATAGGCGTCAATGACCTTTTTCCCGCCGGGATGGGCAAGAAAGGTTTTAATGTCGTGAGGACTGACGCCATATTCAAATAAAAATTCATCAACATTGTCCTTCAGCCACTGTGAAACCAGGGTGGGAATGTCTCTTGAAAAAATGACTTGAAAACCGCTGTCGGTGAATTCCCAGCCCATCACATCTTCCGCATCCGGCATCATCACCGATTGAGTGGCGAATATCCGCGGCAGAAGCGGCTGTTTGACGTCGTTTCGGTTCGCCTTTTCTCCTCCGATTAGTACTGCGGCAATTCCGTCCGCAAACAGGGAAGTTCCGATTAAGTTGCTTTTTGACTTGTCGTTCGGCTGAAACGTTAAACTGCAGAGTTCAGCCGCGATGACAAGCACGTATGCTTCAGGATACGCGCGGCAGTATTCGTACGCCCTGGACAGGCCGGCCGCTCCGCCCGCGCATCCTAAGCCCCAGATCGGTATCCGTTTTGTTTTCGCAGAAAACGGAAGCTGATTCATCACTTTCGCTTCAATGCTGGGTGTCGAAAGCCCGGTGCTGGAAATAAAAAAGATCGCATCCACTTTTTCATATGGAAAGGGATTTGTTAAACAATCCGGGTTTGTTAAACAATCAAGTGCCGCATGCGCGCTATGCTTTACGGTTTCTTCCGTATACAGCCGGTTTTTTTCTGAAAAACCCCGTGCCGTTTTATACCATTCAATCGGCCGGACAAACTGCCTTGATTCAATTTCGCCGTTTTGAAAGGCTTTTAACAGCCGGTCAATATCCTTAAATGAATCGGCAAACATCCCTCTCGCAAAATCTGCCGCCGTTTCTTGCGAGACATGATATTCCGGAATGCTGGTTCCGACCGATAACACATATGCCATGCCCATCACCTCTTCACATAAAGGTTTCCGCTTTTTCCTGAATGTATGCATAAGTGTGAATCGAGGATTTCACTGACATGCCATTTTAATAGGAAATTGGCTCTTTTGAATAAGAAACCGTTCGACTATACTTGATCCATTCATAAAAAAAGGTTGTGATAAGAATGCTGAAGCCCGTCCTTCTTAAAGGGTCACTCGTTCAGTTAGAGCCGATGACGATTGATCACACTCAGGCACTTTGTGAAGCTGCTTCAGAAAATAGGACGACTTACGCTTACACCCATGTTCCTGACGGAATCGAAGAAACAAAGCGTTATATTGAGCGCGCGCTTTCCGATTATGAAAAAGGACTTGCATTGCCATTTGCAGTACGGAGTCTTGAAACAGACCGAATCGTCGGAAGCACGCGGTTTATGGAGGCGGAAGTGTTTACGCGGCCGACAGACGCAGCTCCGGAAGTGTGTGAGATCGGCAGCACATGGTATGCCTCTGCCGTGCAGCGGACCGGTGTCAATACGGAATGTAAACTTCTGATGCTGACTCATGCGTTTGACGTGTGGCAAACTGTCAGAGTGACGCTGAAAACCGACGTTCGCAACCAGCGCTCACGGACTGCGATTTTGCGGATCGGAGCCCAATTTGAAGGAATCCGCCGCGCACACATTCCGGCTGTCGACGGCGGCCTCAGAGATACCGCCTACTACTCCATCCTTCGGGAGGAATGGCCTTATATCCGGCAAAACCTTTCTGGCCGGCTCGCAGCATATAACTGAAAAACCTGCCGATATACGGCAGGTTTTTTCACATATTCGGATCATGGACGTATAAATTGAGATCGATCCGTCCGTCTGACGTGACCGCTACCCCCTCAGCTTCAAGAGACAGCTTCTGTACAGAAAACATCTCTTCATCTCTCAATCCGATTTCACCCTTTGCATTGATGACCCTGTGCCAAGGAAGACGATGCTTTTTACTCATGGAGTGAAGAATCCTCACAACCTGCCTCGCTCCCCGCGGACTTCCCGCAAGATCGGCAATTTGACCATACGTCATCACTTTTCCTTCAGGAATCTGTTTGATAATGGCTACCGCCCGTTCCGTAAATGTCATGCAACTCCTCATTTCGACTAAAAATGATTTCCCTAGTATCATACAACAGTTTTGAGGTCATATGATGATGCCTTACTCTGGAGGCTTAAAATAAGATGGTACGAGTTAATAAAACTCATGGGGGAAAATACTTTCTTATATTCACAAAAAGTTAACATAAGTTTATATGGACAAATTTTACATACAGTTATATAATACAGTTGTATCAAATAAAAAAAGGGAGTGTTTTAAATGAAATTTAAAAAAGTTTTAACCGGTTCAGCTCTATCACTTGCTTTACTTGTTTCTGCTGCTCCTGCTTTTGCAGCAAGCCCGACTGCAGATGGCGGGAGTCATAAAACTGCAGCTCCTCAGGCAGTGTTAAAAACTATATACATCAATGCTAATACACGTGGAGAACTTCTTAATGTAACAGTATTTGCTGGAGTTAAATACTATTTAAAAGATGCCAAGCAGAACAGTGATGGCACATGGACTGGTGAATACCAAGGTTGGTTTTAAGATTATCTAAGGGATAAGAGATTTTTCTCTCATCCCTTTTTTCATAGTTGTTTTCCCTACTAACCTCCTAAAAACCATGATCAACGAAGAGCGTTGTGCGGCGATCCCAAGCAACCGTATTTCAAGCTCTGTCTCAGCAGCAGACCGTTGTTCCTCAATGCATTTTAGCAGGGTGTCTCAGTATGCATCCTTTTTTGTTCCCAACCATGCCGCTTTTCCTATGACTTAATTGTATTAATTGACAACTCACTCGTATTTCTGGGCAAGGTTCTTCTATTTCATGCCTTACGCACTCCTTATACTCCTTGGTGTGCTTTTCAGCCACCAATATTCACCGCCGCCTCTTGTATTGGAGATTCCGAAATGAATTCACTCTCGCAGAATAGTTTCTCCAGTTAGGAAAACACCTAAAATGAATAAAATTAAATGTAAGGGCAATAATTCTTCGTGAGCAAGTACCCCATAAAACCTCTTACTTGCTCTTTTATTTTTGATAAAACACAATCCAGGGTGATAACATGAGATTTGCTTGGGAAGAATTAATTATAATTGCATTCGGAATGATTTTACTGAGAATTTCAGGGAGAAAATCCATTGCACAAATGACCATCGCACAGACAATGGTGATGATTTCAATCGGTACGATTATCGTTCACCCCATTTTAGAAACCAGTTTATTGAAAACATTAATCGCTGCGTCTATCCTTTTTAGCGCTTTGATTTTGATGGAGTGGTTTCAAGTAAAAGTAAACTGGATTGAATCTTTTTTACCCGGAAAATCTAAATTCGTTATAGAAGACGGCCAACTCAATATAGAAACTTAAAGAAGCTGAGACTGACAGCAGATCAACTCGAAATGCGTTTAAGACTTCTTGGCATTTCAAATATAAACACAATTAAATATGCCACTTTAGAAGCTAATGGACAATTAGGCTACGAATTAAAAGATGATTGTAAGCCTTTAACCATCAAAGATCTTAAAAATGTGATCGATCCAAAATGTCTTAACAAAGAGCCTCAGCCTCAAAAAGATGATCAAGCCAATATATTCGAGGAAATCAAAAAACACCAGACTCAGCACAAGCCAAAAAATCTTGAATAATTCGCTGATTAGTAAAGCCTTTTGTTATTCAAAACCGAAGCCGAATCAGACCGTTAACCGTCGATCATTTTTTACCGAAACCGGTTTACAAGAAACAAAAAAAGCATCTGAAGCAGATGCCTTTTTCAATCGATATTGCGACGATGAAAAGAGTCGGTAATCCCCGTATTTTTCGAGAGGTCCTTGTATGCGCCTAAATATGCTTTTCAGCCGCCTATATCCACCGCCGCCCTTAGCCATAATGTTAGTCAGTTTGTTTTTATAAAATCATTGATTAATTGATCAGTCGTTAATATTGTGGCAAATTCATCATGCAATGTTGCCAGAGATATAGTGTGAATAGTCTCTGCATCATAATATGTATCATTTTGGTCTCTCATTCCGAAGGCTGCTGTTGCATCTGAAATCAGGTATGTATCAAATCCTAAATTACCGCTCATCCTTGTGGTTGTTGAAACACAGTGCGGCGTAGTCAAGCCAGTGATTACGACAGTTGTTATATCATTTGCTTTTAAAAGCTCTTCTAGATTAGTCCCAATAAAGCTGCTGTTTACTTTCTTGGTTATAATGACTTCTTTATCCATAGGTTTAACGATTTCCTTTATAGCAACCCCCTCATTTTTCGGATAAAATAAAGAACCAGGTTTATCAGAAGTATGTTGTATGTATATGACTGTCCATCCTTTTTCTCTCCATAATTTCAGTATTTTGCTGATATTTTCTTCCGCCTTTACGTTATTTCGTTCTCCCCACTTTTTATCATCAAAGGCTTTTTGTACATCCACAATGATTAAAGCTTTTTTCTTTTCTGCCATCAGATAACCTCCTATATTGAAAATTCGTATTTATAACATTTTAAATAAAGTTTTTACTTTTGTACAATTGATTAAGTTACTATCACATCTTTCCCGTTGGAAAAGCATTGAAATATCTAAAGTTCACCAGAGGCCAGCAATATTCAACTCTTTTTCTCTATATACTTATCAATATCCTGACATAAGCCGCAACAGTGAATGAAAGGATTGCCCCTAACTAAATTCACGCTCACAAAATATTAACAAAAAAACCCTTGGTTATTTTTGTATTTTATGTAAAAATACAATTGTATCAAAAAAATAAAGGGGTGTTAAAAATGAAATTAAAAAAAGTTTTAACTGGTTCTGCCTTGTCTCTCACTTTACTCGTTTCCGCTGCCCCTGCTTTTGCATCTAGCCCTGGTAATACAAATATCGACTCAACTCAAACAAAAATTTCGACACAAGCGACCAAAGATTCTTTTACAATGGATTACCTTCATAGATGGGATATTCCAAATACAACTGTTAAGAATGGTGTTACATATTACCTTAAGAAAGTAGAGATAATCGAAGGGTTCTATCGCGCAACTTTTGAAGGATGGATTAATTAAAAGAAGGGGCTTTCCCTTCTTTTACTCTCTTTTGTAAGAATTCGTGCACAAGATACTCGTTCACGTACATATAGTTCGGGACGGTTTTTCGGCGAAATAAGACGGATGCCGCATCACTCAATTTGTTTCTTTTCAAACAATGAAACTAATAAAAAAAGAAGATGCCTCGCAAAAAGTTCAGCAAACTTTCGGAAGCATCCTCGATCTGGATAAAATAAGATGTTATTTTAAAGAAAACAGATATCTAACCCTGTTGAACCCTTGTCACATCAAGGGTTTTTTTCGTTTTAGGAATCATATTATAAATAATATTCAAAAGGACGGCGGTAAAGCTTCCGGCGACGATTCCGTTTGTGGTCAGCAGATTTAAGTAAGACGGCAGGTGCTTAAACATATCGGGAACGACGGTTACACCGAGTCCCAATCCGACCGAACACGCGACGATCAGAAGGTTTTCCTGCTTTTTAAAGTCAATTTGACTGAGCATTTTAATGCCGTAGGAAATGACCATGCCGAACATGGCCACCATCGCGCCTCCCAGTACCGAAGACGGGATGATGGTCGTGAAGGCTGCGATTTTCGGAAAAAGGCCGAAGAGCATTAAAAGTGCGCCCGTGACACCGATAACCGCGTTTTTCTTAATTCCTGTCAGCTGCACGAGGCCGACGTTTTGGGAATAGGCCGTATACGGAAAAGCATTGAAAATGCCGCTGATGAATACCGCCAGGCCCTCCGCACGGTAGCCTTTTGCTAAATCACGTTCAGACAGGCGCCGGTTTGTCAGGTCACCGAGAGCGAAATAGACGCCGGTTGACTCAACAAGGCTGACAATGGCAACGATGGACATCGTAATAATCGGTGCCGCATGAAATGTCGGCGTCCCGAAGTAAAACGGTTTAATCATTTGAATGGCATCAGCATTCGCCACATTGTCAAATTGCACTTTTCCCATAAAATATGCGATGGCCGTCCCGATGACAATGCCGATTAAAATCGAAATGGATTTCAAAAATCCTTTTGTAAACCGATAAAGCAGCACGATGATGACGAGCACCGTAAATCCGAGGGCAAGGTTAGCCGGATCACCGAAATCCTCGCTGCCTTCCCCGCCGGCAATATGATTCATCGCGACCGGCATTAAGGTCATCCCGATAATCGTCACGACAGATCCGGTTACGACAGGCGGGAAAAAGGATACGAGCTTACCAAAGAAAAACGACAGCAGAATGACAAGCAGACCCGATGCCAAAATGCTTCCGTAAATGGCTGAAATCCCATACTCCTTACCGATCGAAATAATCGGCGCTACCGCGGTGAACGTACAGCCGAGCACAACGGGCAAGCCGATGCCGAAAAATTTATTCCTCCATACTTGAAGCAGCGTAGCCGCCCCGCACATAAAAATATCAATTGATACGAGATATGTCAGCTGTTCTGCGTTCAGTCCCAATGCCGCTCCTACAATTAAAGGAACAACGACGGCGCCGGCATACATGGCAAGCACGTGCTGGATACCGAGGGAAAGTGTTTTGGCATAGCCGTTTTTCATGAACGGACCTCCTGTACAAATGTCACTTTTCCATCTTCAAGCGATTGAATTCTCGCCAGTGATTCGACCCGGCATCCTTTTTTCACCAGCTCATCTCTTCCCGGCTGAAATGACTTTTCAATGACGATTCCGATCCCGCAAACCGCTGCGCCTGCTTGTTTTACGATGGATAAAAGTCCTTCTGCCGCCTGTCCGTTCGCTAAAAAGTCGTCAATGATTAACACGCGGTCATCTTTCGACAGATGATTTCCGGAGACGGCAATCTGACTTTCTGTTTTTTTCGTGAAAGAATAGACGGATGCCGTCAGCAGATCATCCGTTAATGTGAGAGACTTCCTTTTTCTCGCAAAGATGACGGGAACGCCGAGTTCAAGGCCAGCCATCACCGCAGGGGCGATACCCGAAGATTCAATTGTGACGATTTTGGTTATCTCGTCTTTTTCAAAACGGCGCGCAAATTCCCGGCCGATCTGCTGCATGAGAACCGGATCAATTTGATGGTTTAAAAAAGAATCCACTTTCAGCACTTGATAAGAAAGAACGATTCCGTCTTCTGCTATTTTTCGTTTTAATGCTTCCACAATGATTACCCCCGCTTATAAAAAATAAAAAAAAAGCATTGCCCGCTCTCCAAAAAAAGAGCAAGCAATGCCGAATGATCTACACGTAACGGCCGAATAAAGCCGTTCCATTGCTCACTCATAGTCGGACATTTACGGTGACCGGTAGAAACTTGCGTGCCATATCCACGCGATTATATGAGTGTTCGTATGATATTAATCAAATTATAACAAGATACACTTCTTTTGCATAGTGAAATTTGAATATTTCCGAACTTTTACAAAGAATCGGTTTCGATTATTCGTGTTTTTGGAATTTTTAGAAAAACGCCCGGTGTATGCCGGGCGTTTCGTTTATAAATATAAATTTGAATATTTGCCGACGAGATACTCAATGAGATATTGAACGTTCAGCTCTTCTCCCGTTGCATCTTTTATGATGTCAAGCGGCATTTTGCGTCTTCCGTGCTGATGAACCTTTTCTGTCAGCCATTGTTTAATCGGCTCAAAATCGCCCCGTTCTATTAATTGGTCAAATTCAGGCAGATCGTCAAGCATGGTATGCTTCAGCTGTGCCGCATACATATATCCGAGCGCATAGGAAGGGAAATAGCCGAAATCGCCGCCCGCCCAATGTACGTCCTGCAAAATGCCTTTTGCGTCAGATGGCGGCGTAATGCCTAAATAATCATGATATTTTTGATTCCACAATGCAGGCAGTTCTTCCACTGTCACTTCATTGCTGAAAATCGCTTTTTCAATTTCATAACGGATAATAATGTGAAGCGGATACGTCAGCTCATCGGCTTCAATTCGGATAAAGGTCGGTTTCGCCTCGTTGACAGCGCGTACAAAATCTTCTCTTTTCACATCTTGAAATTGATCAGGCGAAGCCTCAACCATTTTTTCATAATAGGCGGTCCAGAAATGTTGATTTCTGGCGATAAAGTTCTCATAAAATAACGATTGGGATTCATGAATTCCCATGGATGCACCGTCAGATAAGTTCGTTCCGCTCAGCGCTTCGTCAATATTCTGCTCGTAGATCGCATGCCCGCATTCATGAATCGTTCCGAAAATCGCCGTGCGGAAATCGTTTTCGTCATATCTGGTCGTCACCCGTACATCGCCCCGGTTGATTGTCGTCGCAAACGGATGCACCGTCTCGTCCAGGCGGCCGCCGTCAAAATCATACCCGAACTCTTTTAAGAAATACAAGGAGAGGTCTCTTTGCTGTTCTTTCGGAAACGTTTTCGTTATAAAGGAAGTGTCCGGTTTATTGCCGGATGCCGTCACTTTTTTGATAAGCGGAATGATCGCTTCCTTCAATTCAGAAAACAGCTGATCCAGTACCTTTACCGTAACACCCGGTTCGAAAATATCGAGCAATGCATTGTATGGATGATCTTCATAGCCCCAATACGAAATAAACCGCTTATTAAAATTAATCAGCTTCTCAAGGTACGGAGCAAACATAGAGAAATCAGAGGCCGCCTTTGCATCCTCCCAAGCCGTTTCCGCTTTCGATGTTAAAATGACATATTCTTTATACTCATCTTCAGGAATTTTTTTATTATGATCATAATCTTTTTTCGCAAGTTCCGCCGCTTTCACTGTATCTTCAGAGAGCTCTTCTGCATGCGCGAGAAGGATGTCGATCAGTTCTTTCATCCGGTCGGATGTCTGGATTTGAAAAACGTCAGCCGACAGCTGTCCGATGCTTTCCGCCCGGTCATCAGAGCCTTTTTTCGGGGCTCCCGTTCTTAAGTCCCAGTGCATAAGCGCAATGGCTTCTTCATAGTGGGACACTCTTTTTAACAGATCAAAAAACTCTTTTTCATATGTATGTAAATCCATATCCATTCCCCTCCCTTTTCACTATCAATTACAGGCTAATGGAACGCCGTGACAAAGTCAACTTCCCGGATTTAAAAAAGCCGCAGGAGAGAATCCTGCAGCTTTTGTTTTTATACGATTTTCGGTGTAACAGGCAATATCTTTTTGACTTCGGCCAATACCCGTTCACTTTCTCCGCCCGCATAAATGGATATGGTTCCGCTGTCCTGATTAGAACGGATGAGGCGGCCGATTCCCTGCCGGACTCTCAAGAGCATGTACGGCAGATCAACTTCCTCAAACGGATCTTTTTTCGATCCGTTCCGCTTTGCGGTAAACACGGGATCATGAGGCGGATACGGCAACGCCCAAATGGTCACATTCCGGAGTGAGTCACCGGGAATGTCAAGACCTTCCCATAAGTGGACGGAACAAAGCACGGATTCTTCATCCCGCTGGAATTTTTCGACCAGACTGCTGATCTCTTCATCACCTTCGTAGTATATCGGATACGGCAGCTCCCACGCGGCAGCCTGTTCTTTAAATTCCTTCATGTCTTCAAAGGAAGGGAAAAGAACGAGGGTGCGTCCTTCATTCTTCTTAATGGTTTCAATCGTTTCGGCTGTTTTCTGCTCAGACGTCATGTCACCGTGAAGCGCAACAGACATTTGCTCCTCGTAATCGTACGGAGATTCAACGGTGAATGATAAAGGATCACGGATTCCGAGGCTGTCAGCGATATAATCAAATGAACCGCCCTCAGAAAGAGTGGCCGATGAGAAAATATAAGGGATCCTTTTAGAAAAGACCTTTTCTCCCAGCACTTCGGCTACTGTTCTCGGCATAACGACAAACGTTGAGTCTGTATCCCGCGTTTCAAGCCAGCTGATGGCATCCTTTTGATACAGCGACAGCGAATATGCCATTTGTTCGACGTATTCTTCTACGACTGACAGCTCGTACTTATCGATCGTATACATTTCCGATTCAAATACGAGCGCCTCGCCGATTTTATCGAGCAGACGGCACAATTCGTCAGCCGCAAGCTTAACACGCTGATCGTTTTGGATGTCCAATCGGTGAGAGCCGGCGATTTCCTTCGATTCCTCTGACAGCACATAGAAAAACTCATCGTTTGCGGCAAGGGCATCTTCAATCAGTTCGGCGAATTCCTCTCTGATGTCATTTTGAAGCAGACGCTCTAAAAACAGCTCAAGCGTCGACTGCTTCACGCGATAGGTTAACGCTTTTTGCGCGGCGAATTCCAGCAGGTGTCCCTCATCAAACACGACAGCGCTGTGATCCGGCAAAAGCGGCAGCTGTCCTTCCCTTTTGCGTGATTCTTCCGTCCATACATGTTCCATGTAGAAATCATGGGAGCAAACAATCAGATCCGTTGATTTTCTGTAATGATCTCTTGAAAGTGTTAAACCGCATCTATGTCTCATATCACATGTTAAACAATCTTGGAAGGAATCATAGCTGACGCCTGCCCACTCTTCATTTGTCAAATCAGCGTACTGTTTGCGGTCGCCGTACGGATAAAAGCGCTGCATCGCTTGTGATTCGTGTACGAATGAAGGCAGCGACTCATAAAGATCCAGCCACTTCTCATCATCAGAACGCTGCATCGTTTTCTCAAGCTTTTTCAGACACAGATACTGCTCATGGGATTTGGACAGCCGTGTATCAATCTGCAGATCCAAATGTTCTGTCAGCTTGGAAATGTCGCCTTCTTTTTTGACAAGCTGTTCAATTAACGTTTCATCGGCGCATGCGATAATGGCCGGTTTACCCGTATATCTGGCATAGCTGATGGCAAACAGCAGATACACCAGCGTTTTCCCCGTACCGACTCCTGCCTCAGCGAACATGACCTTTTTTTCTTTAAATGCCCGTTCAAGCTGAAACGCCATAAATACCTGCTCATCCCGAAGGTCAAAGCCTTTCTCGGGAAGGATATCGTAAAACACGTCACCAATCCAATTGTTCAATTCTTCGTAAAAATTCTTTTCTTTTGTTAAAGCAAACGGCAAACGTGATGTTGTCACCCAACTCCAACCCCTAACTATTCGGCATTCAGACCATCTATAATATCATTTAACCCTTTTCAATACAACAAAAAAACTTGGCCTCGCCAAGTTTTTGCCATTATCATTTCCGGTTAATGATATGTGTACATAGGAACGGATGGTCTGTTGAATGTGTATGTTTTACCGCATTTTCAAGTTCTTCCTGTGCGTGTGTCATGGCGGAAGGACCGAACTCCGCTCCGGCTTCCTCCAGCCGGAAAGCAGTTGCGTCTAACGCCTTTTGTATTTTACTGAAGTGCTCGCTGTTCAGCATAAAATAGATCACCTCTCAAATAGAAATAATCATCATTCTATGCCGATGCTTCACTTTCTATACATGCCATTCTGAATGATCCGCACCTGACCTGCACAAACTACAACAGATATTCGATCGAATATCCATCTTCACAAAATTATTCTATCCGGGAGTGATGGTTACATGAGTTATAAAGATCGATTAGATCAGCATTCTGAATTGTTTCATCACAATTGGACGCGGCCGAAACGCTCTAAATCGCAAGTGAACGGCCACACCGAAATGTCCCAGACCAACATTATTTTACGGAGCAACGCAAAAGCGCACCGCTGGTAATGGCAGAATAAAACGTAAAGATGCCGGAGAAGACGCTGTTTCAGGCGTCTTCTCTTTGTTGCGGCTTTTTCCCCTGCGGCCGCACTTTAGCCCAGTACTGATAATAATCCGTTTTGATAAAACCGTTAAAGAGCTTCCGTTTTTTGGTTGCTTTTCTTCCGTAGACCTCTTCAAATTGTTCATTTGACGTTAACATGTAGACAGACCATGTATCAAGAGATTCAAATGCCCGGCCCATTTCTTTATACATCTGCTCGACTTCCCTTTTTTCGCCGAGCCGTTCGCCGTACGGAGGGTTTCCGACGATTACGCCGTATTCGAGTTTCGTCGTAAAATCCTGCACCCGCATTTGTTTGCATTCGATCAGGTCACCAAGTCCCGCTTCTTCTGCGTTTTCTTTGGCGATGTTTACCATCCGGTGATCCACGTCACTGGCAAAGATCTGCAGCGGCTGATCATAGTTCGCCTTTTCTTCCACTTCAAGACGCGCCTTGTCCCACAGTTCTTTTCCGATCCATTCCCAGTCTTCTGAAACAAAATCACGGTTAAAACCGGGAGCAATGTTTTGCCCGATTAAAGCGGCTTCAATGGCGATCGTGCCGGAACCGCAGAACGGATCGACGAACGGACGGTCGGGCGTCCAGTTGGTTAACTGAATTAACGCAGCAGCGAGCGTCTCTTTAATCGGAGCTCCTCCCTGATCAACCCTGTATCCCCGTTTGTGAAGGCCTGTTCCTGATGAATCCAGTGTAAGCACGGCTTTATCTTTTAAAAGGGAAATCTCCACCTTATACTCGGGGCCCGTTTCTTCAATCCATTCATTTTGTTTTCCTGATTGCAGTTTCAGCTTTTCCGCTATCGCCTTTTTGACGATCCGCTGGCAGTCAGGCACACTGGCAAGCACTGATTTCACGGACTTTCCGATAACGGGGAACTTTGCGTTTTCCGGAATGTACGCGCCCCAGTCAATCGCTTTTGTTTTTTCAAACAGCTCATCAAACGTTTTCGCCTGAAACTCGGCGACCTGTACTTTAATGCGGTCAGCCGTCCGCAGCCATAAGTTAGCCCGGCAGATCGCAAGCGCATCTCCTTCAAAAATGACTTTTCCGTTGTCTACTTTGCATTCATAACCTAAATCACGCACTTCTTTGGCGACGATCGCTTCGATTCCCATCGGCGCCGTCGCTATTAGTGTGTACTTCTTCATCGTATCACCCTGTCTCTTTTTAAGCTTTCGTTTCATCCAAGATAAAAGCTCCCCTTTAAAGGAGAGCTCTAATTTGTCATATCAATAAAGTTTAACGTTCTGTAAGCCATGTTTTGTTCCGTCGTACTGCAATCGGCTCATCACCTCGTACTCAGGCGGCAATCATCTATCTACAGAAAGCATTCTGTCCTTCTATCTGTTCAATTCCTTCAAGAAGGTTCCCCTACCAAAATTTGGGTTTCTCGCTCGAGGGGTTTACCGCGTTCCACTCTCACCATTTCTGATGAGACTTCGTCACTGTGGCACTTTCAAGGATACTCAGCCATATCCGGAGACGTAGGCTTTTTTCCTGCCGTCAGCCTATCAAGGCTGCCCTAGCTTATTTCTTCGCTAGGCACGAACACTACGGGCATCTCAGCACCGTGCGAGCATGGACTTTCCTCTACAGATTCAAAGATCTGCAGCGATTACCCGAACGTTAAGAACACTTGTTCATTATAAAGCAACTTGTCTCATTTGACAAGTGCTTCTGCCTTATTCGTCATAAAGTTTGCTGCCGAATACATGTTTCTCAAGGTTGGACAGCCTTTTCAGAATGTCAAAGTTGGTTGTATTGGACTGCACCGGCTGTTTTTTGCTTGCTTCTTCAAGCTGTTTTTTCAGTTGCAGATTTTCTTGCTGCAGTTCTTCAATTTCTTGATGAAAGGTTTCATAATCCTTAATAATCATATCTAAAAATTTGTCAACGTCTTCTTGTCTGTAACCTCTAACGCCTGTTTTAAATTCTTTTTCCAAAATGTCTTTCGCAGAAAGCTTTACTTTATCAGCAAGCATCTTTTTCACCTCATATCGTGAATCATCATGTTATATTTTATTCAGAAACACGTCCCGTTGTCAAATATTCTCTGACGTGTTATGCAAAGAAATCTTCTTCTTCAACGGCGGCACGGAGATCATCCATCGTAATCGAATAAATCGGATATCCGTCTGTTTCACGGCGTTTTTCTGCCTGCTGCAGCATATATTTCGGCGATCCTTCCATTTCAGGATCATATAAAAGCAAAAGCGCATCTGACTTTTCAATAAAGAACGCGTTTTTCTGCCGGAATTGGAGCGGACTTTCGTACGGCCGATGCGTCAGGCTCTCCTCATAATCTGCCTGAGCAAGCACCGCTTCATACATTTCTTTATTCGGATCCTTCCACTTTTCCTCCTGGCCGTAGAAAGGCGTGATAACGGCAACCTTTAATTCCGGATACTCTTCTCTGAGATCGTACGCCGTTTCTGCCGCCCAAAGCTCAGTCCCCAGCTGTCCGGATATGAGAATCCATTCCAAGCCTTCGTCAATAAAGCTTCTGAGTCTCGTTTCTATCGCCTTTTTTATATAAACAAGCGCCCGGTCATCCTGTTTAAAAATCCCAAGTTCAAACGGCTTGTATCCTGTTACGGCTAATACTTTCAATTGATCACCTGCTTAAAAAATGGGGCTCCCCATCGGGCCCCATTTTGATTTGCTGATATCCTAACCGATCTTGCTTAAGCGTTCAATACTAATGATCGCAGCAAGGGCTTCCGCACTGAAAATGCTGGTGAGTTGTCGGGTCAACATTTGAAAAAGTGTGCGGATAGTAATGAACGTGCTCAAAGTTGTGGTGATTTACGTTAGTTGTATGTTGCGGATGAATATGCGGCACAACCGTGTTAGAAAAGCAATGGTGTTCACAGCAATGAGTCGGATGGACAATCGGCGGCATCACGTTTGGTCTGCAACAATGATGATGAAACATGCTAAATCCCCTCTCCATTAACTTTTATTACACTGTTAGGTTATGAAGAAAAGAGGGTACATGTTCTAATTCAATCACCCAATTTAAAAGTGCGTCAGCAAACTGTCTTTAAAATTCGAAAATACAAACGCAATCAAAAAAACCACGACAAAGAACAAGTAAAAAACACCTTTATACATACCAACTCTCCCCTATAAATAACTAACGCTATTTTACAAGATGCGGCACCATTCTACAACAAAATCGATGCGGATTCAGAAAAAAATATTTTTGGCGAAACAGCTCGGCTTTTGCGCTTTCCCGGGCAATATTTCAAGAGGAATATTTCCTCTTGAGCCGGGCAATTCTCACATGGAGCTTCTCGGCTTCTTTTTCCGATATTTCCCCGTCTTCTGCCGCCTGCTGCGCGACCTGCAGAGCTTTTTTGTAATCTTTTGCGTGATGCTCAAAATAGATCGCCAGCTCTACCGCTGATTGGTGTCTGCATATGTGAAGAGCAGAGCCCGTCAGTTTCTCCCAAAGGGGCACGGCGTCTTGCCTGCGGTTTTGTTTTTTATAAAGCATTGCTAAGTCAAAAAGGGCCCGATCCGAATCTTCAAAGGCTTTGCCTTGCAGCGCTTCCAGCTGTGAAACAGCCCGATCGGTTTCTTTATGAGCGATAAACCATTTCGCCATGGCGTATGCTTCCTGACGTTCTGACGTTTGATCAGAAGATGCAAAAATCTTTTTTGACATATGGATGTAAAGAGCGATGAGGGAAAGCACATCTTGTTCATTATGTGAGAGCACTCCCTTTAAAAGAGCCGGGTCCTCCGCCTTTAAAAATTGAAAATACAGCATCGGCGCCAAATAACCAGGGGTGTCTTCGTCCCTTTTAAAAGCAAGCTCTTCATTTTCAACCGCCGAAAGCGATACACGCTCTAATTTATGTTTCCAAAGCCGTCTCGCCCCATGCAGAAGATCAAAGTGACCGAAGTCAGGAAGTTTCGGAAGCCTGTCCCGCAGCAATGTATGCCTAGTTTTTACCTGCGGCCAGTCAAAGGCTTTTCCGTTATACGTAACAAGCGACGTAATGTCAACCTCACTTAAAAAGCTTTTGTAAAGAGCCGTCTCGTTTCCCGGTTTAGGAAGCAGATGCTGTTTAACCGCGACACGGTCTTCATACACTCTTGCATGACCGAGCAAAAAGATCATATTGCCGGCCCCGCCGCCGAGGCCGGTCGTTTCAGTATCAAAGAAGAACAGCTGGCTTTTTTCGTATCCTTCTGCTGATAAAGTATGTGTCAAACCGCCTTTATTCCATAATGCCATGACGTCATCAAGTTCACTGAAGCTGTACCGTCCGTGACGGTGCGAAAGCGGATAGACGGTTTCGCGGATAAGACAGTATTCATCCTCAAAAAAGAAAGGCTTCACTCCGAATGCCTCCCATTCTTCTCTAAATGGGACTTGAATATCCGGGACCGAAAGTTGTGAAGCTGCCGGCTTTTTTTCAGCTTCCGGCACATTCAGGTGGTTTTTCATCCGCTTTAATTTATTTTTCAAGGACATCTTTCGTCCCCCTTTTCTTTTACACGTAATTCAAGAGCCGGAGTATCGCTTTCTTTGCATCTATTCCTTCTATTTCGGAACCGATGCAGGAAGGACATCCGTCTTGACATGGACATTGTCTGATCAGGCGCTCAGCCCCTTCATTGATTTCATCAAATCGCTTATATACTTCATCAGCAAGTCCGATTCCGCCCGGATAATGATCATACAGAAAGATTGTCGGAAGTCCGGTATGTGCGGCTTTGATTTGCGGCACGACATGCACGTCATTTCGGTCGCACATGACGTATACAGGCACGATATGCTGCAGGACGTGGGCAATGCCTAAAAGCAGCTGTTCAAGCGTTTTTTCGCCGATCTCCGAATCCGTCTCTTTCAATTCAAGCCACGCAGCACTGGTATGCAGTTCTTCTTCTGGAAGATGAATCGGCCCTGATCCTATATTTTCAAATGTCGTCATTTTAATTTTTTTAAATATTGTCGGAAGTGCGTTCACGGTTACATCGCCGAAATGTAAGGCCGTTTTCTTTCTGCTGTCCGTTCTGTCAATGTCCAGCACTTTCAGCTGCACCGCTAAATTGGCATCTGTATAATATTCGACATCGACCTTTCGCACGTACGCTTTTTTATGATCCCAATCAAGCTTTTCAACCTGGTACTGCACCCCTTCATGAAGATAAATCGCTTCATCATGAAGAAGCGTCATCGCGCTGAAGCGGTCCATTTCTCCGATGATTTTTACATCAGCCGTCTCTGACCGGTCAACGATGACCACGTTTTCCTGTGACGCCGAACGGAGACTGATGTTGGAGGCGGGAAAAGATTCGCTCGCCCAGTGGTAGCGTTCGCGGTTTTCGTGAAGCACCCCTTCTTCCTCTAAATACTCAAGAATGTCTCTTGCATCATTTTCTCCGAATGTTTCATCGGCTCTGAAAGGCAGCTCATACGCGGCGCATTTCAGGTGATCGACCAGTATAATGAGATTATCGGGATTAATCCTTGCAGATTCAGGCGAGCGTTGAAAGAAATAATCAGGATGGCGCACAATATATTGGTCAATCGGATCAGAGTTCGCCACCATCACGATAAGCGCCTCTCCCTGCCGCCGTCCGGCCCGGCCCGCCTGCTGCCATGCGCTCGCGACACTGCCCGGGTACCCCGTCATCACGCAGACCTGAAGCTGGCCGATATCAACGCCGAGCTCCAGCGCGTTTGTGCTGACAACCCCGAGAATGCTGCCATCTCTTAACCCCCGCTCTATTTCTCTTCTTTCTTTCGGAAGATATCCGCCGCGATAGCCTCTGACAGACTTCGAGCCGATTTCTTTTTTTACGATCTCCTGAATGTGGCTTAAAATAATTTCAACCCGGACACGGCTTCTGGCAAAAACAATCGTCTGGATCTTATTTTTTAAAAAAGTTTTGGCAAGTTCGTTCACTTCCACGGTGGCGCTTTTTCGAATATGCAGCGGTTTATTTACAATCGGAGGATTGTAAAAAGCAAAGTGCTTTCTTCCGGCCGGGGCGCCGTTGTCGTCAATCAGGCGCACAGATTTTCCCGTCAGCTGCTCCGCCAACTCCCTCGGATTGGCGATTGTGGCGGATGTGCAGATAAATGACGGCGTGCTTCCGTAAAAAGCGCAGATTCTCATTAAACGGCGGATGACGTTCGCCACATGGCTGCCGAATACGCCCCGGTACGTATGTAATTCATCAATGACGATATATTTCAGGTTTTCAAACAGACTCACCCATTTTGTATGGTGGGGAAGAATGGCTGAATGAAGCATATCAGGGTTTGTGATCACAATATGCCCGGCCTTTCTGACTTTCTGCCTGATGGCCGGAGACGTATCTCCGTCATAGGTGAAGCTTTTAATGTCCATGCCCGTCTCGTCTATGATTTCGTTCAGCTCGCTTTTTTGATCCTGCGCGAGCGCCTTTGTCGGAAATAAATAAAGCGCGCGGCTTGAGGCATCTTCCGCGATAGACTGAAGAACCGGAAGATTATAGCACAGTGTTTTTCCGGAGGCCGTCGGTGTGACGGCCACAATGCTTTCTCCGTTTTGAACCGTCTGAAAAGCGGAGTATTGATGTGTAAAGAGCCGCTCGATCCCCCTTTTTTCGAGAGCCGTCCGAATGTTCGGATCTACTTGCTCCGGCATCGGCATGGTTTTCGCCTCCCGCGGTTCCTCTTCATGCCAATGCACAATATTTTCATGATTTTTTAATTCCTGAATCAGTTCGCTCAGTGATTTTTTCTTCATCGTTCACACCTCTTTATGAGGTACAGTTTACCGAATATTTGTTTGCCTGGCTAGATGAAAATCCTGCACAAGAAAAAAAGCAGGGAATCAGCCCCTGCCTACTTCATTTTTATCGTAAAAAGCTCTGTTTGTCCTTTTTTCGCTTCAATTGCGCCTGCAAATTGCAAAGGTTCTGCGGCATCGCCATTCATAATCACCATAGGGATGACGGTGCTGCTTGCTTTTTCTTTTATTAAATCCAGCCGGCACGTTAAAAGCAGATCGCCTGTTTTCACTTTGTCTCCTTCTTTTACATGCGCTTCAAAGCCTTCACCGTTCATATTGACGGTATCCAAACCGACATGTATCAAAAGTTCCGCTCCGGAAAGGGTGCGGATGCCGACAGCATGTTTTGTATGGAACAGCTGAATCACTTCTCCCTCAACCGGTGAAACAATGTCTCCGTTTGCAGGCTCGACGGCGATCCCGTCCCCCATCATTTTTTGTGAAAATACGGGATCCGGCACTGAAGCCAAATCCATCACCGCTCCGTCAGCCGGAGAAAAAATCACTTCCTCGGCCGGCTTTTTCCGGCTGTCTCCCAATCCGAATAATTTTTTCAGCAATGTGTTGTGCTCCCCTTCCTAAATGTGAATCCGTTACCAGTTTATTCTCCACTATTTAACCATACTTTCTTTTTTCCTTCAATTCTTAACCATACGGCATAACATCGCATAGTCTGTTTGTAAAAAGGCGGTGGTCATATGGATCAATCACAAAACGATAAACTTGATCCGCAAAGAAATGAGGACATCATCAGCCATGCGATGGACCAATTTTTTCACTCAGGTCCCTTCGCAGAATTGATGCAGGGTTTTCAGCACCTTGTCAATTCGGCTTTTACTGAAGCGCAAGTGACGATTGACGTCAGAGAAGAGCCGACGGGCCTCGCGGTTGATATCGGCGTTCCCGAGACGTTCCGTGACGGGGATATGCTGGTGGAAACGAAAGGGTGCTACCTTCACGTTACAATCCGCTACGATCATAAACAGGCTCATTCATCCCATGTGTCTTCAAGCATGACAAGAACCGTTGTCCTCCCGTATAAGGTGAGTGAAGAAGATATGGAAACATCCTGGAATGAACAAACGCTTACCCTCTTTTTCCCTAAAAAATAAGCATGAATGATGGATATCATTCATGCTTTTTATTTGAAGATACTGGTGAGGCCTTTCACCAGCGATCCGACCTGATTTACGGCGCTTACCATCTGCCCCGTTGTATCCATCATTTTATTAAAGTCAAACTGTCCGTTCGTTTTTTTAAACTGGGAGAGTATGCCTGAGAATTGGGAAGACTGCTGCTGATTCGGTCTGGGAACGGGGTAAGGATTCACAAACCCCGGCTGTCCCCCGGGCATGCCTGCCTGAGGAGGAGGGGGAGCAAACGGCTGCTGCATATGACCGTATTCCTGATTCGGATAAAATTGCTGCGGGTACTGCCCTTGCTGTTGATATGGCGGCGGCTGTAATGACTGTATCTGCTGCGGACTCGGCTGCTGTAATGGCTGTATCTGCTGCGGACTCGGCTGCTGTAATGGCTGTATCTGCTGCGGGTAGAAATATCCCGCCGGCTGCTGGTACATATTTTGATATGGCTGCGCTCTCCATTGCATATGACATTCCCCCTTGTCTCTCACTAAGTTTCTGCTATATATGTATGAATTCCGCCTTGGTTATGTGCTTTCGGAGATTCTGATCTTTGTCAAATGCTGTCGAAAGTCTTAATTTTTTAAAAACAGAAAAAAGTCGAATCGTTATGTTACCATAATCTCAACATACATGAGAGGGGATGCACCATTATGAACGTATCATACTTAAGAAAGCGTTTTGCTGAAGTGAAAAAATATGAAACAGATTGTGCAGATAAACTGATGGACTTTGCAAAATTCCTCTATATTCAAGGCCATCTCACCGCAACCGAATTTCGAAACAGTATGAAGGTTCTCGAAGCAAGTGGAGCAGAAAACCCGGCGTATGAATAACATACCCGACCCCTTTATATAAAAGAAGGCAGCCGTTTTCAGCTGCCTTCTTTTTCAATTTCATCCCTTAATATACGAAGCGTATATAAAACAGATTCAGTTAAATCCCTGTATCTTTTTTTATGAATATGATGAACATATGATTGGAGCATCAGTTCTCCGAAATTTTCTGTAACGGCCTGAATTTGTGCGTGATGAACGTATTTCGGACGGTTTTCCTGAATAAACGCAAGCGCTGCTTCTGTCCAAAGCGCGCAAAGCCGGTCTCTTTTTTCAACATCGGGTTTAATAATCTCAAAAAAATCATATGAACGGCCTGACTCTTTTCCATCCTGATACCTTTTTTCGGCTTCCAGAACCGCATCTATCATTTGTTCTGTCAGCTCCAATAACGACTGTGTCTGCAAACGGACTCACCTCAGTACATATGGTACCAAAGTTTTTGCATAAAATCAGCTGATCCGGCAGGCTCTCGGCAAATCCTTTTTACGCCGGTCAGCCAAAAACAGGTCATCAATACAAACATGAAGCTCCCGCGCCTCTTCCTCAAGGCGGGAAAGTTTCTCCTGCCTGATTTCTTCAGCTTCCGCCTGACAGGATCTGACTGCTTGGGTAAGCGTTTTTTCAGCAGCAGAAATCCGGATTTCGATATCAGAAAGCAGACGGAGAATATCAGCCTTGCTCGTGTAAACAGACATTCATGTTCCTCCCTTTTATCACTTGCGTCTCTTTAGAATATAATTCTCGTTTTCATACCGCTCTCCTCTGCACATGACAAAACTAGAAGCAGTTCGGCAAACAAACAGAGATTATCCTAAAAGGCGTGCCTTTCGACAAAAAAGTGCCGCAAACTTTGTATGAACCGGCACGTTAATGCAAACGATACAGTTGAGGAGGTGCCGTATGAAAACGAGACCGAAAAATGCAGGTAAACAGCAAAAAAACGAAGCAAAAACGACTGATACGCTTGATAAAAAATTAGGCGGCCCAAACCGCCCTTCCACGTAACACATCAGCAGCCCGAAACCCCAGCGAACGGTTTCGGGCTTTTTCATTTCTTCAGCCACTCTTTAACTGCGAAGAGCGCATGGAGTTCCCGTCTTTTCTGGAAGTACCAGTCCGTCAGTTCAAGCTGTTTCGGCATTTTCTCCTGTAAGAAAGCCCCTTTTCTTAACCTTTTTTGAAACCAATCCTCCCTTTCGCCGTCTAATGGGTGGGCAACAATGGGATAGGTTGTCCTCAGCATCGGTGATGTTCTTTTTTTGATGCCGATCATTTTCTCCATATCAAAGCGCGAACCGGTATGAGGAACGGTATCAAGAAAACGGTAAAAAGAAGCGTGAAGGTCAGGGCTGAACAGAAGGCGGGCCAGCTGTTTTCCGAGCGTAATTCTCTCTTCGGTTTTCGAAAACCGTTTGACGGAAATTCCGTATAAATGTCCGTCAAATGAAGGGAATATCACCGTATTAAAGTGAAACCAATCACTTAAATAAAAAGGAATCGTGCCAAAAACATTCTTTTTAAACGAAGGATTTTGTATAATAGGTGCTTGGATAGTGTTTTGTTCATTTATAATAAGAGCATACATGAGCCGTTCCGTATCTCCGTCACGCCAAAAGCGGAACCATTCTTCCTGCATAAAAGCCGAGACGCGGAAATAAGGAAGATGACGGAATAGAGGTTCGCCGATTTGTTTTGACCACTGGTAGACCAGAAGCTGAGGATAGGCATCAGAAAAAATCAGCCAATTTGCCCTTTCATACGAAAGGAAAAACCAGTTTTTCTGACTGCTGTCAAGGCCCTCCTGATAAAGGACGCCTCTTAAATCAGTCATCGACCAGCCCGCATTACGGGACACAAAGGATGCCAAAAGCGGCCACTTGATCTCAGGATGGCGGTCATAATATGCTTTATAGGCATTCGTCCGGGAAATATTATCGGCATTTTTTATTTTCGTCTCTTTTTCGATCAGGCGAAGAATGGCGGTTACGGTCTGTCGTTTATGCACGTTCATTCACTTCCGTCACTATTAGTTTGATAAGGAGGATGGAAAAAGTGATTCGGTACCCGAATGGAAAAACTTTTCAGCCGAACAAAACGGTTTCATCCCAAAACAGCCAGAAACGGTCTCATTCATACAGTAATCGCGGCATGACCCTCGAAGACGACCTGAATGAAACGAATAAGTATTATCTGGCTAACCAAATTGCTGTCATTCACAAAAAGCCGACACCCGTCCAGATTGTAAACGTCCACTATCCGAAAAGAAGCGCCGCAGTCATTAAGGAAGCTTATTTTAAACAGTCTTCCACAACCGACTACAACGGCATTTATAAAGGACGCTACATTGATTTTGAGGCAAAAGAAACAAAAAACAAAACGGCATTTCCCCTGCAGAATTTTCATGATCATCAGATTGAGCATATGAAGCAGGTGGTCAGGCAAGACGGCATTTGTTTTGTTATTATATCCGCTTTCGGAAAGGTTTATTTCCTCGAAGCCGACAAGCTGTTTGTCTTTTGGGACAGAAAGGAGAACAATGGCAGAAAATCAATTCGCAAAGACGAATTAGAAGATGCTTCCTTTCCGATTTCCCTTGGATACTCACCGAGAATTGATTATATTAGTATTATTGAACAGCTTTATTTTTCGCAGGAACAGTAGACTGAGCGAAAGGTTGATAAACGAAAGGTTGAGATGTTATGTCAGATCAATTTACGAGTCGTGAAGAACGCCGTAAGGCAAGGCAGACGAAAAGCACTAAGCCCTCTTCACCGAAAAAAGGCAAGAAACAGCGTAAAGGCGGTTTATTCAAAAAGATTGTGCTGTCCTTGGTTATTCTGTTTGTCCTTGGCATAGTCGGCGGAGCGGCGGCATTTGCCGTTTTGGTTTCCGGCGCGCCGTCTTTGGACGAAGCCAAGCTGAAAACGCCTTACTCTTCAACGATTTACGATAAAAACGGCAAAGAAATCGCGGAAGTGGGCGGTGAAAAACGAACCTACGTCCCGATTAAGGATATACCCGATGTTGTGAAAGAAGCATTTATCGCAACTGAAGACGCCCGTTTTTATAAGCACCACGGTATAGACCCGATCCGGATCGGAGGCGCCTTGGTCGCCAACTTTACGGATGGATTCGGTTCAGAGGGAGGAAGCACAATCACCCAGCAGGTTGTGAAAAACTCGCTTTTGACCCATCAGAAAACGATTAAACGGAAAGCACAGGAAGTGTGGCTTTCACTGCAGCTGGAGCGCCATTATTCTAAAGATGAAATCTTAGAAATGTATTTAAACAGAATTTATTTCTCACCGCGCGCCTATGGCGTCGGTAAAGCGGCTGAAGAATTCTTCGGTGTAAAAGACTTGAGCAAGCTTACGGTTGAACAGGCGGCGACGCTTGCCGGAATGCCGCAAAGCCCGACCGGATATAACCCGGTTAAAAACCCGAAGGCTTCAGAAAAACGCCGGAACATTGTTCTCAGCTTAATGGAAAAACAAGGATTCATTTCAAATTCTGAATACCAAAAAGCGAAGAAAGTGTCCATGAAAGATGAAGGCGTCGTCAGCCAAAAAGAATACGATAAAAAGGACACAAATAAATACAGCGCTTTTGTCGAAGAAGTTATGAAAGAAATCGAGACAAAAGAAAAGAAAGACGTCGATATTTCAACTGACGGTCTAAAAATTTATACGACTCTTGATACGAAAGCACAAGATTATCTTGATCAATTGATGAACGGAGACACGGTCGGCTTTTCGGAAGGCATGCAGGGCGGCGTCACCCTCCTTGATACGACAAACGGGGAAATCCGCGCCATCGGACCGGGACGCAACAGAACTGTCGGGGGATTCAATTATGCAACGCAAGGTAAAACCCAGCCCGGTTCAACGATAAAACCGATTCTTGATTACGGGCCAGTCATTGAAAATAAAAAATGGTCGACTTACGAGCAGATTGACGATTCGGCTTATACGTACTCTGACGGCACACCGATTCATGATTGGGACAATAAATACAGAGGTCAGATATCTATGCGAGAGGCCCTCGCAGACTCACGTAATATTCCTGCTTTAAAAGCATACCAAGCAGCAGGAAAAGATAATGCCGTCGACTTCGCAAACGACTTAGGATTGGGATTAAACAAAGATCAAGTATATGAACCCTATTCTATCGGGGGATTTGGTGAGGGTAACCGCGGTGTATCTACTATGACCATGGCAGGCGCCTACAGTGCTTTCGGAAATAATGGAACGTACAACGAACCGCACGCGGTCACATCGATTGAATTTAATGACGGTACTAAGCTTGATTTAACACCGAAACCGAAAAGTGCTATGAGCGACTACACGGCGTTCATGGTTACAGATATGCTCAAATCAGCTGTCGAATCTGGAACAGGTAAACTGGCCCAAGTACCGAACGTGGAAGTGGCCGGTAAAACGGGTACGACCAACTTTACTAAAGAGGATATTCAAAAATATAATATTGCTCAAGGCGGAGTCCCAGACTCATGGTTTGTCGGCTATACCCCTCAATATACAGCGGCGGTTTGGACCGGAGTTGAGTCTGGCAACAAAGCAGGTAAGAAATCACTGTCTTCTGCTGACCAGCAAGTCGCAAAACGGATTTTTCAAAAGCTGATCTCATACGTTGATGACGGTAAAGGAAGCTTTAAGCAGCCTGACAGCGTCGTAAAAGAAACAGTTGAGAAAGGCTCGAATCCTGCCGCTTTAGCTGGACCAAATACACCGGATGATAAAAAAGTGACGGAGTACTTCGTGAAAGGAACGCAGCCAACTGCCGTTTCTAAAACGTACACGAAAGAAAAAGCCGATAAACCGACAGGATTGCAAATGAAATACGACAAAGATAAAAAATCATTAACTTTAAGCTGGAATTATGACGGTGATGCAACATTCAATGTCAAACAATCCGTTGACGGCGGAAGCTACAGTGACATTCAAAACAGTTCGGCAAAAGAAGCCGTCGTCTCAGATGTCACACCAGGCTCCACATACAGCTTCCAGGTGACAGCGGAAAACGATGACGGAAAAAGCGATACGGCATCAGCTTCTTTCAAAGTCCCGAAAGATGAAGAAGACGATGCAGATAAAGATAAAGCGACTGACGATGAACAGAAGTCTGATGAAGATAAAGACAAAGACAAGACGCAAACTGATGATTCAAACACAGATGACAATCAGACAGATACGCCTGACGGATCGGATCAAACACCAACTGATGACCCGGATAAAAATCAGGATCAATCCGATAAGGATCAAACAGATAACAACAATCAGAATCAGCCCGGTAACGGGACGGATAACAACGGACAGCAAGATAACGGCTCTGATAATGATTCCGATTCCGGTTCAGAAGGCTCAAATAAACCTGACAGCGGTCAAACGGACAAAAACAAAGACTCATCTTCAAATATCAATGGGCAGTCCAATTCGTCAACCATCCAGTCAAACCCCGCTCATTAGCGGAAGAAATCCTTCACCTCAAACAGGTGAAGGATTTTTTTCATACAAAAAAACCTCCTTATGAGAAAAGGAGGTTTTTAACATTTGTTCATGGCTTCATATTTATGATATTGTTTCTTCATCTCCGTCATCAATCCATCAAGCTGAATAAACGAGTGATATTGAGTTGGTTTTGTTAAAATAAACGCCATTCGCTCCGCCCAATTGATCGGTTCGGCGGGAAAATGCTTTGTTTCAAGCACAGACCAATCGAGTGATGTGACCCGCTCCCCTGCCGTCCAGTGAAAAGCGGCAATCAGACAGGTAATTCCCTTCAGCATGTCATTTTGATCACATCTCGATTTTCTTGTTTGAAAAACGGGAAGCAGCGTTTCTTTCGTTTCGTTCCAAATCTGAAATAGAAACGGGACATATTCGCCCCTTTCCCTCCAGGGCTGCACGGTTGGCTGACCGCTGAAATCCATATACAGCGGATGGCGGCGCAGCGCCGTTTTGATCTCAAGGCTTTCCAAATCCGTAAGGCTGCGCAGGTATGTTTCATAGCCTGCCAGAATGTCAATCGCCGTCACCGTTTCACCAGCCCTTTTTTGTCACGCTTCTGCCCTTCTCTGCATAGCGGAAGCAAAGGACATTCCGCACAGCGGGGAGATTGCGCTTTACAATGATACCTGCCGAAAAATATTAATCTGTGATGCGTAACAGACCAATCCTCTTTCGGCACTTTTTTCATTAATGTTTTCTCTACCTCCAAAACAGAGTCCTTCCAGCGGCAGATACCGAGCCGTTTAGAGACCCGCTCCACATGAGTGTCTACTGCAATCGCAGGTACGCCGAAAGCAACAGACACGACTACATTTGCCGTTTTCCGTCCGACACCCGGCAGATTCACAAGCTCATCCCGGTCTTTCGGCACTTCTCCGCCGTACTCTTCGATGATCATTTTGCTCAGCTTTTGAATATTTTTGGCTTTATTACGGTACAGGCCGATTGATTTAATATCCTGCTGGAGTTCTTCCAGCGATACGGCAAGATAATCTTCGGGCCGTTTATATTTTTGAAATAGCGTTTTTGTCACTCTGTTGACGAGAGCATCCGTACATTGCGCGGATAATGCGACTGCCACAACCAATTCGAAAGGATTTGAATGGACAAGTTCACATTCTGCGTGCGGAAACATATCGCCGATTTTTTCAAGACAATATTCAATCTGCTTTAAATTTAACACGTTTCTCCCCTTCTCATGTTATTGTTCCAGCCAATTGTAAAAAGGCACCTGCCTCGTATACTCTTTTTGCGGATCATTTTGTTTCGTTTGAACACGCCGGAATTTTTGGCTGTGCGCCTTCGCCTGCTCAACCGTTTTGAAGCCGTTCTTTTTCCATTCAAATAAAATCCGGTCAATATAGCGAAAACTGAGTTTCCCCGATAAAACAGCTTCTTTTAAGGCGTGTTTAATCAGAATCGCATCATGCTGATCCTGATCCTGCCATATGGCCAGCGTCTCGCATTCAAGGGGCGACAGCGGTCTTCCGAACTCTTCTTCAAAGATGGTATACAGGCTTTTTTGTTCTCTTTCTGACGTTCTTTCCTGCGTTTCATTTTGAGAATGCTGCATGTAATCATACAGCTTCGCCCATAACGGCTGCAGAGAATATTTTTCAAACTTTATGCCGTTATGGTCTTCACATTCTTCAATAAACAGAAAACCTTTTTGAATAAACATTCTCAGACAGCTTGTACATTCTTCAGCAGAGATGGACATGCCTGATTGAAGTTCAAACGGCGTCGGAAAATAAGAGCCCTTTTCCAAATGCATTTTAATCTTCAAAAGCAGAATCAATTCGGTTTCATTCAGCCCGAGCTGCCGGTAATGTGTCAGCAGCAGGTTGGGAATGCTTGAAATGCCGAGTTCCTGCATATCTATAAATTGCTGTTTTTTCATCCTTACACCTCTTACTGTAAAAGGTTATCTCCGGGAGCTTTCCCCTTTACTTAGAAAAAGTCTCCCTTGCAGGAGACTTCGTTTTTTAAAACTATTACGGATACAGACGGTTCAGAAGTCTCGGGAACGGAATCGTTTCACGCACGTGAGGCGCTCCGCTGATCCAAGCCACTGTCCGCTCAAGTCCAAGGCCGAAGCCGGAGTGCGGAACAGAACCGTATTGTCTGAGTTCAGCATACCATTTGTAAGCATCTGAATCCAGACCGTGTTCTTTTAATCTTTCTTCCAATAAATCCATATCATGAACGCGTTCTGAACCGCCGATGATTTCCCCGTAGCCTTCCGGAGCAATTAAGTCGGCACATAACACGACATCGTCACGATCTTTGGCAGGCTGCATATAAAACGGTTTTAATGACGTCGGGTAATGAGTGATAAACACCGGTTTGTCATAGCTTTCTGCGATCGCTGTTTCATGCGGCGCACCGAAGTCATCTCCCCACTCAATATCGTCAAAGCCTTTTTCTTTCAGGAATTCAATCGCTTTATCGTACGTAATGCGCGGGAATGGCGCTTTGATTTGTTCAAGCTTCGATGTGTCTCTTCCTAATGTGTTCAGCTCGATCTTACAATGTTCCAGCACACTTTGTACGATGTATGCAACATAATTCTCCTGAACTTCAAGGTTTTCTTCAAATTCAACAAATGCCATTTCAGGCTCAATCATCCAGAATTCGATGAGATGGCGTTTCGTTTTCGATTTTTCCGCTCTGAACGTCGGTCCGAAAGAGAATACTTTTCCGAGCGCCATTGCAGCTGCTTCCATATACAGCTGGCCGCTTTGAGACAAGAAGGCGTCTTCATCAAAATATTTCGTCGCGAACAGCTCAGTCGTGCCTTCGGGAGCGCTTCCCGTCAAAATCGGCGGATCAACTTTCACGAAGCCTTCTTTGTTGAAAAATTCATAAGTCGCACGAATGATTTCGTTGCGGATTTTCATAATTGCGTGCTGGCGTTTCGAACGGAGCCATAAATGTCTGTGATCCATTAAGAATTCCGTACCGTGCTCTTTAGGCGTAATCGGATAATCAGTCGCTTCATGAATGACTTCAATGGATGTAACAGCAAGCTCATAGCCGAGCGGTGAACGCTCGTCCTCTTTCACAATTCCTTTTACATAAAGTGACGTTTCCTGCGTCACTGATTTCGCGATTTGGAAGATGTCTTCTTCTACTTCAGCTTTAACGACAACTCCCTGAATGAAGCCTGTACCGTCTCTCAGCTGTAAAAATGCGATTTTACCGCTTGAGCGTTTATTAGCGACCCAAGCTCCAATCGTTACTACCTCGCCTGTGTGTTTATACACTTGGTTGATTGTTGTTTTCAAACTCTTTCCCTCCAGAACAAGAAAGACATTCAGGAATCTGCCTGAATCTCTTTTTTCATCACTTTATTATACCCGTTCTACTCTAACGGGGTCAATGCAAGTGAAAAGCGGCTTTAAAAGCCGCTTTTTCAGAATCAGCTGTGTTTTTCCGTGAAGCGGCGGATTCTTTCGACCGCTTCTTCTAAAAGATCGAGTGACGTTGCGTAAGATAAGCGGACGTTGTCCGGTGAACCGAAACCCGAGCCCGGCACGATGGCGACTTTTTCTTCTTCCAGAAGCGCCTTGACGTATTCATCGACATCTTTGAATCCGCAGTTTTCTGCGGCCGCTTTGGCGTTAGGGAACAAGTAAAACGCCCCTTCAGGCTTGACACAGGTGAATCCGGGAATCTCACTGAGCTGAGCGTAAATGGTGTTCAGTCTGTGCTCAAATGCCTGTCTCATCTCTTCCAGCGGCTCAGCCGGACCGTTATAGGCCGCAATGGCGCCGTATTGAGCGATAGACGTCGGATTTGATGTGCTGTGGCTCGCAAGGCTCGTCATCGCTTTAATAATCGTCTCCGAACCCGCCGCATAGCCGATCCTCCAGCCCGTCATGCTGTGAGATTTCGACACGCCGTTAATGATGATCGTCTGCTCTTTCAATTCATCTGAAAGCTGTGCGATTGAGACGTGTTTTTTTCCTCCGTATGTAAGCTTCTCATAAATCTCGTCAGAAACGATCAGAATGCCGTGCTCCAGACACACTTTTCCGAGTTCCGCAAGCTCTTCTTTCGTATACATAACACCTGTCGGGTTGCTCGGTGAATTGATAATGAGCGCTTTTGTTTTCTCGGTGATAGCCTGCTTCAGCTGCTCCGGTGAAATTTTAAACTGATTGGATTCCAGCCCTTCTGCATAGACGGGACACCCCCCTGCCAGTTTCACCTGCTCAGGGTAGCTGACCCAGTAAGGAGTCGGTATAATCACTTCGTCCCCTTCATCGAGAATGACCTGAAATAATGTATACAGAGCGTGTTTCGCTCCGGTGCAGACAATGATTTCTGACGGCTTATATTCAATCCCCTGGTCGTTTTTGAATTTTTTTGCGATACTGTCTTTCAGCGCCGGCAGACCGCCTGAAGGCGTATATTTCGTATGGCCTTCATTCATGGAACGCACCGCGGCATCTATAATGTGCTGAGGCGTATTAAAATCCGGTTCTCCTGCTCCGAGGCCGATGACATCATGGCCTTCTGCTTTCAGCTCTTTCGCTTTTGCAGTAATTGCTAGTGTTGCAGACGGTGTTAATGCGGATACTCTTTTTGCCAATTTCAACTTGAACTCCCCCTAATACGTCTCACGGTGTGATGTTTTTGAGAATCTTGCCGCTTGTAAAGTCCACATAGCTGAAGCTATATTGCCCGCTTTTGTTGATATAGGTCACTTCCCATAACGGAACATTGTTTTCTCTCGCCGGGTGAACGCCATTCAGCTTGGAAACAAGCCCTTCGTCCCGAACGATCTTGGCAGCCTTGCCGCTTGAAATGCCGTCACTGGCTTTTTTTGAGAGAATTTTTGCTTTTTTGTCGGCCGGAACCCATACATACATATCTTTTCCATGTTTATCCGTTCCGGTAACAACATAATATTTCTGTTTGCCGACAAAGGTCTCCACTTTCTCAGCATCTGTCAGCTGCGTTTTTTCTTTAGCGGCTGCGGCAGCTGTTTCGTGGCCTTCTTCTTTTTGAGCCATTGCAGATTTAAAAATGCTGGCCGAAAATAAAAGAACTGCTAAAAAAATAATACCAAATACGGCTGTAAATATTAATGCTTTTTTTCTCATCTTTTTCACCTATGTGCGATAAATGGTGAAGACCGCTTCATTTTGATTTTCTTCGTCTAGCGCAAGGCCGAACATCAGATTGTCCCGTTTCAAAGTCCGGTTTAATGTATCGACGATTTTATATAAATCATCTGAATGCTCCACATTAATCGTTGACAGAATTTCAATTTTGCTTTCCATTTTTATACCCTCCATCGGTCGAACAAATTTTGTTAGTCATAACGGGATGCGCCCGCGGCATAATAAAATCACAAGGCGGCATGAACCCGCTTTTACTATAAAAACAATTCCTCATCCCACACCACGAAAGCCGCGTTTATGCGGCTTTTATTCCGTTTGGCTGACATAAGCCGCCATTTCGGCATCCGTCAGTTCCAAAAGAGATGAAGTCGGGAGCGCTTCAAGAAACAGCTGTCCGTATCCCGCCGTTTTTACACGCTGATCTAAAAGAACGATTGTTCCCTTGTCTCCCGCCGTACGGAGCAGGCGCCCGATCCCCTGTCTGAACGTTAACACGGCCTCAGGCAGGGAAATCGTCTGAAACGGATTTTTCCCCTGTTTCTTGGCAAATTCGCATTTTGCGGCATGAAGCGGATTGTCAGGCGCCCTGAAAGGAAGTCTTGCGATCATGACGGTTGACAATTCATCCCCCGGAAAATCAACGCCTTCCCAGAAATGATTCGTCCCAAGCAAAATCGCCCGGCTTGCCGTTTTAAAGGTTTTCATTAATTTACCGGGACTCCCGCCCGAAATACCTTGGGCGAGAAGCTGAATGCCTGATATCTCCATACTGAGTTTCAGTTCCTGATACACTTTTTTCAGCATATCATGAGACGTAAACAGGACAAGGATCTTCGGCTGTTTTCCCTTTGACATGATTTCTGCATACTTGGCAATATGCTCAATGACTTCCCGCTCTCCGTCATATTTAACGGATTTCATCTCTTTCGGAATGATGACGTTCATCTGATCATCGTAAGAAAAAGGAGACGGGATGCTTTTGGTGCGCGGATAAAAATCCGCAAGTCCGAGCCTTTCAATCATAAATTGAAAAGACTGCTCCACCATTAAGGTCGCTGATGTGAGCACAACGCTTTTTTTGCGGGCGAAAAACTGGTCTGCCAGCATTTCACCGGGCTCCAAAGGCTGCGCATAGATGCTGACGGCATTTTTTGCGCCCTTCGCATCAATTTCAACCCAAACGGCTTCTTTCTCATCATTTTCAAACAGCAGCCTGCTGAACGTATCACGATATTCTTTCAGCCCCCTGATACACTTTACATATTCGGCCGCTAAAAAAGCCGCTCCGCTTTTCATCTGTTCAAGCTTTTGATGTAACAGTTTCTCCTGTACTGAAAACATGTCAAGCAGCTGATCCAGCATCGCGCAAAGCCGCTCCGCTCCGTCCGTTATCATGTGAAACCCTTTATCCTGGCTTTTATGATTGAGACTATAGACGAGACGGTTCAGATCGTCTTTAGGTTTTCTTCGTTTGACAAAAGAATGCACTGAACTGAAAAATGCGTCGCTTTCCGATTGAATATGCTTCATCCACTCATCGGCGTCAAAAAAACTTTCCGCCGGCAGTTCATACGTATAAAACAGTTTTCTCATCCGCTTTAACAGTCCGTGTTCCTTTAAGGTGCCGATTCGGCTGAGCTTTGTGTGCAGTCCGATGTATGAAGCTCTCTTCCCCAGGTGCTCGCTGGCAGCGCGTTCGAAATGATGCGCTTCATCAATGATGATTGTTCCGCTTGCAGGCAGTTTTTTCGTTTCACTGCTTTGATCTGAAAACAGCAAAGCATGGTTTGTGATAATCAGATCTGCGGCCTGCGCTTTTTCTTTAGCCCGTTCATAAAACCCGGCAGCCGAGTCCTTCCCTTTTTTAAAAAAAGAATTCTCATCGTAAGCCATGCGCTCCCACAGCAATCTGCCGCCTGATGGAAGATTCAGCTCAGCGGCGTCGCCCGTTTCAGTCTCCGTCAGCCAGACGAGAAGCTGCGCTTTCGTCAAAACCGCATCATAGTTGTCATCTTCCTCATGCAGAATATGTTCAAACTTAGGCAGGCACAGATAATGTGATTTCCCTTTTAAAATAGCAGCTTTGACCGGCCAAGGAAACATACGCTCCAAAAGCGGGAGATCTTTAGACATGATCTGCTGCTGCAAAAGAGTAGAGTACGTGCTGATAATCACGGGAGTCTGCTCCGCTTTGGCAAATAAAACAGCCGGAACGAGATAACCGATCGTTTTTCCGATGCCGGGCGCCGCTTCAATCAGCGCATGCTCCCGATTGCGGAAGGCGCCAAGCACTTCATCCATCATCGAAAGCTGCCCTTTCCGCTTTTCATAGCGGGGGATGATATCGGATAAGATCTGTTCTTTTTCTTCGTTCCACTTTTCAAGGTCAATGGCCGCATTCACCGGACGGGAAACCGGAATATGATCGGGCTCTTTAATTGAAAAAGAGGCGTATGGAATGCAGCTCTTTTCTTCCGCCGGCCTGCTTTCATGTATAAAAGAATCCAAAAGCAGCGTCAAATCGCTGATAAAATGCTGTGAAAGCCTTCTAAGCTGCTTTAATGTCGGTAAAGGCAAATGTTTCAGTTTATGTAAAATGTCTAAAAAGACCAGTCCCGTAACCTCCGCATCGCTGTCTGCGCGGTGAGGGCGGTCATGAACAATATTCAGCTCCGCGCACAACTCACCGAGCTTATATCCTTCAAACCCCGGGAAAACAATACGCGAAAGCTCAACCGTATCAAGCACTTCACAATCCGGCAGCTCATAGCCCGCTTCGCTCAGTTCATGCCGGACAAATCCGAGGTCGAAATGAATATTGTGGGCAACAAAATACGCGCCGTCAAGCAGATGAAAAATCTCTTCTGCGACCGCTTCAAACGGCAGTTCATTTTCAACCATTCCGGACGAAATTCCGGTCAGCTGTTCAATAAACGGCGGAATGACTTGATTCGGATTGATATATTTTGAAAACCGCTCAGTTATTTGTCCATTTTCAATGACAACCGCTGCGATTTGAATGATTTTATCGCCCTTTTTCGGCGAATTTCCTGTTGTTTCGACATCTATGACAACGAACCGTTGTTTGTTCATTAAAATGGACACCTCAATTCTTGCATACGAGAAAAGTGTAACACGTTTTGTTGAGAAATGGAGCCAAAAAACAGCTTTTGCCCCTAAATCTTAAAAGAAAACCCCCATGAAGGGGGCTCTTTTACAAAATCGTGTGTGCCGGCTCCTGGCCCAGCATCTGCTCGATTTTATTCTGATCATCCAGAACAGCCACCTTCGGCTGATGGCTTTTTGCTTCCTGATCAGACATCATTTGATAAGAAATAATAATGACTTTATCTCCTTCTTGGACGAGACGGGCGGCTGCTCCGTTTAAACAGATGACGCCGCTCCCCCGCTTACCGGGAATAATATACGTTTCAAGTCTCGCTCCGTTGTTATTATTCACAATCTGAACTTTTTCATTAGCGAGCATTCCGACGGCATCTAAAAGATCTTCATCAATCGTAATGCTGCCGACATAGTTTAAATTGGCTTCCGTCACGGTAGCGCGGTGCAGTTTTCCGGCCATCATAGTGCGGTACATATTATGATCTCTCCCATTCATCAATATCAATAATGATATTATCAATCAGTCTGGCTTTAGAAAATTGGACGGCGCAGGCCAGAATGACCTTGCCGTTTAATGTTTTAAGCGGAGTCAGCTCCGGATAAGCGTACAGTTCGGCATAATCAATGACGCCGCTTGTGTTTTCGATGATATCGGTGACGGTTTTTATAACGGTTTCCGGATTTCTTTCACCGTCTCTGATCAGTTCGGCACCTTGCTGCAATGCTTTATAGATCATCGGCGCTTCTTTGCGTTCCTGCTCTGTCAGATAGACGTTGCGAGAGCTTTTGGCAAGTCCGTCTTCTTCTCTGACCGTGTCCACTGCAACCAATTCGATATCCATAAAGAAATCCTCAATCAATCCGTCCACAACCGCTGCCTGCTGGGCATCTTTCAGGCCGAAGTAGGCGCGGGTCGGTTTAACGAGATTGAAAAACTTCGTCAGCACAGTGGCCACTCCGTCAAAATGGCCGACGCGGGAGGCGCCGCACAACACGTCAGTTCTCCTTTTCACTTGCACGGCAACATTTTGCTCGCCTTTATACATATCACTTGGAGACGGCGTAAACAAAACATCTGCCCCCGCCTGTTCTGCAAGCCGGGCATCGCGCTTTAAATCCCGCGGATATGCCTCGTAATCCTCGCCCGGTCCGAATTGAGTCGGATTGACAAAGATGCTCATCACGACAATATCGTTTTCTTTGCTTGCTTTTTCAACCAGCGTCAGATGTCCTTCATGAAGAAAACCCATTGTCGGGACGAATCCGATCGTCCGGCCTTCTGAGCGGTATTGTGCAATCAATTCTTTCAGCTGTTGAGTTTCTGTCAGTTGTTTCATCGCTTACTTTCCTCCGTACAAGCCTTGCAGCACAGTTTGGTTTATCTGAAAGGAATGCTTTTCTTCCGGGAAAACCCGTTCTTTCACATCACGGACGTAATCGCTGAGGGCCGACTCAATCGTGCCGTCGATTTTGGCGTATTGCTTCACGAACTTCGGTGTTCTGTCCACGCCGTGGCCGACGACGTCATGATAGACAAGGACTTGGCCGTCCGCTTTTGAACCGGCTCCGATTCCGATGACAGGAATGGATACTTCTTCTTTTATTTTAGCAGTCAGTTCAGCAGGCACGCATTCAAGCACGAGCATCATCGCTCCCGCCTGCTCGCATTTGATGCTGTCTTCAATGAGCTTTTTCGCGCTTTGCTCATCTTTTCCCTGCACTTTATATCCGCCTAATACGCCGACAGACTGCGGTGTGAGGCCTAAATGGCTGACGACGGGAATTCCGCCGAGAGTCAGCGCGCGGATGGATTCGAAAACGCCGTCTCCGCCTTCCAGCTTTAACGCGTCCGCGCCGCTTTCCTGAATAATGGCCGCGGCGTTTTTCATTGTATCTTCTTTTGAAAGGTGGTAAGACATAAACGGCATGTCAGTTACGATAAACGTATTTTTCGCACCGCGTTTTACCGCTTTTGTATGGTGAATCATGTCACTGACCGTTACGCCGACTGTTGAATCGAGTCCGAGCACGACCATTCCGAGCGAATCCCCGACTAAAATCATGTCGACTCCCGCCTGTTCCGCAAGCTTTGCCTGCGGATAATCGTAAGCGGTCAGCATCACGATCGGCTCTCCGTTTTCCTTCATTTTCATGAAATCCAGTTTTGTTTTCATTCTGTTTCTCCTCCTCTAAACGGTGAGGAGATGAGCCGCCAATTCTTCGCAAGCAAAAAAGCCTTCTGTAAAATAAGAAGGATCCCACTTGTTTAACGTTCGGCGAATGTCATCCCTCTGTCCCAGTCCTTTTTTGGATCAAGGCAGACTTTTCGTAATCTCTGTTCTGCTGATCAGGTGCAGTTCATTATGATACTGCCCATAGGAAGTATACCAAATTCACGAGGCTTGTACCAACTAAGATTAATTGAGCTCAATATCGGCAGAATATATCTTCTTTATGCCGTCTTTCGTTTCCAAGAGAAGAACTCCCTCATCATCAATGCCGAGCGATTTCCCGTAAAACGTCCCTTGCAGCGTTCTCGCTCTGAGCTCATTCCCCAGTCCGACCGCATAGCTTTCCCATAGCAGCTTGATCGGTGTAAAGCCGTGGTTCAAGTAATCCTGATAGCGTTTTTCAAAAGTCAGCAGAATCTCTTGTATCAGACCCGCTCTGTCAATTTTTTCGCCGGCTTCCATGCTCAGGCTCGTCGCAATGTCCTGAAGCTCGCCGGGAAAATCGGTTTCCTGCTGGTTCACGTTGATGCCGATCCCGAGAATAACCGAACGGACACGGTCTTCTTCCGCCTGCAGCTCAGTTAAAATCCCGACGGCTTTTTTGCCGTGAATCATTAAATCATTCGGCCATTTAATGGCGGGCTGTACGCCTGTAAAAGCCTCGATGGCCTGTACGACCGCAACGGCGGATAACAGGGTGAGCTGCGGCGTTTTTTGCAAAGGAACGTCGGGTCTCAGAATGAGGCTCATCCAAATCCCGTTTCCCTCCTGTGAATGCCATACTCTGGCCATTCTTCCTCTGCCAGCCGTTTGTTTATCGGCGACTACGAGCGTTCCTTCCGGCGCGCCGTCATTGGCAAGTTCATGAGCGGTTTTTTGGGTGGACGGCAGGACGTCCCGGTAATGAAGCTGTTTGCCCAAAACCTCTGTTTTCAGCCCGAAACGGATTTCGGATTCACTGAGTTTCCCCGGTTTTTTAATGAGCCTGTACCCTTTTCTTCTGACCGCCTCAACCTCATAGCCCTCTTTGCGGAGCTCCTCTATATGTTTCCAAACGGCGGTTCTCGAGCAGCCGAGCGCGTCACTTATTTTCTGCCCGGAGATAAAGCCGTCACCCGCCTCAGAAAATAAATCAATTAATCGGGTTCTTAATGTTGATCCCATGATGCGAGCCACTCCTTTATGTCATGTTTTCGGTTAGGAAGCTTCCCTGCCAATACCGCTTCTTCGATCCGGCGAAGTTCTTCGGCCACCCATTTACCCGCGCGGCGGTTTCTGAGCTCCATCAGATCAGCGCCTGAAATGTCGAGGTCTCGAAGGCTTTTGATCGGCAGCTGCTCATACAGGCTCTGAACCTCTTTCAGCTTTTGTTCATCAATCGTCTTATGCTTTTTCAGCATCCCGATTTTAACGGCTGAAAACAGCGCCTCTCCCGCCCGGTACATCGCTTCCGCTTCCAGCTGCACCGGATAAACGCTTATGATTTGCACCGCTTTTTTTATGACTTTTCCCGGCAGTTTCCATTGTTTTAAAAACGCCTCGGCGCTTTTCGGGCAAAGACCGAGAAGCAATAACAGCGCTGCCCAGCGTTCTTCGCGTGCATCTAAAGAAGAAAACGGAAATCCGCTTGCTTCAAGCATTTGCTGCTCATAACCGGAAAGACCGGGCAGCTCTTGTATCAGACCTGTTTGCACCATCGTTTGAATCGCTTCTTGTGAGGAAACGCCCTGCAGCAGCTTTTCAAACTCGACGGTCTTTCGTTCTACTGATACATGTGCCAAAAGCTCCCTGTCTTTCATGATGGCCTCTCTTGTTTCTTTTTCTAACAGAAAGCCGAGCTGACTCATAAAGCGGACGGCTCTCATCATCCGCAGAGCGTCTTCCCGAAAGCGGTCTTCAGGGTTACCCACCGTACGGATCAGCTTTTGTCCGATATCATGTGCGCCTCCGAAATAATCAAGCAGCTCTCCTTCGGCAGACATCGCCATCGCATTAATCGTTAAGTCTCTCCGCTTTAAGTCTTCTGATAAAGAAGTAATGAACCGCACAGCTTCAGGGCGCCGGTAATCCTTATATTCTGATTCGGCACGAAAAGTGGTGACTTCATAGGTTTCATCTTCCCACAGGACGATGACGGTGCCGTGCTCTTTTCCTACATCGACAGTCCGCTTAAAGAGACGCTCCACCTCATTCGGCGAAGCGCTGGTTGCGATGTCCACATCACCTATTTTTCGTTTCATATAGCTGTCTCTGACGGCTCCCCCGACAAAGTACGCCTGATGGCCCGCCTTCATCAGATGATGAAGGATGGGGAGGGCTTTGACAAATTCCTGTTCCATAAGATCACTCCGGTCCTGCCAATTCGTCATAAATCCGTTCATACTGACTGACGATTCTTTGCGAAGAAAAGGCGGTCTCCGCCATTTTCAGCGCATGATCAGTCAATCGTTTGCTGAGCTGTTTATCTTCTAAAACGGCAAGCGCTTTTTCAGATGCCGCCTGAATATCGCCGACTTCCACCAGAAAACCGCTTACTTGATCTTTAATCACTTCCGGGATTCCGCCGATATTTGTTCCGATGCACGGCACGCCGCAGGCCATCGCCTCAAGGAGGACGAGTCCGAAACTTTCTTTTTCAGACAGAAGAAGCTTAAGGTCGCTGATGGAATACAGCTCTTCCACCCTGTCCTGATTTCCGAGGAGCAGCACTTGATCCTGCAGTCCGTATTTTTCGACAAGCTGCCAAGCGACGCACTTTTCCGGCCCGTCGCCGACAAGCAGGAGCTTCGCCTTTGTTTTGGCTGCGATATTACGGAAAACGCGGATGACATCTTTAACACGTTTTACTTTTCTGAAGTTCGAAACATGGATGACGACTTTTTCATCCGGCAAAATGCCATGTTTCTCTTTTATACTCTCTGTATTTTTCTTAAGATAAACACGTTCATCAATAAAGTTGTAGATGGTCTCAATTTTTTTATCCGGCTTGATTAAGTCATATGTTTCTCCGGCAAGCGCGGTTGATACCGCCGTCACTCTGTCGGACGCTTCGATGGCAAAACGGATTAAATCTTTTAATGACGGATCATATCCTAAAACGGTGATGTCCGTACCGTGAAGCGTCGTCACGATGCCGATGTCGCGCTTGAGCATCTGCTTGGCAAGATAAGCGCATACCGCATGCGGCAGCGCATAATGCGCGTGGATGATATCAAGATTTTCCCTTGCGGCAACCTCGGCGATTTTGCTCGCCAGCGTAAGGTCATAAGGCGGATATTTAAATACCGCGTATTGGTTGACTTCCACCTCATGAAAATGAATATTCGGATGATATGTATTTAATCTGAACGGGATGCTTGATGTGATGAAATGAACCTGGTGCCCTTTTTCTGCAAGCAGCTTGCCGAGTTCCGTCGCAATAATACCCGAGCCTCCGACACTCGGGTAGCATGTAATCCCTATTTTTAATGGTCTCATTGTCCGCCCCCAAAAACATCATCATTCAAAACGGGAAGCTGTTTTGAAAAGAAACCCTCGGCATACCCCGTCCCGGCTTCTTTGCCATACAGTCTTTCCCGCGCTTCCACCATTTCAATATAACCGTTGGTCAGCGGTGTGTTCACTGACTGCGCCGTAGGAATAAACTGGCTTTGATAGGCGTGCAGGCTTTCTTTTTTCAGATCGATGGTTTCCGTTATGTCGATTACAAAGTCCGGACGGTGAAACCCGTTGATCATATAATAGTATACGCGCTGAGCCTTATGAGCCGGCAGTTCCTGATGATCTCTGTATTTATGAATTCCCGCCGAGAACACCGCCTCTTCGACCAAAGCCGCCGCATTGCCGTGGTCAGGATGGCGGTCTTTCGGATAAGGCATGAAAACGGTTTTCGGCCGGCAGGCTCTGATGACACTGACAATCCGGCGGATGCCGTCCTCACTTTTCAAAAGCCCGCGGTCGGGAAGCGTAAGCTGGATTCTCTCTTTTACGCCGAGAATTCGTGCCGCCTCTGCCGCTTCTTCTTTTCTTATCCCTACCGTTCCGTTGGATGATAGTTCGGCCTCGGTCAAATCGCATATCACCGCGGTTTTTCCTTGAGCCGTAAATTTTGCGATCGTGCCGCCCATACCGATCTCGACATCATCACTATGGGCGCCGAACGCCAGAATATCAACGTGTTCAGACATTCGGCTCTCCTCCGCGCACAAGATTGCGGAAATCAAATGCCCCGCCGTCCAGTGTCCGGACGAGGATTTCCGCTGTTCCCATATTTGTGGCAAGCGGGATCGCGTATACGTCACACAGCCGGATCAGCGCCGAGACATCCGGTTCGTGAGGCTGCGCAGTTAATGGATCGCGCAGAAAAATGACGAGATCCAGGGCATTTGCTGCAATCAATGCGCCGATTTGCTGATCTCCGCCGAGCGGGCCGGATTGAAAACGTTCAACGGACAATCCGGTCGCTTCCTGGATTTTCAGGCCTGTCGTACCTGTCGCGTATAACTCATGATGGCTCAGTATATCTTTATATGCGGTCGTAAACTGAACCATATCCTGCTTTTTTTTATCGTGAGCAATCAAAGCGATTTTCATTTGATGTTCTCCCCCTTGCCGATTCAGTCGATAATATTTTCGAGTCCGTATACAAGCTGGTCGATTTTCATCACTTGCTCCACTGACAGCTTCACTCCTGACATAAAGGAAGCCCGGTTATAGGAGTCATGGCGCAGTTTCAGCGTCTGGCCGTCCATGCCGAACATGACTTCCTGGTGGGCGATAAGGCCCGGCAGACGCACGCTGTGAAGGCGGATGCCGTTTAATTCAGCACCGCGGGCGCCCGGCAGAATTTCTTTTTCATCAGGATGGCCCTGCTGCTTTTCTGTACGGACGCTTGAGATCATTTCCGCTGTTTTCAGCGCCGTTCCGCTCGGGGCATCCAGCTTTTGATCATGATGAAGCTCAATGATTTCTACATCTTCAAAATAGTTGGCGGCCATTTGTGAGAACTTCATCATCAGCACCGCGCCCAATGCAAAGTTCGGAGCGATGATGGCGCCGATTCCTTTCTCTTCAGTCAAGCCTTGAAGTTCCTCTAAATCGGCTTCAGAAAATCCGGTCGTACCCACAACGGGGCGGACGCCGTGTTCAAGAGCGGCTTTCGTATGTTTTTTGCCGATTTCAGGCGTTGTCAAATCGATCAGCACATCCGGTTTTGTTTGTTGGAAACATGCGCGGATATCCGTATAAATAAGAGCGTCTGAATCAGCTGACATCACTTCCCGCAATGTTTGCTGATCGTATGTATGGTCAATGGCGCCGACAAGCTCAAAATGAGGCGTGCGGACGGCAAGTTTTACGGCCTCCTGGCCCATTCTGCCTCTCGGTCCGGCAATGACGACTTTAATGGTTTCATTTGACATGGTTTCTCCTACTTTCCTTCTTCTTTTCTAGTCCAGCGGTCTTTATCACGTGTATTAAATTTATGCATGACGCGGTTATGAGCTTCCTCCAATGAAATATCAAGGGAGTTGGCGAGGCAGATCAGGACGAACAGCACATCGCCCATTTCCTCTTCCATGCTTTTCTCATTTTCCGTCGTTTTCTTCGGCTTTTCCCCATAATAATGGTTGACTTCTCTTGCAAGTTCGCCCAGTTCTTCCGTGAGACGGGCCATCATGGCAAGCGGGCTGAAATAGCCTTCTTTGAATTGGCCGATATATTCATCGACCTCAGCTTGTAAGTCTTTCATCGTTTTGTCACTCACTGTGCGAATACCTCCTGTCATCTCTTCCATGTTAGCTAATTCAAGTACATTTGACAAATGTTAAAAACGGCAGTTTGCTGTTTTCTTTTGTATCCACTATAATATTTACGCAATCTTATGGAAGGAAAAGGGGTTTGATGCAATGCTTGGAGAAATCAGAATCAAAAACATTTGCTTTATTTTAATCGGCGCCGCTGTTTTTTCATTCGGACTGGTTCACTTTAATATGCAGAACAATTTGGCGGAAGGCGGATTTACCGGCATTACGCTGCTTTTATATGCGTTATTCCACATCAGCCCTTCTATTTCCAACCTGGTATTGAACATTCCTATCTTTTTCATCGGCTGGCGCATGCTCGGCCGGACGATGTTTGTCTATACCCTGATCGGCACCGTTTCTCTTTCTGTTTTTCTGAGTGTTTTTCAGCGCTACGAAATTCATATGCCGCTGTCCCATGATTTAGCGCTGGCCGCCTTATTCGCCGGTGTATTTATCGGCGCGGGTCTCGGCATTATTTTTAAATACGGCGGCACGACGGGCGGGGTCGATATCATCGCCAGGCTGATCAACAAATTTTTCGGAATCCCGATGGGCCGGACGATGTTTGCCTTTGACGCCTGTGTCATTCTTCTTTCTTTGTTTACGTATCTTTCTTACAAGGAAGCGATGTACACGCTTGTAGCCGTTTTTGTCGCTGCGAGATTGATTGATTTTATACAGGAAGGCGGCTATGCCGCAAAAGGGGCAACGATTATTTCTTCGAAAAACGATTTGATCCAGCAAAAAATCATTGAAGAGATGGAGCGCGGTGTCACCGTTTTAAAAGGACAGGGATCATATACAAAAGAAGACAGGGACGTTCTTTACTGCGTCGTTCCGAAAAACGAAATTGTGCTTTTGAAAAGCGTCATCACTTCCGTTGACCCGCACGCCTTTGTTGCAGTAAGCGACGTCCATGATGTGCTCGGCGAAGGATTTACGCTTGATGAAAATAAAAATCCGATCAGACGATAATAAAAAGGCGGCTTTTGCCGCCTTTACTGTTCGTGTTTCCATTTGACAACCGGTGATTTTTTCTTTTTCAATCGGCGGACGAATGCCGGACTGACATTGAGCGTCTGCTCGACGAAGCGCTGCGGCGTCAGTGCCAGCCATTGGTTTAAAGAGACGTCTTCGAAACGGTCGCTTTTGAAGATTTCCAGAAAGCGAAGCACGGTGTCACCGGTATTCTGAACATAATGTCCCATTGCAAAAGGAACATATCCTACGTCACCCGCTTGATAGTTAAATGTCCGCGCTCTTCCCTCCGCCGCAAACACCGTCATTTTCGCTTCTCCTGAAAGATAATACTGCCACTCATCCGTATTCGGATGCCAATGCAATTCTCTCATGCCTCCGGGTTCGACTTCCACAAGAGCTGCGGCAATCGTTTTTGACGCCTTAAACGTTTTTGAATCGACAATCTTTACTCTTCCCCCGCTGGTAACAAGAGGCTCCTGCCGGGAAAGCTTGTAGCTGAACGGCTCCAAAACGGTGCCTTCCGGGGAAGAAACTGCTGCCTGCTCAATCGGGGGAGGCGGTTCCAGTTGGAACATGTAACGCTCTTTCTTGTGAATGTAGGCCAAGTCATATCCGGGAACACCGAAGTTCGCCTCCAGCACGCTGCGCGGGGTGTGGGCAAACCAGTCCGTTACTGAAAAGGTGCTGTTTTCTGAAAAAGAGCCGTCATCAAAGACAAGCAAAAACTCACTGCCCCGTTCCATCCCTTGAATGGAATGAGGAATGCCGGAAGGAAAATACCACAGATCCCCTTCACTTACGTTATCAATAAAATTCCGCCCATTTTGATCAACCGCAGTTAAACGGACTTCTCCGTTAATCACATATCCCCATTCGGCTTCTTTATGCCAATGAAGCTCCCGCACAGCTCCCGGTTTCAGTCTCATGTTTACCGCCGCGATGTTTTTTGATACCGGCAGTTCCCTGACCGTCACCTCTCTGGACCATCCGCCGTCTTCAAGCCTCATATGCGTATCAGAAAATGAGAATTTCAAGTTTTGAACCGTTCCTGCATCCGTTGAGGGCGGAACGAGCATGTCAGGATTCTGGAAGTCACGCGCGAGGTTTCGCGGTCCTTCGTCAGTCGCCCCTTTTCTGCCTCTGATCGGCTGCGGGAGGTGTTTTGAAGCCAATTGCTGGATGAGTTTTTTCACTGACTTAGCTCCTTTACAGCAATTTGTGTTTATTTAGACTTAGGATACTCACGCTTTTTCTCTTTCTTTTTTTCCGCTCTGTATTTTCGGTAGCCGACATATGTCAGCGCAGTAATAATGATACCGCCTGTTGTCAGAATGACCCAGAGCAGCGAAGGGTCAGCGTCATCCCGCTCCACCTTGTCAAAAACCCGCTTTAAATCCTGCTGCAGGAGCGTCAGACGCTCAAGCTTTGTTCCTTTTGTCATCTGCTGAAACCCGTCCTGCTCAATCACCTCGATATGTTTCGCCACCGTATCAAGCTGGCCGGCCGACACATCCATTGTCAGGCTGGGATAAATTAAATCATATAATGATATAAATTCATTCCACTTTTCATTGAAATTTTCACTTCCGTTTCCGCTGACATCTTCTTTTAAGGCGCTGAATGTCGCCATAATCGGTCTTTCAAGCGAACCCCACAGCGGATCGGAGTGGTCTTCCATCGCATCCATTACCAACCTGAACTGGGCGGCTGCCCGGATTTTTTCGGTATCTGAGGCGTCTGCCTGTTTCAGAACGCGCACTAAATCATTGAAACCCAGAGTCACCTGCCTGACTTCGGCGCCGCTCAGTGAGTTTACGTGTGTCATTTTTTTCTTAAAGTAGCCAAGCACTTGCAGAGCCTCATCATACTGCGAATGCCGCGTCATTTGGAAAACGGTATCCGAAAGGTCGTTCAGTTCCTTGAGACCGCCCTCATCTTCAGCTTTGGCAGTTGTGATGAAACACATAAGAGCAAGTAAAAGACAGATCGTCAGCTTTCGTTTCATAGAGGTCCCTCCCACTCCTTCTCTTTACAGAATATGAGGAGCGGGACAAGGTTAGACCAAGATTCTATCAGTGTAAGTCAAGCTTTATCCGTCTTTTGGAAATCACCAAATAGTATGCAAGGCCGAGTGAAAATATGCTCAGCCAGAATGTAGCATAGCCGATTACTTGCATATAGTCATTGAGCATTGAGTAGCGGGGCATCATGCCGAAAAGATAATCAATGACATCATTATGAAGCGTCCAAACAGCGGCAACGGCAAGATGCCATAACCGGAACCGAAAATACGGGCTGTATAAAACGCCTTGAACGGCCATGGCAAAATGTGAAGCAATCAGCATGTACCCTTCCCAAGGCATCTGCCCCATTTTGACCAGCACAAAGACATTCATTCCGACCGCCCACAGCCCGTATTTTACAAGGGTTACAAGAGCCAGCGCTTCAAACAGCGGCGCGTTTCTTCCCATGAGAAATGCCAGAAGCACGAACAGGAAAAAAAACGTCGCCGTCGGGCTGTCAGGCACAAATATCAGAAATCGGAACGGCGTGTCCGCAAGCTGCGGCACATACCAATAATAGCCGTACACCGTACCGATAAAATTAACGGCAAGAACAAGCAGAAGCATGCCGCGCAACCCCAAAAGATAAGAAATCCACCTCATACCATCAACTCTCAGTCCGTAAAAAGTATGTATCATGAAAAAAAAGCTGACATCCGGTCAGCTCTTTTCATAAAAGTATATCCTGCTATTGTCTACTTCACAATACGTTATTTCGCTGTCGTTTCAGAAATGAACTTCGCCAGCTGATCAAGCTGTTTGTCATTCCCTTTAAAAATACCGGCTGGCATCTGCCCTTTCCCTTTGACGGCAATTTTTTTAATTTCTTCCGGGCTCAGCCCGTTATCGACCAGGGACGGTCCGGCGCTTCCGCCTTGAAGATTATCCCCGTGACAGGAAATACAGCCTTGTTCTTTAAATACCTTATAACCGTCTGATTCAGTATCAATGGCGGCTTCTTTTTTGATTTTCCCTTGCTCCTCCGCCTTCGCCCAGTCATGCGTCGCGACTGACTGCCACGTTAAAAAGACCGTAGCGCAAAGCGCCAAAAGCATCATCCCGACCGCGACCGGACGCTTCCACGGCCTTCTTTCAGACCCCCTGTCGAGAAACGGAGCCAAAAGCAGCGACCCGAAGGCAAGACCCGGTATAATCATCGCGCCGATAACGGTGTAGCTCCCTGCGGCATATTCATATTTTAATAGCTGGTATAAAAATAGAAAATACCAATCCGGCAGCGGAATATACCCTGTATCCGTCGGGTCCGCCACCCGTTCCAAAGGCGGCTCGTGCACAATCGTTAAAACGAGAAATCCGACGAGGAAAACGGCCCCGACCATCCATTCTTTCAGCAGGAAGTTCGGCCAAAACGCCTCTGTCTTTCCAGGATACTCTGAATAGTCTTTCGGTATATTCGGTTTTTTTTCAGCCGGTATCCTTGAATCTCCTACAAACTTCATTCCTTTCCCCCGGTGCATGTCATCCCCTCCCTTTTATATCAGATTTGTATTAAAGCGGTCCTGAAATTCCCTGCTTGCGGATCATGACAAAGTGGGCGCCCATGAGCGCAAACAAAGCGGCAGGGAGAAAAAATACGTGAATCGCAAAAAATCTCGTCAGCGTTTGGGCGCCGACAATATCGTGGTGGCCGGCAAGAAGAGTTTTCACCTGCGCTCCGATCAATGGCGTCGCCTCCGCAATCTGAAGACCTACCTTTGTCGCAAACAGCGCCTTCATATCCCATGGAAGCAGATACCCTGTAAAACCGAGACCGAGCATCACAAAAAAGATCAGAACACCGACGATCCAGTTCAATTCCCGAGGCTTTTTATAAGCTCCCTGAAAGAAAACCCGCAGCGTATGTAAAAACATCATCACAATGACTAAACTTGCGCCCCAATGGTGCATACCCCTTACAATCTGCCCGAAAGCGACTTCATTCTGCAAATAATACACAGATTCCCACGCGTTTTTTATATCCGGCACATAATACATCGTTAAAAACATCCCGGACAGTACTTGGATAACGGTTACAAAAAACGTCAAACCGCCGAAACAATAGACAAAAGCCGAGAAATGGTGAGCGGGATTTACATGTTCCGGCACTTCATGGTCGGCGATATCCCGCCACATCGGCGTAATATCGAGACGTTCATCCACCCAGTCATAAATTTTATTCAGCATGTCACCCTTCCCCCCTAGGCTTTGCTTTTCCAAGATACAAAAAGCCGTCCTTTACTTTTTGCTCATAACGGTCAAGAGGCGCGAGCGGCGGCGTGCCCGGAACGTTCGTGCCGTCTTTTTCATACAGCCCGTAATGGCAGGGACAAAAGAATTTGTTCGGATTTTTAGGATCATTGTTCCAGTTTACGGTGCAGCCCAAATGTTTACAGATCGGAGAAAGCGCTATAATTTCATCCCCATGCTTGTAAACCCAGGCTGACCTGGATTCTTCCGATTCGTACCAGGCGTCGACTTGATGAATTTTAAAGTCAAACCGCTTCGGCTCCTTCGTTAGCTCATCCACACTGACAACCTGCACCATTTTTTGATCTCCCGTCGGTTTTAATACCGGGTCCAGCGCAAAACGGACCATGGGCATAAGCGCACTGGCGGCCATAAATCCCCCCACGCCGGTGAGCGCATAGTTTAAAAATTGTCTTCTTGATATATCTTGTTTTCCGCCCATCTCTTCCCCCCCCTAAAGATTGACCAAAAATTAACTAAAATAGAAAATAATTCAGAGATTTGACACCCTCATAATATATGAATCTTTCAGCAAGGTCAACAGAGGCAAAACGGGTGTTTTGCGGGATGTATGGAGTTTTTAAGAATTGTTCCACTTCTGTAACAAAACGTTCAAAATTTCTCCGCACTTGTCATCCGCTATTTTTCTCTTTAAAGAGTCTTTCATATGTTCAAACGGAACGGCAGGAATGTATATGACATCAGACCCTATTTCAGAATCCTTCCATTTTTCGTCTGCCGTCAGGAACAAGGCGTGCCGGAAGTTGGTCATCACCTCTTCTTTGAGTTTTTGAAGCAGGGCGATTTGTGATTGATCTATATCAACATATGTATAAGAGGGGAATAAATATACCCGTCCCTTCAATTGGCGCTCAAGCTCTTCAGAAAGCAATTGGGTGCTTTCCCCCTGTTCAACGGCCTCTTTTAAGCCTCCTGAAGATGTTATGGAAATTAACGGAATGACAGCGGTATCAATGTAATCCGCAGATTGTAAATAGGCATCGGCATCAGCGGCCCTCCATCTCATGTCTCGTTCCTCCTCTTTACGCAACAAGCCTTGCATATTCTGCAAGGCTGTCATTTATGTGAGCTGATTCAATTGGCGGGAAAGCTTTTCAAATGTTTCTTTGTCGTGGCGGTCCAGCGCCTCGTCGATATCTTTAAGCAGCTTTTCCCGCTGGAAAGTGGAAATGGCATGTTCTAATATTTTTTCGGCCATCCCCTGATCCTGTTTATTTTCAAACAGGTCTTTCGGCAGATGCGGATTTGATTCAAGAACAGCGGCATATTCCGGTGAGCTGTAGGCCGAACGGAAATTCAGCTGGATAAATAAATCCTGCTGTTTATTTAACCGGATGTCGTGAAAAGATTTTTCCGCGTCCGTAGTCATGACATTTTCTTTGTAAAACCTAAACGGCACCTCATCAACGCAATGAGTAGACATGATAATGCCTCGCGGGCAAAATTCGGCTTGTTCTACAAAATGGACTTTTTCCATTAATGAATCATGACTCATTAAATAATTTAAAATCCAGACGCACTCCCGGCGTTTAAGCTGATAATGATTTAAAAACCAACGGATAAAATCCTTTTTTTCATTGACAGAAACAGGGGTCTGCATGTAATTCCCTCCTCTATCGATCGTATAATCTGACATCACTTATACATTCAGCAAGCATGGTCCAAAATCCTGCTTATCTTAAAAATTCATCCTCTATCCGTAAGATTGTTTCTTCAAGCTCTTCGTTTGTTCCATCCATTGAAAGCACTTGTTTTAAAAGCGGCAGCGCTTCTTTCTGGAGACCCTCTTCCAATAAGAAGTGAGCGTATTCATATAAGAAATCCCGATCATCCTGATAATGGAGATACGCAGCTTCGAAGCTTTTTTTCGCTTCAGCGTATTGCTCAAGGCCTGTATAGGCACCCGCCAAATACCAATTGTATTTCGAATCTTCTTCTCCGTAGCCGCGGACTTCCTGAATCAGATCAATAATCTCTTCAAAGCTTTCTTCTTTATGATAGACGGCTAAAAGCGTATGGAGCGCTTCCACGTAACCCGGATCGAGCGCCAGCGCTTCCTGAAGAAGCTTTTTGCCTTCTTCTGCGTTGCCGAGCTTTAACGCCATTTTCGCCGCATAGAGAAAGAGCTCTTTATTGTATTCATCGTAAGTAATGCCTTCTTTAGCGGTTTTTAATGCATCTTCATACATGCCTTCTGCCTCGTAGCTTTTTGCAAGCGGCATATAAAGCGATGAATAGGAAGGATCAAGCCCTTTTAAATCAGACAGCTGCTTGATGGCTGTTTTGACCATTCCCGCCTGATAGGCTGTGAACCCGTACCCGAAAATCGTATTCGGTTCTGTATGTTCTGCCGCCGCTTTTTCATACCATGAAATCGCTTCCTCAAATTCACCCGCCGCGCTCAATGACTCAGCCAGCCTCTGATGAACATTTACGCCGCCGATTTCGTGCCGTTCTTTTGCCGTCTCTTCATAGTAAGGAACGGCTTTTGCGTATGACCCCTGAGTGAAGTATAATTCCCCCAGAGCGAAATCAATAACAGGTTCATCTTGTAACATCGCTTTCGCCTGTAACAGCTTTTGCTCACTTACTTCAAATAAGCCCTGCATCTGATACAGATCAGCCATTAAAAGAAGGCTTTCCGCGTAAGACGGGTCTTCCGGAGAAATCGTCTCCAGCACCTCAAGAGCTTTTTCTTCTTCATCAATATCTATTAACAATTCGGCGTAAAAATTCGTCAGCTCAGACTCATCCGGATAAAGGTCATGCAGATCACTGATCAGCGCTAACGCTTTTTCGGCGTTTCCCCATTCATAGTAGAGCTGGGCTGCAATGGCTTTGTCTTCGTCTTGAAGCTCTGTTTCAGCTTTTGAAAGCGCTTTGAGTCCCTTTTCGGTTTCACCTGCTTCAACTAATTTTATGGCTTCTTGAATCAATGTATTCAAATCAGACCGGTCCTTTCTTTTCCTATACCTCATCAACCAATGAAAAGGGTTTTTTTCAGGTTATTCTTATCATAATTCAGACAGAGCCTGCCCGCAAATAAGATGCTTCACCCGGCATTATAGTTTATCAGAAAATAGTTAAGAGGAAAACGGCAAAAAAGGGGACGGCATCTTTATACGCAGACAGCACAATTTGTTCCGGCTGTATCTGTAACGAAAACGCATTCCCCCTTTCTTTTATTTTTCTGTTTAAGACAAGCTATGTCAAAGCCCAAGATTTTATGACACATGAAGAAAAAAGCCCGAAGAATCGTCTTCAGGCTTTTTTGGCTAATTGATCTAAATGCTCAAAAAATGACGGATATGAGACATGGATCGCCTCAGTATCACGGATGTCAATCGGCTCTTCTGTCAGGCATGAAGCGATACCGAGCATCATGCCGATGCGGTGGTCGCCGTGGCTTGACACATCGGCTCCGCCCGCAAGCGTTTTTTTGCCGTGTATTTTCATGCCGTCTTCAGTCGGTTCAATGTCTGCGCCGATTTTCCGGAGCTCTGATACGACGGTGTCGATCCGGTTCGTTTCCTTCACCTTCAGCTCCGCAGCGTCTTTAATGACAGTTGTGCCTTCAGCCTGCGTTGCCAAAAGGGCGATAATCGGGATCTCGTCAATTAAACGGGGAATGATTTCTCCGCCGATTTCTGCCGCTTTCAGATCTGAAGTTTCAATAACCAGGTCTCCGTAAGACTCCGCGCTGTCCGCTTCTGAAGGAATCACTTCAAGTGAAGCCCCCATTTGCTTTAAGACATCAATCATTCCCGTGCGTGTCGGGTTCAGGCCGACATTTTTCAGCACAATCCGGCTTTCGGGAACGACAGCGCCTGCCGCGAGGAAAAAGGCCGCTGAAGAAATATCGCCGGGCACGAAAATATCAGCTCCCCGGAGCTTCTGACCGCCCGTTACGGAAGCGCTCGTCTCCGTTTCCGCAAGCTCGGCGCCAAAAGCGTTCAGCATCCGTTCCGTATGGTCTCTTGACTTATGAGGCTCAGTGACGGTCGTCGTCCCTTCAGCCTGAAATCCGGCAAGCAGCACGGCGGATTTGATCTGCGCGCTTGCAACAGGGGAGACGTAATCAATGCCTTTCAATTGTCCGCCTCTTACGGATAAAGGCGTAAATCCTCCGTCCGCTCTTCCGTCAATCACGGCTCCCATCTGTTTTAAAGGCTCCGTCACCCTCTTCATCGGGCGCTTTGCAATACTTTCGTCGCCCGCTACCGTACTGTGAAATGGGCGTCCGGCTAAAATGCCGAGCATCAGGCGGATGGTCGTGCCGGAATTTCCGACATCAAGAAGGCTGTCAGGCTCACAAAGTGCGTCAATGCCCTTCCCGTATATCGTTACATCACTTCCGTTTTGTTCAATGGAGACACCCATTTTTCTGAAGCAGGCAATGGTGCTCAGACAATCGGCTCCGGGCAAAAAGTTTTTTACCGTTGTCGTTCCTTCCGCAAGCGCTCCGAACATAACAGAACGGTGGGAGATGGATTTATCCCCCGGAATATGAATTTCACCGTTTAAAGACGTCACTTTTTCTCTTTTCAATGTTTTCCACCTCAGTCAGCGTAAAATGTGTCATATTTGGCGCGGGATTGAATGCAGGTTTCCGCGCGCTTCCGGTCATCATCAGTCTGGAAACTGATTCTGAGAATTCCGTTAATATCTTCTCTTGTTTCGATAATGCGGATGTTGGTGATACTGATTTTTTCTTCTGCCAATATCGCCGTAATTTCCGAAATGACCCCCGGATGATCGGGAACATCGACATAAAGGTCATAAAAGGACGGGATCGCTCCTTTTTGACGGAGCGGCAGACCGTCGCGATAATCTTTCGCTTTTTTAAAATATCCGAACAGGCTGTCCGCATCTTCATTTTCTACATAAGATTCGATCGTGTCAATCTCCCGTTTCCATTCTTTGAAGCGGTCAAGCAGTTTATCTTTGTTATGAAGAAGTATGTCCCTCCACATCGCCGGACTGCTTGAGGCGATCCTGGTGATGTCCCGAAAACCGCCGGCTGCGAAACGTTTCAAATACGGATAATCTTCTTCAGCATGATGAGCCTGATGTACGAGGCTTGCAGCAACGATATGAGGGAAATGGCTGATGACGCTCGTTACGCCGTCATGCTCCTCGGGGGTCATCTCCACAAAGTGGGCGTTTGCCGCTTTCAAGAGTTCCTTCAGATGCATTACTGACTCTTTAGAAGTTGATTTTCCGGGTGTTAAAATGTAAAACGCATTTTCGAATAAAAATTCTTTCGCGGCAGCGGCCCCGGATTTATGAGATCCCGCCATCGGATGGCCGCCGACAAATTGATAGTGAGCCGGAAGCACTTTGTCGGCGTAGCTGACGACTTTCTGTTTCGTGCTGCCCACATCCGTAATCAGGAGTTCATGGGTGATGTCTGATGCGGCCAGCACATCGAGCATTTTCAGCGTTTGGGCGACAGGCGTGGCGATAATGACAACAGACGCTTGCTGCGCCCCTTCCGTAAATGAACCGGCCCGCTCGTCAATAATTCCGAGCTTCAGCGCGGCAGTGAGCTGTTCTTCCGAAATATCCACACCGATAATCCGTTTATGCGGATGCTCCTTTTTGATGGCCAATGCGATCGATCCGCCGATCAGCCCGATCCCCGCAAGCAATATAGTATCCTTCATTTCACTCATTTCCTTTTTCAACTATTTTAATAAAGCAAAGAGGTGATGCTTGATCACCTCTTATAATATTTCAGCTAAAATTGTGAGAATTTCCTCATTCTGCTCTTTCGTACCGACCGTAATCCTTAACGCTGTCGGAAATCCGAGCGCCTGTCCTGAGCGGACGATATATCCTTTTTCCAACAGGGCTTGGAACAGTTCATCCGCCGGGCGGTTAAAATCAATGAGCACAAAGTTGGTTTGTGAAGGATAACAAGTTAATCCGTGAGTTTCTGCAAAATCATAATACTGCTTAAGGCCTGCTTGATTTTTCTCGACACATTCCTGAATAAATGTCTGGTCATCAAGCGCTGCCAGTGCCGAAGCCTGACCGATTCTGCTCGTATTGAACGGCTCTCTCGCCGGTTCAATCTGGCGGATCAGCGCTTCGTCCGCAATGCCGTATCCGACGCGCAGCGCGGCAAGTCCGTACGCTTTAGAGAAGGTGCGGAGGATCATGACATTCGCATATTGCTTTAAAAGCGGAATGCTTTCTGGGTAATCTTCCGCCGTGACATACTCGTAGTACGCTTCATCAAGTACAACGAGTATATGCTCGGGAACTCTGTTTAAAAAGGCGATTAGCTCTTGCTCAGAAGTATATGTTCCCGTCGGATTATTGGGGTTGCATACCCATATGACTTTCGTCTTGCCGTCAATTGCTTCCAGCATCCGGTCCAAATCATGAGCGCCGTCACTGCGGAGCGGCACCTCGCGCACCTCAGCGCCTTCAATCACCGCATTGTGTCTGTATTGCGGGAAAGTCGGGGCGGCGGTAATCGTGTTTGCCTGATCATTTAATAAAGAACGGCAGATAATCTGCACAAGCTCATCAGAGCCGTTGCCGAAAATGATAGAAGATTCACTGACCTGCAGATGCTCGCTGAGCCGCGTTCTCAAAGCGGCACTGTAACCGTCGGGATACAGCGCAAGCTGCTCAATCTCCTGATGCAGCGCATCTTTAGCGGCCTGTGAACAGCCGAACGGATTTTCGTTAGAAGCGAGTTTTACTACTTTCTCAAGCCCGTATTCCATTTTCACTTCTTCTATTGGTTTGCCCGGCTGATACGGTTTCAGCTGCCGCAGCTGTTCATTAATCTGCAAATCCAGTCACCTCATTTTACACTGTACAGTCGTCCGAACGTCTTTGCGTATTCTTCAAATTCAAGAAGCGCATCAGCTCTTGTTCCGGGATTCACAAGCTTTGTTTTAAGCTCTTCAACTTTTTTGACAAGCGCGCTGCCGACAACGACACCGTCAGATATTTCATTCATCCCGTCAACCTGTTTGCGGTTTGAAATGCCAAAACCGACCGCCACCGGAACAGAGCTGAATTCTTTCACCTTACGTATGAAAGAGTATACAGACGGATCGAATTCGCTGCGTACGCCCGTCACTCCTAAAGAGGATACACAATACACAAAGCCGCAGGCCTGTTCAGTAATTATTTTCAAACGGTCTTCACTTGTCGGCGCAACCAGTGAGATATAAGCGATGTTCTCCTTTTTGCATGTCATTTGCAAAAGGGCGCTTTCCTCTAATGGAAGGTCGGGTACAAGCAGACCGTCTATGTCGTTTTCCCGCAGTAAAGCGAAAAAGTATTCTTTTTCTAATTGTAACACAGGATTATAATACGTAAAGAGGATAATTGGAATATGAACGCCGTTTTTTTTCATTTTGCCGCCAAGTTCAATTGCTTTTACGATATTCATTCCGTTTTCCAGAGCCCGTTTTGAAGCCCGTTGTATGACGGGTCCGTCCGCAAGCGGATCTGTGTAAGGAACGCCGATTTCAAGGGCAGAAGCGCCTGCATTCTGCAATGATATTGCCAGCTCAACAGAAATGTCAGGAAGCGGATCGCCAGCTGTAATAAAAGGGATAAATAATTTTTCAGAATCTCGCAGATTAAACATGTGTCTCCACCCCGTTTTCCAAAACATTCATCAGCGTATGAACATCTTTATCTCCTCTTCCCGACAAACTGACGAGAATGATTTTGTCTTTATCCATGTCTTTTGCCATTTCAAACGCTTTTGCCAGAGCGTGGGCAGATTCAATAGCCGGAAGAATACCTTCTGTTTCAGAAAGCAGACGTAACGCGGCAATCGCTTCATCGTCTGTCACGCTTTCGTACGTTACACGGCCGCTTTTATGCAGATAGGCGTGCTCAGGGCCGATCCCCGGGTAATCAAGGCCTGCTGAAATGGAATACGGTTCGATAATCTGCCCGTATTCATCTTGTATTAAATAGGTCATTGAACCGTGAATCACCCCGAGCGTCCCTTTTGCGATCGTTGCCGCATGCAGCGGTGTATCAATTCCTTTTCCGGCAGCCTCGGCGCCGATCAGCTCAGTATCTTCGTCTAAAAAGGCCTGAAAAATGCCCATCGCATTGCTTCCGCCGCCGACACATGCAACAACCTTATCCGGGAGCGTTCCTTCAACCCGGCGAAGCTGTTCTTTCGCTTCCTCGCCGATGATTTTCTGAAATTCGCGAACGATATACGGATATGGGTGCGGCCCCACTACAGAACCGATAAGATAGAAATGATCTTCACAATGCTGGACCCAATACCTGATTGCCTCATTCGTCGCATCTTTCAGCGTGCCGTTTCCGCTTGTGACCGGCACCACTTCCGCGCCGAGCAGTTTCATCCGGAATACGTTCAGCGACTGGCGCGCAACGTCTTCTTCACCCATAAAAACCGTACACTTAAAGCCGAATTTTGCGGCGGCTGTCGCGGCAGCCACACCGTGCTGTCCCGCACCGGTTTCGGCGATGATTTTCGTTTTGCCCATCTTTTTGGCAAGCAGAATCTGGCCTAACGCGTTGTTAATTTTATGAGAGCCGGTATGGTTTAAATCTTCTCTTTTCAGATAGATTTTCGCCCCTCCCAAATACTCTGACACCCTGTCTGCGAACGTTAATGCGGTCGGTCTTCCGGAGTAATCAAACAATAGTTTTTTATATTCGGCATGAAAAACGGGATCATTCTTTAGTTCTGTGAAAGCCGTTTCGATTTCCTCAAGGGGCCGCATCAATGTTTCAGGGACAAATTTGCCGCCGAATTCGCCGTATCTTCCGATTTCATTTGGATATGGATACATAGTGGTTCATCCTTTCTTCTAAAAGCCGGATCAGTGTTTGATCCTTTTGTCCGTTTTTTTCAATTCCGCTGGCAAGATCTATACCGCACGGTCGCGATCTCAGTAAGCCTGTAATCGTTCCAGGATTAACGCCGCCCGCGATAAAACAGCGCTTGTTTGCATTTTTAGCCTGCTTTCGGTACAAGGGGACACGGGCCCATGAAAACGCGATTCCCGTGCCGCCTCTCATTCCTTTTACTGAAGAATCAATGACATAGCCGTCGACAGCAGGTGCAAATTGAGTCATCTGACGAAGCGTCCCTTCCCCGTGATGGAGCGCTTTCCATATCTCCGAGCGCACAAGCGGACGGAGACGGCGGGCATGCTCAGGCGATTCATCACCGTGAAGCTGGATGACGTCAAGTGCCAGATCAGAGGCGATTTGCGCGATGTTTTCTATCGTTTCATTTACAAATACTCCGACATGTTTCTTGTCTGTCTGAACCTGCTCTTTCCATTTCCGAACCTCATCCGGCGTTACTCTCCGTTTGCTTGCGGCAAAAATAAATCCCAGATAATTCGCTTCTGAAGCTGCCGCAAGTTCATAATCACGCTTCGATCGTATTCCGCAGTACTTTAACTCAGGTTTTTCCATATCGTCACTCCCCGAACAGTCCGCAGATCGCCTTTTGCTGCGAATCCTCTCTCATTAAGGATTCTCCGACCAATACAGCCTGCGCCCCGTGCTTGTTGACGAATTGCAGGTCAGCCAAAGAACCGATGCCGCTTTCACTGACCAGCAGGCAGCCGTCCGGCACAAGCTGCGCTATTTTTTCCGTTTGCGAAACAGAAGTACGGAACGTTTTTAAGTCCCGGTTGTTTATGCCGAGAATGTCCGGCTGAAACACTTGTAAAATCCGTTCAAGCACATTTTTATCATGGATTTCAACGAGAACGTCCATGCCCTTCTCGCGGGCTTCCAGATAAAGCTCATGAAGCTCTGAAGGTTCCAGCGCTTCCCCGATCAGCAAAATGGCATCGGCGCCGATCCTGAACGATTCCTCCACCTGAAGGGAATCAATAATAAAATCTTTTCTCAGCACGGGAAGAGACACGGTTTGTTTAACATCTGTCAGAAATTGATTTCTCCCCTGAAAAAAACGGGTATCCGTGAGAACCGAAAGGGCGTCGGCTTTAGCCGCTTCATAATCCGCCGCAATCGTTTCCGGAACAAAATGCTCTTTAATCAATCCTTTAGACGGCGAAGCTTTTTTCACTTCGGCAATCAGCCCGATAAAACGGTTCGGGTCCAGGAGCGCTTTTTTAAAAGATCTCCGTTCAATTTGACAGGTTTCCGGCAGCACGATGGATTTGATTTCTTCTTTTTTCTGCTGAATGATTTGATCAAGCATACATTTCTTCCTCTTTCTGTTTCAGACGTTCGAGCTGCCTTTTGGCATCTCCGTTTTGAATCGCTTCTAAGGCGGTTTTCGTTCCTTCTTTCAGATCGCTTGCAAGGCCTGCCGTATAAATGGCCGCGCCCGCATTTAAGGCGGTAATATGCAGAGCGGATGACGGAGCTCTATTTGCAAAAATATTCTGAATGAGGAGCGCGCTTTCTTCCGATGAACTCACTTGAATATCCTTTAGTGAACCTTCTGTAAAACCGAATTGTTCAGGTGAAACGGAATATTCCAGACGTTCACCGTTTTTCAGTTCAACGATATCGGTCGGTGCTGAGATGGACAGTTCATCTAATCCGTCACGGGCCGACACAAGCATGACGTGTCTGACATCAAATTGTTCCAGAGCGCTTGCCATCAGGCGCGCTTTATCAAATGAATAGACGCCGATCACCTGCCGCTTCACCTGCAGCGGGTTGCTGAGCGGGCCCAGCAGATTAAATACGGTTCGGAAGCCAAGCTCTTTTCTTGCGGCGGCGACGTGCTTCATTGACGAATGAAACAGCGGCGCAAACAAAAACCCCATTTGTTTCATTTCAATGCTGCGTTTGACGCTGTCTGGAGTGGCTTGAATGGAAACCCCCAGCTTTTCCAGCACATCCGCACTGCCGCTTTTAGACGAAACGGAGCGATTTCCGTGCTTGGCAACTTTAGCTCCGGCGGCAGAAGCTGTAATTGCCGCTGCCGTGGATATGTTAAACGTAGAAATCCCGTCTCCGCCTGTTCCGCACGTATCAACGACATCCGTCAAGCCACCTGATGTCTGTGCCCGCGCCCGCATCACTTTTACAAATCCGGCAAGCTCCTCCGCCGTTTCACCTCGGTGGGCTAATACCGATAAAATCCCGCCGATCTCAGACTGCGACATGTCCCCGTTCATCATCATTTCCATCAGCTTTTCGGCTTCTCCGGTTTTCAGCGTACGGCCATTAACGCACGATTGCAGAAATTTGTTCATCCGTCTTCTCCTCCCCGCCAGAAAAGATGTCTTCTGCGATTTGAATCGTTTTTAAAAGCGCCCCCGCTTTGTTACAGCTCTCTTCATATTCGGCTTCCGGGACGGAATCGGCGACTATTCCCGCGCCCGCCTGCACCGACGCCGTACCGTTTTTGACACTCATGGTGCGGATGGTAATACACGAATCAATTGACCCGTCAAATCCGATATAAGCGATACATCCGCCGTAGGTTTCTCTGGAAGTCGGTTCTAATTCATTTAAAAGCTGCATCGCGCGGATTTTCGGAGCGCCCGTGAGTGTTCCTGCCGGGAATGCCGACATCAGCGCATCAACGGGATGGATGCCCTGCTTTAAACGGCCGGTTACAACAGAGATGATGTGCATCACATGTGAAAAAGAAACGACCTTTGTGAATTCCGGAACGGCTACGGAACCGTACTCCGCAACTCTGCCGATGTCATTGCGCGCAAGATCGACGAGCATGTAATGTTCAGCTTTTTCTTTTTCGTCATTCATCAGCTCTTTTTTCAGGCGTTCGTCCTCTTCTTTTCCGGCGCCCCTTCTTCTCGTTCCGGCAATCGGATGAATTTCCAGGTGCCTGTCATGCACGCGGATCAGACGTTCAGGCGAACTCCCGACAATGTCTCTGTCAGGCAGTTTGATATAGTACATATAGGGTGAAGGATTGACGATGCGGAGCACCCTGTACAGCTCAAATGAATGTCTGGATACCGGAATGTCAAACTTTTGCGAAAGCACCCCTTGAAAAATGTCTCCCGCTTTTATATATTCTTTCAGTTTATTAACACCGGCCATAAACTCTTCTTTCGTATAATTGGATGTCACATCGGCAAAACTTGGCGTGTCAAACGTTTCTTTGGAAAAAAACGGCTCTTTCATATCTTTCGATTCTGTCAAAATACCGATAAGCTTACGAAGCTCCGCGCAATTCTCTTTGAAAACGGCCCGCTTTTCTTCCTCCGTCTCCCGGCCGTTAAGCTCCGCATATTGAATGAAATGCACTTGTTTCGTTTCGTGGTCGTACGCGATGATTTTCCGGCAGACAAACAGCATGCATTTTTCGAAATCTGTTACTTTCGCGTGGCTTGGCACGGAAGGCTCAATCAAAGGAATCATGTCATAGCTCAGATAACCGACCGCTCCTCCCGCAAATGGGATATCAAGCTCTGGTGTTTTAATGCGGAAGCTCTCATTCATCCAGTCAAGCACGGCTTTTAATTCTCCGGCTTCAAACAGCGTATGCCCGTTTGGATCAGCGGCAGTGAATGTGTTATGACTCTCTTTAATCGTGATAAAAGGATCGAGGCCGATAAAAGAGTATCTCGACCAGCTTGACGACTCATCCTTGCTTTCTAAAAGATACGTAATGTTTCTGTCCAGTTTTTCAACCATCTGAATGGGTGTGATCGTGTCGACCGTAAAAGTCTCTGCGATTGGAATGGTGCGGTGTGTCAGACTGTCCTTTAAAAATAAAGAAACATCCGATTGTAAATTCATGATTCTCCTCCTTACGGTAAGGAGAATGAGATGAAGAGTGAGAGGAGTCTTGCGTATAAGAAATAAACCCAAAAGAAAGGCTTCTTTTGGGCAGAATAAAAACGTGTTTATCTCAGCTCAGCTAAACTCATTCTCTGCTACCCTATTCTAAACTCAACTGTTCAATATCTTACTTACCAGCTCTATACACACTCTTGTGTATTTCTAAGCTTTGTTTATCGTATTACATGTCAGTATTTTTTGTCAATGATAAATCCGGCCTTAACACAACGGCTTTTTCTAAATAGACATGCTTGATTTCATCCTGAGGCGTATCCGTCTGAACCGTCATCAGGACACGGATACACTTTTGCAGAGCGCCGGTGACATCCATTTCCTGCATGCACGTCACCGGGACGTACTGCCACCCGGAAAGGCGGCGGACCGCTTTTGCCGGAAATACGGAATGGATATCAGGCGTGGCGGATAACAGGATCTGTACAACGTCTTCCGGCTTGCATCCATTTTGTTCAATGATTTTTTCAAGCAGCTGCTGTGTTTTTTCTAAAATTTCTTGTTCGGTGTCTTGTTCCACCGTTGTTGCTCCGCGAATGCCGCGTATCATCATGCTGTTTCCTCCATTCGCCATTTGTTCAGCAAATTTTCGAGCTCATCTTTTGAAAGCATGCAGTCCCGCGCTTCGCCTAATTCCTTTAACACGATGAACTGTGTCATGCCTCCGCGCGTTTTTTTATCATTCATCATCCGAGCGGAGAGAACCGGCGTTTCAATATCTTGTCTGATGCTTCCCGGGTAGCCGAGCCCAATCAGCCATTGTGTGAGTTCTTTCCTGTTCATCATGCAACCCGCAACCTGTTCACTCACGTAAAGGGCAAACTGCATGCCGAGGGCGACCGCATCTCCATGTGTAATCCGGCCGTAGCCATATTCCGCCTCAACGGCATGGCCGAGCGTATGGCCGAAATTCAGAAAAGCTCTTATCCCCTCTTCCTTTTCGTCCTCACGCACGACGGCCGATTTGATTGAAATTCCTTTATAAATCATTTCATTCAGCTCAGCGCTTGTCAGTCCTTGCAACGTGTCAAACGTGAGAAGTTTTTCTAAAAAAGCATGATCGGCGATAAACGCGTGTTTGATCACTTCAGCCATGCCCGATCTCAGCTCTTGTTCCGGCAGGGTTTTCAGAAGCTCCGTATCGTAAATCACCGCTTTCGGCTGATAAAACGCGCCGATTAAGTTCTTTCCGAGTTTATGGTTGACGGCCACCTTGCCGCCGACCGCGCTGTCATGGGCAAGCAGTGTCGTCGGCATTTGAATGAAATCAATTCCGCGCATAAAAGTTGCTGCGCAAAAGCCGGCCAAATCACCCGTCACGCCGCCTCCGAAGGCGATCATACATGAGGAGCGGTCCATATGGAAAGCGATCGCTTCCGTTTGAATCCGTTCATACTCTTTTAGAGACTTCGCTTCTTCTCCGCTTGGAACGATCACTTTTTTCACGGGCCATGTTTCGTTTAAAAGTCGGAACATCTCATCACCGTAAAGCCGGTCAACTTCAGCATCGATGATGAGAAGGATCTTTGTCAGCGGCCTGTTCAGTGAAGACAAAAGGGCAGCGGCCTGTTTCCTTATGCCTTCACCGATATACACGGGATATGCGGAGGAAGCTGTCCGAACCTCAAGCTCTTTCATCAGAATTCCCTCGATAATTTTTTCATGTTTTCAACATTTTCTTTAATGCGGTCGATCTGGTCAAGCCCGAATTGTTCGACGACTGCATTTGCGATTTCCCAGGCCACTGCTGCTTCAGCCACTACGCTTGCTGCCGGAACCGCGCAGCTGTCTGAACGTTCAATGCTCGCTGTAAACGGTTCTTTCGTTTCAATGTCGACGCTTTTCAGCGGCTTGTACAAAGTAGGGATCGGTTTCATAACGCCGCGGACGACAATCGGCATTCCCGTCGTCATACCGCCTTCTAATCCTCCGAGCCTGTTTGTGGCGCGTGTATAGCCTTTCTCTTCATCCCATACGATTTCATCATGAACTTCACTGCCGTTTTTGCCGGCCGCTTCAAAACCGATGCCGAACTCTACGCCTTTAAACGCGTTAATCGACAGAACGGCAGCAGCGAGCTTGCTGTCCAGCTTACGGTCATAGTGGACATAGCTTCCGACACCGACCGGCATACCTTCGACGATCACTTCAACGATTCCGCCGATCGAGTCGCCGTTTGCCTTCGCTTCATCAATGGCTGCCATCATTTGACGGCCTGCTTCTTCATCGTAGCATCTGACCGGTGATTCTTCCGTTACCCGTTTGAGATCCTCAATGGATGTGTAATCGGTTTTCTCTGCTTTTACGCTGCCGATTTGCAGGACATGCCCGGCGACTTTAATGCCAAGCTCCGCTAAAATCTTTTTAGCGACGGCTCCGGCAGCCACGCGAACCGTTGTCTCACGCGCGGAAGATCGTTCTAACACATTTCTCATATCACGGTGATTATACTTAATAGCACCGTTCAAATCTGCGTGTCCGGGTCTCGGTCTTGAAATCTGGCGTTTCATTTCACTTTCTTCTTCTTCTGTAATCGGTGCGGCGCCCATGATTTTTGTCCAGTGAGTCCAATCTTTATTTTCTACAACGAGCGCGATGGGCGAACCGAGTGTCCGGGCATGCCGCACGCCGCTTGTGATCTTCGCTCTGTCCGTTTCAATCTGCATGCGGCGTCCGCGGCCGTGCCCTTTTTGACGTCTGGCAAGCTCAAAATTAATGTCTTCTTCAGTTATATAAAGCCCCGCAGGCACACCTTCTATAATTGTCGTCAGCTGCGGACCGTGTGATTCTCCGGCTGTTAAGTATCTCATTTCTTTCTTCTCCCTTCATCGCATTAACGCTTTTAAGTAAAACTATACCACAAGTTTTCATTAAATGTCTTCTATCTTTTTTGATAAAAAAATGTATCAGTGCTCTCAAGGCCGAATTTTTCCGGGCTGAAAATTTGTTCTGTACTGCCGACAAACAGAATTCCGTTCTTTTTCAGACTGCCCGCCATTTTCACATACAGCTCTTCTTTTGCTTTTTCAGTAAAATAAATAAAGACGTTGCGGCAGACGATCAGATCAAAATCCTGTTCATAGCTGTCGGCAAGCAGGTTGTGCCGCTTAAACCGGATGTTGTTCTGAATCTCTTGTTTTACTTGATAACTGTTGTCAGCCTGCTTGGTGAAATAACGGCTTTTCACGGAAGCCGGCACCTCTTGCAGCGAGCGTTCCTGATAGATGCCCCGCTTGGCTTTGCTTAGCGCCTTTTCATCAATATCTGTCGCCAATATATCAAATCCGGCCAGTCCCGTCTGCTGATTGAGAATCATAGCCAAAGTATAGGGCTCCTCTCCCGTTGAACAGGCCGCACTCCATATTTTTAACGGTTTGTTATGCTTTATTAACGGAAGAATTGAGGTTTCAAGAACTTCCCACCGTTTATAATTTCGGTAAAATTCAGAAACATTGATCGTCATTCTGTCCAATGTTTCGTTTAATAAAAGCTTGTCCTTTTCCAAAGCGGCGGCAAATTCCTGAAAATCTCTGAACCCCTTCTTTTCATAAAGGGACGTCAGCCGCCTTTTCATCTGTGCTTCTTTGTATAAAGATAAATCAACGCCGGTTATTTGTTTCCACTTGGTGATAAAAATTTCGTAAGGCTCCATTGCTTCTCTCCCAATCTCGCTGTCTTTTGTCCTAGTATAGCCTGTTTTCTGTCGAAATTGTACGATTTCAATAAAAAAATCAGCCCGCGGGCTGATTTGTGAGAAACGAAAAGACAGGGCAACGCAGCCTCTGTCTTTTTTAAATGATGTAAACCTTTTCATAATACGAGAAAAAGAAAGGCTGACGGTTTAGTACACCCAGTCGGCCATTAATTTTTGATACGGTACAAGCTCTTCCTGTTTAAAGAAAATGTGAATTTCCCTCTCAGCGCTTTCTAAGGAGTCTGAACCGTGAATGATATTTTTGCCGACAAACATGCCGTAGTCACCGCGGATTGTGCCCGGCAGTGCATCTTTCGGGTTCGTTTTTCCGATCAGCTGTCTTGTGATCTCTACTACATTTTCCCCTTCCCATACCATTGCAAAAACGGGTCCTGATGTAATGAATTCCACAAGCTCGCCGAAAAACGGCTTCCCTTTATGTTCAGCATAATGGTTTTCAGCCATCTGTTCTGAAACTTGCATTAGCTTGGCTCCTGCCAATTGTAAGCCCTTACGCTCAAATCTGGATAAAATCTCTCCGATCAGCTGGCGCTGTACGCCGTCCGGTTTTACCATGATAAAAGTTTTTTCCATAAGATTCTCCACCCCATCATTATGTATAGGCTTTCAAGTTGCACACCGAAATCGTAACATCTTTCTGACAATTAATCAATCCAGGGCGGAGAATGTTCACATCTTGTTCGTAAAAGGAATTTAAAATTTCCGTTTGCCGATATATTTGGCGATGGCGGCCAATGATGAGCGCGCACGTCCTCTCGGCAGTGTATTCAGTTTTTCAAACGCTTTTTTTAAGTACCTGTCACTGACGGCCATTGATTTTTCAATCGCGTCTGTGCGTTTAATATTTTCAATAATGGGGGCGAGCTGCTCCTGTGTTGTTTCACTGTTAATTAATTTCAGCTGATTTTTCAATTCAGGCTGACGGAGTGCATACAAAACGGGCAGAGTGACATTTCCTTGCAGCAGATCCCCTCCGACCGGTTTTCCCAGTTCCTCTTCCGTTGAAGTGAAATCAAGAATGTCGTCAATAATCTGATAGGACATGCCCACGTAATAACCGAACCAATATAATGCTTTGTGAATCTTCTCATCAGCTCCCGAAGCGATGGCGCCGAGCTGGCAGCTGACGGCAATGAGAAGAGCCGTTTTCCGTTTGATGCGGCGCAAATAGGTTCTGAGGTTTTGCTCCATATTGTATTTATCTCTGATCTGTTCAATTTCTCCGAGGCATACTTCTACGATGGTTTTGGACAGGATCCGGTGGGCTTTCGGCTCATCCAATCTCGTCATCATCTCAAGTGAGCCCGCAAGCATATAATCACCGGTATACATGGCGATGCGGTTGTCCCACTTGGCTTTGATGGTCGGTTTTCCCCTCCGCAGCTCGGCGTCATCAATGACGTCGTCATGCACGAGGGACGCCATATGAATCATTTCCAGCGTCACCGCAACATATTTTATTTTATTAATGTCATAGTCGCCGAACATGCCGGAAAGCAATACGAAAACAGGGCGGATCCGCTTGCCGCCCGCCTGGAGCAGATGGAGCCCGGCTTCACTCAGCAAGGGATAGTCTGACCGCACCGTTTGCTCAAGCTCCCTTTCGATCACATCAATATCGTCATTTAAAAAAGAATAGGCCATTTTAAATTTCATATCATTCACCCAAACATCTGTATATTCATCATTTCCAACCGATATGCGTAGCGGCCACTCCGCCGGTAAACGAATGGTATTTGACATTCGTCAGGCCCGCTTCTTCAAACAGACGCGCAAGTTCTTTCATACCGGGAAATTCTCTTGCCGATTCTTGAAGCCAAGAATATTCTTTATAGCTCTTCGCAAACATTTTTCCGAAGAAAGGCATGATGTATTTAAAATAAAGAAAATATGCCTGTCTGAATCCGAACATTTCCGGCTGGGATGTTTCCAGACATACGACCTGCCCGCCCGGTTTGACGACCCGCCGCATTTCTTTCAGCACGGTCAGATAGTCGGGAACGTTTCGCAGCCCGAAGCCGATGGTGACAAAATCAAAAGAATCATCAGCGAAAGGAAGCTCCATCGCATTTCCGTGCAAAAGCTCAATTTGGCTGTAACCGCCCTCTTTCACTTTTTTCTCACCGATGCTCAGCATATTTTTGCTGAAATCCAGTCCTTTGATTTCGCCGCTTTTTCCGGCCGCTTCTGCGAGGGCAATCGTCCAGTCAGCCGTTCCGCAGCAGACATCAAGCGCTTTTGTGCCTTCTTTTACATTCATGATCTGCATCGTTTTATCGCGCCACTTTTTATGCTGCTGAAAACTGATAACAGAGTTCATTTGGTCATAATTTTTATAGATTTTTTCAAACACGCCGTGTACGCGCTGTTCTTTTGACTCCTGCATGTTGATTACCCTTCTTCCACTTTCTGATGATATGTTTTGTCCTGGCTGATCGCTTTAAGCCGGTTCAGCATGAGGTTTTGGATTGGTGAATTGAGCGGCAGCAGCGTTTCAATGCTTTGCTTTGCCTTTCGGAAGCTATCTTCCATTATGTCAGCCTTTGATTTCCCTGACTTTACAATATTGCCGATGACATCGAGAAATATAGCATTGCCGTTCATCAGCCGCTTATATACAAAAAAATCACTCGCCAGCTCTTTCCAGCGCGGAAGATTAAAGTGGTCTGACACTCTGTGAAACAGGGCCGCTTCCACAATCGCCATGCTTTCGATCAATTGATTCAAGTCATTGACAGACCGATCGTACAGACGGATTTTATGCTCATTGATTTCTTTAATTGCCGTAGCGAGCGTCCGAATCATATAGATATCCTTCATTTCAGACAAAAGCGAATAATACAGTCCGCTGAAATAGTCGCCGGCAAGCACGGTGAGCTGCCGGTTTTTATTTTCGTCTCGCTTTAACGCTCTGGCTGTTGTCACTTCATCGTGGGTATCAAGGGCGCTTTGGACAAGCATCGCAGTTACTATGTAATTTTCTCTGTCGTTGTTCTTAATGTCCGCCTCTTCAAACAAAGCGTGAAAAAGAAGAAGCTTATCCTCATCGATTTTAGGCGCAGAAATATGTTTCGCTAAATAAGGATGAGACAGCTTTTGTTTTAATTTCGTATTTAGATTCGCTAAAGTTCCGTAGATGTCTTGCAAAAATATCACCCTTGTCCCCAAATTCACATTTATTCTAATATGTATGAGATTTACTCGTCATTATTATACGCAGGTATCATTATAGCATAAAAAAAAGAAATTGGCTGTATTCTCCCGCCGTTTGCGGGCATTTGGCAAAAGCGGGAAACAGCCGGCTTATTTTTTTTCGCTGTTCATTTCTCCGTAAGCGGTCTGGATGAGGGCGTTGCCTCTCACTTTGATGGCAGAGGTATGCTCAGTAAACTGAGCGATAATCACTTCGCCTTTGTCCAGTTTTTCGGAATGGTGAAATTTCGTATCCGTTCCTCTCGTTAAACCGATGACGTTCACGCCGTCCTCGACCGCTTTAATGACGACAAAATCACTTGAATGCTTTGAATTCATATCTGCACCCTCTATCATTATTAATCCGCACGTTTAATATGTTCTAACACTTCGGAACGCGCCGCTGCGTCATCTTTAAAAATACCTCTTACAGCGGAAGTCACTGTTTTTGCGCCCGGCTTTCTTACGCCCCTCATCGTCATGCACATATGCTCAGCTTCGACAACAACCATGACGCCGTGGGGATCTAAGGTCTCTACGATGCTTTCTGCAATCGTTGAAGTGATGCGCTCCTGCAGCTGCGGGCGTTTTGAGACGGCTTCCACCGCCCGCGCCAATTTACTCAGGCCCGTCACTTTGCCGCCGCGCGGAATGTAGGCAATATGCGCTTTTCCGTAAAAAGGAACAAGGTGATGTTCACACATGGAATGAAACGCGATATCTTTTACAAGAACAAGCTCCTCATGGTCTTCTCCGAAAACGGTTTTAAAGTGTTCTTTCGGGTCTTCATTTAATCCCGAGAATACTTCCGCGTACATTTTTGCCACGCGTTTCGGCGTATCTAAAAGCCCTTCCCGGTCCGGGTCTTCTCCAATCGCCTCTAAAATCTGGCGAACCGCCTGTTCAATCTGTTCTTTATTAACTTCTTTCATTGTCTGTGTCCTCCACCATTGAATACATTTAATTTCGATTCTAGCACATTTGCCGCGCCAAAAGCAAAACGAAAGTCCTGCCCGGTGACCGAGGCTGCTTAAATATGAAAAGCCCCTTTATCAAGGGGCTTTTCTGTGAAGAAACAAAGTGTATGTATCAGATGCATACACGATCTATATTCACAATTATTTTCCTGCAACAGCGTCTTTAAGAGCTTTACCTGGTTTGAAAGCAGGTACCTTGCTTGCAGGGATTTCGATTTCTTCACCTGTTTGCGGGTTACGTCCTTTACGTGCAGAGCGCTCGCGCACCTCAAAGTTACCGAAACCGATCAGTTGGATTTTATCACCGTTTTTAAGTGCATCTAAAATCGTATCAAAAACAGAATCAACTGCTTTTGTAGCGTCTTTTTTAGACAATTCGCTTGCTTCAGCAACCGCATTGATTAGTTCTGTCTTGTTCATGCCTTTCACCTCCTCCCAAAAGGGTATCAAATCAGCAGTTTATTATCATTTCTTCACAGTTCAGCCTGATTCTAAACCTGTCTGATAAAAAATCAAAGCAGGGAAGAACAGACAAGTAAACGGCTTTTCAAAAGAAAACAGACACTTTGAGGAATGTTTGTCCAACAAAGTGAAGATTTTCTGTATGTAGAGTAACACATATAAAAAGCCATATCAAGCATTTTAAAGCCTCAATCCCTTGCTCGTCAAGGTTTTCACGTGTTTTACCGAACAAATATTCCTTTTTTTGCTTTTTTCCTCCTAATCCTTGATTGATTTCCAGTATCTAAAAAGAATAAAAAAAGACCCCCCGTTTCAGGAAGAGGTCCTTCAGCTTACAAAATAATGGCGATCAGGCCGCCTGAGCCTTCGTTAATAATTCTCTCCAGCGTTTCTTTCAGTTTATATCTCGCATTTTCCGGCATGAGTGACAGTTTTGCGGAGATTCCTTCTCTTACGATAGAGCTCAATGATCTGCCGAAAATATCGGAGTTCCAGATAGAAAGCGGATCATCTTCAAAATCCTGCATTAAGTAGCGGACAAGCTCTTCACTTTGTTTTTCCGTCCCGATGATCGGCGCGAATTCACTTTCCACATCCACTTTGATCATATGAATGGACGGAGCGACCGCTTTGAGCCTTACTCCGAACCTTGATCCCTGTCTGATGATTTCCGGTTCATCAAGGCTCATATCGGCTAAGGCCGGGGCGGCAATGCCGTAGCCGGTCTGTTTCACCATTTTCAGCGCATCTGATACCTGATCATATTCTTTTTTCGCGTGGGCGAAGTCCTGCATTAATTCAAGCAGGTGGTCTTTCCCGCGGATTTCAACACCGACTACTTCTTTTAAAATCTGGTCATATAAATGATCCGGCGCATACAAATCAATTTCTGCGACACCCTGGCCAAGTTCGATTCCGGCCAGACCGGCGCTTTCAATAAACTCAAATTCACTGAAGTGGCCGACAACCCGGTCGACATCGCGCAGGCGTTTAATATCTTTTACGGTTTCTTTCACTGATTCCTGGTAGCTCTCTCTGAGCCAGTGATTTTCTTTCAGCACCATGACCCAGCTCGGAAGGTTGACATTGACTTCCAGCACAGGGAACTCGTAAAGCGCTTCTCTGAGGACGCTTAACACATCTGTTTCCCGCATGCTTTCAACACTCATGGCGAGGACGGGAATATCATATTTCGCGCTTAATTCAGCTCTGAGCGCTTCTGTTTCCGGGTGGTACGGTTTTACCGAGTTGATGACCATAATAAACGGTTTGCCGACTTCCTTCAGCTCGTCGATGACTCTTTCTTCCGCTTCCACGTAATCGCCCCGCGCAATATCGCCGATTGAGCCGTCTGTCGTAATGACGACCCCGATTGTGGAGTGTTCCTGGATGACTTTTCTCGTACCGATTTCCGCTGCCTCATGAAAGGGAATCGGTTCTTCGTACCAAGGTGTATTGATCATTCTCGGGCCGTTTTCATCCTCATATCCCTTCGCCCCGGGAACCGTATATCCCACACAATCCACAAGACGGATGTTGACATCAAGTCCTTCCGCGACATGAACGGACATGGCTTGATTCGGGACAAATTTTGGTTCTGTGGTCATTATCGTTTTTCCTGCTGCGCTTTGCGGAAGCTCATCCTGCGCCCGCGCTCGATCGGCCTCATTGCTGATATTCGGGAGCACCACGAGCTCCATAAATTTTTTAATGAATGTAGATTTCCCTGTACGGACAGCGCCAACGACTCCTAAGTATATATCGCCCCCTGTTCGTTCAGCGATATCCTTGAAAATATCGACCTTTTCCAAGTGATCCCCTCCCGGACTTCCTATCCTTATCATTTTTCATTCACCATTCTCCAATCAAATACAGGACACTATATGTGTATGACGTTGTCCTATTTCAATATGACATCTTTAGAAAATTTTCAGGCAGTCTTTTCTATCAAAATCAAAAAAACCTTTCTCCCTATTTGTATGCGCGGGAAAAAGGTTCATTCCTGTTTCGTTTGACTTTCTAAAAAAACAGGTTCCTGTTTTTCATTTACGGTGTATGTGACTGAAAAGGCCGGGACGAAAGGAGTCTCTTTCCATAAAATATCCTGAATTTCCGCGCCCGGTTTGATTTTCTTTTTGTTTTCCTTCAGGCAGCGGGCGAGATCGACGCGATAGTCGGCATAGATTTCTCCGTCAGCGCCGATTAAAAGCGGCAGAGACGTGCCTGAAACCGGACTTTTGACTGAAGGAGAGTCTTTCATGCCGAGCTTTTTTTTATTTAAAGTGAACAGCCCTTTTGAAACGGCGTCCTCATAGGGAGGATATGTATGCTTTTCCTGATACATTTTGACACGCAGCTTCATGTCGCGGATTGCTTCCGCCATTTGGAGATCGACCAGCTTGACGGTCGGCTTATGTTCCACATCGACAAGCACGTATTGGTACATTCCCCCGCTTTCATAAGCTGAGGCCGGCGGCTCCTCTATGTATCTGGGCGCGAGCCGCTTAAAATCTATCGGATATTTTTGATAGAGCGGTGTTTTCATATCTTTTGTCTGAATCGGCAGAAGTCCGCCGTTCGCCTTTTTAAATTCATCCACTGCCGCTTGCACCTGCTGAAGCTGATGTTTGTAAGATACTTTATTTTCAGTTTTTTTTGCTTCAGGGTACAGACAGCCGGACAGCAGAAGCACCGCCATTGCCGTTATGACGGCCATTTTTAACTTATGCATTCCGCGCCCCCTTTCGGCTTTATTCATTGACAGGCCCGCTGAAAACGACCATTAACACGATCAATCCCGAGATGACCATGCAGGCATAAGCGAGTGAAGAAACCGCTGCTTTTATCAGTTTGTTTTTCACTTTGTACCTGCTGACATAAATAGAGGCCACCGCAACAAACATTAATCCCATAGCACCAAGCGCAAACCACATTTTCATCAATGCCACACTCACGTTCGTGCCCCCCGTCCCATCATTGTAAGCGTTATATTTCATTTTAATATACAAATGTTGAAAAGATCAACAGGTTTTCCATCTATTGAAAAAACAAAAAACTGAAGCAAAGAGGGGGACTTTGCTTCAGTCAAGTTGACTATATTCACCTGTACGTCTGAGATACACTCTCTTGGACTTCGATGCTATAGTATGCGTAGATGCGTACGTCTGCATCCTCTTCTGCCTAAATCAGCAAATGTTTTAAGCGATTTCAGCCGGAGAGTTCTGCGTTTTGGACTTTCGTCACTTCAGAATATGCTGACGGCATGGTATTGTCACTTCACCCGGTTTTCGAATGTGTTGACCAAGTCTTCCATCTCATGGGTTTTCACTCTGGCCATTAAGGATTCTACGGCTGTTTCTACCTTCTGCCCGTTAAATAATACTTGGTGAAGCGCCTCTGTGATCGGCATTTTCACTTGGTATTTTTGAGACAGCTGATACGCAGCTTTCGTCGTCCGCACGCCTTCAACAACCATCCCCATCTTATCCAGGACAGCTTCCAGCTTATATCCTTTGCCGAGCAGGTTGCCGGCGCGCCAGTTTCGGGAATGAACGCTTGTACACGTCACGATTAAATCGCCTACGCCGGTCAGGCCGGAAAAGGTGAGCGGATTTCCGCCCATCTTTGTGCCGAGTCTGGCGATTTCAGCAAGACCTCGGGTGATTAAGGCCGCTTTTGCGTTATCTCCGTATCCCAATCCGTCTGTAATCCCCGCTGCAAGAGCGATGATATTCTTTAACGCTCCCCCTATTTCAACACCGATCATATCCGGATTGGTATAGACGCGGAAATGCTGGTTCATGAATAAATCCTGAACCGCTTCTGCAGCCTTGATATTTTTTGAAGATGATGTAACAGTCGTCGGGTGTCTTAATCCGACTTCCTCAGCGTGGCTCGGCCCTGAAAGCACGACGATGTCTTTTCTGTACTCCTCAGGCAGCTCCTCTTCCATTAATTCTGAAATGCGGAGAAGCGAATCCGGCTCAATTCCCTTGCTGACATGAACAAAAATCGGTTGTTTCGGGATGTACGGCAGAGCCTTTTTCAGCACTTCCCGAATGGCTTTTGTCGGAACTGCCACAATGATGAAGTCAGCTCCTTTTAAAGCCTCGCTTAAATCAGCTGTACCGATGATAGAACTTGATAGCTCCACCCCCGGCAGGTAATCTTTGTTTTCATGCAGTTCGTTGATTTGATCGATCAATTCGGCACGGTGTCCCCACATCATGACTTGATGTCCGTTATCAGCCAGCACTAAAGAAAGTGCAGTGCCCCAGCTTCCCGCTCCAAGCATTGCCACTTTTTTCATCTCTGTATCACACCTTTTTATTTTCTTGCTCTTGCAAATATTTTAATTGGCGTACCTTCAAATCCGAAAGCGTCCCGGATTCGGTTTTCTAAAAAGCGTTCATAAGAAAAATGCATCAATTCCGGATCGTTGACAAAAACAACGAAGCTCGGCGGCTTAACAGCGACTTGAGTCGCATAGTAAATTTTCAGACGGGAGCCGTTGTGCGTCGGAGTCGGATTCATGGCGACCGCATCCATGATGACATCATTTAAGACATTTGTCTGCACGCGGAGAGAGTGGTTTTCACTCGCTTTAATAATCGCAGGCATGAGTGTATGAATCCGCTTTGTCGTCAGTGCCGACATAAACAGCACCGGCGCGTAATCGAGAAATTGGAAATGCTCCCGAATATTCTGTTCAAATTCTTTCATCGTGCGCTCGTCTTTATCAACGGCATCCCATTTGTTTACGATAATGACGACGGCTTTCCCGGCTTCATGGGCGTATCCGGCGATCCGCTTGTCCTGCTCAAGGATGCCTTCTTCTGCATTCAGCACAACGCCGACGACGTCTGAGCGGTCAATGGCTTTTAACGCCCGAAGCACACTGTATTTTTCTGTTGTTTCATATACTTTACCCTTTTTTCTCATCCCCGCCGTGTCAACGATTACAAATTCCTGCTGATTGTAGGTGAACGCCGTATCCACTGCGTCTCTAGTCGTTCCGGCTACGTTGCTCACGATAACCCGCTCTTCGCCGAGCATCGCATTGACAAGGGATGATTTTCCGACATTCGGGCGGCCGATCAGGCAGAATTGAACGACATCATCACTGTACTTCGTCTCCGGAATGTTTTTAAAATGCTCGGCACAAGCATCGAGCAAATCTCCCAATCCTAAACCGTGTGTGCCCGAAATCGGATACGGTTCTCCAAAGCCGAGCGCATAAAAGTCATAGATGTTCGCTCTCATTTCGGTATTATCTAATTTATTAACGGCTAATACGACCGGTTTTTTCGTCCGGTACAGTATTTTTGCCACTTCTTCATCCGCAGACGTCACACCTTCGCGGCCGTTCACCATAAAGATGATCACATCAGCCTCGTCCATGGCGATTTCAGCCTGCTGGCGGATCTGTGTCAGAAACGGTTCATCTCCGATATCAATTCCGCCCGTATCAATCAGGTTAAAATCATAATTCAGCCATTCCGCCGAACTGTATATCCGGTCCCGCGTCACTCCGGGGGTATCTTCTACTATTGAAATTCTTTCACCCGCAATCCGGTTAAAGATTGTGGATTTTCCCACATTCGGTCTTCCGACAATGGCTACGACAGGTTTACCCATAGTACCCTTCCTTTCAATCCAGCCGCTTACATTTTCACAAAAAATTGTTCAACCGGTTATTAAAAATCATCTTCGCTATGAAAAGAACCCTTCAAACAGAAGGGCTTAACTCATTTATTATATCAGTTTTCACTGAGATCACAATGTATTCTTCAAAATGTTTCGCATTCATGTAACAGTCTCCGTCTGTTTTCAAGACATTTTCGTCGCTCCTTTGCCCTGCTTTTTGCTTTTTTGGCTGATGCGCGCCGCAAGCTGTTCATATGTAGTCAGCCCGACGAGAAGAATCACTCCCGCCGAACAGCCTGAAAGCCATTTATAATCCCCGACGGCTGCCGCACCCGCAATATTGCGGATGACCGCAGCATACAATAGCTCCCCCTGGCACATGCCGAGAACAAAAAGACAAAGCCTCTCAGGGAACCGCCCCTCAACAGAAAGCGTAATAACGGTAAGCAGTATAACCGCCGCCCATTCAGGTTTTATGATAAACCAAACAGGATCATATAATGCAAAAAGAAAAATAAAGCCGTACGCCGCAGCCGCCGTCAGATGAATCACAATATTACGGAGCCGTTTATGCATGCCGAGGCTTCCCGCATAAACAAATGCCGCAGCAAAAAACATGACATATGCCGCGTTCAGCGTAAAATAAGCCGTAATCTCATGTATGCTTGCCATCATATTAGTCAAAATAAAGACTGATACGTAAAAACGGCTTTTTGTTTTGGCAAAAATAAAAGTCGCAAGTATCCATAAAAACCACATTGACCAGTAATAATAAAACGGTTCCATAATCGCTCCTCCTCTGATCAGTATGGAGCGGGAACGCATTTTTTAAACCAATATACCTGGAAAGGAGCGGATAAGGATGGGAAAAGACAGACAGGAGAAAAAACTGAAAGCCTCCCGCCGGGTGGAATCTGATCGCGATGATTCGATTCACCATAAAGGAGCGACAAGCCTTGAGCAAAACGGGGAATTCCGAAAAAGAAAATCGTAAAAAACAGAAAAAGGCATGCGGGTCCGCATGCCTTTTAACGTCTGCTGAAACGGGATGTGTCAATTCCCCGTTCAGAAAGCCAGTGATGTGTGTCACCTTTTATGACCAAAGGCGCCTTTTGCAGTTGGGCAACCGATTGGCATCCGAGGGCGGTCATAATCATTTTCAGCTCTTGTAAAAGCGCCGTCATCTCGTCAAACAGGCCCTCTTCTCCTTTAGAGGTGAGAGCTTTCAGGAAAGTGCCCGCCATTCCCGCGCTGGAAGCACCGAGGGCAATCGATTTGGCGACATCCAGGGCACTTTGCAGCCCGCCGGATGCGATAATTGATTGATCAGCGGAGAGCGAGTGGATTTCCGCTAAGCTTGCGGCAGTGGAAATTCCCCACGTATTAAAAAATTGAAGCGCCTTCTCTCTGCGCATATTTTCGATCTTAGAGAAATTTGTACCGCCGTATCCGCCGGCATCAACTGCTGCTGCGCCAGCATCAAATAACTGCCGTGCCGATTCCCTGCTCATTCCGAAGCCGACTTCTTTGACAAAAACGGGCACTCCCGCTTCCGCCGCAATCCGCTCAATACGGCCGAGAGCGCCAGTAAAGCTTCTGTCACCCTCTGGCATGACGATCTCCTGAATCACATTTAAATGAATCTGGAGGGCATCTGCTTGAATCATATCAACTGCCCTTTTCGCCTGCTCGGCATCCGCCTCGCTGCCTAAATTGGCAAATATCAGCCCGTCCGGATTCTCTTTTCTGACGATCTCGTAAGAACACCGTTCGGAGGGATCTTTTAAAGCTGACATTTGCGAACCGACAGCCAGCGGCATGCCGGCTTTGCGCGCGGCTCTTGCCAGCGATCTGTTAATTTCGTATGTAAGCTGTCCGCCGCCGCCTGTCATCGCATTGATAAAAATCGGCGAACTGCTTGTGAGTCCGCCGATTTTCGTTGATATATCCACTTTTTCCAATGCTAGGTTCGGTAGGCTGACATGAACAAACGTAATATCATCAAGCCCCGTTTCCCGGTTTTGGCCGGTAGACAGCGCATGATTTATATGTTCTCTTTTTCGTTCTGCTCGTGTCACGTTTTATCACCAATTTATTTTAATTTATTAAGCTTGTCTCCGATTAAATCGCCAAGCTGGAAGCCAGTGCTCGGCTCTTCTTTCGCCTGGTATTGGCGGAAGTCCTCCTGATCGGCTTTCGGCGCTTCTTCAAGCTCACGCATGCTTAAGGAAATGCGCTCTTCGCTTTCGTTCACGTCAAGCACTTTCACTTTAACAGTCTGTCCTTCTTCAAGCACTTCATGCGGCGTTCCGATATGTTTATTGGAAATTTGCGAAATGTGCACAAGTCCTTCCACGCCCGGAAGAATTTCAACGAAGGCGCCGAAGCTTACAAGGCGCTGCACTTTTCCTTCAAGCACATCTCCCTGCTTTACCTTTTCGCCGACCTGGCTCCAAGGTCCCGGCAGCGTTTCTTTAATAGATAAAGAAATACGCTCGTTATCGCGGTCTACGGACAGTACTTTCACTTTTACGTCCTGACCTTCTTCCACCACGTCAGACGGTTTTTCGACGTGTGAATGAGACAGCTGAGAAATATGAACAAGCCCGTCAATTCCGCCGATGTCGACAAATGCGCCGAAATCAGTCAGACGCTGCACTTTTCCTTCAAGCACGCTTCCAACCTCAAGCGTTTGGAGAAAATCATGCTTTTTGGCTGTCTGTTCTTTTTCCACTACAGCCCGGTGTGACAGAATCACCCGGTTTTTATCACGGTCGAGTTCAACGACGATAAGAGAGAGGTTTTTCCCTTTATAGTCAGTGAAATCCTCGACGAAATGAGCTTCGACAAGTGATGCGGGAATGAAGCCGCGAACGCCGATATCAACGACGAGACCGCCTTTCACCACATCTTTCACTTCAGCTTCAAACACATCTTTTGTGTCGAATTTTTTTTCAAGGTCTTCCCAAGCGCGGTCAGCATCAACGGCACGTTTAGATAAAATCAAAGCATCGTCTTCCACTTTTGTTACTTTCAGGTCAAGCTCGTCGTCAACTTTTACGACATCCGATGCTTTCTCTACATGAAGACTTGATAATTCACTGATTGGAATGATTCCGGACTGTTTGACATTGACAATTTCGACATCTACATGCTTGTCCTCTACCTTTGTCACAATCCCTTTTACTACATCTCCAACCTCTGGCACTTGAACATCAATTTGATTCATTTCCTCTGTCATTTGAATAACCTCCTTGGTCCAAACCTACACAGCTTAATTAATACGGTTTGAAAGCTGAACATGTGAATGTCCGCTTTTCAGCCGAATATGTATTAAAGAATCATCCAAAAAAGATTTTGAATGATCAATAAAAAGTTTTATTAGTATTAACTTCTAATAAATGGACTGGTTTGTCAAGCAATAACATCTTGTCTTTCGAAAAAAATTATAAAGCGCTCCGCCCGAAGTTAACGTGATTTCTGTTCGACGATCTCCAGAATTTTTCCTGCGACTTCGGCAATGCTGAGTGACGTCGTATCGATTTCAATCGCGTCTTCCGCTTTGCGCAGCGGGGAAACTTCCCTCTCTGAATCGAGTTTGTCGCGTCTGGCAATTTCTTCAATGAGCGTCTCGTAATTCACGTCATAGCCTTTTTTCTTATTCTCTTCATATCGGCGCTTCGCTCTTTCCTCTACGGACGCGAGCAGAAAAATTTTCACTTCGGCATCAGGCAGCACGTGAGTACCGATATCACGGCCGTCCATGACGACACCGCCTTTTTGTCCGAGCTGCTGCTGTCTTTTGACCATTTCTTCTCTGACGCCTTTATGCTTGGCGGCGATTGATACTTGGTTGCTGACTTCGTCTTTTCGGATTTCTTCTGTCACATCTTCTCCGTTTACCAGAACGATTTGTCCTTCCGGAGCGGATACAAGCTCAATTTCCGTACGCTTCAGCAGCTCTGTAAGCGCGGCTTCATCAGTTAAATCGGCATTCTGCTTGAGCGCCGTATATGTAATGGCACGATACATCGCTCCTGTATCAATGTACACATATGATTTTCTCTCAGCCACTATTTTAGCAACGGTGCTTTTTCCGGCAGCGGCCGGCCCGTCGATCGCAATTGATAATTTCTTGTCCATAATCTCTCTCCTTGCTCTTTACTCCTCTATGGATTGTATCATGAACTGCCGGAAAAGGGGCGAAAAAATTGAGCTGATTTACCGCTTTACCGTTTCAATCCATTCTTTTTTCTCCATTTTATCAACTCCCTCATATTTCACAGCTTTCGAAATATAAGGTTCAATAGGCTGATAATGAAGCAAAAATTGCACCGCGCCCAAAATGATAAGCTGAATGCAGACCAATTTGACCAGCAGACGTTCAAACGTTTTCATACACGCGCACCTCCATTAGGATTAGTATGGAAAAGTGCGCTGCTGTTTATTCCGACAGACTGTTTCTTCTCTGCTGCAGCTGCGCGCGCATGCAATATTGGAGTAAAAGCTGCTGCGCTGCGGGGCCGATTTCTGTAAATTCAAGCGTCATTTTTTGTTTATCCGCCTTTTCATCATAAAAAATCCGCTGGGTAAGAGCCTCAGCAGTAATATCCGCCGTATTTTCCTTGCCGGGAAGAGAAAATGAGACATACAGCTTTTCACCTGGTTCCGCGGAAATATGCTCAGGCATCACAACAGCGATTCCGCCGGCGCTGATATTAGAGGAAACCGTTTGGAAAGCGGTTTTTTTCGCTTCCATTTTGACGGATACACCCAATACTGCGTCTGCACGGACGTATCGGCGTCTTTGAATCCGCTTCATTTCTTCCTGAGGGGGGATGTCCAATCCGATCATCGGGATGGGGTCTTTTTTCTTTCCTTTGATTATGCTTTTAAATTGATACGGCACTTGGCCATTCCCCATAAATTCCGCTGTTATTTCCAATCCTTTATGCAAAAAGACCGTCCGTCCCGAATCCAGATCGACGGGATATGAGATGTGCAGTTCGCCGTTTTCAACGCTTACTGCTTTGCTCCTCGCTTTTTTGGGTTCATTGTTCTCTATGTATTCAATCCAAATATAATCTCCGACAGCTATCATGGGCCTTCACTCTTTCATTATTTATGCTTTTATTAAAGCATGTAACGAAAAAAAGGAAAAGACTTTTAGTCCTTTCCTCCTTTATTTTTATAGGTCTTTATATATAGGTTCTGCACTTTTTAACTTTTCTATTTTTTCCTCTTTTCCGTCGTCCGCATTAATGAACATTTGATACGTGTCTTTCCCGATCGTCCCGAGCATTTCGTAGCAAAGCACTTCCTGACCGAGCTCATTCGTGATCAGCGCCTGCCGCGTCTCCCGCACTTCAACATTTTTATTCAGCTTCGCTTTCGCTTCATCAGCTGACAAAGCGGGAGCCGGAATCGTTCTCGTGCGGTGCGCCGCCAGGTAATCACGCGCGGAAAAACCGACGACTTCACCATCATCCAGCGCCACTTTCATTCGGATGGCTTCCGGATAAATGCGGACATTTTTCTCCACGGGGATAAAAGAAAAGACGCCGATGTTATTATATTGCGCGCTTTCATCAATTTCGAGGCCTTTTGTTTCATATCCATTTTTCTTTAAAAACGCGACGGCCCGGTTAGATGCTTCATTGAGGCTGATCTTTTGTTTCTTCACGGCCCGTTTTTGAATCAAATAAACCGGATGTCCGCCTTTTTGGGTAATATCCATATAGATAAAAGACTTGTTGTCGGCGTCTTTCATGCGGATGCTGTATACGTCCCGATTCGTCTTCCTGCCGCTTTTGACCACTTTAATTGAATAATTATGATCAGGCGCAAACCGTTGCGCGATTTTGACCGCTTCTTTTTCCGTAATTTGTTTTCCTTTCAGATGCGTAAAACCTTTTCGTTCTGTATTTGCGCTTGTAAACGTAGGGCTGGTACTGTCTTCAGAAAAAGCGCCTACATTTTTTTCGACTGTTTTAAAGCTGTCGACGATCGTATTATCGCTTTGTTTTTTGTCAGAGGCGAGCGCCATCTCAACATCCATCCACCGTAAATTTTTGCTCATGACGAGATGCTGAACGCTGCGGAGCTGGTTTTGAATGTTCTCCGCCTGTTTGTACAGGCTGTTCAGTGTTGTATATTCTTTCTTATCAAGCGGTTTTTGGTCTAAATCCCGGACGGATGTTTTATAGCTGAAATCTCCTATGTTGGATAAAAACTCCTCCGTCTTATTAAAAGGCATGAGAGTCAGGGGCAGCTGGCTCACATTGTTATGAGCTTCAGATGTTATTCTCCATACATCAATGAGCGCCGGAGACAGAGATTTTTTACTGTTCATCGCAAGCGTCGTCCCGATTTTGTCGTGAAGCTGATCTACATGGTACGTCAATTCATGAAAAGCCCTCTGATAATTATTTTCCGCGTGCAGAAGGACCGCATCTTTTTCCTGATGCTCTTTATATCCCCAGTATCCGGTTGCGGCGATCGCGACACCGAGAACAGCGATAATGATTCCTCTAATCATGTTAACACCTCATTTTGCGTACTTTTACTCACAGAAAATGTGTTTTCCGATTCTTTTTATCTGCGGACGTCCCCAAATCCATTTGCTTGTCGCAGTATCAGGGTTGAAATAATAAATCGCGTTTTCAGAAGGATCCCAGCCGTTGATCGCATCAAGAACCGCTTCTTTTGCTCTTTCATTCGGCTGCATGTATATTTGGCCGTCGGCAACAGCGGTAAACGCGAGCGGTTCGAAAATGACGCCGGCCACCGTATTCGGAAATAACGGGCTTTTAATACGGTTTAAAATAACCGCGGCGATGGCAACCTGTCCTTCAAACGGCTCACCGCGTGCTTCCCCGTACACAGCCTGCGCCAAAAGATTGATGTCGTTGTTTGAGAAACCGCCAGGCATATTGGCCGCTGTCGTATTTTGCTTTTGATTTGACTGACCGCCTGTATTGTTTTGCGGCTTTTGAGCAGGCTTATTCGTTCCCGCCGGTTTCTGCTTTCCGGCTCTCGGTTTTGTTTGGTTTTCCAATGGGACGTTGCCATAATGAGTGAACGTATTCCCTTTTTGGATCTGCTCCATTACATATTCACGATAATATTTTGATTTAGAAATCAGCACCTGTTTGGTTTTCGCGCCGACGAGGCCGTCAACCGGCTTCATGCCGAATTTCTCCTGAAAATTCCTCACGGCCCAGTATGTGGTCCAGCCGTAAACACCATCGATTTTCCCGTTATAAAATCCGTTATATTGAAGACGGGCCTGCAATTCTATAACATCATCACCCGTCGCGCCTCTTTGAATCACTTGATTTGAAAACGCATGAACCGTTTCATGATGATCGAATAAAGCGGCGGCGAAAGAAAATAGAATGAGACATGCCATAAAGGCTCCTTTGCACTTCATCTCTTCAAGCCTCCTACTGCAAAATTTAAAGTGTACCCGTATTGTCTGTCACGAGGTTATTTTTATGCACGTTTCCTTCTTATCCCCTGTCAAGGCATAAAAAAGAAACCGCACGCAACGCGCGGTTTCTTCACACTTGGATCATATTGACGGAGCGTGCTTTTTTTGCCTTTCGCAGCCCGAACCACCATAAAAACAGCATAAACGGCAGCATATAATATACCCAATGATTGAGGGCGGTAAGAATAAAATCGTAAGAACCGTGCAGACATGAAGGCACAGCCAGCGAAATCACAAGCCATTTGACACGGGCTTTTTTCTGCGAAAAGCGGGCTTTTCCGAGATAAAATCCCATAATCACTCCGATCAGCGCGTGGCAGGAGACCGGCAGAAGCGCCCTTATGAAAGCATGCTCAACGCCGTGACCGAATAGATACAGAATATTTTCAAGCGTGGCAAATCCTAAAGACACACTGGCCCCGTAAACGATTCCATCATAATGCTCATCAAAATGAGCATGCGGATACACACTGATCATCAGAACGAACCATTTCACCGATTCTTCCAAAAATCCCGAAGACAAAAACGAAACGAAAAAGCTTCCTCCCCCCACATGCTCTTTTTCAAGAACATATTGGATAAACATGGTCGGAAACACAAGGACAACCCCGAGAAAAAAAGACCTCAGCACCATATGTACGGGTTCATTGTCATACTGATCTTTTAAATAAAAATAGCTTAACAGCGCAATGCCGGGAGCAATTCCTGCAGAGATGATTGCAAACATCAGGCAACCTCTTTCCTTTATATTCCTATATCTATCGTACCATGTTGTTCATATTTTTACATCTTTCAATTTTTTAAAAAAAGAGCATATGAATGATCATATGCTCTCTCTACCCAGCCGTTTTGATATTTCGTTTGCAATCAAGCCGCCGTGAAAACGGCCGTTCTCGATAAAAATTTCGTTGGCGTTATTTCCAGCCGCAATGACTCCGGCGATAAAAACACCGTCAACATTTGTTTCCATCGTTTCTTCCCGGAAAAACGGCCGGCCTGATTCCGCATCAATCCGCACACCGATTTTTTCGAGGAAACCGTGATCGGGATGGTATCCCGTCATGGCAAATACGAAATCGTTTTTCAGCCGGACCGTCTCATTTCGGCCGGAGCGGAAAATGATTTCATCTTCCGTCACTTCTTCAAGACAAGCGCCGAATTCCATCCGGATTGTGCCGTTTCTGACGAGGGCCTCAAACTCAGGCAGAATCCACGGCTTGATGCTCGGGGAGTACTCATGTCCTCTGTAGAGCACCGTGACGCGCGCCCCGGACTTCACGAGTTCCAAAGCCGCGTCCACACTTGAGTTTTTCCCGCCGATCACAGCAACATCTTTATCAAAATAAGGATGGCCTTCTTTAAAGTAATGAAATACCTTAGGAAGCCCTTCACCCGGTATGTTCATATAATTCGGATGATCATAATATCCTGTCGCAATGATACAAAACGGAGTGAGGTAGCGGTCTTTTGATGTTTCTACAAGAAAACGGCCGTCTTCCTGTTTCGTTACGCGCTCCACTGTTTCAAAGGCGTTTACGCGCAGCTCTTTTCTTCTGACAACCTCTCTGTAGTAAGAGAGAGCCTGTATTCGGACCGGTTTTCTGTTTTCCGTAATAAAGGCGACATCGCCGATCTCCAATTTTTCACTTGAACTGAAAAAAGTTTGATGGGTCGGATAGTTATAAATGCTGTTTACGACATTCCCTTTTTCGATCACAAGCGCGTTCACGCCAATTTGCTTCAGATGTATAGCCGCCGATAATCCGCAAGGACCTCCGCCTATTATAATTGCTTTTTCTTCTGTCATGTCCTTCAACTCCTGCGATTGGCATTTCCATCATAAGTTTCCACTCATATAAAAAATCTCCTATATTATCATAGGAGATTTTTTTTGTTTATGCAAACGATTGGTTTATATCCAGCCTCTGAAACGCGAAGCCTCAGCCATTTTCCGCACGCCGACCATGTAAGCCGCAAGCCTCATGTCAATCCGGCGGTTTTGGGACATTTCATAAATATTATTAAACGATTTTATCATCATATTTTCCAGTTTTTCCTCGACTTCTTCTTCACTCCAGTAGAAGCCCTGGTTGTTTTGAACCCATTCGAAATAAGAAACCGTTACACCGCCGGCGCTCGCCAGAACATCGGGAACCAGCAGCGTTCCTTTGTCTGTCAGGATTTTCGTTCCTTCCAGTGTCGTCGGTCCGTTTGCCGCTTCTACAACGATTTTCGCTTTGATGCGGTCAGCGTTTTCTTCTGTAATTTGGTTTTCGATCGCCGCCGGGACAAGTATATCACAGTCCAGCTCAAGCAGCTCCTGATTCGTAATGGTGTCATTGAAAAGTTTCGTCACCGTTCCAAAGCTGTCTCTGCGGTCAAGCAGATAATCAATATCAAGACCGTCCGGATCGTAAAGGCCTCCGTACGCGTCAGAAATTCCGACAACTTTCGCGCCGGCGTCATGCATAAACTTGGCCAGATAGCTGCCCGCATTTCCGAAACCTTGTACGACGACGCGCGCGTTCTGAATATCGAGACCTTTTTTCTTGGCCGCTTCTTTTATGCAGATGGTGACGCCTTTTGCCGTCGCTGATTCCCTGCCGTGGGACCCGCCGAGTACAAGCGGTTTTCCCGTAATAAAGCCGGGTGAGTTAAATTCATCAATTCTTGAATATTCATCCATCATCCAAGCCATAATCTGTGAGTTTGTAAATACGTCAGGTGCCGGGACGTCTTTAGTCGGTCCGACAATCTGACTGATTGCTCTGACATATCCCCTGCTCAGCCTTTCAAGCTCTCTGAATGACATATTTCTCGGATCACAAACAATTCCGCCTTTACCACCGCCATAAGGAAGATCAATAATTCCGCATTTTAAACTCATCCAGATGGAAAGTGCTTTCACCTCTTTTTCAGTTACATTCGGGTGAAAACGAATACCGCCTTTTGTCGGACCTACGGAATCATTGTGCTGCGCACGATAGCCTGTAAATATTTTCACAGACCCGTCATCCATCCGAACAGGAATTTTAACCGTTAATAATCTGAGCGGCTCTTTCAGCAGTTCATACACTTCTTCTGGATACCCCAATTTTTCCAGAGCTTTATGTATTACGGTTTGGGTTGATTTTAATACATCATGTTTGTCTTCTTCATTATGACCGGTGAATCGATCGGCTGCCATTTGAGTTAACCTCCTAAAATCTTCTGTTTCTCTCATGCTCCCTTTCAGTGACTAGTATACACCTTCAATATCTCCGTGCATAGAAGAAAGACAATGATTTTTCCATTATTTCGCTTAAAAAAAGACGGCCGCTGAAAACAGCTGCCGTTTCAAATCTTTTTTATGAAAAATGTTTCTGGATGGTCTCCACAGCATTGCCGTCCATGATGAGTTTTCCGTACTCATGGAGCCTGTAAATCGTAATCGTCGCCGGGTGTCCGTATTCAGCCAGCACCGCGATGACGCCTTCGGCGGAACGGGAGCCGAGGTCTTCAAGGCTTACATAGTATTGGTTCTCATAGTGGTAGACGGTGCCGCCGGTAATCCCGATTCGGTGAAGGCTTCCGGCAAGCTGAATGATATCTTCAAACGAATGAAACTGATAAATAATATCCGGGCTTTCGTCAAGTTTGACCTGCATCTCGATATAATCATCGTCATATTCGTCATCTTCTGCGTCCGCGTCATGATTTTTCGTTACAATCACAACCATGCCTTGTGCCTGAAGAGAATATACTTCCACCGCGATCGGACCATTCGCTTCAAAGCCGAGCTCTGTATTTGCTTCATTCATCATATCTTTAAATAACTGGTGGACTTTAAACGAGTCCTTCCAGAGGTCTTCTTTTGTCAGTCCCCGATCAGTCAGATCGTCGAGGGTTAAAAAGATTTTAATCTTATTATAGTTCAGACGCTCAAGCCGCATAATGTTCCCTCCTGCCTCTTCTTGCACACAAATCATATAACACAGTATATGAATAAATGAGTCATAGGTTCTTAATTTGTTATCAGTTTACACCGTGTACAGCGGGAAGACAAGCAGAATGCCGTTTTTTATCACCGCGGCCGGGTTTGTTTCAGGAAGACGGCTCATCCGGTCCGCACAGCGTAATCATATGCGTCTCCGGTTTCGCCCCGAGCCTCAGCGGAACTTTTGTCGTCCCGTAGCCGTTGCTGATCAGGTAATGCGCTTTTTTTACCGTTCCCGTCCCGCCCAATTCGTACGGCCCGAACCGGCCGAAACGGATTTGGCCGCCATGCGTATGGCCGCTGAACACAGCGTCAATCCCGTCTGACTCCCTCATCTGCTCATGGATGTCGGGGTTATGGCAAAGCAGGAGGTTTACTTTGTCAGCATCCGTATATCTGATTGCAGAATCGTAATCATCCATCATCATCCTGATATCATCCACGCCGCAGATCGTAACGGTTTCCCCTTTATAAGCAAACTGAACCGATTCATTTCTCAGCGGGATCACTTTATATGCCCGTAAAAGAGAGAGCAGTTTTTGCTGGCTGACCTCGTAATCGTTATTCCCCCACACATACATGACAGGCGCGAGAGCCGTCAGACGTTTGATGTTTTCTTCAATTCTGGCGTAAGGAACTCCGCCCTCCGCCAAATCACCGCCGAGCAAAACGGCATCCGGCTTATAACCTGCCGCTTCGCGGAGAAGCTTTTCATCAATTAAACGGCGGTGCACGTCAGATATAAAGAAGATGGTGAGCGGCTTCATCCCCTTCATTTTATCAAGCGTAAATGTATGTGTTTTCAGATGGCTGCCGTTTGCCGTTTTGTACATAACGGCCGCCATAACCGCAGCCGCTCCCGCCAATGAACCGAGAATTCCCGCTGTAAGCTTCATAAACGCACTCTCCATTCTGTCATTGTCTTACATTAGACGGACAAACAAAAAAAGACGTTTCTATCCTTTCCGGAAAACGCCTCATTTTATTTGCTTTCAAAATAAAGATTGATATCATACCGATGTTTCATCAAGTGAAAAACAGATTCTCTCGCCCTCCATTTTTCAGGCTGGGGCCATAAATCCGTGCTTTTTTGGATAATTTCACATCTCAGTTTATGAAATTCACCCTCAGCTTTTTCTTCCTTTTTTTTAAAATAATAAGAAGTGCAATACGCAAAAGCGGAAGCCATAATCCAGCACAAGTAAACCGTATGGCCTAATATTTCCTGCAGAATCAGCTGCGGAGAGGCTTGGGGGGCATTAAAGCTTTTAAACATCAGCAGTATGCACATCAGGGAAAAACAAACGAGGGACGCCCACTGCCATCTTCGGCATTGTGCGGCATAATTTTCGTATTTTAATTTCCGTTTCACCAGCGCCTGAAGCATTTGTTTCGTCGGTCCGTCAGCAAATCGGTCTAATTGCTTCCATAAAGAATCCATGCGCTTCACACCTTGTCCGTTTTCATTGGTACACTATATGAAAAACGCGGTGAAAACATGCATTTATTTTAATCAGACAGCGGAATGTTCAGAACCTGGCCGGTGTACACGTCGTTTCCGTTTAATCCGTTGTAGCTGCGGATTTTTTCTTCGCCCGCCCGGCTTTTATAATATTTCATTGAAATGCGGTAAAGTGTTTCTTTCGGCTGTACAGTATGCTGTACGGTCCGCACATTTTTCGGGACAGTCCCGGCTTGATCACTCGCGGCAGCCGGAGCCGCTTTTTCACGGACAGCCGGCGGAGACTGCTGTTTTGTCTCCGCGTATTCGGTGTCTGTCGGCTTTACTTGTTTTTCTGAGGGCGTTTCCGTTTTTTCAGGTGTTTTTTCACTTGGTTTTTCTTTCGTTTTTTCAGGTGCAGCCGCTTCTTTCTTATCTTTGTCGTCAGACTTTTTTTTCGGTTGTTCTAAAAGAGCGGTTTCTGACGTTTCTTTCTGAGCGCCTTTCGGAATAACGGCAGGCGCGCTTTCACTGTGGTCTATGAAGACATCTTCATAGTCCTTCGGGTCAAATCTGCTGCTGTTCGTCATATAAAGAAGACCGAAAAAGACACCGATTGTTACGATAATGAACAGGACGGTCAGAAAAGTGAACAGCGGCGTTTTTGTTTTGGTTTTTTCCTTCACCTGCTCTTCCTTTTTTTTACGCTCCTCTTTTACAGATTGTCTTGTCGGGAGGCTGTCTTCAAGATATTCAATTTGTTCATCCGCGGCCGCGGCAACCTGCTGCTCGGCACGCAGCTGAGCTTTTCTTCTTTCAACTCTTGACATTTCCGTCATGCAAACCCCTCCTAACATATTGAAAACGGATCTGACAGGCAAATACCGCATCAATAATAAAATGCGCTGTAACCGGAACGAATAAATTGCCGGTCCATTCATAGATAAGCCCCAGCAAAAGACTGATGCCCGCAACCATCATAAACAGAAGCCACTTCGCCAAGTATCTGAAATGAAGCACGGTAAAAATGAAGCTGGCGGCCCATAAGCCGATATGTGTCTGCAGAACGCCTCTGAACAAAATCTCTTCGCTGAACGAAATGAGAAGCGTCAAAAACAAAATGTGCAAAACCGGCCTGTTCTTAAAAAGCAATACATTAATGCCGCCGTCATCATATAAATGCGAAGGACACCATTTCATCACCGCAAGATCGGCAATAATGACAAGGACAGCAAGAGTTACACCGTACCATATGATATTATCGTCACGTATATGCCACAGCTTTAAAAAATCGTGAATGTCGGTAAAAAAGAAAAAGCCGATAACAGCTGAAACCGCCAATATGAGCAATTGGGTGGCATACAGCTGCATCACAATCTCCCGGTCTGAGAGCTGCCGGATCAATTCGCTTTGCCGTCTCAGCTGAACTCACCCGCAGACTCTGAACCGAAAATCCGGCCTAATTCCAGCTTCCAATCTTCAAACCGTTCCATGTTTTTACGTTCTCCTTTTTGCTCGTACGGAGCCAGATCAAGTCCGCAGCTGCTGCAGCATTGTCCGGTTTGACCTTCAGGCTCATACGATTCATCAAAATAAGACAGCAGCGCTTCTCTTATACATTCTTTCCGCTCTAATAACGCCGAAAAACGATTCATTTTACGCAGCTTCTTTTCCACGCGGTATGTCAGTTCTTCCTGCAGCTGCTCTTTTGTTGTTTTTCCTTGCAGATACAGATGGACGGCCGTTCTCGCCTGTGTTTCCTGGACGCCCTTGTTGATCAGAACGTCCCGAAGCTTTCGCTCATCACCCGTACCGGCATCCCGTATGACGGCCAGAATGCCTTCCAGGTCATAATCAGACAGGCTTTCTGTCTGAATAATCTGCTGCTGAAGCTCGGTATCGCCGGGCGTCCTCAGCAAAATACTGACACTCGGGCTGCCGTCGCGTCCCGCTCTGCCGATTTCCTGCATAAAGGCCTCAGCCGTTTGGGGAGGATAAAAGTGAATGACAAAGCGGATATCTGACTTATCCACACCCATGCCGAACGCATTGGTACAGCAGATGCAATCAAGCTGGTTATGGATAAATTGCTGCTGGATCAAGATTCTGTCCCCTGTATCCATTCCGCCGTGATAATAATCCGTCCGCTTTCCCGTTTTTTCATTCAGCTCAGCCGCAAGCTCTTCCGCCCATTTCCTGGTCGGACAATATATGATACCCGGGCCTTCAAGCTTTTCGGCAAGCTCCGTGAGCCTGCTTATTTTCTCGGCATTATCCGCCAAATGTTCTGCCGCCAGGAGAATATTCGGCCGGTTGACTGAATAAAGATGACGCACCGCATGCTCAAGTCCGAGCACATCCGTCACGTCTCTGAGTGTTTCTTTTGTCGCTGTTGCGGTCAGCGCCAATACAGGCGGCTTTCCGAGTGCCTGCCTGAAAGGCCCGAGCTTCGAGTAATCAGGCCTGAAATCATGTCCCCATTCTGATATGCAATGAGCCTCATCAATAACAAATAAACTGACCGGAACGTTTTTCAAACGGTTCAGTACATAAGGTGAAGAAAGGGCTTCAGGAGACATATAGAGAAATTTATACCTGCTGATGTTGCTGAGAATAAAATGCCGCTCTGCGGAATTCAGCATGCTGTTTAATGCAGCAACCCGCTTTTCTCCTTTCGCTTTCAGCTGCTGCACCTGATCTTCCATTAATGATAGAAGCGGCGAAATAATCAGCACCAGCCCGTCCATCATGTAACCCGGGAGCTGATAGCATAATGATTTTCCCCCGCCGGTCGGAAGCATGGCGATCGTATCCTTTTTTTGGAGCACGCTAGTCATAATCTCTTCCTGCCCTTTTTTAAAGGAATGCAAACCAAAATACTTGGATAAAGCTTTATGCAGCTCAGTCATGCTGATTCACCGTCTTTGCCAGCGCCAGCCTGATCTGAAAATAGCTGAAGCGCATCTGCATTCCTTCGCGAATCCGTTTAATTTTATTCGTTTGATGCTGTTTTGCAAATGCCGTTATCATACGCTGTTCCTCTTCAGAAAGATACTGTTCTATAAAAAATGCAGGCTGATGCAATGATATTTCTACGATATGATCTTCGATTGTGGCGGTTTTTAAATTTCTGACCGCGGCGATCCGTTCAATCGGAAACCCTTTTTCCAACAGCTCAAAGGTTTTTCTGGCAGACTGTGTCAGCGCGCTTTCCGCCTGCAGATCGGACAACAGCTCGCGCAGAGCGGGATATGCACATTGCGGAAGCGATTGAATAACATAATGTACCGCTCCCCAAAACTGGACGGACACATACCATTCATCTTCGTTCAGCTGGAGAGCAAGCTGCTTATTCGTTTTGCCGATTCTGTTGAATGAAGTTAAAGAATAGACAAAAATAAGCGCCTGCCGTTCACTTACGCCTTGCAGAAGCTGAAACAGCGCGTCATGCATTTGGACGGATAGCTCTTTAGCATCTCTGTTTTTCCGCATGAACCGTTTGACCCATCTCAGCGTCTGTACATCGTTGGTAACCGGGATATATTGACTGCATTGATGCTCTTTGTTTGACAGGACTTGAATGAGCAGGGAAAGCCGCCTCCACAGGGTGACGGCAGGCGTTTGATAATTCGCGCCGTGGCAGTGCTTCGGCCAAGGCCGCTCGGCAAACGCCCGTTCAAGCCTTTGAACGCCGCGCGCAGTCACTTTCCACGTTCCCTCTTCTTTTCCGGCTGTGATGTATGAGTTCTCGGTGAGTTTATGCAAAGAAGCCGCAATATCACCGCGTTCACACTGTGAAGCCATGCCGAAATATTTAGCGATCTGAAATAAGCCGGCATCCTGAATGGTTTGAGACGACTTTTTTCCTTTTAATAAATGAAACACAGCACTCGGAGTCCGTTCGCCGTCTATTTTGTCCAGACAGTCGAGAACCACGGTATCAAAGTAGTTTATCGCCAATCTAAACACACCTACATTTCTTCTGTGACAAGTTTCGTTTTTTGGTTCTTTTTATTTTAACAGATTTTCATATAAATTTGACGTTTAAAGTCATCTTTTAGGGGGAAGTGCTAAAGAGAATCCCTTATGTGATAAGCATTCTCAATCATTTTTCTGTTGAAATTTGACACTAACATCATTACAATAAGTAAGAGGAATAGGTGTTATATTTAAAAATATATAAGGTAAACCATTTGTTCCAACACGAACAATCTGGGAGGTTTTATTCATGGCAAAGTACACAATTGTAGATAAAGATACGTGTATTGCATGCGGCGCCTGCGGAGCTGCGGCACCAGACATTTATGATTATGATGATGAAGGCATTGCGTTCGTTACGCTTGACGAAAATAAAGGCGTCGTCGAAGTTCCGGAAGTTCTGGAAGAAGATATGATTGACGCATTTGAAGGATGCCCTACTGATTCAATCAAAGTTGCGGATGAACCGTTCGAAGGCGACCCGCTGAAATACGAATAAAAAAGCCCTCCCCGTGAGAGGAGCTTTTTCGTCCTGAATAAGACTCCGGCTGTTATCGGCCGGAGTCTTATTTTTTGCCGATCAGCACAAACAAAAAAGCGTCCGGCTGTTTTCACAGAGCGGACGCTTTCAATCCTTATTGTGTTTGGATGCTGCGTTTTTGTTCAATCCAAGGTTTCAGCTTCGTAAAGATGAACGTAAAGACGATGGTGATGATAATGCCTTTTACAATGTTAAACGGCAGAATTCCTGCCACAACCGCCGTTTTCAACTGGCTGTTTGACAGTGCCGGTGAATGTAAAAACCAAGTATACGCGGGCAGGATAAGAATATAGTTCAAAATACTCATCAGCACGGTCATCGCCGCGGTTCCGGCCAGCAGGCTCACCGCAAGACCTTTTGCAGAATTGAGCTTTTTAAACATAAACGCCGTCGGCAGAATAAACAGCGTTCCCGCGATAAAATTGGCTGCCTGCCCGACAGGCACGCCGGCCATGCTTCCTTGAATGATATACTGCAGAATATTTTTAATCGCTTCAACCGCAATTCCCGCCGCAGGCCCGTAAACCAAAATGGCGATAATTGCAGGAACGTCACTGAAATCAATTTTCAAATAATCCGGCAGACCCGGAAACGGGAAATTTAACAGCATAAGCACAAAAGCAATACTGCTAAGCATACTGATGACAACTAATTTTTTTACTTTCACAATGCTCTCTCCTTTTCGATCAAATCTCTCGAAAAGAGGAAAGGTTCTTTTGCGCCCCAATAAAAAAACCGCTTTTGTTAAAAAGCGGGAGCTTACTAAGGCTTGGCAAAGAAACGTTTGATATAAGCATCAAAACGTCTGCTGAACCTCCATCTTCTCCCATCCAGACTGTACTGTCGGCTCCGGAATCTCACCGGATCCTGCCGCCGAAGCAGCTCGCGGGCTTAGAGCATGATGCTCATCACCGCCGGTAGGGAATTTCACCCTGCCCCGAAGATTGATCTTATGAATTTATTCACATTATATATGATCAAATTGCAATTGTATAGAGAACTGCTCAAATTTAAATAAAATATTGGAAGCCCAATTTAAGCTGATTCAGCGGTTTCCTTTTCTCCTTTACTGCGTCAATACACATTGACACTCTATTGAGAATATGATAAATTATCAGATATTTAGTCAGCTAAACTAGGAGGAAATCTAACAATGTTTCGAGTTTTGGTCTCAGATAAGATGAGCAATGACGGCTTAAAGCCGCTGATGGAATCAGACTTTATAGAAATTGTTCAAAAAAACGTCGCGGATGCAGAAGATGAATTACATACCTTTGATGCCCTGTTAGTCCGCAGTGCCACGAAAGTAACCGAAGAATTGTTTAAAAAAATGACCTCTTTAAAAATCGTCGGCAGAGCCGGTGTCGGCGTAGACAACATCGACATTGATGAGGCCACAAAACATGGGGTTATCGTGATAAACGCGCCGAATGGAAACACCATTTCAACGGCAGAGCATACATTCGCGATGATTTCTTCATTAATGAGACACATTCCGCAAGCCAATATCTCAGTAAAATCTAGAGAATGGAACCGGACGGCTTTTGTCGGGGCGGAGCTCTACGGAAAGACTTTAGGCATTGTCGGTCTGGGCCGGATCGGAAGCGAGATTGCCCAGCGCGCCAGAGCGTTCGGTATGACGGTTCATGTATTCGATCCTTTCTTAACCGAAGAGAGAGCCGGCAAAATCGGCGTAAACAGCCGGACATTCGAAGAAGTGCTTGAAAGCGCGGATATCATTACCGTCCACACGCCTTTAACAAAGGAAACAAAAGGACTGCTTAACAGAGAAACCATTGCCAAAACGAAAAAAGGCGTCCGTCTTATCAACTGCGCAAGAGGCGGTATTATTGATGAAGCGGCGCTTTTGGAAGCGCTGGAAAGCGGCCATGTCGCAGGCGCTGCCCTTGACGTGTTTGAAGTGGAACCGCCAGTTGAATCAAAGCTTCCCGACCATCCGCTGGTGATCGCCACACCTCACTTAGGCGCTTCAACGAAAGAAGCACAGCTGAATGTCGCGGCACAGGTTTCTGAAGAAGTGCTGCAGTTTGCAAAAGGTCTGCCTGTCATGTCAGCGATCAACCTGCCTGCGATGACGAAAGATGAATTCAAAAAAATCCAGCCTTATCACCAAATTGCTGATAAAATCGGAAGTCTCGTATCACAATGTATGAAGGAACCCGTCAAAGATGTTGCGATTCAATATGAAGGCACCATCGCCAAACTTGAAACATCATTTATTACAAAAAGCCTGCTGTCCGGTTTCTTAAAACCGCGTGTAGACTCAACGGTCAATGAAGTGAACGCCGGCGGTGTAGCAAAAGAACGCGGAATCAGCTTCAGCGAGAAGATTTCCTCCAATGAATCAGGATATGATAACTGCATCAGCGTAAAAGTAACCGGAGACCGGAGCACATTTACGTTAACGGCTACGTATATCCCTCACTTCGGTGAACGAATCGTTGAACTGAACGGCTTTAATATTGACTTAAATCCTGCCGGCCACCTCGTTTATATCCAGCACCAGGATACGACTGGTGTAATCGGACGCGTAGGACGCATCCTCGGCGATAACGATATCAATATCGCTACCATGCAGGTAGGCCGTAAAGAAAAAGGCGGAGAAGCCATTATGATGCTTTCTTTTGATAAACATTTAGATGATAAAGTCGTCAATGAGCTGACTTCAATTCAGGATATTGTTTCCGTTAAACTGATTGACCTTCCGTAACCAACAAAAAACCCAAAACATTCATATGTTTTGGGTTTTTTACGTTTAATGGCTTGGAAGCGGATTAGGCGCGGCAGGCACAGCGATAGGTTTTGTCACATCATAATTACCGATTTTCTTTGTATGCGCATGTGTGAACAGCACCTCAGAATAACCGAATTCCTTCGCAGTTAACAGAAGCCCTTCGATCATTAAAATCCCTTCCAGCGAATCTTCAACCGTATGTTTTTCGGACAATTGAATCCGCAGCTGCTCACCGTCTTCCCTTTCCGATACCGATGCAATCGCATCTGCTTCTATAATGCTCGCGGTCTGTGAGCCTCCGTCTGTTGTCTTCATCCCGTCAATAGCCTGATATACTGAATAATAGGTTTGTTCAGACGGGATGAGATACTCTTGTCCCAGACTGTCGCTGTAAGAAAAATACGCCCGGTTTGTCTGTTTATGTACGGACATCTCAGCGGAAATGCCGTAAGATTTATAAAAATCCTGTCCGGCTCCGTTTTGAACCTTTTTCAATTTAATCCGCTCGTAAGGACTCCATGTCAAAGTCTCTTTCAGCATCTTTTTCAATAAGTCAGCATCGGCAACTGATTCGATAGAGAACCGTCCGTTTACCTGCACAAGCAAGTCCTTCTTATCCGCCGTTACCTGCACACCGTCCAAAAGGTTCGGCACAGACAGGAAGGATTCGGGCACTTCTAGGTTTTCCGCTTCGGATAAAGCCTCTGAAACCGATTCATCCGGCTTCTTTTTTTCAAAACTGACCGGAATGACGGCAGATGTTTCTGAATCGGCAAATGCCAAAGTAATGTAATTGTTTTTGTTTTGGTTTGAGACGACGAACGTCTTCTGATCCGGCGGCTTGACAGAAGCTGACTGACTGGCTTTTTCAGTCTGGCGGCTGTCAGCGGTAAGATCACCGGAAGATTTGTTTGTCATCAGGTGAGGAGATATAATCAGAGCGATGCACAATGCGCAGACGCCGGCTGCGGCGGGGCCGATCCAGCTTCGGGCCGGTTTTTTCCTGTACGGTTTACCTGTTTCAATATTCCGGTAAATGGCCTCGGGTGAACGATGATCTCTAACCGCCGGAAGTTGTCTTAACAACTCCTCTACTCTTTCTTCGTTCCAATATGACTTCATCATCCATTAGCTCCTCCCTCAAAAGCTCCATCTGTTTCCGAAGTATTTTGAGCCCTCTGTGTTGGGTCGTTTTGACTTTGCTTTCCGAGAAGCGGAGAGCGGCGGCTGTTTCCTGAATGGAATATCCCTGAATAAATCTCAAGATAATAACAGCTCTTTGATCAATGGTGCAATGATCAAGCGCGGTATAAATTTCCCGGACGTTTTCATGCTGTACGGCGAGTTCGTCCGGAAGCAAATGCTGATCTCTGACATCTTGTGTATCCCAATCAAACGTACCCATAATACGCTGTCTGATCGTCTGCTGCTTGCGGAACCAGTCAATCGCCACATGGCGTGCGATGGATAACAGCCATGTTTTTTCACTGCTTCTTCCTTCAAATGTATGATAGGAATTCAAGACGCGGATATACACTTCCTGCGTCAAATCTTCAGCCTGCGACTTATCTTTTACCATATAAAATAAAAATTGATATAAATCTTGATGGTATGCATCATATAATATCTGAAAGGTTTCTTCCATGGGAAACCCCTCCGTTCACTTTTTTGTCGTAAAAATGCGTTGAAAAGTTACATTACAACTATATTACGAGAAACTGGAATTTGGAAGGGAATTTATATTAACATATTCTTAAATTTTTAAAGGAGAAACAAATAAAAAACACCCGCAGAACATGCGGGTGTTTCGTATGGAACAAGATTGTTCGTCAATTTCAGACGTCATCCTGCACTTTTGTCGGAATATAAAATGTAAACGTCGTCCCTTTGTCGATGCTGCTGTGAACCGCAATTGAGCCGCCGTGGGCTTCCACGATATTTTTTACGATGGCGAGTCCGAGTCCGGTCCCCGCCCTGCCTCTTGTTCTTGCTTTGTCCGCTTTATAAAAACGTTCAAAAATAAAAGGCAGGTCTTCTTCCGGTATTCCAGAGCCGGAATCTTTGATATCGATTTTCAGTCCGTCTTTTACGGTCTGAGCCGCGATATGAACGCTTCCGCCTGACTCCGTGTGGCGCAGCGCATTATCTATAAGGTTGGTAAACACCTGTTCCATTTTATCTTCGTCAAAGACACACTCCGGCTGAGACACCGAGATGTCTTCTGTGAGCGAAACGCCTTTTTCCTTCGCTACCCCGGAAAATTTGCGGGAGATCTTCTCCAGAAATTCATGCAGGTTTACCGTTTCATAGTGCAGGCCCGTATGTCCGGATTCCATTCTGGCCAAATCCAGCAAATCATTGACGAGCCGGCCCATGCGAAGAGATTCATCATAAATGATCTGCGCGATTTCTTTTTTCTCCTCTTCGGTGCTTGCAATGTCGTCCACTATTGCTTCACTGTATCCCTGTAGCATAGAAATCGGAGTTCTGAGCTCATGACTGACATTGGCAATGAAGTCTTCACGCAATTTATCGAGCCTGCGCTCTTCGGTCATATCACGGAGCACGGCCACGGCACCGCGGACGTGTGATTCCGCATAAAGAGGCGACATCAATAAAACCCATGACCTTCCTTGAAGCGTCATTTCAATCATTTGCTCTTTTTCTGTGTTCACTGCATTTTGAAATAGCTCTTTTGCTTCAGGGGGAAGGTTGTCTCCTTCTTTAATGTTCATGTTCTGCTCATAATACCATGCCTGCAGAAAACGTTCGGCCGGCGGGTTGGTCACCAAAATGGTGCCGTCAATATTTATGGTGATGACTCCGTCTGCCATACTGCTTAAAATATTGGACAGCTGTTCTTTTTCCTGATTCAGCGCGTTAATATGAAAATTGAGCTGCCGTCCCATCTGATTAAAGGCAATGGCCAGTTCCCCGATTTCATCTTGGGTCAGAATCGGAATTTTTGTATCAAACTTTCCTTTCGCCAAGTCTTGGGCGCCTTCCCGCATTTTCCGAAGGGGATATGTCACCCTGCTGGATAAAAAGAACGCGAAAAACGTTGTCAAGACGATGGCAATGCCCGCCGCAAGAAAAATATAGCGTGTCGTATGTTTCGTCGTATCTTTGACGGCAAGCAGCGATTGGGATAAAAAGACCATGCCTTTTTTGCCGTCTTTTTCATACGGCACTCCGACGATCAGCCGTTCGTTATCCGAACCGGCATTGTTGGGGACCGCACGTTTGCTTACTTTTTTGCGGTCTGTCAGCGCCTTGTGCAGATCCCGGTCATGTTTGATCTGCTCTAATGTAATAGAGGATAAATGATTATCGTCATTGGGCGAATACCAGACATGCTTATCATCCTGAATGATCGCGATGCTCGTTAAATTGTCCGCCAGTTCCCACGTGATGGATCTGGCAAGCGGCTGGTCTTCATGATTTTCTATTATGACCGCAATTTTATCGGCAAGCTGCGTTAAATCTTTTTCCGCTTCTTCAACGTGGTAATTTTCTATAAATTCCAGAAGCAGCACCGTTAAAATAAATAGAACAATTAACACGAGTGAAAGAATGGTAAACCAAAGCTTTCCTACTACGCTTTTCCAAAACTTCATTCAGCGCCTACCTCAAATTTGTATCCGACTCCCCATACGGTGACGATTTTTTTCGCCGCTCCCGGGGATACTTTATTTAATTTTTCACGGAGCCGTTTGACATGGGTGTCCACCGTTCTGAGGTCTCCGAAAAATTCATACTGCCACACTTCTTTTAAAAGCTTTTCCCTGTCGTACACTTTGTCCGGTGTTTTCGCCAGGAAGTACAGCAGTTCATATTCCTTCGGCGTCAGGCTCACCTCCGTGCCGTCCGCAGTCACCCTGTGAGCATCGTGATCAATGGATAGATGCGAAAAGACGAGCACATTTTTTGTCGGGGTATTGGCTGTCAGATAAGATGTTTGGGAAGCCCTTCTTAAAAGCGCCTTTACCCGAAGCACCACTTCTCTCGGGCTGAAAGGCTTGACGATATAATCGTCCGTACCCGCTTCAAACCCCTGGACGCGGTTGGCTTCTTCCCCTTTTGCCGTCAGCATGATAATCGGCGTCGCTTTTTTTTCTCTGAGCTGCCGGCATACTTCGATTCCGTCCGTTCCCGGCATCATTAAATCCAAGAGCACCAGATCATAATCTGATGCCAGCCCCATTTTAATGGCCTCGTCGCCGTTTTCCGCTTCTTCAATCACATAGCTTTCCCGTTCAAGGTACATTCTTAAAAGGCGTCGAATTCTGGCTTCATCATCTACTACTAATATTTTAGTTTCATTTGTTTGATCCATCGTTTTCCCCCTGCTTTCCTTCTGTTACTTTCATTTTAACAAACTGTGCGGCAGCTTGAGAACTGTATCGGCTTTTTGCATCTATGCGTACGAATGAAGTCCGGCAAGCACGAGATTCACAAAAATTAAGTTAAACATAATAATGGCGAAGCCGATGACGGCAAGCCACGCGGACTTTTCGCCATGCCAGCCTCTTGACAGCCGCAAGTGCAAATACGCTGCGTAAAATAAAAAGGTGATCAGCGCCCATACTTCCTTCGGGTCCCAGCCCCAAAAACGCGTCCATGCAAGCTGCGCCCAAATCATCGCAAACACAAGCGCGCCGAGTGTGAATACCGGAAAACCGATGGAAACAGCGCGGTAGCCGACTTCATCGACCAAGTCCAGATTCACATTTTTGACGAGCGGGCTGATAAGAGCGCTGATTCTCTTTCTGAATATCAGCCTGAGCGCACCGTATAAAACGAGACCTGCGCCAAACGACCAGATCACCGTATTGACCTTTCTGCCTGAAAAAATGGCCGGAAGCTCAATAAGCGGCTTCATTGCGCCTTCCGTAAGCAGTTCTCCCTCATGCGGGCCGACAAGCGCAGGCATATCATATATCATGACGCTTTTGGCTTCTTTTTTATCCACCCAATTAAATTCAGCTTTGTAGTCCGCCAGCCGGAATGCCGACGTGACGGCGATAAATGCCACGGTCGTCACGAGTATAAACATGATGACTTCAAGCCAGAACGTTTTTTTGCCCGGTCTGGATTGGTCGACATGCTTTAACAGGAAAATGACGCCGGCTACAAAACTGATCGCAAGAATCGCCTGCCCGAGCGCCGCCGTCGTGACGTGAATGTACAGCCAATTGCTCTGCAGTGACGGAATAAGCGGCGTGATGTCTGTCGGAAACATGCTTGCATATGCGATAAGCAAAAGCGCGATAGACAATGTGAACATGCCTAATGAAGGCAGTCTGTAAATAAAGTAAATAATAATAAAAGCGAGAACAAGCATCATGCCGAATGACGTCGTAAATTCAAACATATTGCTGACAGGCGCATGTCCGCTTGCCGACCATCTCGCAATGAAGTAGCCGAGATGACAAAGAAATCCGAAAATGGTTAACGTGATTCCGATAGCCGACCAGCGGCCCTTACCGTCCTTAGCACCTTTTGTTCCCCGGATGGCGCCGCCGAAAACCGGGACGGCAATTAAATAAATCAAAAAGGCAGCATAAAGAAAATTTGCGCTCAGCTCCGCCATGACACCACTCCTTTTTCACTAGGCCTGATTTTTGGCCAATTCTTTTTGATCGGCCGGCTCTTGAATCCCGGTCCCGCTAAGAACAAATTCGATATCTTTTTTCAGACCGAACCAGTTTTTGTTCGTATGTCCCGCCACAAGCACTTCATGATCACCTGTTTTGATCCAGATCCTTCTGTGCTGCCAGTACATTCCTTGAATGACGCCGATCATAAAGATCGCGCCGCCGACGGCAAGCACCCATAAGGTTAAGTCTTTTCTGACGGTGAGTCCTGTAATGTTTTTCGTTTCCACATGGTCGAATTTTAATTTGTACTTGTTACTTTCGGAACCTTCAACAGTCTGCTGAATCGCAACAAAACTTTTCTCCCCTTTCGGCTTGTCAGGAGCCGTGATTTTAAAGACAAAAGCCGGATTGTTAGGAACCTTCGTTTTCGTGCTCGGTTCTCCGTCCTTGTTAAAATAAAAATCAGGAAGATAACTGGCGATCTGCACTTTGTAACCGTTACCAAGATCATAGTCCGTGTCGGGATCAAGAAGATTGATCTTCAGTTTGCCGAATGACTGTTTTGTTTTTTGGTCGATCAGCTGAAATACCATCTGATCGAGCTGGTTTTCTTTATAGTCCACCTGATACACAGAATAGGAGTCAAAGCGCAGCGGTTCATTGACGCGGATATTGTTTTCTTTGACTCTTTTAAGCTTCGGCTTTTCACCGAATACAATGTCGCCTTCCCTCTTGTACAAAACCGCGTCCGTTGTGAAGGATTTGGCGACTTTGCCGTTTCCGGCTCTGTCAATGGCGTCGGCGAATACTTTTTTCTCAGTGTCTTTGTTATATGTCTGCATCGTGAACCGGTTGTTTTTTAAGTAATACTTGCCGTCAGTGCCGGGGATCTGGGCGGTTTCGCCTTCACGGACCCAGAGCGTTTCATCGACATACATACCGGGTACAAATCTCAGCATGGCTCCGATCAGAAAAATGATCAGGCCGATATGATTGACGTAGGGCCCCCACCTTGAAAAACGGCCTTTTTCCGCCAGAATGCTTCCCTCTTGTTCTCGCACTCTATAATGCTTTTTTTTCAATCGTGTTCTGAGGCTATCAGCCGCATCCCCGCTCAGCTCGGTTTCTGTCCGGCTGTATAGACGCTGCCTCTTCAAAAAGACCGGATTCCGCCGAACTCCTTGATTTTTCAGTGCCCTGTACAAAGGAATCACCCGATCCAGGCTGCAGATGACCAGTGATATGCCAATGGATGCGATCAGGAGCATATACCACCATGAGCCGTACAGGTGATGAAATCCCAGCAGATAATACAGTTGACCGATTATGCCGTACTGCTGTTCATAATATGTATCCGGCTGGGCGCCCGGCGGCAGATAAGCTTCCTGCGGAAAAACCGTGCCGAAAGCAGACGCCGCCAGAGTAATGACGATCAGCCATATTCCGACTTTTACGGAAGAAAAGAAGTTCCATACCTTATCTACGATTGTTTTGTTATATGTTTGCGAACGTCTTGCGCTGCCGTCGTACCGCATATCGGCAAGCGGCGATTTTTGATCATCAAGCGGCTTCCCGCACGACTCGCACAAAACCGTCCCGGCTGGATTCACGTGCCCGCATTCACATTTGACCTTTTTCATGAAGACGCCTCCGGCTTAATTAAATTCATATAGTCATGAACCATGCGTTCTGTCATCGTGCCGGTCACCACTTTCACGACGTTTCCGTCGGGATTGATCAAAAATGTCGTCGGAATAGGTGATACGCCGTACGCGTCCAGCACTTGCCGGTCAGTATCGAGCGCAACCGGGAAATTGACGCCGTATGTTTTCATAAAATTATGTACTGCAATTTTTGATTCGCCGACATTTACCGCAACCACCTCGACACCGAGGTCTTTAAAATGCTTGTATTGATTCTCCATGTAGGGAAATTCCTGCTTGCACGGCTCGCACCACGTTCCCCAGAAATTCAGAAAAACACCTTTTCCTTTTAACTGACTCAGTTCTATGAGTCTGCCCTCTGTATCTTTCAGCGCGAAATTCGGGGCTTTGGACCCCTCAGATATACGCTCTCCGTTTGTGTATACGGCATTATAGATGGTATATCCGAGCGCGCAGAGTAAGATGAGAAGGATGCCGGTCCGAATGAATAAACGCCGCCGTTTTTTGTTCATTGTACACTGCTCCCCTCCCCTGCCTGCAAATCCATTCAATTATATCATCAACACGTTTTGTAATTTTTGAAGGTTATGTGAAAATTAGAAAGCGTTTTTACCGTGTTCAGCTAAAGCCCGCAGCCTTTTCACCTCATGCGGCGACAATTCTCTTGCGTCTCCTGTGCGCAGGCCTCTTAAATCTAAAAATGCGTATTCTTCACGTTTTAGTTTCAGCACGTCATGACCGATCGCCTCGAACATGCGGCGGACCTGTCTGTTCCGGCCTTCATGAATCGTCAGCTGAATGATGCTCGTCTGCTTTCTTTTGTCCAGGGAAAGCATTTTCGCTCTGGCCGGCGCCGTCTTGCCTTCTTCAAGCTGAATGCCGCGCTCAAGCTTTCTCAGAAGTTCCTTGGAAGGAATCCCCTTCACTTTGGCGACGTATGTCTTATCAATTTCGTATTTCGGATGCATGAGTTTGTTGGCAAACTCGCCGTCATTTGTCAGCAATAAAAGTCCGCTCGTATCATAATCAAGCCTGCCGATCGGATAAATGCGCTGCGGCACTTCTTTGAAAAAGTCGGTCACCACTTTCCGCCCTTTGTCGTCATCAGCTGCTGAGATCACTCCTCTCGGTTTATAAAGCAGAAAGTATACGGGTTCTTCCCGCTCCACCTTTAATCCGTTTACTTCAATCTGATCAGAACCGGTCACTTTTACGCCGAGCTCTGTTATTACTTTTCCATTCACCTTTACTTTTCCTTCTTTTATCAGCTCTTCCGCCTTTCTGCGTGATGCCACGCCGGCATGAGCAATAACTTTTTGCAGTCTTTCCATGTCGTTCACCTCAAGTATAATCTTACTTTTTTCCCCTTGAACAAACAAGCTTTTTCAGGGAGAGTTATTCTGATATATAAAAAGCGCCTGATTTCAGGCGCTTCCAAATAATAACGTAACTATGATGATTGATGCAACCACCCCGATCAAATCAGCAAGAAGACCAACCTTTAAAGCATCCCCCATTTTTTTGATGCCGACCGCCCCGAAATACACCGTCAGGACATACAGCGTCGTGTCAGTCGATCCCTGCATGACCGAAGCCAGCCTGCCGATAAATGAATCAGGCCCGTACACGGCGATCAGATCTGTCGTCATGCCGAGCGCCGCCGTCCCCGAAATCGGGCGGATCAGAGCAAGCGGCACGACTTCTGCGGGAATGCCGATCGCTGTAAAGAAAGGCTTGCACAGCCCCATGACAAAATCCAGCGCGCCCGAGGCCCGGAATACGGTAATCGCCACCAGCATCCCGACCAAATACGGAATGATGGAAAACGCAATCTCAATTCCTTCTTTTCCGCCTTCAACGAATGATTCATACGTCGGCACTTTTTTGATCGTGCCGTATATCAATATACCGGCGATAATAATCGGAATCATGGCTAAAGACAGCCAATTCACCATTTCCATTCGCTTACCTCCCTTTTCTTTTGCGGCGGTACCAGAAGTAGCGGTCAATGAAAATCGCGCCGATTCCCGAAATTAAAGTCGCTAAGATGGTCGGCCCGACGATATCGGTCGGTGATTTCGCCGAGTAAGCCATGCGCACGGCAATGACGGTTGTCGGTATCAATGTAATACTCGAAGTATTTACCGCCAAAAAGGTAATCATGGAACGGCTGGCCTCAGACTTACCTCCATTCAGCTTTTTCATCTGCTCCATGGCTTTAATGCCGAGCGGTGTCGCCGCATTTCCCAGTCCGAAAAAGTTTGCCATGAGATTTGATAAGATGTATCCCATCGCCGGATGATCAGGGGGAATATCGGGAAACAGCTTAGAAATAAACGGGCGGCACATTCTGCTGAATATATCCAAAAGGCCGGACTGCTCGGCTATTTTCATCAGGCCGAGCCAGAACACGAGAACGCTCATTAATCCGAACGAGATCGTAACCGCTTCTTTCGCTCCTTTAAAAACGGCTTCATTCACATCCTGCAAGGTACCGTTAAACATCGCAAAGACAAGTCCGATTACCGTCAGACATACCCAGATTAAATTGACCATGACGAACCGCCCGCCGCGCTCATAAACAGGCTCGTAAACGTCTCAATGAAATGCTTTTTCGGTTTTTTATGGCGCTCATTTTCATAATAGACGGGGATCTTGGCGATCACTTTCCCATCATGCATAACAGTCATCCGGCCGACGACATCAGGAATGAGAGAGGCGTCCTTTTTCCAGGCTTTTTTCGGTTTTATTAAGGTTGTGCTGATTTTTACATCGTCGATTTCATCCTCTTTTAACAAATATTTGACATCCCGGGCAATAAAAACGCGCTTTCCGTAAAACGTCTTTTTCAGCTTCGGAATGCCGCCTTTTTTAGCGACGACATAGGTTTTATAGTGATCAAAGACATAATTAAACATATTCATATGGTCATCCCAGTCATCCGGATCATTTATGGTGACCGCGATGAGATCCGTACCGTCTTTTGAGGCCGTCGAGACGAGCGTCCGTTTCGCGATTTTTGTGTAACCCGTTTTTCCGCCTGTGCTGTAACGGTAGAGCCCTGTGAGAAGCTTGTTTTTATTTTTCCATACCCGGTCCATCGTTTCCGCCTTATACACTTTTGTGCCTGAAACGGTCCGGTATTCCTTGATTTTCATCGCGTATTTAGTCAAAAGCGCCATGTCATACGCCGTTGAATATAAATTTTCATGGTCGTCCAGTCCGTGCGGATTTTGAAATTTTGTATTTTCCATCCCGATTTGCTCGGCTTTTTTGTTCATCATAAATACAAAACCGTCAAGGCTTCCGCCGACATATTCCGCTATTGCTGCAGCGGCGTCATTTCCTGATCTCAGCATAAGCCCGTATACGAGATCTTTCAGCTTCACTTTTTGTCCCGGCTGAAGATAAATGGCTGAGCCTTCCGTTTTTACGGCATTCGGGGAAACCGTCACGGTCTCTTCCATCTTCCCTGATTCAATCGCCAGCACCGCCGTCATGATTTTCGTAATGCTTGCAATCCGCCGCTTATGATGTTCATCCTTGGCGAATAACACCCTGCCAGATGCTCCGTCGATTATAATCGCGCTTTTTGCGCTGACATGTATTTGGGCATGTGCCGTATTGCCGTCTGTAATGGAAAAAAGAATAACAAAAGTCAAAAGAAATACGGCAGCTTTTTTGAAAAAGCGCATGAATGCTCACGTCCTTGTTGTGGGTTTGTACAAGTTTATGCGCATGTCCATGACTTATGAATACCAATTGCGTCACTTTCACATAAAAAAACTCTCCCAAAAGGAAGAGTTTTTATCTGACTGATGCCATATTTGAGCCTGATGCTTCATATTGCGCTAATTCTTCCCGCATGCGCAGAAATTCACTGCTGAGCGAAAGCAGAAGGCTCCGCAGCGAGTCCGGCACTTGCTGGTAGAATTCAATCGCGCTTTGGCCTGTATAAGCGGCGCGGCTGTTTTCGTACCATGTATCCTTTTTCGGCATGAAAAACTCTTCCACGCACTGATGATACACTTTATACAGCGTTTTTTCCGCTCTCACCTCATGAAACGGCTCCTGCATTAAAAGCCGCCTGCAGGCTTCCTGGGCGCCTTCGCAAAAGACGGTCATCCTCCTCAGCACACTGAGCACGTCGCGGCAGTATGCCTCATCCGCCTCTCCTTGAGCCCGCATCTCCGGCAATGTTATATGATTTAAATAGCTGCTGACCATCGTGACAACCTCGGCTAAAAATTCACCAGTTTCTTCAGTATGGGCCCTCACAATCGAATTTCCCATTTCCGTCCGTTTCCTTCCTCTCTTGTACGTCGTCATTTGCGTCATTCATCAATGGCCTTTCCCTACTATCGTATGATGAAAAACGATTATTATTTAATATCCTCAAAAGTTTGGTTGAAGTTTTCAAAGAATAAATCGGCTTCCTCCTGGAGAACGTCTTCCTCCGCATTTTCAGGAAGCGGCGGGAGCTCCTCCAATGTTTTTAAGCCGAATTGTTCAAGAAATACCGGTGTCGTGCCGTATAAAATCGCCCGGCCGGGACCGTCGGCGCGGCCCACCTCACACAGCAGCGCTTTTGACACGAGGCTGTGCAGAATCCGTTCAGACTTCACGCCCCGGATATCTTCAATTTCCGCCCGTGTGATCGGCTGCTTGTACGAAACGATCGCCAGCACTTCCAAAGAAGCCTGTGACAGCCCTTTTGACGGCACTTCGATTAGTTTTTTCAAATAAGGCACGAATTCTTTTTTCGTTCCAAGCATATACGTATCCGCATATTCGGTAAGCTCGATGCCTCTGTCGTCTTCCTTGTACTGAGCGGCCACTTCTTCCATGATTCCGGCCAGTTCCGCTTCTTCTATTTCAAGCACCGTCACCAATTGCTTTTTGGTCAGCCCTTCATCACCCGCCGCATACAGCAAGGCTTCCACAATCGCTTTCCAATTCACGATATCAAGCGCCATGAATGGATTCACTCCCCGTAATGTATATATCTGAAAAGTTTTCTTCCTGTTCAATGATAATCTGCTGATTTTTCATCAGTTCCAGGACTGCTAAAAACGTCACGACGAGATGGTCCTTTTGCCGAGAAGGAAAAAGCTCTGTGAAGTTTATTCTTCTCCCCGCCGTTTTTAAGCTTTTTACGATTTCGTTCATTCTGTCTTCAATCGGTATTTCCTGTCTTGTAATGGTCGTTTCTTTCGGCCGCGTGATTTTTTTACGCTGAAGCACCTTTTGAAACGCGCCGATCATGTCATAAACGGTCACCGACAGTTTCTGCTCGGTCTGTTTGATTTCTTTTGCATACTCACTTAAATCACTCGGCGGCTTTGTAAATGACTTTTGTCTTTCTTCTTCCCGCTCTTTTAAATCCTTCGCAGCGGTTTTATACTTTCTATACTCAATCAGCTTTTCAATCAGCTCGTCCCGAGGGTCTTCTTCTTCAAGCATTTCGTCTTCAAACAGCTCTTCCTCTTGTTTCGGAAGCAGCATTCTGCTTTTAATGCTGAGAAGCGTCGCCGCCATGACCAGATATTCACTGGCGACATCAAGTTCAAGCTCTTGCATTGTATGTACATATAATAAATATTGTTCAGTAATGGTTGCCACGGGTATGTCGTATATGTCGATTTCAAGACGGTTAATCAGATGAAGCAGCAGGTCCAATGGGCCTTCAAACGTATCAATTTTCACTTGATATTCTACCATTATCTCACCATTTTCAATATCACTCTCATTGCCGGAAAAACTGGCTACCCTTTAGTATAATCCACCGAAATGCTCTCGTCCAATACTTTTATACACGTCCTCCGTTATTTAGAAAATACTGAAAAAGAAGATATACGCCTATACCTTTAAAGGCGGATGCACATATGATAGCCGTGTAAACTTGAAACAAAGGGAGGCTGATTTCACATGAGCGGAGCTTGTTTCGGCGGAGGTTTTGCATTAATTGTTGTTCTGTTTATTTTGCTCGTTGTCGTAGGAGCATCTTACATCTGCTAGTTCCTCAGGCTTCAGGCACCAAGCCGCTCTTTTTTCCTTTTCATAGCGCTGTGGTACACTGGTTTTAGCATAAAAGGAGGAAGCGGCTTGTATCCTAAAGCTTATATCGGCTTTTTGGCCGAATTTCACGCATCAAGAGATTATTTTGAGTGTCATGAACTGTTAGAGGAATATTGGAAAGAAAGCACGGCTGAAAAGCGGAGCATTCATTGGGTCGGCCTGATTCAGCTTGCCGTCGCTCTGTATCACCAGCGCAGGGGAAATGAAGCCGGGGCGAAACGGCTGATTGCCAACAGCTTACGTATTCTCCGGTCTGAAAAGCAGGCGGTCTGTTCTCTCGGTCTCAGCCATCCGAAGCTGATTGAGCTGATAGAAACGCTGGCAGACGATATAGAAGCGGGCCTGCCTTATAAAAGTGTTATGCTGCCGATTACAGATGAAGCCCTGAAAGAAGCATGTCTTGCCGAATGCCGCCGAAAGGGCTATACATGGGGGCAAGACGGCGTATCAGATACCTTTCTTATTCATAAACACCGCCTGCGGGACAGGACGGATGTCATTAAGGAACGCGAACGGGAAATTGAGAGAAGAAAAAAAAGCAGAGGCTGACGGTCAGCCCTGCTTTTTCTATATCAAAACAGCTCCCGAAACCGTGAAGATTCCGGGAGCATTTGTCAGTTATTATATGAGATATCCTGATCTTTTTGATGTTGACAGCGTTCAAAAAAGCTTTGCGTTAATTCATTCGGAACGAGTGCCTCCGTTTTGAACAGACGTTTTAAGGCGTCCATCATTTGCTTTCCGATTCCTTGATGGCGGTGAGAAGGATTCACGCTGATATGCCGGATTTCAACTTCTGAGTCCTTTTTTTCGACTCCGATCGCTCCGACGATATCTTCATCCTCTTTCCAAAGAAAGAGCTGGCGGCCAGTATCCGTTTCATAGTCCTTTATTGTCTGCTGAAGCTGCTTGAGATCTTTTTCATTCGGCATAAATGACAGAAGACCCATCGCAATCTTTTCAAACGATTTTTTATAACGAATTAACATAAAAACCCCTCTATATCCAAAATGTCCATTCATGTCCTATCAAACGGATACATAAAGGCGATCCGTTTCCTCACATTATATCATTTTCGCCGCTGTTTTAAACGCTTTTCAACAAATTATTCAAATGAACGGTTTAAGTTTGCCATTTCAATGGCAGATACTGCGCAATCCGCTCCCTTATTTCCGGCTTTTGTTCCGGCTCGTTCGATGGCCTGCTCAATGGTTTCAGTCGTCACGATGCCGAAGATAACCGGGACGCCTGTCGCCGTTCCCGCCTGGGCAATGCCTTTTGCCGCTTCATTGCAGACATAGTCATAATGCGTTGTCGCTCCTCTGATAACCGTGCCGAGCGTAATGACGGCATCGTATTTTTTCGTTTCCGCCATTTTCTTTGCCGCAAACGGGATTTCAAACGCTCCCGGCACCCAAGCGACGTCAATGTCGTTTGATTCTACACCGTGGCGAAGCAACGTGTCTTCCGCTCCGCTTAACAGCTTGCTCGTTATAAATTCATTAAATCTGCCGACGACGATTCCGATTTTAAGTCCTGTTCCTACTAGGTTTCCTTGTATGATATTCATATGTTATCCATCCTTTTTTGTGAGATTTGTTTTTAGAAATGAAGCAGATGTCCAAGTTTTTTCATTTTGGTCTGTAAATATTGCTTGTTATGCTCACTCGCGTCCATTTGAAGCGGCACCCGTTCTGAAATGCTGAGACCGTATCCTTCGAGGCCGGCGATTTTCCGGGGGTTATTGGTTAAAAGTTTCATATGCTGAACCCCTAAGTCGCGGAGAATCTGGGCGCCGATGCCGTAGTTGCGCAGATCAGGCAGAAAGCCGAGCGCTTCGTTCGCTTCAACCGTGTCATACCCTTGTTCCTGCAATCGGTACGCCTTCAGCTTATTGATTAAACCGATTCCTCTGCCTTCCTGGCGCAAATACAATAGAACGCCGCGGCCTTCTTCAGCAATTTGCGCAAGCGCGGCATGAAGCTGAGGTCCGCAATCACAGCGAAGGGATGCAAACACATCGCCCGTCAGGCATTCTGAGTGCACTCTGACAAGAACGGGTTCGCTGTTAAACGGGACATCCCCCATGACAAAGGCGAGATGTTCTTTTCCGTCAACCTCGTTTGTATATCCGTAAACCCTAAACGTGCCGAAGTCAGTCGGCAGCGTAATATCAACTTCTCTGTTCACAAGTGTCGTAATGTTGTAACGGTACTCTATTAAGTCTTTTATCGTAATCATTTTCAGCTGGTGGCGTTCGGCGATTTCGGCTAACTCCGGCACTCTGGCCATTGTGCCGTCTTCATTCATAATTTCACAAATGACGCCCGCCCCCTGAAATCCGCAGGCTTTTGCAAGATCAACGGCTGCTTCCGTATGGCCGGCCCGCTTCAGGACGCCTCCTTTTTTTGCGATTAAGGGGAAAATGTGGCCCGGACGCTGAAAATCGTCAGACACAGATTCTTCGTTCAACAGCGCCTGAATGGTAAAGGATCGTTCCTGCGCGCTGATGCCCGTTTTTGTCAGCCTGTGGTCAATACTGACCGTAAACGCGGTCTCATGTGAGTCCGTATTATGATCGACCATCGGGTGAAGATCCAGCCGGCCGGCGATGTCTTCAGACAGCGGCGTGCAGATCAGGCCTCTCCCATGGGTCGCCATAAAATTAACCACTTCCGGCGTGGCATGCTCAGCCAGCGCTACGAAATCTCCTTCGTTTTCTCTGTCTTCATCATCGACAACAATGATGACTTCACCTTTTTTCAGCGCCTCTAACGCCTCTTCTATCGGATGAAACATATCGATCTTCCTTTCTAAAAGCCGTTCTCGCTTAAAAAGGCTTCCGTGATAGTTTGATTGCTTTTCGTTTGTTCTGTTTTGTGAAAAAAGCGGTATAAGTATTTGCCGATCATGTCACACTCAATATTTACGGTCGATCCGACTGTTTTCGTCTGAAAAATCGTTTCTGAGATGGTATGCGGAATGATGGATACCGTTACGCTTTCGTCTGATAAACCGAAAATCGTCAGGCTCACTCCGTCTACCGTAATTGAACCTTTCAATACGAGCGTTTTTGTCAATTCCGGCGAAAGTTTTAAATCGTAATAGACCGCGTTGCTTTTTTTCTCGATCCGCGTAATTTCCGCCGTTCCGTCCACATGCCCTGATACAAAGTGGCCGCCGAACCGTCCGTTGGCGGACATCGCTCTTTCCAGGTTTACTTTACTGCCTTTTGACAAGCCGTTCAGCGAAGTGGCTTTCACTGTTTCCGGCATGACATCAACCGTAAATTGATTGTCAGAAAATCCGGTTACGGTCAGGCAGATGCCGTTTACCGCAATGCTGTCGCCAAGTTTCACATCACTTGTCACTTTTGAAGCGGCGATGGTTAATGCCATGGAAAGGCCTGTCTTTTTGATTGCTTGGATCGTGCCTGTTTCTTCAACGATTCCTGTAAACATCGTCACCATCCTTTCCATCTTTAGGTATGGCCGTCAGTTTTATATCCGGCCCGATTTGGGTGATTTGTGTGAATTGTAAATGGGGGACATCTTTCACTGATTGAAAACCTTCACCGGAGATCAAGCTGGGAGCAAGCGTTCCTCCGATTAATTTAGGGGCGAAATAGAAATGAAGCTCTTGGAAACAGCCTTCCTTGACAAAACTTCCGTGTACGGATGCTCCGCCTTCCACATAAACGGACATTATGCCGTTTTCAGCAAGAATACTGAGCACCTCAGGGACGTGAATGCGGTCTGTTTCCAGCGGAATAACTTTTATTCCGAGTGCGGTCAGCCGGTCTTTCTTTTGCACGTCTGCACCTTTGGCCGTAAATATCCATGTCGGCGCAGCGCCGTCAGTGAGCACATTTGCCGTTTCAGGAATGGTCAGCTTTGTATCGAGAATCACTCTGACCGGCTGCTTCACCGCATCAGGAAGCCTGCAGGTCAGGCTCGGATTATCGGCTTTGACTGTGCCTGCTCCGACAAGAATGCTTTGATGCGATTTCCTGTATTGCTGGGCATCAAGCCTTGCCGCCTCTGATGTAATCCATTTGCTGTCACCGGTTTCAGTCGCTGTTTTCCCGTCAAGGCTCGCGGCCGCTTTCAAGGTGACATACGGAAGTCCGGTCCGCATGAAGTGAAGAAACATTTTATTCAGCTCTTCTGCCTGCTGCCTGAGAAGTCCGGTTTTCACTTCGATGCCCGCTGCTTCCAGCATTCCGATGCCTTTTCCGGCTACAAGCGGATTCGGATCTTTCACCGCGATGAACACCCTTTTTATCCCCGACTTTATTATCAGTTCGGCGCATGGCGGTGTTTTTCCGTAATGGCTGCAAGGCTCCAGCGTCACATACAAATCGGCGCCTTTTGCGTGTCTGCCGGCCATATTAATCGCGTGAACCTCGGCATGCGCTTCTCCGTATTGCAAATGGGCGCCCATTCCGACGATCTGTCCGTTTTTGACGACGACAGCGCCGACAAGAGGATTGGACTGTGTCTGTCCTTCACCGCGTCTGGCAAGTTCTATTGCCGTATTCATATAATATTCTTCCATCGTTATCCCTCCCTTCTTCCACGCAATTTGGCGTCAAAAAAGCCCCGAATGTTTACACAATTCGGGGCTTTGCCAGTTTTAATCCATAGGAAATAAGACTATACAGTAAGTTTATTTTTTGCATAGCTTCTCTCATCCTTCTCCCATCCAGACTTTCACTGTCGGCTTCAGCTTTTCACTGAATCCACCGTATACAGATGCATACGGGTCACGGGCTGTAAAGCGCAAAACGCCTTATTACCGCCGGTCGGGATTTTCACCCAGCCCCGAAGGATACAATCAATATTTTTTTGTCCTTATCCGCTATTATAACATCCTTTGCGGCAGGCGCAATGAATTTGCACCTAATTATTCAGAAAAATAAAAAGCGCCCTTTTCTCATAAAAGGGCGCCTTTATTTATTCGTTCACTTTGACGACCTTCAATAAGCCGTCAATCCGGTTTGATTTGCTGAAATACGCTTTAATCTTATCTCCCTTTTTCACATCGGAGAGATCCTGCTTCAGCTTATCGCCGTTAAAAATAATTTTTGTGCCGTTATCTGCCGTACCGTGGTACTCAGTTCCTTCGATTTTCGTAATTTTATATGTTTTGACTGTATATTCTTCTTTTTCCTGGGACAGGGTTTGTCCGATTGCAGTCGGCACGTCTTTCAGTTCAATATCATTTATGACCATATAACCGCCCGCCAATAACAGCAGCAGTACAAGTAAAATGGCTGCTTTTGTTTTAATTCTTCCCATTTTTTCTACCTCCAGCCCGTATCAATCTATTCATTACTATGTCATATTCCTTTTTTTCATGAATAGAAAACCGTTCTTCCCTGCGTGAGTTATTCATATAACGTTTCATAAAGGGAAGATGTTTCATGTATCTGTAAAACTTTCTATCTATTAAATAGATATACGAATTTATGTTCTGTTTTTGAGGGTGGAAAGATAAATTTATATAAAAAAGCAGTTTTCTTATAAGAAAACTGCCTGTACGGTTTATTTCGTCTTGCGAATTTCGTTAAACGGGAAGAAGACGAATTTTGAAGTACCCGCTATTTGTTTTTTCGTAAAAAGACCGAGGCCGTTGCGGCTGTCCATAGATTCTCTGCGGTTATCACCCATGACGAAATATTTGTCGTCCGGCACCTTCACCGGGCCGAAGTCTTCTGTCAGACGGTCATAGCCGTCTTGCTTCGCCTTGTGCTTGTTTGCCGCTAAATACGGTTCGGACACTTTTTTGCCGTTGATGTACAGCTGATCGTTTTTCATTTGCACCGTGTCGCCTGGGAGTCCGATAATCCGTTTGACATAGTGCTCGTTTTCTCCGTTCAGAACGACGATCTGGCCGCGTTTGAAGTCGCTTATGTATTTGACCGTCATATTGACAAAGATTCTCTCGCGGTCATGCAGCGTCGGATCCATTGATCTTCCATCAACGAGATAAGGGGCAAATAAAAAGTTTCGGATGAGCAGTGCCAGAACGACAGCGATGATAATGGCTTTCGCCCAATCAAGTACGGCGCTTTTTTTAGAAGTTTTTTCTTTTTCTGATTTCAAGTGATTTCCTCCCATTAGCCATGGTCGTTTTTATTTTACCATGAATCCCTGCACAGAGGGCAAATAAGCCCCGCACCTCATCCCATTTTTTTCATTTTATAAGCCGGATCTGCTGATTTTACGGTATTTCACAAAGCTTCCGATCCGCCAAATGCACAAATACACAAAAGCAAGTTCCATCGTTAAAACGGCGAATTCCGCAGCGTCAATGTTTTTGAAATATTGGCTGAGCACGATACGGATCGCAATAATCGCGATAATGACATATTTAAAGTTTTTATTCCGCTTGGAGTAGACAAAGCCGTCTTCCCGGATTTCATAGGCGGTTTGCGACAGCATGATGACGCCGAATACCGCGCCTAACAGTCCGGCGATGGCGAGCTCCCAAAGAGCGGGAAAATGAAACGGCTTTCCCGGGATATTCATGAGCTGGCTGATGCTGAATGTAAAAATGACGGCGATAATTAAAAGCGGGAGAATGATGCCGAAGCCGCCGCCTTTAATCGGCCTGTTCCCCTTTTTCACCCTGAACCAAATAATAAGTGCGAGAATAATAATGACAAATAAAACGGTTGCCAATTGAACCAACGTTTCTACCTCTTTTCATTGTTGTAATCGGTCTTTATCACTATACCAGAGGAACTGCTATCGTTCATATATGTAATTTTTCATGATTTACACATGAGAATTTTCATATACATAAAAAAACCCGCCTGAAAAAGGCGGGTTTTCCGTCATTATCCTTCTACACGGATTTCCTTCATTTTGTCTCCGTTAGACATGTTTTTCGCATGCTCTAAACCGCTTGTCACTTTTCCGAATACAGTATGAACGCCGTTTAAATGCGGCTGCGGCTCATGTACGATGAAGAATTGGCTTGAACCCGTGTCTTTACCGGCATGCGCCATTGATAAAGAACCGGCTTCGTGCTTATGCGGATTGCCTTCTGTTTCACATTTGATCGTTTTTCCGCTTCCGCCCATGCCTGTCCCAGTCGGATCTCCGCCTTGGCTGACAAAGCCCGGAATCACGCGGTGGAAAATAACGCCGTCATAAAAGCCCGTATTCGCCAGGTTTTCAAAGTTAGCGACTGTATTAGGCGCTTCATTCGGATAAAGTTCAAATTCGATTCTGCTGCCGTTTTCCATTTCGATGTAACCAGTTTTCATTCTCATTCCTACTTCCGTATTGTTTTTTGTCAAAGCCTTCTTCAATATGAATTTCAATTGTAAGCCGGCTTTCTTTTTGATATTCTTTTGAAGGAAGAGGCCTCTGCTCTTCTTTTCGCGGCTATTATACCACACCTTCAGCCGGAAAACGAATCTCCCCGCTTCCGCAGAAAGAAAATGAAACCAGAACAGCTTCACAGCCGTCTATGTATCGGAACTGCTTCACGCAGGCCCTCACAAACCGCTTCAAAACGGCATTTGTGAAAAGAAGGAGGTTAACCGCTTTGAAAAAAATGTGGATTGGATTGCTGGCGGCGGCCGTTGTATTGTGCACAATACCGAAAATCAGCCTGGCCGATGCCGCAGTCGGAGATGTCATCGTCACACTGGGGGCGGATCTGTCAAACGAAAACCGTCAGAAAGTGCTTGACGAATTAAATGTCCCTGATAACGCGACAAAAGTGACGGTCACGAATAAAGAAGAACATGAATATCTGGGAAAATATATATCGAATGCCCAAATCGGCACAAGAGCCATCTCTTCATCATCCATCACGGTGGCAAAGAAAGGGTCCGGTCTTGACGTTAAGACCCATAATATCGATTCCATCACGGATGAAATGTACTTAAACGCCCTGATGACAGCAGGAGTGAAAGATGCGAAAGTATACGTGACGGCGCCGTTTGAGGTATCAGGCACCGCAGCATTAACGGGAATCATCAAGGCATATGAAGTCTCATCAGACAAAGCGATTTCAGAAGATGTAAAACAGGTCGCCAACCAAGAGCTTGTTACGACATCAGATCTCGGGGATAAAATCGGGGATAAAAACGCCTCCGCGCTCATCGCAAACATTAAAGATGATTTCGCGAAAAACGGTGTGCCCGATACAAAAGAAGGAATCGAGAAAAAGGTTGATGATGCGGCTTCAAACCTTAACATTACACTGACTGACGCTCAAAAAGACCAGCTCGTTTCATTGTTTAATAAAATGAAAAATGCCAAGATTGATTGGGGCCAAGTCGGCAGCCAGCTCGATAAGGCAAAAGACAAAATCACGAAGTTCATTCAATCCGATGAAGGCAAAAGCTTTGTTCAAAAAGTCATTGATTTCTTCGCTTCGATTTGGAATGCGATCGTGTCTGTATTTACAGGAGACAGCGGATCAAGTTCTAACAGCTGAATGCAAAAAGAGACCGGACGCCATTGTTCCGGTCTCTTTTTTATTTATTGTTTGACCCCCGCCTTAAACGGCAGATCCAGTTTTACAATGTCTTCATAAGTCTCCCTTCTTATGACAAGATGCGCTTCGCCGTCTTCCACAAAAACGACGGCGGGACGCGGAATGCGGTTGTAGTTGTTAGCCATGCTGTATCCGTACGCTCCCGTGCAGAAAACGGCGAGAAGATCGCCTTCTTTCACTTCCGGAAGATCTATATCCCAAATGAGCATATCACCGCTTTCACAGCACTTACCCGCGATGGATACCGTTTTGTCGTGGTGTTCTCCGATTCTGTTTGCCGATACGGCTTCATATTTCGCCTGATACAGCGCAGGACGGATATTATCGCTCATGCCCCCGTCAACCGCTGCATATTTACGGGTGCCGGGCACTTCTTTTTGCGAACCGATGGTATAAAGCGTCGTTCCGGCGTCTCCGACGAGCGAGCGTCCCGGTTCAATCCAGATCTCCGGAATGTCAAAAGCGTGCAGCGCTGCGTTTTCTTTTACCGCTTCGATAATTTTTTCCACATAAACGGCGGGATGAAGGGGTTCATCTTCCTCCGTGTAGCGGATGCCGAAGCCGCCCCCTAAATTCAGCACTTCAGAGACAAAGCCGAATGATTCTCTCCATTCATTCAGTTTTGCGAAGATTTTTTCTGCGGCCAGCACAAAGCCCGCCGTATCAAAAATTTGTGATCCGATGTGGCAGTGAACGCCGAGAAGGCGGATATGGTCTGACTGTAATACTTGTTCAATCGCCTTTTCTATTTGCCCGTTATGCAGATCAAAACCGAATTTGGAATCTTCCTGTCCCGTCGTAATATAATCATGCGTATGCGCCTCTACCCCCGGAGTGATGCGCAGAAGCACATCCATTGTGCGCCCTGATTTGCGGCACAGTTCCGCGAGTAAGGATATTTCATGAAAATTATCAACGACAATGCAGCCGATTTGATGATCGAGTGCCATTTTCAACTCTTCTTCGCTTTTGTTATTGCCGTGAAAATGAATCCTGTCAGCCGGAAAACCAGCCGCAACCGCCGTAAACAGCTCTCCGCCGGATACAACGTCCAATGAGAGCCCCTCCTGCTCAGCGAGCTGTATCATCGCAACAGAAGAAAACGCCTTGCTCGCGTACGCGACCTGCGCCTTTAAATCCGCGTCAATGAATGCCCGTTTAAAGCTTTTAGCGCGCTCACGTATTAAAGCCACATCGTAAACATAAAGAGGCGTGCCGTAATGCTCCGCTAAATACAGCGCGTCCACACCTCCGATTTCCAAATGACCTAGTTTGTTTTGTCTGCTTGTGCCATGTAAGAACAATGCTCATTCCCTCTTTCTGATCCGCATATGGGTGAAAAGGACAGCTTCTTTTGAGCTGTCCTTATACAAGTCCCGTATAAGTTAAGACATACAATATCATAATCTTCTGTCGGTTTCAATGCGATTATGAACCGCTTGGCTGTCTTTGACGGTCTTTCGGGTGAACAATGCTCGGTCTGACTTTCGCTCCCGGCACTGTCGTCCGGACGAGCACCTGCCACAGCGCCTTGCCGTTAAACGGTAAAAACGGCCATAAATACGGCGTGTGAAACGAGCGGATATTCGCCATTATGATCAGCAGCAATGTAAAGCCTATCACAAAGCCTTTCACTTGGAAAATGGCCACGAGCACCATTAAGATGAGGCGTATCATTTTATTGGCGAGGCTGAGCTCATAGCTCGGCGTGGTAAATGATCCGATGGCAGCGATTGATACGTACAGAATCACTTCTGCTGAAAACAGCCCCACCGCTATGGCGATTTGACCGATCAGCACCGCCGCAATCAGACCCATGGCGGTGGATAAAGCGGTCGGCGTATGGATCGCGGCCATCCTGAGAAACTCAATCCCCAAATCAGCCAAAAAGATTTGCAGAATGATCGGGATATGCGTATTTTTATTTAAACCGATAAAATCCAATCTTTCAGGCAGAAGAGACGGTTCAAGAACAAAGAGGAACCAGATCGGAAGCAGGACCGTTGAAGCGATAATACCGAAGAACCTGATCCATCTTAAAAATGTTCCCACTGAAGGCGCCTGCCTGTATTCTTCCGCATGCTGAACATGGTGAAAAATCGTTGTCGGCGTTATGATCACGCTCGGTGACGTATCAACGACGATGATGACGTGCCCTTCCAAAATGTGATTGGCGGCCACATCCGGCCGCTCCGTGTATCTGACCATCGGAAACGGGTTGTAGCCCTGTTTGACGATGAATTCTTCCACCGTTTTATCAGCCATCGTCAATCCGTCAATGTCAATCGCATTCACTTCGTTTTCGACGATGCTGACAAGGTCCGGGTCCGCGATGTCCTCTATATACACAATCGCAAGATCGGTCTTAGAGCGCTCGCCGACTTTCGTAATTTTGACGCGGAGCCTTTCGTCCCTGATTCGTCTTCTGATCAATGCTGTATTAATGACGATATTTTCGATAAAACCGTCTCTTGCTCCGCGGACGACCTTTTCCGTATCCGGTTCTTCTGGTGTGCGTCCGGGGTAACTTCTGACGTCAACGATAAAGGCGAAGCCTGCGTCTTCAACGATAACGGCGACAAGTCCGGAAAGCACCTGATCCGTTACTTCGTCGAGCGTTTTGACTTTTTGGACCTGCTGATTGACAAGCCTGTTTTCAACAACATCAATCGCTTCATCCGCATTCTCGTCATAATTATTGATGTCGACGAGCTGTTCCATTAAATGAATGATAAACAAAGTATCGGTTAATCCGTTGACAAAGTAAATCTGGACTTCCCGGTCTAATACTCGAACTTTGCGGACGCCGACATCATAGCTCGTTCCCATACCGACGCGGTCTTTAAAAAATTGTTCATTTTTTCTAGGATCCCGGTACACCTTGATCATGTTTTCCGGTTTTTCCGGCATGGCTTTCGCTCCTTTCTAAAATGAATTCGACCGCCTTCATCGTGATCGGCGAGCCTTTAGATATGTCATCTTTTCTCCCCATCTTTCCTATGTCGCCGATGCCCACAATGAGGGGAACGTCCAATTTATCCAGACAATACACCGTATCTCCGTTCATTCTGTGCTCGTCCATTTCTCTCATTCCGGTTTTATCGACGCCAAACTCCGTCACTTCTCCATCACGGTCAATGGAGACATCGACTTTCGTCCATTCAGCCTGATGGGTCTTAGAAGCGACCGCAATCACCCCCATCACTTCAACGTCCTGATGTGAGGCAACATATTTCAGCGCCGTTTCGCCCGGCCCTTCCCCTTGCAGGCCTGAATCGTCAAACATGACAAACACCGGGTCATTCGGCGCGGCTTTAATCAGCTGAACAAGTTCGGGCCCGCTTCTCGTTGACGGATTGCCCTTTGATTGGGAAATACACCGTCCGCCTGCTTTTTCCGCGGCATATTCAATTGTTTTGGCGGCGTATACGTCCCCGTCTGTCACAAGAATGACCTTCCGTTTCGTCATCAGGCATTATCCTTTCGGTTTAAAAATAACGGCTACAAGAAATGCGAATAAAATCGCTGAAGATATACCGGCGGAAGTAAGTTCAAAAATCCCCATGGCGATCCCGATAAATCCATGCTCGTGAGCTTGATGCATGGCGCCGTGCAATAAGCTGTGACCGAAGCTGACGATGGGAACCGTCGCGCCCGCACCCGCGAATTCGATAAATTTGTCATATATTCCGAACCCATCTAACAAGGCGCCGATGACGACAAAAGTTGTCATCACATGGGCGGGTGTCAGTTTAAAAATGTCAAGCAGCAGCTGACCGATAATGCATATGATTCCCCCGCAAACAAAAGCCAACAGATATTCCATTTATGATGCACCTCCCGCCCGCTCAAATACCACACCGTGCGCGATGGTCGGAATGGTTTCCTTCTGCTGGATCATTGTCGGACTTAAAAGCGCTCCTGTCGCGACAACGAGTACCCTGTTTAGGGTCCCTGCTTTTAATTGATTAAAAATATGTGTGTACGTAACAAGCGCAGAGCAGGCGCAGCCGCTTCCGCCCGCAAACACCTGCTGGTCCGGCGTATAGATGAGAAGACCGCAGTCATCGTGTTTCGTTCCCACAGGATAGCCTTCTTCTTTGAGCAAATCTTTCACGATCGGCGAGCCGACACCTGAAAGGTCACCCGTTAAAATCAGATCATAATCATCCGCCGTGCGGTTTAAGTCCTGCAGGTGCTGTTTGATTGTGTCGGCGGCAGCGGGCGCCATGGCGGATCCCATATCGAACGGATCTGTTATTCCGAGGTCGCTTACTTTTCCCACTGTTGCGCTTGTAATCTTGATATCAGAAGGGTTTTGGCTGATGATGACCGCCCCGCCCCCCGTGACCGTTGAAGTGGCGGTATCCGGTTTTTGCCCGCCATACTCCGTCGGATTGCGGAATTGCCGTTCTGCCGTCGCGTTATGGCTGCTCGTGGCTGCGATCGCTCGGTTCGCAAAACCGCCGTCAATGAGCGCGGATGCGACGGCAATCGTTTCCATTGAAGTCGAACAGGCGCCGAACAGACAGAGGAACGGAATTTTCAGATGTCTGGCGACGTAGTTGGCGGTCACATTTTGATTTAAAAGGTCCCCCGCGAGTAACAAATCAATATCGCTCTTTTTCAAATTCTGTTTTTGCAAAGCGGAGTTGATGGCATCTTCCATTAACTGACGTTCCGCCATTTCCCAGTTTTTCTGATTGCAGTGCATTTCATCGTATGTCTTATCAAACAGCGAACCGAGCGGGCCGTCTTTTTCTTTCGGTCCGGCGGCCGTCCCCGCCGAATTTACAAATAACGGGTTTTCAAATACCCAGGTTTGCTTTCCGGTCAATTTCATTTTTTCTCCTCCTACGAAAACAGTTTTTCACAAGCAAACCGTATCAGACCTACGATATAGGCTGCCACGACGCCGAATACAATGACGTTTCCCGCCAATTTAAACATGTTTGTCGCTACCCCGAGCACGAGTCCTTCACTTCTGTGTTCCAGAGCGGCGCTTGTCATACTGTTTGCAAAACCCGTCACCGGCACGGCTGAACCCGCTCCGGCAAACTGCCCGAGTCTGTCATAAATACCGAATCCGGTCAAAAGGGCGGAAATTAAAATAAGAGTGGCGGACGTCGGATTGCCCGCTGTTTTTTCATTGAAATTAAAAAAGTGGATGTAAAAGTCTTGAAGAGCCTGCCCGATCAGACAGATCAAACCGCCGATCAGAAAGGCTTTGACGCAATTCCAAACATATGGCGGTTTCGGCTGATAGTCTTTCACTTTTGTTTTGTAATTTTCTTTTAAGTTTGTCACGTCGTTTCCTCCTTATGAATGATGGATAAAATACAGCCAATGAAATAAAGAGCCGGCTATTTTGCCGAACACAATGGCCATCAGCAATATGATGATTTTGCTGCCGAAGCCGATCCGTTTGGCAAGAATGGGAAGCACATTCAGCACTTCTGTAAGCGCGGCGGCCAGCATGCCGACAAACATGCCGGCCAAAAGCCCGACCGGAACGGCCAGCCATTCAGATAAAAAAAAATGATTCATATTTAAGGTTTCCCAGCCGCCGAACACAGCTCCTGAAATAACAGCTCCTTCGTAGGCCTGTACAAAGCGCATTGTTTTTGTCAGCTGCATAAGGCGGGGGACGATTCCCATAACGGTTAAAAAAGCCACAAAGCCCGCACCCACGGTCAGCCCTCCGCCAAGCCCGACAAATATAACGAAAAGAATGCTAACGATCATGCAGATCTTTCATCGTCTCTTCATTTTCGTGCATTGCGACATAGTGATCGAGATCAAGCTGATAATTAAACATCTCGACTTCCAGCGGGCTTGGCTCTTCATTCAGGCGTTTTTTGAAGATGTGATTAAAAAAGACGATCATACCGAGACCGAGGCCGATGCTGTATGGAATCTGAAGCAGATACGGATATTCATTCCGTTCGCCCGTTATGATTTCATATAAGGCGATATGAACTTCTCTCATACTGACATCTTCATGAAAATTCATAATGGCAAGACATGAACCGATAAAAAGCAGGAGCCAGACACCGACGAATAAAACGGCTGACAGCTGCTTTTTTTGGTAATGGATTTCCACTATCGTTTCAGCGCCGCCGACGGTCTGTACATCAAGAGCGGGAAAAGCGGTATGAATGGTTTTCAGCACTTTTATGATGTCCAGCACGACGATATTTTTGTCTTTTTTCGTGACCTTATACAGCGGCAGTGCCGACAGTTTTTTTTTCAGCTTTTGCTGTCCCGCGATCTGCGCGGCGTCGCCGATTGTGATGATATCTCCGGTATGAGCCTTCACGCGGTGGCGAAGTCTGAGAAATATTCGTCTTTCCATCTTGCATCACCATCTTTCGGGTGGTTATATATGTAGTATGTGGTTCACTTTTGTTCTCATTCATCAGCGGCAAAAGACCATAAATTACCACCGATACACAAATAAAAAAAGCCGGCCCGTAAAAGGTCAGCTTTCCGTATGATCCATCTGCACTTTAATCTGCTTTAATATTTTTTTCTCCAGCCTCGATACCTGGACTTGGGAAATCCCGAGCCGTTCGGCTACTTCCGACTGTGTCTGATCTTTATAATATCTCAGATAGACAATGAGTTTTTCCCGTTCTTCCAAATCACTGATCGCTTCCTTGAGGGCGATTTTGTCAAACCACTTCTCTTCTGAATGATCGGCGATCTGATCAAGCAGGGTGATCGGGTCTCCGTCATTTTCATACACGGTCTCATGAATGGATGAAGGCGCCCGCACCGCTTCCTGCGCAAGCACCACATCCTCCGCATCAATTTCTAAATGGTCCGCGATTTCCTGGACGGTCGGCACTCTTCCGTATGTTTTTGACAGTTCATCTTTCGCCCGGCGTATTTTATTGCCGAGCTCTTTTAAAGATCTTGATACTTTGACGGTTCCGTCATCGCGGATGAAGCGCTGGATTTCTCCGATAATCATCGGCACGGCATAAGTTGAAAAACGGACATCATAGGACAAATCGAATTTATCAACGGATTTTAACAATCCGATACAGCCGATCTGAAACAGATCGTCCGGCTCATAGCCTCTGTTTAAGAACCTTTGAACGACGGACCACACAAGACGCATGTTTTTTTCTATGAGGAGGTCTCTTGCCTGCTGGTCGCCCTCTTGGCTCTTTTTGATTAATTCTTTGACTTCATGGTCCTTGAGCTGCGCGTTTTTGCTGTTTTTCTTAACCTCCACATCCATAACAAATCTCCTTAATTACAAAGCGCTTTGCTTTTTGATAGGTGTTTTGTTAAGCGTATCGTCGTTCCCATCTCCGGCGAGGAATCAATCGTGACATCATCCATGAAGTTTTCCATAATGGTAAAGCCCATTCCGGAGCGCTCAAGCTCGGGTTTTGTCGTAAAGAGCGGCTGGCGCGCTTCCTCAAGATCCGTGATCCCGAGGCCTTCATCACGTATGGTCAGATAGACGACATGATCCTCCAGCGTAACGGAGATGTACACCTTTCCGTCGCAGTTTTCTTCATAGCCGTGGATGATTGCGTTTGTTACCGCTTCTGATACGACGGTCTTGATCTCCGTCAGCTCATCCATCGTCGGGTCGAGCTGTGCGATAAAAGAAGCAACTGTTACGCGCGCAAACGATTCGTTCTGACTGAGGGCTGAAAATTCAAGATGCATCTCGTTTTTCATGATGCCACCCCCAACGTTAAAAGCGCTTTTTGTTCTGATTGTTCGAACCTGATGATTTTAAACAGGCCGGACATGTCAAACAGACGTCTCACCGCGGGCGAAATCGCGCACACGACCATTTCTCCGCCGAGCTGTTTAATTTGTTTATAACGCCCTAAAATCACGCCGAGGCCGGAGCTGTCCATGAAGGTAAGATCTTCAAGGTTCAGCACGATGTGACGGATGCCGTCAGCCTCCAGCGATTCAGTAACCTTTTGTTTTAATGATTCTGCCGTATGATGGTCGAGTTCACCTGTTAATCGAATACAAAGCACGGATTCTTTGACATGAAAGTCAATTCCAAGGCTCATGCTCATTCCTCCTTGATATGATCGGATAATGAGTGTTTCGATTTTCGGGAAAGCAATTCCTTCACTATGACAAAACTAGTGCCCGTTCGCCACGATTATTTAAATTTTGTCCAATCTCCCATCGTCCGCTTCAGAAAAGTGAGAAAACCCGCTTTTTCCATGTCGTCTTTTGCCGTGACCGGGCTTTTAACGAGCACCTTTCCGTCTTTTTTCAGAACGAGGCTGCCGAGCACCTCTCCTTTTTTAACCGGAGCCGTTACATTGCCTTTGATTTTCACTTCTTTTTTTACTTTGTCCATGTTCTCTCCCTTTTTGGCCAGAAGAGAAATCGGCTCAGATGTGGTCAGCTTGATCAGTTTCTTTTTTCCTTTTTTCACTTTTACCGTTCCGACGATTTGATCCCGTTTGTACAGCGGGTGTGTTTTGAACTGGCTGAAGGCGTAATCAAGCATTTTGGTCACTTGGGCATTTCTTTCTTTCGGAGTGCTGGCTCCGAAAACGACAGCAATGACCCTCATATTTCCTTTTTTAGCGGTGGCGGTTAAACAATACTTTGCTTCGCCTGTAAAGCCCGTCTTCACGCCGTCTACACCGGGATAAAATTTGATCAGCCGGTTTGTATTGACGAGCCAGAACTTTTTGTCTGTATTTTCTCTTAAATAATCCTCATACGTTCCCGTAAATTGAGTGATTTTATCATACTTTAATAATTCCTTCGCCATTTTCGCCATGTCATAAGCAGAGCTGTAATGGTCTTTTTCGGGCAGTCCCGTCGGGTTTTTGAAGGAGGTATCTTTCAATCCCAATTCTTTTGCTTTTTTGTTCATCCGGCTAACGAAATCCTCTTCTGAACCGGCGATATACTCCGCCATTGCGACAGATGCGTCATTTCCGGAAGCTATCGCAATTCCTTTGAGCATTTCTTTTACCGTCATTTCTTCTCCGGGTTCAAGGAAAATCTGTGATCCGCCCATGGACGCGGCATGTTCACTCGTCCTGACTTTATCGCTCATCTTTATTTTCCCTTTGTCAAGCGCTTCCATGATTAAAAGCATGGTCATGATTTTTGTCATGCTTGCCGGCGCCAGACGCTCCCGGCTGTTCTTGTTATAAAGAATGCTTCCCGTATCGCGTTCAATCAGCACGGCGCTTTTGGCTTCATGAGCGAGCTCCGATGTATGTTTTCCGTCCGGCTTTGCAAAAGCGGACGGTGCTGATGCCGTTAATAAAATGCCAATCAACAAAGTGGATATAAGACGTTTCATCTCCAAAGCCCTCCATTTCATAATCCTTTTTATTTTTTCCAAATCCGGTGGTTTTATACGCCTCATCTGGAAAATGTTTCGTGTTGAGGGCACAAAAAAACAGCTGCTTCCGAAGAAACAGCTGACTGATGCTGACTTATTTTTGAGAACGTGCGACTACGGCTTTTACAAGCTTCAAAAAGCCGCCTTTTACTTTTTCCGTCATTTCCATTACTTCTTCATGTGATAACGGCTGGTCAAGAATACCTGCCGCCGCGTTGGAAATGCATGAGATGCCGAGCACGCGCATCCCCGCGTGGTTGGCGACGATGACTTCCGGCACGGTCGACATGCCGACAGCGTCAGAACCCATCGTTCTTAAAAACCGAACTTCTGCAGGCGTTTCGTAAGACGGCCCCGTAACAGCTGTATACACCCCTTTTTGAACAGGAATGCCCAGCTCATCGGCCGTTTTTTCAGCCAAGCCTGACAGCTCTTTGTCATAGGCTTCTGACATGTCCGGGAATCTCGGTCCGAATTCAGCTTCGTTCGGCCCGATTAACGGGTTGGTGCCCGTAAAGTTGATGTGGTCTGTAATAATCATCAGATCGCCGGCGCGGAATTCAGTGTTGATACCGCCGGCTGCGTTCGTCACGACAAGGGATTCAACGCCGAGCGCCTTCATCACGCGGACGGGAAATGTGACCTGATCCATTGAGTAGCCTTCATAGTAATGAAAGCGGCCCTGCATCGCGATGACCTGCACACCTTCAAGCGTTCCCATCACAAGCTGGCCGGCATGGCCTTCTACCGTTGAGACCGGAAAATCAGGGATCGTTTCATATGTAAGCTTGACAGCCCCTTCAATTTCATCGGCCAATACGCCGAGCCCTGACCCTAAAATCAGACCGATCTTTGGTGTTTCTTTCACGTGTTCTTTAATAAATGCAGCAGCACGTTCGATTTTTTGTTTCAAAAAAAGTCCCCCTACTGTAATCTTGATAAAAAGCTTTTTCCGTATTCCGGCTTTTCCGTTTTGAAATTATCCGCAATGGTTGCCCCGATATCGGCAAATGTATCCGCAAGCGGCAGCTGTTCAGTGTGTTTGTGCTTTTTGCTGTACACAAGAAGCGGCACATACTCCCTCGTGTGATCCGTGCCGTGATGGACAGGATCATTGCCGTGATCCGCAGTGATGATAAGCAGATCGTCTTCTTTCATTTTCTCAAACACTTCCGGAAGCCTCGCATCGAATTCCTCGAGCGCTTTTCCGTACCCTTCCGGATCGCGGCGGTGTCCGTACAGCGCGTCAAAATCAACGAGATTGGCAAAGCTCAGGCCCGTGAACTCTTCACCGAGCGTTTCAATCACTTTGTCCATGCCATCCATATTAGATACCGTGCGGCGGGAAGATGTAATGCCTTCTCCGTCATAAATATCAGAAATTTTGCCGATGGAAATGACGTCTAATCCGCTGTCTTTCATTCCGTTCATTACCGTGCGGCCGAACGGTTTGAGCGCATAATCATGACGGTTCGGCGTGCGTTTGAAGCTGCCCGGTTCTCCGACGAACGGTCTTGCGATAATCCGGCCGACCATGTACTTCGGATCAAGCGTCAGTTCTCTGGCCGTTTCACAGATGCTGTACAGTTCGTCAAGCGGAACGACATCTTCGTGAGCCGCAATCTGCAGGACGGAATCTGCTGATGTATAAACGATCAGCGCACCCGTTTCCATATGTTCTTTTCCGAGCTCGTCCAGAATTGCCGTGCCTGAAGCCGGCTTATTTCCGATGATTTTCCGCCCTGAACGCCGCTCAAGTTCCTGAAGAAGTTCATCCGGAAATCCTTCCGGGAACACTTTAAACGGTTTTTCAATGTAGAGGCCCATAATCTCCCAGTGTCCCGTCATCGTATCTTTCCCGTTTGACGCCTCCTGCATTTTTCCGTAGTACGCAAGAGGGTGCTCCGTTTTTTCCACGCCCTTAATGTCTCCGATCAGTCCGAGACCGAGCTGCGCCATATGGGGCATATGTAAGCCGTTCATGTGCTCTGCGATGTGTCCGAGCGTATTTGCGCCTATATCATTAAAATCGGCGGCGTCCGGCGCTTCACCGATTCCGACAGAATCCATTACGATCAAAAATACCCGGTTATATTTGTATTCAGACATCATAAAAACCTCCTTTTCTTCCATCTGTCCATTGTAGCTTACAGAGGTCAGACAACTCAAGTATAAACCGTTTACATTCTTGTTGACAATGCCGATTCAAATAATTAGAACCTTCTCTGTATTCCGCCAATCCGGCAAAAAAAGCCGCGGCCCCTCTGGCAGCGGCTCCTAAGCGCGCGGATGATACTGTTTGTACACGTCCTTCAGCCTTGTTTTCGTCACATGCGTATAAATTTGCGTCGTGGAAATATCGGCATGTCCGAGCATCTCCTGCACGGCGCGCAGATCCGCCCCGTTTTCGAGCAGGTGCGTTGCAAAAGAGTGCCGAAGCGTGTGCGGTGTCAGCTCTTTTTTAATCCCCGCTTCAAGTGCGATTTTTTTCAGGTTTTTCCAAAAACCTTGACGGCTGATCTGCCTGCCGTGATGATTCAGAAAAAGCGCTTCGGTTACGTTTTTCTTTAATAATTTCCCTCTGGCTTTTTCAATGTATGCTTCTATCGCATGAGAAGCGGCTTCACCAATCGGCACAATCCGCTCTTTCCGCCCTTTTCCGAAGCAGCGGACAAATCCCATCGTCAAATGGACGTCGGTTAATTTCAGCTCGATCATCTCGCTGACCCTGATGCCGGTCGCGTACAGCAGTTCAAGCATGGCTTTATCCCTGAGACCGAACGGGCTGTCAAGCTTAGGCGTGTCCAATAATCGCTCAACTTCGTGAAGCGCCAATACTTTCGGAAGCGTCCGCTCTGTTTTTTGTGTTTCAATATGTACCGAAGGATCTTTATCCGCGGCTTTTTCCCTTAACAGAAATTGATGAAAAGACCGGATTGACGCCAAATGCCTCGCAGACGTCTTGCCGGATTTCCCGGAGTCCTTTATATGCTTTAAATATTGAATAATATGAAGACGGGTCACATCATTCCATGAAGTGATCTGAAGGCTTTCAGTTAAGAAGAGAGAATAACTTTTCAGATCACGCTCATAGGACATCATCGTATTTTGGGACAGCCCTCTTTCAACCCTCACATAATGGATGAAATCCTTAATTTGATCCTTCACTCTTGATCTACTCCCCGTTTTGGTAAAAAAAGATCAATCGGCCGAACCAGCCGTCTTTCTCCTCATGTTCCGTTTTGGCCACTTTGACGGCGGAGCCTTCCGGTTTATCGTACCGATGATAGTTTTCATACTCTGAATTCACCCATATCATAGCATAATAGAACAGCGCGGTAAAACCTGTGAACAGAATAAACACTTTGATCGTATCCGCGGCTGTTTTTAGGAATCTGCCCATCTTTCGATCGACCCTTTCTTTTGGCGGCTGTTAGTACACCTTATGCCAATTTCAAAGGCTTTTATACATAAAAACAGCAAAAAACCCTTTCCTGGCAGAAAAGGTTCGTAGGCTTTTACTCTGTTTCATCCCCGCGGCAGCGGTGGCAGATTCCGTGAAAAGTCAATCTATGATCTTTAATTTTAAATTTCCAATCACGTTCAATCACTTCTTCAACGTCTTCAAGCAGATCTTCTTCAATTTCATCGACGGCTCCGCACTCCATGCACACCAAATGGTGATGAAAGTGAGCCGCGCCTTCTTTGCGAAGGTCGTAGCGGGATACGCCGTCCCCGAAGTTAATTTTATCAACGACTTTTAATTCTGTTAATAATTCTAATGTACGGTATACTGTAGCGAGACCAATTTCAGGAGATTTCTCTTTTACGAGGAGGTATACATCTTCTGCGCTTAAATGGTCTTCTTCGTTTTCAAGCAGCACTCTTACCGTTGCTTCCCGCTGTGGCGTAAGCTTGTAGCTTGACGAGTGCAGCTGCTTTTTAATTCGATCAATACGGTTTTCCATGTCTTTCCCTCCTACGCCGCATTCCATGACTCATTATAACAAAATACGCGCAGAGTTCCAACTATAATTATTATAAACTGATAAATAAAAGTATTATTTTGTGATAATCATTCTAAAATATGCGTGATGACAGCTTTTCCATAAACAGCGGAGACACGTACGCCTCGAGCAGCGAAGCGATGACCGAGAAGAAAACGATGAGAATCAGCACGAAGGCGTAGCGTCCGAACCATTGGATCGGCGCGTCATGAAGGCTGCGTTTGACAAACAGCTGCCGGATCAGTTTCAGTGAAAAAGCGATGGAGCATGTCCCCATGATAAGATATGCCGGAATGAGAACGATGTTTTGCGGCAGAACCGAAATAAATGACAGGAAAAACCCGTTCATCCCCATTTGATTCACTAAAAAACCGACCGTGAAGCCGACGACGATTCCTTTCAAAAACACCATAATGAAAATAACCGGAAGACCGATCACGGAAATACCGAGAATCCACATCAGCCCCAAATATTTCACATCATGAAAGACGGCCTGCCAAAACATTTCTGAAGCGCCGGCATGTTTTCCGTCTGACAGCTGTCCGAAAAACTTGCTTAAATAGTAATACAAATCTTCTTTCTGCGTGATGGTCATGCTGTTGACGATGATCGCCCCGAAAATGACCCCCATCAAAAACAAGACGAACACAAATATATAAAGTGACAGATGATCCTTTACATGGCGAAAAAACAGTTCTTTGTACGATTGTTTTCTCATACCGCTTTCCTCCCGCTAATCTATTGACTTGATTTAGTAGATTGTATGAAAGAAAAGAGAAAACATGACAGAGAAATCATAGAAAGGCGCGAGATTCGGGCATAAAAAAAGAACCCCCGTCCTCACTCCGGTGATCATAGGGGTTCCTTTTTTTATGCTTTATTCTTTCAAGCCTGTCTTTTTTGGTTTTCGTCACTCTTTCATGGGTGCTGAAAGACGGCGCCGTCCCCCTTGACAGGACTGCGTCACGCATCCCGTTTCTTTTGAGATGCTCCCGCATTTTTTTCGTTTTGCTCTTCGCCATGTGCCAATCGCTCCTTTTCCCTTTTCTTTATCATAACAAAAAAATCCAGATGTGTTCATGAATACGGCTCATGTTTCGACCGGTAAGCGCGCAGAGACGTTTTCGCAGATGAATAGCTCCCCATTGCGGCGTATCCGTAAAAAAATCCCATAAAAATCCCCGCATACACGTGTTCATGGTGACCGAAAACGATAGACACAACATTTCCGGCAGCAAGGGCAATCGTGGGAACGAATATGCCCGGAACCCGGCAGAACACTTTGATCAGCTGTGTGACGCATAAGACGACCGGCACGCCGATCACAGCATCCCAAATATTTGTATGGATCAGCGGAAAATAATCCACATCGACACCTCTTTATTCCGTCTTTTGCTATCGTTAGCCTGCCTAAGAATTCCGCTTCCTATTCATGATAAAAAAACAGCACCGGCACATGTCCGGTACTGTAAGAGTTGTTTATTTTCCTGCCGCGGCCCGTTCTACGGCTGCTGATACGGCCTGATGCACGTCCGCATCCAAAGGCTGAGGCACGAGATCGCCGTGTTTTGTGCAAGAGGCGATGGCTTCTGCGGCCGCCACAAGCATTTCATGGTCGATTTTCTTGCTTTTGGCGTTCAGCGCGCCGCGGAAAATCCCCGGGAAGCCGAGAACATTATTGACCGAACGGCCGTCAGCTGCATAAGCGGCTCCGGCTTGTAATGCCTCTTCCGGTTCAATCTCCGGCTTCGGATTAGATAAGGCCAGAATGACGTGTCCTTTTCTGACATCCTCTTTTTTAATGAGGCCCGGAACTCCTGTGGTGCTGATCACAATGTCACACGTGTCCATTAATTCTTTGATGCTTCCAAGCGGCTGACCTCCGTACTGAGCGAGGCGGTTCATTGCGTCTTCTGACTTGTCCGTTCCGCAGACCGCTTTGACTCCGTATGCCATAAACATGCGGCAGATGGCGACGCCTGCCGCGCCGAGACCGATCTGACCGACCTTCGCTTCTTTTAAATCAAGACCGGCGCTTTTACAAGCGGAAATGGCGGCGGCGAGCGTGACGACCGCCGTGCCGTGCTGGTCATCGTGCATAACCGGAATGTCCAGTTCTTCTTTAAGGCGGTCTTCAATGTCAAAGCAGTGAGGCGAACCGATATCTTCAAGCAGAATTCCGCTGAACCCCGGAGAAATATGTTTTACCGTGCGAATGATTTCTTCCGGATCAGAGGTATCGAGCAAAATCGGAATTCCGCTGATACCCGCCAGCTGGTCAAAAAGCGCGGCTTTCCCTTCCATTACGGGCATTCCGGCGACAGAGCCGATATTGCCGAGGCCGAGAATCGCCGTGCCGTCGGTGACAATGGCGACAGAATTGCTGATTGTCGTATAGATGGACGCTTTTTCAGGCTCGTTTTCAATCAGTCTGCACACATCGGCGACACCCGGCGTATAAACACGGCCAAGCTCAGCCAATGTCCGGATCGGCATTTTGCTTTTCATCTGAATTTTGCCGCCTTCATGAGCAGAGAGCACTTCATCTGAGACTGTATGAAGACGGATGCCTTCACCGAGAGCTTCAATGGCTTGAATGATTTCCTGCAGCTGCTCTTCATTTTCAGCCTGCACCGTAATGTTGCGCATTGTGTAGTTCGGGCCGACTTTAACGGTTTCAACTTCCCCGATATCTCCGCCCATCACTCCGATGGCGGTTGCCACTTTTCCGAGATTTCCGGGAACAGTCGGCGTTTCAATCATTAACGTCCGAATCATATGCTTTGTAATCATGAAATGAACCTCCTAACCCAATTTTTGAGATTGTAAGGATTTTTCTTTCGTGTACCAAATGAATTTCCCCGTGTATCCGTACAATATTGCCAGTCCGATAGATACAAAACTGAGCCACATGAACGGCAGATAAGAAAATGTGGATACGCCGAGAATGCCGGCCATATAGATGCCGTTATCAGACCACGGCACCATCCCTGAAGTAAGCGTTCCGCCCACCTCTGCGTTCCGGGATAAAACTCTTCTGTCAAGTTTCAGTTTATCATAACTGTTCTCCATGATTTTCGGCGTCAGAATCAATGACACGTACATCGCACAGCCGAAAATGTTCCCTAAAAGGGCGACGACCAATGTCGAAAGCGTTACATTTCCCGGTGTGGTCAGCTTTTTCTCAAAAGTTGAGACAATCACTTTTAATACACCGAGCTTCTCAAGAATTCCTCCAAAACCAAGACCGAACAGGATAACGACTAACGTATCCAGCATACCGGTAATGCCTCCGCGGTTTAACAGGCCATTTAAAAATTCGACGTCCGTTTTTATGGAAAAACCATTATAAGCAGTCGCGATGGCACTGGCAAAATTCATTCCCTGAAAGACGGAAGCCCAGATTGCCCCAAGCAAAGCACCGATGACGATAACGGGCATAGACGGCTTTTTCAAAATCAGAAGGACCACGACGACAACAGCCGGAATGAGCATCCATATATGAATGTCAAACGTTTTCTGTAATGAAGATTTTAAAAATTCCACTTTGTCGAGATCAATATTTTTTCCGCCGTATATAAATCCCGTTACGGTAAATAGAATGGCCGTAATAATATAGGACGGAATTGACAGATACATCATCGCTCTGACGTGTGACAGCACGTCCACCTTAGAAAGCGTGGAGGCAAGCACCGTACTGTCAGACAGCGGTGAAAGCTTGTCTCCGAAGTAAGCGCCGGACAAAACGGCTCCCGCTACGATCGGGAGCGGTATACCCATTCCCTCTCCGATGGCAATCATGGCGATCCCCGCTGTACCCACTGTTCCCCAGGACGTTCCGGTCGCAATGGACATAACGGAACAAATAATCAGTGTAGCAAGCAGGAAAACATGAGGATTAATAAACTCTAAACCATAATAAATTAACGTCGGCACAACACCGCCGGCAATCCATGTCCCGACGAGCGCACCGACCGAAACAAGAATCAACACCGCTTCAAGACCGTTTGATATCCCGGTGACAATCGAAGCCTGCAAGTCTTTATAGGAATATCCCAGTCTGACTCCGAGAATAATAGCGATAAACCAGGATATAAATAGAGCAAGCTGGATCGGCAGGTCTAAAAATACTGTAAATGATAAGACAAGCGCTAAAAACCCGAATAATAAGATAATAATTTCCAATAAATTCGGCAATCTGACCTCTTTCATAAGAAAATCCCCCTAGAAGAAAAAAGCTAAAACGCTTTCATCAAATGATATAACAAATTATACTATACTGCCTCATCCCTTTGTATGGCAACCGCCTATTCACTAAAAAACGTGAAAAGGCGGCTGTTGTTGCTTTAAAATTTATTTTTCTAATAGATCTTTTCCGGCAATCCCCGGTTTTGTCATTTCATACGGATTCAAAATGATATCCAATTCTTCTTCTGTCAGTACATCATTTTGAAGGCAAAGATCTCTTACAGATTGCCCCGTCATGATTGCTTCACGGGCAATTCGCGCAGCCGCTTCATACCCGAGGTGCGGATTGACCGCTGTAATGACGCCGACGCTTTTTTCCACGTATTGCTTCAGACGTTTTTCGTTGGCTTCAATTCCCGCCAGACAATGATCGGTAAATGAACGGAACCCGTTATTCATGATGCTGATGGATTGAAGCAGGTTAAATACGAGTACCGGCTCCATTACGTTAAGCTCCAGCTGGCCCGCTTCTGAAGCGAGGCAGATCGTATTGTCATTCCCGATGACCTGGAAGGCGATTTGGTTGATCAGCTCTGCCATTACAGGGTTGACTTTCCCAGGCATAATGGATGATCCCGGCTGACGGGCGGGCAGTGAAATTTCCGCAAGTCCCGCGCGCGGACCTGAAGCCATTAAGCGCAGATCGTTGGCGATTTTAGACATGTTCATCATGCATACTTTCAACGCGGCTGAAACTTCCGTATACGCATCAGTGTTTTGTGTGGCGTCAACCAAATGGCCGGCGCCGACAAGCGGCAGTCCGCTGATGTCAGCCAGGTGCTTCACAACCTGTTCTATGTAGCGCGGATCGGCGTTAAGTCCCGTACCTACGGCCGTTGCCCCCATGTTTACTTCATACAGATGCTGGCGGGATTGTTTAATTCGCTTTATGTCACGCTCAAGCACGCGGCTGTATGCTTCAAATTCCTGTCCGAGACGGATCGGCACAGCGTCCTGAAGGTGTGTGCGCCCCATTTTAATGACAGAATCAAATTGTTTCGCTTTATCTTTAAAGACACTGAGCATATGCGCCATCGTATCAAGGAGCTTATCCAGAAGTTTCAAGGTTGAAATATGGATTGCCGTCGGGAACACGTCGTTCGTCGATTGTGACATGTTGACGTGTGTGTTCGGGCTGAGGTGAATGTATTCACCTTTTTTATGGCCCATGATTTCAAGAGCCCTGTTGCCGATTACTTCGTTGGCATTCATGTTCATGGACGTTCCGGCTCCCCCTTGGATCGGATCGACGATAAATTGGTCATGCCATTTTCCCTCAAGAATTTCATCTGCGGCCTGTACAATCGCATTTCCGATTCCTTCATACAGCCGTTTTACATCCATGTTGGCAAGCGCCGCCGCTTTTTTGACGATGGCGAGCGCATTAATCATTTCTTCGTGGATGCGGTAGCCGGTAATCGGAAAGTTTTCTTTCGCGCGCAGCGTTTGTATTCCGTAATACACATCAGCTTCAATTTGTTTTTCTCCGAGGAAATCTTTTTCCTGACGATATTCTTTTTGCGCGTTTGTCATGCTAAAACCCTACTTTCTCTTTGTGGTAGTCATGTTTTTACAGTACAACGTCGTCTGCGATCGGTGTCTCCATAATGTTTTTGACTTCAGCCAAGTTGTGAGACTGGCCGAGCGCCCACATTAATTTCGGCACGATGGCTTCCGTGTTCATATTTCTGGAGCGGATAATGAGATCTTGATTGACTCTTCGGCCGACTTCATAGACGCTCATGTCCTCTCCTTCTTCAAGACATTGTGTCGTAATGACGACGACAATGCCGCTTTCAATCATTTCATTGACTTTGGCGAGAATGTCTCTTCCTTCAAACGGCACGCCGCCGCTGCCGTAGCTTTCAATGACGATTCCTTTGTACATGCCCTTTAATGCGTCAAACATTTCCGGTTTCAGCCCCGGGTGGAGCTTGAGAAGGCACACGTCCGTGCAAAGTGAAGTATTGACCGTAAAAGCATCGTCTTTTGGCATGTGCACTTGTTTGTTGTATTCAATTCCGTTTTCGGTAATAAACGCGATATACGGATAGTTAATGCTCTCAAATGCATCATAGCTTTTCGTTCTCAATTTAATGGCGCGTGTGCCTTGAATGACTCTGCCGTCAAATACGACGTATACGCCGCCCACCCCTTCACATGCGAAGCGGATCGCGTCCGTGATATTTTTTTTGGCATCGGTTTTTTGAAATGTAATCGGGATTTGCGAACCCGTAATGACGATCGGTTTATCAGCATGCTGAAGCATATAAGACAGTGCCGCTGATGTATAAGCCATTGTGTCTGTCCCGTGCGTAATGACGAACCCGTCATATGCGTCATATTTTTCTTTGACAGCATTTGCGATTTCGGCCCAGTATTCAGGCTGCATATTTGTGCTGTCGATGTTCATTAACGAATGGGTTTCCATCGTGTAATCGTTATCAAGTTTTGATACGTAGGTTAACAATTCGTCTGCTTTCACCCCGGGTGCAAGCCCGTTTTCTCCTTCGACTGAGGCGATTGTTCCTCCGGTTGTTAACAGCAATAATTTTTTCATACCCTGCACCTCTTCATCCATTTCTCAAGATGTGTTAAGCATTCGCTTTTCGCATACTTTTAATCAAATTATAGACAGACGAATGAAATTAATCAAGTGATTATTATTCAATTCGCGTACACTTTTGCATATCGATATGATATAATTTGCTCAAGTGAAAAGGAGCGGTTTTGAATATGAATTTAGATCGTTTAACTGAACTGAGAAAAAAGAAAAATTGGTCTCTTCAATATACGGCTGACCGTCTCGGCATCGCCAAAAGCACGTACGCCGGGTATGAATCTGGATACCGGCGTCCGTCATTCGAGGCGCTGGGCACGCTTGCCGATCTGTTTGACACGACGTGCGACGATTTACTCGGGCGCACTGAAAAAAAGGCGGAGCCGTTTGCACAGACCATCGAATTAACAAACGCCGCACAAGGCCTCGGCACACTGACCGTTGACGGACAGCCGCTTAACCAGGATGAAATTATCGAATTGATTGCGTTTGTCCGCACGAAAAAGAAGGTGCAGGAGGAGCTCCGCTAAAACCGGCTTTTACGGCTTGATTCTGCCGTACGTCCCTCCGCCCCCGGCCTCAAGGACAAGCTGCCCGGTGCGCGCTTTATGAATGACAGCCGCTATTTTAGGCTGGACGACACGCGCCAATTCCTCTTCTTGCGCCTGATGAAGAATCGCCATCTCCGTTCCGAAAACCCGCTTCAGTTTTTCTAACGTTTTCGGCCCGACCCCGGGAATGAACTGCAGCGGGATTTGATGAATATACGGCGGCCGCGGCATGCGGCTTTTTTTCGGTCCGCTCAGTTCCTCCAGCCGTTCACTGACCCCTTTTGTCATTGTTTTCCCCCCGCACTCCGGACAGGCGGAAGCTCCTTTTTCAACCGGGCTGCCGCAACGGTCGCAAGCCGTCCGGTAATACTTCCCGAGCTTCGGGTTCAGCCCGTAATTCGCCGTGATTTTTCTTCCGCCCTTCCCTTTTAAAGCCAGCGAAAATTCCGTGAAATTCGCTTCTTTAAGAAGCATTTCATTATATTCTCTGCCGATTTTTCCTAAGGAATGCGCATCAGAATTTGTTAAAAATGTATACGGATCAAGTTCTGTTACCCGCGAAGCCATGTCGGTGTCGCAGCTTAACCCGAGTTCCGCCGCATCAATGAGCGCCGGGTCGAAAACTTCTGTCAAAGAAGATCTGACCCCTTTTCCGTACAGGCTTTTATGCGGGGTGAACATATGGGCGGGAATAAACAGCCCGCCCAATTCCTTTGTTTTCCTTTGAAGATTCAAACCGGTTTCATAAATGCGCTGGGAACTGAGATGGATATTTTTAAGCCTTTTTGCGAGCCACTCAGAAAACATCTTCATTTCGGCAAGATCCGGCATAAAGACGAGAACGTGAATCGGCCCGCGGCATGTGTGATCATAGATTTCAAGCTCACTGCCCAACAGAAGCGTCGTATTCCGATACCGGATGCCGCCTTCTTTCAGCTCACGGTATCTGCCTTCATCAATTCCGCGCTCGATTTCTTCTATGACTTCCGGGGAATGGCAGTCGATGATGCCCAATAGTTCAATTCCCTTCCCCTCACTGGCTTCTTCTAAAATCCGGTGCAGCGTCAACGTTTTGGCCCCGGTGATTTTGACCGGTTTTCCCGTATAGGTGCGGCCGATATGAATATGCAGGTCCGCATAGATGGTTTTCATCATTTTTCCTTCAGCGCTTCTTTCAGCTGGAGATACTGAATCGCGTACGCCGTTTTTGCGTCATACACCCTGCGGGATTCAATCAGCTTCACGGCCTCTTCAAGCGTGACCTGCATGACTTCGACAAATTCATCCTCATCCAGCTCTCGTTTTTCTTCCAGCGGCGAAAGCCCTTCCGCAAGAAAGAGATGCACGATTTCATCAGCAAACCCGGGTGATGTATAAAAAGCGGTGATTTTCGTCAAGGTTTCCGCCGTATATCCCGTTTCTTCCTCGAGCTCTCTTAACGCCGTATGTTCCGGCTCTTCCCCCTTTTCAAGCTTCCCGGCCGGAATTTCAACGATTGTCCGTTCCAGCGGCTTTCTGAACTGGTTCACCAAAATGATTTTTCCTTCCTCAGTCACCGCAAGTACGGCCACCGCTCCCGGATGTTTGACGATTTCCCGCTTGCTTGTTTTTCCGTTCGGGAGCTCTACATCCTCTAAGTAAAGATCTATGACTTTCCCGTCATACAGCTTTTTTTTCGCAAGTGTTTTTTCTTCTAAATGTTTCATCATGTCATCTCCCGTTCTGTCTCTCTATTATGCCTCATATATTTTATCATACATGCATGAGAGGGAGGTGCTTTTCGATTGAAGGTGTACCGGAAGGATAAGAGTATCGTATTGGTCGGAAAGGCGTGGGAAGTGCGGGCTAAACTGAAAGAATACGGACGGACATTCCGCTATGTCGGAGATTGGATCACCGGGCCTTAACAGTTGAAAACTTCGCGCCTTTATATTACGGTCAATAAAAGACTATAAAAAGGAGCGAAACGATGAGAAAACGCACACTGGGACATTCTGATTTAGAAATAAGCGAAATCGGGCTCGGCTGTATGTCGCTGGGCACGGATAAAGCTAAAGCGCTGTCTGTTTTGGATGAAGCGATCGAGCTTGGAATCAATTATTTAGATACCGCTGACCTTTATGATTTCGGCAGAAATGAGGAAATTGTCGGGGAGGCCGTCAAAAACCGCAGGCACGACATCATTTTAGCCACGAAAGCCGGAAACCGCTGGAATGATGATAAAGACGGCTGGCATTGGGACGCTTCCAAAGGATACATAAAAGAAGCGGTCAAAAACAGCCTGCGCCGGCTGAAAACGGACTATATCGATCTTTATCAGCTGCATGGCGGCACGATGGAAGATCATATTGACGAAACGATCGAAGCATTTGAGGACTTAAAACAGGAAGGTGTCATCCGGTATTACGGCATTTCCTCGATTCGTCCGAATGTTATTAAAGAATATGTAAAAAAATCAAATATCACCAGCGTGATGATGCAATACAGCCTGCTGGACCGGCGTCCCGAGGAGTGGCTTCCCCTTTTAGAAGAGAACGGAATCAGCGTAGTCGCAAGAGGGCCTGTCGCTAAAGGGCTTCTTACGGAAAAACCGCTTGATCAGGCGGCCGCAAACGTAAAAGAGAACGGCTATTTAACATATTCTTTTGCAGAACTGGCAGAAACCAAAAAAGCGATCAGCGCTGCCGCACCTGACTTGAGCATGACGGAGCTTTCTCTTCAATACTTGCTGTCACAGCCGGCCGTCGCTTCTGTCATCACCGGAGCCAGCTCACTTGAGCAGCTGAGAGAAAACTGTTCGGCTGCAGAGGCCCGTCGTTTAAGCAGCCAGGAAATCAAAGCCCTGCAATACCATACAAAACGGGACATATACGAAGCCCATCGTTCTTAAACAATAAAACCGGCACCTTTTCAGATGCCGGTTTATTTATATTTATGCCAATCGAGACTGCTTTCATTCAGCAGCTCTTCAAAGCTTTTATGTTTTTCTTTTTCTTTTCGTTTTCTGATTTGTTCCGCCTTTTGCTGCGCCTGTTTTTTCTCGTCTTCTTCCTTCAGCTCACTTTTCATTTGCAAAAGCCTGGCCTTCAGATCTTCCTCCAGATCGTCTTTTAAGCTGTGTTTTTCTTTAGGCAGCTGCTTTTTCATCATTACGCCCCCCGTATCTGAATATGGTGAGGCAAGTGTACCACGGAGCGCCGGAGGCCGGCAACGTTCACGGTCTGAAAAGCCGGAGGAAGGATTTTTCATATTAAAGGAGGGCACCTGTGTGAAAAAATGGCTGGCGGTGTTCGGTTCGGCTTGCGCAGTCTTTTTGGCTGCCGGATTCGCTTTTACGAATCTGATTATGTTTATGAAGAAAAAGACGGATGAAGAAATCATGAAAAAAGAAACGGCGGACGGGCATGATAGATTTGATTCCTTTCAGGCCATGGAAAAAGAAGATGCCGTCATCCTGTCGCGCCACGGGTATGAGATCAAAGGCTTTTACATCGCCCCGCATCATACGGCAAACACCATGATTATTTGTCACGGCGTTACCGTAAATTCGTTCAATTCATTGAAATACATGGATTTATTTTTAGATTTAGGCTGGAATGTGCTCGTATATGACCACCGCGGGCACGGAAAAAGCGGCGGCAGAACGACGAGCTACGGCTATTTTGAAAAAGATGATTTGGAAGAAGCCGTGAATTGGGTGAGACACAAAACCGGAGACGGCGGTCAAATCGGCATACACGGGGAGTCGATGGGAGCGGTGACGGCCTTATTATACGCGGGCGGGCATCAGGATGAAAACGGCGCTGATTTTTATATTGCGGACTGTCCGTTCGCAAGCTTTCGCGATCAGCTCGCCTACAGACTGAAGCGGGAGTTCCGGCTGCCTCCGTGGCCGCTTCTGCCTTTGGCTGATTTCTTTTTGCGGATGAGAGAAGGATACCGTATCCGTGATGTATCGCCTCTATCGGTTATCAGCCGCATCCGGCAGCCCGTGCTGTTTATTCACAGTAAGGAAGATGATTATATACCTTCCGCTTCTTCCGAATTGCTGCACCGCAGAAAACGCGGCCCTAAGATGCTCTATCTGGCCGAATCGGGCGGGCATGCCATGTCGTACACCAAAAATCCGGAGAGCTACCGTAAAGCCGTTCAAACCTTTTTAGATACCATGACGCAAACGTAAAAAAGCGAAAGAACGTATGCTGGTTCTTTCGCTTTCCCGTCATAAAACGTCGGTAATCCCGTCCATATTTTCTCCGATCCAGTCAATGGCGAGGTCGATTGTCGTAAACTCCTGCGCTTTGAAGGTCATCTCATCCTGAAGCAGCCAGACATCCTTCTGAACGGATTCAGCGCCTCCGATAGACCAGTGCAGCAGACTGTACGGGTGGTTGTTGTTCAGAAAGGATACCCACGTTTTATGCTGTGCCGTCTGTTTAATGGCTTTCAGCTTTTGATTCACTTTCCGTTTCTCCCTGCTTTACTAATATGCTCATTCTCGGGCTCAGCATCTCTGCCGGGCTTTTTAAGACGAGCGTTTTTGCCTTTTCATTGTAATCGATTGTCATTTCCTCGTCAAAAAACACTTTTTGTGAGGTCTGGATGTAAAGCGGAAGTCCGTTGGTTTCAATGGCTTCGCATTGTCCCGTTAATTCGTCCGCCAGCCAGATGGCCGGCACACCGCTCACCGCGCACCCGCAGCCTTCTGCGTCATAGCGGAGCTGCGCTTTTTTCCCCGGGTTGGCGTCCATCGCCTGCTGAAATGTTTGTTTCGCCGCATCCGTCACATGTATTTGCATAGATGATCCTCCGTTTTTCATTTTCGCCATTGTAGCATACCGAGCCGCTGTATGCATTGTTTCTGCTTTCTTTACAGCAGCCCGCTCTCCCAGTCCTTTGCCTCTTGTTCAGCCGCCTTGATCCAGTCATTTTTCCCTTCACTATACTTTGCCATATCGTATGGGTATGTCTCAGCGAGGTGCCGTTTCAGTTCCATGTATCGAGCCGCTTTTTCAGGCTTTGCGGTGAGGTAATCCCGGAACAGCAGATGACGCTTCACGTCCGGATGGCCTGTTTTGTATATGTGGACGTGGTGTGTGCGCTTGTTGCCGCCTTTTTGAAAGAAACGCCGGCCCTCTATCCCGTTTTCCCCTTTCGCCTCATAGCCGAGTGCTTCCAGCTGCGGACTGAATCGGTCAGCGTCCGAAATATCTTTGACCTCCGCCAGTATATCGATGACGGGTTTGCCGGCCATCTGCGGGATGGAGGTGCTGCCGATGTGGCTGACAGAATGAAGTGCTGGGCCGAAGATTCGGATCAAGTCCGTCTTCTCTCTTTCAAACATTTCTTTCCATTCCGGCTTGTACGGAACAACTTCCGCTTTCCTCTTCGGATAAAGATGAAAAAACGAGAGGGTCAGCCCTTCCGGCGTCTCTATCTGTCCGGCTTCTGTGAACCCGGTTTTTAAATAGAGAGAGACTGCCGGAACGTTTTGGCTGGCGGTAGCCGCCTCTATTTTTTGGGCGTCCCGGTTCTCGTCTATCACAAATTGAATAAGCGCCCGTCCGATTCCTTTCCGAAAGCCTGAAGGATGCACCGTCAGCCTGCATATGACAAGGTCATATCCCTTTTTTTCATACGAAATGACGCCTGCAAGCTGATCTTTTTCCTTGAAACCGGCAAACGTCTCCCGCGACCGCTGTATATCATCGGGTGTTTCATGCAGGGCGGGAATGCCGAAAAAGCCGATCAGCTCGGCTTCTTTTTGATAAGAGCAGCGCTGAACCGCCGCAATTTCCCGCGCGGTCTGTTCTTGTGTATGCTGTAAAAATGTAATCAATCTTCCGCCCCTTTTGACGCAAACATCCGCTGTGACTCCGTCTTCGTAATGCGGACCGCGTACGCTTCATACCAGGCGCTTTTTCCTTTTTGTTTTGCCGCCTGGTGGTCAGTATGATCTTTCCACCTTTTAATCGCCTCCAGGCTGTCCCAGTAGGAAACCGTGATGCCGCAGCCGTTTTCCTCCCGAACGCTTTCCGCGCCTAAAAAGCCCGGCTGTCCGCCTGCCAAATTCATCATGCGCTCTGCCGTATGTTCATATTCCTCATCATATTTGCCCTTTATTGATGAAAAAATGACCGCATAATAGGGCGGTTTGGGCGTGTCAGCTAAAAAACCCATATATTCATCCCCCTCATATGTATTTCACAAACAGAATCCGGTCTTCTCCCGGACCGTCATAATTCGCAAAAACAGGGATTCCGTTTACGGTTTTGGTTCCTTTTTCAACTTCAAAGCCTAATTTTGTATGATAAGCGATTGATACTTTATTGACAGGCGCCGTCACGCAATTGACTTTTGTGCAGCCCCTTTTCTTCACCGTCTCCATAAATCGGTCGTAGAGCTGTTTTCCAATTTGCATTTTTCTGAAATCCGGATGCACACCCGAAAAATGAATGTAGGCTGTCTCAGGGTCTGATTGTGACTGAAAACCGATTAAAAAACCGGTCATTCCCTCCGGCCCGTACGTGATAAAGCTTGTGTCCTGAAAATGTTCAAAAAACAAGCGCGGCAGTTTGTCTTTCATCTGCCTGCCGCCCCACCATTCATTCAAAACAGACGTAACCATTTCATAGTCTTCAGAGGTAATTGTTCGAATATCCATTATCGATTGACTCTCCTTTTCGTCCGGCAAAATGAATGTCAGCTCTTCTCATTGGAATATAAAAAATTATATGTGGGTTGTTTGCAATTGTAAATGATTTCTTTTCAAGCAAACGAATCAGCACGTCTTCCAGCCGGGGAATGATTTACCAGTATAAACGTGATCATTGTTCGGGTACAATGAAAAACAGAACAAACGTTCCCGGAGGTTTTTTTATGGCTTATATTCTTCTTGTTGATATGCAATCGTTTTATGCGTCTGTGGAAAAAGCGGAAGCGCCTCATCTCAAAAGCCGGCCCGTGATTGTCTCGGGAGATCCCGAAAGACGCAGCGGCGTCGTGCTTGCGGCTTGTCCGCTCGCCAAACGATACGGCGTAAAAAATGCCGAACGGCTGTGGGAAGCGCAGGCCAAATGTCCCGATGCCGTTATTGTCCGTCCGCAGATGCAGCGGTATATTGATGTATCCGTCATGATTACCGAACTGTTTGAACGGTATACCGATCTTGTAGAACCCTACTCCATCGATGAGCAGTTTCTCGACGTGACCGGAAGCAGGCGGCTGTTCGGTGATCCTTTTACAATTGCCAAAAGCATTCAGCAAGCGATTATGCGTGAATTCGGAATTTATGCCCGTGTCGGCATCGGGCCGAATAAGGCGCTCGCGAAAATGGCTTGCGACCATTTTGCCAAAAAAAACGCATCCGGCATCCACAGATTGGATATGTCAAATATCAGGCAGGATCTATGGCCGCTGCCGGTCGGAAAATTATTCGGCATCGGAAAACGGATGGAGCATCATTTAAGACGGATGGGCATCAGCACAATCGGCGGGCTTGCGGGGCACCCAGCCGAACTGCTGAAAAAACGCTGGGGCATTAACGGCGAATTGCTTCAGCGGACAGCCCGCGGCATCGATCCCTCTCCGGTCACCGTCAACACGCACAGCCGGCAAAAAGCGATCGGCCATAACATGACCCTCCCGAGAGACTACAGCCGCTTTGAGGATATCAAAGTCGTGCTGCTGGAGTTAAGCGAAGAAGTGGCCCGCCGCGCCCGTTTCAAACAATACATCGGCCATACGGTTTCGGTCAGCATCAGAGGCGCTGATTTTGAATTCCCTTCAGGTTTTCACAGACAGAGAAAGCTGATCTCTCCGACTAATTTCGGAATGGATATTTTTAAAGCGGCGGTCAAGCTCTTCAAAGAGCATTGGAACGGTGAGCCCGTCCGCAGCGCCGGCGTCTCCCTTTCCCAGCTGGAGCCCTGTGATTATGTTCAGCTGAGCCTGTTCGATGCTCAGGAAAAAAAGATCAGTCTCGGCAAAGTATTGGATGATATTCATGAGCGGTACGGCCCTGCGTCGCTCCTCCATGCCGCTTCACTGACAGAGGCCGGCCAAGCCTTTCACCGGGCTGAAAAAATCGGCGGGCACTACAAATAATTTGAGGTGATATACATGAATCCGAACAAATTAACACCCGGGTATAATGTCATGTGGGAATCAAGCCGGATGATGCTGCCCGAACATCGGGAGCAGCTGCTTGCAAAAAAACGAAAAGAACGGGAATTCCGGCCTCCGGAACTGAGCGAAGAGCAACTGAACGACATGAACCGCATCATTGCGGCGTCGATTGAAGAAGACAGGGCCATCTCGGTCACCTATGCTTCAGCACACGGCCCCCGCCGCTTTTGGGGATGGGTAAAACAAGTGAGGCATGACGAAAAACGTTTAAAAATCATAAACGATGAAGATGTGTTAACGCTGCCGTTTCATCGTATTCTCTCAGCTGAATCGGAATAAAAATCCTACCCCGGCCTGACAGAAAATATGATAGAAGAGTGGGAGGATCACATGATATTTAGTAGAATAAAGATGAATGACAAGAATAGGAGAATATATGATGGATCAATTTATAGAAAAAATGCTGGGACAAGCCCTCCGCCAGTATGGACGGAATGTGTCGACAGATCCGCTGAGCCCCTATGAAAAACAGAGTTTAAAAAAAGCTTTAGAAGAAAGAAGGAATGAAGAACCCGATGAGGATCTCCATGCCCATGTAGAAGATATTATCTACGATTACGTCACCAATCAGGGGCAGTTTTCCTGACACGGACGTTTATGCACCGGGCGATAAGGGAAACGTCCGAGAGTAAACCCTTAAAGATTGCGTGGTGCAGGATATGCCTATCGGGCCTTATTTCAGGATCGGCTATGCCGTTCTTCTGTTATTTCTCATCATTTATCTCGGAACATTAATAGACTTTTTGTTCCAGCCTGTTGTGATTACGGTTAAAACCTTGTTTCCGCCTATTGTATTATCGGGCGTCCTCTACTATTTGTGCCGCCCGCTCGTCAGACTGCTGCATGCGAAATTAAAGCTGCCCGAAGGAATCGCGATTTTAACGATTTATGCGGGAACAGCCGGCCTTTTTGTCCTCTTCCTTTATACGGCGGGCCCTGCCGTTCAAAAACAGTTTACAGCCTTCACAGATCATATTCCGGAGCTTTCCGCAAAAGCTGAAAATTGGATCGGGCATCTTCAGGACAGCAAATGGTTTTCCCGGCTTCAGCATGGGGATTCCTTTAAAAAATTAGCGGACAAAGCCGCAAATTATTCCGGTTCAATCGCTGATTCTCTCAGCAGCCTGGCCGGTACGGCTGCCAATGCCGCCATCACCGCCGCCATTATTCCGTTTGCGCTGTATTACATGTTAAAAGAAGGAAACAAAGCCCCCCGGCGACTGCTGCGGCTTCTTCCGGAAAAACATCAAAAAGAAGGAAAACAAATCCTTCAGGACATGGATGAAGCTCTCAGTTCATACATACAAGGACAGCTGCTCGTCAGTTTTTGTGTCGGCGTACTCGTCACAATCGGCTATTTTATAATCGGGCTCGATTATCCGCTCGTTCTGGGCGCGTTTGCCATGGTGACAAACCTGATTCCGTTTATCGGGCCTTGGATCGGCACATTTCCCGGAGTCATTGTCGGATTGTTCGATTCACCGACCGAGGCGGTGCTGGTGATTACGGTCGTCGTCATTGTCCAGCAGCTTGAAAGCCAGCTGATTTCCCCGCAAATTATGGGACGGAAGCTGGACATTCACCCGCTGACCATTATTTTTCTTCTGCTTGCCGCCGGCAAATTCTCAGGAATTGCCGGGATGCTGCTGGCCATTCCGGGATATGCGGCCGCAAAAGTGGTCATAAGCCACATGCAGAAACTATTCTTTCTCAGAAAAAAACAAAGCTAAGAGAGAAATGAGAAATGAGAAATGATTCATCCTCCATGTCTTCACATCGGTCAAAATGAAAAAACGGCGGGCTGAAGAAGCCCGCCGCACACGGAGGTAAAAAAGATGAACATCGGTGATGTCATTTTTCAATTGATTTCATTTATTGCAGCCGCATTTTCCCTATTTGCCGTGATATACGTATTCAGAAGCTTGAAACAGCGCCGCATACAATTGGACAGAATCGAAAAGAAACTCGACGCGCTGCGCGAAGAAAAAAACGAATAGTTCATTCAGAAGCAGGAGCAACGAGCTCCACTTTTATCCGGTCCGGGTCCTCCGTGTATACGGCGTAATGCGTGCTTCCGCCTGCATATGGATGGCGGTCCCTGTAAAGCACGGGGCATCCTCTGGCAAGCAGCTTTTCTGTCATCTCGTCAACCTGCTCTCTTGATACAGCATGAAAAGCCAGATGGTTCAGCCCGACCCGGCATCTGTGGTACTCCGGTGTTAAAAAACGCTCCTCTGTCTGTACAAGCACAACATAAAATCCTGCGTTTTTCCAGCTGATGCCGGAGTCCCAATTTTGAAATTCCCTATAACCGAGCTCACCTAAAAACCATCCCCAAAACCGGGCGGAGGCTTTCAAGTCAGATACATACAACTCAATATGATGTATCATAATATTCGCTTCCTCCTCACATCACACCCGCCTTACCAGCACCTCTTCAACTTTATGACCGTCACCTTTTCTCAAAATCAAATCCGATCTGAATTTTGTCGGCAGGATATTTTCATACAGATTCGGCCGGTTGACGCTCTCCCAAATGGAGGCGGCCATGGTATCCGCTTCTGCATCAGACAAATCCTTAAATTTATGAAAATAAGAAGCCGGATCCTGAAAGGCGGTTTCTCTTAAGAGGCGGAAACGCTCCAAATACCACGTGAAAATCCGGCTTTCTTCGGCATCCACATAGATCGAAAAATCAAAGAAATCGGATACAAAAATCCGCGGATCTTCCCTGTCGTCCTCTAAGGTCGGCGACTGCAGGACATTGATTCCTTCGATAATAACGATATCCGCACCTTCGACAACCTCGACGGCGCCCTCTTCCCTGTCATAGGTAAGATGGGAGTATACGGGCGCCTCCACTCTCTCTTTCCCTGACTTTATATCGTTCAGAAATTCAAGCAGCGCTTTCACGTCGTAGCTTTCCGGGAATCCCTTTCTGGACAGAAGGTTTTTCCTTTTTAATTCCGCCGTCGGATACAAAAAACCGTCGGTTGTCACCAGGCTCACCTTCGGCCTGTCCGGCAGACGGGAAAGCAGCTTTTGCAAAATTCTCGCCGTCGTGCTTTTGCCGACGGCGACGCTGCCCGCGATTCCGATGATAAACGGGATTTTCGCTGAATGCGGATGCTTCAGAAACACATTGACATGCTGATTCCGTCTTGCGGCAGACGTGACATGAAGATGGAGCAGGCGCACAAGCGGAATGTAAATCGTTTCTACTTCTTCCACCGACAGGTAGTCATTCAGCCCTTCTACGGCCTTGGCTTCTTCCTCTGAAACGGCAATGGAAAGATGGCCGCCGAATCCGGCCCACGACTCGCGGCTGTGCTGCGTATACAATGTATGTAAGTTCAATTCTTTACTTTTCACAATTCACACCAATCTCTCTGTATGGCTTTCCGATAAAAAAACAAACGCTTACAAAGATTGTAACGGAAAACCGCTTCACTGTCTGCCCATTTTTTTCAAAAATGAGGAACCGATCCGGCTGTACTCTTCCATTTCCTCCTCCGGAACCATGCTTCCGCCGGTGCTCCACACAAGGTGCACGGCATTTTCCATCTCAAGCCCCCGCTCTTTTATATAACGGTTTCCGGCTTCGGTCTGAACGACCTTGACGGCTCCGGCCAGTCCGGCGAGTGCAGAGGGTTCAAGGCTCTTATTCTCGGCCGCCCTTAATTGATAAAGCAGCGAAAAAAGCGTGCCGTCATCGGCGGTATAACAGCCGCTGAGTATAGGTTCCATCAGAGGGCCGGCCAGTCCGGACGGCCTTCCCACCGCGAGTCCGTCGGCGGCCGTTTGATTATCAAGACCGATATCCTGCACGCTGATTCCGTCATGCAAGCCGGAAAACAGTCCTAACAGCATACACGGTGAATGCGTCGGCTCACCGAAAAAAATATGGACATGCTCGCCATAGATCAGCTTTAGCGCAAGCGCGACGCCGCCCGGGCCTCCTCCGACCCCGCACGGCAAATAAACGAAAAGCGGTTCATCTGCATCAGGCTTTATGTTCATTTGATCGAGCTGCTTTTTCACACGGCTTCCCGCAACGGCATACCCCAAAAACAGATCCCGGGAATGCTCATCATCAATAAAATAACAATAAGGGTCCTGCTTCGCCTGCATGCGCCCCTCTTTGACAGCCAGACTGTAGTCTGCTTCATATTCGATGACGCGAACCCCCTTTTCCCGGAGCAGCTCCTTTTTCCACTGCTTTGCGTCACTGGACATATGAACGGTCACACAAAAGCCGAGCTTCGCGCCGATTATGCCGATACTCAGACCTAAATTGCCCGTAGAGCCGACGGCTATAGAGTATTTTGAGAAAAAAGCGGTAAACCGTTCTTCAGTCAATATGCTGTAATCGTCGTCTGCTGAGAGCATACCCGCTTTTACCGCGAGATCTTCGGCATGCTTCAGCACTTCGTAAATTCCGCCGCGCGCTTTAATGGAACCGGAAATCGGAAGTTCGTCGTCGCATTTCAAAAGCAGACGCCCGGGGAAAGCCTGAGCGGCGCTGTGTTCCAGATGCTTCTTCATTTCATTAATCAAGACAAGCGGAGATTCAATGAGGCCCCCCTCCGCTCCCGTCTCCGGAAAAGCCGACGCGATATAAGGCGCAAACCGGCGCAGCCTTTCTTCTGCTTCGGCAATCTCCTTTTTCCATTCAGCGCCATGCTTTACTGGATCATCGGTTTTATGCGGATTGATCCAAAATACTTCACGCGCCTCCGCCATTTGCCTGACTAAAGGCTCTGCATTCAATACTTTGTGTATATCCCGGTCGGACATTCCTTTTTCCCCCTTGTTACTTTTTCTTTAATGCGCGGCCGGCCAGTTTTTCTGTAAACGATGGGAAAAGCTGATACAGCTTCGTCCCGAGGCTCATCCATCGCGGAAGATTCATTTCCCGTTTATCCGTCAGAATCACGGATGTAATGCGCTCTGCCACATGGTCGGCATCAAGCATCCATCTGCCGACGCTTTTCACATAACCGCCCTCTTTATCTGCAATTGTAAAGAAGTCTGTTTTGATCGGACCGGGATTAACCGTTGTCACGGCTACACCCGTACCGGCCAGCTCAAGCCGCAGCGCGTTGGAATACCCTAACACGGCGTGTTTCGTTGCGGAATAAAGGCTTGATTTCGGCGTCGCCAATTTGCCGGCCTGTGAGGCGATATTGATAATATGGCCGCTTTTCGCATGAAGCATCACAGGAAGACAGGCCTTCGTACAGGCGATTAATCCGAAGACGTTGACTTCAAACATTGCCTTCATATCATCCAAAGATGAATCAGCGGCCGTTTCAAAAATGCCGAAGCCAGCGTTGTTGATTAATACGTCAACATGACCGATCAAACGCCTTACGTTTTCAGCCTCTTCTGCATGCCGGACGTCAAACGGGATGACATCACACTGTCCGCCGCGCGCGGTAATCGTCTTTTTCACTTCCTGCAAGCGGTCCTCCCGCCTGGCGGATAAAAAAACATGAGCCCCTTCTGCCGCGCAGGAATATGCAAGCCGTTCTCCGAGTCCGCCGGATGCTCCGGTGATCCAAATCCGCTTATCCGTTAATCTGCCCATTTCCTTCACCCCTTCACAGCTTTAAACTTCAGAGTGTTCCCCGACTGAAAGGATACAGCCTTCCCTTCGGCGGCCAGCACGTCAAGATGGCCGATCGTTTCTGACATCGTTAAAAACAATTCATTTTCATAAACAGCCGGAAACAGCCGCCGGCATACCTGGAAAGCCGTCAGCGTTTCCTCTGACAACAGGCGCAGCACATATTCCGACCGGTTTCTCTGTTTTTCAAGCCGCCTGTCAAAAGCAGGCTTTACGTCTGTCAGCAGATCGCCGTGTCCCGGATATAAAAAGGACGGGTTTACGTCATACAGCCGCTTCATTGAGTTCAAGTAGTCGAGCATCGGGGCAGCGCGCACGCCCCCCTTTTCCGGAGCTTCCAGAATCGGATTGGTGGAGCTGTTGGACAAAAGCAGATCACCGCTGAACATTTCACCGCTTTTTTCATGGTAGAGCGCAATGTGAGAAGCGGCATGACCCGGGATTTCGAGCACCGTCCAGCCGTTAAGCCCGTCAATTTTTCCGCCTTCCCTCACTGTTTTCGTTAACGGACGGTTTGCAGAAAATAAGTATGACAGCTGAACTGTTTTATGTATGTCTTCAGGCGTCAGGGGAACGTCCATTTCAGTCATAAGCGACAGAAAAAAGTCCTCCTGCCGGGCGATATACGACTGATCCTGAGTAATGTACCTGTCATTCAGCGGATGCCCGATCACTTCCGTATCCTCAGAAAAAAGGTGCAGCAGACCTGAATGATCTGCGTGATGATGAGTGAGCACCACCTGTTCTATATCCGCCGCAGAAACCCCGTGTTCCTTAAGCTGCAATGAGAGCGATTCAGCCGCTTCCTTTGTATTCGGGCCGCAATCAATAAGGGTTAAGGCTTCATCTTTTACTAAATAAACGATAACGTCGCCGACTGCAAACGGAGTCGGCACACGTATCGGAATGATCTTTCTCGCTGCCATGTTTACGCTCCTTCGTTCTTTTCATTCCTGAATAATCATATTTTAGCGTTTTCTTTTCACTGTGTCATTATTGCCGCATATCGGAAAAAAAGATTGACATCCCGCTCTTGCGCATAGCATAATGAACAACAAACTAGAAAACACGGAACGCGATGACGAGGAACTAGTATATAAACAACGGCAGCAGAGAGCAATGTCCCCGGCTGAAAGACATTGCGGCCCTCTTGTTTACAGAACCTGCCCTCAGAGCGGTTAGGAAAACCTAAACGTATCCCCTCGTTACGGGATTTGAGCTGAGCACGGCTGATTCGTGCTAATGTAAGGTGGTACCGCGAAACCTTTTCGTCCTTTTTGACGGGAAGGTTTTTTTGTGTTTTTAGAAGAAGGAGGATTTATATGAAGAAAATCGGTTTTATCGGGGCCGGATCAATGGCGGAAGCAATGGTGAACGGACTGCTGCAAAGCGGAATGACAGCCCCCGGACATATATATATGACAAACCGGTCAAATGACAGCCGGCTTGAAGAGCTCCAAAAAACGTACGGAGTGAAACCGTGCCGGGATAAAGAAGAATTTTTCAGCAATACCGACATTATCGTTCTCGCCTTTAAACCGAAAGATGCGGCAGAAAGCATTGAGAATATTCGCGAATACGTGAAAGATCAGCTTGTGATTTCTGTCATCGCAGGGCTGACGATTCACACGATTCAGCAATATTTCGGCAGAAAGCTCACCATCATCCGGGCGATGCCGAATACATCCGCGGCCATTCAGCAATCGGCGACCGGTTTTTCCGCAAGCTCCGAGGCGAGTGAAGCTGAAATCCGGACGGCAAAAGAGCTTCTGGAAACAATCGGAGAAGCGACGCGCTTTGAAGAAAAACACCTTGATGCCGTCACAGCCATTGCCGGAAGCGGTCCCGCCTATGTGTACCGGTATGTCGAAGCAATGGAAAAGGCAGCCCTTCAAGCCGGCCTGCCGGAAGAAACGGCAAAAGAGCTGATTTTACAAACCATGGCCGGGGCGACAGAAATGCTCAGAACAAGCAGCAAACGGCCTGAACGCCTGCGCAAGGAAATCACAAGCCCGGGCGGCACGACTGAAGCAGGCCTTCGCGCATTAGAAGAGCGCCGCTTTGAAGAAGCCATCATGCACTGCATCGCAGAAACCGCAGCCCGGAGCGCCGAAATTAAAGAACAATTCGCAAGCTCCGTTCTGCAAAAGACGGACCAGTGATAAAGCATGGGGCTTCCCATGCTTTTTTCATTCTGTTTAACTGCCGTATAAGCGGCTGATTCTCTCTTTTACTTCAGGAAGATGGAATGTGGCTTCGTGCATGTTCACCTCTTCCTCAACCGCTTTTGTCAGCTCTCTTTTGATTCGCGCGGTCACATTGGTTTTCAGCGCAACCAGTGAGGCTCTCGGTTTATCCGCCAGCAGCCGGGCTAATTCGCGGCCTCTTTGAAGGGCGTCTTTTTTCGGCAGCACTTCAAACGGAACTCCCCGTTTTTCCAGAGCGGCGCCGCTGAAATTCGCGGCCGTAAACAGCATTTCTTCCCCGAGGACAATTCCCAGTTTTTCAGGCACAATATACGTCGCGCCCATTCCCGGTGTAAATCCGTACTTCATATAATTACAAGAATAAAAACTCTCTCTGCTTAAAATCACGAAATCCGAGCTCAGACCGATCGTAAAGCCGGCTCCGATCGCATGCCCCTGCATGACGGAAATCACGGGAATCCTGCAATCCAATAAAAGACTGTGAAGCTTTAAATCTGTAAATTGGAGCTTTCCGCTCTGAATGGTCAAAAGCCCCTCCTGCGTTCCTCCCGTGCAGAAATAATTTCCGTAACCCGTCAGAAGGACGGTTTTATAGGACGGATGGGCATTGATGTCTTGGAATACCCGGTGCAGCTCTCTGACAAACTCTTCTGACAGCCCGTTTTTCCCGGCCGTATCCTGCATTGTGACCTGCACAATGCCCGGTTCTGTTTCCTGTACATCAATCATTGGATTCATGTTTATTCTCCGTTTCTTTAAAAATACTCAAGCCTTTCCGGCTCTGAGTGTTTCTGATATTAAGTCGTCCATTCATACTTTCTGTGAAACTCTTTTATTTCAGTCAGCACCAATCGTGTTTTTCCTTGATGCGCATTCGGGATGTCTGCTGCGGGCGCGGCATTTCTTGTGCCGAATTTTACGATGCCGCTGTCTTGGAGCAGCCGGTCATAATCAGCCATCGATAAACGGACGCGTTCATCCAAATGCCGGCTGATCTGAAATTGATTCTGCCGCGTACGGCTTTGCGGCATAACGACACCGCTGTAAAATTCAGAGCAGCAGCCCGAACCGTATGAAAAACAGCCGACGCGTTTCGGCGTTTCAAAAGAGCCGTTATCAATCGTGCTGGCAAGAGATAAAAATACGGTGGCCCCCATGATGTTGCCGACGCGCTGACAGTATTGAATCCCAGGCAGCACGCGTTGCTGAAAATCCGCTTCAATGTCTTGCGGCTTAGCCTTTGCCAATTTTCTCATCATCGTCCGATGCGCTCCTTTTACCATTCCGCCAAACGGAGTATGAAAAGAAAGGTATTGAAATGTATTCTTATAATCCGCCCCGCTCACACGCTTTCCGTATTCCTGAAATGATTTTTCACAACAGTCCAAATAAGACATGAGCGACAGATCAGCATCCCCCGCTTCACTATCCGGAATCGGGCGGCAGGTATCCATGACTTCATACCCGTAATACCCGCTTGCGCCTTGATCAAGCAAAAAGACATGAGGGGTGCTGCTGACTAAAAGCGCCACAGCTCCCGCCCCCGCACTCGGTTCGGCATAGGACCATTCCTCCGTCAACGCGTCACCGCCTTCAGCCACTAAAAAGCGGGAAATATCCGTTCCGATGATGAGCGCTTTCGCTCCCGGCGATGTTTGCGATAAGATGAAATTCACGCCCATTTGAAACCCGGCCGTTAAAGAATAGCAAGCCTGTTTCACCTCAAATAATCGGCAATTCCGCTTCAGCTGCAAATAATCATGGACGTATGTACTGATGGATTTGCCAAAATCAATCCCGGATTCCGTACAGGTGATGACCATTTCAATCTGATTCCGTTCCTCTTCTGACAGAGAGTCGATAATCGGTTTTGCTGCATTTACGGCGAACGTAATCGGATCTTCAAACGGAAGCGCCACCACTTTTTCTTTCATCAGCAGGTTCTCAAACCTTTTTTTATCCAAGTTCCGATGTTCCGCAAGCTCCATGACGTCTACATACGCGGTTCCGCCAAACACGTTCATTGCTTCGATTCCTACATTCATTTCTCCAAGCCCCCAGAGTAAAGAGGCTTCCTGCGGAAGCCTCTTTTATTTTTCCGTTCAAAACTCAACAAGCAGCCTGTCAACGCCGTGAAATACAGGGCTCGGAACCAGATTCGGCTCTTGATCCTCAGTAAAACGCCATGCGGGCATCTGTTCAAAAAAGTGGGAAAGCGCGATTTTCGCTTCAAGCCGGGCCAGCGGCGCTCCTAAACAATAATGGCTGCCCTGACCGAATGACAGATGCTGATTCGGCTTTCGTCCCAAGTCAATCTGATCGGCATTTTCAAACTTCTTTTCATCTCTGTTCGCCGATCCAATCCACGCATACACTTTTTCTCCGGCCGGAATCGTTTTTCCGCCAATCTCGCTCTCAACCGCGGTGTAGCGGGTTACCCGCTGAATGGAAGGTCTGAGGCGGATGACTTCCTCAATAAAGTCAGGAAGGAGCGCCTTATTTTCAAGCAGCCGGGGCAGAATGTGCGGGAACTCCTTGAGACTGAGAAATGAATTTCCGATCACATTTTCCGTCGTTACGTGCCCCGCGACAATCAACAAGCCGCAAAAACCGATTAATTGCTTGTCTGACAGCGGCTCTCCGTCTAAATCAGCTGAAATTAAATGGCTGATTAAATCATTTTGCGGCTGTTTTCTCCGCTGTAAAATAAACTGCATGAAGTATCCGATCATCTGCTTTTGCACTTCATTCATTTTCTTTTCATCTTTGACATTCTGGCTTTGGTCGACCCAGCTTTTAAAGATATCTCTGTCTTTCGGAGGGAATCCTAAAAGCTCTGCGATCACGATAATCGGAAGCGGAAATGCGTAATCTTCAATAATGTCCATCCTGCCTTTTGAACGGACGGCCTGAAGCAGGTCATCAGCGATAGCGGCTATACGCGGTGCAAGAGACTCAACCGATTTCGGCATGAACGGCTGATTGACCAATTTTCTGAAGACGGTGTGTTCAGGCGGGTCCATTTTCAAAAGGCTGTCTTTGTTAATATGCCGAATCATTTTTTCCTGTTTGTCCGCGCTTAAGTATTTATGATCGGAAGAAAAATGACTGTAGTCAGAAATCACCCGCTTCACTTCATCATAGGTGAAGATTTCCCAGCAATCTTCCTTTTCATTGTAATGAACGGGAGAGGTTTCTCTCATCGTTTGGTACCACTTGTACGGCTGCTGCTGTCTGATTTTTGTTAAACTGGTCATTTTCATTCCTCCAAGATGTGATCAAGATTTGAAATGACCCGCCGAAGCTTACGAGTAAACCCGGCGGGCGGATATGTGAATTTACGGTCTTGTTTTGGCGGGCTGCTTCAGCATCTCACCATGCACATTCAGTATCTTTTCCTGCAGCTGCAGGAAGCTGTGTTCTGTCATTCCGTCTGCCGAATATAAAACGCCGCAAAATTCAGAAATCGTTTCGGCTGCGCTGTCTTCAGCCAATAACGTCATATGGTTGGATACTGCCACATCCATGATGGCGATGTTTGTCATATGCTCTCCCCACTGGCTCCAATAGTTGACAAAATCAGCGGATAAAATATCAGCCCTGATTGTAAAATACGGATCAAGCTCACCCAAGAAAATACCGTTTTTATTTCGGAAATAATAGCATGTCACCCCGTTCGGATCCGGAAGCGGCAGGAGTTCGTAATCAGTGATTTCGTAAGCGTCCTGAACATTTATATTCTGCCTGATCAGATTTTTCACCAACGCGTCCGTCTTCGTTAACCCCCGCTGTTTGGCTTTTGCGATTAATTGCTCTAAAAATATGTCTTCATGAAGATCGGCATTCAGTTCATCACGATGAATCAACGTTTCAGAAATGCGTTCCGGATGTTGATAGATCGGTGCAAATAAAGCCATGTTCACCGTCTGCAGCATCATATTTTTATCAAATAATTCATCAGGAATGTTTATTTCCCGCGCACCCGCCGAGTCAAAGGAGTCGAGCATGACGATTGACTCAACGGTTTCTCCAGCAAGCTGCAATTGCCGGGTGACTTCATAAGCGAGCATGCCCCCTAATGAATAGCCGCCTACATCGTAAGGACCCCGGGGTTGCACGGTACGTATGAGCTTAACGTAATATTCCGCCATGTTTTTAATGCCGCGGATCGGTTCCCGGTCTGTCATCCACCCTCTTGCCTGAATTCCGTAAAAAGGACGCCCGGTCCGTTCGGCAACAGGCTGGTACAGCTCCACTGCCCCCAGCGCGGAATGAAACCAGAAAATCGGTCTTCCCTTTCCACCCGGGTTAAGACAGATCAGCTCGGGCGGTTCTTCATCATCTGTCTCTTCTGATATATCGTTTTGTTTCGTATGTTCCCGATGTACTTCCTCAGTGTCTTTTTGGACAGAACCGGTCAGATACCCGGCTAATGTTGCGATTGTCGGATATTCATAGACCAGATTTGCCGTAATAGACGCTTGATAGGCTTTATTAATGGACTGAACCCATTCCACACCGATAATAGAATCCAGCCCCATATCAATGAATGCCTCATGCTCATCAATATCTTCCGGCTTCAGAAACAGGATGTCCGCAAGGCTTTCTTTGAGCTCTTTGCGCAAAGTGCCGTCAGAGATGCCGGCAAGGGGAGTTTCTGCTTCCGGGATTTGCGGACGTACCGCTGTTTCCTCCGCTTCAGCATACTCAGGTTTCTTTATTTGCCCCGCTATATATTCCGCAAGCTCCTTAAGCGTCGGGTGTTCATACACCTTATTGGCAGTAATCTCAGTGTGGTGCGTTTTATTTACTGTTTGTATCCATTCAACCCCGATAATGGAGTCAAGCCCCATGTCGATGAAAGGCTCATCAGCATCAATATCTTCCGGTGACAAAAATAAAATATCTGCCAGGCTTATCCTCAATTCTTCAAGCAATGTTCTATTGTCTTCGAAAACGGCTTTTTCTGGCTGCTGGACAGAAACAGTACCATCCAAAGGCTGTAACACGATCGGTTTTTGCAATATCTCCGGTTCAAACGCTCTCATTTCGATCTCAGTTAAAGGAGTCAGAGAAAGCAGCCCTTCATGTTCAGGCTGCGGCGAAGACGGGAGAACGGTTTGCGTTTCAGACTTTTTCATGGCTTGACCTGGTAAAGAACTGTTTACATCAGCCGCCCAATACCTTTCTTTTAAAAACGGGTAGGCAGGAAGCGGCGTTTTATAATATTGCCCTCCGTCAAAAAGCCGTGTAAAAGGAAGATCATACCCTCTGCAAAAAAGGTCAGCGATATGTGCCAGGCTTTCTCTGTACTGTGCGGGCGAAGCCACCGAGCGGCACTGTTCAATGCATTCCATTCCGAATGTTTTCATTCCGGCTTCTTCTGCCGGCTTCTGATCCTTCAAATTGGACACAAACACACCCGGAAGCTCTCTTTTTACAAGCCACTCCGATAATACCCGCTTCAGTTCGTCCGCACTGCTTACGATACAGGCAAACCGGTGATGTAGATGCTTTCTGCCGAGCAGGAGCGTATAACTTATATTTCCCAGATCGCTGTCTTTGTTCTTGCTGAGTGAATCCAGCAGGCGTTCTGCCTGAATTTCCAGCTGACGCTCCGTCCGCGCAGATAAAGGAATGAGGCAGGCCGGTTTTGCCGGTGACCGGCGCACGGTTTGCGGCGCCTCTTCAATCACAAGATGGGCATTTGTTCCGCTGAATCCGAATGAACTGATGGCGGCTCTGCGCGGTGCATCCGGATTCCGTTCCCATGGTATCAGCTTTTCATTCACAAAAAACGGGCTGTCCGCAAATTGAATATGCTGATTGGCTTGGTGGAAATGCAGGGAAGCCGGAATCTGCCGGTGCTTCAGCGACAGCAGGATTTTAAACAGTCCGGCCATCCCCGCGGCCGCAGCGGCATGTCCGAGATTGGTTTTCACAGAGCCGATGGCGCAATATCCTTTTTTATCCGTATAGCGGCGGAAAGCGCGCGTTAATGCGCCGAATTCGATCGGGTCGCCCAGTGCAGTGCCCGTTCCGTGAGCTTCCACCATTTGAATGGTTTCCGGATCAATGTGAAAAGTGTCATAGACATGCCGTTCCAATCGTTCTTGAGAAAGCGCGCTTGGGGCGGTTATTCCGTTTGTAGCGCCGTCCTGATTCATGGCAGAGCCTTTTAAGACGCCGTACACATGATCTCCGTCACTAACGGCGTCGCTAAGACGTTTCAGCACCACCGCTCCCACGCCTTCCCCCGGAACGAACCCGTCCGCGCTTTGATCAAACGTATGGCAGCGTCCGGTCGGTGACAGCATATTCGCCTTATTTGACGACTGATAAAAAGCGGGAGTGGATTGAATGAAAACCCCGCCCGCCACCGCCATTTCCGTTTCTTTCGTCCAAAGCCCCTGACATGCCAAATGAATGGCTGTCAGCGAACTGGAACATGCCGTATCAACAGTGATCGCCGGACCTTGTAAATTAAGGTGATAGGCGATCCTTGCCGGAGTGACGGAATTATGATTGCCCCAAAAAGCCTGCGCGGGCCCCTGCTGTTTAAAAATGGCCTGGTAATCTCCGCCGCAGGAGCCGGCATACACGCCGCATTCCCGGCCTCTTACCGAGTCTCCCGCATATCCCGCATCTTCAAGCGCTTTCCATGATTCTTCCAAAAACAGCCTCTGCTGAGGGTCCATATAGGTCGCTTCACGTCCCGATATATGAAAGAAAACGGGGTCAAAACATTCAATGTCCTCTATAAAACTGCCATACTGGCATTGGCTGTCAGAGACATCCCATCTGTCTGCTTTTTTAATCAGATCCCGTCCGGCGGCTAAGTGTTCCCAAAACTCATGGACATTCTCCGATTCAGCAAACCGCCCGCTCATCCCGATAATCGCGATCGGTTCTTTTTCAGGTAACACAGCTGCTGAGTTTACTGTATCGGCCGGATCCTTTTGTTCGGGGCGGTACGTCATTTGATACGGCTCAGAAACGCTGATGACGATTTTCCCGATATTTCCGCGGTCATCCAGACAGTGATACGCTTCTTTTATGTCTTCAAAGGAAAAGATTTTTGAGATGACAGGCTGAATGACTCCCTCTTCAGCCAGCCGCTGCAATTCCAATTGATAGTCCTTGACCTGGTCCGGATTTTGAAGGGACAGCTTCCGCAAATCCACGCTGTGAAACGATTGATTGTTATGAAGGACGGACAAGTCGACTGATTTAGCGGATTTCAGCGCAGTCATGGCAATTTCGATATATCTTCCGCCCGGCGCCAGGCAATTCATTCCTTTTTGCAAGGCATCACCGGCCAGGGTATTAATGACAACATCCACCCCACGGCCGCCGGTCATTCGCATGATTTCCGTTTCAAAATCTTCTTCTAAATAGCAGATGGTATTGCGGACCCCGAGCGAATGCAAATACTCAATTTTTTTCTGTGATCCGGCCGTGGCATATATTTCCGCGCCGCTATGCCGGGCCATTTGCACCGCGATCAGCCCCGTTCCTCCCGTCGCGGTCTGAATTAATATTTTTTCGCCTTTTTTAAGTCCGGCTTTCCGGAAGGCGTCTATCATGGTCACCGCCACGGTGGGAAGAGCGCATGCTTCTTCAAAGGTCAGCCGGGCCGGTTTATGATAGACTTGATGTTCTTTACATGTGATGAGATTCGCCTGAGATCCAAATTCCTCTCCCATGCCGACAATCACTTCATCACCTGGAATGATGGATGTTACATGCCTCCCTGTCTTGATCACGACGCCGCTTGCTTCAAATCCCGGAGTGAACGGATAAGGCGGCATCGTCGGGTACAGCCCTCTGACACAAAGCAAGTCTCCGAAGTTTAAAGAAAAGGCGCGGACGGCTATTTGAACTTCGTCATCTTTTGTCTCGGGCACCTCACTGCGGGCAATCGTCAGATCTTCAATGCCGCCCGGACGGTCAATCACAACCCGGAACATTCCCGAGTCATCGGACTTTGCGAAAGAAGGCGGCATACGTTCTTGTTTCGGTTTCTGATAACCGTTTTCCTTTCTTTCCGTCTGCAGAGGTTTTTCAGCAGGCCGTTCTTCCTGAAGCGCCGGGCGGATTTTCGCTCTATCGGTCTTCAGAGACGAGGATTCTTCCGAGATATAACCGGTCAGGAGTTTCACATGATAGTAATCAAATAAAATCGTTGTCTGCAGTGTAAGATTCAATCGCTTATTAATCTGGTTAATCACATTGACGGCCAGAATGGAATCAATGCCGTATTCAGAGAAATTCAGTTCTTCCTGAATATCCTCTTCTTTCATTTTTAATACATCGGCAATACTTGTTTTGATGACAGAGCGGACATGGGAAGAGACCGATTCCCCATCAGCCTTAACAGCTTGATGCTCCTCTGGCGCGCGGCTGCGGGAAACAGGCTGCGCGGGCTTTCGGAAAACTTCGGCCGGGGCGGCGTATGGCTTTCTGCCGTCTCTGATCCCTTGCATCCGGACGAGTCCGTCACTCTCAGCTGCGATAATCTGCTGGCCTAAATCATGAGCCGTTTCAGCAGGGAAACAAACCGCTCTGTATCCTTCCGAATGCAGCACACGCTCCCACGATTTTGGATATAAGCCGGGACTTCCCGGAATCCGAAGCTCAGCATCCTCATAGGACCACCAGCCGTCAAGCAGCCCGAAGGTTAAATGGGTAAAAACAGAACGATCGCTGATTTCGTTTATCAAAACCATCCCGTTGTATTTCAGGAGCGCTTTCAGACGGCGCAGTGTCAAACCGATATTTTTTGTGGCGTGAAGCACATTGGCGGCGATGACAATATCGTAAACACCCGTTTTGATATTTTGTGATTCGCAAGGCTCCTCCGCATTAAACAAGGCTGTTGTCAAATACGGCACATCAGGTCCGTATTCCTGTTCGGCATGCATTAAAAAAGCTTTAGAAACGTCCGTATAACAATATTCCGCAATCTGTTTTGCAAATGGTTTCAGTTTTGTAAACAGCATGGCGCTCGTTCCGCCCGTCCCGGCCCCTACTTCTATCAGCCTGATACGGGCATCGGGGTGTTCTGTAAGATAGGCTTTCAGGTAAGCGGCCGCGGAATCTGCTAACACTTCATTAAAATAATCCGCGACAGGATTATGCTTATAAACACCTTCAACGAGCCGCATTGATGAATCGGGAAATACGATATCCGTAGCCGGACGTTCCCCTTTTAAAATGGAAGGCATCGCTTTTATCGTCGCCTCAGCCAATTCAGCTTGCGCAAGCTCCCCATTGGGAAGCAGGCGTTTATGGGCATTCCACTCATTCCAGACTGTGCGGCTGTCCGGACGCTGATCCGTGAGGAGGGTGATCGTGTATCCGTCATACGCGATATATCCGTTTTCTTTTAATAGATTCAGGCTTTCTTCCAGCCATCTGCCGTATGTGCCGATCACGCCGGCGCTCCGCATGGATGCTGCAGGTGTAGTGACAGGCTCGCTGAAAAAACCGATTGACTGTAATTGGTAAAAGAGCAGTTTGCAAAGAAGGCTGTTCATATGCGCAACTCCATTTCTCGTTTTAAAGTCTCAAGCCGTTCATTCCGATCCGGATTTTGCCGCTTGACGCTTTCCATAAATGAAGGCTTCGGGCCGGATACAACCGATATTGCATCTTGATCCGTCAGTGCGGCTAAGCCGTGCGGAGCAGCTTTGATGAATGCCGCTTGGCTGAACGGTTCTGATAGTAAGAATTCCAGCGCCTCCATTGCTTCATCGGGTTCAATAGAACCGATCCCTGACGCCTCCATCCGTTTTCTGTAAGACGGGTCTGATACAACGCCCAGACTGCCCCAATATCCCCAATTCATGACTTTCACTTCACAATCAAGCAAGGAAGCGATATGGCGGGCAAAGGCGTCTTGAAATGTACACCCTGCCGCATAGTTGCTTTGCCCGGCATTTTTTGTGAAAGAATTAACGGATGAGAAAAACAGCACAAAATCAAGCGGTTCTCCCTTAAAAGCTTCGATCATTCGGACGCTCGTATTCACCTTAGCTGAATAAGCGTTTCTGAAAGAAGCTTCATCCATATTCGCCATACTTTTGTCGGCAAGCGTTATCGCGGAATGAATGACTCCCGTTATATTGCCGTATTGCTCTCTTACGGAACGGACGGCCGCTTTAAGCGCTGCGGCATCTTGAGCATCAGCCTGTATATAATGCGGCGCGGGGCCTGATAGCGCCAGCCTGTCTATTTTGCTCTGAATCTCCTGATCCTTCGGCCGCCTGCCGATCCATATCATCCGTGCCTTGTAACGGGTGATCATGTATTTGCTCCATGCTTCTCCGATGCCGCCCGCTCCGCCGATGACAGCATAAACGCCGCCTTCTCTGTACGACATACGCGGAGCGGAACTTGTCAGCACCCGGACTGTTTTTTGCTTGTGCCAAGCTCCGTTACGGTACGCGGCAGCATTTCCGTCCGGATCTGGAGGAAGGCGCCAGATGTCTTTCATTTCAGACGAATCACTGTCTTCTTCTGCATCAATCAGCCTGATGTCCCAGTTCGGATATTCTTTTGCCAATGAACCGATCAAACCGTGCACGCCTGCATGCTCAGGCTGCGGCAGATCACCCGGATACACGGACTGTGTCTGCCGGGTGACCGCCGTAAAGCTGATGTTTCGATTTCCATACCCGAGTGACAGCAGCGCTTTGATGAAACGGAAACATTGAATCACCCCATTCTCCTGCTCATCAAGCATTTCCTGACTGACGGATGCGGGTGCGAAACGATCCGGCGCAATCCATAAGAAATGGCGGATATCCTGATACCCGGCTGTCAATTCACGTAATGTTTGCTCGCTTGAATGATCCGGCGTCTCCGCCAGATGGGCGCGGGGCCACATTTTTGCCGCGGCTTTTATGGTATTTCCCGGCTTTCCGATGATCAGCAATTGTTCCTGATCAACCGCTTGATTTTCTTCTATGGAAAAGAAAGTTTTGTCCCAAACAGGGGCAAGCATCGCTGTCTGAACTTCCTGCCGCTTGCTTTCGGTTTGGTTTGTCTGCCGGACCGCCCGGCAGGAGAAGCCTGTCAATCTCATACAAACAGCGCCGTTTTCATCACATAAATCAATATCCAGCGTCAGCGCTCCGTTATCTGACCGATCGCTCTGTTTGCGGACAAGCGCCCACATCGTTTTCTGAGTCGGCTGAAATATTTCTGCCTGCCTCAGGGAAAACGGCAGCATCTGAGTGTCTCCAGCAGTATCTGAACCGGCACCCAGTGACGCCTGAAACGCGGCATCTAGAAGACTCGGGTGGATGACAAACTGATCGGCGGTACTGTCTGCCGATTCCGGCAGCGACAGCCGGGCTGCAGCGCCCCTCTCTCCGATCATCAGCTGATCAATTCCTTGATGGCTCGGCCCGTATATCATACCCGCATGCCGGAAAGCCTGATAAACCTCATCAGACGTCATAACCGATTGGCTGCAGCCGGACAGCCAGCCCTCTAAGTGAACAGACGGAACCGCTGCTATCTCTCCTGATACCGCGGTTCCTTTACTGTATAAAATCCGTTCTCCCCCGGGTTCTTCCGATAGGCTGTAAATCGTAAATTCAATGTCTTCATTTTCCTTAAGGATAAGGCTGATATGGACTTCTACATCCGTCCCCTCATGAACGACAGGCCTCATCCATATGAGATCTCTCAAATACAGTCCTTTACGTCCGTCCGGCAAAGCGTATGCCGCCCGCTCAACGGCCGCCCTGGCCATTTCGATCACGGCGGCTCCCGGGAGCACTTTCTCTCCATTGACTGTGTGATCAGTGAAAAAGAATTCCCGTCCGGTAAAAACGGATGTGAATTTCAGCTCCCACAGATCGGATGTGTTTTCATGAAGCAGAGGATGGATCACCGTTTTGCCGTCATCCCTTTTTGAAACCGCCTCGGCTTCATCTTGAATCCAGCATCTGACCTTTGCAAACGGATAGGCGGGAAGGCTGATTCTCCGGGGTTTTTGTCCCGAATATAACAAGTTCCAGTCCACATCGACTCCCTGCACCCACATGTTCAGCAAATGACCGTACTTTCTCTTTTTCAGCCATTTGACCATGGCTTCCTGCAAATCTTCATCAGATTCAAACACAGCCACTGTCTCATGATTTCGCTTCGCCCGCCCCCTGTAAAGATGCGGTGCGTTTTCATTTTCCAAGTACGATCTGAGCTTGTCCTCCAGCTCCTTAAGGGAGTCCGCAATGAAAGCCAGCCGCTCATCCATCGCTTCCCGCCCCGCTTGTAAAGTGTACGCGACATCAAATAAGTCCGGCTTATCCGTATGCTTCTTTTGAAGAAAAGCAAGAAGGCGCTCCGCATATTCTGTCAGACGCTCCCCATTTTTCGCAGACAGCAGAATGACAGCCGGCTCTTGGCTGCTGATTGCTTGTTTGACAGGAGCCTCATATTCTTCAATAATGATATGCGCGTTAGAACCGCCCGCACCAAAGCTGCTGATCCCCGCTCTGAGCGGCTGTTCTTCTCCGTCTGCGGCAATCCGTTTCCAATCTGTTAATTCCCGGCAGACGGAAAACGGTCCTTCACCAAATTGGATATTCGGATTTAAAACATCCGCATGCAAAGATGGGGCGATTTGTTTGTGCTTCATCTGCAGCAGCACTTTTGTGACAGCGGCGATGCCTGCTGCCGATTCCCCATGTCCGATATTTGATTTGACAGACCCGATGAGACATGTTTCAGGAACATCACCGAATGCATCGGTTAAAGCCCGGATTTCAATCGGATCGCCTAATTTCGTCCCTGTCCCGTGCGCTTCCACATAGCTGATCTGGCCCGGAGATACCCCCGCTTCCTGTAAAGCTTGAGAAATGACTTCGCTCTGCGCCTTGGGGTTCGGTACGGTGTAACCGCTCGCTCTTCCGCCGTGATTAATGGCAGCTCCTTTAATGACGCCGTAAATCCGATCTCCGTCTTGTACGGCGTCTTCTAAACGTTTAAGAAGCAGCACCCCGACTCCTTCTGCCGGAATATAGCCGTCACCCCCGGCGCCGAAACTCCCGCAGTGTCCTTTAGATGAGATGAACTGCCCCTGGCTCAGCATGAAGTACTTGTTAGGATGAACGGTGAGATTCACTCCGCCGGCAAGCGCCGCGCGAATCCGATGATCCCGCAGATCCCGGCACGCCATGTACAATGAAGTCAGAGAACCCGAACACATCGTATCGACCGAAATGCTCGGCCCTTGAAAATCACAAAAATAGGAGACACGGTTAGCAATTGATGAAATCCCGCCGGGGAGCCCGATATGCCGTCCTTTCACTCCCGCTTCAGCCGCGAATAGCGGGTATTCCTGATACATGACACCGGCATACACACCTACCTGACGGCCCAGTTCAGGTGATGTCCTCGTATATCCCGCATCCTCCATCGCCATCCACGCATGCATTAAAAACAGCCGTTCCTGAGGATCAAGGTGTTCCGCTTCACGGGGGGAAATCTTAAAGAACTCAGGATCAAAATCGGCGATCCCGTCAATGAATCCGCCCCATTTGCTGTAGATCGCTCCCGGCGCCGTCCGGTCCTCGGAAAAGTAATGTTCCCATTTCCAGCGGTCTTTCGGAATTTCGGTAATGCAATCCTTTCCTTGTTTGAGATTTTCCCAAAACGCATTGATATCATCGGCCTGCGGATACTTGCCGGAAATTCCGACAATGGCAATATCCAGCGGTTTTCCTTTCATTTTCTGACGGCTTTGATTCCCGGACGGGGCAAAAGACGCATTTTCAAGCCGATTTGGCTGAAGCACTTCTTTCACAGACGCGTTTTTCAATTCCGCCAGCTGTTCCCCGGTATGACTGAGGACTGCGGCATCAAATGAGAGAAATCCGTCTTTTTTATGTTTGATTGTATTCACCACATAGACGGTATCAGACATGACTGGTCCGTAAAGCGTCAGCCTCTCAATCATGAGCGGGACGTGAATCCGCTTTTTCAGCTGCAACTCTTCTTCACCGAGTGACATATAACAAGAATTCAATATAAGCGGGTCAAATGCAAAGTGACGCAGATCGCCTTTTTCTTTTTTTCCTGATAAGTCCAGCTGTAATAAAAAGGAGCTCTCACTCATTTTGTATCCCGCCGTTACCGTTTTCAGCATCGGGCCTATCGTGAAGCCGGCAACCGAATCGTACAGACGGGAAATGACATCCGGCGCCACCTTTTGTGCATGCGACTTCATTTGTTCAACGTCATATGATTTTTTTACGGGTGCCTCTGTATATCTGATTATTTCTCCTTCGGCACACGTCTTCCGGCTTTCTTTACCGGAGACAGAGCAGCTTGCGGTAAAGCGTTCGGCACTCTTTTCTGCCGCAAATGAAATGTCAACATGTGCGGCCTCTCCCGGCTCCAGCGTGACGGGCCCGCCCGTAAAACGGATATCTTTCAGCTCGGCGGGATACGTGCCGGAATGAGACGCTCCGGATGCTTCTAGCACCAGACACGGATACACTACACCCATCAGTGCCGGTTTGCCGAAAACCAGATGATCCTGAAGGAATGCTTCATGTTCATAGAAAGTAAATGTCTGACTGCCTGATTGCGTTTCAGAGACCGGTGCTGCATTCGCGACAAGGCCGGAAGATTCATCTGTTCCTTTTGTTTTTATGTCTTCAAGCAGCTCGGATATACTGCTGCACTCAAATAAAAGAGTCGGATTCAGCCGCATATCAAACGCCTCTTCGATGTCTTTAATAATGGCCAGAAGCTGTGACGATTCAAGACCTAATTCAAAAAACACGGTGTGCGCATCATTTCTTGTGACAGGACGGCCTACGTATGTTGAGAAAATGCGGTATAAGGTTTCCTCCATCTGCTGAACGCCTGGTATCAGCTGCCGATCTGTCCGCACCTTTTTGGCTGTCAGGCCGAGCAGTGAAGCAATATGTGCACCGCTGATGTTGTAAAAGTCAATATCCATTTTCACCATTTCAGACGGCGTGCCGGACTTTTTCGAAATCACCGCGTAACAGCGCTCCGTAACCGTCTCAGCGGCAATAAACGAATCATAATAAATCGGTAAAAACAAACCGGCGCCTGCAGCTGTCTGCAATACGCCGGAGGCCATGGCGGCACCGTCCATCAGCGCGGGGTGAAAGAGAGCGCCGGGGAGATTTTCCTTGCATGAATCATACTGCCGAATATCAAGGAAACATTCCTCTTCATTTGCATAGATCTCTCCCTCCGGCTTCATCAGCCCGTCATGCGACAGTCCGCGGCTTCTCGCGTCTTCGTAAACCGTATGCAAAGAGACTGATGGAAGTGCGGCTTGTTGTTTTTTCTCCCCTGCGTCAAGGCGCCTATCTGATGAGAAGACTCCTTCATGCAACTCCGCTGATAAGAAAACCGTCCCGGAATCCGCCCCGCAAATCGAGGCAGTCCAGAACTCCTTTTCTTTACTGAATATGACACTCACATCAAGCCGCTCTGACCGCTTCACTGATAAAGGATGATAAATGGTCACCCGTTTCAGACAGATGGAACGGAATGAAAGATCAAGGCTTTGCTTTGCCAGCTGATACAGCATATCAATATAGGCCAGACCGGGCATGACAGATTCTCCGTGAACAAGATGGTTTTTCATAATGGGATGTTCTGCCGTCAGGCGCAGATTCACTGTTTTTTTCATGGTTAGTCCCCTTTTAAAAACGTCACATTGTCACCTGCCAAAACGAGTCTGCAGGTGCAGTGCTTGTCTCTGCTTTTTTCTCATATTTCTTTAAAAGATCCGCAATGTCTGTTTTTTCATTACTTGTTTTTTCCGCTTCATTCTCCGTGCTGTTCCAGCCGCCCAAAAGCGGGTAGTGTTTTTTTCTGAATTCCGGCGGCTGAGGCGCCCGGTGATGTTCCCGCTGCCTTTCACCTCTGTATTCCTCAACGAGGATATGAGCATTTGTCCCGCCGTCAGGAAATGAACTCTGAGCTGCGACGCGGGGTTTCTTCTCTGAATGCCAATCAACGGGTTCACGATTAAAATGAATACGCGACGCTTCAAAGTCATAATGTTCAAATGGCTCACGCGCTGATAAGAAAGGCGGAATCCGCCTATGATAGACGCTCAGCACACATCGGATGAAGCCCGCAAGACCTGAAGACAGAAGCAAATGCCCTACATTCGGTTTCACCGATCCGATCCGGCAGGGCAGAAGCGTTTTCCGGTTCAGCTGATAGACATCTGAGAGCGCCTTGATTTCCACCGAATCAACGATTGGGGAACCGCCTCCGTTCACTTCTATATATCCAATGTCTTCGGGCGACTTTTCCGCCATGTCAAGCGCAGTTTGAATCGCATCTCTCTGCGCTCTTATATTCGGTGAACCGGGACCGAGCGTCCGGCCGTCATTGTTTACCGAGACGGCTTTTATGACGCCGTAAATACGGTCTCCGTCCCGCACCGCATCGCTCAATCGTTTGATAAAAACCGCCCCCGCTCCTTCTCCGAGCACTTCTCCCGCTGATTCACGGTCGAATATATGAAACACGCCGTTCTCATTTAAAATATGGCGCGCTCCGAATAACCGGTGCGCGGACGGAGATAAGAGCAGACTCACCGAACCGACTAAGGCCGCGTCAATTCTTTTGGCCAAAAGGGCGTCTTTTGCAAAGGACAGCCCGATCAGCCCTGAGGAACAGGCTGTATCCACGACAAGGCTCGGCCCTGTGACATTCAAAAATCGTGAAATGTTGGCCGCCAAATAGTTTTGCCCCGCCCCCAAAATCGGGTTAGGCGCCTGCAGGATATGTTCCATACCGACTGAAGGCTGCGCCCTGCCGCCGATGTACACGCCGACTTTCCGGCCCGATAAATCCTTTTGGCCGTACCCGGCATCATAAACGGAATGAACCGCTTCTTCTAATATGATCCGCGCCTGAGGGTCCATAATTGCCGCGTCTTTTTCAGAGATGCCGAAAAAGCCCGCATCAAACATGTCGATATCATCAATCCACCCCGCATAATCTTTTGCATTTGCTGTTGCATGCCAGCGCGATGCGGGGACAGGCCGAATGGCGGTGTTTCCTTTCATCAGCAGCTCCCAAAAAGCATCCGTTCCGCCCGCCCCCGGAAAACGGCAGGACATACCGACGACGGCAATATCGTCTTCGGTATCCGCTTTCGGCTTCATGGATGTTCTCTCTTCAGCGGCGGCGGTTAAATCAGGCTGGACGTCCCTGTCTTGAACGAAACCATTTTCTTTTGTCACAAAATCGGCTTCATGATGCGCTGCGAAATAGTCAACCATTTCTGTAATCGTTTGATATTGAAGCATTAAGGACGGTGTTAACTTTATGCTGATCCGTTTTTGCAGTGATTGAACCAATTCCGCAAAGAGTATTGAGTCAATCCCGTATTCATCAAACGGCATATCATCTTTTATCTGCTCATCCGTCATTTTCAGTTCTTCGCTGAAGACGGTGCGCACCCATTTACGAATCGTATCCTTCACCTTTTGGTCACCGGCAGTGCTTTTTTTCACGGGAGCTTCAGATTTCTTCACCTTCAGAAGATCACCAAAATCAGTCTCACTGTCTTCTGGAACACAAGGAATTCCGCAGCTTTGTCCGTTTAAAATGATGTAATCTAAAAACTTCAGTCCGTCTTTGGCAGACAGCCTGGAAAGTCCTGATTTTTGATAAGCAGGTGTTTCCGGCAGGCCTTCAGCCATGCCGGTTTCTTTCCAGACGGGCCATTGAACGGCTTTAACAAACACGTTCCCTTTACCTGCTTGATGATTTGCAAAAGAGTCCATAAACGAATTAGCCATCGCGTAGTCACTTTGCCCCGCAGCAAGCGAAGGGATCAGGCCCGAAACGGATGAGAACAAAATAAAAAACGACAGCGGCTCATTCTGAACAGCTTCATAGAGACCGCGAAGCCCTGTTACTTTCGGCGTGCAAACGCTTTCGATTTCAGTTTCGGTTTTGTTATAAAAAGCGGGGTGTTCTCCCATTGCACCCGCGCAATGAAAAACGCCGGTAATCGATCCCATTGTGCCGCGGATGCTGTCCGTCATTTTCCGGAGCCCCTTTTGATCCGTAAGAGAAACGCTGTAATAGCGGATCTCCGCGCCCCGCTCGGCTAACCTCTGCATCCGCTCGGCTTTTTCCGGGAGAATGCCGTCTTTTTTCATGTCTGCCCACTTTGAGGAATCGGGAAGCGGCTCCCGCCCCATGATGACCAGTTTCCTGCATCCGCGTGAAACGGCATGCTCCGCCGCAATTGCGCCGATCCCGCGCGATCCGCCCGTTATTAACAGCACATCATCAGACGAATAGGAAAGCTCAGGCGCCGCCGAAACATTCATACCCTGCTTCAGAAACGGCACATAACGGCGATTCAGCCTGTAGCAGCATTCACTGACGCTTTTGGCCCGCGGCTGTAAAAATTCAGTCTCAATCTGTCTGCTTAATTCTTCTGTATGCTCAATCTCACAATCGCTATCTATCGTAAAAGAATGAATGTTGGCATACTCAGCGCCCAGCATCCGGTACAGCCCCGCCGTTTTCGCCCCTTGCATCAGAGGTTTACTTTCCTTGAAAGGCTGGAGGCGGTGTGTCACTTGGCTGAACACAGCGACGCTATGACGGAATGATTCAAGAGCCTGCTGTAAAAAGGCAAGCTTTCCGTGTTCTATCTCTTCCTGCCGTTCATATTCCGCGTCATATGCGGTTATGTCGACGACCCCGAGTATGTGTTTGTTTTGAAGAGACTCCCGCACTCTGCCGTAAAGGTTTCGCCCCGATGCGGCGGCGTAATAATCGGCGCCGTCTTTTGCCTGATGGATGAAGCAGATCGTTTCAATATGGCCGTTTCCTTTAAAAAGAGCATCGGCCAATCGGCTTGTCTTATCAGTTGCAAGTATCATTACTGTTCCTGATAATGCTTCAGATTCCGCCGGATCTTGCTGCTTCCAGTCTTTTTGAAGAATGATCTTTTGGTTTTCCGCCGGTTCGTCTGTCTGTTTCCGGATATCCGCGGGCACAGGCACCCAATACCGCTCCTTCGCGAACGGATATACAGGAAGGCTGACCCGTTTCGGCTTCTCTCCTTCGTATAACAGGCTCCAGTCAACGGCGGCTCCTTTTGCCCACTCAGTGAGCAATCTGGAATATTGCTTGTTTTTCAGCAGCCCGGCCATTCCTGCTGATGATATATCATCTTGAGCACGTCCCCGGAAACATCCTTCAATTTCTGTTTTCCGTTCAAGCACATCCTTCAGTTTCGCTTGCAGGCCGCAAACGGATGTAACGATCAATGCCAGCCGTTCAGGCATCGCTTCTCTGCCAGCTTGAAGCGTGTAGGCCAGGTCTTTAAGGTTGACTTCTTTTTCCCGTAAAAAGCGGTCATACCGTTTGACATATTCTAATAGGCGTTCTTCATTTTTTGCCGAAAGCAGAAACAGAACCGGCTCGTCTTCCCGTATATTCACCGATTTCTTTTCAGCCTGCAGCGGCAGATATTCTTCTATGACAAAATGGGCATTGCTCCCGCTGGCGCCAAAAGAACTTAAACCCGCTCTTCTCGGCTGGTCAGAATGTGACGGCCGTTCCCATTCTACCAGCCGGTCCGCCACATAGAACGGCGTGTCCGGAAACGGAATATGGGGATTCAGCGTGTCCGTGTGCAATGACGGAAAGATTTCTCCATGCTTCAGCTGCAAAAGCACCTTTGTTAATCCGGCGATCCCGGCGGCTCCTTCTAAATGGCCGATATTTGATTTGGCAGAGCCGATGGCGCAAAACCGCTTCTTGTTTGTCCATTTGCGGAATGCGCGGCTCAGCCCTTCAATTTCAATCGGATCACCCAGAGACGTGCCTGTTCCGTGGGCTTCAATATAGCTCAAAGTCTCCGGATCAATACCGGCACTCTGAAAGGAATCTGTAATGACTTCCGCCTGTGATGCCGGATCAGGCACGGTCAAACCGGATGTTTTTCCGACATGGTTTAAAGCGGAGCCTTTTATGACGCCATATATCGGACAGCCCATTCTTTCCGCTTCTTGAACGGTTGTCAGTAACACCGCGCCGACGCCTTCTCCCGGCACATAGCCGTCACCGCCGTCGGCGAAGCTTTTGCAGACGCCTTCTGAAGACAGAAATCCGGCATTCGCCAAAAACGCATATTTATGCGGATGTGTGACCGCATTCACACCGCCGGCAATGGCGAATTCGCACTCCCCCCTTTTAATGCTTTCACATGCCAAATGTATGGATGTGAGCGAAGAAGAGCACATCGTATCAACAGCCATTGACGGCCCTGTAAAGTTCAGGCAGTGAGACACGATATTCGGAACAGAGGCAGGCGTCACGCCCATAGACAGCGGTGTGCCCCGCTGTGTGATTTCAGCGCCGAACAGCTCATAATGGCTCCAAAACACACCTGCGAATACCCCGACGCGTTTTCTCTTTTGTGAAGATGGCCCGCGCGCCGTTCTGTCCTGATAAAAACCGGCATCTTCACAAGCTTCCCAAGCCGTCTCTAAAAACAGCCGCGCCTGCGGGTCCATCATTTCAGCCTGGCGCGGAGTCAGATTGAAAAACAGCGGATCAAAGCTGTCTATGCGATCTAAAAATCCTCCGTAACGGTAGAACTGATCTGCTTCATATGAGAAAGGATAACCTTTCCATCTGTCTTTCGGCATTGTTGTGATGCAGTCTTTACCTGAGCGCAGATTTTGGTAAAATTCATCGATGCTTCCCGCCTGGGGATATCTTCCCGCCAATCCGATTACCGCAATATCGTGCTCTTCTGTATGTCTCTCTTGTTTTCGGCTCCTTCTCTTGACAGCTGCGTTGGATAATGAAGATCCGTTCTTGTCTCCCTTTGGACCCAATCGGCCCATGCTTTCAGTTACAGCGGGCTCCTTCCCGTATAAAATAACGGATTGCAGCTTGCCGAGACGCAGCATATATTCAAGTGAAGCCATCCCTTCCCCGGCCGGAAGCGGGCTGGTGCCAGTTGCATCATTCATGATCTCTTTCATCAAGCTGTCAACCTGCATGCCGCCATCTTCCCAAAGCGGCCAGTTGATCGTCATAGAAGCCCCGGTCCGTTCGCCTTTTTCCGCTTTGCAATCGCGATATTTCATATATTCATCCATAAAAGCGTTCGCTGCGGCATAATCTGTCTGGCCCGCATTTCCGGCCAACGCCGAGAATGAGGAAAATACGGCGAAAAATTCAAGCGGTTCATGCCGTGAAGCTTCGTCCGTATGAATCAGGCCGCTGATTTTCGGCAGAAACACCTGCTTCAAGTCAGAACTGTCTTTTTGGATGATAAATTGATCTTTTAAAACACCGGCGCAATGAAAAATACCCGTCAGCCGGCCGAAGGTTTCTGTAATCTGAGCAAATGCCCGCTCTGTTTCGGTTTTATTGCCGATGTCCGCTTGAACGTAAAGAACTTCTGCGCCCAATGCTTTCAGTCTGCTGATCTTCTCAGACTGTTCCGCCGAACGGCCGATGAGTGCGAGCTTCACCTTTTCTTTTTCTGCAAGGTGACGGGCAAGCAGAAATCCAAGACCGCCGAGACCTCCTGTAATGACATATACGCCGTTTTGTTTCCAAGGAGACTGTGTCTGCCCGTCCAGTTTCTCAATACGTTCGAACAATCTGATCTGCCGCATATTGTCTTTATACCGAATGTCTGTGCAGCCTGCATAAGAGCAGTATGCTTCTGTTCTAATGATTGCGGCCGTCTCACTTGGCAATCTCTCATTCTTGTCACAGAAGGTGATCACCTGAGTGCGAAGAGCCGGATTTTCCAGATGTGCCGTTTTCAGCATAGCCCCGAGAGCGGAAGACAATGCCGCTCCATTCTCGACGGCGCATACAAGCTGAATCAATGTATGTTCTTTCGGATGGTCTGTCAGTTCCCGTTTGAGCATACGAAATATGCGCTCGGCATCTGCTCCAAACTGCTCATCTGCAACCTCATGCTCCCTTTTCAGTTCTATCACTTCCGCTTCCGGGCAATGTGCGCCGAGTTCACCGGTGAGACGGGGTCCTGCATCGGCAGCGATAATGAGATGACGGGTGTGTTTTTGCCCGTTCTGCACCGCCGTTTCCAGCGGATGATCTTTCCAGGCGGGTTCAAAAAACAGAACCTCATCAGCGATGTCAGCATCTGATGTATGCCGTTCTTCGGCCGAATCTTTCAGCACACAGCCCGCTTCATTGATAAGGTAATCCGCAAGGCGGCGGACAGATGAATATTCAAAAAGCAGTGTCGGATAAAACTGCTGCTGAAAAGTCTGCTCTAATATCTTTACAAGCTTCAGCAAATGCGCCGAGTCAAGCCCCATATCATAAAAGCCTTTCCGCACATCAATATCCTGTGCCGGACGATTGATCAGCCTGGCGATTTCCGTCTTTATGTAAGTCGCCATGTTTTGTTCCGGCGTTTGCTGTTCAGACACGTCTTCTGCGGCCACAGGACTTTCGGGCTCTCCACGGCCGCTTCTGTTCTGCTGAGGCGGCTTCTCTTTGTCTATCAGATGGGTAATCATATTCGCTTGTCTGACCCTTTTTACTGTCAGTTTCTCACATTCGGCCAATACGTTCCCTGCCCTGTCGTAAATCGTGAAGTCGGCCGAATAAACATCAGGTTCGCTGTCTGATGCGCCGCTTTCAGTGCGGCTGTTTTTCGCAGAATAAGTGTAAATCGTTTTCGGAAACGGCTGATACATGCAAAAACGATTGATCATAAAAGGAATATAAGGTGTGTCATTTTGCTTTTGGGCCGACAATGCAAAGGAAGAGCCGGCAAGGGTGGACGCATCTAAAAAAGCCGGATGCGCCTTAAATTTCTCCCGGAATCCTTCAGCCAAATCACTCAGAGTAAGCTCCATTAATTCTTCTTTATCCTGAAGCTGATAAACGGCCCCTTCATTTTTCATAAACTCGCCATGCTCAATATGGCTTCTTCTTGCAATTCCGTAAATGTCATGCATGTCCCATTTTCGGCTTGCGTTTTTCATGAATGCTTCAATATTCAGTTCTTTTGCCCGCGGCGTGTCTTCTTGCAAATAAAGCTGGCATTCCATATTCTCATCCCGGTTTCCGCCAAGCGGTGTGCCGTTTTTTGCTTTTTCGCTAGTAATCTCAACTTTCCAGCTGTCACGCGCCGGCGTAAAAGTCACATACAGGTGTTTATCAAACTCTTCAGATGTTACAACAGGCTGCTTAAAAATAATCTGTCTTAATTCTATAGGCCTTTCACCGAGATACCCGGCGGCGAGCCGATACAGCATATCTATTAAAGTCACGCCCGGGAGGACGCGGATTTGATGAACGCGATGATCCCGGACGATATAATTCGTATGGCTGATTTTCTGCAGGAACGTTTTGACTTGATCGGTGGCAACTGCCAATCTATCACACCTCGCTTATTTCAAACATTGCTTCTGTGCCCGCCTCATTTTCTTCCGCTTCGGGCAACTGTGCTTTTTCAGGCCAATACCGCTGTTTTCGGTATACTGTCTGGCCGCCTTTCGGTTCCATGGCCGCTTTTCGCTCTTTCGGAATTCCTTCGTTGCTGACAATGATATGGGCGTTATTCCCGCCCAAACCGAACGCGCTGACCCCGGCCCTGAGTATCTCTTTTTTTCCGTCCCACCGCTTCAGCTCAAGCACAGGATAAAGCGGCGAATCATTAAATTGAAAGCGGGGGTTCGGTTTATGGCAATGCAAAGTCGGCGGCAGTTCTTCATTGGCAATCGCCAGCAAAACTTTGATGATTCCCGCCGCGCCCGCCGCACTCAGCAAGTGGCCGATATTGCTTTTGACGCTTCCTACACCGCAAAATTGTTTTTCATCGGAATAAGCAGACAAGACATTGGTTAATCCCTTTAATTCAATCGGGTCGCCGATCAATGTACCGGTTCCGTGCGTCTCTACGTATGTCATGGTGTCCGGCTCGATTTCCGCTGATTGAACCGCCTGCTCAATCAAGTCCTGCTGCGCTCGGGGATTCGGCGTCGTCACGCCCATTGTGCTGCCGTCATTATTTATCGCAGAGCCGTCAATAACGCCGTATATTTTATCTTCGTCTTCTATCGCTTTTTCGAGCGGCTTCAGCATCAGCACACCGCAGCCCTCTCCGATTCCTGTTCCGTCCGCATCGGCATCGAAAGATTTTGAACGGCCGTTTGGCGATAAGATTCTCGCCGCGCTCATTGTGAGAAAAGGTTTTTCATCAAGCAAAATGTCAACCCCGCCCGCAAAGGCCGCTTCCGCTTCTCCATTTTGAATAGCCTGCACGGCCAAATGAATTGCCGTTAGCGAACTGGAGCAGGCCGTATCTACGACCAGGTTGGGCCCTGTAAAGTTATAAATGTGCGCCATATGTGCGGTAATAAAATTTTGCCCCGCGCCAATAATCGCGTCTTTTTGCAAATATTGAAATTTCTGATGAAACGCACCTGCCCTTGCACCGGCAAAAACGCCGATACGGCGGCCCCAGAGATCCTCTTTTTGATAACCGGCATCGGCCAAAGCTTCCGCGCTCACTTCGAGCCACTGCCTTTGCAGCGGGTCTATCATCGGTGCCAGCGTTTCTGAAATATTAAAATACTCCGGGTCAAATTGATCAATATCGTGAATAAAACCGCCCCATTTACTGATGCTTTTTCCTTCTTGATATTCACCCGGCTGATAGTGTTCCCCGGTGTCCCATCTGTCCGGCGGAACTTCAGTGACGGCATCCGTTCCGCTGCGGAGATTCTTCCAAAATTCTTTTATATCCCCCGCTTTCGGAAAATGACAGGCCATGCCGATGATCGCAACCTTTCCCCGTTTCCCGGGCTTATCTGCCGTTTTTTTGCTCCGTTTCGGCATCTTCTGCAAAGGGAACTTCTCTGCGGGAACTGCTGCATCTGCCGAAAAAGCTTCCGGACAATGTGCGGCTAAATAATCCGCGAGCTGTACTATGGTAGGGTGTTCCAGAAGGACAGTCGGATCAATTGAAACGGACGGCAGTTTTTGATCAATCTTTGTCAGTACTTGCGCCAGAAAGATTGAATCCATTCCGTATTCCTGAAAAGGCACATCGATATCCATATGCGTTTCATCGATACTCAGCTCTTTTGCCAAAAGCGACCTCAGCCAAGATTGAATATCAATCCGGTTATGTTCCCGTTTTTTTGTTTCAGGAGGTTTGGAAGCTGTTCTCATTTCTTTATGGGCGGCTGGCTTGGCGTTTTCCAGCGCTTTGATGTCCCAATCATGTTTCACTTGTGCCGGCAGCACGACAGCTCCGGGTCTTTCTCTTAAAATGTAATCAAGCATCTTGAGACCTTCCGCGTCAGAGTGCCGCAGCAATCCCGTTTGCTCATAAATCCCGCTTTTTATATCCCTGCTCATGCCCGTCTCATCCCATGCCGGCCATTGTATGCTGATGATGCCGCTCTCATTGTTTTCTGCAAAATAGTCCATATAAGAATTAGCCATCGCATAATCGCTCTGTCCCGCCGCAAGAATCGGGACGGCTGCCGAGACAGATGAAAACAGGACGAAAAATGCCGGCGCATCATCCTTTACACTTTCATACAGACTGTGAAGGCCGTCTGCTTTCGGCGCGAGCACCCGCGCGATACTGTCTTTGGTTTTGCGGAGAAAAGCAGGATTTTCACGGTCCGCAATTCCCGCGCAATGCAGAATGCCTCCGACAGGTCCGAGTGTTGAGGTTACCTCTTTTATAAGCCGTCCGACTGCCTGCTTATCCGTCAGATCAACTGCTGAGACGCACACTTTTACGCCTTGTGATTCCAGCTGCCGGATAAGCTGTATTTTTTCCGAAATGACAGGGTCTGTCTGCTCAAGATCCCACTCGGTTTTCGGCGGCAGCTCCTTTCTGCCTGTCAGAAGCAGTTTCTTCACACCGTATGCGGAAACGAAATGCTTGGCGCATAAAGCGCCGAGTCCGTGCGTTCCTCCGGTTATCATCAGGACGGCGTCTTTTGGAAACGCAGTCCGGTCTGTTTGCACGGCTTCTGGTTCAATCTGATCAGTCTGCCGAAGAACATAGCTGAAGCGCATGCCGTCCCTGCAGCAAACAGCAGATTCCGTTAAGTCTGATTCAATTTCTTGTTTAATAAAAGCAGCTGTCTGCTCCAGCGGCTCTTCAGGATCAATATCGGCGTGACAGGTGAGAATATGGCTGTATTCATGCCGCAGCATGCGATAAAGCCCCGCTTTTTCAATACCATGCATAGCGGCCGCCTTATTTTTGAAGGATTCAAGCCCTTTTGTAAGATAAAGCATTTTTATGTTTTCTTGTCCGCGGCCGTATTCAATCAGCTGCTGCAGCGATGCCACCCAGCTGATGTCCTGCCGCTTTTGTCGGGGGCCGCAGCCGGTGAAGTCAATAAACCCCGAATAGATGGCCGCATTCGGACCCTGTAAGAAAGAGATGAGCTGATTTTCCTGCACAATGTCAGCATCATTCAGCTGTTTTTTCACCTCGGCGGCAAGGTCTTTTGTATCCTCGGAGACGATGAGCGCTATTTTGCTGTTGAACGACTCGGATGAAGACACTGCCTCGCACGGTTCCCATGTTTTTTGCAATACTACTGTTTTTTGATTCGAAAGCGGCAGCTGCTCCCGTTTCGGCACCCAATAGCGGTCGGCTCTGAACGGATAGGAGGGCAGGCTGATGCGGCGCGGCTTACTGTCCGTATACAGCTGCTCCCAATCCGTGTCAAATCCGTTTGCCCAGAGCCGCAGCACTTTCCTGTATTTCTTTTTCTCAAGCCAGGCGCCGACAAGGTCAGCAGCGTCTTCATCGTCTGAGAACATGGAGATCGTGTTATTCTCGCGTTTTTTACGGCCGCTGATGATATCTTCGCTGTTTTTTCCCATCAGAAACGCGTTCAATTTTTCAGTCAGTTCCTCTGCGGAGCCTGCAATGATTCCCAGCCTCGCTTCCATCGCATCCCGTCCGGTCTGCAGTGTGTATGCGGCATCTGCAAGATCGATATGGCGGGATGATCCGTTTTGGATAAAATCGCGAAGGAGACGCGCTCTTTCTTTCAGCCGCTCTTCATTTTTAGCCGACAAAACAAAAAGAGATGACGCTTTCTCACGGGCTTCCTGCTGTTCCGTCTCACTTTTGCCCATGTATTCTTCAATAACGATATGCGCATTGACACCTCCGAAACCGAATGAGCTTACACCCGCCCGGCGGGGCAGGACCCGGCCGTTTTCATCACGCAGCGCTTCCCACTCCTTTGTTTCTGTCACAATGTAAAACGGGCTGTCCTTCAATTTGATATGGGGATTGATGTTCTCGCAATGCAGACTTTTGGCGAGCGTCCGATGTTTCAGCTGCATCAATACTTTGATAACGCCCGCAATACCTGCTGCGAGCTCCAAATGTCCGATATTTGTCTTCACTGAGCCTATCCCGCAATATCCGCCCGGAGCCCCGTCTGTTTGGAAAGCTTTTTTCAATGCATTGATCTCAATCGGATCTCCGAGTGCCGTCCCTGTTCCGTGCGCTTCTATATAAGTGATCGTTGACGGGTGAATACCGGCTTTTTGATAAGCGCTTTTCAGCACATCCGTCTGAGCCTGCGGATTCGGCGCGGTAAGTGACGCTGAGCGTCCGCCATGATTTTCCGCTGTACCGCGGATGAGGCCGTAAATGTGATCCCTGTCATGCTCAGCCTCTGAAAGCTTTTTCAAGACAATCATGCCGGCACCCTCTCCTCTGACATAACCGTCAGCCTGATCGGAAAATGTTTTGCAGCGCCCGTCTTCACTGAGCATGCCTGCTTTTTGAAAACCGATATGCCCTTCAGGCGTGACGATCGTGTTGACGCCCCCTGCGACCGCCATATCACAATCTCCCGTTTCAATGGCTTTTACCGCGCGGTGAATGGCGACTAAAGAGCTTGAACAAGCGGTTTCTACCGGCTCGCTCGGCCCGTGAATATCAAGAAAATAACTCATCCGGTTCGGCCCGACGGACGGCACGATTCCGGTCATCGTGTACCCCTCGACAGGAAGACCCGCCTTATTGATTAAGGTTTGATATCCGCTTCCCAATGTGCCGGTGAAAATACCGGTTTTTGTTCCGGCAATCCGTTTTGCCGAGTACCCCGCGTCTTCAATGGCTTTCCACACATACATCATTAATAGACGCTGCTGAGGATCCATCATTTCAGCTTCTTTCGGAGATATCCCGAAAAACAGCGGGTCAAACCCGGCGATTCCATCTATAAAACCGCCCCATTTAATTGACGTTTTATTTGCATCCGCTGCCGGATCGCCGTAATATTCGCGCCAATCCCAGCGATCTCGGGGAATTTCTGTGATGCAATGCTCCCCTTTTTGTAAACGTGTCCAGAATTCATCTATGTCTTTCGCCTGCGGAAAAATACCGCTGATTCCGATAATGGCTATCGGTTCGGTTTTTTCTTCTGATTTTCCTTTTACGGATACGGGCGTTTCCCGCTTGACATGAACGGCCGCCGGAGCTTCAGCTTTTCTTATCCCGGCTTTTGGAGCAGTTTTTAAACTCTCTCTTTCTAAGCCGCTGAATGCTTCTTTCCATTCAGATATCAAATGGCCGCTCAGTTTACGCAATGTCGGAAATTCAAAGAAGATAGTCGGGCTGAGCTCAAGCTGATAAGACCGATTTAATAGATTTGTAAATTCAGTGAAAATGATCGAATCAAATCCGTATTCCGTCAGTTCGCTGTCAGCCTCAATATCTTTCATGCTTACCTTTAAAAGATCTGATACATGCCGCTTTAGTTTCTCTTGAACCTGATCTTTCAGATCTCTTGCATCTGCCACTGCCGGAGCTTTTCCGGCGGCGCTTTGTTCTGCGCCCAGATCGAAAATATGGCTGCGAATCCGTTTTTCGTCGCCTTCTGCCACCATGACCTGGTGTTCTCCGGAGGCAAAAGCGGCGTAAAGCGCTTGGATGCCTGAGGCCGATCGCATGGCTCTCATTCCGGTCTGTTCATACATCAGCCGTTCGGTCTCTTTGTCCACGCGCATACCGCCCTCTTCCCAAAGCGGCCAGTTGACGGACAGGGTCTGCCCGCTCCGCTTGTTGTCCCGCACGAGACGGTTCCGGCGGGCTGCATAAACATCCATAAATGCGTTGGCTGCCGCATAACCGGCCTGCCCCGGATTTCCCATGCCTCCCGCCAAGGAAGAAAACAGGATGAAAAAGTCCAGCCGCACATCCTTCGCTGCTTCATCAAGATTGATAAGCCCTTTCACTTTCGGCGCCATGACGGTCTTCCGTTCGTTTTCTGTCTGGTTCAGAATGTAGTTGTCAGCGATCACGCCTGCGCCGTGAATAATCCCGTCGAGTGTTCCGTGCTCCTCCTGTATGCCGCGGACGAGGGCGGTGACCGCCGCCCTGTCTGTCACGTCAACCGGTTTATACAATACGCGGGCACCCGACGCTTCCAAGCGCCGTAAGCGGGCGGAGCGGTCTTCATCAAGCGCTTCCGCCCTCCCCGTTAATACGAGGACGGCGTTTTTGACGCGGGAGGCTATTTCTTCAGCGAAAATCAGTCCGATGCCGCCCGCTCCCCCCGTGAGGAGGTAAACCCCTTCGTCTTTCCACGGAACGGCGCCGCTTTGAGGGGCCGGCAGATGACGCCAGTTTCTGACGAGGCGTTTGCCGTCTTCATAACGGATTTCCGCTTGTTCAGGATGGGCCCGGTTTTCTTTCAGCTTGGCAAGAAGCGATGATGCTGACTCGTCCGGATCGGCTTGGATGACTTGGCCGTACAGCTTCGGATGTTCAAGGTGAGCCGTTTTCAGAAAAGCGGCCAGCCCCGCCAATACATTGTCTTCCCCCCTGTCGGGGACAAGAAGCTGGATCAGCGTTTTTTTCTTCTGTTTTTCTTTGATAAGACGCTTGACGATCGCTGACAGCTCCGCCGCGCAGGCGTCATAACGGTCTTCAATCGGTCCTTCGCCGTCAGCCGCACATACGGCGCCGCTTATGTCCTCAGCGTTCATTCCGCCATACAGCGTCACGTATCTGAAAGACTCTTCTTGTCCGCCGCCTTCACTCGGCGGTGATTCCTGCCACTCCGGCTGAAGCAAGAGCGGTTTTTCCTCCGTGTCCTCTTCCAGAAAACGGGCGGTGAGCCCCGTCAATCGGACACATACCGCGCCGTTTTCATCACACAGCTCAATATGATAGGCGCCGGCCGCTGAGGAAAGCACCGCCCACATCGTCTCCCGGCACGCAGAAAACACCTGCATATCCTGCAGGGCAAACGGCAGAAACGGCCGTCCGGACGCGGAACCGTCTGAGAGCACGAGACCGATAGAAGCCTGAAGGGCGGCGTCCAGCATGCTCGGATGCAGGATGAACGGCTCCTTTTCTTCGCGGGCGGACGGCGGAAGAGTGAGCTTCGCGAGCACTTCTCCGTTTCCGGCATAGACGGCGTCAAGCGCCTGATGAGACGGTCCGTAGGTGAGGCCGAGGCTGTCGAATGCTTCATAACACTCAGCCTTTGACATGCGCCGGCCGCCGCAGCGCGCCTGAACCGCTTCCACATCGAGTACCGGAGCACGCTCCGTCTCTTCGAGCACGGCCTTTCCCTGGAAAAAGACAAGCGGCTCTTCCCCTTCGGCATACGCTTCAAAAGCGATGTCTCCGTTTTCTTCCGGCTGAAGCTTTACATGAAGCGTCACTCCTTCAGAAAGCGCCGTCACCGGCCGGAGCCAAACAATCTGTTTGAGCCGGACACCCGTTTTCCCGCCGGGCAAGTCTTCAGCGGCAAGTGTAACGGCGGCCCGGGCCATTTCTAAAGCAGCCGCGCCCGGAAGCACCGGTTTTCCATTGACGATATGATCGGCAAAAAACGGTTCATGCCCTGAAAAAACAGAAGTAAAGCGCTGGGCGGTAAAGGTCGATGTATTCGCATGGAGCAGCGGGTGGAGCTTTTCACGTTCAGCTGAATTCCGGCTTTCAAGCTCTCTCTGAAGACGATCGGACGCCCAATACGTCTGTCTGGCAAACGGGTAGCCCGGCAGATTGCCGATTCGCGGCAAAGGTCCGCCATAAAGCAAGTCCCCTTCGATTTCATAACCTTGACAATAAAAATCTGCCAGCACGCATAACAGCTCCTGATACTTTCTATGGTCAGAATATGAGGCGCTGCACTTGCCGAGCACTTCTATTATGTGCTCCTGAATATGCTGACGGCCTGCAAAGTGCTGCGGTACTTTTCCCGAAAACACATAAGGATGATGTTCATTAAGCTTTGCCTGCTTCCATACATACACTGCGTCATCAGCATCTTGCACTACGATGGCGGCGCGATGGTTAAAGTGATGCCGTCCTTTTAACAACGTATAGCTGAGCTGGGCCAGATCATTTTCTTTCAGTCCGCCATTTTCCGCCCAAGTGATCATATCTTCGATTTTTTCCTGAAGGGCCTCCTCTGTTTTTGCAGACAAAGTAAGTAAATATGCAGGGGCATCACGATGAGGTGAAGCATTGCGCTTATAGCTTTCCATAACGACATGGGCGTTTGTTCCGCTCATCCCGAATGCGCTGACTGCCCCCATTCGGTTTTTACCCGGCAGAGAAGGCCACGGTTTACCCGTTTTATTCACATAAAAAGGACTCTTCTCCCAGTTGATATAGCGGTTTTCCCCGCTGCAATGCAGACTGGCGGGAATCATTTCACGGGAAAACGCCTGTAAAAGACTGATCAAACTGACAATGCCTGATGCGGCAAACGTGTGGCCGATATTGGTTTTAATTGATGTGAGCGCGCAAAAAGCTTCTTCGTTTGTATAGGCAGAAAATGCGTCATAAAGCGCGTTAATTTCCACCGGATCACCGAGTTTTGTACCTGTGCCGTGTGTGACGATATATTCGATATCTTCAGGGTTGATACGCCCCCGGTCATAAACGGAAGTAAGCAGCCGGGTCTGCGCGACGCCGCTCGGAGCGGTAATTCCGTTTGTTTTCCCATCATAATTGATGCCGCTCGCCCGAATCACCCCATAAATCGGATCACCATCCGCTTCCGCCTCTCTCAGCGGCTTCAGAACAACCGCCGCGGCCGCTTCCCCCGGAACCATGCCGTCAGCCCTTTTATCAAACGCGAAGCATTTCCCGTTTTCCGACAGCATTCCGGCTTTATCTATCGTTTCAAAAAAGTCCGGGGTATTCATGATATTCACCCCGGCCGCAACAGCTGTTGTGCACTCTTTATTCTGCAGGCTTAATACCGCCTGATGGACAGAAACGAGTCCCGAAGAACATGCTGTATTTATCGCCATCACAGGACCGGATAAATTCAAGTGATAAGCCAGCCGCGCCGCCAAAATACCGTTATGATGAGACGTGACATTGCCTTTGTCCCGTGTTAAAAGGTGATAATCTCCTTCTTCCGCCCCCACAAACATACCGATCGTCTGCTGCTTGATGTGACTGGCGCCGTAGCCGGCGTCCTCAAGGGCCCTCCACGCCTCCTGAAGAAGAAGCCGCTGTTTCGGATCCATCGTTTCAGCTTCCCTCGGCGATATTTCAAAAAATAAAGGGTCGAATTCGTCCGCCCCCGGTACAGCGCCGAGTTTCCATTTTGAACTTGTGAAGCCTTTTTTTGCGACCGGTGCGACAACATCCTTTTCCTGAAACAGAATGTCCCACAGCTCGTCTGCTGTGCGCGCCTGAGGAAATCGGCCGCTCATGCCGATAATGGCAATGGAATCAGCTGCCTGACTGCCCTCGGCTCCGGCGTTCAGCTTATTTCTTCCCCTCTGCTTCTTTCGCTTTTCCGTTCCTGCCTTTTCAAAGACAGATTGATCTGCGGATTCAGGTTTCTTTTCTTCATAGGCATGCTCCATGACGGACTTGTGTTCCGTCAGAAAATAGCGGACGACCTTCTCCAGTGTGGAATGTCCGAAAAACAGGGCCGGTGTCACTTCAATTCCGTAATGAGCGGACAAAGAAGAGGCGAATTCCGCCAAACTGATAGAATCAAAGCCGAAATCAGCCAGATTGTCAGCGTCCGTCAGTCTGTTCTTGTCTATTTTCAAAAGCCCCGCCGCCAGTTCTTTCACATCCCAGCTTACGCATTCTTCCAGTGTAAAGCCTTTCATTTCACTCCGCCTTCCTGAAAACGGGACGTTCCTGTTTACAGAATCCGAAATCGGCCGTTCGCCTTGGTCTATCTGCAGGAAGCGTTTGGCCCTCGACGGAAAACCGGCCAGGACGAGATACTGGCTGGACGGCTGGACTAACAATGTCTCAAAAGCTTCGAGTCCTTCCTCTGTGTATAAATAACGCTGTCCGCTTGATTTTAAATACATATCGGTGCTTTTCGCCGTGCCGACATGCATCCCCCCTTCTTTCCAAAGAGGCCAATTGATTGCAAGTGACTTGCCGCTTCTGAGTCCGAGGCTCACAAGTTTTTCCCGATGACGGACAAAAGCCATTTGGAAGCGGTTCCCCATCGCGTAGTCACAAGAACCGAAGTCTCCTAAAATCGCTGAAGAAGAAGAGAAACAACAGAAGAAGTCAAGCGGCTCCCGTGACAGAACCTGATCTAACACCGCGGTGCCGTCCGCTTTTGGCGATAAGACTTGCTGAAAGGTTTGCAGATCTTTCTCCAGAATGCTTTCAGTGCCTTGAAGACCTGCAGCGTGAATGACACCGTGAATCGGCCCGCATCCTTTCTCTTTCGCTTCTTGCAAACCTTTCTCCATCTGAGCCTGATCTGCGGCATCCGCCTGCACGTAAAACACCTTGGCGCCTGATTCTTCCAATCTCTTCATCTTGTTCAGCACCGGGCCGCCTGCCGCTGATCTCCCCGTCAAAATGAACGTCACCGGTCCTTTTCCAGCGAAATATCCGGCAAATAAAAAGCCTAATCCCCCGCATCCGCCGGTAATCAAGTACGTTTTCCCGCTTTTTATCACACGCTTCTCAACAGGGGCAATATCCGTCTGCTTCATTTCCATGACGTGACGAATTTCCCCACTGTACATGACACTGCGGAACGACTCGCTGTGAAGTTCTTCACATACGTTATGGATCAGTTTTTCTAACGGTCCTTTTTGTCCAAAATAAACCGCGGCCGTATCCGTCTCCGGCAAAATCAGTTTCAGCGACCGTTCCAGCCCGATCCATGACTCGGCGTAACTGATATCGGTATCAATCCCGCACTGAGCGGAAAGAAGGATTCGCCTCGGTTTAAAACGCAAAGAAGCAGCTGCGCGGATCACATGATACAGAATGGAATAGTCTTTCACGGCCTTTTCATCTTCAAGCGGCCACCCATACAAAATGGCATCCGCTTTGCCTGCAGCCGTTTCAATATGCCGAAACGTTTCTTGATATGCTTGTCCGTCAGTAATTTTAATTTGATAATGCGTGTTTGAAAGCTTTTGAGTTTCCTCACCCTGTGAAATAAAAAACACACCGGCTCCCGGATAAAGGGATTGTAAAGACTGATAAGCATGCTTTCTGGCAGCTTCTCCCGTAAGAAAACAGATGATCGTTTTCAGCTCTTCATGAATGGATTTCTTCAGAGGCTGCTGCGTCCACATTTCTTCAAATATCATCATCTCGGATTGTTCCTCTTGCCCGTGATCCTGCTGAGACCGCTGTCTCATTCTTATCCCTTTGATTTCTGCGCAGACAGTGCCGGTTTCGTCACAAAATTGAATGTCACAGCCGGTTTGATTCTTTTTATTAATATACATCCACATGCCGGATGAGCACGGACGCATGACGCGCAGTTCTTCAACCGCTTCAGGCACGATATGGACTGACGGCTCCGTTTTTGCCAGGACATGAAAAGCTGCGTCCAGAAATTCCGGCGGTATATGATATCCCGGATTACAGCCGCTTTCATCTATAAGAGCAAGCTTCGCCCAAACCGCATTTTCTCCCGCATAAAGCTTTTCAACGGTGCGGAACTCCTTACTGATCGTTACACCTGACGTGCCTGGTGTTTCATAATCGAATGACAGCGGGCGGCAGTCTTTTTGTATGGAGGCAATATCCAGCACGCGGGATGGCTGTATGTTCCCTTGTCCGATGATTCCATAATGATGCAGCTTCTCTTCGTCACTGTATATTTCATAATGGATGCCTTCCTCGTCTTCAGACAGAAGGGAGAGATTGACGCCCGCACCGTGATGTCCGCCGGTAATCGGGTCAGTCCATGCCGCCGTTCGGATCCATATCTCTTTTTCTTCAGAGCTGTCTGCCGCATGATGATAAGCCGCAAGCGCCATTTCTAAATAAACGGCTGCCGACAGAACCCGCTCCCCTCTCACATTCTGGAAAACGTGTTCCCGGCCTGTAAAAGATGTATGATAGCTTTGCTCCGCCAAGGTTGACGTATTTTCATGCAGGAAAGGATGCACATATTCAGTTGTTCCTGTTTTTGGTTCTTCCCGCTTCATCCAGTAGCTTTCTTTTGCAAATGGATAAGACGGCAGACTGATACGATGCGGCAGCGCGCCTTTATATAAAGATGCCCAATCGACGGGCGTCCCGTGAACCCAGGCATTCAAAAGACTGTCAAATTGACGTTTTTCCATCCAATCACTGACTGTGCCTTCCGTCTCCGTGACAGCACTATCACTCCGGCCTGTAAACACCCCGCTTACGGAACCAGCATTATTCAGAAAAGCAGTCAGCTTCTGTTCCAATTCAGAAACAGAGTCCGCTGCCATCGCCAGCCGTTCTTCCATCGGGATCCTGCCGACTTGAAGGGTAAATGCCGCGTCAAGCAGATTCGCATCTGTAATTGTTCCGTTTCCGGCGGCATCCGACAGCAACAGAGCCCGCTCGCGCAAGCGGTCTTTATCTTTTGCCGATAAAACAAAAAGCGCCGGACGGCCGGAGTCTGCCGAAGTCATTTTAGCCGGTTCATACTCTTCTATCAAGAGGTGGGCATTTGCACCGCCCGCTCCGAAAGAAGATGTACCCGCGATTCTCGGATATTCCCGTGTTACTCCTTCAGATTCTATGACCGGCCGTCTCCATTCCGCTGTGTCCTGCTGCACGATAAAAGGAGAAGTTTCAAAATTAATTTCCGGGTTCAGCTGCTTTGAATGCAGCGACGGCACCAGATATCCGTGTTTCATCTGAAGAAGAATTTTGGTGACCGCAGCAATGCCCGCCGCACTTTCCAGGTGTCCGATATTGGATTTAACAGAACCGATGGAACAAAATTGTTTTGCATCCGTATAGCGTCGGAAAGCCTTGGTTAACCCTGCGATTTCAATCGGATCTCCCAAGGAAGTGCCGGTGCCGTGGGCTTCCAGATAGCTGATTGCTCTCGGATCAATCCCTGCCCGCTCCATCGCCTCTGCAATCACTTCTCCTTGTGCATTCGGATTCGGAACGGTGAACCCGTTCGTTTTGCCGCCGGCATTCAGAGCGCTTCCTTTAATGACACCGTATATATGATCATGATCTTCAACAGCCTTCTTCAACGGCTTTAACACGATACAGCCGACGCCCTCTCCGTCAACAAACCCGTCAGCCTTATCACCGAACGCTTTGCACGCATTTGACGGTGACAGCATTCTCATAGAAGAAAGTCCGATATAATGAACCGGATCTGTAATCAGGTTTACGCCGCCGGCAATCGCGCATTCAGATGCACCTGTTCTGATGCTTTCTGCGGCGAGATGAATGGCGGTTAAGGATGAGGAGCATGCGGTATCGACCGCGATGCTCGGACCGTGAAAATCAAACACATAGGATACGCGGTTCGGGATAAAGTGGTAGTGGGCCCCTGTCGGATAGTTGCCGTTCATGACACCCGCAAAGACACCAACCTTTTTACGGGCGCATAGTGAATCAGGGGTATATCCGGCATCCTCAAGGGCCGCATAAGCGGTTTCCAGAAACAGTCTCTCCTGCGGGTCCATGCGCTCCGCTTCTTTCGGGGAGATTTTAAAAAACAGCGGATCAAATTTATCAATATCTGTTAAAAAGCCGCCCCACTTCGTATACATCCGGCCTTCCTTACCTTTTGTCTCATCATAGTAGTCCCGCCAATCCCAGCGGTCTTTCGGAATTTCAGTGATTCCGTGTTCACCGGTCTTTAACCGTTCCCAGAACTCATTAACATTTTCAGCTCCGGGGTACCGTCCGGCAAGACCGACAATTGCCACTTCAAAGTGTTTTGACGGCGGTTCAGAAGCGGGCGGCGCTGTTTCAGAAAAAGATGCCGCTTGGCGCTTCGTGAATCCGGCGCTTTTTTTGCGGCTTTGCTTTTTCTGTAATATGTGCGGCCCCTTTTCGGCTTCTTTATTTGTCTTGAAAATCCCAGCCATATCATCCTGTCTTGAGCTGACGAGATATTCCGCTAATCCGCCGATTGTCGGATACTCGAAGAACAATGTGCTGCTGATATCAGGGACGTCTTCCCGCACGCGGTTGGTCAGCTGTACGATTAAGATGGAATCGATTCCGTATTCTTCAAGGGGCGTATGGGCTTGAACGTCCTCAATCGGCATCTTTAAGATGGCGCTGACGATCTGTTTCAGGTACTCTGTGCTTTTTTCAAGCAAAGAGCCGGATGATGCCGCTTCAGTATGACGGACTTCTTCAGAAAATCGCGCATGCAGTTCGCGCTCCTTCGTTTCAGCCAAGAATGCGGCAAGCTCTTCTATCGTCCGGTATTCAAAAAACAGCGTGCTGCTGATATCAGGGACGAGATCCCGCAGCTCATTCGTCAGCTGAACGATCAGAATAGAGTCAATGCCGTATTCATCCAGAGGAGCCAGCGGATTTATCTCTTCTGCCGGCATTTTTAATACTTTTGCCGCAGCCCTTATCAGAAAAGCCGCTGTCTTTTCCGAAAGCCCCTCTCCCGCTTGTTTGATGGGGAGCTGACGATCAGAGGATGTTTGCGGTACGTTTGATTGGCGCTTTTGCGCGGTGTAAGCTTCCCTGCTCTGCCTGATGACTCCGTTGCTTTTCGCCGTGATAATCTGCTGGGTGTGCAAACGTTCGTTTTCAGCCGGAAATTGAATGGAATGAAAACCTTCAGCCATTAAAACGGATTTCCATGTTTCCGGATAAAGACCGGGGCACCCCGGAATCCGCAGCGCCTCGTCTTCGTACAGCCACCAGCCCTCTAATAAGCCGAATGTAACATGTGTAAACGGCGTATGCCCGCCCAGTTCATTAACGAGCAGCAAACCGTCCTTTTTCAATACGGCTTTTGCCGTCCGTAAGGTTTTCCGGATATTTTTGGTGGCATGCAGCACGTTTGCGGCAATAGCGATATCGTAGGTTCTTAGATGTAATCCCTGGCCCGCCGCAGGCTTCTCCACATTAAACAGCTGATACGTCAAATACGGATTGTCCGCGCCGTATTCCTTTTCGGCATGCATTAAAAAAGCTTTTGACAAGTCGGTATAACAGTATTCCTGAATATGGTTTTGATAGGGGCGGAGCTTTTTGAACAGTGTGCTGCTCGTTCCGCCGGTGCCCGCTCCGATCTCCAGCAGACGGATGTTTGCCTCAGGATTGTTTTTAATTACATTTTCCACATAAATACACGCTTCATTTGCCAGCACATCGTTGTAATAATCAGCGAGAATGTTATGCTTATAGATTCCTTCAACAAGCTCCATTGAAGAATCGGGAAACATCACGTCAGTGGCTTTTATTTTGCCTGTTAAAATGTCAGGCAAAGCTTGAATGACGGTATCCGCCAGCAGAGCCTGCGCTTTCATATCCGGATCTTTCAGCCATTCGTTTTTCTTCTTATGCCACTCTTCCCAAACCGCGGCCGTTTCACCGCTTTTAAAATCGCTGTCTAAAAGACGGATGCTTTCTTCCAGCCAGCGCTCATATAAAGGCAGACAGGAAGCCGCCGGCGCTTCGCCGGTCAGACCCATTGAACGCAGCGTCACCCGCAGCACTTGCAGCAAAAGCCGATTCAATTCTTTCATTTGATTGCTTATTTCTGTTCTTAAGGATAACTGTGTACGGTCTTTTTGTTTGTCTCCCTTACCCAAAACCTTATCCTCCTAAGAAAATTAAATTTGCTCCGTCATTTTGACAGGCAATCAGATAGTCACAAATTCATGAGGGTTCATTCCCTCGATCGGAATCGGCTTGGTCAGCTTCATCAGTCCCATACGGGAGATCGGCTGCGTCAGCAGAGTTTCCAGCGCCTGCATCCCTTCCGCCCGGCTGATCAGCCCGAGACCGATTGCACTCAGTCTGTCAAACTCTTCAGAAATGTGATTGTCAGCCCGCTCCCAATAACCCCAGTTCATCACTTTGACCCGGCATGACAGCCGTCCGGAAAGCTCATGGGCAAATGCGTCTTTAAATGCGCACCCCGCCGCATAATGACTTTGATTCGGATTCTTAATATATGAAATAACCGAAGAGAAAAAGAGAATAAAGTCCAAAGACTCTTTCGCAAATACTTCGGCAATGTTGACGGAAATATCCACTTTCGCCGCAAGGCCGGCGTGAAACTGTGATTCTTCCATATCTTTTACGCTTTCATTCGCAAATACCATCGCTGAATGAACGACGCCGCTGATGGTGCCGTATGTGTTTTTAATCTGTTCATAGGCGCGCTGAAGCGATGAAAGATCAGAAGCATCTGCGGCTATATATTCGGGAGCCGGGCCTGATGACCGGTACCGGTCTATTTTGTGGCGTATCCGGCTGTCCAGCGGCCGCCTCCCGATCCAGACGACTCGGGCTTTATACGTCGTCACCATATAATCTGTCCAAACCTCGCCGATGCCTCCCGCACCGCCGATGATGACATATACGCCTCCATAGCGGTAAGGAACACTTTCAGACGGCCCGCTTTGGACCGGAAGCAATTGAGGCCGGTACCATTCCTGATGTCTGCGCACCCATGCTTTACCCGTACGGTCGCGGGGCAGGCTGAATATGTCTTCTGCGGGGAAATCCCCCCCGTCTTCAAGATCGGCCAGACGGATGTGCCAGCTCGGATGTTCTTTAGCGAGAGACCCGACGAAACCGTGCACACCGGAATGAGCGGGACGCACCTCATCATATTGGGTGATAGGCTGTGCTTGGTGCGTAATCACCGTCATCCCGAGCTGCTCTTTTCCATACCCGAGACCGATAAGAGCTTTGGCCGCTCTGAAAATTTGCAGCACCCCGCTTTTTTGATCATGGCTGTCAGAATCAGCCGGCTGAGGGGCAAACCAGATCATATGCTGAATCTCACCGAGACGGCGGAGCCGATCAGATATCACTTCAACGGAAGCACTTTGGCTGCTATCAAATCGCACAGCTTTAGGAAACAATCGTAAAACCGCGTCCGCCTGCCCGTCTGTACCGCCCATGATGACAGCTTTTGCTTCAGAAATGGGGAAGCCGGTTTGGTTGTCTATCGGTTCCGCGTCCCATACCTGCATCAGTTTGACGGCTCCGGTAAGGTTACCCATCAGATCGTATTGCTTATTATCGGTTACGGCCGGCGCACTTTCGGCCATCCGGGCAGAAAATCCTTTTATCCTTACACACACATTGCCGCGTTCATCACATATATCAATGTCCATTCTTCGCACGGCCGGTGTTTCATACGTCACAAACACGGCCGCCCACATGTTTGGACTGCACGGATGAAAAACGGTCAGTTCATGCAATTCAAAAGGCATTAACGGCTGCTCCGGATAACCCGCTTTATCTTCATTCATAACGCCGATGGCCGCCTGAAAAGCGGAATCTATCAGACTCGGATGGAGCACAAACTGTTCGGCTTCATCAGAAACGGAAGCAGGGAGCACCAATTTAGCCAAGGCTTCTTTTTCCCCGCAATAAATGTGATCAATTCCTTGATGTGAAGGTCCGTATACAATTTCCGCCTTTGCAAACGCCGCATAGCAGTCTTCTTTTGACAGCACTTTTTTGCGGCATCGCGCTTTCAGCTGTTCAATATGCAAAACCGGCGCCTCAGACAGCGGCTCAATCACAGCACTGCCTTCACAATAAATGTCTGAATCGTTTTCATTGCTGTACACTTGAAATGACACATTGCCGTTATCCTCCAAGGAAAGCCCTGTCGTCATACGCAGCGGCTCTTTTTTATGAACGGCCTGGCGTATCCAGCTGATATACCGCAGCGAAATGCCGGTTTTAGCCGTGTATCCAGCGGCTAACGGCGCGGCAGCCAGTTCAGCCGCAGCTCTCGCCATTTCAAGATAAGCCGCCCCGGGGAGAACACGCTTGTTTCGGACGATATGATCGGCTAAGAAGAATTCATCTCCGTTCAGTATCGTACTGAATTTTTGTTCTAGCAAATCTGATGTATTGCGGTGAAGCAGCGGGTGAAGCCTGCTTTCTGTATTTACGGAAGTGACGGGATGATCGGGCTCCGGTATCCAATATCGTTCCTTTGCAAACGGGTACGTCGGCAGACTCATCCTGCGCGGTTTCTCCTCCTGATACAGCCGCGTCCAGTCTATCTCAAATCCTTTTGACCACAGCTCCGCAAGTTTTTTGTAAGTGCCGCTGTCCATCCATTTTCGGATCAGCTCCTCCGTATCCTGATCATCATTCAGGAAACCCCTGATTTCCGTTCCGCTATCAGACCGCCCTTGAAAGCAGCCGTCAATCTGCCGTTTTCGTTCTGTAAATTCAGTTAATTTCCTGATCAGGTCTGCTTGATCGTTCACTAAAAAAACAAGCCGTTCTTCCATTGCCAGCCGTCCCGTTTGCAGCGTATACGCCAGTGACCGCAGGGAAAAAGGTTCATCAGGCTGCTTATCTAAGCCGGACTGACCGAAAAGACCGGAAAGAATATTCTTATGTTTCTCATCGTTTGTCAGACATTCTGCTAAAGTCCGGACGGAAGTATGCTGTATGAGATCAGTCATGTCTATTGCCAGCCCGTATTGATCCGTCATCAGCTCAGAAAACTGTGTCAGCTGCATGACATCCAAGCCGAATTCCTTCCAATCCTGTTCACCATCTACCGAGCCGGCCTCTACATGCAGAACTTCCGCCAGAACACCGCGCAGCGCATTTTCCAGCTGATTTTGCATTGTATCTCTTTTGTCATGGAGCGGCCCGCTTCCTTCAAGCGCTTTATCTTTGAGAAACATCAGCAGGCGGGCAGCGTATTCCTTCAGCCGCTCCGGATTTTTCGCTGATAGAGGCACGATATACGGTCTCTCTTGATTCTCCGTAATGCCGGGGTTTTTGGGCCTGTACTCTTCTAAAATGAGATGAACGTTTGAACCCGTCGCCCCAAATGAACTGATGCCCGCGCGTCTCGGACAGGCATGTTCACGGCCGTTCTCTGTATACGCCGGCCTTTTCCATGGCTCGGTTTTTTGCTGCACGTAAAATGGCGAGTCCTCTAAACGGAGATACGGATTAATCGTCTCTGAGTGCAAAGAAGGGACAAGCGTTTTGTGAAACAGCTGCAAAACCGTTTTATGAAGCCCGCTGATCCCGGCGGCTGATTCCGCATGTCCGATATTCGATTTAACGGAACCGATCGCACAAAATTGCCGATCCTCTGTAAACGTGCGGTAAGCTTTAACAAGACCTTGTATTTCAATCGGATCTCCTAAAGAAGTTCCGGTTCCGTGCGCTTCCACATAAGAAATCGTCCGGGGATCGATCCCCGTCTTTTCAAGACATTCAGCTATCATATCCCCCTGCGCCACGGGGCTCGGCACGGTAATCCCGCTGACGGTCCCCACGTGATTGACGGCGCTGCCTTTTATCACCGCATAAATATGATCCTTATCTTCTTCAGCCTTGTAGAGCGGCTTCAGCAGCACGGCTCCGATGCCGTCAGCTGAGACATAGCCTGTGCCGCCTTCGCCGAACGTGCGGCACAGCCCGTCACTCGAATGCATATCCATTAAGCCGTATGTGATATATTTTGTCGGGTGCAATGATAAATTGACGCCTCCGGCAAGAGCTGCTTCACATTCACCGCGTCTCAGACTTTCCGCCGCCATATGGACGGCCGTCAGAGATGACGAACACACCGTGTCAACCGCCATGCTCGGCCCGTGAAAATTGCAAAAATATGAAACCCGGTTTGCGATCGGCGCATAGTTCAAGGGATAAGGAAAGACCAGCCCTTTGGCCGCAGCTTCAGCGCCGGCGAGAGAATAATCCATATGCATCACCCCGGCAAACACACCGACGTTCATTCTCTTATTCGGCCCTTTCGGCTGAACGATTGTTTCCGGGGTGTAGCCCGCATCCTCAATCGTTTCCCAACATGTTTCTAAAAACAATCGTTCTTGCGGATCTTTAGCTTCTGCCTCCCGCGGAGAAATCCGGAAAAATTTCGCGTCAAAACAATTCGGATCGTCTATAAAACCGCCCCATTTGGAAATCGGCTTGCCGGACGGCGATCGCAAATGCTCATACTTCCTCGTATCCCAGCGGGAACGAGGCACTTCCGTTACGCTGTTTTCTCCATTTTTTAAATTTGTCCAAAATTCACGAAGATTTTTGGCGCCGGGGTACCGTCCCGCCATCCCGACAATCGCAATATCTCCATTCTGCGTTCCGGCTGACGCCGATTTTTTCACGCGGATTTGGGTCGTCCTCTTTTTTTCCCGGGGCAAAGGCTCAGCACTTGAATGCCCGCTTTGAGCATGGCCGAAACCGGCTCCGTAATGTTCGCACAAATATCCCGCCAATTCCGCGATTGTCGTGTATTCAAATAACAGTGTCGGCAGAAGCTGCGTTCCAATTTTTTGTTCAATTTCCTTTACCATGGCCAACAGCCCCGGAGAATCCAGCCCCATTTCATAGTAGCCGATATCCGGGTCAATCTCTTTCACAGGTTTGTTCAATCGGGCGGCAAGCAATTCTTTTAAATAAAGGATGCACTGTTCAATAAGGCCGGCGGAAGCCTCCGCATGGCGGGGCTCAGAAGGCGCCGGTTCCGCTTGCGGAGCCGGGACGGCATTCCGCCCGTCAGGTTCTTTCTTTTGCCGTTTCTGATTGATCAGTTCCGGGTCCCTCACCAGTTTATTAGTGAAGTTTTTCAGTTCGCCGACTTTTCTGCCTTCCTCATTGAAAAACTCCATTGTCACGTAAACGAGATCTTTCTTTCGGGTTACGGATTCTTTTTTTATCTTGGTGATACATGTCGTCTGCAGCAATTCGGCGCAATAAAACGATTCATAAAACAGCGGCAGAAATAATTGCCCCTCCTTCCTCGTCAAAGGAGCGAGATATACATTGGAGCCGATGCTGCTCGCATCTATCAATGCGGGATGAAACATCGTCTCTTCTGCATGTTCCAGCTGATCCTTTTGCACCGACAGATCAATATAAATCTCTTTTTCAGTTTGGTAGACGCTTCCGCAGCCTTTCATCATTCCTGAATGAACCAGTTCTTGATCCCTGCATTCCGCGTAAATGTCCTCAAGCGGTATTTCTGCCGCCGTTTGTTTTACCGCATTCATCCGGACGCTCTCTTGGAAGCCGACGGGCTTGACGGAATGCATTTGCGCCGCGGCATATACCTTTGTCTCTGCTGCTTCGTCACCTTGTTTTTGCCCTTTCACCTCCACCTTCCACTGCCCTTCGCCGTTCTCTGTACAATCAACGGAAAGCAGGATTGATTCTCCCTGTTCAGGAGCTAAAGGGTGAAAAATCGATAAGTGCCTGAGTTCAAGGCCGGCATAAAAAAAACCGTTTTCTCTGAAAGTCTGATAGATCAGGTCAATATAAGCCAGACCCGGCAGCAGTTCCTTTCCATAGGCTTTATGATGTTTCAGAACGGGATGCTGATTGTTAATAAGAAGCTGCTCTTGCATATGAACTTCCTCCATATCGACGTTCAATTTTCAGCGCAATCAGTAAGTCTTCATTTGTTTCCAAAACGTATTCGGGCGGGACTTATGTGCGTTTTCATGCAGGCTTTCGGCTTTGTCCGAACGAATAGGCCGGCGCTTTAATTCCTGTCTCGGCAAAGGCTTTCTAACCGGGGTATACGCCTCTTGCTCCCAGGCTTCCACTATGACATGGGCATTCGTCCCGCCGTCAGCGAAACTGCTGACGGCGGCAATCCGCTGTGAATCCGTCCATTCACGCAGCGCGTGCGAAAAATAAAACGGCGAGGCGGACAGATTGTAATGCGTCATCGGCTCTTTGCCCGAAAGGAAAGGCACACGCATTCGGCGCGAGAGCATAAGCACTGTTTTAATAAATCCGGCAATCCCTTCAGCGCATAACGGGTGTCCGATATTCGGCTTCATCGACCCCAATTCGCAAGGCGCGCTGTTTTGCATACGGTACACCGCTTCAATCGCCCTCAGTTCCAAAAGGTCTGTTACTTCAGAGCCTGAACCGTTTGCTTCAATGTAGCTGATATCCTCCGCTTTTCTGCCGCTTTTGGCAAGCGCCTTGGCCATCACTTCTTTCTGCGCCTGTATATTCGGTGTGGCAGGCCCCGCGGTTCTGCCGTCATTGTTTACGGAAATGCCTTTAATGACCGCATGAATCCGGTCCCCGTCTTTTACAGCCTGGGCCGCTGTTTTTAAATACACCATTCCGACGCCTTCTCCCAATACGATGCCGCCGGCGCGGCGGTCAAAAATATGAAACGCAGGCTCTTCGCTTAACAGATTGCGAAGTTCGAACATCCGGTGGGTTTGACCGGATTCCAGCAGACTGACTCCCCCGACCACCGCTGAGTCGATTTCACCGCAAGCAAGCGCCTGTATCGCCATATTCATACCGACAAGCGCTGAAGAACAGGCCGTATCCAAAACAAGACTCGGCCCCTTCAAATCAAAGAACTGAGAAAGATTGGCCGCTAAGTAATTCGGACCGGCGGCGACTATCGGATTTTTTGCATGCTTCAGACGGTTTTCGTCAGGCATACTGCCGCCGCGTCCTCCTAAATAGACACCGGCTGACCTGCCTTTCATTTCTTGTAAAGAGTAACCGCTGTCTCTGAACAGATGAAGCGCCTCTTCTAATATAAGAAAGGACTGGATATCCATTGCCTTGATGTCTTCTTCGGGAATAAGGAAAAACTCCGGGTCAAAATGCGTTACATTTTTTAAAAGGCCCGCATAATCCGCCTTCTCCGTTTTCCAGCGCTCTTTCGGCACCCTTTGAATGGCTGACGTTCCTTCAGACAGCAGCTTCCAATAAGCTTCAATTGATTCAGCTCCCGGAAAACGGCAGGACATTCCGACAACAGCGATGTCTTGCGCCGCTCTAGCACGAGAAGGCTGAATAACAGCGGCTGCTGTTTGTTTCGGAACGTCTGGGATTACAGGCTGAACCGGTTTTGAAACGGCAGCTTTGATTTCCGGATATGCTGTTTCAAGCCATCCGGCCAGCGCAGCAACCGTAGGGTATTCATACAGCACCGCCGGGTCAAGGTCAGCTTTGATCCTCTTTCCGATCGCTCTGGACACTTGGGCAAGCATGATGGAATCGGCTCCGTAATCTTGAAACGGTGTATCAGATTCAAATCTTGACGGCTCCAGTCTTAATTCCCGGCAGCAAATGCCCGTCAGCCACTCCTCAACGCTTTCTGTATCGGCCTGTTCCTGCTGCTTTGTTTCAGTAAGGCCGGATGAAAGCAGCAGACGGTCAGGCTCCCATTTTTCCGGGTGAATGACGGCCGGCATAATAACAGATCCGCAATCGCCTGCCATGATGGCATCAAACAGGCTCAGCCCTTCTCTGTCAGTGATGCTCTTTAAACCGCTTTTCAGATAGACCCGGCTTTTTGATTCGCCCATACCCGTTTCTTTCCAGCTCGGCCATTGAATGCTCAGCACCGGAAAACCTTTTGCGGCCGCAAAATAATCCATATAGGCGTTAGCCATGGCATAATCGCTTTGTCCCGCTCCTAATTCCGGCATCACGCCGGACACTGAAGAAAACAGCGCAAAAAACCGGAGAGGCTCCTTGTGCAGCGCTTGATACAACAGGTCCAGTCCGTCTGTTTTAGGCTCAACCACGGGCATCATCTGTTCTCTTGTTTTGCGGATAAAGGCCGGATGATCGAGATCTACGGCTCCCGCTGCGTGTAACACGCCTCCTATCGGTCCCATTTTATCTTTCACCCGGCTGACGGCCTGCTCATATTCAGGGCCGGAAGATACAGACAGCACTTCCGTTCGGACACCTTTTTGCTCGAGCTCTCTGATTCTTCTCACTTTTTCGGAAAACGGGGAATTCCGTTTGACATGATCATCCCACTCCGCTTTCGGCGGCATTGTTTCTTTTCCGGTAAGCACGAGTTTCGTGACTCCGTAACGTTCGGCAAAATGCCGGGCGAATAAATATCCGAGTCCCCGGGTCCCTCCGGTGATCCAGAGCACATGGTCTTTCGGAAATGAAAATTCTTTTTCAGCTAAGCTGTTTGTTTCCTTTAACCGCGCGTGATAGCGCACACCGTTTCTGTAACACACTTCGATGTCTTCAGAATCGCGAAAAAACTCCTCTGCGATCTGGTTTGCCAGCTCAGGATCTTCGGCAGTCCGTTCTGCATCCATATGCCGCGAGCGGATATCCTTATACTCACTTTGGAGCATCCGGTACAATCCGGCCTTTTTTGCACCTGAGAGATTTATCGTTTCATTTGCAAAAGGTTCAAGCCCTTTTGTCACACAAAGCAGCTGAAGCTTTCGACCGCGGTTTCTGTTGTCAATGAGAGACTGCAGACGATGAATCCAGCCGTCATCATGATTGATTTCCGTCCCGCATCCCGTCACATCAATCAGACCGCCAAACCGGGCCGCGTCCCCGGATATTTCCGGTGATGCAGCGTCAATGATTTCAGACACGGGGAAATAACGGGACAGCTCAACGGCCAAATTTCCTGTCTGGTGATCGGCGGCTATTCCGATGACGCCCCGCACTACCTTAGCCGGAACACGGCTGCTTTCTGCCCAGCTTTTCTGTAAAAAGCGGGTTTCACGCAATGTTTCAGAATGTGTTTCAGCATCACGAACATTGTCCGGCGCTGCATCGACCGGCCAATACCGGTCCTTTATAAATGGATAACCGGGAAGGCTGATGCGGTGCGGCAGGCTGTCGTTATAAAGTTCTGACCAATCAATCTTCAGCCCTTTTACCCAAAGTTCCAGAAGCTTCGCGAATTTTTTTCGTTTCATCCATTTACGGACGGCGTCCTGCATATCTTCATCCTTAAAAACGGCTAGAATGTCTTTATACTGTTTGCTTTTTCCGATAAAACAGCCGTCTGTCCCGCCATCAATAAAACGCTGCAGTTTTTCCGCTAACTGCTCTGTCGACGTCACGATAAACGCCACACGTTCTTCCATCGCTTCTCTTCCGGTTTGAAGGGTGTAAGCCGCATCCCGGAGACTGCTGTCTGTGACGTCATTTTTTCTGATCGCTTGAAGAAGCTGCTGCGCCCGCTGCTTCAGGCTGGCCTCCTGTTTGGCGGATAATAAAATGACTGCGGGATCTTCATCTGTGAATGGCTCAGAAATCTCCCTATCAGGTTCAATATATTCTTCTATCAATATGTGGGCATTTGCCCCGCCCGCACCAAAAGAAGAGATGCCCGCGATTCTCGGAATCTCTTTCTGCGCTCCGTTTTCCTCAATGACCGGCCGTTTCCAGTCTGCCAATTCACGCTGCACCACAAACGGCGTCCGGTCGAATACAATATTCGGATTCAATTTCCGGCAATGTAAAGAGGGGGCCAGCTTGCGTTTTTGAAACTGGAGCAGCAGTTTCGTTACACCGGCAATGCCTGCCGCGGCTTCCAAATGCCCGATATTGGATTTAACTGAGCTGATGGCGCAAAAACCTTTATCTGACGTTTTCGTTTGAAATGCGCGGGTCAAACCGTCAATCTCGATCGGATCTCCGAGTTCAGTGCCCGTGCCGTGGGCTTCGATACAGCTGATCATCCGCGGATGTATTCCTGATTTATCAAGCGCGCCGGAAATCACGTCAGCCTGGGCGCTCGGACTCGGCACTGTATACCCGTTTGTTCTGCCTCCGTGATTAATATGAGTGCCGCGAATCACACCGTAAATATGGTCCTTATCAGCCATCGCTTTTGACAGCGGCTTTAACAGCACGGCCCCGACGCCTTCACCGGGAACAAATCCGTCCCCGCCTTCACCGAAACTTTTGCATGTTCCGTCTTTTGAAAGCATTCGATAGGCGCTGAGCTCCGCATAAGCCGAAGGATGCGTATACACATTCACACCGCCGGCAATCGCCATGTCGCATTCGCCGCGAAGGATGTTTTCACACGCTTCATGGATTGCAGTCAGCGAAGATGAGCACATCGTGTCGACCGGCATGCTCGGCCCTTTCAGATTAAGAAAATAGGAAACTCTGTTCGCCGCTGAACTGAACGACGTTTTCGGCTGCAGGGTGCCGCCGTTTTTCCAGTACATTCCGTACCCGTTTTTCGTAATGCCCGCAAAAACGCCGACCCGGCCGTTATACAGATTCTCAAGCTGTTCCTTCGTATAACCGGCATCCTCCAGCACCTGCCAGCACATTTCAATAAAGAGACGCTCCTGCGGGTCCATATTCAAAGCATCACGGGGTGAAATTTGAAAAAACAGCGGATCAAAGAAAGAGGCATCTTTCAGAAACCCGCCCCGCTTACTGTAACTTTTCCCTTCTTTCACGGCCGTTTCGGGATCAGGGTTGTAGTACTTGTCCTTTTCCCAGCGCTCTTCGGGAATTTCCGTGACACAGTCTTTTCCGGCAGCTAAGTTATCCCAGTACGCTTCAAGTGTTTCAGCTTGCGGATAACGTCCGCTGACTCCGATAATCGCAATCCCTTCTTTTGTCTGGTTCTCATTGGATAAAGAAGGCCGTTTCTTTCGCTTGATAAACGACGGAAGCACCGGAAAATCTTCATTTGCCAAAACCTGTTCTGATATGCCTGAACGGTGCTCATCATCATTTGTCCACTTTCGGCATTCTTTTGGATAATCCGTGACAAAGTGAGCTGCCAGGGAGCCCAGTGTCTTATATTCGTAAAAAACCGTTTTGGAAAGGTCACCGAAAAGCAGAGACAATTCGCGGTTCAATTTCGTCACAGTGACTGAGTCGATTCCGTAGGTTTCCAGCGGCTCTTCAGTGTCTATGTTGGAAACAGCAATTTTTGTAGTCAGGCCAAAAAGCGTTTTGAGCTGAAGAAGCGTTTGTTCATACAAACGTTCACTGCGGTGTTCGGCTTTGGTTTTTCCGGGAGCGCCCGTCTTGATGACAGGCTGCAGCTTCAACCCCGACAGGGAAGCCCATATTTTTCCTTCTCCGTCACATAAATCAATATAAAAGCTCCCCGCCTTCTCTTGTATCTCGGCCCATACCTTGTCAGGACAAGGTTCATAAAATAAAAGCTCGTCCAATGAAACCGGGGCGAGCGTTTTATATTCTTTGCCGCCAAGCAGCGCGCATGCCTCTGTCACACTTTGCATCACACAGGGAGGGAGGCCGAATCGGGCGGATTCTTTTTGGTTTGTCAATGGAATTGATATGTCTGCCAGCATCCGTCCTGCTGAGGCATAAATACGCTCAATTCCTTTCATGTGCTCACTGTATTGAACGGTATCGTTCTGAGTGATGGCTTCAATTTGCTGCTGATCCATCGGGGAACCGCTGTTTTCCTTCAAGCGGCTGATATCCAGCATGCCAGGCGCAGCATCAACTGGCTGAATCGTCCCTTGGCTGTACACATCATGATGACTGAAATCGGCAGAAAATGGATTATAAATCTCAAACCTTTTGGCTTCACCCTCTGCGGGCATCAGCCTGATTTCGATATGGAACGGTTCAGCCTCAGTCAGAATGGGCTTTGACCACACGATATGCGTCAGCCGGACAGCCTCAGTCTCCTTTACTGTCAAAGCAGCCGCAGCTCTCGCCATTTCCAAAAGAAGTTCTCCGGGCATAAGCTTTTTACGCTGTAAAGAAACATCAGCGAGAAAAAATTCCCGGCCGCTGAAAGCTGCCGAGAATCCCAGTCCCGTTTCATCGGAAATATGCTGCTGAGCAAGCGGATGAAGGGAAACCGCTTGGCGAAGTCCCATCCGCATATCATAATCGCGCAAAATGCCAATCGCATCCTGTTTTGTCATTTTTTTATTTTTGACGTCAGAAAAAACCCGGTGCAGAAACTCTTTCATATGGTTTCCTCCATTACGCTAATCCCTGTAAAAACCGATCGTTCTTTTTACAGCGGCTTCTATGCTTATTTCGTTTCTCTCCAATTCATCAAGCAGGTCTTCATAAGTCTCAAGCGGGGACATATCAGTCTCATAAGTCTCCCGGTGCCTTATATGCTGCGCTCTGTGCGGTATCCAGCAATGTGTTTTCGCAAAAGGATAGACGGGCAGGCTGACTTTTTTTGGCCTTTCGTCCGGATATAATTTTTTCCAGTCGACATGCAAGCCTTGCACCCATAATTTTGCAAGCATCGCATACTTTCCTGCTTCAATCCATTGATCTACGGTCCCGCTCATTTCTGCGTTGTCCGTCATCTCTGTAAACAGCTGTTTCATCGCTTTGTTCCGGCCTGTAAAGAAATTCTGCCCCGCCTCCTTGCCGCTGAGGAAATCATTCAGCGCGTTCGTAAGCTCTTCTTTTGTTTCAGCAATGACGGCAAGGCGCTCTTCCATTTCATCCCGGCCAAGCTGAAGCGTATAAGCGATACCCTCAAAAGTTCCGTCAGCTGAATGTGTCTTTTCCAAATATCTGCTCAGCTGTTCCGCACGTTCCTTCAGCTGTTCCGCCGTCTTTGCCGAGAGAATGAATAAGGACGGCTGAAGTTCACCGGCCGTCCATTGTTTCTCTTCAACAGGAGAAACATATTCTTCGAGCACGACATGAGCGTTGACACCGCCAAATCCGAACGAGCTGACACCCGCTCTCCGCGGCAGTTCATTTCCGCTATCATCAGTCGCCGCTTTCCACGGCTGAGTGTCGCGGACGAAATAAAACGGGCTGCCGTCGAGGCTGATATACGGATTAACGGTTTCACAATGCAGACTTTTAACGAGCGTTTTGTGCTGCATCTGCAAAATAATTTTTAAAAGCCCGGCCATGCCGGCGGCAAGCTCTGTGTGGCCGATATTCGTTTTGACGGAACCGAGGCCGCAATGAGGCTGATCGGGTGCCGTTACTCCGGCTTTCTGATAAAGCGCTGCAAAAGCGGCTTTGAGTCCGTTGATTTCTATCGGATCTCCGAGCGCCGTTCCCGTGCCGTGGGCTTCAATATAACTCACTGTACGGGGGTCGATGTTCGCTTGCTGATACGCTTTTATCATGACTTCTGTCTGTGCTTTCGGATTCGGCGATGTAAGGGAAGCCGCCCTTCCGCCATGATTTTCCGCCGTTCCGCGAATAACGGCATAAATACGGTCGCCATCACGTTCCGCAGCGGATAATGTTTTCAAAACAATCATGCCGGCACCTTCAGCTCTGACATACCCGTCCGCTTGATCGGAAAATGTTTTGCAGCGCCCGTCTTCACTGAGCATTCCCGCTTTATTAAAGCTGATATGCATATCCGGCGACACAATAGCATTGACGCCTCCTGCAATCGCGATGCCGCAGTCTCCGGCCTGAATTGCCCTGACCGCACGGTGAACAGCGACCAATGAGCTTGAACAGGCGGTTTCGATCGGTTCGCTCGGCCCATGTATATTCAGAAAATAGCTCATGCGGTTCGGACCGATTGACGGAACCGTTCCGGCGGCGGAAGAACCCTCAATCTCTATATGGAACTTTGAAGCTTCCTGGGCGTAACCGCTGTTTGTCGTGCCTGCAAAAATGCCTGTATTTGTACCTGACAGGCTTTTGGCAGAGCAGCCGGCATCTTCAATCGCTTTCCATACATGCATCATTAAAAGCCTTTGCTGAGGATCCATCATTTCGGCTTCATGCGGAGAAATACCGAAAAATAAAGGATCAAATTGAGCGGTTTCATCAATGAAGCCGCCCCACTTTACATTGCTCGCATTTTTATCTTTCTGCGGATCTCCGTAATACTGTCTCCAGTCCCAGCGCTCCGGCGGTATTTCAGAAATGCAGTCCTTTTCTCCGGCTAAATTCTCCCAAAACATTTCCGGATTTTCAGCCATTGGAAATGCACAGCTGATTCCGATTATCGCCACAGGCTCAGGTACAGCTGCGGTTTTTGTTTTAGGAAGGCGGGACTGAATCGAGAATGGCTCCGTCTTCATTTTTTTACGCACAACCGGTTTCTCCGTTTCTGTTTCTGTCTGTGAGCCGAATGTATCCGGATGTTCCGTCAGCAAGTATTGGGCAAAACTAAAGACTGTCGGGTATTCAAAAAATACGGCCGGTGTCAGTTCAAGCCCATACGTTTTATTTAGTTCATTTGCAAACTGCGTGAATGAAACCGAATCAAAGCCATAATCTCTCATCTCTGATTCAGCATCTATCTCGTCTTCTTTCACCTTCAGAAGGCCTGATATCATATGTTTGAGTTCCGCTTGTACTTTATTCGGCATATGGACGGGCGTCTTCCTTGACACATGAATGCTATTGGACGGTTCCGGCGTTTCAGGCATCAGGTTTTTTCGAATCCGTTTTTCGTCGCCCTCTGCCACCATGACCTGGTGTTCTCCGGAGGCAAAAGCGGCGTAAAGCGCTTGGATGCCTGACGCCGATCGCATGGCTTTCATTCCGGTCTGTTCGTACATCAGCCGTTCGGTCTCTTTGTCCACGCGCATACCTCCTTCTTCCCAAAGCGGCCAGTTGACAGACAGGGTCTGCCCGCTCCGCTTGGTGTCCCGCACGAGACGGTTCCGGCGGGCTGCATATACGTCCATAAATGCGTTGGCTGCCGCATAACCGGCCTGCCCCGGATTTCCCATGCCTCCCGCCAAGGAAGAAAACAGAATAAAAAAGTCCAGCCGCACATCTTTCGCTGCTTCATCAAGATTGATAAGCCCTTTCACTTTCGGCGCCATGACGGTCTTCCGTTCGTTTTCTGTCTGGTTCAGAATGTAATTGTCAGCAATTACGCCGGCACCGTGAATGATCCCGTCGAGTGTTCCGTGCTCCTCCTGTATGCCGCGGACGAGGGCGTTGACCGCCGCCCTGTCTGTCACGTCAACCGGTTGATACAATATTCGAGCACCCGACGCTTCCAAGCGCCGTAAGCGGGCGGAGCGCTCTTCATCAAGCACTTCTGCCCTTCCCGTTAATACGAGGACGGCGTTTTTGACGCGGGAGGCTATTTCTTCAGCGAAAATCAGGCCGATGCCGCCCGCTCCCCCGGTGAGGAGGTAGACCCCTTCGTCTTTCCACGGAACGGCGCCGCTTTGAGAGGCCGGCAGATGACGCCAGTTTCTGACGAGACGTTTGCCGTCTTCATAACGGATTTCCGCTTGTTCAGGATGCGCCCGGTTTTCTTTCAGCTTGGCAAGAAGCGATGATGCTGACTCGTCCGGATCGGCTTGGATGACTTGGCCGTACAGCTTCGGATGTTCAAGGTGAGCCGTTTTCAGAAAAGCGGCCAGCCCCGCCAATACATTGTCTTCCCCCCTGTCGGGGACAAGAAGCTGGATCAGCGTTTTTTTCTTCTGTTTTTCTTTGATAAGACGCTTGACGATCGCTGACAGCTCCGCCGCGCAGGCGTCATAACGGTCTTCAATCGGTCCTTCGCCGTCAGCCGCACATACGGCGCCGCTTATGTCCTCAGCGTTCATTCCGCCATACAGCGTCACGTATCTGAAAGACTCTTCTTGTCCGCCGCCTTCACCCGGCGGTGATTCCTGCCACTTTGGCTGAAGCAAGAGCGGTTTTTCCTCCGTTTCCTCTTCCAGAAAACGGGCGGTGAGCCCCGTCAATCGGACACATACCGCACCGTTTTCATCACACAGCTCAATATGATAGGCGCCGTCCGCTGAGGAAAGCACCGCCCACATCGTCTCCCGGCACGCAGAAAACACCTGCATATCCTGGAGGGCAAACGGCAGAAACGGCCGTCCGGACGCGGAACCGTCTGAGAGCACGAGGCCGATAGAAGCCTGAAGAGCGGCGTCCAGCATGCTTGGATGCAGGATGAACGGCTCCTTTTCCTCGCGGGCGGACGGCGGAAGAGTGAGCTTTGCGAGCACTTCTCCGCTTCCGGCATAGACGGTGTCAAGCGCCTGATGAGACGGTCCGTAGGTGATGCCGAGGCTGTCGAATGCTTCATAGCACTCAGCCTTTGACAAGTGACGACCGCCGCAGCGCGCCTGAACCGCTTCCACATCGAGTACAGGAGCACGCTCCGTCTCTTCGAGCACGGCCTTTCCCTGGAAAAAGACAAGCGGCTCTTCTCCTTCGGCATACGCTTCAAAAGCGATGTCTCCGTTTTCTTCCGGCTGAAGCTTTACATGAAGCGTCACTCCTTCAGAAAGCGCCGTCACCGGCCGGAGCCAAACGATCTGTTTGAGCCGGAGACCCGCTTTCCCGCCCGGCAAGTCTTCAGCGGCAAGTGTAACGGCGGCCCGGGCCATTTCTAAAGCAGCCGCGCCCGGAAGCACCGGTTTTCCATTGACGATATGATCCGCAAAAAACGGTTCATGCCCTGAAAAAACAGAAGTAAAGCGCTGGGCGGTAAAAGTCGATGTATTCGCGTGGAGCAGCGGGTGAAGTCTGGCTGCTTTCTCACTTTCCGCTGAGCCTGTTTTGTCAAGTGACACATCAGCTTTTGTGACCCAATATCGGTCTTTGGCAAAAGGGTAGGCCGGGAGACTGATGCGGCCCGGGTTGCGCTGATAAAGAGCTGACCAATCGACGTCAAGTCCTTTAACCCAAAGGTCAAGCAGCTTTCCGTATTTCCCTTTTTTCAGCCAGGCATTTATAGTAAGCGCCATATCTTCATCAGAAGTGAGCGAAGCCGCCAATGAATGATGTTTGGCTGTCCTGCCCCGCCAGATATGAGCATGGTCGATATTATGATCGTTTGAGAAACTCATAAGCTTCATTTTCAGTTCTTCTATCGACTCGGCCGTAAATGCAAGCCGCTCAGCCATCGGTTCTCTTCCCGTCTGAAGCGTGTAGGCGATCTTGGCCAAATCCCCGTCAGAACGTTTTTTTCTTATGACATCATCCAGAAGCTGGCGGGCGCGCTCTGTCAATTGCTGCTCATTTCGCGCTGATAAAATGATAACAGCCGGTTTTTGCGGAGAAACAGACGCGTTTTCCATTGGTTTCAGGCTGTCAGACGGCACATATTCCTGAATGATGACATGTGCGTTTGAACCTCCTGCTCCAAACGAGGAAATGCCGGCAATTCTCGGATATTCCTTCATTTCACCCGTGATATTCAAGACAGGTCGTTTCCATTCCGTTTCTTTTTGCTGTACGAAAAACGGAGTGTGCTCAAACTCAATATTCGGATTCAATTCCGCCGCATGCAATGAAGGGGCAATCCTCTTATGTTTCAATTGCAGAAGCAGTTTGGTGATCCCCGCAATTCCCGCAGCGCTTTCTAAATGTCCGATATTTGATTTAATGGAACCGATGGAACAAAACTGCCGGTCTTCTGTTGTCAGGCGAAAAGCTTTCGTTAACCCGTCGATTTCAATCGGATCTCCGAGCGCAGTGCCCGTTCCGTGGGCTTCCAAGTAACTGACAGTTCTCGGGTGAATGTCTGTCCGTTTCAACGTCTCTGCGATCAGATCAAACTGCGCTTTCGGATTCGGCACCATATAAGCGTTTGTCCTGCCTGCTGCGTTCAGCATGCTTCCTTTAATAACGCCGTAAATATGATCGCCGTCTTTCTCCGCTTGAGCAAGCGGCTTTAACACAATCGCCCCTACTCCTTCACCGTCAACAAAACCGTCCGCACTGTCTCCGAAAGATTTGCATTTATCACCGGGAGACAGCATTGAAAAAGCGGACAGCCGCTCATAGTGGGCCGGATCAACGATAAGATTGACTCCGCCGGCAATCGCTGTTTCACTCATTCCGCTCCGCAGGCTTTCTGCGGCGAGATGGACAGCTGTTAAAGAAGAAGAGCATGCTGTATCCACAGCCATACTCGGCCCTTGGAAATTGAACAAAAACGATACTCTGTTTGCAATAGACCAGTCGCTGGGAACCGTCGGGTAATTGCTGTTCATCACACCGACAAAGACTCCGATTTTCCGGCTGTCACAAAGCGTGGCCGGGGTGTACCCCGCATCTTCAATGCTTGAATAAGCAGTCTGCAGAAACACTCTTTCCTGCGGATCCATCCTTTCAGCTTCCGCGGGAGATATACGGAAAAACAGCGGATCAAATTTATCAATGTCATCGAGAAAACCGCCCCATTTTGAATAAATGGACCCCCATTTTCCGCGTTCCTCGTTATAAAACGTTTTCCAGTCCCAGCGATCTTTCGGCACTTCAGTAATAGAATGCCTGCCGGCTTTTACATTTTCCCACAGCTCATCAACGTGATCGGCGCCCGGATACCGGCCTGACAGACCGATGACAGCGATATCCTGGATAGAGGGATCTCCGTTCGTCCTGCTGCCTTCCTCGTTTTGAGGAATTTTGTTTTGTTTTACATTCAGGTTATCTGTGTGATCAGACAGCTGCTCCTCACGCACACCCATCGCTTTCATAAATGCTCCCCGCTGAGAAAGAAGCAGGTAATCCGCGATTTCTTCTATCGTCTGATATTCAAAAAAGAGGGTGCTGGTCATTTGGTCAAACACGTTACGAAAAGCATTTGTGAGCCTGACGACCAGAATAGAATCCAAACCGTATGCGGTTAAGGAAACCGACGGATCCATTCTCCCGCTCGGAATCTTCAGCGTTTTTCCTATTAATTCCGTCAGATATGTGATGCCCCGTTCTCTTACGTTTGGAATCGGCGCGGCGCTTTCTGCGGGAGCCTGCACCCGTCCGGCGTTTTCGGGATGAGCCCGTCCATTCCCGAATTGCCGCTCGAGCGCTTCTTTACGGGAAGACAGAAAGTAATCAGCAAGCTCATCAATGGTTTGATATTCAAAAAACAAAGTGCTGCTGACAGAACCGAAGACGTCTTTTAACGCGTTGGTCAGTCTGACGACCAGTATGGAATCCAATCCGTATGCGGTTAAAGGTTCATGGGATAAAAGACGATGCGCCGGCACTTTAAGCGCTTCACCGATTACCTTCTTCATCAGTTCAACGCTTTTTTCTCTCAGGCTGAAATGCAAGGTATCATCCGAAAGACCATCTGCGTCATACGGACGGCACTCCAGCTTTTCTTCTGACGCCTGCGGGAGGGCAAGCCTGACCGTTCCGTCACTTTCAGCCGCTATAATCTGCTGGCCTAAGTCGTGTGCGGCTTCAGCCGGAAACAGAGGATGGACGAATCCTTCAAGCGAAAGCGCTTCCGCCCAGCCGGACGGCTCAACCCCCGGACAGCCCGGAATCCGTAAATCATGATCCTCATACAGCCACCAGCCTTCAAGAAGGCCGAACGTCACATGGTTGAATATGGTGCGGCTATTGATCTCATTTATAAACAGCTGGCCGTTTTTTTGCAGCATTGCTTTCGCATGGCGCAGCGCAGAGCGGATATTTTTTGTCGCATGAAGCACATTGGTCGCGATCACTGCGTCATACGTGCCGATGTCCTGCGCTTCTGTTGATACCGGCTGCTCAGCGTTGAATATTTTATAAGTGACATAAGGATATTCCGGACCGAATATGTCTTCTGCATGTAAAAGAAATGCTTTAGAAATATCCGTGAAACAATATTCGGCAATATGCGCTTCATACGGTTTCAATTTTCTCATGACCGCGGCGCTCGTCCCGCCCGTTCCGGCTCCGATTTCTAAAATGCGGATTTTCGCCTGCGGGTCTTTTTCCAGACGTTCCTTCAAAACTTCAATCAATGTGTCAGCAAGCTTGTCATTGAAAAAATCAGAAATGATATTATTGCGGTAAATGCCTTCCACAAGACGGAAGGAGGAGTCAGGGAACATCACTTCCGTTGCCGGAAGCTTACCGGTTAAAATGTCTGGAAGCACACGCAATGTCTCTTCTGCCAATCTGACATGCGCCCTCATGTCTTTCTGGCGCAGCCAAGTCTCTTTTTTCCGCTCCCATTCCTCCCACACCTGCCCTAGATCCGTTTTTTCCGGAGCAAGCGCTAATGTATTCAGAAGGACAAAGCTCTCTTTCAGCCATCTGCTGTATTGTTCCGTTATGCCGGCAGCCGATTGAAATAACGGCAAAGCCTGATCAAGCCCGGCTCCCATCTCATAAAGGGTTGATACAAGCATTTTTTCAATAAGGGATTCCATCTCTCTCATGCAGCTCATGACACTTGATGCTTTTAACCGCTCAGCTTCGTCATTGTGCGTGATGTTAACCGCTAATTGTCCGAGTGCGGAAGGAATCTTTTCCGGATAAACCGTTACTTGTTCTTTCAGATCGTCTTTCATAAAAACCGGATCTGTCGTTTTAATCAGCGCCAGCTGGTCATGAGGTCCGGAAAGCAGGGTTTCCAGCGTTTTCATCGCTTCGGGCGCCTCAATAGAAGCGATTCCGTCCCGCTCCATCCGTTTCCGGTATTGTTCTGAGGCCACGACGCCGACACTTCCCCAAAAGCCCCAATTGACAACTTTTACAGCATACGGCGCTTTCTGTGAGATCCGCTTAGCAAAAGCGTCTTTAAACGTGCACCCGGCGGCATAATTGCTCTGTCCCGGCGCTTTTTGAAACGACATCATCGAAGAGAAAAACAGCAAGAAATCCAGGGGTTCCCCTTCAGCTACCCGGGCAATCTGCAAGCTGACATCAGTTTTTGCAGAAAGTGAAGCGCGGAATTGATCCTCTTCCATATTGGCAAAACTTCGGTCTGATAACACGATGGCGGAATGAATGATTCCGCGGACCTTTCCATTTTCCTTCACAATGGTGTCATACGCCCGTTTGAGAGAGTCATAATCCGCAGCATCCGCGCTGAAATATTGCGGTGCGGGACCTAAAGCCGCAAGTCTTTTCAGCTTTCTTTCAATCTGTGTATCTTTTTTCCTTCTCCCGATCCAGACAATTTTTGCCCGATAGGTCTGAATCATATATTCAGTCCATACTTCTCCTATTCCGCCTGCCCCGCCGATAATCACATAAACCCCGCCGTGCCGGTATAATGAAGGCTCATCTGTATGAGGCTGGCAGACGGCCAATTGCTGGCGGTGCCACTGACCTGCACGAAAGACCCACGGGTTTCCCTCGGGGTCCGCCGGTAAAGAGAAGACATCGGGAAGATGCCGGTCTCCCCTTTGAGATTCCAAATCAAGAAGCCGGATGCTCCAATTGCTGTATTCTTTTGCGAGCGACCCCGCTAATCCGTGTATGCTTGCATGACTCGGATTGACCTCATCATGTTCATGAATCGGCTGTGCTTGAAACGTGCAGATTGTCAATGATAGTTGTTCCGTGTCAAAATTCAGAAGCAGAAGCGCTTTTATCAGCCGGAAAAGCTGCATGACCCCGTGCTCCTGTCCGTCTGCCGTATCCGCATCATAAACGGATGGAACGGGATGATCCGGCGCCGCCCATATCATGTGTTGAAAAGAACCTTGCGCTTTCAGTGTTTCAGCCATTTGTTCCGCGCTGTCCAAAGAAGTGATGTCCGGAAAACGGACATCGGAATACATCTCTTTCAAAGCCTGCTGAAAATCCGGCCCGGCTCCGATGACGATTATTTTTTCTTCACGCATGAAAGACATGCCGGTTTCCGGAATGGTGACGGTGTTCCAAACCGGTGTCATAAGCAATTCCGTTTCACGGCTTTTCTTCGGCGTGACGCCGGCTTTTTGGTTAAACCAGGCGCTTTCCTGCACCTCTTTTATGATAAAATCTTTCACTGCCGCCAACAGCACGCCGCGCTCATCACAAATATGCAGATCAAATTGGTGAACGGAGGCCGCTTTTACCTCCGCATGCACAAATACGGTTTTCGCTAACGGTTCAAGCAGCTGTATTTCTCCGAAGGAAAACGGTACGATAAGCGCAGGCTCTTTTTGAAATTGCAGCACATGCGCCATTGCGGTTTGAACAGCGCCATCCATTAAGGACGGATGTAGGATGTACTGTTTAAAATCGGCTTCCAAGTGTGACGGGAGCGTTAATTTGGCCAGTGCTTTCCTTTCTGTATAAGAGAATTCGCGGATGACCTGAAAACTGTGCTTTTGCACGATTCCCGCCTCAGAGAACGAGTGATAGATGTCTTTCGGCTCCGTTCTCTGCGCAAATGGCGCCGGGAGCTGAAAGGCCGGGGCCTCAAAAGACGCTCCTTTTTCTTTACAAATCACTTCTCCTTGCGAAAAGAGGGTGCCGTCCGCTCCTTTTTCTTTAATGACATAGCTTATACGCTCTTTTTCTGCTTCAAACTCTATCATGACGGATCTTGGGTCTGTCCCTGTCACAATCGGCTCCATGTACCACACACTTTGAAGAGAGACGACCGGGCGTTCTCCCCACAATGCCGCGCCGTATGCCGCCATTTCCAGATGACAGACTCCGGGAAGCACATATTTTTCGTTCACTAAATGATCTTTAAAGAAATATTCATCCTTGGAAAATATCTTTTGAAACGTCCCTTTCCGGGCGGATGAAACATTCTCATCAAGCAGAGGATGCAGCGCTTCACGCCTTTTGGTATTTTGGGGCTTTTTTGTATACCGCTTTTTTTGATCAGTCAGCCAGGACGTTTCCTTTAAAAACGGATACGTAGGAAGCGGAACTTTCTGATACGGCGTTTTCGGCTTTTTGCAACCTTGAAGGCCTTTCACCCACAGCGCGGCAAATTTCTCAGGATCTGATACGGACTGGCCTGAAACGTCCGGCCGCCCGGGTGACGCTTTTCCGAAGTACATATGCCTGCCGTCGCTGTGACCGCTTACAAATCCGTCCAATCGCTGTTTCAGCTCAGAAAGGGATGATGCAATGACAGCAAGCCGGAAGGAGAAGGGCTCTCTGCCTGACAATAAGGTGGCAGCGATATTTTCCAGACTGTATCCGCCGGCAGAAGGCGAGTTTTCCAATCGGGCAAGAAAGAAGCTCAATTTCCCGGCATATTCTCTCAGCTGCTGTTCGGAATGTGCGCTTAATACGACGGCATGAGGTTTTTGCTCAGTATTCCCGTCCGCTTGCCGTTTTGGCTGATAAGCACCTACGATCAGATGGGCATTAGAGCCTCCTGCGCCGAATGAACTGATTGCGGCGATTCTCGGTTTATCTCCTTCAGCCGGCCACGGCCGATTGTTTCGGACGACATAAAATGGCGAATCAGAAAAAGAAATCTTGCGGTTCAGTTCCTCGGAGTGCAGACTGGCGGGAAGCGTTTCATGTTTCATGCTTAAAAGCACCTTGATTAAACCGGCGATCCCTGCAGCCGCTTCCAAATGTCCGATATTGGATTTCACCGAGCCGATTCCGCAGTCATTTTTCTCATCGGTCTGTTTATCAAATGCCATAGAAAGGCCGCGTATCTCAATCGGATCGCCGAGCGCCGTGCCGGTTCCGTGAGCTTCAATGTAGCTGATATCCGCCGGACTTACCGCGGCTCTGTTTAGAGCGGATAAAATCAGGTCCCGGTGCGCTTCCGGATTCGGCACCGTATACCCGGTCGTTTTGCCGCCGTGATTAGTGGCGGACCCCTTAATGACACCGTAGATGTGGTCTTTGTCCGCAATCGCTTTTTTCAATGGTTTTAACAAAACGGCTCCCGCGCCTTCGCCGGGCACGTAACCGTCTCCGCCTTCACCGAAACTGCGGCATTTTCCTTCAGAAGACAGAAAATGCGATTGGCTTAAAAACATGTATTTTTGCGGATGTAAGCTGAGGTTGACGCCTCCGGCAAGCGCCATTTCACAGTCGCCCGACATAATGGCCTGACAAGCCTGATGGACGGCGACAAGCGATGAAGAACACGCCGTATCAACAGCAATGCTCGGGCCATGGAGATCAAGGAAATAAGAAACCCGGTTCGGAATGCCCCAATATAAGGAGCCGGGGCCTTTGTACTGATCTTTGAGGAAACCTTCTTCGTGTGCAATTAATGAATATTCATTCCAGGTCACTCCGGCGAATACACCAATTTGATCCGTCGGCCTCGCCGCCGGGTTCCCGTAACCGGCATCCTCCATCGCTTCCCAGCAGCACGTGACATACAATTTTTGCTGAGGGTCCATTAAATCAGCTTCCCACGGGGAAACAGAAAAAAACAGCGGGTCAAATTGATCCGGATGATCAATAAAACCTCCCCATTTACTGTATGACGCGTATTCTGCCGTTTTCTCTTCCGAGTAATAAGAGCTGTCCCATCTATCCTCTGGGATTTCGGAGACACAATCTTTATTTTCTATTAAATTGTTCCAAAAATCATGCTGGTTTTCCGCTTTCGGAAACATCCCGCTCATTCCGATAATCGCAATATCAGAGCTCTCATCCGTTGCCGGTTCAGGCACCTTTTCAGCCGCCTGTACAGGAAGCAATTCTTCTTCCTGCCGGCTTCCCGTATCAGGCTCCGTTTCTGTGAATTCAAGAACGCTTTCGGGATTTCGTTTCTGCGCACTTAAAAACTCACTCAATTTCTCAATGTTCGGATATTCAAAAAGCAGCGTTTCAGAAAGACCGGTAAATTCTTTATGCAATATGGTCATGATTTCTTCACTGATGAGAGACGTCACGCCAAGAGTAAAAAAAGCGGTTTTATCTTCCGCTTCGGTCACCTCGGCACCCAGCTTTTGCGCTATTACCGTTCTTAAAAATTCGTTAATACATTTCATGAGGATACCATCCCTTGTACAAAAGAATTTTTCTGTGCTTTAACAAGTTAATCCGCCGTCTATGGCCATTGTCTGTCCGGTCATAAAGGACGATTCAGGAGAAAGCAGGAAACGAACGAGTCCGGTCATATCGTCTGTTTCGCCTAAACGTCCCATCGGCGTCCTTCTGATAATCTGCGATTTTTGTTTTTCCGGCATATTTTTCGTCATATCGGTGTCCACAAAACCGGGCGCAAGTGAATTGACACGGATTCCTTTAGACCCGAGCTCCCTGGCCAGGCTTCGCGTCAAGCCGTCAAGAGCCGCTTTGGATGCGCTGTAGACTGAAGTGCCTTTAAATCCTCTTGAGCCGATAATGGAGCTTATGTTAACGATTGATCCGGAATTTTGTTTCAGCATGACACGGGAAACGTTTCGGGTCAGCTTGATGACTGAACCGATATTCAGATTGAGGATGCGGTCAATGTCTTCATCATTGGTCAGGGGCAGCAGCTGATCAAGGTTCAAACCGGCGTTATTGACCAAGCCGTCTATTCTGGAAAACTTGCGGTATACTTGAAGAACAAACTGTTTCATGGCGGCATCATCCGCCGCATCCGCCGCTTCCCAATAAAAGCGGCCGCGGTACTTTTCACTCTCTCTCAATGTGTTAATAAAATCAGATTCACTGCGGCTGAAAGCGGCTACTTTGTAATCCTCATCCAAAAGCGTCTGTACAATCGCTTTTCCCAGCCCCCGGCTTCCTCCGCTGACGACCGCTACTTTTCCGTTATTCATATTTGCCTCCTGTTTTACACGTTTCTTATTTTTTTAAATCGATCATTAGACAGTTTTCGATCTGTAACAGAGATGATCTGCGGTATCTGATATGGCTGCAGCTTCTGTTTGCAATGAGCTACGGCCCGCTTTCTGAAAGATTTGATATCTTCCTCTTTTTCAAGCACGGCCTCTGCCGCAACAATCTCGCCTGTAATCGGATTTTTTCTGCCTGTTATGAGAACATCCCGGACATTCGGTATCTCCAGAAAGACGCTTTCCACCTCTGCCGGAAACACTTTCTCTCCGCCCACATTAATGATTTCACTCTTTCTTCCGAGAATTCTTATATATTCGCCGTCTGTTTCCACCTGGTCACCGGTGTCATACCAGCCGTCTTCATCGAAAGGTGACGGTGCGTTTAAATAGCCGAGCATCGCCGACTCAGAACGGATCCAAAGCGTGCCTCCGGTAATTTTGGTCTCAGTTCCGGCGCCGCCCACTTTCATCCAAGTGGATTGGCTGTCTTTTGATTTCGTTGAGAAAATCCCCAGTTCAGTTAATCCGTATGTTTGTTTCAGCCGTACATCCGGAAACATCCGGTGGATGCCGCGCAGCGTTGATTGCGGCATCGGCTCTGTGCCGTAAGTGATCAGCCGGAGTGAAGAGAGGTTATAGCCGGCATCCGCCTTGGACATCAGCAGCATGTTTAAAAAGGTCGGGGTGGCGGGGAGCACTTGGACAGCATGTTTGTCGACCGCCTGATAAACGGACTCCGGCGTTCTGCTGTCTGATGTCACGATCGTTCCCCCGTTAAACAGAATCGCAAACAGCGTATTAATGCCGCCGATATGATCTAATTTCAGAAAAATGAGCGTACGCAGCGGTTTTCTCTTCGCCGTTTTATATTTTTCAAGCAGCCGGCCGGCGCTTAACACGGATGCTTTGCTTTTGCCGGAGGTTCCCGATGTGAAAATAATAATGCCTGATTCCCCTCTCTCACGCAGGTCATCAAGCAGAGGGTGAGAGGCGCTTTCAGAACCTTCACGAAGCGTCCAGCTGTCATTTTCATTTATTTCAATGATTTGATTCACTTTCGCGTCTTCAAACATATCGAGATGCTTTTCCCTTGATTCATTGCTGAGAGGGACAACGATATTTCGGTTTAACAAAAGCGCCATCAGCAAAAAAATGGCGTTCGGGGAATAATCCCCGATAAGCGCCACACATTCTCCTTCACGTATTCCGTTTTGTTTAAGTTCTTTCTGAAAAAAGCTGATTCGTGTCAGCAAATCATCATACGTAAAAGTCTGCCCTTTAAAGATGAGAAACTCACTGTCTTGCGTTTCCCTAAGCTTATCAGTCACCCAGCTGATATCTCCCCTGCTTTCTGTTTTCATGATTGAGCACTGTCCATATATTTTTGATAAATATCACAAATGCTGCCGACGGTTGTAATGCTGGAAATCGTTTCTCCTTGGGAAAAAGGATCTACTCCGGTTTCCATCTCCATCTGTGCGACTAATTGAGCGATATCCAGTGATGAGAAGCCCAGATCCTCTATGACTCTCACATCATCTCCCGCTTCGACGGCCCGATATGACTGCTGTTCTTGAATGTCCTGAATGATTTGAGCGATGATCTGCTTCATTTCCTTGGTTTGTTCCATTTGCTTTCAGCTCCATTCTTCATTTTATAAACTTCTGATGACCCGTTTATAATCCGGAATATGATCTTGTGAAGAGGTCGGCACCGCCAGCAGCTTATCCACCTTGGAAATGGCCAGCAATGTATGATTTCTTTTCATATAGACTTCAATCTGATAGCTGATTTTCGCCACTGAGATCATACCGAGGGACTCACCGTGAAAGTCGGGATCGCATTCTTCAATGTGTCCCGTCATATAAATATCAAGCTCTTCATCTGCAAAACAATTTCCGTAATAATACGTCTCTCTTTCGAGCAAAAATAAATGCCGCGCGATTGAAACCGGAAAACCCGGCTTCGACCGGCGCGTCATCCATTCAAATTCCGCCGCATCCATTATCTTGCTGAATTTCGCAAACACCATGGCATGCCCCGGCGCAGCATCCTGATCAACAGGAACCCGATATGAAACGGGGTCTGCTGTTTTGAGGTTGCCCGGCTTCATACCGAAGGCGTCCGTTCTGATTTTCTTTGACCGCATCAGCGCGTAAGGCGGCTTGGCTAGCTTAGAAAGTTCCGTAATGCACTCAGCCTTAGGCGCTGAGACTTTGCGGGTCGAACCTTCTGTTTGTGTGACGTCGACGACAATTAAACTATTGGCTTTCATAGAAGGAAACCGTCCCCGGTCCCACTCGCTTTTATCAGAGCTGACCGCTCCTTTCGGCCCGAACAAATAATCAGATTCTAATATGGTTTCTCCAAACCGGGAGATATCGACTCCGACGGAAACCTCGTCCCATAATCGGTACTGATCAAGAGGCTGATCTGAAGGAACTTTAAGATGTGTCATAAAATAAGCCGGATACAAAATCAGCCCTTGGTGATCGGCCATCTGATCAGGCCGGAATCCCGTTCCGTCCGTTAAATGGTGACTGTGTGCGTTGCCGAATAACAGCAGCAGCGCGTACTCATTCAAATTCCCTAACCCGACATGGCTCATCGTTAATTCATGATTTTCAATCAGCATGGTCTGTCCTCCGCAGAAAAAATGTAATGGCTGGTCATACTCAGCCTGTAATCGATACCAGCCTTTGCGCAAGAAGGCCGGCTGTTTCTTCCATGAGCTGTTTGCCGATCAGATCGACATGCCTGTTTCTCCAATTTTCAAGCGGGGTTCCTTTCACCCACTGATTAAACGCGCCGAGCGCAGGGCCGCAATGGATTTGGTAATCTATTTTACTTTCGCTTTTCCCTTCCAGAGCGAGCCTTGTCGTATGAGAAAAATACCATTTAAATACCATCGCCATTTTGTGTTTCGGATTCTGTTCGGCTTTGGCGATCTGTTCAGGAGATTTATCACGTTTCAGCTGCTCATACACTTCTTCAAAACCGCGCTGGAAATACTTTTCTTCAATTAATGTTTTCGTTTTTTCATCTATTTCATCTAAAGAATTGTATTGTCTGTACAAGTCAAAGAGTTTATTGGCTCTTGCCGGGAAAAACAGTCCTTTTTTCAGCACCTGCACCCTTGCTCCCGCTTCAAACATATCCCCCGCGGGAGCGTATGACGTATCCTGCACGTTCGCTTCCTGAAGCAGATCTTTCACTGAATCACTTGTCCCGGCTTCGACCGTGCATTGATTAATAGAACCGGTTCCGATAAATTCGGCGCCGAGCAGAAACGCCGCAGCAGCCGCTTCCGGAGTGCCGATGCCGCCCGCTGCGCCGATTCTTACTTTTTTCGCATAACCGTGCTTCTCCATCATGCGGTCTCTGAGTCTGATCATGGCAGGCATTAATGTATACGGAATCCCTTGGTCGGTATGCCCTCCTGAATCCGCTTCAACGCAAATGTCATCAGCCATCGGAATTTCTTTTGCAAGCGCCGCTTCCCCGGCTGTCAGCCGATTGTCAGACACAAGTCTTTCCAGCACATGAGCCGGAGCCGGATTCAGAAAGGCCTCAGCGACTTCAGGCCGGGATACTTTCGCGATGATTCTGTTTTGAACTGACACCGATCCGTCATGATTCCTGCTTAATCCCTTTGCCCTGTATATAACGAGAGCGGGGGTTATGCCCATAAATGCCGATGCTTCAATTAGATGAATGCCGTTTTTCAAATATAAATCTATCATTCTGACTTCCTTGTCAGGTGACATCATATGATGAAGAAGATTCATTCCGAATGTTTCCCCTTGCCGCAGTGCAGACCGGATGGTTCCGATGGCCTGTCCGATCCGTTCGATACTCAATCCGCCCGTTCCGAAAAAGCCCAGCATTCCCGCTTTTGCCGCTTTAATGACCATCTGTTCCGAAGCAATTCCCCTGTACATGGAGCCCGTCATGTAAGCATATTGGATGTTATAATCTTTTTTAAAATCTTCGTTCCCTAATCTCATTCCCGCCGTTTTTTGCAGATCAGCTGCCGATGCTTTAACATCAGCAGTATCAGACTCTTCTTTCGGCATAGGTAATGGGACGGCATCTTTTTTAATCTGACGCGTCAGTTTTGTCAGCACTTCCCCGGGCCCGACTTCTGCAATTTCATTATTTTCAAGTCCCATCAGACGGCGTATCGTGTCCGTCCACTTTACCTGATTGGTCATTTGCAAAGTCAGATTTGTTTTGATTTCATCATTCTTATAAGGTGCGGCATGAAGATTTGAGATCACCGGAAAACGAAGAGGCAAAAACGCCGTTTCTTCTAAATAATCCGCGAACTCTTTTTCAGCATCTTTCATATAGCGGGAATGGAAGGCGCCGCTCACATTTAAAGGAAGGTACATTCTCACGCCGGCTTTTTCAAAGACGGGGCCCGCTTTTTCAATGTCTTGTTTCGTTCCGGCGATCACAATTTGCGAAGGTGAATTGTGGTTAGCGATATCAATGCCGGTCAGATGATAATCGGATAGAACCTCTTTTACTTGTTCAGCGGTAAACCCCAAAACCGCCGCCATGCCTCCGGGAGCTGCCTTGCTCATGAGCTCCCCTCTTTTTTTTACAAGCTGCAAACCGGTCTCAAAATCAAAGCAGCCGGCCGCAAATAACGCATTATATTCTCCTAAACTGTGCCCTGCGGCGTAATCAGGCTCTCTGCCGGACTCTTTCATTTTCTTTAAATAACTGAGTGCACTCACCGTATATAACGCCGGCTGGGTAAATTGCGTTTTCCCCAGCTGGTGATTCGGATCCTCCAGACACAATTCTTCTATAGAGTAGCCTAATATGTCATCAGCCTGACGTGTCAGATCTTGAAATTCATCAAACAGTCCGGCTCCCATTCCTTTAAATTGAGAACCCTGCCCCGGGAACACAAACGTAAGCATCTTATCCTCATCCTTTCCGCATCGCCAATTTTGTACATCACATGTGTTTCTCCATACAAAAACGTCTCTTATATTCATATATTGACTGGTGTAAACACCGGCATAAAAATAAAAACACAAACGCGTTTGCGATTCAGCACAGGTTTAAAAATCGCAAACGCATTGTGTTTTCCTTTTCTAACATAATTTATATAAAGACATCTTGCTTGTTTACTGAATGTTTCGCATGACAAGCTGCAGTGCCAATATGCCCGAAAACAGCCATGACGGCACACTTCTCCCTTATCATGTATATGTAGATATATACACTGCAATCATTTTTATAATCCCTATTTCCTCTTCAACGTGCCGAAACAGCGATTGAAATTTAATAGGTGCTTTACATCAATTTAATAAATTTAACAAATAGTTGCTATTTAAAGAGAATAATATCAATTTATAGATAATAATGTCAAGGCTTTATTTCGTTATTTTCTGACATTTATTCCACAGTTTTATATTCGGTGGACAGTCGGCATAATTGTTTCGGGATAAATGTCAGATAATTCCCTGAACCCTTTTCATGTCAAAGAAAATTTCATCGCTTCTCTGTCAATTGGGTCTATACTTATTTTTCATTTTCATATATTATGTAAAAAAAAGACGAATTAGAAAAATTTTTAATCACTTTAAATACTATCCATTAAATACTTTCTTTGTATAATAATTTCTTATTATTCTAAGGAGGATCCAGTCATGAAATGGTACGCACTTTTTGTAGAGTCCGGAAAAGAAGAAGCAGTGCAAAAATTTCTGCGTCTGCAGTTTGATGAGCAGGCTCTCTACTCAATCATACCCAAGAAAAAAGTCACAGAACGAAAAGCCGGAATCAAATACGAGGCACTCAAAAAGATGTTTCCGGGATATGTTCTGTTTAAAACGAAGATGACAGAGCGGACATTTCATAAAATCAAAGAACTCCCCATTTCATGCAGAATCGTGAATAACGGCGCATATTATTCCAAAGAGCGTAAAACCTATTTCACGACAATTAAGGATGAAGAAATCCTCCCTATTATCAGGCTGATCGGAGAAGGAGACACTGTAGATTATTCAAAAGTCTATATTGAAAATTCAAAAGTAACCGTTGCCTCAGGGCCTCTTAAAGGAATGGAAGGCATTATTAAAAAGATCGATAAAAGAAAAAGACGCGCCAAAATCTGCCTGTCTTTTATGGGACTGGACAAAATGGTCAACGTCGGAATTGAAGTGCTCTCCAAATCCTAGCATTTCAAAAAAAGCATCAACAGCATGTGCCGTTGATGCCCTTTTTATATAAACAGACGAAAGCCCGACACCAAAATAACCCCGCTCACCACCGTCACGGTCAGACTTTTTGTTTTCAAGGCATAGTTGACCTGAAGCCGGGCTGCGCCCATGAGGCAAAATCACATTTAGGGAAAGAATACATTTTAGTCAAGAGCTGTGAATTGACGGTTGAGCTTTATGACGAAAAGCATGTACTGACTTCGGGCGATGCCGCACAGTTATTTTAATTCCTCGGATGAATCGGTGACATATTTTATGCTGGTCTATTATCCTGAACCGGCTTAAACGCACATCAGGCTTCTTCAGACAGAAGCCTGATGGACCGCAACCCATTCTTGTATGCATTGAATCAGTTTCTGGACAGAAGGTGTCTGCGTCTCCTTTGCATGAGCTGTCAAAATGCCGAGCTGCCTGGAGACATACCGGTCGAACCGTTTGATGAGCACATCACAATCATTCACCAAAAGCTGCGGCAAGATGCTGATCCCCAGATTGTTCCGCACCATTGCAATAATCGCTTCATCCCCTCTGATTTGATAAGCGACCCGCGGCGTGATCTTTTCTTCCTTCAGCACTTTCAGCACATCAAAATGTGTCTCCGGATAAGGCACGATACATTTGACGGACTCCATGACATGTAACGGAACCGTTTCACATTGCGCCAATTCATGCTGCGGGCTCATCACCGCTACAATCGGGTCTTCGGCCAACGGGTAAAAATACCACTTCTCGCTGTGGGATGTCCCGATCGCCGCATCAATCCGGTCATCTTTCAGCCATTCTTCCAGTTCAGTAGAATTTCCTTCAAACAAATGCACCTTCATGGAAGGATACAGCTCATTAAATTCCCTCAAAATTTTCGGCAGCCATTTTACGGCCACGCTCGTAACAGTTCCGAGCCGGACTTCCCCTCTTTCTAACCCATTAATATTATCAACGGTTTCAGACAGTTTTTCATAGTTTTTTTGAATTTCCTTCATAATATGTAACACTTTCAAGCCATTTGCGGTGGGCCGCACTCCATGCCGCTGTCTGATCAAAAGCGGAAAACCGTACTCTTCCTCTAATTTACTGATCATTTGGCTGATGTTCGGCTGTGTGTAATTCAATATGGCAGCGGCTTGGGTCAGGCTGCCGCTTTCAACCGTTTTAATAAAGGCTAAATGCTTCTTTAAATCCAACCGGCTTCATCTCCCAGATATCATTCTTTATTATCCAATGCATTAGTTATATTTAGTTTACTTATACATCAATCAAAAATAAAATGGCAATGTCTCCATCATTATACTTGATAACAAACAGAAGGTGAGCGTTTCAGCATGAGTTTTCTCATTCAATTTTTTATCGGCGGCACCGTTATGGTGACCGCCTCGTATTTAAGCAAATCGAAATACTTATTTTTATCAGGCGTTATCACATTGCTGCCGATCATGACGTTACTGAATATTCACTTGCAGCTGAAAAATATGAGCCCCGACGATTTCAGAGCCGCTCAAAAAAACGGAATATTCGGTGCCTTCGGCGCAGTGATCTTCATCAGCAGTATTTTCATCCTGACAAACTGGTTCAAAGGAGGCCACGCAGTCATCGGTGCGTTTCTCATCTATATTTGCTATATGATCGGCTGTAAATGCCTGTTATGAAGATACGGCCACGCTGTGTATAAAAAAATGCCCTTCCAGAACAATAATAACAATGCGCTCAGTCGTGAGCAGTTTATATGACTGAATGATCATGAATTGTTATAATCAATGTCTAAAACATTCCGGGAGGCGAAATAAATGGCCAGAAAATTATTCACACCATGGACCGTTAAAGATGTAACGATCAAAAACCGTATTGTTATGGCACCGATGTGCATGTATTCCTCACATGAGAAGGACGGAAAACTGCAGCCTTTTCATATGGCGCACTATATATCGCGTGCAATCGGCCAGGTCGGCCTGATTATCGTTGAAGCGACAGCCGTTAATCCGCAGGGGCGCATTTCCGATCAGGATTTAGGCATTTGGAGCGATGATCATATCGAAGGTTTTGCCAAACTGACGGAACAAGTGAAAGCGCAAGGATCTAAAATCGGCATTCAGCTTGCGCACGCCGGACGTAAAGCTGAGCTTGAGGGAGACATTTACGCTCCGTCAGCCATTCCGTTCGATGAGCAGTCCAAAACACCGGCTGAAATGACGACAGAACAAATTAAAGAAACCATTCAGGAATTCAAACAGGCAGCGGCGCGCGCGAAAGAAGCCGGCTTTGACATTATTGAACTTCATGCGGCACACGGCTACTTAATGCACGAATTTTTGTCCCCTCTGTCCAATCACCGTACAGACGAATACGGAGGCTCACATGAAAATCGCTACCGCTTCTTAGGCGAGACCATTGAAGCCGTCAAGGAAGTCTGGGACGGCCCGTTATTTGTCCGTATTTCTGCATCGGATTATACAGACAAAGGGCTGGACATTGCGGATCATATCGGTTTTGCGAAGTGGATGAAAGAACAGGGAGTCGACCTCATTGATTGCAGCTCAGGCGCACTCGTTCAAGCTGATATTAACGTCTTCCCAGGCTACCAAGTGAGCTTCGCGGAGAAAATCCGTGAACAGGCCGAAATCGCAACAGGCGCCGTCGGTTTGATAACGACGGGAACAATGGCGGAAGAAATTCTGCAAAACAACCGCGCTGACCTTATTTTTGTCGCGAGAGAACTTCTGCGCGATCCGCACTTTGCAAGGAGTGCAGCGAAGCAGCTGAATACTGAAATACCGTCACCGGTTCAATACGACAGAGCATGGTGATGAAGTGACAGCCGGAGTTTTTCGATCCGGCTGTCTCTTTTTTTATTTTTTGAGAAACGATTGCCGAAGCTTCTCCGTCTTCCCTATAGAACCAATTAGAGGGGATGACTCCAATGAAAGCAGCATGGATGGAAAGGACATATCTGATTGACGGGTGTCCGTTTTATACGAAACACCGTAAAGGCGCCGGCGAAGTGACGATCGTCTTTGAAGCCGGCTACGGCACTTCTTCTGAAACATGGACATCATTACTCGCTGACATAGATGAAGAATTTGGGGTTTTCACATATGACAGAGCCGGAATCGGCAAAAGCGGACAAAGCCGAAACAAGAGAACGGCGGACCACATGGTACAGGAATTAAACACTCTTCTTCTGAAGGCCGGCGTCAAGCCTCCTTATCTTGTCGTCTCGCATTCATACGGCGCGATTATCAGCAGACTTTGGGCGAGCCGGAACCGCCGGGATATTCTCGGGATGGTGATGCTTGATCCGGTTTCTGAGGATCAGGAGACGAAAGTGCTTCCGCTTCTTCCCGAAGAAATGAAAGCCGCCTATTTGAAACAGTTCATATTGGAAGGATCACACGCGGAATTTTTGACGAGCCTTCGTCAGATCAAGCATCAGCAGATTCATTTCGGCGATATGCCGCTGTTGATTTTATCATCGGGAGAGCGGGATGAGCGCTTAAAGCACGCTCATGAACAATGGGTGAAACTGCACAGAAGCATGCTTGATGTCTCTTATCAAAGCGGATGGATTCAGGCCAAAAACAGTTCTCATGCCATTCACCACGATGAACCGCACATCGTCCACCTTGCCATTTATGATGTTTGGTGCGCGGTGCGCCAGCAAATGAATGCTCCTGCCTATCAGGCGGTAAACTGATAAAACAAAAGCCATTGTGCAACGGCACAATGGCTTTTGTTATCGTGATCTATTTTGTCTCACGATGCAACGTATACTTTTTCAACCGGGGGGAATACTTTTTCATTTCTAACCGGTCAGGATTCGTCCGTTTGTTCTTCGTCGTAATATAATTTCTGTCCCCTGTCTCTGTACAGGCCAATGTAACATTTACACGCATCATTTTCACCCCTTATATAAATCGTAATTATTACGTTTTATTATATCTCACCAAAAAAAATGTCAAGCGTCCATTTTTTAAGACCGCTCCACAGTGACCTCCATGAAGTCAAATGCGATCTTACTGTTTTCAAATACCGCTTTCGCCTCATGTTCGAGACGCTCTATCGGCGATTCCCCCTGATACCTTGCGCTGATATGAGTTAAGATCAGCTGTTTGGCGCCTGCTTTTTTTGCCGTTTGCGCAGCCTGTTCTGTCGTCGCGTGATAATAATTATGTGCGAGCTTTGCATCTTCCTTGGCAAACGTCGCTTCATGAACAAGCACATCCGCATTGCGCGCCAGCTCCGTTACCCGCTCTGATGCCCTCGTATCCCCGGAAAAAGCGACGACTCTCCCTTTTTTCGGGGGTTCCAAAAAATCCCGACCGTTAATGATTCTGCCATCATCAAGTGTGACCGTTTCGCCTTTTTTGATTTTCTGATAGACGGGTCCGGGCGGGATATTCCTTTCTTTTAATCTGCCGGCCTGCAATGCGCCGGGAATATCCTTTTCCTGAACCCGGTAGCCGAACGCTTCCACGCCGTGAATGACGGATACTGCGGTAACAATGAATTGCTCATCTTCAAAAACCGTCCCCTCTTCGATTTCATGTACGGTAAGAGGATACGTCAGATGAGTCGCCGTCACGTTCAGGCTTGTTTCAATAAAGGCTTTAATGCCTTTTGGCCCGTAAATCGTCAGCTCTTCTTCACCGCCCTGAAATGAACGGCTCCCCAACAGACCCGGAAGACCGTAAACATGGTCGCCGTGAAGGTGGGTGATGAAAATCTTCTCAATTTTCCTCGGTTTGATTGTTGTATGTAATATCTGATGCTGAGTGGCTTCTCCGCAATCAAACAGCCATACGGAACGCCTTTCTTCAAGAAGCTTCAGCGCGACGGACGTTACGTTTCTCGTCTTTGCCGGCATGCCGGCCCCCGTCCCTAAAAATAATAATTCCACAATGCTTCCTCCTAGATCTTTGTACTACTAAGGATACAGGATCAGGCTGAAAATGTGAATTCACCCGGGCCTTCTCCGGCCTGATTAATTTTTTTCCGCAAACCGCAAAAAACAGGCTGAAATGTTTGCTTTCAACGAATTTTAGATTTAAAATGAAGGAAATATGCGGGGTTTTAAACCATGCTTCAGATAAAGTGAGGTACTCTAAGTGAAAACAAACGACAAACCAAAAGCAGTAATTGTAATATTTGGTGCCACAGGGGATTTGGCAAAACGAAAACTTTACCCATCCATTCACCGTTTATATAAAAATGGTCAAATTGGTGAAGAGTTTGCAGTTGTAGGTGTTGGAAGAAGACCTTGGTCAAACGAGGACCTCCGGGAAACCGTTAAAACGTCTGTTTCTTCTGCCGGGCAAAAAGACATAGACGACTTCACATCTCATTTTTATTACCATCCGTTTGATGTAACGAATCCGGGTTCCTATCAGGAGCTGAATGTCCTGCTTGATCAGCTTGAACATACATATGAAATCCCGAACAACAGAATGTTTTACTTGGCGATGGCTCCTGAGTTTTTCGGCACTATCGCAAAATCACTTAAAAACGAAGGTGTCACAGCGACAAATGGCTGGTCCCGTCTCGTCATTGAAAAACCGTTCGGCCATGACCTGCCGAGTGCGAAAGAGCTTAACAAAGAAATACGCGAAGCTTTCACGGAAGATCAAATTTACCGGATCGACCATTACTTAGGCAAACAAATGGTTCAAAATATCGAAGTCATCCGGTTTGCGAATGCGCTGTTTGAGCCGCTGTGGAATAACCGCTACATCTCAAACATCCAGATTACGTCAAGTGAGGATCTCGGCGTTGAGGATCGCGCGAGATATTACGAGAAATCAGGCGCACTCCGTGACATGGTTCAAAACCATATTTTACAAATGGTCGCTCTCTTGGCGATGGAACCGCCGATTAAACTGAACACGGAAGAAATCCGCAGCGAAAAAGTAAAGGTGCTGAGAGCCCTCCGCCCTGTCGCTCCAAACGAAGTAAGTGACTTCTTCGTCCGCGGACAATACCAAGCGGGAACGATTGACGGAAACGCTGTACCGAGCTATACAGATGAGCAAAATGTAGCACCGGATTCCAATACGGAAACATTCGTGTCCGGAAAGCTGTTAATCGATAACTTCCGCTGGGCCGGCGTTCCGTTTTATATCCGCACAGGGAAACGGATGAAAGAAAAATCAACGAAAATCGTCGTTCAATTTAAAGACATTCCGATGAACCTTTATTACGGCAATGAAACGAATGTAAATCCGAACCTGCTTGTCATCCATATTCAGCCGGATGAAGGCATCACTTTATATCTGAACGCTAAAAAATTAGGCGGAGCCGCTCATGCTCAGCCGATTAAGCTGGATTACTGCAGCAACTGCAGTGATGAAATGAACACACCGGAAGCCTATGAAAAATTAATCCATGACTGTCTGCTCGGTGATGCGACAAACTTTGCCCATTGGGACGAAGTAGCGCTTTCATGGAATTTCGTCGATGCGATTTCCGAAACGTGGGCAGCCGACAAAACCCTTTCTCCGAATTATGAAGCCGGGTCAATGGGACCGAAAGCTTCGGACGATCTTCTTGAAAAAGACGCTCTCCACTGGTGGAATATATAAGAAAACATTAAAAACCGCGGCGCCGTTCATGACGGCCTGCGGTTTTTAATATCAGAAAAGCCCCCGCAATCAATGCGGGGGCTTCTTCATTACTTCATCCATTCAGTATGGAAAATGCCTTCTTTATCTGTGCGTTCATACGTATGCGCGCCGAAGTAATCACGCTGCGCTTGAATCAAGTTTGCAGGAAGCACTGCCGTACGGTAGCTGTCGTAATACGCAAGTGCGCTTGAGAACGAAGGTACCGGCACGCCTTGGGCTACGGCAAGTGAAATCACTTGGCGAAGGGCGCCTTGGTAGCTTTCTGCAATGTTTTTGAAGTAGCTGTCTAACAGCAGGTTGTCAAGCTCCGGTTCACGGTCATACGCGTCTTTGATCTTTTGCAGGAACGCCGCGCGGATGATACAGCCGCCGCGGAAGATCATCGCGATTTCACCGTATTTCAGATCCCAGTTATATTCTTCAGACGCGGCTTTCATTTGGGCGAAGCCTTGTGCGTAAGAACAGATTTTACTCATGAAGAGCGCTTTTCTGACCGCTTCAATCAGCTCTTCTTTATTTTCAGTGACCGGCTTAACGTCTGGCCCGGACAGAAGGCTGCTTGCTTTCACACGCTCTTCTTTCATTGCGGAAATGAAACGCGCAAAAACAGATTCAGTGATAATCGGAAGCGGCACGCCTAAGTCAAGAGCGCTTTGGCTTGTCCATTTACCCGTTCCTTTTTGGCCTGCTTTATCAAGGATGACGTCAACAAGCGGTTTGCCCGTTTCTTCATCTTTTTTAGTGAAAATGTCAGCCGTGATTTCAATCAGATAGCTGTCAAGCTCTCCTTTGTTCCACTCAGCGAATACTTCGTGAAGCTCTTCGGCAGACAATCCGAGCACCTGTTTCAAAATGAAATATGACTCAGAGATCAGCTGCATGTCACCGTATTCGATACCATTGTGCACCATTTTTACATAGTGCCCCGCTCCGTCCGGGCCGATGTATGTCGTACAAGCTTCTCCATCCACTTTAGCAGAAATGGCTTCTAGAATCGGTTTCACGAGTTCGTGCGCTTCCTTTTGGCCGCCCGGCATAATAGAAGGCCCTTTCAGCGCTCCCTCTTCACCGCCTGATACACCCGTTCCGATAAAGTGAATGCCGCTTTCGGCAAGCTCTTTGTTCCGGCGCTGCGTATCTTTATAGTATGTATTTCCGCCGTCAATCAAAATATCGTCTTTTTCCAGATGAGGAAGAAGAGATTGAATCGTCGCATCCGTTGCAGTTCCCGCTTTAACCATTAATAAAATTTTACGGGGTGTTTCAAGAGACTGGACAAACTCCTCAATGCTGTATGTACCGACAACATTTTTGCCTTTTGCCTCTTCTAAAAACTCTTCCGTTTTGCTGCTTGATCTGTTGTATACAGACACAGAAAATCCCCGGCTTTCGATGTTAAGAGCCAGATTTTTACCCATTACCGCAAGACCGATAACTCCGATTTGTTGTTTTGACATATTCTAACGTCCCTTCTTCAAACGTTTAACCATTTTAAAATTTAAATTAAAATAAAATGATATTTATACTAAAGAAATTATCATACATAACCCCTTTTTTCAAGTTATTCACCTTTTCTTTTCATCCTGGAAAAAGTCTCTGTTAAAGCTCGTTCCCCTTGTTTTGCTTTCTTCTTTTTTTATAACGGCGCCTTTTCTGATCAGGTTTTGGCCGTACTTTTCATTCAGCTCGTTCATCATCTGAAAAATCGGCTCATCCTTTGCGTCCTCCTTGAATGAAAACAGATCAAGCTGTTTATACGCCTGCTGTTTTTCAACCAGTTCCGTTCCGGTGATGCCGAGAAGCCTTACCGGGTTTTGGTTCCAGTGCTTGTCAAACAGTTCCATCGCCGCTTCCATGATGTCTTTTTTCTGATCAGCTGGATTGCTGAGGGTCATGCTTCTTGTGACTGTTTTCCAATCCGCATACCGAATCATGATGAACAGCCGGCAGGCCATGACCTCCTTACGCTGGAGCCGTTCGCTCACAGACAGCGCGAGCCGGTCAAACACGCCCGTTAATTCATCCCAGTCAGCCGAATCATGCGACAGGGTGGATGAGTTGCCGACGCTTTTAAATTCATAAATCCGCTCGGGATTGACTTCTGCAGGATGGATGCCGTTCGCTTTATCCTTCAGCCTCGGGCCGTTTATGCCGAGAAGCGTTTTCAGCGCATGTTCATCTCCTTTTGCCAAATCACCGATCGTTTTGATGCCGAGCGTTTTTATTTTTTCCGCAGTTTTCGTTCCTATACCGTGCATCTCTTCAATCGGTAGAGGCCATAAGAGGTCCGGCAGCTCTCTTTTTCTTAAAATGGTGATGCCGAGCGGTTTTTTCATGTCAGACGCCATTTTGGCGAGAAATTTATTCGGGGCGATGCCGATGCTTGACGGAAGCAAAAGCTCTTTTTGCAGTCTCGCCTGAATGTCTTCGGCTGTCTCATACGCCCTGTGTCTGTGCGGTGTGTCCGTAATATCCATGTATCCTTCATCAATAGAAACAGGCTCGACTAAATCCGTATACTCCCTCAGAATGCTGAACATTTCTTTTGATGAACTCCGGTAGCGGTCAAAATTCGGAGGCACGACGATGAGTTCCGGACAGAGGCGTTTTGCCCGCCACACCGGCATGGTGGTCTTTACGCCCCGCGCTCTCGCTTCGTAGCTGCAGGTGACGATGATTCCTTTCCGTTCCTTCACGTTTCCGGCAACGGCGATAGGTTTTCCTCTTAAAGACGGATCATACGCCATTTCTACGGAGGCATAAAAACTGTTCATATCGATATGAAATATAATTCTCCCTTTTCCGGCCACTCCCGGCGCCTCCTTTCCTTTCATAGACAACCTTATATATATGTAGTAAAATAAGAGCTGAATGGATGTGATAAAATGATTCTTGAGTCAATGAATGACTTTTTATTTTTAGTCGATTTTTTCACAATTATTCTTCCCGCTCTGACCGCGATCGGCATCGCTTTTCTTTTGCGTGAGCGCCGCGCAGGCGAGCATTGGAGAACGAAACGAATAGATGAACATCAAGCAGTCGTTCAGCTGAACCGAACAGACTTTCTTATTATTATATATCATCGCATTACAACTTGGATACGTAAAGTCATCCGCATGAATTCACCGGCGAATGATGATGAAGATGTCAGCTTCCTCCTTTTATAACGGCAAGTGAAGATAAAAAGGAGGAGACATAATTGTCTAAAACATATCAAAAATGGATCGCATTCGGATTGTTTTTTATCGTACTGTGCACAGGCCGCTCGGCTTTTGCGGCGACATCTCAGACTCAGACGGGAGGCCTCGGGAATATCGGTTTTTTCCACGATTACCTGATCGAGCCGTTTTCGGCACTTTTAAAAGGTGTGGCGGGCCTGTTCCACGGTGAGTACGGACTGTCGATTATTCTGGTGACGATTATCGTCCGGATCGTTGTATTGCCTTTGTTTGTGAACCAATTTAAGAAACAGCGGGTGTTTCAGGAAAAAATGGCTGTGATCAAACCGCAGGTCGACAGCATTCAGGCTAAAATAAAACAAACGAAAGATGCGGAAAAACAAAAAGAACTGCAAATGGAAATGATGAAGCTTTACCGTGAGCACAATCTGAATCCGATGGCAATGGGATGTCTTCCGATGCTGGTGCAATTCCCGATTTTGATCGGTTTTTATTACGCCATCCGCTCAACGCCGGAAATCGCTTCACACTCATTTCTGTGGTTCAGCTTAGGGCATTCTGATATTCTTGTATCACTGTGCGCGGGGGCCATGTATTTCTTACAGGCTTATATTTCCCAAAAATTAAACGAGAAATATTCACCGGCTGCTCAAAATCCGGCCGCGATGCAGTCAGCAAAAATCATGGTCTTTATTTTCCCTGTCATGATGACCATTTTTTCACTTAACGTACCGGCTGCGCTGCCGCTTTACTGGTTTACAAGCGGACTGTTTTTGACAGTGCAGAATGTACTTTTACAGCAGACGCATCATAAAAAGAAACAAGCTGCGGCTCAGGCGGAGCCCGCCAAATCATAATACTGAAACCCTGCCCGAAACCTATCCGGCAGGGTTTTTTTCTTGTATCTGCAAGGCTTTAAGCCAATTATCATGAAGAATGAAAAAAGCACCCAAATTGGGTGCTTCGTTTTTAGTTGGCCGCTGTTTCGATAATGGCAACGACCATTTCCGCCGTTTTGACGAGCTCTTCAATCGGCATTTTTTCATTTTTCGTATGGATTTGTTCATAGCCTACTGACAGGTTGACTGTCGGAATGCCGTGGCCGGCAATGACGTTTGCGTCACTTCCGCCGCCGCTTGTCTGAAGTTCGCTCGGCCGGCCGATTTTTGCCGCCGCTTTTTTCGCGACTTCCACAACCTGATCGCCGTCCTGATATTTGAAACCCGGATACATGACCGCGATGTCCACTTCCGCGCGGCCTCCCATCTCAGCTGCAGCAGATTCGAAAGCTTCTTTCATTTTCTGCACTTGCGCTTCCATTTTTTCAGGCACTAATGAACGCGCTTCAGCCAGAATATCAACCTGGTCGCAGACGATATTGGTTTGCGTGCCGCCTTCGAAACGTCCGATATTAGCCGTTGTTTCTTTATCAATACGGCCGAGCGGCATTTTAGAGATCGCTTTTGACGCGATTGTAATCGCGGAGATGCCTTTTTCCGGTTCTACCCCCGCATGAGCCGTTTTCCCGAAAATGGTTGCTCTCACTTTCGCTTGTGTCGGCGCGGCTACAATAATGTTGCCGACTTTTCCGTCTGAATCAAGCGCAAAACCGTATTTCGCGGTAATGTCTGAACGATCCATTGCTTTTGCCCCGACTAATCCCGATTCTTCTCCGGCCGTGATAATGAATTCAATGGTGCCGTGCTCGATGTTTTGTTCTTTCAGCACTTTAATGGCTTCAAACATTGCGGCAAGACCCGTCTTATCATCAGCGCCGAGAATCGTCGTGCCGTCGGATTTTACATAGCCGTCTTCCACAATCGGCTTAACGCCTTTGCCCGGGACAACCGTGTCCATGTGCGATGTGAAATAAATCGTATCCGCATCTTTTGTGCCCTTTAACGTACAGATTAAGTTGCCGGCTCCATGCCCCGTCACTTCTTTTGTACTATCTTCTTTTACGCTCAATCCTAAATCAGTGAATTTTTGTTTGAGCACCTTGCTGATTTCCGCTTCATGTTTTGTCTCTGAATCAATTTGAACGAGTTCAAGAAATTCTTCAAGCAGACGTTTTTCGTTTACCATTTTCAGTTCCCTCCGTTTAAATCGGTATATTACCGTGCTTTTTTTTCGGTCTTTCCTCTTCCTTATGCGCAAGCATGTCAAATGCCTGAATCAATTTTTTCCTCGAGTCTTCCGGCCGGATGATATCATCCACCATTCCGCAGGCCGCCGCTTTATACGGACCGGCGTTTTCCTTTTCGTAAATGGCTTTTTTTTCGCGCTTCGTTTTCTCCGGGTCGTCAGAAGCCTGTATGTCTCTGCTGTATAAAATCGACGCCGCGCCTTCCGCTCCCATCACAGCGATTTCCGCATTGGGCCAGGCGAATACAAGATCTGCCCCGAGCCCTTTCGAATTCATGGCGACATAGGCGCCTCCGTAAGCTTTTCTGATGATGAGCGTCACTTTCGGCACCGTCGCTTCGGCAAAAGCATACAGCAATTTTGCTCCGTGACGGATGATTCCCGCATGTTCCTGCTGAAGGCCCGGGAGAAATCCCGGAACATCAGCGATCGTCAATAGCGGAATATGAAACGCGTCGCAAAAACGGATGAATCTCGACGCTTTGTCAGCGGCATCAATCGTGAGGCTCCCCGCCAAGTGTTTCGGCTGGTTTGCGACAACACCGACTGTACGCCGTCCGAGTTTCAGAAAACCGACAGCAATGTTTTTGGAAAAATACGGCTGAATGTCAAAAAACGTTCCGTCATCCGCCAGCTCTTTTATTACCTGTAACACATCGTAAGGTTTCGAACTGTCCGCGGGAACGAGGGTGTTTAATAACGGTCTGGCGTCTTCCTTTTTAACAGGCAATGCCGTCTGTCCGCCGTGCGGGAGATAAGAAAGCAGGGTTTTCACAGCGGAAAGAGCCTCTTTTTCCGTTCGTGCGGAATAGTGGGCATTTCCGCTTATCACATTATGTATTCCCGCACCGCCTAAACTTTCCGCGTCAATCTGTTCACCCGTAACCTGTTCAATGACTTTCGGGCCTGTAATAAACATGTGCGACGTATGTTCCGCCATAATCACAAAATCCGTCAATGCGGGTGAATAAACAGCACCGCCGGCACACGGTCCAAGGATGACAGAAATTTGCGGAATCACTCCCGAGTAAAGGACGTTGCGCCTAAAGATATGACCGTATCCATTTAATGATACCACACCCTCTTGAATTCTCGCACCACCTGAGTCGTTCAGCCCGATGATCGGAGTTTTATTTTTCGCCGCCAGATCCATTACCGCCGCGATTTTTTCCGCATGTGTCTCGCCGAGCGTCCCGCCGAGTACGGTAAAGTCATGGGCAAACAAATACACGGGCCGTCCGTCAATTGTGCCGTATCCGGTAACGACGCCGTCTCCCGGAGCATTCCGGCACCCGGGCATGCGGCTTTTGGCAAACGGCTGCAGCTCTGAAAAACTGTCTTCGTCCAATAAATAATCAATTCTTTCTCTTGCCGTCAGCTTGCCTTTTTTGTGCTGTTTTTCATTTTTTTCCGCTCCGCCGCCGTTTGTTAAAAAGGAACGTCTTTCGTTTAAGTGTCTGATATGATCACTCATGCTCATCTTGAGTTTCTCCTTTTTCAATTGTTTCACAAAGCTCAATCAGGACCCCGTTCGCCTCTTTTGGAGAGAGAAATGCGATCTTCTTCCCGCCCGCTCCGTTTTGCGGTTCATGATGGATCAAAGTCATGCGGCATGCTTCAAGCTCCTTGATCGTTTCCTTCATATCGGCGCAGCGGAATGCCAAATGATGCAGCCCTTCGCCTCTTTTCTGTAAAAAAGAGCTGACGGGAGACGCGTCCGACAGCGGCTCAATCAGCTCAAGCTTTGTGCCTCCCGCCTCTAAAAAAGCAACTCTCACATTTTGCCCGCTTACCAGCTCGTCTCCCATATACGTAAGCCCGAGCATCCGTTCGTAAAATCCTCTCGCAGCTTCAATAGAGCTGACGGCAATGCCGACATGATCAAGTTTTTTCATAGCGCGGCCACCTGCTTTCCATCATAGGATATGGCTTGTTCATACAAGCGAAACACGTTAAAATGATAGACAGTAATCTTAAGGAGTGAAACAATGTCTCAAAAATTTATGAAAAGCGCCGTCATCGTCATTTTGGGCGTATTTATACTTTCAACCCTCCTCTCAGGCATTATGATGTATTTGCGGTAAAAAAGCAGGCGCCTCATTGCAAGGGGGTTTCCTGCTTTTTTATGAGGGCTTTCCGCTCTATTGCAATGTCCTCGAATGAGCGGTTTTCTTTTGTAATCAATACTTTCGTTCCGGGAGGGATAATCCGGAAAATACGGATGACATCCCGGTTTTTCATACGGATGCAGCCGTTTGACACAAACCCCCCGATCAGCTCTTCTCTGTTTGTTCCGTGAATGCCGTATATCCTGCCGTCGGTTCCTTTCGCGTCAAAGCCGATCCAGCGGACGCCGAGCGGGTTTTCCGGCGCGCCTCCCTCTACATTTTTCTTTCGGTAATACGGATTGACGGCTTTGACCGTTACCGTAAATTCTCCTTCAGGCGTCAAATCATCCGTTTTTCCCGTCGCCACCTGATAAATGCCTTCTATTCGGTTATCCTTCACAACAGCAAGCGCATTTGTGGCTTTATTGACGATAATATAAGGGTCACCCGGCAAAGGGTTCGCGCCAAGCGGCCAAAGCGGAGACAGCAGCAGGGCGGCTGACAATAAAAAAAATCGCATGGGCTCCCCTCCTTTTTTCATTAGAATGACCAATGAAAGGAGGACTCATGCGATTGATCCATATGTTTTTTACAGCTTGATGCCTTTGAAATAACTTTTAATCACGAGATATTGTTCCATCTCACCGAGGAGGTGGAACAAAGCCGCCCGCGCTTCAAACTCCTCGCGCGTTGCCGGGAGCGGCATTTCTTCAAATTCCGTTCTCATTTCTGCAAGTCTTTTTAAAAATTTATGAGCGGTATTGCCGGGATGAATGGCTTCCCTTAATTCATGGATGAAATGGGCGATTATTTTGCCCTGCTCCACCGTTATTGAAATAGAGGTAATCTTCGGCAGCAGCCGTTCAATGATTTCAAATTGTTTCTGTCTCATCTTAAAATAATGATAGTAAAGATTTTCATGGCGCAAAATATGATTCTGCACGTCCCGATAGGCGAGGTTTTTCGCCTCTTGAATCATCTGATGCGTCTCCGGTATTTCCTTCCCCGACCAATCTTGCTCCCCAGTTAACAAATACCGTTCGATTTCGGCGAAGATGACGGAAAAGTTGTCCTCAATTTTTTTCCGGTACGCCGCGAGTTTTCTGTCGAGGCTCGGCATATACAGATTCATTAACAGCGCGACGCCTATACCTACAGTGATCAGCTGGAACTCATTCCAGATAAACGCCATCGTAATGCCGCCGGACATATATAAATGAAGAATGATTACTGAGCTGGTGACAATCCCTTCGTTTATTTTTAAAACGACTGTAGTCGGAATGAACAGCACCAGCAATATTCCGATCGCAAACGGATAATAGCCAATCAGCCCGAAAAAGACATATGAGAAGACGATCGCCAATAAACAGGCGGCAAATCGGGCCCACGAGGCCTGAAGCGACCGCTTTTGCGTAATCTGGATGCACAATATGGTGATGATTCCTGCGGATGCGAAGTTTTGCAGATGCAACAGCTGGGCTAAATAAATGGCCAGCGCCGTTCCAAGTGCGGTCTTTAGTGTGCGGTAACCGATTTTAAACATTGCTTGCTCCATTCTGTTTGTTTCTTTCTCAAAAAAAAGAAGAAGAGCATTCTTCTTCTTTTCTTCCAGTTATATTTTATAATATTTTTTCTAAAAAGTCCTGTGCTCTTTTTGACTTCGGAGAAAGAAAAAATTCTTCCGGCTGCCCGTCTTCCACGATCGTCCCTTCATCCATAAATAATACGCGGTCTGCGACTTCTTTGGCAAATCCCATTTCGTGCGTTACGATCACCATCGTCATGCCCGTCTGCGCGAGCTCTTTCATTACCTCAAGAACTTCTTTGACCATTTCCGGGTCAAGAGCCGAGGTCGGTTCATCAAACAGCATGATGTCAGGATTCATGGCAAGCGCCCGCGCGATGGCGACCCGCTGCTTCTGTCCGCCTGACAAACGATTCGGATAGTCGTTCCGTTTGTCAAGCAGTCCGACTTTCTCAAGGAGAGCGCACGCCTTTTCCTCCGCCTCCTTTTTAGACTCTTTCTTCACGCTGACCGGCGCGTATGTGATATTTTCAAGCACCGTTTTATGAGGAAACAAATGAAAATGCTGAAATACCATGCCGATATTTTCCCGCACTTTCAGTTTATTCGTTTTAGCTGCGGTAATTTCGTTTTCTTTAATGGCAATCGTTCCGCCGCTCGGGGTTTCCAGCAGATTTAAGCAGCGCAGAAACGTTGATTTGCCGGAACCGGAAGGGCCGATGACAGCGACGACTTCCCCTTCTTCGATCTGTGTTGAAATGTTTTTCAGTACTTCGTGTTTCCCGAATGATTTTGACAGGTTGTCGACCTTAATCATTGGCTTTCAGCTTCCTTTCTACGCCTTTTCCGATGAATGCTAAGATCAAAACGAGCACGTAATAGATTAAGCCCGCCACAATAAGAGGTTCTAAATAGTTGTATGTTGCGGCGCCGGACTGGTAGGCCCGTCTCATAATGTCGCCAAGACCGATAACTGTGACGATCGCCGATTCTTTCGTTAAGGTGATTAATTCGTTAATAATAGCCGGAGAAATGTTTTTAAACGCCTGCGGCAGCAGCAGATCTTTCATCATTTTTCCGTATGGCACGCCGAGAGCGACGGCAGCCTCTTTTTGTCCTTTGTCAATTGCGTTGATTCCCGCTCTGATAATTTCAGAGACGTAAGCGGCTGAATTGAGCGATAATGCGGTGACCGCCGCCCAAAATTGATCGATCTGAAAGCCGAGGAGCTGCGGCATGCCGAAATAGATGATCATCAGCTGCAGCACGAGCGGCGTGCCGCGGAATATCGAAGTATAAAAATCCGCAATCCATTTCAGCGGACTGATCGTGCTGATTTTAAATAAGCTGAGCACGATGCCTAATACAAGACCGATGGCCGCTGAAACGAGCACAATTTTTAATGTGACCGCAAGGCCTTCCAATATAAAAGGAATTTGGGGGATTGTCGCTGAGAAATCCAAATTCATACGTGTGATCTCCTTTGTCTTTATTCAAGATAAAAAGCTCAACGAAAAGTTGAGCTTTCTTTTATTTCTCGTTGGTGAACCATTTTTTCTTCAGTTTTTCGATTTCTCCGTTTTTCTCCATTTCTTTCAGCGCTTTGTTGAACTTCGCTGTCAGATCACTGTCTTTGCGGAACGCAATCGCGGAGCCCGATTCGTCTGATTTCGCATCTGCTGACGCAAAGCCCTGCAGATCTTGATTTGAACTGAAATAGCCTTGTGCTACGATGTCTTCGATAATCGCGGCATCAAAACGCCCGGATTTGATCTCTTCGGTTAAGTCTGAGATCCGGTTGCGGTCTTCGAGCTGAAAACCGTATTTCGAAGCGAGCTTCTTGCCTTTTTCCTCTTGAATGGAGCCGAGCTGAACACCGACGGTTTTGCCTTTCAGATCATTCAGGGATTTAATGCTGCTTCCCTTTTTCGTAACAATCATATTGTTAGCAGTATAATAAATATCAGAAAAATCAACTTGCTTTTTCCGTTCCGGCGTAGGTGTCATTCCAGATAAAATCATATCTACCTGCTTGGACTTCAAGGCTGTAATCAGGCTGTTGAAGTCCATGTCCTGCACCTCAACATCATAGCCGGTCTTTTTGCCCAGAGCTTTTGCCAGATCAACGTCAAACCCGGTGATCTGATCGCCGTCTTTATATTCAAATGGTTTATAGTCAGCCGATGTACCCATAATCAGCTTGTTCTTTCCGCCCTCTGAGCCTGAATTGCCTGATCCGCAGGCGGACAGCGCAAAGGTGATACATGCGGCAGCTAATACCAACAGCCATTTCTTCATGATTCATTTCCCCCATATCTACTGATCTCTTAAAATTGAATATTTATTCGTTAACTTGTATTTTAAACACTTTTTAAGTGTGATGCAATACTATTTTTGAAAAATATATTTTCCTTTCTGTGTTTATTATAGTCATTGTTTTTCAGATTAGTGACAGCTGAACGCCGATGTATAAATATTTATATTTATACAGATTCCATATAAAAAACCCCGGAGCAAGCACTTGCTCCGGGGTTTTTCTTTCACTTATACTTCTTCACAATATTCTTCAAATGCTTCCTGCAGTTTTGTGACGACGGCCATCGGCTCATGGCCTTCAATTTCATGGCGTTCCACCATTTTCATGATTTTCCCGTCTTTTAAAATGGCAAATGACGGAGAGGACGGCGGATAGCCTTCAAAGTATTCTCTCGCTTTGGCTGTCGCTTCTTTATCCTGTCCGGCAAATACCGTCACAAGCTGATCCGGGCGTTTATCGTAATGTACGGAATGGTACGCGGCAGGCCGTGCAATACCGCCTGCGCATCCGCACACAGAGTTGACCATGACGAGTGTCGTTCCTTTTTTCGAAAGCGCTTCGTCCACTTCCTCAGCGGTTTTCAGCTCTGTATACCCGGCGGCCGTGATTTCCTGGCGGGCTTGACGCACGACATCATTCATAAATAAATTAAAATCCATATTCAACTGGGACCTCTCCTTTTTGATCATCTCTTCTTATGATAGCAAGGAACCTCCCTATCGGCAAATGACACCGCTCATATCCAATTGTTTTTTGTCCCTTTTATGTTCCCGATGTAAGTTTATGACCCTTTAAAAACGGGAAACTTGGTAAGGAGATTGTCTGAAATAAAGGAGCAGTCATATGAGCCAACGGAAAGCAGTTTTAATTTATAACGGAAACGCCGGTCAAAAGCAGATTGATAAAACGCTCGGCACGGTCATCCCCATTTTGGCCCAGTCAGCTGACGAACTTCTGATTAAACCGACCAAACATCAGGATGACGCCCGTCAGTATTGTGAAAATCTCGACAGTTCAGTTGACCATTTATATATTTTAGGCGGAGACGGCACTGTGCATCAATGCATCAACAGCATCAGCAAGCGTGATCACAGACCCGCTGTCGGCATTTTGCCGGGAGGAACGTGCAACGATTTCTCCCGGGCGCTCGGCATCCCGCAAAACCTCCAAAAGGCCGCTGAAGCGCTCGCGGCCGGACATAAACGGATGATTGACGTCTGTAAAACGGATGACGGCTATTTTCTGAACTTCTGGGGCATCGGACTGATCACCGAAGCATCAAGCCATATCAATGAAACTGAAAAAGCATGGCTTGGTAAAATCAGCTACTTCACGAGCGCCTTGCGGACGATGACAAGCGCGAACCCGTTTCCTGTCAAATTGACGATTGACGGCGAGGTGAAAGAAGACGAAGCCGTAATGGTGCTTGTCATGAACGGGCATTATATCGGGACAAACAGAGTTCCCCTGCCTGATGCCAGCCTCCAGGACGGCTTAGCCGATGTGTTAATCTGCCGCAACACAAGCCTTGCCGCGCTGCGGGAGCTGATGACGATGGAGCAGGGTTCATTTGATGATTTCAAAGGGGAGCTGTCCTATATTCAGGCCTCCAGAATTGAAATCGAAACCGGACGTGAAATGGACGCGGATACAGATGGCGAGGTATACGGAACAACACCTTGTACGATCGAAGTGAAAAAACATCATCTCACTATGCTTGTTCCCGAGGATTCACAATAAAAATAAAAAAAGCTCCTTTTGCCGCCCGGACAAAAGGAGTTTTTTTTAATAGACGGAAGTATGTTCATCAATGTTTTCTAAGATCTCTTTGACGCGTCCGAGGAATCGGCCGCACACGAGCCCGTCGAGCACCCTGTGATCTAAAGACAGGCAAAGATTAACCATATCACGAACGGCGATCATCCCGTTATTCATGACAACCGGACGTTTGACGATAGATTCTACCTGAAGAATCGCTGCCTGCGGATGGTTGATAATGCCCATAGATTGAACTGAGCCGAAAGATCCCGTGTTATTGACGGTAAATGTGCCGCCCTGCATATCTTCCGCAGTAAGTTTTCCGTTTCTCACTTTTTTCGCAAGATCCGTTATTTCTCTGGCTATGCCTTTAATCGTTTTTTCATCAGCATGCTTAATAACCGGAACAAACAGCGAATCTTCCGTGGCAACGGCAATGGAGATGTTGATGTCTTTCTTTTGGACGATTTTGTCTCCCGCCCACATGCTGTTCATCTGCGGGAACTCCTTGAGAGCCTGCGCCGCGGCTTTTACAAAGAAAGCGAAAAATGTTAAATTAAAGCCTTCTTTCTGTTTAAATGAGTCTTTAATGCTGTTTCTGTACGCCGTCATGTTCGTGACGTCGACTTCCATCATCGTCCAGGCATGCGGAATTTCTGTTTTGCTTTTATGCATATTGGCGGCGATGGCTTTTCTGACGCCTGTAACCGGAATTTCAATATCACCGGCTGACAGAGCTGGTGCCGGCGCTTGTTTTTGCTGTTGTTTCGGCGCTTGTTGCGTTGTTTGAACGGCAGCCGGCGCCGGTGCTTCCGACTTCTGCTGCATTCCCGAATCAATGATTTTTTGAATGTCTTTTCGCGTAATTCTTCCGCCTGCACCCGTTCCTTCAAGTTCTTCAAGCTGAATGCCGTTTTCTCCCGCTAATCTGAGCACGGCCGGCGAATAACGCGCTTTATTTGACTGGTCTTTACCTTGACGGTTTGCACCGGTGTCTGAAGGGGTATTCTGCTCTTCTTCCCGCTTCAGCGCCGCTTCGGTTTCCGTTTCTTCTGTTTCAATTTTGCAGATGATCTCGCCGACTGCAAGAGTCTGGCCTTCTTCTCCTACAAGTTCTGTAATCGTACCGGTAAAAGAAGACGGCACCTCCGCATTCACTTTATCCGTCATGACCTCCGCGATGGGGTCATATTTATTCACTTGATCACCGGGGGATACCAGCCACTTGCTGATCGTCCCTTCCGTCACGCTCTCTCCGAGCTGAGGCATAGCCATTTGTTCAATCGCCATGTCAAAAACCTCCTTACGTCTTTAAAACTCCGCTAATTCTCTCATCGCGGCTTCTGCTTTGTCAGGATTCATCATGAAGTATTTTTCCATTGCCGGTGCATAAGGCATTGCCGGAACATCAGGACCTGCAAGCCGCTTGATCGGCGCGTCTAAATCAAATAAGCAGTTTTCAGAAATAATGGCGGCGACCTCGCTCATAATGCCGCCTTCTTTCGTATCTTCTGTGATCAGCAATACTTTTCCCGTTTTAGACGCGGCTTCAATGATGGCTTCTTTATCTAACGGATAAACCGTACGCAAGTCTAATACGTGCGCGGAAATTCCGTCTTTTTCAAGACGCTCGGCAGCCTGCAGAGCAAAATGGACGCATAATCCGTACGTAATAACAGTAATGTCGCTGCCTTCGCGTTTTACATCCGCCTTTCCGATCGGAAGGACGTAATCATCCGCAGGGACTTCGCCTTTAATCAGACGGTACGCCCTCTTATGTTCGAAAAACAGCACCGGATCTTCGTCACGGACTGCAGCTTTCAACAGCCCTTTTGCGTCATAAGGAGTTGAAGGCATGACAATTTTAAGGCCCGGCTGGTTGGCAAAAATGGCCTCCACAGATTGGGAATGATACAACGCGCCGTGCACGCCGCCGCCGTAAGGCGCTCTGATGACCATCGGACAGCTCCAATCATTGTTTGAACGGTAGCGTATTTTTGCCGCTTCTGAAATGATTTGGTTGACCGCAGGCAGAATGAAATCGGCAAACTGCATCTCGGCAATCGGACGCATGCCGTACATCGCGGCGCCGATCCCGACACCGGCAATCGCTGATTCAGCAAGCGGCGTATCCATCACCCGCTCTTCTCCGAACTGTTCATAGAGACCCGCCGTGGCTTTAAACACGCCGCCTTTTCTCCCGACGTCTTCCCCAAGAACAAACACGCGCGGATCTCTTTCCATTTCTTCTTTCATTGCTGCATTAATACTGTCAATATAAGACATTACAGACATAAGTATTCCTCCCTACTTCGCATAAACGTGATCAAGCGTTGATTCAGGAGATGCGTATGGCGCTTTCTCCGCTTCGTCTGTCGCTTCGTTTACGATAGCCATGATGTCATCCAGCATGGTCTTTTCTTCTTCTTCACCTAGAAGCCCGGCTTCTTGCAAGTATGCTTTGTATAAAAGAAGCGGATCTTGTTTCTTCGCTTCTTCTACTTCTTCGCGTTCTCTGTAGCTGCTGTCGTCGTCATCACTGGAATGCGGCGTCAAACGGTAGGAAACCGTTTCTATTAATGTAGGGCCTTCGCCTTTAGATGCCCGTTCGCGCGCTTCTTTTACGGCCCGGTAAACTTCCAGCAGGTCGTTTCCGTCAACAGTGACTCCCGGCATGCCGTAGCCTGCCGCCCGGTCGGATATTTTCTCGCACGCCACCTGTCTGTCATACGGGACAGAAATGGCATACTTATTGTTTTCACACATGAAAATGACAGGCAGTTTATACACGGCGGCAAAGTTTGCCCCTTCGTGAAAATCCCCCTGGTTGGAAGATCCTTCTCCAAAGGTAACGAAAGAGACGATATCCTTTTTATCCATGCGTCCCGCAAGCGCGATTCCGACTGCGTGAGGAACCTGCGTCGTAACAGGGGATGAGCCCGTTACGATTCTGTTTTCCTTTTGCCCGAAGTGGCCCGGCATCTGCCTTCCGCCTGAGTTCGGGTCAGCTGCTTTCGCAAAACCCGACATCATCAAATCCTTTGCAGTCATACCGAATGCAAGCACAACCCCTATATCTCTGTAGTACGGAAGCACATAGTCGGTATCACGGTTTAAGGCATAGGCCGCGCCTACTTGCGCCGCTTCCTGTCCTTGACATGAAACAACGAACGGAATTTTGCCCGAGCGGTTTAAGAGCCACATTCTTTCGTCGATTTTTCTGGCTAACAGCATGGTTCTATACATTTCAACGGCTTCTTCGTCAGAGAGCCCTAATGCTTGATGGCGGTTTGTAGTCATTCAAACCCCTCCTTCTTTCCTTTTAAAAATGAATCGCGTTTCCGTCTGCGGCTAACGCAGCTTCTCCAATCGCCTCTGAAAGGGACGGATGCGGATGTATGGACTGGCCGATTTCCCAAGGCGTCGCGTCGAGCACCTTGGCAAGCCCCGCTTCAGAGATCATATCGGTGACGTGCGGGCCGATCATATGAACACCGAGAATATCATCTGTATTCCGATCGGCGACGATTTTGACAAAGCCGTCGCTTTCTCCGTATACAAGAGCCTTTCCGATCGCCATGAACGGAAACTTCCCGATCTTCAGGTCATGCCCTTTTCGAAGAGCTTCCTCTTCTGTCAGACCGACGCTCGCCGCTTCCGGATTTGAATAAATACATTTCGGCACAAGAGCGGCATCAAGCGGAGCCGGATTAAGACCCGCCATATGCTCAACGGCAATGATGCCCTCACGGGAGGCCACATGCGCAAGCTGCAGCCCGCCGACAACATCACCGATCGCATAAATGTGCGATTCCTTCGTCTGCCCGGCTTCGTTCACGGTGATAGAACCGTTTTCCGCTTCAATATCCGTGTTTTCAAGCCCGATCCCTTCAATGTTCGGCTGGCGGCCGATGGAAACAAGCATTTGTTCCGCGTGATACGTTTCTTTTTTTCCATTCTTTTCAGCGGCAATTGAAACGCCGTCCGCTTTTTCCAATGTATCCGGAAGCACTTTCGCACCCGTCACGACCTTAATTCCTTTTTTCGTTAACAGTTTTTCCATCTCGCTTGAAATATCACGGTCTTCCGTCGGCAAAATGCGGTCCGCATATTCAATCACAGTGATATTGACGCCGAAATCGTTCAGCATGGATGCCCATTCAATTCCGATGACACCGCCGCCGACGATCATCATGGATTGGGGCAGACGTTCAAGCTCTAACGCTTCATCTGATGTCAGAATATATGTACCGTCTGCTTCTAAACCCGGCAGCATTTTCGGCCTTGAACCGGTTGCGATAATCAATTGTTTCGGTATCAGCATGTCGTTTTCTTCACCATTTGCGTATTCGACGGAAACCGTACCGGGAAGAGGTGAGAAGATGGAAGGGCCGAGCATACGTCCGTACCCGTTGAATACATCAATCTTCCCCTTTTTCATCAAGTGGGCGACACCGCCGGCCAGCCGGTCAACGATTCCCTGCTTTCGTTTTTGCACGCTGTCAAAGCGGAGGGAGACACCTTCCGTTTCAATGCCGAATGCTGCCGCTTCCTTTGCGGTTCGGTACACTTCCGCGCTTCTTAACAGCGCTTTACTCGGGATACATCCTTTATGCAGGCATGTTCCGCCGAGCTTTTCTTTTTCTACAACGGCCGTTTTTAAGCCGAGCTGGGCCGCTCTGATGGCGGCTACATAACCGCCCGTGCCGCCGCCCAGAATGACCACATCATACTCAGTCGCCATTTGTTTTCACTCCTTCGCCGATCTGATATTGCTTTGACTGCTCCTCACCGGCTAAAACCCGAAGCGCGCCTTGCGCGAGAGATTGCAGTTCATTTTCTCCCGGGTACACCAGTACATCCGAAATCCAATCTATGTACGATCTGATGGCGGATACGAAACTTTTCCCGTACGCCAATCCGCCCGTCAGGACGATAATGTCTACTTTTCCTTTTAAAACGGCGCTTGCCGCCCCGATTTCTTTTGCTACTTGATAAGCCATGGCGTCATAAATGAGACGCGCGTTTTCATCTCCGGCCTGAATGCGTTTTTCCACCTTCACCGCGTCCGTTGTCCCCAGGTAGCCGGAGAGTCCGCCCGTGCCGACAAGTTTTTTCATCATATCGGCTTTTGAATATTTGCCGGAAAAACACATCTCCACCAAATCACCCGCCGGAACGGTTCCCGCGCGCTCCGGGCTGAAGGGTCCTTCTCCGTGAAGCCCGTTGTTGACATCCGTCACCCGTCCGCAATCATGGACACCGACTGTGGTGCCGCCGCCCATATGAGTGACGATCATCTTCATCTGTTCATACCGTTTGCCGAGGGACGCCGCAGCCTGACGGGCAACAGCTTTTTGGTTCAAAGCATGGAAAATGCTTTTCCGCTTGATTTCAGGCATTCCTGATACTTTGGCGAGCGGAGTCATCTCATCCACCACGACTGGATCGACGATATACGCGGGGATATTTAATCCGTCAGCTATTTCCCTGGCAATAATTCCGCCCAGATTAGAAGCATGCTGGCCGTTGTAGCCGTTTTTCAAATCAATGATCATGGCGTCATTCACTTCATATGTGCCGCCCTCAATCGGTCTGAGCAGGCCGCCCCTGGCACAAACGGCATCGAACTTTGAAATGTTGATGCCCTGTTCGTGCAAAGACTCAAGAATGCTTATTTTTCGAAATTCGTATTGGTCGATGATGGTGTTAAATGTTTTCAGCTCTTCTTCGGGATGCCGCAGCGTCTTTTCAAAGATACAGCGTTCATTGTGAAAGACACCGATTTTCGTTGATGTTGAGCCTGGATTCAGAATGAGAATGCGTTTTTCCTTTTCGAACATTTTCATACCTCCAGATCAAATTCCTATCGTCTGCTTAATATACTTTGGCCGTTTTGCAGAAACTGGCTTCTTGAACGGCGCATGCGCTCAATTCGTTCCTCGGCCAGACGGTCAGCCGCTAAGTATGTCGGAATGCCGTCACGCGCGGAAATATCGAGCACCCGCTCAATGTTTGCATAGATGCCTTCAACCTTTTTCAAAGCCCGCTCAGCATTGTAGCCGTAAAGCTCATCGGCCACATTGATGACGCCGCCTGCATTGATGACATAATCCGGAGCGTACACGATTCCCATTTCATGAATGGTATCGCCGTGACGTGTTTCTTTCAGCTGGTTATTGGCCGCTCCCGCAATGACTTTCGCCTTCAGCTGTTTAATCGTGTCATCGTTAATGACGGCGCCGAGAGCACATGGGGCATAAATATCGCACGCCTGTGAGTAAATGTCGCCGGGATCAACTGCGCGGGCGCCGAAGTCCTCAACGGCACGTTTAACAGATTCTTTATTGATATCCGTTACGATTAAAGAAGCGCCTTCTTCGTGAAGGTGGCGGCATAGATTGTAAGCCACATTTCCCACGCCTTGCACGGCAATTGTTTTACCTTCCAGTGAATCAGTGCCAAACGCCGCTTTCGCTGCGGCTTTCATCCCTTTGTAGACGCCGTATGCCGTAACCGGGGACGGATTTCCTGATGAACCGAATGCCGGAGAAATTCCGGTTACATAGTCTGTTTCATCATGAATGATGTCCATATCTTCAACGGTTGTGCCGACGTCTTCCGCCGTAATATACCTTCCGTTTAAGCCTTGGATGTAGCGCCCGAACGCGCGGAACATTTCTTCATTTTTATCTTTGCGCGGGTCTCCGATAATAACGGTTTTCCCGCCGCCTAAGTTTAAACCGGCAGCCGCATTTTTATAAGTCATGCCTTTTGCGAGTCTTAGTGCATCTTCAATCGCCGCTTCTTCACTGTCATATGTCCACATTCTTGTTCCGCCGAGTGCTGGGCCGAGCGTCGTATCATGAATCGCGATGATCGCTTTTAATCCGGATTGTTCATCTTGGCAGAATACCAATTGTTCGTAATCATAAGTCTCCATATATTTAAAAATTTCCATAGGTTCGTTCCTCCTACTGTTCTTGTGATGCGCAAATCGCAAGCGCAATTGAATACAGTTTATTTTCTGCGGTATCCGCTCTGCTCGTTAATGTGATCGGCGCTTTTGCACCGGCGATGACGGCAGCAACATTTGCTTTCGCAAAATAAATCATTGACTTATAAAGCATATTTCCGGCCTCGATTGAAGGAACCAAGAGAATATCCGCCTGGCCCGCTACGCTTCCGGAAATCCCTTTTTGCAGCGCAGCCGCTTGGGATACGGCATTATCCAAAGCAAGCGGTCCGTCCGCAATGCAGCCGGTAATCTGTCCTCTGTTGCACATCTGGACGATCGCAGCCGCGTTCAGGGTCGCCTCCATTTTCGGATTAACCGTTTCAATAGCGGCAAGGACTGCGGCTTTCGGCATAGGGTTTCCTACTGAATGTGCGACATGAACCGCATTTTGCAGAATATGCCCGAGCTCTTCAAGAGACGGGGCAATGTTCAGCGCTGAATCAGTCACATACATCAGCCGGTCATAGTCCGGCACCTCAAAAACGGCTACATGTGACAACACCCTTTTTGAACGAAGCCCTTCATGGCGGTTTAAAACCGATTTCAGAAGAGTTGAGCTCGGGAGATTCCCTTTCATCAAAACGTCCGCCTCTTGTTCACGCACTGCGCGCACTGCTTTTGCCGCAGATTCTTCGGGTGAATCGGCGTGGATGATTTCAGCATTGAACTTCGGCTCATTTGCCAGTAGCTCTTTCAGCTTTCCGCTGTCACCCGTCAGTAAAACTCGGGCCGACAAGTGTTCTGCCGCCATTTTGACGGCCTGGATCACTTCTTTATCTGCTGCGTGGGCCACTGCAATGGTTTTTGCGTTTTTTGCCGCGGCTTTTTCAACTAGGTCTCTCAGCTTCATTTTGTACCACCTTCCTTGTGCGAATCCGCTTTTAACAATGCAAGTTCCGTGCCAAATATGCGGGAGGGTTTATTCCGGCTTTTTTCAAGAAAACATGCAGCTGTTTGCGCTTTCTCTGCAATTTATTGCATGCCGTCATTTGCAAGGCCGTACTTGTCCATTTTGTAGTACAGATTCCGAATGCTGACACCAAGCGCTTTTGCCGTTTTGGTTCGGTTGAATTTATGCTTTTCAAGCGTTTTTTGAATGACGTGCGCTTCAAATTTTTCAACAGCCTGAGACAGCTTTTCCCCTTCCACATCAGGAAAATCACTTTGGGTGCCGTTTTTTTCATTCAGCTCTGATTCAAAAACAGGCAGATGCTGCTGTTCGATCCGTTCCATGTGCGGCTCTAAAAATATCATTGCCCGTCCGAGAACATTTTCAAGCTCCCGGACGTTTCCCGGCCAGCTGTAGGCTGATAAAGCTCGCAGCGCGTTCGGCGTGAGCCCCTTTACATTGCGGCCGTAATCCTGATTGATTTTTTCAATGAGCCGAATGCTCAGCGCTTCAATATCTTCTTTGCGCTGCCGAAGCGGCGGGATTGAGATCGGATAGCGGTTAATCCGGTAATACAGGTCTTCACGGAACGCGCCTTCCGCCATGGCCTTTTCGATGTTGACGTTTGTCGCTGCGATAATTCTGACATTGACAGAAATCGCTTTAGCGCCGCCGACTCTGATAATTTCTTTTTCTTGCAGAACTCTGAGCAGCTTTGCCTGGGTGCTTTGGGTCAGCTCTCCGATTTCATCTAAGAAAATGCTGCCGTTATTCGCTTCTTCAAAAAGTCCTTTTTTGCCCCCGCGCCTCGCGCCCGTAAACGCGCCTTCCTCATAGCCGAAAAGCTCGGATTCTAGCAGGGATTCAGACAGGGCCGCACAATTGACCCGAATGAACTTATTGTATTTTCGGTCGCTTTCATTATGGATGGCGTGGGCGAAAAGTTCTTTTCCTGTGCCGGATTCTCCCCGCAGCAGAATCGTCGCCGGCGTTTTCGCCCCGAGCTTCGCCTGTTCAAGGGCGACCAGCATTTGTTCACTCGTGCCGATAATGTCGTCAAACGTGTATTTCGCTTCAAGCGTGCGGATGATCTGGCGCGCCCGATTCAGCTCAGCAGTCAGCGTTTTAATTTCTGACACATCGTGAATGACGCCGACGCTGCCTTTTAAAATACCGTCCACAATAACGGGGGCAACATTTACGATAACATCCTTTTTATTGGGACCGACCTTCATTCTCACACCCCGCACGGGCCGCCTTGTCCCCAATACTTTCAGGTGCATGCTTTCCCCTTCTGAGATATCGGTGGAAGCGGGTTTTCCGATGACTTCGCTTTCTGACAGCCCGGTCATTTTTGTATACGCTTTGTTGATTAACATTCCGATGCCGTTTTCATCAACGACAGAAATGGCCTCGTCTGATGATTGTATAATCGCTTCAAGCATGGTGCGGATTTGTTTTAAGTTCGTGACCTCTTCCGCCAGTTCAACTGCGTCGGTGATGTCTTTAAACACGCATAACGCGCCGAGAAGTTTTCCGCCTTCATCAATGATCGGCAGTCTTGTCGTGACAATCTGCAGGTGCTTTCCGAGAAGCTGCTTCTGGTTATATTCCGGCTCTCTCGTTTCCAGAATCCGCGGCAGCTTTGTGTTCGGCACTACATCTTTAATTTGGCGGCCGATGACATTCTCTCGTTTTTGGCCGACCATTTTTTCTGCCATCTGATTAAATAAAATGATCGTTTCGTTGACGTCTATAAAAATCATGCCGTCGTGCGTTGAATTAAAAATCCGGTCATGCTTATACGTCTGCGACTTCAGCATTTGGATAAGCTGCTGTTTTTCCTCCATCAGCTGAAACACCATGTATGCCAATTTTCCCGGCATGACGATGGTTTGTTCTTTTTTCTCATGGAGCAGCTCATCCATGACCGCTTTATCGCCTGTAGTATGGATGATAATATCTATATCTTCAGTTATGTAGGGTTTCCAATCTGATGAGGTTGCAATTCCATATCTCCGGGCTTCTTGCAGCCCTTGCGCCTCCGGATCTTGATCAACCACCGCAATAATCCGGATCAGCTTTGTTTTCATCAAAATCTGTAGGAGCGCCGTGCCTCCTTTACCAGCACCTATAATCAGCACCTTCTGCATCCCGATACCCCTTTATATGAAAAAATTTGCACACCTGTATTTCCCGTTGCAATAATTTGCACAACCCCTATGTTACCACGTTTTGATCTCTTGACAAAATATTTTTTCGATTGGACAATAAAGGAAAATATATCGTAAAGGGGTTTTCTGAATATGAGCCGGCTTGTTGCGCTTTTGATTCTGGTCCTCCCCGGCGCTGTCGCGGCGCTCGGCATTAAGCTGATGAGAGATGCATTATTCGGGCATGCGTTTTCCCCGTTTCCGTCCCTTTTTCTTCAGGGAGCGGCCGGATTGGCGTTTTTTTTGTTCGGCCTTTATGTTTTGGCCGGGTTTATTCTGTACAGAGATCGGAAACGCAATCAAGTCAGCCCGCGGTTCAGGAAAAAAAAGCTGTAAAAAAAGCCCTTGCAAAAAAAGGGCTTTTTCAGTCGTCCGGCAGTATCGTTTTGGCAATGGATTGATCCAGTTCTTCATAGTCATCGTAAGCGATCGTTTCATATAATTCTTTTCTCGTCTGCATATCCGAAAGCCCCTCTTTTTGAGAGCCTTCTTCTTTCAGAAGGCGGAAAATACGTTCAAAAGCCTTGGCCGCCGTTCTGAGTGACGTGACCGGGTAAATGACCATCTGACAGCCCATATCGGAAAATTCATCAGCACTGTAATACGGCGTTTTTCCGAATTCAGTCATATTTGCGAGAATCGGCACACTGGTTTGTTTGGAAAACGCTCTGAATTCACTTTCGGATTGGAGCGCTTCCGGAAAAACAGCGTCAGCACCGGCTTTTATATAAGCGGACACCCTTTTTAATGCTCCCTCCAGCCCTTCCTGCTGTCTGGCGTCTGTTCTCGCAACAACGAGAAGAGTCGGCGCGGCCCGCTTGACCGCTTGGATTTTTTGCGCCATTTCTTCAATCGGCACAAGCTGCTTCCCATTCAGATGTCCGCATTTTTTCGGCAGGCGCTGATCCTCCATTTGGACGGCGGCCGCGCGCGCTTCATACATTTCTTTCGCCGTCCGTGCGGCATTCAGCACGCCTCCGAAACCCGTGTCAATATCGACAAGGACGGGCAGATCAGACGAGCGGACCAGATCTTTAACCCGTTCAGCCATTTCCGACGACGTGATGATGCCTAAATCGGGCAGCCCTCTGCTCGCCGTGTAAGCCGCGCCTGATAAATATAGCGCCGAAAACCCCGTTTTTTTGGCGATAAGAGCGGCCATCGCATCGTGAGCGCCGGGGATCTGCAATAGATCCGGCGCTGCCATCAGCGCACGGAACCGCTCTGCAAGCTCCTCTTGAGACGACTGCTCGCTGACGATCCACGTCATGTTTGTCACCCTCCTATTTTATACGAGAAATAAGTCCATAAATTCACTAACGCTGAGCTTCTGCATTCGGCCGCTATGTTCGCAGGCCTCTTCGATTTTTCGCTGCTGCTTCAATGAAAAATGAGTGCTGATGTTTGCTGAAAACTTGGCAAGAATCTTCGGAACGGCTTCTTTTCTGCGGAACCGGTGCCCGAGCGGGTATTCACATTCAATCCGTCCCGTAGCCGTGCCGTCTGTAAAATGCACCTGTACGGCATTTGATATGGATCGCTTATGCGGGTCTAAGTAATCTTTTGAGTACGCTTTGTGTTCCGTCACCTCCATTTTGCTCCGCAATGTATCAATTCGCGGGTCAGACGCCGTTTCCTCTTCATAATGATCGGCCGTGATATCTCCGAAAAGCAGCCCGATTGCCGTAATGTACTGGAGGCAGTGATCCCGGTCAGCCGGATTGTGAAGCGGCCCTTTTTTATCGATAATCCGGATTGCCGACTCATGGGTCATAATCGTGATCCTATCAATGTCTTCGATGCGGTCTTTCACCTCCGGATGAAGCCGGACCGCGCATTCCGCCGCTGTCTGGGCGTGAAATTCAGCCGGGTAGGATACTTTAAACAAAACATTCTCCATCACATAGGACCCAAGCGGGCGGGCAAGCTTTATTTCCTGCCGGTTAAATAATACGTCTTGAAATCCCCACCCAGATGCGGTCAGAGCCGTCGGGTACCCCATTTCACCTTTGTGCGCCATAAGGGCCAAATATACCCCTCTGCTCGTCGCGTCGCCGGCCGCCCATGATTTGCGTGATCCGGTATTCGGCGCATGACGGTACGTTCTGAGGCTTGAATTATCAATCCAGGCATGAGATACGGCGTTATTGATTTCCTCTTTTGAGCCGCCCAGCATTTGCGCGCAAACAGCCGCAGTCGCCACTTTCACAAACAGCACATGGTCAAGCCCCACTCTGTTTAAGCTGTTTTCCAAAGCGAGAATTCCTTGAATTTCGTGCGCTTTGATCATTGCGCAAAGCACATCGCGCACGATAAGCGGTTCTTTCCCTTCTGAAATCCGCACTCTTGATATATAATCCGCACAAGCCAATATGCCTCCGAGATTGTCAGACGGATGACCCCATTCCGCAGCAAGCCACGTATCATTATAATCGAGCCACCTGTTGATACAGCCGATATTAAAAGCAGCCGTGACCGGATCTAAAACAAAAGGCGTGCCCGGGACTCTGCTGCCGTTTGGCACGGAGGTTCCCGGGACAATCGGGCCGAGCAGCTTTGTACATTCGGGATAGCTGAGCGCCAAAATTCCGCAGCCTATCGTATCAAGAAGCACATGTCCTGCCGTAGCGAAAGCTTCTGAACTGTCAATCTCCTGATGGAGCACGTAGTCAGAAATCTCTTCGATTACAGCGTCCATTCGGCGGGGTTCTGTCATGTTTTCATCTTCCTTTCTCATCTGTTTACAGGCGCGCTCCGGTATAGCGGACACGCGGGCGGAAAAGCCGGTTTCGGCTGTGCTGTTCAATGACGTGGGCACACAGGCCGACCGTGCGTGCGCTGAAGAATATAGGCGTATACAGCGGTATCGGGATGCCGAGCATGTAATAGACCGGCGCTGCGTAGTAATCTAAGTTCGGATAAAGGCCTTTTTTCTCCCTCATGACGGTTTCGCCGGCTTCACACATATGATAAAGACGGAAATCACCTGAAAGATCAGACAGCTTTTTTAACGCTTCTTTCATCATAAGCGCCCTCGGGTCCATTTTTTTCATGTAGACACGGTGGCCGAAACCCATGATTTTTTCTTTGTTTGCGAGTTTTTGAGTTAATAATTGTGTAAACCCGTCTGTATCCTTCGCTTCCTCAAGCATGTACATAACCGCTTCGTTCGCGCCGCCGTGAAGATTTCCCTTAAGCGAGGCGACGGCTCCGGTCAGAGCGCCGTAAATATCCGATTGCGTCGAAGCGATGACACGGGCCGTAAACGTTGAGTTCGGCAATTCATGCTCACTGTATAAAAGAAGCGACCGGTCGAAGATTTCTTCTTCCAAAGATGACGGCGTTTTTCCGGTAATCATATATAAAAAGTTTGCGCTGTATGATAAGGTTCCGACCGGCGCCAAAGGCTCCAGCCCGTTGATGACTCGATAGCTGTTGACCGTCAGATTCGGCATTTTGCCTATCAGTCCGCGTACGCGGTGCTGATTTACGGAAGATGAACGGTCATCGATGTCCTTGTCAAAGCCTCCAAGCGCGGACAAACCCGTCCTCAGTCCGTCCATCGGGTGAGTATGTTCGGGCAGCAGACGGCATATGTGCAAGATTTCCTCGGGAAGGTGTCCGCCGCGCCGAACGTCTTCTTCAAGCGCCGCCTTCTCTTTCGCATCAGGAAGTCTGTCTTCCAATAAGAGATGAACAATGTCCATATAGCCGGCCGTTTTAGAAAGCTCAATCAGATCGTGGCCTTTGATTAAAATACTGCCCTGCTGTGTATCCAGGAAAGAAATCCCCGTTTCCACCGCAATGACGCCATCTAAACCGGGAGAATAAGATTCCATGGTTTCGCTCCTTTGCGCACTTTTTATTGAAGAAGATACTTAGAAATAATCAGCCTTTGAATCTCATTGGTTCCTTCATAGATTTGCGTGACTTTCGCATCCCGAAATAAACGCTCCGCGGGATACTCTTTCATATAGCCGTAGCCGCCGTGAATCTGCACAGCCTCCACCGCCGCTTTCATCGCCGCATCGGACGCGAATTGCTTCGCCATAGATGCTTCTTTTCCGCACGGAAGCCCTCGCTGATACAGATCAGCAGCATGATAGACCAATAATTTGGCAGCTTCCGCATTCGTCGCCATGTCAGATAATTTAAATGAAACGGCCTGATTCGAAGCGATGGGTCTGCCGAACTGGCTGCGGGTTTTGGCGTACTCCACCGAGCAGCCGAGCGCCGCTTCGATAATCCCGAGCGCCTGAGCCGCTATGCCGATCCGTCCGACTTCAAGGTTTTTCATGGCGATTGAAAAGCCTTCGCCCTCTTCGCCGAGCCGGTTTTCAATCGGAATTTCCGCTTGGTCAAACTGCAATTCGACAGTATTGGAACCTAACAATCCGAGCTTTTTTTCTTTTTTTCCGACAGAAAAACCGGGTGTGTTTTTTTCAACGATAAACGCTGAAATTCCCTTTCTCCCCTTACCCGGATCGGTTATGGCGAATGTCAGATACAGATCTGCCGCTCCGCCGTTTGTAATAAAGATTTTTGAACCGTTCAGAATATATGAACCGCCTTTTCGCACGGCTCTTGTTTTCAGGCTTCCCGCATCAGATCCGGATTGAGGCTCAGTAAGCGCAAAAGCCCCAATATATTCGCCCGCTGCCAGCTTCGGAATATACGTTTGTTTTTGGGCTTCTGTCCCGAAATGCAAAATCGGGATTGTCCCTACTGATGTGTGGACGGACAAAATGACGCCGACGGCCGCGCTGACTTTTGATATTTCATGAATCGCTAAAATGTAAGATGTTGTATCAGCACCCGCCCCGCCGTAAGTTTCCGGGACGGGAATACCCATCAATCCCGCTTCGCCCATTTTTTTAATCAGCCGCTCCGGAAATTCATCTGTTGATTCCATGAGCTCAACCACCGGCGCGATTTCCTTGCGGGCAAAATCACGCACCATTTTTCTCATCATGATGTGCTCTTCTGTAAAATGCATGGCTGCCGTCTCCCCTCATGATCTTTACGTCATCTGCCGTACTCATAAAAACCGCGCCCGCTTTTTTTGCCGAGCCAGCCGGCGCTGACATATTTTCTGAGCAGAGGGCATGGGCGGTATTTCGGATCTCCGAGCCCCGCATAGAGAACCTCCATAATGGAAAGGCACGTATCCAGCCCGATGAAGTCAGCTAAAGTTAAAGGACCCATCGGATGCCGCATGCCGAGCTTCATCACCGCATCAATCGCTTCCTTTGAAGCTGCTCCTTCGTAAAGGCAATAAACGGCTTCGTTAATCATCGGCATTAATATGCGATTGGATATAAAGCCCGGGAAGTCATTGACTTCGACAGGGGTTTTATTCATCCGGACGGCAAGCTTCTTTACTGTTTCCGCCGTTTCTTCCGATGTGGCGAGTCCTCTGATGACTTCGACAAGCTCCATGACAGGAACCGGATTCATAAAATGCATGCCGATTACTTTTTCAGGCCTTTTTGTGGCCGCGGCAAGCTCCGTAATGGGAAGAGAAGACGTATTGCTTGCCAATACGGCATGAGGGGGACAGATTTTATCTAGTGTGTCAAACAATTCTGCTTTTGCTTTTTTGTTTTCTGCAATGGCTTCAATTATAAAATCAGCATCTTCCGCTTCTGTGAGTTCTGCCGGGGAAATACGGCTGAAAACGGCATCTGTCTCCTGCTGTGACTTCCGTCCTTTTGCCTGCTCTTTCTCCAGGTTTGTCTTTATGCGGTGAAGACCTTTTGTTACCGTTTCCGGCTCCCAATCGTATAACTTGACGGCAAACCCGGCTTCTGCAGCCGTCTGCGCGATGCCTGCTCCCATCTGACCCGCACCTGCGACCATGATTGTTTTCATCTTCATCCGGCGCTCCCTCCTTTGATCAGTACACCTCAAGCAGGACGGCATCTCCTTGAGCCGCTCCGCTGCATATAGCAGCTACGCCTACCCCCCCTCCGCGACGCTTTAATTCGTATATTAAACTCATGATGATTCTTGCTCCGCTTGCGCCGATCGGGTGGCCGAACGCGATTGCCCCTCCGTTTACATTCACTTTTTCCCGGCTGAACCCGGCTATTTTTTCACTCACCAGCACGACGGACGCAAATGCTTCATTTACTTCAAACAAATCAATATCGTCAACGGACAGTCCGGTTTTTGTCAAAAGCCGGCTGATGGTCTCTCCCGGCGCGCTTGCCAGCTCGGACGCTTCCAGTCCGACGGACGCAAAGCCAAGTATCGCTGCGAGCGGCCTGACATGCTGCTTTGCGGCTTTTTCCTCTGACATCAGCACAAATGCTCCGGCCCCGTCATTTACACCGGGAGCGTTTCCGGCTGTAACCGTTCCGTCGGCTGTAAAAATTGGCTTGAGCGCTGCAAGCTGCTCAAGGCTCGTATCAGGACGCAGCCCCTCATCCGCTTCAACAGTATGCTGTTTGCCTTTTTTGCCGGTCCAGGTGACGGGAACGATTTCTTCACGCAATTTGCCCGCTTCAGCCGCCTCTGCCGCACGTTTCTGGCTCAAAAGAGCGTAATGATCCTGTTCATCCCGGGAAATGCCGTACTTTTTGGCCGCAGTGCTTCCGTGGACAGCCATATGCACCTGGTCGAACGCACAGGTCAGCCCGTCATGAACCATTAAATCCTGAAAAACCCCGTCCCCCATCCTCACACCCCAGCGACCGGCCGGAATGGCGTACGGAATGTTGCTCATGCTTTCCATTCCGCCTGCAATCAGCACGTCCGCATCTTTCGCCCGAATCATTTGATCACAGATGGTAACGGCCCTGAGCCCTGATGCACAGACCTTATTAATGGTTTCAGCCGGAACGGACCACGGAAGCCCGGCATATCTTGCAGCCTGCCGTGCCGGAATCTGCCCGGCACCCGCCTGGACGACCATTCCCATCACCGCTCCTTCCGCTTCGCTTTCACTGATAGCGGCGCGCTTGATTGCTTCTTTTATGGCAATGCCGCCAAGCTCGGCTGCCTTTACCTCTTTTAATGCGCCGCCAAATTTTCCGAACGGCGTTCTTGCCGCACTGACGATAACCGTTTTTCCCACAATTTTGCCTCACTTTCAATAAGATAAAAGATAACGCTTACACAAAACGCCCTGTTACAATATATGAACCGGCTGACCGAGTTATGAGTGCGCCGCCTTTTTCCCGCCCATAAAAAAAGAAGACTGTCTGAACAGTCTTCTCAGCTGCGGCATTCTTCTTTTATAGAAACAGCCAGCTTTGGATAATCGGTAAAAATTGCGTCTGCTCCCGCTTTCATCAGCTGCTTCATATCCTCAGGACGATTGACGGTGAACGGACGGAGCGCCGCTTGGTGTTTTGCAAGATGTTTGATCACTTCAGCGCTCACCGCCGGCGTACCGAGCTTCGGATGATAACCCGAAGCGGGAATGGCTGCAAGATACCGTTCAGGCCGGTACAGTACATCCATTGTCAGCACCGCCCGTTCAATTTCAGGTGCCAGGGCGTGGCAAACCGCGAGACTCTCATGATTAAATGAAGAAAAAATAACGCGCTTTTCCAGTCCGTAATATCTGACTTTTTTAATCACTTCTTCTTCCATTCCTTCGTAACGGAATACACTGTTTTTCAGCTCAATGTTTATCAGAAAATCAGCACGTTCCGCAAAACGCAGCACATCTGACAAAAGCGGAATTCTGACTCCTTTAAAAGAATCTTTCCATTTTCCGGCGGCATCGGCGGTTCTGATTTTGTCATACGCCGTATCTTTCACAAATCCTTTCAAAGACGTCGTGCGGTCGAGGGTTTCATCGTGAATGACCACGATCCGGCCGTCTTTTGTCATCTGTACATCAAGTTCGATTCCGTCAGCCCCGTCCTCAATCGCTTTTTTGAATGCGGGCATCGTATTTTCAGGGCAGTCGCCCGACGCCCCCCGGTGGGCAAAAATATTCGTCATATGTGTCACCTCAGGTGTTTGTCATCGGTTTTCTCTATTATAATCGTTATGCACATAAGGAGGGCGCTATTTACACATATTTTATCATTACCGGCCGCTGTAATAGGTTTCGATTCCGTTTACAACGGCGTCTGCGGCGTGCTCTTGGCCGTTATCGCTTTTCAGCTTGTCCGCATCTTGAGGATTTGTGATAAAACCTAATTCAGCAAGCACACTCGGCATCTTTGAATATGTAATGACATAAAAAGGAGCTTCTTTTACGCCTCTGTCCCTCATCCCTAAAGACGTGACAAGCTGCTGCTGGATGTCGGAAGCAAGCCTTTCGCTGTCTGCTCCTTCATATGTCGAATTAAAATACGTTTCCGTGCCCGATGCCGTTGAGACGGCTGAATTCGTATGGAGGCTGACGAATAAATCAGATTGGCTGGCGCTTGCTTTCGCCACCCGCTCGTCCAAACGTAAAAAAGTATCGTCAGTTCTTGAAGCTACAAGTTTTGCGCCTTCTGTCTCCAATTTAGCAATCACCTTGTTTGACACCGCTAAATTGATGTTTTTCTCAAGCAGTCCATTTCCCCCGGCCCCGCTGTCTTCTCCGCCATGTCCGGCATCGATATAAATGGTTTTCCCTTGCAAAGGTTCAGCTGCATAAGCAGACGGCGCAAGCAGAAGCAGAGCGGCACCGAAGGCAGCAGCGCTTTTTGTCAGTAAACCCACGTTTTTTCCTCCCCGTTTTCACATATCTGTTTCTTTTTTCAGTTCCTCAAGCCGTAATTGTCCGTTGCTCTCTTTTTTATAGGTGATTTGCACCGCCGTATGTTCAGGCAGAGACTGACATTCAAACCGCTTAGCGAACGGCACCTTCACCTCTTGCCTTTCTCCGTCAATTTCGACCGCGATCGTATCGTTTCCGGCCGCTTTTATAAATGTTCCTTCCTGTGTAAATGACGGCGCCGCATCAGCCTCCGCGGTATACTCGCAGCCTGATAACAGCCATGCGGTGAAGATCAGAAGTATGACAGACTTCACACAGATCACCTCACGTTTTCTCATTCGGCTTTATCTTTGAACAGAATGGCCGATTTGTAAAGGGAGCCTTCATTCCTCCAGCGCTTTTCCATATTTGGAATGAAGGCTATCTGACCTGCTGTTTACCTGAACTTAGAAAGAAAACAAGCTGATCAGTCTATGAAAAAGGTTCTGTCTGAAGGCCGAATATGCAGAATTTAACGGAAACGGACGACTTTCTGTTCATTTTGAAAAAATATCAGATCGGCAAAAAAAGAGAGCCGCGTCATGCGCTCTCCCGAATAGAAACATTCATATTTATTTTGAGCTTTTCATAAAATGAACGGGACAACTTAAAAGAGCAGCGTATTGGCGGCGATGATGAGAATAATCACTCCGCTCAGCACCGTGCTGAACTGTCCGACGTGAAAAGAACCGATGCGCAATGATGCGGCTTTTTTTCCAAGCGAGCAGCCGATCCATATGGTCAAAAAGCTTCCGACCGCCGCAGTAATGGAAATGGCAGCGGGAGAAAGCCCGATCAACCCCGCGCTTAATCCGTTGGTCAGCGCATTTGCGGATACGGCCACCCCGAGAACCATGGATTCCAATATCCCGATTTCTCCCGAACCGTCGGCATCCGCTGCCTCCGGATTTTGCAGCAGACCGGCAAAACGGCCTTTTTTTCCTGACGCGCCAACACGCGCTGTTTTGCTCGGCACAGCCAGCAGAATGATGCGGATACCGATGACAGATAAAATAAACGCCGCCAGCAATACAGGAAGAAAGCCCGGTAAAACGGCTGAAATCCATTTGCCGAAATAAATTCCGATATAACTGAATACAAAACAGATAAAAGCGATCATCATATTCGACGCATGCGATATTTTGATTTTTCTGATGCCGTATGACATCCCCACTCCTAAATTATCAATGCTCGAGGACACTGCCAAACCTAAAATCAATAACCAAGCCATGTTCGTTTCTCTCCATTCTTTGATGTCTTTTCAACATGTTGTGCCGTTGAATCTACACTATCCTATTCAGCAGCACAGAAAAGGTACCTTTTCTGCAAAAATTATTGATTAATGATCATCATTCCGGCGGAAACGAGGTGACACCCTTGACAGAAAATAAAAATAAAACACTGGGGCCCCTTTTAAAATCACTGCTTGATAAGCACTCGCTCTCCATGAGAAAACTCGGCGCCTTAACAAACATTGATACGGCCACCATCTCCCGGATTATAAACGGCAAACAGAAGGCCAATTTAAAGCATCTTCAGGAATTTTCAAAACATCTCCGCACCCCGCTGGAGGAATTGCTTGAGGCGTCAGGCATAGACATCGGCCATGAAAAAGAAGCTGCGCCGCAAGACCCGATGCACGCGATTCAGGATATGCTGAATATGGCCGAGATGTTTGATCAGCCTTTTTCCCGGGAGCAAATTGAGCGCGAACTGACCAGATATGAACAATATGCCAAAACCCAGCAGGGCCATCGCCTGATTTGCGATGAGTTTCAAAAGAAAATGGACAATGAAGAAAGCGTCGGCCCTTTTATTGATCATTTGAAAAACATGCATCATCAGTATATGGATGAATCAACACCGGCTGAAGACCGCGCGATTCTCGGGAGCGCGCTGCTGTATTATATTTTAGCGACCGACGTCATTCCGGATTACATGTTTCCGATCGGCTACCTGGATGACGCCATCGCCGTTCAAATCGCTTTGAACCGGCTGAAAAAAAAGTAAAGGCGCTTAAAAAAGCGCCCTTTTTGTGTTGAAAAATATGAAACACCGCATTACGGTTTTGTCAAAACAGAGACAGCTGTCATATGATACATCAACCTAACAAAAAGGAGGGTGTCTTCTATGGACAGCAACACAGTTGTGGCAGTGTGCGCTCTGTTAAGTGTTGTGATTCAGATCGGAACGATATTCGCCGCAGGAAAGTGGAAAAAAGAATAAATAAAAACAAATTGACGGTTTTTTCGCACAAGCGTATGCTTATAAATAACCTTGTGAAAGATAAGAAAGAAGATATGCATATGAAAAAAATCATTCTCCTCTTCGCCGCCGCTGTCATATTCAGCTCGATCGGCCATCAAATTTCAGGAGGATATAAAGATCCTGAAAAGGAACGGAGAAAACCGTTTCATTCGTTTAAATGGTTCAGCCGGTCATAACCTCAGGAAGAAGAACAAGCAAAATAATTGCACACAATTAAAACATAAGCTAGAATACGGACGAGTTAAACTCCTAAGGAAGAAGGCGAAATGATGAAGCAAACTTATAAACCGCTGTTTGAACCTTTTACGTTCGAAAGCGGCGTCACCATACCAAACCGTATTTCAGTCGCACCGATGACACACTATTCATCAAATGATGACGGAACGATTTCCGACCGTGAATTAAGCTACATTACTCCCCGTTCAAAAGAAATGGGCATGGTCATTACGGCATGTGCAAACGTAACGCCGGACGGCAAAGCGTTTCCAGGCCAGCCCGGCATCTATGATGATTCTCACATTCCCGGCTTGAAAAAACTCGCTCAGGCGATCCAGTCTCAAGGAGCGAAAGCCGTTGTGCAGATTCACCACGGAGGATTGGAATGCCCTCCTGAACTCGTGCCAAACAACGACGTCGTCAGTCCGAGCGGCTCAGAAGAAGACAGGAGACAAACGTCCCGGGCTCTCACCGAACAAGAAATTGAGCACATCGTGAAAGCATTCGGCGAAGCGACACGCAGAGCGATTGAAGCCGGCTTTGACGGTGTTGAAATTCACGGGGCAAACGGGTACCTGATTCACCAATTTTATTCACCGAAAACAAACCGGCGCACAGACCGCTGGGGCGGAAGCGATGAAAAGCGCCTTGCGTTCCCGCTTGCAGTCGTTGACGCTGTCAAACGGGCAATTGATACACACGCTGAAAATCCATTCGTTCTCGGCTACCGCCTGTCACCGGAAGAGCCGGAAACACCGGGGCTTACAATGAAAGAAACATTCATGCTCGCCGACGCGCTTGCAGAAGAGAACTTGGATTATCTGCATATTTCACTGATGGATGTCAATTCCAAAGCCCGCCGCGGAGCGGATACTTCACGGACCCGGATGGATTTATTAAACGAACGCGTCGGCCATAAAGTGCCGCTGATGGCCGTCGGTTCCATCTATACCGCGGACGAAGCGCTTGCTGTATTAGAAAGCGGAATTCCGCTGGTGGCTCTGGGACGTGTCATTTTGATTAACCCCGAATGGGCGGTGCTGGTCAAAGAAGGCCGCGAACAGGAAATCGAAAAAGCCATTCAAGCATCTGAAATTGAGAAATACCGACTTCCTGAACCGTTATGGGAAATGATTCAGAATACAGGCGGCTGGGTGCCGTTTGAAAAGTAGACTAAAAAAACTGCCGGATGTCCGGCAGTTTTTTTGATTCACAAGTTTTTACCGCTTTGTTTACTCCTATTTCTAACACACAGCGTACATATAGTAAATAGATTAATAGAAAGGAGACCGTATATGATGGCTGGTTTTCCTATTACGATTAACAGTCTTTCCGGAAACGGGGTTGTCAATGTCGGCGGTGCGTTTTCGATAAGTCCTTTAACCGTATCAAAAACCGTCTACGGCTCAGGTGGGGGAAATACAGGGATGGTCCTGCAAATGAATCAATCCAGTACCTCTCAATCTTCAAGCTCTCAATACTCTGATCAAAATGTAACGAAAACATTATGACATCCGTATTTCCCTCCCTTTCCGGCTGGCAGTAGCCGGATTCTTTTTGCCGTTTTGTTTAATCTTATTCCATATTACAGCGTACATATAGTTAGTAGACTGTGAGAGAAAGGAGAAAAAATAGAATGAGCGGTTGCCCGATTACGATAAACAACGTATCAGGAAACGGAGTTGTCAATGTTGGCGGCGCCATATCCATCAGTCCGCTGACTGCATCAAAAACCGTTTTCGGTGCCGGAGGGGGAAATATCGGCATTGTCATTCAAAACAATGCTGTGAGCCACGCCAAAATGTTTGAACATCAATTTTCAGATCAGAATATTGTAAAGTCAATTTAAGGGCTGCCATGCAGCCCTTTCAGCATAAATAAAGCAGGCGCACTGATTTCCTGAAACCTTGATCTTTAAACATCAGCGATCACCTTCCCTTGTTTTGAATGATTTCAGTTCAAGGTGAATAGAATGCAGATTGAAAGCATGAGTACTGAAACTCATTAAGGAAAGAAGGAATCGTGATGAAAAAACTTTGCCGGGAAGTTTGGATTGAAGTTGACCTTGATGCGATAAAAAAGAACGTACGGGCGATCCGCCGCCATATTCCGAATACGTCTAAAATTATGGCCGTCGTAAAAGCGAACGCTTATGGCCACGGCTCTGTGGAAGTAGCGCGGCAGGCACTGGAAAGCGGGGCGAGCGAGCTCGCTGTCGCAAGTGTCGAAGAGGGAATTGTGTTACGGAGAGCGGGAATTACGGCACCTATTCTTGTGCTCGGCTTCACAGCTCTCAGCTGTGTGAAAAAATCTGCCGTTTGGAACATAACATTATCAGCGTTTCAGGTCAGCTGGATCAAAAAAGCGAATCGGATATTAGAAAAAGAAGCAGATTCGAAACGGCTGTCCATTCATATCAATGTGGATACCGGAATGGGCCGGCTGGGTGTGCGTACGGAAGAAGATCTTTTAGCAGTGGTGAAAGCGCTCAAGTCGAGTACATATCTGTCATGGGATGGCATCTTTACACATTTTTCAACAGCGGATGAACCGGACACTGAGCTGACGATGCTGCAGCACGAAAAGTTTATCAGCTTTCTCCGCTTTTTAAAAAATCAAGACATTACGCTGCCTACCGTGCATATGTGCAATACAGCCGCCGCTATCGCATTCCCGGAATTCAGCGCCGACATGATCCGTTTAGGCATTGGGTTATATGGTTTATATCCGTCCGCCTCGATAAAGGAACTGAACCTCGTGGATCTCACACCCGCACTAAGTTTAAAGGCGCGTATCGCTTATGTGAAAGCTATGGTGACAGATCCCCGGACCGTCAGTTATGGTGCCACATATATCGCCGAACCGGGTGAAATCATCGCGACGATTCCGATCGGCTATGCTGACGGTTACTCCCGCGCCCTGTCCAACCGCGGGTTTATTCTGCACCGCGGCAGACGGATGCCGGTGGCGGGGAGAGTGACAATGGATATGATCATGGTCAGTTTAGGTGAGAATGAGGGCAAACAAGGAGAAGAAGTCGTCATCTACGGTAAACAACAAGGAGCCGAGATTTCCGTTGATGAAATTGCGGAAATGCTCGGTACGATCAGCTACGAAGTCTTATCTGTGTTAAGCCGCCGCGTCCCCCGCTTTTATTTCAGAGACGGCAAAATCATTAAAATATCAGCTCCGGTATTATACGTGTAGACGGCATAGATCCCGCATTTATGTATAGAACAAGTACCGGCGTGAGTGATTTCCATTGTTTTCGTCAGCAAAATTTCAAAACGCCTTCTCTTCCGCGTTCATGCACGGAATAGAAGGCGCGAAAAAGACATCTAGCCAAAAGCTTGCGTTACGAAGCTTTATGCTCCAATCTCAGCTTGTCAGCAACCATCGCGATGAATTCCGAATTGGTTGGTTTTGCTTTTGTCATGCTTACCGTATATCCGAACAGTGAAGAAATGGAATCAATATTTCCCCTGCTCCATGCGACTTCAATGGCGTGGCGGATGGCCCGTTCTACACGGCTTGCGGTCGTGTTGAATTTTTTGGCGATGTCGGGATAAAGGACTTTTGTGATGCTGCCGAGGAGTTCAATATCGTTATACACCATGGAAATGGCTTCACGCAAATAAAGATAGCCTTTGATATGGGCAGGCACACCGATCTCATGGATAATGCTTGTAATGCTGGCATCGAGATTTTTCCGCTTTGGCTCCGGCTGGCTGCGGATAATGCTGCTTTGCGCGGACGGCGCACGGTGTGTGACACTGCTGACATTTCCGCTTACCTGGCGGATATGGCCGACAAGGTTTTCCATATCAAATGGCTTCAGGATGAAATAGGACGCGCCTAAATCGACGGCTTTTTTCGTAACGTCTTCCTGACCGAATGCCGTCAGCATGATGACGTTCGGCTGCTTCTCGAGCTCTGATTCCCGCAGACGCTCCAAAACCGCAAGTCCGTCCAGATGCGGCATGATAATGTCTAAAACGAGCACATCGGGATTCTTATCTTTAAACAAAGAAAGACATTCCTGTCCGTTATAAGCAACGCCGATCACTTCCATATCATCCTGTCCCTCTATATATTCACTCAACAGGCTTACAAGCTCTCGATTATCATCAGCAACACAAACTTTAATTTTCTCCACGTTTCTTCCTCCCCCAATGTATTAACAGGACGCAACCCATTTGACTGCTATATGTTACATTCGACAAAACCACTACTTCCCCTTTTAAAAAATCCATATTTACCAATAATAGTGGTATATCTTTGTTTTTCTAGCATTTTCTAGGTTTTTCGACTAAAAATTAAGTTTGACAAATCAGGAAACGTGAATTTGTCGAAAAATCTTCATGTCTTATTTTACATGAATCCCGGAAAGAAGTGAAGAACGCATCACATAAAAAAACTGCCGGATCATCCGGCAGTCAGCTTGCTTTGTCTTTTCCGTAAACATCAACACCCGCTTCAGACAGCATCCATTCGATATGAACGCCGTAGCCGCTTGTCGGATCATTGACAAATACGTGGGTTACGGCTCCGACGACCTTTCCGTTCTGGATGATCGGGCTTCCGCTCATCCCCTGAACGATTCCGCCGGTTCTTTTCAGCAGTTTCGGATCTGTCACTTTCAACACCATTCCCTTTGTCGCCGGGAATTTTTGCGGCGTGGTGCTGACGATTTCAATATCAAATTTCTCTACTTTATCGTTTTCGATAACCGTCAGCATTTGCGCAGGCCCTTTTTTTACTTCATTTGACAAAGCAATCGGAAGCGCTTTGTCGGAAATGTTGTTTTTAATCGGCTGATGCAGTGTCCCGAAAATGCCGAACGGGCTGTTGCGGTTAATATCGCCGATCGTTTTCCGTTCTGACGAAAACCTTGCCAGTTTTTCGCCTGGATTGCCGCCTTTTCCTTTTTCAATCGATGTTACAGTTGAACGGACGATTTCTCCGTCTTCTACAACAATCGGTTTTTTTGTATCCATATCAGAGATGACGTGGCCCAATGCGCCGTATTTTTTTGTTTTCGGTTCAAAAAAAGTCATGGTGCCGATGCCGGCTGCCGAATCGCGGATATAAAGGCCGATTCGATATTTCCCCTCGGCTTCGTCCTTTGTCGGAATCAGCTTTGTTTTGATTTTTTGCTTATCGCGTTTCACCAATAAATCCAAAGATTCACCAGTTTTGCCCGCTTTTTGAATAAACGGGGCGATGTCGCTCATTTTTTCAATTTTATGTCCGTTCATTTTAATAATGATGTCGCCAGATTCAATTCCCGCTTGTTCTCCCGGAGACTTTTTCCCATCCTTTGTCATCACCTGGTGAAAACCGACGACCAAAACACCGACTGAATGGAGTTTTACACCGATGGACTGTCCGCCCGGAATGACCTTCAATTCTGGAAGGACACGCACTTTTGTTTTTTTAATGGGAAACCCGGCAAGATCATATACTACTTCTGACCGGCCTTGTGTTTGCCCTGTTATGTTTGCATGGCCGTGCTCTTCTTTCAGCGTAAAGGCTTCTGATAATTCGCCCTTTTCAGCGCTTATTGATGCATTGACCGGAACGGCCTGTGTCTGGTTTTCAAAGACGCTCATTTCTGACGGTATCAGTAAATATTCTTTAAATGGCTTAAAAAAGCCTACACTTAGTAAAGAAACAAGGAGAATTACACCTATTGCTTTCCTCATGTTATCGTGCATTCATTCCTTCACTCTCCTCGCTCCTATCCCACACCACTTTCTTTTTCTGCTACATCTATACTTTTGCCTTCCTGCGCTTGATTTATAACCGGCATACGAAGAAAAACATTGGATACACTGTTAGAGAAATGGAACAAAAAAATAAGCTGCCTGTCAGCAGCTTATCCTGTCGTTTTTACCTGTCCAGCCTGTTTTAGAAGCTCTTGTGCATGCCGTTTTGTCAGATCGGTCACTTCAACGCCCGCAATCATGCGGCCGATTTCCGCTACCTTGTCCTGTTTGGAAAGCGGCGTGACATGCGTTGTCGTCCGGCCGTCTTTGAATTCTTTTGCGATCAGAAGGTGCGTATCCGCCATGGCGGCAACCTGCGGCAGGTGTGTAATGCAGAGCACCTGTGAACCGGTCGATACTTTATGGATTTTTTCCGCGATGGCTTGGGCAACCCGCCCGCTTACACCGGTGTCCACTTCGTCAAAGATGATGGAGGTGACATCCTGCTGGGAAGAAAAAATACTCTTCATCGCCAGCATCACCCGTGAAAGCTCGCCTCCGGAAGCGACCTTTGACAGCGGTTTTAAAGGCTCACCGGTGTTTGTTGAAATTAAAAACTTCACAAGGTCAATCCCCTTTTGGGTAAGCTGCACGGGCTGCCCGTTGACAACCGGTGCTTCACTGGCTGACGGATCGGTTTTCACGAGAAATTCCGTATCAAACGTTGATTTGCCCATATACAGACTTTTTAATTCCTGATGAATCGCTTCCGCCAGTTTCTTAGCCCAAGCTTTTCTGATTTTTGATAAATTGGCGGCTTCTACGGCCACATCTTTGCCGACCGACTCCAATTCCTTCTTCAGCGCTTCAAGGTGGCTGTCGCGGTTCTCGATCTGATCGATTTCCTCTTCTATTTTGGAGCCGTATTCCAAAATGTCTTCTACCGTCGCTCCGTATTTGCGCTTCAGCTGTTTGATCTCATTTAAACGGGTTTCAATAAAATTCAGCCGTTCCGGGTCATATTCCAGATCATCTAACAGATTGCGCATCTGAAAGGTTGCATCCTCCAGCAGATAATAGGAACTTGACACACTTTCAGACAGCTTTTGCAGCGGTTCATTGATATCCGAAATATCTTCAAGCTGGGCAGAGGCCATTCCGACCCAGTCAAGCCCCCCCTGCTCGCTGCGGAGCGCATTATAGGCGTTTTGCAATGATTCATAAATTTTTTCAAAGTTGGATATCTGCTTCCGCTCTTCCTGAAGAAGTTCGTCTTCATTCAATTCAAGCTTCGCCGACTCGATTTCTTCAAGCTGAAATTGAATCAGGTCTAACCGATGCGCCATTTCCTGCTCGCTTTCTGACAGCTTCTTCACTTTTTTGAGCAGCTTCATATAACGCTCATAGCCTTCATGGTAAGCCTGAAGCGCGGATTCGGCCTCAGCGCCCGCAAACCTGTCCAAAAGCTCCAAGTGTTTGTCATCTTCCATTAACAGCTGGTTATCATGCTGTCCGTGAATATCTAATAAAAGTCTGCCGATTTCCCTTAAAGCCGCAATCGTCACTAATTTTCCGTTGACACGGCAGACGCTTTTTCCTCCGGCATTGATGTCCCTTCTCATGACAATCATGTCGTCAGATGCGTCTATTCCCTGCTCACGGCATACTTCAAAAACGGGATGACCGCTGTCCAAAAGAAACAGTCCTTCAAGCTCGGCCTTTGTTTCACCGTAACGGACAAATTCAGACGAGCCGCGGCCGCCGACTAATAGGGAAACGGCGTCTATAATAATTGACTTGCCGGCCCCTGTTTCTCCCGTCAGGACGGTGAGCCCCCGTTCAAACGAAATCGTCAGTTCCTCTATAATGGCAAAGTTTTTTATTGATAGTTCAGCTAACAAACAGCATTCCACCTTTTATCTGATAATTACGCTACAGCAGCTCCAAAAGACGGCTTTGTACGCCTTCCGTATCTTCAGGCGTCCTGCAGATGATTAAGATCGTGTCATCCCCGCAGATCGTGCCCATGATTTCTTCCCATTCGAGATTATCCATCAGAGCGCCGATTGCCTGAGCATTCCCCGGCATCGTTTTTAATACGATCATATGGCTTGCTGAGTCAATTTTTACGAACGCATCCATTAATGAACGCTTCAGTTTTGACAGCGGATTGAACCGCTGATCCGCCGGCAGGCTGTATTTGTAGGAGCCGTTGTTCGTCGGCACCTTTACGAGATGCAGCTCTTTAATGTCTCTGGAGACAGTCGCCTGGGTTACCTTATATCCTTCTTCTCTCAGCATGTCAACTAAGTCATCCTGCGTTTCAATCTCATGGCTTGTAATAAGCTCTCTGATTTTTATATGCCTTTGGCCTTTTGTCATGTAAGCACCTCTGTTTTCAAGCTGTTCTTGTCATTATGTTAACCGCTTCTTGATAAAAAGTACATGATGGCAGAAAAAAGGAATAATAGCCCCCTATTATTCCGGTACATCTGTCTTTTTGGCTTTTAATGTTTCATGTGCTTCGCGGACGGTACGGAGAATGTCTTCTTCCGGCAGTTCAGCGCCGTTTCCGTCTTCTCCGCCCCATTCCAAATGAAGCAGAAACTCAATATTGCCGTCTCCCCCTGTAATCGGTGAGAAGGACAGTCCTTTTACTGTATATCCTTCAGAAGCGGCAAATTGATTCATGCGGCGGAGAACGTCAGTATGAACGCCGGGATCTCTGACAATGCCTTTTTTTCCGACGGATTCCCGTCCGGCTTCAAATTGCGGCTTTACCAGTGCGATACAATCGCTCCCCGGTACAAGCAGCGTTTTTAAAACCGGCAGAATGAGGCGGAGTGAGATGAAAGAAACATCGATTGTCGCAAATTCCGGCAAACCCTCTGTGAAATCGGAAGGCTCGGAATAGCGGAAATTCGTCCGTTCCATGACGACGACCCTCTCGTCCTGTCTGAGCTTCCAAGCAAGCTGATTATAGCCGACATCCACTGCGTAGGACCGCTCGGCTCCGTTTTGGAGGGCGCAATCCGTGAATCCCCCTGTAGACGAGCCGATGTCAATCATCGTTTTGCCTTTTACCGAGACAGGAAACACTTCCAAGGCTTTTTCAAGCTTTAATCCGCCTCTGCTGACGTATTTAAGAGGGTTTCCTTTTACCGTTAACGGAAGATCCCGGGCGATTTTTTCACCCGGTTTGTCCAATCGGTTTTCATTTGAGTATACGATGCCCGCCATAATGGCGCGTTTCGCTTTTTCCCGCGTTTCCGCAAGGCCTTTTTCTACAAGAAGTACATCTAATCGTTCTTTTTTTGCTGTCATGATCCAATTCCTTTATGTGTCTTCGGCGGCATCAGCAGTTTTATTCGGTTCATAACCTCAGCCTTCGTGAGACCGATTTCTTCAAGCAGGGCGGTTACGCTGCCGTGTTCAATAAACCGGTCTGGGATGCCCATTCTGTCAATCGGTGTATGATACATGCCGAGGTCATGAGCGAATTCGAGAATCGTGCTGCCGAATCCGCCTTCAAGCACGGCTTCTTCTATCGTTAAAATCGGCAGACCTTCATTAAGAATGGCCTTCATCATTTGTTGATCAATCGGTTTTATGAACCGCGCATTCACGACACGCACGGACAGGCCTTCTTTTTGCAGTTCTTCAGCCGCTTCCAGCGCCATTTCAATGGTCGTACCGAATGTTAAAATGACCGCGTCTTTTCCGGGACGGAGCACTTCCCATGTTCCGATCGGAATGGTTTTCAGCTCTTTATCCATCTTTACGCCGAGTCCGTTTCCGCGCGGGAAGCGCATCGCAATCGGACCTTCCTCGTAGGAAAGGGCTGTATTGACCATATGGCGGCCTTCATTTTCATCCTTCGGCATCATTAAAACGAGGTTCGGTATATGCCGCAAAAAGGCGATGTCAAAAACGCCTTGATGCGTCTCCCCGTCAGCGCCGACCAAACCGGCGCGGTCAATGCCGATAAATACATTCGCGTTTTGACGGCAGATGTCATGGACGACCTGATCGTACGCCCGCTGCAAAAAGGTCGAATAAATCGCAAGAAACGGCTTCATGCCTTGGAGCGCCATTCCAGCCGCCATCGTCGCCGCATGCTGTTCTGCGATTCCGACGTCAAACATGCGTTCAGGGAATTCTTTCGCAAACCCTTCCAGTTTGGAGCCGACCGGCATGGCCGGTGTAATGGCGACAATTCTGTCATCCTCACGCGCCAGCTCCTGCACGGTGCCGCTGACAAGTCCGCTCCATGAAGGCGCCGCGGCTTTCGGCTTGACGAAATCACCCGTATTGATTTTATACGGCCCCGTTCCGTGCCATGTGCCGATTGTGTCAGTCTCAGCCGGTTTATAGCCTTTGCCCTTTTTCGTAATGACGTGTAAAAGGACAGGGCCTTTCGTTTTTTTGGCGTATTGCAGGTTTTCAAACAGTTCGTGGTAGGAATGACCGTCAACCGGGCCTAAATACGTAAAGCCCAGCTCTTCAAAAAACATGCCTGACACAAGCATATATTTTAAGCTGTCTTTTATCCGTTCAGCTGTGGCGGCCAATTTTCCGCCGACGGCCGGGATGCGCTTAAATAAATATTCAAGCTCGTCTTTTACCCATTGATATTTGCCGGCCGTGCGAAGCCGTCCCAGCATAGAATGAATCGCCCCGACATTTGGCGCAATGCTCATCTCATTATCATTCAGGATGACGATCATGTCTTTTTTCTCATCACCGATATGGTTCAGCGCTTCAAGCGCCATTCCTCCGGTTAAAGCGCCGTCTCCGATAATCGGGATGATATATTCTTTCGATCCTTTAATATCACGGGCGGCAGCCATTCCCATCGCGCCTGAGAGCGAGGTTGAGCTGTGGCCTGTTTCCCATACGTCATGTTCGCTTTCGCTGCGTTTCGGGAAACCGCAAAGCCCTTTATATTGGCGCAAGGTCTCAAACTCCTTGCCGCGTCCGGTTAACAGTTTATGAACATAGGACTGATGTCCGACATCCCATAAAAATTTATCTTTCGGACTGTCAAATTCTTTGTGAAGCGCAATTGTCAGCTCGACAACCCCGAGGTTCGGCCCGATATGGCCGCCAGAGGCAGACAACGATGTGATGAGGAAATTGCGGATCTCCTCACTCAGCTCTTCCAGCTGTTCAATTGACATCTTTTTAAGAAATGACGGGTCCTGTATTGATAAAAGATCCAAAGCGGATCAACTCACTTTCAGCATGAATTTCTGCAAATTAAACAGTGTCTTTTTGAAAAGAGAAAAAGACTCCCTTTGTATTTTCATCGAAACTGCTTACATTTTACCATAGGAGCGGCAGCCCCTTCAAATCAGGACCGTTTTTAATGATCTCTCGCCGCGATTAAATCACAGAGGTCATGCAGCAATTCTTTCTGAAGAGAAAGGCCGCTGATGATCTGTTTCGCCTCACTGATATGATACGCAAGCTTTTCTTTCGCGCCTTCAAGCGTTAAAAGCGACGGATACGTTGATTTTTCGTTCGACGTGTCTGAGCCGACCGGTTTGCCGATCCTCTCCTCATGCCCTTCAATATCAAGGATGTCGTCTCTGATTTGAAATCCGATGCCGATATGGCTGCTGAACAAACGGAGCTTTTCGACTTCATCCTCCGGCGCATCTGCCAAAATGGCGCCCGCCGTCACGGAAAAACCGAGGAGCTTGGCCGTTTTCCGCTCGTGGATGGATTCCAACTCCTCAAGCGTTATCCGCTTTTGTTCCGCTTCCATGTCGGCAGCCTGTCCGCCGACCATTCCTTCCGTTCCCGCCGCGCTGATCAGCTCATCGACGAGACGGAGCCGTTTTTCTGCTGAAACCGCCTCAGACACATGAGATGTGATCAATTTAAAGCTTTCTGTCAGAAGCCCGTCTCCGGCCAATACGGCTGCCGCTTCTCCGAAGACTTTATGGTTTGTGGGCTTTCCCCGGCGCAGATCATCATCGTCCATGCAAGGCAGATCATCATGTATTAAAGAATACGTATGAATCATTTCGACAGCGCATCCGACCGGAATCCCGTCTTTTTCATCTTTTCCGTAAGCATTCAGAACGGCTAAGACGACGAGGGGGCGCAGCCTCTTTCCGCCCGCTTCCAAAGAATACAGCATAGATTTTTTGAGGGTTTCAGGCATCGCAAGCCGTTCTGTATACAAAGAAAGCTGTTGTTCAATCAGTTGTTTGCGCGATGCTAAAAATGCGTCCAGTTTATTTGTCACCTTCGTCTTCCTCCTGAACGCTGAAAGGTGCAAGTTCTCCGTTATCTTTTAAAATAAAGTCCATTTGCTTTTCGACATGCTGAAGCTTTTCATGGCACATTTTTGAAAGGGCCATCCCTTCCTGAAAATAATTAATCGCCTGCTCCAGCGGCACGTCTCCTTCTTCAAGCTTTGCCACAATGCCTTCAAGGCCTTTCATCGCCTCTTCAAATGTCAGCTCTTCACTTTTTTTGGTTTCTGTCATTTTCGTTCGCCTCTCTTTTGCAATACTTCACACGTCAGAACGCCGTCTGTCATCTTTACTTCTAGCGTATCATTTTGTTCCACTTGATCAACGCTTTTGATCAGCTCTTTGTCTTTATAGGCCAGACTGTATCCTCTCTCCATCACCTGAAGGGGACTTAATGCATTCAGTTTACCAAGAACCGTCTGAAACTGCGAATGAAGCTGCTTCAGCTGGACATTCATGCTTCGGGCGAGCTGATTTGAGCGCTCCTCGTACCGTTTTTTCGCCTGTTTCAGCTGGGTTTCAGGGTGGAGCGCCGTTAATCTGTACGTATTCCGCTCCAGCTGCCTTTGTTTCATGTCCGTAAGCCCTGTGAGCTGTGATTGGAACTGCTGATACAAAAGGTCAAACTGCTGTTCCTTTTGGGTGTACAATCGTTTCGGAAAACGGAACGCGTAGGATGACTGGAGCGATTGAACCCGTTCTTTTTTCTTGCTGATATGCTGCTGTATCGCTCTTGTCAGGCGGACTTCCGCCGTTTTTGTCCGTTCCATTAAGTCCGTCGTGTGGGGGACGGCGATTTCTGCCGCTCCTGTCGGCGTTGCCGCCCGGATATCCGCGACGAAATCACTGATTGTAAAATCTGTTTCATGTCCGACGGCTGATATAATCGGAATGGCGGAAGCAAAAATCGCCCGGGCCACGATTTCTTCGTTAAATGCCCACAATTCTTCGATCGAGCCCCCTCCCCTTCCGACGATCAGGACGTCACACATTTTTTGTGCATTGGCTTCTTCAATGCGCTTCACAATCGATCTGCTGGCATTTTCACCTTGAACGAGCGCGGGAAGCACAATGACTTTCACAAGGGGGTATCTTCTTTTGAGTGTGGTAATGACGTCTCTGACGGCTGCTCCCGTCGGTGACGTGACGACCCCGATCGTGGCCGGAAAAGCGGGGATGGCCTGCTTATGCCGGTCATCGAACAACCCTTCGCCGGCAAGTTTTTTCTTTAATTCTTCATATGCTAAGTAGAGCGCCCCCACACCGTCCGGCTGCATTTCTTTCGCGTACAGCTGATAGCTTCCGCTCGGTTCATAGACGGAGATGCCGCCTCTTACGATGACCTTCATTCCGTCCTCGGGCTTAAACGCAAGCCTCGAACTTTGCCTCTGAAACATGACGGCCTGCATGCGGGCATGCTCATCTTTTAATGTAAAATAAATGTGGCCTCTCGTATGAATTTTAACATTGGAGAGCTCACCCTTAATCCAAATGTCTTCAAGATGAGGGTCCACATCGAATTTTCGTTTAATGTATTTGGTCAGCGCGGAAACCGTGACATATGCCGCTTCACTCACATCCTGCACTCCTTTCATAAAGGCTTTTTGCCCTAAACTAAGAAAACCCGCTCTGGCTGAAAGGAGCCTTAAGAAGCGGGTATCGTGCTCATTGTCACACTTTTTGTGACTGTCTCCGGTTATCTATGATAACGTACGTCTGGCAGATTTAACAGTATTATGCGCAAGCATTGTGATGGTCATCGGACCTACTCCGCCCGGCACCGGCGTAATGAAAGATGCTTTTTCTTTCGCTTCATCAAACTGAACGTCTCCGCAGAGTTTTCCGCTTTCGAGACGGTTGACACCGACATCAATGACAATGGCGCCCTCTTTGATTTGATCGGCTTTGATGAAGTTCGCTTTACCGACCGCTACCACAAGAATATCTGCTTTTTTCGTATGCTCAGACATATTTTTCGTGCGGGAATGGCAATATGTGACGGTCGCGTTTTCGTTCAGCAGCAGCTGGCCGACCGGTTTACCGACAATATTGCTTCGTCCGACTACAACAACTTCTTTGCCGGAAAGATCTACGTTCGTCTTTTTTAATAACTCGACAATTCCGTGCGGCGTGCATGGAAGAAATGTATCTTCGCCAAGCAGCATTTTCCCGACGTTGAGAGGGTGGAAACCGTCAACATCCTTATCAGGGGAGATCCGCTCGATTACGGCTTTTTCAGAAATATGATCCGGGAGCGGCAGCTGGACGAGAATGCCGTGGAATTCCGGATTTTGATTATACTGATCAATCACTGTTAAAAGCTCCGCCTCGGTTAAGCTTGAGTCAAAGCGGTCAAGCTTAAATTTCATTCCCATTGTTTCAGCGGCTTTTTTCTTGCCTGTCACATATGAAACAGAAGCGGGATCGTCTCCGATTAAAATGACCGCCAAGCCAGGCACTACGCCTTGTGCTTTCAGCTCTTCTACTTCTTTTGCCAATTGTTCGCGTTTTTCTTTAGCCGTTTCTTTTCCGTCGATGATTGTTGCAGTCATTTTCTTTCCTCCTATGATTCGATATCAGTTTTAATGTTAGAAAGAACCCCGTTTACGAATTTTGCAGCTTTATCATCCCCGAACCGTTTTGCCAGCTCGATCGCTTCGTTTAATGACACGTTAGCAGGAATGTCGTCAGAATAAACCATTTCATACACCGCCAGACGCAGGATCGCGCGGTCTACGTTTGCAATCCGGTCAAGCTTCCAATTGACGAGATGGCCGGAAATCATTTCATCAAGCTGAACCTGATGTTCGATCACTCCGTACACCAGCTGTTCAAAGAAAGCATCTGTTTTTTCACCATCAAGCGCGTGCTCAATGGCATCGTTCGGTGCAATATCGCTGACATCAATCTGAAAAAGTGCCTGCAAAGCTTTTTCTCTAGCTGTTCTTCTTTTCATTTTCTTTCTCCTTCAGATCCGCTTTATCCGCTTGTCGTTAAGCTTAAAGAGATCATAACATATTTTTTTCTCAATCGCATGTCGAAATTTAGGTTTTTTCACCCTAATACCGAATATTTTCACAAACCGTATTAATTTCATTCGGATTTCACAGCATGAAGAAACTCGGCTGCCGTTTGTAAGCCGGCTTTCTTCATGCCTGAAATGACGGGAAACGTATAAAAAACCAAAGGGCTGCCCATCCCCTTGGTTTTTATACGCTCATTACATTTCTTCGTCGATTTCGACTTCTTGGGCTTTCGTGTCAAATTGAATGCCGACGATATGAATATTGATTTCATTAATGGTCAGAGACGTCATGTTTAATAAGGTTTGGCGGATATTCTCCTGAACGCTTGCCGCCACTTTCGGGATCGAGATCCCGAATTGAACGACGCAATAGACGTCGATGGTAATCCCGTCATCGGCTAAATCGACCTTTACGCCTTTGCCGTGATTGATTTTGCCGAAGCGTTCTACGACGCCCGTGGCGAAATTGCCGCGCATTTCAGCAACTCCTTCAACTTCGGAAGCGGCGATGCCGGCAATGACTTCAATGACCTCAGGAGCAATTTCAACCTTGCCTAAATGAGCCTCATCATGATCCATTTTAAGCACACTGTTGTCTTCCATTCAATTCACCTCCCGCAAAAATTATGAGCCCATTACATCATATGTTTCTAAAAACTTTGTATTAAACTCTCCGCTGACAAATGTTTCGTGTTCAAGCAGTTTCAAATGGAACGGAATCGTCGTTTCAATACCTTCAATCACGAATTCGCTCAGCGCGCGTTTCATCCGTGCGACTGCCTCATCACGCGTTGTTCCGTATGTGATCACTTTGGCAATCATACTGTCATAGTACGGCGGGATCGAGTAGCCGGGATATGCGGCTGAATCCACGCGTACACCGAGTCCGCCCGGCGGCAGGTACATGTTAATTTTACCGGGTGAAGGCATGAAGTTTTTCGCAGGATTTTCAGCGTTGATGCGGCATTCAATCGCCCAGCCGTTAAATTCAACGTCTTCCTGTCTGAGCGAGAGCTCCTGTCCGGATGCCACTTTGATCTGTTCTTTGATCAGATCCGTTCCCGTCACCATTTCTGTGACAGGGTGCTCTACTTGAATACGCGTGTTCATCTCCATGAAGTAGTAGCGCTGTTCTCTGTAGTCATAAATGAATTCTACTGTGCCGGCTCCCGTGTAACCGACGGCCTTCGCTGCTTTTACCGCTGCTTCGCCCATCTGCTCCCTGATTTCAGAATCAAGCGCAGGTGACGGTGACTCTTCAAGAAGTTTTTGCAGACGTCTTTGGATAGAACAGTCACGCTCTCCGAGATGGATCGTGTTTCCGTAATTATCCGCAAGCACCTGAATTTCAACATGGCGGAAATCTTCTATGTACTTCTCGATGTACACACCCGGATTTCCGAATGCCGTAGCGGCTTCCTGCTGGGTAATCTCAATGCCTTTGATCAGTTCTTCTTCTGTGCGTGCGACCCGGATGCCTTTTCCGCCTCCGCCCGCAGTGGCTTTTATAATGACAGGATACCCAATTTCACCTGCAAGCGAAACCGCTTCTTCCGTATTTTTTATGATTCCTTTTGAACCGGGCACAATCGGCACGCCCGCCAGCTGCATCGTGTCGCGCGCGATATCTTTTGTTCCCATTTTTGAAATGGCGTCAGCCGTAGGGCCTACAAACGTTACGTTTAATTCCTCGCACAGCTCGGCAAAGTCGGCGTTTTCAGCTAAAAACCCGTATCCCGGATGAATCGCATCCGTGCCGGTCAGCTTTGCGACGCTGACGATGTTCGTTACATTTAAATAGCTTTCTTTTGATGTTTTCGGCCCGATACAAAAAGCCTCATCGGCCATTTGGACATGCAGGGCGTCTTTATCTGCCTCAGAATAAACGGCTACAGTTTCAATGCCCAGCTCTTTGCAGGCCCGGATGATTCTGACGGCGATTTCTCCTCGGTTGGCGATCAATAGCTTTTTAATCATAATAGCAGGTCTCCTTACTCAGCTTTTACAAGAAATAGAGGTTGTCCGTATTCGACCAGCTGGCCGTTTTCAACTAACACTTCAACGATTTCTCCTTTTACTTCGGCTTCAATCTCGTTAAAGAGTTTCATTGCTTCTACGATACAAACAACTGTATTTTCGCTCACTTTTGAACCTTGGTTTACGTAAGGGCCGGCTTCCGGCGATGAAGAAGCATAAAACGTTCCGACCATCGGAGACGTAATTTTGTGCAGGTTTTCGTCTTGTTTCGGCGCTTCCTGAGCAGGAGCGGCTTCACGCGCTTCCGGTTTTGCAGCCTGCGGAGCAGGTGCGTAAGCGGCGGGAACGGCTTGGGCTTGTCCCGTTACATTCACTGCCGGCGCTTCATTTTTTTTCAGTTTGAGGCTTACGCCTTCAATTTCGTAAACAAATTCGTCGATGGAAGATTCATCGATTCTTTTTATCAGTTCATGAATTTCGTTGATTTTTAACATCAGTTTCCACTCCTATGTATAAAAAATAGAAATTTATGGGTTGCTACTAAAAGTACATACTATGTTTATCTTACAGGAGCGCTTGTGTAAATTCAACACTGATCTAAAATGACATCAGAAAAGCCCGCAGCGGGTGCGGGCTTTTCAGGTCTCTTACTTTGTCGGTTCAAACGTGACGGCGACGTCTTTCATCGTCTTGATTTCTTTTTCCACCAGGTCAATGATAGCGGAAGCTTTTGCGTTTGAATGTTTGTCAGACATGACGGTAATGTTGATTTTGTCTCCTTCAGCATCCACGAGCGCATCTTTGTAGCCTTGTGTTTTAATCAGCGTTTCCAGCTGTTTTTCCGTCCCCTCAGCATTGCTCAGCGCCGTCATTTTATCGTAGGCTTCGCTTTTTTCCTTTGCGGTCGCATCATCGCTTGAAACAATGCTGTTTAACTGTTCCCTCTCTTTGCTTCTCGCGTCTTCAAGTTCCATACGGTATGCGGTAAATAAGTTTTCATCAGCTGTTTCTGTGGCGACCGATCCGTCTTTGTCCGATGCTTCGGCTGATGTTTCTTTATCCTCTTTTGTGCCTTTAGAATCTTTCGTTCCTTTTGTGCCGTCTTCTTTTTCCGTACCGCTTCCGCTCTTATCTTTCGTTTCAGGAGCCGGCGTTTTTTCAGTGGCGACTTCTCCGCTGCTTTTTTCGCTTTTCATCTGCACGGCATTTTTGCTTTCCGGCGACATAATATAATAAACACTTAATACCACGACGAGACTGAGCATTGTTAAAAGCCAAACCGTTTGTTTTTTCAGCATGATTTATGAATCCTCCTTGATTTTTTTAGGGGCAACCGCTACACGGTAGCTCGGAACATCAAGCACCCTTGTGACGGCATCAATGATGGTTTTTTTTATTTGAACGTTGTCCACTCCCTGAGCGACAACGAGTACACCGCGGATATCAGGCTTTTTCGTCTGGACGACGACCGGGGTTTCCTGGTCCCCGTTTCGAATCATGACAATTTGTTCTTCAGAGGTTTGATCGGTTACGCTTCTTTTGCCGCCTTCTTTATCGGTTTCTTCAGTGGTGGTGTCTTTTTTCGTTTTGTTTTTCTCAAACACTTTCAAAGATGTCGCGTCTACGTTTACGACAATTGAGACATCCTCCACGCCGATAATCGTTTCAAGGATTTCTTTCAGCTGGTTTTCATAGTCTCTTTCGTAATCATCGATCGTGGTTTTGGCGCTGCTGTCTTTCGATGCCTTAAAAACAGGTGCGCTTTTTTGCACGTTTTTGTCTTCCGTTCGGCCGGACATGACGGTCTGCGCCGTTTGGTCCTTCCCGGTTTTCTCCGGTGAAGAGAACAGCTGGCTGACCAGCATAAAAGATACCCCGAGCACAAACACGAACAGAAAGTAATGATATTTTGTCAGTTTTGGTTTTTCTCCGTCTTTCGCCTGTCCGATCATCAGCTGTTTTTTGAGTATGGTCCATAGTCCGTTTTTATTCATGGCCGTTTTTCTCCCCGCCTTCCATATAAACCGTAATTTTCTCACTGCCGATTTCCCATATATCCGCAAGTTTTTCTTTGATGTCTGCGGCCTCTTTTTTGTCGGCTGCGCCTTCCGGTTCGTATTTGCGGTCTGTGCGGATGTCGATCGGTGCGACGGTTTGCACGGTTTTTTCAGAAGATGGGGCCAAATACACGCTGATCGTTTTTACATCTTCTTCTGAATGAACCTGTTCTTCCGCTGTAAGGCGGATGTCGTCTATTTTGTATTCGTCATGACTGAACATCTCCTCCGCTTTCTTTTTTAGTTGGACAGCCATTTCTTCTAAAACATATGCGCGGTTTGATGCTTGTATTTCTTTTTTTTCTGATTTGATTTGATTTTTTATATCAGCGGATTGAGATTGCTCTTGTTTTGTCAAATAATCGAAGATGATTTCCGGGTCTGTTTTGAAAAGTTTGAATATCGGGTTGAGCATGACAATGATTAACAGCAGGCTGACAACCATCTTTGCGTATTTTTGCATACTGGAGCTGGGCAGCAGCATGTCGATGACGATGGCGAATAAGATAAATAAAATAATGCTTGTCAGCCATTCTGTTAAAAAGCTCATATCCAATGGGCCTCCTTTATTTCATCATCATGGTGAGGTTGCCTGCTGTAATAATGACTGTGATGCTGAGGAAAAACATGAGAGAGACGATGGCGAGCGCCGCGAAAATATACAGTACACTTCTGCTGATGACGCCGAGGCACGTAATGACGGGCCCGCCTCCGAGCGGCTGCAGAATAGCGGCCGCGAGCTTATAAATAAAAGCGAGCGAGAGCACTTTGATCGCCGGAAACGCGGAGATGCAGATCAAAATTCCGACTCCGAGGATTCCCACGGTGTTTTTTAATAGGAGTGAGGCGCTGATGACCGTATCCGTCGCGTCCGTAAACATCCGGCCGAGCACGGGAATAAAATTGCCTGTTATAAATTTTGCAGTCCTGAGCGTAATCCCGTCCGTCACGGCAGCCGAAGCCCCCTGTACGGAGATGACGCCGAGAAACACGGTGAGAAATACGGCAAGCGCGCCGATTGCGATATTTCTGAGCAGATTGGCAAGCTGCGTGACTTTATATTGATCCGTCATCGTGCTGACGATGCTTAAAATCGCTGACAGGAAGATAAGCGGCATGACGATGTTTTGAATGAGAAGGCCGCTCGTATTCATCAGAAATAAAATAACGGGGTGAAAAAAAGCTGCGGAGACGGCTCCCCCGGAAGACGCCAAAAGCGCGAGTAAAAGCGGGATGAGCGCGAGAATGAAGCTTGTCATCGTCTGGATCGCTTCACTGGCATAATTGACGGCAACATGAAAGCTGTTTAAAGCGAGAATAATCAGCACCATGTAGACGATTGCATAAGCCACTTTGCTGACGGTGCTCTGCTGGAACGCATTTTGCAGGAGCTGCAGAATGACACAAAAAATGGTGAGAAGAATCAAAGTTCCCAGAAGCTTTCCGTTTGCGAGCACTTCATGAAACAAGTATGAAAATAAAGCCTTCAGCCATGCCTCCGGTGAGAACGTTTTTTCACCGTTAATAAAGTCGATGATGCTTCCCTTTTGGCTTTCAGGCAGAAGACCGCCGTATTCTGTCATGATGTCGTCCCAAAACTTTCCGATGCCTTCTGTTTTCAGCGCTTCGGCCTGCTTTTTCGCCACTTCATCAGCGGATTCTTGGTGAACTGCGGTTTCCTGCGACGCACCGTCTGTTCCGGCAGCTTGTACACATTCAGTCTGAAAAAATAAGAGGATGAACAAAAAAGCTCCCGCCCACCGAAAGCGCTTCATTTTTTGTGCCCCCCTTTCCATTTTATTTATGATCAAGAAGGAATAAGTCCGAGAATCGTTTCAATAATGACGGTGAGTATCGGCACGGCCATTACCAGTATCAAAATTTTTCCGGCCAGCTCTATTTTCGAAGCAATCGCTCCCTGGCCCGCATCCTTTGTAAGCTGCGCTCCGAATTCAGCGATGTAGGCGATGCCGATAATTTTTAAAATGGTTTCCACATAGACCATATTGACATTTGCATTGACGGCTATTTTTTCTATCATTCTGATAATGTCGTAAATCTGGTCGATGAGATAAAGAAAGATCACGCAGCCGCTGAAGACGACAATCATAAACGCGAAAGTCGGTTTCTGTTCTTTTACGATCAGGGAGAGAAATGTGGCGATCAGGCCTAAACCTACAATTTGAACAATCTCAATCTGTAAGCCCCCCTATCCTTGGAATAGAAACACAGCTTTGATCTTTTTGAACAGGTCATCGACAATCGTCGCCACCATAAATAAAATATAGATAAAGCCAAGCAGCGTCACCCACTGGGCGTATTCTTTTTTTCCCATTTGGTCAAGTATGGTGTGCAGAAACGCAACCACGATACCGACTCCGGCGATTTGAAAAATGACATTTACGTCGACTCCCATTTTATGTTTGCTCCCCTCATGTTTACATCAATAGAAGAATGAGTAACAGTCCGGCTAAAAATCCTAAGCTTTTCACCATTTTTTCATTTTTCGCCTGCGCCCGTCCGGCATCCGCTTCCGCCGCTTCCAAATGTGTAAGCGCAAGCTTGATATGTTTCTGCTGAGAAACACGGTCATGGAGCCCGAGCGTCTCTCCGAATTGCTTAAGCACATCATATTCGCTTTTTTTCATCGCCATGGAAGACCAATTATGTTTCAAACTCTGTTCCCAAGCCATTTTGGCGGAATCACTTCCCTGCTCAAGCCTTCTGCTGAAAGCTTGAAACAGTAACGATACAGGTTTGGAAAGCTGTGCGGCAATTTGTCCAGAGGCGGTATGAAGCGGTGTATGCCCGAACATGATTTCCGCTTCTAGCGATTGGAGCGCCGCGCGCAGCTGACGGATCTGCCTCGGCCTTTCAATATACATTTTGGCGATCTCAAATCCGGTCCAAGTCGTCGCTGTCAGAATAAACACGGCACCCAAAAGCTTCAGCATGTCATCACGCTTTCAGCATGCGGAACAGGTTCTCCGTCCTTTCCGTACATCCTGCTGATTGTTCCCGGACCGCGGCGCCTTGACAGTTCAACATACCGGTCAAACACGTTTTCCTCCCAAAGCATTTTCAGCGACGGCCTCTTTACCAAGTCTTTCATATTCCACCCGTGCGCAGATACGATAACGGATACGCCCGCATGGAGCGCCTCCAGCAGCGCTTGTGAGTCTTCCATTCTCCCGATTTCATCCACAATTATGACATCAGGACTCATAGAGCGAATCATCATCATCAGCCCTTCCGCCTTCGGACAGGCATCAAGGACATCGATTCTGCGGCCGAAACTGTGCTGCGGAATGCCCCGCAGGCAGCCAGCAATTTCCGAACGTTCATCTACGATACCTGTCTTTTTTGCAGGAATGCGTTTTGATCCGGTACTGGAAAGCCGGGCCAAATCACGAAGCAAGGTCGTTTTCCCTGTTTGCGGAGGACCGATGATCAGCGTGTTCAGCCAGTTTTCTTTCCATAAGAAAGGAATGAGCGGTTCTGCGATTCCAAGCTTCTCCCGGGCGATTCGGATATTAAAAGAAGTAATATCCCGGAGTCCTTTGACGGCTCCGTTTTCGACGATGACTCTTCCGGCCAGCCCCACACGGTGGCCTCCTCTGATTGTGATGTATCCTTTTTTAAGCTCTTCTTCCAGCGTGTACATACTGTAATTGCTGAGCCGGCTGAGGATCAGCTGTGCGTCGCCGGCCGTGCACACATATGACAAATACAAAGGTTGTCCTTTTTGGATCAGTTCAACCGGCCTGTCGACGCGGATTCTGATTTCTTCTGTATCCCGCCTCGCTTCTTCGGGCACGGCGGAGATGGCATCTCTCAATAATTCAGGGAGAACCTCTGTAATTTCATTCAATAGAGTCTCCTCCTTTTTTACCGATTGGCTTCTTTAAAATGTATGATCCGGGACAGACTTTATGACACCCCGGCCCTCTATTTATGCACACCGGCCAAAATCAGCACCACTCCCGCAAAAATCAATATTAATTTTGCATATGAGAGCTGTCCGGCAATCTGATAAATGCCGATCGTCATCGTAATGATAAAGATCAGAGGGCCGACGATTGCCAAAATACTATTCACCACAACCGCTTTTCTGATGTCGTTTGTCAAAAGCATGATAATAGCTGCCGATAATTCAATGAGCGAGGACAAAACTCGTAAACCGGCCATCGTTAAAACAGTAGAATTGATTGAACCAAACAAAAATTTCATTGCAATCCCCCAACTTCAAGCATTTTGTTACACTATATGCTCTAGCTGACGGAAGTAGTCTCACTATTTTCATATAGAAGAAAGATTCTGATGCAGAACGCAAAAAAAGCCTGCCCCCTAAAAGGAGCAGACTCCGTATTTCTATAACTACGCTCTTGAGACGTAAGAACCGTCTGATGTATTTACAACTAGCGTATCGCCTTCGTTCACGAAAAACGGAACGTTTACGACAAGACCTGTTTCCGTTTTGGCAGGTTTTGTGCCGCCTGACGCCGTGTCGCCTTTAATTCCCGGCTCAGTTTCAACAACTTTCAGTTCAACTGTGTTAGGCAGTTCAATACCGAGCGTTTCAGACTGATACATCATGATGTGCACAGACATATTTTCCAGAAGATATTTTAATTCTTCTTCGATTTGGTTTTCGTTCAATTCAAGCTGTTCATATGAGCTTGTATCCATGAACACGTGCTGATCGCCGTTGGCATAAAGATACTGCATCGTTTTTGTTTCGATTTGCGCTTTCGCGACTTTTTCACCTGCACGGAATGTTTTCTCCTGAATAGCGCCCGTGCGCAGGTTACGCAATTTAGAACGGACAAATGCCGCTCCTTTTCCCGGCTTTACGTGCTGGAAGTCAACGACGCGCCAAATGCCGCCGTCTACTTCAATCGTTAGTCCTGTACGAAAATCGTTAACTGAAATCATGTTTGATGTCCTCCTATATTCCGATCACAAAATAATTAATTCTTTAGGGGAATGCGTAATTGTCCGGTTGCCGTCCTCAGTGATGATGATATCATCTTCGATTCTTGCGCCCCCAACATCCGGTATGTATATGCCCGGCTCGACCGTTACCGCCATGCCCGGCTCAAGAACGGCCGATGACCTGAAAGACAGCCCCGGTGATTCATGGACTTCCATTCCGAACCCGTGTCCTGTCGAATGGCCGAAATACTGTCCGTAGCCTTTTGCGGTGATGTGATCCCTCGTCAGGGCGTCCGCTTCTTTTCCCGTCATGCCGGGTTTAATATGCAAGACACCAAGCGCTTGGGCATCGTATACGACCTGATAAATCTCTTTCAGTTTATCACTTGGCTCTCCGACCGCGACGGTGCGTGTGATATCAGAACAATAGCCTTTATAATAAGCGCCGAAATCGAGCGTGACCAAGTCTCCCTTTTCAATCAATTTGCCGCTTGCCACTCCGTGGGGAAGGCTGGATCTGACTCCCGAGGCGACGATCATATCAAAGGAAGAGCCGTCTGCTCCTTGACGTCTCATATAAAATTCAAGCTCGTTTGCAACTGAAATCTCTGAGATGCCCGGTTTGATAAACGTCAGAATATGTTCAAACGCATCATCCGCAATCTTCGCAGCTTCCTCTAATATCTTAATCTCTTCACTTGACTTAATCAAGCGCAACTTTTCAACGGAATCCGCGACGGGAACCATCTCCGCTTCCTGCAGCACAGCTTGGTAGGATGCATATGTTCCGTACGTCATGCTGTTTTGCTCGAAGCCGAGTTTTTTAATGCCGTACTCAAGAATCGTATCCGCAGCCGTTTGGATTAAGCTTCCGCCGTGCTCGATAATGTCAAAACCCTTCACTTGCGTCTTCGCCTGCTCGGTGTAACGGAAATCCGTGATAAATGCCGCACGTTCTTTCGATATGACCGCAAGGCCTGACGAACCCGTAAATCCCGTCATATACTGCAGATTGGCGGAGCTTGTCACCAACATTCCGTCTATATCCAGCTGACCGAAAAGATTTCGCAATTTCTCAAGTTTCATTCCCTTTCTCCTCCTCGCCGATTCTTGACTGCCGCCTGACAACGCGGGAGCATCCCCGCCCGGTTTTCAGCATAAAAAATGTTCACTTCTCGTGAACATTTTACCATACCGGACAGGGATTATACACTTATTCACTTGTTGCCGAGCGCCCTTGCAAGCTTGTCTGACGTAAGTTCATTGTAGTTGAAGGAAATTGAGTAGCCGACAAACAAACCGTACAGAATGTAAAGGCAAAGCGTCGTCACGATTGTATCTGATTTCAATTCAGTGACGGATTTCACATCTTCAAAAATCGGATTGAATAAGAAAAAAACCGCACACCATAAAATGACGCCGTACACCATCCCCGGCCACATCGTTTTAAAACGCTTCAGGCAGACGAAATAAATAAACGCCCCGGCAATTGAAATTAATCCGATGATAACGATGCTGACCATCGTGCCGAGCCATTGTTTTTTCCATTCTCCGATCATAAACGGCTGAAGAATCATGTTGGGGCTGATCTCTGAAAAATGAAAGACATACCCGAGATAGCCGATCAAACTCCAAAATACACCGCCGGCAAATCCGATACCGCAAATTCTGCCGGTAAATGAAACAGGCTGCTGATCATCATCCTGCTTCTTTTTTTCTTCCTGTTCTGAATGTTTTTCGCTTGTCATCATGGCACCTCCAGTCATAGACTGCCCCAAAATTGAAAAGTCATAAAAAGCTGCGCCATATTTTCATTCAATGAGTAAATTCTAAAAAAACAGGGTATACTGCATGTAGAAAAAGCATTGATTTTCCGGCTGTCTAACTAGAGGTTTACCGAGGTTTCCTGTACAATAGAGTGAAAGGAAATGGTTAGTAAATCCTAAGAAAACAGGCAGGTTGATAAACAATGTCCAAACAAAAAACGCCCCCTGCATACGGCGGGCAGGCTGTCGTTGAAGGAGTCATGTTCGGCGGCAGAAAAAATTATGTTACCGCCATCCGCAGGAATGACGGAAGCATTGATTTTTTCAAGCTTCCGAGAGTGCCGAACGCCAAGCTTTCGGCTTTAAAAAAGATTCCTTTTTTGCGGGGAATCGTCGCCATCATTGAGGCGAGCGCCAACGGCACAAAGCATTTAAACTTTTCCAGCGAACGTTACGGGCTTGATCCTCAAGATGACGCCAAACTGGAGCAGGAAGATAAGAAGGGTTCGGGCTTATCGATGTTTTTCAGCCTGGCGGTGATCGGCGTTCTGTCGTTTTTGTTCAGCAAATTCGTTTTTACGCTCGTCCCGGTCTTCTTAGCGGAGCTTGTAAGGCCCGTATTTTCCTCAGACGCCGCGCAGATCGGAATCGAAAGTCTGTTTAAGCTGATTCTGCTTCTCGGCTACATTTATTTTTTATCAATGACGCCGTTAATTAAAAGAGTGTTTCAATATCATGGAGCCGAACATAAGGTCATAAACTGTTATGAACAGAATTTGCCAATTACAATAGAAAATGTTCAGAAACAGTCACGGCTTCATTACCGTTGCGGTTCAAGCTTTATTTTATTTACGATCATTGTCGGCATGTTCATCTATTTACTCGTTCCGACAGATCCGCTTTGGGTGCGGATTTTAGACAGGATTGCGCTTATACCGGTCGTTCTCGGCATCTCCTTTGAAGTGCTCCAGCTGACGAACAGAGTGCGGAATATCCCCGTTTTGAAAGTGCTCGGTTATCCCGGCCTGTGGCTGCAGCTTTTAACGACAAAGGAACCGGCGGATGACCAGGTCGAGGTTGCCATAGAAAGCTTTAACGAGCTTCTCAGACTGGAAGACATTTCAGAACAGAGCGAAAAGCCGTCTCACAACGTAATCTGAACCGTTACCGTTATTATTTTGGAGGTGGGCAGTTATGAATCATCGTGTACAACCTTTTTTTGCTGTATTGATAGCGCTTGGCGCATTCGGTTTCATTTATGCGGCGGTAACCAACCCCGGGCAGATGATTTCAAGAGCGATCACCGTTATTATCGCAGGCATCATTATTTATTTTATCGTGAGGACGGTCCTGAACCGCCGCACCGGCCGTGACGGAACCGCTTTCAGAAAAGCGGCCAGACAATCGCGGCTCCGAATGAAGGAGCAAAAAGCGAAGCACCGCGCCGGACACAGAGGCCGGGTCAGCCATTTGCGGAGCGTGCCGAGCAGCAGCAGACCGAAGCCGATGATTCTTAAGAAAAAAAGCCAGACCCAGCTTACCGTCATAGAAGGTAAAAAGAATAAAAAGAAAAACAGAGCGCTTTTTTAATAGCTCCATTGCTTCAAAAATTGCTCTGTTCTGCTTTTTCCTAGCTCAATGAGAGCTAGTTTTTTTTGCGGTGTGAGATGAAACTCCGTCGCCATCACATGTTCCACCGGAATAAAAATAATATTCTGTTCGTACTTTGTCGCGATATGCCTGGCATCATGAGCGTCTTTCATCGTTTCAAACAAAGCCCCGAACAGCTCAAAAGCGTTGCGGATTGATTTTTTCGGGCGCTCTTTTTCGTTGGGCGAAAGTGAAATTCCGATGACCGGCCGTTTGCGTTCTTTTGAATACAGCCAAATCGGGAAATTGCTTAACACGCCGCCGTCAACGACCGTCGAGGTGCCTTTTTCGGTCTTCAGTTTTATCGGTTCAAAAAAATAAGGAATGCTGCAGCTCATTCTGACGGCTCTGGCAACCGGGAACATCTCCGGATTTAATCCGTATCGGGGAAGATCGTCAGGAAGCACGATCATCGTTCCGTTCGTCAGATCTGAAGCGATGAGACGGAGCGAGCCTTTTTTCAAATCGCCAAACGCGATGATGCCCTTCGCTTTTAATTTATCCGCAATCCATTTTTCCAGCATATCGCCTCTGTATAGTCCGAGGCGCCAATATATCGACACCCACCGCAGGATTTTCAGCGGGAGGAATGAGTATCTCTGATCAAGCAATTGCCTTCCGTCCACCTCATCTATGATGGAATGAACCTCTCTGCTCGTATAGCCCGCAGCGATAAATGCGGCAATAATTGCGCCGGCGCTTGTTCCGGCGAGCCTTTCAAAGCGAAAGCCCTTTTCTTCCAGCGCTTCATAAGCGCCGGCAAGCGCCACCCCTTTTATCCCCCCGCCCGAAAATACGCCGTCAATCTGCATAGCGCGCCCTCTCCCTTCCATCTCAAGGTGTATTATTATTTTAAGAAACGGCTGGGCGAAATAGACCAAAGAATGAAGACATTAAAAAAAGGGCGCCCCATTTCGGGCTGCCCTTTATTCACCGGGATTTTCGGTTTTTTTCTGTACGGATTTCAATTCTTTTTTCCGGCTTTCGTCATCTTCGAAATACTGAACGAGGTCGCCGATGCGGTCAATGCTGTTCCAGCTCAGATGATGTTCGATTCCTTCAACATCATTGTAAATCTTCTCTTCATCAACACCAATGATTCTTAAAAACTGCTCAAGCAATTCGTGTCTGTATACGAGCCGTTTGCCGATCTTTTTGCCTTTTGACGTCAATACGAGCCCGCGATATTTTTCATAAATCAAATACTCGTCTTTATCTAGTTTTTGAACCATTTTCGTTACAGAGGAGGGGTGGACTGCCAAAGCTTCCGCGATATCAGAAACCCGTGCATATCCTTTTTCTTCTATCAGCATATAAATCTGTTCAATATAATCTTCCATACTTGGTGTTGTCATAAGTAACCCTCCCAAAAAGCACCTTAACTTTATAAACCATTACAAGTTTACACTAACGGTCATGAAAAAACAAGGATGCTTCCGGTCTGTCAAGCCTTATCAGCGCTTATAATTCCATTCATCAGACGCGTATTTCGTCTCAGCCAGCTCATTGACAAATGCAAGCTCTTCAGACGTGAGTGTGTAAGGCTCAAGATGAATGTTCAGCCCTTCCTCAAAACCGGCTTTAAAAGCGATTCTGGCCTCATCCATCGTTACCCGTTTCGGCGCTAAGGCGTTAATGGCTACCGCTTTGTTTTTGAAATTCCGCTGCATGCGCTCACGGACTCTGTCGCTCGGATATAAAAACAGATCAAACAGCTTATCCTCATCAATGTCAAGCAGGATGGAACCGTGCTGAAGAATGACGCCTTTTTGGCGTGTCTGTGCGCTTCCGGCAACTTTCCGTCCTTCGACGACCAGTTCATACCACGAAGGCGCATCAAAGCAGACGGACGAGCGCGGATTTTTCAAGCTTTCTTTTTCTTTCTCCGTTCGCGGAATCGCAAAGCAGGCATCAAGTCCAAGGTTTCTGAATCCCTGCAGAATACCTTCTGAAATCACCCGGTACGCCTCTGTCACCGTGGCCGGCATTTCCGGGTGATCCTCTGAAACGATTACGCTGTATGTCAATTCTTTATCATGCAGAACACCCCGTCCGCCTGTCGGTCTTCTGACAAACCCGAGGCCGTGTTTATGTACTGCGTCAAAGTTAATTTCCTTCTTAATATTTTGAAAATACCCCACAGACAAAGTTGCCGGATTCCAGCCGTAAAAACGGATCACCGGAGGAATTTTTTTTTGGCTGTGCCAATATAAAAGCGCTTCATCCAGCGCCATGTTAAATGCCGGGCTTTCATTCCCTGAGTCAATAAACCGCCATGTTTCTTTTTCCATACACTGAACCCTTCTTTATCGTTTTAATAAAATCAGTTTAACAAACTGCCTTGAAAATGAAAAATATTTCGTTTCATTAAGGATGACAATCGCTTCATGCTTTACTATAATAGTATTTGTCCCAAAACGTCCGGTAAGCCTTGTTTTCAGGAAGCAGGGTTTTATTTTATAAGCTAAAGGAGTAGAATCGCATTGTCTAATATGATTGCTTTAATTATTGTTGCGGCGTTTATCGTTTATATGATCGTGTCGTATTTTTACCAGCAGCGTTTAATGAAAACACTTACGGAAGAGGAATTCCGCGCGGGCTACAGAAAAGCGCAGCTGATTGACGTCCGTGAACCGAATGAATTTGAAGGCGGCCATATTCTCGGCGCGCGCAACATTCCGCTGTCACAGCTGAAACAGCGCAAAAGTGAAATCCGTCCTGATAAACCCGTTTATCTGTACTGCCAAAACAATGTCCGCAGCGGACGCGCGGCACAGACGCTCCGCAAACACGGCTGTAAAGACATTTACAACCTGAAAGGCGGATTTAAAAAATGGGGCGGAAAAATTAAAGCAAAAAACTAATCATAAAAAAGAGCTGTCCGTTTTATACGGAAGCTCTTTTTTTACACCGTGTCAGCGGCTGATGTCAGGTGTATGTTCGTACTTTAAAACCGGCTTTCTTGCCGCCTTGGTTTCATCCATTCTTTTGACAACTGTTGTATGCGGCGCCTCCTGAACGATTTCAGGCGATTCCTCCGCTTCCCGCGCAATTTGAATCATGGCATCTATAAACGTATCAAGCGTTTCCTTCGATTCCGTTTCCGTCGGTTCGATCATGATGCTTTCTTCAACATTGAGAGGAAAATACACAGTCGGCGGATGATAGCCGAAGTCTAAAAGCCGTTTGGCAATATCAAGCGTTCGTACGCCGAGCTTTTTCTGCCTTCTTCCCGATAACACAAATTCATGCTTGCAATGACGGTCATACGGGAGATCATAATAAGGCGCGAGTCTTCTCATCATATAATTTGCATTTAAAACCGCGTGTTCGGTCACGGCTTTTAAGCCGTCAGGCCCCATGGAACGGATATACGTGTAGGCTCTGACATTAATGCCGAAGTTGCCGTAATAAGGTTTTACGCGCCCGATCGACTGCGGCCGGTCATAGTCAAAAGTCAAACGGCCCTCTTTTTTCGTGAGAACGGGTTTCGGCAGATACGGAATGAATTCTTTTTTCACTCCGACCGGCCCTGAGCCAGGTCCTCCCCCGCCGTGCGGCCCGGTAAATGTTTTATGCAGATTAAGGTGAACGACGTCAAATCCCATATCTCCCGGTCTTGCTTTACTTAAAACGGCATTTAGATTCGCTCCGTCATAATAAAGCTTTCCGCCGGCCTGATGGACGATTTCAGCCATTTCCGTAATGTTTTCCTCAAATAACCCGAGGGTGTTCGGATTCGTCAGCATCAGCGCCGCTGTTTCTTCATTTACCGCTCTTTTCAAATCTTCAATGTCAACCAGCCCGTGCTCATTTGACTTAACGGTAATCGTTTCAAAACCGGCGACCGTGGCGGATGCCGGATTCGTACCGTGGGCTGAATCAGGGACAATCACCTTCGTCCGTCCGAAGTCTCCCCGCGCTTCGTGATAGGCGCGGATCATCATCAGGCCGGTCCATTCGCCGTGAGCGCCCGCCGCAGGCTGCAGCGTCACCTCGTCCATGCCCGTAATCTCCTCCAAGTGTCCGCTTAAATCGTATAAAAGCTCAAGCGCCCCCTGAACAGTATCCTCGTCCTGAAGCGGATGAATAGCGGAAAAACCTGCGATCCGGGCAATTTTTTCATTTAATTTCGGATTGTATTTCATCGTACAGGAGCCGAGCGGATAAAAGCCTGAATCAACTCCGTGGTTCCTCTTAGAAAGAGCGGTATAATGCCGCATAATATCAAGCTCTGATACTTCCGGCAGCTTTGCGTCTTCATCGCGGATATAGTCACCGGGAAGAAGGCTTTCAAGCTCTGTTTCCGGCACATCAAGCTCCGGAAGGCTGTAACCGACACGCCCTTCGCGGGACATTTCAAAAATAAGCGCCTGATCTTGATTATTCATGTTGATCCCCCAATCCCGCAATAAGCGAATCGATCTCTTCTTTCGTTCTCAGCTCTGTGACGGCAATGAGCATGTGCTGATTCAGTTCCGGATACGCAAGGCCTAAGTCATATCCGCCGATGATGCCGTCTTGCAGGAGCCGCCGGTTTGCTTCCTTGACGGGAAGATTCAGCCTGACGGCAAATTCATTAAATATCGGGCCGTCAAATGCTACGTGTAAGCCGGCTTTTTCCGCTTGGCGTCTCGCGTAATCAGCTTTCAATATATTTTGGCGGGCCATGTCTTTGACGCCGTTTTTTCCGAGCGCCGTCATCGCGACTGAAGCCGCTAAAGCATTCAGCGCCTGATTTGAACAAATGTTAGACGTGGCTTTGTCTCTTCTGATATGCTGCTCGCGCGCCTGAAGAGTGAGAACAAAACCTCTTCGCCCGTTTTCATCCTCCGTTTGGCCGACAAGCCGGCCCGGCACCTTTCTCATCAGTTTTTTCGTTACTGCAAAATAGCCGCAGTGCGGGCCGCCGAACGCCGCAGGTATGCCGAAAGGCTGCGCGTCCCCGACGACGATATCAGCTCCGTATGCCCCGGGCGGTCTCAAAATACCGAGCGCGAGCGGGTTTGAAGAAACAATCAGCTGGCTGTTTCCTTTATGTGCGAGCGGCTCAATGTCCTTTAACGGCTCGATTTGTCCGAAGAAGTTCGGATATTGGACGATCACGGCGGCCGTTTCATCACAAACGGCATGTTCCAATGCTTCAAGATCTGTGACGCCGTTTTTCGCAGGCACCTCTACAACCTCAATATATTGGCCCTTTGCGTATGTTTTCAAAACATCCCGCGATTCCGGATGAACGGCTGCGGAAATGACGATTTTTTTCTTTTTCGTATGTCCCGACGCAAGCATCGCCGCTTCCGCCAGCGCCGTTCCCCCGTCGTACATAGAGGAGTTTGCGATATCCATTCCCGTTAATTGACAGATCATCGTTTGAAATTCAAAAATCGCCTGCAGCTCTCCTTGTGAGATTTCAGGCTGGTAAGGCGTATATGCCGTGTAAAACTCTGATCGGGATATCACATGATCGACGATAACCGGCTGGTAGTGATCGTACACTCCTGCGCCCAGAAAAGATGCATATGTAACAGCGTCTTTATTTTTCGCCGCAAGCTTCGTCAGCTCTCTCGTCAGCTCAGTTTCTGACTTTGCTTGTTTAATGCGGTAGTCTTTTTGAAACCGTACATTTTCCGGAATATCGGCAAACAGTTCATCAATTGTTTCTGCGCCGATGGCTTTCAGCATTTCTTTTTTATCCTGTTCTGTCGCGGGCAAATATCGATGCTTCATATGACTCTCCTTTTTCAGCTCTGTTTTGGACGTTTATAAAACGGTGTGCGGACAATCTTCGCTTTTACCGTTTTTTTACGGATTTCCACTTCTACTTCCGTTCCGACTTCACTGAATTCCGTTTTGATTAGGGCAAGGCCGATATTTTTCTTTAAAGTCGGAGATTGCGTGCCTGTCGTGACTTCACCGATCGGAACACCGTCTTTTTTCACGGCATATCCGTGTCTCGGAATCCCTTTTTCAATCATCTCAAGTCCGACCAGCTTTCGCGGGGCTCCTTTTTCTTTCTGTTCGCGCAATACTGATTTCCCGAAAAAATCGGAATCTTTCTTGTGTTTCACGGCAAATCCGATTCCGGCTTCAATCGGTGTAATATCTTTCGTCAATTCCTGACCGTATAAAGCAAGCTTCGCTTCAAATCTCAGCGTATCACGGGCGCCGAGGCCGCACGGAACGAGGCCTTCATGCTCTCCCGCTGCAAGTATCTCCTTAAATAGATGAACCGCATCTTCATTGCGGCAATATAACTCAAATCCGTCTTCACCGGTATAGCCTGTTCTTGAAAGCAGGACTTGACGTCCGGCAACGTCCGCCTCGTCAATAAATGTAAACGGCTTTAAGGAGGACAAATCACATTCAGTCAGCTTCGTAAGAACCGACTGAGCATTCGGCCCCTGAACAGCAAGCAGTGAAATCCCGTCAGACTGATTCGTCAGCGTGACATCGCCTTCCGTATGTTCCGTCAGCCAAGCGATGTCTTTTTCAATATTAGACGCGTTAATCACGAGCAGATAGCAGCTCTCGCTTTTCTGATAGATCAGCAAGTCATCGACCGTACCGCCGTCAGGATAACACATGGCGGTATAGAGCGCGTTTCCCGGCTTTAAATCGGCAACGTCATTTGTCATCATTTTTTGCAGAAAAGACAGGGCGTCTTTACCGGATACTTCGACTTCCCCCATATGGGACACATCAAACAGGCCCGCTTTTGTGCGGACGGCTTCATGCTCCTCTTTAATAGAAGAAAATTGAACCGGCAGCTCCCATCCTCCAAAATCAATCGTTTTTCCGCCGTATTCTTTATACACGTCATAAAGCGGTGTTCGTTTCAGCATCATCTTCCCCCTTCAGTCATTGGCGCATTGTAAAAACATATAAAAAAGGACAGAGAAACACCTCATGAAAATGAAGGTTTCTCTGTCCCGGCACCTGAAAGTTTACTTTATGAACATATCATAAAGACGTCCCCTTTGGTGGCCTGCTTCTTCTAAACGCAGACACTCTCCAGAGTTGCGTCGAGCAAGAGTTCTTTTGCCTGAGAGATTCACTCGCAGTTTGCTCCTTCGGCGCCCGGACGCCCATCTTTCGTCCGAGTCTCTCCCCTTGCTGTCATCCGCTCATATTTACCAATTTTATGGACATACTAAAGCAATATCTTTTAGTGAAATCATTACTTATATCCTACCACCCTCACTTACGTCCGGCAACAAAAATTATGATAAATCAGTTTTTTAAAAGAAAGGCGGTTTTGTTACATATGACAGCAGAGATCATATTTGATGCAAACTGGCCGGGAGAGTTTTCTGAGCGGCTGAAAACGGACGGTCCCTGGTCAAATTGGGAGATGTACAAACTGTCGGCTGAAGTCCAGCAGACCCTTGCCATTCCTGAATTTGAAGGATTGAGGGCTCCTTTATACCTTCCCGATTTCACTCCGCTTCCCCATCAGCTTGAAGTCGCGCAGAAAGTCGTTGAAAAAATGAACGGCAAGGCAATTTTGGCTGATGAAGTGGGGCTCGGAAAAACGGTGGAAGCAGGCCTGATTTTAAAAGAATATATGATTCGCGGGCTGGCCAAAAAAATCCTGATTCTTGTGCCGGCATCACTCGTTTCCCAGTGGGTGAAAGAGCTTCAGGAGAAGTTTTTAATACCCGCTGTTGAACAGAAGAAAAGCTATGTGTGGGAACAGTGCGATATCGTCGTTTCTTCTATTGATACGGCCAAACGCTCGCCTCACAAAGACATTGTGCTTTCTATTCCGTATGATCTCGTCATTATTGACGAGGCGCACAAACTCAAAAACAGCAAAACGAAAAATTATGAATTTGCGAGAAGTCTTGTGAAGAAATACTGCCTGCTTCTGACGGCGACGCCGATTCAAAACCGGATCGAAGAAATCTTCAATTTAGTGTCACTGTTAAAGCCCGGCCATTTAGGAAACGAAAGCGGATTTCAAGAAACCTTCAATCGGAAGGACGGGATTGACGCTCATGAGCATTTGAAAGAGCTCGTCAATAAGGTAATGATCCGCAACACGCGGAGCGACACCGGCCTTACATGGACGAAGCGCCATGTGGAAACAGTGCCGATCACCTTTTCACCGACGGAACAGGCGCTTTACGATGACATCGTCGCACTGAAAAACGGCACGGAAAAGCCCGCAAGCGCATTTTCCATTATGACGCTGCAAAGAGAGTGCTGTTCAAGCAGGGAAGCCGTGTATATGACGCTCAAAAAAATGCTTGACCAAAAAGACAAACAAGCGCCCGCATTCGATGATCAGACGATCGCTAATTTAATGGACCGCATTAATCAAGTCACGCAAAACTCAAAAGCGATTCAAGTTGTTGACTTGATCCAAAAGATTAATGATAAAGTCATTATTTTCACTGAATACAGGGCGACACAGATTTACCTGCAATGGTTCCTTCAGCAGAACGGCATAAGCTCCGTTCCGTTCAGAGGCGGATTTAAACGCGGAAAAAAAGACTGGATGAAGGACCTCTTCCGCGGCAAAGTGCAGGTGCTGATCGCTACAGAAGCCGGAGGCGAAGGGATCAACCTGCAATTCTGCAACCATATTATCAATTATGACCTCCCGTGGAACCCGATGCGGCTTGAACAAAGAATCGGAAGGATTCACAGACTCGGTCAGGAAAGAGATGTCTATATCTACAATATGGCGACAAAACATACGGTGGAAGAGCATATCTTAAAACTTCTGTATGACAAAATTCATTTATTTGAAAATGTCGTCGGAGAATTAGATGACATCTTAACAAAAATCAAAGTGAGCAATTTCGAAGACCATTTGCATGATATTTTATGCCATTCGCTGACAGAGGAAGAAATGAGAATCAAAATGGACAATCTCACCTCTTTTCTGTCGTACGGTACGGAAAAGTCCGCCAGAAAAAAAGGATCTTAATCTAAAAGGAGGAAGCGCGACATGAGACAGCAGGAGGTTCACGAATTTTTACTGCGATTTTTTGAAGCGAACCACTGTCCGATTACAGAACACGGGCCGGGTTTTATGACGGTTCAGTTGACGGTCGAGATGGACAAACAAATTATGAACCGCCCGTTTTATTGGCATTGGCGTGAAAAAACGGGCGGCGAACCGAACCCGATGAAGATTACGTTCATCACTGATAAAGAAACGGCTCCGGAGGATATGGACGGCGAATTTATTTACTTTGGAGCCCCGCGCCTCTTTCAAATCTTTCAAGCAGTTAAACAAAATGGGAGATTTACAAGAATATATGAGAAAATTGTATCAGCCGGAGCCAGAGTTCCGCTTCAGCCCTGGCTTGGATTAAATGTAGTGATTTCATACCAATCCGACATGAAAAAAGACAGACTTTTGTCTTTAGGCCTGCATCTTGTTTCTGGAACCATTATAGAAGGGTTTCAGCAGAAGCTTGCACCGCTTCCGCTGACCTCGCAAATATCAGACTATTGCTTTACCATATCGCCGATGATTAAGCCGGAAAGCGGAATTAAAAGGATGGAGCATTACTTAAAAGACGCTGCCGCCAAAGAGCCGTCAGACTGGGCTGACAGCGCGATCGCCAGATGGAAAAAGGACCTCAGGCTGCTCGATCAGTTTTATGAGCAGACAGAGGAAAAACCTGAGGAATACCATTTGGAAAAACAAGCGCTGAAAGCCTTATATCAGCCGAAAATTCACATTCAGATCGAAAACGGCGGTTTATTTTTCCTGCAAAGTAATTTTTCTGGATAAGCGTTATCCATTCGACACCTTTCCCGTTTTTTCTGGAAATTCTATATTATAATAAAAGTATATAGAAAAAATTTCTGGCGTTTCGCATGCGATGAATCACTTCCAGACATGTAAAGATAAGGTCATGGGCGGATTGGCTGAAATACATAAACAAGTATTTTAGGAGGAGAAAATGCATGAAAAATGCAAAAATGGAATTTTCGCAATTAGATAAGGAATGGGTTGAGCTGATATTAGAAGCCCAAAAAGCAAATATCAGCCTGGAAGAAATACGCAAATACCTGCTTTCGAATAAAAAGTCTTCTCAACATATCCAGGCAGCCAGAAGTCATACCGTAAATCCTTTCTGAATGTGCTATAATATCACAAGGAAGGTGATGACATTGATTGGCCAGCGTATTAAACAATACCGAAAAGAAAAAGGCTACTCACTATCAGAACTAGCTGAAAAAGCTGGGGTAGCGAAGTCTTATTTAAGCTCAATAGAACGAAATTTACAGACGAACCCCTCCATTCAATTTCTCGAAAAAGTCTCCGCTGTTCTGGACGTCTCGGTTCATACTTTACTTGATGAAAAACATGAAACCGAATACGATGGTCAATTAGATAGTGAATGGGAGAAATTAGTTCGCGATGCAATGACATCCGGGGTATCAAAAAAACAATTTCGTGAATTTTTAGATTATCAAAAATGGAGAAAAGCGCAAAAAGAGGAGTAGTGCCGCCATATGTGCACAACTCCTCTTTTAACTGTCCGACTTTCGGATTAGTTTTTATCCTCACTGTGAGCCTTTTCATTTTCCTTGACGTAACCGTCTTTATCCGTATGATCTTTCGTAATGGTCAAGCCGTTCCATTGCGTTGCTTCAAAAGAGAATTGAAGAGAAATCGCATTGCCTTGGAACTTGTTTTGCACACTTAATCCGTCCGCAGTTTTTGCGGTGTCATTTTTAAATTGGATTTCCATTCTCACCTGGTCATAATCAGCAGGCGTTTTCGGAACTCCGTCGTACTCAGGAGCTGTTTTGCCGTTAATGGTTGCTACATTGACTTTTCCGCTCTCACTCAGGAATTTCGGATCAATGTGCTTGCTGATCGCTTCGGCAGCTGCTTTATCCTGTTTTGTTGACATTAAGTATAAGTCTTTCAGGCTGGCCGCCTTCAAAATGATATTTTTAGGATAGCCGTTGCCCCCTTCTTTACCGACTGTCAGAACCGTAATTTCAAACTGGCTGAGGAAATCCTCCGCAGATTCATTTCCTTTCTTTGCTCCTTTAAAGTCAGTAAAATTCAAAGCCATCAGCACTTCTTTAATGGCAAGTGAACCGTTGTTTCTGAATTCGAAATCTTTCGTCAATTTATCGCCTGGTTTTAAGTTTGACAAATTGACGTTGGCTGATTGTTCTTTAGCCGATAAATCAAGTGTTCCTGACGCAAATGTAGCGTCTGTCGACTTCACATCATTAAATGCGGCCCATGTGCCTCCTCCTACTAATGCTAAACCGAGTGCGGCTGAGGCAACGCCCAAGCTTAATTTCTTTTTCATACCCATGTTTGTACTCTCCCCTTACTTTTTAGTTTTGTTATCAAATCCTGTCGCCAGGTTGCAACCGTATTCATGTGGAGATGGTTCCCTTTTTCGCATGTTCTTCCAGCGCTTTCGTTTTCCGCTCAATATCGCGGAGGGCGCTGACAATGACTGTTATGGAGTAAATCAAAAGCATGACGCCGGGAACGATTAACAGAATCGCCGTTCCGATCGGCTGGCTGGCCAAATGGATGACATATCCGGCATACGGAAGCTGATATCCCGTATACTGGGCCGCCACTTTTTCAGCTTGAACGGGTGCGGCATCCGGGGCGGCATTATGGTCCCCTTTTGTCTCAAACAGCAGGTTCCCGTCCTTCTTTGTGATCCTGATTATTCTGTGTGTGACGGCTGTTCCGTCATCTTGCGTAAAGGTGATCACATCCCCTTTTTTTAAGTCATTCACGTCAGAAATTTTCTTTACCGCTATGAGCGAACCCGTCTTAAATTCCGGGTCCATTGAACCCGACAGCACGGATTTCAGCGTATAGCCGAAAATGGCCGGCTCACCCCCGGAAGCCCGGGTCGAAATCACCGTTAACGTCAGCACAATAATCAAGCTGAAGATGACGGCATACAAAATATTACTGATCAGTTTCAGCGTTTTTTTCATGTTCTTCCCCGCTTTCTTTTACCGGCTCAGCCGGCTCTTTCTCCGTTTTCTTTAGATCGGAAACGGTCGCCTGTTCCCGGCATTTGACGAGTTTCATCGGTTTTGACCACTCAAATTTTTCTTCGTCGGCCGGGTACCCTTCAGGCTTGTAAACCTTGAATGCGTATATGCCCGGCTGCAAAGACCGCTTTGACTCAATTTTATAAATCGTTTTGCTTTTTTTATCAGTAATAAGCCCTTTATCCACAACATTGCCGTTTCGTAAAGGCTGCTGCTGAGAAGCGATTTTATGGAGCTCCCATTTCCAGTCAGAAACAGTCCGCTCTTTTCCCTTATTCTCCAGCTCGGCATAGAGCTGAAGCGGCGCACACACGGTGCCTGACGTATCAGTTTGATTTGTCATATGTAAATCACTTTGATCCCAGCGTTCGTCATAACGGCAATCGTCATCCGTATATTGAAAATCCCCGCACGTTTGAACCGGGAGACTGAAGCTTTTCACATCATTGAAGGAGGAACTTGTATCACCTGTGAACTGAGCACATATCGTCACGGACAGGCAAAAAATGAACGAAAGCCGTAACAATAGCATCATCCGCCATCTCACCTTGCCCTTTTTTTCCATTCGCAACAATCGGAACATGCCTTACCCCCTGTAAAACTGTTAATAGATATGACAAACGTTCTCTTTAAAGAACTGCATGAACAAAGTATAATCAAGGATTATCGTCTTGAAAAATGTCAAAATCGGTCAAATTGTTCGTTTTTAAGAATGTTATCTTTCAAAAACATCGTTTTGCTTCAAATTACACACCTTTTTGGAATTTTTTCTAATAAAACGTGAGAAAATAACGAAGTGATTAGAACAAAATGGAAAGTATATACAGCGAAAGGACGAAGAATGATGATCAAACAAAGTCTGATTTGCCTTTCTCTTCTTGTTTTCGGGGTTTCAGGAACAGCTCAGGCGGAAACGGTGCCTTATTATGCTGTTCACCATCAATCGAAATGGGAAAAGTTAGCAGAAAAAGAAGCTAAAAAAAGATATCCGCTCGCCCAAACGTTATTTATTCAAAAGGTGTGGGATCGGAAAAGAACGGACGAAGCAGTCAAGCAATACCACTTGACATTGCGGGATGGCGCAAAAGAATTTGGCGTGTTTGTTACGATTTCTTTTAATCCCTACAGCCAAAAGGTAAATAAAATTGCTGTCATTGAGGAATACCAATAAGGCCCTCCTGTATCAGGAGGACCTTTCGTGTGATTCAACTTTATTTTTTCCGCTGCATCCACAGCTTAAAACTGTACGGCAATATTCCGAACCAGTGCTGAGAAGCCGGCACTTTCTTTTCTTTCCGCACTTCTTTTCGCTCTTTCCGTTCCTGTTTCGGTGTATCGAAATATTTAACGAATTGCTCAGTCATATATTTTACATAATCATTTGTTTTCACGGCTCTCACCTCATAGTGCTGTCTTTACTATGAAGTGTTGTCCCGCCGCCTCTTTTTTATACTTCCGTCCATTGAATCAGCTGTTTCTTCTTCTGATCGAACAAAAGGTGAGCCTCCCGTCTCGTACCTGTCGTGGTTTCCGCCTGAATTGTAACCTGAACCGTTTCGCGGCGATCACTCCCGGTGATGTGAAAAGAAACGGTGCCATACGGAAAACGCTGTGTACCAGTTCGGGCCTTTTTTCCCTGTGCCATATGGCGGCTTGACAGCAGCGCGCCGTTTTGGAGCAGGTTCTCTCCGATCCAGTACTCCCCTGCCTCTTTTGCAAATGTTTTTCGGGTGATGAAATCAGATGAAGTATAGCTGATGACAAGTAAAACTGCGGCAGAAACAAACAGAACCGCGGGATATATAAAACCGTCAGATTTGTACATTTAATCACCTTTAAAAGAGCTGTAAACCGGAATAACCGACTGATTCTTTTTACCTGCAACGCTTGAGATCTCTAATAAGATCAGGCCGTTTTTCACATCAGCCGTTAATGATGCCGCGTTTTGCAGGATCGGCACGTGGCCTTTTCCGTTTACTCTTTTCCTTATCATCTTATGATAAATTTCAAAACGCACTTCTTCGCCTCCTGTTTTCCGGCATGCTAACGCCCGTCCGCCGTCCGCCGGCTTCACAGTCTCGGCCTGTTTACATTCGTTCATGATCTGCTGAACGGCAATTTGATGCTCCCGGCCGTCTAATCCGCCGTTATCGGCCCGGTTTGATAAAAACAGATGTAAAATCGGGCCCAGGGTTCCTGATAGGAAAAGACAGACTGCTAAGGAGAACAAAACATTAAGAAGCGTAAAGCCAGTCTGTTTTGAGAATACTGAGGCACATTTCTTTTTCGCTGCGGTCAGCTGCACACACTTTGTAATACTCACCATCCTCCTTCCACTTCACACCGGGAGACGGCGGCTTTTTTCCGGTCATCATATAAGTGCTGATATGTTTCTGAAGAAGCTGGTACGCTTCCTGGCGATCTTCTATTTTCAGACCATCTGTCAGCATGTCCGTCCAGACCGGAATGATAGACGTCATAAGGAACAGCCAAATGGCCATTGCTGATAGTGTTTCAATAGTAGAGAACCCCTTATTTCCGTTTAGCATGGACATTTCCGCTCCCTAAGTAAACTGTTATCTCATAGGTGAACCCGGCGCTCTTCAATTGAATCTTTCCTCCCGAATTCGGATGGCCTTTTTCGTTAAATTCAAGGCTCTCCGGTAAAGTCACAAGTGTAATATGAAGCGAATCAAAAGAACGCTCGACAATCCTTCCGCCTGACTGCAGTTTGTATTTATGCTCTTTTGGAAGAAAAGTGATTTTTGTTCTTTTATGTTCTGCGATAGCCGTTTCCTGAGCAAGCTGAATATCTTTTTGGAGCTGTTCTGTTTTTTGCCGCACGGCAAGGTGGGTGCAGACCGGCGGAACCGTCGTGAACAAAACCGTCAGCAGGACGGACGCCAGGCTTAACACAATCAGGCTTTCAAGAAGGGTAAACCCATTTTCTGTCCGCCTGTTATTGTTCAACAGTAACTTCTCCGCCACTAATTAAGATCTGTTTACCATTCGGGCAGGCTGTATTCTTTTTGATATACCCCTCTGATTGTAAATCGTTCATATCCGGCATTTTACCTTCATGATCGATTTCGTACGCCGTCACTTGGGCTTTCACCATATTCTGCAGTCCTTCACAGCCTTTATGCTGAATGCTTTGATTATGTTTTGTAACGTTAGGAATGGTAATTAAAAGCAGAATGGAAACGATAAATAAAACGATCAGCATTTCAATTAAAGTAAATCCATCTTGATTTTTCAGACGAAGCACTCCCTTACATTTGGTTCATCATCTGGTACATCGGCATCAGCATTGACATGTAGACAATTAAAATCATACCGGCCACAACACCGTAAATGACAGGCTGGAGAATGCCGGTATACTTCGCCGCGTTTTGTTCAAGACGCTCCATCATAAACTGGCTGTACGTATAAAGTTCGCGGTGAAGCAGGCCGTTTGCCTGTCCGTGTCTGACTGCAGCCGCAAGGTCTTTTTCATAACACGGATGCCCGGAAAGAGCGGATTCTATGGTTTCTCCGGCTTTCAGACGTGTAATGAGCATCTCTGCTTCTTCACGATAAAAAGGCAGAAAAGATTGTTCTTTAAAAGCTGTTAAGCTGTCATAGATAGAAAGGCCGGATTTCAGAAGACTGCTGAGCTGTAAAGAGAAAAAGTAGCTGTTAAAAAGAACGGCCGCTTTTCCTAAGAGGGGTATTTTCACAACAATCAGCATTTTATCTTGCGGGGATTTTTTCTTACATAAGAACCAAACGTACAAAAACAAGCAGAAAGCGGCGGACAGCGCAAGTGCGCAGGCTTCATGAAAATGCCGAAAAAACGCAAAGATGAAAGCAGTCGCACCGGATGTATTCATATTCATTGATTGATAAATCCCAGAAAACTGCGGAATAATTAAACTTTGCAGGATATAAAACATGACACAGACGGAAGATATTAAAAACATCGGATACCGGAGCATTTTTTTGATTTGATTCGTCTGCATGAGCTTTCTCTGTAACAAGTCGCCGCTTTGTTTCATCGCCCCCGGCAATTCCCCGTGTTTCTCTGCGAAATAGCAGATAGAGACGGCTTCTTTATGAAAAGACAGTGCCTCAAGCACTTGGTAAAACGCATCACCTTCCCTCAGCCGGCGGATTCCGTCCGTCAGCTCTGCAAGCTGACGTTTATGCAGCTGGAGTTTCAGCAGTCTGAGCCCTTCAATCAGACTGTATCCTTTTTCCGTCATTTCACCGAGTCTTTTCAAAAAAGCCGCTTGATCCTTCAACGGCCAGGTTCGTTTAATCCGCTTCATGATACACCCACCGATCGTAATTGTCGGTCGTGACATAGCCGAGCGCGATTCCTTTTCTGATCAGCCTGCGGAGCGTCTGATATTGAAAATTGGCGTGCTCTCCCTTTGCTTCCTGAAAGCATTGGGTGAGGTTTTTCCCGTAGAGCAGTTCATAAATGCCCGCACGGCGTGTCTCCCTGTACATCCGGCAGTACACGGAACAGTTTTCCTCTTTGCAGAACGGACATGTTAAATCAACCAGACGCTGAGCGGCAATGGCAATGACGGTTTGTTCAATTTCTGTCATGTTCACGCCGAACTCCAGCAGCCTGTATATGGCCCCCTTAGCATCTCTTGTATGCAGGCTTGAAAGAACGAGGTGTCCCGTCATGGCCGCGCGGACTGCGATTTCAGCCGTCTCGGCATCCCTGATTTCCCCTAAGATGATCATATCGGGATCATGTCTTAAAATCGCTTTTAAACCGGCGGAATATGTGACTCCGGCTTTTTCATTCACCTGAACTTGCAACACATCCTCATCTCTTGTTTCTACGGGGTCTTCAAGCGTGACAATACGCCGGTTGAAATGCCTTTTTGCATAGTTGACAAGAGAGTAAAGAGTGGTCGTTTTTCCAGATCCGGTGGGGCCGGTAAACAGAAGCAGGCCGTGCGAATGCTTCAGAAAGGACAATAATGCGGCGCCCGCCCCCCGAAATAAGGACAATTTATCCAGAGGGGGAATCTGCCGCTTAGGCAAAAGCCTGATGACAAGACTTTCATCATTCATTGTCGGCAAGGTTGACATTCTCAAATGAACGGTTTCCGTCGGAAGCGGCAGAGACAATGACCCGTTTTGCGGCTTACGTCTTTCTCCTATATCCATGGCCGATAAAAACTTAAAATGAGAAATAAGCCTTACGCATTCCTCTTTTTTTAAGACTCTTTTTTTCACAAGAGCATGGCCGATGCGAAAATGAATGAAAGCATCCTTTTCTCTCGGCACAATGTGTATATCTGAAGCCCTTGCCGTATAGGCCTCGTTTATGATGTTCCTGCTGTATGTTTCAATATTTTTCACAAGACTTCCCTCCTTCCGCACGTATTGTAAATCAGATACACAAAAGCCGGCAAAGGAGAGATTATGCGTTTTACAGGGTGTAAAACGCAAAAAATAAAAAATAGGCCCCTGACTTTGATTTACCGAATGAAATCGGGAACCATTCGGCCATTTTCAGCCAGCCATCAAAAAAAGCAGGCGTTTGCCTGCTCTTCTTAGCGTTTCTTTTCTTTCCGCAAATATTTTTTTTGATGCTCCCTCAAAATGTCCCCTGTCCAGCCTTTCTGCCGCAGATAAATATAAATCAGCAGGGTTGATACAATAATGAGCACGATGGAACAAATATACGCATATTTCCAATGAAGCTCCGGCATGTTATCAAAGTTCATCCCCCAGAGAGCTCCAAGCGCCGTCATCGGTGTAAAGAGAGTTGTAAAGATCGTCAAGGCTTTCACAATTTCATTTCCTCTTTGGGAGGTAATGACTTCCTCGGCGTGCAGCAGGTTGCTCAATTCCTGATCAAACTCATTGATATATATAATTCCTCTTTCCATCTTTTGATGAGCTCTGAGGTAATCTTTCTGCCTGTCATTTTTCGGGAGAAAAGCTTCTTTTAAAGCCATTTCCACTTTTTTAGCCCCCAGTGTAAGGCCTTTCCAAATGAACAGCTCATGGCGCAGTTTATGCACATTTTCCAAGATTCCTTTGCTGTTGTCATCATGAATCTGCCATTTCAGCGTCCGCTGCTTGACTTCAAATTCATCCAGTCCGATCAGATATGAATTCATCAGCTCTCCCAGCAGAACAAAAAAGCCTTCAATCGGATTTTCACAGGTTTGAATCTGCTGTGTGGCATGCTTTTCTTTTACACCGCGCAGCAGCGAAAAATCAAAATTAATTGTAAAAAAGAATTCTCTCGTAATATAAAAGTGAAATACGGTATGGTTTTTTTCATCATCTAATCCTTGATGATAGATTAAAGAACCGAAAACCGCTTCATTATTCTGATCATTTGTATCTGAGCGCAGAAAGTTTATATGATTTTCATGTTCAAACCACTTTTCGCATTGCGGCCAGTGATTGTGATGGATCATTTTTTTCGCTTCCGTTTTTTCATGCGGACCGAGCTGGTACCACAGCCAGTCCGCACCCGAATGTACCTTCATCTCTTGTCATCCTCCAGTATTCCTTTCTTGTTTTATTACCGTAAATGAAGCAGGCTAAACCAGGTTCGATGTTTGAGCAGCTTTCTACAGTGGTATTATTCCGAAAAAAGGGAGGTGCAAGCCTTCCTTCGCGGAAGGCGTTACATTGTATATCATCAAACTATCTGCCATCGTACTATTTATTTTATTAACGGCGTGTTTTGTCGCCATAGAGTTTTCAATCGTTAAAGCAAGGCGCTCCCGCATTAATCAGCTCATTGAGGAAGATGTAAAGGGAGCAAAAGCAGCCAAGCATGTCATTACACACCTCGATGAATATTTATCGGCATGCCAATTGGGCATCACCGTCACCGCTTTGGGAATCGGCTGGCTGGGTGAACCGACAGTCAAAGCAATGCTTCAGCCGTTATTTTTAAAGACCGGAGTTCACGAAGCGGTTGCCCAAGTACTGTCATTGATCATCGCCTTTCTGCTGGTTACATATGTGAATGTCGTTATCGGCGAACTCGCCCCGAAAAGTTTTGCTATCCAAAAAGCCGAGCGGATTACACTTTTGTCTGCCAGACCGATGATTTTGTTTTATAAGTTAATGTTTCCGTTCATCTGGCTGCTCAATCATTCCGCCCGCCTGATTACAGCCATGTTCGGCTTGAAGCCTGCTTCCGAACATGAAATGGCTTATACGGAAGAGGAATTGCGGGTGCTCCTTGCCGAAAGCTATCGAAGCGGCATGATTAAAAAAAGCGAGCTCCATTACGTAAATAACATTTTTACATTTGATAAGCGCACTGCCAAAGAAATTATGGTGCCCCGGAATGAAATGGTGAGCCTGCCGTTAGACAGCGGATCGGGACATATGCTCCGGGACATTATCAAAATAAATAAATATACCCGGTATCCCGTAGTAAAAGGAGATAAAGATCATGTAGTCGGCATCATCAATATAAAAGAAGTTTTATTCAGATTCCTGTCAGAAGGAGCGGCGTTTACAAAACACGAACTCAGCCCTTACATCCAGCCGGCGATCCACGTGATTGAGACGATTCCGATTTATCAATTATTCGTTAAAATGCAGCGGGAACACGCCCATATGGCCATTCTCATTGATGAGTACGGCGGAACCGCGGGATTAGTAACGGCGGAAGATATCATTGAAGAGATCGTCGGCGAAATCCGCGACGAATTTGATACGGACGAAACACCTTCCGTTCAAAAGCTTGGGATGAACCGCTATCTCCTGAACGCCAAATTGCTGATCAGTGACGTCAATGATGTACTCGGAACAGAGATTACGGCTGATCAAGTCGATACACTCGGAGGCTGGTTTCTTACTCAGCATATTGACGCGAAGCCCGGGAGCACCATTGATTTTGAAGGCTACACATTTACGGTAAAAGAAATCGACAGCCATCATATCATTACGATTGAAGCTGACAAAGCTGAATAGCTGAGGGAGAAATCCCTCCCGGCCATTCAGCTTTTTATCATCTTAATGATTCTTTTACGATAAATCCGTTTTTTGCCAGCGCTTTCGCCAGACTCTGCTCCGTTTTCACCTGAGAAAAATCGATGCCGAGCTTCACGACGGTCTGCGCGATTTCCGGCCTGATGCCTGAGATTGTCGTTTCTATGCCAAGAAGTTTTGTGCTGTCAATCACTTTAAAAATCTGATAAGCGACCATCGTATCCACAATCGGCACACCTGAGATATCTAAAAATAAATAAGAAAGCCGGAGCGAGGAACATTGGTCAAGCACCGATTCCAAAATCATTCTTGCCCGGTAGGTGTCAATTTCACCGACGAGCGGCAAAATTCCAATACCGTCGGCAATCGGCATAATCGGCGCGCTTAGTTCGTTAATCATTTCTTTTTGGGCGTTTAATTGTGTAACCGTCACTTTATAATATTCCTCTGTAAATACTTCAATCATATGGTCAATTGCTTTGTTCAGCTTCTCTCCCCAATGGAATACCGCATTCGCCCCAGGCTTCTCAGACATTGTTTCACAGCATGTCTGTATCCGGTTCCAGACCAATCTCCGGAATTCTTTAAAGCTCGTGACGCTTTCATAGACCGGTACTTCATGGACGGCCCGGTCCCTTGCGAACTGAAGCGCCCATTTTGTCAGCTCCTCTTCCCCGCCGTCTTTTTCCGATAGAATGCCGGCAACGATTTCAATTAACAGACGGTGTTGCATTTCCGCTTTCTGATCATCTGAAGGCCGCCCCGATTTTAGTATGAGCAGCCACTGGCGTGTGATTTCACCTGATTCTTCAATTAAGGCTCGAGATAATGTTTCATTCAAATGTTTCACAGGTCTCCTCCATTCAAATTCCTTTGTATGTATAAATCGGCGCCTGACGCACATACTGTAATTACATCCGATGGGCTATAGCCAAGCGGTAAGGCAATGGACTTTGACTCCGTGATCGTTGGTTCGAATCCAGCTAGCCCAGTCCCGCAACCGCAAAAAACGAAGATTAGCTGATAAATTTTGATCAGCGGATCTTCGTTTTTCTCTTATGATACAGATTGATGTACCGTTTTTTTCTTCGTCAGCTTCATCAGTTCTCCTGGATTGTATCCGATAACGAGCTTATTGCGATCAATCAGAATCGGACGCCGCAGCAGTTTCGGCTTCTCAGTCAAAAGCTTCAGCACTTCATTTACAGTCATTTCTTCAATGTTCAGGTTGAGGTTTTTAAATGTTTGGCTTCTCGTCGCCAATATTTCATCAATTCCTTCGGTCGTTAATGATAAGATCTGCTTCAATTCATCAATTGTCGGTGTCTCCCTGAATAGATGGCGCTCTTGAAAGTCAACATTGTGGGCTTTTAACCAATGTTTCGTTTTTCGGCATGATGTGCAGCTCGGGTATGAATAAAAAATAAGTTCTTTCATTTTTAAAAATTCCTCCCTCGGATAATCCGTCTCTTTGTTAACATAAGTACCCTGAACTTTTTTTCATTAAACATATTTCAAAAAGATTTTTCGGATCTTTTTCAGAGAGCGGCATAAGATATAAAACACAGGGAAAGACATAAATTCCACAATAAATATAATCATGAAAATGTTTACATTTTGAGTGCCGATCTATTATAATAAACTTCAGATAGACTCTCGGGAGGGGATAAGGAATGAATCGCATGTTCCGGGTGTTAGGATTTTGGACGGGGATATTTGCAGTCATGTTTTTTTTAGGGGGCATGAAAGACGCTTCTCTTTTGTTTTTTGGACAGACGATCTTTTTCGTATTTCTTTCTTATTTGAATCTGACTGAGCGGATGTATATTTATATTTTCGGAGCTTACTTAACCGTATTTTTCGCCGGATTTACATATTACTCTATTTTTATTATGACACCGGGCGGCGGAACCCACTGACAGAAAAAGACAGACCATTATGGTCTGTCTTTTTTCATTTACAGTGAAAAACCATTGATAAACGGGTTTCGCTCCTGCTCTGTCTGGATATCCGTTTCCGGCCCGTGCCCGCTTAATACAAGTGTATGTCCGGGAAGCGTGAGCAGTTTTTGATGAATGGAATCAAGCAATACGTCCTGACTTCCGCCGTGTAAATCTGTTCGGCCGATGCCTCCCTGAAAAAGCACATCACCTGAAATCACCAGATCAGCGTCCTTCACATAATAAGAAACGCTTCCCGGTGAATGTCCCGGCGTAAACAATGTCTCCAAATGGAAAGGTCCGATGTCCAATATGCCGTCGCCTTCAATCAGCCGTTCGGCGGGCCGTGCCGTTACGGCGATGCCCCGCAATATGCCTGATCCGTTTAAGGAAGAGTCCTCCAGCCACTTTTCTTCATTTTTGTGAAGATATACTGGAACATCCCATCTGTCTCTTACTTCATCAAGCGCGCCGATATGGTCAAAATGAGCGTGCGTCAGTAAGATGGCCAGCGGCTTCAGATTGTTTTCTTTTATGTAATTGTTGATTTTGTCCGCTTCCCCGCCCGGATCAAAAATAAGACAGGACTGATCCTCACTGACAAGAAAATACGCGTTTGCCTGAATCGGACCGGCCGGCATTCGTCTCCATTTCACTTTCATCACCTCTTTATGTATATGCCCTTATTATGAAGGTTTTCTGCGGAAGATTCAATGAATGCGTCCGGGAAAACGCTATCGACAAACAAAATGAAAACGGTTAAAATGAAATGGAAAGATTTTCAGGTTCCAATGACAAAGGAGGAGCATGATGTTACTTGTTGTAATCTTCGGCCTTGTCGCATTATTAGCTGTATTAGGAGTCCTGCGGGCTGTCAGACAGAGAAATATCCTGGGATTTTTGTTAGCCGCCGCCACGCTGGGCGTGTTTGGCTGGTTTACCGTAATGACCGTTGTAACCAGCGGCTATCCGACTGCACATTAAAAGCCTGTATCCAATGGATACAGGCTTATTTTTTATTGCTGCAAATGTTTGCTGACACTTTTGATTTTGCTCTCCAGCGTCGTTTCTTTATCACGTCTGTCATCAATGCGGATATTTGTCGCCACTCTGTGCAGCCCTTTTTGGAACGGGGCTTCGTGAATGTCCTGAATGACTGCGAATAAGTCGCTCAGCTCACCTTCAATCAACGTGTTCATCGGCGTGAGCTGAAATTTGATTTTGCCGGCAGCTTTGTAACCCTCCAAAATGTTTTGCACATCCGCTACATACTCACTGACGCTCGGTGTTTTTGTTCCGATCGGAATGATTGTCACATCTGCAATTGCCATTTGGTTCAAACTCCTTTTTCATTTGTTATGATTGGTTCTGTCATGCCTGTTTTCAGTGAAATCAGACGGTCATACGTAAAGCCGTATAAAGCGTATTCCCCGTTCGGAGAGATCTGAATCGGCTCCATTTCCGTGTTTTTGAGCACCGTCCGCTCCCGTTCGTCTCCTAAGTCAAAGCTGATCAGATTGTAAGAGCGGCCTTCAGGCTTGAATATGTAAAACCGCTTGTGTGTCTGATCGTAATCATATTCCATCGGCGCAAAGCTGTCATACTTTTCTTGGAGAGGAAAGCGGTGTGTCACGGATGCCGGCTTTTGGAAAAGGAACTCGCCGTCTCCGTCCGATTGATCCGTTTGTCTGACGGCAATCGCCATGCCCGGGCGGGAATCAGCCCAGATGACGTGATGAAGCACTCTTTTTTCTTTTTTTGTCTGCAAGTCATAAGAATATAAAGGACCCTCTTCCTCCGTTTTTCCTTGCTTGATATATTGGAATTCATCAGTGGAGGTCCAATGGACAAAAGGGGCCTGAACGGGACTCTTTTTTAAAATGCCGTTGTTCATATCGGCCGTATAGGCTGTGAAGTCCCATGTTTCAGTAAAAACGGTAATCATCATTTGATACGGGTCATACGGATTCCAAGCCGTCTCCAGCTCATAAGAGTTAAAGGCTTTGTGATAAAGTCTTTTCCCCTGCTTGTTCATAAGCACAAGCTCAGTCTGACCTTTGCTTGTCACCTGTACGAGAATCAGCTGTTTTTTCCGGCTGATCTTTACATTGACAATATTGCCCTTTGTTTCATAGAGCCGTTCGGATTTTCCGCTGAAAAGATCATATTTCATCAGCTGATGATGAGCTGTATACAGGATCGTTCTGTTATCCAGCCATCCTTCCGTTTTCTCCGCTTCCTTTTTACTGAGCGGAACGATTTTCTGTTCTGCCGATTTTGCCGAAACGCCTGTGTCTTGCTGCTGATGAGATGGTTCACAGGCCGCTAAACACAGAACGAATGCGGACAGCAGAACACAAACCAAGTATCTCACCAGCCTTCCCTCCATTCTTTTCTATTGTCCCATATTTGTTTATGTAAACAAATGAGAAATTTCACAGATGTCTCAAAAAACAAGCGACCTCCACAAAATACCTTCCGTCGCTTGATAAATATCAGCAAACTGATGAAAAGGCAAAGGGTTTTTTCCCTTCCCGAGCTCAATGGTATAGCCCTCTTTTCCATACTGCTGTATAAACCAATCCCTAAAACCGGCATGGCTGTCAATGGTTTTAACGCCTTGATAGCGGTTTCCGCTTATCGCTTCAAACTCCCGAATCATCCGGGATGATTGCTCCGGTTCACATCCTTCGTATCCCCAATAAATCTCTTCTCCCTGTGTATGAAGCGCGATCAGCCTGTCAGGCGGCTGTTCCGTTATCAGCCGGTGCATCGCCTGCGCCTCCGGTTCAGTGAGCGGCGCCGTCCCCGGAAAATCACGGTATGAAGGGGCTTTCGGTTTGCGCCTCTGTTCAATATCCCAATTGGATGGGAAATGTTTATTTAAATCCACACCGTTTATATTCGCCTTCCATTCGCGGAAATCGGGGCGGTGCTCATTTAATTGATTAAGAAATTCATTTTTTTCTGATAAATCTTCACATCCGTAAAGTACGAGATCAACACCGTCGGGATTTACGAGCGGAACGAATGACAATGATGTCCGGCTGAATATATCAAGCGCAGAGTGCCCGAAAACGGTTTTATTTTCGCATAATGCCGCGCAATATTCTTTACACCATTTAAGCGCGACCGAGGTGGTGATCCATTCATTGGCATGAAATGAGGCGTTTACATGGACTTTTCTTTCGACCGTATCCGCACCTATTTTCAGCTCATATAGCGGCTTTCCCAATACGGAACTGCCGATTTTACGGCACGTGACAAACGGAAAGACATCCGTTATTTTCTCAATTTCTTCATAAACCGATTCGGAGCCGTACACCTTTTCTTCCTTCACCCATTGATCAGCGGAAAGAATCCTTTCACAGCGCCGGATGTATCGCGAAAGCCCGCTCAGCGTCTCAAGCGGCGGACCCTCTGACTGCCCGCTCACGGCAAAGCCGGGACAAAATAATTCATCGTTTTCCGCCGTTTTATCAGCGGCTTTCAACAGTTTTTCATCAATTGAAAGCACCTTTGCAATATCTTTCATATGCTGTTTCAATTCAGGTTTGACACGAATTCCCGCCATGTTCATCCCCCTTTTTTAAAAACTATATGACAGGGGAGATAAAAAAAGAAAGCCGCCCGCGATATGGGCAGGCAGACTTTCTTCAACAATTTTGATGTTTGAGCCATTCATTTTTGGCAATCCACGCCCCGCCGATGACTCCGGCGTCATTTCCAAGTGCCGCAATCGAAATATCGGCCACTTCCGCAGAACGGGGGAACGCGGTGATTTTGAAAGTCTCTTCCACTTTTGACCGCAGGATTTCACCCGCTTTAGAGACCCCTCCGCCGAGCACGATTTTCGTCGGGTTCATGGCGCTTGCCAGATTTCCGAGCACGAGGCCTAAATGTTTTGCGACATAATCGACGACTTCAAGCGCTGTCTTATCCTGCTGTTTAGCCGCTTCGAACACGTCACGTGCAGTCAGATCATCCACTTGTAAGAGCGAAGAGCCGGAAACCGCCGCAAGCTTTTCTTTCGCGATGCGGACGATGCCTGTTGCGGACGCAATCGTTTCGATGCAGCCGGATTTTCCGCAGTTGCACGGAGCTCCTCCTTCCGGAATACTGCAAATATGACCGATTTCTCCGCCGGCCCCGTTTTTACCGTGAACGATTTCTCCGTTGGCGATGATGCCTCCGCCGACTCCGGTTCCGAGCGTCACTAAAATGACATCTTTGGCCCCGTCACCTGCACCCTTCCACATTTCTCCGAGCGCAGCGATATTGGCATCGTTTTCAATGACGGCCGGAATACCCGTTTCCGCCTCGAGATGGTCTTTCAGCGGATAGTTTTTCCACCCCATATTTGTCGTCTCATAGACCATTCCCGTCGCCATTTCCACAGGGCCGGGCGCTCCCATTCCGATCCATTTTACGATCCGTTTCGGCTTGTTCAGTTCTTCCAGCTTCTGATCAAGCGCTTTGGCGATCGTGACCGTAATTGTGTTTCCTGATTTATCGGTCGGAACTTCCCATTTATGCTGAATTTCACCGTACATGTTGATGAAGGCCAGCTTGATGGTTGTCCCGCCAAGATCAATCCCCGCAAACCATGTATCTTCCATAATAATCTCCTTTTCTTATTAAAATCCTGCTTTGTTATCTGCCTTTGATCCGCTCCGATTCTCTCTGAAGAACTCCGGCGGCTTTTTGCCATAATTCTCTTTCAATCACGTTTGACAAGTACATTTCCTTTAATTCATCTTTCATAAAGTCAATTTCGGCTTGTCTGTCACCGAAATAAACGATATGTCCGAATGACTTAAACAGCTGCTGCACGTCATAAAATGAATTCATCTGCTTCACCATTTCTATTCTTCTTAGTATAAGCGTATTTCATCACTGATCCGGGCGTCAAGCAAAAAACGATTGGAGAAAATATCCTTGTATTATTTTCATAAATTGTATATTCACAATTGTAAAAAAACACTCATTTAAGCGTTTTTCTGTTACAATACTTTCGTGCCCAAAAGCACAAAAGGATTAAAGTTTGATGGGGTGTTGTTTTGAAACAAGAAAAAAGGCTGACGTTCATCTCAGCCATCAGTTTATTTGTCTTGATGTTAGCAGTCATTATGTCCTGCCTGTTTTTCTTTCATACAGAGCCGCATATGCCGCTGTTCTTTTGCGTCATTATTCTGTCTTTGGCAGGTTTGTGGCTCGGTTTCTCGTGGGACAGTCTTGAAAAAGGAATTGTCAGCGGACTAAAAAACGGTGTGCAGCCGATTATCGTGCTGGCTTTGATCGGTATGCTGATCGGCGCCTGGATGTACAGCGGCGCCATTCCCACCGTCACCGTTTACGCTTTGTCAATTATACAGCCGAGTCAGCTGCTTTTGACCGCATTATTTTCCTGCATGATCATCAGCACGCTTGTCGGCTCAAGTCTGACAACTGTCAGTACAATCGGCGTCGCGCTGTTAGGGGTAGCAAGCGCGGCGGGAGTTCCGCTCGAATGGACGGCGGGAGCAGTCATTTGCGGGGCTTGTTTCGGTGATAAAATGTCACCGATGTCCGACACGACGAATTTTGCCGCCGGAATCGGCGAAATTCCGATTTTTAAGCATATTCGCCATATGATGGGCACTACCGTTCCGGCACTGCTGATCACGATTGTTCTTTTTTATATTCTCGGTTCATCGGTTTCAATAAATGCCGCTTCAACGCAAAATATTGAGGCTGTCATTTCCGGAATGAAAGAGGCCGTGCACGTTACGCCTTGGTCGCTTCTTTCACCTCTGTTGGTGATCATTTTAGCTGTGAGACGGGTTTCCGTGATTCCGGTGCTTACCGCCGGTATTATTTCCGCAGGGCTTCTGACTGCTGTTTTTATTCCTGACAGCAGCATTCAAGGATTTATATCCGCCCTGCAAAGCGGGACGGCGTTTAAAACCGGCGACCAGGCTGTGGCCAGCATTATCAACAGAGGCGGGCTCCAATCGATGATGGGTTCAGTCTCTCTGATCATGATCGCCTTTGCGCTCGGCGGCCTGATGGAAAAAACGGGCCTGATCGCGGCGCTGCTTCAAGGATTGATAAAAGGCGTGCATACGAAAGGACGTCTTATCATGGCGACCGTCTTCTCAAGTATAGGCGTAAACCTTGCGACAGGTGAGCAGTATTTGTCGATCTTAATTCCGGGTCAATCTTATAAACCTTTATATGACAGGCTCAGCATTAAGCGGATTCACCTTGCGCGGTCGCTTGAGGACGGCGGAACATTGATCAACCCGCTGATTCCCTGGGGAGTAAGCGGCGCTTTTATGGCAAGCGCATTAGGGGTTTCCGTCATCGACTACCTGCCGTTTACCTTTTTCCTGTACATTTCTCCTATGATCTCAATTCTGATCGGTTTCCTGAAAAAAAGCTGACAATACGAGAAAACCTGCCGTTTTTTACCGGCAGGTTTTCTAATGCAAAAAATCCCGCTGAAAAACGGGATTTGTTTAAAATGCCTGCTGAATGAATTTGTTTCTGATAAACGGTATTTTTAAAAAGAAATGAATGAATGACCGTCTGATCCCCGGCTGGCTGAGCACGCTGTTCATCAGACGGTAGCGGTTTTGGTAAACGGCTAAAACAGATACGGCGCATAATGAGTAGATCAACAATTTTTTCATCTTATCCCTCCTGCCCCTATCGTTTGTCAAACAGCGAGAATTATTCCGGTGCAAGAAGTTTTTTATGCGATTAAGCGATGGTTTCAGATTCAGTCACGATCATATCGACCGGAATATCGTGGGACATGCGGGGAATGCGGTCTGTCAGCTGGCAGTCAAAGAGAAGCGACACGGTACGGCCTTTATAACCGGACAGGTACCGATCATAATATCCTCCGCCGTATCCGATTCTGAAGCCTTCCCGATCAAAAGCCACGCCGGGCACAATCACAAGGTCAATGTCTTTTTGGGCGGCTTTTTCCGTCAGGCTCTCGATCGGTTCACTGAGGCCCGCATATACGGTTTCCAGCTGATCATACGCAGAAAATGTACGGAACTCCATCGCTCCCGTCTGCGGAAAGCATTTTGGGATACAGACTTGTTTTTTCTCTTTCCAGGCCTGTTCAATAATCGGCCGTGTCGGAATTTCCAGGCGTGTCGAGATGGTAACGGCGATCACGCGGGCCTGTTTCCATTCTTTTAAAGAAAACAGCGTTTCACGCATGCTGCGGCATTTTTTCTCCCATTCACTTTCTGACATGTCAGAAAGCTTTGCTTTTATATCGGTTCTGATTTGTGCTTTCACGTTTCTCAAACCTCCCTGAAAGACAAAAAAGCCAGAACTTTATTGAAAGCTCCAGCTTTTTCCGCTGTTTTAAACAGCTTATTTTGTTTCACGGTGTAACGTAGATTTTTTATCACGTGGGCAATATTTTTTAAATTCAACGCGGTCCGGATTATTGCGTTTGTTCTTTTTAGAAATATAGTTACGCTCACCACATTCAGTGCAAGCCAAAGTAATATTAACGCGCATTATTTTCCCTCCAAACTAAATATCATTTACTTATTCAGACTTATATATAATACCACTATAATGGACGGAATGCTAGAGTGATTTACATGAAATGTTGTTTAAGTGCAGAAAACATCAGTTTACGCTTCTGATCCTCTGAATGAGCTTGCGTCAGATGAAGGGAAAATATGACGAAACAGGACAAAAAAGGGCTTTCTGATGCGAAATCTATAGAGAAATAACCGTTTGCTCCCCGAATAAAAAAGATTTTCTGACAAAATTCCGTTTTTTTCTCTATTTCCTTTAGAATGGCGGCGTTTTATGGTATAAAAAAGAAGGGCAAATTAATAATAGAAGGTGATGAAACGTGGAAATTGCTATTATTGCGTTGTTTATCGTCAGTATAGCGCTTATTGCATTCTCATATTCTCAAAGAGATCCGATGAAAGATGTGGAACAGGAGCTTGAAACGCTTCAGCTTTCCGCCATGCAGGAAATTTACAAGCTGAAAAAGAAAATGACGGTGCTTGAAGAAGAATTGCTGGAAACCAACCTCGTGATCCGCAAAGCCAAAAGCAGCGGCATTAACCAAAAAATCGCCAAACAAATCATTTCAAAATATAACAACGGAATGTCTGCGGAAGCCATCGCAAAAGCGGAGCACGTGTCTGTCGAGGACGTCAATACCATTATTAAAGATAATGAGAAGGTGCTCGTATGACAAAACGGGGCATTCAGGCTTTTGCAGCAGGCATGATTTTAGCGACGGCCGTCCTCGCCGCTGTCTTCTACTTGACTGACCATGACCAGGCAGCCGCCGTTAAAACCGAAAAAACAGCATTGACAGAAAAAGAAGTAAACAGCTACCTCGACGATCAGCAAAAAGTCTCCGTCAACCGGGATGACTATCAAAAACTGCTTGATTCTAAAGAAAAATCGTTAAACAATGACCAAAACACAGACGCCAAAAAGAAAAAAGTAACATACAAACTGACGATTAAAGACGGAATGAGCACTGCTGATGTATCATCCATTCTTGAAAAAGAAGGGATTATTCCTTCAGCGAAGGACTTTAATGATTACGTCATTGACGCAGGCTACCATAAAGAAATCCGCGCCGGCCATTTCAAAGTCGACTCAGATATGAGCTTTAAAAAAATCGTTAAAACATTAACCCGCTAAAAAAGCTTGCAGGCATCGTTCATTCAGATGGATACGGCCGGCAGGCTTTTTTAATAGACAGTATAAAACGGACCCGGTCAATGGCCGGGCCCGTTTTTTTATCCGAATTTTCCGGTGATATAATCATGTGTTTTTTGATGATCCGGCTGAGAAAATATTTTGCCCGTATCGCCCCACTCCACCAATTCGCCCATATAGAAAAACGCGGTTTGATCAGAGACCCTCGCAGCCTGCTGCATGTTGTGCGTCACAATGACGATTGTATACTTCTCTTTCAATGTCAAAATCAGCTCTTCTATTTTTCGCGTGGACACGGGATCAAGAGCAGACGTCGGTTCATCCATCAGAAGGACGTCCGGTTTTGTGGCGAGCGCCCTTGCGATGCACAGCCGCTGCTGCTGACCGCCTGACAGTGAAAGCGCCTGCTGGTGAAGGCGGTCTTTCACTTCATCCCAGAGCGCAGCTGCCTTTAAAGATTCCTCGGCGATTTCAAGCAGTTTCTTTTTATTTTTTTCGCCGTGAATTCTCGGACCGTACACGACATTCTCAAATATCGACTGGGGAAACGGATTTCCTTTTTGAAACACCATACCGATCTGTTTTCTTAATTCTGCCGCATCCGTCTTTTCTTTCAGCAGATTGCGCCCGTTATAGATCATGTCGCCTGTCACTTTGACATTCGGGGCCATTTGCAGCATTAAGTTTAATGTTTTAATAAAAGTGGATTTCCCGCAGCCGGACGGACCGATGATCGCAGTTACCTTCCGCTCCTCAAAACCGATCGTAATGTCTTTTAAAGCCTGATGGGCTCCGTACCATACGTTCATGCCGTGAATATCAAATAAATTATGTGTGTGCACCGCTTCCTTCACAAGGCTCACAGTCCTTCCCCCTATCCGAACTTTCCGTTAATGTAGTCATCTGTCTTTTGCGCTTTAGGACTCGTGAAAATTTGTTCTGTCTGCCCGTATTCCACCACTTCCCCGTTTAAAAAGAAAGCCGTTCGGTCAGACACCCTAAGCGCCTGCTGCATGTTATGCGTAACGATAATAATCGAATAATCTTTTTTCAGTTCTGTCAAAAGCGTCTCGATTCTGGCGTTTGAAATAGGGTCCAGAGCTGAAGCAGGTTCATCTAAAAGAAGTACGGCAGGTTTCATCGCAAGCGTACGGGCGATGCAAAGGCGCTGCTGCTGGCCGCCTGATAACGACAGAGCCGATGAATAAAGCCGGTCTTTGACTTCATCCCAAAGCGCCGCCTTCGTTAAGCTTTCTTCGACCGCATCATCCAAAACGGCTTTCCTGCGTTCACCCGCATACTTCAGCGCATGTGTGATGTTATTGTAAATGGATTTCGGAAACGGATTCGGTTTTTGAAACACCATACCGATCTCCCGTCTGAGAGACACGACATTAATCGCTTCCCCCAAAATATTCAGCCCTTCATAAAGAATCTCTCCCTCGCTTCTTGCCGAAGGAATGGCATCGTTCATTCTGTTAATCTGTCTCAAAAATGTTGATTTCCCGCAGCCGGACGGACCGATCAGAGCCGTCACCGCATGTTTTTCAATATCCATGTTTACATCTTTAACCGCTTGTTTTTCACCGTAATAAATTGATAGATGCTTCACTTCCAAAATCGAAGACTCCGGCGAACGCTTTGTCTGTTCCGCTTGTTCCCTGATGATGTAATCAATCATGTTTTCGCCTCTTTCCGATTAATTTGCCGTAAGCTTTTTATAAATGACAGACCCGAGCCATCTTGCACAAAGGTTAAACAAGAGCACCGAAATCACCAGCACCGCCGAGCCGCCGTTTGCAATCGCTTCGGCGTCAGGGATGATTCCCTGCGTATTGACACTCCATATATGAACCGCCAGCGTCTCAGCCGGCCTGAAAATGTTGAAAGGAGATGCTTCAGAAAACGGATTTAAATCGGTAAAATTCAGCCGCGGCGTTGTCAATCCCGCTGTAAATAACAATGCGGCCGCTTCTCCGAATACTCTTCCTGATGCGAGAATGGCTCCGGTTAAAATCGAAGGAATCGCACTCGGAATCAGCACCGTTTTGACGGTATGCCATCTCGATACGCCTAAAGCGAGAGAAGCTTCTTTCAGCTCCTTAGGAACTGCAGTGAGCGCGCCTTCTGTCACCCGGACCATAACGGGAAGGTTAAAGACCGTTAATGCGAGCGCGCCTCCGATAATCGTGTAGCCCCATCCGGTCAGATTTACAAACATCAGCATGCCGAACATCCCGATGACAATGGACGGAAGCGAAGACAGCACCTCAATACACGTTCTGATAAAATCGGTGATTTTATTTTGGGGCGCATATTCAGCCATAAAGACGCCGCCCCCCACACCAAGCGGTATCGTGATCAGCATGGTGATAAACAGAATGTAAAAGGAGTTAAAAAGCTGATCCCGTATTCCGCCGCCTGACGCAATGGCGCTCGATTTTGACGTAAGAAAATGCAAGGAGATTTCAGAGACGCCGTGAATGAGAATGTACAAAAACAATCCTGCCAAAATCGCCGCGATTACAGCGGCGCATAACCCGAATACACCGGTGGCCAATTTATCCGTTATTTTCCGGTTCATTACACTTTCCTCCTAGATGACAAGTAGCGTATGAGCAATATAAACAGAAACGACATGATAAGAAGAACAAGCCCCATAGACCATAACGTATTATTTTCAATACTGCCGTATGTGGTATGGCCCATGTTTAACGTGATAATCGTCGTTAATGTTCCCGCCGTATCAAGCAGGCTTTCCGGCAGAAGCTTTGTATTTCCGATAACCATCTGTACGGCGAGTGCTTCTCCAAACGCTCTTGCCATCCCGAGCACGACAGCGGTCAGCAATGTCGGAAACGCCGCCGGGATAAGCACCTTTCTGATTGTCTGCCACCTCGTCGCACCAAGCGCATATGAACCGTCGCGAAGATGTTTCGGAAGTGACGCAAGCGCATCAGCGGAAATCGATGTAACAGTCGGCAGAATCATCACCGAAAGTACGATCGTTCCCGCCAAAAGGCTGTGACCCGTTCCGCTTGATTTAAATGAGCCGATAAACGGAACCAATACTGTAAGACCTATGAATCCATAAACGACGGACGGAATGCCGACAAGCAGCTCAATTACCGGCTGCAGCACCTTTTTTCCCCAAGTCGGCGCAATTTCCGTCATAAACACGGCACCCGCAATACCGAGGGGCGCTGCGATCAGAGCGGACAGAACCGTGACCGCAAATGATCCGAAAATAAAAGGCAGCGCGCCGAACTCAGGTTTTGCCTGGGTTGGATTCCAATTCAGACTTGTTAAGAACTCAATCGGGCTTACACCATTTACAAAAAAAGATTGCAGCCCCTTTATACCGAGAAAAATTGTGATCGCCGCTGATGCCGCAATGATAATCGCGGCACACACAGACACAATCACCCTTCCGCGGACTTCATCCAATTGCCTGTTTTGTTTTGAGCTTATTAAGCGTTCGCTTACAGACTCTTTTTCTCTGTGATTTATCATTTGTTTACACTCCTATAAGGAAGAAGAGGCGGGGAGCCCGCCCTCCCCTCAGCTTTGCTTGCCGTTTGCGTCACGTGTGACTTTCATATCTGAGATCGGAATGTAGCCCTGATCTTTTACGATACTTTTCTGTACTTCATCGCTGTTCATATAGTCAAGAAACGTTTTTGTAAGGCCTGACGCTTCACCTTTCGTATAAGAGTGCTCGTAAGCCCAAATCGGATACTCGCCTGTGACGACGTTTTTCTCTTCCGGTTTGATGCCTCCGATCGATAAAGGCGTTACTTTGTCATCGTTTATATAAGAGAATGCCAGATAACCGATAGCTCCCGGCGTTTCCGCAATGATTTTTTTGACTGTATTGGAGGAATCCTCTGTAATGCCCTCAGCAGGATCTGCTCCGTCAAGCGCGTATTTGACGAACGTAGCGCGTGTTCCTGATGAATCAGGACGGTTCACGAGTGTAATTTTTTGATCTTTACCGCCAAGCTCTTTCCAGTTTTTAATTTTGCCTGTAAAGACGTCTGTCAGCTGTTTTTTGGTTATATCCTTTACGCCCGCACCGGGGTTGACCGCAGCCGCCATCGCCACTACCGCTACTCGGTGGTCTTTTAGGACTTTTGCATCAATGCCTTCTTTTTCTTCAGCAAAGACATCTGAGTTGCCGATTTGCACTGCCCCTTCAGACACTTGCGAAAGACCTGTTCCTGAACCTCCCGCTTGCACCTGCACATCAGCATCCGGATGTTTTTCCATAAACTTTTCCGCCGCTGCCAGTACTAACGGCTGCATGGCTGATGAACCAGAAATGGTTAAAGAACCTGATGCTTTTTTATCCTCACTTGCAGATTGACTGTCTGTCTTGCCGCTTTCCTTTGCATTTCCGCATGCTGCAGCAACAATCATAACAGCAGCCATCAGAAGCGTAAGCATCCATTTGTTTTTTTTCATTTCCTGAATTCCCCCTGCATTTAATGTGTAATTTGTCCTACAGGTCTAGAGTAAAGGGTTCTTGTAAAATGCGTATAAATCAAGTGTTAAGGTTTTGTAAATCCGGATGTTTTTTTGTATAAAAAAAACGCTCACAAGTTGTGAGCGTTTTTCTGTTAGTGATTTGTATTGCCGTTTTCAGCGTCTTCCTGAATTTTATCTTCGTTTTTCTGCTTCGTATTATTATCTTCTTGTTTCTTTTTCAGCTCAAAGTATTTGTCCAGAGCTGCTCTTCCTATATCATTCGTAATCGAATATCGATCGCTGTAATCAATATAGGCCCAAGGAACGACTACAGAAATAGCCACTTCCGGATTATCCGCAGGTGCATAAGCGACAAGAGTCGTATTATACGTTCCTTCACCCGTCTCTGATTTGTCCGGACCGTCATAGAAAGATTGCGCCGTACCCGTTTTACCGGCAGGACTGTATGTCGCCGTCGCAAAATCAGTTGCGGCTGTCCCTTTTGTCATGACGCGTCTGAAACCTGCCTGCACTTCTTTAATATCTGCATTATTCATATCAATCTTGTTCAGTACTTGGGGCTGAACAGACTCTACAACGGCTCCGATTCCTTTTTTCGAATCAGGCTGCCTGACCTCTTTTACAAGCTGAGGCTTCAAACGATAGCCTCCATTGGCGATTGTAGATACATACTGCGCCATTTGCAGCGGTGTGAACGTATCATACTGTCCGATGGCAAAGTCTAACAGAAGACCGGAAATCCGCTGTGACCCTTGGTACCCGGTCGCTTCATTCGGAAGATCAATTCCCGTCTTAACTCCGAGTCCGAACTGATTGAAGTAGTATCTGAAAGTATCGAATGCCTTCATATCAAGCGGCAGGGACTGGCCTTTTTTGTACTCCCCTTTACCGACAGCAATCGCCGTTTTGAACATGAACACGTTTGATGATTCCTGAAGCGCTTTTTGGATATCTACGGGACCTAAATTCGTCCATGATTTTTTCGGGTTTTTACTTCCCTTGAAATACATAGGTTCATCCTGAAAAACGGTGTTCAAATTAATCGCGCCCGTCTGCAGTCCGGTCAACACCGTCGCTCCTTTGACCGCCGATCCCATTGCGTAGGAGGAAGTCATTGCGCCGAGGGCATAATCATTAATTTTGTACTTTCCATGGTCATTCGTAATCTGTTTGCCGGCCATCGTCAGCACTTCTCCGTTTTTCGGGTTCATCATGACGACGAAGGCCCGATCAAGAAGCTTCGTGCTCGGTCTCGCTTTTGCCGATCTTAAATTTTTCTCAATGATTTTTTCAACGGATTTCTGCAGGTCCATATCAATGGATAAAACAAGGTCTTTGCCGGCCTGTCCTTTTGAAATCACTTTGCTGCCCGTGACATTTCCGGATGAGTCGGTTAAGTTCTGCACTTTCTCTTTTTGACCCTGCAGCAGGCTTTCATATTGATATTCTAAATAGCTTTTTCCGACCCTGTCATTCCGGCTGTAGCCGAGTGACAGATAGTGATCCAGCAGGTTGGACGGAAGACCTTCGTTCGAACTGGATACACTGCCGAGCAATGTCCGGATCAGGCTTTTATAAGGATAAGACCGTTCCCAGTCAGACGTCACGTCAACTCCCGGCAGTTCATCTAAATGTTCGCTGACGACGGCCATTTCTTTCGCCGACACCCCTTCATTTTTGATGTATTGAGGCGTCAGTGAGTAGCCTGAATCCATCTGCCTTTTGATCGCAAGGATCTGCATGTCTTTTGAAGTGAGCTCATTCAGCTGTTTGTCTGTGATGCGTTTCAGCTGAAGCTGGTATAAATCATCGTCAGACAGTTTTTTGTCTTCAGCTTTTTGCTTTTCTTCGGCCGTAATCAGTTTTTTCGCTTCATCAGGCCTCGTTAACATCCAATAGTCTTTTTTATCCCGCTCAGTCACCTTTTTGGTGCTTACCTTAATCATACCCGACAGTTTTTTTGCGATTTTTAAACGCTGTGCCTGGGTGGTTGAGGCTGAACGTGTATATGTAATCGCATTTAATGCTTTATTCGTTACGATGGGATTTAGGTTCCGGTCGTATATTTTCCCTCTCGGAACCGCCGTGCTGACCTCAGACTCCTCCTGCTTATTGGCGGCGTTTTTATAATCATCACCCTGAACGATCTGCTTGATGCCAAGCTCGACGATAATCCAAGTGAAAATAAGAAACGCGGCCAAAAACAAAAAATTAAGCCGGATCGGCAGTGATTTTTTCTTTTCTTTGTTTACAGCTATTTTCTTTTTATTTCTCCTCATGACATCACCTTTTCTTATTTACAGAAAGAAATGACACCTTCTGTTCAGGTGCCATTTTTCATTCTAAAGGTTTTTTCGATATTTTTCTACAGATAACCCTTTTATCTTTCTCCTTTTATAAAATTCGGTTCCGCCGCCTGTTTTTGTCGGTCTTCTTCTACTGTTTCATCAGAAGTTTCCGTATCCAGTTTGATGTCTTTTATAAAGTAATAAATCAGCGGATGGCCGGCTCCGAGCAGCACGAGCGCCGCCGGTATTCCCACTTTTTCCTTGAATAATGTAACGATTACAAGGAAACAAAGGATGGAAACGATCCGGCCCGCATTTAAAAATAACTCCCTGAGCACAATGTATTCAATTCTGGCTTTTCTGGCAAGCCGCGCCCGGCCTATCACATCATATGTAAGCGAGACATACGGCACGAGCAGAACTGGATAGCCGATCGCAATAAACACTCCGTACAAAAGGAGCGTCGTGAAGCTCATTTTAAAAATGATGAGAAACAGGGCGCCGTACAAGATCAATCCGCCGATAAGAATCGCCTTTTTCCGCGCTCTTTTTTTGATGAGCCTTGATGCAAAATAATAGGCAAAAAAAGAAACCGCGGAATTGACGAGGCCGAATGTTCCGAGCGCCAGCTCACTGTTTGTCGCAATGAATACAAATACGCTGATTAAAAAAACAAAAATCCCTTCTCTCAAGCCTTGAAAAAAGTGCGCGTTGGTAATCCGGCGCCAATTCAGATTCGTGTGGCGCTCATCAAAAACTTTTTTCAGCATAAACCGGCCTTTCGACTCCCTCCGCTTCAGAAAAAAGCTCATGACCACGGCAAGGGCAAATAAGCCGAGCGACAGGCTGAAAATGATTGTATAACCCGTATTGTTTTCAAGTCTTGAAATGACATATCCGGCCACAATCGGACCGATCATGCCCGCCGATGAAGACAAAATGCCTAAAAACCCGTTAAAAAAATCTCTCGTTTCCGGTTCCGTGATTTCGAAAGTCAGCACATTAAAAGCCAGCCAGTAAAAGCCGTATCCCACTCCGAGCACGGCCCCTATCAAAACGAGACGGGAAGCCGCAGTTTCTCCTGCAAGCAGCACACTTAAATAAAAAGCGGCCAAAAAGATAACGCCGAACCTGAGAATAAACACCCTGTCAATTTTTTTAGCCAGCCGGCCAGCCAGCAGAAAGGTAACCGGCTGCATCGTTACGACCGACAAATTGTATATGGCCAAATCAATAAATTTTCCCGACTGCTTCCACAAATACACGTTGACAAATGTATTTGACAGCGCGATGCCCAATGAGTAAAGGCCGCCAATCGTCAATAACAGCAGCAGCCCTTTATTTATTTCGATGTCGCCGATAATTTTTTTTATTTTGCTCATCATTGACTCCCCTTTACTACACATTAGTTTGTCTCACTCAAACTGAGATATGTAAAAGGAATCAAAGTCAATAAAAAAACAAGGTCTCCCGCGGGAGACCTTGTGATCATTCAACTCAATTATTTTGCTTCGCTGTAAAGACGGGCAACTTCATCCCAGTTCACAACATTCCAGAAAGCTGAAATGTAATCAGGACGGCGGTTTTGGTAGTTCAGGTAGTAAGCGTGCTCCCAAACATCAAGACCGAGAACAGGTGTTTTACCCTCTGAAAGCGGTGAATCTTGGTTTGGCGTGCTTGTAATTTCAAGTTTGCCGTTGTTTACAACGAGCCAAGCCCAGCCTGAACCGAAACGGCCTGCAGCTGCTGCCGCGAATTTTTCTTTGAATTGATCGAAGCTTCCGAACGTGCTTTTGATCTCTTCAGCAAGCTCACCAGTCGGTTCGCCTCCGCCGTTCGGAGATAAAAGAGTCCAGAATAAAGAGTGGTTTGCATGTCCGCCGCCATTGTTGCGGACTGCCGTGCGGATGTCCTCCGGCACTGCGTTCAAATCAGCAACAAGCTCATCTACAGATTTCTCTGCAAGCGCTGATCCTTCGATCGCTTTGTTGAGGTTTGTCACGTATGTGTTATGGTGCTTCGTATGGTGAATCGTCATCGTTTCCTTATCGATATGAGGTTCTAAAGCATCATAAGCGTAAGGCAATTCTGGAAGTTTGTAAGCCATAATTTTTTCCTCCTTTAAATATATGTACTGAAATGCCGCTTAACGCGAACTTTTCTAATCTCAATGTAACAAAAGAAAGCGTGGTAATCAATGAAAAAGCTCACAATCCGGCGATTCCAGCAGACATATTACACTTTATCCGTTCACGGCCGAAATTAAACCTTTCTAAAGCACCGTCCATAAGAAATATCCGATCATAAAGAGCTGAATGACGCCTTTTGCCGCCACGCTTGTTAAAAAGCCGATTAACGAGCCGAGCCCCACTTTTGCCGCGGACTTGATATCCTTTTGATGAACAAACACCTCAGCGCAGAGAGCACCGATAAACGGGCCTAATATAATGCCCGCCACGGGAATAACGAAGGGCCCGATCAATAATCCGATCGTGCTTCCCCAGATTGCCGCCCTGCTTCCTCCGTACCTTTTAACGCCAAGTAAATTTGACACATAGTCAGCTGCGAATAAAACGGCCGCAAATACCGCCTCAATGAGCCAAAACAGGTAAGAATAAGGACTGAAGGAAAACAAAAATCCGTAGAGAAGAAAACCGGCCACAATAAAAATAACGCTTGGAATCACCGGATATACAAGTCCGATAAAAGCAATGACGAAGACCGCAATGATAATCAGCCAATACAAAACACTCATGACAAAAACACCCTCCTTTGTTTTGCGGGCGATCACAGCTTCCCGCTTTATCTTATTATGTATGATTCCTTATCACCGCTTTAAATACTCTCACTTGTGTTCATCCCCTGTGAACGATACAATAAGCAACATATACCAGTTTAGGCTAGGAAGTGAAGATGTTGAACATATTTACGGCTTTATTGAAAAGTACATACTCTCCGGCGGATGTTGCAAAAACACGGTTTCAGGGGATAGGAAAAGCGATCCTTTATGTATTTTTGCTGTCTGTCCTTTTTACGCTGCCAAGCGCTTATTACCTTTGCTCCGGCACCGTAAACTCAATGAACGGTTTCAAAACCGTGTTAAAGAAAGATTTCCCTGATTTCAGCATTTCAAACGGAGAATTGCAGACGAAAGCGTCCGCCTCTAAGGAAACGGAAGCGAACGGCTTTGTCATCGTGTTTGATCCGACAGATGCTTACGGCGCGAAACAAATAGCGGCGAAACAAAACGCGATCGGCATTTTGAAAAATAAAATGGTGCTTGCTGTAGACGGACAGGCGACAGAAATGAATTATTCGCTGATGCCTGCTGATATCACAAAAAAAGAAATCATATCAGCATTAAACCAAAATAAAACAATGATCGTCACCGTCCTGTCCGTTTTGCTGTTCATCATGACAGCGGCCGGAAAATTCATTGAAGTATCATTTCTCGCCGTCATCGGCCTGATATTGAAAAATGCGCAAAGAAAGACATTGAATTACCAGCAGCTCTGGAAGCTTTCGGCTTATTCCATTACACTTTCGACCATATTCTTTACGATCATGCGCGCGCTTGTTATTACAGTGCCGAGTGAATTTTTAGTGAATTGGTTTGTAAACTTTATCATCCTTTTCCTCGTCTTAAAAGAGATACCGCCAAGAAAAACAGCTGTGTAACAAAGACTGCCCCCGGCGGTCTTCTTTTTTGTCATGAACAAAATGGGACAAGCATACAATGAAGTAAAAATGTATGCGGGAGGCGGTTGGAATGAAGCGGCTTACTTTTGTATTCGGCAGTTTATTTGTGATATTCATTATCTTTTACGATCTTAAAATCGGCACGATCCCTTCTCAAGACCTTCCAGCATACGCAGCGGCGGCACAGCCAGCAAAACAGGAAGCTTCATACAGAACGGTTACGGTCAAAAAAGGCGATACGGTGATGTCGATAGTCGGCGCACATAAAGCGCCTGATGATATTGCACAAGATTTTGAAGCGCTGAATCCGAATGTAAAAGCAAACGCCATTCGGGCAGGCACCGCTTATAAATTCCCCGTCTACCGCAATTAAACGTTAATTTCTTGTCAGTTCGGCAAATACACTGTTACAATATAACATGTAAATAGAAGTTGCCTGACATGTAAAAGGCTCAGCCTGCAAAAGCGGTAACTACAATTAAGGAGCGATTGACAAGTGAGTGAAATCACACATCGTACAAAAACGCGTCCCGTCAAAGTGGGACCTTTAACAATAGGCGGAAATAACGAAGTCGTTATTCAGAGTATGACGACGACCAAGACACACGACGTAGAAGCAACAGTTGCGGAAATCAACCGCTTAGCCGAAGCCGGCTGCCAAATTGTCCGAGTGGCATGTCCGGACGAACGCGCTGCTAACGCGATTGCCGACATCAAAAAACAAATTTCCATCCCTCTCGTTGTCGATATTCATTTTGACTACAAGCTTGCATTAAAAGCAATTGAGGGCGGCGCCGACAAAATCAGAATCAACCCGGGTAACATCGGCCGGCGCGAAAAAGTGGAAGCCGTCGTAAAAGCGGCGAAAGAAAAAGGAATTCCGATCCGGATCGGCGTAAACGCGGGTTCTTTGGAAAAACGCATTTTAGAAAAATACGGCTATCCGACTGCTGACGGAATGGTTGAGAGTGCGCTTCATCATATCAAAATCCTGGAAGACCTTGACTTTCACGACATCATCGTCAGCATGAAAGCGTCTGACGTCAATCTCGCCATCGAAGCATACGAAAAAGCGTCAAAAGCATTTGATTATCCGCTTCACCTCGGAATTACAGAATCGGGCACGCTGTTTGCCGGAACGGTAAAAAGCGCGGCCGGACTCGGAGCGATTTTAAGCAAAGGAATCGGAAACACGCTCCGGATCTCACTGAGCGCCGACCCGGTTGAAGAAGTAAAAGTAGCCAGAGAACTGCTGAAATCATTCGGTCTCGCTTCAAACGCGGCTACGCTTATTTCATGCCCGACATGCGGACGGATCGAAATTGATCTCATCAGCATCGCAAATGAAGTGGAAGAATACATTTCTAAAGTCAAAGCGCCGATTAAAGTAGCGGTTCTCGGATGTGCCGTTAACGGACCGGGCGAAGCAAGAGAAGCCGATATCGGGATTGCCGGCGCGCGCGGCGAAGGACTTCTTTTCCGCAAAGGCCAAATCGTCCGCAAAGTTCCTGAAGAAACCATGGTCGAGGAGCTGAAAAAAGAAATCGACAAGCTGGCAGAAGAACACTACGCAAAGCTTGAAGCGGAAAAAGCAAAAGCAGAACAAGAAACACAAAAAGCTTGACGGATATTCCGCCAAGCTTTTTTTGCGTTGTGTTAAAAAAACGGTGTAATGAAGATGCCGAGCACAAGCGAAACAATACCGATTCCCATCGCCCATCCGCCTAAAGCGCCTGCTCCTCTTCTTCTGGCGATATAGCCGACGATAATGCCGCATGCCCCTAATAAAACAGGGAGCACAAACAGGGAAATGATAGAAATAGCCAATGCTGCATACCCTATCCCCCGGCCTTCACTTACTCCGTCCCGGTTATCATCACGGTCTGCTGTCCGGTCAGAAGCACGATATGGCTCTGAGATTTCAGCCGCTGTTTCTTCTGAATAAACATCACGCGTGATATCGGTTCCTTCCGATCCATGATCCACATAGTAGTCGTTGCCTTTTCGATTTTCGTAATCGTATGCCACCTTCAATTCCCCCTTTTTCTTTTATGAAAGGAGCTTTTTTAGTTTCCGCGTTTTTTACGGATTCATGTTTGCTAAACTTTTCTGGTATTGTTAATTGTTTATGTTACACTTGAAGGGATGAATTTATAGGAGTGTGGACATGTTACGGTTAGGTATAGATATTGACGGCACAGTTACGGCACAGGATACATTTGTCCCTTATTTAAACCGCTCATTTCATCTTTCCATTACCTTGGATGATATGACTGATTATGATCTGACGAAGCTTTTGAACATTACAGACGAGGAATTTTGGGAATGGATGAACGTTCATGAAGCAGCCATATATAAAGAAGCGAAGCTCGCGGAATTTGCCAAGCAGGCACTGGACGGACTGAAAGAAGAGCACCGTCTGATCTACATTACGGCAAGACGCGGCCACTTAGAAGATGTTACGCTGGACTGGTTTGCAAACCGGGACATTCATTACGATCACATTGAGCTTGTCGGAGGCCATCACAAAGTGGAAGCCGTCAAAAAACACGGCATTGATTTATTTTTCGAAGATCACCACGGCAATGCGACAATGATCGCAAAAGAAGCAGGCATTCCGGTTATCCTTTTTAACTCCCCATATAATCAGCTCCCCATCGATTCCAATATTATCAGGGTGCAGAATTGGCTTGAAGCCGTCGCCTGGATTAATAAAAACAAACACAGCTTCCAGCATGTTAAAAGCTGAAAAAAACCTCCTGTATAAGCAGGAGGTTTTTTATCGGCACGCCGGACAGGTGCCGTAAATTTCAAACTTATGGCCGCTGATTTCATACCCTTCCAAATCATCGTGCAGCTTATCCATCGGACAGGACTCAATTTCCTTCGTTTTCCCGCAGGTTAAACAGATAAAATGGTGATGATGATGGGTATAAGAGCATGTAAAACGGAACAGTTTTTCTCCGGAAAGCTCCGTCGTTTCCAAAATGCCGAGTTCTTCATATAACGAAAGATTTCTGTATATGGTATCAAAGCTCAGACCCGGATAGTCGTCATTTAATGCGGCAAGCACGTTTTTGGCGGTCAGATATTTATCAGAATCAGCAAAAAGCTGCAGCATGTCTTCTCGCTTACTCGTATATTTATACCCTTTTTCTTTCAGCAGGTTCAACGCTTCTTGTACGTTCATGAGGACCTCCCCTTTACAACACGGTATCGCTCCAAAAAGAAAATGGCAGCTGTCTGAACAGCAGGCCATTTTCTTATGATGTATCAAATTATACCTATAAAATGATGAAAAGTAAATGAAAGCCTAGTGAATCGCGGTTTTGAACTTACCGCCTCTCGTTTCATGGGTATTCATAATCGTAATAAAGGCGTTTTTATCAATTTCAAACACAATGGATTTCAATTTAGTCACTTCAAGCCTTGTCACGACCGCGTAAATGACTTCTTTGGTTTCATCTGTATATCCGCCTTTTCCCTGAAGCTTGGTGGTTCCCCGTCCAAGCCGGTGCAATATAGCATCTGAGATCTCAGCATATTGCTCTGCAACAATAATGACCGCTTTTGTTTCATCAAGCCCCTGGATGACGGCGTCAATCGTTTTCATGGCAATATAATAAGTCATGAAAGAATACATTGCCTGCTCCGGACCGAACACAAAACCGGCCCAAATGAAAATAAACACATTGATGAGCATAACGAATTCCCCGACTGAAAAGGGCAGCTTTTTCGTGAGAAGGATACCGAGGATTTCAGTACCGTCCATCGAGCCTCCGTTTCGGATGACAAGGCCTACCCCGAAACCGAGCAAAAGCCCGCCGAATACCGTCGCCAAAATAGGCTGGGTTGTAATGGCCTCCACATGGTGCAATGAGGATTCAATCAGCGCTAAACCGACGATTCCGATAACAGTAGAGATGAGAAATGTTTTTCCGATATATTTATATCCGAAAATCATAAATGGAATGTTGAGTAACACAACGAATAAGGCGAAATTGAGGAGGGGATTGGACATAAAGAGGTGGTCTAAAATTAATGAAACACCGATAATGCCTCCGTCGATGAAATTATTAGGGACCAGAAACAATTCAATACTTACGGCGGCTGAACCCGCCCCGATCAGAATCATAATGACCCTGAAGATAAAGTGTAAAAATGATTCTCTTTTATGCTGTTTATTTGGGGTCATAAAATCTCCTTTCCTATAATAACTATTTTAAACAGTAAGCAACTTTATTTTACCATTAAAAGCTGTAACATTTTAATGATCTGCTCAATACATTATGTCTAAAGAGGTGAAAGTATCGATGATTTTAATACAAAGAATTATTTTGCAGCGGCTCAATCAAGTCACTGCGGACGATCTGCTGAAATATTCCAAGCAATACGGAATCAGCATTACAAGAAGTCAAGCGGCTGAGGTAGCGGCTCTGATGCAAGGAAAAAACATCAATATTTTTGATGAACAGGAGCGGCTGCGCCTGCTGAAAAAAGTGGAAACGATAACCTCAAAAGAAACGGCGCGGAAAGTTGACGAACTTTTCAATCAATTCTCAGGGTAAGAAAGGAGGGACACCCGCCCCTCCTTTCTTTCTTATTGAGCTGATATTTTTTCAAGAAGCTCCTTATCAAACTGTTTTTCTTTCAGCATTTCGATTTCAAAACGGTACGGCGGCTTCTTATTTTTCTTGTCTTCGCCTACATACGGTGTTTCGAGGATTTTCGGAATATCGGCAAGCTGCTCGTGATGAACGATGTACTGCAGAGCGTCAAAACCGATCTCTCCGAACCCGATATTTTCATGGCGGTCTTTCCGGGCGCCTTTAATATTTTTACTGTCGTTAACATGAAGGACTTTTATCCGATCGATGCCGACGATTTTATCAAACTCGTTAAGAACACCGTCAAAATCATTAGCGACATCATACCCGGCGTCATGGGTGTGGCAAGTGTCAAAGCAGACGGATAGATGTTCATTATGCGTGACTCCCGCAATGATCTCGGCCAGCTCTTCAAAGCTTCTCCCGCATTCTGATCCTTTGCCCGCCATTGTCTCCAGCGCAATCTGCACGTTTTGCTCGGGAACAATCACTTCGTTTAGACCTTCAATGATTTTTTTGATGCCCGTTTCAGCTCCGGCTCCGACATGCGCTCCTGGATGAAGCACGATCTGTCTCGCGCCGATCGCTGCTGTTCTTTCAATTTCAGAACGCAGAAAATCAACGCCCAGCTCAAATGTTGCCGGATTTGTCGTATTTCCGATGTTAATGATGTACGGCGCATGCACGACAATCTCGTCGATACCGTTTTCCTTCATATGGGCGCGGCCCGCTTCGATATTCAAGTCTTCAATTTTTTTGCGGCGCGTGTTTTGGGGAGCGCCCGTATAGATCATAAATGTATTCGCCCCGTACGAAACAGCTTCCTTGCTTGCGGCAAGGAGCATATGTTTTCCGCTCATTGAGACGTGTGAACCTATTTTCAGCAACCCGATTCCCCCTACTTTCCTCTGTTAGATTGGTTTCTTCTCTGCTTCTTTTTAATTTTTTCCATTTCGTAGCTCATTTTCTTTTTATAGCCCGGCTTTACTTTTTTCGGCTTTTTCACGAGGCGTTTCGCAATTTGGTCAGCCTCATTTGCCGTCTTTTTGCGATTTTTACGGCGGTGGCGGTCATCGCCTTTCTTCCATTCGCCGTTTACAAGCTCCGCATAGTCAAACACAATGCCCATCTTTTCAAGTCTTGCGAGCGCATCTTCGTCAGAAAGCTCATAAATGGTCAGTGCTTGGCCTGATGAACCGGCGCGTGCAGTTCTTCCGACACGGTGAACATAAAAATCCAAATCGTCCGGAAGCTCGTAGTTGATGACGTGGCTTACGCCTTTAATGTCAATTCCTCTAGCCGCAAGGTCTGTCGCAATGACATAAGTGAACTCCAGATCATTAATCTGCTTCATTACCTTCTTACGCTCACGCGGCGTTAATCCCCCGTGCAGAAGACCGACCCTCATGCCTTTTTCAGTCAGGTATTTCGCAATATGGTCAGCCGTGTTTTTCGTATTTGCAAACACAATGCCCAGATAAGGGTTCAGATGAGACATCATATCAAAAAGCAGTTTGTCTTTATCACGCTGTTTAGAAGGAACCAACACATGTTCAATCTTTTCGGCTGTGATTCTTTTCGGCTCAACATGCGCATACTTCGGATTTTCCATATACTTTTTCAAAAACGGCTTCAGCTTTTCCGGAATCGTAGCTGAGAACACAAGCATCTGAAGTTCTTCCGGCATACGCGATCCGATGTAATCAACGTCTTCTAAAAAGCCCATATCAAGCATCAGATCAGCTTCGTCAATGACGAGAGACTGCGCTTTATAGACGTTCAATGCCTGCGCCTTAATCAGATCCGCGATCCGGCCCGGCGTTCCGACGACGAGATGAGGCTGTGTTTTCAGCTTATCAATTGATTTTTGCTTGTCCGTCCCGCCGATGAAGCATTTTGTCCGGATCGGCTCATCTTCCGCACCCTGTGTGATCTTGAGCGCTTCCTGATGAATCTGATTGGCAAGCTCTCTCGTCGGCGCCGTGATAACAGCCTGTACCGTATCAGAACCCGGATCAATCCGATTCAGAATAGGCAATAAATAGGCGTGGGTTTTCCCCGTTCCCGTCTGTGACTGCCCGATCACGCTTTCGTTTTTCAGTACGGCAGGTATCAGACGCTTTTGAATATCTGTCGGTTCATAAAAACCAAGGCGGTGAACTGCATCTATAATAAACGGTTTTAAGTTGTATCCATCAAATTTAGTTTCTTTCATTTTTCCCAGCTCCTTAAAGCGGCACATTCTGTGTCCATCATCACATTATAACCGATTTTACTTAAAAACACCATGTCTTGGGGGAATCCTGTTTTCGAGACAGAAAAGCAAATGCCCCCTCCGATGCATATTGTAATAGCAGAGAGACAGAAAGGAGGTACAAGTATGTTTCCACAGCAGCCGATGAGAAATATGGCGCAGCAGGGACGGCCGTTTATGAATCCGCGCATGATGATGGGAGGAAGACCGTCATTGCCGGGCCGGCAGCTGATGCAGCAGGGACGGCAGCTTTTCCCTCAGCAGCAGATTGCCGGAGCGGGCCTGAGAAACGCAGGCACGGGCGGCGGAGGGGGCTTAAAAGGGATGCTTTCCCGTTTTTTACCCGGTTCAGGAGGAGGAAGCGCTGCCGCGTCGGCACCGGCGGCGGCCAGCGGAGGAGCAGGTGCAGGACTGCAGGGAATACAGAACCTGGCAAGTCCGGCATCCCTGTCGAGCATGCTCGGCAACGTTCAGAAGGTGCTCGGCGTGGCGCAGCAGGTTACGCCGATGATCCAGCAGTACGGTCCTTTAGTACGGAGTCTGCCCGCCATGATGAAGCTTTACAGCCAATTAAGCAGCAGTGATGACGAGAATGAATCTGACGAGACGAAAGAAACAGACGAACCGGACAAAAAGGATGAAGCTGAAAAAACAGCTGAAACAGAAGATGAAACCAAATCAGACGCCTCATCCAAAACATCAAAGAAGACGTCCGAAAAAGCATCCGCTTCAAAAGAAAAAGACGCCGCACAGGCAGACTCAGCGGAACAGCCGCGTCCAAAAAGAACATCGGGCAGATCAAAGCCGAAATTATATATTTAACATTCTTTGATATCTCACGAAAGATTAGCTATAATGAGATCAGAAGAATGCAAGATTTGAGCCGTTTAACTACGGCTTTTTATATTGCCTCTACACTCACTTTTGATAGGAGGACATCTACATTGGACGTTATCAAAATATCGCCGCGCGGCTACTGTTACGGCGTTGTTGATGCCATGGTCATAGCCAAAAACGCGTCACTCGATAAAACACTGCCAAGACCTATATATATACTGGGAATGATTGTTCATAATAAGCATGTCACAGATGCGTTTGAGGAAGACGGCATTTACACGCTTGACGGCACAAACCGTCTGGAGATTTTAAAGCAGGTGGAAAAAGGAACCGTTATTTTCACGGCTCACGGGGTATCTCCGGAAGTAAGAAAAGCCGCTGAGGAAAAAGGGCTTGTTACGATTGACGCCACATGCCCGGACGTCACGAAAACACATGACTTAATCCGAAAAGTAAAAGCTGAAGGCTATCACGTCATATACATCGGTAAAAAAGGCCACCCCGAGCCTGAAGGAGCCGTCGGCGTCGCTCCTGAAATCGTTCATCTTGTTGAAACAGAGGAAGACGTGAGAAATCTCGATATTCAGGCTGAGAAATTAATCGTTACAAACCAAACGACAATGTCCCAGTGGGACGTCCACGATATTATGGAATCAGTCAAAGAAAAGTACCCGTACGTGCAATACCATCAGGAAATCTGCCTGGCCACACAGGTTCGTCAAGAAGCTGTATCAGAGCAGGCAAAAAAAGCGGACTTAACCATTGTTGTCGGTGATCCGAAAAGCAATAACTCCAACAGACTGGCGCAAGTGTCAGAAGAAATCGCCGGAACAAAAGCCTACCGAATCGGAGACATCAGTGAACTGAAGCTCGAATGGCTGAAAGACGTCAATACCGTCGCCGTTACCGCAGGCGCATCAACACCGACACCGATTACAAAGGAAGTCATCCGCTTTTTAGAGCAGTTTGACCACAACGATGAATCGACATGGCAGCTTGAACACAGTGTGCCGCTTAAAAAAATCCTTCCGAAAGTAAAAATAAAAAACTGAGGCCCGAGGCCTCAGTTTTTTTATAAGAAGGTAAATGGGTTTGTATCTGTTTCGGAAGCGAAAATGCGCACATCATAGTTTTTCTCTCCGGCCATTGCCGTAAGCTTCTCAGCCGTGCCTTTTCTCATGATCTTTTCAGCATAATGCCCCGGGTCCACGACGTTTAATCCCATCATCATCGCATCATGCGCTACATGGAAATAAAGATCGCCCGTCACGTAAACATCTGCACCCTTCCGCTTTGCCTGATAAATATATTTATTTCCGTCACCGCCAAGAACCGCGACTTTTTTCACCTTGCTGTTTCGCTCTCCGACCATCCGGACTCCGTTAACGTCAAACTTTTCTTTCACAAACAGCGCAAACTCTTCAAGCGTCATATCTTGCTGAAGTTTTCCGATGCGGCCGAGCCCTTTTTCAAGCGGAGACTGCTCCACCGGATAAATATCATATGCCACCTCTTCATACGGATGGCTTTTTTTCAGCGCTTTTACGACGGTTTTCTCCATACTTGCCGGAAAAACGGTCTCAAGTCTCACTTCATGGACGAGCTCCAGTTCTCCCGTCTGTCCGATAAACGGTTCTGCCCCGTCCAGCGGCTTAAAGCTGCCGATTCCCTCAGAGGAGAACGCGCAATGGCTGTAATTGCCGATATGTCCCGCTCCGGCGTTGCCAAGTGCAGTTCTTACAGCTTCTTCATAGTCTTTCGGAACATATACGGCAAGCTTTTTCAGCGGGTCCGAATATGTCGGGACGAGCACCTCTGTGTCTGTCAGGCCGAGAGCTTCGGCAAGCAGATCGTTCACACCGCCGTCCGCTACATCAAGATTCGTATGAGCCGCATATACGGCAATATCATGCTTTATACATTTCTCAATCAGTCTTCCGCCAGGCTGATCAGTGGTGATCTGTTTAAGCGGCCGAAAAATCGGCGGATGGTGGGCGATAATTAAGTCAACTTTTTTCTCAATGGCTTCATCTACCGTTTGTTCCAGAACATCCAATGTCACCATGACATTTTTCACCGGCTTATTCAATGTACCGATCTGCAGACCGATTTTATCTCCTTCCACCGCAAAAGCCTTCGGTGAAAATTGTTCAAACAGCTGGATGATTTCCTGTCCGTTCACATGTTTAGGCATGTCCGATTACCTCCTTCAGCAGAGAAATCCGCTCTTTCAATTCAGCTAATTTTTCATAATTTTCATGCTTTGCGCTGCGGCTGATCTGTTCATAAATTTGTTCAGTATGCTTAAGTTCCTGGCTCCATTTCCGAAGAAACACTTCATTCCTCTCTTTTAATAAAAACGGACCCGCAAGCATTCCGGCAGCCATCGGCACGTCCCGATACGGCGCATCACGGTCGCCAGTTTCCGCAACGAGGATTTCATAACACTTTCCGTCTTCTTCGAGAATCACTTCATCAATCAGTTCATAGCCTTCCTGATACAGCCACTCTCTTATATGAACGGCATGAATATTCGGCTGCAGAATCAGCCGTTCACGCCCCGTCAATTTCGTTTTTCCGGACTCCAAAATATGAGCGATCAGCGCTCCGCCCATGCCAGCGATTGTAATGGCGCCGGCTTCTCCTTTTTCAAGGACGCTCAGCCCGTCACCTTTCCTTACGGAGATAAGAGTGCTTAAGTCCAGTTTTTCCACCTGCTGTTTGGCGGATAGAAACGGTCCGTCTGTAATTTCACCGGCGATTGCCCGGCTTGCCAAATGATTCAAAACGGCATAGCAAGGAAGATACGCGTGGTCCGATCCGATATCAGCAACCAGGGCACCCGGAGGGATATATTCCGCCACAGACTGCAATCTTTTAGATAACTTCATTTCATTCACAATATCACAACTTTTCTCAGGTTCTTTTTCCTTTACTATCATATAAAAAAACCGCCCGGAATCCAAGCGGCGGATAGAGTTTTTCATATGTCTTTTATATAGGGACCGGTAAAGCTTTATTTAATGTCAGAAACCCATTTTGCCATGTCATCCAGCTTTTCGGCCGGCACAAGGCCCGCGGGCATCCCGTTGCCGCCTTTTTCAATTTTTGTTTTAATCTCAGCGACATCTTTTCTTTTGCCGACGCCTTTTAAGTTCGGCCCTGACACACCTTCATAGTTTTCCCCGTGACATGTGATGCAGTTCGCTTTATAAATCTCTTCAGGTGATGCGTTTGCAGTTTCCTTCTCGGCATTTTTGCTTTCACCGCCGCTTGCGATCTGATGCGCATCTCCATTGCCTTTTACAGCTAAAAAGAAAGTCAGCCCTATTCCCAGCACTGCAATGAGCAAAAAAGGAATCAGCGGATTCCACTTCATATCTCCATCCCCCTTTTTCATTCTCCCCCTATGTAAACACTTCTAATTCTAACTTATTTTTACAAAAAGTAAATGGTCTTGCTCAGCAATTTCAGTGATTTCACAATTTATACAAAAAGAAAAATAACTGTCTTGTTTATCACAAAATTATCTTTATTCTATTGTATAATGAATTGTATACGCTTACAATAAAGAATATAAATAAACTTATCTCATTTTCCCCCTTTCAGGACATGCCGCATTTTTTCCGAACTCATTTGCAAAACATATGCTTATCCAGTAAAATAAAGGTATATTATCCATATATCTTATACATAAAAAAGAACGGATCAAAAAGACCCGTTCCATTCTATTCGAGAAAATCCTTCAGACGTTTGCTTCTGCTCGGATGTCTCAATTTGCGAAGCGCTTTTGCTTCAATTTGGCGAATACGCTCTCTCGTTACTCCAAACACTTTGCCGACTTCTTCCAAAGTTCTTGTGCGTCCGTCATCCAGACCGAAACGGAGACGCAGCACGTTTTCTTCACGATCTGTCAACGTATCCAGCACATCTTCCAGCTGTTCTTTTAAAAGCTCATATGCCGCATGATCCGACGGAGATGTCGCTTCCTGGTCTTCGATGAAGTCACCGAGATGTGAGTCGTCTTCTTCACCGATCGGCGTTTCTAAAGAAACAGGCTCTTGAGCAATTTTTAATATTTCACGGACTTTTTCAGGTGTAAGATCCATGTCTTCAGCAATCTCTTCCGGTGTCGGCTCTCTGCCAAGATCCTGAAGAAGCTGACGCTGCACCCGGATTAATTTGTTGATGGTTTCCACCATGTGAACCGGGATACGGATTGTTCTCGCCTGGTCAGCGATGGCGCGTGTAATCGCCTGTCTGATCCACCAAGTCGCATACGTACTGAATTTATATCCTTTACGGTAGTCAAACTTCTCGACTGCTTTCATGAGACCCATGTTTCCTTCTTGGATCAAGTCTAAGAAAAGCATGCCGCGGCCGACATACCGTTTAGCAATGCTGACAACTAAACGAAGGTTTGCTTCAGCCAGTCTGCGTTTAGATTCCTCGTCACCCTCTTCAATTTTTTGAGCGTAGGTGATTTCTTCTTTAGCAGAAAGAAGATTTACCCGTCCGATTTCCTTAAGGTACATGCGGACTGGATCATTGATCTTTACGCCAGGCGGTACGCTGAGGTCATTAAGGTCAAATTCTTCTTCGGCTTTGGCAAGCTGTTGAATATTAGGATCTTCCGTTTCTTCATTTTCACTAATTAATTCAACACCTTGTTCTCCTAAAAATTCATAATACTCATCCATTTGGTCTGATTCAATTTCAAAGCTGGACATGCGTTCAGCAATTTCTTCATATGTTAAAACGCCACGTTTTTTTCCAGTTTCAGTAAGCTGCTCTTTTACCTGGTCTAATGTAAGTTCTGTTTCTGTTTCGTGGGTTTGTTTATCAGCCATTATGGATCCCTCCTTCCAAAGCTTGCAACGAATTCTAAAAGCGGTATGTTTCTTATCCGACCCGGAAGCCTTCTCTCTTTTTCAGCATGCAGGGCTGCGGATAATAAATGACAATTCATGATGAGGTTAAGCGATCTATTTGCTCCTCCGCAAGGAATCATTGCCAATCAGAACGCAAGCCTCTTTGTGGTGTTACTTTAATGATCGGTTCAATGCAACAATTTCTTGAGCCAGAGACGCAGCTTTCACGAAGTCTTTCTGCCTCTCCGCATCCGCTCTTTCTGCTTCTTTTTCCTTTATCATTGACCATTTTCGGTGATCCAACACTTTTTTTACGTAATCGGATAACTCGGCCTCTGAGAGCTCCTCGTTTACTTGGAGCATCCCTATATCTGAAAGCAGCTGGCTGATTTCCTCATCCTGCATTCTCGCCATAAGATGCTGCGGCGTCATGTCAGCGCCCTCTTCATATACAGCGTACAGGTATGCTGCCAGCGCACGATGTCCGTCAATGTTAAATTCAAAGCCGACACGCTCAATCACTTTCTTTATGACGTTTCGGTCTCTCAGCATATGAGCGAGCAGAAGTCTTTCCGCGTTCTCATAGGCGGGACGGAGACGGCGCCGTTTCGCTTTTGTCGTCACCCGGGCCCGTCTTGTCTGCGGTTCGGCGTTTTTGTCGCCGGGGGCGTTTTGTCTGGCGTAGATGGAAAGCTGTTCCGTCAAAGACTCTACCGAAAGAGAAAATTCCGAGGCGAGCTGCTTCACATACATTTCCTGCTCAAGCGACCCGGAAAGAGCGCTGATTTCTTTCAGCACTTCTTTCATGTAAGCGAGCCGGTCTCCTTCGTCAGATAAGTTTTTCCCTTTGCGGAAATACTGCATTTTAAAAGCCATGACCGTAACGCTTGCATCAATGATATCGGTCCGGAATTTTTCTCCGCCCCGGGTTCTGATATAATCATCAGGATCAAGCCCGTCAGGCAGCATGCTTACTCTTACCTTACAATCGGCTTTCTGGAGCAGGCCGGCCGCTTTCAGCGTAGCTTCGTACCCGGCTTTATCCGAATCGTAGCAGAGAATGACCTCCTGAACATTTCTCCTGAGGATTTTCACATGCTCTTCGGTGAGCGACGTTCCCATTGTGGCGATACTTTCTTTTACGCCTGAGCTGACGGCGGATATGACGTCAGCGAAGCCTTCAAACAGAACGGCTCTCTCCTCTTTCCTGATCGGCAGGCGTGCCTTATGAAAGTTATACAGCAGCTTAGATTTATGAAACAGCGGCGTTTCCGGGCTGTTCATATATTTCGGCTGCTGGCTTCCGAGCGCCCTTCCTGAAAAAGCCGCCACGGCTCCGTGGTGATCATGAATGGGAAACATAATTCTGTTTCTGAAACGGTCAAAATACCCGCTGCCGTCTTCCCTTCTGATCAGCAGACCCGCTTTTTCCATCAGTTCTTCCTCAAAACCGCGCTTTTTCAAGAATTTCGTCATGAAATCCCAGGAATCCAGCGCGTAGCCGATTTCAAACTCATCTATGAGCTCTTTCGTAAAACCCCTTGATAAAAGGTAATCTAACGCTTCCTGGCCTTCCTTTGTATTTATTAGCAAATGATGGTAAAATTTCTTCAGAAGCTCGTGGGCTTCCGCCATCTTCTGCTCTCCGGAAGATTCAGGCCTGGATGCAGAGTGAATCGTTATATCATCAGGGAAATCAATCTGATATTTATCCGCAAGGTGAGAAACAGCTTCCGTAAATGAATAGCCTTCCATCTGCCGTAAGAAAGAGAAAACGTTCCCGCCCGCACCGCATCCGAAGCAATGAAAGATCTGCTTATCGCTGGAGACGGAAAACGAGGGCGTGTTTTCTCCGTGAAACGGACAGAGCCCAAAGTAGTTGCGGCCTTGCTTTTTCAATTGGACATAATCACCTATGACTTCAACAATGTCTGCTGACTGCTGCACCTGATTAACTACTTCATCTGGTATGCGGTTTCCCATCTTATAACACTCCGTCGTACATTATTCGATGCTTTGATTTGAAATCCCTTCATCATTCGACAGGATTTTTTTAAGCAGGGTAACAAATCGATTCCGATCTTCTTTATTTAATTTTTTAGGTCCTTTGGAATGAATGCCGCTTCTTCTCATTTTGCCTGACATATGACGGCTCATCAGAGCGAAGTCAATCGTGTCTTCAGTATAAGAACGGCCCCTTTCCGATAAGACGGCAATATTTCTGTTCAGCAAAAGAGAGGCTAAACCGATATCCTGCGTGACTACGACGTCTCCCGATCTCACATGGTTTGCGATATATAAATCTGCCGCTTCTTTATGAGGATCAACGTATACCCAGTTCTCGTCTTTGCTTCTGGAAAGCTGGTAGTGTTCAAATGATGCGACGAAAATAACCCGAACGCTGTATTGCGATGCAATGAGCATTATTTCCTCTTTTACGGGGCATGCGTCTGCATCGACAAAAATCGTCTTTTCTTTTTCATTTAGAAGACTAATTCTCCATCCCTCCATCAATCTCCTGCATAAAAACAAGCGAAATCGCATATGCTCCATGACTGCGGATCTATTTTGAGCTTTGTCGAAAAATTTCCGGGAGTTATTCTTGACATCTTACCCATAATAGTTTATTCGTATCACACGAAGCTTAAACCTAAAAATAAACATTTTATCACAATTTTTTATTATAATACAAACTTCGCGAAGATGCCATCCTTTTTGTTTATTCCCTATTTGCATACCCAAAAACCCAGGATAAAGCGTCCTGAGTTATCGGCCCTTTGTTTTGAGATGATGAATGATGTTCGCTGTTTCCTCGACCGCTTTATTCGAAACGTCAACGACTTGGCAGCCGATCCGGTCCACGATTTTCTCAAAATACTCCAGCTCTTCTTTAATTCTGTTGATATTGGCGTAAATGGCTTTGTCATTTAAGCCGAGAGATTTTAACCGTTCTTTTCGTATATGGTTCAGTTTATCAGGGCTGATTTTTAAGCCGATGCATTTTTTCGGATCAACGCTGAACAGTTCTTCCGGCGGATCGACCTCAGGAACGATCGGCACATTGGCCACTTTCAGACGCTTATGGGCAAGATATTGTGATAATGGGGTTTTAGACGTTCTGGATACTCCGAGCAGGATGATATCGGCTTTTAAAATGCCTCTTGGATCCCTGCCATCGTCATATTTGACGGCAAACTCGATCGCCTCGACCTTTTTGAAATAATCTTCATCAAGCTGGCGGACGCGGCCCGGTTCATATTTGGCGGTCAGACCGTAAGCCGATTCCATTTTATCGATGAGCGGACCGATAATATCGTAATACAGCACATTCGCTTTTTCCGCTTGTTCAACCAGGTATTTGCGCATTTCAGGAACAACGAGCGTAAAACAAATAATGCCGCCGTCCGCTTTGGCGAGAGACACGACTTCATTAATGGTGCCGATATCTTCCACATAAGGTATTCTTCTGATATGCGTATCATCGGCTGAGCCGTTAAACTGGCTGAGCGAGGCTTTTACAACGAGTTCGGCGGTTTCTCCGACTGAGTCTGATACTACATAAATGATGCGATTGTCCATGTTATCCCCCCGTTAGTTTTCAAGCTTATATGATTTCATTTTCTGATAAACTGACAAGTATCTTAGTCATGTTCGTTTTGGTAAACCGGCCGATGACCTCAAAGCCTTTATCCGTATCTTTAATAACGGGCAGGGCATCGATCTGTTTTTCAATTAAAAACTTGGCGATGTCCATCACATAATCGTCACGCCGGCAGACGGCGATATTCGGCATTCTTGTCATGATAATATGAACCGGTATTGAGGCAAGTTCCTGCTGGCCGATGCTCGCCCGCAGCAAATCTTTGCGTGACAGCACACCGACTAAGACAGCATCACGATCTACGACAAATAACGTGCCGACATCTTCTAAAAACATGGTGCAGATGGCATCGTATACCGAGACATTCTCATTGATGACAACAGGGATCGATTGAAAATCTTTCACTTGCAGCTTTTTCAGTTTATCCGCAAGGAGCTGATTTCCCGTTTTCCCCGTATAAAAATAACCGACCCGCGGACGGGCCTCTAAGAAGCCTGACATGGTGAGTATGGCCAAGTCCGGCCGCAGCGTGGCCCTCGTTAAATTGAGCTGTTCTGCGATATGCTCTCCGGTAATCGGGCCGTTTTCCTTTACAATCTGTAAAATTTGTTCTTGCCGTTTATTTAATTCGATCGTACTCACCACCTTTATGGAAGGGTTTCTTTATCTATGTTTTCATTCTGTGATGTTTATGTAAAAGGGGAAAAGACGATTGCCGATCACACAGCAACCGTCTTTTTCTTTATTTTACAATAAGATGATTCATATTAGCAAAAGACTTGATCACATCTGCAAGAGCGGTCATTTGCGCTAAACGGTTGGTTTTTAATGTTTCATCGTCCGCATTTACCATCGTGTGATTAAAGTAGTCTTCGATCGGCTCCTTTAATCCGCTGAGCACAGCAAGCGCCTGTTCATAGTTTTTGGAGGCAAAGCTTTCCGCGACACTGTCTTTTGTTTTTTGATAAGCGTCAAACAGCTTTTTCTCCTGTTCATTTTCAAACAGATCCGGCTTGATATCGCGGCTCTCGCCTTTTTTGCTGATGGAGATGACCCGGCCGAGTGATTCAGCCGTTTCTTTAAAGCCGGGTGCGCCGAGGTGCTTCTCAAGCACTCTTGCCTTATGAACGGCTGCATACGGCTCAAGCTCTGTGCTGTCCAGAACGGCTTCAATAACGTCATGACGGATGTCTTCAGCGTTTAAGACGTATTTCAGACGCTGTGTAAAGAAATCGAGGAGCTCATTTTCTTTTTCCGTTTCTGTCAATGACAGCAGCTCTTTAAACGAAATGCCCCAGTTGCGGTCGATCAGAATGGAAACGATGCCGCTTGCCTGACGGCGCAATCCGTACGGGTCCTGAGAACCTGTCGGAATCACGTCAATGCTGAAGAAGGAAGCAATCGTGTCCAGTTTATCAGCTAACGCCACAACCGCGCCGGTAAAGGTTGAAGGCACTTCTCCCCCGGCCGCTCTCGGCATATAATGCTCATTGACAGCGGCAGCGACGGCATCATCTTCACCGAGCATGCGCGCATATTTTTCTCCCATCACGCCTTGAAGCTCTGGGAACTCATAGATCATATGTGTAACCAGGTCAAATTTAGAAATCTCTGCGGCGCGCTTCACAAGTTTTTGCGACTGTTCATCCGCTTTCAGACGGACAGCAAGTTTGCCCGCAATGGCGGCCACTCTTCTTACTTTATCTCCAAGGGAGCCGAGCTCTTCATGGAAAACGATATTTTCAAGTTTTTTCACGTTTTCATCAATGTTCAGCTTTTGGTCTTCTTTGTAGAAGAACGCAGCATCTGAAAGCCTTGCTCTCAGCACTTTCTCGTTTCCGCGGGCAACATTTTCAATTGCATGGCTGTTCCCGTTTCTTACCGTAATAAAATGAGGCAGCAGATTCCCGTTTTCATCTTTTACCGGAAAGTAGCGCTGATGCTCTTTCATTGTGGTTACAAGCACTTCTTCAGGGATAGAAAGAAATTCGGATTCAAAAGATCCGTAAAGCGCTGTCGGGTATTCCACCAGATGGTTGACTTCGTTCAGCAGATCCTCATCGATCGGAATATTCCATTTCTTCTCGGCCGCAAGCGCGTCCAGCTGGCTTTGGATCATTTGTTTGCGTTCTTTCGGGTCAGCAATGACGCTTTGTTCTTTCAGCAGCTTTTCGTATGATGCCGGTGCATCAACGGATACTTCTTGGCCGAGAAAGCGGTGTCCCTGTGTTCGCCGGCCCGTCTCTACATTTGTGATTTCAAACGGAATGACATCTTTTCCAAAGAGAGCGGCAATCCATTTGATCGGACGGATATAGCGCAGATCCTGCGTGCCCCAGCGCATGTTTTTCGGAAAATGCATTCCGGCAATCAAATTTTCCAGCTGCGGTAAAAGTGTTTTCGTCTCTTGTCCCGCCTGGAATTTTTGAACGAAGACATATTCCGTGCCGTTTACATCTTTTATATACAGGTCATCCACTCCGGCGCCTTGGCCTTTTGAAAATCCGATAGCGGCTTTTGTCCAGTTTCCGTCAGCATCCTGAGCGATTTTTTTCGCCGGGCCTTTTGCTTCTTCCTGAATATCAGCCTGTTTTTCTGCTACGTCTTTTATATATACTGCCAGACGTCTCGGCGTATTAAAAAGTTTCACTTCGCCGTGGGCGATATTTTTTTCAGCCAGCCACTCGGTCAGCTTTTCACCGAGTTGCACCATGCTGTCATGTAAAAACCGCGCCGGCATTTCCTCGAGTCCGATCTCTAAAAGCAAGTCTTGTTTACTCATGGGAAGAGCCCTCCTCTTTAAGCATTGGGAACCCTAATTTTTCCCTTTCTTCATAATACGTTTTTGCCACTTTTCTCGCTAAGTTGCGGACACGGCCGATATAACCCGTCCGCTCCGTCACCGAGATCGCGCCTTTTGCATCGAGCAGATTAAATGTGTGAGAGCATTTCAGCACATAATCATAGGCCGGATGCACGAGCCCGTTATCCATTTGTCTGATCGCTTCTTTTTCATAGGTGCTGAACAAATGGAAAAGCATATCCACGTCAGATGTTTCAAAAGTATAAACGGAATGCTCATATTCAGCCATCATAAATAAATCTTTCACAGTAAATCCTGACGTCCATTCAAGATCAAAGACGTTTTCTTTATCCTGAATATATGACGCGAGACGTTCAATACCATATGTGATCTCAACGGATACCGGTTTACATTCAATTCCGCCCACCTGCTGGAAGTATGTAAACTGAGTAATTTCCATCCCGTCAAGCCATACTTCCCAGCCGAGACCTGCACAGCCTAAAGACGGGTTTTCCCAGTTGTCTTCTACGAAACGGATATCATGTTCAAGCGGGTCAATGCCAAGCGCACGCAATGAATCAAGGTAAAGCTCTTGAATGTTATCAGGCGACGGCTTGATAATGACTTGGAATTGGTGATGCTGATAGAGCCTGTTCGGGTTTTCACCGTACCGTCCGTCAGCAGGCCGTCTGGACGGCTCAACGTAAGCCACTCTCCACGGTTCCGGCCCGATGCTTCGTAAAAATGTATACGGGCTCATTGTGCCTGCGCCTTTCTCCACATCATACGACTGCATGAGCACACAGCCTTCATTCGACCAGTGCTTCTGCAAGGTTAAAATCATATCTTGAATGTTCATTTCAAGCACCTCCACTTTCTCCATTCTTTTACAAGTGCGGCGGCAACCAAAAAACTCCCGTCTCTATGCTTGCCGGCCGCAAACATAGGGACGAGAGTTCTCCCGCGGTTCCACCCTAGTTGCTGAGGATGTGAATCACTCAGCCTCTTTTTAAAGGGTTGCTCGAGAATGCCTTTCGTTGCGCGCTCATCCTTAGCTTACACTGCCCTAAGGTCGCTTGTATGAGTTGGACGCAAGTACTTCTTTCTGTCACTGCAACATATTTTATAATAAATGATCATATAAAAAGATGGGCAGAATGTCAACTTTTGTTTTCATCCAAAAGGTTCTTCATGCTTTCCATCTGATCTAAAAACCGTTTTGACTTTAAATAAAGTCCTGAATATTCCTCGTAATACAGATCAATGACCCGTTTAATTTCGTTTTTGGTTTCCTGTTTTAACGAGACGCTGCCGAGCCTTCCGATATCAAAGTAATAAAAAAGCCTTAGCAGCCTTGCCGTTTGCGGCGACATCGGAACTCTGTACGGATCCTTTTCAAAGCAACGGTGGCAGATAAACCCGTTATCTCTTATCGAAAAATGAAACGTCCCTTCCCCGCTTTTGCAGTGGACACAATGATTCAGCTCCGGATACAGCCCCATGACGCCGAGCATTTTCATCTGCACGATGGAGGTGATCACGTCCGGGTCAGTCCCGTCATTCAGCCTCTTAAAGGATTCGAGAATCAATTCGAATAAATAGGGGTTCGGTTTCTTCTCTTCCGTTCCTTTGTCAGTGAGTTCAGCGATAAAAGCGGCATACGCCGTCAAAAATAAATCTTCTCTGATCGTTCTCATGCTGAGAATCATTTCACCCTGCTGGAGCGTGCCGAGTCCGGATGTTCTTTGCATTAAAAATGACCCGTACAAAAACGGCTGGCTGACTGCTGACAGCCGGCTGGCTGACTTCCTGGCGCCCCTTGCCATGACGCCGATTTTGCCGTGTTCCCTCGTCAGCAATGTCACGATTTTATTCGTCTCCCCGTAGTCATTCGTACGGAGCACGATTCCTTCACATTTAGTCAGCATTTCCGCACCTTCCAACAACGGGAGGGGCCAAGAGGTTTACAAAATTGGAAAATCAATTCGGGCTAGCTCATCTTCCGGTTCTTCGGGTCTTTCCAGGTTCTCTTTTTCCAGTTCTTTAAAAAGAAGGTACGTATCAACACTTCCTGTTTGAGAAAATACGTTCCAGGTAAAATTCAACACAAAAAACCCACCTTTCATCATTAAACTAGCTTTGCAATCCAAATTCTTACCCTTATCTTGACCTGATGTCCTCCTTTTCATGTTAAACAAATTTTGCTAACGAATCCCTGCTTCTGTGAGGTAATCTCACACCTCAGGCATGCGCCTTAGATGAATTAATATTCATCCTCTTTAAAGCCGAAATCACGCAGCTGAGACATTTTATTCCGCCAGTCCTTCTGCACCTTCACCCATAATTCCAGGTAAACGCGTGAGCCCAAAAGAGCTTCGATATCAGCCCGCGCTCTTTTGCCGACTTCTTTCAGAAGCGCTCCTTTTTTGCCGATGACGATGCCTTTTTGAGAATCCCGCTCGACCACAATGGTGGCGGCGACATGGACGGAGCCGTTTTCCTGCCCTTTAATGGACTCGATGGCGACAGCGATGCTGTGCGGCACTTCTTCCCTTGTCAGATGGAGCACCTTTTCCCTGATCAGTTCAGAAATAATGAACCGCTCGGGATGGTCAGTCACCTGATCGCTCGGATAGAACTGAGGCCCTTCCGGTAAATACGCTTCAATCTGCGCGAGAAGGGTTTCGACGTTGTTCCCTTCCAAAGCTGAGATCGGCACGATTTCCTTAAACGGATAGCGCGTACGGTACTCATCAATTAAAAGAAGCAGCTGGTCAGGGTGGATCTTATCAATTTTGTTTACGATCAGAAAGACCGGCGTGGACGTCTGTCCGAGCTTTTCAATGATAAACTCGTCGCCTTTTCCGTACCCTTCTTCGGCGTTAATCATAAATAACACCAAGTCAACTTCTTTCAGCGTATTCTGCGCCACTTTCATCATAAAGTCGCCAAGCTTGTGCTTTGGTTTGTGAATGCCCGGTGTATCAATAAAAATGGTCTGCGACGTGCCGGTTGTCAGCACCCCTTGGACTTTATTTCTTGTCGTCTGGGGTTTGTCGCTCATGATGGCGATCTTTTGACCGATGACCCTGTTTAAAAAGGTAGACTTTCCTACGTTCGGTCTTCCGATGATAGATACAAATCCTGATTTAAAGCTTTCGTTCGTCATGTAAATCCTCCGATGAAAATGCGCCCGGCAATAATTCTTCCGCAGTCATTTCTTTTATTTGTCCTTGTAAGTTGGTCAGAATAACAAGCATATCCTTTGAGCACAGCTCGGAAATTACTTGCCTGCAGGCTCCGCACGGCGAAACCGGTCCCGGAGTATCCGCAGCCACGGCGAGCATCGCAAATTCCGTATCCCCCTCGGAAACAGCTTTGAATATCGCCGTGCGTTCAGCACAGTTGCACATGCTGTATGCCGCATTTTCAATGTTGCAGCCTCTGTACACTTTTCCGTCTTTGGTAAGAAGAGCGGCTCCCACTCTGAAATTTGAATACGGCACATACGCTGTGTCCCGCGCTTTTAATGCTTCTGCAATCAATTCTTGTCTGTTCATGTGTACTTAATTCCTCTCTTACCTTTATCCTGTATGATACCGCTGTCACTTTTATTTTACATAATTATGATTGGTTTTTCACGCCCATTTTTGGCAATGTAAAATAATTGTAAGAATCTTCTGCTAACATATCTTCGGCAAGAAGATGAGTAAACCAATGATACACGATATCACGGCAAAGACGCAAACGGCTCCGGCGGCCGCGTCCTTTGCCGCTTTTGCGAGCGGGTGATACTGATCGGTAACTAAATCCACAACATGCTCTATTGCCGTATTTAAAAGCTCCAAAGCAAGCATCCCTCCGATCAGCACCAAAACAACGGCCCATTCGGCTGTGCTCAGCCCGGTGAGAAAACCGCAAACGATAACGGCGCAGGCCGCGGTAATATGAAATTGAAAATTCCGCTCTGACCGCGCCGTTTTCCAGATTCCCCTCCATGCATGGACAAAGCTCTTCAGGAACCTGCTCCACTCGTTTTTATGATCTCGTGAGTCCATACTCATCCAGCAAATCCTTTTGCTTTGAAAACATTTCTTCCTCTTCTTCTTTTGTCATGTGATCATAGCCAAGCAAATGCAAAAAGCCGTGCACGGCCAGAAAACCGAGCTCTCTCATAAATGAATGGCCGTACTCTTCCGCCTGCTCTTTCGTTCTGTCTGCGCTGATGATAATATCTCCTAAAACAGGCGGCATGTCGGCGCCTACGATTTCAACCTCATCTTCGCCTTCTTCTTCAAGCGCAAACGAAATGACGTCAGTCGGAGTGTCTTTTCCCCGGTAGTCTCTGTTGATTTCTCTGATTTCCTCATTTGTCACAATCGTGACCGATACTTCAGCCTGGTCCTGAACGCCTTCTTTTTCCGCCGCGAATTGGAGCAGCTTCTCCACTTCTTGGAGCGCATCAGCTGAGACGCTGTTCGTTTCATCAACAATATCTATGAGTAAACCCATTTATTTCACCTTCTTCGTAGCCTCCGGATATTCAATCCGGGAGTGGAAAATTCCTTTTAAAGTCGCACATAGTGTTTTTGCGATCGTATCCAGTTCTCGGAACGTGAGATCACATTCTGAGAATTGTCCGTCCTGAAGCTTATCGGATATAATTCCCCGCACCAGTTTTTCGATCCGCTCGGGATTGGGATTATGCATGGAACGGACGGCGGCTTCAACGCTGTCGGCCACTGAAATAATAGCCGCTTCTTTCGATTGCGGCTTCGGCCCCGGGTAGCGGAACTCTTTCTCTGTAATCTGGTCGCCCTTTTCTTTCGCTTTATAATAAAAGAATTTTAAAAGGGACGTTCCGTGATGCTGCTCCGCGATATCCACAAGCTCTTTCGGAAACTTATAGCTTCTGAGCATATTCGCACCGTCTGTCGTATGTGCGATAATGATATTTTTGCTGAGCTGCGGAGACAGCTTGTCATGCGGATTATCCATATTCATCTGATTTTCAATAAAATATTGCGGACGTTTCGTTTTGCCGAGATCGTGATAATACGCTCCGACCCGTGCTAAAAGACCGTTTGCCCCTACGGCTTCACAAGCCGCTTCCGACAGATTTGCCACCATGACGCTGTGATGATATGTACCGGGTGTTTCCGTTAAAATCTTTCGAAGCAGGGGATGATTCGGATTAGACAGTTCAATCAGCCTCATTGTTGAGAGAATGCCGAATCCCGTCTCAAAAAACGGCATCAGACCGATAATCAAAACGGATGAAGCAAGTCCCGAGACGACCCCCATCAGCATCAGCGTTCCGATTTCAACCGGTGACAGCGCCGTATTTTGTATTAATAAAAGCGACAGCACGATAATCATATTAATGAATGAGACGAACAGTCCCGTCTGCAATATTTTTGATCTCGCATTATGTTTTCCCAAAAACAGAATGCCTGAAATGCTGCTGATTAAATAGTAAATGCCGATGACGTAATTAAATGTTCCCGTCACACCCTGATTAAACATCATACTGCCGCAGATCGCCAGAATGATGCTTCCTAAAATGGCGAGCCTTTCATTGAGCAGCAGCCTGATTAAAATCGCGCCGGCGGCGATCGGCACAAGATAGCCGATATTGGTGTATTCAATCTTCTGAAAGAGACTGACGACTTCCATAATGACGAGAATAAGCGTTGTAATGATAGAAAACAACAAAAGAGATTTATTTTTCAGCTTAAGCTCCTGCTGCTGTTTCTCAAAATAGTAGACAAGCGTGGCGATAAACAGCCCGATCATCAGAAGCAGACCGCTGATCGGTTTTAACAGGTTGGAATTATTCAAAAGACCCGTCAGTTCAAGCTTCCTGTATACTTCCCGGTCGATCAGGTCATTCTCTTCCACGAGAATCTGTCCCTGTTTGATCTGTACCGGCTGGACGCTGTCTGACGCTTCCTGGCGTTTTTCATCGGTCGCTTTCGGATCAAATACGTAATTCGGGATGACCGCGTATTTTCCGATTTCAGTCGCAGCCGCTAAATATTTTGACGGCACAGAAGCGCTTTTCAGCTCTTTTGCGACCTTATCCTTCGCTTCAGCAAGCTTTTCAGAAGGAATTTCACTGCTCATCACCGTATTCACCGCGGTAATAACGGAATCCCTCACAAATGAGAAATCTTCATTGTTTGCATGGAGAAGCGATTTAATGGCATCTTCCGAGACGGATTCATTGACATCCTGTGTCAGCTTGTTTTTCACCGATTTTACCAGTGATTTTTCCGAAGGTGACTTTTTGTCTTTTTCCGCATCTTTTTTCACTTCGCCGATGCTGTCAAAAATGGAAGTGATCAGGTCAAGCCGGTTGTCGGTATAGCCTTTTTTCAGAGTGTATTGATCTTCCACCGCATCTTCGGCCGCCTGCTTTTTCGATTCCGTCGCCTGCTGATCTTCCACTGTGGCGGGCGCGTAAATCGTCTTATCACTGACTGCAAACAAATCCAAATTAAGTGATTCAGGTTTTACATGAATAAAGAGCAAACCAAACATGATCGCTGAAAGCAGCAGGTACAGCAGCACATGGGCTGAGCGGGCATGTCTGAAACTGCGGAACCGTTCCCGGGCGCTTTTGCCCTTTCCCTTCTTTTTCAAAACAAGAACCTCCTCCCTGAAACATCAGGAACACATCATATAAAAATGACCCGATAACGGGAGATCGGGTCATTTTTGCATTACTTTTGCTTATCATAAGCTTCAATAATTTTTGCAACAAGCGGATGCCTGACCACATCTGTCTGGTCAAGTTCAATCACGGAGATGCCGTTTACGTCCTTCAGCATATCCTTCGCCACTGCAAGTCCCGATGTGACGCCTTTCGGCAGGTCAATTTGGCTTACGTCGCCCGTAATGATCATTTTAGAGCCAAAACCCAATCTCGTCAAAAACATTTTCATTTGAGCGGGAGTGGTATTCTGGGCTTCATCAAGAATCACATACGCGTCGTCAAGCGTCCGCCCTCTCATATAGGCAAGCGGGGCGATTTCGATAACCCCTCTTTCCATAAGACGCTCCGTATGGTCGCTTCCGAGCACATCATGGAGCGCGTCATACAGCGGGCGCAGATAAGGATCTACTTTTTCCTTTAAATCTCCGGGCAGAAAACCGAGGCTCTCGCCGGCTTCCACAGCGGGTCTTGTTAAAATGATTTTTTTAATGTGGCCGTTTTTTAAAGCGTGCACCGCTTTTACGACCGCCAAATAAGTTTTGCCGGTTCCCGCCGGCCCGATGCCGAACACCATGTCGTTTTTCTTCATCGCCGCCACATATTCTCTTTGGCCGATGGTTTTGACACGGATCGGTTTGCCTTTTGCCGTTTTCGTTATTTCCTCTTCATACATGCTTTCAAAATAGTCCAGTTCATCTTTTTTTGCCATTTTCACGGCATACAGCACATCACGTTCCGAAATCTCGATCCCCTTGCGAATTAAAGTAAGGAGCGAGCCCAATAATCTGTCAGCGATCTCAAATGTTTCATCATTACCGGAAACGTAAATGGTTTCACCGCGTGTGATGAGGCTAATGCCCAGATCCTTCTCCATTAAATGTAAAAAGGCATCTTGGCTGCCGAACAAAGAAAGTGCTTCGTCCGGGCTTTTCAGTTTGTGATTAATCGCAAGTAAATGTTCTGCCATTCTTTAGTCTCCCTGAACAATAGGTGTGGTTTGAACGATATCTTCTATAACTTGGTAGAGAATAATCAACTTTACTTTACCATTCTCAACGGATTGGTGCAAAACTTTTTCACTTTCCACCTCTCCGCTGCCGTTTAATCGCTTTTCTACATCTTGTCTTCCCATTTTGATACCGGCCTGAACCGCTTCGCCTTTCGTATAAGTCCGCACGGATGTTTCACTTTCTCTTGTCTGTTCTTGAACGTAAGAAACCGGAAGCTTCATCCCCAGAAATTGAAACGGATGCTTTTGTTCCTCTGTTTTCGGATGTTTCAGCGGCTTCTCATTAAATTCAAAGCCCCAAAAAGGCACGCCCCATGATCCGAAAGACAGCTTGTGCTTCGTCCTTACTTTACCCGTATATAGCGTAAATGATGTTTCAAGAGGCACGGTTACTTCTGACTTGTACCATGTTTCTCCGTAAATTTCCGCTTTTGAGGCGACTTTCCGGTCTTCATTTCCGATCAGTCCTGAGACGAGGAGCTGTCCTTTGTCAACATGATCGTTCACAAAAGCCATCGGCTGCCCCTTTTGCACGAACATCCTTTTGATGACCGCCTTCTTTTTGGCAACGATATGGCGGGGGCTCACGTACTTTTCTTTTGTCGGTTCGTTTTTTTCGACCACTTTCATATGAAGGGCTGTCCCGTTCAATTCCACACCGACCCACGTAATATTATCGACACCGTTTGTTAATGACTTTTGAATTTTCTCCGGCGTCATCATTAAAAATTGCAAACGGCCTTTTTTCACACCGATTTCTTCAAGGTGCTTTACCATCTGATGCTCGGTCTCTGGCTTGGCCCCTTTAATATCAATTTCCCAAATCATGTTGGACAAAAGAAACAATATAACAAAAAATATCACAAACCCCGCAGTGAAGCCCAGGTTTAATTTTGATTTGAGAAGCAGAAAGGGAAGACCCTTTCTTTTTGTAAAGCTTGCTTTGCATTCATGTTTTCTGATGACTCTTCTGAAAGCATGTACATCTTGAAGCTGAATCATCAGCAGAACACAGTCTTGCTTTTTTTTCGCCGCAAAGATGGCGATTCCGTTTCTCGTGCATTCATTCAGCAGCCGTTCAATCCCTTTTCCTTTGACTTCCATTTGGACTTTACCCGAAAAAAATGACAGCCATTTGTTTTTCACATTATTTCCCCCCGGCTTTATGAATCGACATATCGTACGTGATCTATCGTGCCTTCCAAAAGGATTTCCTCAGGAAGGATTGCCTTAATGACCAAGTTTTTTCCTGATATGATACACTGCCCCTGCTTGAGCATCAGCCTGACTTCTTCTTCGCTGAACAGCAGGAGGCCTCTGTGATTCTCTATGTAGATATGAAGTCTGCCGACCATCGTAATACGAGGCAGATCCATCATAACGTCCGGGGGAATTTCCAATGCTCTTGTCAGCCATGCCTTTACACGATTCTTTCTTTGCCCCATAAAAAAAGAACCCCCTTTCATCTCATATGTATGATTTGAAAAGGGGTTCTAACACTTTATTTTTTACCGATGTTCCGCATGGTCCGGTGCGGTTTTTTTGCACGGGGCGGACCCAAAACCTCACTGAATATAATGCCTTGGACCGCAGTTTCTTTATTTATTTTGAGGGCTGATTTCTTCAGAGACGCGTTTCGTGCGCGTGGGGATGCCAGCTTATGTTCAAGCCCGTTAAACATCTGCTCCGTCTCCGCTAGGCGCTGTTCAGCTTCCCTTCTTTTTTGCTCAAAAGGGTTCTCTTCTGAAACGGCAGGCAATTCTTCCGCTTCCGGCTTATGCTCTTTCTGCGGCTGTTTTTGATCCTGCTTTTTTGCCTGATTTCCGGGACGTGTACCCGGCGGCCGTTTTTCATCTTTGTTTTTCTTGCCGAATATTGCCGATATAATGCCGATGACGGCGGCAATGACGAGCGGATTTGTCAGAATCTCGTGCATATAGCGGCTCCCTCCTTAATAGAGAGGTTATTGTTGGTCTTCATCTTGCTGGTCATTCGTCAGCTTGCCGATAGAATCCCTCATGTCCGTATCCGCGTCGATATTTTTTATGTTCATATAGTCCATGACGCCGATGTTTCCTTCACGCAACGCTTCTGCCATAGCAAGCGGCACTTCGGCTTCTGCTTCCACGACTTTCGCACGCATTTCTTCTACGCGAGCGCGCATTTCCTGCTCTTGGGCGACCGCCATGGCGCGGCGCTCTTCGGCTTTGGCCTGCGCGATGTTTTTGTCTGCTTCTGCCTGATCCGTCTGAAGAATCGCTCCGATGTTTTTGCCGATATCAACGTCGGCGATGTCAATCGAAAGAATTTCAAATGCGGTGCCTGAATCCAGCCCTTTGCCAAGTACGGTCTGCGATATCATATCAGGGTTTTCAAGCACTTTTTTATGATTCTGTGATGAACCGATTGTCGAGACAATCCCTTCTCCGACACGGGCGACAATCGTCTCTTCTCCCGCTCCTCCGACAAGGCGCTCGATATTGGCCCTTACCGTGATTCTGGCTTTTGCTTTTACTTCAATTCCGTCCATGGCGACACCCGCGATAAACGGTGTTTCAATGACCTTCGGGTTGACGCTCATCTGTACGGCTTCCAATACGTCACGCCCGGCCAGGTCAATGGCTGCGCAGCGTTCAAATGTCAGCTCAATATTGGCGCGCTGTGCCGCAATCAGGGCATTGACCACCCTGTCGACATTACCTCCGGCCAGATAATGGCTTTCGAGCTGATTTGTTGTTGCGGCAAGGCCGGCTTTGTGCGCTTTAATTAACGGATTGACAACGCGGCTTGGTATGACGCGCCGCAGCCTCATCCCGACCAAAGTGAAAATGCTGATTCTGACTCCTGCCGCAAGCGCCGAAATCCATAGCATCACCGGTACAAAGGTGAAGAATATGGCTAACACAATAATGGCAGCAGCAACTAATGCTAAAATCGCCAAACTTGACAGTTCCATCTAATTCCTCCTCAAGGTTATCATCTATATTTCTCTCACGACAATGCGTGAGCCTTCCGCTTTCACTACTTTCACCTGTCTGTCTTTTTCAGTGAATGATCCTTCCGAGACGACATCCAGACGTTCATCATCAATAATGACGGTGCCTGACGGTCTGAGGGCTGTAGCGGTAATGCCGACTTTTCCCAACAGTTCCGTCCGGTTCTGATTTGAAACATAACCGCTCTCCGTGCTTGTTGAATCAGTTAATATTAATTTTTTAAAGAATTTCATTCGTTTCCCCAACACCCTTGTTAATATGATAAAGGCTGTAATAGACACAGCAATGGCGATCAAGAGAGAAACCGCCATTACGGTAAAGCTGCCCGCAGCGAGAAAGAGGCTCGCGATAACGCCTGCAATACCGATAAGACCGATTATGCCTCCGGGCAGGAATATCTCTAAAAGGATAAAAACGAAGCCCGCGCAAAATAAGAATACGCTGTCATAGCCGGCGAATCCGGCAGCGATATGCCCGGTGAAAAACAGCAGCATGGCCGTCAGTCCGACGGCACCCGGTATCCCGAGGCCCGGCGAGAACAATTCAATGGTCAAACCAAGCAAAGCAAGCGTTAATAAGACGGGGACAACAAACGGATTTGTCAGCCATCGGCCCAGTTTGCCGACGAAACCTTCTTCTGCATGGTGAACATCCGCTTTGTCAAAACCGAGCTTTGTATATAAAGCATCAAGGTCTGAAACCGTGCCCTCCGAATATCCGACTTCCTTAGCTTTTTCAGCTGTCAGTGTCAGCAGTTTTCCCTTTGGGGCGCCCGCTTCCTTTGCATTAATGGTGGGATCTGCCATGGCCAGGGCGTATTTCGGATTTCGGTTGTTTTTAACCGCTGCGTCCTCCATTTCTGCATGCCACAGTGATTGGGCCTTTTTGTCCGCCGCGTTTCCTTTTCCGTCGATGATGGCTGCGGCACCCATTTTTCCGCCCGGCGCCATATAGATTTCATCTGCCTGAAGCGCTATATACGCTCCCGCAGAAAGCGCCCGTTTATTAACGTAAGCGGTAACAGGCACATCCGCGCGGCCGATGATATCCGCAATATCCAAGGCTGATTGAACGGCGCCTCCCGGTGTATTGATGTCAAGAATAATGTGTGATGCGCCGGACTCCTTCGCTTCTTTGAAAGAACGCGATAAAAACGAGGCGAGCCTCTGTTCGACATTTTTCTCAACCGGGATGACATAAACCGATGGGTGATCAGCTTTCGCGTTCAATTGAACCCCTAATAAAGATAATACAAATAAGCCCAATAGAGCAACAGCAATTCCGGTTTTTTTTCGGAACAAGGCAAATATACCCTCCTTCCCGTTTCGTTCTTCTTTATATACGTAACAAATGTACTTTAGTTTCATTTTTTTATGTATAAAAAAAGACATCTCTCAAGGAAAGATGTCTTTTTTCTTGTCAATTAAGATAATTGACTGCTGACAAGTCTGTTAATTACGCTTCCGTCAGCTTTACCTTTTACTTTAGGCATAATAGCACTCATCACTTTGCCCATGTCCGCTTTGGAGCTCGCACCGACTTCAGCGATGGTTTCATTTACGATTGTCTGCAGCTCTTCTTCAGAGAGCTGCTTCGGTAAATAAACTTCTAAAATGTCCAGCTCTTTTTGAACTTTATCTACTAAATCTAAACGATTAGCGTTTGAAAATTCATGGAGGGAGTCTTTACGTTGCTTAAGTTCACGAGATAGGACAGTAAGTTCCTCATCCTCGGTCAAACTGTCTTTCTTAAGCTTAATTGCTTCGTTTTGAAGTGAAGCTTTCACCATTCGAACGACAGTCAGTTTGTCTTTCTCACGGCTTTTCATATACAGCTTCATATCTTGGTTAAGTCGCTCAAGAAGACTCATAAATCCACCCTCTTTTAGAATTTGCGTTTTCTAGCAGCTTCTGACTTTTTCTTGCGCTTTACGCTAGGTTTTTCATAAAATTCGCGCTTTCTTGCTTCTTGCAAAGTACCTGTCTTTGATACACTGCGTTTGAAGCGACGAAGAGCATCTTCAAGCGATTCGTTTTTTCTAACGACCGTTTTTGACATTCTCTTTCCCTCCCTCCGAATACACCAATCGACTACCTTTAAAAAGATACATATATAAACATGTACTTTGACATTATAATATAAGCCATCAGTCAGGTCAACTAAGCGAGCTCACTTTTCCGTCATGAATAAGGCTGCTTGTCTATATAATGATGGAAAGGGGTGTTTCGTTTGATTATACTGATTCTCTTTACCGCACTTATCCTGGTTTTTTTACTCGGAATGAGCCTGCTCAGGCAGGGGCTGATCGCATTAACGTATTCAAAAATTGAGAAAAGCCTGCTCTTATTTACCGACCACCCTTTGAAAGCTTTTCTCATAAGCATCGTGTTCACTGGTTTTCTTCAGAGCAGCTCAGCCTTCATGGTCATTGTCATCGGCTTTGTCAGTGCGGGCGCTTTATCTTTTAAACGGACCATTCCGATGATTCTCGGCACGAATGTCGGCTCAACGTTTACGACGGAGTTTTTAGCCATCAAGATGGATGTGCTCATTTGGGTGCTTTTTATCGGAGGCCTTGTGTTTATCCTCCTCCGTAAATATCCGTTCAGGCAGATCGGCATAAGCTTCCTCGGTCTCGGCATCATCTTTTTTTGCATCACATGCTTCAGCCGGCTCGCCGTTCCGCTGACAGAAATGAAGGCGGGGGCGGAGGTTTTGCGACATGTGAATGATTCGAGCTGGTCCGCTCTTTTTATCGGTATGATATTGACCGCAATCATTCATTCAAGCTCCGTCTGCATCGGCATTTTGATGAGTTTTATGAACGAAGGGGTGATCGGCATTGAACAAGCGGTCAGCGTCGTTCTGGGATCTAATATCGGGACATGCGTCACGGCCGTCATGGCTGCTGTTTCAGGCGGTTATGCCGCCAGACAGACCGCCGGTGCTCACGTTGTGTTTAATATTCTCGGCGTGCTGCTCGTATTTCCCTTCCTGTCCGCATCAGCAGGTTTTACGGAGCGCCTGTCTGATGATCCCGCGCAGATGATTGCGCATTTCAGCCTGTTATTTAACGTAGTCACCGCCCTATTGTTTCTGCCGTTCACACATTTGTTTTACCGGCTGATTGACAGGCTGATTCCTCCGAAACCTTAAAAAAACCGATGCGGGAAGGCACCGGTTTTTTTAAATATGTTATGAAGACATGCGCATGTTTCGGGTCATTTCATCCTCAACGACGCGGACGAATTGTCCTTCGTTATACGGATAACCCGCTTTTTGAATTTTGACTTTGACAAGTTTGCCGATTAGATCTTCCGTGCCTTTGAAGACGACTTTCATGTAATTGTCCGTATAGCCGACGAACATGCCGTCTTCATCAGACTCTTTAAACGCCTCTTCCGGAATGATTTCCAGAACCTCTCCTTCATAATCGGAGGCGTATTCTTTGGCAAGCTGGTCAGACAGCGCGATCAGCTTATGCACCCGTTCGTTTTTCACGTTCTCGTCAACCTGGTCTTCCATTCTGGCCGCAGGTGTTCCGGTGCGTTTGCTGTAAGGGAATACGTGAAGCTCTGAAAACTTATGTTCTTTAATGAACCGGTATGTTTCCACAAATTCTTCTTCCGTTTCACCCGGGAAACCGACGATGACATCAGATGTGACGGCCAGACCCGGCAGCGCTTCTTTCAGCTTATTTAAACGGTCCGCGAAAAATTCCATCGTATATTTGCGTCTCATCCGTTTCAGAACGGTGTTTGATCCTGACTGAATCGGGATATGAAGGTGGCGGACGATTTTATCAGACGCATCCAGCACTTCAATTACTTCATCAGTGATTTGGCTTGCTTCAATAGATGAAATTCTGATCCGCTTCAGTCCTTCTACACGTGTATCAAGCTCGCGGAGAAGCTTGGCGAAATTATAATCTTTCATATCTTCGCCGTAGCCGCCCGTATGAATCCCCGTCAGGACGATTTCTTTATAGCCGGCATCCACCAGCTGCTGCGCCTGTTTAATGACTTCTTCCGGATCGCGGGAACGAAGCAGGCCGCGCGCCCAAGGGATAATGCAGAACGTACAGAAGTTGTTGCAGCCCTCTTGGATTTTTAACGACGCTCTTGTGCGGTCAGTAAAAGCGGGAACATCCAGCTCTTCAAACACGCGTGCTTTCATAATATTGCCGACGCCGTTGATCGGCTGGCGCTCTTCCCTGTACTGCTCAATGTAACCAAGCATTTTTTCACGATCCTGCGTGCCGACGACGATGTCAACACCCGGGATGGCCATAATTTCTGCCGGAGAGGTTTGCGCATAGCACCCTGTTACGCAGATGACGCCGTCAGGATTTTGGCGGATCGCCCGTCTGATGACTTGACGGCTTTTTTTATCTCCCGTGTTTGTTACCGTACATGTATTAATGACATATACATCTGCTGTCTGTTCGAATTCTTTTCGTTCATAACCCGCATCTTTAAACAGCTGCCAGATTGCTTCTGTTTCATAATGGTTGACCTTGCAGCCAAGGGTATGAAAAGCAACAGTTGCCATTACTGATCACCTCTTAATAACTCTGTATGATAGGAAACTGCGCTTAACGCGTAAAGAGGCGCAGTTTCAGTCCGTAAAATTCTCGGTCCGAGGCCGCATAAGACGGCGCCTTTTTCTGAAAGCTGATGAACTTCAGACTCGGTCAGACCGCCTTCAGGGCCGAATACGATTAAAAGAGACGAACCTTGCGGAAGGCTTTTGAGCTCCGCGGCGAAAGCGCCCGTTTCTCCCTGCTTTGATGACTCCTCGTATGCAACGACACATTTATCGACATTCTCCGTCATTTCAAGCAGCTGCCGGAACGTATGAACGGTTTTCACTTCGGGAATTTCATTGCGGTACGATTGCTCCGCCGCTTCCTTCGCGATTTTCGCCCATCTCTCCCGTTTTTTCTTTGCCTTTTTGTCGTCTAACTTAACAACGGATCTGGCGCCTTGAAAAGGGATGAACATACTTGCCCCCAGCTCGGTCCCTTTTTGGATAATCCATTCAAGCTTATCACCTTTCGGAAGGCCGCTTGCGATCCTGATCTTCAAAGGCAGTTCACGGTTTTCACCCGTCCACTCAGCAATGCTGCATGATATATGATCTTTAGAAACCTCTTTAAGCAGGCATAACGCTTCATGGCCGTCTTTCGAACAGCAGATAATCCGGTCTCCCGCACTCATTCTCATGACGTTCGCTATATGGTGGACGTCTTCCCCCGTGATTTGAAAATCAGGAGTTTCGTCCATCTCCTGCTTCGTGAGCTCGATAAAATATCGTTGCATACGCTGTGACACCTACTAACTGTTATTTTTTCGCGATGATGCTGACCCAATCTTCCATAGACAGAATTTCTATGATAGTAAAGCCGGCTTTTTCCAACGCTTCTTTTACTTCCTGTTTTTTCTGGCCGATAATGCCTGAAGTAATAAAATGGCCTCCGTCTTTGAGCAGGTCGTACGCCTGTGATGTAAAGCGGAGAATCACTTCTGCCAAAATATTTGCGACAATGACATCATGTTCGCCCGTGATGCCGTCTAACAAATTGTTCTGCTTCACTTCGGCCGTATCACTCACTTTGTTCAATTTCACATTCAGACGCGCGCTTTCAACAGCGACCGGATCAAGGTCATACGCATGAACCGATTCGGCCTCAAGCATGGCGGCCGCGATGCTTAAAATTCCTGAACCGGTGCCGACATCAATGATACGGTCGCCTTTTTGAACGATACGCTCAAGCGCCTGAATGCACAGAACCGTTGTCGGATGCGTTCCCGTACCGAATGCCATACCCGGGTCCATTTCGATAATCAGTTCATCTGTATGAACAGGTGTGTACGTTTCCCATGTGGGAACGATCGTGAACTTTTCAGAAATTTTCACAGGATGATAATACTTTTTCCAAGCTGTCGCCCATTCTTCTTCATTGACTTCAGAAATGGTGATTTTGTTTCTGCCCAAATCAATATCGTACAAAAGCAGATTATTAATCGTCTCTTTAATGCCGTCCACCGTTTCGCCGAGGAAACTGTTGATCGGCAGATACGCTTTGACAATGACACCCTCATCGGGGTAATCATTGGGGTCGAGCTGGTAGATTTCCCCGTAAACATTCTCACGCTCTTTCATTAAATCAAGCGGATCTTCGATGACAACCCCGCTCGCACCAGCTTCATGCAAAATATTTGAGATGGGTTCGACCGCTTCATGTGTTGTGTGAATGCTGATTTCGGACCATTTCAAAACTACCAACTCCTATCCAATCATTACTCGCCTTTAAATGCTCGTTTTACTTTGTCAAAGAAACTCATTTCTTGTTCATCCGGCAGGTTTCCGCTGACTTCAGCGAACTCGCGGATGATGTCTTTTTGTTTGTCTGTCAGATTCGTCGGTGTGACGACGCGGACGACAATGTGCTGGTCGCCTTGTCCGTAGCCCCGGACGTTCTGAACGCCTTTGCCTCTTAATCTGAATTTCGTGCCGGTTTGTGTGCCGGCAGGTATTTTCAATTTCACTTTTCCGTGAAGCGTCGGCACTTCCACTTCGTCTCCGAGTGCCGCTTGGGCAAACGTTAACGGCATTTCGCAATAAATATCGTCTCCGTCGCGCTCAAAGAACTCGTGGGCGCGCACATGGAATACGACAAACAGATCTCCCGCAGGCCCTCCGTTTACGCCCGGTTCACCTTGGCCCGGTACGCGCAGCTGCTGTCCGTCATCCACACCGGCAGGAATCGTGACATTGATTTTTTTCCGTTTTTTCACTTTGCCCGTGCCGCCGCAGTCAGAACACTTGTTTTTGATGATTTTTCCTGTTCCTTCACAGTGGTGGCAGACTCTTCGGTTAACCACTTTGCCAAACGGCGTGTTCTGTTCGACGTTCAGCTGGCCTGAACCTCCGCAGTGCGAGCACGTATCCGGCTTTGTTCCCGGCTTCGCGCCAGACCCTTTACATGTTTCGCAATTCTCTTCGCGCGGAATTTCAATGATCGTTTCTTTTCCGAAAGCCGCGTCTTCAAATGACAGGGTCATTGTATACTGCAGATCCGCGCCTTGCCGCGGCGCATTCGGGTCACGGCGTCTCGTGCCGCCTCCGAAGATGCTTGAGAAAATGTCATCGAAACCGAAGCCGCCGAAGTCTCCGCCGCCTCCGAAACCGCCGCCGAATCCCTGGTTAGGGTCTGTATGGCCGAATTGGTCATATTGAGCGCGTTTTTGGTCGTCTGAGAGCGCTTCGTACGCTTCTTTTACCTCTTTGAATTTTTCATCTGCTCCGGATTCTTTATTGATATCAGGATGATATTTTTTTGAAAGCTTCCGATAGGCTTTTTTGATTTCATCCTTTGAAGCGCTCTTACTTACCCCAAGCACTTCATAGTAATCACGCTTACTCATCTCGCTTCACTCTCCCGAATTTCTCACATAAATTAGATTGTATCATTTTGAATTATGTTTTTTCAATTCCTTTTATCCCGGGCAAGAAAAAAAGTCAAAGCCAAGAGATGCCTGACTTTGACTTTCTGTCTGTTGAATCAGAATATGCTGTGTGTTCTTCCGCCTATAGCCATGCGGGACAGAACTTATTTTTTCGTTTCGTCGTCTTTTACTTCTTCGTACTCCGCATCGACAACGTTGTCATCCGCTTTTTTGCCTTCAGCGTTTGCTCCGCCTTCAGCCTGCTGCGCTTTCGCCGCTTCTTCGTAAAGCTTCATAGAAAGCTCTTGAACGATTGTTTGAAGTTCATCTTTTTTCGCTTTGATGTCTTCAATTTCGTTTTTCTCGATAGCGGCTTTCAGCGCGTCTTTCGCGTCGTTTGCTTTTTTCACTTGCTCTTCGTCCACTTTGCCTTCCAGATCTTTTAATGTTTTTTCCGTTTGGAACACAAGCTGGTCAGCTTCGTTGCGGACTTCGATTTCTTCTTTTCTCTTCGCATCAGCGTCAGCGTTTTCTTCCGCTTCTTTTACCATGCGTTCGATCTCATCATCAGAAAGACCTGAAGAAGATTTGATTGTAATATTTTGTTCTTTTCCTGTGCCTAAGTCTTTCGCTCTTACGTTTACGATACCGTTTTTGTCAATATCGAAAGAAACTTCGATTTGCGGTACGCCGCGCGGTGCAGGCGGGATATCAGTAAGCTGGAAGCGGCCGAGCGTTTTGTTGTCGGCAGACATCGGGCGCTCACCTTGAAGAACATGGATATCAACAGCAGTTTGGTTATCAGCTGCAGTTGAGAATACTTGAGACTTGCTCGTCGGAATTGTCGTGTTGCGGTCGATCAGTTTTGTGAACACGCCGCCCATTGTTTCAATACCGAGAGAAAGCGGTGTAACGTCAAGAAGAACAACGTCTTTTACGTCTCCCGTGATGACGCCGCCTTGAATTGCAGCACCAAGCGCTACAACTTCATCAGGGTTTACGCCTTTATGCGCTTCTTTACCCGTTTCTTTTTTGATTGCTTCCTGTACGGCAGGAATACGTGTAGATCCGCCGACAAGGATAACTTTGTCGATTTCGCTCGCAGAAAGATCCGCATCTTGAAGAGCCTGACGGACAGGAGCCATTGTGCGCTCAACAAGGTGAGCGGAAAGCTCTTCGAATTTAGCGCGGGTCAGTGTCAGCTCAAGGTGAAGAGGACCTGCTTCTCCCGCCGTGATAAACGGTAAAGAAATTTGTGTGGATGATACGCCGGAAAGATCTTTTTTCGCTTTCTCAGCCGCATCTTTCAAACGCTGAAGCGCCATTTTGTCTTTTGAAAGATCAATGCCGTTTTCTTTTTTGAATTCTGCTACGAGATGATCGATGATGACTTGGTCAAAGTCGTCCCCGCCAAGACGGTTGTCACCGGCAGTTGAACGGACTTCAAACACGCCGTCGCCAAGTTCAAGAACAGATACGTCAAACGTACCGCCGCCAAGGTCGTAAACAAGAATTGTTTGGTCTTCATCCGTTTTATCAAGTCCGTATGCAAGCGCTGCTGCAGTCGGCTCGTTGATAATACGCTCTACTTCAAGGCCGGCGATTTTACCGGCATCTTTTGTCGCTTGGCGCTCAGCATCGTTGAAGTATGCAGGAACCGTGATAACGGCTTTTGAAACTGTTTCGCCGAGGTAGCTTTCAGCATATGCTTTCAGATGCTGAAGGATAATAGCTGACACTTCTTGAGGCGTGTAGTCTTTTCCTTCGATTTCCACTTTATAGTCAGTACCCATATGGCGTTTAACAGACATGATTGTGTTAGGATTTGTGATTGATTGGCGTTTCGCCACTTCCCCTACTTGGCGCTCGCCGTTTTTAAATGCAACGACTGACGGAGTCGTACGGTTTCCTTCAGCGTTGGCGATGACTGTAGGCTCTCCGCCTTCAAGCACTGCCACACATGAGTTTGTCGTACCCAAGTCAATTCCGATTACTTTACTCACTTTGAATTACCTCCTGCTATGTAGTTATTGATTCACTTTTACCATTGAAGGACGGATGACGCGATCCTTCAGTTTGTAGCCTTTTTGCAGTTCTTCGATAACAATATTGCTGCCGAAGTTTTCATCTTCCACCTGCATGACGGCTTGGTGAAGGTTCGGATCAAATTCCTGACCGACAGCTTCGATGGCTTCTACGCCTTCTTTTTCAAGTGCGTCCATCAGCTGGCGGCGGACCATTTCCATACCTTGCAGCAAGCTTTTTGTCTGCTCGCTTTCAGCTTCTACCTGTAACGCCCGTTCAAAGTTGTCGAGAGCCGGAAGGATTTCCGTTACGACGTTTTGAGAACGGTATTTCTGAGCAGCTTCCATTTCAAGGCGGCTGCGTCGTTTATAGTTTTCAAAGTCTGCTTGAACACGCAAAAGCTTGTTTTCTTTTTCATCAAGCAAACCCTGCAATTCATCAATTTGGTGCTGAAGGGCTTCTTCCTGACCTGCCGTTTCTTCATGCTGCTCTTGTGAAGCGGCTTGTTCTGCCTGTTCTGTCACTTCTTCTTGTTCTGCTGCTTCAACCTGTTCTGCGGTTTGTTTTTCTTCTGACATTGTGTTCACCTCCCTCAAATGCTGTAAAAAGATGACTGAAAATGATTGCCAAAATTCCCTTATTCATCATACAAACTTGTGAATGCTTTTGACAAGTCCGAAGTCACGTGCTGCAGCAGGCTGACGACTCTTGAATAATTCATGCGCGTCGGCCCGATAATCGCGATTGAACCGATCTGTTTCGTATCAACTGTATAGGTGGCCGTGATTAAGCTGCAGTTTTCCATTTCTTCGTAGTCGTTTTCTTTCCCGATTTTGATTGAAATCCCGGCTTTTGATGACTGAAACAACTTCAGAACATCCTGCTCTTTTTCAATTAAAGATAAGAGCGAGCGGACCCTTTCAATATCATGGAATTCCGGCTGATTCAGCATGTTGATCTTTCCGCCGAAAAACAATTTCTCAACGTGGGCCGCCGGATGGAATGTGGAGCGGAGCGATTCAAGTATGCTGTCATAGTTGGCGATATGCTGCCTTAAATAGGTGACAACCTCTTTGAAAATGCGCTCATTCAGTTCGTCCATCGGCACGCCCGCTAATCGATCGTTTAGTATATTGACCAGTTTTTCAATATCGGCCAAATCCACTTTAGCCGGGAAATTGATGGTGCGGTTTTCGACATGCCCCGTGTTCGTGACGAGGATGGCGACCGCCTTATCCGGCTGGATCGGAACGATTTGAATCTGTTTAAGATAGTTCTCGCTCAGCGTCGGCCCGAGGACAATCGATGTGTAGTTTGTCAGATCGGACAGGATTTGCGCTGATTTTTGGACTGTTTTTTCCAGCTCGAAGATTTTTTCTTTAAATATCGAGTGAATTAAATCCAGATCGGTTTTTGTCAGCTTGACGGGTGACAGCAAATGATCGACATAATACCTGTACCCTTTTTCCGACGGAATCCGTCCTGAGGATGAATGGGTTTTTTCAATAAAGCCCAATTCCTCCAAGTCAGCCATCTCGTTTCTGATCGTTGCAGAGCTGAATGTAATCTCGTCTTTTTTTGAAAGAGTTCTTGATCCCACAGGCTGCGCTGATTGTATAAAATCATTAATAATCACTTGCAGGATCAACAGCTGACGATTTGTTAACATCATCATCACCCCTGTTAGCACTCAAGGTCAGCGAGTGCTAATTCTATATCAAAAGTAACAAACCAAAAGAAAAATGTCAATTATAACTCACCCAAAAAAGCGCCAAAAACCTCATTTCCTAATAATTTGCCCTCATGCGTTAATGCAACCGATTCTTCCGTGTCACAGATCAGGCCTTTTTCGGTTAAATCTTTGAGAACATCGGGAAACAGTTCGTCGACCGAGCGTCCGAATTTATCGAGAAAAGCTTGCTTTTGTACGCCGGACATTTTTCTGAGACCGAGGAACATTTCTTCTTCAATCTGCTCCTCACGTGTCACCTTGTGTGTGTCACGGTAAGGCAGCCCCTTTTCTTCAATGAGCTGCATGTAATGTTTCACAGGCCCGGCGTTGACGGTGCGCGTGCCGCTGATATATCCGTGAGCGCCTGCGCCAAAACCGAAATACTCTTCATTGCTCCAATACGTCAGATTATGCTGCGACTCGTATCCGGGCTTTGCAAAGTTACTGATCTCGTATTGACGGATGCCCGCTTCACTCATCTGCCTCATGACCGTTTCATACATCTCGGCCTCTTGTTCTTGCGCCGGGAGATGCAGGCGGCCTTTTTGCATTAAATTATAAAACACCGTTTTCGGCTCTACGATCAGCGAGTAAACGGAATAGTGCTCCGCATCAAGAGACAAAGCCGTTTTGACGGAATTGTCAAGATCGGCCAGCGTCTGCCCCGGCAGGCCGAACATCAAATCAAGACTGATGTTGCCGAAGCCGAGAGCCCTCGCACGTTCAAAGGAAGTGAATACGTCCTTTTGTTTATGCACTCTGCCGATTTTTTGTAAAAGCTCATCTTCAAAGGTTTGAACACCGAAGCTCAGCCGGTTGACACCGGCATTTTTCATGATTTTTAATTTTTCCGGGGACAAATCATCCGGATTCGCTTCCGCGGCAAATTCTATGAGTCCGTCAGAAGGCTTCAGCACGCGGTGAATGGAATCCATCAATTTTTCCAGCTGGACAGGTGAGAGCGATGTCGGCGTGCCTCCCCCGATAAAGATCGTACGGAGATCAGGGCGTCCCGTCCGTTCTATTGTATTTATCATTTCCTTTTCGAGTGAGTTTAAGTACTCATCGACAGGCTGGCTCTGAATAAAATATTTATTGAAATCGCAATAGTGGCAGATATGCTCACAAAACGGAATATGAATATAAGCTGATTTCATTTTGAAACACCTTCTTCTTTACAGAAAGAAGCCGCAGCGCGGGACTGCGGCGGCTTCCGTTATTTTTTCGGGCTGTCATCCATTTTAAGAACGGCCATAAACGCTTCCTGCGGCACTTCTACTGAGCCGACCTGCTTCATCCGGCGTTTTCCTTCTTTTTGTTTTTCAAGAAGCTTCCGTTTCCGCGAGATGTCTCCTCCGTAACATTTTGCAAGGACGTTTTTCCGCATGGCCTTAATGGTTGAGCGGGCCACGATTTTCTGTCCGATCGCTGCTTGAATCGGTACTTCAAAGTGCTGGCGCGGAATGAGCTCTTTCAGTTTTTCTACAATTACTTTTCCGCGTTCGTACGCGTAATCGCGATGCACGATAAATGAAAGGGCGTCGATTTTTTCTCCGTTCAGCATAATGTCCATCTTGACAAGTTTAGACGGTTTGTAGCCGATCAGTTCGTAATCAAAGGACGCGTAGCCTTTTGTGCTTGATTTCAGCTGATCAAAAAATTCATATACGATTTCCGCTAATGGCATGTCATAGACAATGCTGACACGATTTGCGTCTAAATATTGCATGTCGATAAAATTGCCGCGTTTTCCTTGGCAAAGCTCCATCACCGCACCGACATAATCGTTCGGCACCATCATTGTCGCTTTTACATAAGGTTCTTCCACCCGCTCTATTTTTTGGGGATCAGGCATGTTTGACGGGTTATCCACGATGACCTTTTCGCCGTCCGTCATATATACGTCATAAATAACGCTCGGCGCGGTCGTAATAAGATCAATTTTAAATTCCCGTTCAATCCGCTCTTGAATGATCTCCATGTGAAGCATTCCTAAAAAGCCGCAGCGGAAACCGAAGCCGAGGGCTTGTGACGTCTCCGCCTCGTATTGAAGAGATGAATCGTTCAATTCAAGTTTTTCCAGAGCCTCGCGCAAATCATTATATTTGGCTGTGTCAATCGGATAAAGTCCGCAGTATACCATCGGATTGAGTTTGCGGTAGCCCGGAAGCGCTTCTGCCGCAGGCTTAACCGCGCTCGTGATCGTATCACCGACACGGGTGTCGCCGACGTTTTTGATTGCGGCTGTCAAATAGCCTACGTCACCGACTGTCAATTCGTCAGCCGGCTGCGCTTTCGGCGTGAAGACGCCGACTTCGATGACTTCAAACTCTTTTCCGGTTGCCATCATTTTAATTTTCTGGCCCGGTTTGACCGTTCCTTCTACGACTCTGATATACGCGACGACTCCGCGGTACGCGTCATAAAGCGAGTCAAAGATGAGCGCTTTCAGCGGAGCTTCCGGGTCTCCCGCGGGAGCCGGCACTTTTTCTACGATCTGTTCTAAAATGTCTTCGATGCCGATGCCCGCTTTCGCTGAAGCGAGGACGGCGTCTGAAGCGTCAAGGCCGATAACGTCCTCAACCTCTTGACGCACACGTTCTGGCTCTGCGCTCGGAAGATCGATTTTATTAATGACAGGAAGAATCTCAAGATCATTATCAAGCGCCAGATAGACGTTCGCCAATGTCTGCGCTTCTATTCCCTGAGCCGCATCAACAACGAGAATCGCGCCTTCACAGGCAGCCAGGCTTCGCGATACTTCATATGTAAAGTCGACGTGTCCGGGCGTGTCGATGAGATGGAATATATATTCTTCTCCGTCTTTTGCTTTGTATTTCAGCTGAACGGAATTTAATTTGATGGTAATTCCCCGTTCGCGTTCAAGGTCCATTGAATCAAGCAATTGTTCTTTCATTTCCCGCTGGGTGATCGCCGATGTTTTTTCTAAAATCCGATCCGCCAAGGTCGATTTGCCGTGGTCTATGTGGGCGATGATGGAGAAATTCCGGATTCTTGACTGCCTCTCTAAACGCTTTTCTTTATCTGTCACAATCTATCACTCCTACTATTAAACGCAAAATACACTAGCTTAGATTATATCAATAGGATTGTAAACATTCAATTAAAACAAGAAAGAGAAAAGCTTCCTTTAAGGAATCATCCGCTTTTCTCTTCATCAGTGCTAACGGTTCAGTTTCGAAACCCACTCATACATCGCCTGCGCCGAGTCCGTCACGGTATTTGAAAGGGTTTCCCCGGCTTTTGAAAACAAGTTGAAGGTTTCCGCCTGTTCCAGCTGTTTTTGTTTTTCTTCCAGATCTTTCGCAGTAACGGTTTGCCCCAAAATGGAAGCTTCTTTTTCCTGTCCTTCTCCGCCGCCGAGCGTGAATGCTCCTTTTAAGGAGGGATCTTTGTATCCTTTCATATCAAGCATTCCGCTGTTTGCCTGCTGCATGCCGAACAATACGCCGAAAAACATGACAATGGCGATCAGCAGGCATTTGCCGGTAAAACGGATCATTCGAATCACCTGATTTCTATTGTTTTTTCTTCTCTCCTGATTGCGAGCTGACCTTTTCTGCATCCCAGTACAGTTCGCTGAACACATCGGCCGCGGCATCTGATGCGCGCCTCAGTTCTTCAAGATTGTTATCCACGCCCCCGAATTCCAGCAGAAGCGACCGGTCGTTTAAATCCTGGTTGTACACTCCATTATCTCCCGGAGAGCCTTTTGATAAAACACCGACGCTTAAGCCGGGGTATTTTTTCTCCATCAGCTTATGAAGTTCACTTGCGAGTTTATAGTTTTCTTCAAAATTAGCGCTTTTTTTGCCGACGACGATGGCGACTCTGGCATAGCTTTTTCCTTTGATGTCGGCTGTCGTATTTTTCTTGCGGCGGGAATCCCGGTGAATGTCTATGGTATATTGCAGGTTTTTATTTTTGGTGAGCGCGCTTTTTACGACCGGCCTTGATTCGTCGTAGCTTCGCGCATAATTTAAGCCGTCTTTGTTCAGGCGGGCCTGAATGTCGGTTTTATCTACGGTCGCTCCTACACCTTGCGCTTCAAGCGCTTTTCCGAACATATCTCCGACAAGCGTGACATTGGCCTTCGAATGGCGGGCGTTATCCGGATTTGTTTCCCCCTTTAACAGAGGAAGATAGGATTCGGTATTATGAGTGTGGTAAATAAAAACGACTTTTTTGCTGCCTGTTGAATGTTTCGGCGGCGCCGTTTCTTCTTTTTTCGTTTTGTTTTCGATTTCTGCCAGGTTCACTTCTTTTTCTTTTTCCATCACCTTTGACGGCGGCGGAGATTCAGCCGGCATATTCGTATAATCCGTCCCCTGCCCCGCCAGAAGGATCTCCGTATCATATTGGGCAAATCCCGGCAGCTCACGTCCCAAGAAACTCCGCGGGTCTTCCATATTAATGCTTGTCGCCAGTTTTAAGGAAAGCCGGGACAGCTGAAAAGAGTCTTTTTCAGGAAGCTCTGAGGCGAAATAATGATTTTCCATGCCGAGGAGGTGTGCAAACGCGTCACCCGGAAGTTCTCCGGCAATTCCGTGAAGAGAATCCGAAGAAAGCCTCAGTTCAGGGCGAAGCGATGTGAGCACACCCGATAATACGAAAATAACGATAAGGCTTGTCATAAACAAAAACATGCCCTTGAGCGCATTTCCACCGTTTACTGCAACGACAATTTGACGGTTTCTGCGTTTTTTTCTCATGATTTGAATCCCTCCAGCGCTTGTCTAGTAATTACTCTATGAACAAGCTAGAGGAGGTAGAACCATTTTAATGATTATAAGAACCTTTGTTATCTTGTGACACTTTTTCATGAAGGGCGGTGTTTAACCCGTTTGCAAGCACGTTCGCCATATCATCAATAAAGGTGTCAATCTCCTTCGGCGTGACCATCAGATTATGGCCGAGCGGAGAAAGCACTTCGTGAATCAGCTGGCGTTTTTCGTTTTCGTCCAGCGTGCCGACAATACCGAGAAAGGATTGGCGTTCTTTTTCTCCGGGAAGGTCTTCGTCTGTCAGCACCTTCTTTTTGCCGAAGTTCATTCCGGCGGGCACCAGAGATCTTGACGGGCTGTCATCTTTCATCTCTCTGCCGAAATGTTTTAATATATAATCCACCGTATCGCTTGCGATCGTAACCGCATCAACAACAGTCGGTACCCCGATTGCGATGACGGGAATGCCGAGCGTTTCCTTGCTTAATTCTTTTCTCTTATTGCCGACGCCTGATCCCGGGTGAATGCCCGTATCAGAAAATTGGATGGTCGTGTTCACCCTTTCAACGGCTCTTGCCGCAAGAGCGTCTACCGCGATCACAAAATCCGGCTTTGATTCTTTGATGACACCTTGAATAATATCGCTCGTTTCAATTCCCGTTAATCCCATCACACCGGGAGCAAGCGCGCTGACCGGCCTGTACCCTTCCTGCACATTTTCAGGCTGAAGCCTGAACAGATGCCTTGTCACAAGAAGGTTTTCGGTCACGAGAGGGCCGAGCGCATCCGGCGTCACATTCCAGTTGCCGAGACCGACGATCAAACAGCTTGCATCCTTTGGAATCTTTAATGCCGATAGATAGGCGGAAAATTCCTCGGCAAACACTTCCGTTACTTTTTCCTGCATGTCAGAGTCGTGTTCCCGAACCCCTTGAGCCTCGATCGTGACATAGCGTCCCTGCTTTTTCCCCGATAGCTCGGCGCCTTCTTTGGTAATATCGACGGTTCTGACTTTAATGCCGCCCTTGTCGCGTTCTTTTTCAATAAACCCGTTTATTTCTTTTTTCTGACCGGCTTGTCCGTCTTTTACTGCCTGTTTCGTTTCTACCGCTAAATCCGTCCGTATCAGAAATTGATTGACATCCAGTTCGTTGTTTTTCACAGGGAAGACCTCCTTCAATCATCGTGGTACATAGTGTGGCCATTTACAAAACGAATCATGCGAATTTACCCATCAACGAAAAATACTTTACATTTATATTGCAATCTAAAGTTCTGTTTGATAGAATACAATTTGTTCTATTGTGAAGAAGATTTAACCTTAAGACACTGTGCTACAGGTTGTATCTTAGGAGGTGAAACACATGCCAAACATTAAATCAGCGATTAAACGTACAAAAACAAACAACGAACGCCGCGCTCATAACGCGACAATCAAATCTGCTATGCGTACTGCAATCAAACAAGTTGAAGCTTCTGTTGCTAACAACGAAGCGGATAAAGCGAAAACTGCTCTTTCTGAAGCAGCGAAACGCATTGATAAAGCAGTGAAAACAGGTCTTGTACACAAAAATGCCGCAGCTCGATACAAATCTAGACTTGCGAAACAAGTGAACGGACTTTCTGCATAATACAAAAACGATCCCTTTAACGGGGATCGTTTTTTTCATTCGGTCCGGAGAAGCTCAAGGAGAAAGAGCTCCAGCAAGAGCTGCTTGTCCTTTTTCCCCGTTTTCATTTCATAATCCATCACTGCGAGTCTTTCTATAATACGCCGCAGCTCTTCTTCAGAAAAAAGCCTCGCCTGATCCATCGCCAGCTTTACCCGGAAGGGGTGCACCTTTAAGTTGGAAGCGATTTGCTTTTGGCCGTATCCTTGTCCTGCAAAATACTTCGTCTGCATAATCAGACGGAATTGGTTGGCGATCAGCGCCATAATTTTGATCGGTTCTTCGTTTTGTTTTAAAAGATCATAAAATATTTGAAGACTTTCCGTCCGTTTTCGGTTCACGATTTTGTTGATCAGCTCAAAAATATTCTGCTCCAAACTTCTTGCGACGAGCTCCCGGACATCTTCAAGTGTGATCTCATGTCTGTCACCGGTGTAGGCGGAGAGTTTTTGTATTTCCTGATATATGGAAGACAGATGGCCGTTTGCAAGCAGAACCAAATGCTCGGCAGCTTCTGTATCGATCATTTTATTTTCGGATTTCGCCAGATTAATCGTAAAATCAGTCGTCTCCTTTGCATTCAGCTCCTTAGCTTCAATCATAAGGGCTTTTTGCTTCAGCGCTTTCGTCAGCTTTTTCCGTTCGTCCAGCTTCTCATACGGAGCCACAATCACAAAGACCGTGTAAGGTGCAGGCTCCTTCAGATAAGTCTCCAGAGCGGCTGTATTATGCTCTATTTTTTCTTTCTTTTTTTCCCCTGTTAAAAAAGACGGATTTTTTACGATGACCAGCCGCTTCTCTCCCATAAACGGAAACGTTTCCGCATCGGTTACGGCCTGGTCAAGCGGATCTTCTTCAAGATCAAAAACAGACAGGTTAAAATCTTTTGTCTCCTCATCAACGACAGCTTGTCTGATCCGGCTGACAGTTTCTTGGAGCAGATACGTTTCTTTTCCGTATAAACAATAAACGGAGCGGACATCCCCTTTTTTCAGGGCTTTCCAAACATCAAATACCATGATCGTATGACTTCCTCTCTTTCTTGATCCCCTTCTATCCTAAATTGAGTTCGGCAAATAGTAAAGAGGAAGCTTTAAGGACAGCTTCCTCATTTATAATAAACGCCTGATTCACAAGCTCCCGGGTCTGCTTGTAAAAAGGCGATAATCACAAGAACAGAAAACGTTACCATCACTTCTAGATTTTTCAAAACAATTCCAGTATACTTAGGGAAGTCAGGAGGGATGAAATTGAATGATTTTGAAAAAAACGTTCAAAGCAAACGAAATGATGCTGTTGACTCAGCTGTCGGTTTTGTCGTGTCCTTCGGATTTTTCGCCTTTTTGTTCGTGATGGCAACAGCCATCCATCTTATCGGCTCTTAGCCGCATTCCGGGCTGCTGTCAATCGGCAGTCTTTTTTACTTCTTGCGCCCTGGTTTCTTCTATATCATATGGAGGGAAGACGGAAAACGTTCCGGCGCCTTTTTTAAATCTGTATTGAATCGTTCCGCTGACATCGGTGCGAAGCACATTGACAGAGTACGCCTTCAAACGATCCAGCACTTCTTCATGCGGATGATGGTATCGATTCTCTTTTCCTGCTGAAATCAGCGCTGCTTCCGGCTGAAGCTGTTTCAAAAAGGCTTCACTCGTAGAGCTTTTGCTGCCGTGATGACCCGCCTTCAAGATATCAGCCTTCAGTTTCGGATACGTTTTCAGCACTTCCGTTTCGCCGTCCGATTCTAAATCTCCCGTCAAAAGCCAGCTCACTCCGCCTAAAACCGTCCAAAGCACCAGTGACGAATCATTTTTACTCCTTCCGTCAGACGACTCCGGAGACAGCACCTGAAACTGAAGATCACCGGCTGTAATGGTGTCGCCCCGCTTTGCTTCGGCAACGGGAATGTTGTTTTCTTTCGCCATATTTAATATGTTCTGATCTTTCGGTTCTTTTACGAATCCCACGGGGACAATTAACCGTTTGACTCTATGATTTTTGATTAACACTCCGGCTTCTCCGATGTGATCTTGATCCGCATGGGTTAAAATCAGCGCATCCAGCTTTTTCACCCCTTTTCCGTTTAAAAACGGAATCAAAACCTTCTCGCCGATAGAATACGGGTGGCGTTTTTCTTTCCATGATTCTCCGGGATAAGAAATCACTCCCCCTGTATCAACCATTACGGTCCCTTTGCGGTGCGGCGCGCTTATAAACAGTGAGTCTCCCTGCCCGATATCAAGCATATCCGCTTCTCCCCATGGACTGAAATACGGACGGCATATTAAATAAGCCAAAACCGCGCAGAAAAAAAAAGCCGATTTCCTGAGTTTTAAAAAACCTCCCTTTTCCAAAGCCGCAAAAAGCGTAAAAACGGAAACCGCAAGCAGAAGAAGGGAAACAAAGTCAGGCTTTGACACAATCATAGTAAATAAATCAACGGATGCCGCATATGTAATGAAATCATGCACAGGGCTCATCACAAGGTCGAACATATCAAAAAAACATTCTCCCATCTTCCTTGAAAGTAAAAGAAGAAGGAAACCGATGACAGAAACCGGAATGACAAATAACGTATAAAATGGCACCATCACCATATTCATCGGAAAACTGACAAGTGAAATCTGCTGAAAATGATAGAGAAGAAACGGAAGTGAGCTGAGCTCCGCAATGAATGAAGCCATCGCAAGCCCGGCAAGTCTGCTTTTCCCTGCTTTCTTTAAAATGGAGGATGACAGAATTAAAGAGGCGCTTACCGCAAAGGAAAGCTGGAAGCCCGCCTGCCAAAGGAAGTAAGGATTAAACAGCAGGAGCAGCATATAAGACAGGGACAATGCAGCAGAGGAATGAATGCCGCGTTTAACAAGAGTTCCGGCGATATAAAATTCCAGCATGAGGGATGCGCGCAATACGGATGGGGCGGCACCGCTCAGCAGCGTATACACCGGCAAAAACAACAGCAGCAAAATTCCCGCTTTTTCTCTTGTCAGCCCGATTCTGATCAGAGCATAAAATAATCCCGCCGTAATAAGACCGACATGCATTCCGGAAATCGCCATTAAATGAACGACTCCCAAATTTTGATATGCACTCAGTATATCGTCCTCTATAGAAAATTTTTCACCTAAGGTCAGCGCTTCAACAATTCCGGCGGAAGATTCAGGCACGTGATTCCGAATGATCGAAATCAAATTTTTTCTGATGTTCAGCAGTTTAAACAGCGGCTGTTTGGATTTTTCACACTGCTGAATGGAAGTCACGGAAAATAACCAGTGAATCTGCTGAGAGTGAAGATATTCCTTATAATCAAAACCTCCGGGAACCGTCGCATGTGCAGGCTGTTCCAGAGAGCCTGTAAACGTGCAGCGCATCCCCGGTTCAAGCTGTTCAATGAGTCTCTTTTCCTCAAGAGAACGGATTTTGTACGAAGCCGCCCATTTTTCCTTGTCATGTGTACGGATAACGGCTGACATTTTCGCTCCGTCAACCTTCGGAATATTAGTGATGACGGCCTGTTCAGTATAACTGCCGGCCTGATACCGCGTTACATTCGCAGCGTCACAAACCGTATAAAGAAAGAAATAAACACAAAAAGAAACGAGGCAGACGATAACCGGAGCATGGTGCTTTGTTTTTACAATAATAAAGAGAAGATACAGAAGAAAAAGGAGCAGAACCCAGAAGACATGAGCGGCGGCAATTCCCGCAGTTGCAGAAACCGCCGCCAGAGGCAGAAGAAGGTATTTATATTTCATTTATACGTAACTGGTAAACAGCTCATTGGCCTGTTCATGAATTTTTTTCAGTTCATCTGCCTTAACCCCCGCATCAGATAATTGCTGAATCAGACCTGCTACAAAAGACAATTTTTCGCGGTTTTTCAGATCGATGATCATTTCATCAAGTTCGACCTGCTCCACCTTGACTCCGGCTTGGCTGAACAGCTCTTTTGCATAAGGCTGTGTTTTGTAATCTTCGGCATAATAAACCGTTTTGATGCCTGCCTGGATAATTGATTTGCAGCATTGAATACAAGGATAATGCGTCACATAAATTTCGGCGCCCTCCGTCGGAACACCGAACTTAGAACATTGCAGAATCGCATTCATCTCTGCATGTATGGTCCGCTGGCAATGATTATCTATTAAAAGGCATCCTTCATCAGCGCAATGGACGCCGCCGGCGATTGAGCCGTTGTATCCGCCGGCAATCATCCGCTTATCTCTGACTACGGTTGCCCCGACTGACAGTCTCGGGCATGTGCTTCTCAGCGCCAGCAAATGGCTTTGCGCCATAAAATATTGATTCCATGAGATTCGTTCCACAAGTGTTCCCTCCAAAAAGTCTTGTTGCTTTTCTAAGTTTACATAGATTTAAGCAGAACCGTCAATTCACTTTACTGTAATGGAAGTTTTTATCCGCTCAAATGACTTTTCTCCAAAGCCTGATACATTCATCAAATCTTCAGCAGTCTGAAACCGTCCTTTTTCTTCTCGGTAGGCGATAATCGCTTCCGCTTTTTTCTGCCCCACCCCGGAAATCGCCTGAAGTTCGTCCAGAGATGCCGTATTGATATTGACAGCTGCATTCTCCTTCTCACCCGCTGCTGTTTTCGGGCGATTCTCCTCTTCGCCTTCACTCGGAATATAAACAATCGTCCCGTCCTGCAGCTGCTCTGCTAAATTAACATTCAATTCATCCGCCTTTTTCTTCAGGCCGCCGGCTTTTTCAATGGCTTGAGTCACTCTGTCTCCCGCTTTCATTTCATACACGCCGGGATTTCGGACCGCGCCTTTCACATCAATCATAATCTTGTCGTCTGCGGTGTCTTTTTTGTCCGCGACGGATGCTGAGGCTGTTTGGCCGAGCACGGACTGCTGTTTGACCGGCTCTTCCTTTTCAGAACGAAACAGCCAAATGCAGATAAAAACCGCCCCTGCTACAAGACAAGCGCCCAGAATTTTCAGGTTCCGCCGCAGCCGCTCCGTCATCATCGCTTTCGTCATATTGCATTGCCTCCCCGCATAAGGTTTAGAGGATTAAGGGAAAAAGGAGGGGAATTCATTGAAAATAGGCTTTATCGGCACCGGAAACATGGGAACGATCCTGATTGAATCGTTTATCGAATCAAACGCTGCCGATCCCTCATATATCACCATCACAAACAGAACAATCGAAAAAGCATTAAAACTAAAAGAACGTTTCAGCGGCATCCATGTCACCGAGGATCAGGAAAAGCTCGTACAGGAAAATGAAATAATATTCATTTGTGTAAAACCGCTGGATATATATCCTTTGCTGAAGAAACTCACACCGCATTTACGGAAAGATCACATTTTAATCTCCATTACCAGTCCCGTTCAGACGGATCAGATTGAACATACGGTTCCGTGTCAGACGGCCCGCGTCATTCCGAGCATTACGAACCGCGCCTTGGCCGGCGTCTCGCTTGTTACGTTCGGCAAAAGCTGCAGCGAGTCTGCAAAAGCGGATATTCAAACGCTGTTCACTCATATCTCAAAACCTGTAGAAATCAGCAGCGGCATTACAAGAGCGGCGTCAGACATTGTCAGCTGCGGGCCCGCTTTTATGAGTTATCTCGTTCAGCGCTTTATTGACGCGGCAGTGGAAGAAACGGACATCACCAAAGAAGAAGCAGTGATTATGTCGACGGAAATGCTTGTCGGTCTCGGAAAGCTTCTGGAAACAGGGCATTACACGCTTCCCGCCTTGCAGGAAAAAGTATGCGTAAAAGGCGGCGTCACCGGGGAAGGACTGAAGGCTCTCGAAAGCGGTGTTCAGGATATGTTCAACCGTGTCTTTCAGCGTACACATGACAAATACGATGAAGATATATCGTTAGTGAAGAAGCAATTTCACGTGTAACTGAGTATGCCATAAAGTGCTTTATCTCGCCAATCGCAAAAAACGCATTTTAAAAACCATCGTTCCGTTTAAACGATGGTTTTTGGTTTGCCTGCCGTGAAGAAAAGACGTTCAGACTCTGTTGAAGGAGGCCGGTCTGTAAAATCAGCCGTCACCTTCTTCAGTTCAAATCCGGTCTCTGCAAGCATTTGTTCATATTCTTCAATGTAAAATGTTTTTTGCTCATGCGTCTCGTCATAACGGTCATAAGATTGTCCGTTCCATACGAAAAAGGACATATCATGGATGACAGAAAGCTCTTCATCGCCGGCAAAGCTTTGCCAGATATAGCTGATCTCCTCATCCTGATCCGCATGGGTGCTGTCCGGAAAAAGCTCCGTCATTTTATATGGGGAATGGACGTCAAACAGAAGCAGGCCGTCCTCCTTCAAAACTCGAAAAACACTTTTGAAGGTGCTTAAGACATCATTTTTCGTTTTTAAGTAATTTAGGGAATCACAGCAGATGACTACAGCATCAAACTGTTCTTCAAAACCGGAAAGCTCTCTCATATCCTGCTGGAGAAAAAGAATCGGCTTTCCCGTTTTTTTCTGCTGGGCACAGCTCAGCATATCTTCACTCAAATCAATCCCCGTGACTTCGCAGCCTTTTTCAGCAAGCCTGATGGATATCTCTCCTGTTCCGCAGGCAAGATCAAGCACCCTTCCCTTTTCCGGAAGAGACGCTTCGATCCAGCCCGCCCATTCATCATACGGCGCATGTGACATTAACTCGTCATATACGCCGGCGAAGCCTTGGTAAATCATGAGTTCAAGCCGAGCTCAAGCTCTGCGAGCGGCGCGTCGCCCCATAGCTTTTCAAGATTGTAGTAGCTTCTTTCATCTTTATGGAAAACGTGGACAATAACATCGCCGAGATCAACTAAAATCCAGCGGGCCTCATCAAACCCTTCCATCTTTTTGACATCAATGCCGTTTTCTTCTGCCTGATCTTTAATTTCACGCGCAATTGCCTGAACCTGCTTATCAGAATTCCCGTGGCAGATTAAAAAGTAATCCGCTATAAGTGAGATTCCTTCCATGTCCAGCGCTAAAATATCTTCTGCACGTTTATCGTCGCATGCTTTTGCCGCGATTTTTAATACGGAAGCTTGATTCATTCTTCAAATTCCTCCTGTCAATTTTAAGACACCAGCCAATTATAGGTTGCAAACGTCTCCGGAAAGACCGGCTGGTTTTTTTTCATCAGAAATATCATTGTATTTTTCATTGCTTGTATGAGCGCTTCGTTCAGATCTGTTTCCGCCAGACGGCGCACCTCTTCCACTCCGGGAAAATGGCGGCCGGGTTCAATGTAATCCGCAACGTAAATGACTTTGTCTAAAAGGGTCATTCCGGGACGCCCTGACGTGTGATAGCGGATTGCATCCAAGATCTCAGGATCAGTGATCCCCGCTTCTTTCTCAGCCAAATACGCTCCCACAGGGGCATGCCACAGCTCGGCATTGTAATCCAAGAGCTCAGCCGGCATTTTTTCCCGCACGATGATCTGCTTCATTTCTTCTTTCGGCCGGAATTTCGCATAATCATGAAAAACAGCAGCCATTTCCGCTTTTTTCGGGTCTGCTCCGAACCGGCCTGCGAGAATAACCGCCGTATCTGTCACGCCGATTGTGTGGATGTAGCGATGCTCGGTCAGCTGTTCTTTGACGCAGGCAAGTGCTTCCTCACGATTCATATAAATCATTCTCCTCTATATACTGCCTCACTTTATCCGGCATTAAGTATTGCGTCGGCTTTTTTGCTTTGAGACGTTCTCTCAGCATCGTTGACGAAACGTCAAATTCCGGAACGTCGGCAAAAAGCAGCGGGTACGGGGTCTCAATATGATACCCCGGACGCCGCACTCCGATAAATTGAATGAGCGTGAGCAATTCGTCCAGTTTGTACCATTTCGGCAGATATTCAATCATATCCGCCCCGATAATAAAGAAAAGCTTGTCGTTCGGGTGCCGCTCCTTCAGTAAACGGACAGTATCATAGGTATAAGAAGGGCCTTTCCGGTCCATTTCCGCAAGCTCAAGCTTAAAGCCGGAATTCGAGCTGATGGCAAGCTTCAGCATCTCCACCCGGTGCCGGCTGTCTGTAAAGTCTTCATTCTGCTTATGCGGAGGGATTTTATTGGGCATAAACCAAATCTCATCGAGCTCCGCCTGATGAAGGACTTCATTAGCCATCAGAAGATGTCCGTTGTGCGGAGGGTCAAATGTGCCCCCGAATATTCCGATTTTCTTCATGTTAACCACCTTACGGAAGCTCGATTTGTTTATTTTCCTTTGATTCCTTATACAATACGATCGTATTTCCGATCGTCTGCACCAATTGTGAGCGGCTGCCTTTCACAAGGGCTTCTGCGACATCATTTTTATCGTCTTCGCAGTTTTGAAGCACGCTGACTTTAATCAGCTCTCTTGCTTCTAAAGCCTCGGCAATCTGTTTCACCATGTTTTCGTTGACTCCGCCTTTTCCCACTTGAAAAATAGGCGTTAAGTGATGCGCTTTTGAACGCAAAAACCGTTTTTGTTTTCCTGTTAACATTGTGTTCCTCCTAGTTTTCCTTCAACAATCGCTCTCATTAAGCCGCTGTCAGGCTCCTGTTCCGTCCACAGCTTGAAAGACAGTGCGGCCTGTTCCACAAACATGCCGACACCGTCAAGGGTTGTTAAACCTCTTTTTTCAGCTTCTTTTAAGAACGCCGTTTGAATCGGGTTGTATACGATATCACAAACGATGGCGCCCGTTTTGGCCCGTTCCAATGAGAGCGGCACGGCATCCGTTTTCGGATACATGCCGACAGATGTTGTATGAATAATGACGTCATATTGTTCAAGCTGATTTTCAGCTTCTTTTAAAGTAAGGGCGCGTTTCTGCTGAAAAGAGGGAGCAGCCGCAATCAGACTTTCTGCTTTTTCCGGCGTGCGGTTGCAAACGTCAAATTGTTTCGGCTCTCTGCGGACGATCGTCGTAAAAATCGCTCTTGCCGCTCCTCCCGCCCCAATCATAAGGATGGAGAGCTCTGATATCGGTTTGTCCAATACTTTGACTAAGGATTTATAAAACCCATCTCCGTCAGTATTATACCCGATGAGCCTGTCTCCCTCTCTTTTGACGGTATTTACGGCCCCGAGTACTTTCGCGCTTTCATGTATTTCATCCAGATGCTCCATGATCGCGACTTTATGCGGGACTGTGACGTTCACTCCGCAGATGCCAAGCGCCTTGATTCCGTTAACGGCGTCCTTGAGATGATGAGGTTCCACCTGAAACGCAAAATACTGCCCGTTGATGTTCTTATCTTGCAAAGCCGCGTTATGAATATCGGGTGACATTGAATGCCCGATCGGATTTCCGATTACTCCGTACAATTGTTTCATGCTCCCTCTCCCCTTCTCTCTATATTAATGAACGGCGGACAAATACGTGTACGCCTTTCGGAGCGTATGCCGTTATTTTTTTATCTGCTTGCTGCACCGTGACCCAGCCGAGACCGGAAAAAACGATATCCGTCTTTCCTTCTTTAATCGAAAACGTATGGGGTGTAAGCTCCGGAAATTCATCCAAATGATCTTTTCCGGGCGGGGTAAGCAGTTCTCCCGCATGCTTTTCGTATAAGGCATCAGCATTTTCAAGCTTTGTTCTGTGAATCATCAATTCATTCGGCATATAGCAGACAAACGCCGTTTTATCGCCTGATACATAGTCAAACCGGGCAAGCCCGCCGAAATAAAGCGTTTGTTTTTCATTCAGCTGAAAAGTGCGCGGCTTCAGTTCTTTTTTCGGTGTCAGCACCTTTAAGTCACGCTTGTCCACGTAATGCGCCATCTGGTGATGGTTAATGATTCCCGGCGTATCATAAAGCGCAGATCCGTCATCAAGCGGGATTTCAATCGCATCAAGCGTCGTGCCCGGAAATTGAGAGGTGGTAATAATATTCTCTTCCCCTGAGACCTCTTTAATAATCCGGTTGATAAATGTGGATTTGCCGACATTGGTACAGCCCACCACATACACATCGCGGCCTTCGCGGTAATGTTCAATGGCGTCAATGACTTCTTTCATCCCTTGTCCGCGGGAAGCGCTGATTAAAAAGACATCAAGGGGTTTTAAGCCGTATTCTTTCGCTTCGCGTTTCATCCATTGAACGAGCCGTTCCCGTTTTACGGATTTCGGCAGGATATCGGCCTTATTACCGACAAGAATGATCGGATTACCGCCGACAAAGCGGTTCAGCCCGTTTATCCAGCTTCCGTTAAAATCAAAAATATCAACGACTTTGACAATTAGAGAGTCAGTATCGCCGATTGTGTGCAAGATATTTAAAAAGTCATCATCCGTTAATGAAACATCTTGAATTTCATTGTAATTTTTCAGTCTGAAGCAGCGCTGGCAGATGACATTCTCCTTTGTGAGAGATGCCTTTGGCGCGTATCCGAGACCTTGTTTATCCTCGGTTTGGATCGTTACTCCGCAGCCGATGCAAACAACCTTTTCCATTTCTAATCCTCCCACTGAATATGGCCTTTACGTTTCAAAGAACTCAATATTCTCCGTTCAATCCGGCGGTTAAAGCGCGTCATGACTCCGTCAGAGGAAGCGACAGGCACGACGAGGATCGTATGATACCCGTTTCTGTTTCCGCCGAGAACATCAGTAAGCAGCTGATCGCCGATGACCACACAGTCTTCTTTTTTCAGATCCATGCTGCTGACGGCTCTTTTAAAGGCGCGCCCCATCGGTTTTCTTGCCTTATAAATAAACGGTATGCCAAGCGGCTCCGAGAATAATTTCACTCTTCGTTCATTATTATTGGAGACGATCGTGACTTTAATGCCGTGCTCCTTCATTTCTTCAAACCACTCGATTAATCGAGGTGTCGCACTCGGTCTGTCCCACTCCACAAGCGTGTTGTCAAGGTCTGTAATAATCCCTTTCACATTGCGTTCTTTGAGCTTTTCCGGTGTGATATGAAATATATTTTTCACAAATTCGTCAGGTAAAAAAAACTTTTTTAACAAAACCCGCACCCTTCCTTTTCTTTCTATCATCTATATGTCGAAACCTGTCAGATTTAAAAACAAAGTCGGACACAGTAAAAAAATTTCGACAAAAATTGGGTTTCTTCACCAGTTGTGGATAAAATTACACACATTATCCACTCTTATTACATCCGGATTTATCCAGATTATAAACAAGATACTAACAAGTTATCCACGTACGAGTGTGGATAACAGAACGATTGTTCTTATTTGTATTTCATGGTAGATTAAAGATAACCTCACCATGATTGAAACGCAACCTTCCATCATATGCTTGCGTCTGATGATTGATTACAATTGTAAGGAGGTGCCACTCCCATTAATTGGGTCCCCGGCATGAGAAAGCTTTCTGATGAATTACTAATAGAATCTTATTTCAAAGCAAATGAAATGAATTTGAGCCGTGAATTTATCGAGTTAATTGAAAACGAAATCAAAAGAAGATCGCTCGGACACATTATTTCCGTTTCTTCTTAAAAAGAAAAAAGTTCCCGGGCGAATTTCCTTTTTTTACTCAGATGACTGATATTATATCACTTCGGTTATGCGCATTACTACCACTTTCAACAAAAAACACCCCTAAAATAGAGGTGTTTAAGAGGACGGCTGCTATATATTGAACCAATACAGACCGCCCAGGACGAGAATGACGACGAGCAGCACAACAAAAAATGCGTACCAGTACCCCGCATTCACCCGAGGAGGCGGGCATACAGGATGTTGCGGAGGGAAACCGCGGTTCATAGCAATCGCCTCCAAAAAGATGTTTTTTCTACAGCCTATGAAGCAGAAGCAAAACGGTTTAGGCAGCTGACGGCGTCAGCGTTCCAAAACCCGCCCATTTTTTATGCCTTCAATTAAGATTCTGGCGCCTTTTGGCGTCATATGATTTCCGGAAGGATCTATCAGTCCGGATTGGATCAGCGCCCGGTCTGTATCTTTGCCGCCGTCCGCGCGTATAAAGTGTTTCCAGTTATCCACCAGCGGCACTTTCAACTCAGCTGCAACCTGCCTCGTAACGCTGTTATAGGAATTATGCCATTTTCTCGCACCGCCTTTTTCTTTAAAGGCTGAGGCTTTATATCTCGAATAGTAATAGAGATGATGCGTTCCGTTTCCTTCTATAACCGGGATGCACGTCATTAAAATCGGCTTTATGCCGTGATTTCTGCTTTCGTTTATGAAATAAGTCAGGTTTTCTTTAAACCGTTTCTTTGATACCCGCGGCTGATCGCCCGTCAAAATGCCCGCATCATTTGTTCCGAACATGATAAATAAATATCGGGGCTTACGCTCCAGCACATCGCTTTGAAAGCGCAGGCGCGCATCCTCAGTCGTCTGGCCGCCTATTCCCGCATTTATAACCGTAAGACGGCCGCGTTCCGCTGTTTTTAAAATATTTACCCACTGCTGCGCCTTCGGATAATCACGATAATCCCAGTTGGAACCGCGCGTATTGCTGTCGCCGAATGCGACAACACTTTTTTCTTTGCCCGCGGCGCATCCTGATAACAGACAGATTATCGTAATAAAAAGAACAGCAAACTTCATTTTCTCTCCCCCCAAACCTTACCTCCTATGGTACACATCTCTTTGGCGGCTTTCAACGCGGCGCTCTCTTTACTGGATATGAAAAGGACCGGAATCCTGTCCGATCAAATCCGAAACCTTAACAAACGTGTAGCCCTGCTTTTTCAGCTTGGGAATGATTTCTTTCAAAGCCTCAACCGTCTGGCGCCGGTTTCCTCCGCCATCATGCAGAAGAACGATATCTCCATCTCTGGCATGTGAAACAACGTGCCTGACGATTTTTCCTTTCCCGGGCCTTTTCCAGTCTCTCGGGTCTTGGTTCCATGACCACATGATGATATGATAGCCCTCTTTTAAGATGCTTTTGAAAGCCGTATGATTCAGCGACCCTCCCGGCGGGCGGAATAACTTGTCTCCTTCCGGCTGAAGCGATGTGATATGATGCGCGGAGCTGTGAAGCTCTTGTAAAATGTCTTTGCGTTTCAGACGGTGAAAATAAACATGGTTCATCGTATGGTTGCCGATTTCATGCCCTTCTTCAACGATGCGTTTTGCCGTTATGGGGTATTTGTCTATACGGCTCCCGACACAAAAAAAGGTTGCTTTAACATTGTGCTGTTTCAGCACGTCTAACACAGCCTCCGTATAGACAGGATGGGGGCCGTCATCGAAGGTTAAAGATAGTTTCTTTTTTTCAGACCTTATATCCCAGTACACGTTTCCCGTTTTCTCCATGTCACTTCTTTTTAAAGATTTCGCATCGGCGGACACGGCAGTGAGACTCGTGAGGACGCATATCATGATGATCAGATGAAAGCATCTCAACGTTTACACCTCCAGTAAACACTACTGTTAACGTGTCCCCTTTTATAAAAAATCATTCTCTGCATCAAATGATGCACATCACCCGCTTCCCGCTTGTTTTTGTCCAAATCCGGGTGCAGCCTTTTCTCATCAAACGGCAAATGCTGATAAACAAATACGCTTATCGGACAGCTTATTTTAATAGAAGGAGATAGATTTGTGCTGTATACTAAATGAAAAGAGGTGAACGTGCAGATGATAAAAAAGGGATTCAGTCTTGCCGTCATCATTGCTGTCGTGATGATCGGCTTTATGCAAAAAGACGTCTGGCTCAGCATGATTCGCGCGGGCGGCATGTGCGCCGTGCTTATGAGTATCCTTCTGGTCGCAGCTGACGTATTTTTTCCGATCGTTCCATTCGCCATTATCGCGGCCTTAAACGGAGCGGTTTTCGGGATTGTAAACGGGGTGTGGATTACATTGTCAGGCGCGATGCTCGGAACAATGGCATTGTTTTTTCTCGTCCGTTACGGATTCAGAGACTGGGCCAGAAAAAAGCTGATGGCTTACCCGGCCGCAGCCCAATATGAAGATTCATTTCATCAGCACGCGTTTACGGCGGTGCTTTTCGGGCGGCTGATTCCGATTATACCGTCGCTTGCCATGAATACCGTCTGCGGGCTGAGTAATATCCGATGGCCGATCTTTTTTTCTGCGTCGGTGCTCGGCAAAATTCCGAACATTGTGATCGTGACCGTCGCAGGCGCTTCATTTACAAGCAACAAACTGCTGTCTTTCGGGATTTACGGAATGTATATGCTCGTCTTAATGGCGGTCATTTATAAGAAGTTTCCCGGACTTTTAAAAACAACGAAAAAATGAAGCGCGTACCGCCCCCTATTCCGGCGGTACGGCTCCTCTCATTCTGAACCGACCACTACCATATTTTTCTTTCTGTAAAATGACAAAGCCGCTCTGAAAAACTGCCTCACGTATTGATGCAGTTTCGTTCCGCAACCCCTTCCCCTCTGCTGCTCAGTCATATAGTAAAGGTGCACATAACCGATTTTTTGGCTGCGGTAAAATTTGATGGAAGCTTCAAGCTGTCCGATCGGCTGCCCGTTATGAAAAAGCAGCATAAAACCGTCGGGAAAGCATTTGATTTGGGATGACAGCCACCTGAGATATTCATCCTTATTAAAATGATCCGCCGTGCCAAAGCTGACGAAAAACGAATCCTCACGAAATGAAACGGCCGTCTCTTTATGTTTGTTTAAATTGATCCGCTTGAAATACATCAGGAGTCCTCCTTTTTGCGGCCGCAAATAAGAACGAGCATAAAACGGCTGCCAACGCCAGCATAACAGCAGTGCCTGCGATGACGATGCCGCGGACGGAAGAACTGACAGAAGCCGCTCCGAAAACCGCCGTTACCACTATAATGAAGATAGCTTCGACTAATGAATAAAAGCTCCCCACTCTCCCCATGATGTCCACCGGAACATTCTTTTGATAAAACGTCAGAAAGCCTGTATTGGCAAACGCCAGAAAAAAAGCGAGAAGGAAAAATCCGAAAGCAGCCGTCCAAAAAACGTCAGAAAACGCATAAATCATATATCCGGCCGCTGTGAATAAAGAGCCCATTCCCATTAATAAAGAAGCCGGTATTTTTTTATTAAAGAACACATTGACAAGCGCCCCCGCAATAATGCCTGCCCCTGAGACACTGACGAGAAAACCGTAATCGGCATCAGTCAGCTGAAGAACCTCTTTTGCAAAAGCGGCTTCAAGCGAATCAAGCGCTGATGGCATAACGGTCATAACCAGACTGAATAAAAAATAAATGATCATGACGTTTCGCGCTGTTCGGCTGAAGCGATAGACGAGCTTCCAATCTTGTTTGTAAACTGCCAAAGAAAGCTTCTGTGCGGGAGAATGTACGTGAGGCCCATTTTCAAGGTTCGGCAGCATCATCGTGATGAAACCGGACAGCACTAAAGCCGCCGCATTCAACCAAATCGCAAAAATCGGCGTGCCGACGATAAAAAGCAGCCCGGCCGCAGCCGGCCCGAGGAGAAAAGCCCCTGATTCCGACAAAGCCCTTAGTGAATTGAATCGTTTTCTCCTTTCAGCCGGGATAAGCATCGTCACATACGCCATGGAACACGGACGAAACATCGCATTGGCCATTTGAATCAAAAATACGATACAATAAACGGAAAATAAAGACTGTGCAGTAAACATCAGCGGCAGAACGGCAATGAATGCAGCCCGGATGAAATCAAGCGACATCATCATATTCCGTTTGTTACACCGGTCGATGATGCTGCCAGCCCACCCATTTGTCATCAAAACAGCCGCAGGCCTGATCAAATAAAGGATGGAAACCGCAAAAGCAGACTCCGTTTCTTTTAAGACAATAAGATTAAGAGACAAAAAATAAATCCATTCACCAATATTTGCTATCCCGATTCCGGTTAACAGAAGCATCGGGTACCGCCAAGACTTCAGGTTTTTCATCTTATCCCTCCCTTAGAAATAAAAAACGCCCTCAAGACAATAAAGTCTTGAGGACGGGAAACAGCCCGCTATGCCACCTCAATTCGGTTTGGTGCCGGCCTTGCCGGGTACAAAGCTTACTCGGTAACAGGAGTATCCGCCGCATCATCCTCGTTTTTCATGATTCCGATGCGAAGCTAAGAGGTTTGTTTCAACACATCCATTCATACTCCTTCACAGCTCCCGGAGCTCTCTGTCATGAATGATATCTGTCTACTCGTCTCTTCAGCGCTTTTCAGTTATGTTCTTTTCGCCCTTACTTTTTTTAACAATATACAGGCTCAATCAGCAAAAATCAAGAGGCTGTAAGAAATAAAACCCGATTTTGATTAATTTCCCTGTACAGACACAAACAGCCCTACCGACACATACAGTTACATATAGGCGATTGCCTACATAACTTTGTGGAGGTGAGGACGGTGACAGGTGTTTTTGCAGCGCTCGGGTTTATTGTGAAAGAACTTGTGTTTTTAGTATCATACGTGAAAAATAATGCCTTTCCACAACCGCTCTCAAATAATGAGGAGAAAAAATACTTAGACCTTATGGCTGAAGGAGATGAACACGCCCGCAACATGCTGATCGAACATAATCTCCGTTTAGTCGCCCATATTGTGAAAAAATTCGAAAACACGGGAGAGGACGCAGAAGATCTGATCTCCATCGGTACAATCGGGCTGATCAAAGGAATTGAAAGCTATTCAGCCGGAAAAGGCACGAAGCTTGCCACATATGCCGCACGATGTATTGAAAATGAGATTTTAATGCATCTGCGCGCATTGAAAAAAACGAAAAAAGACGTCTCCCTTCATGATCCGATCGGCCAGGATAAAGAAGGGAATGAAATAAGCCTGATCGATGTCCTCAAGTCGGAAAGCGAAGATGTGATCGACACTATTCAGCTCAACATGGAACTTGAAAAGGTCAAAAAATATATCGACATTTTAGACGACCGCGAAAAAGAAGTCATCGTCGGCCGCTTCGGGCTTGATTTAAAAAAAGAAAAAACGCAGCGCGAGATCGCAAAGGAGCTCGGCATTTCAAGGAGTTATGTGTCGCGGATTGAAAAACGCGCATTGATGAAGATGTTCCATGAGTTTTATCGAGCGGAAAAGGAGAAGCGGAAGAAGAAGGGAAAGTGAGCGAAAAGCCGGATCTGACATCCCGGCTTTTTCTAATATATCTTTTTCAATCATGACTTTAAACAGAATATGCGTAGCGCTCAGTATGAAGGGATAAATATACAAACTGTTTAATCGCGTCAAGGCCTGTGAAGAATTCATTTGTGATACGGCCATTTTCAAAATCTATTTTGTAGGTTTGAGAGGTCCCTATGACTTCGCTGTCATCTTCAATATCATCAAATTCAATTTCTGAGGAAAGGGACATGATAAGATCACTCCTATAACGTTCCTCCATTTATTGATTGAATGAACCATAATAAAAACCGCTCCTAAAGAGCGGTTTTAACATATAGGAAGTAATCATTCTAAGAAGAAATCGAAAGGGATTTATTTACTGCTTTTTGAGCATGGATTAAAGTCGTATCAAATAATGGCACTTTTGAATCCTCTGCCTTTACTAATAGTCCAATTTCAGTGCATCCAAGAATAATTCCTTCTGCTCCTCTATCCACCAAATTATTTATGATCTTCTTATAAATGTTTTTGGAAGACTGTTTAATTTCACCCAGACATAGTTCTTGATAAATAATATTATTTATTAATTCTCTTTCATCATCATCAGGAACAATGACATTAATATCATGAGACGCAATACGTGATTTATAAAAATCTTGTTCCATCGTATATTTAGTACCAAGCAATCCTACTGAGCGAATGTCTTGTCTAATAATTTGTTCTGCAGTTGCATCGGCAATATGCAAAATAGGTATAGTGATCATTTCTTGGATATATCCAAGAACTTTATGCATAGTATTTGTACATATTACAATAAAATCTGCACCTGCTTTTTCTAATGATTTTGCAACTTGACCTAAAGCTTCACCTGCTTTATCCCAAGCTCCTATGGATTGATAATGTTCAATTTCCTTAAAATTAACACTGTATAAAAGGCATTTTGCCGAGTGAAGCCCTCCTAACTTCTTTTTTATTTCTTCATTGATAATTCGATAATACTCAGCTGAAGATTCCCAACTCATTCCGCCAATAAGACCAATAGTTTTCATAACTCACCTCGGATGAAATTTTTCAAAATATTATAGTTATTCTATAGCATAGATTAGGTCTTTACAATTATTTATTTTTTCAGGATTATTATCATTAAATTTTATCGAGAATAAAAAATGATTGTCCGCCTTTTAAGGAGAAAACCATCAAATTCTCACCCATTTTCAGTTCTTCATCTTCTCCAGAGCGCAACCGTTTAGGAATAATAATCAAATCAGCAGGTATTATTAATTTGTCATTTTCATTAAGCCTTATTTCAATAGATGAAACGGAAATCACTTCAGCCGGCATAATATCCACCGGTGACTCACATTCAATAAAGTCAGAATATAGAAAAAGAGATGTGACAGTTATGAAAATCATTTTTCTCATTCGTTACTGCATTTTGATATCAAATGACTTGACTTATAAGTCTTTAACTTGCGTCCTCTCTCAAACGATTCAACGCCGGACGCTCTAAAAAGCTCCTCAGAAAATCCTTCACAGGCATATTTCAGTCCCTGCTTTCTTTATGCAGACCTCGATCTGGCTGCCGATGCTCGAGCCCTTGTTCCTCGGTTGATAACCTTACAGCTAATGGCTATCATCCTGAAGTTTGTCCTACTGAGGTGATTTTCAACGGTGGAAAAAAGAAAAACTAGTTACTGATTAGTAACTAGTTTTTATCTTAAAAGATTCAAATATTAGGTTTCAGATTTTCTGGTTTAACCATCTCATCAAATTGTTCTTCCGTTAAAATGTAAGTTGCACGCAGTCTTTTTAGCATTAACCCTTCCTTATGAACAAACTTGGAATTTTCGAATAATTTTCATACCCGATAAGGTTCTAATTCTCTAAGTTTTCGTATCAATATCCTCTGTGTAATCCATGGGATTAACCTTTTAAGTTCATTAATCCTAACTGTTTTATTAGACAAAGCTTACAGATCGAATTTCATGGCGCCTATCGATTTTGCAATTTCTGGATCTTGGTACGACCCGAAAAGACTTTCTCCTTTATCAAGGGTGGAAATTTTTTCGATATCCTCTAAGCTCAACAAAAAAATAAAACCTAGTTGAAACTTTACAAGACAAGCTGAATGGACTATAGTCTAATTAGACTAAAATATTGATGTAAAGAAGTGAAAAAATTAGATGATAAAGTCTTTTTTAATGTTGGGGCAGTCGAATATGGCGGGCCGTGGATTTTTGAATGAAGTAGACCCTATCTATAATGAAAAAATTAAAATGCTGCGCAATGGACAGTGGCAAATGATGACAGAGCCGATTAATTACGACCGTCCGGTTTCCGGCGTTGGCTTGGCGGCATCTTTTGCAGATGCTTGGTCGAAAGCTCATCCCGATGAAGAAATTGGCTTGATCCCTTGTGCGGAAGGTGGCAGTTCATTGAATGACTGGCATCCGGAAGGCATCCTTTTTCAGCATGCTTTGTCCGAAGCCCGCTTCGCCCTCCAGTCCAGTCAAATTTGCGGAATCCTTTGGCACCAAGGTGAGAGTGACAGTTATCGTTCGCTGCATGAATCTTATTACGAGAAATTAACTCTTATCATCGAGACGCTAAGAAACGAGTTGGAATTAGATGAGGTACCGTTGATTATTGGAGGGCTTGGTGACTTTCTTGGGAAGACTGGTTTTGGACAGCACGCGACTGAATTTCGACAGGTTAATGAACAATTGCTGCGTTTTGCCAATGAACAACATAATTGTTATTTTGTTACTGCGACAGATTTGACTCCGAACCCTGATGGCATTCATTTAGACGCAGCTTCACAACGCAAATTCGGTTACCGCTATTTCGAGGCTTTTTCGAAAAAGCACCATATCCTGAAACCCATTTCGGGAGAGGAGCAATCACTGAAAGTGAATGGTGACTATTCTAAAACAGAACAGATTTACCTTCATAGTATGGATTTGGCTTCGGGTAAAATCACGTACGCGGAATTTGAGGCGCGGATGGCGAAGGTGATGAAACCATGATTCCCTTACTTATCCTTGGCTTGCTCATCCAAAACCCCGGAGCTCACGGCTATGAACTTCTGGCCTTAATGGAAAAACGTCATTACAAATACATTGTTAACTTCACGAAAGGTTCATTTTATTACAATCTGCAGCAACTTGAAGAAAAGTGTTTGATTGAACAGATTCAGCAGAAACCCTCAACCAGCGGGCGTGAAATCCGTAACTTTAACGTCACAGAATCGGGAAGGGCAGAATTCGAAAAATTAATGATCAAATACGGCACCAAATCGGAATATGTGAACCTGCAATTTTATGGGGCGTTACTCTTTGCCGATGAATTCGACAAAAATAAATTACTGGATCTGATCCAATCACAAATCGATCAGACTAAAACTCGAATCGAGCTCCTTGATGAATACCTGTCCATCACTCAAGAAATTCCCGGCACAATCAATTACTTTCGCCGTATGAATGAAAATTCCCGTTCACATCACTTGGTTAATTTAGAGTGGTTCGAAAAATTGAAAGCAGAAATAGAGTGAACTATTGCATAATAAAAAAATGCAATGTTACATATATAAGAATATTAGTTATCTACATATAAAACCTGTGTCGCAGATATCTCGTAACATCATTGATACAGGTTTTATACCCCTTCTTTAATTAAACCGGCTAATAGGGTTGTCAACACTTGCCCCAAACAAGAGCAAGTGAGTCTGCTGCGTGTTCTTCTTTTTCAATCAGTATGAATAACCGCTTTTTACACCTATTCAGTATTCAAGTAAGTCAACTGATTTTTCTCCTTCTTCCGCTAAACTGCTGCTTCTTCGAATAAGTAAAAGTGATCTCCCTTAAGGAGGAATCACTTCCTCTAATTGAACAAGCAGTGAAGGTGAACATCGTTCTCGACATAACTAAAATTTTTTATATACCTCTGCGTAAGCAACTTTCAATTGATTGATATTAAACCCCTCCAACAAGAAAACTCCGTTTAACAATCCATTTCATTTGGATAACCCTTCACCTTTTGGACTTTTTCCCCGCGAAAAGGAAGTCATCGTCGGCCGCTTCGGGCTTGATTTAAAAAAGAAAAAACGCAGCGTGAGATCGCAAAGGAGCTCGGTATTTCAAGAAGTTACGTGTCGCGGATTGAAAAACGCTCATTGAGGCATCCTTCCTCAGGCCATTCAAAGCCGGACGTTCTAAAAGCTCCGCAGAAAATCCATCAACGGCATACTGCAGCACATCCTTAGTCCCTGCTTTCTTTATGCAGGCCTCGATCTGGCTGTTAATGCTTGATCACTTGCTCGGCTGCCCCCCCATATATTACCACCACCCTGGATCTTTTTCCTTTAGAGTTTTATTAAATATTGACAGCATTTGTCAGCTTGCGGTCCCTCGATGATTATTACCTTCATAAAATGCATATTGCTATGTAATAACTGTTTGTCCTGGGTTATTTTAAATTAGGTGAAAAACAAATAAAAAAACACCGATAGTAGGAAACCATTGGTGTTTGCAAGACATTTTCACGCCCAGTAAGCTTAAAACTTTGTTTTTGAAAAACTATATAAACTAATATTTTTTTATGTTGATTGCAACAGTTTAATGATTTAGTTTTATTGAGGAGTAAAAACGACATAAGTTTGAAGATTACATGTCCACCAAAAGATTAAAAACTGACCGGCAGTTCTTCGAGTGCTCTCATCAGAAAATTCCCTTTCCATTTAATTTGTTCCTTTTCGCCTTTTATCTGTATATTTGGACAGCGGCGTAATAAGGTGGAAATAGCAATCTTTGCTTCTAACCGTGCAAGCTGTGCACCAAGGCAAAAATGGCTGCCGTGACCAAAAGCAATGTGACGGTTGTTCTTTCTTTCAATATCAAATATGTCGGCATTTTGAAATATCTTTTCATCACGGTTTGCTGATGCTAAGGAAATGATGATCACGTCTTTCCGTTTAATCTCCTGCCCATGCAGTATAAACGGTTCGGCCGTCCAGCGAATCGTCGTTAACTCAACAGGGCTGTGAAACCGCAATGCTTCTTCTATAGCTGAATTCATCAAGGCCGGCTGCTGACGGAGCTTCTCTAGTTGATCATGGTGACACATCAGAGCATATGTCATATTGGTGATTAAGTTTACAGTTGTTTCATGACCTGCAACGATAAGCAGCACAATCATCGAGTACAATTCTTCTGTACTTAATTGTGTGCTTTCACTTTCCGCTTGAATTAATGCACTGATTAAATCTCCTGCAGGCTCGCTCCTTTTTTTACGAACTAAGTATTCCAGATATTCAACAAATTCCCCTAACAAATGGTCATTCTCCTGAAGTCTTTCAGGGGCATCTGAAAAATCAATGATCGCTTGCGACCAAACTCTGAATTTTTGACGGTCTTCTAGGGGAATGCCAAGCATTTCACTTATCACGATAATCGGCAAAGGAAACGCATAATCGTTTACCAGCTTCATGAATTTGCTGGGCTGTACTTTATCCAATAAAGAATCTGCTATATGTTGGATTCTGTCTTCCAACTGCAAAATCATCCGATGAGTAAATGCTTTCTGAACAAGAGTCCGCAAGCGATTGTGATCAGGGGGATCTGAATTAAGCATATGCTTTGTTAAAGGCTCTTCATTCTTCAATAGAATAGGATGTTTCTCTTCTTTTGCGGTAATTACATTTTCATAGTTTTTCTTTAATTTTTCGTTCTTTAATAAATGTATTGCATCATCATATCTCGTTATGAGCCAGCCTTCCCCCAGAGTTCCTAAAGATAATGGGTAGAGAGGGTGTGATTTTCGAGAATCTTTATAAAAATCATATGCTTCATCTTTAAATGCTCTGGAAGACAATTGACTTTCCGTCAAAATGGTTACACTCTTTTTCGGTTTTGAAGACATTCATTCAACCTCCATCTTCATAAGTGTTATGATCATCTTTAAATATCAAAAGAGAAATCTAATTATATGTTTGAAGGACTTTTCTTTTAAAACCCCAACAACAATTTCACCATTCTGAATACCAGCAAAACAGAAATGCTTTTTAAAATATGCTTTTGTTAGTACTTTATGCATTTCAAAAATAAATGAACGATCTTTTTTCGTATTTTACAGAAAATCCATAGAAGGATATTGATTGAAAGATTCATAAAATAGCCTTGCCACTTTGTTTAATTCATCAGCTCTTGCTTGTCGATAAAGAAACATTGATACACCTCCTTTTCAAATAAACATTTTTTGACTCCTGAACACATGTTCATTATAATGGTAAGAAAATTTGAGTATCAATCTGCAATTTAGCTGTACATGTACATTAATGAACATGCAAAGCTAAATTGTATATTAACGGAGGACACTATGGGGGACAGACGCTCAATCAAGACAAAAAGTGCTATAAAACATGCCTTTTTAAAGTTGCTTCTAGAAAAAGAAATCAACAAAATAACTGTTTCCGACTTATCTAAAAAAGCCGATATAGGACGAGGCACCTTTTATCTTCACTACAAAGATGTTTTCGACTTATATGAGCAGATCGAAGACGAAATATTTGAACAGCTAGGAAGCATTTATGACGCATCTTTTCCAAGTGATGATCCAATGAACATGCTGACCTTTATAGAAAAAACTACAGAATACATATATCAAAACGTCGAAATTTTCACATTGTTAACAAAACCAAAAATGAATGTCCTTTCAATCAACAAACTTAAAGCGTTTTTCAAAACGAAAATGATTGAGGAATTGAGCGTGATACGACAATTTGCAAAATCCATTACGGAAACCGAGAAATTTGAAACAACATTTATCGTTTCAGGTGTAGTAGGAATTATAGAGGAATGGATTAACAACGGGATGATACAAACACCTGCTTGTATCTCCAGTATAATTCATCAATTGTTATTAAAATTTGAAGATTAGCATGCAAAAAGGTAACGAATTGTCTATTGAATATATTTTTTCGTCTTTAATGCGGTTATTGTAAGCCTTTTGTTTCTTGACAGATTTTAAACACACAAAAAAATACCAAGGGGCTCAAAACCTTTGGTATCATGGTGATTAAATTTAAATAACATCTTTCAATTATTCAACTACCCCTTTTCGTATGGCAAATACTACGGCTTGTGTACGATCTTCAACACCAAGTTTTTGAAAAATGCGATGGACATGTGTCTTTACTGTCCCTTGTGAGATATGAAGAATGTCCGCAATTTCTGAATTTCTCCGGCCGTAAGCCATTTGCTGCAATACATCGGTTTCGCGTTCAGTTAAGGGTTCGGGCAAGTCTGAAGGTTTGGTATCATTTTGTTCATTATTCCTATCTTCACTAATAGCTTGTGCAAGTGCCTTACTAGCCATTGCTGTTCGGTAAATCGCTTGACCTTGGTTAACCCAACGAATACCATCTAGAAGTTCTTTCGTATCGGTATCCTTTAATAAATAACCAACAGCACCGGCTCGAATGCCATCAAATACATAATCTTGGACATCGAATGTTGTAAGAAGCACCACTTTGATATAAGGCATTTAATCAAGAATGTTATAAGTAGCTTCTATGCCTGTCCCATTTGGCATTTGAATGTCCATAAGGACCACATCAGGATTCGTTTTTTTTGTAATCTCTATCGTTGTTTTCCCATCAGCTGCTTCACCAACAACTTCCATGTCTGCTTGTGAATCAATGATATATTTTAAAGCCTGACGGACAATAGGTTGATCATCAGCCAGTACGATTCGAATCTTATTTTTTTCATCCATTTCCTATTTCCTCCCACAAAAGAATAAACTCATTTTTTACGGATTATGTATATCATGATGTGACCTTTTTTCAATTGGGAGTGTTATCTCAATACAAAGACCATGCGGTTTCACTGAAGTAAATGTACACATCCCTCCATGATGTTGACAACGTTCTATCATTCCATTTACCCGAACCCTGCTTCCAACGGCACCTCATCCACATAGTCCCCATTATCAGATACCTTTAAAATAATTTCATCATTCACTTCCTCAAGGTGAATTGTAACCGATGTGGCATTTGAGTGACGTAAAATGTTAGTCAGGGATTCTTGCAGTGTGCGGTATAGTACATACAATACTGGTTTCATTGGGCCATTCGGAAATTTTTGATTCCTGAACAAAATTAAATTGAATTGAAGAGCGACCTTGAATTTGAGATACGAGTCCTTTTAATGCGATAATCCCGAGACCCATTTCGTCGCTTGACCATTCTCTTACTGAAATACGAACTTCAGCCATAGCTTGCCTTGCTATCTGAAGTAATTGTGTGGTTACTTCAGATGCCCTTTTCGGTTCATCCGGCAGCATAATTTCAAGAGCCTGCAGCTGAACGATTAAGGATGTAAGCTGGTGGCCAAGACCATCATGAATTTCACGAGCAAGCCTTATACGCTCTTCTAAAGCTGCATATTTCATGGAATGCATAGCAGCTTCCTGCAGTTCAGCGTGTGCTTCTTTTAACTCTTGATGCGCCTTGTTTATTTCTTGCAGGTGTAATTCCTTCATTCGATAAGCATTTTTCCAAATCTTACGAATTAAGACCACTATTGTAAGCAAGGGCAGAATAGAAGATAAATACTTGTACTTATCATAAACCGTTGCCAAAATCCAAACTAATGGACATAACAAAGTTGCGTCAGTTATCCCATATACATCATTCAAAATTAACTCTATTGCTATAATCAAGAGCGAAATAACAGCATATTTTATTCCGCTCCACCATGTCTCCCGTGCCCATAGTAAAACGAAATATAACAGTATCATTAAAGAAAATCCAATGACAGCCTCAAATACTTGATTCGTGAATTCTTTATACAACACATATAACAAAGCAATGGTTGCAATTTTTTAGCATTTGCCCAAAAGTACAATAGGAAGCTTGCCTGTTAGTACGTTTTGTTTATTCGATTTTAAAATTAAAATAAATAAGAATTCTTATAGAATTTCCCCCTAGGAGGAGATCTCCAATGAAATCAATTGATCTCATCATTGAAGCACTCAATAGAAAAGGGATCCTAACTGAAAAAACATTTAAAAACCGATATTCTAAAATTTTTAAAAAAAGAAAAAGTTTTATAAAGAAACGAATCAAGAGGGTTTTGAAGGAAAAGAAAAGAGGATAACGTATGTATTGGACTTTAGGTAGCTTATTTTATCTCCTCATCGGTACTTGTATTTTCATTAGAGTCATTAGGAACAGCCAATCAAGTTCTTGGTTACTTTTAATATTAGCAGCTCCATTTATTATTTTTGGTTACCCATACTTCTTTTTACAGCAGCTTCTTGCTAAACGATAAATTGTTACGTCTTATCTAAATGCAATGTTGACAGTATTCTTATTAATTATTTGAAAACAACGTTTCAATTTGAATTTTATGGAATTCCTTTCGCTAAAAACAAACCAGCTGGCCCTGCACCAATAATAGTTTCATTGTGCATGTATTTTTCCTCCGATTGTTTGATTAGACTTAACACTTCATATCATATCAAAAAACGCCTAAAACCCCGTAGTATTCCACAAAGGGATTATAATGAAGATTTGTGTCATCGGCCATAAAGAATCCCTTTTTATTCTCAGTCATTTAAAAGCTGACCTTATGTTCATCTTTTGTCATTTTGGCCAAAACAGTTCCGATCCCAGGGCACCATGTTAAAAAAACTGCTGCAATACCCAACCCTATCTTTTTTATATTCACTCCCCTCCTTCCAAATCATACAACATTGGGGAAATGTTTTCCTTTTAAAATTTTTTGGCATTAATATAGGTATATCTACTTTAATGTCGAATAATATATAGCTATGCGAACTATACCCCGGCATTGCTTTAAGGAGGAAAAACAGTGCATCATTTTTGGGAAGCAACTGAAGAAGATCCTTATAAACTTGATAGTGTAACTGAAGATATGATCAAACACACCGAAAACAGGTTAAATATCATTCTGCCTGAGTCGTACAAGAAGCTTATACTCAAGCAAAATGGAGGAATGATAAATTACAATGCATTCCCCACAACTGTGCAGAATTCGTGGGCAGAAGATCATATTGAGTTTGATTACCTGCTAGGGCTAGGTGAAGACCCAGGAATTAGACAGTTCATACCTAATAAAGGAATGGGATTTACCCGAAAATGTTCTCCTTATTCATGGAGACGGACATACTTGGACAGCTATGGATTATCGAGAAACAAACTCAAACCCTCCAATTCACTACTTCGATGTGGAAACTGATCAGGATTTCAAACTAGCAACCTCGTTTGACGAATTTTTGTCAAAACTGTATTTGCATCATTACGATATGGACAAGATATAACAATGAAGAAACAGAAATTCACAATGTATCTGAGTCAATAACTCCTTCAACAGTCAAGGCGATCCGTGAAAAAGCCGGCTTCGATGAGAGCTTCGAGCCAACTCCAAAAGCAGACTCAATTCTTGTTATGCCTTCAATTTCTTTCTTTTTTGGCGACTACCGATTTTCTCGTAAAGTTCTTGGAGTCGCAGAATCGTTAGCTCTTTAAAAACGAGATCATTTCGTAACATTCATTGTTCTCCTGCTAATTACTTAGTCCGAATTAAAAACCCAACGAAAAACGAAAGAAAACGTTGGAATTCAAACAAAAAAACGGCGCATTTCCCCGCCAATGGGACAGGTTTTTGATCATATTAAAGAGCAGCTTAAAGCAGCTGCTCTTTTGTGAGGGTATTATAACTAGATATTTTTAAGATTTTAAATTTAATTGCTTTCTAAGTTTTTTTGATAATTGGTTTCTCGTTTCATCAGTTACAACATGATACCATAAGTTATCTATTCTTTTATCTTCACCTTTTATTTCTAGCTGTTTAATATTTTTCACGGCTTCTTTATAGGAATTTTGGATATCAATCATTTTATCCATTGTTAAGTTAGTTTGAATATTGTCTTCTAATGCAGCTAAAATTCCTTGATAGTTTTTTAATGAATTTAATTTTGTGCCTTCATGAATCATTTGGTTAATGATTTCACGCTGCCGCTGCTGACGGCCCAAGTCCCCGCGTGGATCTTCTTTTCTCATTCGTGCATATTTAAGGGCAACCTTTCCATCAATGTGCTGTTTCCCTTTTGGTATATGCACACCTTCAAGGGTGAAAGGAAATTCATTATTTACCGTTATCCCGCCAATAGCATCCACAATATCTTTAAATCCCTCCATGTTTACTTTGATATAGTAATGAATTGGAATATTTAAAAATTGTTCGACAGTTTTTACGGAACCTTCTATTCCCTCATAAGTATATGCCGAGTTTATTTTGATATTAGTATTCTTCGATTGCATGAATACTCTGGTATCACGCGGAATACTTACCATTGTTGATTTTTTTGTAATTGGATTAACAGTTAATACAATCATGGAGTCAGTGCGTCCTTTATCACCTGGGCGCTCATCTACGCCCAGCAAGAGTATTGATATGGGATCGTGTTTATTAACAACATTTTGTGACTTGGAATCCCTATCCAGAGGCTCATACATGTGACTGACCGATTTTGCTACAGTACGGTAAATAGTGTAGTAAGTCAGTCCTCCAACCGTTAACAATAGAGCTAGAATAAACAGTATAATATTTTGCATTTTCAGTTTCCTTCTTCCGATTTTCATCCATAATTCCTTTCATAATGAAGAATTTAAAAATGTAAGTATTGACAGTTCTTTATTATCGCTTATCTTGCGAAATTCAGTTGAATCTGAATTGAACCGGTTTTATTGAATCATTAATTGCTTTCATTTCGTAGCCGTTATCTTTGAAATACTTTAATAATTCTTCCAAGTAAGCTGCGGTAGTTGGTTTTTCATGCATTAACACAACAAGAGGTTCTTTCCCTACTAGGTTATTTACTTGTTGGATTGTGTTCTTTACCATTTCTCCATGAGTGTACTTCCAGTCTTCTGAATCAACTGTCCAATCCCAGAGATCAAACCGGTCACGCTTCACTACCTCTCTAAATGGACCAGTAATGTAAGGTTTTGATCCGTAGGGTGCTCTTATCAAATGTGATTTAGTTTTGGTTGTTTCTTTGATAAAGTTAAGCGTATCGTTCATTTCCTTTTCAAAACTCTCAGGGGATTTATAGATTTCGGATACTTGATGCGTCACACCGTGAGACCCGACAGAGTGACCGTTTTTCACCATTTTTCTCACAATATCAGTATTTTGCTCGATGTTAGGCTTTAACATAAAGAACGTCCCTTTTGCATTGTATTTATCGAGCAAATCCATGATTTTCTCTGAAGCAGCTGGGTTTGGTCCATCATCAAATGTTAAATAGACAACCTTTCCGATTTCAGCTGATGTTTTTTGTCCTTCCTTTTTCTCTGCTGCATTTTTGTTCTTCTCTTTGTGTATCTCCTCAGAAGAGGCTTTCCTTTCTTTTAATGAATCTAGCTTAGGACCAGCCATGGCATTCCAGGAAAGGCATACTAAAGTTATACAAAGTATAAGAAATACACAAAAACCTACTCCTAATAATCGTTCCATTCGCAATTTATGTTTGCTTTTGGGTGAATTCGGCATTCTTCCAACTCCTCATTTGCAATAGTTTCTTTAACTAGTCACATAGACAAAACGTCAATGGACAAGCTTTGATAGAAATGAATCTTTTATTAATATAAATTGAGGGTATCGCAAAAGTTTGATCAACTTGTAAACAAAATGTCACAAAAAAAGATACTTACGAACTGCAATTTTTTTGCGTGCAGGAAATATAAAGGAATGTAATCCTTTGCAGATAATAAAAAAACCCGATTTCTTTAAACAGAAATCGGGTTTTTGAGACTCTACATCACAATTATTTAAAGGCTATGATATATGATGAGTTTTCCGAAGAGAAATACAGGTCTTTATCATTAATGAGCAGGTTTTTGCCATCAGGACTCCAATACATTTCTGACGGACTGGTACCGTGGTATATTGGTTCTGCATTCAGGATGTTTTTTCCTTGCAGTCTTCCTGCATAAGTGTTGTCTTTGCCATATAAAGAGTAGGCAATTCTTTTTCGATCATTTGACATTTTGAAAACATCCACATTTTCAAGCAGAACAGAGAGCTCACTGTTTCTTAAATCGTATTTGCACAACGTTCCTCCGGTACCTAAAAATAAAAATTGGTAATTGTTTAACCAAACAGGTTCGTCATAACTAGTTTGACGTTTGTTCTTAATCACGATCCCATCATTGGTTATGGTGCCTGTTATAATGCGTTTTTGTTGCCCATGTAACATTGTAAGCAGCAAATGACATCTGTCATCTGAAATTGATGCTGCAATAAGGGACTCTTTTTCATCTAAATCATTCAATGGATATGTTTTGAGAGTTCCAGAATCCGTATTATACACATTGACCGCGGCCTTTCCATTTTTCGCAGGATCAATGACAATATAACAAATATCTTTACCGTTATTTGACCATGAAATATCTTGTACATAGGCACCCTTGTTAGAAGAAAAGCTGGCTATTTTCTTTTTGTTTCTGTTCGTCAGTGACATTAGATTTAATGTGATCCTATCCGTTGAAATCGTTAATCCGACAGCGTTTTTCCCATCGGGAGACATTTTTATGTCAGCAGTGTTGCTTTCAATGGTTTGAAGAGTTTCAGGTTTTTCAAAGGGGAAAGAAAGGCGCTGAATAGGATGCGATGCTAAACGTTCAGTTGTGTCATTCCCTTTGAAATAACCAACCACAGTGTTTGACGCAGACCATCCAAGCAACTGGTCAACCTTGGGGAGACGATATATTTTCTTAACATGAAAGGAGCCGGACTTCTGAACCTCAGTCTGATTCTCTTCCTTGTTTGGAATGATAATGGTTTCAGATTGCTTTCTCACATTATAACTGGCCGCAAAAATGACGAAAATTAATATTAACCCTGACCATATGATAAGTTGTTTGGTCTTCATGATTATTTCTCAACCTTCATATAAGCTAATTCGATACTTATAATTGTATTATTATTTTTATAGAACATCTTGATTGTTCCCCCATGCTCCTCTGCAATTGTTTTAACTATACTTAATCCCAAGCCTAGACTTCCCTCTTCCGCAGCCTTTCGGTTAATTGAATAAAAAGGCTCCATCACTTTTGTGTATTGGTTATCTTCATATGGATCACTTGGATTCTTGAATATGAAAAGAACCTGATCTCCAACAACTTTTGCCGTAATAGTGATTGCTGAATTCGATAAACTGTATTTGATCGCATTGTCCAGAAGGTTTATAAAAAGCTGGCGCAGTCTATTCATTTGACCATATACATAGAGGTCTTCTTCAATTTCAAACCTGATTTTCTTTTTATATCGCCCTGCCCGAAATTTCATAGATTCACATACATCTTTTAATATCGATCCTGCATCTATCCTATTAAATTGATCTTTAGATGTTTCTCGGGATACCTCAAGGAGTTTTATGACCAAATTGTGCAGCCGCCGGCTTTCTTCCACAATATGATTCATTCCTTTATTAAAAAACTTCTGATCTGATGCACCTTTTTGTTTTATGATTTCAGCATATCCCTGTATGGAAGTCAAAGGTGTTTTTAACTCATGGGTCATATTGTCAAAAAAACGTTTTTCCTGTTCGTTAAGTTTTCTTAACCTGTCCCTATCTTTTTCAATCGTTAAGATTTGATCTCTAATTTTGGTAACCATATCATTAAAATTAATCGTAAGCTGTCCAATTTCATCTTTTCTATGAAAGTGGATATCCACATCCAATTTTCCCTGTTTGACTTTTGAAGTAGCCCCTGTCAGCTTAACGATTGGAATCGTGATATGTCTCGAGAGGATATAAGAGAATAGAAACGCTGCAACAAATATAGCAAGGGCAATATAAAAAATAATATTTAAAATCTCTCCGCTTTGTTTGTAAAGCAAATTAAAATTTTTGGAAATGCGTAAAATGCCGACTTTTGTACCGTCAATGACAACTGGAAAAGAGAAAAACACTTCTGCTTTATTTTGGTCATGAGTGATATGGTAAGCATTCTTGCCGTTAATCGCTTTTTTAAGATCCTCATCAGCACCTTGTGAAAAAACGGTTTTATTAGAAGAAGACAATAAAGTGCCATTTACGGTATAAACACCTATATTGTTTCCTGTTGAATGAGTTAGACTTTCCACTATTTCATCGGCCATATCACCGAAGTAAAGTTCGTTGTTTTTATAATGATTGATTAAAAATGCCTGGTTGATATACACGATACTGTTTTTTTTCAAGTCTATTAAATCTGAGGTCACAATCTTTTCATTGCTTGACCAAATCACGCTTTTGACCGTTTGGTTGAGTACAAGGAAAGAAAGAGAGAAAATCAGAAAGAAACCAATAATGAATTTACCCTTAATGGTATGTAACACTCTCTATTCCTCCTGTTTCTCAAATTTATATCCGATACCAAACACTGTTTTAATCAATCCGCTTGCGTTCAGTTTCTTTCGGAGCCTTTGTATATGAGTGTCTACCGTACGTGTATCCCCGGCAAAGTCATACCCCCAGATGAATTCCAACAGCTCAGAACGTGTGAATATTTTCCGCGGATGGTCAATCAAGGTCTTAAGCAGATCAAATTCTTTAGGAGTCAAATCAACAATGTTCCCGTCTTTTTTTACTATTCTTTCATCTGGGATGATCACAATATTTTTAAACTGAATATGATTTTCGTTAGCCGTTTCTTGATTATTTACGAGGTCAGCTTGTTCAAGGCGCCTAAGTATCGTTCGAATTCTAGCGGTAACTTCGCGCAAATCAAAAGGCTTTGTAATATAATCATCAGCTCCAAATTCCAACCCAAGTACTTTATCAGTGATATCTGACTTTGCGGTGATCATAAGTATAGGGATATTATAGCGATGAGTCACTATTTTACAGATGTCCAATCCGCTGAAATCTGGCAGCATCCAATCGAGCAGCAGCAGATCGGGTTTGAATTGATCTATTTTTTTCATCCCTAAAGCCCCGGTGGCTGCGGCACACGTTTGAAAACCTTCTTGTGAAAGCCCGTATGAAAGGAGATCAGCTATTGCTTCATCATCTTCAATGATAAGTATTTTAGTGTCATGTAACATTTCATTCATTCCCTATTCATGGTTAGTTTAAATTTTAGTTTATTATAACACCCTTTGAAGAGAGTTCATTAATAACTTGGAATTATACAAGAATTGTCAATGTCATTTCCGATACTTGTAACCTGCCAGGCAAGTGCTGATTGTTTAAACGATGAAACAGTGGTAGATCTGTACAATGTAAAGAAAATAGATAAAAAAAGAAAAGGGGGAGGGCCAACGAGTGTGGAAAGGATGGAAGGAGAAAGATGATGATCAAGCTGATCTTGTTACTACATACACTATAGAAGAATTAGAGAAAACAAAAATGGTCAATGATAAAGATCTATGAGGAAGGCAATTAGCGATGCAAAACCAAAACAATTTTAATTTTAAATCACTGAAAATGAATCTTTTTGACCGCATTGAAAACAATTGTGATATCTTCTTACAAAGTATTCTGGAAAAGTGAAATTTATACTATTCAATCTATCAAATAAGACCCGATTGATTTATATGACCTATCTATCTGACCCGTTTTATAATTTCTTTCCCTTCCAGTTATATGATTTCTGACCGAACAGAAAATACTCATTTTTCATCATTATTCCAAACGAGAAACTTTATATACTTTTGTTCAAGGAAAGGGGGGGCATAAAGCAGGAAACGAGAAATAAGTTGTCTGTTGTCGGCCTATGGATCTCTAAAAATCTCAAGGAGGAATTGAATTGAATAAAAAGATAATCACATCCGTCACCGCTCTGATGCTCGCTGCTTCCAGTCTGCCTGCTTTTGCCCACGCTAAAGAAAAAGAGGCTGAACCCACTGTTACATCAACACCGGCCGTTAAACAAACAATGAACCTTAATCAGCCTAAGGCCGGAACTGGCATACCTGGTGTTAATTTCAATGTGAATCTTGACGTCCTCGGCATAGCAAATGCAATCCAAGGTGCTGTTGTGCAGAACGCAAACCGACCGGGTTTTGTCAAAAACATGATGGAATCTACTTTTTACTCTGCGGGACAGAAATATAATGTCATGGTATTTAATTTGGCCCAGAATTACGAAGATCACTTCAGAGGCGTCAAATTCTATGGATCTGCCGTTCTTAATGGAGTGGTATACGGGATCTGGGTGTTTGAAGATGGGGAATTCACCAACCAAGGAGATGGCGGCTGGGATAACTGGGCGTTCAGAGGCTGGTTTGACAGAGATGGCAAACATGTCACATTTTATAAACCGTAAAAAGTCAAAAAGGTGTGCAGCTGATAAAGTTGCACACCTTTTTGATGTTTTGCTGAAAGTAAATTTATGTGCCGATCAGTCAAATAAAGTTCCTTATCAACAAGTAAGATTTATATGTAGTCTAATCTGTACGTCTTTTGAAGTAAAGTATGAGGCATTCAAGGAGCTGTTAGGACGTCTTCGTTACTCAACGTTGTCGCTTCACATTTTCAACAAATCCAGTCGGAGAGGACAATTGGACTTTTAAACATTTCTTTAAGGATGATAAGGAGCTCTATAAGCATATTGGGTGTTGCTGCCTCTATCCTAGCTTTAGGTATCGCCTGCCTTGATTTATTTTTTCATTTGATCAGATACTTTGAAAATGACAAGCTGCCTTCTTGTTGGTGCACGGATATCTTTGATCTTTTCATGCATTGGATTTACCGCTTCAATGAAACCCAAGCAGTTATTAGGTGGTTTTCTGTACAAATACAGGTGAATAACTTAATTTATTACATATAAGTTATCCTGCAAAACTGTGCACGAAATGTCGGGTAGATACATTTCGCTCCTGTTATTCTTTTGGTAAAGGAGGTCAAATAAATGGATTCGCTTAAAAGGATGAACAGCGCATTAACGTATATCGAAGAAAACCTCACGAACGATATTGATTTCAAAGAAGCATCAAGGCTTGCTTTCTGCTCTGAATATCATTTTAAAAGGATGTTTTCCTTCCTTACAGGTATTTCATTATCGGAATATATTCGCCGCAGACGTCTTACTCTTGCAGCTTTTGAACTTAAAGACAGCCGCGTAAAGGTGATTGATCTTGCAATAAAATACGGGTATCACTCACCAGATTCTTTTGCACGAGCATTTCAAAATCTGCATGGCATAAGACCATCAGAAGCTAGACATAATGGCCATTCACTTAAAGCTTATCCGCGAATGACATTCCAGTTATCAATCAAAGGAGGAAATGAAATGAACTATCGCATTGAAGAAAAAGAGGCATTTCGCATCGTCGGCATTAAAAAAAGAGTCCCTATTTTGTTCAAAGGCGTGAATCCTGACATTGCATCGATGTGGGAAAGTTTAGATGAAGCAGCAATCAATCAACTTAAAGAGCTTTCTAATGTAGCGCCTGTAGGACTCATTAGTGCATCCACGAACTTTTCTGAAGGCCGGACAGAGGAAAACGGAGAGCTTGATCACTATATTGGCGCAGCCACAACGAAACATTGCCCAAATCACCTATCACAGCTTGAAGTCTCTGCCTCAACATGGGCTGTATTCGAAGCAGCCGGATCATTTCCGGATGCACTGCAGGAAGTATGGGGGCGGATTTATTCCGAATGGTTTCCATCGTCACATTATGAACAAATTGAAGGCCCAGAAATCCTGTGGAATGAGCATAAAGATGTAACATCGCCATCTTTTAAAAGTGAAATTTGGATACCCATTTCAAAAAAGCAATATATCTTACAATGAAATTAGACGAATTGAAGGTTTTAAGGAAGGGGTCTCATCCCTTCCTCTTTAAGTTACTAACCCGATCTGCAGCATTATTGATACCACTAATCTACGAATTGAGTTTTTTAATGAGCAGAGCCGTTCTTACTGAAAATCTAAATTGAGGTGTCCTATTGCGTTTTGATGATCTGCTTCTCACCTCTTATTTTCCGCCTTAACGTCCGATCCTTTCTGCAATTGCTTCTGCAAAGTCGGACGTTGATGATTGACCGCCAAGATCTCCTGTTTTAATTCCTGCCTTCACGGTTTCCCGAAGTGAGTTTTCTATTAATTCCGCTGCTTCTTTCAGTTTTTTATCACGATACTGTGTACTGAGCATTCAAACAACATAGCAGTTGAAAGTATAATACGATAGGATTCGCAATATTTTCCCTGCAATGTCAGGTGCTGAACCGTGAGCAGCCTGGGCCATTGCCTGCTTTCCCATTTGTATTAATTGACAGTGCAAGCCCCAAGCTGCCGACGAACTAAATGTACCGTCATTGCATCAATATGATAATCATCCACTTCAGGGTATTGTTCCGGCATTTCTCGGCACGTATTCAAAAAGAGTCCCGAGCCATGTAACCTTCTTACGGCGTTCCATCGCACTTTGAAAGGCTGCATGCGCAATACGTGTAATCGCCTTTTTAGTGAAAACTCCAGTCAATACAGCCACTTCCGGGGTTACCTGCCATTCCCCTAAACCGATATACATATTTCGGCCAGCGTAAAAGCCTTCCGTATTTTCACGGTAAATGACCAAATTAGCTTTCCCTGCAATACTTTTCATTCCAGGTATTGTCTTTGCCGGCGGCAATGGCTTTTCACTCAATGGTAACCAGCTTAAACCTGGACAGGTTTCAGGGTGTATCTACTCATTGGAGTTCCGTTTCTTGCAACTTAACCAAAAACTTCCTTACAAAGAACAAATCACTTCTCTATTGTGGGATGCTGCCGAAAATAAATGACTTCACAACAGAGAAACTGAAAGCGGTATAAAAAAACAGCTCCGTTAAAATGGCCGGAACCGTCTTTGACTTTTGGATTTTGCAGTTATCTCCATCGTTAGTTTAATTAGAATTCAGATAATCCAAGACACGATCAACTCTTTCATTGACTGAGTAATCTCCTTCAATTTTTAACAATGGACAAGATAAATCTGCCATCCAATGTTCGTGTAAAGCTTTGCTTCTAACTTCCATTCCGGCATTATCATATAAAGAAGCCCACTCTAAAAATGTTTTTGATTGTTCATATTTACTGCCGCCGTCTAACACTTCGTTTCCATAACGGTGAAATTCCCTATGCCTTAATCTCTCAAGCCGTATATCCTGCGGAATCCATAAGAAGATGACAAGGTCAAAATAACTTTTTAGATCATCGCCCCAGCCGCACACTGCGCCAGAAAGAATCCATTTCTCATTTATTGTCAAGTCTTTTTCAAGCAACTTTCTTCTTTCAGGAATTTCTCTTTTCTTAGTGAATTTATCTGTCCAATAGTAATCATCAGTATCAAGATGCGTATGAGGCAAATGCTTTGATAATGCAACTCCCAATGTTGAAGTTCCGACTCCGGAGGCTCCCAGTATGTGAATCTTATTTTTCATAGTTCCCTCTCCTTATGAAGCAACGAAACTCCCTGTCCGCTGCACAAGGTTCTTACTATTGTTTTAACATAAATCCCCAAAAACCTTTACTTTGTCAGGGGAATCCAAATGCGTGTTAAAACCATACTGCTTACGAACTTCATGGTCATTTTCAAACAGAATGACTAACTTTCTCTCCGGCCTATTTTAATATCCTCATACACTTTCTCAAAAGTCTCGATTGGCAGTGAAAACTTGGTTGTTTTCTCGTTACGATAATTGATCATGATCTCAATTTGATTATTTTTTTGTTCAAACTCAATAAGTGCATTCTCCCATTTATCTCTGATTGAAATGATACAATTTCCATTTTTCTTTTCCTTTTTCTTATAAATGTAATTCACTTTAACTCCCCTTTCATTGATCGACAAAAGGTTTCGGAATAAGGAAGCTCCTCAAAAAAAGGATCAAAACTTTTATCAAGTTTGATCCTTTTCCCTTTTTAGTCATTTCTTTGCGAACGTTTATAGACATTCACGGTTACCAGCCAGCTCATAACGATGATTCCTGCAAAAAGAATGAGCATATTACTGTACAAATAAGCGGAATGATCAGCGTTAACAGGCAGCAGCCTTTGATCCAGCAAGCGGACCGATAATAAACCGCCTGCAATCGAAATACCCGTCCCCTCTGATAAAAAGCTTGTAAAATTAAGCAGACTCATTCCGGCGCCGGCTTCCTTTTGTTTCAAACTGCCAGACACAATTGTAGATATAACCGTTTTTGTGAAGGAGAGCCCCCCAAAAACAAAAACGATTATAACGGTCATGAGCCAAGGTGTCGCATCTATGAAAAAGGCAGCGATTAAAAAACTGGAAGACATCAATGCAATCCCAATGGTCAGCACATATAAAGAACCTTTCCGATCAACAAGCCATCCTCCAATGTAACCGAAGATGATGACGCTCATCGTCCCGGGGAACATAATCCCGCTTCCAATTGCCGCAGTACTTAAATGGTGAACATCTTTCATCATATAAGGAACCATAGACACAAATCCTGCAGCAGTGCCAAATATCAGGCCTCCGCAAAGGACGCCCATCATAAACAAGACATTTTTCCCCAGTGCAGGGTCAACAAAGGGATTTTGAGTTTTCCTAATATGTTTCACAAATATCAGGAAAGCCAGAATACTGATGATCAGAAAAGATAGTCTATATGACGTTGTAAACAGCAGAAAAAATACGATGCCTGCAGACATTAATATAATCCCCGTCATATCAAAGCGCCCGCTGATTCTTTCTTCCTTTTCCAGCAGTTTCATCAGGAATGGAACGGTGATAACTGTTGCTGTCGGAATAAGCAGCAAATATGACCAGTGAATATAATGAGCGATCATTCCGCCAATAGCTGGTCCGGCGCCTTCCCCCATTGCTACCAGCGACCCGATCAGACCAAATGCTTTACCCCTGTTTTCTTTCGGAATATAGCGTACTACTGCAACCATCACAAGAGCCGGGAATGCGGCTGCACCAGCCCCTTGAATAAATCGGGCCAGAATGAGTACAGGAAAGAAAGAGTGTCCGACAAATCCAATGATCGACCCGAAGCCATTTACCATAATTCCAAATAGAAGCAGCTTTTTGATGCCCAGCTGATCTGATAACTTCCCATACAGAGCAGTTCCGATGGAAAAGGTTAACATAAAGGCCGTGTTCACCCAGTTTGCACTCGCCGGCAGTTTATGAAAATCGTTGGCGATATCAGGTAATGAGACGTTCAAAACCATTTCATTTAATACGCTGAAAAATGACAAAACACAAAGCCAAATGAACACTTGGTTGTGCCGTAAAGCTGACTGTGAATAAGGCGTATTCACAACTTTCCCTCCATTAATGAGGGCAGACGCAGTTTATAGGGCCGTTGATACGCTTCCCTCTTTTAAATGTACCCTGTTCATTTTTTTGCACTTCATCCATAACTCCCCCTGCATTGATTGATATACCTTATTATAAATCTTCAAACCGATGTTTTGAATACTTTGCGACCACACCCGCTAAATGACGAAACATCAAATACTGTTATCTTTAAAATTTACAGTACCAAAAAACCGCAATTTCATTTGCTGTTGAAAAATTGGAATAAAGCATTGTATCGACCGCTCCTATGACAAAGTTATTTTTGGCATAAAAATGACAAGCTGAAACATTAATATCTTGTGTTTCAAGCATAAGACCGCATAAATGATTCTCCTTTGCCCACTCAACCGCTTTATGTAATAAAGCCGTCCCGACACCATTTTTTCTATAATCTTTTGCAACGGCAATGTCTTCAATCAGTGCGTATCCATTCCAATTAGAACGAAGCTTACTCCGGCCGACACAGTCGTTCTCTGCGTAATAAAAAAAGACAGCTTTATCCTCTGCTTCAATATAACTGACATCAATGTCTTCATCGTCATATTTTTTGACATAAGGTTCAGCAAATTTCTCCTCTGTATATGTCCAAACATTGTCCTCAAATGAAGGGATGATTCTCCCTGAAACAACGAAAGGTTCGTTTGGTTTATTGAAGTCTTTCATATTGAATCGCGTCATTTTAGTTATCATCATAATCACCTTTCTGCATTTATTGACCTTTTAATTTACATCTTTTGAACTGTTGATTCGTCTGCATGTCATGGATACCGGTTTAATAACTCTAGGACTAAAACAAAAAAGATACCAACATCGATTGGTATCATCTATTCATTCGAGCCCTTACAACAATATCCTATTTCGGAGCTTCCAAACCGAATGTTGCCCATTCCTCTTTTGCCGGACCATAAATACCCGGAACAGGTAAACCTGCTTGTCTCATAAGGACAGTCATTTGTCCTCGATGATGGTTTTGATGTTGAATTAAAAACATCAAAAGTGAACCATTCGGCAATTGCTGACCAATAAAGTTGACACATTCTTGAAGCGTATCGTCAGTCCATTGCGTTTTTAACGCCTGTACAAATGCATTACTGGCTTGATGATAACTCTCAGCAATAAACCGCGCCGATGCAGGAACAGGATAATCTTCAGCCGGAGCGTGAAATGTTAAATCTGTGTTTGAGGTAATGATGTGAATGGCAGCGACAGTATGCCATGCAATACGGCCTAAAGTCCAATGTTGTGAAGTGATTTCTTGTTTAAGTGATTCATCAGTCAGATGATTCAGCAGTTTCTGTGTCGCATCGGCTTCGAACTCCCAAGATTTCAAAAAATGGTCTAAGGTTTGAAACATAAAAATCCTCCTTATCCTTTCTTGTTTTTCTATGTATCTACAGTTCAATTATAGTGCTCCGCTTAGTTAAAAAAGAACAAAACGATAGACAGACATTTTTAACAGAAAGCCCGATCTGACAACAACAGACAAAAAATAAGAACATAACGGATAACTCTATCCTTCTTTTTCTTCAATCGACAAAAAAAAGATAGCTGTTCAAACAGGATTCTTCTGTCTAATATTTTCGCTTTGCAAAAGTCCATATCGTCTTAGTGATTGAACCGGAGACAAAACAGCTCCCCGTCATCATAGCCACCCATATGAAAAATGTCGGCTCGGCACCTATTACAATAAACATGAATATCAAGGACAAAATGAAGACAATAACAACCATCATCCATACTTTTTTAAAGATGAAATACCCTAATATCCCTAACAGAAAAGAAGCTGCCGGAAGAAAAATAAGAATGATATACGCGGGACTCAACAGCGGGCTAATACAAACACCTCCCAATTTATTCAAAAACGAGGAAGTTCCTACTTTTTGTCTGATATGAAGTGATTTTTTTCATCTTGATATTATGCCGTTTCATTCATTTTATACATATTATACCAATACAATCGAGTCAAATATAGATATTTATTCATTTTTAACATATTTTAGGTAAATCAGGAGTGAATTAAAGTCTGAGGATAGCCCGCTTTTTCTTTCCCTAGTAAGTCCTGCCGCATTGGCTTTAGCCCATCATTGTTTTTGCAGCGCTAATATTCTCATAATCGTGTGCATGACGCTGCTTTCCTCATTTGATTTGATGACAAAGTGCGCCGCATCTCTTATTTCGTCAATGGCATTCTTAACCGCAAAGCTGTAGGATGCCGCTTCCATCAATTCTTTGTCATTGCGGCCGTCTCCGAACGCCATTGTTTCATCAGCCGAAACCCCTAATAATCGCTGCAGTTCTTGTACTGTTGTTCCTTTATGTATTCCGATATTTGATATGTCCATCCAGGTATCCTCTGATGCCACGATATATAATTGGTGAAAAAATTCATGCAGCTTTTCTCTCGTTTCCGGACAGTTGGCGTCGGGATCATGAACCGTAATCTTGATAAAATCGTCTTTTATCTCAGTAAAATCAGTTATTTTCGTTACATGTGCATAAGAGGCATTTACATATTTCATCTCACTTTCAGACAGATTTTCTTTTACGATCGCGCCAATCTTTGTGCATGCGATAATGCTATGCCCGCAGCTGATTTTTTCTAAAGCGCCTATAATTGACAGTCCCGCTTCATTGCTGATCAAAGATTCATATACGAACTTGCCGTTCTTTTTTATACGTGTGGCACTGTCTCCTAAAATCCAAAAATCTTTCGCATCTTCTCCGAATAAAGCTTCCACCCTTTCACACTGCTTCCCGGTGCAGATGGCGAAAGCGACATGCTGTTCCTCCATTACTCGTTTTGTCTTTTCAAATAACGTTCTGTCAAAATCGCCTTGATTATTTAAAAATGTGCCGTCTAAATCCGTAATCACTAATTTAATCATCGTTCAGCACCTCCGCAGTTAAAACGTCTTTTTCAGACAAAGGGTTTTTCACATGTGAGGATGGAATCAATCGCATTTAAGACCCCTTCTTCATTGTTTGATTGCGTGATATACGCGGCAGCCTGTTTAATGCTTTCCTGCGCATTATCCATGGCGACTCCGTATTTCACGGCGGACACCATCTCCAGATCATTGCCGCTGTCTCCGAAGGCCGCGCATTCTTCATCATTTATCCCCCATTGTTTCTGGAGAAGCTTCATCCCGCTTGCTTTATGAAGCCCCGGTATGATCAGATCTATGTCACCGTGCCCGCTTGATACAGGCGTGACGAAAGACCCGATGGCGTCTTTTAAATGCCTCAGAAGTGCGGAACAATGTTCGGCGGGAAAGCTGATGGAAAATTTCAAAATGTCATCATCGATGTTTTCAAAATGCGGCACCCTTTTTAACACATAATAATACTTACTGGCATGCAGATATTCATCTTCACTGGCATTTTCATGAATATACGCGCTTTTTTTTCCGCAGACAATGACGTTTTTCACCTCATACTGCTCTAAAGCACGGATCACTGCTTTTATAGTGTCTTCAGACATGTTACCCGCGAATAATTCTTCTCCGGCATTCACGACGAAAGCGCCATTCTCGGCAACGAAAGCGATTTCACTTTCGATCTCCGAAAAAAAGGATGTAAGCTGCGCATACTGGTTTCCGCTTGCTACGGCAAATTTAATTCCCCGCGCTTTTAATTCACGATACTGATTCATAAAACGCTCTTTGTTATATGCCATTTCATCATTCACATATCAACTGCTATCAGTTTGATACTCATATTGTCCTCCTTTTTTCGGCCGCTTTTGTCAGAGACCCTTGAAGAGATCATGCATAAAGCGTATGAACGAATTATATCCGCAGTTGTTTCGCGCCGTAAATCATTGGCTGACGTCTTGTTTTGAATGACACAAAAAGTGATTTGTCACATAAATATAACACTATGTTTCTTTTAAAAATGATATGTTACGATTAGATGTACATTCACCATTCTCATAAAAAGGAGAATCCCCCTGCATGTTCACACACGAAATGATTGCTTCATTTAATGAGCTTGAAACTTCTTTATACAACTACATCTCCCAAAACAGCGAGAAAGTCGTCTATATGCGAATCCGTGAATTGGCAAATGAAACCCATGTATCTACGGCTTCTATTTTACGTTTCTGCAAAAAAATAAACTGTGAAGGGTTTTCGGAGTTTAAGGTGAAGCTGAAAATGTATACGGAGGCAAATAAAAAAACGATTTTAAAGAGTCCCCACCATTCCGTTGCCGAGTTTTTTGAAAGAACAGTAAGCGGAGGGATGGAAGAAAAGCTGAAGGAAGCAGCAGCCCTTGCGGCCGATGCAGAAAGTGTCATTTTTATCGGAGTGGGAAGTTCGGGAATTCTCGCCGAATACGGAGCCAGATATTTTTCGTGCTTAGGGAAACTTTCAATGTATATTAAAGATCCTTACTTTCCGGCCCATTCCCATTTCCGTCATAACAGCATCACGATCGCATTATCGGTTTCAGGTGAAGGAGATTCTACGGTGACTCATCTGAATCAGCTGAAACAAGAAGGCAGCCGGGTCATCAGTATTACAAATCATAAACATTCAACCATTGCCAAAATGTCCGATGTGAATATTTCATATTACGTGACGGAAGAATGGGTTGAAAATGCGAATGTCACCACCCAAATCCCCGCTATGTACATACTTGAATCGATGGCTCGGGAGATATACAAATTGAGAGAATAAATTCAGGAACGAAAACACTGATACGCTGGAAATTTCGGTATTTTTGCAAAAGTGATGAGGAACCCTTCTCTGATGCTAGAGAAGGGTTTTGAGGATCACAGATGAGACACAATACAATTTGCATGGCCTGCCAGTTTATATTCTCCCAAACCGGAAGGCAGGAGAATATGATCTCCTTTTCTAAAGGGATATTCATGCCCGCCTGCAATCATTATTCCGTCTCCTTCGATCACGCTGACAAGAAGGAAAGGATGATGCTGGAATAGATTTGCTTCACCTTTTACAACCCACTTTTCGACTGAAAAATAAGGACATTCTATTAAAACAGCTGCCAGCAGATCATCTGTTTGTTTATAGTGAACGGTCGGCCGTTCACGGACAGATGGAACGTCTATCACGTCTATACTTTTTTCCAAATGGAGCTCGCGCATCCTGCCGTCCGCATCTTTTCTTCCGTAATCATACAATCTGTAAGTCGTATCTGAATTTTGCTGCGTCTCTAAAATAAGTGTGCCCTTTCCAATCGCGTGAACGGTGCCGCTTGGAACAAAGAAGAAATCTCCCGGCTTTACCTTAACTCTGTTCAGGAGCCCGTCCCATTCTCCGCGCTCAATCATGGATATCAGTTCTTCTTTTGTTGTTGCGTTGTGGCCGAAAATGATCTCCGCATCTTTTGCACAATCAATGATATACCAGCATTCGGTTTTTCCAAGTTCTCCGTTTTCATGCATTTTGGCAAAGTCATCATTCGGATGCACCTGAACGGACAGGTCTTGGTCCGCATCCAAAATTTTTGTAAGAAGAGGAAAACGGTCTCCTTCAAGGTTTCCGAATAAATCTCTGTGATGCTCCCACAATTCACCGAGCGTACATCCTTTATACATGCCGTTTCGAACTGTGCTCTGTCCATTTTGATGAGCGGCGAAGGCCCAGCACTCCCCTGTCCGCTCGGACGGAATATTATAGTGAAAATCACGCAGGGCGGCGCCTCCCCAAATTCTTTCTTTGAAAACCGGATTGAAAAATATCGGTTCAGTAGACATGATCATCCCCCGCTTTATTCGATTTCTTCCAGAAGCTCATACGCCTCTTCTTTTGTCTGAACGGAGAGCAGCCTTTCCCGATAGCTGTCATCCATCAGTTTTCGGGATAACATCTGCAATATTTTCAGATGCTGATTTCCGCCGCTTTCCTTCGGTACGGCAATCATAAAAATCAGTTTTGCATCAGAACCATCAAGGCTGTTCCAGTCAACACCCGAACGTCTTATTCCGAATGCGACACCCGGCGTTTTGACGGCTTCAGACTTTCCGTGCGGAATGGCGATATTCATACCTATCGCCGTGGTTCCCTGCTGTTCCCGACTCAAAATGGCCTGCTTAAATCCGCTGTCAGACAGCAGCATACCTTTACGGGACATTTTCTCGATCATTTCATCGATAATGTCATCCCTCGTTTCGCCGGATAAATGCGGTTCAATCAAGTCCGTACTGATAATGTCAGTCAGTTTTTTGATTTCGGTCATCCCGGCTTTTCGGCTGTCAGCCTGAGATGGTTCCTTTGTTTCTTTTGCCGCTGCAGCTTCATTTGGTGCAGCAGACGGCAGCACCTCGCCGGGCGCGGGGGATTTCGCCATATCTTTCTTCAGTACATTAACCAACAGAGCGGTGACAAGAGAGCCTGCTGTTACAGCGATAAAAAACATCAATACATGATCTACTGCTCCAAGTACAGCAACGATGGGGCCGCCGTGTGCCACTCTGTCCCCCACATGGCCGATCATCGCTATCACCGAGCCGGTCATAGAACCCGCCATAATACTCGGGATCACACGAAGGGGGTCTTGGGCCGCAAATGGAATGGCTCCTTCCGTGATACCGAAAAGGCCCATCGTAAATGAAGCTTTTCCCATTTCTCTTTCTGCGGCGGCGAATTTTCTTTTTCCTAAAAACGTCGCAATCCCAAGCCCTATCGGCGGTATACAAATGGAAACGGCAATCGGGCCCATAATTTCATAATTTCCTTCTCCGATCATTGCCGATCCGAAAAGAAAGGCCACCTTGTTTACGGGTCCTCCCATATCAAAGGAGATCATCGCTCCTAAAATCAATGCCAGAAGAATTGAGCTCGAACCTTTCATTCCCGCAAGCCACACCGTTAATGATGCGAAAATATGAGCGACGGGGGCGCCGATCAGAAATACAAACGCCAAACCGACGATCAGTGAGGCAAACACCGGAATAATAATGATCGGCATAATCGGCTGTATTGCTTTAGGAACTTTACATTTTTTGATTCCAAGCGCCGCGTATCCCGCCAAAAATCCCGCAATGATTCCTCCGAGGAATCCTGCGCCGCTTGCACTGTCGTAAAAGCTGCCGGATGCCGCAATATATCCGCCGATCATTCCGGGGACAAGACCCGGCTTATCAGCGATGCTGAACGCGATGTACCCGGCTAAAATCGGGATCATGAATGAAAAAGAAGCACTGCCGATCTGTTCAATCGTTTTCCAAAAAGACTCGTCCGGAATGACTAAGCCCTTTGGTGTTTTTTCTCCTCCAAGCGTCAATGCAACCGCTATCAATAATCCGCCGACAACAATGAAAGGAACCATAAAAGAAACGCCGTTCATTAAATGACGGTAAATCGGGTTTTGTTTTTTGCCCTGCTGACTTGCGGATTCAGCTTTTGAAGCAGATTGATAGACCGGCACTTCACCGCTAAGCGCTTTTTTAATTAATTCTTCCGGTTTGCGGATGCCTTCCTGAACCCCGACAGCCAGCAGCTTTTTTCCCGCGAATCGGTCTTTGTTCACCGAACGGTCCGCCGCGATAATGATTGCGTCTGCTTCCCGGATTTCCTCTTCGGTCAGCCTATTTTCCACCCCGATTCCGCCCTGGGTTTCCACTTTGATCTCAACGCCTAATCTGCCGGCTGCTTTTTGTAAATTTTCAGCAGCCATATACGTATGGGCAATGCCGTTCGGACATGATGTAATCGCTAACAGTTTCATATAAATCCTCCTTTGCAGTCTGAATTTCAAGATCTTGTCTCAACTTTATACTGAAATCAGCCTGTGATAAGCGCGTTTTTTTACCATAAGTTCCGGAAATAACGGCATTTTTCCCTATAAACAGAAAAAAAGCAGGGAGCCATTCCCTGCTTTTAATAGTTTAAATACGATAAAAACGTCATTACATTTTTTTCTTCCGTCAGTTTTTGAATAAGTGCCGGCTGCTCGCTAAGATAGGAAAGCTCACTGAATAATTGCTTTACCTTGTTTTGATCTTCGTGTTTGACGGCAAGCATAAAAACGAGCGACACCTTTTCCGTCCCCCACTCAATCGGCTCTTTTAAGGTGGCGATTGCAATGGCTGATTGTTTGATATATTTAGAGTTCGCGTGAGGGATGGCAATACCCGCCCCGATATTTGTCGCCGACATTTTTTCTCTCATTACTGCATGAATGCCATACTCTTTTTCTACATAGCCTTTTTCATATAAAGCCTGCGCCAGCTTTTCAATGACCTGATAACGGTGCTCTGTCTCTTGCTGTAAAAAAACGAGAAACGGAGTCGTGTCGTTCAGCATTTTAAACGTTTTTTGCTCCCGGCGGTGTGATGTATCAAGCTGTTGCATAAATGCGCTGAGCTTCTTTTCATCAGCAGACTCCAAAAGCGGTGATACGACAATATGAGGGATCGTTACATTTCCAAGCCCTATCGTAGAAATGACGAAATCTATATCTTTATGCTTTTTGATATACTCTGTCAGCTCCGCTTTTGCGATACAGTCTTTTACCGTAATGTGATGAAATTTGCGTTCAATTTTAGTCCGCAGCAATTGCGACATGCCAATGCCCATATGGCAGACGATGATCGTCCTTTTAGGGTTATGACTGCTTCGGCGCAGCCGTTCGATCGCTGCCTGAAAATGCAGCGTCAAATAGGCCGCCTCTTCTTCAGGAATATAAAGATCAAATGTTTGATTGATGTCTTCTAAAACGTCAATGATAAGATGAAACAAATAAGGGTACATTTTTTTGATGTCGTGAAGCATGGGGTTTGAAACAGAGAGATCATAGCTCAGCCGCTTCAACACCGGATCGAGATGAATGTTCAATCCGTTGATCAGTTCCTGGTCTTTATGAAAATCCAGCGTTTGCAGTTCTGAAACACGATTGATCAAATGCCTGACGACTTTGGAAAGCTCAGAATCTTCAAGATCAAGCTTCTTTTCTTGCTGCGATGGATAGCGGACTTTCCCGCCTATTATATGTAAAGTTAAATAGACGGCTTCTTCCTCAGGAAACCGTATGGCAAATACCGGCTCAAGCCGTTTTAAACAAGCCAGTGTCCATTCATATTCTTTCTTCTTTTTTACCGCGTCCAGCTGTCTTGCAGAAATGGCGACCGGCTGTTTCATTTTGATACGGCGGATAGTCAGCAATGTATGCAGCAGCAAACTTTCAAATGTTTCATCCGTAAAATAGATAGAATGGTTTTTTTGTAATAACTTGATTTCTTTTCTCACAAAGTCCGCTTCATGACTTAAAAACTTACTTTTTATAAATTGGCTTGTAAACTCCGTATTATCAATCAAATCTGAAATTCGCGCCAATGCTTTTCTTTTGTTTTTTTCGTCCCCTTCAATCTTTAAGCCGAGCCGCTGTTTAGAAACCAGCGTGAGATCAAATCGCTTCAGCCACTCTTCAACCGCACTTACATCCTTTTTAATGGAAGCTCTGTTTACAAAATGCTGTGCGGCAATTTCTTTTGCGGAAACGGGCTTTGAATTCATTAATAAATCATAAGCGATGTGAAGTATTCTTTCTTCATCGGTCTTGTGCCTGCATGTAAAGTGCTCATTATAAATTTGCCGGCTTAACCGTGACCTTTCCTGTTCAGATATATGTAAATAGACGCCTAATCCCGGTTTGCGGATCAGCTGAGCTTGAGCATGTTCATTCAGGAAATCTTCAATCGTTTTCAAATCATTCCTGATCGTTTTTTCAGAACAGCGGACCCTGTCTGCGAAATCTTGCACAACTAAGTAGTCATCAGGTTCAGATAACAACAGATACAAAATCTTTTTCTGCCTTGAATTCATGTATTTCATCTGTTTTTCTATCCTTCCTGTCCGTTTCTGCTGGAGCAATTGTGATAGGTTAAATATACTGCGCGCACGAAACCGTTTTCATTTTATAGTGAAACAAATGAGTAAAAAGTTTTGTTTTTTACCGCAGGTTCCGGAAAAATCATGTTTTATACAGAGGCTGTTCACCTTTGATTGACAATAAAACACCAACCGTCTTTAAACGATTGGTGTCGGCAGCGAAAACCTGCTGTTACAGCCAAAATGTTTCGCCAAGCGCTAATGCTTTCAGGTTTTCAGGAGGTAATGCAAGCCGGTCCCACTCGCCGTGCAGTCTGCTTAATGCTTCCGGGCCTGTATCATCAGCAAGCCGGAATGCCCCGTAATGCATGGGAATGAAGCTGTCAGCCTTCAACTCCAAAAACGCTTTCACGGCGTCTTCCGGATTGATATGTGACACTTGCATAAACCATTCCGGTTCGTATGCTCCGATGGGCATCAGAGCCGCCTTAATACGAAACCTCTCTCCGATTTCTTTAAAGCCTTCAAAATAGCCTGTATCTCCTGCAAAATAGATGGATTCGCCGTTTTCGCTTTCTATGACCCAGCCTCCCCAATGAGAGGTATCGGTATCCCAAGGCGTTCTCCGTGTCCAGTGCTGGGCCGGAACAAATGATATATTCACTCCCCGCATTTCAAAACGATCCCACCAATTCATTTCATGAACGTTTTTGTGGCCTTTTTTGTTGAACAGCTTTTTCAGTCCCGCAGGCACGTAAAAATCCGGGTTTCCTCTCAGTTTTTTTATACTCGGAAAATCAAGATGGTCATAATGCCCATGTGAAATGAGCACGGCATCAATGTCAGGCAGTTCGCTCAATTCATATCCCGGCTCTGTCAGCCGTTTTTGAAAACCCATCCGCCGCGCCCATACAGGGTCGGTCATTATGTTAAGCCCCTGTATTTGGATCAGAAATGAAGAATGGCCGATCCATGTTATGGCGGTTTCCGTCCGATTGACGGCAACATCACGGACATCCCTAGTGACCGCTTTCGGAATGTTCTCGCTTAAGTCTTTACTTTTCTCTCTTCGTTCTTTCATCCATTTCAACATGTCCCTGAATCCATGTTCATTCTTCACGCCATTCAAGTTTCTATATCTTTTTTTCATTATCATTCTCCCTTGACACGTGTATTCCATTAGATTCATCGGACATTTATACAATGTCTGTAAATACCGCCCCGCTTGCTTCGGCTAAATCTTGAGGCGCTACTTTCAGCTGCATTCCGATTTTCCCCGCACTGACAATCATAAACTCCAGTGTTTCAGCGGATCTATCAATAAAAGTCGGAAACCTTTTTTTCATGCCGATCGGAGAGCAGCCGCCGCGCATATAGCCGGTTACTCCCAAAAGGTCCTTCATGGCAATCATTTCTATTTTCTTCTCACCTGCCGCCTTCGCAGCCTTTTTCAGATTCAGTTCTTTTGCAACGGGAATGACAAAGACGTAATAACGATCTGTTCCTGCAGATGCTACTAAGGTTTTATAAACATATTCGGCAGCGTATCCGATTTTTTGTGAAACGGAAAGACCGTCTGCGGGCTGTCCCCCTTCTGTTTTGTAACCTAATAGCTCATAGGGAATGTTTTGCTGCTCAATGATACGGACAGCATTTGTTTTCACTGTTTTTTTCGCCATGGTTTTCCTCCGTTTTCTGTATTTCTTTCTGCTTTATTTTCAACTTCGATTTTAATAAAATGACCGCTCAGTTGCGTGCTTTGTAATACTCAAGTGCAAACTGTTTAAAACGCTCAGCAGCGGGAGAGAGAGCATGGTTTTTCAGCTGGGCTAGCGCTATGGTGCGTTCGCATTGGTAATCTGCAACCGGAAGAAAAACGACCGGAAAGTATGAATGCTCCGCGGTTTTCGGCAGCACTGCAGCCCCCAGACCCGCGGCGGTCAGCCCTAATATGGTTGACACTTCCTCTCCTTCAAATGCGAGATGCGGGTGTATATTCAAATCCCGGCACATCAGATCAAACATATACCTCAGCCCGTATCCCGGTTTAAAACCCACAAAATCCTCGTCCTGCATCTCTTTCATTTGAATGCTTTTATTTCCTGCAAGCGGGTGGTTCTCAGGAAGCACCGCATAAAGAGGCTCTTTCTCCAGCACTGTCCATTGTAAAAGCTCGCTGGGAAGCGGCGGGGAGGTGAGACAGATATCCGCATCTCCCGTTTCCACCATTTTGCGAAGCGTTTCATTTGCGCCTTGATAAAGCCGGAAGGTCACGTTTGGGTATAGCTTTTTAAATTCGGCAATCAGCTGAGGCATTAAGCGCAGCCCGAGTGTATGAAGAAAAGATACAGATATTTCGCCGTGTTCCAGGCTCATATTCTTTTTCACTTGTTCAACGCCTTCATTTAAAGCTCGTCTCGCTTGTTTTGCTTTTATTAAGAACTGCTCTCCGTGCCTTGTCAGCCGGACGGCTTTTGTCTCTCTGTAAAATAACGGCGCGCCTAATTCTTCTTCGAGCCTGATAATCGATCGGCTTAATGCAGGCTGAGAAATCATCCTTTCTTTTGCCGCATTTGTGAAATGCTGATGAGTTGCCGCCGCAATGAAGTTGTCAATTTGATGAAGCTCCATTTTCTCCTTCTCCCCTTTCTTCATAACCTACACGCATTAATTCTATAGTTATTATAAATTAGACACATTGAAATGAAAAGCGTACGATACATATATAACCAACAGTGAGAAAAGAGGGACATTCATGACGTTTATTCAGCCTCATACAAAGGCTTACAGAAAGGCCAGCTTGGCTCTGTTTATCAGCGGCTTTGTGACCTTTGCCACGCTTTACACGACACAGCCGCTTATGCCTTTGTTTTCGGAAGAGTTTCATATTTCCGCTGCGGCTGCCAGCTTAACTTTATCCATCTCAACAGCCGTTTTGGCATTTTCATTATTGGCCGCCGCTTCGTTGTCTGACGGATTCGGCAGAAAAAAATTAATGGTGCTGTCGTTAACAGCTACATCTGTTTTAGGTCTATTAACAGCGTTCAGTCCGACTTTTCCGGCGCTTTTGGCGATGAGGGCGCTGCTCGGTATTTTCCTGGCAGGCGTTCCGGCTGTCGCTATGACATATGTAGGCGAGGAGTTTGATCCGAAGGGCCTCGGGAAAATGATGGGCTTGTATATCAGCGGCACAAGCATCGGGGGAATGAGCGGCAGGCTGTTAACGGGGCTTCTGACCGATGTATTCGGCTGGCGGCCCGCGCTTGCCATCATCGGCATTCTTTCTATTGTATTAAGCTATTTGTTTTGGCGTTTTCTTCCGGCTCCGCGCCATTCGTCTGAGCGGCATGCGGGCGTAAAAGCGGCATGTAAGGAATACGGAGCGGTCCTGCACCGCAAACGGCTGCTTTTGTTAATATCTCTGGGATTTATATTAATGGGGAGTTTTGTGACATTATATAATTATATCGGCTTTCATTTAATGGCGGCTCCTTACCATTTGTCGCAGACTGTGATCGGTTTTATTTTTATTGTCTATCTCGCGGGAACGTTCAGCTCGGTCTATATGGGGAAAAAAGCAGATCTTTTCGGAAGCGCGAAAATGATTAAGATTGCGATTTTTGTTATGCTTGCCGGCGCAGCGGTGACACTTTTGCCCCAGCTTGCGCTTAAAATCGCGGGGATTGCCGTCTTTACCTTCGGCTTTTTCGGCGCGCATTCGATCGCAAGCGCCTGGGTCGGCCGCGCAGCCGGTGATCATCGCGCGCAAGCCTCTTCATTATATCTGCTTGCATACTATATCGGTTCAAGTGTGGCCGGGTCTTGCGGCGGTTTCTTTTGGACGCATTTTCATTGGATCGGTATCATTTCATTTATTTCGGTTTTGCTATTGCTGTCTTATCCGGTTTTATTTCTGGCGGAATTCAGAAAAAAGGGACATAGCCGTCTGCATGTAAATCAATAAAAACATTAAAGATTTGTGTCTTTTGTCCGATACTAAAGATAAGGCCGGCACGATACTCCCTATAACTATTCCTTTTGATTCAGTAGATTTCAAATATCGTGCCGGCTTTCTTCAATTAAAAAACATTCTTCAGTTGTCTCACTCTTCTGTTACATACCTGCCCAAACATCTTTCGCATATCTTCCTTCCGCCTGCAGCTGTTCAAGCCACTCCAAGGAAACTTTTGAATCAGTGTTATGCACCTTTTCATACGCCTGAAGCAGTACATTTTCCACGGCCGGAGCCATTTTGCTTCCGTCACCGCATATATAGAGATGGCCGCCTTGGTCAAGAAGAGCAATAATTTGTTCAGCCTCGCGAAGCAGAACATCCTGTACATATACTTTACAGTCCTGATCTAACCTGGAATACGCCCGGCGCACGGTGACAAGGCCGTTTTTCTCCGCATGGTCGAATTCATTTTTGTACAGATCGTCTTGTTCAGGATGTCTGCAGCCGAAGTATAAATGAGCTTCGCCCAGGCTGTTACCGGACATTTTTTCGGCAGCACGCGCCTGGATAAATCCCCTGAACGGCGCAATTCCTGTGCCTGCTCCGACCATAATGAGAGGCGTTTTCGGATTTTCAGGCAATGCGAAACCCGACTGCGGCGAGCGGATGAAACAGACGGCAGAATCGCCATTCTGTAATCCGGCTAAATAGTTCGAAGCCACGCCCCGGTATTCCCCACGGCCGCTCCATGCCGGAGCCGTCACAACGCCGACCGTGATACTGAGCTCCCCGCTAGTTGCCTTCGGTGAGCTTGAGATTGAATAATAGCGCGCCTTTAAGGACGGCAGAAGTTCTAAAAAGCGCTCAAACGGCAGTTCACATGCAGGATAATCTTCCAGCAGGTCCAGCATGGTCATTCGTTTTTTCAGCACGTTTTCTTTATATGCCGTATCATCAGAATAAAGATGCTCCAATTCTTTTTGATGCGGCGGGCACACGGTATGTGCGGCAAGTTCGCGAAGCTGGGCTCTCGTTGCCGGCTCCTGCAGCTCTACATAGGACGCCAAGAGCTCCGGCGCATTAACCGGCCGGTCCATCGGCAGATGAGGCAGCTGCCGGCCCTTGATCTTAAAGTGCTGGTTCGGATCAAGACCGAATCGGTGAATGACACGGCTGATCAGTTCCCCGCTGTTTTGCGGAAGCACCCCGAGATGATCTCCTTCCTGATACGTTTCTGTTTCGGGGAGACTCAGCTCAATATGCCGGACTGAGCGCTTGCTGCTTTCGGTATGAAGCTCTTTGTTTGTGATAACTTGTGCCTCAAATGCTTTGTACGTTTTGGCAATCGGCGTCTCGGCTGCTTCACTTACGTATTCGATTGATAACTGTGATTTGTTTGCCTGTTTTGGAGCGGCCTCTATATGAAAAGCCTTCATGATGTCCTTCCAGAATGAGTCTTCCCAGGCTTCCTGACTGTACTCAAAATCATCGGCATTGTCGCCCTCTCCGATAGAGGTCAGCCGTTTTGCCCCTTTTTCTTCAAGCACTTTGTCTATCAGGCGGGGGATCCTCTGGTAAGTGGCGGCCCAGTTGCGGTCTCCGCAGCCGAAAACGGCGTAAGAAACACCCTTTAATTCCTGATCTTCAAGGGTTTCCATCCATTTCACAAAACCCGCCGCATTATCAGGCGGCGCCCCGTTATAAGAAGCCGTAACAATAACGACCGCGCCTTTTACAGGCAGTTTCCCGGCATAATCATCGAGCGGGCCGGTTTCAGTTGAAAATCCTTTGCTTCTTCCGATATCAGCCAGCTCTTCCGCGATTCCTTCCGCAGTTCCTAAATTTGATCCGTAAAGAATGAGAAGCGGCGTTCCGTGGGACGGGATTTCTTTCGTTTCTTCTTTGTGACCGCTTCCTTCAGCTTTATGGTTTTGTACGGGCTGATGATTGGACACGTCCTTGTTTTTCACACGGATTTTAAAATCACCGGGCTTAATGGTTAGAGCTTCTTTAATCGTAAGCTCATAATCAGTATGATCAATCAGTTCAAAGTGTTTCAGGACAAGGCCGAGCACCATTGTCGCTTCCTGAAGGGCAAACTGCATCCCGATGCATGCGCGCTGTCCGTTTCCGAACGGCTTATACGCATCTGCCGGAATTGCCGCGGGATCACTGAACCTTTCCGGGCGGAATGACTCGGCATCTTCTCCCCACGCGCTTTTATCCCGGTGCAGCTGCGGAGTCAGAATCGTCACCGGCTGTCCCTTCGCAATCGGATATTTCCCGCCGAGAACCGTATTTTCCTTCGCGTACAGAGAAAATGCCGGGGCAGTCGGATACAGCCGCAAAGTCTCGTTTAACACCATGCGGATATATGTCAGCTGCTGAATCTGCTTATATTCAGGGGTCTCTCCCGTCAGCACCCGCTCGGCTTCCTGAACAGCTTTTTTCAATTTATCTTTATTTTTCAGCAGGCAGTATATCGCAAAAGAAAGCAGCCCGCTTGTGGTTTCATGCCCAGCGATCAAAAAGGTAATGATTTGATAACGGATATTTTCATCATCCAGCCTTTCCCCCGTTACAGGGTCTTTCGCTTCAAGCATCAATGCTAAAAGGTCAGACAGATTCTCATCCGGATTTTCCCTCCGCTCAGCGATGATCCGGTCTACAAGCGAATTCATCTCTTCAATATCCTGCTGGAACTGATGTCGCGTTTTGATCATCAGCTTGTCCTGCAGGCTGTGTCTCTGCGATTGGCGCATTGCCTCCTGCAGCGCACGAAGCATACTTGTGATAAAAGGATGCTGTGTGTCGCGGTAAAAGCTGTTAAAGCGGTAATGAAATCCGCACAGGCCGATTGTATCCAGCGTCAGGCGCGTCATATCTTCGGCAACGTCAATTTCTTCATTCGGATTTAATCTGCTCCACTTCTGCACGAGCTGCATGGCAATATCAAGCATCATTGAATGGTAGCCTTTCATCGCCTTCTGGCTGAAGCTCGGCAATAAAATCCGATGCGCTTTCTGCCAGTTCTTTTCGTGAGTCCAGCTCGTAAATAGTCCGTCACCGCCAAACTCACGGACTTTCAGCAGGGCTTTGCTGAGATTTTTGTCAAATCGCTTTTCATCACAGACTTCTGCCGCAAGCTCGCGGCCTGATACGAAGACCCCGACAGAGCTCGGAAATTCAAAACGAAAGATCGGGCCGTATTCTTCGGCAATTTTCCAAAGCGATTGTGACAGTTTTTCTTTTTCCAAGTGAGGGAGATTTTTCAGAGGCCCGTATGTTTTCGGCTGCGGTATAGCGCTTAGCTGTTTCATATCGATCTTCCTTCCTTCGGCGTATAATTAATGAGTTCTGATGGCATCCCAAGAACATTGTTCCAATTCTTTCAGAAACGGTTTTGTTATTTCGACGCTTCCCGTCCGGACAAGCTGATAGAGTTTGAGATATGCCCCGAGCAGCAGCGCCATCAGCACATTGGACGGCAGATTGCGGAGCACGCCTTCAGACTTGCCGCGCTGAAAAAAGACGTCAAGCATCTGTGTTATTTCATCAAGAAGCTTACGGCTCGTTTCATTCAGAAAGTAGGCGTCCTTATTCGTTTCAAGAAAAAACAATGCATACTCACTTTCCTTCGTAAAATCAATCAGACAATAAAACAGGTGATGAAACCCTTCTCTTACAGATATCCCCTGAAAGTCTGTTTTGACTTTTTTCATAAAACGCTGCGCACTTTCCTGATACAGTACGTTCACAAGTGTCTCTTTACTGTCAAAGTAACGGTAAATTGTGCCGGTTCCGACATCGGCCTGAGCGGCAATCATCGGAATCGTCGTGGCGTCAAATCCTCTATCTGTAAACAAAGTAAGCGACGCTTTCATAATGAGTTCAACCTTGTTTGAAGCTGTCATTTCATCCCCCTTTCTAAATGCGGAATGAATATTCATTCCGTTTGTTCAAAATATTTAAAATGTACGGTCATCTGATTACCATTGTATAAGAAAAAAACTTTTTTTAATATAAAATATATGTGAAATAACCAAAAATAAGGAAATATGCCCAATTTCACAAAAAGAGCTGCAGTGACTTAAGCAGCTCTTTTTATTTCCCAAGAAATATTCTATTTAATGGCAGTAATAAAATGGAATGAATCTCTGCTGACAACTGAAATGTCTCTGAAATGCTGATCATAGAGCACCCCAATCACATCCTTCTCACTCATCCGCGAAGGTTTCAAAACCATATAGAAACACCCGTCAATTTGAAGAACGCGGTACACTTCTTTACATGCTGTCCGGTAATCGCTGACTGTTTCAGCAGTATGTAATGAGAAGACTTTATGAAAGCTGCGGTCGCGGAACGGTATGCTTTCCGGCCTTCCCTGCTGAATGTTTCCGAGCCCGGCTTTTATAACCGAACGGTTTGCGCGCTGTGTTTTCCGTATTTTACGTTTCGATGTTTCTATGCTTTTAAGACTGCCCTTTTCAAGCTGTCCGATGATTTGTTTAAACATTGAGCCGTTTCCGGTCCCGATTTCCAAAATGCGGTCGTATTCCTGTATGTCCATCAAGATTTGCTGAATGACTGACTCTGCCGGTTCTGATGCAGCAAAGTATTTCGCGCGCATTCGTTTTAATGCTGAAGATGTATGTTGCAACATTGTATAACACCCGCTTTTCCATTCCTGTGATTTATTATTCAGAAATAATATTACCTCGTATTAGTATGAGGTACTAACTAGACGCACTTCTCTTCATGAACGTTTCGATTTATTTGAAATTTATATTTGTTTTCATAAAAAAAAGACGGAAAACGTAGGTTTTCCGCCTGCTCTAGTACCAATAATACGGTGCTATATATCTTGTCTGCCGGGAAAGCGCCGCCATTCTCTGCCGGCGATACGGGTTGCCGTAGCCGTGTTTAAATGAATGGGGCATTGACGTATACCCGTGCCCGATGGATGGAATTCTGTTCTGACCGCCTTGCATGCTATCACCCGCTTACCAATTTTTCTTTCTTTACCATGGTATGCAGGCCGTCTGCGACGTGACAGCAACATCCTCGCTAAACCTGGTCCTTCTCCATTGTGTAATGATTCAGCAGTTCAATTCTGAACATGATGATCTCCTCCTTCTCCTCCGTTTTGGCCCTTCGTGTCCGTTAGTTCATATAAAAATGTTTCAGCTGGCGTTCTTTCGCTTCATTATAAAACTCTTCGACCTGCTGTTCTCGTTCATACTCTTCCGCACTTTTAAAACGCTTTGAAATGGTCAGTGTTAAAAAGAAAAGATTAATGGTCATTATCGCTCACCCCCTTTCAATATCCGCACAAGCGAAAATAACCCGCAGCAAAGTTCATATGCGCTGCGGGCAGACTAAATCCGCAGACAAAAGAAGACGGTGCTTCTTTCCCTGCGGGGAGCTGCGAATGTCCTGATACTCCGAAATTAACGTGCTTGACGGGCAGAGGTTAAGGAAGGACACGAACTCTTCCACAGGCTGAATCGGTTCAATTGTAGATTTTGATTGCCGTTTAACGTCGTCATGTGATTCAACCTCCCTTTGCTTTTTTCTTACTTTGTAAGTATATCCACCAACTTCCATTTTGTAAACATTTTTTTCAAGATTTGGACGGAAAATGTGCTGGCATTCCGCTTCAATTGTCCGTGTTTTCCGGCATCTTTCTTACCTCAGGAAACTCTTTTCATCCCTTGCTTTTTCTGATCTTTTTTTGAATATGCAATAAAATAAATAAGACCGACAAACACTGCCCCGCCGATGACATTCCCGATAAAGGCCGGAATGAGATTGCCAATCAGATCACCCCACGAAAAAGAACCTGCAAAAATCGCAGCCGGGATGATAAACATATTGGCTACAACGTGCTGAAAACCAATTGCGACAAACGCCATAATCGGAAACCATATACCCGCGATTTTTCCGGCTCCGTCTTCCGCGCCGAAAGAAAGCCAGACGGCCAAACAGACAAGCCAGTTACAGCCGATCGCCGAAACAATGACTTTTCCAAACGGCATATCCAATTTGCCTTGTGCGACCGCAATCGTTTTTTCCAAGTAAGGTCCTGTTTCGGTTAATCCGACAACATGTCCGAAAAAGTAAGCGACAAACAGTGCGCCGACAAGATTCATCAACGTCACGATCACCCAATTTTTCACTAATGCACCGGCGGATATTCTTCTGGAAAACAGCGCCATGGATACCGACATCATATTTCCCGTAATCAGCTCCGCGCCGGCAAGAACGACGAGCACCAATCCGATGGGAAACACGGACGCTCCGATTAAACTCGACAGGCTTCCCCATTCTTTCGGAAGGTCGCCGATGACACGGATATCAAGCAAATAACCGAGTGCGATAAACGCTCCTCCCAAAAATCCTAATACAATCAGTGCTGAAAGCGGTGAATGCACCTTTTTTACCCCTGATTCGACCGCAAGCTCCGCTATTTCGTCCGGTTTACGAAAAGCCATAATAACCCCTCCATTTATCATTTCAGCCCGCAGTTTCCAAAGACGCCTAACAAAAAAGGCAGCATTCAACTAACCCGTCTGAAAAAACGGGGTTTGAATGCTGCCTAACTTGTATGCATACCCATACAACAATATCAAGCAGAATGAAAATATGCGGTATAGAATATGTACAGATCATGCACACATTCCATAAAAAATCGTCCTTAGGCCACTGCTGGCAGTTCATATCATATCAAATGTGACAATTTCGTGTCAATTGAATATTGTCAGCTTTTGATTTCTTCTTTATGCTCTTCAATTGAGCGGTCAAAGACAAACACCGATACGGCAATATTTTCCTCTATTTTAATATCTGAAAACAGATGCACCAGCTTTGCTCCGATGAGCTCTTCCATTCCGTCAGGCGTTTGTTTTGAATACAGCTCCTGAATTAAGCTGGTTCGCGCCGCATGAACCATTTCTCTTCCTTCAGGCGTGCGTGCGATAAACTGCTCACTTGCGCTTAGATTTCCGTAAAGTGTAGATACCGCCATGTTATCCACAAAAACGGTGTGAATTCGTTCAGGCCCCTTTCCAAATAATTCTTTGCGCAATTTCCGGATAATATCGTTAAATTCATGAATTTTTTTAGACATATTGTCCCCTCCGATTTTAGCCTATGAAAGACATTCCCGGTTCCCCTTTGTGACATTTCACCTGGTTAAAGTTTTCCTTTCGTATTGTATTATAATAAATATCACCTTATAATAAAAGCAGTGAAGATGGATTTGTAATAGGAAACGTGTTATGAGTCTATCGTTTTATACAAATAGGATTGGTCTGTTAGTAAGACTTGCTAGTGAACTATTCCGCCATGCGTATTTATACCGTTCTCCGGACAGGAGGCCGGTATCTATGTGCATGGCTTTTTTTCGAGTTTAAAAGATGGAGGGGAATTGGAAGTGACAGACGTTCAGTCTATCCGTGTCACAATTGACGGCACGGAGTATGAAGCACCAGAGGGGTCTAAGATTTTAGATATTTTAAACCAAAACGGAATTGAGATTCCGCAAATATGCCATGTACCGGAAGTGGATCCGATTCAAACATGTGACACCTGTATTGTTGAAGTAAACGGGAAATTGCAGCGCTCTTGTTCCACGGCTGCAGAAAACGGGATGTCCATCTCGCTTACGTCGGGAAGGGTAAAAGAGGCTCAGACAGAGGCCATGGACCGCCTGCTCGAGAATCACCTGCTTTACTGTACGGTATGCGATAACAACAACGGCAACTGCACACTGCATAATACAGCGGAAATGATGGGAATTGAGCATCAGAAATATCCGTATACGCCGAAGGATGATTCAAAGTGCGCGGTTGATATGTCTCACCCGTTTTACCGCTATGATCCGAACCAATGCATCGCCTGCGGCCAATGTGTGGAAGTGTGTCAAAACCTTCAGGTGAATGAGACCCTTTCAATTGATTGGCAGCGCGACCGCCCGCGGGTCATTTGGGATGAAGGCGTCGCCATTAATGAATCATCCTGCGTCAGCTGCGGCCAGTGTGTCACTGTCTGCCCTTGTAACGCACTGATGGAAAAATCAATGCTCGGCCAAGCCGGATTTATGACAGGAATAAAAGAAGATGTCATGGAACCGATGATTGATTTAGTAAAAAATGTTGAACCCGACTATACAAGCATCTTCGCCGTGTCAGAAGTGGAAGCGGCTATGCGCGATAAACGGACGAAAAAAACAAAAACAGTCTGCACGTTCTGCGGCGTCGGATGCTCTTTTGAAGTATGGACAAAAGGACGTGACATCCTTAAAATTCAGCCTGTTTCCGATGCTCCGGTTAACGCGATTTCCACTTGTGTGAAAGGGAAATTCGGCTGGGACTTCGTGAATTCGGAAGAACGGATTACAAAACCGCTTATCCGGAAAAACGGCGCATTTGTTGAATCGTCATGGGAAGAAGCTCTTGATCTTGTCGCTTCAAGACTCGGTTCGATCAAGGCCGAACACGGAAATGGTTCTGTCGGCTTTATTTCTTCTTCTAAAATTACGAATGAAGACAACTATGTCATTCAAAAATTGGCGCGCCAAGTATTTGAAACCAACAACGTGGATAACTGCTCACGCTACTGCCAGTCACCGGCAACGGACGGCTTATTCCGCACCGTCGGAATGGGCGGTGACGCCGGCACAATTAAAGATATCGCAAAAGCGGGCCTCGTGCTCATCGTCGGCGCCAATCCGGCGGAAGGACATCCGGTTCTGGCCACACGCGTGAAACGCGCCCATAAACTGCACGGCCAAAAACTGATTGTTGCCGATCTGCGCAGAAATGAAATGGCTGAACGGTCCGACCTCTTTATCAGCCCGAAACAAGGGACTGACCAGGTCTGGCTCATGGCAGTAACGAAATATATGATTGACCAAGGCTGGCACGATCAAGCGTTTATTGATGAAAATGTCAACTACTTTGATGATTATAAAGAAACGCTGGAAAAATACACATTGGAATATGCGGAGCGCATCACCGGACTTTCTCAGGATACGATCATCCGTATTGCCGAAATGATTCGTGATGCTGACGGCACTTGTGTTCTTTGGGGCATGGGCGTTACTCAAAATACAGGCGGCTCTGATACATCAGCGGCGATTTCCAACCTGCTGCTTGCCACAGGAAACTACCGCCGTCCGGGCGCCGGAGCCTATCCGCTGCGGGGACATAACAACGTTCAAGGCGCTTGCGATATGGGAACTCTTCCAGGCTGGCTTCCGGGGTATCAGCATATTACCGATGATGCGGCACGCGCTAAATTCGAAAAAGCTTACGGTGTTGAAATTGACGGCAAGCCGGGTCTTGATAATATCGAAATGCTCCATGCGATTGAAGAAGGAAACATGAAAGCCATGTATCTCGTCGGTGAAGATATGGCGCTCGTCGATTCAAACGCCAACCATGTTCATGACATTTTATCCAGCCTTGATTTCTTTGTTGTGCAGGATATTTTCCTTTCAAGAACGGCGCAATACGCGGATGTCATCCTGCCTGCGGTTCCATCTCTTGAAAAAGACGGAACATTTACAAACACAGAGCGGCGTGTGCAAAGGTTGTATCAGGCGCTTCCGACACTCGGCGATGCAAAACCCGACTGGTGGATTATTCAGGAAGTCGCCAATCGTTTAGGCGCTGGTTGGAATTACACGCATCCCAGCGACATTTTCTCAGAAATGGCGAGCCTTTCTCCGCTGTTCGGAAAAGCAAGCTACGACGTCCTTAGCGGCTGGAACAGCTTCCTGTGGGGAAGCTTTACGGGAGAAAGCACTCCGCTTCTTTATGAAGACGGCTTTAACTTCCCGGACAAAAAAGCCCGTTTTGCGCTGAGCGATTGGGTGGAGCCTGCTGTATTCCCTGAAGAATATGACCTGCATATTAACAACGGACGGATGCTTGAACATTTCCACGAAGGAAACATGACAAACAAGTCAAAAGGCATTCAGTCTAAAGTTCCGGATGTATTTGTTGAAGTATCGCCGGAGCTCGCGGCTGAACGCGGAATTTGCGACGGAACAATGATCCGGCTCGTCTCTCCTTTTGGAGCGGTTAAATTGAACGCGCTTGTGACAGACCGTGTCCGCGCAAATGAGCTTTATCTGCCGATGAACTCTACAGATAAAGATTCTGCGATTAATTTCCTGACCGGGCCTGCGTATGATTCACGGACACATACACCTGCCTATAAGCAGACAAAAGTCCGCATGGAAGTGCTCGGTTCCTGTGATACTCCGCCGCTTCCGAAAACGAATCCGCGGAACAAAAAACGTCATCCGCAAAACGGTGTGGAAGCTCAGCGAAAATGGAACCGTCCGGGCTATGTGCACTTAACTGATTAAGGAAAGGAGGAAACATTATGGCAAGCCCAATTACTGAAATTCAAAAAGAAACGAAAACAGAGGAACAGCTGAAAGCTGAAAAACTGGAAGAGCTGAAGACGCTTCTCGCAGAAAATGAAGAAGCCGTCGCGAAAACGATGTCCATCATGGCAGAGCTGAATAGCTTGGGCATTTTTGATGCCGCCGGCTATATGCTCCAGGCAAAAGAGGAGATTGCCAAAATTGCACTCGGACAGATTTCCCGGGAACCTGTCACCAATCTCCTGAATACGATGATGGCCGCGGGAGGCGCGCTGTCAAAAGCTGATCCCGAATTTATGGGCAGACTTTTAGAAAGCGCCATGGCCGGGACGGATCAGGCGCAAAGATTTTTAAAAGAGGACAGGAAAGTCAGTATGTTTGAACTGATGAAAGCCGTCGGTGATCCTGATATTAACCGCGCGCTCGGCTTCGGGCTGCAGTTTTTAAAAGGAATGGGAAAAGAATTACGTGAAACCCCGTCTGAATAAGAAATGAAAAAGCCATTGTCAAAAGACAATGGCTTTTTTTTATTCTTCGGCCTCTTCCAGCCTCTTTTTATAAATAAGTGAACGGTCAACGCAGAAATAAGCGCCCGCTAAAAATACACAATCCGTTACAAACATCAGCATTTTCTGGCCCGCAGTCAGCCCTTGTCCGGGAAGAACCGCGCCGATATAAATGAAGGTGCTGACTGCAAGCAGAATAAATGCGTAATGCTTAAAATCTTCTATTAATGATTTCAGTCTTTTCTTCTCCATATAAGGTCACCTGCCAGTTTTATAGTCTACCAACATTATAATACAAGCTGACAGCCGACAGAGAATGTAAATCTATCCATTCTTTATAAAAGTGAATCAAGCGCCTGTTTCACATCCGCCGTTAAATCTTCAGTATCCTCAATACCGACTGAGATCCGTACGAGCCCGTCGGTAATGCCAAGCGCAAGCCGGCGGTCGCGCGGGATCGAAGCGTGCGTCATTCTGGACGGCACGGAGATTAAGCTTTCAACCGCTCCTAAACTTTCCGCGATCGTAAACAGGTTCAATTTTTCTAAAAACGCGTCGACGCGTTCGCTGCTGCCGACATCAAAGGAAATCATTCCGCCGAAACCGGAGCTTTGCGCTTTTGTCAGCTCATGGCCCGGATGTTTCGCTGATCCCGGATAATAGAGCGTTTGAACGGCATCATGCGCTTCAAGCAGCTCGGCGATTTTCCCGGCGCTGTGATTGATGGCATCCATTCTGAGTCCCAGTGTTTTAATGCCTCTCATTAAGAGCCATGAATCCTGCGGTCCTAAAACGCCGCCTGTTGAGTTTTGCACGTAATGAAGCTTTTCACCGAGCTCTTTATCAGCCGTGACGACTAAGCCGCCGACGACATCGCTGTGGCCGCCGAGATATTTTGTCGCGCTGTGCAGCACGATGTCCGCGCCGAAGCTGAGCGGCTGCTGGAAATACGGCGTGTAAAACGTATTATCGACGATAAGCAATACGCCCGCTTCTTTTGCGATGTCAGACATCAGTTTGAGGTCAGTCACTTTCAATAGCGGGTTTGTCGGTGTTTCGATATAAATGGCTTTCGTATTCGGACGGATGGCTTTCTGGACTTTTTCTTTGCTGCTCGTATCGACAAAGTCCGCTTCAATGCCGAAGCGGTTCAGCACGCCTGTCATCACGCGGTAAGTGCCGCCGTATACATCATCCGTCAAAATAACATGATCGCCGCTGTCAAACAGCATCATGACGGCAGTAATCGCAGCCATGCCTGAGCCGAACGCATATCCTGCCGCACCGCCTTCAAGCTCCACAATTAAGCTTTCAAGCGCCGTCCGCGTCGGATTGGCCGTTCTTGAATATTCATAACCCGTGTGCTCGCCCGCTTTCAGCTGCCGGTACGTGCTTACTTGATAAATCGGTACGGAAACCGCTCCTGTTTTTTCATCTCCCGTAATTCCTCCGTGCACCATCAGCGTTTTTTTCTTCATTTTACTGACCTCCTTGAAAAATGTTTTTGCTTATATATCGATCGCTGCCATCAGGGAAAATAGTGACGATATTTGATCCGGCGGGCGCTTTTTTCGCTTCTTCTAGCGCTGCATAAAGAGCCGCCCCTGAAGAGCTTCCGATTAAGAGGCCTTCTTTCTCGGCCGCTTCTCTGACAAGCGAAAACGCCGTATCGTCTTCCACCGTGTAAATGGCGTCAAAATGGTTCTCGTCCATATAATCCGGGATAAACTCCATGCCGATGCCTTCCGTTTTATGGGCATGCGGCTCTCCTCCGTTCAGGATCGAGCCTTCCGGTTCAACGATCACCGTTTTGACGGCAGGATTTTTCTCCTTTAAATAAGCTGCCGTACCAGCAAAGGTGCCGCCGGAACCCGCTCCTGCGACAAAAGCGTGGATATCCCCGCCGAGCGCGTTCCATATTTCGGGCCCGATCGTTTTATAGTAAGTCAATGGATTTACTCGGTTTTTAAATTGCAGAACGGCATAAGAATTATTAATCTCTCTCTCCAGTTCAAGCGCTTTTCGAATGGCTCCCTGCATGCCTTCTTCTCTCGGCGTATGCACGATGTCCGCTCCGAGAGCTTTCATAATTTGCTGCTTTTCTCTGCTGAAATGCTCCGGGACGCAAAAAACGGCGCGAAGCTGATGCTTTCTGGCGCACAGAGCGAGTCCGATCCCGGTGTTTCCGGCAGTCGCCTCAATGATAACGCCGCCCGGTTTCACCTTTCCCGTGCGAAGCGCATCTTCAATGAGCATCCCGCCCAGCCTGTCTTTAATGCTTCCGCCCGGATTCATCATCTCAAGCTTAGCATAAACCGCTGTTCCCTCCGGTATATCAAAATGCTTGAGACGGAGCAGCGGTGTATTTCCGATCAGTTCTGTAATATCTGTTATCACGTTCAATATATGTCCTCCTCCTGGAAAAGCGGAGGAGAACGAGAATCCCCCGCTTAGTGAATTCGTTTGATGACATTCAGGACAAGCTCAGTTGAATGAACGGCAGCCTGTTCTAAAAATTTATCAAATGAAACGTCAGATTCTTTTCCGGCAATATCAGATAAAGCTCTGATGACAACAAAAGGCGTTTTGAACTGGTGGCACACCTGTGCGACAGCCGCAGCTTCCATCTCAACCGCGTACAAATCCGCAAATTTGGCGCGTACGTCTTCAACCCGCTTCGGATCATTCATAAAAGAATCTCCCGTAGCGATTGTGCCTTTGGCGACTTGAATGCCGTTCAGTTCAGAAACCGCTTCCTCAGTAATGCTGATCAGCTTTTCATCAGCTTTGTATGCTGCCGGAAGACCCGGCACCTGTCCGTATTCATAGTCAAACGCCGTCACATCCACGTCATGATGGCGGACATCTGTTGAGATGACGACGTCGCCTACATTCAATGTATGATGAAAACCGCCCGCTGAGCCTGTGTTAATCACATAATCAGGTTTGAAACGGTCAAGCAGAAGCGTCGTGCTGATCGCCGCGTTGACTTTCCCGATACCTGATTTCAGCAAGATGACTTCGATGCCTTCATAGCTGCCAGTTGTAAACTCACAGTGAGCGATTATCTCTTGTTTTGCGTCTTTTAGTTTGCTTCTTAAAATCGTAACTTCCTCTTCCATTGCTCCGATGACTGCCAGTTTCATTTATACACAATCCCTTCGATTTACCGTTTAATCGCCTCCATTATCCAGACAAAGTCATTTTGCTGCGTAAACCGCGCGGCAAATCCCTCTTCTGAAAAGATGTTTTTCATTGTCGCGAGTGTCGGATAATGTTCCGTCTTTAAATCGTCCGCTAATTGATGATAGCCGTTTCGGCTTGCTTTTTGAATGGCTTCATCATAAGCTTCATGATCTTTAAAGACTGTATCGGCAAACACTATTTTATCATGCTTCTGAAGGATTGCGCCATACTGCTTTACAGCCGTTCGCTTTTCTTCATCGGTTAAATGATGAAAGGCGTACGAGCTGACGATGGTATCTATTTGAAAAGGCGGAGCGGGAAACTCCAGAAAATCTCCGTCACTGAACACGGCTTTGTCAGAAAGCTTGTCAGCCGCCAGTTTTCTCATTGACGGAGACGGTTCTACACCAAACACCTTTTTGTTCGCGGCGGCTAATTTCGCCGTTAAATTCCCCGTTCCCGGTCCGAACTCTAAAACGTTTGAACCCGAAAGTGCGACAATGCTGTCAAGAATGTTGTCATATCCTTTAAAAACAGCAGCATATTGTCTGTCAGCCCCGTGCACTGTGGCGTCATAAGTCGCTGCCCAATCTTCAAATAAAGGAATAAATTCACGGCCCATATTTTTCACTCTCCATAATTTATAATTCCTATAAGTATAGTATGGATTAATCGTGGAACAGTTCCTATCCTATCACAAAAAAGAATGGAAGGGTACTAAAATACTTTGGGATTATTGCGCAATTACGGCAGAAAGGCTTATACTTTCATTGACTCAGAAGAAAAATCAGGAGGATCTGTACTGATGAATTTTCAATTGGATTTAATCAAAGATAAAGTAGAATTTTTCGAAGCGGCATCTTTGCAGGAGCTTGAAAAGAAAATAAACGTTCAGATTGAAAACAACCAGGCGATTATGCTTCGCGTCCGTTCCGTATCCCATCAGGTGACGGCCGTTGACGGCAGAGTCCTTTACAGCGCGTCGGTGCATTTTTCAGCTGACGTATGACAGAAAAAAGCAGCTGAATAATCAGCTGCTTTTTTGCGGTTATTTTAAGGTTTCTACTTTTGTCGGCTTCCAGCCTTTTTTGTCTTTCCAAGTGATGGTGACCTGATACTTTTTGCCGTTCGTTTTGTCTAAAACTTTACCCTTCGCATCTTGCGGACTTCCATTGTTTCCGAGCCACAGCACTGTCATGTGATCTTTTGACACGCCCGTTGCGTAAGAGATGGCGTCAAGCATTTCGGCCCAGTCTTCAGAGCTTGAGTCATACGTCGCCGCATGTTCTCCCGTCTGCTTTGTGCCGACCGCTTTCCATTTTGGGTTAACAATTGTTTTCTCGACATCGCTTGATGAACCGCCCTCTGTTATTTTTGCGCCTTTAAAAGGATCGCTTGAATCAGAGTCTTTTTTGCTGCTGTCATCACTTTTCGATGAATCATCGTCTTTTTTGCTGTCAGAGTCTGAAGATGAATCAGATGTGTCCTTATCCTGTTTATCTTTTTTGTCATCGTCTGATGCCGTATCTTTTTTGCTGTCTTTTATGTCTTCATCCGATGTCTGCTTCGTCTTGCCTGATGCAGGTGTTTCCTGCTTCTGGCTCGTGTCCGCTTTTTCGCTCACGTCGCCCGACGGACTGTTGATGAAGAGGCTGACGGCAACGACGACAATAAGAATAGATACGATAGCAATTAAAATGTTAAGCACCATATTTGCTTTTCTGCGCTTATCACGGTTTTCAAAACGAGATTGTTTATTGCTCAATCATTCTGCACTCCTTTATCCCTCTTGCTCAGCATATATTTTAACATGGGCTGAGCGGTTGTTCTATGTCTGATTTATTTCATTTTCATGTACCTTTTTAACAATATCATAAAACACTGTATTTGTCAGAGCCTTATCCCCCGGCGTGTCCATGTGCAGCACCACGAGAGCGTATTTCGGCTTGTCCGCGGGAAAGTATCCCGCAAACCATTTGTGGTAAAGCGTCTGTTTTTCTTTTGTGAACATTCCCGTCTGGGCCGTTCCCGATTTGCCTGCTATCTCATACGGCAGATCCTGAAACCTTCGGCCGGTTCCTTTCGGTGAGGTGACGACTTCTCTGAGAATTTTTTGAAGCTGCTGCGCCGTATATTTGTCGATGTTTTCCCCTTTTAACGGCTGATCTTTGAATGACGCCATCGTCGTTTTGTTTTTGTATTCAATTTTGTCCGCGATTTTGACTTGTTTTTTTTCACCGCCGCGCGCAATCGCCGCCATCATATTGGCGACTTCAAGAGGCGTGACTTTCACGTTTTTTTGCCCGATCGCCGTCTGTGCGACGGCTTTTTTTACGGTTTTGTCTTTGTCATCTCCCCAAATGACCCCGCTTTTTTCATTATACAGCTGCCTGAATCCGTCTTCCCGGTACAGCTTGCCTTCCCAGCCCGCCCGCTGGGTGAGACCGAGTTTTTCCGCCATGTTTTCAATAACGGAATCATCTTTTTTGATCAATTTTTCCGCAAGACTTGTAAACGTATAATTGCAGCTTTGGGCAAAGCTTTCTCCAAAACTGAGCGTGCCTTTGTCATCCCCCGGCTCTCCGTACAGGTTGAGATTGCAGTTAAAGGATGTGCCCGGCTTCACTTCGTTTTGTTCTATTGCGGCTGCGGCGATCACCGTTTTAAATACTGATCCCGGATAAATCGGCGTCAGCATGTAATTTTGCAGTGTCTGCTGCTTTGACATGTCGGCGTCAGGCTTTGATACCATTCCGAGCACACTGCTTTTTTCAATGTCTAAAAGGACGGCTCCCCCCTTTTTTAACCCGCGGTCTTTCAATACATCTTCCATTGCTTTTTGAATATTGCGGTCGATGGAGGTTTTGACTTGCAGCGGATAAAACGCGTTTGCTTCAGCCGTATATTTGACGTCCATTCCGAATAAAGGGTTTCCCCTTCCGTCGACATGATACAAAAGTTTTGTGTCCTGATCCGCCAGTAAAAACTCATCAAACGTCCGCTCCATCCCGCTTGTCCCGATTTTTGCCGTGATCGGCAGTTCCTTCCTGCCGGGGTATTTCTTTTTCAAAAGCTCAGGATCCTGGTTTGTCGCGCCCAACAAATGAGCGGCTATGTTTGTTTCTTTGCTGTCTTTCATATATACGCCGTAAATGCCGGGATATTTCAAAGAATTGATATTTGACACGGATTGTTTCGTCAAATGTTTTATTTTTCTGCTGTTCAGGATCACCGGTTTTTTTGCTTCCGTGAGCAGCTGCCTGAGCTCCCCCTGTTTCATTCCGAGAATGTCTGATACCCGGTCAACCGGCCAATCCTGCGTCACGAGAAAGGGAAACAGTATGACCGCAGGCTGCTTTTTTCCGGTCAGTTCTTTGCCGTTCCGATCAAGAAAAGAGCCGCGTCCGTCTGAAATAAGGACTTCTTCCGTCCGCTGCTTGACGCTCTCCTGAATCAGATTAATATTGGATTTTGAAAAAGATTCTGTGAAAAACAGCTGAATTTCAGCCAGCCTCGCAAGCAGAAAGAAAAACACGAGCAGAAAACAAATCATGGCCGCTTTCAGCCTTTTTGATACGATCATAAAAAAACACCTCATCCACATTTTGGACGAGGTGTTTCATTGTTAAACAGATCTTATGAAATTTTCACAATTTTCACTAGCATTTCTCCGCCCGGCGTCTGAACTGTCACTTCTTCGTCCACTTTTCTGCCGAGCAGGCTTTTGGCGATTGGCGAGTCGTTTGAAATTTTCCCTTCAAACGGATCAGCTTCAGCGCTTCCGACAATCGTGTAAGATTCTTCTTCACCGTCCGGCAATTCGATAAATGATACGGTTTTTCCCAAACCGACTACATTTGAACCGCCGTCGTCCTCGATGATTTTCGCATTGCGGATCATGTTTTCAAGCGTCGTGATGCGCCCTTCCACAAATGCCTGTTCTTCTTTTGCAGAATCATACTCAGAGTTCTCTGACAGATCTCCGAAGCTTCTTGCGATTTTAATGCGTTCTACTACTTCTTTACGTTTAACCGTTTTCAATTGCTCTAATTCTTGTTCAAGTTTTTGTTTTCCTTCGTGAGTCATCGGAAAAACTTTTTCTTGTGCCATGTTCCTTCACTCCTTACAATAACGTGTGATTATGTATGAGAGCATAAACGAAAAAATCAAGAATGAGAACACAGGGCAGTCCTCGTTCTTCTCTCCCATATAGGTACTGTTTATCTTAAACTGAATATGTGTTTTCTGCAAATGTTTCGGTTTATAAACAGGGAAAGAAGGGAACTGTCTCATTCCCTTCCAGCCTATACATAATATGGTCTGAGTTATTTATGTCTATGCTATGGTATTACAAAATTGCATTTTGTTCAAGGATCGTTTGAATCTTCGTGACCATCAGATCAATCGCGACGTGGTTTTGCCCGCCTTCCGGAATAATGATGTCCGCGTAGCGTTTCGTCGGTTCAACAAACTGATTGTGCATCGGTCTGACGACGGACACATACTGCTCAATGACAGAATCGATTGAACGGCCTCTTTCGTTAATATCTCTCATAATCCGTCTGATGATACGGAGATCCGCGTCCGTGTCGACATAAAGTTTCATATCCATGAGGTCGCGAAGCCTTTTATCTTCGAGAACGAGAATGCCTTCCAGAATAATGACATCTTTCGGCTCAACCGGAATGGTTTCCTCAGAACGCGTATGCAGTTTATAATCATAAATCGGCTTTTCTATCGGCCGGTAATTCAAAAGTTCTTGAATATGCTCGATTAAATAGTCATTATCAAATGCGAGCGGGTGATCATAGTTTGTGTTCAGCCTTTCTTCAAACGGAAGATGGCTTTGGTCTTTATAATAAAGGTCTTGCTGGATCATTAAAATCGAGTGTCCTTTAAACTGTTCATAGATGGAACGGGTGACGCTTGTTTTTCCTGATCCGGAACCTCCTGCGATGCCTATAACTACAGGACTCTTACCCATTGGTGATTACTTCCCCTTTCTCATCATGTTGCTCGGATAAATCTTTTTGTCTACTTTAAATGTAACGATTTGCAGGGGATGGCGGGCAGCATCAAGCTCGTTTCCGTCTTCGTCCCAAATAGTGCCGATTGTGAATGTGAAATTGTCGATTTCAGGACCGAAAAATTCCACTTCGTCACCTTGTTTAAAGAAATTGCGCTGCTGGAGCGTCACCATTTGAGTTTCCTCGTTATACGCGAGCACGAGACCGGCAAAATCAAATGTTGTTTTCTTTCCGTGTTCACCGAACATCTGCTCTTCATACCCGGGCGTGCCTTCAAAGAAAGCAGGCGCGGTATCCCGGTTTGCACATTTGTCCAGCTCATCCAGCCATTCTTTTTGAATGACAAAGTTTTCAGGATCAGCGCAGTATGCGTCGATGACTTTGCGATACACGCTGACAACCGTCGCAACGTAATGAATTGATTTCATCCGGCCTTCAATTTTCAGGCTGTCGATGCCCATCTCGATCATTTGCGGAATGGATTCAATCAATTTTAAATCTTTCGGGCTCATCGCAAACGGAGCGTCTTCTTCGCCATAGAGCGCGACCGCGTTTGCACCGTCTGTCTGATACAGGTCATAATCCCAGCGGCAGGACTGACAGCAGCCGCCGCGGTTGGAATCCCGGGCTGTCATGTGATTGCTCAGCACGCATCGGCCTGAATAAGCGATACACATGGCGCCGTGGATAAAGGTTTCAATTTCAATATCCACCTTTTCCTTCATTTCTTTAATTTCCAGTCCGCTCGTTTCACGGGCAAGCACCACGCGGTCAAGCCCTTCTTCTTTCCAGAACTGCACCGCTTTCCAGTTGGAAAGGGACTGCTGTGTGCTGAGGTGAATTTCTACGTCCGGGGCCACTCTCCGGCATGTTTCAATAATCAGAGGATCAGCGACGATAATTCCGGCAACTTTTGCGTCTCCCAACGCTTTTAAGTATTCTTCCAGACCGTCCATATTTTCATTATGGGCGAAAATGTTTGTTGTCACATATATTTTTGCCCCGTATTTTTTGGCAAATTCTACGCCCTCTGCGATTTCTTCTATTGAGAAGTTATCCGCATTTGAGCGGAGTCCGTATTCCTGTCCTCCGATAAAAACCGCGTCCGCTCCGTAATGAACGGCAATTTTTAATTTTTCAAGGTTTCCTGCCGGAGCAAGGAGTTCAGGTTTTTTCGTAATGACGCGTTTTCCGTTTACGACTTTGGAAATGGTTTGATTTACGGCTGTCATCCGTTGCACCCTCCTTTTTAATAGACCGTTTCTTTAAAGAAGAATCCTGTGTCGATGCTTCTGTTCACAGGCTGAATGCTTTCAATCCGCTCTATCCAGCTCTCTTTTTTCTCTTCGTATGTCTCTCGGCTTTCGAAGCACAAATCGATTGCTTCTCTGTACATGCGGGTCACTTCAGTTAAGTATTCAGGAGACTTCAAAACTCCGTCGATTTTAAAAGAATCGATGCCGGCGTCCATCAGGTCCTCTAATTCATCAATCATGCACACATCGTTCGGGCTCATGATGTGCGTGCCGTTTTCATCTTCAAAAATCGGGTATTTATTGCCCCGTTCCTTGTCATGCAGAAACATCCCCGCTTCTTTTTTCTTCTGTTCGATGTCCATGACTTTACCCTGGTATTCGAAGTAATGGCCCACTAAAGAACGCTTCGATTGGAACATGCACGTCATGCCGTGGATTTGAATTTCAATTTCCACTTCGGCGTTTTCTTTTATGTCAATGATGCTGTCCATATTTAATTCCTTAGCCAGCACTGCCCGCCGTGCGCCTTTGCGTCCCCAGTAATTGCAGGAATAGTAGTTGGTTCCCGTTGTTTCCGTGCTCCAGTGCAGTTTAAGCTCGGGAGCCGCTTCACGCGCCGCCATTAAAACGGCCGGATCACCGAAAACAGCCGCATCAACGCCGGCCTCCTGCAAAAAGGCAAGATAGCCGTTCAGCTCGTCCACTTTTTCGTTGTGAAAAATAGCATTGACGGCGGCATACACTTTCGCGCCTTCCTGATGAGCTGTCTTTACGGCTTCTTTTATATCTTCTCTTGAAAATTCACCGGCCAGTCTCAGGCCGTATCTCTGTTCTCCGACTAACAGGGCCGTTGCGCCCGCTTGAATGAGCGGAAGAATATCCTGTACAGAAGTCGGAGTCACCAAAAGTTCAGGTTTTTTCATGATCCTTCACCTCTTCTTTTTACTGATGGCGATGCCGTCTCCGACCGGCAGTATGACCGTTTGATAGTCAGGCCGGTCCATCAGCCATTGGTTATATTGATCAATTTTTTCAACAAGCTTCCGTCTTCTTTTCGGCTCAATGTCCGAGTGATTTTGTGCCACCAGCCCTTTAAACAGAACATTGTCCGTAAAAATGACTCCATCCGGCGCAAGCATCGGTTCATAGAGCTCAAAAAAGTTCGTGTACTTGCCTTTGGCCGCGTCGATAAAAATGGCATCATAAGGAGCCGTGACACGGACAGACTCAGAAAGTTCCAGCGCATCCCCGTGCATTACGTGAATCCGGTTTTCCATTTCAAAGTCTTTTATATTGTTCACAGCTTCTTCATAGCGTTTGTCGTCCCGTTCAATCGTGTAAATATTCGCATCCGGAAGCTCAAGCGCCATCCGTATGGCGGAATATCCGATTGCCGCGCCGATTTCCAAAATGTTTTTCGCCTGTTGAATCGACAGCATTTGAAGCAGCACTTCAATGCCCGCTTCTTCCATAATCGGAACATGGTGCTCTTTTGCATAGGCTTCAAGCTTTTTCACTTTATCAGGCCGAGGCTTCAGCATCGCGTTTATATACTCGTTTATTTGTTCATACCGATCATTCACGGCAAACAGCCTCCGTTCTAAAAAGGAGTGCCCCTGACGAATCCGCGGGGACACTCTCTTAAGACACTTCTTTATCCATAAGTAAACAACCCGATATATTTTATCATAAAACCTTTCAGAATGGAATAAAAGGAGAGCTTTTGCCCTCCTTTTATTCGCTGTCTTTTTTGGAAATATACTTTTCCTTCGCTTTATTATGGTCTTTTAATGTTTTGGTGAAAACGACCTCGCCGTTTGATTTTGCAAGGAAATAAAGATAATCCGTTTTGTCAGGGCGGAGAGCCGCTTCCCATGATGAATCACCGGCATTTGCAATCGGTCCCGGCGGCAGCCCCTTATGTTTATACGTATTAAACGGAGAATCAATTTTCAGGTCTTTGTAGTAGACCCGGCTTTTATGCTTACCGGCCGCATATAATACCGTCGGGTCAGTCTGCAGCGGCATTTTTTCTTCGAGCCTGTTGTAAAAAACGCTGGCGATTTTGTGACGGTCGGCTTTGGCGGTGGCTTCTTCTTCAATAAGTGATGCCATCGTCAGAGCGTTATGGACGGAAAGTTTCTTTTTTTCCAGTTCAGATTTATACGTTTCGATACGGGTGTTTGTTTCCTGAATCATTGCCGTCAAAATCGTGTCAAGCGATGCATCCGGATCATTAAACGGATATGTGGCCGGATACAGATAGCCTTCGAGCGGATGCTTGAGCTTCTTGTTTGAAAGTGCGTCCGTTATCGTATCAGGAAACTGTTTTTTCAGTTTGCCGATGAATGTTTTGTCATCCAGTTTCGCCATGATCTCTTCTTTTGAATATGATGTTTCTTTTGCGATCGCATCCGCAATCTGTGTAAGCTGTTTTCCTTCAGGAACGGAGATCTGAAAGGCATATCCCGTTGATCCCGCGGTCAGTTTTTTGATAATCGTATCCGCATCCATTCCTTTATTCAGGTGGTAAAATCCCGCCTGAAACCCGGAAGCGCCTTTATACTTCACATACAGCTGAAATGCTTTTTTGCTTTTGATGACATGCTGATCCTCAAGAATTTCAGCGATTGCCGAAACGGAAGAACCGCTCGGAATATTAATATTGACTGCCGTTTTGCTGCCTTTGTCAACCGGGGACAGCAGAGATTTCCCATAGAAAAAAGCACCGCAAATGATGATAAGCAGAGCGATCACGGAGGACAGTATTATCGTCGTTTTTTTGTTTTTACGCGGAAATGAATTTTTAGTCTGATTGATATTCATACAAGTATTTTCCTCCCAACAGCTCTTATACTACATGATTCATGTGCATTCGGCAATTTATTACAAAAAAAAGCCGAAGCGCATATGCGCTCCGGCTTTTTCCGTTCATTTTATTCTTCGTCTTCTTCCGCTAAAAACGTGTTCAGCGTTTCTTCGATCATTTCCCACTCTTCATCGGTTTCAATCGGCATCAGTTCGCCGTCTTCACCGTTTTCGTTCGGTTCGAAACTTGAAGCGTGAATTTCGATTTCATCATCGTCTTGAGCATCAATCGGATAATAAAGTACGTAAGATTTGTTGAATGTGTCGTTTTCAAATGTGAACAGCACTTCGCAAAGCTGTTCGTTGCCTTGATCATCGACAATTGTAATGTGTTTTTCGCCGTGTTCCATTTCTTTCACCTCTTAGTTTAAACTGTCCAGATATCCTTGAAGGATCATGACAGCCGCCATTTTATCAATGACTTTTTTTCGTTTTTGCCTGCTGACGTCAGCCGCGATCAGCATTTTTTCAGCCGCCATCGTCGTCAGACGCTCGTCCCACAGCACAACAGGGACATTGTACGCTGTTTCAAGCAGTTTCGCAAATGTTTGGCTGGCTTCGCCTCTCGGACCGATCGTCCCGTTCATGTTTTTCGGAAAACCGAGCACGATCTTCTCTACATTATAGTCTTTCATCAGCTCGGATAAACGGTCCAGACCGTAATCTCCTTCAGCCTCGTTTATTTTTATCGTCTCAATGCCCTGAGCGGTCCAGCCCATTTCATCGCTTAAAGCTACGCCGAGTGTTTTCGTTCCAAGATCAAGTCCCAATATTCTCATGAATGTATTTACGCCTCTTTATGCTGTTCTAGATAGGATTTTACCAATTCCTCAATTAATTCGTCACGTTCCAGTTTGCGAATTAAGTTCCGGGCGTCGCGATGCCTAGGAATGTATGCAGGATCTCCAGACAGCAAGTATCCGACAATCTGGTTGATAGGATTGTACCCCTTTTCCTGAAGCGCATCATATACCGTATTCAGCACTTCTTCGACGTTTGTTTCAGCAGAATCATCGGAGAAATTAAATTTCATCGTTTTATCAAACGAGCTCACCGTTTTGCACCTCTTTCCCAAATTCGCAGGCAAAGTTCAGCCTGAGGTCCTCATCTTATCATCATTCTACACTAGTTGAAAGGATTATAAAACGGATTTTATCCAATCTTCCGCAGATGCGAGCGCCTCTTCCAATTTTTCAGGCTGCTTTCCGCCGGCCTGCGCCATGTCCGGACGGCCTCCGCCTCCGCCTCCGCAGACTTCAGCCGCTTGTTTGACCATTTTGCCGGCGTGAAGGCCTTTTTCGATCAGGTCTTTCGTCACGCCTGCTGAAAGGTTGACTTTCTCGTTTTGCACGGCGCCGAGAATGATGACCGCAGAACCGAGCTTCGCTTTCAGATCATCCACCATAGTGCGAAGGTGGTTCATGTCTTTCGCATTTACTTTTTCAGCCAGCACTTTTACGCCGCCGATGTCTTTTACTTTAGACAGAATGGCTCCGGCTTCCACATTGCCGAGTTTGCTGAGCAATGATTCATTTTCTCTTTGCGCTTCCTTCAGCTCCGCTTGAAGAGACTGAATTCGCTTCGGTACGTCTTTTACGTTTGATTTCAGCTCGTCCGCAGCGTGCTGCAGAAGGCTGAGCTGGCTGTTCATTTCCTGATAAGCGCCTTTTCCTGTTACGGCTTCGATTCTTCGCGTACCTGCGCCGATCCCTGATTCGGATACGATTTTAAACAGACCGATTTCTGCCGTATTCGTGACATGGCATCCGCCGCAAAGCTCAAGGCTGTAATCTCCGACTTGTACGACGCGGACGATATCGCCGTATTTCTCGCCGAACAGGGCCATTGCGCCCATTTCTTTCGCTTCATTGATCGGTTTCAAATCAATCGCTACCGGAATGCTCTCCCAGATTTTTTCGTTGACGATTCCTTCAATGCGTTCAAGTTCTTCTTTCGTCACTTGACCGAAATGAGAGAAGTCAAAACGCAGACGGTTTTCGGTAACGAGTGAACCCGCTTGGTTGACATGTGTGCCGAGAACGTCTTTCAGCGCCTGGTGCAGAAGGTGGGTTGCCGTATGGTTTTTCACCACGCCGCTTCTCATTTGATCTTCCACTTCAGCCGTCACGCTTGCGCCTTTTTGAATCGTGCCGCTATCCACCGTGCCTTCGTGTACATGCTGACCGTTCGGAGCTTTTTTCACGTCTTTAATGGTTACGACAGCCTGCTCGCTTCTCAGCACTCCTCTGTCACCGATCTGTCCGCCGCTTTCAGCATAGAAAGGCGTTTTGTCAAGTAGGATTTGAACGGTATCCCCTTCATGCGCCTCGCTGATTAATTGCCCGTCATGAAGAAGCTCGATCACCTTCGCTTCAGCTTTTACGGCACTGTAGCCGACAAATGTGCTTTCTGCGGTAATGTCGCGCAATGCGCCGCCCTGCACCTGCATGCTTCCTACATCTTGGCGCGCATTTCTCGCCCGTTCACGCTGTTTTTCCATTTCGGCTTCAAAGCCTTTATGGTCAACTTTCATTTGCTCATCTTCCGCGTATTCCTCCGTTAATTCAACCGGGAATCCGTACGTATCGTACAGTTTGAATACGTCTTTTCCGGAGATGATGCCGCTGCCTTTTTCCTTCTCTTTCTTTATCACGTCGGATAAAATGGCCAGACCTTCGTTTAATGTTTCGTGGAAGCGCTCTTCCTCCGTTTTGATGACTTTGGCGATAAACTCTTGCTTTTCTTTCACCTCCGGATAGAAAGCGTCCATAATTCCCGCAACAGTCGGTACCAGCTCATACATAAACGGACGGCTGATACCGATGGTTTTCGCGTATCGCACAGCCCGGCGCAAGAGGCGTCTCAGTACATACCCGCGCCCTTCATTTGACGGCAGAGCTCCGTCGCTTACCGCAAATGCGACCGTTCTGATATGATCGGCGATCACTTTAAAGGCCGTATCCTTCACTGCATCCTTTCCGTAAGCATCTCCGGAAATGCGCTCTGTTGCTTCAATAATCGGCATAAACAAATCAGTGTCAAAGTTTGTCGGGACATCCTGAATCACGGAGACCATCCGTTCAAGCCCCATGCCCGTATCAATGTTTTTCTTCGGAAGCGGTGTGTACGTGCCGTCCGGGTTGTGGTTGAACTCTGAGAATACCAGGTTCCACACTTCAAGATAGCGGTCATTTTCGCCCCCCGGATACAATTCAGAATCTGACGGGTCATTGCCGTATTTCTCGCCGCGGTCATAGAAAATTTCCGTATTCGGTCCGCTCGGGCCCTCGCCGATATCCCAGAAGTTCCCTTCCAGACGGATGATTCTTTCTTCCGGAACGCCGATTTTTTCCGCCCATAGCGTATAAGCTTCTTCATCCTCAGGGTGAACCGTTACAGACAGCAGCTCCGGATCAAAGCCGATCCACTTTTCGCTCGTTAAAAACTCCCATGCCCACGTGATGGCTTCTTCTTTAAAATAATCACCGATGGAAAAGTTTCCGAGCATCTCAAAGAACGTGTGGTGGCGCGCCGTTTTCCCCACATTTTCAATATCATTTGTACGGATTGATTTTTGCGCGTTTACAATTCTCGGATTCTCCGGCACAACGCGGCCGTCAAAGTATTTTTTCAGCGTCGCAACGCCGCTGTTGATCCATAATAAAGACGGATCTTCATGCGGAACCAATGAGGCGCTCGGTTCAACGGCATGGCCTTTTTCTTTAAAGAAATCTAAATACATTTGACGCACTTCAGCAGAAGTTAAGTGTTTCATCTATATTCCTCCTTATCACTACCCGAAATTCTCTTTTGCGACAGCAAAAAAGCTCTCTCCCTATGCAAACCATGCGTTCACACAGGGACGAGAGCTGTCTCGCGGTACCACCCTGATTACAGGCCGAAAAAGGCCTGTCACCTTTCATCCCGTAACGCAGGACTGCGGCAGCCTTTAACTGCACTCAGGATTAGCTTCCGCCGATCTTCTGCTGAAGCTCCTTTCAGCGTATCGGAGCTTCTCTCTTAAACAGGGCTTCGGCGTACTCATATCCGTCACTCGAGATTCGTATGTATTCTACTCGAAATTATAGACAAGCAGAACCCGAATGTCAATGTTCCGTCCTGATTCGCAAAAAGTGTATGGCCGTCACTTTTAAAACGGCTGCCGCCGGTACAGCGAGAATCATGCCGGGAATGCCCGCGAGCTCTCCTCCGGCAAGGAGCGCCAGCATGATCACGACGGGGTGCATTCTGAGACTGCGCCCGACAATAAGCGGGCTCAAAATGTTTCCTTCTATAAATTGCAGAATAAAAATCGTGACGATTACGATGATCACAGCTTTAGCAGAAATCGCCAGCGAAAGGAGCAGCGCCGGTACAGCGCCGATAAACGGACCGAAATACGGGATGACATTCGTAATCCCGATGGCAAGACCCAAAATCAGCGGGTAAGGAAGCCCGAACAGCCAAAATGAAACGCCGGCTATTAACCCGAGCAAAAAACAAACGAGAAGCTGACCGCGGATGTAATCACCGAGAGAGTCGTCCACATCCCGCAGAAATTCACTCCCCCTTTTTCTCCAGGACTTCGGCGTCAAATACCAGACTGTCTTTTTCATGACGTCTATATCCTTCACCATATAGAACACGAGAAAAGGAATCGTCGCCGCGATCAGGATATAATCAAGCACGAAACGGATGCTTCTGATCGTGCTTTCAATCGTGCCGGCAAGAAACGTTTCTGTCTGCTGAATCATTTTGTCCATCCGATGGTGCATGCCGTCAGGCCAATGATCCGTGTGATTATGCAGATGCTTCAGCATACTGTTGTAGTTTTTGGCAAGACCGGGAATGCTCTCAGACAGATCCTGCAGCTGTTCAATTAAAACAGGAACCCCTTTATAAACCCCCCAGCCGATTCCGCCGAAAAACAGGCAATAAATCAGAAGCAGGCTTAAAGTTCTAGGCATCCCTTTTCTATGAAGCCATTCAGTAATCGGAAGTAAAAGATAAGCAATAAATACTGCGATGAATATAGGAATAAAGAGAGATTTTATAACAAGCCAAATGGGAGACCATAACATATCGAGCATGCAAAAGACATACACTGTTAACAAAACGAGCAGACATACAGCCGTCCACATTAAGAGCTGCAGCGGTTTTTGAAGCATGACGTTTCACCTCTTGCTTTATCTTTTGACAGAAAGCCGGAATTATTCCCCTTTCATAAACTCCGCCTTATGACGCAGACCTCTTGACGGAAATAATTATCAGAAATTACGAAATAATCTAAATAATATTCATAAAAATCTGTATAACCATCGTAATGTGTTAAAGGATTTCAAAAACTGTCCAGTCAATATGACTCATGTTTTTTTAAGGAGGATGGCCATGATTTCATTTCAGGATGTAAATAAGCACTACGGACATTTCCACGTGCTGAAAAACATTAATCTGCACATTAAAAAAGGGGAAGTCGTCGTTATCATCGGACCTTCAGGATCGGGAAAAAGCACGCTTCTCCGCTGCATTAATCAGCTGGAAACAGTTGATGGAGGCGCCTTAACGGTAAACGGCGTCTCCATCCATGACAAGAAAACGGATATAAATCAGGTCCGCCGCAATATCGGCATGGTGTTTCAGCATTTTCATCTGTACCCGCACAAAACCGTTCTGCAAAACATCATGCTCGCACCGATCAAAGTGCTTAAGGAATCAAAAGAAGAAGCAAAAGAAACGGCCTTATACTATTTGAAAAAAGTCGGTATACCGGAAAAAGCGGACGCTTATCCTTCACAGCTTTCGGGCGGCCAGCAGCAGCGTGTCGCCATCGCCAGGGGGCTTGCGATGAAGCCCGAAATTATGCTGTTTGATGAACCCACATCCGCGCTTGATCCGGAAATGATCGGGGAAGTGCTGGATGTCATGAAAACACTCGCAAAGGAAGGCATGACCATGGCAGTCGTCACACATGAAATGGGATTCGCAAAAGAAGTGGCGGACCGCATCGTGTTTATCGACGGCGGAGCCATCTTAGAAGAAGCTGCACCGGCTGAATTTTACGAAAGCCCCCGTGAAGAGAGGGCGCGTTTATTCTTAAGCCGTATTTTAAATCACTGAAAAGAAACGGAGGAGCGCTTATGTCACGCGTAACAAAATGGTTGTCATTCGGATTGATATCACTGCTGGCCGTCTTTATGCTGGCAGCCTGCGGAGGGAAAGAAACGTCCGGGGATTCAAAAGGAACGGGAAAAGACACGTTAGCCTCTATTAAAGACAGAGACAAAATCATCTTCGGCGTCAAAACCGACACGAGGTTATTCGGGCTGAAAAACCCAAGCTCCGGTGATATTGAAGGCTTCGATATTGATATCTCAAAACAGCTCGCAAAAGATATTCTGGGGGATGAGAAGAAAGCGGAATTTAAAGAAGTGACGTCAAAAACGAGAATTCCGATGCTGCAAAACGGCGATATCGATGCCATCACCGCCACGATGACGATAACGGATGAGCGGAAAAAAGAAGTTGATTTCTCAGATGTTTATTTTGAAGCCGGGCAATCCCTGCTCGTCAAAAAAGGAAGCAGCATCAAAAGCACCGAAGACCTGGGAAAAGGCTCAAAAGTATTGGCGGTAAAAGGCTCTACTTCCTCACAAAACATCAGAGAAAAAGCGCCTGACGCCTCAGTGCTGGAATTTGAAAATTACGCCGAAGCGTTCACTGCGCTTAAAGCGGGACAGGGAGATGCGCTCACAACCGATAATGCGATTTTATACGGCATGGCAGATGAAAATAAACAATATCAGCTGACAGGCGAAACCTTCACCGATGAACCTTACGGAATCGCCGTCAAAAAAGGCCAATCCGGACTCATCAAGGAAATCAACACCTCTTTGAAAAAAATGAAAGCCGACGGCAGGTACGAAAAAATCTATAAAAAATGGATTAAAGAAGAACCGGCAAAATAGAAAGGACCGCGGGATGAGCAGCCATGCTCATCCCCGTTTTATAAGGAGTGACATAGATGAACTTTTCAATTTTAACGGAAAACTTCGATATGTATATGGACGGTTTCCTGCACACATTGCTTGCGAGCTTCGTCGCGCTGGCAGGCAGTTTTGCGCTGGGCGTTCTGATCGCAGTCATGAGAATCACGGCTTTCAAACCCCTTCAATGGATCGGCACTGCGTATGTGGAATTTATCCGGAACATCCCGCTTCTCCTCATCACATTCGTTTTTTATTTCGGACTTCCGAACGCCGGGCTGAGACTGGACGGCTTTCAGGCGGGAACGATTGCGCTGACGATTTATACGTCCGCCTTTATCGCAGAAGCCATCAGAGCCGGAATTCAGACTGTCTCCAAAGGGCAGATGGAAGCGGCCAGATCGTCAGGCTTCACCTACAGTCAGGCGATGAGATATATCATTCTTCCTCAGGCCGTAAAAATCGTGATTCCCCCGCTCGGAAACCAATTTCTCAACCTTGTCAAAAACTCATCAATACTCGGAGTGGTGGCGGGACTCGATTTGATGTATCAGGCGGATCTCGTTTCCTCAAGCACTCTTGTCGTGTTTGATGTCTATATTTTCGTCGCGCTTTTTTATTTGATATTAACGATCCCGCTCAGCATCGGGGTTCACTATTTGGAAAGACGTCTCGGAAAGAGTTATTAGAGAAGGAGAGTGAAAAACATGGATTTTAGCGGCGCCTATACACCTGACCATCTGCTGTTTTTATGGGACGGCTTTTTGGTCACACTTTATGTTGCGCTGATCTCCATTGTCCTGAGTTTTATTTTCGGGCTTGCCGCCGGCACTTTGCGCTATGCGAAAATTCCTATCGTCTCGGGCAGTATAGCGGCCATTGTGGAAACCATCCGCAACCTGCCGCTGTTATTAATCATTTTCTTTACGTTTTTTGCCCTTCCGGAAATCGGGATCAAACTGGAAATTACCGCGGCCGCCATCACGGCGCTGACGATTTTTGAATCGGCCATGCTGTCAGAAATCATCAGAAGCGGTTTGCAATCCGTTGACAAAGGACAGATTGAAGCGGCGCGTTCTTCAGGACTGACATACACGCAGACTCTTTTTCTCGTCGTCATGCCGCAGGCGCTCAGGCGTATGGTTCCTCCGATTGTGAGCCAGTTTATCTCCTTATTAAAGGATACGTCACTTGCGGTCGTCATCGCTCTGCCCGAACTGATTCATAACGCGCAGATTTTAAACGGACAAAGCGCTGACGGAGGATATTTTTTCCCGATCTTTCTGCTGGCGGCCCTGATGTATTTCGCGGTCAATTACAGCCTGTCTCTCGCAGCCAGACGGCTGGAAGCGAGACAAACGTAAAAAGGATACTTCCGGAGAAGTATCCTTTTTTCTGCTTAAAACATTTTCATGACTCGTCTTCTCATCCGTTTCATACCTTTTTTATTCAGCATATCGGACTGAGAAGCCATACGATACATAACGGCTCCAGCTCCTAAAGCCAACAGAGAGGTCATTGTTCTGCCCATCGCGCGTATCTCCTTTCAACTTTAAAAATTGATACTGCGTTCGTCTTCAGAAAACAAATCATCAAGACTGCTTAACGTGCCGTCTTCCTCTACTTGATGTGTCGCAATTTTGCCTTTGGCCACCGTCAGCTCAATGAAGCAGCCCCAACAATAGTATTGGTTTACGCCGATTTTGCCGATATCTTTACTTTTGCAGTTCGGACATACAAGCACAGACTACACCTCTTATCCGTTCAGGACGATGCCTTCTTTCCCCGCTTCAATAAGCGTATCGGCGGCGCGGCGCACTTGGCGTCTGCCAGCCAGATCTGAAAAGAAGCCGTCCGAGAGTTCATATGCTACGATTATGCCCCTGTCCAAACAAAAGTATACATCTTCCAGCAAACCGAACATTTCACCATCGGGCGATTTCACCGGCTGCATTTTAATCTGTTCAAAGGTGAAACAGCTCTTCGGCAAAGGCTGCAAATGAGCATGACCGGCAGCTACGGCTTCTTGTTCCATCTCTTTTATATCACTTGCCTCTAAAAAAAGATGGCGGTTGTGAAACAGGCGTTTCTGCTCCAGCACGAAACCGAGAAACCGGCCGTCCAGAGAGAAACATACATCCGATATCATCCCGAGACTGCGCCCGGTGTTTTCGTCATATACTGTTCGTCCTTCAGCTGCATGGCATGTTCTCAAAGTGTGATCAACCACCTTTTGTTGAACACGTATAGGTTTTGCCAAGAAGCCGGGCAGCATACTTTGAAATGACTTCCACAGGCGAAAACCCGGCGCATGTTTATGCTCCGGGTTTTATTTACGCTTTTTCTTCCATAAAGTCAAACGGCGTGATACCTTCCATTCCGATGTTCGCATCATATACACTGAACGGCAGCTCTTTTTGCAGGGCGGCCAGTTCCGCATCCATCTCTTCAGTCTGCTCTGTGAGCCTGTTTTTAAGCGACGTCTGTCTGACGGTGGCATCATTGTTTTTGACGCCCCATTCAAGCGCTTCTTCTTCTCCGCAAAGAATCAGAAATTTTTTCGCTCTTGTTATGGCGGTATAAAGCAGATTTCTCCTGAGCATTCGATAGTAGCCTTTGACGACAGGCAGGACGACAATCGGGAATTCGCTTCCCTGCGACTTATGAATGGAACAGCAGTAAGCGTGGGTAAACTGGCTGAAATCCTTTTTCGTAAAGGTGATTTCGTTGCCGTCAAACGAGACGACGACCATGTCTTCTTTTTCCGTATTTTCTTTGGCATAAAAAATGGACACGATTTCGCCGATATCGCCGTTAAACACATTGTTTTCCGGCTGGTTGACAAGCTGCAATATTTTATCGCCCGTCCTGTAGACGACATCACCGAATTTCAGCTCCCGCCTTTTTTCTTTCGGCGGATTCATGATGTCTTGAAGAAGCATATTCAGCTCGTTAATTCCCGCTTTTCCCCTGTACATCGGGGCAAGCACTTGAATATCCCTGGAGGTATACCCCTTTTTTAACGCGTTCGAGACGACCTGATCCACGACTTCTTTAATCTGTGAAGAATTACAGCGGATAAATGAGCGGTCCTTAGTCGGCGCGGTCAGCCCCTTTGGAAGTAGTCCTTTTTTCATATCATGCGCAAGTTCCACAATGGATGATCCTTCAGCCTGACGGTAAATATCTGTCAGGCGCACGGTCGGCAGCACCTCAGAAGCCAAAAGGTCTCTCAGCACCTGCCCCGGTCCTACTGAAGGAAGCTGGTCTTCATCACCGACGACAATGAGCTGAATGTGCTTAGGAAGCGCCTTAAACAAATGGCTGGCGAGCCAGATATCGAGCATACTCGCTTCGTCTATAATGATCAGTTTCCCTTCAATCGGCTGATCTTCATTGTAGGTAAAGCCTTCAGCGCCATTCCAGCCGAGCAGCCTGTGAATCGTAACAGCCGGCAGACCCGTAGATTCGCTCATCCGTTTTGCGGCTCTTCCCGTCGGCGCGGCAAGCAGCACCGGGAACGTCTCGTCTTTTTTATAATCACCGGGGTCAAGCGATACTCCGTGCAGTTCACTGTATAATTCCACGATTCCTTTAATAACGGTCGTTTTCCCCGTCCCAGGTCCTCCGGTCAGTAAAAGCATGGGTGAAGACAGCGCTTTTTGAATGGCATCCTTTTGGCTTGGTGCGTATTGAACATTCATCCGTTCTTCCAGTTCACCGAGCGCAAGCAGAAATTCCGATTCAGGAAATTGATCGGCATACTCCGTCTGAGCCGCAATGTCGAGCACGCGTTTTGCGACATTTTGTTCCGCGTAAAACAAGGACGGAAAATAGCAGCGTTCTCCTTCAATGACGATATCCTTACTCTCCCCGAGGGCGATGATGCCGTCAGCCGCATCCATTTCCGTGACGCGGCCGCCTTCAGCTGACTGATTCAGAAGCGTTTGCGTATTGATAATCAGCTGCTTTGTCTCTATGTACGTATGGCCTTCTGAAAGACAGGTCGATTCAATCGTATATAAGATTGCCGCTTTGATCCGCTCCGGGTGGTTTCCTGACAGACCCATTTTTCCGCCCAGCTCGTCAGCTTTCACAAAGCCGATGCCTTCAACGTCTTTTACAAGCTGATAAGGATTTTCCTGAATTTTCTCCAGGGTTTCCGTTTCGTAGGCCTGATATATTTTCATTGATAGCTGGGGCCCGAAACCGTATTGGTTCAGAGAGATCATAATCTGCTCAAGCCCCTGATGCCGCTGCAGCTCTCCGGCAAGCTTATCCGCTTTCTTTTTCGACATTTTCGGCACATCGTAAAGCACCGACGCATCCGTCAAAATTTTATTGAGCGCGCCGTCTCCGAGCTTTTTGACGATTTCTTCCGCCGTTTTTTTTCCGATTCCTTCAAACAGATCACTTGATAAGTAGTGAATGATCCCTTCTTTTGTGGTCGGAATTTCTTTTTTAAAGTGTTCAGCCTGAAATTGCAGGCCGAACTTAGGATGCGTGGCGGTTTTTCCGTAAAATGTGTAGGTCTCATCTTCTTGCAGCAGAGGGAAGTAGCCCGTTACGGATACGACCTTGTCTTCGATCGCCTCAGACGTTTCTGCAACTTTGACTTTCAGCACTGTATACAGGTTGGTGTCATTATGATAAATGACCGTATGAATGACGCCTTTTACATACGGCTGTTCTTCGATGTTCAGCTGATCCACGAGCCTTCCCTCCTTTTGTTATGACTGGGTGATAAGCTGTTTCGCATGAAGCGCAAGCATATGATCAGGCTGTATGCCGATTGCGCCTTCCAGCATCTCAAGCGCCTTTTCACGATTTTCTTTGTACGCGTAAGCGACTCCGGCATTATAAAATGCGTCCGCGTGGCTTGGGTCCTGCTCGATCACCGTCTCAAACTGCGCCAGAGCTTCATCCAGCATTTCTTCATTTGCGAGGCACATTCCGAACTGGAAGCGTGCTTCCGTGTCATTTTCGTTTAATTCAACGGCACGCTGCAAATACGGCAGTGCAAGCTTCGGCCGCTCTAATTTAACGAGAACGGTCCCCAGCATATAAAACAAATCTCCGTTTTCCATTCCGGAGCGAAGCGCTTTTTCAAACATATCCTTCGCTTCGGGAAACGATTCTTTCATCACATATACGTTTCCCGCACCGTAATAAGCGGCTGCCGCCGAATTGTCCAATTCGAGCGCTCTGTTATAGAATGCAAGCGCCCGTTCGAGTTCGTTCACAGAAGAAAGCAGATTTGCGAAGTTGATATACGGCACCGGATCTTGCCCGTTTTCCTCAATCGCTTTCGTAAAGGCCTCTGCCGCTTTTTCAAAATCGCCCTCCTGCATGGCGTCAATCCCGATTTTATTATAATCCATTTTTAACTTCCTTTCGCTAAAAAACCCCAACATGCGAGTTGAGGTTTTTTACATGTGTTATACGTACCACAGTTTTGTTCCGTCTTTATAAACGTCGTCTATCGTTCCGCCGCCGAGGCACTCTTCTCCGTCATAAAAAACGACGGCTTGTCCCGGCGTAACGGCGCGTACCTGCCCGTCAAAAATGACTTCCGCTTCATCATCACCCGTCATTTTCACCGTTACTTTGTGATCTTCCTGACGGTAGCGGAATTTCGCCGTGCATGTCATTTCGCCGCCGTCCATCAGACCGGGACGCGTCCAGCTGACATTTGTCGCCGTGATCTTATCGGAATACAGAAGCGGATTATGGAATCCTTGATCAACATACAGAATGTTTTTTTCAAGATCTTTACCGACGGCGAACCACGGCTCGCCGCTTCCGCCGATTCCAAGACCGTGGCGCTGTCCGATTGTATAATACATCAGACCGTCATGACGCCCTTTTACTTCTCCGTCCATTGTCATCATATCGCCCGGCTGAGCGGGGAGATATTGGCTGAGAAACGTTTTGAAGTTGCGTTCGCCGATAAAGCAGATTCCCGTGCTGTCTTTTTTCGCAGCTGTCGCAAGTTCCGCTTCTTTGGCGATTTCCCGTACGCGGCTTTTTTGCAGATCACCGATCGGGAACATGACTTTGCTGAGCTGTTCCTGATTGAGCTGATTCAGAAAATAAGTCTGGTCCTTGTTTTCATCCAGGCCGCGGAGCATGCGCACTGTACCTGCGCTTCTGTCCACGCGGGCGTAATGGCCCGTCGCAAGATAATCAGCGCCGAGTGACAGAGCATGATCCAAGAAAGCCTTAAACTTAATTTCTTTATTGCACATGACATCCGGATTGGGGGTTCTTCCGGCTTTATATTCATCAAGGAAATATTGAAATACCTTTTCCCAATATTGCTTTTCAAAATTGACGGCATAATACGGAATTCCGATCTGGTTGCAGACCCGGATGACGTCTTCATAATCTTCCGTCGCCGTGCAAAAACCGTTTTCGTCCGTATCATCCCAGTTTTTCATAAAGATTCCGATTACATCGTAGCCCTGCTCCTTCAGCAGAAGGGCCGCCACGGAAGAGTCCACGCCGCCGGACATGCCGACTACGACTCTTGTATCCTCCGGCCGTTTTTCCATTTGCATTCACTCCATTAAAAACGTAAGTCCGCCGTTTTAAGCAAGCCGTTTAACGACGGCGGCAAGCTTTTCGGCGGCTGTTTCGATTTGTTCCACCGTATTGCCGAGGCCGAAGCTGAGGCGGATTGACGAAGTCAGCCTGCCGCTCTCACTTCCGAACATGGCCGTAAGCACATGGGACGGAAGAACGGATCCCGCTGTACAAGCAGATCCGCTGGAGACGGCAATGCCTTCCATGTCAAGATTGACCAGCAGCGCTTCCACCGGCACACCGGGAAAGTAAAGGTTTAAAATATGAGGCAGGCATTTCTCGGCATCTCCGTTCACCTCCGCTGTTACGCAGGATTTTTCCAGCGTGCTCATGATGATGTTCTTAAACTCCTTATACTTCGCTGTTTTCTCTTCCCTCTCACGGTTTGAAAGGACGACCGCTTCTTTTAAGCCGGCGATGCCCGGTACATTTTCCGTCCCCGCGCGGCGCTTTCGTTCCTGCTCTCCCCCGAGAAGAATCGGTGACAGCTTCACCTCTTGATTTACATATAAAAAGCCTGTCCCTTTAGGCCCGTTAAGCTTGTGACCGGAAACAGACAGCATGTCAATTCTGCTTTTTTTCACGTCAATCGGCATATAACCGAATGCCTGGACGGCATCTGTGTGAAAATAGGCCTGATGCCCGCTTAACAGCTCTCCGATTTCGTCAATCGGCTGAATGGTTCCGACTTCGTTATTGCCATACATGACGGTAACAAGGATTGTATCATCACGGAGCGCTTCTTTCACCTGATTTGCACTGATCCGTCCTGAAGGGCCGGGGATAAGGTATGTCACCTCAAAGCCGTCTTCTTCCAGCTTTTCGCAGGCGTGCAACACAGCATGATGCTCAACAGCGGTCGTAATGATATGCTTTCCTTCATTCTTCCGGGCGGCAGCCGTTCCGAAAATCGCTAAATTATCAGCCTCCGTGCCGCCGCTTGTGAAAATAATTTCCTGTTCTTTCGCACTGATTTCGCGCGCGATGTCCGCTCTCGCTTCATCGACCCATTTCCGGGATTCTCTCCCGAATGAATGAATGCTTGACGGGTTGCCGAAACTGCCGAAGAAATGGGGCTTCATCTCTTCGAGCACACGCTCATCCATCGGGGAAGTCGCGGCATGATCTAAATAAATCCGTTCCATTGTCTATACACCTCTGGTTTAAATATAGAACATATAAGCTTCCTGCTCGCCGTCCGTGTAGCTCGCAAGGTCTTCTAACGTCGTGCTGTCCAGCACGTCTTTTACAGCGTCGCGGATGCGGATCCATAACTCCCGCTTGGCAGGCTCTTCATCCTCAAGCACTTCTACCGGGCTGATCGGCCCTTCCAGCACTCTGATAATATCTCCGGCCGTTATCTCTTCAGGCTGGCCCCCGAGCACGTAACCCCCGTAAGCGCCTCTGATGCTTTTTACGAGTCCGGCGTTTCTGAGCGGTGATACAAGCTGTTCCAAGTAATGCTCAGAAAGGCTGTTTGTTTGGGCGATGCTTTTGAGCGACGTCGGACCGTCTCCGTGCTTTTTCGCCAATTCAATCATAATGGTGAGCCCGTATCTTCCCTTTGTCGATATTTTCAATATGAACACCCCAGTCAATTCTAATTGTTAATTTATACAAGTAAATGGATATGAATAATCTGTTTAGTATCTTATAGACCAACTGTTATTATAACATAACTTATCCTAATTTTCATTGAAACACGGGGCCCGCCGCAATTCGCTTTTCTAATCGTCCGTTTTCCGTTACCCTGTATATGTAAGGAGAGATGTACATGAAACCACTGGCGTATCGGATGCGGCCTGCCAATATCGAAGACATTATCGGCCAGGAACATTTGGTCAAAGAAGATAAAATCATCGGCAGAATGGTGCGTGCAAAGCACTTATCATCCATGATCCTGTACGGACCGCCGGGCATCGGAAAAACATCCATCGCCACAGCGATCGCAGGATCGACAAGCATCGCATTCAGGAAATTGAATGCCGTCATTCATAATAAAAAAGACATGGAGATTGTCGTACAGGAAGCGAAAATGTCAGGCCAGGTCATTTTAATCCTTGACGAAGTGCACAGGCTTGATAAGGGAAAGCAGGATTTTCTGCTGCCCTATTTAGAAAACGGCATGATTATTTTAATCGGCGCGACAACCGCCAACCCTTATCATGCCATTAACCCGGCCATCAGAAGCCGGACCCAGATATTTGAGCTTGAACCGTTAACACCCGATCTGATCAAGCAGGCATTGAAAAGAGCGCTCACAGATGAACACCGGGGACTCGGTTCTTACAGCGTTTCGGTGGACGACGACGCGATGGATCATTTCGCACAAGGGTGCGGGGGAGACGTCCGCTCCGCTTTGAACGCACTGGAGCTTGCCGTGCTCTCCACAAAGGAATCAAGCGACGGCACGGTCCGGATTACACGGGAAACAGCGGAAGAATGTCTGCAGAAAAAAAGCTATACTCATGATAAAAACGGCGATGCGCATTATGACGTCTTATCCGCCTTCCAAAAATCGATCCGAGGCTCGGACGCAAACGCCGCCCTTCATTATCTGGCCCGTCTGATCGAAGCCGGCGATCTTGAAAGCATATCAAGAAGGCTTCTCGTGATCGCCTATGAAGATATCGGCCTCGCAAGCCCGCAGGCAGGCCCCCGGGTGCTGAGCGCGATTCAGACCGCAGAACGGATCGGCTTTCCGGAAGCGAGAATTCCGCTGGCCAATGCGGTAATCGAATTATGCCTCTCGCCAAAATCAAACTCCGCCATCTCAGCCGTTGATGAGGCTCTCAAAGACATCAGGACGGGTAAAATCGGCGATGTGCCGAAACATTTAAAAGACGCCCACTATAAAGGGGCCCAAGAGCTCGGACGCGGGATCGGCTATCAATATCCTCACGATTTCGAAAACGGATGGGTCGAACAGCAATATTTGCCCGATCCGTTAAAAAACAAGCAATACTATAAACCGAAACAAACGGGGAAATTTGAAGCCGCCATAAAGCAAGTGTATGAAAAACTGATGAAGCAGAAAAAATAACCGGACAAGGACACCCTATGTGTTCTTGTCTTTTTTGATACCAGCCAAAATCTTTCGTGTAAACGGCGGATTCAAATAAAAAAACAGCCTTTCCTGAAGAAGGCTGTTTTTCTTTTTATTTATCTTTAACCCGTTTAATGTCGATGTCCTTTAAGAGCTCCATGACAACATGTCCGCCCATAATCAGACCGGCCACTGACGGAACCCAGGCGTTGGAAGACGGCGGCATTTGCGCTTTGCGGATTTTCGCTTCATCATTCCCGACTTCTTTTCTGACGTCTTCACGGATGACGATCGGGCTTTCATCAGAAAAAATGACCTGTACGCCTTTTTTAATGCCCTCTTTGCGAAGCCTTGTGCGGACGACTTTGGCAATCGGATCGGTATGGGTTTTTGAAATATCAGCAATCTGAAAGCGTGTCGGGTCTGTTTTATTCGCCGCTCCCATGCTTGAAATCAGCGGGACGTTCCGTTTCAGACATTCTTTCATCAGATGAATTTTATAATGAATCGTATCCGACGCGTCAATGACGTAATCAAGCGGATACTCAAAGAACTGCTCATATGTCTCTTCTGTATAAAACATTTTTAAGGCGACGACATCGCAATCCGGATTAATATCCGCGATCCGCGCTTTCATCAAGTCTGTTTTCGGCTGTCCCACCGTCGACAAGAGCGCATGCAGCTGGCGGTTTACGTTTGTAATGTCAACATCATCTTTATCGACAAGCACGATCCGCCCCACTCCGGACCTTGCCAATGCTTCGGCTGCGAATGAACCGACTCCGCCGACGCCGAGAACGGCCACCGTGCTGTTTTTTAACGTGTCCAGCCCTTCTTTTCCAATCGCTAGCTCATTTCTGGAAAACTGATGTAACAAGAACCTCACTCCACATTCTGGTTTTATAAACTCGGCTTGTCAAAAAGCCGCTGGTTTTAGCGCACAAAAAATAAAGTCCCAATTGTGCCGTTGCAGCTTTCCTTCGTTTTGAACCCGCTCTCAGCAGGTGGGTGCCCTTTTTTAAATCTTGTAAGTCCTCTTAACGAATGAAAAGAGGCATGTACGCCATTTAAAAATACGGGCTCCCAAATCAAAAAAATGTTCGGTCAAAACTAGGTGTACAACTAACACATCAGGACTTTATTTAACTTGTCAAAATCATATCACAGCAGATTTTGATTTTCAAGAAACAAACTGCTGATCTTTACTGTTTCACTTTTCTTTTGACAGAAAGGTGAAGTTCTTCAAGCTGGGCGTCGCTCACTTCGCCGGGCGCTTCCGTAAGAAGGCAGCTTGCGCTTGCCGTTTTCGGGAAAGCGATCGTATCTCTTAAGTTTGTGCGGCCCGCGAGAAGCATAACCAAACGGTCTAAGCCGAGCGCGATTCCGCCGTGCGGAGGTGCGCCGTATTCAAAGGCTTCGAGAAGGTATCCGAACTCCTCCTCCGCTTCTTCTTTTGTAAAGCCGAGAAGCCCGAACATTTTTTCCTGAACGTCTTTTTCAAAAATACGGATTGAGCCTCCGCCGAGTTCATAGCCGTTTAAGACGAGGTCGTAAGCCTGCGCTTTCATATCTTCAGGCGCCGTTTCAATCAGGTCAAGATCTTCACGGACAGGCATTGTAAACGGGTGGTGAGCCGCATAGAAACGGCCTTCTTCCTCGTCATGCTCCAGTAACGGCCAGTCCACAACCCACAGGAAGTTGAAGAGGCTTTCGTCAATCAGGCCGCGTTCTTTGCCGAGCTTTAAGCGAAGCGCGCCGAGGGATTGAGCCACAACCTCAAACTTATCAGCGCCGAACAGGAGCAGATCGCCTTCAGAAGCATCAAGCGCTTCAGCCAGTTTTGCCTGCTTCTCTTCATCAAAGAATTTCGCAATCGGGCCTTTTACGCCGTCAGCTTCAACTTTCACCCAAGCGAGACCTTTCGCGCCGTAATTTCCGGCAAAAACGCCGAGCGCGTCGATATCTTTTCTGGAATAGTCGCCGGCAGCGCCTTTGACATTGATCGCTTTTACAACGCCGCCGTTTGCCACGGCTGATGAGAACACCTTAAATTCAGTATCTTTCACTATGTCTGACACGTCCGTCAGCAGCATGCCGAAGCGGGTGTCGGGCTTGTCGGAACCGTAGCTGTTCATCGCTTCTTCATATGTCATTCGCGGAAGCGGCAGCGGTACTTCAACACCTTTTGTTTCGAGCATGACTTTCGCCATCATCTCTTCCGCCAGAGCCATGATGTCTTCTTGACTCATAAAGGACATTTCAATATCAATCTGCGTAAATTCCGGCTGGCGGTCGGCACGCAAGTCTTCATCGCGGAAGCAGCGGGCCACTTGATAATACCGTTCAAAGCCCGACACCATCAGAAGCTGTTTAAAAATCTGCGGAGATTGCGGAAGGGCGTAAAATTCTCCTTCATGCACCCGGCTCGGCACTAAGTAATCACGGGCGCCTTCGGGAGAGCTTTTTGTTAAAATCGGTGTTTCAATATCAAGAAATCCGTTTTCATCCAAGAAATGGCGGATGGATTTTGTGACTTGATGGCGCATTTGCAATGTTTGAAACATCGCCGGGCGGCGCAAATCCAAATAGCGGTGTTTTAACCGGACATCTTCAGAAACGTCAGCCGCCTGGTCACTGATCGGAAACGGAGGCGTTTTCGCCGTACTGAGCACCGTCACCGCTTCAGCTTTGATTTCAATTTTACCGGTTTTCAGGTTGGGATTCACCGTGCCTTCTTCACGGGCAGAAACCGTGCCTTCGATATCAAGCACATATTCGTTTCTGATTGCTTCCGCTGCGGCAAGGGCTTCCTTCGATACGTCAGGGTTGAACACGACTTGTACAATACCCGAGCGGTCACGCAAATCAATGAAAATCAAGCCGCCGAGATCGCGCCGCTTCTGCACCCACCCTTTCAGTTTGACGGTTTCGCCAATCGCTTTTTCAGTTATCTCGCCACAATAATATGTTCTTCCAAACATAGCGTTCCTCTCCTTCACTGCTTTTGATCTGCCTTTAACACTTGTATCAGCTCGTCTAACACCACTTCACGCTGCTCTCCTGTTTCCGCATCTTTTACATTGATTTTATTCTGAGCAAGCTCATCTTCCCCTAAAATCGCAATAAAACGTGCGCCGAGACGGTCAGCCGTTTTGAATTGGCCCTTCATCTTTTTATTTTCATAATCGATTTCACTTGAGATGCCCGCTTCTCTCAGTTTGTACACGAGGGAAACGGAATAATCCTTCGCTTTTTCTCCGAGCGTCACGATGTAGCAGTCAATCCCCTGATTGACGGGAAGCTCTGTTTTCTCAGCGTCAATGGCTGCCAGCAGACGTTCGATGCTCATCGCAAATCCGATACCCGGCGCTTCAGGTCCGCCGATCTGTTCAACAAGCCCGTCATAGCGGCCCCCGCCGGCAAGTGTTGTAATCGCTCCGAATCCTTCGGCATTGCTCATAATTTCAAAAGCGGTATGGTTATAATAATCAAGCCCTCTGACAAGGTTCGGATCTATTTCGAACGGGATGCCGAGATCGTTTAAGTATTGTTTTACTTTCTCAAAATAAGCGGCTGATTCTTCATTTAAGTAATCAAGAATGGACGGAGCCGTTTTCATCAGTTCATGCTCTCTGTCTTTCTTGCAGTCAAGAATTCTGAGCGGGTTTGTGTGCAGGCGCGACTGGCAGTCTGAGCAAAATTCTCCGATGCGCGGTTCAAAATGTTTGACGAGCGCTTCCCGGTAGAATTTGCGGCTCTCCTGGTCACCAAGGCTGTTCAGCACAAGCTTGACATGTTTCAAACCGGCTTTACGGTAAATACTCATCGCAAGCGCAATGACTTCTGCATCCACGGCCGGATCTTTGGAGCCGATCGCTTCAATTCCGAATTGATAGAATTGGCGGAAACGCCCCGTCTGCGGACGTTCGTAACGGAACATCGGTCCGACATAATAAAGTTTCGTCGGCTGCACCGGGTTCGCAAATAATTTATTTTCATTGAACGCACGGACTGCGGCAGCTGTTCCTTCCGGCCGAAGCGTCAGGCTTCTCCCTTTACGGTCTTCAAACGTGTACATTTCTTTCTGCACGATATCTGTAGACTCACCGACGCCTCTTGCGAACAATTCCGTATGCTCGAAAATCGGCGTGCGGATTTCTTTATATTGATAAGTGCGGCACGTCTCCCTCATAATTTGTTCGACGAACTGCCATCTGTCTGATTCACCCGGCAGTATGTCCTGTGTGCCTCTCGGAATGTGATATGCCATGTTACAGGCCTCCTTAATGTCTTTCTTCAAATAAAAAAACTCCCGCTCCTACTATACATGTATAGTAGGGACGAGAGTTATACCCGTGGTGCCACCCTAGTTGGAATGCCGAAGCATCCCCGCTCTGACCTTTAACGCAGGTTCACGTCCGCTGCCTAATGACTTGCAAAAGCGTTCAGCAGGGAACCTCCGGAGTGTTGTTTCGAGAAAGATGCAGTGCGGATCCGCTTTCAGCCCGGGGCGGTTCCTCTCTTCTCCATGCATTCTGACCTACTCTTCTCCATTATCGGTTCAAAATCGTTATCATGACTTATGTACATCAATTTCTATTATAATAATGGGATTGCACTCCCCTGTCAAGTTTTATTCCGTCTGTTTTTCCTTGCGACCGCTTCTTTCGATAAGAGACCGAACTCCGTCGCCGTCTCTTCAAGAAACCCCGCCTTTTCTCTGTCGCTCTGATCACTGAAGTGCAGATTTCCTTCCGCATCGTGCAGCGCGCGTCCCATTTTTGGTTGATATTTCATGATTTGCACACCTTTTCGCTGTATTTATGACTAGTATAAACAAACCATTTTATTTTTATTTAACATTCAGCAAGGAAAATACGATATTATACAAGAATGTATTTTAGTTAGTTCAGAAAGGAGGACAGCCATGAAGAAGAGAACTCTTGCTCTTATTTTATGCGGCGTCATCATCACAGCGCTTCTTCCGTCATTCCACACCGCAATCGCCGCAGAGGGAGAAGCGGTCATCGCGACAGACAAGATCAATGTCAGAGGCGGTCCCGGCCTGAGCTATGGAATTAAGGCTGAAGTAAAAAAAGGGGAAAGATACCCGATCGCTAAAGAAGAGGGAGACTGGGTGCAGCTTCAGCTGAGCCCCGGTAAAACCGGATGGGTCGTTTCCTGGCTGATATCAAAAACAGCCGGGGGAGCAGACAATTCATCCGCAACAAGCGGAACGGTCACTTCGACCGATCCTGACCTCCGCATCAGAAAAGGCCCGGGGACATCTTATGAAGTCATCGGCAAACTTCCGCAAGGCGCACATGCATCCGTGCTGGACAAGAACAGCGGATGGGTGAACATTTCTTATCAAGGCACAACCGGATGGGTTTCTTCCGAATACGTCACCGCGGACAGCGGCGGATCGGATACGAAAGCAACTTCGGCCCGAAGCGGGTCAAAAAACGGGACGGTCGGCGTTTCTTCATTGAATGTCAGAAGTGCAGCATCACATGATTCAGCGATTATGACTAAATTATCACGCGGAACAAAGGTTTCCATCATAAGTGAAGACCACGGCTGGCTGAAAATTGAAGCAAACGGGCAAAAAGGCTGGGCAGCAAGCCACTACATCATAAAGGATTCTGACTCATCGGACAGCGCATCCGGCTGGGGAGACGGTTCTGCGGGCTCAAGCTCCTCGAAAAAAGCGTATATTGTTTACGGCGGCACCAACTTAAGGAGCTCGGCCTCGACTTCCGCTTCTATCGTAAAAAGAGCAGATAAAGGCGCAGCCTACCCGATTGTCGGCTCAAGCGGCAAATGGTATGAAGTCAAGCTTGAAAACGGACAAACCGCATATGTGGCAAACTGGGTCGTACAAACGTCAAAAAGCGGTGAGGAAACAGGTGAAGCACCTTCTCCTAACACGTCAGGCGGCAGCGGCTCACTTAAAAACAAAACGATTGTCGTTGATCCCGGACACGGAGGAAAAGACAGCGGAACGATCGGCTACTCCGGAAAGTTTGAAAAAAACGTAACCATTAAAACCGCTAAGCTGCTGGCCCAAAAATTGCGGGCATCCGGTGCAAACGTGTATATCACCAGACAGGATGATACTTTTATCAGCCTGCAGGCCAGGGTTTCAACCTCTCATTACCGGAATGCGGATGCCTTTATCAGCATTCACTATGACAGCTATGCCGATACGTCAACGCGGGGAAGCACGGCTTATTATTACAGTCCGTCTAAGGATCGCCAGCTTGCCTCAGACGTCCATTCTGAAGTAGTGAAGCGTTCCCCTATCCCGGATCGCGGCGTTCTGTTTGGAGATTATTACGTCCTGAGGGAAAATAAACGGCCTGCCATGCTGTATGAGCTCGGCTATCTCAGTCAACCGCAAGAAGAAACAATCATACATAGCGGCTCTTACCAGGAAAAAGTGACAGACGGAATTGAAAGCGGATTGGAACATTATTTTCAATCATAAAAAAAGCTGCCGAACGGCAGCTTTTTTTATTGTTTAGAATCCATAATCAATGTAATCGGCCCGGAATTCGTCAGCTGAACATCCATCATGGCTCCGAATATTCCGGTTTCCACTTTGACTCCTTTTTCCCGAAGGAGCTCGTTCCACTTTTCATAAAGGAGCACTGCCTGATCCGGTTTAGCCGCATTCATAAAATTCGGGCGTCTCCCTTTCTTCGTTTCGCCGTAAAGCGTAAACTGGGAAACGGATAAAATCTCCCCGCCCGTATCCAAAAGCGATAAATTCATCTTGCCGCTTTCATCGTCAAAAATCCGGAGATTCACGATTTTATCCGCCAAGTAAGCGGCATCTTCTTCTGTATCTTCATGAGTGATGCCGACAAGCGCCATAATGCCGGGTCCGATCCGGCCGGCGACAGCGCCGTCAACCGTCACACTTGCTTCTGTTACACGCTGAACAACTAATTTCATAGCAAGCTCCTTTTAGTTCATTACCCGCCGGACTGAATAGATGTCTCTGATCTGCTTAATCCGCTCGACCACTTTGTGCAGATGATTGATGTTTTGAATAAAAATCGCCATATGAATCGTAGCGACTTTATTGCGGTCGGATTTGCCGGAGACAGAGGAGATGTTGGTTTTCGTCTCATTTACGGCTTGGAGCACCTCATTTAAAAGCCCGAGACGGTCATACCCCAAAATCTCAATCTCAACGTTATATTCTTTGCGTCTTTGAACCTGTGATTCATGCTCCCATTCAACGGGGATCAAACGTTCCTGCGCTTCATTCGTTTTGACGTTCGGACAGTCATCCCGGTGAACGGATACACCGCGCCCTTTTGTAATAAAACCGACGATATGGTCGCCCGGCACCGGGTTGCAGCATTTCGACAAGCGGACGAGAAGGTTGTCAATGCCTTTTACGCGCACACCCGCTTCCCGTTTTCTCCCTTGCGGATAATGTTTCGGCTCGGAAGTGACTTCCTGAACGATTTTTTCCTGCTCTTCCTGGTCACGCAGCTTCCGTTCTTTTTCGGTGAGCCTGTTGGCCACCTGAAGAGCGGTAATGCCGTTATACCCGACCGCCGCGTACATATCCTCTTCATTTGAGAAATTGAACTTGTCGGCAACTTTTTGAAGATTTTCGAGTGTTAAAACATCTTTCACTTCAAAATCAAGATTTTTAATTTCTTTCTCGACAAGCTCACGGCCTTTTTCGACGTTTTCTTCACGGCGCTGTTTCTTAAAGAATTGGCGGATTTTGTGTTTCGCCTGGGACGTCTGCGCCAGTTTGACCCAGTCTTGACTCGGACCGTATGAATGCTTGGACGTCAGAATCTCGACGATGTCGCCCGTCCGGAGCTTATGGTCAAGCGTCACCATTTTTCCGTTCACTTTCGCCCCGATTGTTTTGTTGCCGATCTCCGAGTGGATTCTGTAGGAAAAATCAATCGGCACAGAGCCTGACGGCAGTTCAATGACATCGCCTTTTGGCGTAAATACGTATACCATGTCAGAAAACAGATCGATTTTCAGCGATTCCATAAATTCTTCCGCATCGGTAGACTCGTTTTGGAATTCAAGAATTTCACGGAACCAGGACAGTTTTTTCTCAAATGTCGCTTCTTCGTTTGCAGCCTTGCCTTCTTTATATGCCCAGTGTGCGGCCACCCCGTATTCAGCGATCTCATGCATCTCAAACGTTCTGATCTGCACTTCCAGCGGATCGCCTTTAGGCCCGATTACGGTCGTATGCAGCGACTGATACATATTCGGCTTAGGCATCGCAATATAATCTTTGAATCTGCCCGGCATCGGCTTCCAGCACGTATGAATAATGCCGAGTACGGCGTAGCAGTCTTTAATGCTTCCGACAAGAATACGGACAGCGAGCAGATCATATATTTCATTGAACTGTTTATTTTGCAGCGCCATCTTGCGGTAAATGCTGTAGATGTGCTTCGGACGGCCTGAAAAGTCCGCTTTGATATTCACTTCTTCGACGCGTTTTTTCACTTCATTGACAACCTCTTCGACATAAAGTTCGCGTTCCGCGCGCTTTTTCTTCATGAGGTTGACGATTCTGTAATATTGCTGAGGATTCAAATAACGGAGAGCGGTGTCTTCAAGCTCCCATTTGATTTTAGAAATCCCGAGCCGATGGGCCAGCGGAGCGAAAATTTCCAGCGTTTCGTTTGAAATTCTCCGCTGCTTTTCCTGCGGAAGATGCTTTAACGTCCGCATATTGTGAAGGCGATCCGCCAGCTTGATCAATATGACTCTGATATCCTGAGCCATAGCGACAAACATTTTTCGATGGTTTTCCGCCTGCTGCTCCTCTTGAGATTTATACTTAATTTTACCGAGCTTCGTCACGCCGTCGACAAGCATCGCCACTTCTTCAGAAAATGCTTCCTTCAGGTCGTCGAGGGTGACATCCGTGTCCTCTACCACGTCATGCAGAAATCCGCCCGCAATTGTGGAAGGGTCCATTTCCAGATCGACGAGGATTCCCGCCACCTGAATCGGATGAATGATGTACGGCTCACCTGATTTGCGGTACTGTTCGCGATGCGCGTTTTGCGCATACAGGTAAGCTTTCTCAACAAACGCAATCTGCTCCTCCGGCAGATAAGTGCGCGCTTTATCTATTACTTGCTCGGCAGTCAATACTTGTTCGTTCGCCATGGAATCACCTTTTTTAAATGTAAACTGTATTAGTTTATTATCAAGAAAAAAACGAGAGATGTAAAGGGCAGAAGTTCAAAACACCTAAAGAATCTGTCAGGATGATGAAATAATAGGAAAAAAGCACCCTGACACGAGTGCTTTTTTCCATATGCGGTTAATATTTCATTAATGTTAAAATATCGTAATCGTCAAGCTTGTCTCTGCCGTCAAGGTAAGAAAGCTCGATTAAGAACGCAATACCGGCTACGACGCCGCCCAGTTCTTCGACTAGCTTAATCGTTGCTTCGATCGTGCCGCCTGTTGCAAGCAAGTCATCAGTAATCAGCACGCGCTGTCCCGGCAGAATCGCATCTTTATGAATTGTCAGTACGTCTTTTCCGTACTCCAAACCGTAATCGACTTTAATGACCTCACGCGGAAGTTTTCCTTCTTTCCGAACCGGCGCAAAGCCGACTCCGAGAGCGTATGCAACCGGACAGCCGATAATAAAGCCGCGCGCTTCAGGCCCGACAACTAAATCAATTTCTTTTTCTTTTGCATATTCAACAATTTGGTCAGTGGCGTAACGGTATACGTCGCCTTTGTCCATCAATGTCGTAATATCTTTAAATTGTACGCCTTCTTTCGGGTAATCGGGCACAATTGTTACGTATTTTTTAAGATCCATCTGTTCTATGTCCTCCTCGTACTTTCATAAGCTTCTGAACCTTGGTTCATCAGCTTATTCAGCCATTCCTTCAGCTCATGGGCTGCGGAATAATTGAGCTTCTGGTCTAATTCCATCAGCTGCTGTTTTACCTGATAGGTTTGCGAATCTGCCAGGTCGCGTTTTTTCGCGCCGCTCACGACAGACAGCACACCATCTTCTATTTTAACAAAACCGAGATCAAAAAACACCTTTGTCATGAAATTGATTGTGTCAATTGACCATCCTCTGTGTCTCGCAAGCTCTGAACCATGCTTGCCGAAGTCAAAAGCGCCCCTTTTCAAGAGAAATGCGTAAAACCACTTGAAATCATTCCGCGATGGAAATGAGGACAGGAAATGTTCTTCATGATTGATAAAAACAAAATAAATCCGTTCCGGCTTCTTTCCGTCAAGCAAATGCTGCAGACGATCCGCTGACGGCGGCACATCCAGAAAAACGGCATATTTTCCGTCAAGCTGGAGAGCTTCCGCCTCGGATTCCGAAGTGATCCCGGCCAGCTCGCCCGACAGCTCTTTTTCACGGAGCTTCTGAGCGGTTTTTTCGTTAAAGCTGATGAGCACCCGTTTTTCCTTCGGCAGCGCGGTGACCGTGTCTTCCCACGTCCGCTTGCCCCTGATATCAAAAAGCTGCCATTCCGGCACCGCAGCATCTTTAATCATCAGCTGGGGCTTCTTTCTGTTGTTCCATTCATTAATGGACATCTCGCCGACAATGGAAATCGTTGATCCGGGGACAACTCCGGCTTCAAGCTCTCCTTTGTTAAAGCCGACGCAGTCAAGGACGGCGGAATCACTTTTCACCGTCATTTTCACGTGGTTTTTATTCGCTCCGATCAGGCGCACATCATCAAGCACGGCATTTTTCACCATCACATGCGGTTTAGGGTTAAGCATGCCGAACGGCGACAGCATATTCAATTCTGTAATGCTTTCAACGGTTATGTCTTCTACGCCGCAGACAAGATCAACCTCCTGAACGGGTATAAAATCCTCTTCCGTAAGGGTTTCTTCAGCCATTTGATTCAGCCTGTCCCTTAATTCCGCCACATCTTCAGCCTTCAACGTCATTCCCGCCGCCATCGGATGCCCCCCGAAATGAGGAAGAATGTCTCTGCACTGTGAAAGGCTCGTAAAAAGGTTGAAGCCTCTGATGCTTCGCGCCGACCCTTTAGCGATTCCCTGCTCCTCATCTATCCCAAGCACAACAGCGGGCCGGTAAAAACGTTCAGCCAGCTTCGATGCGACAATACCGACGACTCCCGGATTCCAGCCGGCTTTTGCCACTACAATGGCAGACGGGTTTCCGCCTTGCTGCTGAACCATTTCAACAGCCTCTTCGGTCATGGTTTTCACCATTTTCTGCCGCTCTTTATTCAGCCGGTCAATATCCGAAGCCAGTTCCTCCGCTTCAAACTGATCTTCAGTCATCAGCAGGTGCACGGCGGGATCGGCCTGTTCTATTCTTCCGACGGCATTGAGCCTCGGTGCGACCTGAAATCCGATCGTTTCCTCATCAGCTTGTCCGATATCTCCGCCGGAAAGCTTAATCAGAGCTTTGAGGCCCGGCCGATTTGTCGTCCGAAGCCTTTCGATCCCGAGTGACGCAATTAATCTGTTTTCATCATGAAGAGGCACCAGATCTGCAACCGTACCGATTGCCGCCAAGTCCAGCATAGCTTCCGGCAAAGAACCCGTAAGCGCGTGGGCAAGCTTAAACGCCACACCGACGCCGGCCAATTCTTTAAACGGATAGCCGCAGCCCGGCTGCTTCGGGTGGATGATCGCAAATACGTCAGGAAGCTCGGGTCCCGGCTCATGGTGGTCGGTAATAATGACGTCTAAGCCCAGCTCTTTTGCGACTTCAGCTTCATGGACGGCGGCGATTCCCGTATCCACTGTAATGATCAGCGAAAATCCCCGCTCTTTTATGGAGCGGAAAGCTTGTTCATTCGGGCCGTAGCCTTCTGTGAAACGGTCGGGAATATAAAATTCAACGTCCGCCGACAGCTGTCTGAGTGCCGTCAGCATCACCGACGTGCTTGTAACGCCGTCTGCATCGTAATCTCCGTAAATCATAATCGGTTCCCCTTGAGAAACCGCCAGTTTTATCCGATCAACTGCTTCCCGCATTCCCTTTAATTCATACGGGTCATAAAAGTCTGCATCCTTTGTATGTAAAAACAGCCTTGCGCTTTCGGCAGTATCAAAACCTCTTTTTACAAGCAGTGATGCCACAAGAGGTGTTATGTCCAATTGTTCTGTGAGTGATTTGACTTTTTCCTGATCCGGCTGCTGGATTTCCCAGCGCATTTTTGACGCTAACATAAATTCACCCCTCAACCACCCTATTATACTAGAGCGGACTGAGGGGTTTCAAATGTTATTCTGATCCTTTTTTCTCTTCAAGCATTTCTTCCGGCGGCGCGGCTGTTTTTTGGCCGTCCGAATCAGCCGTCAATTCACCTGCGGACCTGTTTTCTTTCCGCAGCATTTTAATTTCGCGCTTCAGTTTCATCACTTGAAAGATACCGGCTGAAAACACGATCAGCGCTCCCATTAACACAGAGCCTAAAATGACTAAAATCAGCGGCCATTCAGCGGTTCCGAACAGATAATCAACCTCAACCGCCCGCACGTTAATGACAGCAAAGATGGCGACAATCAAAGTAAATAGTAAAGCGAATATAATAGTCCATTGTTTATTCATGCGTCTGCCCCCAATTGTTCATTCTTATCTTTTCCCCCATTTTCCCGGGAGTAAACCCCGGTCTCAGGAAATCCGCGCCGTTAACTGCTCGCGGACCAGCTTTTTCAGTCCGCTTCTTTCTCCCGATATGACGAGGGTGTCCCCTGCTTCAATTACGGTATCAATGCCGGGGCTCAGCTGTTTTTGCCGGTTTTTCTTTACGATCGCAATAATCTGGACGTTGTAATGTTTCTTGGTCTCCAAATCTCCGATTGTACGGCTGACAGCCGGTGCATGAGATTCGGCTTTAAACCACTCAATGACGAGGTCATCAAGCGCGACTTCCACAGATTCCAGCGCTTTCGGCTTATACGTCATCCCGCCTAAAATAGCGGAAATCTGCCTCGCCTCTTCGTCGTTAAATTCAACGGATGCCAAGCATTCGTCATGATCATTCTCATCGAAGTAATAGAGCTCTTTTCTGCCGTCATCATGAAGAATAATACTGATTTTATCGTGATTTTTCGTAATGACTTCTACTTTCTGGCCGATGCCCGGAAGCTCCGACTCACGAACGTTCATAAGAACCCTCCTACATGTTTTTACAATGATGATTGATTATGTAAGCGTATGTCATTATAGCAAATGCAGGTTTTAAGTTCAATGCGGCCTGAAAAAACAGGCTGCCTTCTGCAAGACAGCCTGTTCCCATTTTACTCTTCGATTGATTTTTTCCCTTTAAATTCTTTACCTTTCCATACAAGCCACAGCTGCGCGGCGATGTAAAGAGAGGAATAAACGCCCGTCAATAAACCGACCAATAAGGCGACGGAGAAGTTTGTAATTGACGATGAGCCCAAAATGAGCAGCACGACGACAACAATCACAACGGTCAAGACCGTATTGATCGAACGTGTAAAGGTTTGCTGCAAGCTCAGATTCACGATATGTTCCAGATCGGCAAATGACTTCGGCTTACGTTTTTTCATCTGCTCACGTATCCGGTCAAATGTAACGATCGTATCATTTATCGAGTAACCGATTATGGTGAGAATAGCAGCGATAAAGGTGACATCGACCTCCAGCCTGGTAATGCTGAAAAACGCGATGATAAAGAAAGCGTCATACAGCAGGGATACAATTGCGGCGACAGCCATTCTGTACTCGAAACGAATTGACACGTAAATAATGATGCCGATTGATGCAATGGCGACAGCATATAAGGCATTACGGGCCAGTTCTTTTCCGACTGTCGGCGATACCGTGCTGACGTTCGGTTCAGATCCGTATTTGTCCTTAAAGTACGTTTTGATTTCAGCGATTTTTTCTTTAGACGGCTCTCCGACAAACCGAGCCGCGGCAACATGGTTCTCTTTACCAGAAAGCACGATGTTTTCCGGCTCCATGCCGAGAGAGTCAAAGTCTTTTTCAACCTGCTGCGCCGTCAATGCATGATTGCTCTGCACGTCAATCCGCGCACCGCTTGCAAAATCGATTCCCAGGTTGAGCTTAAAGACCAGTAAGATGATAATTCCCGCAATGGTTACAGCGCTTGAGAAAATAAAGAAATATTTTCGCTTGCTCGTGAAATTCCATTTCTGGAATGACGTATGCGGTTCAGTATTTTCGTCGGTCTTTTGAATGTCCATAATATGTTTTTTCTTGACGCCGAACCAGCCTTTTTTCCGGTCAAGCCATCTGCTTTCCACGAGAAGGGAGAGCAGGAATCTTGAAAGGAAGACAGCTGTAATAAAGCTTGTCAGAATTGACAGAATCAGCATCGTCGCAAACCCTTTTACAGAGCTTGTCCCGAAAATAAAGAGCACGACCGCTGCGATGATCGTTGTGATGTTCGCATCGAAAATCGTCGCGAATGACCGTCTGTTCCCTGAACGGAAAGCTGAGCGGACGGATTTGCCGAGTTTCAGTTCTTCTTTTATCCGTTCATAGGTGATGATGTTGGCATCAACCGCCATCCCGACACCCAAAATGAGCGCCGCAATACCCGGAAGCGTCAGCACCGCCTGCATCCAGTCAAACACTTGAAGCGTAATATACACGTACACAGAAAGCGTAATTATCGCTATGAGTCCAGGCAGTCTGTAATAAAGCAGCATAAATAAGAAAACAAGTGCAATCCCGATGATGCCGGCCTCTACCGTATCATGCAAAGCCTGCTGTCCGAATTGCGCCCCTACTGAAGTAGAGTATTTTTCGGTCAGTTTCACAGGCAGCGCGCCCGCGTTTAAAATATTGGCCAAGTCCTTCGCTTTTTGAACGGTGAATTGACCTTCAATCGTGACATCCTTCGTGTTTAATTCCTGGCTCACATTCGGAGCGGATACATATTTCGGATGTTTTTTGCCGACTTCTTTTTTAAATGAATCGCCTTTTTGGTAATCAAGCCAGATCACAAGCTGATTATTAGGCGCCATTTTCTTGACTTTTTTCGTCACTTCTCCGAACTTATCCGCATCCTTCAGCTTAACGCTGACAATCGGTTCGTTCGTCGTCGGATCAAAGGTTTGCTTCGCGCCGTTTTCCACGAGATCAGAGCCGTTTAAAAGCTCTTTATCATTCGTATCCCTGAACGAGAGCTGCGCTTCCGTTGACAGAATTTCGCGCGCCCTGTTCTGATTCGTGACGCCCGCCAGCTGTACGCGGATGCGGTTATTTCCTTCAATCTGAATGTTCGGCTCGCTTACGCCGAGAACGTTAGCCCGGCGGTTCAGCGCCTGCACCGTGCTGACGAGCACGTCTTTTGTGATTTTATCGCCTTTTTTGACGGGCTGCACATCGTACAGAACTTCAAACCCGCCGCGTAAATCCAATCCTAACGTAATATTATTGGCAGCCGGTTTTGTAAAATACCCCAGCCCTGTGCCGATCAATAATACGATCAGGAAAAACGCAATCAAGCGTCCTTTTTTCATTATGTATTTCCTCCTTAAACCTATGCCGTCAAATCATTATCTCAGCAGTTCATCTAAAGCTTCCTGACCCTCATCGCTTTCCAGCCAATTAGACGACTTAAAAGCTTCGACGGTTGCATAGTTCATAAAATCGCCAATTTTAACTGATAAAATATTGCCGGCCAATTCATGCAGCGGCAGTTCCTTTTTCTGTTTCCACTTTTTATGTATTAAGTATGACCATAAACTCTCGTGCTCAACATCATCGTATCCGAGGATTTTGAACTCTTCAAGTTTACTGTACAAGAAAGGCCGCAAATGATCTTTGTACATTTCGGCGGGATGTTTCTCCACTGGGCGCTCGCTCCTTTTTCCATTTTTCTCGAAGACTTGTCATGCTCGGACGACATCGGCGCATATCTTTATTGTATATGATTCCAGGTAGTTTGAGAAGGCAGGGGTTTATAAAATGGCAAAACAGACTTTTTTAAGGGGCACTCTTATTCTCATCGCAGCCGGGATGATTACGAGAATGCTCGGCTTTGTCAACCGGGTGGTTATCGCCCGGTTTATCGGTGAAGAAGGGGTCGGTTTATACATGATGGCTGCCCCGACATTTTTCTTGGCCACCACTTTGACACAATTCGGCCTCCCCGTTGCCATCAGCAAACTTGTCGCTGAAGCAAGCGCACGGGGGGACCGGCAGAAAATGAAACACATTTTAGTGATGTCGCTTACCGTCACCGGGATATTAAGTCTCATCTTCACGCCGCTGTTTTTATGCTTTGCGCCGATTATGTCCGAAACGATGCTGACGGATCAGCGCACGGTTTACCCGCTTCTGGCGATTACGCCCGTCGTGCCGATTATCGCGATCTCCAGCGTGCTGCGCGGTTACTTTCAGGGAAGGCAGAATATGAACCCGCTGGCGTTTTCCCAAGTGCTTGAGCAGATCGTGCGGATTTCACTTGTCGCAGTCTGCACGACGGTGTTTCTGCCGTACGGGATTGAATATGCCGCAGCCGGAGCCATGATTTCGTCTGTCATCGGGGAGCTTGCCTCTCTTATTTATTTATTCATTTGTTTTAAAGCAAATAAAACAATCAGAATCAGAAAACAATTTTTCAAGTCGATTGCAAATGGAAAAGAAACCTTCCGCCAGCTGATGAGCGTGTCGCTCCCGACAACCGGAAGCCGCTTCATCGGAAATTTATCTTGGTTTTTTGAACCTATTGTCGTCGCGCAGAGCCTTGCGATTGCAGGAGTGGCCACCGCTGCCGCCACCAGCCAGTACGGGGAGCTGACCGGATTTGCCATGACGGTTTTGACGCTGCCCAGCTTTATAACCTATTCTCTGTCAACGGCGCTTGTTCCTGCGATTAGTGAAGGGATGGAGCAAAAAAAGCTGCAAGTTGTCGAATACCGTCTGGAACAGGCGATGAGGCTGTGTCTTTTAAGCGGAGGCATTTCGGTGGTTATTTTATTCTCTTTCGCTGATGAACTGATGTCCGTCATGTACGGATCAACTAATGCGGCGGTATTTGTTAAAGTGATGGCGCCGTTTTTTCTGCTTTACTATTTTCAGGGGCCCCTTCAGGCGGTGCTGCAGGCTCTCAATTTAGCCGGGGCCGCCATGATGAACAGTTTTATCGGCGCCGCTGTCAAAACCGGCCTGATTTTTGTTTTGGCGACCAGGCCTTCCTTGGGCATCATGGGCGCCGCACTTGCGATTGTAACGGGGATGGTCCTTGTCACCCTGCTGCATGCGGCCACCGTAAGCAAGGTGCTTCCGATCAGCATTAAAATAAAAGAATACGCGCTCTGTTTTGCCGTCATATTCATTTGCGGTTATGTCAGCCGCATCATCAAACACGCCGTTCATTTTTCAGGGTCAGAGGCTGTTAATCTCACAGGCTGGATTGCAATGACCGCGATTTTGTACATAGCGCTTCTTCTGTTATTCAGGCTGATTAAAAGGGAAGAGCTGATCCGGATTCCGGTCATCGGCAAGTTCGTGACGCGGTAAAACCCATTTATGGCTCCCCTTTTTCATCTTTAAGATCAATAAAAAAAGCGCCGTCCGTAAACGTGCAGAATGATATAACCGAAAGATCGCGATATCCTCTTTTTGCTAAATTTTTTTCGAGCCAGTGTTTATCTTTCCCGATTCTGTCCAGGTGCTCGTTCTGAATGACCCCGTCAACGATAAGCGATGTTTCCATCTGCTTATCCTTATTGTTTTTCTTTTTGACGATCGACAGTTTGCCTGAAGACTCCAAAATGGCGTATGACACGTCAGAGATTCTATCGATGTTATTTTCCCTCAGCTGCATAAGAAGATCGTCAAAATTGTAGCGCTGCGATCTCATCGCCCGTTCATCAATTTTTCCCTGTTTTATAATAATGGTGGGTTTGCCGTCAAGCAGCTGCCGTATTTTTTGGCTTTTGAGCGAAATAAAAGCAAGGCTTACTTGAATAATCATTAAAACGACAATCGGCACAATTGTATGCAAAAGCTTATCTTTTACATTTTCAATTGCCAATACGGCAATCTCGGCAATCATAATGGAGACGACAAGGTCTAAAATGCTCAGTTCTCCGATTTCCCGTTTTCCCATCAGTCTGAAAATCACAAGAATGATAAAATAAAGCACAATCGTACGAAACGTAATAACGAAAATATCTTCCATATCGCACCTCCAACGGTCATAGCATTTGCCATCGGCTCTGAATTATGTAAGAAACGGGCTGAACATCATGCATTTACGTCTAATTCGAACATTCAGAGAATACATTTAGAAAAAGACGGGCTCCGGCTTGTCATATATCAGGCCGCAGAGCGGAGAGGAGATAAAAATGGAAGAAACGAAACAAGTGGGAAGAGGCGTCTTGTACGGCTTAGTGGCTATCTTTGCGGTGATGCTTCTTACGAGTTTGGCGATTTCGCTTTTACTGACGGTTACCTCAATGGAAGAATCATCTTTCAGCTGGCTGATCACCGCGCTTTCCTTTCTTTCTTTATTTGCGGGCGGTTTTATATCGGGCGGCAAAGCGAAGGAAAAAGGCTGGATGATCGGAGCGTTAACCGCCGTCTGTTTTTCATTAATCATCTTGCTGTTTCAATATTTAGGGTTCGGAAAAACGTTTACATCCGGTCAGCTTTTGTTTCATCTCGGCTTTTTGGGAGTCAGCATGCTGGGCGGCATTTTCGGAGTGAATTTGAAAGGAAGCAGATCAGCGTAATAAAAAAAGAGCGGAGAATCCGCTCTTTTTTTGTATGTATGAGCTTCGCTGTTATTCAGCGGAAGCTTCTCTGATTGCGCGGCGGTCAAATGTTAAACGGGTGTTATCACCTGTTTTAATGACGACCTTGCTTTCATCAATTGAATCAACAGTGCCGTGCAATCCTCCGATTGTCACCACTGTATCCCCTTTTTTCAGCTCTTCCTGCATCTGGCGTACGGCCTTCTGCTGCTTTTGCTGCGGACGGATGAGCAGGAAATAAAGCACTGCAAACATTAAAATAATAGGAACGATTGTGCCTAAAGTACCCATCTGTTTCCCTCCTTTCAAGAATGGTTTTATTTAGAAGCTTTTCGCATTTGGCTTATTATAGCCGTAACGCTCAAAGAACTCTTCTCGGAAATCACCAAGACGATCCTCCCGGATGGCTTGTCTGACCTGCTCCATTAAGTGTAACAGAAAATGAAGGTTATGGTAAGTTGTTAATCGAATTCCAAACGTTTCATTACAGCGGATCAAATGTCTGATGTAAGCGCGGGAGTAATTTTGGCATGTATGGCAGCTGCACTCTTCGTCAATCGGACGGAAATCACGCTCATATTTGGCGTTTTTCATATTCAGACGCCCTTCATTCGTAAACACCGTGCCGTTTCGGGCAATCCGGGTCGGCAGTACGCAGTCAAACATATCCACGCCGCGGATGGCGCCGTCAATTAAGGCATCCGGTGAACCCACACCCATTAAATATCTCGGCTTGTCCTTCGGTAAAAGCGGAGTTGTAAACTCAAGCACTCGGTTCATGACGTGCTTCGGCTCGCCGACAGATAATCCGCCTATGGCATAACCCGGAAAATCAAGCGAAACCAAGTCTTTTGCACTTTGTGTCCGCAGATCTTCGTATTCTCCGCCCTGTACGATTCCGAACAGCCCCTGCTCATCTGAGCGCCCGTGCGCCTCCAGGCAGCGTTCCGCCCAGCGGCTGGTCCGTTCCACAGAGCGTTTCATGTAATCATACTCTGCCGGATACGGCGGACACTCATCAAACGCCATCATGATATCAGAGCCGAGGGCGTTTTGAATTTCCATCGCTTTTTCCGGAGATAAAAACAGCTTGTCTCCGTTTAAGTGATTGCGGAAATGAACGCCTTCTTCTTCTATATTACGAAACTTGCTCAATGAAAAGACCTGAAAACCGCCGGAATCCGTTAAAATCGCGCGGTCCCAGTTCATAAACTTATGAAGCCCGCCCGCTTCTTTTACAATGTCGTGTCCCGGGCGGAGCCATAAATGGTACGTGTTGCTTAAAATAATGCCCGCATCCATAGATTTCAGCTCGTCCGGAGACATCGTCTTTACCGTAGCAAGCGTGCCGACCGGCATAAATACAGGCGTCTCAAAGGAGCCGTGGGGCGTATGGACTCTGCCCAGGCGCGCTCCCGTTTGTTTGCATTCCTTTATAAATTCATAACGTATCGGTTGTTCAGCCACTTTGTATGAGGCCTCCTGTCATTCAAATTAGATAATCAGCATGGCGTCGCCAAAGCTGAAGAAACGATATTCCTCTTCTACCGCATGACGGTAGGCGGAAAGAACATGCTCTCTGCCGGCAAGCGCAGAAACGAGCATAATAAGCGAAGATTTCGGCAGATGAAAATTGGTGATCATGCCGTCAATCGCTTTAAATTCATATCCCGGATAAATGAAGATGGACGTCCAGCCGCTTGAAGCTGTAAATACGCCGTCATGCTCGCCGGCAATGGTTTCCAGGGTACGCGTTGATGTCGTCCCGACCGACACAATGCGCCCACCCGCCTTTCTGACCTCGTTTAAAGAGGCGGCGGTTTCTTCCGTCATTTCATAAAATTCCGCGTGCATGTTATGCTCTTCCACATCATCCGCACTGACCGGGCGGAATGTGCCGAGTCCCACATGAAGTGTGATAAATTCAATCCGCACACCCTTTTGCTTCAGCTCGTCCAGAATCTCTTCCGTAAAATGAAGTCCGGCCGTCGGAGCTGCGGCAGATCCGATTTCTTTTGAAAAGACGGTCTGATACCGTTCTTTATCATCAAGCTGCTCTTTAATATAAGGAGGCAGCGGCATTTCACCGAGTGATTCAAGCACTTCGTAAAAAATCCCGTCATACCGGAATTCTATTTTTCTGCCTCCGTGATCAAGCTCCTCTGTGCAGACCGCTGTCAGCCGGCCGTCGCCAAATGTCAGGACCGTTCCTTTTTTTACGCGTTTCGCCGGCTTTACGAGCGTTTCCCATGTATCATTTTCTTCCTGTTTTAATAACAGAAGCTCCACTTTCGCTCCCGTATCTTCTTTTGTGCCGAATAATCTTGCAGGCAGCACACGGGTATTGTTCAAGACGAGGCAATCCCCTTCATTAAAAAAGCTTACAATCTCTTTAAATGAACTGTCCGTCAGCCCGCCCGTCTGTTTGTCGAGCACCATCAGCCGCGATGCGTCACGCTCTTTCAGCGGCACTTGGGCAATGAGGCGTTCAGGCAGTTCAAAATCAAATAAATCGACTTTCATCATTTCACCTTAATTCTGTCTATTGTTATTTCATTCTGCCGAAAAAATTAAGCAGAATGGATAGTATCACACTGATCACAATACAAGTGACAACGGGAAAGAAAAATGTAACATTTCCCTTCTTAACGAAAATATCTCCGGGCAGCCTTCCGACTAAGTGCCAGACTGCGCCGGCAATAAGCAAAACGGCACCGAGAACCATGAGAACCTTCGGAAAGTCAGTCACGGGCGGGCGCCTCCAATCGAAAATGTTCATACACAGCGGGAGTCACGACCCGTCCCCTCGGCGTCCTCTGGAGAAATCCGATCTGCAGCAGATACGGTTCGTACACATCCTCTATTGTATGCGGTTCTTCGCCGATTGTCGCGGAAATCGTATCAAGGCCGACGGGACCGCCGCTGAATTTTTCGATCATGCCCATCAGCAGCTTATGGTCAATGTGGTCAAGGCCGAGCGCATCGACTTGAAGACGTTCGAGCGCGTCGTGAGCGATTTCTTCCGTGATGCGGCTGTCGCCGAGCACCTGGGCAAAATCTCTCACCCTTCTGAGAAGCCGGTTTGCAACCCGCGGTGTTCCCCTTGACCGTCTGGCGATTTCCAGAGCCGGGGCTTTTTCGATATCTACTTCAAAAACGTCAGCCGTTCTTGACACGATATCTGTCAGCTCTTCCTGCGTATAGTATTCAAGGCGCGACAGCACCCCGAACCGGTCTCTGAGCGGTGCGGTCAATAATCCGACTCTTGTCGTCGCTCCTACAAGCGTAAAAGGGGGAAGGTCGAGACGGACGGAGCGGGCGGACGGGCCTTTTCCAATGACGATATCAAGGCAGAAATCCTCCATCGCCGGGTACAGCACTTCCTCAATTGAGCGGTTCAGCCTGTGAATTTCGTCAATAAACAGCACATCCCCTGGTTCGAGCGCCGTCAAAATGGCTGCCAAATCTCCCGGTCTTTCGATGGCGGGACCTGACGTCGTCCGCATCTCCACACCCATCTCATTGGCCACGATAGACGCAAGCGTTGTTTTCCCGAGACCCGGAGGCCCGTATAAAAGAACGTGGTCCAGCGTTTCCTGCCTCATTTTCGCCGCATCGATAAACACGCGCAGATTTTCTTTCACCTTCTTTTGGCCGATGTACTGGGCAAGATTCTGCGGCCTGAGGCTTTGCTCGATTATTGATTCATGGCTGTCTGCTTCACTTGAAACGAGCCGTTCATCCATGAACATCACCTTACTTTAATAATTTTTGCAATGCTTTTTTCACATATTGATCTGTTGAAAGCGACGTTTCCTCTTTTAAGTGAGGAAGCACTTTTTTAATTTCTTTTTCGGCGTAGCCGAGAACCCGGAGCGCTTCAAGCGCCTCGTCAAGCGCCGTTTCAGCCTCTTGTTTTTCAATGCGCGCTTCATGATTGAACAGGTTGTCAATCATTTCAGGCACGACGTCGGCCAGTTTGCCTTTCAAATCAAGAATAATCTGCCGCGCCGTTTTTTTGCCCACCCCCGGAAATTTCACCAAAAAGGCTTCATCTTCCTGTTCGATCGCTTCGATGACGGCTCCGGGATCACCGGAACCGAGGATGGCGAGGGCCCCTTTAGGCCCGATGCCGGTGACGTTCAGCAGCTTTGTGAAAAGCGCTTTTTCTTCCCGGGTTGAAAAACCGTACAAAGAAAAGGCGTCTTCTTTTATATGATGATACGTAAAAATGGTCTCTTGATTGCTTACCTTATAAATAAACGGATTCGGAGTGAAGACCTGATAGCCGATTCCGCCGTTTTCAATCACGATGTATTGGGGAGATACGTAATCAATCGTCCCCTTCACGAATTCAATCACACCTATTCACCTCTTTGACTGCTTATCATTGTAACACAAAAACAGCCAAAGTCTTATAGAAAAGTTAACGTATGTTCGCTTTGACACCTTCCATTCAGAAAAAAAAAGACATGTGTCACATGTCTTGCGTCAAAGTCAGCCGCTGTAAGTCTTAATATGATCGATCACGCTCTCAAACTCCGCTTTTGTCCTGTACGGTATGCCGTGTTCCAAGTGCTTTTGCAATCGGCTTTCCAGCCTTCCTATATCAATCTGGAAGAAAGACTGAATCGGCTCAGCCAGCGATCCGGGACGGCCGTGAAAAGTGGAGATGACGCCTCCGTCCGTGACACCGATATAACCGTTAACCTTACTGAGCGGAGAAATGTCATCAACATGCTTACGGAAAAGGACGAAGCCTTTTTTCTGCTCAACGAGCGTCCAGCCGGCGTATGCGGCCCAAAAATCCTCCATCGCTAAAACGGTTTCATCCGTATGTTCAATGCCGACATCACCGTCAAGATAGACCTTTTCCAGCTGGACATGCACCCGAAGCGGCCCGTAATGCTCAACCTCCGCCCCGTATGCGCCTTTTCCTCCGCAAATCAGGACCGCAGCTGATAAGATAAGCATAAACAATAGACGAGCACCGCAAATTCGTTTCACCAATAACACCTCTTTATTCAATCAAACTCTTGATGCTAGTTTGACCAAAGATGCCGATGCTTAATCGTTTTCTTTCATTTGTCTGTTCCAGCCGAAAAAAAGCAGCCTCTATATGAGGGCTGCCTCGATGATTATGCCCGGCCGGCTGAAATCAGTTTCATTTGTCCGGGCGTCAGTTTGAGCCGGTATCCCCTTACGGTCAGATACACAGTTTTTGCTCCGCGGCTTTTGTCATGCTCCGTTTTTTTCATCCCGGCCCCTCCGTTACGTTTTATTACTTTTATGTTAACACCGCAATATAAAGAGTGTTTTAAGAATATGTAAAGAAATGATGAAGATTTATCCATAAAAATACTGCCGGATGAAATCATCCGGCAGTCCGTTTAACGGCTGTTTCTGTTCATGTCTTGCAGCTTTGTAAAAGTAGCGTTGTCGGTAAACACTTGAATTGTACGGCCGTCCGCGAATTTTTTGGCCGCATGTTTGACATGTTTATCATCATTTTTCGTAAAAGGATGATTTGTTCTGACGGCAATGACGACTCTCGTGTCAGTCACGATGACCTGACTATCCTGTACGCCTTTTACTTTTTTCACGCGGTTTGCAACTTTTGCCGCCAACCTGATGTTTTCGGCGTTGTCATACCCATTATAAGACATTGCTGCCGGCGGCGTATTGACATTTCGGCCGTTATATGTGCCGTCCGTCGTTAACGGAACCCCGTCATTAGGCGCGTACTGGTCGGACACGTTTGTCGTATTATGACGGCCGTTTCGGTTTTCCATCATTTCAGAAACGGGTCCTTGATGGTCCATTCCGTACTGGCCTCTGCCGTTACCATTATCATTCGAATAATATCCGACCGGACGTGTTGACTGATTGTAGCGTCCGTCATTCATGGCATTATTTGCTCCGCATGCCGTTAAGCTTGCCGTCACGGCTAAAACGCCCGCGATCGTCATCAGTTTTTTACCCAATGGAAAAACCCCCCGTGGATTCATCGCTGTTTGAGCGTTTTCCGCTCATGTTTAGGATGTGCGGCGGGCGGCGGGTTTAAGCTTGTCAGTTATGTCCATTCCTCAGTTGGACATAAAAAAAGGAACGACATACATCGTCCCGAAACATTAATCTTCTTCTTCCTCCGGCCGTCCGAATACTTGATTTGGACTCGGCTGATTCGGCGCGACATTGGGATTTGCTCCGCCGTAAGGCATAAAATGTCCTGCGTTTGCACCCATATTCGGATACGGCTGCACAGGCATATTTGCGTGATGGTGATGTGAACCGTGGTGGTGATGATGGTGATGATGTGAATCATGGCAGCCGCAATCATCATCCTTATATTTCCCATCATGATGAGGTGCGTTTGCGTAATGTGACGAATATCCGCCGTAATACGGCATTTGACCGTAAGGAGCACCGCCGAAACCAGATGCAGAACCATCATAATGCTCTGCATTTTCATGGGCCTGGTTTTCATATTCACCGTAACCCGCTTGCGGCCCAAATCCCGGATGATGGAATCCGTACGGTAACGGCATCGGCATTACCGGAAAGCCTCCAAAACCTCCTCCAAAACCGCCGAAACCTCCGCCTACCGGGAAGCAAGGGTGGCATAATCCAGAACCCGGCAGCATCGGTGTCACCGGAACCGGACAAGGACAAGGCATGCACGGCATCGGGTAATGCATAAAAGGCGGTTCAACGGCCGGCATATTCGGAAACGGGACATTCGGAATGTTTGGCATATTCGGCAGATGATAAGCGGCGTTTTCTTCTTCCATCTTTCCGGCTTCAGGCGCCTTTGGCATATTCGGGTAATTCGCGTTTTCCATGTTGATCATTTCCTCCTGTTGTGGAATGTTATTGTCATGCTCTTTTTCTTTCGGCTCGACAAAATGTGTCACCGGTTCCTCCGGCTTAGGAGGCGACCACGGCTGAAACAGCTGATTGGACGGGTAATATTGGTTCATATCAGCTTCCGGCAGCACATTTTCATGCTTTTCAGGGATTGGCGGCACATACGGAATTGACGGCTTTGGTTCTTCCGGTATGGTGTCTTCAATGTCCACAACTGATTTCGGTTTTTCTTTGGCATATGGATGCTCATGCTTATGCGCAGACGTTCCGAAGCCGGCCTTAGGTTCTTTTCTGACCGGAACGGCTTCTGAAGGCACCTTTATCTTCATTCCAGGCATAATTAAGTCTGGATTGCTAAGCTGATGATTCAGTTTTTTTAGCTCTTCAAGATCAACTCCGTATTTTTCAGCTATTTTCCAGAGCGAATCGCCTTTTTGAACGATATGAATTTTCAACGTTTTCCCCTCCTATGCACAAAACGTGAACGGTACATTTGTCATTACAATACGTTTCTTCACACTATATGCCGGTGGACTGGGCATGATGATAAAAAATTTCGGGAAGGAGGGGAAATTTTTATAATTACGTATGACTCAGCATTCTGTTCAAAGCACGAAGCGCATCTGTCCGAACCGCTTCCGGAACTTTAATGACACCCTTCGGCTCGCCTTTTTCAAGCTGCTCAAGCGACCACAATAAATGCGGCAGGTCGATTCTGTTCATTGTCAGACACGGACACAAATCGGGATTCAATGATTCAATCTGTTTATCCGGGTGCGAGTGAATGAGGCGCTGGACAAGATTCATTTCCGTGCCGATCGCCCACTTGCTTCCCGGTTCAGCCTGTTCAATCGTATCAATAATGTATTTGGTAGACCCGCTGTCGTCACTGAGCGAGACCACTTCCCGCGAACATTCCGGATGAACGATAATGCGGATGCCGGAATCCCGCTGCCGCAGCTGTGAAATATTTTCCGCTGTAAACTTTTCGTGTACGGAGCAATGCCCTTTCCAAAGGATAACCTTAATGTTTTCCGGATGGTCAGTAAGCAATCGGTTCTGCACCGGGTCCCATACAGCCATTTCTGTCAGCGGAATGCCGAGGTCATAGGCCGTATTTCTGCCTAAATGCTGATCCGGCAAAAATAAAATTCTCTCTTTTTGTTTAAAAGCCCATTTCAGCACACTCCGGGCATTCGAAGAGGTGACGGTCGCTCCCCCGTGCCGTCCGACGAATGCTTTAATTTCCGCCGTCGAGTTAACATATGTTAACGGAATAATGGTGTTACCGTACAGTTCTTGAAGCTCTTGCCATGCTTTGTCCGTCTGCTGAATATCTGCCATATCAGCCATCGAGCATCCGGCGCGCATGTCAGGCAAAATGACGGTTTGGTTATCATCAGTCAGCATATCAGCGGTTTCCGCCATAAAATGCACGCCGCAAAACACAATATATTCCGCCTCTTTATTTTTTTCTGCCACTTGAGCAAGCTGCAGGGAGTCACCTGCCGTATCGGCGAATTGTATTACTTCGTCTTTTTGATAGTGATGCCCCGGAATGAACAGACGCTTTCCGAAAGCCCGTTTAATGGCGGCGACCCGCTTTTCCATTTCTCCGGTGCTCATGTCTTTATAATGGCTCGGCATCATTTCGGCTGATGCAGTTAGCACGTCAAAAATAGACATCTTAAAAATCCCCCTGTTCCGCAGCCTCAACATCCATGCTGATGTCGGCGCTTTTTACTGAATGAGTCAGAAATCCGAGTGAAATATATTGGACGCCCGTTCCCTTATAGGCGGGCAATGTGTCGAGCGTTATGCCTCCGGATGCTTCCGTTTTGATATGTCCCGGTGTCATGCCTGCAAAACGCCGGACGGACTCGGGCGGACAGTTGTCAAACATAATAACGTCTGCACCCGCTTCTATTGCCTCGAGCAGCTGCTGTTCGGATTCGATTTCGACTTCCACCGCAAGCATCTGCCCCGCCGCTTTTCTTGCCCGCTCCACGGCCGCCTTTATCGATCCGCAGGCGGCAATATGATTATCTTTTATCATGATGCCGTCATATAAGCCGAAGCGATGATTAAAGCCGCCTCCGACCCGAACGGCGTATTTTTCCAGCATTCTGAGCCCGGGTGTCGTTTTTCTCGTATCACAAATCTTAATGGACGGATCATCAAGACGCCTTTTGGCCTCATCCGTCATTGTCGCAATGCCTGACATTCTTTGTATGAGATTCAGAATGACCCGCTCCCCCGTAAGAAGAGCCGCCGCCTGGCCTTCCATTTCAGCAAGCACGTCTCCTTTTTTCATCCGTTCTCCGTCTTTTTTCAGGGAGCGGATGCGGATATCATCGTGTAAAAGCTTCCATCCTTCACGGATAACGGCTTCTCCGGCAAACACGCCGTCTGTTTTTGCGATGATTCGCGCTTTACATTGCTGATCAGAAAAAATCGCTTGTGACGTCGCATCACCCGTTCCGATATCTTCCTGAAAAAAATGAGTCAGCATTTGTTTCAGCTGCAGAATGTCCATAGTTCCCCAATCCTTTCGTTTTTTCTGATAACTGTTCCAGATGTTGAATGAATGATTTGTTTTCCATGCCACTCTTTCTCCGTCCCGGGAAAATCAGCGCGAAAATGAGCGCCCCTGCTTTCTTCCCGAATAAGGGCTGAGGTCACAACAAGTTGCGCAGTCTTCCATAAGCAGGATAGCTCGGCTTGTTCTATTGTGATATCCTTCACATTTATATGACGCACAGATACGTTGTTAAGCCAGGATGCCAGCGCCTGCATGTTTTCTTTATCCCTGACGATGCCCGCTCCGGTTGTCATTTTGGCTTGGAGCACATGAAGCGTTGTGTCCGGCACTTCTAAGATGACGTCAGATTTCTTCGGGGTTTTTTTATATCTTCCGTTTAACGGCGTTTGAGTGATATGTTCAGCACATCGTTGCCCGCTTGCCAGCGCTTCCAGCAGTGAGTTGCTCGCAAGGCGGTTCGCCCCGTGCAAGCCTGTGCAGGCGGTCTCGCCTATGGCGTACAAATCAGGCACGGACGTTTCCCCCCAGGTATCGGCTTTTACTCCGCCCATTAAAAAATGCATTCCGGGTGCTACAGGAATCCCGCTTTCAAGATCAACACCGGCTGTTTGACAAATACCTGTTATGGTCGGAAAACGTTTCTTAAAATCGGCTATTCGGCTGCAATTTATAAAAACAGGATTTTCTTTCCTCATTTCTTCATAAATCGCCCGTGAAACCACATCCCGGGGCGCCAAATCTTCAAGCGCGTGTCTGCCAGCCATGATCCTGCGCCCGAAGCGATCCGCTAAATATCCGCCTTCTCCTCTCACTGCTTCAGAAATCAGGCCGTACACAGTCCCGTTTTTCACAAGGAGGGTCGGGTGGAACTGGGTGAACTCCATATCCGTGATCTCAGCTCTAGCGCGGAAGGCAAGAGCGATGCCGTCTCCCGTTATGGCGGAATCATTTGTGTGATATTGGTACAAACTGCCGCAGCCGCCTGATGCAAGCACTACACAATCCGCTCTTCTGTAAGAAACAGTCCCTGAAGCATCCTTTACGGCAACGCCTGCGCATCGTCCGTGTTCAATCAGCAGATCAACAACCGTCTCGTGTTCAATGATCCGTATGCCGTCCCTCAGCTGCTGAACCAGAAACTCAACCAACATCCGTCCGGTCGCATCTCCCCCGGCGTGCAGAATCCTCCTTTTGGAATGAGCGCCTTCCCTGCCGAGACAAAACGTTCCGTCCGACTTCGTATCAAAAGGGAAATGGCCTTCTATCAGCCTGTTTATCATGCTCTGTCCGCTTTTCAGCAAATGCCGCACGGCTGTTACGTCATTGTGTCCGCATCCCGCATACAGTGTATCGTTCACATGGGATTCTATAGAGTCATCTTTTGCGTATGAAACAGCAATCCCGCCTTGAGCATAATGCGAATTGCTGTTCGATACGTTTCTCTTTGTGATGACGGTCACTTGGTATGATGGAGGAAATGAGGAAGCACAGGCAAGGGCCGCCGTCCCCGAACCAATGACGATAATTGTTTTTTCAGACATACATCACCCTCCTGTTATATTTACACCTGTCTTGACACCTATATTTACACAACGATAAAATAAACTCAAGCTTTTTTTTAACATAAACGGATAGGAGACGGGCTGTATGATTTATCTTGATTACGCGGCGGGAGCGCCTTTAAGCAAAGAAGCCGCGAAAGTCTTTCAGCATCTCAGCACAGAGGTATACGGCAATGCAAGCAGCCTTCATGACGCCGGAGGAAGAGCGGCGGACGTGCTGGAATATTGCAGACATTCTGCAGGAAAATTGATCGGCGGAGCGCCAGACGGCATTTACTTTACAAGCGGCGGAACGGAAGCGAACATCTTGGCCGTCCAATCATTGCTGGACGGTCTGCCCGATTACAAAAAACATTTTATTACGACCGCAATGGAACACCATTCGATCCATAATGCCGCGGCGTTTTTAGCTGATCGGGGAATTGATGTCACCATCATATATCCAGACGAAAACGGCCTTATAACCGAGGACATACTGGCGGCTCATATCCGTCCTGACACGGGGCTCGTTTCCATACAGCACGCCAATTCAGAAACCGGCCTCATCCAGCCTGTGAATCGTCTGGCCGCTTTTCTTCACCAGAGAAACATTTTGCTTCATTGCGATTGTGTTCAAAGTTTCGGCAAACTGCCGATTGATGCGGATCAGGCGGGAATCGACGCCCTTTCCGTCTCCGGTCATAAAGTATACGGCCCGAAAGGCACCGGGGCTGTTTACATTCGGCCCGGTGTCAGCTGGAACCCGGTTTATCCGCATACCGTGCATGAAAACGGGTTCAGGCCCGGTACGGTGAATGTGCCGGCCATCGGCGCTTTTACCGCCGCTGCGGAGTATGCAGTGAAACATATGGAGGAACACCGTGAGCATGCTGACAGGCTGAGGAATTATTTGTATGACCAAATTCGGCGTCAAGGCCTTCCCATTTCATTTTCAGAGGAAGAAACCGGCGGTGAATGCCTGCCCCACATTGTCGGGTGTTTTTTTCACTCCTTTGAAGGACAATATATTATGTTAGAATGTAATCGTAACGATATTTGCATCTCAACCGGGAGCGCATGTTCCGCCGGCAGCCACGGCCCTTCTTCAGCTATGAAGGCGCTGAGAAAAACCGAACGGGAAGCGCGGCAGTTTTTCCGGATCTCATTCGGAAACGAAACAACATGTGAACAGCTCGATATGCTGATACATACATTTACGGCGCTATGGGAGCAAAAGAAAGGAGAATCAGCAATTTGACAGAAGGAACGAAGCTTACTGGGGAGAAAAGACGCGACATGCTGCTTCATTGGCTGAAAGAAGCCGGCTCGCCATTAACAGGAGGCGAATTGGCAAAAAAAGCAAATGTCTCAAGACAGGTGATCGTGCAGGACATATCACTCTTGAAAGCAAAAAACGAGCCGATCATCGCGACGAGCCAAGGCTACTTATACATCAGCATGAATGCCGGCGGCGGAAATAACGCCGAACGGATTGTCGCCTGTCTGCACGGCCCGGAGCGGACGGAAGAAGAGCTTGAACTCATTGTCGATGAAGGCGTCACCATAAAAGACGTCATTATTGAACACCCCGTATACGGCGATTTAACCGCCGCCATAAGAGTCAGCACACGGAAAGAAGTCAAACAATTCATGGATCACATTAACTCGACAAATGCCGCTTACCTTTCACAGCTGACCGGAGGCGTGCACCTTCATACGTTAAGCGCCCCGACAAAAGAGCGGATTGACCAAGCCTGCCAAGCGCTGGACGACGCGGGTATTTTAATAAAAGATTAAAAAAAAGCCCCCTGAAGGGCTTTTTTTATATCGAATATGATTGATATGTTCCCAGAAGCTTGACCCGGCAGCCGAGGGCTTCCATCTCTTGAACGGCACCGGGAATGAGAACCTGATCCATCGCCTGTTCAATATCAATAATAAAGAAATAGTTGCCGAGACCCGTTTTTGTCGGGCGCGATTCGATCTTTGATAAATTCAGGTTTCTCCATGAAAAAGCGGACAGCACCCTGTGCAGCGCACCTGATTGGTCATCTTGGGGAAGCGTTACCATCATCGTCGTTTTCGGCCGTGAAGACAGTTTCGCATTCACTTCGAATGAGACGTCTTTTTCAGGCGAAAGAATGACAAATCTCGTGTGGTTGTCCTGATAATCCTGAATATCCCGCTTCACGATGCTCAATCCGTATGTAGCGGCGGCCATTTCATTTGCAATCACGCCGATCGGAAGGTCCGAATGCTCACTGACATACTTGGCAGCCGCACCTGTTGACTTCGCATACTCATAAGGAACGGACGAAAAATGCCGGTGAAGAAATTTGTGGCATTGCGCAATCGCATGGGAATGTGAATAAATTTTCTCAAGCTTTTTCCACTCATTTTCTCTCGAAGGGTGAACGAGCAGATGCTGGTGAATCGGCAGCGTCATTTCCCCCACGATCGCAAGAGGCTGCTCATGAATCAAATAGTCAATCGTTAAGTTAACCGAGCCTTCCAGCGCGTTTTCCAAAGGAACAAATGCAAGATCAACTTCTCCCGCAACCGCCGCATCCATGCATGCCGGTATTGTTTGATAAGGTGCTTGTGTCACGCTGTTTTGAAAGCAGGAACTGACTGCTAGATGTGTAAATGTGGCTTCTGGCCCTAAATAACCGACTTTCATGTCTCTTCTCTCCTTACGCGCCTGACCCTAAGATCTCAACTTTTTCTATAAAATCAAATTTTCTCAGTTTATTCATTAACGTATGAATGTTTTCTTCCATTGCGGACGTACTGATTGAGAGCGTGACATTCGCCCTGCCCTGAAGCGGAATCGTCTGGTGAATGGAAAGCACGTTGCTTCCTGAGTCAGCCACCGCCTGCAAAAGCTGGGATAACGCGCCTGACCGATCCTCCAAATGAAAGAAAAGTGTGATTATTTGTTCTTTAACCATCGTGTAAAAAGGGAAAACCGCATCTCGGTATTTGTAAAAAGCGCTTCTGCTTAAATCAACTTTTTGCACGGCATCTGCAACCGATTCAGCCTTTTTTCTGTCGAGCAGCTTTTTGACTTCAAGGGTTTTCCGCATCGCATCAGGCAGAACGTCTTCACGCACTAAATAAAATGTCTCTTCTTTCACCTGCACCCCTCCCTTTTACATCAGAGAGCCTGCATTGCAAGCTCTCCGTTTTTTTAATCAATAAATTCAAATTCAAATTCCAGAAGCCGGATGATATCGCCGTCTTTAGCACCGCGTTCTCTGAGCGCTTCATCAACGCCCATACCGCGCATCTGTCTTGCAAAACGCTTGACGGATTCGTCACGGGAGAAGTCAGTCATTTTAAAGAGGCGTTCCAGACTGTCACCTGAAAGCACAAACGCACCGTCCGGATCACGGGTAATGTTAAATGGAATTTCTTCGTCTTCCATCGTGTACATTACGCGGTTTTCCGCCAGTTCTTCTTCATCATACAGCGGGAATTCAGGAGTTGTTTCCAGCTGGTTGGCGACTTCAAACAGAAGATCGCGGAGCCCTTCTCTCGTCACCGCGCTGATCGGGAAGACAGGATGGTCATCCTGAAGCTTTTCTTTAAACGCTTTAAGATTTTCAGCCGCTTCGGGCATGTCCATTTTATTCGCAACGATAATCTGCGGACGCTCCGTCAGCCTCAGATTATATTCACTGAGCTCCTGATTAATGGTCACATAATCCTCATACGGATCACGGCCTTCCATCGCAGACATGTCAATGACGTGAACGATGACGCGCGTCCGTTCGATATGGCGGAGAAATTGGTGGCCTAAGCCGACTCCTTCATGCGCTCCTTCAATCAAACCGGGCAAATCCGCCATGACGAAGCTTCTTCCGTCATCCGTTTCCACCATGCCCAGATTCGGAACAAGCGTTGTAAAATGATAATCGGCGATTTTCGGCTTTGCCGATGAAACGACAGACAGCAGCGTAGATTTTCCGACGCTCGGGAAGCCGACGAGACCTACGTCTGCAAGCACTTTCAGTTCAAGCACGATATAGCGCTCTTTTCCGGGCTCTCCGTGCTCTGACAGCTGCGGTGCCGGGTTGGCCGGTGTCGCAAAGCGGGTATTTCCGCGTCCGCCGCGTCCGCCTTTTGCGATGACGGCGCGCTGCCCGTGCTCAGTCAGATCGGCAATGACCTGTTTTGTATCGTCATCCGTTACGACTGTGCCGGGCGGAACTTTAACAACCATATCGTCCGCATTTCTGCCGTGCTGGTTTTTAGACATGCCGTGCTCGCCGCGTATCGCTTTGAAATGCCGCTGGTACCGGAAGTCCATGAGCGTGCGCAGTCCTTCATCAACCTCAAAAACGACGTCGCCTCCATTACCTCCGTCACCGCCGGCAGGCCCGCCTTTCGGCACATATTTTTCACGGCGGAACGCAACCATTCCGTTACCGCCGTCGCCGCCTTTTACATATACTTTCACCTGATCTACAAACATAATATCCTCCGTTCTAAACCGTAAAAAACCGCTAGTTCATTCCAATTTCGGCCACACATTCATGGCCGGTCAGCTCAAATTGCATGACATCAAAGTCCTCATACCGGGATTTGCGAAATTCATCAAACACATCTGCATTTGCAATCGTTCCATGAAAATCGAGATATACAATAAGCTGTCTGTCAGGGTGATCCGTCTGCAGCGATACGGTCAGATGATTTTCACTTTCATTGCTTACTGCCAGACCGAACAGATGAAACAGTTTTCTCATCAGGTTCGACAGCTTTTGATCATATGCCGATAAATCTTTAATTTCTCCGAGCACTTCGTATTCGAGTCTCATATAACGGGACTTCCAATTAAATGTAAGAAAGTCAAACGCCAAGTGCGGGGCTTTCAGGTTTGAGAGCTTTGATTCGTGCTTTGCATCTATGACCATTTCGTCAATAATTTCAACGACCCTGTCATACTTCTGCAAACTTAAGTTTCCTTTTATCAGCTGCAGCTTATTCATCCAATCATGACGGAAATGGCCCATTAATTGGATCAGCTCATTGATCAGAGCCGCATCGCTTACAGGTTCTTCTTGTTTCTTCGATACATCCTTCATTTTCGCACTCCCAATCGTTTAATTTCTTTTTAGGAGTCTTGATAAGTGTGTACTATGAATTATAACAGAGAAGGCTTTGTTAAAAAAACACTTGTTTTTCCTGGTTCATCATGTTCCTTTTTCGGATCGCATACAATGCGGATGCCAGGCAGAAACATTTTTGGTATCACTGCTTGGGGAACATATCCAGTGGGTATGGGAAGCTGATGTCCTCATTCAAGGCGGGGTTCACTCACGCATCCTCTGCTTTTCATTCTTGATGTTACTCCGCTTACTGCAAAAAAAACTCCAGTCAACGACCGGAGTTTTTTGTGTCATTATTGAGCTACAGGATATACGCTCACTTTTTTGCGGTCACGGCCGAAACGTTCGAATTTAACAGTTCCGTCGATTTTAGCAAAAAGAGTGTCATCTCCTCCGCGGCCCACGTTTTCACCTGGGTAGATTTTCGTTCCGCGTTGACGGTAAAGGATAGATCCGCCTGTTACGAATTGACCGTCTGCACGTTTAGCGCCTAAACGTTTAGATTCAGAGTCACGTCCGTTCTTTGTAGAACCTACACCTTTTTTAGAAGCGAAAAACTGAAGATCTAATCTAAGCATGTAACTCACCTCCTATATTTGGTTTGCAGTCAACCGTAAGTGTTCACTGTAATCCCGCTCGATCGTTTCAAGAGAAACAATCATGCCTTCAATCAGCAGCTGCGCTTTTTGCAAAGCTTCCTGATCAGCGGCTTCAGGGAATTCAAAGTAGAAATAACCCCCGTCCTCGCCTATATCAAGAATCGGTTCGAGAGGAGCCAGCGCGATAACCGCATTGACCGCTCCGAAAACGACAGCTGTGACCCCGGCGCATACGAGATCTCGTCCATGTTCAGCAAAATCGGCATGTCCCGTCATTTCAAAGGACAAAATGCCCCCGTCATTCCGGGATCTTCGAATTGTTGCCTCAATCATGCTTACGCGTTGATTTTTTCGATTGTCAATTTAGTATAAGGCTGACGATGACCTTGTTTTTTATGAACATTTTTCTTTGGCTTGTAACGGAAAACAGTGATTTTTTTCGCACGGCCTTGTTTTTCAACTTTAGCTGTAACTGTCGCGCCTGCAACTGTTGGGTTGCCGACTTTCACGCTGTCTCCGCCAACAAACAATACGTCTTCAAACGTCACTGTTTCACCTGCTTCAGCAGCAAGTTTTTCGATGTAAACAGTTTGACCTTCTTCAACTTTGATTTGTTTTCCGCCTGTTTTAATGATTGCGTACATTCTCTGCACCTCCTATTAGACTAAGACTCGCCAGCAACAGGGGGCTTTAAAGCTCTTATCACCTGTCCCGAGCGGTTGTAGCATTGGTGCTACATCCATAACATTAAAAAATATATCAGAACCAAAAGGATATGTCAATCTATTTCTAGTAAGGCAGCAGCAGGTCTTCCATAGAAGAATCTGTCCGTTTATCGGCAAAATACGCATGAAGCACTTCATTTTCATCGAGCTGGCTGAGCTTTTCGCCGGCTTTTTCAACGATAATGGGGTGCTTGCATCCCCGTTTGAATTCGGCCATGACATGCTTTACTTTGGCGTCGGCCGCGACCGTCAAAGGATGCAGCATGGCGACATCGCGGTTTTTGCCGTAGTATCTCTCCAAAAGAAACCTCAGCTGAATATAATGCCGCTTCCGATATTCATCCCATAAAGAAGCGGCGAGAAAGACGAACAGCACCCATGCGCTGACCTGAAGGGGGACGGCCAGCACAATCCAGCAGCAGAGCAAAAGCGCGGAAACGGCCGATGTCTGCAGGCTGAGAAGATGCGCTTTTTGAAAAGCCATTTGTTTAGAGAAGTATAAAAACACGAACTTTCCGCCGTCAAGCGGCCAGATCGGCAAAAGATTGATGAAAAGAATGGAGAGATTATAAAAGGTAAACATCTCAAATGTCTGCTCACTTGCAAAGCCTGACATGAAAAAGAGCCAGGCTGCCGCCTGAAGCCACACATGCTGAAGCGGGCCCGCCAGGATGACCGCGAATTCCTCTTTAAGCGGCCGGTTTCCGTGCTCTTCCACCTCAACCGTCCCGCCGAAAGGGAGCAGAAAGATGCGTTTAATGCGCCAGGAAAAAAACACAGCCAGAGCAGCATGCCCCAGCTCATGAACGGATACGACCAGCAAAAGACACAGCAGCGCTTTGATGTGCCCCGTCATAAGACCAAGCCCCATGATAATCCAAAGAAAAGGATGGACATGAATTTTAAAAAGGAGGATGAGCCATTTATTCATCAAATGTGATCACCTGGATCGGATCTATGAATTTATCGCCATCCTGGATCGCGAAATAGTACTGGCCTTTACTTTTATCGTTGAGCTTGATCGAACCGATCTTTTTCCCTTTATCGACAAAGTCGTACAATGAAACGTTAACATCTTTTAGCCGGCCGTAAATGCTGCTGGTATTGTCGGCATGCTGCACCTTCACCGTCAGCCCTGTTTTTTTATCTTTGCTCACTTCCATAATGTAGCCTTCTTTTACGCTGTCAATGGCTTCGCTGGCGGTTTCGACGACGACGCCTTCTCCGTTATTTTGAAAGTCCTGCTGGATTTTCCCCGCGGCAGGAACGGCCATATCCTGACTGACCGCCACCTGACCGTCCTTCTTTTTCGTTCCCGGCGTAAGAAAAGCGAGCGGGTTTCCGAAGGAAGATACGAACCAATTGCTTACGGCAGCAAACTGAAATTCTTTTTGAAAGGTTTGTGCGATCGCCGGTTTGATCTGACTCAGCGGCTGTTTGTCAGTTTTATAGGCAATAGCGGAGATCAGTACGAGACAGGCGGCCAGCAGGCATTTTAAAATAATAGAATGAGCGCTGATCAATGGATGCCGTCCGTTAAATTCGGGCGGGTGTTCCGTTTGATATTCGTAGTCCGGAAGAAGTTTGTGCTTTTCCTGCTCCTTGACCGTCTGCCACGCGGGAAAATTCTGCGTTTGGGCGTTTTGAACGAAAGTCCGTTTTGATTCAGGCCGCTGTTTTCTTCTTTTGGCCAGTCTTTTTCTAATTTCATCAGCTCTGTGACTCATCGCCATCATCCTTTGCAATCGTTGGGTTTGTACATCCTATGTCTTGTCCATTGCAAATATGCGCTCTTGAAAAACAAAAAAGACCTGATAAGCTGGGCTTCATCAGATCTTTGTATTCTGGTATATATTATGAACGCACGCCGAAAAATGACTTGATTTTCGCCATCATCCCTTTTTGCTGCTCTTCAAGCACCTGCAAAGGAACGGATTCTCCTAAAATGCGCCGGGCGATATTGCGGTACGCAATGCTGGCGCGGTTTTTGGAATTCATGGCAATCGGTTCGCCGATATTTGAAGCCCTGATCACCTCATCATCGTCAGCAACGATTCCGAGGAGATCAATAGACAGATGATGAACAACTTCATCCACATCCATCGTGTCACCGTTTTTCACCAGGTGATTTCTGATGCGGTTCACGATAAGGCGCGGCGGTTCGATATCTTCCTGCTCCAAAAGTCCGATAATGCGGTCAGCGTCCCGCACCGCTGATATTTCCGGCGTCGTCACAACAATCGCCTTATCAGCTCCGGAGACGGCATTTTTATAGCCTTGTTCAATTCCGGCCGGACAATCAATAATGACATAATCAAATTCCTGCTTAAGCTCCTGCACAAGCGATTTGATCTGCTCAGGGACAACAGCCGTCTTGTCGCTTGTCTGGGCAGCCGGCATTAAATGAAGCAGATCATCAAAACGTTTGTCTTTGACAAGCGCCTGATGCGTCTTGCATCTGCCTTCAATTACATCTACTAAGTCGTAAATAATTCTGTTTTCAAGACCCATTACGACATCAAGGTTGCGCAGTCCGATATCTGTGTCTACCAAACAGACGCGCTTCCCTAAAATGGCTAAGGCGGTACCGAGGTTTGCAGATGTTGTTGTTTTACCTACTCCGCCTTTTCCCGAAGTTATTACGATAGCCTCACCCAATTTCACATTCCTCCCTCAAGCCTTGTTAGATCAGGTCTTAAATGAGCCAATTGCTGAAGGCGTTCAATGACCATATTTCCGTCAGTATCTAAATAAGCACATTCCATGTCGTTCCCTTTTTGAATGTGGTCTGGGGAGCGATTTAACACGTGATTGATCCTCAATTGTGTCGGCATCATTTCTGATGCGGCGATCACAGCCCGGTTATTTCCGTTATAACCCGCGTGGGCAATCCCTTTTAATGAACCGAGAACAAATATATTTCCTCCGGCTCTGATCGTACCGCCGGGATTCACATCTCCGATTAAAAGCAAATCTCCCGTCACGTGAAGCACCTGGCCCGAACGGACGATTTTGGAAACAGAAACAATTTCCTGCTCCTCTTTCATCCGCTGCGCTTCTTCTTTGGCGATGACTTCACTGTCAATTGAATGCACGACTAAATCTTTCTTTGACGCGATCAGATCAGTCAGCTGCTCTGCCTGTTCCTGATACAGATACCGATGCCCGAGTTTAATATGAACACTGATTTTTTGGCCTTTGCCATCAGTATATTGTTCAATCGACAGCATGTTTTGAAGACCATCGAGAAGCTCATCAAAAGAACACGCATCATCCAGATGCAATGTTAAGCCGTTTTTTGTTCCTTTTATTGTTACATATTGCTGCTTTTTGGTCTTCATCAATGTTCACCTCAACAACATACTCTTTTCGTCAAAAAAAGATAAAATCCTTTTTACTCATCTCTTAATTCTTTCTTCAGACTTATATAAAACAGCCTGAAGGGCAGGACTAATATAACGGCTCCCGCAATATTCAGCAAAGCTGTCGGCAAGAACCTCTGAATGACAAAATCGTTAAATGTCATTGTGCCGCTGCGGATTAACGTCTGAATGCCGTAGACGTAAAATTCAAGCACACATACGCTCAGCACCGCAACCAGAATGACCATCAGGGCGTTTGTCTGCAGCACTTTAAACGCTTTGGCCGCCAGATAGCATAAACCGGCAAAACCAAACATATAAACGCCTAAAACACCCGTATAATTGATGTCATAAAGAAATCCGAAAATCAAACCGTAGATCACCGCATGCTTTTGGTTAATATAAGCGGACATAAAAATCAGCGCAAGCAAAAGAAAATGCGGAACGACCTGCTGCTCGACGGAAACGAAAGGAAAACGCACCAGATCGGTATAGATGCTTTCCGCACAAAAGACCAAAATCATAATCAAAGGGAGAAGGAAACGTTTCACGATCCTTCCTCCCCTGTTGCTACGCTTCGGTTCACGACGATGACATGGTCAAGATCGTACAAGTCGGCAGCCGGTTTCACGTAAGCGATTTTCGTCAGGCCGTAAGCATCTGATTCTACATCGGTCACTTCCCCGACCGTCAGCCCTTGAGGAAATACGCCGCCCGTTCCGGATGTCTCCACGAGGTCGCCTTTTTTCACTTCACGTTTTTCATCCGGCTCAAGGATGGTCATTTTCAGAGTCTGTTTCTTTTTATCATACCCTTCAATTAAACCGTAGCCTTTGCTTCCCTTTTTGCCGGAGATTTTGGTGGCTACTCTGTTATTGCGGTCAACATCGCTCAGCAGCTGAACGGCGGATGTGAAACTGTTGAGTCCGCTGCTTTTGATCTTCCCGACCAGCGCACCCTTTTCGTTCGTGACAGCCATGTCTTTGGCCACTTTCTGCTTCGTTCCCTTATTGATCATGATCTGCTTGTACCATTGATCAGGGTTTCTGGCGATAACGGTCGCTAAAATCGGATCATAGTCGGAAATTGATTTGACATGCCCGAGTTCATCACGCAGCTTCTTGTTTTCATCTTTGAGTTCTTGGAGCTTCGCTTCATATTGTGTCTGTCCGTCCAGCTTTTGTCTTAAGCGTTCGTTTTCCTTGTACGTGTTTTTCAGGTCTTTTATGTCCCCGAAGAACCCTGCAAAATATTCGGCAGGCGTGTGAAAAATGTTTTGAAATACTCCCGTCGTATCACCGATCAGCTTTTCAGGCCAGGTGGTATTACGGCCGTTCTTCAGCGAGAATCCAATCATAGCCACCAATATGATAATACACAGAAGTAATAGCATTAACCGTTTGTTCGGCATCGTGATACACCTCTTCTATTTAACTCCTGATTATCTTGTTTTTCCTTTGAAAAGATGGATGTGTTCCAGTGCTTTTCCAGTGCCGATCGCAACACAATCCAGCGGATCTTCAGCGATAAGAACAGGCATTTTCGTTTCGTCGCTGATGACTTTGTCGAGATTGCGGAGCAGGGCGCCTCCCCCTGTTAATACAATACCTCTGTCCATAATATCAGCGGCCAGCTCAGGCGGTGTTTTTTCAAGCGTGCTCTTCACCGCGTCAACGATTGAGAGAACTGTATCACGAAGTGCATTTGCAATTTCCGTTCCCGTGATTTCGATCGTTTTCGGCAGACCTGTCAGAAGATCGCGGCCGCGGATTTCCATTGACGCATTTTCTTCACCGGTTTCTGCTGAACCGATTTCCATTTTAATAGCTTCCGCCGTACGGTCACCGATCATCAGATTATATGTTTTTCTGATATAGCTGATGATTGAGTCGTCCATTTCGTCACCGGCTACGCGGATTGACTGAGACGTGACAATGCCGCCTAAAGAAATGATCGCCACTTCAGTTGTTCCGCCGCCGATATCAACGACCATGCTGCCCGTCGGCTCCCATACCGGAAGATTCGCGCCGATTGCTGCCGCAAACGGTTCTTCAATCGGATAAGCGTCACGTGCGCCCGCTTGTCTTGTCGCGTCGATGACCGCCCGTTCTTCAACGGCCGTAATACCTGACGGCACACACACCATAACGTAAGGCTTTCTCGCAAACAATCCTTTATTTTTCACAGCCTGATTAATGTAGTATTTCATCATTGTCGCAGTTGTTTCATAGTCAGCGATAACGCCGTCTTTCATCGGACGGAGCGCAACCACGTTGCCCGGAGTTCTTCCGATCATGTTTTTCGCATCGTTACCGACCGCAACGATGGACTTCGTATCCGTTTGCAGAGCAACGACAGACGGCTCTCTCACTACGATTCCTTTTCCTTTAACAAACACAAGCGTATTCGCGGTTCCCAAATCTATACCAAGGTCTCTTGTACCAATTCCGAACATATGTATGTATCTTCCTTTCTTAAAGCAAAAATACCCTAAAGGGAAAAACTCATAAAATCTATTATATCTTAAATCAACGAAAAAAAAAGTGTTACAAATATCCTTTTTCCTTTAAACTCACAAATTTTTTGTCACCAATGACCAAATGATCCAGCAGCTCGATGCCGATTAAATTTCCGCACTCAAAAAGCCGTCTGGTTACCTCTATATCTTCCCTGCTCGGTGTAGGATCTCCTGAAGGATGATTGTGAACACAAATGAAGGACGCGGCGGATCGTTTGAAAGCTTCTTTAAACACCTCCCGCGGGTGGACAATAGATGAATTCAGACTTCCGATAAAAACGGTGCGTTTATGAATGACTTGATTTTTGGTATTTAAATATAAACAGACAAAATGCTCCTGGGATAAAAAGCGCATATCCTCCATCACATACTTCGCCCCGTCTTCCGGAGAGCGGATGACGCAATGCTCCCCGGCGGATGTCTTATGAATGCGGCTCCCCAGCTCAATTGCGGCAAGAATCTGAACGGCTTTCACCGTGCCGATTCCGGGAATGCTGGAAAGCTCCTGGGCAGAGGCGCCTTTTAACAGTCGCAGCCCGTCAAACGTCCGCAGCAGCCGGTGAGCGAGGTTCATGACGGACTCATGTTTCGTTCCCGTCCGCAGCAGGATGGCGAGCAATTCATTGTTAGAGAGATGTTCGGCTCCGAAGTGCAGAAGCCGCTCTCTCGGTTTTTCTTTTTCGGGGAAATCTCTTAATTTTAACGGCAGATCACGGATGATCAACCCCTCCTTGTTCCCCTTCCCGGTTTGAACATCAAGCTTTTATATTAAATTCTTTCAAGGCTCTCATTGTTTTAGCGACAGGAAGCCCGACGACAGAATAAAAATCACCGTCTATTTTTTTCACTAAAAGCGCGCCTTTTCCTTGGATGCCGTATGCACCTGCTTTATCCATCGGTTCTTTTGTTTCAATGTAGAGCTGTATGTCGTCTTCACTGAGCGGCCAAAACGTCACTTCCGTCGTGTCACAGAACGTTTCTTTCCGGTCATGCGTCTGAATGCTGACCGCCGTAATGACTTGATGGCTTCGGCCGGAAAGCCTCCGCAGCATGTGTGCTGCTTCTTCTCTGTCATACGGTTTGCCGAGGCATTCGCCGTCTATGCACACCATCGTGTCAGCCCCGATAACGACTGCATCGGGATTTTCGGCCAATACAGCTCCGGCTTTTTGCTCGGCCAAACATTGGACGTTTTCTTCCGGCGAAAGGTTTCGATTTAATTTTTCTTCTGTGCGGCTTGCAATAATGCTGTAAGGAATCTGAAGAAGATTAAGGAGTTCTTTTCTTCGCGGAGATTGTGATGCGAGTATTAAGCGTTTTGTCATGATTGTCATCCTTTCAGGGTTTGCTTAAGAAAAAAAGATACTTGTCTATCCTACCAAATCAAACGGGCAACCACAATTTCAGAAAAATAACTTTTTGATGACAAAATAAAAAATCCCGCCGGATGACGGGAAATGAGATACTATTTCACAACACTTAAAAGCTCTTTTTGGGCTTTCCAGCCGGATTCTGAACCCGACGTTTCCAGTTCTTTCAGCGCTTGAAGCACGGCCTCTTTCTGCTTTTTGTCAGCGGCGTCTGCGCCGTCTGCCGCTTTTGCCGCTTCAGCCACTTCCGTTTTTGAAAGATCTTTGCCGGTAATCGCTTTGGCGGAGAGCTCAGATGCCTGTTTAAAAGAGTTTTCCAGTCCTGAATCGACCGCAAAGCTGAGCTCTTTTCCGCCCCAAGCCTCAAAATCATGGTCTATCAGTGTCTGACCCAATTGCTGTGATAAGCTTTTTTCCGCTGCAAGCCCGGCGATCACGTATGTGTATCCGTCTTCTTTTGCCAAAGAAACGGCCGAGTATCCTTTTTCAGTCAGCTGGTCAACAAGCGTCTTCGCTCCTTTTTCTGATGAAAATTTTCCGGCCTGCACCGCATATGTTTTATAGTTTCCCTCTGAAGATTCCGCATCTCCTGTGCCGGCTGTTTCAGATTTGTCTTTAGAAACATCTCCCGCTTTCACCGTCTGCCCTTGTGAACCTTTGTCAGCTGATGCTGGAGCGGCGGCTTCTTTACTTCCCGACATATTTAAGGCGACAAGGCCGAGCCCGGTGCCTAAAACAGCCGCAACGGCAATTGTCGTGACCGCTTTTTTAACTGGAGAAGACGGCTGCTTTTTTTTCGGAAAATGAGGGCCTGTTTTTTTCTTCTGGTATGGCGGCACGACTTTCGGGTCATCTTCAAATACCTCAGAATTCTTCTCATGATCCCAATTGAAATCTTCTTCTTTCGGATCTTCATGGGAGGCGGCGGTCTCCTGCTCCGCCTTTTTTGTTTCTTCCCAATTTGAAAATGTGACGGTCTTCTCCCCGCCTTCTTTCACATCTTCTTGTCCATACATCGTTTCTTCTTGTCCGTTAATGGTTACTTTAAGGGCATTGTTTTTGGCTTTGCTGTGCTTTTTGCTCTTCCTTTTTTTCAACGTCTCTTCCCCCTTGCATTCGTCTTGGCCGTACCTTGAACTGATCATGGTTCACACTTTAGCATAGGCGTAAAAAAAAAGAACAAGACTTTTGTCGTCTTGTCCAAAAAACGTTCGCCAAATTTTTCAAGCCCCGCCTGAAGCGAGCTTGATGTAAAACGAAAACAGCTCTTCACCGTATAAATAACTCAAAGCGCTCCCGGCTGAGATGGCCGGCGCAAACGGAAATGGCTGCTTTTTACCAAGCCTGCCCCGGGCTGCGGCGCACATACCGTATACGGCTCCGATCATAACGGAAAGAAAGAATGCAATGAGCACGAGCTTCACGCCGAGCGTCAGACCGATCACCCCAAACAGTTTCACATCACCTGCGCCGATGCCTCCTTTACTGACAAACATGATAAAAACAAGCAGAAAAAATCCGCAAACGGCTCCGACAAACCCTGCGTACCATGAATCCAGCGGAGAAAACATACGCCCGGCGATGAAAAGCGGAAGAAAAAACAGCAGAACTTTGTCAGGAATCAGCATATATTGCAGATCCGTCATAGTAACAATCATGAGCAGAGACAGAAATAACAGCGCGACTAACAGTTCTTTTGAGAAACCGAAATGAATGCCTGCAGCCGTGAATAAACACGCCGTCCAGCATTCCGCCGCCGGATACATAACCGACAGCTTTGCACGGCAGTTTCTGCATCTGCCTCTTTGCAGAATATAAGAAACGACGGGCACAAGCTCCCCCCAGGAGAGCGGCAAGCGGCAAAACGAACAGGCTGAACGCGGCGAAACAACCGAGATTCGAAGCGGGATACGGCACGCTGCTGTATAAAAAAAAGAACCGAAAATCAAACCGAGAAAAAACAGAATCAAAAGCACTCAGACCACACCTTTACTATCAATCTGGCTCAGATTATAGCAAAGAAAAACAACCTGACTGAAATGGCTGAAAATATATTTTCAGCATAAAAACACCCGGCAAAACCTGAAAAGGGTCTGCCGGGCATCCGAGGGGCTGTCAGATAAGCCGCTTTCTCATTTCTGAAATAAAATATAAGGAACCGGTAATGATGATGACATCATCCGCCCCGTCTTTTTGATCTATCCATTCTTTCACACTGTCCGGGTTCTCATCGAAGCTCTTATCCGCTAGACTGCTTGCGTTATAAAGGGCTTCGGCGCTTGAAGCACGCGGAAAGTCAAATGATACAAAGTGAATAGAGTCCGCTTCGTTTTCAAGCTTTTTAATCATTTCCTGATACGGTTTGTCTTTTAATGCGCTGAATACGACATGGACGTTTTTATCGGCAAAGCGCTGCCTGATCGTTTCTGTCAGTGTGTCAACGCCTTCTTCGTTATGTGCGCCGTCCGCAAACACTAAAGGGCGGCTTTGAAGACGTTCAAACCGGCCCGGCCACGATGCTTTTTTCAGGCCGTTTCGCATTGCTTCTTCAGAAATGGCTGCGGCTCCCAGACGATTCATCCATTCAGCGGCCAATATCGCCAATGCCGCATTCTGCCTTTGGTGAATGCCGATCAGCGACGTTTGAATGTTTTCATAGCATTTCGTTTCCGTTTCCAGCGAAAAGCTTTCACCGGACGGAAGCGCCGCTTCATTAAACAGTCTGCACGTTTTATATAGTGACTGATACGGAGCCTGCTTTTTTTCGGCTTCCGCTTCAATAACGCCGAGTGCTTCCGGCTGATTGACGCCCGTAATGACCGGAATGGAATTTTTAATGATACCGGCTTTCTGCCCGGCGATCTCCTCGATGGTATTTCCTAAAATCGCCATATGGTCATGTCCGATACTTGTAATGACCGACAGGAGCGGATTCACAATATTGGTTGAATCGAATGTGCCGCCCAGTCCCGCTTCAAAAATGACAAAATCGATATCAGCCCGCTTCGCAAAATATAAAAATGCACACGCTGTAATGATTTCAAATTCTGTCACCGTTCCGGCATCGGTCTTATCAAGCTCATCGACTATCGGTTTTATGTCATTAACGAGCGTTCTCCATTCCTCATCAGAAATCGGCGTGCCGTTGACGCTGATACGCTCATTAAACGTAATAATGTAAGGCGATGTGAACGTGCCGACCGTATAACCGGCTTCTTGAAGCACGGAACGGATAAAAGCGACGGTAGATCCTTTGCCGTTTGTGCCCGCCACATGAATAGCGCGAATGTTCTTTTCCGGGTGTTCCAGTTTTTCCATCAGCTTTTCCATACGGAGAAGGCCCGGCTTAACGCCGAACTTGAGTCTGCCGTGAATCCAGCTGATCGCTTCTTTGTACGTATTAAACAATGAAATCCCCTCTTTTATACGACAAGGCGGTTTCTTAGGAAACCGCCCCGCTGTTTTATCAGCCTTTCAGCTCTGCAATCCGCTGCCGGACAGCTTCGCGTTTTGCCGTGTAGTCTTTCTCTTTTCCGCGTTCTTCTTCAATGACATGCTCAGGAGCTTTTTTAATGAATCCTTCGTTGCCGAGTTTTTTCTGAACGCGTTCGACCTCTTTTGTCAGCTTGTCGAATTCTTTTTGCAGACGGGCGATCTCCTCATCAATGTTAATCAGCCCTTCAAGCGGCAGAATGACTTCCGCTCCGGTGACGACCGCTGTCATCGCTTTGTCTGCCGCAGCGATATCCGTCCCGATTTTCAGCGTGCTCGGATTCGTAAAGCGTTCAACGTAAGAACGGTTCTTTTCAAGGCGGCCGGCAATGTCTTCGGTAGCTGTTTTAATGTAAAGCTCAACCTGCTTGCTCATCGGCGTGTTGACTTCGCTCCGGATATTGCGGACAGAACGGATTAATTCAACGAGCAGTTTCATATCCGCCGCTGCCTCTTTATCCGTATGCTCCGGCACCGGAACCGGCCAAGAGCTGATCGTGATTGACTCGCCTTCATGAGGAAGATGCTGCCAGATTTCTTCCGTTAAGAATGGCATAAACGGGTGAAGAAGACGCATCGTCTGGTCAAGCACGTATGCCAGAACAGAACGGGTTGTTTTCTTCGCCGCTTCATCTTCCCCGTACAGCGGAAGCTTCGCCATTTCGATATACCAGTCGCACACATCGTCCCAGATAAAGTTGTACAGGTGGCGTCCGACTTCACCGAATTCATAACGATCCGCAAGCTGTGTTACGTCTTCTATCGTTTCATTCAGTCTTGTGAGGATCCACTTATCAGCAACTGATTTTTCACCGGACAGATCAAGCTCGTCATACGTCATGCCGTCCATGTTCATTAATGCAAAACGGGAGGCGTTCCAAATTTTATTTGCGAAATTCCATGTGGATTCCACTTTTTCATAGCTGAAACGGAGATCCTGTCCCGGTGAACTTCCGGTTGCCAGGAAGTAGCGCAGGGAATCCGCTCCGTACTTGTCGATGACATCCATCGGGTCCACGCCGTTCCCAAGGGATTTACTCATTTTTCTGCCCTGCTCGTCACGGATTAAGCCGTGAATCAGCACGTCTTTGAACGGACGCTCGCCGGTAAACTCAAGACCTTGGAAAATCATCCGGGATACCCAGAAGAAAATAATGTCATATCCCGTTACAAGAACATCGGTTGAGTAATACCGCTTAAAGTCTTCAGCGTTTTCATCAGGCCAGCCCATTGTAGAAAACGGCCAAAGCGCGGAGCTGAACCATGTATCAAGCACGTCTGAATCCTGTTCCCAATTTTCGCTGTCTTCAGGCGCCTCAAGGCCGACGTACACTTCTTTTGTTTCTTTGTGATACCAAGCCGGGATGCGGTGGCCCCACCACAGCTGACGGGAAATACACCAATCACGGATATTTTCCATCCAGTGCAGGTACGTTTTCTCGAACCGGTCAGGAACGAAGTGAACTTTCTCTTCTTTTGACTGAAGGTCAACCGCAGCATCGGCCAGCGGCTGCATTTTGACAAACCATTGTGTGGACAGGTACGGCTCAACAACGGCGCCGCTTCTCTCACTGTGGCCGACAGAATGCATATGGTCTTCGATTTTAAAGAGAACGCCGGATTCCTGAAGATCTTTGACGAGTTTTTTGCGGCATTCAAACCGGTCCATGCCGTTATATTGCAGCGCTTTTTCATTCATTGTTCCGTCTTCATTCATGACGAGAATCCGCTCTAAATTGTGGCGGTTTCCGAGTTCAAAGTCATTCGGATCATGGGCAGGCGTGATTTTAACGGCGCCTGATCCGAATTCCATATCAACATAATCATCGCCGACGATCGGAATTTCGCGGTTTGTAATCGGCAGAATCACCGTTTTGCCGATTAAGTGCTTGTAGCGCTCATCTTCAGGATGAACCGCGACAGCCGTGTCGCCAAGCATCGTTTCCGGACGGGTGGTCGCGATTTCAATTGAGCCTGAACCGTCTGCTAACGGGTAGCGCAAATGATAAAACGCGCCCTGTACGTCTTTATAAATCACTTCAATATCGGATAAAGCCGTTTTTGTGGCAGGGTCCCAGTTGATGATATATTCGCCTCTGTAAATCAAGCCTTTCTCGTACAACTTGACGAATACTTCCCGCACGGCTTTGTTCAGCCCTTCATCAAGAGTGAAACGTTCACGTGAATAATCGAGTCCGAGTCCCATCTTGGCCCATTGGCTGCGGATGAAATCAGCATACTCTTCTTTCCACTTCCATGTTTCTTCTAAAAACTTTTCACGGCCGAGGTCATAACGGCTTGTGCCCTGTTCACGGAGTTTCGCTTCGACTTTTGCCTGAGTGGCGATGCCGGCGTGATCCATGCCCGGAAGCCAGAGCACGTCATAGCCCTGCATGCGTTTCATACGCGTAACGATATCTTGCAGCGTCGTATCCCACGCATGTCCGAGGTGCAGCCTGCCCGTCACATTCGGCGGCGGAATGACGACAGAATACGGCTGTTTCGTTTGATCGCCGCCCGCTTCAAAATATTTTCCTTTCAGCCAAAAATCATAGCGGCCTTTTTCAATCGCAGACGGATCATATTTTGTCGGCATTGTTTGTTCATTTGTATCCATGATAACCCTCCAGCATGTTTAGAAATGGCTGAGCAACTAAAAAAGAGCCTTCATCCTGATAAAGGACGAAAAGCTCTTTCGCGGTACCACCTTTTTTCATGAACAGATTTGTTCATGCACTTAAACGGATAACGGGTGCGGCCCGAATTTCTCTACTGTATGTTCAAGAAATTATGCTCCCGGGCGACCTTCCAATGAGACGGCATAAGAAGCCTTTCAGCACAGTAGCTTCTCTCTCTTCATGCGTCTTTCTTGTACTCTTCCCGTTCAAAGCAGGTGTATTTATATCAGCTCATGATCTTATTTATTATGTTCTTTATTATAGTAAAAGTGTTTTTGATTCGTCAATCATCTTTTCCAAAAACCGCTGCCATCATACATAAATGGGCATGCACCCCGCCCTTTCCCTTACATACGATACATAGAAAGGCGAATGTGAGGAGGAATTGCCCGTGAGAAAAAAATTCAATTCTTATTCGCTCCCCCAGTGGGCCAGACAGGTCCGCCTTGTATCCGCGCAAGTCATAATCCCGATTACGATCTTTCAGGGGATCAGGACGATTTTCTTTCCGACGACTTTTGATGTCCTGCTGCTTGCCATCCTGCTGTTTTTAGCGTGCGCCCTGCATTTGGAATGGATATAAAAAAACGAGTCCCGTTATGAAGAGGACTCGTTTTCCGCTTTTATTTTTTTCTCCCGTTCAATCTGATGAACCTTCATGAGAAAAGGCTCAACATTTTTCATCTGCCAAAACGCTCTTAATAATTGCGTGCACTCTTCTTTTTCAGAGCCCCTTTGGCCGGTCTGATACCGTTTCAGCACTTTGTACATGGCGGACGGATAAGCCATATAGCTGAGAAACAGGCTGATTTCCGCTTCACGGAGCGGGAATGATTTGTGATACGTATAAAACCAGTCCAGACATTCCGGGCATGCTTTCGGATAGCTTCTGAACATTCTGGAGTAAAAGCCGAGCAGGTCGTTTTGCGGAGGGCCCAGCGCAGCTTTCTCGAAATTCGTGAAAAAGCCCGATCCCGCATCATTATACAGAAAGTGGCGGCTCGATAGGCTGCCGTGGTTGATCACCGCTCTCGTCTTGTCATGACCCTTTGCCGCGTCAAACCATTCTTCCAGACGTTCCAGAGCAAAATTGACGGCGGAAACCGTTTCTGTAAGATACGTAACAGCCTGCAGTTCAAAAGGTGAAAGATACCACTCTTTTTCCGCCCGGTCGGCGAATTGTTCATAGACAAGCTTATCATTTTCCCAATCTCTTTTCGTTGCTTCATAAAAGCCGCTGATATCTTCAGTCCGGATTTGGATGTCCCGCACAGTCGCAGAATGAAGCTTCGCGACCTCTTTAAAAAGGTAAACATGTTTTTGATCCCGTTCCTCTTCCTGATCGTACTGAAGCCAAGGCATTAAATAATAAGAATTCTCCGTCTGTCTTCCCGCAAAAAAATCGCCGGCATACGTGCGGCAGATCGGCACAAATGATCGGTAGCCTTTCTCCTCAATCTCAATCATAATATCCGTAAATTCACTGCTGCGGGCCGGCTTGAGCTGTTTCAAAGCAAAAATGCCGTAGTTTGAGTAGACCTTCCAAACATGCGGGCTGACAGGCTCAATATACTCAGCCGCCAGCCCGTATTCCTGAAGCACTGATTGGACTGCTTCCATTCCATTCACCACATTTTTACGGCCTCTTTGTGCTTACGCATGGCTGTTATTATATTCAGGTATATACAGAAGCTGACCTTCTTCAAGCTCGTCATCAAACGATAAAGCATTCGTTCTGATGAGCTGCTGGGATGTTATGTCATATCGTTCACACACCCGGTCGATAGTATCTTGCTGCTGTACGATACAAATTTTCATTCTTGAAAACTTTTCTTCTTCCCTTGTAAATAATTTTGTCAAGTAATGAGAGTTGTCATTTTCCTTCTGCTCGGTTCCCGGTGCCGCTTCTTCATTCTTTCTTTCAGGCTTAAGCGGCTCAGGCTGTTCAGCTTGCGCCGGCTCCTCAGGCGGCAGTTTGGAAAACTGAAATGACAAATCGAGAGGCTTCCCGGTTTCCTCCTCCGGCAGCGCCATCTTCCTTACCTCAATTTCAAACCCTTCTTCATCCTGAGCCTCTTCTTCAAGCAGCTTAGGAGCGCTGTAAAACTCCTCTTCCTGCCGTTCCGGAACGAACTCGCGATAAACGGGCGCCTGCTCTTCTTGAAAAACCGCAGGCTCATCTTCGTCTTCTGCCGCCTCATGATCGCTCTGACGGAGAAGCGGCTCGGCCTCTGGCTGCTCTTCTTTTTGAAGGAAGGGCTGTTCTGCAATTTTTGGTTTTTCTGCATGCGGAGTCAGAGTGAACGCAGGGAAAACCGGTTCTATATCATCTTTTGGCTCTTCCTGCACTTCTGCTGAATCATCCTCAAATACAGGTTCATTCCTCACAGCCGACATGATTGCAGGCTCCTCAGCTTCTTCCCGCTCTTCTTCGTGTTGGAAGGAAACAGGAGGAGGAGGCTCAGTAAATGAAACAGGTTTCGGCACCTCTTCCTGCTCCCTCAGAATCGGGGCAGTCTCCTGCTCTTCTTCTTCCTGCTCCCTCAGAATCGGGGCAGTCTCCTGCTCTTCTTCTTCCTGCTCCCTCAGAATCGGGGCTGCTTCCTGCTCTTCTTCTTCCCGCTCCCTCAGAATCGGGGCTGCTTCCTGCTCTTCTTCTTCCCGTTCCCTCAGAATCGGGGCAGTTTCCTGCTCTTCTTCTTCCCGCTCCCTCAAAATCGGGGCAGTTTCCTGCTCTTCTTCCCGCTCCCTCAGAATCGGGGCTGCTTCCTGCTCTTCTTCCTCCAGCCTGATTAAAGGCGGGATTTCTTCCTCGTTCTTCTCGGTTTCTTGTGCTGCTTCTTCTGATACAGTCAAAGGTATTTCAGGCTCATGGCGTATCATTAATTCTGGTTCGTTTTGGTCCTCAGAATGATGTCCGGCAAGATTGATCATTTCTTCTCTGGCAAATTCAGGCGCCACGTACAAAGGGATCTCCGGCTCTTTTGGCTCGGATTCCTCAAGCAGCCCTTCAATTGCCAAATCAGCTTGAATGGTTAAGATCCTTGAATCCGTCAGCTGATAATCAAAGGCATCGATAAATACGAAAACATCATTGAGGTGGCTCACTTTATTTTTCGGAATCGTAATGTCCACCGGGAAACAATGAATGAGCTCGGCCGTGCCATCCTCCCTCGCCCTCACTGCCTCTACATGCCTCAGCTCCCTATCAAGCTCTTCAAAATGACTGCTGTGATCTATGTTGTACTCGCCAGTAAGTTCTAATGATCCTTTAATTGAGACATAATCATTTACTTCCTGCACTCTGATGTCAGGGTCTAATGAAATCGAAAGTAATTCAGAAACTTCCTGTCCTTTTTGGAAACAGATTGATTCTTCAACAGAAAATTGCAATCGGTGATTATGCGGCAAGTTCATATCCTCCTTTCATCTAATCCATACAATTAGATGTCACTAAAGGTGTATGCCGCAATCCGGGGAAATATGATAATGGAGGCATTGAAAAAAGCCGATACAAGTCTTGCTTGCATCGGCTTCTCGGTATCAGCGGCTGATCGCCCGGAACACTTTCTCAGCGGCTTGAATGGTTTTTTCAATATCCTCCATTGTATGCGCAGTGGAGAGAAACAATCCTTCAAATTGAGACGGCGGCAGAAATACGCCTGCGTCAGCCATCCCTTTATAATATTTGGCGAACAGCTTTAAATCAGAAGATTTGGCTGCTTCATAGTTAATGACAGGCTCATTTGTGAAAAAGAAGCCGATCATTGACCCCGCCCGGTTAAACGTGTGCGGAATGCCATGTGTTTCAGCTGCTTTTGAAATGCCTTCTTCAAGCATATCGCCTTTTTTCACAAATTCTTGGTAAGATTCAGGTGTGAGCTGCTGTAACGTCTCAAGTCCCGCTGTCATGGCAAGCGGATTTCCTGACAATGTTCCCGCCTGGTAGATCGGACCGCTCGGCGCGATTCGTTCCATAATATCAGCTTTTCCGCCATACGCACCGACAGGAAGACCGCCGCCGATGACTTTGCCGAGACACGTTAAGTCAGGCGTCACGCCGAAATACCCTTGCGCACAGTTATAATCCACGCGAAAACCGGTCATGACCTCGTCAAAAATGAGCAGCGCGCCATACTGTTCCGTAATGTCGCGAAGTCCTTGTAAAAAGCCTTCCTGCGGCGGAACAACGCCCATATTGCCTGCTACCGGTTCAACAATGACCCCGGCAATATCTTCACCGTACTCCCGGAATGCGAGTGCAACGCTTTCCAAGTCGTTGTATGGAACGGTAATCGTATTCATCGCTATTCCTTCCGGCACGCCCGGGCTGTCCGGCAGGCCGAGTGTCGCCACTCCGGATCCCGCTTTGATCAGCAGCGAATCACCATGGCCGTGGTAACAGCCTTCAAATTTCAAAATTTTGTTGCGGCCGGTATATCCTCTTGCCAGACGCAGGGCGCTCATTGTCGCCTCTGTGCCGGAGCTGACCATCCGCACGATTTCAACAGACGGCACACGGTCAATGACCAATTTGGCCAGTTCGTTTTCCACTTCAGTAGATGCCCCGAAACTTGTCCCGTTCTCGGCTACTTTTTTCAGGCTTTCAACGACCCGGTCGTTCGTGTGGCCCAAAATGAGCGGCCCCCAGCTCAGGACGTAGTCGATATATTCATTGCCGTCAATATCAAAAATTTTCGATCCTTTTCCGCGCTGCATAAAGATCGGATCCATATCAACTGATTTAAACGCGCGCACCGGGCTGTTCACTCCGCCCGGCATCAGTTTCTGCGCTTCTTTAAAAGCGGCTTTTGATTTTTCATAGCTTCTCATCTGCCTCAGCTCCCGTCAAATGAAATCGTTACTCAGCAAGCCATTTTGCTGCGTCTTTTGCATGATACGTCATAATCAGATCGGCTCCTGCACGTTTCATGCTCGTTAAAATTTCCAGCACCATTTCTTTTTCTTTAATCCAGCCGTTTTGGGCTGCCGCTTTCACCATGGAATACTCCCCGCTCACATTATATGCGACCAGCGGCAGGTGATGGCGGTTTTTCACATCACGCATAATATCTAAGTATGACATAGACGGTTTGACGATTAAAAAGTCAGCGCCTTCTGCCGCGTCTGATTCAGCCTCACGGAGCGCTTCCAAGCGGTTGGCCGGATCCATCTGATATGTTTTTCGGTCGCCGAACTGCGGCGTGCTGTCAGCCGCGTCGCGGAACGGACCGTAAAATTCACTTGAATATTTCACGGCATAAGACATGATCGGAATATTCGTGAATCCTTCTTTGTCGAGCGCTTCCCTTATCACTGTGACAAAACCGTCCATCATATTTGAAGGAGCGATGATGTCAGCGCCGGCTTTGGCCTGGCTGACGGCTGTCTGCGCCAGCAGCTCAAGCGACTCGTCATTTAAGATTTCTCCGTCTCTCACGACGCCGCAATGGCCGTGATCCGTGTATTCACAGAGGCATGTATCAGCGATTACGATCATTTCAGGATAATGCTTTTTAATTTCAGCAATCCCTTTCTGCACAATGCCGTGATCATGAAAAGCCTGGGTTCCGCAGGCGTCTTTTTCTTCCGGCACGCCGAAAACGATGACCGACTTAATGCCGAGCGATATCAGCTCAGCCATTTCATCCTTTAACAAATCGAGTGATACATGATAAACCCCCGGCATGGAAGGAACTTCTTTTTTTCCTTCGAGCCCTTCAACGACAAATAACGGGTAAATAAAATCTGAGGGGTGAAGACGTGTTTCTTTTACTAAATCTCTCATCGCAGCGTTCGCGCGCAAACGGCGGTGTCTGTTAAATGTTTGATTCATCATTATCAATCCTTTCCCGACATGCTGCACATGACGTCCAGCATGCCTTCAATCGTATAAGTGTCAGGCACATGGGATGAGATCCCGTATTCCAAGAGCGCTTTCTCTGTCAAAGGGCCGATGCTGATATAGCTCGCACCGCTGTTTTCCCACGCTTTTTCTCCGTCTCCGACAGCGTGCATAAACGTATGCACCGCCGATGAGCTGGTAAACGTAATAAAATCAAAATGAGATCGGGATGCAGCCCGTCTCAGCTCGTCCATGCCTTTTTCATCCTGAATGGTATTGTATAACACCCATTCCCTTATTTGATAGCCAAGCGGCTCAAGCTCCGCTTTTATGACATCGCGTGATAAATTGCCCCTTATCACTGAAATGGGTTCGGCAGCTGATGCGTGCCGTTTTAAAGTATCAGCCAGACATTCCGCCACATACTCGTCAGGCATCGCATCCGTCCGGGCTCCCCGCTCTTTCAGGGCGCGCGCAGTCTTTTCACCGACGGCTGCGATTTTTTTCCGTCCCGAAAGCGCAAGACCGTGCCGATCAAGATAGGAAAAAAAGAACCGGACACCGTTTACGCTTGTAAACACAAGCCAGCCCGGCTCAGAAAGGTCTTCCCGGAGACTGTCCGCACATTCATCCGGGAGCGCTTCCTGAAAAGCGATCAGCGAAGCGGAAACAGCCGTTCCGCCGAGCGCCTCCACTTTTTTTCGGAACGGTGCGGCCTGTCTTTTGTTCCGGGTGACAAGCACGGTCTTTCCTTGTAAAGGAAGGTCATTTGCCATCCTGATCGAGCTCCTGTTTTACACTGTCGATTAATGCTTTGGCTCCTTTTTCAGACATCATCGCCGCACAGCGTTTTCCAATTTCTTCCGGATCATGTCCCGCCGCTGTTTCTTTATAAATCGTCTTTCCGTCCGGAGACGCGACAAGACCGACCAATTCAACCTCATCCCGGTCATTAACGGACGCATACCCGGCTATCGGCACTTGGCAGCCGCCTTCCATCGCGTGTAAGAAAGCCCGTTCGGCTGCCACCGTGCGCTGCGTATACTCATCGGTAAATTGCGCAAACAGCTTCAAAAGCTCCTCATCCGACTCTCTGCATTCAATGGCAAGAGCGCCTTGGCCGACCGCAGGCAGACAGCGGTCCGGTTCGAGAAATTCAGATACGACATCATCTTTCCAGCCCATTCTCGAAAGCCCCGCAGCCGCTAAAATAATAGCATCGTAATCTTCCGTTTCAAGCTTTTGAAGTCTCGTATCGATATTGCCTCTGATCCACTTAATTGTAAGGTCAGGGCGTTCAGCAAGAATCTGGGCGCTTCTTCTTAAACTGCTGGTGCCGATGATGCCCCCTTCTTTTATGCCGTCCAGCTTTTGATGCCCCTTTGAAATCAGCGCATCACGCGGATCCTCACGTTTCGGTATGCAGCCTATGACAAGACCCTCAGGCAAAACGGCGGGCATGTCTTTCATGCTGTGAACCGCCATATCAATCTCCTGATGCAGCAGCGCCTGTTCAATCTCTTTGACAAACAAACCTTTGCCGCCCACTTTTGACAGCGTAACATCGAGGATGCGGTCGCCTTTTGTGACAATCTCCCGGATTTCAAAGTTATAGGAAGGGTTCAATTCCTTCAATTTGTTAATCACCCATTTTGTCTGGGTCATAGCCAGTTTGCTCCGTCTGGAACCTACCTTAATCGTTCTCATTTTCTTTCCTCCCGAATCTGTTTGGGCGCGTGCGTTAACTGAACCAATGGAATTGCGACAGGCTTCCGAGCAGGAAGTAATTAATCATCAGCACGAGAAAACATGCTGAATTCCATAACGCCGCCACTTTTCCCTGCAGTTCCTTAATCATTCTGATATATAAATAGTAGCTGTATAAAAGCAGCACAATAAACGAACCGAGCACTTTTGAATCAAACCAGTACAGCGTTTCCAGCGACACATACGCCCAGATCACGCCTAATATCAGGCTCAACAGCAGCATCGGAACCCCGATGACATTTAAAACGTAAGCCATATAATCAAGTTTTGACAAATCTTCAATTCTCAACAGCCATTTTCCCCACTTTTTCTTCTTTAATAAAGAATATTGAAACTGATAAAGAAGCGAAAAAACAAAAGAAAGGGAAAAAGCGCCGTAAGACAGAATCGCCATTGTAATATGAATGACTAAAAGCTCTGAGACCAGCTGGCCGGAAAAAGCGGCCGAATGCTGATCCGTCGGTGAAAACGTATGGATCGCAATCATCGAGAAACCGATGACATTCGTGAAAAACACGATAAAATCAACCCGCAGAATCTGCGTGACCACAAGTGAGAGCGTGACAAGCACCCACGCATAAAAGTAAAGGGCCTCTGTAATATTCAAGACCGGAAATCTGCCCGTCTGCCACATGAAATAAGAAAGATAGACGGTTTGCAGAGTCCAGACAATAGAAAGCAACCAGAAGGCCATTTTCCCAGCCTTCCGGTTGTGTTGAAGAAAATCTATAAAGTAAAAAAGGACGCTTACTGCATAAATAACAATTGTCGCTTCATTAAGTCTTGCCATTGCTGTATCAATCATACAGCCCTCACTCACTTACAAGCGGACGTAAGCCCGTTTTTGCTTCTGCCTTTTGAAACGAATGAACCGTCTGGCGGTTATCCAGGCTTTTGTCCAGCTGGCGGCCGGCCTCTTCCTCAATATCGAAAATCTGCATAAACAGCTTCAGCTTTTCATCTGAATCCGCTTCAGCCGCAAGCTCTTTCGCTTTCAGAATCGGGTCGCGCAGCATTTGGTTAATGATGCTTTTCGTATGTTTGCTGAGAAGTTTTTTCTCTCTTACCGTCAGATGAGGCAGCTTACGCTCAATGCTCTGCATCGTATCGGACTGGATGGACAGCGCCTTTTCACGCAGCGCCGAAATGACCGGCACAACGCCGAGCGTATTAAGCCACTGCTTAAACTCAACAATTGCCGCTTCAATAAACAGCTCGACTTTTTCAGCGGTTTCACGGCGTTCTTGTAAGTTGGCTTCAACGATTCCTTCAAGGTCATCAATATCATACAAAAAAACACCTTCAAGATCGTTCAGCGCCGGATCGAGATCTCTCGGCACAGCGATATCCACCATAAATAACGGACGGCCTTTCCGCTGTCTGCCCGCTCTCTCCATCATTTCTTTAGACACGACGAAATCACTTGCGCCTGTCGAACTGATTAAAATATCAGCTTCAGCAAGTGCATGTTCAAGCTGGTTTAAGCTGCGCGCTTCTCCGGAGAAACGGTCAGCAAGCGCTTTTGCCTTCAAAAACGTTCTGTTGATGACCGTTACTTTGCCGATGCCCTGACCGTGCAGGTTTTCTGCGGCGAGCTCGCCCATTTTTCCCGCACCGAGAATCAAAATGTGCTTATTTGACAATGAGCCGAAGATTTTTTTCGCGAGTTCAACGGCGGCGTAACTGACGGAAACGGCATTGGCGCCGATATCGGTTTCGGCATGCGTGCGTTTGCCGACGGTCACCGCCTGTTTAAACAGCTCATTGAAAATGGTGCCGATCGTCTTTTCTGCCTGCGCCGTTTTAAAGCTCGAGCGGACCTGGCCGAGTATTTGCGTTTCTCCGATGACCATGGAATCCAAGCCGCACGCCACACGGAATAAATGCTCGATCGCCGCGTCGCTCTCATAAAATTTCAGAAACGGAGACAGCTCTTCTTTCGGCAGCGAGAACCATTCGGATAAAAATGTCTTTATATAATAACGGCCGGTATGAAGCTGGTCGACCACCGCATATATTTCGGTGCGGTTGCAGGTTGACACGATAATGTTTTCAAGAACGCTTTTTTCTTCTTTTAAACGGAGCATCGCTTCTGCAAGCTCATCCGGCTGAAAACTTATTTTTTCGCGTATTTCAATAGGGGCGGATTTATAATCTACTCCCACAACAAGAATATGCATCGCTTTCATGCACCCCCGTACATCGCAATTTATTTATAATCATTCTAACATAGAATTTATTATTTAGAATGATTATAACATAGTTTCTTCGGAAAAAATGTGAACAGATTTCAAAAATGTTGTGCTATAGTATAAAAAGCTCGTTTCCACTGTAATCATCATACTAAAAATCCTTTACTGCGGGTAGGTGACAGGATGAAAAAAACATCAATTTTATTACCGGGACTTCTGCTTGCCGCTTCATTATTCGCATGGCTTCAGAGCGGACAGGTTCACCTGTTTGCGAATCAGGAGGAATGGCCGGTGCTCCTTATGCTCTTGGGCGCCATGCTCTCGTACCAGGGCAAAAAGGAAGCGGCCGGGCCTCACGTCCTGATCGGCATGCTTCTTTTCGGCATAGGTTTACACTTTTTCGCCAAACCTGAGCTCTCATGGTGGCCGGGAGATTTTGAAATGATTCTCTTCGTCTTCGGATTCTCCTTATTTGCGGCAGCCAGAAAAGAATATGTATACGAAGCGGCTGCCATGATTGGTTTTTCCCTCTTTTTATACTTCTTTAAACAAATTACGGCATGGCTGGAGTCCGTCCATATTCCGACGGAACACTTCAAAACATACTGGCCGTATGTTTTCATCGGAATCAGCCTTTTATTATTGTTTATCAAGCGGAACAAAACTATACGATAAAACCCAAAACGCACTGCGTTTTGGGTTTTTCATTACCGGCTGATCATTTTTTTAATGGCTCCCCATGCTTCATCTTTGCCTTTTTTCGTTTCAGAGGAAAATAAAATCAGCTCATCTTCAGGATCCATATCAAGCGTCTGTTTGACAACCTTTAAGTGCTTGTCCCATTTTCCTTTTGGAATCTTATCCGCTTTTGTCGCGATAACGATGACGGGAATGCCGTAATACTTCAGGAATTCATACATGTTCACGTCTTCAGCAGACGGCGCGTGCCTGAGGTCGACAATCTGCACGCAGGCTTTCAGCTCTTCACGGGTCGTCATATAGGTTTCAATCATTCTCCCCCATGCTTCCCGCTCGCTTTTGGAAACTTTCGCAAATCCGTACCCGGGAACGTCGACAAAATGCAATTCATCATTGATGATGTAAAAGTTTAGGGTCTGTGTTTTCCCCGGTTTTGATGACGTTCTGGCCAAGTTTTTCCGATTGATTAATGAATTGATAAAAGATGACTTTCCTACATTTGATCTTCCCGCCAGCGCGATTTCCGGAAGCCCCCCATTAGGGTACTGTTCGGGTTTGACCGCGCTGATCACGATTTCTGACTTTGTGACTTTCATTTCTTCTCTCCTACTAAGGCATGTTCCAAAACGTCATCCAGGTGAGAAACGAATATAAACTTCAGTCCTTCTCTGACGCTTTCTGGAATATCCTCTATATCTTTTTCGTTATCTTTAGGCGCAATAATAGTAGTCAGGCCCGCTCTGTGCGCGCCGAGCGCCTTTTCTTTCAGTCCGCCGATCGGAAGCACGCGGCCCCGCAGCGTGATTTCTCCCGTCATACCGACTTCGCGTTTTACCGCACGGTTCGTTAATGCTGAAACGAGCGCCGTGGCCATCGTAATTCCGGCAGAAGGGCCGTCTTTCGGCACCGCTCCTTCAGGGACATGGATATGAATGTCATACTTCTCATGGAATTTCGGGTCGATTCCGAACTGTTCCGCTTTCGAGCGGACATAACTGAAAGCGGCCTGCGCTGATTCCCGCATGACATCTCCAAGCTTCCCGGTCAAAATCAGCTTTCCTTTTCCCGGTGACAATGACACTTCGATTGACAGCGTATCTCCGCCGACCGTCGTATACGCAAGCCCCGTGACAACCCCGATTTGATCTTCGGTTTCCGCCTGTCCGTATCTGAATATCCGTTTTCCGAGATAGTCGGCCAGATTTTTCTCTGTAACGGTAATGCGTTTTCTCTCCTCAGACACAATGGCTTTCGCAGCCTTTCGGCAAATGGCGGCAATCTGGCGTTCAAGCGTTCTCACGCCGGCTTCCCTCGTATAGTAGCGGATGATGTCCGTAATCGCCTGATCCCGAATCTGCAGGTTGCTCTTTGTGAGCCCGTGCTCTTTGATTTGTTTCGGAAGCAGGTGGTCTTTCACGATCTCCAGCTTTTCGTTTTCAGTGTAGCCTGACAGGCTGATAATCTCCATTCTGTCTCTGAGAGGTCCCGGTATGGAAGCAAGGTTATTCGCAGTCGCGATAAACAGCACTTTCGATAAATCGAACGTCTCTTCAATATAGTGGTCGCTGAATGTGCTGTTTTGTTCCGGATCCAGCACCTCAAGCATCGCCGAAGACGGATCGCCTCTGAAATCAGACGACATTTTGTCGATCTCATCCAGGAGAAAGACCGGATTTTGTTTGCCGGCTTTTTTCATCCCCTGTATAATACGGCCCGGCATCGCTCCGACGTATGTGCGCCGGTGCCCGCGGATTTCAGACTCATCGCGCACTCCGCCCAGTGAAATTCTCACAAAACGGCGCCCCATGCTCGTACTGATTGATTTTGCAAGAGATGTTTTACCGACTCCCGGAGGTCCGGCCAGACAAAGAATCGGCCCTTTCAGCGTTTTCGTCAGCTGTTTCACGGCCAAATACTCCAAAATCCGCTCTTTCACTTTCTCTAAGCCGTGGTGCTCTTTATCTAAGATTTCCCCGGCTTTTTTAATATCAAGTTTATCTTCTGTTTCATCCGACCACGGAAGGGCGATGAGCCAGTCAATATAGTTGCGGATAACAGAGCTTTCCGCTGAGCTTGACGGCACTTTTTCGTAACGGCTTAATTCCTTAAGCGCCGTTTCTTTGACACGCTCAGGCATGCCTGCTTCTTCTATCTTTTCCGTGAGCGACTGAACTTCGCCGGTTTTTCCTTCTTTGTCGCCAAGCTCCTTCTGAATGGCTTTCATCTGTTCACGCAAGTAGTATTCCTTTTGAGTGCGTTCCATCGAACGTTTGACGCGTTGACCGATTTTTTTCTCAATCTCCAGCACTTCTTTTTCATTATGAATGGAACGGATGACCTTATTCAGACGTTCTTTAATATCCGCCGTTTCTAAAATGTCCTGCTTGTCCTTTAATTTCAGCGGGAGATGAGAAGCGACGATATCCGCCATTCTGCCGGGCTCTTCAATATCAGTCACAGCCGCATACGTTTCTGCGGAGATTTTTTTAGAAATTTTTATGTACTGGTCAAAATGGTCCAGCAGCGTCCGCATAAGCGCTTCGTCTTCCACGTCTTTTGAATCATCCTCATGCATCAGCTGTATATCGACCGAAGTATAATCTTCGAGTTCGGTGTATTCAAGGATCTGCGCCCGCTGAATTCCTTCTACAAGCACTCTGATCGTACCGTTGGGCAGCTTCAGCATCTGTTTAATTTTTGTATAAGTGCCGACGGCGAAAATATCCTCTTCACCCGGTTCGTCTATCGAAATATCCTGCTGAGTGGCTAAAAAAATCATATGATCATGCATCATTGCCTGTTCAAGAGCCTGAACCGACTTGTCACGGCCTACATCTAAATGTAAAACCATTGTCGGGTATACCAATAAGCCTCTTAAAGGGAGGAGCGGGATGCTGCGTTTTGTATCTTCTGCCATGTGACTGACACCTCCGTGACTTTAGTATGAACCATTATAATACAACTTTTTCATCGTTGTACAATTCCGGGATCGGGCAAAATCGGCTTATCCGCCTGCCCTGTATATAAAACAGTCTCTTCGTAGTATACCCTTTCTTTCTGTTCTGAAAAAGGAAAAGATGTCCTCCATAAAAAAACCCCATTATAAAAATGGGGTTTATACGGATTCTTTATTCATTTGGATATCAAACGGTTTTTGTTCTGAAGGAGGGTCAACCAATATGACGTCCAGCACTTCCTGGAACGTTTTTACCGCTTTAATGGTGATTCCGTCTATTCGTTTCAGAATGGACTGCTGATTTTCATATGGGATAATGACCGTTTTTGCTCCGGCCTGTTTTGCGGCTTTAATTTTCGGAATGACGCCGCCGATCGGTTTGACAAGCCCCGTCAGGCTGATTTCTCCCGTCATCGCCACTGTATGGTCGATCGGGATGCTGTGAATCGCAGAAAAAATCCCTGCGGCCATCGCGATACCTGCTGAAGGTCCGTCAATCGGGCCTCCGCCCGGAAAATTGACGTGAATGTCATAGTCTGAAGGTTTGATGCCCATTGTGCGCAGAACCGTCAGAACATTTTCTACAGATCCCTTCGCCATGCTTTTGCGGCGGATCGACTTCGATTGGCTGCCGATGCTTTCTTCCTCTGCAATTCCCGTGATATTCAGGCTTCCTTTGTCCTGCGCAGGTGTGACATTCACTTCGATTTCCAGCAATGCGCCGCTGTTCGGCCCGTAGACAGCAAGTCCGTTCACGATGCCGACTTGCGGTTCATCGGCGATTTTCTGCTCATTTTTAGGTGTAAGCTGACTGGAATGAACAACCCATTCTATATCTTCTGTCGTAATTTCTTGTCTGTCCTCAGTCACCGCCATGCCGGCGGCGATCTGGATCATATTGACGGCTTCACGTCCGTTTCTCGTATATGTGGTCAGCACACTGAGAGCTTCGTCAGAAATCTCTTTCTGAATTTTGTCGGCTGCTTTTTTCGCAACGATTTTAAGTTCATCCTTTTCCAGCTCGCGGAAAAATACTTCAAGACAGCGCGAACGGATGGCCGGCGGAATTTCATTCGGCATTCTCGTTGTCGCTCCGATCAAACGGAAATCTGCCGGAAGCCCATTTTGAAAAATATCATGAATGTGATTCGGTATTTGCGTATTTTCTTCACTGTAATACGCACTGTCTAAAAATACTTTTCGATCTTCAAGCACCTTCAGCATTTTATTCATCTGAATCGGATGAAGCTCGCCGATTTCATCAATAAACAATACCCCGCCGTGAGCATGGGTCACAGCCCCCTGTTTCGGCTGCGGAATGCCTGCTTGGCCCATCGCACCCGCTCCCTGATAAATCGGATCATGCACTGAACCGATAAGCGGATCGGCAATCCCCCGTTCATCAAACCGCGCGGTCGTCGCATCAAGTTCAACAAAAACAGCCTGCTTTTGAAACGGTGACTGTTTATGTTTTTTCGCTTCTTCCAATACCAGCCGCGCCGCAGCCGTTTTTCCGACTCCCGGAGGACCGTAAATAATGACGTGCTGCGGGTTCGGTCCGCAAAGCGCTGCTTTTAACGCTTTAATTCCGTCTTCCTGGCCGACAATGTCCTGAAAGCTTTTCGGCCGCACCTTTTCTGATAAAGGTTCTGATAAACTGATGGCGCGCATTTTGCGCAGCTGTTCCATTTCTTTTTTTGATTCTTTATCTATCGTCACTTTTTGTGTACGCTGGTTTTTGAGCAGATTCCAAAAGTATAATCCGATGACTATCCCGAAAAACAGCTGTACAAATAATGCGATCCCTGTCCAACTCATGCTGGTCCCTCCTGAAAAAACGATTTATGTATCCAATTCATTCCTCTGTCCGCTAGTATCTCCCAGCTAAGCCCGGAATAAACATTTTCAGAAGGGTCAGGACAAGAAAAAAACCTCCTGATCAATTCGAGTCAGGAGGTTTTGTCATGTTATGCTGATGTTTTATCTTGGCCGACAACTGTGCCGTCTTTTAATACAAGACGCGGTGCTTCACCGTCTGCGACTGTCGCTCCGGTAATGACACATTTTTCAATATCATCGCGGGACGGCAGATCAAACATGACGTCAAGCATGATGCCTTCAATGATAGAACGCAGGCCGCGTGCGCCTGTTTTTCGCTCGATCGCTTTTTTCGCAATTTCAGATAATGCCTCGTCTTCAAATTCAAGCTCGACATCATCAAGTTCTAACATTTTCTGGTATTGTTTGACGAGTGCGTTTTTCGGTTTAGTCAGAATTTCAACCAGTGCCGTTTCGTCAAGCTGCTCAAGGCTCGCAATGACAGGAAGACGGCCGATGAATTCAGGAATCAGACCGAAACGGAGCAAGTCTTCCGGAAGAACTTTAGAAAGCAGTTCTTCTTTTTCCAGGTCTGCCGCTTTATTATCTGAGCCGAAACCGATGACTTTTTGTCCGAGACGGCGCTTGATAATTTGTTCAATGCCGTCAAATGCACCGCCGCAAATGAACAGAATGTTCGTCGTATCGATCTGGATGAACTCCTGATGAGGATGTTTGCGTCCTCCTTGAGGCGGCACGCTTGCAACCGTTCCTTCAAGAATTTTCAGCAGCGCCTGCTGAACGCCTTCGCCTGATACGTCACGTGTAATGGACGGGTTTTCAGACTTTCGCGCTACTTTATCGATTTCATCGATATAAATGATGCCTTTTTCCGCTTTTTCCACATCATAGTCCGCTGCCTGAATCAGCTTGAGGAGGATGTTTTCTACGTCCTCACCGACATATCCGGCTTCAGTCAGAGATGTAGCGTCCGCGATCGCAAACGGCACGTTCAGAATACGGGCAAGCGTCTGGGCAAGAAGTGTTTTCCCGCTTCCAGTCGGTCCGATTAAAGAAATATTACTTTTAGAAAGCTCGACATCATCCACTTTACTGTTGGAATTGATGCGTTTGTAATGGTTGTATACCGCAACCGCAAGTGATTTCTTCGCCTGATCCTGTCCGATGACATATTCATTCAGAATCTCGCGGATTTCCTGCGGCTTCGGAACGTCTTTAAATTCGACTTCTTCTTCCGTACCAAGCTCTTCCTCTACGATTTCTGTACAGAGCTCAATACATTCGTCGCATATATATACACCCGGTCCTGCAACCAGCTTACGAACCTGATCTTGCGTTTTTCCGCAGAACGAGCATTTCAATTGTCCTTTTTCCTCGTTGAATTTAAACATTCTTTCACCCCTTAATCTTGTCTCACTTTTTCTTTTACCTGAAGGGCAAAAGAAAACGGTTCTTGCTACGATCGAGTATGTATTGCATTTTACCATACTTTCCAGTAAGACGGTAACAATGTGTTTCGCACTTGCACATTCTATATGTATGACGAAAAACAGCCCGGCAATGACTATCTTGCCCCAAGAAAAAGAGTTATATCATAATTGTACAAAACAAGGCACGAATTAATCGCGCCCTGTTTTATTATGTCTATTATTATGAACCATATTAACGGTTTTCTACAAGAAAATCAATTGCTTTTCGAACTTTTAAATCTTCTTTCATCGCGTCAGTTGAACCGATTGCCTGCTTGATGTTTTCAACCGGCATGTTGTAAGCTTCAGCCATTTTAGTCAGCTCAGCTTCAACTTCTTCGTCTGTTACTTCAAGGTTTTCAGCTTGAGCGATCGCTTCAAGAGTCAGGTTTGATTTTACGCGTTTTGCGGCATCTTCTTTCATTTGCTCTTTTAACGCGTTTTCGTCTTGGCCTGAGAATTGAGTGTAAAGCTCAAGGTTCATGCCTTGCATTTGCAGACGCTGTTCGAATTCTTTCAGCATGCGGTCAAGCTCAGTGTCGATCATCGCTTGAGGAACATCAGCTTCAGCGTTTTCAGATGCTTTCAGAACAAGCTCTTCACGCAATTTAGCGTCAGCTTCGTTTTCTTTTGCTTCTTCAAGGCGTTTTTTTGTTTTCTCAGTTAATTCAGCAAGCGTTTCAACTTCTTCGTCAATGTCTTTTGCGAATTCGTCGTTAAGCTCAGGAAGCTCTTTCGCTTTGATTTCATGAATTTTCACTTTGAAAACAGCTGGTTTTCCGGCAAGCTCTTCAGCGTGGTACTCTTCAGGGAATGTTACTTCAACATCCTTTTCAGCGCCTGCTTCAAGGCCTGTTAACTGCTCTTCGAAGCCCGGGATGAATGAACCTGATCCTACTTCAAGTGAGTAGTTCTCAGCTTTTCCGCCTTCAAACGCTTCCCCGTCAACGAAACCTTCGAAGTCAAGAACGACTGTATCGCCGTTTTCAACAGCGCCTTCTTCTTTCACGACAAGCTCAGCCTGACGCTCTTGAAGCGCTTTAAGTTCGTTTTGTACATCTTCGTCAGTAACGGCAGTGTCATCTTTTTCGATTCCTAAGCCTTTGTAGTCGCCAAGTTTCACTTCCGGTTTTACAGTCACTTTTGCAGTGAAAATCAAGCTTTCGCCTTTTTCGATTTTTTCAACATCGATTTCAGGGCGGTCTACAGGCTCAATGCCGGCTTCTTCAACCGCTTTAGGGTATTCTACAGGAAGTAAAATATCTAAAGCATCCTGGTAAAGAGCTTCAACGCCGAAACGCTGTTCGAATAAACCGCGGGGAACTTTCCCTTTGCGGAATCCAGGAATAGAAACCTGTTTTACTACTTTTTTAAATGCATCATCAAGAGCTGTTTTAAACGTATCCGCATCAACTTCAACCGTTAATACGCCTTCGTTGCCTTCTTGTTTTTCCCATTTTACAGACATGTGTTTCCCTCCAAAAATCTATTCAGGTTGTGTCGGTCTTCCATTCTAAAGCAATCCGCGGCTTTGTCAAAGAAAAAACCGCTTTGAGTCAGAATCATTATGTAATGAACTGGCAGCCTGTCCAACCGTAATTCTCATTTCAGTTAAACCGCTATACATAAATACAACCACTATATTATAACATAACGCCTACCGCTTTCAACTATATGGCGTGATTTACAAATAAGAAATTTCTTCAATATCCTTAATCATCGTGCAGGCTTCTTCGAGTTCGCGGCTGTCAAACTCGTACATCATATGAAGTTCCTCCGGCTCAATGTCAATGCCGTGCATCTCGTAACCGACCTTATGAAGCGCCGCCGCCCATAAATCAGCGTTCAAAAACTTCGGCATAAAAGGGTGCAGGACGTACAGATGCCTTCTCCACAGCTCCTCGACGGCAGCGTATAATGTAGGGTTTTCATTGCCGAGCGTTTCATCAAGCACCCGGAGAACGCGGTGCAAAATCGGAGCCGCATCAGGCTGAACGGTTTCACTCGGTATCGCGGTCATTGAATCGCCGAATTTTGTAATATGGACCGGCTTGCTGTAGTCATGCTCCGCCATCAGCGTCAAAATCATCGTCTTGATAAGCGGATGAGCGCCCGGATCTTGAAGAATCGTTTTTAAGAGACCCGTGTATTTTGCAATATTGCGGTCTTTGAGAGAATGAATCAGATTCATTTGTTCAGCGGGGCTGTTCAGCACTTTTTCCGCATCAAGAATGTCCTCGTATTCCTCCTCCCACGCTTCATCCTGCTGATCGGGATCGGTCATTTTGCGGCTGAATTCGAGCAGCCGGTAGAATTGCTCCGCACTTTCTGCGGGCAGCTGGTTTTCTTCCAGCACAGCTTCAATTGTGCTTTTGACTTCTTCATATTGTTTCAGCTGAATTAAAATGGTCATGTACACCTGCAGTACGGTGAAATAATGGCCGTACCCTTCATTCAGCATTTTCTCGCAAACTTGTTTTGCTTCTTCCAATTCCCCGAGTTCCAGAAAACAAATCGCCATGCCTAAATGCACGTCGGACTCGGTATCGCCGTGGCTTACCGCCTCTGAAAACAGTTCGAGGGCCTCCTGATACTGTTTATCCTTCATCGCGGCCATCCCTTTATCAACCAAGCGTTCTTTCAGACGGGGGAAAGGAATGATATCAGCTTTTTTCTTGTCATGCGTCATACTTTATTTCCTTTCAGGCGCTATTTTGTTCAAGTGTATCAACACGCGTCAGGAAACACAAGAAAGGATGGCGCGCACGGTGAAAAAAGCCGCCGGACAGATGCCGGGCGGCTTTTTTCAGGCTTGAAGCCATGAACTTCTTTTCGATTCAAACTGCTGAATGTCGTCCTCCAGCAGAAGCGTTAATGAAATTTCATCATAACCGTTAATCAGCATTTCCTTCCAGTGCGGATCGACTTCAAATGAAATCTCTTTTCCTTCACTGTCGTGAATGAGCTGGTTTTCCAAGTCAACCGTCATGTTAAGAGACTGATTTTCATATTGACCGGCGAGTTTTTTCCACTGATCATACGGCATACGGATGGGAAGCATACCGTTTTTAAAACAGTTTTGATGAAAAATATCGGCAAATGACGGAGCAATGATGATTTTGAAGCCGTAATCATCCAGCGCCCAAGGAGCGTGCTCACGGGATGATCCGCAGCCGAAATTCTCTCCGGCAATTAATATGGACGCGCCTTCATAGACTTTGCGGTTTAATTCAAATTCAGGATCAGGCTCACCGTTCTCAAGGTATCTCCAATCAAAAAACGCGAATCTGCCGTATCCTGTTCTTTCAATTCTTTTCAAAAACTGTTTCGGAATAATCTGGTCCGTATCGACGTTGATCCGGTTTAAGACAGCCGCTTTTCCCGTATGCGTTTTTAAAGGTTCCATCTTTTCGCGCACTCCTTACACAACTGTTTTTTCTTGATAAAACTTTCTTACATCGACGAAATGCCCGTGAATGGCCGCCATTGCCGCCATCGCCGGACTGACAAGGTGTGTTCTCGCGCCTTTTCCCTGCCTGCCTTCGAAGTTGCGGTTGGAAGTGGAAGCGCATCGTTCCCCTTCAGGCACGACATCATTGTTCATACTGAGGCACATGCTGCAGCCTGATTCTCTCCATTCAAAGCCGGCCTCGAGAAACACGCGGTGCAGCCCTTCTTCTTCGGCCTGCTGTTTCACGCTTTGAGAACCCGGCACCACAATGGCTCTGACGCTGTCGGCGACTTTTCGGCCTTTGATCATATCTGCAGCCTGGCGAAGATCGGTCATCCGCGAATTTGTACAGGAGCCGATAAACACATGCTCGACTTTAATATCTTCAATTTTTTGATTCGGTGAGATTCCCATGTATTGGTACGCGCGGATGGCTTCTTTTTTACCGTCTTCAGAATCAATCGTTTCCGGCGCCGGTATTTGGGCATCGACCGGGAGAACCATGCCGGGATTGACGCCCCATGTTACCATTGGAGAAATCTCGCTGCCGTCTAACACGATGGAATGATCGTATACGGCGCCCGGATCGGTTTTTAACGCTTTCCATTCTGCGGCGGCTTTGTCAAACTCTTCGCCTTTAGGCGCGTATTTACGGTTTTTACAATATTCGATCGTCGTGTCATCAGGAGCGATCAGTCCCGCCCGTGCTCCCGCCTCTATTGACATATTGCAGACGGTCATGCGTTCGTCCATAGACATGTTTCTGAATACTTCCCCGGTGTATTCAATGACATATCCAGTACCGAATTTCACCCCGTATTTTCCGATGACCGACAAGATGACATCCTTCGCGGTCACTCCTTTTTGGAGCGTTCCGTCAACGCGGATTTCAAGCGTTTTCGGCCGCTGCTGCCACAGTGTCTGAGTGGAAAGAACATGTTCCACCTCACTTGTGCCGATACCGAAGGCAAGCGCTCCGAACGCGCCGTGAGTCGATGTATGGCTGTCTCCGCAAACGATCGTTTTCCCCGGTAGTGTCAGACCAAGCTCAGGTCCGACTACGTGAACGATCCCCTGGTCTGCGCTGTGAAGATCCGCAAGACGGACGCCGAACTCCTCGCAATTCCGTTCAAGCGCGGTTACTTGGCGCTTTGCGACTTCATCTTTAATGTCAAAACGGTTGACGGTCGGAATATTGTGGTCCATCGTCGCGAATGTGTTCTGCGGCCGTCTGACCTTTCTTCCCTTCTGCCTTAACCCTTCAAACGCCTGAGGAGACGTCACCTCATGAATTAGGTGCAGATCAATATAGAGAAGGTCGGGTTTTCCTTCACCGCTTTTTACAACATGCCGATCCCAAATCTTTTCGATGATTGTTCGAGGCATCATCTTTGTTTCCTCCCTCTACCTATGAACTAAGACCGCTTTCTTTAAAGCGTCACACTATAGATTTTGTATTCGAGCCGGCTAATGCGGCTTTTACTTTTTCAGTAATGTCATGCGTTCCGGCATATTGGCCGTCCCGGGCGATATCACGTGTACGGCTGCCGTCTGCAAGAACCTTTGCGACCGCTTTTTCCACCGCCTGCGCTTCGTTTTCAAGCCCGAAAGATGTTCTCAAAAGCATCGCCGCTGATAAAATCGCCGCAAACGGATTGGCCATCCCTTTACCTGCGATGTCAGGCGCAGATCCATGCACGGGTTCAAACAAGTGAAGACCTGAACTTGATAAACTGGCTGACGGCAGCATGCCGAGCGAGCCTGTCAGCATGGAGGCTTCATCGCTTAAAATATCGCCGAACATATTCTCAGTTACGATGACGTCAAATTGGCTCGGAGCGTAGATGAGCTGCATCGCGGCATTATCGACAAGCATATGTTCAAGCGTCACGTCAGGAAATTCTTTTGCGATTTCCTCTGCGGTTTCCCGCCACAGCCTGCTTGAAGAAAGCACATTCGCCTTATCAACGGACGTCACTTTTCCTTTTCTGCCGGCAGCCATCTTAAAAGCTTCTCTGACAACGCGTGCGATTTCTTCTTTCTTATAAAAAAGAGTATCGACCGCTTCCTTTTCTCCCGCTTCATTGACATACTGTCTGCTCGGTTCTCCGAAATAGAGGCCGCCCGTCAGTTCCCTGACGATTACAAAGTCGACGCCGCTGATATATTCTTTTTTCAGCGGAGACGCCTCAGACAGGCTTTCAAATACGGTCACGGGACGCAGATTGGCAAACAGGCCGAGTTTTTTTCTGATGCCGAGCAGGCCTTTTTCCGGTCTGAGCTCCGGAGGATTTTGGTCCCATTTCGGTCCGCCGACTGCCCCGAGCAGGATGGCGTCGGATCTTTCACAAAGAGCCACCGTCTCCTCAGGAAGGGGGTTTTGATGGGCGTCAATGGCCGCTCCCCCGATCAGTCCGTTTTCAAATTCAAATTCATGTCCGAATTGTTCGGCAACGCTTTTCAATACATCTGCCGCTGATTCCGCCACTTCCGGTCCGATTCCGTCACCGGGAAGCAAAGCAATGCGTTTTTTCAAATCAAACGTTCTCCTTTCTATTACGAGCCGACCGCAGTCTGTCTCTTTAATCCGTCTATATTGCAATCCAGCACCAATTGCCGGTTCACGGCGTTCAAATATGCTTTTGCAGAAGCTTCCAGAACATCCTGCGCGATTCCCCGCCCTGATGATTCTTTTCCGTTCACGGTCACTCTGACGTAAACCTGAGCCAGCGCGTCTTCGCCTTTCCGGTTGGATTGGATGCGGTAGTCTGTCAGTTCAATATTTTTATCGATGCAGCGCCCGAGCGTATTATAAACGGCTTCTACGCTGCCCGCCCCCGTTGCCGCCTCTTGCATCAGCTGTTCGTTTTCCTGATTTTTTAAAGAGACTGTTGCAGTCGGCACCTGAGACGTCCCGTAATGCACTTGCAGAGACAAAAATTCATAGCCGATTTTTTTGTCTGTCACTTTTTCTTCTAAAATAAGAGAAATCAAGTCATCATCGGTGATTTCTTTTTTCTTTTCGGTCAGTTCTTTAAACATCGTAAAATATTTATTGATTTCATCACTATCAAACTGGAATCCAAGCGTATTCAGGCGGTCTTTGAACGCGTGGCGCCCGGAATGCTTTCCGAGTACAAGTGCATCAGCAGTCACGCCCACAAGTTCCGGTGAAATGATTTCATATGTTGATTTTTCTTTCAGGAAACCGTCTTGGTGAATGCCGGACTCATGTGCGAAAGCGTTATCTCCGACGATTGCTTTGTTGCGGGGAACGGCCATGCCCGTCAGTTTGCTGACAAGATCACTCGTCCGCTTCAATTCATGAAGATTGAGAGATGAATCGGCTTGATGCGCGTCATTTCTGACATGAAGCGCAACGGCGATTTCCTCTAGTGCGGCGTTCCCGGCTCTTTCTCCTATGCCGTTAATGGCGCATTCAATTTGATCAGCGCCGTTCTCAATTGCCGAAAGTGAGTTGGCAACCGCCATTCCGAGATCATCGTGGCAATGGGCTGAGAGCTTTACCCGGCTGATATTCGGAACGTGTTCCTTCATATATTTAAAGATGTTTCCGTATTCAGCCGGCGTCAGGTAACCTACAGTGTCCGGCAGGTTGATGACGCTCGCGCCGGCATCAATCACTTTTTCTACGATTTCAGCCAGAAACGGAAGTTCTGTGCGGCATGCGTCTTCTGCTGACCATTGAACGATCGGAAAGCGTTCTTTTGCATACTTCACCATTTCAACCGCTTTTTCCTTAACCTCTTCCCGCGTCATTTTCAGCTTATGCTTCAGATGAATGTCAGAGGTGGCGATAAAGATGTGAATCCGCGGGCTGGCCCCGTCTTTCAGCGCTTCCCAGGCTGCGTCGATGTCACCTTTGACAGATCGGGCAAGCCCTGTTACCGAACAATTTTTAATCGTTCTTGCGATTTCCTGCACGGCTAAAAAATCACCTCGGGATGAAGCGGGAAATCCCGCTTCAATAATGTCCACCCCGAGTCTTTCAAGCTGCTTGGCTATCGCCAGTTTCTCCCGGGAATTGAGGTTGACCCCGGGGGATTGTTCACCGTCACGAAGGGTCGTGTCGAAAACATTAATTTTGCGCAACGGAGACCACCGCTTCCTTCTTTTTGCCTTGTTTGACAAACGGCATCATTTCACGAAGCTGTCTGCCGACCTTTTCAATCTGATGCTCGTTTTCACTTGCATTGATCGCATTGAAACGAGGACGGTTCACTTGGTTTTCCACGATCCATTCTTTCGCGAATGTACCGTTTTGAATATCCGTTAATACTTGTTTCATCGATTCTTTTACCTTTGCATCGACTACGCGCGGCCCTGATACAAAATCTCCCCATTGAGCCGTATCGGAGATAGAGTATCTCATGCCCGCCAAGCCTTCTTCATACATCAAGTCTACGATCAGCTTCAGTTCGTGCAGACACTCGAAGTATGCGAGTTCAGGCTGGTAGCCGGCTTCTGTCAGCGTTTCAAAACCCGCTTTGACAAGCGCCGTTAAACCCCCGCACAGAACAGCCTGCTCACCGAACAAATCCGTTTCCGTTTCTTCCTTAAATGTTGTTTCAAGAACGCCCGCACGCGCTCCGCCGATTCCTTTTGCATAAGCAAGAGCCGTATCTTTCGCTTCGCCTGATACATCCTGATAGATGGCAAACAATGCCGGTACGCCTGCGCCTTGTTCATATGTTCTTCTGACAAGGTGTCCCGGCCCTTTAGGAGCGACAAGGAAGACATCTACATCAGCAGGAGGCACGATCTGATGGAAATGGACGTTAAATCCGTGTGCGAATACCAATGACTTGCCCGCCGTCAATTCATCTTTGATTTCAGCTTCATATACTTTTTGCTGCTGTTCATCCGGAAGAAGAACCATAATGATATCAGCCTGGGCAGCCGCTTCTCTTACCGAAAAGACTTTATGACCGTCTTCTTGGGCCTGTGTAAATGATTTGCCTTGTCTGACGCCGACAATGACATCAATTCCGCTTTCTTTTAAGTTCAGCGCGTGTGCATGACCTTGTGAACCGTAACCGATAATTGCTACTTTTTTACCCGCCAATACGTTCTCTTTGATATCACCGTTATAATATACTTTTACCATTTTAATCTCTCCCTTTTTTGTGTTATACAATTGAAATTGTTTTATTGGATGACGCCTTCTGCTGGGTTCCCCTCGCAAAAGCCGTTGTGCCCGTTCTCGCGATTTCTTTAATGCCGTAAGGTTTGAGAAGCTCTATGAGCGCTTCGATTTTATTAGATTCGCCGGTAACCTGAACGACGATGCTGTCTCTTGAGACATCAACGACGGAAGCTCTGAACGGCTCAATGATTCCATTGATTTCCGTTCTGGCCGACGGTGCGGAAACAACTTTGATTAATGCCAGCTCACGCTGTACAATCGATTGGTTTGTAATATCCGTCACTTTCAGGACGTCAATTTGTTTGTTAAGCTGCTTTGTCAGCTGCTCTACGTCATTTTCGCCTTCCACATGGACGACAAATGTAATCCTTGAAACACCGCTTGTTTCCGTGTGGCCTACAGTGATGCTTTCGATATTATAGTGTCTTTTTGTAAACAGGCCGGTGATCCGGTTTAATACTCCCGAGCGGTTGACCACCGTTAATGTGATAATGCGTTTCAAGGTTTCACCCCCACCATTTCATGAAGTCCTTTACCCGGCGCAATCATCGGGAATACTTTTTCGCTTTTGGCGACCCGGACGTCAATAACGACCGGTTCTTTTGATGAAAGCGCCTTTTTAAGCTCTTCTTCCGCCTCTTCTTCCGATGAAATCCGGACGCCTTTAATGCCGTAGGCTTCTGACAATTTGACAAAGTCAGGCTGCGCCGAGAATTTGGATTCAGAGTAGCGTTCTTCATAGAAGATTTCCTGCCACTGTCTGACCATGCCCAGACATTCGTTGTTCAAGATAACCACTTTGACAGGAAGATTCAGCTGCCGGATGACATCTAATTCCTGAAGGGTCATCTGAAAACCGCCGTCTCCGAGGATGGCAACGACCGTGGCGTTACGATCAGCCAGCTGCGCTCCGATAGCCGCCGGAAGGCCGAAGCCCATTGTGCCGAGCCCCCCCGAGGTCACCCACTTATCAGCCTTTCGAAAAGGATAAAACTGAGCCGCCCACATCTGGTGCTGGCCGACATCCGTCGCCACAATCGCCTCTCCGTTTGTGAATTGGTGAATATACTCAATCAGCTTTTGGGGTTTCAAGCCCTCTTCTCTGTTGTCTGTATACCAAAGCGGATATTCTTCTTTCCATTCTGAAAGCTGCTGTTTCCATTCCTCTGTCTGTCCCTGTTTTCCGTTTTGCTTCAATAATTCCTGAAGGACGATTTTACTGTCGCCGACCACCGGAATCTGCGTTTCAATAATTTTTCCGATTTCAGCAGGATCAATATCGATATGCGCTACTTTGGCCGATTTTGCAAAATGCTTCAGATTTCCGGTCACACGATCATCGAACCGCGCTCCGATGCTGATCAACAAGTCACAGTGGTAAAGCGCCATGTTCGCTGTGTATGTGCCGTGCATCCCCGCCATTCCCAGAAATAGAGGATGGTCTGCCGGGAAACCGCCCAGACCGAGAAGCGTGTGGGCTACAGGAATTTGCTGCTGTTCGACATAATTTTTTAAATCTTCTGAAGCTTTACCGTACAAAACACCCGCTCCGGCTAAAATAACCGGCTTTTTCGCACTGCTGACAGCTTCCACGAGCTTTCGGATCTGCAGATAGTTAGGCTCTTTTACCGGCTGATAACCCGGAAGGCTGATCTCGTGATCATATCTGAATTCCCCTTCAAATGCTGCGACATCCTTCGGTATATCAATTAATACCGGGCCCGGTCTTCCCGTCGTGGCGATATGAAAAGCCTCTTTAATCACACGGGGGAGATCTTCCGGACGGCGGACTTGGTAGCTGTGTTTCGTAATCGGCATCGTAATTCCTAAAATGTCGGCTTCCTGGAAAGCGTCGCTGCCGATGACCGAAGTGGCCACCTGCCCGGTAAATACTACGAGCGGCAGTGAATCAATCATCGCATCCGCAAGACCGGTAACTAAATTTGTCGCGCCGGGTCCTGAGGTTGCAATCACAACCCCCGGCTTTCCGGAGATCCGCGCATACCCTTCTGCCGCGTGAATCGCGCCTTGCTCGTGGCGGGGCAGGATGTGGACCAGCCCTGATTGATACAGTTTATCGTAAATCGGAAGGACGGCTCCCCCCGGATAGCCGAAGATCATCTCGACATTTTCTTTCTTTAGTGATTCAATCAGCATCAGAGCCCCGTTCATTGTTTTTGTACAATCGGCAGACAAAGAATCCGCCTGTACATTTGTGCCCATTTTCAGTTCCTCCTTTTCAATGTTCCCTTCTAAAATCCAATTCATAAAACGCAGCGCCGGCTGACGCAAATAAAAAAGCCTTCCCACCCACATTCAGCCAAGCATTTCATGCGATAGCCAAAAGGGGCGAAAAGGCTTTGCTCTCCGCGGTACCACCCTTGTTTACGGTCATATGCAGACCGTCTCATGGATAATGATTATCCGTTTTGATAACGAGTAAACATTGCGTTCACTCGGCCGAGTCCTACTCTTCATATTTCAGACCGGCACTCTGAGGGGAGTTCACTTTGATTTGTTTTACCGGCTCTCAGCGTTACCGGCTCTCTGTGAAAAACTTCATCAAAGCTACTTATCCTCTTCTGCGCTTTTTATTATGGCAGCTCTTTTATTAAAAAAGAACCTTCTTTTGTTTGTTTTTTCAGTGTTTTATGATTTTTCTTTTTAGCGTGAATCATTTATTTATTTTTGTTTGAACTCATATTACGCCCGTTTGCAGACAGTGTCAACAGCATTTTTATAATTATTAGACAATTTAGATTAATCAATCTACTTTGTATACGCTTTCATTACTGGTACAAAGGGATCTGTAAATATTAAAAGTTTTTATCATTTTTTTATTAATCTCTCAAGATTACATGAAATTTTTCCGTTCATATACGAATATGTCACATTTTATTACACGATTTTTCTCTGTCCTTCCGGCATGCTTGTCAGATATTCCGTTCGATTGAACAGGCTCTTTATACAGATATACGCATACACTGTTCTTATCTCGTAAGAAATGAGTGATGTCATGAATAAGATGTTATCAGGCATGCAGGGCCTGCCTCCTGGATTTCCGCCTTTACCGGTCTTACCGCCGCAGTCTTACTATCCTCCGGCCCCGATGCATACAGCACCATATCAAGGCGGCCCTTCTTTTCAGCAGGGATTCCCGTCATCCGGATACGGACAGCAGACCCCGCAAAGCACGCTGTCATTCGCCGGGCAGCAATTCGTCCCATACCCTTATACATCCGGGTACTACGGCCAAACCTTCAGTGACGTCGGCGGAAGCCTCGGCGCCGGGGCACATCCCGGCGCGCTCGGAGGCGGTTTCAGCGGCCATGCCGGGGGCTTCAGCGCTCCAAGCGGATTCAGATGATACAAAAACCGGTCTCACACGGCCGGTTTCTTTTCTTATTCACAAAGTATAACGGTCATTCCATTGATTCATTTCCTGCTCCGTATAGTAATCAGCCCTTGAAACCTCAACAATGATTAAACCGCATTGAGTGATTAAAAATTGCTTCAGTTCCTCAAACAGCTCGTCTTTTCCGCAAAAGATCGTTTCTATATTGTGATTTTTATATGCAAATGTGTACTTCAAAAGCTAATTCCTCCTGCTGTCTTTCTATTGATTATTGACAAAATGTATGATAGAAATTAGATAATTTATCACTCGAGGGCGCCTTAAGTATCTTTATACATATATTTATTACGGTAAATATTACGTTAAGTTTCATTTATATTAAAATTACTTTACAATTTTCATCAAATACGGAACTTTTGTTTCGTAAAATAAAAAATAAAGTACAAAAAAACCTCAAACCCATTGTCAGGGCTTGAGGTTTTTTTATACGTCCCAGGAGAGATTCGAACTCCCGACCGACGGCTTAGAAGGCCGTTGCTCTATCCGGCTGAGCTACTGGGACATGAAAAACAAATATCTGCTGATCATTTTACCATGATATCAGCGAATTGACAATATAGTCATCCGATAAAAAAGGCCAGCGGCATCAGTTTTCACTCTGATGTCACCAGCTCTTTTTTTGTACGTCCCAGGAGAGATTCGAACTCCCGACCGACGGCTTAGAAGGCCGTTGCTCTATCCAGCTGAGCTACTGGGACAGCTTTTGCTTTATGTATCAGCGACAAGATTTATTATATACAGGTTCAAATCATAAGTCAATATTTTTTTAAAAACTTTTGATGGGGAAGAATGAAATCTCCCCCATCACTTGTTAAAAACTGATTGTATTCCCCAAGTCCTTCAATTCCCGACCCGTTTCGTCGTAAAATGTCACGGCGCCTTCTCTTTCTGTAAGAGTAAGAATGGCATAGCTTTTCACATTGCGGACTCTCGGAAGACGGATGCTGCCCGGATTAATCAAAAGCTTGCCCCGGAGCACTTCACTCCCGGCAATATGTGAATGGCCGAAGCAGACGATATCCGCCCCAAGCTCTTCCGCCCGGTAAAAAACAGTTAAAAGTGACTGTTTAATGCCGTGAAGATGCCCGTGAACGGCCAGAATTTTCTTTGAACCGGCGTCCAGAAGGAGTTCATCCTGAAACCCGCCGCCAAAGTCGCAATTGCCTTTTACCGTGTGATATGGCGTAAGCGCCGGATGTGCGGCGTCAAGCTCTGAATCACCGCAATGAATCATCAGATCCGCTTCGTCTTCGTGCCGCTTTGCAATCGTCTCCAGCTCGTCTTCAAGGCCGTGACTGTCACTTATTATCAGCACTTTCATTGCATACGCTCCCCCTTATGAATCAAGCAGCTTTGACAATTTCTTGAGCGCCTCAGCCCTGTGGCTGATTTTGTTTTTCTCAGCGCTTGTCAGCTGGGCCATGGTTTTATCTTTATCTTTCACAATAAAAATGGGATCATAGCCGAACCCGTTATCCCCCTCGGGTCCTTCCGCAATATACCCTTCAACATGACCTTCGACCGTTTTTGTTTCCTGCCCCGGCATGCTGACGGCAAGGGCGCAGCGGAAACGGGCCGTGCGCTGCTCTTTTTCGATGCCTTTTAATTCTGACAGCACCTTGTCCATATTCGCCTTATCATCTTTTGCTTCTCCGGCATAACGGGCTGAATAAACGCCCGGTCTGCCTCCAAGGTTGTCCACCGATAAACCGGAGTCGTCTGCAATGACCATTTTGTTGACGGCTTTTGCCACGGCTTCCGCTTTTAAGATGGCGTTTTCTTCAAAGGTATGTCCGGTTTCTTCAATTTCTTCCGTAAATCCGATTTCCGCCAAAGAAGAGACGCTGTAGCCTTTCGGTTCGAGTATTTCCTTGAATTCTTTCACTTTTCCCTGATTGTGTGTCGCAATAATGGCTTCTTTCACGGTGATCAGGCCTCTCTTTCTTATTTCAGTTCAGGCAATGTTTCTCCCAGCACTTCTTTTTGCTTTTGAATAAGCGTCTGGATTCCTTTTTCGGCAAGGCTTAACAGTCCGTTTAAATCTTCACGGGAGAATGTGGCTTCTTCGCCCGTCCCTTGAAGCTCTACAAAACGTCCGCTTCCCGTCATGATGATATTCATGTCGACTTCAGCCGCCGAATCCTCTTCATAATTCAGATCCAAAAGAAGGCCTTCTTCTTTATCCATCCCGACAGAAATGGCCGCGAGATAATCTGTCACAGGAGAGGTTTTGATAACGCCGCTTTTTACGAGTTTGCCGATCGCAATGGCCATTGCCAAGAAGGCGCCGGTAATGGAAGCCGTTCTTGTTCCGCCGTCAGCTTGAATGACGTCACAGTCGATCCAGATCGTCCGTTCGCCGAGCTTCTCCAAATCAACGACGGCCCGGAGCGCGCGCCCGATCAGCCGCTGAATTTCCATCGTTCTGCCGGAGACCTTTCCTTTTGAAGATTCTCTTATCGTTCTTTGATTCGTCGCGCGGGGAAGCATGCTGTATTCCGCGGTGATCCAGCCTTTTCCTCCGCCGCGTAAAAATGGCGGCACCCGGTCTTCCACAGATGCATTACAGATGACCTTCGTATTTCCCGCTGTAATTAAAACAGAGCCTTCCGGGTGAGTGATAAAATCCAAATCAAATGTGATAGGGCGCAGCTCATCGTGCTGTCTTCCGTCGTGTCTCATATTTTACCTCCGATTATATGTACATAAACCTTTTGTTCCGGATTGTGAATAAAGAAAGAGGCAGCCGGAACGCTAACCTCTTTTTTACTAGTATATCAAAAATCGCAAATTAAAAACTACCCGTATTCACTTGTGACGGCCTCGAAACAGGTTTTGAAAGGGATTCTCCTTTTTCATTCACCAGTTCTGATTTTCCGTTTACTTTTATAGAAACACTTTTGATCGACGGCTGTTCGGTTAACGTGAGGACGATGCTGTCCAGTACGCCCGATGATACCATTTTTGTTTTTTCGTCGGCGCTTCCGTAAATGGAGCTGTTAAAGTCCAGTGTAACCTGGCCGTCTTTCACTTTCGGCTTGCTGAGAAGTTTAACATCGTTATTAAAGTCCGTCAAAAGCCCGCTTGCTTTGCCCGGTCCGCCGGCGAGCTGTTCAACGGCAGCGGTGATGTCATTTGTTTCCGAATTGTCAATCCGCTTTGTGACAGGCACGTAGTATTCGCTCGTCTCTGTTTCCGCCAGATAATATACAGTCAGCGGGTGGGTGTCTGTCAGATCATTCACTCCGGCCGTTTCAATATTAATCCCGTCTTTTCTGCTTAAGTCGCCCGTAATCGGCGTGCCGCCCACAGGCATTTCTTTCAGCTCGTGCCCGTTGATTCTGATTTTGACTTTATCTATTGAGCTGAATTGGGTAAGCGTCCATGTAATCGATTGCAGGATTTTTTGTTCGTCTTCTTTTTTATAGTTTTTAAATTCCTTCGAAAAATCAGCGACAGCAGTGCCGTCTTTTTTAATATCGACATTTACCGTCGTATCCGCAGGGAGCACCGCTCTGAAGCCGTTCGGCAGGATTTCTGACACAGGCCCTCCCTGAACCAAATACTCAAGGGCCTGCTTTGCGGTTCCCTCACTGTTCGGAAGTGGCAGTGTCTGTGCTGCGACATAGCCGTTTTTATCAATCAGATACAGCTCTCGCATGACTGTATTGGCCGGCTGGTCGGCTTTAGAAGTGCCGTTTTTCTCTGACTGCTTTGGTTTTGCCTGAATTCCCGCTTCATCCTTTACATATGAAATGTCTTGAGGCGGGTCAATTTCCCCGGCTGTTTTATCGGATTGAAACAAACCGCATCCAGATAACACAAAAGCCGAAGTAAGACATGTTGCAGCAATGACTGCAGGTCCTTTTTTCAGCATACTTTTCCCTCCTAAGGCTGTTTGTACTATGATGTATACGAGCCCTATCCGGGAAATAGACCGGGAAGCGCAAAAAAACCCGCCGTAAACAGCGGGTTTTTTGATTTATTTTCTGACCGGCTCTTGAAGGGAGATGCACTCGACATGGCCGATTTCGTGGCCGAACCAGTCTTCGGCAATTTTTGCGAAGCCGTTCCGCTCTCCCGTTGTAAGAAATTGATGCTCCGGTGCATGTTTCGATTGGTTTAACAAACCTTTATAAGACAAGATGGTGCTCACTTCTCTCGCCGTCTCGTCTCCGGAGGAAATGATTTTTACATGCTCTCCCATATAGTTCTGAATCGGATCTTTTAAAATCGGATAATGCGTACATCCTAAAATCAAGGTGTCAATTGATGTACCTTTTAAAGGTTCAAGCGATGCTTCAACCGCTTCCTCCGCTGATTCCTGAAGAAACCGTCCGCTTTCCACAAACGGCACGAGCAGCGGACAAGCCGTGTTCTCAACTTGAAGTTCTGCGTTTAACCCGAGCAGCGCCTGCTCATACGCTCTGCTTTTAATGGTATTGACCGTGCCGATGACACCGATATGCTGGTTTTTCGTGACCTTTATCGCCGTTCTCGCACCCGGCTGAATGACGCCGACAACCGGAATATCCGTTTTGCGCTGAATATCCTCCAAGGCAATGGCCGTGGCCGTATTGCAGGCGATCACGAGCATTTTGATATGGTGGTTTTCCAGCAGGTAATCGGTCATTTCCCACGTGTATTGAAGAACTTCTTCTTCAGGACGCGGGCCGTACGGGCAGCGTTTTGTATCTCCCACATAGATGATATTTTCCTTCGGTAGCTGTCTCATGATTTCCTTAGCAACGGTTAACCCGCCAACCCCGGAATCAATGACTCCTATCGGCTGTTCCAACAAAATCGCCTCATTTTCTTTTCATTTCATGCTGCAGTTTCAATAATGATTTTTCGAAAGCGGCTGTTTCTTCTTCGGAAAATGTCGCAAACATATCCCGCAAATAAGCCTGTCTTTTCAAAATCACTTCTTGGATAATGCGCTCTCCTTCAGCGAGAAGATGAATTCTGACGACCCGTCTGTCAGCCGGGTCTTTGACCCGCTCGACAAGCTTATTTTTTTCCATGCGGTCTATCAGATCCGTCGTCGTGCTGCAAGCCAAATACATTTTGCCTGATAATTCGCCTATTGTCATATCCCCTAATTCATAAAGCCATTGAAGCCCCACGAATTGCGGCGGTGTAATTGCATATTGGTTAAGGATTTCTCTTCCTTTTTGTTTAATGATCGCAGCGATATGGCGGAGTGATTTTTCGATATCCGCAACATGCTCTACAGATTTTGATGTCATTTGTCCATCCCTCACTCAAGGATCTTTCTGGGCTATGCGCTCCGTGTCTATTTTCCTTCTTTTTTTAAGAAAATGCAAGACTGACGGAGAAAAAGGAAAAACGGGATTTTCACCGCATGCCCATCAGCCCGGGCGCCAACGCAAATAACCGGCTCCTTCTCGAAAAGAAGGAAAACCGGCAAGAATCAGAGCTCTAGCTCACCCATTCTAAGAAGCTCGACAACAGCTTGCGAACGCCCTTTCACACCTAACTTCTGCATGGCATTTGAAATGTGATTCCGTACAGTTTTTTCACTGATAAATAGCTCGCTTGCAATTTCCTTTGTTGTCTTGTCTTGAACGAGCAATTCGAATACTTCTCTTTCTCTTTTGGTCAGCAGCGGCTTTGATTGAAAATCTTTCTCCTTCAAGTATTGTAACCCTCCTTGCTAAGGTGAGAGCGAATCTGAAACGAATGGGTTTATATAGTCAAGATATCATATGTAAAGGGCGCTTCGGAGGTGACGTCTCTTAGAGAAATAGTTATCCGTTCAGGCGAGCAGAATGCCTTTCTCCCGCTCCGTCCAGCTGACCGCTTTGCCGCTTTTCTTCGACACTTGAACCATAACGACGGAACCTGTAAAGCACGGGAGGCCCGACTCATTTTCTCCAAGGTAATGAAGGGTGACGGACGCATTTCCGGCAGCGCTTGCTTTCACATAAATCCGCAGATTTTCATACGGCATCACCTGACGCATATAGTCACACTGCTGGCTTGCGACGACCGTCATCGTTTCCGAGTTTTGCGCCGTTATGCCTCGCTGTTTAAAATAAGCGATCCGTGCTTCTTCAAAATAGATGAAAGGGGTTACATTATTCATATGGCCGAACATATCCGTTTCTGAAAAACGAACCGATACTTCAGTAAAGAAAGAAAACGACTGTCTCCATTCTTCAAACGGGATATCAATATATTGCGGTTGTTTCATCACCTTCAGCTCCTTATAAAAAAACCTCTCCCGTGCGGAAGAGGCTCTTTTTCTCTTTCTTATACTCTGTCGCTTCCGAAGAAATTACGGAATGCTTGTAAATTGGTATCTCTGTTCAAAGCAGCGATTGAAGTCGTAAGCGGAATGCCTTTCGGGCAGGATTGAACACAGTTTTGTGAATTCCCGCAATCTCCGAGGCCGCCGTCTGTCATTAACGCTTCTAAACGTTCTGCTTTGTTCATCGCGCCCGTCGGATGGGCGTTAAACAGACGCACTTGCGACATCGGGGCAGGCCCCATGAATTTCGACTTGCTGTTGACGTTCGGGCAGGCTTCGAGGCAGACGCCGCATGTCATGCATTTAGACAATTCATATGCCCACTGGCGGCGTTTTTCCGGCATTCTCGGCCCCGGCCCCAAATCGTAAGTTCCGTCAATCGGCACCCATGCTTTCACTTTTTTCAGTGAATCAAACATTCTGCTGCGGTCAACCTGAAGGTCACGGACAACCGGGAATGTTTTCATCGGCTTCAGACGGATCGGCTGTTCCAGCTTATCAATCAGCGCCGTGCATGACTGGCGAGGTCTCCCATTGATGACCATGGAGCAGGCGCCGCATACTTCTTCAAGACAGTTCATGTCCCATGCGACCGGAGTGGTTTTCTCTCCTTTTGCATTCACGGGGTTTCTGCGGATTTCCATCAGGGCGGAAATCACGTTCAGATTCGGGCGGTAATTGATTTCGAATTCTTCATCGTATGGCGCGCTTTCGGGCGTATCCTGACGTGTAATGATAAACCGTATCTTTTTCTCACTCATGATTATTTCGCCACCTTCTTCTTCGAGTAGTCGCGTTTACGGGGCGCAATCAGTGATACATCGACATCCTGATATTCAAATTCCGGAGCTTCAAACGGACCGGCATGTTTAGCCATCGTCGTTTTGAGCCACTCATCGTCATTTCTTTCAGGGAAATCCGGTTTATAGTGCGCTCCCCGGCTTTCATTTCGGTTATATGCGCCGAGCGTGATGACTCTGGCAAGCTGAAGCATATTGGAGAACTGGCGGGTGAACATCGCCCCTTGGTTGCTCCATTTTGTCGTATCGTTGATATTGATTTTCTTAAAGCGTTCCATCAGCTCTTGGATTTTGTCATCCGTTTTCAAAAGCTTGTCGTTGTGGCGGACCACCGTGACGTTGGCCGTCATCCATTCTCCGAGCTCACGGTGAAGCACGTAAGCATTTTCGTCGCCGTCCATCTTCATGATATCGGCCCATTTTTCTTCTTCTTTTTTCACATAGGAATCAAATAATGAAGAAGACAGGTCTTCCGCTGATGTTTCAAGTCCGGAAACATATTTCACCGCATTCGGTCCGGCCACCATTCCACCGTAGATAGCGGAAAGCAGAGAGTTCGCCCCTAAACGGTTTCCTCCGTGCATTGAATAATCACATTCTCCCGCTGCGAACAGTCCGCGGATGCTTGTCATCTGATCATAATCAACCCACAGTCCGCCCATTGAATAGTGAACGGCAGGGAAAATTTTCATCGGAAGCTTGCGCGGGTCATCGCCCATGAATTTTTCATAGATTTCGATAATGCCGCCAAGCTTAACGTCAAGCTCTTTCGGATCTTTGTGCGACAGATCGAGATACACCATGTTTTCACCGTTGATGCCGAGTTTCTGATTCACGCACACGTCAAAGATTTCACGTGTCGCAATATCCCGCGGCACGAGGTTTCCATAAGCCGGATATTTTTCCTCAAGGAAGTACCAAGGTTTTCCGTCTTTATACGTCCAGACTCTTCCGCCCTCGCCGCGCGCCGATTCACTCATCAGACGCAGTTTATCGTCCCCCGGGATTGCTGTCGGGTGAATTTGGATAAATTCGCCGTTTGCATAATAAGCGCCCTGCTGATAGACGATTGATGCGGCAGATCCCGTGTTGATCATGCTGTTTGTTGATTTGCCGAATACGATTCCGGGACCTCCCGTCGCCATAATAACGGCGTCAGAACGGAATGACTCGATTTGCATATTGGTCAGATTTTGGGCTACGATACCGCGGCACGTGCGCTCATCGTCAAGAACGGCGCCGAGGAATTCCCAGCCTTCATATTTTGTGACAAGACCCGCCACTTCATATCTGCGCACCTGCTCGTCCAGTGCGTAAAGAAGCTGCTGACCCGTCGTCGCTCCCGCGTATGCGGTTCTGTGATGCTGTGTACCCCCGAAACGGCGGAAGTCCAAGAGCCCTTCCGGCGTTCTGTTAAACATAACCCCCATGCGGTCCAATAAGTGGATAATGGACGGCGCCGCTTCACACATCGCTTTTACAGGAGGCTGGTTTGCCAAAAAGTCGCCTCCGTATACCGTGTCATCAAAATGCTCAAACGGAGAGTCTCCTTCCCCTTTTGTGTTGACAGCTCCGTTTATCCCGCCCTGCGCGCAGACCGAGTGAGAGCGTTTGACCGGAACGATGGAAAACAATTTAACGGCCGTGCCTGATTCCGCTGCTTTAATTGTCGCCATGAGGCCGGCAAGACCCCCGCCGACTACGATAATGCTTGATTGACTCATGATAGCCCCTCTCCCTCTAGTAATCTAGTTCTCTTACACAAACGCTAAAATCGCTTTTAAACCTACGTATGAAAGCGCTAAAAATATAATCAGCGTCACGTAAGTCGAAATTCTTTGAGAACGCGGCGTGACCGTGATCCCCCATGTGACCGCAAAAGACCATAAGCCGTTTGAAAAGTGGAAAATGACCGATAAAACGCCTACAATGTAAAAACCGAGCATAAACGGCGAGCTCAGAATATTCGCCATCATATCGAAGTTGACTTCAGCGCCCATCTGCGCGGCAATCCGCGTCTGCCATACATGCCAGCTGACGAAAATAAGGGTGAGAATACCAGTGACACGCTGAAGCACAAACATCCAGTTTCTGAAATAACTGTAGTGGCCAGCGTTGTTTTTCGCAGTAAATGCTATGTACACACCGTAAACCGCATGATAAATTAAAGGTAAGAAAATAATAAAAATTTCTAACGCATACCTGAACGGCAGACTGTCCATAAAGCCGGCCGCCTTGTTAAACGCATCCGCTCCCCTTGCGGCAAATTGGTTGACGACTAAATGCTGGATCAAAAAGATGCCGACCGGAATAACACCGAGCAAGGAATGCAATCTTCGAAAATAAAACTCTCTGTTCCCAGACATTACTTTACCCCCTGTTTGATTTAAGTGCGAAATGTACTAAAATCTCTGCCCCCACTTCGTTTCAATTGTAAGCACTTTATTAAAATTTATTGACAATTTCATTTTACTCCTCCCTCAAAAGGGCGTCAAGAAAACGTGTACATAAATTATAATTTTCGGAATTGATTATCTGGAGGGAAAATTTTATTTTCCTGCGATATCTTTCTCACATTTTTTCGCGTGTTTTATAGGATCATCCTGTAATCCTCCCCCATGTTTAAGCTATAATAAACGAAGGAGAGAGGGGAATACATAATATGAAGAATAATTATGAAGCAGCTTTAGAACCTTTAACTGAACTCGACGTCAGCGCATACGGCTACGAATTAATCCGGGAAATCGTGCTTCCGGATATCCTCGGCCCGGAGCATTCATCCATGATGTATTGGGCGGGAAAACGCCTCGCCCGCAAATTTCCTCTTCAATCGTGGGAAGAAATCCCCGCCTTTTTTGAAAAAGCCGGCTGGGGAACTTTGACAAACGCAGGATCAAAAAAACAAGAACTGGAATTCGAACTGGAAGGACCGCTCGTATCCAGCAGGCTCAAACATCAGAAAGAGCCTTGTTTTCAGCTTGAAGCCGGTTTTATAGCCGAACAGATTCAATTGATGAACGATCAGATTGCAGAATCTTATGAACAGGTAAAAAAGAGAGCGGATAAAGTCGTCCTGACTGTAAAATGGGATATGAAGGACCCTGTATAATTGAAAAAAGGCGGTGACTCCAAGTCCCGCCTTTTTGCCTGCCCGTTTATACGGCAGACGGCTGTTTAGAAAGCTCAAACGCATCATGAAGCGCTTCGACCGCTTTCACCATATCATTTTCGCTGACAACCGCTGATACTTTTATTTCAGATGTGCTCACCATTTTGACTTGTACATTTTTTTCCGCCAGTACGGCAAACATGTCCGCGGCGACGCCGGGATTTGAAACCATGCCCGACCCGACAATGGAGACTTTCGCCAGTTTTCTTTCGGTTTCAATTTTTTCATAGTCAAGCGCGTTTTTATATTCTTCAAGCACGGCGACCGTTTGCGCGGCATCTTCCGTTTTCACCGAGAAAGAAATATCCGCTTCCCCATCGTCCGACTGTGTCTGAATAATAATGTCAACGTTGATGTTTCGTTTTGCCAGCGCGGTGAAGATTGTTGAAAGTGTTGTCAATCCGCTTGCAAGGCCTGTAACGGACACCCTCGTGATCTGGTCTTCAAATGCAATTCCTCTGACGATTAAATTCTGCTCCATTGATGATTCCTCCTCAATTAATGTTCCAGCTTCATGTTCTGTGCTTGACCGCACTTCCAAAGGCACTTGGTAGTTTTTCGCGAACTCAACCGCCCGCGGGTGAAGAACACCCGCTCCTAGATTTGCAAGCTCCAGCATTTCATCATAAGAAATTCCCGCCAGTTTTCTCGCTGACCGGACATACCGCGGATCTGTCGTAAATACGCCCGGAACATCTGTATAAATGTCGCATTTATCCGCTTCCAGCGCTGCTGCAAGAGCGACCGCCGTCGTATCGGAACCGCCCCGTCCGAGCGTCGTGATGCCTCCGTCTTCCGTTACGCCCTGAAAACCGGCAACGACTGTAATTTTGCCTTCTGCAAGCTGCGAACGAATCGCCGTGATATCAATATCCGTAATTCTCGCATTACCGTGAACGGCTTCCGTGCGGACACCCGCCTGCCAGCCCGTATAAGAGACGGCGTCATATCCTTTTTCCTGAAGCGCCATGGCCAAAAGCGAAATCGTGACCTGCTCTCCCGTAGACAAAAGCATATCCATCTCGCGTCTGCTTGGTTCAGATGTGATTTCAGCCGCGAGGTTAACGAGCGCGTCGGTTGATTTTCCCATTGCTGAAACGACGACTACGACATCATGGCCTTTTTGCTTTTCAGCAATGGCGCGATTTGCGGCATTTTGAATTTTTTCGGCAGAGCCGACGGAAGTGCCTCCGAATTTTTGTACGATAAGACCCATACTAGACCACCCTTTACATTTTGGTTCGTGCGGGTGAGGAGAAAAGAGCGTTTTGTCCACAATAAAAAAAGCAATGAGAGGAATAGCTCTCATTGCTTTTTCATATCATTACGATTGATTATGAACAACGAGATAGCCCTCCAAGAAAATGAATTCTTGACAGCCTTACATTTATTTAATGCAAGGCCAGCAAATCACACCGATGGGATGTGATACACTTCGGCGACGCTCCCCTTTCAGCCTTTTTCGCAGAATCCATCATTCTCCAAAGGCTTACTATTGAAGTTCGCACCTCTATCTTCACCATATAACACGATCTTATGAAATTAGTTCACATTCTAGCAGATTTTTCAGAAAAGCACAATACTATTTTTTTAATTTTTTAAACAGCAGCTGGGCCGCCGCGGCCGGCACACCCGCTTTTTTGATCTCGTCAAGGCTTGCTTCCTTCATCTTTTTGACAGATCCGAAATGTTTTAAGAGCATTTTTTTGCGTTTTTCGCCGATTCCGGGGATATCATCCAGAACGGATTGAAAGACGCTTTTTCCCCGGATCTGTCTGTGAAAGCTGATCGCAAAACGGTGAACTTCGTCCTGAATACGCTGAAGCAGGTAAAACTCTTGGCTGTTCCGCTCCAGAAACACCGGTTCAAGCGGGTCGCCGATCAAAAGGTTGGATGTTCGGTGTTTATCATCTTTCGCCAATCCCGCTACCGGGACATCAAGGCCGAGCTCATTCTCGAGCACGTCGCGCGCCGCGTTAATCTGCCCTTTTCCGCCGTCAATGATGATTAAATCCGGCAGCGGAAGATTTTCGCGGAGCACCCTCGTGTACCTTCTTCTGACGACTTCCCTCATTGAGCCGTAATCATCCGGCCCTGTTACGGTTTTAATTTTATATTTGCGGTATTCCTTTTTATTCGGTTTTCCGTCAATAAAGACAATCATGGCCGATACGGGGTTTGTGCCTTGAATATTGGAGTTGTCAAACGCTTCAATCCGATGCGGCGTGTAAATATTCAGCGCTTCGCCGAGCCGTTCGGCTGCACCGATTGACCGTTCCTCATCCCGCTCGATTAACGAGAATTTTTCCCGCAGAGCGATTTTCGCATTTTTGTGCGCAAGCAAAAGCAGCTCTTTTTTCGGGCCTTTTTTCGGCTGATGCACGGCGGTTTCCAGCAGCTCCGTGATCATGTCCCTGTCAACGCTGTCAGGCACCAGAATTTCCTTAGGCAGAAAGTGATTGTTTTTGGAATAGAACTGGCCGATGAAGGTCAGAAATTCTTCATCCGCTTCCTGATACATCGGAAACATGCTGACGTCGCGTTCGATCAGTTTTCCTTGGCGAATGAAAAAGACTTGGACGCACATCCAGCCTTTATCGTAGGCATATGCAAACACATCGCGGTCCAGAAGGTCATTCATGGTCATTTTTTGCTTCTCCATCGTCGATTCGATGTGAGCAAGCTGGTCGCGGAATTCTTTAGCCCGTTCAAATTCAAGCTTTTCCGCCGCTTCTGCCATTTTCGCTTTGAGCTCTTTTTTGATTTCGTTATGCCCTCCCTTTAAAAAACGGGTGATGTCTTCAACAATCTCGCGGTTTGTCTCCTCAGATATATCCTTTACACATGGGGCGAGGCATTGTCCGAGATGATAATAGAGACAGACGCGGTCCGGAAGCTTTGAGCATTTCCTGAGCGGGTAAAGGCGGTCCAGAAGTTTTTTCGTTTCCCGCGCCGCCTGCACATTCGGATACGGGCCGAAATAGCGTCCTTTGTCTTTTTTGACATTCCGGGTGACAATCAGCCGCGGATGGCGTTCATGGGTGATTTTAATAAAGGGATAGGTTTTATCATCTTTCAGCATGACATTGTATTTCGGATCGTATTTTTTAATCAGATTCATTTCCAAAATAAGCGCTTCAAGATTGGAGGAAGTCACGATATATTCAAAGTCCTCAATCTCCGTCACAAGCCGTTGGGTTTTTGCGTCATGAGAACCGGTGAAATAAGAGCGCACCCTGTTTTTCAAGACTTTCGCTTTCCCCACGTAGATGACTGTTTTTTGACGGTCTTTCATTAAATAACAGCCCGGCTGATCGGGAAGGAGGGCCAGCTTTTCTTTCAGTTGTTTATTCATACGTTACCCTTCCTTACATTCATTTCTCGTGTCCATTCAGTGTATCACGAACATTTGTTTTTCTCCATTCTCAGCTTTTGGAAGATCAAAAAAGGCGATTCCCTTTAAAAGGAATCGCCCTGCCGTAACGGAAGCTTTCGGCTTACAGATGTTTGTTTACAAGCTCTTCAAGAGCTTCTTTCGGTTTGAAACCGACAGATGTTTCAACGACTTCTCCGTCTTTCAATACGAGAAGTGTCGGGATGCTCATGACGCCGTATTTACCGGCAGTTTCTTGGTTTTCATCCACGTCGATTTTGACGATTTTCAGTTTGTCTCCCATTTCTTGATCGAGCTCTTCAAGAACGGGCGCGATCATTTTACAAGGTCCGCACCAAGGAGCCCAGAAATCAGCCAATACGACACCTTCACTTGTTTCAGCTGAGAACGATTGATCAGTTGCTTTTACGATAGCCATTTTGTTATTCCTCCAATTGTCAAATGATGATTTTTAGTATAGCATCTCCCATTCGTTCATGCTAATTTAATGCTTATATTATTTTCTCCCGAACCCGCCGGAAATAATCTTTTTTATACAGTATATTATAACCGGGCGGCGGGCGTTCAAAACTTAAGATGGGTCCGCAGGCAGCGTGATTAATACAACCGCCATCGGAGGAAGCTCCGCCTCAAGTTTTCCGCCCTTTTGAGCAAACCCGGAAAAAGGCTTCGGTTTGACGTTTTCCGGACTGCTGAATGTATTATGGGCATTCATTTTTTCCGCGTGCAGAATCGTTCCCGAAGGCTTCCCTGTCTTTTTCATGCCCCGCAGTTCAATCTTCACATCAGCTTTGTGCAGATGATCGATATTGCAAATGCTGATATGTATGTCTCCGTTTTGCTGTTTGGACGCTGAAATGCTGACTTGCGGGAGCCGGCCGTCATTCCATTCGTACCCGGCTGCTTTTGTTTCTGTCGCCAAAAAAGAAGTGTCCTGATGCACCTTAAACATATCAAACACATGATACGTCGGCGTCAACAGCATTTCTTTCCCTTTTGTCAGGATCATTGCCTGAAGCACGTTGACGGTTTGCGCGATATTGGCCATCTGTACGCGGTCTGCGTGCTGATGAAAAATGTGAAAATGCGTGGCTGCGACAAGGGCGTCGCGGATCGTATTCTGCTGATACAGAAAGCCCGGATTCGTGCCCGGCTCAGGATCAAGCCACGTGCCCCATTCATCAATGATCAGCCCGACTCTTTTTTCGGGATCGTACTGATCCATGATGGCACTGTGCCTTGTGATCAATTCATCCATATGCGCCGCTTTTTTCATCGTGATGAACCATTCATCTTCCGAAAACTCCGTCGCTGATCCTTTCCCCTTCCAGAAGTCGCCCGGTATTGTGTAATAATGCAGGCTCAGCCCGTCCATGAGATCCGCGGCTTTTTTCATTAAAGTTTCAGTCCAGCGGTAATCGTCGACATTCGCGCCGCCCGCAATTTTATAGATTTCATTACCGCTGTAATTGCGGACATAGGTTTGAAAGTTTCTGTAAAGGTCGGCATAATACTCAGGATGCATGTTTCCGCCGCAGCCCCAGTTCTCATTTCCTATTCCGAAATATTTCAGCTTCCACGGTTTTTCCCGCCCGTTTTCTTTTCTCCAGTCGGACATCGGCGTGCCCGCTTCAAACGTCATGTATTCAATCCAATCAGCCATTTCTTTAACCGTTCCGCTGCCGACGTTTCCGGCGATGTACGGTTCGCAGCCGAGCAGTTCACAAAGCATCATAAACTCGTGCGTGCCGAATTCATTGGAATCAATCGTTCCTGCCCAATGGGTATTCAGCATGGTTTTGCGTTTCCCTACGCCGTTTGCCCAATGGTATTCATCTGCAAAACAGCCGCCCGGCCATCTGAGGACGGGAATCTGAAGCTGTTTGAGGGCGGCGGCGACATCCGTCCTGACCCCGCCGGTATTCGGAATATCGGAATCTTTTCCGACCCAGATGCCCTCATATATGCCTCTTCCCAGGTGTTCCGCGAAATGTCCGTATATGTTTTTATTAATGGTTCCCCGTGTGATATCAGTTTGAATGACTGCCGTATTGTGAGACAAACTTGATCATTCCTTCCCCTTAATAAGAATGAAAGCACTAGAGACGATCTATGTATCTGGGATGTGTGCTGAATGGATAAGTTTGTAAGCGCTTTACAAAAGCTTATTACATTGGTTCGTACATGTCAATCCGTTGTTTTATTAATCTGCAATTTGTACGAACCAATTAACACAAACCAAAACCCTCTGACAAATAAGCCAGAGGGTTTATGATTATGAATGAATATTGGCATTTTTAAATTCCTGCGTCAGAAGCGGAACCACTTCGAACAAATCGCCGACAATTCCGTAGTCCGCTATTTTAAATATTTCCGCTTCCGGGTCTTTGTTAATGGCAACAATGACCTTACTGTTTGACATGCCCGCCAAGTGCTGAATCGCTCCGGAAATGCCGCAGGCGATATACAAATCCGGCGTGACGACTTTTCCCGTCTGGCCGATTTGAAGAGAATAATCGCAATAGTCCGCGTCACACGCGCCGCGTGAAGCGCCCACCGCTGCTCCGAGCACCTCGGCAAGTTCTTTTAACGGTTCAAATCCATCTTTGCTTTTTACACCGCGGCCGCCTGCTACGATAATTTTCGCTTCTGATAAATCCACGCCGTCCGCCGTTTTTTTGACTACTTCTTCAATGACCGTCCGCAAATCTGCCGGAGGTGCCGCAAGCTCTTCAATATCACCCGTCCGGTTCGCGTCTTTTTCTAATGCCTGAATATTATTCGGCCGAATTGTCGCCAAAATGAACGGATCGGTTGAAATCACCTGTTCAAAGGCTTTGCCCGAATAAATCGGTCTTGTAAAAACGATGTTGTCTCCGGTAACGCTTACATCCGTGCTGTCTGAAATCAGCCCCGTTTCAAACCGGGCCGCAAGCTTAGGTGACAAATCTTTTCCCATAGAAGTGTGGCCGAAAATGACCGCATCAGGCTTTTCGTTTTCGATCAGATCCCCGAGAACCGCGGCATATCCGTCCGCCGTATACTGAGAAAGCCCCGGCACATCGGCCGTAAATACTTTGTCGGCGCCGTACTGAATGAGTTCTGATGCTGCATCAGCTGCGCCTTTTCCCATCAGCACGCCGATGACATCTCCTCCGCCGGAAATGGTTTTGCCTGCTGCTATGGCTTCAAAGGTGACGTTCCGTAAGGCGCCGTCACGAATTTCTCCGAGTACGATCACTTTTTTTCCCATTCTGACATCCCCCAGTTTCTTTAATATCGGTTTATACGACTTTGGCTTCTTTTCTCAGCAGTGACACAAGCTCTTTCGCCTGCTCAGCGGCTTCTCCTTCGATCAGTCTGCCCGCTTCTTTTTGCGGCGGCAGAAAACGTTCGATCGTTTTGAGCTTCGGTGCGGCTTCATCTTCATCAATGTCGAGATCATCGAGCTCAAGTTCTTCCAGCGGTTTTTTCTTCGCCTTCATAATGCCCGGAAGCGACGGATAGCGCGGCTCGTTTAAGCCTTGCTGTGCCGTGATGACTAAAGGAAGTGAGGTTTTAATGATTTCGGTATCCCCTTCATTGTCTTTCTCTGCCACAGCTTCATCGCCGCTGATTGTCAGTTTTGTGATCGTTGTGACGCAAGGAATGTTCAGCAGTTCGGCAAGCCTTGGAGCCACTTGGCCTGAACCGCCGTCAATCGCGACATTTCCGCCGAGAATCAGATCATATTCCCGGTCCTTGAAATAATGATATAAGATAGTTGAAATGGAGTATTGGTCAGGATCGCTCAGATCATCTTCAATATTGATTAACACCGCCTGGTCACAGCCCATCGCAAGGGCGGTTCTCAGTTCTTTCTCCGCATCTTCTCCGCCGACGGTTACGGCGGTAACGGTTCCGCCGTGCTCTTCCTTCAGCTGAATGGCTTCTTCAATGGCGTATTCATCATACGGATTAATGATAAATTCGGCCCCGTCCTCCTGAATCTTTCCTGCTTCAATGACGATTTTCTCTTCTGTGTCAAACGTCCGTTTCATCAGTACAAATAGATTCATAATCTTATCCCCTTTATCTTCGCCCACCGAATTGAGGCTTTCTTTTTTCGAGAAATGCCTGAATGCCTTCTTTTGCGTCATCTGATGCAAATGCTTCCCCAAAGCGCTTTGCTTCAAGCTTTAAGCCGCCGTCATAAGAATAGATCTTGTTTGAATAAAGGAGCTCAAGCAGATAAGCCATCGACTGCGGGCTTTTTTCCGCAAATTTGCCCGCGAGCGTTTTCGCTTTTTGCAGCAGCTCTTCCTCATGTTCGGCGCCTATCGTGACAAGGCCGAGGCTGAGCGCTTCTTCTCCGGTCACAGGTTCTGAAGTGCCGATCATTTCAAGCGCTTTCGCCGTACCGACGTACCGGGGAAGCCGCTGCGTCCCGGCAAAGCCCGGAATAATGCCGAGATTCAGCTCGGGCAGGCCGAGCTTTGCATCCAATGTGGCGATTCTGATATGGCAGGCCATGGCAAGCTCAAGGCCGCCGCCGAGCGCAGCGCCGTGAATCGCCGCGATAACGGGCTTCGGAAACCCTTCAATTCTTTCCATCAGCTGCTGGCCTTTATCCGCCATGGCAGAAGATTGCTCAAGATTCTCAAGCGACGTAAATTCCTTTATATCGGCGCCCGCCGAGAAAAATTTTCCCTCACCGCGAATGATGATGCTTCTGACGCTGTCATCTGTTTCACATCGGTCGAACAGACCGGACAACTCATCTAAAACCGCACCGGACAGCGCGTTGGCCGGCTGATGATTAATGGTGATCACCGCAACAGATTGTTCTACCGCCATCGAAAGGCTGTTCATCCGTCAACCCCCTTTAGTTTTGATGAATTCCTGACACCAACAGCTCCAATACCTTGTCTGACAAATCCGGAAGATCATATTTCTGATCGTTCATCACCCATGTTGTCACTGTTTCATCTATCGTCCCGAATATCATCTGCCGGGCGAGGCGGACGTCGAGATTGTCTTTCCATTCCCCCGACTTGATTCCTTCGGTCAAAATGGTGTCCAGCATGTTTAAATAACCTTTTAAAATATCATTGATTTTCAGGCGCAGCTTGATATTCGACTGTCTGAGCTCAAGCTGGGTCACAATCGCGAGGTGGCGGTCATTGCCGAGCAGTGTGAAATGCTGCTTAATAACGAGAGCGAGTTTTTCTTTTGCCGTCGTTTTTTCTTTCACTTCTTCTTCCATGCGTTCAATGAACTGGCCCATCTTTTCTTTAAAAAGAGAAATGAGTATATCCTCTTTGTTTTTGAAATATAAATAGATGGTGCCGTCCGCAACGCCGGCCTGCTTGGCGATTTTGGACACCTGTGATTGGTGATAGCCGTTTTCCGCTATGACTTCTACTGCTGCATCAATAATCTGCATATACTTTGGCCGTTTTTGGTTCAATGTCATCGTTCCTTCCTTCGATAAATGAATGACTATTCATTCATAACTTCATGATAAAAAGGAATCCGGATTTTGTCAAGTTTTTCTTTTAAGGCACCTTGTTTTCACGGGAAGCATCTTCCTCTTCGACTAAACGCCTTCTTAATATTTTTCCGACGGCCGTTTTCGGAAGCTCTTTTCTGAATTCGTAAAGCTTCGGGACTTTGTACGGCGCAAGCCGCTCTCTTGCAAACGCATCAAGCTCATCGGCATCTGCCTCGGCGCCTTTTTTCAAAACGATAAATGCTTTCACCGTTTCCCCCCTGTAGGAATCAGGAACGCCCGCTACGACGATTTCCTGAACGGCTTCATGCTCATACAGCGCCTCTTCCACCTCTCGGGGGTAAATGTTGTATCCGCCGGCAATGATGATGTCTTTTTTCCTGTCGGCGATGTAGAAAAATCCTTCCTCATCCATATATCCCATATCCCCGGTAAACAGCCAGCCGTCTCTGATGACACGCGCCGTCTCCTCCTGCTTATTCCAGTATCCTTTCATGACTTGAGGGCCTTTTACGATCAGCTCGCCGTGTTCATACGGCTCCGCAAGCCCGCCTTTTTCTTCTGAATAGATTCCGGCGTCGGTATTGGGCCAGGGACAGCCGATGCTGCCGGGTTTATTTTTTCCCCAGATGAAGTTTGAATGGGTAACCGGTGATGCTTCGGATAATCCGTAGCCTTCCACAAGCTTTCCTCCGGTCACTTTTTCAAATTTCTGTTTGACCTCAACCGGCAGCGCCGCTGAACCGCTCGGACAGTTTTCAATGGAGGACAGATCATATTTATTCAGCTCCGGATGATGCAACAGCCCGATGTAAATCGTCGGCGCCCCGGGAAAAACCGTCGGCTTCAGCCTGTCGATTGTTTTCAAGGTATCCAAAGGATTGAATTTGGGAAGAAGGATCATTTCACATCCCTGCATAATGGAAAAATTGAGCACGGCGGTCAATCCGTACACATGAAAAAAAGGCACGATGCCGAGCACCTTTTCGGCTCCCTTTTTCATTTTGTACATCCAGGCGGCGCACATTTCTGTATTGGCCTGAATGTTCCGATGTGTGAGCATGACGCCTTTCGGATAGCCGGTTGTTCCGCCCGTGTATTGAAGCACGGCGATGTCATGCACAGGGTCAATATCAAATGGCTCTGCTTCCTCCGCTCTTTCGTTTTTTAAAATATCCGCTAATTTGTGAATTTGTTCGCAGCCGTCATAATCAATATGAACCTGCTGTTTTTGCGTGAGCGTATACAGCATATTTTTCGGAAACGGCAAAAAGTCTTTTATACTTGTTGTAATAATGCCTTCGATGAGTGATAACGTTTTCATTTTTATCACTTTCGGAAACAGCATATCGAGGGTGATGATCACGCGCGGCGCACTGTCTTTCAGCTGATACTCAAGCTCGTGTTCCGTGTAGAGAGGGTTGGTCTGAACGACAATGCCGCCGGCAAACAATACGCCGTAAAAAGCGATGACCGACTGCGGACAATTGGGCAGCATAATGGCGGCTCTGTCCCCTTTTTTCAGGCCTGTTTTGCGTAAAAAAGCGGCTAGCTTTAACGAATCTGTGAGAACGTCTTGGAATGTGAGTTTTTTTCCGAGAAAATAAATGGCGGTATGGTTCGGGAATTGAGCTGCGGAGTTTGTCAGATTGGATGGCAGGGTTTGATCGGTAAATTCAAGCTCATGCGGAATCTCTTCGGGATATTGAGAAAGCCATGGCTTTTCAGACTGCATAATACCTCTCCCTTCTGTTTTCCTATACGCTATTATTATAGCAGAAGGGTGATTGGAATTGGAAAGCGTTTCATGTGAAATTTCGAGTTTCAGGAGGTGTTGAGTTTGCTGGAAACGCTGCATTTTGAAGAAGGAGTTCCTATCCTGCGCCAGCTGCCGAAGCCGTTTACGTCAGCCGCCTTTTTGCTCCATCCCTTTGTCCGGATGCCTGATGGGTGGGAAGAGCAAAAGCGCAAACGGCCTTATGAACATAGGTATCCGAGTGATGAGGAGATCATCGCGATGGGCAGACCCGTTTCCTGGCAAACCGTCATGACCGTTTGCGGATTGCGCTCTGAAAAAGAGACGGCGCTTGCGCTTATGACTGCTGTCATGGCACTTCGGGATGAATATGCACATCCTGAATCCGCCAGGCTGTTTAATCGGCTTCATCCCGATCTGTACTTGCCGAGCGACGATATTACTTAACCATTTTTAATTCCGGGACTTTTGGATGTGTTCCGTTCAAAAGGCATAAAGCGCTGCACTTATTATGAGCCTGTCGAAGAGAAAGGCATATTTTCACTCAATCAAACGGCGGCTTCGGATGTATGCGGATTGCTGCGGGCTGACATGATCATTGCCGACGAAAAACGGCGCGCGGCTTTTATGAGCATATATGATTCTTTTACGACACTCTTTCTCATGGAAGATCAAGACATGCCGTCTGTTGTCCGCGCCATGAGTTGGGAAGCCGTCATTTGCTCTGATACGGCCTGCATAAACTGGTATTCTCAATAAAAAAGGCCGCCGATTTTAGTTCGGCAGCCTTTTTTCAGTATTAAGATGTCATGACCAGATAAATAAGTCCGATGAACAGAAAAATTCCCGCTGCCGACAGCAGCACTTTCGCAAGCTTCTCCATTTTTCCCCGTCCCCTTAAATCCCGGCGGCCACCACAAATGACAGGCCGACTGAGATGACAAATGAAATAAAGCCGACAGCTCTGTTATCTTTTTCAATTTCCTTATCAATTTTAAACCGGGGCGTCAGAAATTCAAAGATAAAATAGCTGATTAAAAGCATAATAAATCCGTATACGCCCCAGCCGATCATTTGCAAAAGCGAATTATGCTGGGCGATGCTGTGCTGAAAGACATTTGCGATACCGAGAATTTTCCCTCCGGTCGCCATTGCCACCGCAAGATTGCCTTTTTGGATTTCCACCCAGTTTTTATAGGATGTCACCAATTCAAACACGGTCAGAAAAATGACGAGACACAAGACGGCTACACTGTAATAAGCCGCGATTTCAACAAGCTCATTTTCCCAAAAAGCATTCATGACGTTTACTCCCTTTTTATTTTAGTTCGACAATCGTTACGCCTGATCCTCCTTCTCCCGCTTCCCCGAACCGCGAGCTTTTCACACTGCGGTGGTTTTTCAGAAGATCCTGCACCCCTTTTCGGAGGGCGCCCGTGCCTTTTCCGTGAATGATGGACACTCTCGGATAGCCGGCAAGCACCGCGTCATCTAAATATTTTTCGACGCGGCTGAGGGCGTTTTCGTAACGCTCTCCCCTGAGGTCAAGTTCAAGGGATACGTGATAATCCTTCCCTTTTACGGCGGTGATTGCTTTTTCTTTTTTCGGTTCAGGAGCCGATTTGAGAAACTCAAGATCTTTTTCCTTCACCTTCATTTTGAGGATGCCGATTTGGACGTTCCATTCTTTCTCGCCGGTTTTCTCAAGCAGCGCCCCTTTTTGTCCGAATGTGAGCACCTTTACTTCGTCGCCCGGCTTCAGCTCGCGTTTTTTCTCTGTCTTTCTTTCCGGCTGCTTTGATTTTTCAAAAGCCGGCATCGCGTCTCCGAGACGTTTTTTGGCGTCAATCAGCTCGTGTTCCTTAAAGGATCTGTGTTCTTGCTTGATGGACCGGAGTTCGCGGATGATCTGTTCGGCTTCTTTTGCGGCGGCTTCCAGTTTTTCCGCAGCTTTCTGTTCGGCTTCTTCCATCATTTTATCTTTTTGGGCGTTCAGCTCAATGATTTGCTGCTGAAGCTCTTTGTGCAGTTTTTCTGCTTCTTTTCTGATTGATTCGGTTTCAGAAAGTTCTTCATCCGCTCTTTTTTTGCTTCTTTCAAGCGATGCGATCATCAGATCGACTTCGTTATGTTCGGCGGTCATTTCTGACTTCGCCTGGCCGATGATATGCTCCGGAAGCCCAAGGCGTCTTGAGATTTCAAATGCGTTGCTTCGGCCCGGCACTCCAATCAGAAGCTTATAAGTAGGCGAAAGCGTTTCGATGTCAAATTCAACGCTGGCATTCATGACGCCTTGTCTGTTATATCCGTATGCTTTCAGTTCCGGATAATGGGTTGTCGCAAGCACTCTGGCGTTTGTCCGGTGAACTTCGTCAAGGATGCTCATGGCAAGCGCCGCTCCTTCCTGCGGATCTGTTCCGGCACCGAGTTCATCAAACAGCACAAGACTGTTTTCAGACACGTCTTTTAAAATATTGACGATATTGACCATGTGGGATGAGAACGTACTCAGACTTTGTTCGATCGACTGTTCATCGCCGATATCGGCAAACACATTGTCAAATACGGCTGCTTCCGATCCTTCATCAGCCGGTATGTGCAATCCTGCCTGCGCCATTATCGTCAGCAGCCCGAGTGTTTTTAACGTAACGGTTTTACCGCCCGTATTCGGTCCCGTGATAACGATCGTTGAGTAATCTCCGCCCAGTTCAATATCGTTGGCCACGACTTGATCTTGGGGCAGCAGCGGATGGCGCGCTTTTTTCAGCCGGATAAAACCGTCTCCGTTCATGAGTGGTTTTGTCGCCTTCATTGCTTTTGCGTATCTCGCTTTGGCGAAAATGAAATCCAGTGTCTGCAGCACTTCCACATTTTGAGCGATTTCTTGTGTGTGTTCAGCCGTATGCTCCGTCAGCATTCGGAGAATTCGTTCGATTTCCTGTTTTTCTTTTACTTTCGCCTGCTGAAGCGAGTTGTTCATATCTACGATCGCCTGCGGTTCAATAAACAGTGTCGCACCGGATGAAGATGTATCGTGGACAATTCCGCCGTAGCTTGATCTGTATTCCTGTTTGACCGGGATGACAAAGCGGTCATTCCGAATCGTAACGATGGTGTCAGACAGCATTTTAGAAGCGGAAGATGAACGCAGCATCGATTCAAGCCGGTCTCTGACTCTTGATTCAAGCGTCCTGAGCTGCGTGCGGATTCCCCTTAAAGCGGGAGACGCATGATCAAGCACTTCCCCATGGTCATCAATGCAGGAGTTAATCTCCCTTTCCAAATCGCCTAATGTAATCAGCTCTTCTGCATGGGCTTGTATCAGCGGAATGCCAACGCCGTCTTCTGTCATTTGGCTGATAAAATGCTTCATTTGTTTAACGGCATACAGCAGCCCAGACAATTCGGTAAATTCCGCCGGCGTCAGCACACTGCCGATTTCCGCCCGCCGTAAAGCGGATCTTATGTCGGTCAGGCCGCCGAACGGAGCATGGCCTCTCAAGCGCATGACCGCGGATGCTTCTTCGACTTCATCCAGCTGTTTTTGGATGTCTGAGAGATCCGTCAAAGGTTTCAGCTGCAGAAGCTTCTCCCGGCCGAGCGATGAGGCGGCATGTGCGGTAATCTGTTCTTTTACTTTATGAAATTCAAGTGATGATAACACTTTTTGCTGCACGGTTTTGTGATCCTCCTTACTTAATCATTGCGCGTCAGAAATGCTTTGACCTCGTGTAGCGGCCGGGCGTTTAACACATGTTTTGTCTCCGTCCACCCTTTGCGCGCAGCGGTCACGCCCGTTTTCATATCATCGAGCATCTCGATATTATGGGCATCTGTATTAATGACCAAAGTCACACCTTTTTCATTTGCTTTGATCAGATGCTCAGTCCGCAAATCGAGGCGCGCGGGGTTTGCATTCAGTTCAAGCGCCGTATTTGTTTTGGCGGCGAGTTCAATCAGCATGTCGATGTCGACTTCATAGCCGGCCCGTCTGCCGATCAGGCGTCCCGTCGGGTGGGCGATAATGTCCACGTGCTTATTCGTCAGCGCCTGTTCAAGCCGTTTCATAATGACATGCTCCGGCTGGCTGAAGCTTGAATGAATAGACGCGATGACAAGATCCATTTCAGACAGAACACTGTCATCATAATCGAGCGAACCGTCGGGGAGAATGTCCATTTCTACGCCTTTAAAAATATGAAAATTTTCAAATTCAGCATTTAACGCGTCAATTTCTTCCGCCTGTTTTTTGAGCCGTTCGGCCGTTAACCCGTTGGCTACCTTTAAATATTGGGAATGGTCGGTGATCGCCATGTACTGATAGCCTTTTGCCATACACGCTTCTGCCATTTCTCTGATGGAAAAAGCGCCGTCACTCCAGGCTGAGTGCATGTGGAGATCGCCTTTTATCGCTTTATGCTCCACAAGATCCGTTTCTTCCCGGTACGTGTCGACCTCCTGCCCGGTTTCTCTGAGCTCAGGAGGAATAAACGGCAGACCGAAGTGGGCGTAAAACGCTTCTTCGCTCGGGAATGTTTTGACGTCTCCCGTTTCTATGGTTTCTACTCCATATTCACTGATCCGTTCACCGCGCTCTTTCGCCAGCTGGCGCATTTTAATATTGTGATCTTTAGAACCGGTAAAATGATGCAGCGTGGTGGCAAACTGTTCCTCTGTCACAAGCCGGAAATCCACACTCGTCTCATATTCAAAGGTCAGGATGACTGATACTTTTGTATCCCCGCTCGCTATCACGTCTTTTACGTTCGGGAGGGAAAGAAGCTGTTCTCTGACAGCCTCCGGATGATCTGTAGCGATAATGTAATCCAGATCTTTTACGGTTTCCCGCGCTCTTCTGAGACTGCCGGCCCGGGAATATTTCTGAATATCCGTCAGCCGGGCCAAATGTTCTTCAATTACTGAAGCAATGCCGAGCGCATAGCCGATCGGAAAACGTTCCGGCTGTTTTCCGGCTTCTCCGAGAGCCTGAAGGATTTTCTCCTCCGTTTTTTTGCCGAAACCGGCGAGCCCCTGTACTTTTTGCTGCTCGCACGCTTCTTTCAGCGATTCCGCGTCATGAACGCCCAGTTCCTGATACAGCTTGGCGATTTTTTTGCCGCCGAGGCCCGGAAGCTTCAAAAGAGGAACCAAGCCTTCCGGAACTTCTTTCTGCAATTGGAGAAGCGTGCCGGACACACCTTCCTCCATATATTCACGAATGACGCCGTAAGTGCCTTTTCCGATGCCGGATATAGACATCATGTCGTCGATTTCCGACAGGCTGCGGTCATCCTGCTCAAGCACCGCTGCCGCTTTTCGGAAGGCTGATATTTTAAACGGGTTGTCCCCTTTCAGTTCCATATAGACCGCAATCGTTTCAAGCAGCCTGATGATATCTTTTTTATGCATACTGTTAACCCCCCAGTCGTTTCCTGCTTTTCATCATACAAATTTTTCTCCTCCGGCACAACTGGCGCAGAGCTTGAAAAAAACTTCTCCGGTCAAGAGAAGTTTTTTATGCCCCGTACTGGGCCCACAGTTCTTGCAGGAGCCCTGACAGATACGGCGTATGATGTGTGATGATATTTGCAAGCGTCGATTGTGCGAGCATATCCTGAAGCACGCTTACCGGCAGTACGGATGCGACGTATAACAGGATAAACGCAAATAAATAGACTTCCAGAAATCCGAGCACCCCGCCCAGCAGTTTGTTGATCTGTTTAATGACCGGAATGCTGGCGATAATATTAAGCGCCGCTCCGATAATCCGAAGCAGAATCTTTGCGATGATAAACAAAATGACAAACGCGATCGCGTTGTAATAAGCCGTCTCTACGTTTCCTTTAATAAAAGACAGAGCCGCCTGCCCGCCGGAAAAATCAGGCGCGGGTATAAAGCTCAGATGCGGGGCCAGGTTTTTGTAAAAAAGCGCCGCAAACGCAATCGAGAGGATGAAACTCGTTAAATATATAAATTGGAGGATAAATCCTCTTTTTAATCCAAGCAATGTGCCCATTAAGAGCAAAACTAAGATGATGATATCTATCATATGGTGTTCATTCCTTTTCTTTAAGCTGCCGCTCCAGTATTTCATATTTTTCTTGCAGTTTCATATAATCATGCACGACATTGACCGCAGTCAATACAGCGAGCTTATTTATATCAAGATATGGATTTTTCTCGTTGATTTCTCTCATTTTATCATCAACCACTCCGGCCACATGGCGCATGTGCGCTTTGCTTTCTTCCCCGATAATGGTGAAGTGCTGGCCGTAAATGTTTACTGTCGTTTTGGTTTTTTTGCCGTCAGACAACGTTTCTCCTCCATTCCGCGAGAATCCTAGTTCCTATCATACCACGATTATCGTTTGAATGGAAAGACGAGCCTCAGGCTGTTATGATACACTGGTATATACAGTGAAAAGTGCCAAAAAAGGAGATTATATCGTGTCCCATTCTGTTATAAAAGTATCCGCTTCCGCAATGGAACAAATGAAACAATCCTATGCCGGCTCCCTTACTCCCGCCGTTCCGCAGGGCGCCGTCTTCCAGGCTAAGCCTCCGGGCTGTACCATTACAGCCTACCGCTCGGGCAAGGTTCTCTTTCAAGGAAAAAATGCCGGCACAGAAGCGGCCCGCTGGGGAACGGCTGAGGCGCCGAAAGCAAAGAAAACCGTCAAAAAAGCGGCCGACCCGCTCTACGCTCCCCCGGCGGGCATTGCCTCCATGTCAGTGATCGGCTCTGATGAAGTCGGAACAGGCGATTACTTCGGGCCGATAACAGTTGCCTGCGCCTACGCCGACAAATCAAAGCTCTCTTTAATGAAAGAACTCGGTGTGAAGGATTCGAAGGATTTAAAAGATCCGCAGATTATTGAAATCGCCAAACTGTTAATTAAAACCATTCCTTACAGCCTGCTTGTGTTAAAAAACGAAAAATACAATCAGATGCAGGAAAAAGGCATGAGCCAAGGAAAAATGAAGGCGCTCCTTCATAATCAGGCGATTTCCAATCTGCTGAGAAAAATGAACGGCGTTAAACCGGAAGCGATTTTGATTGACCAATTCGCAGAGCCCGGCATTTATTTTAAGCATCTTTCCGGACGGGATATCGTAAAAGAAAAAACGTTTTTCAGCACGAAAGCGGAAAGCATACATCTTTCCGTTGCCGCAGCCTCTATCATTGCGCGATATTCTTTCTTAATTGAAATGGATAAGCTTTCCCGAGAGGCTGGGATGACGATTCCAAAAGGCGCGGGGCCGCACGTCGATGAAGCTGCCGCCAAGCTGATCATCAATAAGGGAGAAGGTGCGCTCAGAACGTTCACCAAACTTCATTTTGCCAATACGCAAAAAGCGAAACGCCTTGTTGAACGGAAGCGGTCATAATAAAAAAGCTTGCAGAGTGATCTGCAAGCTTTTTCTTTATCCTCTTAATACGGCCTGATACGTTTCTTCCAGCGCTTTCAGCACGTTTTCATGTACTTTTGTCACTTCTTCTTCTGTCAATGTTTGTTCAGGGTTAACATATTGGAGCGAGAAGGCGACGGATTTTTTGCCTTCTTCCATATGCTCACCTTCGTACACATCAAATACGGTGACTTCTTTCAGCAGCGCGCCGCCGGCTTCTTTGATCACGGCTTCGAGCTGTCCGCTTGTAACGGTTTTATCTGCCACAAGCGCAATGTCGCGCGTGACGGACGGGTACTTCGGAATCGGCGTATACACGACAGGTTCTGTTTCCTCGGTCAGAAGCGCGTGCAGATCAAGCTCGAACACGTACGTTTCTTTGATATCCAGCTCTTTTTCCATTGCCGGATGCACCTGGCCGATAAATCCGGCAAGCGAACCGTTCAATAGAATGTTTGCCGTCCGGCCGGGATGCATGTTTTTGCGTTCTGACTGGACAAATTCAACCCGGTCTGACACATTCAATTGATGCAGCAGGCCTTCAACGATTCCTTTGACGACGAAGAAATCAACCGGCTTTTTCTCACCCTGCCATAAATTTTTGCGCCACAATCCGGTTACAGCTCCGGCAACCCGTTCTTTTTCAACCGGTTTTGTGTTTTCTTCTTTCGTCAGAAATACAGAACCCGTTTCATATAAAGCAACGGAATCAGTCTGTCTGGCCAGATTGTATGAAACGGCTTCAAGAAGATTCGGCACGAGGCTGTGTCTGAGAATGCTTCTTTCTTCGCTCATTGGCAGAGCAAGCATCGTGTTGAATGATTTTTCGATCGCAAAAGCGGCCGCTTTTTTATCATTCGTTAATGAATAAGTGGTCGCTTGTGAAAGACCCGCTCCTTCAAGGAAACGTCTCACTTTCCGGCGTTTTGCCTGATACGGTGTCAAGCCGCCTGTCGTGCCGGCCGTTTCCGGAAGCGTGGACGGGATATTGTCATACCCGTACAATCTCGCCGCTTCTTCAATCAGGTCTTCTTCTATTCTAATATCTCCGCGGCGCGACGGCACCGTTACGACGAGAACGTCTTCAGCTTCACCGACTGCAAACCCGAGGCGCTTGTAAATGCTGATGATTTCTTCTTTAGCGATTGTCATGCCGAGTACGGCGTTCACTTTTTCAACAGACACGTGAATGTTGTTTGCTTCGATTTTCAGATGATTTTCTTCAACCGTGCCTGAGAGCACTTCTCCGCCGGCATATGCCTGAATGAGACTGCAGGCCCGTTCAGCCGCCAGCAAAACACGGGCCGGATCAATGCCTTTTTCATATCTGGCGCTCGCTTCGCTTCTCAGTCCGAGGTCTCTCGACGCTTTGCGGACGGTCTGTCCGTCGAAATAAGCGGCTTCCAGTAAAATCGCAGTGGTGTCTTCGCGGACTTCAGACTCAGCTCCGCCCATGACTCCCGCAACGGCTTGCGCTTTTTTTCCGTTTGTGATGACCAAATGGCTGCTTGACAGCTTGCGCTCTTGTTCATCCAGCGTCACGATGGTTTCGTTTTCCGCCGCTTTTCTGACGACGACCTCTTTTGAACCGAACCGGTCGTAATCGAAAGCGTGAAGCGGCTGTCCGTACTCAAGGAGGACGAAGTTTGTAATGTCCACGACGTTATTATGCGGGCGGATGCCTGCATTCATCAGCTTCGTCTGCATCCATAGCGGAGACGGGCCGATTTTGACGTTTTTAATGATTTTTGCGGCATAATGCGGATTGGCCTGCGTATCTTCAACCTTAACGGAAACAGCATCCGCCGCTTTTTCTGCCGCTTTTTCATATGAAGCCTCCGGAAGCTTTACCTCTGCGCCGAGGATAGCCGCAACTTCATAAGCCACGCCAAGCATGTTCATCGCGTCGGCGCGGTTCGGCGTTAAGCCCAATTCTAAAATCGCATCATCAAGCTGAAGGGCCGCCATTGCGTCAGCTCCCGTTTCAGCATCATTCGGAAAAACGAAAATGCCTTCCGCATATTCTTTCGCCACGAGCTTGCTTTCAATGCCGAGCTCCTGAAGGGAACAGATCATGCCGTGAGACGCTTCGCCGCGCAGCTTGGCTTTTTTAATTTTGAAATTGCCGGGAAGCACGGCTCCGACCGTTGCAACGGCAACCTTCTGTCCTTTATCAACATTCGGGGCGCCGCAGATAATCTGCACGGGTTCCTCCGCACCGATATCAACAAGGCATTTGTTGAGCTTGTCGGCATTCGGGTGCTGTTCGCGCTCAAGCACTTGTCCGATGACAACGCCTTTTACGCCCTCCCCTTTATACTCGATACCCTCAACTTCAATACCGGCTCTCGTAATTTTTTCTGCAAGCACGGCCGGGTCGATTCCCTGCAAGTCAACGTAATCTTCTAACCATTTATAAGAAACAAACATGTGTATCCTCCTCTTACGCCTGTTTAAACTGCGAAATGAATCTGACATCATTGGTATAGAAATGGCGGATATCTTCAATGCCGTATTTCAGCATCGCGATTCGTTCCACACCCATTCCGAAAGCAAAACCCTGGTATTCCTCAGGATTGAATCCGGCCATTTTCAGCACGTTCGGATGAACCATGCCGGCGCCGAGAATTTCGATCCAGCCTGTTTTTTTGCAGACGGAGCAGCCTTGTCCGCCGCACTTAAAGCAGGTCACATCCACCTCGACAGAAGGCTCTGTGAATGGGAAAAAGCTCGGACGGAGCCTGATTTCACGATCTTGGCCGAACATTTTTTTGGCGACCAATTCAAGCGTGCCTTTCAGGTCGCTCATGCTGATTTTGCGGTCGACGACGAGACCCTCGATCTGCATGAATTGATGGGAATGGGTCGCGTCATCGTTGTCGCGGCGATACACTTTACCGGGACAAATGATTTTGACGGGGCCTTTTCCTTTATGCTTTTCCATCGTGCGCGTCTGCACCGGTGACGTCTGCGTTCTCATCAGCATTTCTTCTGTAATGTAAAAGCTGTCCTGCATGTCGCGGGCCGGATGTTCCTTCGGCAGGTTCAGCGCCTCAAAGTTGTAATAATCCGTTTCCACTTCAGGGCCTTCTTCGACGGTATATCCCATGCCGATAAATAAATCTTCAATTTCTTCAATAACGACCGTAAGCGGATGGCGGCCGCCGATGTTTACCTGACTGCCCGGCAATGTGACGTCAATCGTCTGGCTGCTGAGTTTTTTATTCATTTCTTCTTGTTCAAGCTGTTCATTTTTCGCCGTAATGGCTGCTGCAATGCGCTCTCTCACTTCATTGGCGAGCGCTCCCATTTTCGGGCGCTCTTCGGCGGACAGTTTGCCCATGCCGCGGAGAACTTCTGTAATCGGCCCTTTTTTTCCGAGATATTGCACCCGAATGTCGTTAACTTCTTTTAATGAACCCGCCGCTTCTACTTTTTCTGCAGCTTCCAGTTCGAGCTGTTTAAGCTTCTCTTCCATCATGCATCCTCCTTTTATGTAAACCAAACCGTTCTATGCCTTTTTCAGAAAACAAAAAAACCCGCCCCTTGAGAGAAGGGACGAGTTGTGGCCGCGGTACCACCCTTTTTAAGGCAGACTTCATCTGCCGACAGCTTCATTGACATAACGGAAACGATCGTTCCGGTTCACCTTTACGCGCGTTTGGCGCGGTCCCGGTGACAACTCGAGAGGTGAAAATCAATTTTTGTGCTGCGATAAAAATGCTCTCAGTCAGCGGCATTTTCTCCCTGGAAGGCAGTGTGTGCAAAAATTGACGTCCTCTGTCACGGTTTTTACATTATTGCTATCTATTATAGTGAAATCCAAGGCTTTTCGCAACCTATCCTCTGAGATGATAAACGAGGATGGCGGCCGCTACCGCCACATTCAGCGATTCCGCCTGCCCGTACAGCGGAACGTACAGGTTGAGATCCGTTTTTTGCAGAAGGCCGGCGTCCACTCCCGCCCCCTCGTTCCCGACGATTAACGCGAACGATTCTTCAGGCTTCACGCTTTGATAAGCCGCACCGTTTTCAAGCGCCGTGCCGTAGATCGCGACGCCTTGTGATTTCAGCTCAGCGGTGAACTCATCAAGCGGACGTTTCAAAATGGGAATATGAAAATGAGATCCTTGTGCTGAACGCAGCGTTTTTCCATTGTACGGGTCTGCTGTTCCCTCACCAAGGACAACGGCGTCGATGCCCGCCGCATCTGCCGTTCTGATCATTGTTCCTAAATTCCCCGGGTCCTGCACGGCATCAATCAGAAGCAGCCGCTTCAGCTGATCAGGCTGCTTATCCGGCATATGGCAGACCGCGGCGATCCGCTGCGGCGTTTCTGTTTCCGTCACGGCTGAAAACGCGTCTTCGCTCAGCACGTAGCACGGAATGCTCATGTCCAGATCGGCCGGGATGGCGCTCTCATCGTTTACGAGAATTTCTTTTACCGTTCCCTTTGATTTGAGCGCTTCTTCTGCCAGATGCTCTCCTTCTATCAGAAATGTATTCGTTTTAAGTCTCTCTTTTTTTGTGTGAAGTTTTTTCCAGTCCTTCACTTTTTGGTTTTTTGCAGAGTCGATTCGTTTCACTTTATGTCTGTGCTCTCCTTTTTTCATGCATGTTGTTATTATATCTTAAGAACAGCACATAATAAACCGCGTGCGCGGTAAGAATATGCGTATCACATTCAGAAAAAAGGAGCGGTTGTAATGGATCTTAATTTACGCAACGCCGTTATTGCCAATGTAACCGGCAATAACCAGGATCAGCTGGAGCATACTATCGTTGACGCCATCCAAAGCGGTGAAGAAAAAATGCTTCCGGGCCTCGGCGTCTTATTCGAAGTTCTTTGGCAGCATGCGTCGGACTCAGAAAAAAATGAAATGCTCAAAACACTTGAAGGCGGATTAAAACCTGCGCAATAAACATGAACCGGGTGATGGGACACCCGGTTTTTTTTGTATAATAATGGCGAGGGGGATCGCCATGCAGTTACAGCCGGAACTGGCAAAGAAATTGATTGCCGAAGTCAAACATATGTACAGCCGCGAAGTGATTATTGCCGATACAAAAGGAATGATCATCGCGGGCACCAACGAGGCGCGCGCCGGATGGTTTCATGAAGGCGCACTGATCTGCGCGCGCGAAAAACGGAATGTCATCATTACGAAAGAAGATGAAAAACGGCTCGAGGGCGTAAAAGCAGGACTGAACCTCCCCGTTTTTTCAGGCCATGAAGTGATCGGAGTATTCGGCCTGACAGGAGACCCTGACGATATCCTGCCTTTCGGAGAATTGCTCAGAAAAATGACGGAGCTGTTTATTAAAGAAACGCGCCATATGGAAGAAGCGCAGTGGCGTGCGAGAATGCTTGAATCCTTTATGGTTGATTGGCTGCAGCTGAAAGAATGGTCTCCGGGCTTTTTAGAAAAAGCAAAGCTCATCGGCGCAGACCTTCACGCATACCGCCGGATCATACTCATTCAAGGCCGTTATGAGCAATATAAAGCGGAGGAGCTCGGGCGGCTCTGGCAGTACGAATGCCCTGAAGACCTGTTTGTCCGCTGGGGAAATGAACGCATTCTCATTAATCATGAAGCAAATTCGGCTTCCAAAACACAGCTCATTAAAAAGATCGGCGCCGTTTTCGGGCAGCCTGTCACCGCCGGCATCGGACGGATCGTTCCGGGAGAGCGCCTCACGGAATCATACGAACAGGCGGATAAAGCACTTTCAGCCGGAATCGATGACAAGCAGGCCGTCTTTGAAGAAGATTTAAAACTGGATATGTGTCTTGCCGATATCGCACCCGGCACGCGGTCGGAGTTTTCACGGCGGGTTCTCGAGCATGTACTGGACCGGGAAGAACTTCTGGATACGCTGCGCGCCTTTTTCGACCGGCAATTATCGTTAAAGCGCACCGCCGACGACATGCATATTCATATCAATACATTGCGCTACCGTCTTTCCAAACTGGAATCACTGACAAATATGAATCTCGACCGCCCTGAAGATATAACAGCTTTTTATTTGGCGCTGCGCTTTTTAGATCAACATACAAAAATCACGTAATCATATCATCATTTTTCATATGTTTCTCCATAGTGTGCGGAATCGTTTTTCTTTACAATTAAATGAAAACGCTTTTCTTATCAGGGAGGTTGGGAGAACATGATTTCACGAGAGGCAAAAGAAGCGTTCATCCGGACGGTCGGGAAGGAGAATTATGATGATTCAGCGGCGGGCCGTCTTGTGTATTCTTATGATGCGGCTCCTCAGCTGCAAGCCATGCCGGATGCGGTAATCGCCCCCCGCAGCGCGGATGACGTGTCCCGTATATTAACGATTTGCAGCAGACATGACATTCCGATCGTGCCGAGGGGTTCAGGCACAAACTTATGCGGCGGCACATGTCCGTCTGAAGGCGGGCTTGTGCTTTTATTCAAACATATGAACCGCATTCTGGAAATCGATGAAGAAAATTTGACGGCAACCGTCCAGCCGGGCGTGATCACGCAAGATATGATCCGTGCGGTTGAACAAAAAGGTTTATTTTATCCGCCTGATCCGAGCAGCATGAAAATATCGACGATCGGCGGGAATATTAATGAAAATTCCGGCGGGCTGCGCGGACTGAAGTACGGCGTCACCCGGGATTATGTCCTCGGCCTTGAAGCCGTCTTGGCTTCAGGCGATATCATTCGCACAGGAGGAAAGCTGACAAAGGATGTCGCCGGTTATGATCTGACCCGGCTTTTCGTCGGATCAGAAGGGACGCTCGGCGTTGTGACGGAAGCGACTTTAAAGCTGGTTCCGAAGCCGGAAACGAAAAAAACGCTGCTTGCACTCTATGAACATATTGAAGCGGCTGCGGAATCGGTTTCTGCCATCATCGCTGAAAAAATCATTCCGGCGACACTCGAATTTCTGGATCAGCCGACACTGCAGGTCATTGAAGATTACGCCAAGATCGGGCTTCCGACCGACGCAAAAGCGGTATTGCTGATCGAACAGGACGGTGACATCGACACGGTCAGACGAGATATGGAAAAAATCGAAGCCATCTGTAAAAACGGAGCAGCCGTATCCGTCCAAACGGCTGAAACCGAGGAAGAGGCATTCGCGCTTACAGAGGCCAGACGGTCCGCATTATCAGCCCTTGCCCGGCTGAAACCGACAACGATTCTGGAAGATGCGACCGTGCCGAGATCACAAATTGCCAGCATGGTCAAAGCCATTAACGAGATTGCAGAAACATACGGCCTGTCCATCTGCACATTCGGCCATGCCGGAGACGGCAACCTCCATCCGACGTGCACCACCGATATCCGAAATACAGAGGAGATGGAACGTGTCGAAAAAGCTTTTGCCGCCATTTTTGAAAAAGCGATTGAGCTGGGCGGAACGATAACGGGTGAACACGGGGTCGGCATCGTAAAAGCGCCGTATTTAGAAATGAAACTGAAAACAGAAGGCATCACCGCCATGAAAGCGATCAAACAAGCGCTTGATCCCCAAAATCTGCTGAATCCGGGAAAAATATTCGCCAATTCATCAAGGAAACGCGTGGTGGTGATGAAATGACAACGGCTAAAGAGCAGAAACACATTCAAACAGAATTCAAAAACCGCATGGATGAAGGTGAATTGCTGAACTGTATGCGCTGCGGCTTCTGCCTTCCTTCCTGTCCGACCTATATCGAATCGGGATTTCAAGAATCCCATTCGCCGCGCGGCCGGATCGCCCTGATGAAAGCCGTCACTGACGGACTGATCGAGCCGGATGAAGATGTCGAGCGCTCACTTTCGCTGTGTCTCGGATGCCGGGCATGCGAGCCCGTTTGTCCGGCAGGGGTCAATTACGGACAGCTGCTTGAAGAAGCGAGGGATATCATTCATCAAAATAAAAAACATAAGCCGGGCGTGCGCCTCTTGCGGAAAGCCGCCTTCACCGGGCTTTTCCCTCATCAAAACCGCATGCAGACAGCCGTGAATCTTCTCGGAATATACCAAAGATCGGGACTGCAGACCGCCGTCAGAAAAACCGGTATGCTGCGCGTTTTGCCTGAACATCTGCGCACAATGGAACAAGTGCTCCCGCCCGTCCCGAAACGGAAAGACATGAAGGAAAGGCCGCGTTTTCTTCATGCCGCGGGTCCCGTCCAAAAACGGGCCGCATTTTTCTCGGGCTGCTTAATGGATACGATGTTTTTAGCGACAAATCATGCGACAACGGCGCTTTTACAGGCGGCCGGGTGTGAAATCGCGGTTCCGGACGGCCAGGCGTGCTGCGGCGCGCTTCACGGGCACAGCGGAGAAAAAGAGATGGGAAAAGAACTGGCCAAGCGGAATATCGCGGCTTTTGAGGCGCTTGACGCTGATTATATTATTACAAACGCCGGCGGATGCGGCGCCTTTCTTCAGGAATATCCGCATTTACTGAAAGATGAACCCGGATGGGCGGAACGTGCCGGACAATTCGTCCGGAAGCTCAAAGACTTTTCATCCGTACTGGTTGATCTGAAATTCCATCAAAAAAACCTGCGGGCACAGTCTCCTCATATCGTCACATATCAGGACTCCTGCCATCTCCGCAATGTGATGCATACGTCAGAGGAACCGCGCACGCTTTTGAAAAGCATTAAAGGGGCTGAGTACAGAGAAATGGAAAAGGCCGACAGCTGCTGCGGGTCGGCGGGAATTTATAATATAACAGAGTCAGAGATGTCTATGAAAATATTAGACAGCAAGATGAAAGCCGCCGGAAAAACGGAGGCGGCCGTCATCGTGACAGCCAATCCCGGATGCCTTCTGCAAATGCAGCTCGGCATTTTGCGCGAAGGATTAACAGGCCGTGTCCGCGCGGTTCATTTGGCGGATTACCTTTTGGAAGCGGCGGATTTGTCATAAGATGAAAGCAGAGAGACCGATCGGCTCTCTGCTTTTTTTATGATGCTGCAATGTTCGGACGGCCGCGGATTTATCCGGGTATTGAAGCTTCCAGTCTGGCACTCGGATCACGCCATACATTCGCCCATTTTTTCACAGCCGCAATGATAATCACAAGCCCGAGAATGAGCATGATAATGGATAAAACGCCATTCAGCACGTTGTATCCCGCCGCTTCGGGGTTCAAATACACATACCGCACCATCCAATAACCCGCATAGTTGACGGTCACGTACAAATAAGCGAGAGGAATCAGGCATGTCAGCATATAGCGCCGCTTATCCGCTATTTTTAATACGACGGTCGCACCGATAATTAAGCCGACAGACGCCATAAGCTGATTGGATACGCCGAACAGCGCCCAAATGGAGCTGATGTCGCCCGAATACAGAAGATAGCCCCACAGCAGGCAGGCGAGCGCGCTTGAGAAAATTGAGCCCGGCAGCCAGTCTGTTTTTTTCAGCGGCTTATAGACCTCTCCGAAAAACTCTTGAATCAAGTACCGGGCGACACGGGTTCCCGCATCAATCGCCGTTAAAATAAACACCGCTTCAAACATAATGACGAATTGAAAAAAGTATGAAGCCAAATGACTGAAAAACGGAATCTCCGTAAAGATATACGTCATTCCGACGGCAAGCGTAACAGCGCCGCCCGTTCTTCCTTCCAGACTGAGCCCGATTTCTTTACTCAATTCAGGCAGATGGACGACATTCATCCCGAGGGTGCGGAATATTTCAGGCGTGCTGTTAATGGCAAAATAGTCGGCGGGCTCAAGAGCGGCAGCTGCAATGAGCGCCATAATTCCGACGAGACATTCCACAAGCATCGCTCCGAAAGCAACCGGCTTTATATCACTCCATTTATCCAGCATTTTCGGCGTTGTGCCGGAACCGACAAATGCATGAAAGCCCGAAATGGCGCCGCAGGCAATCGTTATTGAAATAAACGGCCAGACAGGACCCGCGATCACCGGCCCTCCGCCGTGAATAAACTCCGTTACGGCCGGGAATTTAATGGCGGGATTGACGAAAAAGACGCCTGCGATCAAAGCGGCAAAAACCCCGATTTTCATAAAACTGCTTAAATAGTCACGCGGAGCCAGCAAAAGCCAAACCGGAAGCGCCGCGGCGAAAAACGCATAGACAGGAAGCGCCACTGCAAGCGTTTTCGCATCCAGTGTCAGCATGTCCCCGAGAGCCGTTGTCTGCAGCTGCGGCCCGATGACAACACCGGCCATTAACAAAAGAAACCCGACAGTTGATGCGAGTTTGAGATTGCCCGTTTTTTTATAGTAGAGGCCGACCCCCATCGCGATCGGAATCGTAATCCCCACCGCAAACGTTCCCCACGGGTTTTTCTCAAGCGCGTGCAGCACAACCATGGACAGCCCCGCCATCGTGATCGTAATGATAAACAGCATCGAGAGACCCGTGCAAAAACCCGCCACCGGGCCGAGCTCTTCTTTGGCGACTTCAGAAAGCGTTTTCCCGTTTTTCCGCATTGATGCAAACAATACGACAATATCGTGCACGGCTCCTCCGATCACCGCCCCGATTAACAGCCATAAAAGCCCGGGCAGATAGCCGAACTGAGCTGCCAGAATCGGTCCGACAAGCGGGCCGGCAGCGGCGATTGCCGCGAAGTGGTGGCCGAATGACACCCACTTATTCGTCGGCACATAATCTTTCCCATCCTCAAGCACATGGGCCGGAGTCGGTGTCTGATCATTGATTTTTAATACTTTGACCATCATAAAGGTACCGTAAAGCCGATAGGCGATCGCCAGAATACATATAGACGCTATGACGATTGTAATCGCATTCATTTAATCCCAGCCCCTTTTCTCTTTTTCTAAATATTATCACAATTATCAGATAACAAGAGATGATTTTTGCGTAAAAAAAAGCCGGCGGCGCAGCCCGGCTTTTCGGAACATTATTTTCCTGATAAACGGATGACATTCCAGGACAGCGGAGTAAAATGAGCCGTTATCCCTTGAGCATTTGCCGAAGACGTTCCGTTGGAGTGCGGAATGACTTCTTTTCTGTTTTTTTGATTGGTCGCTTTCATATCCTGATGCTCCAGCACGATATGCTCAATAATGCGGTAATCTTCAAACCCTCTCAGCTTTATCTCCGTTTCCATCAGTTCCTTGCTTTTGTTGACGGCAAAAATGGTCAGTGCTTCATCCTCTTCATGGTAAACGGCCGCGGCATCAACATACGGCACATCCGTAAAATCCGCTGAGTCGTATTTCGGGGAGGTGACCAGCAGCTTCATTGAAGTCCCTCTCCCGTAGACAGAGGCGTGCATGTAAGGATAAAAGATCGGCTGTCTCCATGCTTCTCCGCCCTTTTCAGTCATAATAGGCGCAATTACGTTGACAAGCTGGGCGAGACAGGCGATCTTTAGTCTGTCCGCATGCTGCAGCATCGTAATCAGCAGTGAACCGATCAACAGTGCGTCTTCAAAATTGTAGATGTCTTCGAGAATCGGCCGGGCCGTAATCCATGGCTCCACTTTTTTATCCGCTTCATTTGAGTGATACCACACATTCCATTCATCTAAAGAAAGGTGAATCGTTTTTTTGCTGCGTTTTTTCGCTTTCATATAATCACATACGGCTGTGACGGATTTAATAAAATGGTCTAAATCCATCGACTTCGCCAAATAGTTTTCAAGATCATTTTCATGGTTGCCGTAATACGTATGCAGTGAGATGTAATCCACATGCTCGTACGTATGCTCAAGCACCTCGGCCTCCCACTCGATGAAGGACGGCATGCCGCTGTTTGAGCTTCCGCAAGCCACCAATTCGATCGTCGGGTCCGTCCATTTCATCACCTTTGCCGTTTCAGCGGCGAGCCGTCCGTATTCATGCGCCGTTTTATGACCGATCTGCCAAGGGCCGTCCATCTCATTTCCTAGGCACCATGTTTTGATGCCGTAAGGTTTTTCATATCCGTGCGATTTTCGTAAGTCGCTCCAGTACGACCCTTCAGGATGGTTGCAGTATTCGACGAGGTTCCGGGCGGCATCGATTCCTCTCGTCCCGAGATTGACCGCCATATTCACTTCGGCGTTCACTTTTTTCGCCCACGTTAAAAATTCATTCGTCCCCACTTCGTTCGTTTCTGTCGTCTGCCATGCCAAATCAAGCCTCCGCGGGCGGTCCTTCACCGGCCCGACGCCGTCCTCCCAATTGTAGCCTGAGAGAAAATTCCCTCCCGGATAGCGGATGAACGGCACTTGCAATTCCTTGATTAACTCCTGCACGTCTGTTCTGAACCCGTCCTTGTCGGCTTTCGGGTGTCCGGGCTCATAAATGCCTTCATACACCGCCCGGCCCATATGTTCTATAAATGATCCGTACATCCGTTTGTCCACTTCACCGATGATATATTCTTTATCTGCTGTAATCCCCGCTTTTTTCATTATTTCCTCCCTCTCTCTATCCCTTCACTCCGCCTACTGTGAGGCCGGAAATGAAGTATTTTTGGAAAAACAAGAATATGATGATCACCGGCAGTATCGCAAAAACGGACCCGGAAATCAGCATGTCATAGTTGTTGCCGTACGGACTCAGCAGCCCTGAAAGTCCGATTGGAAGCGTAAACATTTCTTTCGATCGAAGCACGATCAGCGGCCATAAAAAGTTATTCCAGCTGTTTAAAGATTGAAGAATGATCATTGCCCCGAATGCCGGTTTCATGAGCGGCGCCATAATTCTGAAAAAAATGCCGAATTCGGTGCAGCCGTCCATTCTCGCTGAATCAAGCAGATCCTTCGGAAGTCCGAGCGCATATTGCCGGAAAAAGAACACGGCGACAGGCGACACAATAAACGGCAGAATCACCCCCGTATAAGAATCGATCAAATGAAGACCCACCGTCAATTTGAACAACGGAAGCATCATCACTTCAAGAGGCACCATCATAATGATCAGCACAAGAACAAAAATAATATTTCTGCCTTTAAATTCGTAGACACCGAGTCCGTAGCCGATCAAAGAGGAAAAAAACAGCGTGAGAACCGTGGTGAGAACGCCGAGCAGCAGGCTGTTAAAAAACCATTTGAAATAAATGCTCCCCCCGTTGAACAAATAGGTGTAGTTATCAAGGCTCATCACATCCGGATCAAGACGCAGATTCAGCCCGATGCGCATCAGCTCAGATGACGGCTTTAAAGAACCGAGCAATAGACAGATCATCGGAAAGATATACAACAGGCTCAGCATGATAAAAAACAAGGTAAACGCGACTCTGTACACGGAAAACATGTGATTGTTACGCAACGCTTATCCCTCCCCTTTAAACGAACCGGACAGTTTCAGTGAAACAAGGCTGACTAGTAAGATGACAAGCAAAAGGACAATTCCGATTGCGGCCCCGTACCCCATTTCGTTGTATGCAAGCCCCTGCTGATATAAATAACCGACAAGTGTGAGGCCGATATTGCCCGGGGAATTATTCTGCCAAAGCACATAGCTTTCCTCAAACATTCTGAAACCGCCGATAATACTGATCGTTAACACATAAACGGACACCGGCTTTAAAAATGGAAGGGTAATATGCCGGAACTTTTTCCACGTACTCGCCCCGTCAATTTCAGCCGCTTCATACAATTCTTTCGGCACGTTTTGCAATCCGGCCAGAAAGTAAAGAATGTTAATGCCCATCCACCTCCATGACGCAAGCAGCACCATTAAAAACATGCCGGTACCTTTGTTGTTGAGCCAGTTTTGGGGTGATGCGCCAAGCTTCATCATCAGCTCGTTTGCAAGCGACGTATTCATTTCTCCGAACATCAGACGGAAAATAATTCCCGCTACGATCGTCGATGTTAAAGCCGGTACAAACAGAGCCGATTTAAACACATTTCTGAACCTGACGAGCTTCGAATTCAGAATCACCGCCAAAAGAAGCGGCACTGGAATCAGCACGATCAGCGTCCAGAAGGTATATTCCAATGTGTTAAACAGTGCGGTGTAAAAGGTTGGATTAAGAAGAGCGGTATAATTGGAAAACCCGACAAATGTAATTTCTCCCGGCAGTATCCGCTGAAAGCTCATGATAAACACGCTGATGATCGGATACAAAAAGAAAACGAGAAACGAAATGATAAATGGCGCCGTAAAAAGATAAGGCACCGCTTTTTTTGAATACAGCACATTGCGCCGGCGCGGCTTCTTCCGGACTGCAGAAACGGTTTGCGCTGTCTCTGTCTTTACAGGTCTCATAAAAGCTCCCCCGCTTTCACTGTTAAATAGGGCGGCTTCTCCTATTTCTCTAATTGCTCTGCCGCCTCGTCCAAGGCTTCCTTAGGTGTTTTTTCCTGCGTCTTCAGCGCATCGAACAGCACTTGTCTGACAACGAGATCAGCCGCTTTAGAGAAGTCTTCATGCAGATAAATCGGATTGATCTCATCTTTTATTTCAAGGAGCGAGGAAAAAATTGACGTACCGTTCCGGAAGAAATCCGTGTACTTGTTTTTCTCCTTCAATTCTTTTGAATCCCACACGTCCCAGCGGAGCGGGTCAAAGCCGAGCACCGTCCAAAGCTTTATATTCCCTTCCTTCGAACCTTTCGCAAAACCGAGAAATTCTTTCGCGAGCTTCAGATGTTCAGCCTGCTTCGGCACGACGGTGGCTGTTCCGCCTAAACCCGCTGATCTGTCACCGCCTTCTTTCCAGGCCGGCATAGGGTAAATCGCCATTTTGCCTTTTAAATCAGGCATATAATCGATAAACCGTCCCATGTACCAAATGGGCATCAGCACTGAGGCTGCCCCGCCCTGATTCATAAAACCGTAGTATTCTTCGCTGTGATGGCCGCCGCCGGGAGCCGGCAGAAGGGTTTTATCATTTACCATGTCCTTTACATAATTCAGTGTGTCTGTATTCGTCTTGCTGTTCAGAATCAATTTTCCGTTTTTGCTGTAGTAGCCTGACCCTTGCTGCGAAATCATGGATAGGAATGTGGCGGAGTCGTTTGTTTCAACCGTTCCCATCGGTTTCCCAGCGGCCTCACGCACTTTTTTCCCTGCCCGCCGGTAATCTTCCCATGTCTTAATGGAGGCGGGATCAACGCCCGCTTTTTTCATGATATCCATGTTGTAAAACATGACGGTCGTCCCCACATGTGTATCAAGGCCGTACAATTTTCCGTTTTTGCTGTATAAGGCCAGACGCGCTTCCACAAACTTATCGCGGTCTTTTTCAATCAGCGGCGTCAGATCGGCAAGCGGGATATCCTTCCCCTTCAGAAAGTTCGAGAACCGGCTTAATTCCACGTCGGCTATATCGGGAAGCCCCTCACCCGCGATCAGCGAAACCGATAAATTATCATGCATTTGTCCATAAGGATAAACAACGGTATTCAGCTTGATTTTGCGCTCCGGATATTTCTGATTCCATTCTTTGACCATTTCCTGATAAAACTGTTCGTGCAGACCGTTAAACGTCCAAAACGTCAGCTCCGTTTCTCCCGGCCGGCCGGCAGTCCGTTCTTGTGAACAGCCGGCGGTAAACAAGAAGAGCATCATCAGCACCAAACATACAGCGGTCGTTTTTTTCATGTCATTACCCCTTCCACTTTAGGCCGCGCGGCTATAGATGCAAATGATGTGCAAAGAGCGCTGCATTTGCATTTATGATGGTTAAACCGGTATAACGGTCCCGCAATGTGTGCGCATGCTTAAGCGCATCGCTGACAAGCTCCTTTTCCACACCGATCTCATCGAAACAGGCGGGACCTCCCGCAGATGCGAGCCACCCGGCAATTGTCTTGCCGTCGGGCAGCCCTTCATATGCAGATTGAATCGCCTCGCGAAAGTGCGGCGGCAGTTCAGCAAGCTTTTCGTGACAAGCCAGTTCTTTGTAAATATCACTCAGCACCGCGCACGCACAGCCGACCTTCGCACCGTGGAGAATCGGAGGCTGTTTTGCCTTCAGCATTTCCATCTCAATCCAATGCGAGATGTGATGTTCTCCTCCTGAGGCGGGGCGGGAGTGGTCAAGCGCAAGCATGACAAGACCCGAAACGATCAGCGCTTCCATCAGTATCTGAATGCCGGCCTCCGTTCCCATGGCAATGTCAGCGCGGTGATCAATGCACTGCCAAAGCGCGTCTTTCACAAGCTTCGCCCCGGCTTCTGAGTACGGCTCACCCGCAAGCCTGCGGGAAATCTCCCAATCTGCCAGCGATGTTATTTTTCCGATCATGTCTCCGAAGCCCGCGGCTGTCATTGAACGGGGCGCTTCTTTTAATACATTCGTATCCGCAAATAAGGCGATGGGCGCTTTCGTTTGAATCGTCGTTTTGATTCCGTTTAATATGAGCGGCGCTCCCGCCGATGTAAAACCGTCGACTGACGGAGCGGTGGGGAATGAGATAAACGGCAATCCGCGCTGGTAGGCGGCAAACCGCGTAATGTCGTGAATCGTTCCTGCACCGGCCGCAATGATGACATCCGTCTCTTCCGCGAGATTGATCAGCGTATAGACCAATGTCCTCTCATCAGCCGCGGCGGCCCCGGCTTCATGCTCCGGAATGATGACTTTTGACGCTTTGATCCCGCCTGCCCTCAATTCTTCCGCAAACAGACGTCCCGCCGCCTCGTACGTGTTACGGTCACAGACGATGACCGGATGATTCCAGCATTTTTTTTGCAGAAATCTGAGAAGCTCTTCTTTTGCATTCGCCCCGATCACGATATCTTCTATTTGAATCGGTGAGCGGCTGGCCCCTTCCTTGTCAAACTCGGATTGAATGTCCTCAGGAGAACGTTTCATGAAAGGATTCCCTCCTTCGCTAATTCTGTCAGGTCTTTAATAGAATCAAGGACGATGTCAGGTTCATATAGACGGGGCTCCCCAAGTTTGGCCGACCCCGTCAGAACCAATACGCTTTTCATCCCGTACAGGCTGCCCATTGCGATATCTGATTCGAGGCTGTCTCCGATAATGGCGCATTCCTCAGGGGGAAGTCCGAGCGCTTCACATGCCGCCTCAGCCATCAGCCAAGACGGTTTGCCGATGACAAGCTCAGTTTTTGCTCCGGCGGATGCTTCAATGGCCCCGATCATTCCCGCGACGTCCATGGCATGGCCGCCTTCATTCGGAAAGGAGCGGTCCCGGTTCGTGGCGATGATGCGCGCGCCGGAGGAAGCCGCCTTAAAAGCGAGATTCAGATCCTCATAGGTGACGGTTTCATGCAGGGAGATGACAAGCCAGTCTGCCGCCTGCGGGTTTTGCGCCAGGGCGACACCCGCTAAAGCGAGTTCATCAGTCAGCCCTTTCTCTCCTAACACCCACACCTTTGACAAAGGATAATGCTTCTTTAAAAATGATGCCGTCACACTGGAGGACAGCACGATGCTCCGTTCATCCGTGCGGATACCGGCACCCAGCAGTTTCTTTCGGCACATTGCTCTTGATAGATTGCCGCGGTTGCTTAAAAAGACAACGGCTTTGCCCAGTGACTGAAGGGTATGAACGGCTTCTTTTGCGCCGTCAATCAGCTCCCGCCCCCTGAATACGGTTCCGTCTAAATCAATCAGAAACCCGGCTGCGTCAAGTTTGGCCATAATAAGCATTCGCCCCGTGTTTTCTGTAAAAATGCTTATCATGCAGCACTCTGTCGATCGGACTGAGCTGTTTGTTCAGCATAAGCGAATGGTAGGCCATTTCCGCTACCGTTTCGAGCACAACGGCGTTATGCAGGGCATTCAGCGCGTCCGTTCCCCAGCAGAACGGGCCGTGGCTGTGGACGAGAACACCCGGATTTTGTTCATACGGTTCGTTTTGAAAGGTTTCGGCTATGACTTTGCCTGTATGATATTCGTAATCTTTCACAATTTCTTCTTCATACATTTCCCTCGTGCAGGGTATAGCGCTTTCAAAGTAATCCGCGTGAGTCGTTCCGAGAGCGGGTATGTCTCTTCCGGCCTGCGCCCAGCTCGTCGCCCAGCGGGAGTGAGTATGAACGATTCCGCCGATAGCCGGAAACGCTTTATACAGATAAAGATGGGTCGGCGTGTCAGAAGACGGCTTCAGCGAGCCTTCGAGAATGTCTCCGTCCTCATTCAGGACGACCAGTTTGTCAGCGGTCAGCTCACTGTAATCGACACCGCTCGGTTTAATGACGATTCTCCCGCTCTCTCTGTCAATGCCGCTGACATTCCCCCATGTAAACGTGACAAGGTTATGTTCCTCAAGCTTCAGGTTGGCGGCGAGCACTTCTTCTTTTAACGCTTCAAGCATGGCGGCTCCCTCCTTTCGCAAAATCACGGTTTTTAATGGCTTTCAGGCGTTTCATAACATTGTTTTCTTTGCCGAAGTAGTGTACGAGCTCTTTATATTCCGCATATAAGCTGTCATAAATCTCAGCTCTTTCCCGGTTCGGGGCATAAAAGCCGTCTTTTAATTTCCCCATATGCGCGCATGCTTCAGCAATATTGGAGAATCCCCCGTTTTCCCGTCCCGCGGCGAGCGCTCCGAAAATCGCGGAGCCCAGTGCAGGCGCCTGCGGAGACCCGGATAATTTAATATCCATATTTGTGACGTCTGCATAAATCTGCATGACAAACGGATTTTTTTCGGCGATTCCTCCGGCTGCGTAAAGCTCTTCGACCGGAACGCCGTTTTCCCGGAACGTTTCGATAATCATCCTCGTTCCGAACGCTGTCGCTTCAATCAATGCCCTGTAGATTTCTTCCGGCTTCGTGTGCAGCGTCATGCCGAGCAACATGCCCGTCAAATCGGCGTCCACCAAGGTTGACCGGTTTCCGTTCCACCAGTCAAGCGCGAGAAGGCCGCTTTCCCCGGGAACAAGTTCAGCTGCTTTTTTGCTGAGCAGCTCGTGAATGTCTATGTGTTTATCCTCAGCTTCCTTCTCATAGTCTCTCGGAACGCACGTTTTGACGAACCATTCAAAGTGGTCGCCGACACAGGACTGCCCCGCTTCATATCCCGCATATCCGGGCAAGATGCCGTTATTGACGACCCCGCACATACCGGGGACGATATGTTCTTCGTCGCCGAGCAGCACATGGCAGGTAGACGTTCCCATGATCATCAGCATTTTCCCCGGCTCTGTAATACCGACCGCGGGCACTGACACGTGAGCGTCGACATTGGCGACGGCAACGGCCGTCCCCGGCAGAAGCCCGGTCAGCTCCGCCATTTTTTCGGTCAAACCTCCTGCTTTTTCCCCGACTGAATAAATGGAGCCGCTTAATTTATCCTTTGTAATCGTTTTCATTAACGGGTTGAGCCTTTCGAAAAAATGATCCGGCGGATACCCCGTATCCTCATTCCAGATTGCTTTGTAGCCGGCCGTGCAGTTGCTTCGCTTCAATGAACCGCACAATTGATAGACGATCCAGTCTGCCGCTTCCACAATCTGATCTGCCGCCTTGTATATATGCGGCGCTTCTTCCGCGATTTGCATGATTTTCGGGATCATCCATTCGGAAGAAATTTTACCGCCGTATCTTTTAAGGAATGTTTCATTTGTATCTTCGGCAATCGTGTTCAAACGGTCTGCATGTTTTTGAGCTGCATGATGCTTCCACAGCTTCACATAACTGTGGGGCTCCCTTTCAAATTCCGGCAGCATACAAAGCGGCTGCCCCGCGCCGTCTATCGGCAAAATCGTGCAGGCGGTAAAATCAATTCCTATGCCGATCACGTCTTTTGGATCAGCGCCCGCCTGCTCAAGCAGGTTCGGAATCGCCGTTTCCAGAACTTCGATATAATCAGCAGGATGCTGAAGCGCCCAGTCCCGAGGGAGTTTTTCACCCGTCTTCGGCAGCGTGCGGTCAATGACAGCATGAGTATATTCTTTTACCGCAGACGCGATTTCTTCGCCCGTGCGGACATTGACAAGCACCGCCCGGCCGGACAATGTGCCGAAATCAACACCAATCGTATACGCCATATTAATTCCCTCCCAGCCGGTATAATGCGTCGTTCCATTTCAGCTCTTTTTTCAGCTCATGTATTTCGGTATTGCGGGAAATAAAGATGCTTTCAATGCCTGCCATCTCAGCCCAGTCAAGCATCTGTTCAGCCGTAAGCCGGAAGGACATACAAGTATGATGGGCGCCTCCCGCCAAAATCCATGCTTCCGCAGCTGTTTTCAGCGATGGCTCCGGCTTCCACAGCACCCGCGCCACAGGGAGATTCGGCATATCATGATCAATTTCCCTGCCTTCCGCTTCATTCAGAATGAGACGGAATCGCCCACCGATATCAATGATGCTGGCGATGATGGCTGAACCGCCGATTCCGTTAAAGACCAACCGGGCCGGATCTTCCTTCCCTCCGATTGAGAGAGGATGGACTTCGATTTTCGGCTGATCAAGGGCGATCGTCGGACATACTTCAAGCATATGTGATCCGAGAATCATCGCACGACCCGGTTCAAAATGGTACGTATAATCTTCCATGAAGGAGGTTTGTTCTCCGTCCGCCATTATTTTCATCATTCGCACAAGGGCAGCCGTTTTCCAATCGCCTTCGCCGGCAAATCCGTACCCTTTTTCCATGAGACGCTGAACGGCAAGACCCGGAAGCTGCTTCATTCCGTGCAAAACTTCAAACGAGGTCGAAAACGCTGTATATCCGCCCCGTTCGAGAAAGGCCGTTAATCCGAGTTCAATTTTCGCCTGTTCTTTAATGGAAGCAACTTTTGCTTCATCCCGTTTTGTTTCGTCGCTGATGACATACAAGTTGTCGTATTCCTCATAAAGCGCCTCAATTTCTGCGTCGGTGACGTTGTTCATCACCTCGGTAAGATCGCCGATTCCGTACCCGTCAACCTGCCAGCCGAATTGAATGTGGGCGCCGACTTTGTCTCCGTCAGTAACCGCCACATTCCGCATATTATCGCCGAACCGGGCTACTTTAATATTCCTGCTTTCATTCCAAGCGGCAGCCGTGTTCATCCATTGCGAAATGTCATGTTTGACTTCCTCATCATCCCAATAGCCTGCGATGACTTTTCTCGTCTGCCCCATTCTTGACTGGATATATCCGTATTCCCGGTCTCCGTGAGCGGATTGGTTGCTGTTCATAAAGTCCATATCAATCGTTTCCCACGGGATGTCGCGATGATACTGGGTATGCAGATGAAGCATCGGCTTTTGAAAAGCGGAAAGACCTTCAATCCACATTTTCGCAGGGGAAAATGTATGCATCCACGTCACGACCCCGGCACAGTTTTCTTGATACTGCGCTTCCCGCAAAACCTCTCTGATTGTTTCAGATGACGTGACAACCGGTTTATGCCTGATCTTGTATCTTGATGACACCCCGCTGAGGCCGTCACATATTCCCTTTGCGTGTTTATCGACAAGCTGCAGCGTTTCCTCTCCGTATAAGTGCTGGCTTCCCGTTACAAACCAAAATTCATATTCTTTGTTCTGAAGCACATTCATTTCCCCTTCCCATCAAAATAAAGCGCTTGCATTTTTTAAAAAAATATACGTACGAATATAAACTAAAAAACTTTAATCCTTTTATTTGTACGAACAATTTTATTATAGTTAAGGAGGAATCAAACTGTCAATCTTTTATTGCAAGTAAAAAAGCCGGACACACATGCCCGGCTGCTCGATTAATAGGAAGGCCAGCCTGAACTCCAATCGATATCATTGATGAGCATCTTCGGAATTCCGCTGTTTTCGGCATCATACGCATGACGCACTAAAATATTCCCGTTCACAATGTCTTGACCGCCCGGGCCTTTCCAACGGTCATTGCCGGAGTCAAGAATCGTCCCTCCGCCTTCTGACATGCTTTTCCCGCTTTTATCGAGATATGGGCCGGTGATGCTTTTGCTTCTTCCATAAGCGATTTTGTACGTACTATTCACGCCTGAACAGCATTTATCAAACGACACCATTAAGTAATAGTAGCCGTTCTGGTAGGTGATGGCCGGCGCTTCCAAAGCTCCGCCGTTATTCGGTCTGGCAGCGATGGAATGAAGTGATCCCGTCGGTTTCATTGTATTTTTATCAAGCTTTGTCAGCTTAATGCCGCTCCAAAAAGAACCGAAGGCAAGCCAAGGGTTTCCGTCTTTATCAATTGTCAGCTCCGGATCAATTGCATTGTAGTTATTGGCGCTTGTTGAACGGATGACGAGCCCTTCGTCCTTCCAGTTTCCCGAACTGAGGCTTGTAGATGATGCAAGGCCGATCGCGGAGGTATTTTTGCCGAATGAAGAAACGGCATAATACAGCCAATACTTTCCGTTAAAATATTGAACATCGGGGGCCCATTGATTCAGCCCGTAATTCGGCACATAATTGCCCCACCATGACAGCGGAGAAGTAAAGATTGATTTCTGAACGGTCCATACGCCGCCGCTGCCCGCCTTTAAGACGCGAAGTCCCCTCTCCCCTTCCAAACCGGTTCCGAAAGCGTACCACGTGTTTCCTTCCTTCGCCATTGTCGGATCGTGAAGCAATTCATTTGATGCCCCCCAAAACGCGGCAGATGCCGGAGATGAAGACATCATCAGCAGCCCGGCTGTAACGGCTGCGCACGAAAAGCGGATCATGCGTCTGAATCTGTTTTTCATTTGTAAACCCTCCCTTTTTTAAAGCGCTTTCAAAAAAGTGTTGTCAGATTTTTCTATGTCTTCTCTTATTGTAGACGCAGGGTTCATATTTGTACAGACAAAAAAAAGAATCTGCTTAAAAAAGCAGATTCTTCCGTATCTTTATTGATAAGTAATACGGTCAACCGTTTCCCGATCTAATTTTTTAATCACTTCTGTGATCAATTTTACCGTATTCTCATAATCATCCCGATGCAAAATAGCGGCATGAGTGTGAATGTAGCGCGTCGCGATCGTAATGGACAGCGCCGGCACTCCGTTTGCGGTTAAGTGAATGGAACCTGAATCCGTGCCCCCTCCGGCAATGGAATCGAACTGATACGGAATTCCCGCTTCTTCCGCCGTGTTCACGACAAGGTCGCGCAGCCCTTTGTGAGATACCATTGACGCGTCATACAGAATAATTTGCGGCCCTTCACCGATTTTGCTTTGCGCCTCTTTTTCAGAAATTCCCGGTGTATCTCCGGCAATTCCGACATCCACACCGAACGCGATATCAGGCTGGATCGTATGTGCTGCTGTTTTCGCCCCGCGCAGCCCGACTTCTTCTTGAACGGTTCCGACCCCGTATACTTCATTGGGGTGATCACTGTTTTTCAGATTTTTTAATACATCGATGGCAATCGCACAGCCGATACGGTTGTCCCATGCTTTCGCCAATAAATGCTTTTCATTGTTCATCACTGTAAATTCAAAATACGGCACAATCTGGTCACCCGGAAGAACGCCCCATTCCATTGCCTCTTCACGGCTGGACGCCCCGATATCGATGAACATCTCTTTAATATCGGCGGCTTTTTTTCTGGCGTCAGGAGGCAGAATGTGAGGCGGTTTCGAACCGATGATCCCCGTGATGTCCCCTTTTTTTGTCACGACGGTGACGCGCTGGGCCAGCATGACCTGAGACCACCAGCCGCCGACGGTTTGAAAGCGGAGAAAGCCTTTATCAGTGATTTGCGTCACCATAAAACCGACTTCGTCTAAATGCCCTGAGATCATGATTTTCGGACCGTTTTCTTTGCCGGTTTTTTTGGCGATTAAGCTTCCCAGCCGGTCTGTTGTGACATCATCGGCAAATGGTTCTATGTATGATTTCATCACTTGTCTGACTTCTCTCTCATTTCCCGGTATCCCTTTTGCATCCGTTAACGCTTTCAGCATGGTGAGCGTTTCATCTAATTTTGTCATCAATAAACCTCCTTTTTTTCACTACCCTTCTTATTATACAAAACCAATGCTGAAGCATACGATTAATTCGCCTGAAAAACGGGTAAATGTTTTTATCTATTTCTTTTAAAAAAATGAAACCTTTTGTTTTGTTTTTCGTATTACATCAGATCATGACAAAGGTGAGGAGGTGCCTTCACACATATGGCCATTACAGTATTGAGGATTGTCTTGCTTGCACTTCTTATTTATTTTATTTACATGTGCGTCAAATTCTACGCAAACCCGAAAAGAAGGCTCAGACTGGCGCAATCAAAAGAGAATTTTTATTTTATTGACGAACAGAAAAACACGCGAAAAAATCTCCAGCTTACTTATAAAGGAGTGCTCTTTGAAGGAGAAAAGCATATCCCTTCCAAAGATCATCCGCTGTTTATCCATACAATATTTGTATGGACCGAAAATCCGGAAAAGCTGAACCGCTTTTCTGCAGGTGATTTTGAAGAAGTCGAAAAAAAGGTATTGGAGCGGTATCCGAATTGCAAGATTGATTGGGACCAGCCCATCAAAAAAGCGAAAAAAGCAGGCGAGCGATAAGCTCTCCTGCTTTTTATGTTTTACATCAAATACATCAGCACAAGGGCGGCTTCAGTGAGAAAAAGCAGCGGCACCCCGTATAAAAAGGATTTGTGTTTCGTCTTATGCCTGAAGGTGCGCATGCCGATCCATACGCCGAGTGAGCCGAACATGGCGGCTGTGAGCCATATTCGTTTCTCTGATATTCTCCACCGGTGCGCCTTTGCTCTTCTTTTATCAGCGCCCATGATCCAAAAGCCGTATCCGTTTATCAATACGGCGTAAATGAAGAGAGCCATTGATTGTCACCCTTTACGTAAAAAAACCGCTCCCGGAAAGAGAGCGGCTTTTTCAACTTACTTGTCTAACTGAGCTTTAGCAGCATCAGCAAGCTGATTGAAAGCAGTAAGATCGTTTACAGCAAGATCAGCAAGCATTTTGCGGTTTACTTCGATGCCTGAAAGCTTAAGACCGTGCATTAAACGGCTGTAAGAAAGACCGTTCATACGAGCAGCTGCGTTGATACGAGTGATCCAAAGCTTACGGAAGTCACGTTTTTTCTGACGACGGTCACGGAAAGCGTAGTTTCCAGATTTCATGACCTGCTGGTTTGCTACTTTGTATAATCTATGTTTTGAACCGAAATAACCTTTTGCTAATTTAAGAACCTTTTTACGACGCTGACGCGACACAGTTCCGCCTTTTACTCTTGGCATTATATTTCCCTCCTAATTGTTCCTTGTCCGATTACTTGATGTTGGCAAGCTGTTGTTTGATGCGTTTGAAGTCTCCTGCGCTCACAATAGCACCCTTGCGAAGCTTACGCTTTTGCTTTTGGGATTTGTTGGCGAATAAGTGACTTGTGTATGCATGAGAACGTTTTAACTTCCCAGAACCTGTCTTTTTAAAACGTTTAGCAGATCCGCGGTGAGTTTTCATTTTTGGCATGGGATTTCCTCCTTATTGCTTTTCGTTTTTCGGCGCGAGCATTAAGAACATGCTGCGGCCGTCCATTTTTGGTTTTGTTTCGACTGTCGCAACTTCCGCACATGCTTCAGAGAAACGGTCCAATACGCGCTGGCCGATTTCTTTATGAGTGATTGCGCGCCCTTTAAAGCGGATAGAAGCTTTCACTTTATCGCCTTTTTCAAGGAATTTAATCGCATTGCGCAATTTCGTGTTAAAGTCATGCTCATCGATCGTCGGACTTAATCTAACTTCTTTTAAGTTAATGATTTTTTGATTTTTGCGTGCTTCTTTGTCCTTTTTCTGCTGCTCGAATCTGAACTTACCGTAGTCCATGATGCGGCAGACAGGCGGTTTTGCATTTGCTGCAACTAACACAAGGTCAAGATTTGCGCGGCCGGCGATTTCAAGTGCTTCCTGACGGGACTTGATGCCGAGCTGATCGCCATTTTGTCCGATCAGACGAACTTCACGTGCACGGATACCCTCATTAACCAATTGATCTTTGCTAATAATGAGCCACCTCCATAGTTTCTTCGAATTGATTCACAACGCTTTTTGACTGCATTCTGCAGGCAAACAAAAAGTGCGGGCATGACAACACACCCACACTACGAACATCTGCATAAATAAAAATGTACGGTCAACCTGCCAACTACATGAATGTGTCAATCAGGTGAGAAGCGGGTGCCTCTGCTTGTGATTTATATTCAATTCAATAACTATTCTACACAATACCGGATCATTAGTCAAGAATGACTTCTCCGGATCAACTTTTTCATTTTAACACGATGCCAGTGTGAGCGCAAGGAAAAATGTGAAATTTCGTTCTTTGCCGCCCGCAGATGCTGCCGGACAATAAAAAACCCGGGTCTATGACCCGGGTTTATCCTCCGATGAGCTGAACGAATACCGGAATGACCAGCACCGTCACCACTCCCACGACGACAACCGCGATACTTGCCATTGCCGCTTCTACTTCCCCCATCTCAATACCGACCGCAACACCGAGTGCGTGTCCTGATGTGCCGAGAGCCAGTCCCTTAGAGATTGGGTGCTTTACTTTAAACAGTTTTAAGAATAAAGCGCCCAGAGCATAGACGATAACGGCGTTGAAAATAACGGCGAAAGCGGTGATATCGGTGATGCCGCCGATTCCTTTTGACAGCGGAAGGGCAATTGCCGTTGTCGCCGCCTGCGGAAGCATGCTTTTCATAACGGCCGCGTCAAGATGAATGCCTTTTGCGATCAAATAGACAATCGTCACTGAGCAGATAGAGCCGACAATGATAGAAGACATGATCTGCCACCAGTATTTTTTCAGTTTGTCACGCTGTTTGTATAAAGGGATGGCAAAAGCGATCGTCGCGGGCTCCAGGAAGAATTTAATAATGTCTCCTCCGCTTTTATAATCTTCATATGAAAAACCGCCGAGCTTCAGAAAAAGGATTCCAAGCACCATCGCGACAAACAGCGGGGTGAAGAGGAAAAAGCCTCTCGTTTTTTTAAATAAATACGTGCCGATGCCAAAGGCCGCAAGTGAAACGACAATACCGAAATATGGACTCATCCGATTTCCCTCCTAATGCTGCACAAGTTCTTTTTCCTGATTGGAACGGCGCACCGTTTGTTTTTCAGGAGCAGTCTTCTGACGTTTTTGGCTGACAGACAAGATCAGCTGAGAAAAAAGGCCCGTCGCCCCTAACAGAATGATGGTGGCGAGTAAGATGACGAGTGCGATCTGCACGCCGTACTGCTGCATGACGCCAAGTGAATTCATCACGGAGATGCCCGACGGGACAAATAAAAATCCGATCAGTGACGTTAATGATGTTCCCAGCGTTTCTACTTGTTCAAGCTTAATCACTTTCAGGCATAAGAGGACAAATAATAACACCAAACCTACTACGGAAGCGGGTATAGGAATGGGGACAATCGCTGCAATCCCATTAGATATGAGCATAATTACGGCAAAAATAAATGCTTGTGTCAGAAATCCGTACACTTTTTTCGCACTCATTTTCTTCACCTCTTTCTCTTTGTTAGGTCCATTATAAAAGAGAAATCAATTTTTAAAGCGCTTTCATAATAAACGGCTGAATATTCATTCTGAAATGCAAAAAACGGCTGCTGAAATGCAAAAGCCGCCTCATATAATATGAAGCAGCTTTTTTAAGTCCTTGGCGTATGTACGGCTGACGGGAATTTTAGAGCCGTCTTTTAAGATAAGATTGTACGTCGAATTAAACCAAGGATGAATTTCCGTAATATGCTCCGTATTCACGATGAACGCGCGGTGCACTCTCAAGAAACCCGTCTCAGGCAGTTTTTTCTCAATGACAGCCAAAGTTTCATGAACGGAATAAGACGCGGCAAACGTTTTGACGGAAACGTGCCCGTCTTCCATGCCGGCGAAAATAATGTCCTTCGTATCTAAAATGACAATAGATTCACCGGCTGATACAGCCAGTTTATGCGCTCCGGCTGCGGACGGCTGCTCTGAGACGGCACCTGCCCTGTCCTGCTTCACTCTTTTAAACTTTCTGATCGTCTGGCGCACTCTTTCTTCATCAAAAGGCTTTGTTAAATAATCGAGCGCGTCGACTTCAAAGGCTTTTAAAGCAAATTGGTCATACGCCGTCGCAAAAACGACGGCCGGCGGATTTTTCATGTTTTTCAGCCGTTTGGCAATGTCAAATCCGTTTTCTCCTGACAAATCAACGTCCAAAAACAGCAGATCCGGTTTTTGATCCATCATGCTGTCAAAAGCGGATTCAATATTTTCAGCTTCGTTTATGTCACTTACTTCATTCGTCCGTTTCAGCAAATAAGCTAATTCATCTCTTGCCAGCATTTCATCATCAACGATTAACACCTTCAGCATGTTCTTCTCCTTTAGTCATCAGTTTCAAAGGCAGCTCAAATGATACGTCCGTACCTTTGCCGGCCTCACTTTCCAATCGCAGGGCTGCTTTGGGGCCGAACAGCCCGATCAGCCGCTGATTTAAATTGTAAAGCGCGGTTCCCGTCCCTTCTTTAGACGGGAGCGGACGGTTTCCGAGCACGGACAGCAATTCCGGATCAATTCCCCGCCCGTTATCTCCAACCCGCATTAAAACCGATTGACCGGCGGATACCACGCTGACATTGACGGCACAGCTGTCCTGCTTTCTTGAAAATGCATGGCGGAGCGCATTTTCGACGAGGATCTGCAGCACAAAAGGAGGAATTTCGATGTCCTCCAAACCGCGTTCGATTTCAAGGCTGATTTTATATTTCCCGGGAAAACGGGCCTGCTCCAATGATAAATATGCCTGCAGATGGTTTAGTTCTTTAGAAAGCGGGATGAGCAGCTGCCTTGCCCCCTGCAGATTGGAACGGAAATAGACGCTGAGCTGCAGCAGAAGCTTTCGGGTTTTTTCCACATCCGTACGGCAAAGAGCAGAAATCGTATTGATCGCATTAAACAGAAAATGCGGATTGACCTGTGCCTGAAGCGCCTTTATTTCTGCGTCTTTCAGCAATTTGCTCTGCAGTTCCGCCTCGCCGAGTTCAAGCTGGGTGGAAAACAGCATGGCGAGTCCTTCTGCAAGCTCTTCTTCAACCCGGCTTAAACCTGACGGGCTTTTAAAGTACATTTTCAGCGTCCCGATCGTTTTGCCGTTTGACGTCAGCGGCAATACAATCGCCGCATGCAGCGGACAGGGATCGTGCGTGCATTCAATTTCTGCCTTTGATGTCGCTTTCATAATATGACCCGTTTTAATGACGCGTTTTGACAACCCGGTGATCAGGCTTTCAGACGGAATATGATGGTCGGCACCCGCGCCGACGTGCGCCAAAATCTTTTCGTTATCCGTAAGCGATACCGCGTCCGTTCCTGTTTGCCTGTGAATGATGGCGGCGACGCTTTTGCATGAGCTTTCATTCAGCCCCTGGCGGAAAAACGGAAGCGTCTGATCGGCAATCATCAGCACCCTGTGGGTTTCAAGGGCTCTCGCCCGTTCTTCCTTCCGGATAATCGACTGAATGATCGAAAGAAAAATAAAAGTCCCTGACCCGTTTACCAATATCATCGGGATGCCGATGATGCTCACAAGCGTCCAAGCATCAGAAAACGGCTTGGCCATCAAGAGGATGAGCAGCATTTGCAGTGATTCCATCCCGAGTCCGACAAGCGCGGCCACCCGCGGTGTCGGCATCGCATAGCGTTTTCTGAAATACCGTCCGATCCAGCCGGACAAAATGCCCGCTAAAACGGATGAGACGGCACAGCTGACTGCGGTCGCGCCGCCGAGTGATAAACGATGCAGGCCGGCCAGTATGCCGACGCCGATCCCCACATACGGGCCGCCTAAGAGTCCGCCGATTTCAACGCCCATAATTCTTGTATTGGCAATTGAACCGGACGGATTAATTTGAAACACCCAGTCATTATTCATGATTGTATTCCGCTGAATTTCTATTCCCGTATAGTTGCTGATGATACTGAACAGCGAGAAAATTGAAATCAGCACCGCTTTGCCTTTATAGCTCTCAGGCTGCTGGAGCGCCTGTCTGAACAATCTGGTATGAGCCAGAACAAATCCCAATATGACGATAATTCCGACTCTTTCCAGCATCATGATGATCAAATGCAGCATACTTTTCACCTGTTCTTTCAAATTTTATTTTATCACGTTTCAGAGCCTGAGACAGAATCTGACACAAACCTGCCTGTTTTTTTCAAATCATCTGAAAACAAATCTTTCACAGTCTATATATCTATTGTAGAATAAACGGGAGCCTTGCGGCAGAGAGTTTCAGAATATAACAAAGAGGAGAAGATCATGAAAGCCGTATTTTTTGATTTGGACGATACACTGTTATGGGATGAAAAAAGCGTCAGAACAACATTCAGGGAAACATGTTTACAAGCGGAAAAAAAATATGGCCTTGACCCGCATACATTTGAAGAGGCGGTTCGGAAAGCGGCACGGGAATTGTATATGTCATACGAAACCTATCCTTATACGGTCATGATCGGCATTAATCCGTTTGAAGGATTATGGGCGAATTTTTCCGAGCCGGTCAGCGAAGGATTTAAACAGCTGAATCGGATTGCGCCGGAATACAGACGAAACGCCTGGACGAACGGCTTAAAAAGCGTCGGTATAGACGATGCGGCTTACGGCGAATATTTGGCGGAGTTTTTCGCGGCGGAACGCAGACAGCGTCCGTATGTGTATGATGAAACATTTGCTGTGCTTGATAAGCTGAAAGGTGTTTATGAATTGCTTCTGCTGACAAACGGCGATCCCAGCCTGCAGAAAGAAAAACTCGCCGGCGTTCCTGAACTCGCGCCTTATTTTAATGAAATCGTCATCTCAGGCGCTTTCGGAAAAGGGAAACCCGACGCCTCCATATTCGAACATTGCCTCGGCCTCCTGAACCTGAAAAAAGAAGACGCCATTATGGTCGGAGATAACCTCAATACTGATATATTGGGAGCGAAACGGGCAGGTATTACGACAGTCTGGGTAAACCGGACGCAAAAGAAAAATGATACGGACATTGCGCCTGATTACGTGATCAGCGATCTTCACGAGCTGTTTGCGATTATAGAGAAACAAAAAGAAAGATAATTTTATACGCAAAAAAACCCCATTCTGGATGAACGGGGTTTTTTGTATTTCCGGTTATTTTTTCGCTTCGGCTACAGCCTTTTTCACAAAATCGTCCAATGAGACGGTTTCTGATTTCTGCTCGCCGTATTTCCGGACATTTACCGCGCCGTTTTCCGCTTCTTGGTCACCGACCACAAGCATGTACGGGATTTTTTGCATTTGCGCTTCACGGATTTTATAGCCGATTTTCTCGTCCCGGCTGTCAAGCTCGACACGCAGGCCTTCGCGCTGCAGGCGCTCCTGCACTTTTTTCGCATAGTCAAGATGCACGGACGGTGATACAGGAATGACTTGGAATTGCACCGGCGCAAGCCATGTCGGAAGGGCGCCTTTGTGCTCTTCGATTAAGAAAGCAACGAAACGCTCCATCGTTGACACGACGCCGCGGTGAATAACGACAGGACGGTGCTGTTTGCCGTCTTCCCCGACGTAAGTGAGATCAAAGCGTTCCGGAAGAAGGAAGTCAAGCTGTACAGTTGACAATGTCTCTTCTTTGCCGATCGCCGTTTTCACCTGCACGTCAAGCTTAGGGCCGTAAAACGCCGCTTCGCCTTCCGCTTCATAATAGTCATGGCCGATTTCGTCCATTGCCGCCTTCAGCATGGACTGCGCTTTGTTCCACATTTCATCATCATCAAAATATTTTTCCGTGTCTTCAGGATCGCGGTAAGACAGGCGGAATGTGTAATCATTCAGGCCGAAGTCTTCGTATACGTCTTGAATCAAACGGACCGTGCGGATGAATTCTTCTTTAATCTGATCAGGGCGGACGAAAATGTGCGCGTCATTTAACGTCATGCCGCGTACGCGCTGAAGACCTGAAAGCGCCCCTGACATTTCATAACGATGCATCGTTCCGAGCTCGGCGATGCGGATCGGAAGCTCACGGTAGCTGTGAATGTCCTGCTTGTAAATCATCATATGGTGAGGACAGTTCATCGGACGGAGCACGAGTGTTTCATTGTCCATTTCCATCGGCGGGAACATCGTATCCTGATAATGATCCCAGTGCCCTGATGTTTCGTACAGGTCTTTGCTTCCGAGAACAGGCGTATAGACGTGCTCATAACCGAGGCTCAGCTCTTTATCCACAATGTAGCGCTCGATCACGCGGCGGATGGTCGCGCCTTTCGGCAGCCAGAGCGGCAGGCCTTGTCCGACTTTTTGAGAGTTGGCGAACAATTTTAATTCTTTGCCAAGTTTTCGGTGGTCACGCTCTTTCGCTTCTTCAAGCATCCGCAAATGCTCTTTCAGGTCATCCTTTTTAAAGAAGGCTGTGCCGTAAATGCGCTGAAGCATTTGGTTTTTGCTGTCGCCGCGCCAGTATGCGCCCGCAAGGCTCAGCAGCTTAAATTCTTTAATTTTGCCTGTAGACGGCACGTGCACGCCGCGGCACAGGTCAAAAAATTCGCCCTGCTCATAAATGGAGACCGTTTCGTCTTCTGGGATGGCATCCAGCAGTTCAAGCTTCAGATTATCGCCGATTTCCGCAAACATGGCTTTTGCTTCATCACGGCTCACTTCTTTTCGGATGATCGGCAGATTTTCACCTACGATGCGTTTCATTTCTTTTTCAATCTTCGGAAGGTCATCCGGCGTCAGCGCCTGCTCCATTTCAACGTCATAATAGAACCCGTTTTCAATGACGGGGCCGACTCCGAATTTCACATCTTTATAAATGCGTTTTATCGCCTGGGCCAATAAATGCGCCGTGCTGTGGCGCATGATGTTCAAACCTTCTTCTGTGCCTTCTGTAATGATTTCTACGGCACCGTCCTCTTGAATCGGCGTTCTTAAATCAATTTCCTGTCCGTTCAGTTTTCCGGCTAAAGACTTTTTCTTTAATCCCGGGCTGATGGATGCCGCGATATCTTCTGTTGTTGTTCCTTTCGGAAATTCCTTTACCGCTCCGTCCGGAAATGTGATGTTGATCATATCTGACATCTTCGTCACTCCTTTTTTATGCAAATCAAAAACCCCGCCCCCTATGAAAGGGACGAGGTTAAATAAACGGAATCGTGGTTCCACCCTTTTTTCCGCGCGGCCGATTGTTTCGGCACCTGCGGCTCTAAACTCTGTAACGGAAGTTCCCGTCAGCTATTACTGGCGCTTCTTCCGGCGTTCACAGCTGAAGTTCAAAGGCGGTAAAGACAATGATCCATAGCTGGAAAGCTTTCAGCCTAGGGCTCTCCTCTCTTATAAAGCCGGTATCAATGCTTCATGTCCTTATCAATACGTGTAGCAATCATTAATCTTTTATGTATTATAAAATGTCTGCGAGAAAAATGCAACTCGGTTTTCCGTCTGATTTCGCACAGACAGCCCTGCCGCCTACACAAGGCCGTCCGTGCGGCTATCCTTCCGTCTTCTCGGCTGCAAACGCGCCCAGCGGAAAAAGGCGCACCCTCTCCTGAAACACGTTTTGAATCGTTCTGGACATCATATGCTCCGGTTTGTCCGTATACAGTTCTACCGTCTCAGGCGCAATGGAGATCAGCGGCGCAAGGAGATGGGAATCTATATACATCGGGTGCTCCCGGACAAACCGTCTGTCTATGTATTTTTTCTGTTCCCGTTCTGACAAATAGCGCAGCTCCCACAGCGTAAAAGCCCGGTCATGTACGATGCGGACTTTCTTCATCCGCGGCGGATTGGATGTCACATAATCTCTCAGAGACTGAATAAAGTTTTGATATTCCTGTTCCATCCGGTATTCATCTATCGCGGCCTCTGCGTATTCTCTGAGCCGCTCATAATACCTGCCGAGCCGGAACGTCTGAAACGAACGCACGGAAAAAACACCCGCATCAAGTGAAATCGTCCGGAGCGCATCTGAAATAAACTGTGTGCGCGGCTCTTTCTTCGGCTCGAACGGATGATCATCCAACTCTCCTTCCATAATGCTGTGTGCAAGCTGAAGGATTTGCTGCTGTTCATCCTGATCGGTGAAGCAGTATGCATCCTCAATAAGCGAAAGCATATGCTCGTCTTCTTTGCATTCCAAAAAAAACCTGACAAGTATCGGCTCAATAAAGCGCTGAACGCAAAAAGCCGTTTCAGACCTTGCGATTCCGACTTTTTTTGTGCCTTCACGGACAATAAAATGTCTCCGGTCGTCCGATTGCTGAATGAGATGTAAAAAAGCGGCGGTATCGTGGTCATCTTCAAAGATCACTTCAAGCATATTTGTCCCCCCTTACGGCATCTGTTACAAGTATATGGGGGATGTTTTTAAAATAGACGTAAAGGTTAGCTTTCACCGCCGAACAAATGGCGCACCTTCTTTTTAAATATAACGGGAAGCGATAAAAATACGATGTAAAGAAAGATCACGCAGAGTACGGTCAGCACATTGCCGGACATAAAGCTCGCGCCGAGCACATTCAGGACGATCGTCCCCGGAATGATGCCCGCTGCGGTCGCCAAAAAATACGTCATCGGCCTGACTTTCGATAGGCCTGCGGCATAGCTGATCACATCAAAGTTAACAGGCAGAATGCGCAGGATAAAAATATAAAAGAAGCCATTGGTTTTCATCTGCTTTTGAATGGCTTCCATTTTTCCATGACGGCTTTTCTCATTAAAGGCAAACAGCCCCGCCGCAAAAAATGACGCGGCGGCAGCGCCCATTGAGCCCGCCAGCGTATACACGGTGCCGAAAAACGGGCCGAACGCCAATCCTCCGGCGACGGAAACGATTGATACGGGAAACAGCACAAAAGGCCTGACGATGGAAATTCCGATAAACACAAGCGGCGCAAAAATACCGAACGATAATATCCACAGCCGGATCTCCTTAGGCGACAGATTCAGATATTTGCGGTTTGCCCACAGCAAAAGACCCGCTCCCGCCGCAGCCGTAGCCCAAGTGACAGCCTTCTTATTCCTCATTCCCTCAAATCCTTCCCATTGGACGCCGGCATCATGAACGGCGGCGGTTTTCCCCGTCAAGACGGACGGGCGAAGCCAAATATAAAATCCGCTCCATCAGTCTTGCCGCTTTTACTTCTTCCTTTTCTCCCCGCTGTGAATACGTAAAATGATGCTTCAGCTCGTCTGGTGAAAAATTAGACGAGAAGAAAGTGGGAAGCTGCTGGCTCATTCTGTGCTGAAGCACGGTGCCGATAACTTCATCCCTTACCCAGCTTGTCATTGACTCCGCTCCGATGTCATCAAGCATCAGTACGGGCGTGGTTTTCACCATATTCAGTTTCGCCTCCAACGACTGATCCTGGAGCGAGTTTTTCAGCTCTCTGACAAATTCGGGAACATATACGATCATTGATGAATACTCTTTTTCCGCCAGCTCGTTGGCAATGGCGGCTAAAATAAATGTCTTTCCGATTCCGAATTTTCCGTACAGATACAGCCCTTTGCCTTTTCCCGTTTCATTATAGCTCTTCAGAAAATCCGTCACATGCTGGAAGATGCCGACTCTGCTCGGATCGGTAATATCGATCTGCTGAAACGTCGCGCCGAGAAGATCCTGCTGAATATACATGCTCTTCATCAGGGACTTTTGCCTTTTCTGGCGGTCGAGCTTTCTCTTTTCCGGACATTCGTAATATTCAATATCGATGGAACGCCCGTTGATCACAAGCTTCGGATGATAGCCTTCAAGCAGGCTGTTCGTCCGGCTGTCTTTCGAACAGAAGGCGCACTGTTTGCTTTGCTGAACGAATTCGTACAGTTTATTTAACCCTCTGTCAATCATGCTTTGATTGATTACATCTTTCTGTTCCTTCAAAAAAGCCTGGACGTCTTCGTCAGCCATGACTTGCTGCTGCATTCGTTCCAGGCGTTTTTGAAAGTCAGGTCTTTTCGTCACGCCTTCTAAGGATCGGCTGATCGGTTCCATTCAATATCACCCCGCTTCTCTGTCTCAATAGGCAGAGTATTTTTTCAGTTTTTTCATTTCTTCCATCATTTTTTTCTTCTGTTCCTCAAGATCCTGCGCGGAAAGAGCCGGCTGTTCTTGTTTCTTCCCGGTTTCTTCTTCTTTCATCCAATCAGGGCGCTTTTCTTCCCGGACGGTTTTTTTGCCGCGCGCCGCGCCGTTTGTTTTGCCGTCCGCCCAATCAAGATATTGCCTGTGCTCTTCTATTGCCAGCTTCATTGCTTCCCGTACCGTTTTGACTTTCTTTCTGGCCCAGTGGGCGGCGATTTTTTGGATATAGTTTTTGGACAGCTTCATATCCGTTTTCAGCATGACATAATAAATCAGCACATTGGTGACGCCGGGCTCAAGCTTTTGTTCGAACATAATATCGGCGATAATCTGCAAGTCGGCTTTTGACGGCTCGGTGCCGTCCGCAATGTCCTGAAGAAGCTTTCTCGGTGATATGGTCTCAAGCTGTGCGATGAGTTCGCCGTTCAATGAATCGTCCTTTTCCGTTCGGTTTTCTCTCAAGGTGACAGGCTGTGTTTTATCAATCAGTTCCGGAAGCTTTCCGCTTCTTTCAATTTGGTACCAGTCGCTGGCCGCTTTCCTCAGCGCTTCGGCCGTTATCGTATCCTGTTCATTAATTGCGGTCATGACGACGTGCTGCATGGAGATAGGATCTATTCCGTATAAATATGAAAGCTTTTTAATGCTCTCCCGCACATCCTGTGTGATTGATTTGCGCGGTATTATCGTTTCTGACAGTCCCGCCATGAAAAGCTCAAAATCAAACACTTCCTCCGTCACCGTATAGGAAGGCGCTTGTCCGACAGACGCCGTCTCATAGTCCTCAGGGAGCTTCATCGCCTCTTCCATATCAGGCGTCATTTTCCATTCACTCGGCTGAAAAGAGGCAAAGGCGTGATTAAACGGACGGGTAATTTCCCTTGCGCCCGCGCCGACGGAAGGATGCGTGTAAAATTGTCTCAGCTGCTGGTATTTCGTTTTACCGACTCTGTTATAAAGAAAGACATTCAGCATGCCGTCTTCAAAAAAATCATTCGGTCTGAGCGGGGGCAGCAGCTCATAAATAAACATCCGCTCTTTTTGCTCGGACTCCCGGATATACACTTTCAGCAGCCCGATCCCTTCAAGCTTTCCCTGTTCATGATGAATCTTTTTTAAATTTGACTGCATCATGCCCATCAGCTGCCTGTGCGTGGATTCCGCTCCCCACAAGCGGTTCTGCTCAAGCTCCCCCCATAAGGTCATATAAAGGGAGAATGCAAATGAACCGATCAGCGGCTGGTACAGATGTGTCAAAACCTGTCTGTCGACATCCTGAAGAAGCGAACGGCTTTTGACCGTATAAGGATCTACAGGCAATACGTCATTCCAATAGTCAGCCATGATTCTCAAACCTTCCGATATGTTTCTACTCTCATTTTACACCGTTTCTGCGATCTATCAAATGCCAATTTTGCTCATGAGAAAAGAGCCAGACACAATCTCTTAGCTCTCTCAGCGTTCTTTCTTTATTAAATCTTTCAATTCATCGATAAACACGTTTATATCCTTAAACTGCCGGTAGACGGAAGCAAAGCGGACATAAGACACCTCATCGATTTTCGCCAGACGGTCCATTACCATTTCTCCGACAAGTTCGCTTTTGACTTCAGATACACCTTGGTTTCTCAGCTCTTTTTCAATGTCAAAGCACATGTCTTCCAATGTTTTTAAAGGAACGGGCCTTTTTTCACAAGCTTTAATTAACCCGCGCAGCATTTTTTCACGGCTGAATTCTTCCCGGACGCCTTCTTTTTTCACGACGATCAGAGGCATCTCTTCAAACTTCTCAAATGTAGTGAAGCGGTAATGGCAGGCTTCGCATTCCCGCCTTCTGCGGATTGATTTCCCTTCGTCCGCAGGCCGTGAATCAAGTACGCGGGAACCGTTATGCTGGCATGAAGGACATTTCAAATTGGATCAGCTCCCATCTGTTTCGTTGCTGTAATGCGGTTCGCAAGCTTCCGGTAAATGCCCGCCAACGTTTCTAGGATGAGCCTATTTGTTGGGAGAGCCGATAGACCGGCCTTATCTTTTCTATTTTACAAAAAAAATGCTTAAAGAAAAAGCAATGCTGTTTTTTTACATTAGAAAAGGAGCATCAGCTTCAAAGCGCGTAATGGCTTTTTCAGCTTAGCTCCCTTGTGTTTGCGTTTTGAAAATTACAGTACTTTCGCTTGTGCCTGTTTAATCTGTACAGGCCCCATTCCTCTCGGTATTTCAATGTTTTCTCTTGTATCTGCATGTAATGCGTCCGCAATGTAATCCGCAGCCACATTAGGATCCAGGTCTCCACAAGTATAAACATCAATGCTTGCATATCCGTGTTCAGGAAAACTGTGAATCGTTAAATGTGACTCAGAGATGATAACGACTCCGCTTACGCCTTGCGGTGCAAATTTGTGAAATGCGACCTCGCGCACTTCAGCTCCTGATTTCAAAGCAGCATTTACAAACGTTTTTTCAATAAAATCCATGTCATTGAGCTTATCAAAATCGCATCCCCACAGCTCGGAGATGACGTGACGCCCCATTGTTTCCATAATCATGGACCCCCCTTAACAAGAATTAAAAAAGTGAATTTCCGAGAACTGACCCGGCCATTTACCACGGGGGAAAGTTAGTCCGGAGAGGTCCTAACCCTTTAAGTAATTCCGAAGCAGTCACGAGCAAGAAGTTCACGAAAGATAGTATACTGTGTTTAAGTTTATTTTGCAAGGTGTGTTTTTTGCGAATATGCCGTTAAGGGTGTTTTTCTAACAAATGTCCATGATCTTTAGTCTACACAGCTGACGGGTGTTTCATTCGCGCGGCGACGTGACGGATAAGATCAACGACCCGGCAGGAATATCCCCATTCATTGTCATACCAGGCGAGCACCTTTACTTTTCGGTCTTCCATCACCATCGTTGTCAGTCCGTCGATGATCGCAGAGTGTGAATTCGTATTATAATCCGAAGAAACGAGCGGCTCATCCGAATAATCAAGAATTCCGTACATCGACGTTTTTGCGGCTCTTTGGAAAGCGGCATTCACTTGCTCGGCCGACACATCTGTTTTCAGATCGCAGACAAGGTCCACTAATGACACATTCGGAACGGGAACACGCAAAGCAAGACCGTGAAGTTTTCCTTTCAAATGAGGCAGCACGAGCGACAGCGCTTTAGCCGCGCCTGTAGAAGTCGGAATGATGGATTCTCCGCACGCTCTCGCCCTCCGCAGATCTTTATGCGGATTGTCGATATTTTTTTGATCATTCGTGTAAGCATGAACAGTCGTCATCAGGCCGCTTTCAATCCCGAATTCCTGATCAAGCACTTTGACGACCGGCGCAAGACAGTTTGTCGTGCAGGATGCATTTGAAATAATGACATGTTCATCGGGATTGAACTGCTCTTCATTTACTCCCATGACAATGGTAACGTCTTCATTTTTGCCCGGAGCCGTTAAAATAACTTTTTTCGCCCCTGCTTCAATATGGCTCATCGCTTTTTCTTTTGAATTAAATTTCCCCGTTGCCTCTACGACGATGTCTATTCCGCATTCTTTCCACGGAAGCTCTCTCGGGTCCCGGCGATTGAACAGCATAATATGTTTTCCGTTGACGATCAGACTGTCGTCGGAGGTCTCAACTTCTTGATCGTATTTGCCGTGAATTGTGTCATACTTTATCAAATGAGCAAGCGTTTCCGGGGGATAGCTTGCATTAATGGCTGTTATTTGAATTTGATCATCTTCCATTGCTTTTCTGAACACCATTCTTCCGATTCTTCCAAACCCGTTGATTGCTACTTTTACCTTCATGCTCAGGTCACCCCTTTTTAATATGCCACTCTAATTTAATTTTATTTATATATAGTATAACACATTAAAAGAAATCCGCCAGTACAACTTGATAAAAATCCACCCTTATACCGATCAATATGTTGTTCAATCGGTTTTTTTGCATATAAAATGATCTTTCTTCCATAAAAAAAGCAGGATCAGCGTCTCAGGCTGCCTGCTTTTTTCTTATATTTGTCCCGGTTCTTTGAATTTGTCATTTAAAATGCTGTCCTCTAAAACGGAAGACACCTCGCCGTACCGTTTAGCAATATGCATCGCGCCCCAGTCACACAGCGCGTTTAAAATTCTCTCCAGACTGTGCCCGTATTCACTCAGCTCGTATTCCACTTTCGGCGGCACCTGATTGTATACGATCCGATTGATGACGCCGTCAGCTTCCAGCTCCCGCAATTGCTGTGTCAGCATCTTCTGGGTGATGTCCGGCATAAGCCGTTTCAATTCGCTTGTCCGTTTTTTCCCGCGCATGAGGTGGCAGAGGATCACACACTTCCATTTTCCGCCGATCACTTCAAGCGCCGCCTCTACGGATATATTGTATTTTTTCTTCAGCAACGGTAATTCCTCCTCATCTATAGGAACTAAAAAGTGCCTATGGCACTTAAAAGTACGTTCTTTTCAATGACACTTCTATCGATCATAATGACATTTGCCGGCTGAAAAGGAATGTACTCTTATACTTATATCGTTTACCCGGCATCATTTCAACCATACATTATCGTTCAAGGAGGAAAACAGATGTCTTCACATCGCCAAAGCTATTTACCAGCACTGCTGGCATTAGCCGTCAGCGCTTTTGCGATCGGCACAACCGAATTTATCAGCGTCGGGCTGCTGCCGCTTATATCTCAAGATCTGCATATACCTGTGACAACGGCGGGACTTACCGTTTCCATGTATGCTCTGGGCGTGACATTCGGCGCGCCGGTTTTAACGTCTCTCACATCCGGCATGTCGCGGAAAACGCTGCTGCTCTGGGTGATGTTAATTTTTATCGCCGGAAATACACTCGCAGCGAGCGCTTCCTCAATCGGCATATTACTGGCGGCACGGGTTATTTCGGCTTTTTCCCACGGCATTTTCATGTCAATCGGGGCAACAATCGCCGCCAATATCGTGCCGGAGCATAAAAGAGCAAGCGCGATTTCTATCATGTTTACGGGGCTGACGGTGGCTACGGTGACCGGCGTTCCGTTCGGCACCTATCTCGGCCAGCAATTCGGATGGAGAATCGCATTTGCCGTCATTGTGGCAGTAGGAATCATCGCATTCCTCACAAACGCGCTTCTCGTTCCGTCACATTTGCGCAAAGGAACGAAAACCGCATTTTCCGAGCAGGTCAAACTCGTCACAAACGGCCGGTTATTGCTTTTATTTATTATTACCGCGTTAGGCTACGGCGGAACGTTTGTCGTGTTTACGTATTTATCTCCGCTTCTTCAGGAGGTAACCGGTTTCCAGAAAGAAACCGTCGCGGCCATCCTGCTCATTTACGGAATTGCGATTGCCATCGGAAACATGATTGGCGGCCGTTTATCAAACCGGAATCCGCTGAAAGCCTTGTTTTATATGTTCATTGTCCAGGCTGCTGTGCTGTTTGTTCTGACTTTTACCGCGCCGTTTAAAACAGCCGGGCTGATCACCATTATTTTCATGGGGCTGTTGGCGTTTATGAATGTGCCGGGGCTTCAGGTATATGTCGTGATGCTGAGTGAACGTTTTGCGCCAAGCGCCGTTGATACAGCATCAGCCTTAAATATCGCGGCATTCAATGCCGGGATCGCGATCGGCTCGTTTGCCGGCGGAATCATTACAGACTCAATCGGAATCATTCATACCGCTTGGATCGGGGCGCTGATGGTGCTCAGCGCCGTCGTATTAACCGGATGGAGCAGGAAGCTTGAAAAGCGGGATCGCACTGCCCTTGAAAGGAGGTGAGTTTTTCTTCAGCGCATTTTGATTGTTTCAACAGACAACTAATAGGAGGAATATATACATGACAACACATTTACAAGCAAAAGCAACATTGCATAACGGAGTAGAGATGCCTTGGTTCGGCATCGGCGTTTTCAAAGTAGAGGAAGGCGCGGAACTCGTCAACGCGGTGAAAACGGCATTGGTGCACGGCTATCGCAGCGTTGATACCGCCGCGATTTACGGAAATGAAGAAGGTGTCGGCGAAGGCATCCGCCAAGGGCTGCAAGAAGCGGGATTAAAACGTGAAGACATTTTTGTCACGTCAAAAGTGTGGAATGCCGATTTAGGATATGAAGAAACGTTAAAAGCGTTTGACACAAGCTTAGAAAAACTCGGTTTAGATTATTTGGATTTATATTTGATCCATTGGCCTGTCGAAGGAAAGTACATCGATGCGTGGCGGGCGCTCGAAACCCTCTACAGGGATGGACGCATTAAGGCGATCGGGGTCAGCAATTTCCAAATTCACCATCTGAAACATCTCATGAAAGAAACGGAAATCAAGCCGATGATCAACCAGGTGGAGTACCACCCGCGTCTGACACAGAAAGAACTGCTTGCTTTCTGCACTGAACAAGGCATTCAGCTTGAAGCGTGGTCGCCATTGATGCAAGGGCAGCTGCTTGATCATCCCGTCTTACAGGAGATCGCTGAGAAGTACGGCAAATCAGCCGCTCAAGTGATTTTGCGCTGGGATTTACAGAACGGTGTCATCACCATTCCGAAATCAACTAAAAAACACCGTATTGAAGAAAATGCAAATGTCTTTGATTTCGAACTGTCAGCTGACGATATGAAGCGGATTGATGATCTGAACGAAAATCTCCGTGTCGGTCCTGACCCTGACAATTTTGATTTTTAACCAGAAAAACACCGTTCGGCTTTCCGAACGGTGTTTGTTTATGCCCAGCCGCTCAATACTTCCTCAAGCTGGTGCTTTGTATATTCAAGACTGCCGCTGTTATCAATGACGGCGTCAGCTTTTTTTGTTTTGTCCGCTAAAGGCATTTGCGACGTTATCCGGCTCATCGCTTCTTCTTCTGTAAGGGAATTCCGCTCCATCAGCCGTTTGAGCTGAATGTCTGCCGGTACGGTGACGACGAGCACCTTGCCGACAAGATAATCAAGCCCGCTTTCATACAAAAGCGGTATATCCAAAACGACGAACTGCTCTTTTCGCGCAACGGCTTCATCCCGCTGTTTCAGCATTTCCGCACGTACCGCCGGATGAACGATCTGATTCAGCTTCAGACGCTTCTGTTCGTCAGTGAAAACGATAGAACCGAGTTTTTTTCTGTCAATATCGCCATTTTCCAGCAGGATGTCTTTTCCGAATGCTTCCACAATTTGTCCGTAAGCCGGCATTCCTTTTTCCACCGCCTGTTTTGCGATGACATCCGCATCAATGACTGTTATTTTTTTGTCGATCAGCATACGCGCTACCGTGCTTTTGCCGCTTGCGATGCCTCCCGTTAAACCGATGACCAAGCTCAAAAAGCCCACTCCTTCTTACATTTTCCAAATCCCGATGATAATCAGCAGGACTCCCGGCAAAAATGTCATTTTATCTATCCAATTCCATCTTGAAAGCAAATGCCCCGCGTTTATGCCGAGTGAAACAAACAGCGAGCTCATCAGCCCGACAGTCACGCTCATCATAACCGGAGAAAAGCCGAGAATGGCCGCTCCCAGTCCGGCGCCAAACGCGTCAATGGATAAGGCGATACCGAGCAGAAGCGCCTCGACTCCGTTAATGGTTCCGGATTGATCAATATCGGCGCTGGTCGGTTTTTTCAAAATGTGAATGACGATGCCGAGCGATTTCACTTCAAGATTAAGTAGCGTTTTTTCATGCAATAAGTAATCCGGCTCTTTAGCCGGTTTGAAAAATTGCCAGATGACCCATGCCCCGATTCCGATTAAGATCAGCCCGCCCAGTTTTTCCGTGACGGATACGGGAAAAATCTTTGTCAGAAAATGGCCGATCAGCATGGATATAAACATCACAGAGGCTGAACAGCAAGCGATCACGGCAATCGCTTTGAACGGGATTTTCATTTTTCTCAAACCATACGTAAACCCGACTGAAAAACTGTCCAAGCTGACAGCAAAAGCCAAAAGCAGCAAAGAAACAATCTCCATATCCGTTTCTCCCTTTCTCTTGATCGGCAATTGTGACATATGCCTATTGGGTGAATCACAATATATATATGGAGAAAGGTCATCAACTGTGTTAGAAAAAAGTCATTCTGCTGCCGCCTGCTTGTACAGCTTCAGTTTATGATTTTTTTTGGCAGCGGGCGCAAAAATGCGTCCCCCTTCCGCCGACCACGATTTTAGAAATCATCGTGCCGCACGTTTTGCACGGCTCATCCTTTTTGCCGTATACGTAATGTTTGAGCTGAAACATTCCGATTTCCCCTTGAGAATTGATATAAGACCGGACGGTGCTCCCGCCCGCGTCAATTGCTTCCTGAAGGGTGTCTTTAATTTCTGTATGAAGCGTTTTTATCTGCCCGTCTGACAGACTGTTCGCTTTTGTCTCAGGATGAATACGCGCCCGGAATAAAGCTTCATCGACATAAATATTGCCGAGGCCGACGACCGCTTTTTGATCGAGCAGGGCTGTTTTCACCGCGCGGTTCGTTTTTGCAAGCCGCTCTTTTAAATAAGCAGCGGTAAATGCTTCATCATCGGGTTCGGGCCCGAGCTGTGAAAGCGGTAATGCATTCAATTCCTCTCCCGGCGCAAACAAATGCATCGTGCCGAATTTCCGGACATCCCGGTAGCGGAGCTGTGTTCCGTCCGTCATGTGAAACACGACGTGCACATGTTTATCGTCAGGCTCATCGGCCTGATAAAGACCGTATTTCCCCTCCATCCGCAGGTGGGACACCATGACATAATGATCCAGATGGAAAAGCAAAAACTTTCCCCTTCTTCCGATGGATCGGATTGTTTCTCCTGCAATCTGCCGCGCGAATTCCTCCGGCTCGGCGGGTTTTTTGATGATATTCGGCCATCTGATATCCGCCGATTCAATCGTTTTCCCCTTCACAAGACCGGTCAGAGTGCGCCGGACCGTTTCAACTTCTGGTAATTCCGGCACAATCATCACTTCCTTTTTCTCTGTTTATTTTGCATCGTACCAAGACGGCCCTGAAGCATAATCCGCCTTCAGCGGCACGTCTAATGCCAAAGCATGCTCCATCACTTCAGGAACCAGCTTCTCTAATATTTCAATTTCTTCCTTAGGCGCTTCAAAAATCAATTCATCGTGCACCTGAAGCAGCAGTCGTGCCTTCAGGTTTTTCTCTTTTAGCTCAGCTGCCATGTCAATCATGGCTTTTTTAATAATATCGGCGGCGCTTCCCTGAATCGGCGTATTCATGGCCGTCCGTTCCGCAAAGCTCCGCAGGTTGAAGTTGCGGCTTGTCAGCTCAGGAATATAGCGGCGGCGCTGCATAAGTGTCGTGACATATCCTTTTTGCTTCGCTTCCTGTACCGATTCTTCCATATATGCCTTGACGCCAGGGAAGCTCTCCAAATAGCGGTCTATAAAAGCGCCCGCTTCCTTCCGGGTGATGCCGAGGTTTTGTGACAGCCCGTAATCACTGATGCCGTAAACAATGCCGAAATTGACGGCCTTTGCCTGGCGGCGCATCGCTTGTGTCACTTCATCTTCACTGACATGAAACACGTCCATGGCGGTTTTTGTGTGAATGTCCATGTCATTCGTAAACGCTTCGATCAGATTTTCATCTTTTGAAATATGCGCAAGCACCCTTAATTCAATTTGTGAATAATCGGCGGCGAAAATAAGCCAGTCCGGTTCGGACGGTACGAAAGCCTGACGGATTTTCCGCCCTTCCTCCAGCCGGATCGGAATATTTTGCAGGTTCGGGTCCGTTGAGCTGAGGCGTCCGGTTTGAGTCAACGCCTGATTGAATCGTGTATGCACCTTATGAGAATCCTTGCGCGTGACCTTCAGCAGCCCTTCTATATAAGTCGATTGAAGCTTGCCGATTTGTCTGTATTGCAGGATATAAGCGACGATATCATGTTTGTCGGCGAGCTTCTCAAGCACATCGGCTGAAGTGGAATAGCCTGTTTTTGTTTTCTTTACTGGCGGCAGGCCGAGTTTTTCAAACAGAATGACGCCGAGCTGTTTTGGTGAATTGATGTTAAACGGCTCACCGGCGATGTCATGGATTTTTTCTTCATATTCTTTCAGCTTTGCCTTGAGCTCTTCGCCCATTCGCTTCAGTCTTTCAACATCCACTTTGACGCCCATTGATTCCATTTCTCCAAGAATAAGCGCAAGCGGGAGTTCGAGATCTTCATATAATTCAAGCTGATTATTTTCTTCCAGCGCGTGCAGCAGTTTGTCACGAAGGCTGTTAACGGCAGACGCTTTCCGCGCGAGATGATCGGCAAGCTCTTTTTCAGCCGGAACGGCGCGCTTTGCGCCTTTTCCGTATACCGCTTCATCTTTTGAAACGATATTCAGCCCGTATTCTTTCGCTACGCTCGCGACATCGTCGTACGAATTGCCCGGGTTTATAATGTAGGCAGCAAGAAGCGCGTCAAATTCCGTTCCCTTCAGCTCAATTCCCTGCCAGCGCAAAGCGACGACGGAACGTTTGCTGTCGAACACCCACTTTTTCATCGATTCATCTTCAGCCCAAGATTTAAAAGCTTCAGACTGAATGGCGATTTCTTTCGGAATATAATAAAGACCTGTTTCATTCACGATGGAAAAGCCGAGGATCGGTTCTTCGTGATAGTTATCACCGATTTGTTCGACGACCAAAGCGGACGGCGAAACGAGCATATCTTCGGTGATTTCTTCTGCCGTTTCGACATTGATGTCTTCAAAATTTTCTTCCGCCGTTTCCCCGCTTTCTTCACCGAGCCGCTCAAGAAGCGTATTAAAACCGAGTTCTTTAAAAATGGCAACAACTTGTTCACGGTCAAACCCTTTGTAATCTAAATCTTCGGGCTTGACTTCAATCGGCGCATTTGTCATAATCGTCGCCAGCTCTTTGCTCATCAGGGCTTGCTCCTTATATTCTTCAAGCTTTTCTTTTAATTTTTTTCCGCTGACTTCATCAATGGAATCAAGCAGTTTCTCAACCGAATGGAACTGCTTTAAGAGCTTAATCGCGGTTTTTTCTCCGACGCCGGGGACGCCCGGTATGTTATCGGATGAATCCCCCATTAATCCCTTCATATCAATGATTTGCAAAGGGGTCAGACCGTACTTTTCCTGCACGTGCTCCGGCGTGTAATCTTCCACGTCGGTAATGCCTTTTCTCGTAATGGCAACGGTCGTTTTCCCGGTTGCAAGCTGGGTTAAGTCCTTGTCCCCCGACACTACCTTTACTTCGAAGCCTTCTTTTTCAGCAGATACGGCAAGGGTGCCGATAATATCGTCCGCTTCATATTCAGGAAGCTCGTAGCGGCTGATTTTGTAGGCATCAAGGAGCTCGCGGATGAACGGCATCTGTTCTGAAAGCTCCGGCGGCGTTTTTTGTCTTCCGCCTTTATATTCTTTAAACGTGCTGTGGCGGAAAGTGGTTTTTCCCGCATCAAAAGCCACCAGCATGTGGGTCGGCTTTTCATCTTCCAGCATTTTCATTAAAATCATCGCAAACCCGTATACGGCATTTGTATGAATGCCTTTTTCATTGCTTAAAAGCGGCAATGCAAAAAACGCCCGGTATGCCAGACTGTTTCCGTCGACAAGCACTAATTTTTTTCGTTCCGTCATTCAATATCCTCCTAAGAGCAAAAGCTCGTCATTCCTCTATTTTTTAATCTCACAGCTTCTCTTATTTTAACAAAGTTCAATTTGAAAGGAAAATGAGCGAACCCCGTGAAAACGCAAAAAAGGACGGGAACAAGAAAACACGTTCCCGCCGTCAAAATTGGCTCCTTGGATGAAGGGGTTCTGTTATATCCTAACAAGATAGGTTTAACAGGTCATGAAGAAATTGTTAATCCTTTGTAAAGCTGATCACGCTTCCGGCTGCCGCTTCAGCGTCACGGTAAATACAGTGCCCTGTCCCGGCTCGCTTGTGACCTCGATTTTACCTTCATGGGCTTCTATTAAGTGCTTCACGATGGCGAGGCCGAGCCCGGTTCCTCCCGAGTTGCGGCTTCTGTCTTTATCCACGCGGTAGAATCTCTCAAATATCCGCGGGATCTCTTCCTTCTGAATGCCGATTCCCGTATCGGACACTTTGATATCGACAACGGTTTCTTTCACATGTACCGAAATCCCCACCGTCCCTTTTTCAGGCGTGTAGGTCAGGGCATTGTTCGCCAGATTCAAAAATACCTGCTTCAGCCTGTGCGCGTCACCCGTCACAAAAATCGGCTCTTCCGGGAGATCGAGCTGAAAGCTGATGCCTTTTTCCTCAGCCTTATGCCGCAAAAGCGCTTCAATTTCATGCAGAATTTTTGCAGCGTCAAAGGACTCTACGCGCATCGTAAAGTTTTGCTGCTCCATCTTGGATAAATCCAATAAATCCTGCACGAGAGATTGGAGCCGCTCACTTTCTTTCAGAATGATAGACAGAAAGTCTGAAAGCGCCTTTTCGTCTTTCATCGCTCCGTCTAACAGTGTTTCCGTAAATCCTTTAATCGAGGTGATCGGTGTTTTCAGTTCATGGGAGACATTGGCGACGAAGTCCTTTCTCATCTGCTCCAATTTTTTAATTTCCGTCATATCGTGAAAGACGAGGACGATGCCCTTCCATTCATCGTCGGGGCCCATGATCGGAACGCCGTCAACTTCAAAGTAGCGCCGCTCAATATTGATGGGAAGTCTGAGCAGCTGGCATTTTTTCGTCTCTGTCATAAAAATGTCTTCGACAAGCCGAATGATCTCCTCATGTTCAAACGCATCATGGTAAAGGCGCCGAAGCAGACGTTCAGGCTTTGTATGAAACTGCTTCGTATATGACCGGTTCACGAGATTGATAAAACCTCTCCCGTCTATTAAAATCAAACCGGATCCGATATTTTCAATAACGGTTAACAGACGATCGCGCTGCATATCCTGCGTTCTCGTCATTTCCATTAAATCGACCGCCAGGCTGTTCATCGCACGCCCAAGACGGTCCGACCGCCTTGCGTAGCCGCTGTAGGAGCGGGCGTCGTAATTCCCTTTGGACAGCTCCGTCGCCACCTTTGTCGCGGCGTCGATTGATTTTTTGTAACGGGACGTCATGTTTGTATAAAAGAAAACGATAATGATAAAAGCGGTACAAAGACTTGCTGCCAGCATGCCCCACATTTCTCCGGCAACGCTTGAACCGCCGTTGATCTCAGAGGAAACGAGTACATACCCCGCAATTTTCCCGGCGCCATTTTTTACGGCAGTGCCGCGGATGACTTTGCTTTTCGACTGTACGGCTTCCTCACTTTTATTGTGAGAAATGAACTCCTTTACGGCTGAATCATCAGCATGACTGCCGGAATGATATACGGCGTCACCCTTCTCGTTGAGCACGGCGACGTTTATACCGAGGGTGCGGCCGGCGTCACGGATTACCGTTTCATTGCTTTTATTGCCGATTCGGCCGGTGTCAAGAAGGCCCGCTATGTATACCGATTCCTTTTTCAGCTGATCCGCCGTTCTTTCTTCAGCGGATGAAGAAATAAGCTGCTGTAAAAAAAGGCCGAGAACACTGAAAACCAATATGATACATACAACGAGTAAAGCGAACAGACGCACACGGACTTTATTCATTCATTTTTGGCTCCTCCAGTTTATACCCCAAACCTCTGATTGTTTTAATATAGATGGGTTTTTTGGTATTTGATTCGATTTTGTCGCGCAGATGGCTGATATGAACGTCAACAATCCGGGTATCCCCGGCAAAATCATAGTTCCAGACCGCGCTCAGCAGAAGATCTCTCGTCAGCACTCTTCCCTTATGTTTTCCCAAATACAGAAGCAGTTCAAATTCTTTAGGCGTCAGTTCCAGCTGTTCTGACTTAAAGTACGCTTCGTAATGCTCCGGAAGAATTTTCAGCTCGCCGATGAGAATCTGCCCGTCCTTTTCCTCTTCTCTGCCTTGTGACAGCGAAGAAATGTCAGCCCTTCTTAAAATGGCTTTCACCCGCGCAGTGACTTCCCGCGGACTGAACGGCTTTGTCATGTAATCATCCGCTCCGAGCTCCAGTCCCAGCACTTTATCAAACTCCTCATCTTTTGCTGTCAGCATCAAGATCGGAACCATCATTTTCTGCTGTCTGAGCTGTTTACAGACGTCGATTCCGTCCACTTTCGGCAGCATGACATCCAGTACGATTAAATCCGGATTTTCATTCTCTGCCTGCTCCAGAGCCTCTTCGCCGTCTGATGCGGTGATGACATCATAGCCGGACCGTTCCAGATTATACTGTAAAAGAGTAACGATAGATTGTTCATCATCTACAACTAAAATTTTTTTGTTCATGCTGCGCCCTCCGCTGTCTATTTTCCCCGACATCCAATTTTCTCTATTTTATGTGTTGCATATCACTTTATGATTTCATTTTATCCAATACTGCCCGTTCAGACAATTCGCCTTTTTGATCATTTTCAGAGAAAGGATCGCTCAGGGAAAAAGAAAACGCTTTCATTAATTGTAAAAAGAGGAAGGCTTCTGATTCGGAAGCCTTCCCTTTTTTCTTATGACAATACTTTCATCACGTTTTTGACAGATTCAACTGATTTACTCAGCTGCGCTTTTTCATAGTCTGTCAGTTCAAGCTCGATGATTTGCTCTAGGCCGTTTCCTCCGATAATCGTCGGTACGCCTAAGTAAATGCCTTCATGACCGTATTCGCCTTCTAAGTAAGCGATGGTCGGAAGCACGCGGCGCTGATCTTTCAAAATGGCTTCTACCATTTCAGTCAGTGACGCAGCAGGCGCGTAGTAGGCGCTTCCGTTTCCGAGAAGGTTGACGATTTCCCCGCCGCCTTTTCTTGTGCGTTCTACAATCGCATCAAGACGGTCTTTCGGGATAAGCGTTTCAAGCGGAATGCCGCCCGCATAGGAATAACGGACGAGAGGAACCATGTCGTCACCGTGTCCGCCAAGAACAAAACCGGTCACATCTTTTACAGACAGGTTTAATTCTTCAGCGACGAATGTTCTGAATCGCGCAGTGTCAAGCACTCCGGATTGTCCGATGACGCGTTCTTTCGGGAAGCCTGATTCTTTGTACACCGCATACGTCATCGCATCAACAGGGTTTGTCAATACAACGATAATGCAGTCAGGAGAATATTTCACGATCTCACGTGTGACGCTTCTCATGATTTTTTCGTTTGTAGATACGAGATCATCACGGCTCATGCCCGGTTTTCTCGCAATTCCGGCTGTGATGACGACGATATCAGAACCGGCTGTGTCCTCGTAGTTGGACGTGCCTGTGATTTTCGCGTCAAATCCTTGGACCGGACTTGCTTCGAGCATGTCTAGCGCTTTTCCTTTTGTCGGGTTTTCTAATTGCGGAATATCAACGAGCACAACGTCCGCAAGCTCTTTTTGAGCTGTAAGAAAGGCTGTTGTCGCTCCCGTAAATCCTGCTCCGATAACAGAAACTTTACTGCGTGTTTTTCCCATGATTCTCTTCTCCTTTTTTGGCTTCATTAGAAGTCTGCTTTAGGTTCAGTCCATGTTTTTGATTAGCTCTTCACCAAACTCTGAACATTTCACTTCAGTTGCACCGTCCATTAATCTGGCAAAATCGTACGTTACTACTTTTGAAGCAATCGTTTTTTCCATAGATTTAATGATCAAGTCGGCAGCCTCATTCCAGTTCAGGTGTTCAAGAAGAAGCACTCCTGAAAGGATGACGGATGACGGGTTGACTTTGTCAAGGCCGGCATATTTAGGAGCCGTTCCGTGAGTCGCTTCGAAAATCGCATGCCCTGTTTCATAGTTGATGTTCGCTCCCGGCGCGATTCCGATTCCGCCTACCTGAGCGGCAAGCGCATCAGAGATATAGTCTCCGTTTAAGTTCATTGTCGCCACGACGTCGAATTCGCTCGGACGGGTTAAGATCTGCTGAAGGAAAATATCAGCGATGCTGTCTTTGACGATGATTTTTCCTGCCGCTTCCGCTTCGCTCTGCGCTTTATCAGCCGCTTCTTTTCCGTCTTTTTCGACAATGCGGTCATATTCAGCCCAAGTGAATACTTTATCTCCGTATTCTCTTTCGGCAAGCTCGTAGCCCCAGTTTTTAAATGCCCCTTCAGTGAACTTCATGATGTTTCCTTTGTGGACAAGCGTGACAGACTTACGGCCGTTTTCGATCGCATACTCAATGGCAGCTCTGACTAAGCGGCTTGTGCCTTCTTCAGAAACAGGTTTGATGCCGATTCCTGACGTTTCAGGGAAACGGATTTTGTTAACACCCATTTCATTTTGCAGGAAGCTGATCAGCTTTTCAACTTCTTCAGAACCTTTCGCATACTCAATTCCGGCGTAAATATCTTCCGTATTCTCGCGGAAAATGACCATATCCGTATCTTCAGGACGTTTGACCGGAGAAGGCACTCCCGTGAAATATCTGACAGGGCGCAGGCACGTAAACAAATCAAGCTCCTGTCTCAGCGCCACGTTCAGAGAACGGATACCGCCGCCGACCGGTGTCGTCAGAGGACCTTTGATGGCGATGAAGTACTCTCTGATGTCTTCCAGCGTTTCGGCAGGAAGCCACTCACCTGTTTTATTATAAGCCTTTTCACCGGCATAAACTTCTTTCCACGTGATTTTTTTCTCGCCTTTATATGCTTTTTCAACAGCGGCTTCCAATACTTTAGAAGCGGCGTTCCAAATATCAGGGCCTGTGCCGTCGCCTTCAATAAACGGGATAATCGGATTATTTGGTACGTTTAATACTCCATTAGAGACTGTAATTTTTTCACCTTGTGACACAATATTACCTCCCAGTATGTAATTCATATTTAGAAAACATTTTATTTTTCTTGTATAGAAAATAAAATGACTTTTCTCAAGATTCTATCAAAATTGTAAACCAATCCGGGCTTGATTAACAAGAGGCTAACGACATGAAAATCACCAGCCTCCCGTTTGATCAGGCTCTTTCATCAATCGGAACAAAAGTCTGCTTATCCGGACCCGTGTAATCAGCGCGCGGGCGGATGAGGCGGTTGTTATCGTACTGTTCAAGAATATGGGCGATCCATCCTGACATTCTGCTGACCGCAAAGATCGGCGTGAACAGATCGTGATCAATGCCGAGACTGTGGTATACAGATGCGGAATAGAAATCAACGTTAGGCGGGAGTTTTTTCTCCGACGTTACGATTTCTTCGACACGGATTGACATCTCGTACCATTTGCTTTCACCCGTCAGATTCGTCAGGCGTTTGCTCATTTCTTTTAAGTGTTTGGCGCGCGGGTCTCCATGCTTATACACACGGTGTCCGAAGCCCATTACTTTTTCCTTTTTCTCCATTTTGCTGCGAATATAAGGCTCGGCGTTTTCCACTTCGCCGATTTCTGTCAGCATTTTCATGACGGCTTCATTGGCTCCGCCGTGAAGCGGTCCTTTTAAAGCGCCGATGGCGGCAGTGATGCCTGAGTAAATATCAGATAAGGTGGCGACACATACTCTCGCCGTAAATGTTGATGCATTCAGCTCATGATCCGCATGAAGAATGAGCGCTTTGTTAAACGCTTCCACTTCGATCGGAGAAGGCTCTTCACCGTTTAAGGTGTAAAGGAAGTTCTCCGCGATTCCATACTCTTCCTTCGGTTCAACAGGATCAAGTCCTTTGCGGATTCTTGAGAAAGCGGCGACAATGCCCGGCACTTTCGCCTGCAGACGGATGGCTTTTCTGTAGTTCGCTTCCGGATTCATGACATCGGCTTCACTGTCAGTCAGACCGAGTAATGAAATCGCCGTCCGGAGCGCAGCCATTGGATGTACGTTATTGAGGGGATAGGATTTGAAGTGCTCAATGATTTCTTGTGGAACGGCAGCTTCTTTCGCAAGCTGTTTTTTCAGTTCAGCAAGTTCCGTTTGATTCGGCAGGCGCAGATGCCACAGCAAATAAATGATTTCTTCAAAACTTGCATTCTCTGTCAAGTCGTCAATATCGTACCCTACATATGTAAGGGTATCGTCGATAATAGAGCTTACAGATGATGTTGTTGCTACAACCCCTTCAAGACCGCGTGTTGCTGTCATATTCAACCTCTCCTTTTCAATCAAAATTCCCCTTTAAAGAGTATATAAAACATACGGCTTACTTAAAATGAGTCATGCAAACAATCCCTTTCCCCTTTAAGAAAATGCTTACATTTCAATGGTTGCGATTACATAACCAGTATGCTTATAGAGGAACATAACAAATTCTTATAAGCTTATTTAAGTTTAAGCCTATTCTTATTATAAACAATAATCTGATTAATTTGTAGACTTTTAACTAAAAATGTTTTAAAAGCCTTATATATCAAGGCTTTTCGTTGATAAATTTAATCGTTTGTTTTCAAGTGCTTTGTAAAACCATGTATTCTCATGTTTTCAATTGGGGGAGTTTTAGGGGAGTTTAAAAGGACAGGCGCGACAACTTCACCGCAAATTCCCCCTCCTTCTTTACCGGAGAAGAGGGTTATTTTGTTTACTCGACTGAATCAATGTTCGGATCAGCTTCAGAAATCCATGTCTTGGTTTTAGTTGGCTCAAATTTTCTATATATCTTTGTTGTTACTTCGTATTTCGCTTTTGTGTATATAACGATCCATTTGTATTTTTCTGCGGACTTCACATAACCTGTTACCATGCTTATAAATGCAGCAGCCGCAGTCCCGCCTAAAAAGAGAAAAAACGAAAATACATGACAAAAAAAGATGCAGCCCTAAAAAGGCCACATCTTTTTTTGTTTCGAAATCATGTTTGCAGTCGCGCAGCTAGTTGTATTACCTCGTTATCAGTTTTGGCTGCATTATGATGAAGATGAGTCGTGTTTCCAACAAAAGCAATTACACCGAACGTAATAGCGAAAGCAGAGACAGAGAAACAAATTGCTTTTTTAATATTCATACAAACAATCCCCCGCTGTATTTGAAGTTGAGACTCCACCATGCATTCCCATCCTCCTCTTTTGATTTATTTTCCACTAATTTCTTATTTTCTGCAAATACCTCAATTTTCCTAATTAACCTAAAATAACAAAAAATGATAGCGATTTTGGAAATAGAACATCCATGACAATAAAGCACTTATATACACCCCTTGCGGGTGCTGAACTTACGATTTTGCTATAAAGAGAAACTAGAAGTCTATTTTTCTCCTTAAAAAGAAGTACAGAAATTATCTTCTGTACCCCTTCAAAATCTAAATAAGAAATCAATCTTGAGATAAATAAATCCAATTTATATCGTCAAATTCTTTGATAACATAATCTGATCCTATACTACGTAAAATTCTATTAAAAAAAATGATGTCATCTTCATCATCGTAATCATATAAATCCTTTTGAACATATTCTTTAATAATAAAATTCGTTAAATTTGTATGATTAACAAATTCGGAAAAGTAAGATCTTATAGAAATTGAATCATCTTCATTTAATTTTTCATCATTAACAATTGAAATCTTAAAAACATTTAAAATCGCATTAATATCTTCTTCGTCCATATAACACAATGGTTCTAATTTTTTGTCTTCTTCTGTAAATGGCTTTCGAGTATCTTCAATTATTACGTAAGATAAAATGTTACCATCTTTCAGCACACGAAAAACTTCTAAATCACGTAATTTTAAAGCTCTATTAAGTGATAGCATTATTTCCCCCTACTCAAATATTAAAACCCAAATACTAACCTTAGATTCTTTAGTAATTTACCTAGTCTTTGGCCAAAATGCCGTCAGCAGTCATGCCGCACATAGACTGGAATCGTTTGACTGCATTTGCTGTTTTCAGCCCGTAAATATCCTCATCAAACCTTTCATCAATTGAAACTGACTCATTTACTGATGTAAGTGAATTTAAATAAATGCAGAAAAACCCTCCTCATCTCGAGAAGGGCTCGATTTCTACTTCTTTTTTCAAAACAGTCCGAAGAAACTAACTGATGCCGCTCAACTTTTCAATCGAAGGGCTTCATCGGGCTCTCCAACTATTTTCCCCTATGCTTTTCTTTTGCTTTTTGTTTTCTGATTAAATATTTTTGTTCCTTTATTTTTTCTCTTTGTTTTCTATTCAGGTGTTTTTTCTTTTCTTTTCTTGCTTCAAGCTCCTGTTTTATCGCTTTTTGTGCCTTAGTTGATATCCCGATATTTTTCATCTCTTTAGAAGCTTGCCGTTGTAATCTTTTTGGGTTTAACTTCTTAGATTTTGCTTTAACACAAACCCCTTCTTGTTCAGTGTGGGAGAGAGTCTGTAAAAGTTGATTATTAACAAAATGCATTATTTCTGAATCCTTTGGCTCTTGTCCAAACAAATGACGAATTGCTCTTAATTTCCCATCATCCACAACTTCAATGACTCCTACCCAAAACTGACCATCGTAGTAAACCGTTAATTTCATAACGATTCCCTCCTCCTAAATTTACTGAAGAATGATGGACATCCCGAGGAGGGGAAGGTTACTGACATTTTAAATCATGCATCCGGACTACCAACCGAATTGTGTTTTTTCATTCTCATTATAAATTTAACAAACTTTCAAATTGAAGGAAAGGGTCTCCGCTTATTTTGACAACACTTCAAGTTTTGCTTTGGTATCAGCGCATAAATTCCATCAGCTTTTAATCCATTCAAATGGCATTTGTCTGAATTACAAAATGCGCAAGTGCAAACTCTAATTTTCTCCACAAAAAAAAGCAGCTTTACGCCGCTTTTTTACTTTACGAAGTGAATATTTTAACGATTTGCATGGCCAAGTAGGCGATTCCGGCGCCGATTAACGGGCCGACGGCGACGCCTCCGAAAAGCGCGACGGCAAGTATCGTGCCGATGACCAGCGCCGTTGTAATATGAGGGTCGTTTTCCAATAAGGTGAGACCGTTTTTGGCGATTAAGGCAACCGCGATCCCGGCACCGAGAGCGATCCACGCATAATATGATTTCATTGCTTCTCCGAGCTGTTTAAAACCGATATCACCTGTGGCAATCGGCACTAAAACGGCGATTGTAATGACGGTGACTCCCCAGTTGATGCCTTTTGACTGAATAACCGGAAATAGTTTCTGATCAAGACCTACAGCTTTTATCACAATGAGAAAGCCGACGGCAAAAAGCAATGACTGATTTTTGGCTATCAATGCGATGGCCAGCAATAATAGTAAAAATAAATTCGCCTGTGTAAACATCCTGAAAGCACCTTCTTTCATCATATCTGTATTCATATCCTTTTTTTTGACGAATAAACTAATGTAATAGGACGTGCCGACCGAGAGGAGGATCGATGTGAACCCGCACTATGCAACTGTTTTTTTCCGCGCGCTGTTTGTACTCGCTGCGGCCGGCGGCGCTTTAGCGGCCGGTTACGCCTCATTTCCGTTAACTTATCCGTTTCTGATCGCCCTTATTCTGTCATCAGCGATCATTCCCGTTGTTGACTGGCTGGACAAACTGACGGGGCTGCCCCGGTCAGTCAATACTGTCATTGTCCTGGTCTTCTTTTTGCTTATTCTTCTTGGCGCGGCGACATTTCTCGTTGCGGAAATCATTTCGGGAACCGCCTATCTGGCCAAAACGCTCCCTCCTCATATCAGCGCCTTTATGACGTATTGTGAAGAGCTGTTCACTTCCCGCATTCAGCCATTGTACCACGAGCTGACCGTCCTATTTAACGGACTGGAAACCAATCAGCAGGCATCCATCGTGACGCATATTCAGACCCTCGGTGATACAGCCGCTAAAAATGCGGGGCTGATGCTTTCACATCTTTTGGAGCTGGTGCCGAAATGGATTGCCTTCCTTCCCAATACAGCTGCCGTCTTCATTTTCGCAATGCTGGCTACTTTTTTTATGACAAAGGACTGGCATAAGCTGAAGGCGCTGCTTTATTCCATTCTTCCGGAACGGGTTTCGGCAAACGCCAAGGCCGTATCGGGAGAGCTGAAAAAAGCGATGGCAGGTTTCATTAAGGCGCAGGCCGTGCTCATACTTTTCACGATGATCATTGTCTTTATCGGACTTTTTCTTTTAGGGATTGAGCATGCGGCAACCATCGCCTTTTTTATCGGCTTGGTGGACCTACTCCCGTATCTCGGCGCCGGGTCGGTCTTTGTTCCCTGGATTATGTATTTGGCCATTGCCGGTCAGCTTCCTCAAGCGATCGGTCTCGGTGTTTTATATATTGTGGTTCTCATTCAGCGCCAGCTGACGGAGCCGAAAATTTTAAGCAGGTCAATCGGGCTTGATCCGCTTGCGACCTTAATCGCCCTGTTTGCCGGCTTTAAATTGTTCGGAATTTTAGGACTGGCTGCGGGGCCCGCGCTGCTCGTTTTCATTCAGGCCTTTATCACAACGGGCGCTTTAAAAGAAATATGGGCCTATATTACTGTTCAATCCAAATAAAAACAGCAGCCCTGTAAGAAGGCTGCCGTTTTTATTTGATAATGATCCGCTTGTTTTTTGACATTCCTCTCAGCCATTTGAACAAAAGCGGCTTCATGCGGTTCCGAGTGAACGGAATCAGAAGACAGGCCCCTGCAATATCGGACAGAAAACCCGGAAGCATCAAAAGCAGGCCTCCGAAAAAGACGCATATTCCATCAAGAAGCGCTTCCCCCGGCATTTTGCCGTGCTGCAGGTCGCGCATCACCCGATGATACACATCGGTTCCCTGTCTTTTTGCCACCAAGGCGCCTAACACGCCTGTCAAAATGATGAGAAGGAAGGTCGGAAAAATACCGAGCCATTTTCCCGCCAGCAGAAACAAGCCGATTTCAATTGCCGGACACACGATAAACAGTAAGAATAACACTCTCATTTTTCTGCCCTCCTGCCCTTCTAAAAGCGCGTCACCGCCCGCATGGGAATAGGAAAATCAGCCTAAAGACAAAAGAGAGAAGGGAGAACCCCCCCTCTCTTTTTTAAAGCTGTTTAAAGAACGCTTGCGCGGCCTTCATACACAGCGCCGCGGGCAGCGTCAACTGTGATAACCTGTCCTTCTGTTAAAACTGAAGTTGCGTTCTCCAGACCGACGATAACCGGAATGCCCAAGCTTAAACCGACAACGGCTGCATGGCTTGTCAGACCGCCTTCTTCAGTGATGAGCGCTGATGCTTTTTCAAGTGAAGCGATCATGTCGCGGTCAGTGCTTGAAGCAACCAATACTGCGCCGTCTGTCATTTTTTGTTCAGCTTCTTTCGCATTTTTTGCAACAACGACCGGACCGAATGCAGATTTGCGTCCGATGCCTTGTCCTTTTGCGATAATGCTGCCGACAGTGTGGACTTTCATCAGATTCGTCGTGCCTGATTCACCGACAGAACCTGCTGTAATGACAATCAGATCACCGCGTTTCACGATGCCGCTGTCAAGTGATTTTTGAACCGCGTCTTCAAGCATTTCATCGGTTGAAGTCGCGTTTTGGCCGCTTGCCGGGAATACACCGAATACAAGGCCGAGTTTGCGTGATACAGACTCATTGACCGTAACCGCTACAATCGGAGCCTGCGGACGGTATTTGGCGATCATACGCGCCGTATGCCCGCTTTCTGTAGGGGTAACGATAGCTGCCGCACTCAGATTGATCGCCGTGTGTGCAACTGATTGGCCGATCGCATCGGTAATCGTCATGCCGACCTGATCTCTGCGTTTAGACAGAATTTCTTTGTAGTTCAGAGATTCTTCCGTGCGTGTGGCGATGTTAAACATTGTTTGAACCGCTTCAACAGGATATTGTCCCGCAGCCGTCTCACCGGAAAGCATGATAGCATCTGTGCCGTCGAAAATGGCGTTGGCAACGTCACTTGCTTCAGCGCGTGTCGGGCGAGGGTTGCGCTGCATGCTGTCAAGCATTTGTGTCGCAGTAATAACCGGTTTGCCGAGCGCGTTGCATTTTTTGATCATTTCTTTTTGCACGAGCGGCACTTCTTCGGCCGGAATCTCTACGCCTAGGTCTCCGCGCGCTACCATTAAGCCGTCAGATACTTCCAGGATCGCATCCAGGTTGTCCACGCCTTCCTGGTTCTCGATCTTAGGAATGATTTGAATGTCAGACGCGTTATGCTCTTCAAGCAGTTCGCGGATTTCCAGGACATCCGTAGAACGGCGTACAAATGACGCAGCGATGAAATCAACGCCTTGCTCGATACCGAATACGATGTCTTTGGCGTCTTTTTCAGTAATTCCGGGAAGGTTGACGCTGACGCCGGGAACGTTTACGCCTTTTTTATTTTTCAGCGTGCCGCTGTTTAAGATTTTTGTTTTGATTTCGTGTTTTTCCGGATTTGATTCTAGCACTTCCAATCCGATTAAACCGTCATCCAACAGGATGATAGACCCTGCTGACACGTCGTCTGCCAAGCCTTCATAAGAAACTGAGAATTTTTCAAGCGTTCCCAGCACCTGTTTCGTAGAAACGATAATTTCATTTCCCGCCTGAAGCTCAAGCGCGCCGTTTTCCATATCGTGCGTACGGATTTCCGGACCTTTCGTATCGAGGAGAATCCCCACGTTTTTGCCGAGCTTTTTGCTTGCTTCTCTGATGTTTTTGATTCTTGCGCCGTGCTCTTCGAAATCACCGTGTGAAAAATTCAGACGAGCAACGTTCATACCCGCTTCCATCAATTTTGTCAGCATTTCTACACTTTCACTGGCCGGACCGATTGTACAAACGATTTTTGTTTTTTTCAACTCGTTCACTTCCTTCTGAAATCTTCAGCTTCTTCCGCCTTAAATAGACAGTTCTTTTGAAAGCTGATACATGTTTGGTTCAACAGTATGTTTTGATTCTAAAATTTCTATAATATCATGGTCTACAAGCTTGTTGTTTTGTATACCTACGCAGCGTCCGCCTTTTCCTTTAAGCAGAAGCTCAACCGCGTAAGCGCCGAGGCGGCTTGCAAGAACCCGGTCAGAAGCGCTTGGAGATCCGCCGCGCTGGATGTGCCCTAAAACGGATACCCGTGTTTCAAGGTTCGTTTCTTCTTCGATGCGTTTTCCGAATTCAACTCCGCTGCCTACCCCTTCTGCAACGATGATGATACTGTGTTTTTTGCCGCGGTCGTGCCCTCTCTTCAAACGGCCGATAATTTCCTGCATATCGTAGTCCGCTTCAGGAATTAAAATTGATTCCGCTCCGCCTGCAAGACCTGCCCATAAAGCAATGTCGCCCGCATGGCGCCCCATCACTTCAATAACGTATGTACGCTCATGAGACGTAGCGGTGTCACGGATTTTATCAATCGCATCAATTACGGTGTTTAACGCCGTATCAAATCCGATCGTAAAATCAGTTCCCGGGATGTCATTATCTATCGTACCCGGTACACCCACACACGGAAACCCGTGTTCCGTTAATTTTTTCGCACCCATGTATGAACCGTCTCCGCCGATGACGACAAGACCTTCAATGCCGAGTTTCTTTAAATTTTCGATTCCTTTTTCACGGCCTTCAACTGTTTTGAATTCAGGACATCTGGCCGTATACAGCTTTGTTCCGCCGCGGTGGATGATGTCACCGACCGAACCAAGCTCCAGTTTCTCTATTTTTCCGCTGATTAATCCTGAATAACCGTTATAAATTCCGTACACTTCGACGTCGTGGTAGATAGCTTTCCGCACAACCGCGCGCACCGCAGCGTTCATACCCGGGGAATCCCCGCCGCTCGTTAAAACTCCTATACGCTTCATTTCCTATTCACCTCAGCAACATATATATGTTAAACATATCATGATCATTGCCCTAAAACAATGAAAAGGGACGCCTGAGCTCCCATGAAACCTTACCTATTATACAATTAAATAAATTGTTTTTAAATAAAATTTAAGGAATATCACAAAAATCACAAAAAATAAACGTGAGCCATAGGCTTCACGTCTATTCAGTTTACCCCGATATATTGATCCTCAACCGAAACTTTCCCGATTGCTTTATATTTTTCATAGCGCTGTGAGATCAATTCTTCGGCGTTCAATTGAAGAAGAGATTTTAACGTTTCTTTAAGAATACCGTCAATGTAGCCCGCCTGCTGCTTGATATCATGGTGAGCTCCGCCCTTCACTTCTTTAATCATATCATCAATAATTCCTAATTCTAATAAATCGGGCGCAGTAATCTTCATGGTTTCGGCCGCTTTTTTCGCAAGGCTGGAGTCTTTCCACAAAATGGACGCGGCTCCTTCAGGAGAAATAACGGAATACGTCGAGTTCTCAAGCATCAGCATGCGGTTGCCCACACCTAACGCAAGCGCGCCTCCGCTGCCGCCTTCCCCGATGACGATACAAACGACAGGCACTGTCAGGCCGGCCATCTCGAACAGGTTCTTGGCGATGGCTTCACTTTGTCCCCGTTCCTCCGCCGCTTTACCCGGGTACGCTCCCTTCGTGTCGATGAAGCAGATAATCGGGCGGTTGAACTTATCCGCCTGCTTCATGAGACGAAGCGCTTTGCGGTAGCCCTCAGGGTGAGGCATCCCGAAATTGCGGACAAGGTTTTCTTTCGTGTCTTTTCCGCGCTGATGACCGATGACGGTGACCGGCATGCCGTGATATTTGGCGACTCCGCCGACAATCGCAGCATCGTCTCCGTATGTTCTGTCTCCGTGGCACTCAAAAAAGTCGGTAAACAGGTATTGAATGTAATCAAGCGTCGTCGGCCGGTCGGGAAGGCGTGCGATCTGCACTCTGTCCCACGGCTTCAGGTTTTTATAAATCTCATCCTGGAGCTTGCTGAGCCGGTCTTCAAGCCTTGCGATTTCAGCGCTTAAATCCATCTCCGAATCTTGGGTGAATTTTTTCAGTTCGGCGATTTTCGTCTGCAGTTCAATCACTGGTTTTTCAAATTCTAATCTTGCAGCCACTCATGCTCACCTCCTGTTTGGTGCATGTCCAGCAGAAATGCGAGTTTGTCTTTCATGTCGTTTCGGTGAATCACCGCATCAAGCTGGCCGTGCTTTAATAAAAATTCCGCCGTCTGGAAATCTTCCGGCAGTTTTTCCCCGATCGTCTGTTCAATAATACGTCTTCCGGCAAATCCGATCAAGGCGCCCGGTTCAGCGAAATTATAATCACCGAGCGACGCGAAACTGGCCGATACGCCGCCTGTCGTCGGATGGGTCATGACAGAAATAATCAGTCCCTGCTCCTCACTGAACAGTTTTAATGCAGAACTTGTCTTGGCCATTTGCATAAGACTTAAGACCCCCTCCTGCATACGTGCGCCGCCGGAAGCGGTAAAGATGATAAACGGGACTTTTTCCTCTTTTGCTTTTTCAATTGCAAGCGTGATTTTTTCGCCGACAACCGAACCCATGCTGCCCATTCGAAATGTTGAATCCATGATCGCGATCACGGCAGGGAATCCGCTGATGGTTCCTTTTCCGGTAACCACCGCTTCATTCAGCGATGTTTTCTCACGGTCTTTTTCGATTTTTTCTAAGTATCCCGGGAAACCGAGCGGGTTTTCAGATATCATTCCCTGGTTGAATTCTTCGAATGAATCTTCATCCAGGAGGCTTTCAATGCGCTGCTTTGCATTCATCGGGAAATGGTGCCCGCAGTTCATGCAGACGCGCAGGTTTTTATCTAACTCTTTTGTGAGCATGATTTTTTTACATTTGGGGCACTTTGTCATAATGCCTTCCGGAACATCATGTTTTGCCTGCTCAGACGGCACGGAAGCATATTTTTTCTTTTTTGTGAATATATCCTTTAACAAATGATTACCTCCCTTTTGTGAAGGGTTCTCTTCACTGCATGTCTTCCGATTAGATAGACTTAATAATAACTTTACCGAAACTATTGTACTTTTTTTGTCAAACGGTGTCATCCTCCATTCGACATTTTTTGCTGCAAAACAGACGGAAACGGACGGATTTCATACCGTAAAAAGCGTTGTTCAGCCTTATCTGTCAGCGTTTTCAAAAGAAATAAGGATTCTGCTGAAATTTTTTTAAGACCTGCCCTTAAAAAAATGCCAGCAGTCCGTATATTGAACAGCAGCGCGTTGTTTTTTTCCAACGCGCTGCCATTTCATTTTTGTGTTATTATTCGCCGATGACTGTGAGCTGTCTTGTTTTTTCAGCCACTTCCTCAGGATCGACCGTAATTCTGGCGACGCCCGTTTCCATCGCTGCTTTCGCAACAGCTTTCGCAACGGCAGGAGCCACACGTTTGTCAAATGGAGCCGGGATGACATAATCAGCGCTTAATTCTTCCTCTGAAACGAGGGAAGCAATCGCTTCAACCGCAGCAATTTTCATTTCTTCGTTGATGTGAGTCGCGCGAACGTCAAGCGCCCCGCGGAAAATTCCAGGGAATGCCAGAACGTTGTTGACCTGGTTCGGGAAATCAGAACGGCCTGTTCCGATTACGCTTGCGCCGGCTGCGCGCGCGTCTTCAGGCATGATTTCCGGATTCGGGTTGGCCATTGCGAAGATAATCGGATCTTTCGCCATGCTTTCCACCATTTCTTTCGTCAGCGCGCCTTCGACTGATACGCCGATAAAGACGTCTGCATCTTTAATGACATCCTGCAGCGAACCGTCGTTGCGGTCTTGGTTTGTAAACTTCGCCACTTCGTTTTTCACTGCGTTCATGCCGGCCGGACGCCCTTCGTAAATCGCCCCTTTAGAGTCGCACATTACGATGTCGCGTACGCCGAAATGGTAAAGAAGCTTGATGATCGCGATGCCTGCCGCTCCCGCTCCGTTTGCCACAACTTTAATGGATGACATGGATTTTCCTGATAATTTCAGCGCGTTTACAAGTCCGGCAACGGTTACGATGGCAGTGCCGTGCTGATCATCGTGGAAAACCGGAATGTTTGTTTCTTTTTTCAGGCGCTCTTCGATAATGAAGCAGTTCGGCGCCGCAATATCTTCAAGGTTGACACCGCCGAATGTCGGTGCAAGCAGCTTCACAGTGTCAATGATTTTGTCCACATCGTTTGTGTCAAGCGCGATCGGGAATGCATCCACGCCCGCGAAACTTTTGAACAGCACCGCTTTCCCTTCCATGACCGGAAGTGAAGCTTCAGGCCCGATATTACCGAGACCGAGAACGGCTGATCCGTCTGTTACGACTGCTACCATGTTCCCCTTCATTGTATAGTCATATACTTTATTTTTATCGTCATAAATCTCTTTACAAGGCTCAGCTACTCCGGGAGAGTAGGCAAGGCTTAAGTCGTCCGCGTTTCTGACTTCTACCTTTGCTTTTGATTCCAGCTTTCCTTGATTTACTTTGTGTAAATGTAACGCTTCTTCTCTTAATGACATTCTAAACACTCCTTTTAAGTACTTTGTTACATATTCTGCCGCATAGACTGGTACAATCGCTGGAGGTGAAAAATTTCAGAATCTTTAAATAAGATAGCACAATTGTTTCAATTGTATAACAAAACGATTATTGTTACCACTATTTTAACACGACGTTTTCGCGGCCCAGCAGCTCTTTTAAACGGTATAACGCCTGATGGTCCGCCTGAATATGAAAAGTATCCGGCAGCCTGATCGTCTGCTTGTCTTTTTCATAATAAAGATAAACGCCGGTTTCCCCTTTATGCTCCAGTAAAATACGCTTCATCTTTTCCAAAAACTCCTGATTGTGCCGGCTGCCTTCGATTTTGATGTAAACAGACGGCGCTCTGTCTGCCTCCGTCTGCTCAAGAAGAGAGGCGGATGACATGATGAATTGTGTCTTCTCCTGACGCTCTTCCATTTTCCCGGCGGCGAATAAAAGCGCGCCTTCTTCTAACAGCGGAGACAGCCTTCTATATTGGTCAGGAAACACGACGGCTTCCATTTCTCCCGTTTCATCACTTAATGTGAGAAACGCCATATGCTGACCTGTCTTTGTCCGAATCGTTTTGATGCCCGCGAGCAAAGCGCCGATTGACAGCTGCCCCTTCGGCATCTGCCGCGCTGCTGTGATCGCTTGCGCCCCCCTTTTTTTCAGGAGATCCCTGAAAGCAGATAAAGGATGGCTTGAGAAATAAACACCGAGAGCTTCTTTTTCGAACCGAAGCTTGTCCACGAGCGGAAATTCCTCAGCCTCTACATATTTTGGCTTAATGGAGAACGATTCTTCCAAAAACAATCCCATTTGGTCATCGTCTGCACGAAAAAGTTCAGCGTGCTCTAAAGCCACATCAACGGAGGCCAGCAAGGCGGCGCGATTTTGATTGAATTCGTCCATGGCGCCAGAAAATATAAGGGCTTCGATGGTTTTCCGATTCACGCTTTTTGCGGGTACGCGAAAGCAGAAATCGAAAAGATCCTCGAACGGTTTATGTGTTCTTGCTTTATAAATATCTTTCACTGCCGAGACGCCTACGTTTTTAACGGCCCGCAAACTGTATCTGACGGCTCCGTTTTCCGGCGCAAACGGAAAACCGCTTTTGTTTATTGACGGCGGAAGGACTTGAATCCCGCTCCCCTTCGCTTCATGCAGATATTGCGATATTTTGTCCTCATTGCCGATGACGCTCGTCAACAGCCCGCACATAAAATATAACGGATAATGCGCTTTTAAATAGGCGAGCTGATAGCCGATCATGCTGTATGCGACAGCATGGCTTCTGTTGAATCCGTAGTTAGCGAATTTTACAATCAGATCGTAGACCTCGTTTGCAGTGACTACAGAATACTCCTTTTTTATGCACCCTTCAACAAAATGGCTTCGCTCTCTGTCCAGAATGTCCTTTTGCTTTTTGCTGACAGCCCGTCTGAGCAGATCCGCTTCACCTAATGAAAACCCTGCCATGCGCGAGGCGATCATCATTATCTGTTCTTGATAGACGATGACGCCGTAAGTGTCACTGAGAATATTTCTTACATCCTCGTGCGGCACTTCCACACGCGCCCGCCCGTGTTTCCGGTCGATAAATAACGGAATATTTTCCATCGGTCCCGGCCTGTAAAGCGCGTTAACCGCGACAATGTCTTCCAGTCTTGACGGCTTCAGGCGCTTCAGCACGTTTCTCATTCCTGATGATTCCAGCTGGAAAATACCCGTCGTATCACCGTTTGACAATAGTGAGAACGTTTTTTCATCCTGATAAGAAATCTCGGAAAAATCAATTTTCGTATTCGTTTCTTTTTCAATCATCGTTTTAATGGATTCAATAAGCGTCAGGTTGCGCAAACCTAAAAAGTCCATTTTTAAAAGACCGAGATCTTCCAAGTGATCCATCGCATACTGCGTTAAATACACGCCGTCATGCCCTTCTTGAAGAGGGACAACTTCCGAAAGCGGCTCTTTACTGAGAACGACCCCGGCCGCGTGTGTTGACGTGTGCCGCGGAAGACCTTCAATTTTCCTTGCGATCTGAAACACTTTATGAAGAACGGCGGATTCGGACAGCCGCCTGTTCAGCTGAGCGGACTGCCGCCTCGCCTCCTCAAGCGTCATTCCCGGTTTTGACGGAATCAGGCGGGCAAGCTGGTCGGCTTCTTTCGGGCTGATTCCGAACACTCTCCCGGTATCCCTTAACGCCGCCTTTGCGGCCAATGTCCCGAAGGTGATAATCTGGGCGACGTGCATGGCCCCGTACTTATTTTGTACATACTGAATGACCTCATCCCTTCTCGTATCAGGGAAATCGATATCAATATCCGGCATGCTGATCCGCTCGGGATTAAGAAATCTCTCAAACAGCAGAGAATGTTTAAGCGGATCCACGTCGGTAATGAAAAGGGAGTAAGCGACAAGCGAGCCTGCCGCGGACCCTCTTCCCGGGCCTGTCACAATGCCCTTTTCATGCGCGTACTTCATAAAGTCCCATACGATGAGAAAATAATCACTGAATTTCATGCGCCTGATGATGTCCAGCTCATATTCAAGCCGGCGGACAGCGCGCTCATCAGGAGTGCCGAAACGGAGGCGCAGCCCCTCATGACAGATCTCCGCCAAATAGTCATCGGCTGATTTGCCGTCCGGTGCCGGAAAAGACGGAAGCTGTGTCTGTCCGAGGCTGACATCGACCCGGCATTGCCGGGCGATACGCGCGGCTGCTTCAATCGCTTCCGGATGCCGCGTGTAAAGCTCTGCCATTTCTTCAGGCGTCCTCAAGTATAAGTCCGGCAGATCCCCGCTCTGATCCTCCCACTTCTCTCCGGCTTTAATAGCGCACAGACAGCGGTACGCATCTTGATCTTCTTTCTTGATATAACGGACATCCCCCGCAGCGCAGACAGCGATTTCCGTTTCGGCTGACAGGCGGAGAATCTCTTCTGATAACGTCTCATGTCCTTTAAACGGCTGGTACCCTAAATAAAAACGGCCGTCTCCGAACAGCTCCCGGAATCCTTCGGCAGCCCGGACCGCTTCTTCAAACTTCCCGACTTGAAGCAGGCTTTCAATGTAGCCGTTTTCACCGGGCGTAATGGCGATCAGCCCCTCACGATAGCTCTTCATCCATTTTCGCTTCATGCCGCCCTTTGCCATGGATTGCAGCGCACTTGAGATTTTCACCAGGTTCTGATAGCCGGTGTTTGTCTCTGCTAAAAGAATGAGCGGGTGTGCTTCAAGCTCCGTATCGTCCGTGTATATAGAAGCCGTCAGACCGATAATCGGCTTAATTCCGTTTGATTTGCACGCTTTATAAAACTCAATGGCGCCGTACATCACATTTTCGTCCGTCAGCGCCAATGATGAATATCCGAGTTCCTTCGCTTGTGTAACAAGCTCTTTTACAGAAGCGGCGCTGTTTAACAGGCTGTAGCCGCTATGTACTTGCAGGTGAACAAAAGACAATGCCGCCACTCCTTTCTCATACGTTCATTTTGCCTTTCTACATTATAAGACGGGTTTTCTTAAGAAACAAACGTTCTTTTTTTGACTCATCATCATACTTGTCCGTTTCGCTCAATATGATAGAAAAGTGAGGTGGTGTATATATGGATCAGGAAGCCGGATTTATGGCGAATTTCATCAGCAGTTATTTTATCGCCCTCGGTGTGTTGCTCGGCGGCGCGCTGATCGGCGGCCTCGGGGCTTATTTATCAGGCGAGCCTCCGCTGACAGCGATCACAAAATTGGCGAACAGGCTGAAGATCTGGGCGCTTGTCGCGGCCATCGGGGGAACATTTGACGCGGTATACAGTTTCGAGCGGGGGCTGTTTGAAGGCAACACGCGCGACATCTTCAAACAGCTTCTTTTAATTATTTCAGCAATGGGCGGCGCGCAGACCGGCTGGCTGATTATTTCATGGCTGACCCAGGAGAATATGTCATCATGAGAATTCCCGAGTATTATAAAAAACCGGGATGGCAGCGTTTTTTTGCGGGAATGATGTGCGGAGCCATCGTCAGCTGGCTGTTCTTTCTGTTTACATACGGAACGTTTCAGGAAGAACAGGTGACGTTAATTGAAAAGCAGCGGGAGCACGCGCGGGATTTAAAAAACCAAATCTCCATCTATCAGAAGGATCTTCATAAATTAAATGAGGATAATAAGCAAAGACTTCTCATCCAAAGTGTTGATGTGAAGCTGATCAATGGGGAAAAATACAGAATCGCCCAGCCTGACAAGATGAAATTTGAGGAACAAGTGAAAGATAATATTTCTGAAGTCATCACAAAGGATATTGAAAGCGTGTATAAAACAAAGGAACTTTTAAAACGGACGATCGAAAACAAAATATACACCATAAATGAGAAGGAATTTAAGGCTGAAGTAAAGGAACTGACGATTTATACGAGATTGTCTGTCGAAATTCATATTTCTTTTGCGACGTAATTATGTCATTTTTAAAAAATTTCCATAGACCTGTCGCTTTTTTCTCCGCTTTTTTATAAACTGTAGATGAGACATTTTCAATGATTCTGAAGGGAGGAAGGGAAAATGGAGGTTTTTAGTGAACGCCGCTTGGCAAAAGATCATGCAGCCCGAATCAGACAAGGCTATTCCGCATATGCAGAAACAGACACACTCGCTTCCCTCATAAAAAAAGAACTCCAAATCTGTAATCTCCGCGTCTACGAAGACCTGACTGATTTCGGCTGCTGGTTCATCCCCGTGACAGATGAACACTAAGAAAGAGGGTCTCCCCTCTACTTGTGTTCGTTACATACCTCTTCCAGATCAGCAAGAATCTGATCGGTTTCATCCCAGCTGAAGATGGATGCGCCGGCCGCAAGCGGATGTCCGCCGCCATTGTATTTCCGGGCAATTCCGTTGATGACCGGACCTTTTGAACGGAACCGGACTCTGATTTGATCGTCTTCTTCTACGAAAAACACCCAAGCGCGGATACCCGAAATATTTCCGAGTGTTCCGACAAGCTGCGACGCTTCAGAAGCGGTGGTTCCATATGTCTCCAAAATGTCTTTTTTAATGAAAACGGAAGCGACGCCGTTTTCAGACAGTGACACATTTTGATAAATAAAGCCGTTAAGCTTCACCACATTTAATTTTGTTTCATACAATTGATTGAACAGCTCTGACGATGAAAATGGGAACTCAATGAGCTCTCCCGCGTATTTTAATGTCTTTTTTGTGGTGTTCGGGAATAAGAAACGCCCCGTATCACCGACGATACCCGCGTAGATCAGCTCAGCTGCTTTCGTATTCAATTTCCAGCCGTGCTGCTTTCCTTCCAGGTACAGCTCATAGATCATTTCGCTTACGGAGCTTGCATTCGTATCGACCCATAACAGATCGCCATACGGATCTTCATTTGGATGGTGGTCTATTTTCATGAGCTTTGCGCCGGAATGGTAGCGCTGATCGTCGACCCTGCCTTGGTTTGCGGTGTCGCACACGATGACAAGAGCATCTTTATAGGTTTCGTCATCCACCTCATCGAGGGAATATAAAAAAGACAAGGACGGCTCAGGCTGTCCGACGGCAAAAATATTTTTTTCGGGATACGTTTCCCGCAGGATTTCCGTAAGGCCGCACTGTGAACCGTAGGCGTCCGGGTCAGGCCTCACATGTCTATGTAAGATAATGGTGTCATATAATGATATGGTTCTGATCAGTTCGGATTTCATCGTTTTCTCCTTTTCGTTTTTATTCATTTAATCATACTCTTTATCCATGGAAAAGGAAAATCTTTCAGCAACGGTATAAACGGTTTTGCAAACTCATATAATGGAGGATTTCATTTATGCTGGTTTTTGTTTTTCTCATCGGGCTTTCTGCCTGCTTTTACGTGTATTACAAAGTAAAAGGAATCCAGACGAAACGGGCGCTGGAGAAGGAATGTTTTTCGGCTAAATCAAGTATGGCATTAGGCGCGCTGGTGCTTTTGTACGGAGTAAACCAAATGATTCTGTTTCACTCCGTCCTGACCCTGGTCATCGGCGGCGTCTTCATTTTAATCGGAGCAGGCAGCGCATGGGCCGGGTATAAAGCCTATAAGCATTATGAGCCCATCCATGCAAAGGAAGCGGAGAGGGACCACGCATAATGAATGCCAAGGGACCCGGGTGCGTCCCTTAACTTCTCTCCATCAGCTGCACCATGAGCATCGCTTTTGAAACGATGCCGCTTTGGCTTGACACTTCCACTTCCATTTTCCCGAATTTCCGGCCCGCCTCTAAAATGCGCGGTTTCACTTCAATGACCGACTCCATCTGTACGGGCTTCAGGAAGAAAATCGTAATGCTTTCAATGACCAGCTCGCCGCGTTTGCGGGAGCGTAAAAATCGGCTGGCGGCCTGGGTTAAAATCGTCGTAAACACCCCGTAAGAAATCGTGCCGAGCTGATTGGTCATTTGCGGCGTGACTTCATATTGATAAACGGCCGGCGTTTTGTCATCTTCCTCTTCTTTAAATCCCCTTGAAACAATATCATCCAGCTTTTCCCCGACCTGAGGCTGCTTTTGAACCATTTGAAGCGCTTTTAAGACATCCTGGCGGCTGATCATTCCGATCAATTTGTGATGCCCGTCTGTCACCGGAAGCACTTCAATTCCTTCCCAAACCATCATTTGAGCCGCTGAAGCGACAGATGTTTTCCCGATCACCGTGACAGGGTTTTTGGTCATTACTTTTTCAATCGGAACTGACCGGTCATGCCCCGCGATATCTTTCGATGTGAGGATTCCGTGGATTTTCATCTGCTGATCGATAACCGGGAAGCGGCCGTGTCCGGTTTCATAGTTTTTTTCGTACCATTTCTCCAGCTTATCCTTAGGGGACAGCGTCACTGTCCGATCTGCGGGCGTCAAAATGTCTTCCACGAGCACAATCTCTTTTTTTATGAGCTGATCATAGATCGCCCGGTTGATCATCGCGGCTACCGTAAAGGTATCGTAGCTCGTGGAGAGAATCGGAAGCTCAAGCATATCGGCCAGCTCGATAATGCTGTCGTCGGTATTAAACCCTCCTGTTACCAAAACAGCCGCGCCCGCTTCAAGCGCCTGGCGGTGGGCGTTGATTCGGTTCCCGACGATTAACAGGTTCCCCGCCGCCGTATAACGCATCATCGCGTCAAGCTCCATCGCGCCGATCACAAACTTATTCAACGTTTTATGCAGACCGGCTTTTCCGCCGAGCACCTGGCCGTCTATCACATTGACGACCTCGGCGTATGTCAGCTTTTCAATATTTTCTTTTTTCTTCTGTTCAATCCGGATGGTCCCCACACGTTCAATAGTGGAAACGAATCCTTTGTTTTCGGCTTCCTTAATTGCTCTGTAAGCCGTTCCTTCACTGACTTTCATTTCTTTCGCAATTCTTCTGACCGAAATTTTTTCACCGACAGGAAGCGAATCTATGTATGATAGGATTTGTTCATGCTTTGTTGCCAAGCGTTTCACCTCTAAGGACAGTCTTCTGCTTTTATTATAAGGGTACGGGGGATTCATTCGCAATGAGACGCCTGAAAAAAGGCGGCATCACAAAAAGACCTTCTGAATGCTTGATTCAGAAGGTCTTTGACACATATGTCAGGCAAGCTCAATGGTCTCGCCGGCCGCCATGACTTTGCCGACGCCTCCGGGCAGACTTTCGGCGAAAGCGTCAGGGTCCTGTTCAATGACAGGAAATGTATTGTAATGAACGGGAACGACCTGTTTCGCTCTCAGCCACTCAGCCGCGAGTTTCGCATCTTCAGGCCCCATGGTGAAGTTATCACCGATCGGCAGAAACGCCAGGTCAATGTGATTCAGTTCCCCGATCAGTTTCATATCTGAGAACAGCGCCGTGTCCCCGGCGTGGAAAATCGTTTTGCCGTCAATCGTCAATAAAATCCCGGCCGGCATCCCCGTGTACGTAATAGTTTTGTTTTCTTCATCAGTGACCGCCGATCCGTGGAATGCCTGTGTCAGTTTCACTTTGCCGAAATCAAATTGGCGCGCCCCGCCGATATGCATCGGGTGGACCTTTAAACCTTTAAAGCCGAGATAAACGGCCAGCTCGTTCGGCGCAATGACGAGCGCATCGTTTTGTTTGGCGATCTGCTCTGTATCTCCGACATGGTCATTGTGTCCGTGAGTAAGCAGGATGACATCCGCTTTCACTTCTTCCGGTTTCAAATTTGTCAGACTGTTTCCGGTCAGAAACGGATCAAAAATAATGTTATGGGTTTTCGTTTCCACTTGAATGACAGAATGTCCGTGATAAGTCACTTTCATTGTTTTCACCTCATAAAAAATTAATATTTATCAAGTTCCCTTTTTGACAAACGAAAAAACTTACAGGGATTGGTGCCTGTTAATCACATTCAGCCCGCCTGTTGCTTCAATGACCGTTCCGGTTACAAGATCGGAATCTTCTTCACATAAAAAGGCGATGATTCTCGCAATATCCTCTCCGGTTCCGGACCTGCCGATCGGCGTCTTTTCTTTGCCGATTTTCCGTCTTGCTTCCTCTATAGACGCTTCTTTCATATCTCCTACAATATCACCCGGACAGACCATATTGGCCGTAATGCCTGATTCAGCTTCTTCAATCGCAATGGTTTTCGTTAACGAAGCCAATCCGACTTTAGCCGCTCCGAAAGCGGAACGGTGAAGCCAGCCGGGGGCATGGTCCGCTCCTTGAAAACCGTATGTAATAATCCGGCCGAACCGCTGCTGTCTCATGACCGGGATAACCGCTTTAAACAGATGGAAAACGGCGCTTAAATTCCCTTCAAGCATGTCATACCATTCGTCATCGGAATAATCGGCAAGCTTTTTGCGCTCAAATATGTACGGCCCGGCATTGTTAATCAGTATGTCAATCCTTCCAAACCGCTGAAGGGCTGCATCGGCGATCCGCATGAGATCTTCTTTCCGGGTTACATCGCCCTTAACGAATTGCAATCTGTCATGGCATCCGGAATAATCCGCCTTCAGACAGGCGACCGCTTCTTCGTCTTGTCTGTAATTCACTGTGACAGAAAAGCCTTTTTCCAGAAGCATTTCAGTCACTTTTCGGCCCAATCCCTTTGTACCGGCAGTGATTAGAGCATGTCGCACATTGAATACCCTCCCCAGGCAACGTTGCCGCTTCAATAAAATCAAGACGTTTCTCCCTCTACTTTACTATAAACAAACGGCAATATCACTTTTTTGCACTTCGACCGCACGAAAAAAAAGCCGTCTTTACAGACAGCTTAATTTTCTGAAGGAGCAGAGGCTTCCTCCATGCCGACATAACCGCTTTCGTATGCCTCTGAGATGAGCCTGGCCGTTTCTTCACTTTCTTTTTCATCATAGATGTAACGGTCTTGTTCTTTGCGCATTCCTTCTACCTCCCATCTTTATAGATGTAGGGTGTCTGATATGACGGGAAAATATGAAGGAAATTTCAGCAAATTAAATGCCGGCGCAGGCTTTTGCTTTTACGAGCGCCTGTTCTACCTGCTGAAAACCCGTTCCGCCGGCGCTCATTCTTTTTTCAACCGCATGATGCGGATCGAGCACGGTATAGATGTCTTCTTCAAAGAGACTGCTGGCTTGAAGGAATTCTTCAAATGCCATATCACTTAAATAGATTCCTTTTTCAATGCAGCTGTACACAAGCTTGCCGACCACTTCATGCGCTTCTCTGAACGGCATGCCTTTTTTAGCTAAATAATCGGCAAGTTCCGTCGCGTTTGAAAAATCTTGTTTTGTCGCTTGTTTCATGATGTCTTTGTTTACTTTCATCGTTTCAATCATGCCCGTGAAAATCTGAAGGCTTCCTTCAACGGTTTTCACCGTGTCAAACATGCCTTCTTTATCTTCCTGCAGGTCTTTGTTGTAAGCGAGCGGGAGCCCTTTCATAATCGTGAAAAGCCCCATCATATCACCGTATACGCGTCCGGTTTTACCGCGGATCAGCTCCGCCATGTCGGGGTTTTTCTTCTGCGGCATCATGCTGCTTCCCGTCGCATACGTATCATCCAGTTCAATGAATCTGAATTCCTGCGAGCACCATAGAATGATTTCTTCTGATAAACGCGAAAGGTGCGTCATCAGCATGCTGCTGCCGCTTAAAAACTCGAGAATAAAATCTCTGTCACTGACTCCGTCAAGACTGTTCTCATAAATGGAGTCAAAACCGAGGAGCTCCGCCGAATAGTTACGGTCTATCGGAAACGTAGTTCCGGCAAGCGCCCCGCATCCGAGCGGCGATATGTTAATCCGCTTCATAGCGTCGCGAAAACGCTCTTTATCCCGTTCAAGCATCCAAAAATAAGCAAGCAGATGGTGGGCGAAAGAAATCGGCTGAGCCCGCTGTAAATGGGTGTACCCCGGCAGAATGGTCTCGACATTGGCCTCCGCTTTTTCGATCAGCGCTTTTTGGAACTGTTCAATTAGCACGATGATATGCGAGACATGATCTTTCAAATACAAATGCATGTCGGTCGCCACCTGGTCATTCCGGCTTCTGCCGGTATGCAGCTTGCCGCCTAGCGGTCCGATTTCTTCGATCAGCATTTTTTCAATATTCAAATGGATATCTTCATAATCAACAGAGAATTCAAGCGTCCCTTCCTCTGCTTTTTGCAGGAGGGTCTGCAGCCCCTGTCGGATGGCGCCTTCTTCTTCTTCCGTCAGAATGCCGCATTTTTTCAGCATTGCCGCATGAGCGAGAGACCCTGTAATATCCTCTTTGACTAAGTTTTGGTCGAATGTGATGGATGCGCCGAACTCATCGACCCACTTTTCCGGTGTTTTTTGAAAACGGCCTCCCCAAAGCTTCTTCATGCTTCAATCTGCTCCTTCTTTTTCACAATGCTGTTTACTTTTGTCGGCAGCCCCCAAAGCTCAATGAAACCGATTGCCGCGTGATGGTCAAAAGCATCGTCTTTTGTATATGTCGCAAGTTTTTCATCGTAGAGTGAATATTCCGACTTACGTCCTTCTACAATGGCATGGCCTTTAAACAGCTTGACGCGCACGACGCCGGTGACGTGTTTTTGAGTTTCTTTCAAGAATGCAAGCAGCGCGTCTTTTAACGGCGAGAACCATAAACCGTTATAGATGATTTCAGACAGTTTTTGTTCAATTGCCGGTTTGAAATGGGCCACTTCTTTCACTAAAGTCAGATCCTCAAGCTCTTTGTGAGCCGTAATCAAAGTCATCGCGCCCGGGCACTCATAAACTTCACGGGACTTAATGCCGACCAGGCGGTTTTCCACATGGTCAATCCGGCCGATGCCGTGTTTTCCGGCAGTCTCGTTCAGCTTGAGAATTAAATCAGCGAGCGGGTAGGTTACGCCGTCGATTGAAACCGGAACACCGGCTTCAAATGCGATTTCGATGATTTCCGGAACGTCCGGCGTGTTTTCAAGAGATGCTGTCAGGTCATATGCCCCTTCAGGCGGCGCCGCCCACGGGTCTTCTAATATACCGCATTCATTGGCGCGTCCCCATAGGTTCTGATCGATGGAATACGGGCTGTCAAGATTGATCGGAATCGGAATGCCCCGGCTTGCGGCATATTCAATTTCTTCTTCACGCGACCATTGCCACTCACGGACCGGAGCAATGACCTCCAGATCAGGATTTAATGATTTGATGGATACTTCGAAACGAACCTGATCGTTTCCTTTTCCCGTGCAGCCGTGCGCTACGGCCACCGCGTTTTCCTTTTCCGCGACTTCAACGAGTTTTTTCGCGATTAACGGACGGGATAGTGCAGATACGAGCGGATACTTGCCTTCATACATTGTATGGGCCTGCATAGAAATGAGCGCGTACTCCCGGGCGAATTCTTCTTTCGCATCAATCACATAGGAATTTACGGCGCCTACTTCCAGCGCTTTTTGCTGAACGAATGCCAAATCCTTTCCTTCCCCTACGTCTAAGCAGCAGGCAACAACATCGTATCCCTGTTCTTGCAGCCATTTTATCGCTACAGAAGTATCAAGACCTCCTGAGTATGCCAATACAACCTTTTTTTGTTCTGCCATGTTAAAAGCTCCCTTTTGTATAAAAATTAGTTTCAATTAATAAAAATGCATTTTGTATGTATACACTGTAACAAGTAAATTCTGTTTTTTCAAGCCTTTTATAAAAAAAACCCCACCCAATTTTTTGAGCGGAGCAGAGCCTTTTTATACATTTATAAATCTTTTCGGAGTTCCCGGAGCACATGAGGCAGTTCAGGAATAATCAGTTTACTCATCGCAAGCTTTACGGCGCCTGAGGAGCCGGGCGTGCAGAAGACTGCGGTATTTTGGATCACACCCGCTGCCGCTCTGGACAAAATGGCGGCGGAACCGATGTCCTCCGTATAGCTCAGCATGCGGAACAGCTCGCCGAATCCCGGAAGTTCTTTTGAAAACAGCGGCGTGACCGCTTCAATTGTGACATCCCTTTCGGCAATGCCCGTCCCTCCGTTTAACAGCACCGCATCTGTATATTCATCCATACAGCCGGATAAAACGGCTTTCTGCAATTCATCTTTTTCATCTTTAACAATGTCATAAGCGACCGTTTCAAATCCCGCTTCCCTGAGGAAGTCCATCATGACGCGCCCGCTTTTGTCGGTTTCTTTCGTTCTCGTGTCGCTGACTGTGATCACCTTGCAGCGCACGGCTGACGGGGCTTCTTGTTTATGTTCATGCACACTCATTGCTTCACCTCATCGTTTATGTATTAAACATATCGTAACGTTTGATTCTGGGGCATTCAATAAAAAAGCACACCCTAAAGGATGTGCTTTTTTCGATCATTACTGTGCAAGGCGGACAACGTCGCGTGCGATCATGACCTCTTCGTCAGTCGGAATGATCATGACTTTGACAGGAGAGTGAGGGTAGCTGATAAACGCTTCCTCGCCGCGCACGTTGTTCAGCGCAGGATCCCAATATACACCCATGAATTCTAAGCCGCGAAGCACGCGTTCTCTGACTTCAACGCTGTTTTCACCGATACCCGCAGTGAAAATAATCGCGTCAACGCCGCTCATTCTCGCAGCGTAAGAACCGATGTATTTATGGATTCTGCTTGCGAACACTTCAAGAGCCGTTTCCGCTCTTTCGTTTCCTTCTTTTGAAGCTTCTACGATATCGCGAAGGTCGCTGGAGAAACCGGATACGCCAAGCAGTCCGCTCTTTTTATTTAATGTATTTAATACTTCATCTGCCGTCTGATCCGTTTTTTCCATAATGTACGGAATCAATGCAGGGTCGATGTTTCCTGAACGTGTTCCCATCGCAACACCCGCAAGCGGTGTGAAGCCCATTGACGTATCAATGGATTTTCCGCCTTCTACGGCCGCGATACTTGCGCCGTTACCGAGGTGGCAGGAAATCAGACGCAAGTCTTCAATCGGACGGCCGAGAAGCTCAGCTGCGCGCTGTGTCACGTATTTATGAGATGTGCCGTGGAAACCGTATTTGCGGATGCCGTATTTCTCGTAGTATTCGTACGGAAGGCTGTACAGGTAAGATTGCTCAGGCATCGTTTGGTGGAACGCCGTATCAAACACTGCAACCGCAGGCACATCCGGAAGCACTTCTTTAAAGGCTTTAATGCCGACGATGTTAGCCGGGTTATGAAGCGGCGCAAGTTCTGAAATCTCTTCAATCTCACGGATTGTTTCATCCGTAAGCAAAACAGAATCGCTGAATTTTTCTCCGCCGTGAACCACACGGTGGCCGATTCCGTCAATTTCATTTAAATCCTTTATAATACCGAATTCAGTCAGCTTGTGAAGCAGCATCTTCACCGCAACCGCATGATCCGGAATATCTGTCACTTCTGTATTTTTTTCGCCGTTAACAGAGATTGTGAAAACGCTGTCGGCGATACCGATCCGTTCTACTAAACCTTTTGTTAGCACCTTTTCTGAAGGCATTTCGAATAACTGAAATTTTAAAGATGAGCTTCCTGCGTTAATTGCAATAATTTTAGACATAAATGACGCTCCTATCAAAATTCTTCTTCGTTTGTTCGTTCTTTTTTCCCAGACCATAACTGCAGTCCAAAAAATATCTGACTTTTCCATTTAAACATTGTCAACCCAGCATTTCAAGTCAACATCCACATTGGTACCGCTTACAATATGAAGTCGATATTTTCTGATAAATTTTATTTGTGCCAAATGGACGGCACGGTCTTACGGAATGTTATTTTCTTTCCTTAATTTGTGTTATCGTCCTGATTTCCATTCATTTTAAAAAGCAAAAGCAGCGCGGGTTTTTGCATCTCGCACTGCTTTTTCGCCATTATTTTTCTGTTTGAATCCATTGATCCAATTTTGCCATCATCTCCCGCATCGCCTGCTGGTTCGCAAAAGAAGGAAGATTCGCCAAAAGCGCTTGTTTCGGCGGCTTTGCGTCTTCGCCTTTTTTCTGCAAGATTAAAATGCTCTTTGCCTGCGCTTCGTCTTTAAACATAGTAGCCGGCAGCTGAAGAAGGGCGTTGATATACACTTTTTCCGCAAAAAACCGCTTCAGTTTATCGCTTTGCGCGCTGTCAAACAGATGGTTCGGAATCATAAAAAATAAGTATCCGCCCGGTTTTGTATGTTTGACGCTCTGCTCAATAAATAAGTGGTGAGCAAAAGAGTGGCCTTCATCCGCTTTCAGCTCAAACGCTTCAGCGCCTTCGTCATTCGGATAGTAGCCGACCGGCAAATCGCAGATGACCGCATCGGCCGGTTCGATAAATAACGGCTGAAGACTGTCCTGGCAGAACAGCTCCATTTCTTTTTCCTGCAGATTCGCCTGAGCATAAGCGATCTTCAGAAGGACATCGTCGATTTCAATGCCGAAGCTTTTTCCCGCTTTGTCAGAAAGCTGGTTTGCCGCGGTCAGCAGAAGATTTCCGGTGCCGCAGGCGGGGTCCAGCAATGTCAGGCCTTTTCGGCCGCCCGTAAATTTATTCACGAGGTAACTGATGAAAAGGCCGATCGTATCAGGCGTCATCTGTCTGTTCGGATGGGACTTATCTTTGAGCCCTTTTAAAATGGCGAGCTGGAACGCCTTGCGGATCCATTCATGCTCCCATTTTCTGAAGTCTGCTTTCGCAAGCAGGCTGTTAAGCTCGCCGGTTTGCTTTTCCTGAAGCGGAAGCTGGTCGGCCTTTTCGAGAAAATACATCTCTCCCGCTTCCGCAAGCCCCTCAATATAAGAAATCTGAAGGCCTTCTGCTATCACTTGGGCGGCTTCATCTAAAAGTTCATAAATCTGACCGACATGGTCGTGTTGCATGCTGTTTCCTCCTTGCCATGAAAAGAGCTCCGCGGCAGCACCCGGAGCTCTTTTTCTCTCTTTACTTGATTAACGCTTTTGCAGCTTCGATAGGCTTTTCATAATTCGGGTGGTTTGTCGCTTCGCTTACGTATTCCGCGTAAACGACTTTTCCGTCCTGATCAAGGACGAATACGGAACGCGCCAAAAGACGAAGTTCTTTGATGTGAACACCGAATGCTTCACCAAATGACATCTCTTTATGATCCGATAATGTTTCAACTTTATCAATTCCGTTCGCTCCGCACCAGCGCGCTTGTGCAAACGGAAGGTCGGCGCTGATTGTATAAACGTTCACATCACCGAGTTTTGCGGCTTCTTCGTTGAAGCGGCGTGTCTGCGCGTCACATACGCCTGTGTCGATGGAAGGAATAACGGATATGATCGTTACTTTCCCTTTCATATCTGCTAATGTCTTCTCTTCTAATCCGTTTGTCAAAACCGTGAAGTCAGGAGCTTGGTCACCCGGTTTCACTTCTTGTCCGATCAGCGTCACGGCTCCGCCTTTAAATGTAATTTCAGCCATTCTGATTCCTCCCTTTATCTATGTATAGCTCTATCATAGTCGAGTTTTATGCAAACTGCAAAGGTTATGCCGCATCGTAAAAAAAGCTAACTGCGGGCGGCAGTTAACTTTTCTGTTATAAATCGATATCCGTTCTTTTTTGGTTCCGGCCTTTTTCATTCTTTTTAAACATATGCTGGATGCGTTCAATCGTTTGAGGCGCGGAGTCTAACAGTTTATCAATCAGATGGGTGTTTTCGTCTAAATGAAGCATACGCACCCCGTTTGTTCCGACAATCAGAAACGCAATCGGCGTAATGGATACTCCGCCGCCGCTTCCGCCGCCGAACGGGAGCTTCTGCTCTTTTCTTTCATCATCATCGGTTCTTTTTTCAGCCGGCTTTCCTCCAAACTCGCTTCCGCCCGCCGCAAATCCGAATCCGACCTTTGAAACCGTTAAGATTACGCTGCCGTCAGGCGTTTCAACAGGATCGCCGATGATTGTATTCACGTCAATCATTTCTTTTAAATTTTCCATAGCGGTTTTCATTAAACCTTGAATGGGATGGTCTGCCATATGCGCTCCTCCTTAAACTGATGAATCATTCTTTGAAGCAACCGGAACCGGCTGTTTCTTTCGTATGATAGAAAGTCCGTTCCGCCCGTATTTGAGCAATTTGAAAGCTGCACCTATAAGATGTCCAAAACGAAAAAAGAATATACACTGCAAATGCGTCTTGGATGCAGGCACTTGAAAAGACGGAATGACTTCGCACACCGGTTTATGTATGAAACGCAGATGATCATACAGCATCGCCGTAAGGCCTCCCTTTACGGCCCACAATCCGCCGGCGGCGATTCCCGTAACGGCGGCGTCCTTTATTCCGATAACCGTCACCCATTCGAACTTCGTAACACGGACTCCCGCAAGAAATGAGGCGCCGATTTGGCGCATCTGAAAGACTTGGTGCAGAATCATTTCTATTCTGTGAATGCTCTGTTTGACATCTTCATATGTGATTTTTTTCTTCTCTTTTTTCTGACCTTTCATTTCTGATTTCGTGTCCTGTTTGACATCAATTGACGCGTCTTCGCTGTTTACTTTAATGACGGGCAGCGTTTTTTTAAAACGGACCAGCCCGTATAAGGCCGAGAGTTTAAACGTCAGTTTGTCGTTATCTTTATCGTGAAGATATTCGAAAGTCAGGTGGATTTTCATCCTCATGAGCAGCCAGAACAAAATGAGAATGAGAATAACAGCTGCTGCGGCATATCCCATAAGCTTCACTTCCTTAGCAGCATTATCGCCAAAACCAAAAAAAATAAACCCGGACGTTTATTCCGGGTTTACTGCTTTTATTTTCGGTACAGCGCTTCGTGAATCACCGTTGTGTCGGCGATCAGATCATGAATGCCCTGCTTTTTGGGCGTAAACGCAATGACGATATAGAGAATCCAGATTTTATCGATATAACGCCCCACCGCTTCTCTGAAAATGACGGTGCTCCAAGTCAGCGGCTTTCCGGGCGTCAAAGAAGTGACCTTTAACCCGAAGACCATCTTGCCGAGTGTCTGATGAAACCATTTCGTCATGAACACAAAATAGGCGAGGTAGACGATCAGGGTTGTGACGGAATAAGCTGAGATTGTAAACATTCCGCTTGTTGCCGGGAGCTTCATCAGCGTGAATATCGGTGAAACGATGAGATGGTTTAGCCCCCAGACCACCAGCCAATCGAGAAGAAACGCCCAAAACCTGATCCAAAAGCCCGCATATGCCTGCTCGGGCGCCCTCTGTTGTTCGGCTTCCTCTTCTTTGCCGTGAAAGCCTTCGTAAGTCGCGTCCATTCTTTCTTCCCCCCTACTTTGCATAGAGATACATCATCCGCGGCGAACCGGATTGCGAAATGAGTTCTTTCATATTCAGAAAATCAATTTCGCTTTTAAACATTTTCGCTGCGCTCATGGAAAAGAGCGAGCCTAATCCGAATCCTTCCTCGTATGTGATGACTGAAGCGTTTTTCATATTTTTATGGTCCTTTTTCATCGCGCTGATCGTATCATCGTAAAAACCGAGCTCATCAACGAGGCCGATTTTTTTCGCTTGTCTGCCGTCGTAGACACGGCCGTCGGCAATTTTTTTCACATCGGATTTTGACATGTGCCGGCCTTTTGAAATGACATTGACAAATCCTTCATAAGAATCGTTGACCATTGTCTGCATGATCTTTCTTTCTTCCTTCGTCATGTCGCGGGTCGGGGACATGATGTCTTTATGCGCGCCGCTTTTAATGGTTTCAAACTTGATGCCGAGCTCATCGGCGAGCTTGGAATAATTGACGCTTTCCATGATGACGCCCAGTGAACCCGTGAGCGTTTCCGGCGAAGCATAGATTTTATCGGCGGCCGTTGAAATATAGTAGCCTCCCGATGCCGCCATGGAACCCATGGATACATAAATCGGTTTCTTCGTTTCTTTCTTTAGTTCTTCCAGTTTTTTATGTATTTCCGCGCTTTCGTATACGCCTCCGCCAGGTGAATTGATTTTCAGCACAATTCCTTTGACGCTTTTATCTTCTTTTGCACGCTCAACCTGTTTTAAAAATGATCTGTGATCATACCCGCCTGAGCTGAGCAGGCCAGCGGACCCGCCGTTATCCTCAATCGTGCCGTCCACTTCAAGCACGGCGATTTTACTGCCGGGGCTGCCCTTATCCAGCGTCACTTCCTCTGTGTCATCTGTCAGTGATGCAAAGTCAGACCCTGTATCTCCGATATTCTTCAGCACCCCGACGGTCACACTTGCAATGACTGATACGCCGAAAATGCCGAGCGCGATGACGAGCGCAATCCATCTTTTTGCATTCATTTGTTCTCCTCCTTTTCTGTCAATATTCGTACGTTCCCCCGTAAAAAAAGATTCATTTTTTTCATGAAGCGCTTTCCCTTAACGGATAAACAGGAAACATGTTACACTATTGCCACAGGTATTTTAACACAATACCTGCTGGGAGAAAAACGTAAATATGACAGCAAAGGGGAATGGGGATATGACCGATCTTCGCCGCAATGTTTATTTTTTCCACAAACAAAACAACGAAACAAAAGAACAAGTCAGCTCTTTGAAGCAGCTTGCTGAATCGCACGGTTTTACAGTTGCGGCTCAACCGGAGGATGCCGGAATTATCGCCAGCATCGGCAGCGACGGCTCATTTCTGCAAGCCGTCAGAAAAACCGGACTCCGTGATGACTGCCTGTATGTCGGCATCGCTAAAAAAGGGAAAGCCCATTTGTACTGTGATTTTCACAGCGATGAGCCTGAAAAAATGGCGGCCAGCATGACCGCGGAACAGCTTGAGGTCAGAAAATACCCGCTCATTCACGTCACGGTGGACGGCAGCAATCATTTTCACTGTTTAAACGAGGTTTCCATCCGTTCAAGCATTATTAAAACGTTTGTGATGGATGTGTTAATTGATGATCTTCATTTTGAGACGTTCAGAGGAGACGGGATGATCATTTCCACCCCGACGGGCAGCACCGCCTACAATAAATCTGTTTCAGGCGCCGTTGTTGATCCTTTGATTTCCTGCATGCAGGTATCCGAACTGGCGTCGTTGAACAACAACACATACCGTACACTCGGATCTTCGTTTATTTTAAGCTCAGACCGGAAGCTGACACTGCAGGTGGTGCAGGACGGCAATGAGCATCCGATTATCGGGCTTGATAATGAAGCGCTCAGCACGCGGAATGTCAAAAAGGTTGAGATTACACTATCCGATAAAAAAATCAAAACGGTGAAACTGAAAGACAACTCTTTCTGGGAAAAAGTAAAACGATCATTTTTATCATAAAAAAAGAGGACGGGCATCACTGCCTGTCCTCTTTTTCATATACGATACGGCCGCCGACGACGGTTTTGACAGCTTCCAATTCATGAAGCTTTTTCGGGTCCGTTCTGAACGGATCACCGCTGAGTACGGTAAAGTCGGCATCATAGCCGGGGGCGATCCGTCCGCGGCTATGTTCTTTATGGATGATGGCCGCGCTTCCCTCCGTGTAAAGCTGAATGGCTTCGTACACGGTCAGGCACTCTTTTTCATAATAGGCCGGCCCTTCCGGGTGCTGCTTGCTCGTACGGAGCACAGCCGATTGAATGCCCAGAAGCGGATCGGCCGGTTCTATCGGGGCATCTGAACCTCCGGCGCACAGCAGCCCTTTTGACAGCAGTGTTTTCCAGGCGAAAGCCGTTTTCATCCGCTCTTCTCCGAGCCTGTCAATCACCCACGGAAAATCACTGGCCACAAAATGCGGCTGAAGATCAAGTCCGATCGGCAGCCGGGCGGCTCTTTCAATCAATCCGTCATCTAATACTTGCGCATGAATGAGCCTGTCTAGCTGTCCGGGCTTTGCCGGGTATCTTTCGATAACATCCAGCACCTTTTCAAATGCAAGGTCGCCAATCGCGTGCACGGCGATCTCCATCCCTTTCTCTCTCGCTTTATAAACAAGAGCGGCAAGGGTTTCGTCATCATGCACCTGAACGCCGGAAACTGACGGATCATCGTGATAAGGCTTTTTCAATAGAGCGGTTCTGCCGCCGAGCGCGCCGTCTGCGAAGATTTTCATCGCTCCGTATTCCAGATAAGGTCCGGTCGTTTTGTCCAGAGCGCTCCAGCTGTCGACGGCTTCGTGATGAACGAGCAGATGGGCGCGAAAAGGATAAAGGCCGCTGCCGGTTAATGACTCGTACGCGGCAACGGGAACGGACGCGTCTCCGTAGTATGCCAGATCTTCTGAATGCCCGCCGGTCAGGCCTTTTGACCAGCAGTCCGTAATCGCCGTTTGAAGCGCGCGTTTGACATAGTGAAGTGAGACGGGCGGCAGGGCCTGTGTCACAAGCTCTTGGGCTTTATCCAGCAGGAGGCCTGTCGGACCGGTTCCGTCCCGGACGATAATCCCGCCGTTTGGATCAGGTGTTTCGGTTGTAATTCCCGCCGCGCGCAATGCGGCCGAATTAACCGCCGCGGCGTGCCGGCATACCCGCTTCAGCAGGACGGGGCGGTCGGGAAAGAGCGGGTCAAGGTCATGCTTCGTGACGTAAACCGGCCGTTCAAACAGATTTTCATCCCAGCCTTCGCCGATCAGCCATTCGCCATCTTCCAATTCACGCTCTGCTTCTTTTGCGGCCCGCAATATCGCTTCTTTTGACGTCAGCTGCGACAAATCGAGGCGAAGCTGTTTTTCCCCGTGTCCGATTAAATGCATATGACTGTCCGTAAATCCCGGGAACATGACAGCTCCATGTAAATCGATTTCCTCTGTATCAGGCGAACCGTATGTTCCTTGGAGCTCCCGGAAGCTGCCCGTCTGCCTGACGACGCCTTCTTCGGTATAAACGGCTTTAGTGACATGATTCTTGTCCAGCATTGTATAGATGGTGCCGCCGTGCCAAATCGCTTTCATCCCCGCTCACCCTTTATCCTGTATTATGCTTTTTTATCAGCCTTCAGCCGTTCTTCACGCTGTCTCAGCTCCACACGTCTGATTTTTGCGGACGCCGTTTTCGGCAGGCTTTCGACAAACTCAATTTCTCTCGGATATTTGTAAGGCGCCGTAATCGTTTTTACGTGGTTTTGCAGTTCCTTGACAAGTTCGTCACTGCGCTTTTCATCGTCTTGTAAAACGACATAAGCTTTTACGATTGAACCTCTGATTTCATCCGGGCTCGCCACGACGGCACATTCTTTCACTTCCGGATGCTTCACGAGCGCGTCCTCTACTTCAAAAGGCCCGATTGTATATCCGGAGCTGACGATGATGTCATCATTGCGGCTCTCAAACCAAAAGTAGCCGTCCTCGTCTTTTTTCGCGCGGTCTCCTGTAAGAAAGTAATCTCCGCGAATCTGCTTTTTCGTTCTTTCAGGATCTTTATAATATTCCTTGAATAAGGCCGGTGTGCTCAAATGCACGGCGATATCGCCCGTTTCGCCAGTTTCGCATATTTCGCCTTTATCGTTTATAATCTCCACTTGATTTCCAGGGGTCGGTTTGCCCATGCTTCCCGGCTTAATATCCATGTCCTTCAGGACGCCGACTAACAGGGTGCTCTCCGTTTGGCCGTATCCGTCTCTCACTTTAATGCCGAAATGCTTCCGGAATACGTCAATGACTTCCCGGTTTAATGGCTCACCCGCAGAAACTGCGCTGTGAAGGGCAGAAAGATCATATTTGTCCAACTCCTCCACTTTTGCCATCAGGCGGTATTCCGTCGGGGTACAGCAGAAGACATTTACTTGATGGCGCTCCAGCAGCTCTAAATACGTCTTGGCGTTGAATCTGCCGTGATAAATGACTCCTGTCGCGCCGCTTCCCAGAATTGCGAGCAGCGGGCTCCACACCCATTTCTGCCAGCCGGGCGCCGCGGTGGCCCACACTGTATCGTCTTCAGAAATATCCAGCCATGCACCGGCTGATGTTTTTAAATGGGCAAAGGCCCAGCCGTGTGTATGTACAACGCCTTTAGGCTGGCCGGTCGTGCCTGAAGTATAGGACAAAAACGCCATGTCTTCTCTTGTTGTATCAGCTGTTTGAAAACTGTCTCCGTCCGCTTCAATCGTTAGGAGGTTTTTCCAGCCGGCATCATTTTCACCGATTGACAATGTCACCAGCTGCTCGGTATTCACCTCGTCAAACGCGTTTATAAATGAAGGATAAACGATAGCGCCTTTCACTTCGGCGTGTTTGATCCGGTATTCAAGGTCTTTGGCGCGCAGCATTTCCGAGCAAGGAATGACGACCATCCCCGCTTTTAAGATCGCTAAATAAACGGCATACGCTTCAAGCACTCTCGGAACCATGACAATCAGCTTATCGCCTTTTTCAAATCCGAGACCTTTCAGACGGGCTCCGATTTTATTCGTTTCTTCCATCAATTTTTCATACGTCCAGACTTTCTTGCCGCCTGTTTGATCTTCCCATATAAGCGCGTTCTTCTCTTTGGAACGGCTGAACTTTTCGATTTCATTTACAAGGTTATAGTTCTTTGGGGCGATTAAATCTTCTCGTTTTAACACGAACAACTCCTCACTTTCTTTCCCCATTATACATAAACATAGGCCATTACAATAAAAATATGCATAAATTGCTTCCCGCCTTCTATCTATACTCATGAAAAAAGAGCGGGGAATTCCCCGCTCTCTTAGCCATTATGTGAAGTTGTGATTAAAACTGCTGCTGGCTGCTTCCGCCCATGCTTTGCTGAGCAAAAGAGACAAGACGTTTTGTGATTTCTCCACCGACAGAACCGTTAGCGCGAGAAGTTGTTTCCGGTCCAAGGTTTACACCGAATTCAGAAGCGATTTCATACTTCATTTGGTCGATAGCTTGAGCAGCGCCTGGCACTAAAAGCTGGTTGCTGTTTCCGCTGTTTGATTGTTGTGACATGTGTATCACCTCCTTGTGAGTATAGAATGTGATAAAACACATGTCTTCATTCAAAAAAACTTTGGTAATTGTATACAGTTTTAAAACAGGCCGGCAAACTTATCGTGAGCTTCCTGCTCTGAGTAAACAGTGATGGTTTCGATGCCGGCAGCGGCCTCTGCAATCAGCGGTTCAAAATCAACGAAGCTTTCGAAGTGCTCGATTTTTTCTTTTTTCGGGCGTGTTTTCGGACTTGGCGGCGTAAAGATGGTGCAGCAGTCCTCAAACGGCTGAATGCTTGTTTCATAAGTGCCGATTTCTTTTGATTTCTCGATGATTTCTGTTTTGTCCATTCCGATTAAAGGACGCAAAATCGGCGTTGCCGTCACGGCATTGATCGCATACATGCTTTCAAGCGTCTGGCTCGCTACCTGCCCAAGACTTTCTCCCGTAATGATCGCGAGCGCTTTTCGTTCTTCTCTGATTCTGTCCGCGATTTGCAGCATAAGACGCCGCGTCGCCGTCATCGTATAGTTCTCCGGGATTTGTTTTTGGATGAGTTCCTGCGTCTTTGTAAACGGCACGATATGAAGCGTCATACTGCCGCCGAACTTTGCAAGGCATCCCGCGAGATCCATGACTTTCTGCTTTGCCCGTTCACTCGTATACGGCGGACTGAAGAAATGTACGGCTTCAACTGATAATCCCCGTTTCATCGCGTAAAAACCGGCGACCGGACTGTCAAAACCGCCGGAAAGCATCAGCATCGCTTTACCCGCGGAACCGACAGGAAGGCCTCCGGCGCCTTTTTCGTTACGAATGGTCAGGAATGTCGCTTCCTCCCTGATTTCAATCCGAAGCGGAATATCGGGATGTTTCACATCGACGGTTAATCCATCCGTGTTTTTCAAAATATGGCCGCCGATTTCAGCGTTCATCGCATTCGTATCTAATTCAAACTGTTTGTAAGCCCGTTTGGTCTCGACCTTAAACGTATTCCCCGGTTTATATTCGCCTTCTATCGCGGCTAAAGCCGTTTTTTTAATGTCTTCCAGCTTGCTTTCGCATTTAATTGCGAGACTAAAGCTTTGAATGCCGAATATATTCTTTAATAAGGAACAAATTTCCTCCGGGTTTTCTCCATTAAGTGTAATTGACATCCGGTCCCGGTTTGAAAAGTATTTTACTTTTTTATAATCCTTTAATACCAGGCGGATATTCTGTTTTAATCTTTCAATAAAACTGCGTCTGTTTTTTCCTTTTGTGGATATTTCACCAAAACGGATTAAAATATGATCGTAATTCATATGCTACCTCATCATTTTTTTTAGTTTTTGAACAGCCGGCGCCAGCACGGCCATAAACGGCTCCGTGATGTCAGCCGTATGGCTGAAGTTCAGGCTGACTCTGATGCTGCTTGATGCAATCTGTTCGCCTTTATTCATTTTCAGAAGAACACGGCTCGGTTTGTGCTCTCTTGCCGAACATGCCGCGGTTGTGGAGACATATATTCCTTTTTCCTCAAGCATGTGCAGCAGCACTTCCGCCTTCACGCCCGGAACGGAAAAATTAATGATATGCGGCGCGCTGTTTTCGGCGGGAGTGTTGATGACGACCCCGTCCGTCCCGCTCAGCCTTTCCATGAGCGCATTCTTGGCAGCCTCCACAGAAGAAAGCCGCTCGTTCATGTCACGCGCGGAAAGATTGATCGCTTTCGCAAGGGAAACGGCGCCTGCCGTGTGTTCTGTTCCGGCGCGGACGCCTTTTTGCTGCGAGCCGCCCGTTATAAGCGGAATGAGCCGCGTTCCTTTTTTGACGATAAGCGCTCCGGTCCCTTTTAAGCCGTGAAACTTATGCCCTGAAACGGTGCAAAGGTCAATGCCCGCTTCTTCTATAGACAGAGGAACTTTATGAATACCCTGCACATGATCAACATGAAACAGAATATTCCGGTGCTGCTTCAAAAACCCGCCGATTTCCTTTACGGGCTGAATGGAGCCGACTTCATTATTGACATGCATGACGCTGACGATTATCGTATCCGGCCTGATAGCCGATTTGACGTCTTTCAAAGAAACGAAGCCGTTTTGATCGGCCGGAAGATATGTGACTTCAAAGCCGAACAGCTCTGTCAGCTGATCAAGCGTCTCCGTCACAGAAGGATGCTCAATCGCCGAAGCAATGATATGTCTTCCTTTACTCATGTTTGCCCAGGCTGCTCCCTTTAACGCCGCGTTATTCGCTTCAGTCGCGCCTGATGTAAATACAATATCATAATTTTTTAAACGTAAGGTTTTTTTTATTTGCTGAGCGGCCGCTTCAAGGAGCTGTTCCGTCTCAGTTCCTAACTGGTGCAGAGACGAAGGGTTGCCGAAATAACGGCTGCTCGTCTGTTTATACACTTCCAAAACCTCTTCATACGGCTCGGTCGTTGAGCTGTTGTCTAAATATATCATTTTTTTTACTCCTTTAATGAAAACGGTACATCGTATGATATTTATGCTACCATAACAAAAGTAAATATAAATTCGCAATAAATCGAGTATTGACTTCTCTGTACATTGCCATATAATAAGTAATGTTCGTTTTGTTATATTATCTGACAATTAATTGACAGAATATTTCAACATAGTATTTAGGAGGATTTTTATGAAACACTCACTACCTGTCAAAGATACCGTTATTATCGGTTTCATGCTTTTCGCACTTTTTTTCGGGGCAGGAAATATGATATATCCGCCGGAGCTCGGGCAAGCGGCGGGGCATAATGTCTGGAAAGCGATGGGCGGTTTCTTACTGACCGGCGTAGGGCTGCCGCTTTTGGGTATTATCGCCATCGCATTAACGGGCAAAGACGCAAAAGGGCTTGCCGATAAAGCTCATCCGGTATTCGGGACTATTTTCACCGTTGTGCTTTATTTATCAATCGGGCCGCTTTTCGCGATTCCGAGAACCGGAACCGTTTCATATGAAATCGGTGCAGTTCCGTTTTTAAGCGGCATTCCGGAAAGATTATCTTTATTTGTTTTCACGTTGATCTTTTTTTCTATTACGTATTATTTAGCTCTTAATCCTTCCAAAATCGTTGACAGAGTCGGAAAGATTTTGACTCCTATTAAATTCGGTATTATTTTAATCATCGTCGTAAAAGCCATTGTCACTCCGATGGGCGGACTGGGCGCCGTACATCAGGCATATTCCGGAACGCCGGTGTTCAAAGGATTTTTGGAAGGCTATAAAACAATGGACGCGCTCGCCTCAATCGTCTTCGGCGTCGTTGTCGTCAACGCTGTTAAAAGCAGGGGCGTCACCCAGCGTAAAGCGCTCGCCGCCGCTTGTATTAAAGCGGGTCTGATTGCAGCGGCAGGTTTGACATTCATTTATTTATCTTTGGCCTATTTGGGAGCGACAAGCACGGACGCTGTAGGTCCGATCGGCGAAGGCGCAAAGATTTTATCAGCTTCATCAGATTACCTGTTCGGTTCACTGGGAAACATCGTTCTCGGCTCTGCCATCACCGTTGCGTGTTTAACGACAAGCATCGGGCTTGTCACATCTTGCGGCGAATATTTTTCAAAATTGATTCCCGCTTTATCATACAAAATGGTGGTTACGATTGTCACGCTGTTCAGTCTGGCGATTTCAAATTTCGGACTTGCTGAGATTATTGCATTTTCAGTTCCTATTTTATCAGCCATTTACCCGCTGGCGATTGTCATTATCGTCCTTTCCTTTATTGATAAAATCTTTAAGGAAAGACGGGAAGTCTATATCGCCTGCCTGATCGGAACAGGGCTGTTCAGTATCTTGGACGGTTTGAAGGCAGCAGGCATTCCGCTCGGATCATTAGATTCATTCTTAAACGCAAATCTTCCGCTTTACAGCATGGGAATCGGCTGGGTGCTTCCGGGCATTGCCGGAGCGATCATCGGCTGCATCATCACGTTTTTTACCAGCCCGCCCATCGAATTAAATAAAGCAAAATCGTAACATTCAGCGCTTGTGGCTTGACGTATATCAGCCGCAGGCGCTTTTTATATTCCGTGAGAAACTAAAAAACTGCACCTCTGATTTCCATCAGGGTGCAGTTTTTGCTTATGCGTCTATGAAGCAGATTGATCAGCTTTAATTTTTTTCACGGCGCCGGGAGCTGCTTTTTCAACAGCATCTGCCGCCATCTCATAAGCTTCATTATAGCTGTAAGCGTAAAACAGCCGTTCCGCTTCTTTCAGCTGTTCGGATAAAATATGATTCTGGCTTCGGAAGCGGTTGCCGTACTGGATGATCCGCTCAATCAGCTTCACCTGAATCACAAGATCTTCAGCCTCTTCGCTGACTTCCTCAACCACCTTTTCGGCTTCAGCCAAATGTTTGGCGGCTTCCTCCATGTTCAGCGGCAGCACTTCCAATTGGCTGACGGTTTCTTCTATATGATGATTTGCCGTCTCGAGCTTGTCCTTGACTTGTTCAGGAATTCCCGGCACGTTGCTTTTTTGCAGCATTCGGGCCGTGTCAAAAATGGTTTTCCGAAGATGCATCAACGTTTCCCGCGCCTGCAGTTCTTCTTTTCTGAGCGCCTGCAGATTTTCACGGTATTCGGCATGTTCTTTCTGAGCCTCTTCCATCTGCTTTTCGATGGCCTCGACTTCTTCAATCAATAGAGAGTAAGCGACATGCTCACCATCAAGCTTTTCTCTCGCCTGCTCAAGGAGCCGGCCGATCGTTTCCAGCTGTTTTTCGAAGGCATGCTGTCTGCCGATTTCACCCGCCGTCAGCTGATAGCTTTCCTTGACGAGCTCCGTTTCGGTTTTTGTGCGGTCTTTTTCTTCCTCAAGCTTCTCATACGCGATGATCAGCTCAGGCATTTTGCTTAATACGGACTGTCCGGCTTCCACTTCGCCTTCCAGCTGGTCATACATCGATTGAATGGTTTCATCAATCAGCTGAAGAATGGCGGACGCTTCGTCGACATCCAATTCTTCCAATAGCGCGTTTTCGGCCCGTTTCAATTGATTTGTGAGTGTATCCAGCTCTTTTTCGATTTGAATATGCTCCAATTTGTAGCCTTTTTCCGTCATTTCCCGGTAGCCGTCTTTCAGCTTGGCAATTTGGTTCGGCACGGTCTGTTTACAGTCCGCAAGCAGTTTCGGAACGTCATCTATGTATGTCTGAAGCTGATCCAGTCTGCGGTCCTGTTCAAGCAGCACTTTTCTCGCTTTGATGTAATTGCCGCTTTCCGTCTCTTCTTCGAACTCTTTTATGCCGCTCCAGATTTCGTCGAGATCCGTCTCCAGGCTGTTATAAAGCTCTCCGTAGAGATGGCTGTACGCCAGAAGGTTTTTCCGCGCTTTTGAATACCGCTCACGCACCTGTTCAATCTCTCCGCGGCTTTTTTCCTCGCTCGTCACAAGGTCGCTGATCTCACGCAGTATGCCTTCTATATTTGATTCGGCTGCAGTGAGAAGGTCGTCGATGTGGACAAGCACCTGATTCGCTTTTTTAAACCGGTATTTGTCGGCGTTCTCTTCGGCATCATAAAGGAGCTCTTCTACTTTCGGCAGATGGGCTGTGACAATTTCATCCCACTCTTCGCGCCATCTTTCAAAGAACTCTTCCGTCTCTCCGGTCATTTTCAGATGTTTGATCTTGGACATTTCTTCCACTATCGAACGGTTTAAAATTTCAATCTTCCATGACTCCAGCCGGTCAATTTCCGTATAAATTTTTTTCCTGAAAAAGTAGCCCGCCGCAAAGAGCGCGAGCAGTATAACCAATAATCCGATGACTAACTCCATAATGAGCCCCCTTGTTGTTCTCTTAATCTGTCAGGGTGTTTTATGTATTCAGAAAGATTTCAATATATGTATTGAGAAAATCTGTCGTTTTCATTGTTATTATGATACCATGTAACCAACATTTTTTGACCAGAAATCAAAAACTTTTTGCATAATTTCGGCAGGATTCTGCAATTTTTTAATGGAGTGACACAAATGGAAAAACGAGACGCTCATATCCACACGCCTTTTTGCCCTCACGGCTCGAAGGATGCGCTGAAACAATATGTCGAAAAGGCCCTGGAAAGAGGCTTTGACTCGATCACATTTACAGAGCACGCCCCCCTTCCTCCGTCATTTCAAGATCCCGTACCGCTTCAGGACAGCGCGATGGATCTCAGACAGATGGAGGTTTATTTGGAGCGGCTGTCACACCTGAAAAAGGAATACGATGGACAAATCAGCATTCTGACTGGGCTAGAAACCGATTTTATCACAGGGTATGAAGAGGAAACCGCGGCGTTTCTGAACACGTACGGCCCCTCACTGGATGACGGCATTTTATCCGTTCATTTTTTGAAGACCGGTCCGTCTTATATATGCCTGGATTTTGACGAGCACGCCTTTCAGCAGCTTGCCGACCGCTTCGGAAGCGTTGAAGCCGTATATGAACAATACTATGAAACTGTGTATTCTTCCATTGTAACACCGCTCGGCCCCTTTAAGCCAAAACGGGTCGGCCATATCACGCTCGTCAAAAAATTCGCGCGCCTTTTCCCTTACAGCATGTCACCTCAAATAAGAGAGCTTGCAACCCGCTGTCTTGACGCCGTGAAAGAACACGGAATGGAGCTGGATGTGAATACATCCGGGCTCAGAAAGAAGTTTGCCGGGGAAGTATACATGGAGGATTGGATGGCTAAGACGGCGAAGCAAAAAAAAATCCCGCTCATATTCGGGTCGGACGCCCATCAAGCGGAAGATGTCGGCAGTTCCTACGAAACGTACAAAAGCATCATTACTTCATAAGCGCCGCATCAGGCCGTCGGAACACGCTTTCGATCCAGATCTTCACCTCTTCAAAATACCTTTTATAAAAGTACGGTTCATGAGGCTGCATATAGAGCACCTCCGTAATGTATTGAGGCTGAAGATACGGCATCATCAAGAGGGATTTCAATTGCAGAATAAAATGGGGCACGGGCAGCGTCAGCCGTCTGTGGCGTGACTGCCCTTCTTCAATCACCAGCTGGAAAATATATTTTTCTTTCATTAAGTAAGTAGACATAATTTCCCTGATAAGCACGGAATCAATCGTCACTTCCCGGTACACAAACCGCGTTAATTGACGGTTATCGTGCTGATAGGATAAAATATCGAAAATCACCCGCAGGATGCGTTCCTGCGCGTCTTCACCGTTCATACTGACGGCGGCTTTTTCCAGCGCTTCAGTATAGCCTTCGTAAAACTCGGAAACTAAATGTTCCATTAATCCGCCTTTCCCTTTAAAATAGTAGGAGATGTGCGCAACATTTACATCAGCTGACTTTGCGATTTCACGGACGGACGTGCCGGAATAACCTTTTTGGTTAAACAGCTGGACAGCGGCGTTAATAATTTTGTCTTTGGTGCTTACTTTCATACGGCTCACCCCTTTATGTGTAACAATTCAAGCAGAAAGGCGCCGTTCCTGTAAGAACTTCTCGACAAATGCCGGCAGAACGGCCGGAACTTTGTTTGATATTATAGAAAAAGTGAGGGTTTTCCATGTTTCATGTCGAAAAACAATCCGAAGATAAAGAAAAAAGTTATCAGCTTCTGCTTAAACAGCTCGAAGCCATGACAGAAGATGAAACGGATGCGATCGCAAATTACGCGAATGCGTCAGCGCTTTTATACCATTCATTACATGAAGTCAACTGGGCGGGGTTTTACTTCGCTAAAGAGGGCGAGCTCGTGCTCGGACCGTTTCAAGGACTTCCTGCCTGTGTGCGCATTCCGTTCGGCAGAGGCGTATGCGGCACTGCCTACTCTAATGGCGACGTGCAGCGGATTGCCGATGTGAATGCGTTCCCGGGACATATCGCCTGTGACGCGGCTTCCCAGTCAGAAATCGTCCTCCCGATCCGCGTAAACGGTGAAGTGATCGGTGTGCTGGACATTGACAGCCCCGTGAAAAACCGTTTTGATGAAACGGACGAAACCTATTTAGCAAAGTTTGTTGAAACGCTTGAAAAACGATTAGGATAAAAAAAGGAGCCCGGCCGGCAGGCCGGCTCCTTTTTTATGTCGTCGTGCTGTTTTGATGGATGATCAGCCGGTTTTTGCCGTTCCGTTTGGCGATATAAAGCGCCTCATCCGCTTGCTGAACGAGCAATTTCAACGGCATCGGGCCGGTCTTTGACCAGCAGGAAACGCCGCAGGAAATCGTCACGCGCGGCTCGGTGTTTTCCCGGATGGCGCGAACCAGCCTTTTAGCGATGCGTTCTCCGGATGACACGTTGATATTCGGCAGATAGACAGCCAGCTCCTCGCCCCCCCACCTCGCAGCGACATCATGCTCACGAATATGGTTCTTCATAACGGAGGCCACCTGAATCAGGATCGAATCTCCCGTTTGATGACCGTATGTATCATTAATATTTTTGAAATTATCGATATCAACGAGGATGAATACACCGCGTTTATGAATTTTCATGCTGTATTGAATTTTCTCATCCAAATAGGTTCTTGAATACAGCTCCGTCAGCTGGTCTGTCTGAACAAGATGCTCAAGCCTGTCGCGCAGCATGGAGTTCGTGACCGCCAATGTCGCATGGTGAATGAGCGCTTGAAAAAGCTTATACATTTCAAACGTAAAAGCATACAAATCCTTTTTCAATAAAATCGCGAACCCGAAGACGGTGTCATTTTCGATCATCGGCACCGCCATCAGCGAGCCGAAACCGTTTTCGCCGAATACAGTCTTTCCGCTGCCGATAAACACGCCCTTTTCTCCCTCGAACAGCTTTTCTTTCACAATGCTGATATAGGGGTTCGCACGTTCTGTCTTAAAAAAAGCGGTATGTCCCGGAAGCAGATTTTGCGTCTCAAAATGATCAATATGAAAAAAAGCCACTTCTTCCGCATGAAACGATTGGGTCATAATGGCGGCGAGCTCCCGCATCGTATCAGTGAGTCTGAGGCGCTGATTCAGCTGGCGCGATGTTTCATTAATGAGCTCCAGATTCGCAATGCTTTTTTTCGATTGCTCATAGAGCTGCGCATTTTCAAATGCTTTTCCCGCAGCGCCCGCAAGCAGCAGCATTTCACTGAGAGTACTGCACGAAAGAACGGCATCCTGCAGCCCCTCCGTCTTCAGAACCCCATAAGTCCCCTGCTGGCCTTTGATCGGCAGATAAGCAGATGACCTGCCTTTTCTGAGCAGTCTCCCCGATAAATAAACCTTCAGGGCAGACGGATCGGCATCTTTTCCTTCCATATGTAATTCTTTTGCGGGAAGCTGTCTGTCCGTATCCTGATCCTGCGTGATAAACAGTGAAAAACGGAAAGACCGGAAAGCCGTACTCAAACTTGCCTGCAGTTTTTCCAAAACCTCATTTTGGTCCAAAAGCGAATGGAACATTTCTGTCATTCTGTGAATTTTCCGCTGATGCTTCGTTTTGTCAAACAGCCCGCTTTGTCTCACAGATTGATTAATAAACTGAGTAACGATCTCAGGCAATGATTCCGGGATCGGCAGCCCGCCTTCCGAGCACAGATAAAAGGATCTGCCGGACGTCTGATTCCTGATCATAAAGCGGCCGTCGCTCTCTTTCAGCGGAGCATAATGCGGTTCATCTTCTGTTTTTATGGTGAAACGTGTTGATTCTGCCGGTGAAAGGGTCAATGAAAGAGATGTAAAGCAGGATTCGAGAGCTGAGGCCAGCCATAACAGCGAGTCGGATAATGAGACGGATTCAGATTTCGTTAAGAAAAAAGAAAGCATTTTCTGATGAAAGGCCGTCACTTCATCAATTGTTTGTTTTTTCATTTTTATCACCTAAACATGTACTACTCATTTTTGTACATTATATCATAAACCGGCACTCTTCATGGAGAAATGGTTGACGGCGGCGGAGAAAAATCATATAATGTTCTTTGTGTGAAATATTGCAGCCTTTTTGTTCAGCTTCTGTGTTTGCATTTTGTTCCTTAGCTGTAAGGTGTATCGTGTAACTCTCTGCTGCTGGAGCGAGGATACATGAAAACAAAATGTGCACGGTCGGATCGAACAGACGGTTTTTATTTTCCACAAAATAAAACCAAAGGAGGAGTCACATTATGGCTCGCTATACAGGTCCATCTTGGAAACTGTCTCGCCGTTTAGGAATCTCTCTTAGCGGTACAGGTAAAGAATTAGAAAAACGCCCTTACGCACCAGGTCCCCACGGTCCGGGACAGCGTAAAAAACTATCAGAATACGGTTTGCAATTGCAAGAAAAGCAAAAACTTCGTCACATGTACGGTGTAAACGAACGTCAATTCCGCACATTGTTTGACAAAGCTGCAAAAATGACTGGTAAACACGGCGAAAACTTCATGATTCTTTTAGATGCACGTCTTGATAACGTTGTGTACAAGCTCGGTCTTGCACGCACTCGCCGTCAGGCACGCCAATTAGTTAACCACGGTCACATCCTCGTTGACGGAAGCCGCGTTGACATTCCGTCTTACCAAGTAAAACCTGGTCAAACAATCGGTGTTCGCGAAAAATCAAGAAACCTTTCTATCATCAAAGAATCTGTAGAAGTAAACAACTTCGTTCCTGAGTACCTTACTTTCGACGCTGAAAAGCTTGAAGGTACATTCACTCGTCTTCCAGAGCGCTCTGAGCTTGCTCCGGAAATTAACGAAGCGCTTATCGTTGAGTTCTACTCCCGTTAAGTAAAACGCTCTTTAAAGAGCATTGGATTAAACCCCGGACATGTTGTGATGACAATGTGTCCGGGGTTTTTCTTTTGGGCTGTCAGAATAATGGACAGATGCTCCCTCTCTTTATTAAAAAAAGCCCCTGTCCGGGGCTTTTTTTATGTGCCAACTGGCTTTTCAGCTACATGTACATTAGAAAATCCCATTTGACAAGCAGAAGCGATTTTTTACATAATGAATCATCATACCTTACAAAAAAGGAGCGACTGAATGAACAGCATCCCCTCTATCGTCAGCAAACACAAAGCCTATTTTGCGGCGGGGCATACGAGACAGCTAGAATCGAGACTGAACATTTTGCAGAAGCTGAAACAAGCCGTCAAAACTCATGAAGCCGATCTCATAGCCGCTCTCTATCAGGATCTCCACAAATCCGAACAGGAGTCGTACACGACAGAAATCGGAATTGTACTGGAGGAAATCAGTTTTGTGATGAAGCGGCTGGGAAAATGGATCAAACCGAAACGAGTCAAAACGCCTCTGACTCACCTAGGCTCGAAAAGCATCATTATCCCTGAGCCATATGGAACCGTTTTGGTGATTGCGCCTTGGAATTATCCCTTGCAGCTGGCGCTCTCACCCTTGATTGGAGCCATTGCGGCCGGAAACACAGTCGTTCTTAAACCGTCAGAATATACCCCGGCGGTTTCCGCTGTTCTTTCCAAACTCATCAGCAGCGTTTTTCCGAGTGACTATGTCGCTATGGCGGAGGGCGGGCCCGACGTCAGCACTGTGTTATTACAGCAGCCCTTTGACTATATTTTCTTCACTGGAAGCGTTGCCGTGGGAAAAATCGTCATGGAGGCCGCCGCCAAACAATTAATTCCCGTTACCTTGGAGCTCGGCGGCAAAAGTCCCTGCATTGTCCATAAGGATGCTGATATACAGCTTGCCGCCAAACGCATCGTCTTCGGGAAATTTACAAATGCAGGGCAAACCTGCATCGCACCGGATTATTTATTTGTCCACCAAGATATCAAAACGAAGCTCACAGAAGAAATGAAGCGTGCGATCAGTGAATTTTACGGCCCTCAGCCTGAACAAAATCCGCAGTACGGCAAAATCGTCAGTGAACGCCACTATCAGCGGCTGCTCAGCTTTCTGAATGATGGCGTCCCGATTACAGGCGGACAATTTAATCCTGATCACCACAAAATAGCGCCGACGATTCTAGATCAAGTGAAGGATGACTCTCCAGTGATGCAGGAGGAGATTTTCGGGCCGATTCTTCCGCTGTTTACATACGGCGATATCAATGAAGTCATCGAGAAAGTCCAATCACGCCCAAAGCCGCTCGCCCTGTATCTCTTCACCACAAACAAAGAAACTGAGCGCGCTGTTTTAGAGAATCTGTCGTTTGGCGGAGGCTGTATCAATGATACGTTAATGCATGTTGCGACGCCGTATTTGCCATTCGGCGGCGTCGGGGAAAGCGGCATCGGCAGCTATCACGGATTTGACAGCTTTAACACGTTTACGCACAAAAAAAGCGTCGTCAAACAAACGAACCGCTTCGACTTCGCTTTCCGTTATCCTTCTTCCAAAAACGGGCTGCGAATGATTCGGAAAATACTTAAATAAAAAAGCGCAGAGTATCTGCGCTTTTTATAAATCCTCTATACACCAATTAATCGGTTCGTCTTCCAAATTAAACCTATTTTTAAAAGTTCAAATCGAAGTCTAATAGTAAAAATGAACCAACCCAACTGTAGGAAAGGTTAATCCTCATCACCCTGGTGAGTCCTATAATAATTCTCAGCAGTATAGATATTCCATCCCCAAAAACTTGATCCCTGAGATAAAATATACCTATCTAAGAATATCTCAAAATTAAGTTGCATTGGTTCATACTCAATAAATCCGCGGAACCATAAATAGTTTGGATCTGTGGACATTTTGGTTTTGTTAATTAACAAATAACATCCGTCTAACAGATGTGCGACGGGAATAAACTGAGGCTCTAAAAAACCATTTTGCATATACTTTTCAATCTCTTCTAAATTAAGAATATGCAAACCCCCACCCACATTCTCACCGTAAATCAACAAATCAAATATTCTGGCTCCGTTATGCAATTTTAAAAAGGTTTTATGATCTTCAGGAAGTGAGACTTTTATTTTCTTCTCAAAACTCTCAATCTCCAGATCTGTTGCACCTTTAAAGAAAGTACATTCTGTTTCTAAAAGAGCTCCTTCATTCCCTAAAATTTTCAAGCGGTCTTTTTCATCAATTAATTCTTTTAGACCCTGGATCGTTTTTTCAACAAAAACCGCCATTGAGCCACCTCTTACTTATTAATATTTATCCCACCAAGGATTTAAAAGGTTGTGATCCGTTCTGTGATTCCATTTTTCTCTTTTATCAACAGGTACAACCGGGAAATTTGCTTTAGCCAGTAAGGGCATTGTTTTTTTCTGTGAGTATTTATTATCTCTGGATACAGCATTGCTATTTTATTCGCAAGAGCAGGAGCCAATGTTCCAGTTGAAGTATCAGGAAGTGAACCATTCCAGCCGGCTACCGAAGTATGTTGGGACATAAAAAACTTTGTCTTTTTAGGATAATACGACTTTGAATATGATTCACCTGCTTTAATATCCTTCCCTAAAAATTCTCTATTATGGAGAAAAACCCTTCCATATTTTCCGCTATAAGTGTTACTTTCATATAATCGTTTTTTCCTTCTCCCCACCTTTCTTTCCGGGTTCCTCCTGTTGTGACACTTTAAACAGATCGTTTTATGATTATCAAGATCAAATGCCCCGCTTGGATCATCTCTTAATGTGATGAGATTGTGGACCGTATTTGTCTCCTATTAATCCACGACGACGTCACTCACAACACAAATAGCCGTCCCTAATTAGAACGGCTTTTTTTACTCGCTTCCAGCGTGCTGTATTATAGATTTTGTCTAACTCATCACGTTGCCTTGCCATGCTTATTCCTTTTCTGATTTACCTGAACAGACTACACACGATAAACAGAAGAACGTGAGCGAAATAAACCATGACGTCTCAAATGGGCGCGCATAAATTGTTTCCATGCTCTATCTCCTTTACTCAACATAATAAAAGCTTCTGTGGATAGCGACTTGGGTGTTGGCATCCTTTCAGCCGCACACCTTAGATTCTTTCCTAATTCCTCAAAGGCTTGATTAATTGTTTTCATGTAATCCCTCCAATCATATTCTTTCTAAACTGCCCCTCGTCCTCAGACTGTTAACTGCCATTCGTATTTCCGAGATTTATTGGAAGCAGTTTACAGAGAATATAAAAAAGCAGGCTTAAACACCTGCTTTCCCGGTTAGCTATTAGGCAAGTCGATTTTTGTTGGGCTGCTTGTCCAAGGTTTACCCATCGGCTTTTTATGTGCTTTATCTTCAAAAAATTGAGTTGTAGTATATTGATACCATGAGTTAGTCATTGCACCTTTTTCATACAAATCATATTTGTAATAAGCGTCAGGGATTCGTTCTTTGGTCCAGTAAGCAAACAAGACACCTGCAGCCTTAGCACCCCATCCAAGCCCAGGAATTGTTCCAAATAAAGATCCCACTAAGGTGATTGCATTTTTAGACTCTTTTGTATGACCAGACACCGTTCCAACATACTTATATCCTGCCTTTGGTTTCGCGGCCATTGTTGTGAATGTATCTGTCGCTGATGAATTTTGAGTGCCATTTGCTATCTCTGCTTTCTTTTCATCAAAATCATAGCTCAAACCTTTTTGCAATTCACCATCTACTTTAACAGTATGATCTTTTGCATTAAGTACAGCTTTGTGTTTCTCACCTTGTTTGGCGTATTGAATCTCCACTAGTTTGCCGTCATCCTTAATTACTTCACTTGTGATTTTAAAATCCTTGTTTAACTGTTCATAGGAAGGTGCTTCAATGTTTTTAGCAAACGCAGAACTTGTTGGTAAAACTGTACCTGCAGCGATTGACGCAGCCAAAACTCCGGCCAAAACTTTTTTCCTCTTCACTTACTAATCCCCCTTAACGCACCCTAAGAATCAGCCCGACTGACTAACTGTTTGACTTTATACCCGATAACAGCAAGATAAATTACAATAATACAAATCAACGCACCTGTCCCAAAATTAGTTTGCGAAAATAAGTAAACACTTACCCCACCGAAAATAATGTACATAATAATGTCAAAGATAATTTTCTTATTAGTCATTTTGATTTCTCCAATCTGCATAATTCCGGGTGCTTGTTTTTAAGTACACCCACATTTTATAAAATATGAAATATTTTGTCTACTTACAACTTTCTAACAACTTGTTTTTTTCTTGTGCTAGCTGTAAAGATACTGATTTATTAAAAACATGTTAACACATTATTAGAGGCGGAAAAATGGTAGAGCATAATAAATGATTCTTATTAACTACATGGAAACAAAATCAGTAAATATCAACGACTGATTTACCGGACGCAGTTTACAGAGAATATAAAAAAGCACCCTTGAAGAGTGCTTTTAATTACTAGTTATGCTTGCTTGTTTCTCGTATAAAGGTAAATTACTAACATTATATTTTTTTAGTATATCCTCTAATAAGAAAATGTTACCTGGGAATTTCCCCTCTTTAATTCCATTGATTTTGCTGTTTAACATATCCATGAAAAGTTGACCAACATAAACCGTATTTTCATATTTCTCGAAGTCTTTTATAAAATCCTCTTTAACAATCCTGGTAAAAGTTCTATAGAGAATGAAATTAACTATTGTTAGTTCATCACCCTCTACGCTGACAATCTCATAATAATTACCTAAACCATCTTGAATTAAGTCCCTGAACGGCAAAATATCCATAGTGTTCACCCCCTCCCTCCATATTATCGGCAAAAGTGAGTGACAATGGAACATTTACGAAATTTGTCGAACAAAAAACCTACTCAAATACATATCCGTAGAAAATTCAATATAAGATCATGAAACCTTTTGCAATCATCTATTAAAAGATACACTCTATTTTGCTTTTTATTAATATTAAGATTCAAAAAATTAATTGAATCTTCATCTTCTTTATTTCTAATAACTCGATTATTGTGCACAATAATATTTCTAATTCTATTCCAGTGCTTTATTTTATTCCATTCAGGTGTTTTTTTTAAGTCTCTCACTTGAACAACTTTAGTTAAATACAAAACAGCTCTTTCAATACCATTTCCTGATATATCTTTTAGATCAATCTTATAACCATGTTTTGTTTTATAAGCATTGCAAATTAAATTAAGATAGTATTCAAAATCACCATATATTCCAATAAATAACGCACTGGAAACAGAAGGAATTATAATCGGCTCTATTAATATATGTTCACCATTTGAATTTTTTCTAGCATCAACATCTTCTTTTGTTTTTCCATACAAATACTCATAGGTTGTCTCGTAATTCTGAAATGTCGACGCAATATCCATATAAACAGCAAACAAGTCACTAGATAAATCATTACCTTTACTTACCGCCTCTTGTACAAATGAAAATTGATCCAAGTTCTTTCCCTCCCACCCTATTATTGATGAAATGAAAGGGCAATGGAATAGTTTGCGAAATTTGTCGAACAAAAAGCACCCCGTAGGATGCTTACTATTATCACCTTTAATTTTCTTCAATTGGTTCTACTTGACCCTTTATTTTATCGTAGTTATCTATACACTCTTTCAATAAAACATAGATGATGTATCGTTTATCTATTTTTGCTGTTTCCCTCCTATAGAAAAAAAACCATGCTATTAAAACAATGAAAAATGGTATTGCCACAGCCCATAACACTGACCGAAAAATCGGAGTGAAGTCAAGTGAATCCAATAAGCCTGAAATTTGTTCTTTGTTCAGTTTTTTCCCATCTATATATTTTCCGTAAATGCTATTGAGCAAGCCCATAGCAGAACTGAATACCCCTACCGCAGCAGAAGATAAAACAGTAATCATTACCATAAAAAATGAAAAGGGCTGCACATGCAAAGACTGACTATCTTTTGAAATATTAATGGCACCTTCTGCCTTGTTAAACATCCTTTTTAGATCATCTTCTTCATGATCTAAAATAATTGTTTTTTGAAGCTCCTTTTCTTCATCTATTGTTAGATTGTGAATTTTTCCATAGCGATTTTCTAAATAAGTTCTGATTCCTTTTGATTCGCCAAAATTTCTAGTCATATTATCACCCCAATAATATATCGACCACTCTTCAAAAATTGTAAGGATTTGCGAAATTTGTCGAACAAAAGTTCTTTTCATAAATTAGCCTCAACCGTAAGACAAAAAATGCTTTTTTTCAAAAATAAGTATCAACACTTATTAATAACACGCGTTATAATTGAAGGGAGGGAAACATGAAGTCTTCAAGAGATATCATAAAGATACTTACTAAAGATGGGTGGTATTTAAAGCGGGTTGTTGATAGTCATCACCACTTTAAACTTCCAACCAAACCGGGCACGGTAACAGTCCCACATCCAAAAAAGACTTCAAACCCAGCACACTAAATTCTATACTTAAACAACCCCCTTGTAAGGAGGTTTTATATAGGCGATTTTTGATGCAGGAGCAGACGGAAGCGACGGCTACACAATTACTTTTCCCGATTTACCCGGCTGCATTTCAGAAGGTGAAATGAGCATGGCAAAAGATGCGCTCGAAGGCTTTCTATATGGCATGGAAGAAGACGGCGAAGACATCCCTTCCCCCTCCGCTCCAAAAGATATCAAAGTGCCGGCAACCGGTTTTGTTGTTATGGTAAGCGCCTGGACAGATATTGTCCGTGATGAAATGGAAAACAAAGCGGTGAAAAAAACACTTACTGTACCTAAATGGCTGGCGAAAAGCAGCAGAAAAAGAAGGTGTAAACTTTTCGCAGCTTCTTCAATTTGCATTACGTGAGCGGCTTGGCATTAATAAAAGATCATCATAAAAAAAGACAGCCTGTTTAAGCTAAACAAAAAAGGCTGTCATTTGCTCTATTTTTCATTTTTAAGCGGGATCGTTCAATATTCTTTTGGACGGTTCCTTTTTTTATATTGAGTAAAGCGGCTATTTCTTCAAAAGACAAATTTTGCACAGCGTGCATGATAAAAATATCTTTCTCTCGGTCGGTAAGTACAGATAGGGTGTCAGCGATTCTTTCCTTATCCCAATCTTTTACGTCTCCCTCAGCCTCTTGAACGATTGCATATTCTTCCGGCAGCGCATCAATTAAACGCGGATCAGCCAGAATCGTTCTTTTATATACATCCCTGCATCAGCACCACGACGGGCGCCGGGTTGTCTTCCGTTCTGTAGCCATTCGATTGTATATTCAATGTCGCTTATCATGCCGCCAATGATCTTTTTATCGCTTTATTGTTCAGCGGTTAAGAGACTGTCAGCAACCGCCGATAATTGCCGGTACATCTTTTTAACATCTTTCAACGCGCTTTTATATTCAATGATTAAATCTTGCATATGCTCCTCCTATTATTTCCCCTTAAAAAAGCCGCTCCCGGATCGTTTCATCCTTTGCCAATCCCAAGGTGGGGAAAGCGCTCAGATGGATCCTATGCATTTATATCAGCATTTCTTTGCCGCCTTTTCCGGAAAACAAAAAACGGATACCAATCAGAGCACAGTAAATCTGTACAATGATCAGTGTCCACAGGCTTTCCGTCTAGGGCTTAATTAAACTTTTCTCTTTATCTTCTTTCTACTACCCAGTTTGATTTCTTTCTCTAATAAATATCCTTGTAAAATCCGTTCCAGTTCCTTATATGCTTTTTTTCACTAAAAATACTTAATGTGGGTAATGCTTTAAATGATGTTGCCCCAATAAACCATAACATAATTGTAATAGAACCAAGAGTTAATAAAAATCCCTTAAATTCTACTAAACTGGCTGATTCATTAATACTTGTGGTAAACAAAACCCCAAATATACTAACAGGTATTGATACTACAATATAAGATGAACCAATGGAATATAACTAAAGATTGGAGTTTTCGATATTATATAAGGTAAAATGCGTTTTTCAATAACTTTATCGTTATAATTTTTTCTGTGTAAATATTTTTTTAAGGCCTTATAAGAAAGTGAATAATATAAATCACTTATTCCCCATTTACGATCAACCAACATAGCATATTTCCTTAAAGTAACCGCAATTATCACCATAATTGGAAAGATTGAAAGGCTTATAGTTAATATAATAGCGTTAGACTTCGAAATATCTAATTTAGCAGTCAAATCTTCTAATGAATAATATAAATTCTTAAACAAAAATTCCCTTCCGATTAAAAAGTAAGCTATTATACTAACAACTCCAAGAAAGAAGTAAAGCCTCTTTTTCCATCGGTCTCCTTTAGATTTTAGGAAATACGATGCCCAAAACACATTTTTGACACTCTTAGCGCATTTTACCTCTTGTGCCATCTTAAATATTTCAACATCTATATTCATATTAACACTCCTCTATTAATCTTACGATCTGAATGACGGATAGTTTCATTAATTTCCAATCAAATAAGATTTCATTATTATTCTCCAAATCCCTTGCTCTTGTCTCCTTTTTTAACCCATTGTTCTTATCCAACCAATAAGGCGTCTATTTTATCCTTAAATTTTCCTGTATATAAAAATTCAGCAACCTATTCCTGATCCTTGCTCTAAACCAAAAAACTCAATTAGCAGGATAAGAGAAAAATAATTATGCCTCTATAGAAATCTCTAACTGTCAAATCTACGCTCCAAACTCAGGAACAAACCGTATTCTTTAATGAACGTCAGTTAAACAGTTTTGACCGGCCGTTTCGCTGCTTTTAATTTTGCTCTCGCTTTACTTTTCGTAATAATTCTTCCGATGAAGAAACCCAATGACAACCGCGTCCAATTCAATTTGTTCCGATTCTCTTATGTCCTGCCGCTGTTCAACGCTCCGTGAAAGCTTACTGACGTAATAACGCAAATATCCAACTCGCAGGCCATATGTTTTACATGCGGCTGATTTTGATGGCGGTCAAAAATTCCGAGATCAGCAGAGCCGAGAACCCCGTTTACTGGTAAAAGCAATATTTCGATGGAATGGCATTTCAGGAACTGCTTTTTCAAGGAAGAAAATACCACCCCCAAAAAACGGGGCGATATAAAATAAAAAAGCACCCAATCCGGGTGCTTCATACATTAAAATCATCGTCCTTCCTTCTCCAATCACACCATACTCAGCTGCGGTTCGAATAATTCATAGTGAATGGATTCCGGCGGTGTATTGAATTCAGAAATCAGCTTTTTCATTTCTTTAATGAACGACGGTGATCCGCACAGGTAAAAATCAGCATTTTTATCTGTCATCACTTCTTCTAACAGCTGTTTGTCAATCCGGCCTTCCCGAAAACGAATGTTTTCTGAACGGTCTTGTTCGGACGGCTCGCTGTAAATAAAGAGGGTGTCAACGGATGAGTGTTCCGCGGCTTCTTCAGCTTCATGCCGCAACGCATGATACTCTCCGCTCCTTGCCGCATGGATAAAGAGAACGTTTCGCTGCGGCTGGGTTTTGGCAACCGTCTTTAACATGCTGATCATCGGGGTAATTCCGACACCGGCACTGATGAGAACCAGATTCTTTTTGGAATCAGGGTCTAATACGAAATCCCCGGCCGGAGCGCTGATCTCAATTGAATCCTTTTCGTGTAATTGGTCATGCAGATATGAGGAAACAACCCCTTCTTTTTTAACGGAAATCCGGTAATAATCCTTACCGGACACGTCGGATAAGCTGTACTGGCGGATATGCGTATAGCCCGTGTCCGGAATGTATACTTTTACACTGATATACTGTCCCGCTTTGAAATCGGGGAGACCTTGTCCGTCTTCCGGTTTTAAATAAAACGACGTTATCTCCTTGCTTTCTTTTACCTTTTTATCAATTGTAAACGCCTTATAGTCTTTCCAACCGCCTTTTTGCGTTTCCGCTTGTTCATACATGTCCTTCTCAATTCCGATAAAAGCGTCTGCAATGACGCCGTATGCTTTTTCCCATGCCTGAATGACCTCAGGAGCAGCCCCGTCTTTTAGCACATCCTTTATCGCGATTAACAAGTACTTTCCAACGATTGGGTAATGCTCAGGCTTAACACCGATACTCCGGTGCTTATGGCTGATTTGTTTGACGACGGGGACTATGTTTTCCAGCCGGTCAATATTGGCTGCGGCCGCAATCACAGCATTCGACAAGGCCGTACGCTGTGTTTTTTTCTTTTGATTCGTCTGATTAAAGATATTCAGCAGCTCAGGGTGATGCTGAAACAGCAGGTCATAAAATCGGCCTGTGATTTCTTCACCATGCTCTTCTAAGACCGGCACTGTGCTTTTAATGATTTCAATCGTTTTTTCATCGAGCATTCTAAAAATCCCCCTAAAGATGTATGCATCTCGATTGACCTGAGAAAAGAATCGTTTTTGAATTCTTTTTTATAGATTTCCCCGCTCAAAAAGGGTTAGCCATTCCAATTTGAGGCGGATTCAGGAAAAATCAGAAAAACGAAATTGCATATGAAAAATTGTGGACTTGCCATGGTGTACTTGTCCGATGCAAAATCCTCCTTGTCAGCATTTAATAAAGTACGGGAGGTGAGATGAATGGGTAAAAAATCGAAAGTGTATTACTGTGACCCTAAGTATATTGTGACTGACAAGTATACTGACAAAGAAGTGGTTTACGTCCATCCCATCAAACACATTAACAGAGAACATATCCGTTATGTTCCCCGCCATGTTTATCAGGAAGAGACAATTCACGAAGTCATTGATCCGGGAGATCCGGGGAAATGCGGGTGTAAAAAGGATAAAAAAAGACGCAAAAAGTAATTGGTTCGATTTCTTGCCTTATCTCAGGTTAAACACGTAAGTTTCAGCAGACCTCCGTACCTTTTGGCTCCTCTTTTTCAGAGGGGTCTTTTTTTCATGCCGTATCTTCAAGCAAATACGTTGTGAGGCGGCAATCCGCCTGATATTCTTGTCATATACAAATTCACAGGGGGCATGATGTATGAGCAAAAAAATCGCAGTTCTGATGACAGATCAATTTGAGGATATTGAATATACAAGCCCGGCGGAAGCATTTAAAGAAGCGGGCCACAGTGTGGTGACAATAGATTTGGAAACAGGGAAAGAAGTGACGGGCAAGCACGGTGAGAAAGTAAAGATCGATCAAGCAATCTCAGACGCAGATCCCAAGGAATTCGATGCGTTATTGATTCCCGGAGGCTTTTCACCGGATCTTCTGCGCGGAGATGACCGCCCGGGTGAATTCACTAAAGCATTCGTGGAAAATCAGAAACCCGTTTTCGCGATCTGCCACGGCCCGTAGCTGCTGATTGATACCGGCCTTCTTAATGGAAAAGATATCACGGGATTCCGCAGCATCCGCAAAGACTTAATCAATGCCGGCGCACATTATAAAGATGAAGAAGTCGTCGTGAGCCATAACATCGTAACGAGCAGAACGCCTGACGATTTGGAAGCCTTTAATCGGGAATCATTGAACCTGCTGAAATAAGCGAATAAAAATGCACAGACCCGTTCAGTCTGTGCTTTTTTTATGGACTCTTAAAGAAACACCGTTCGTTTAGACCTATTCTCCGGCCGATCCATAATAAGTAAAATAAAGAGAGAATGTTTTAAAACCCGACAGGAGGTTCGCTATGTGGATGATCATTTTGCTGCTTATCATTTTAATCGGTTTTACCGGTAATATCGTCTCGCTTTTGAGAGCGCAAAAACACGCATCTCAAAGAATAATTGAGCTTTTAGAAAAGCAAAGCCGAAAATAATCTGTTAGCGCTGTGTTACCCATAATAGTAATAATAATTCCGGCAGATTTCCTGAAATATGATTTGATGCCCTTTCTCGTTCGGATGAAGACCTTCTGACATGCACATGCTGCGGAAAGCGGGATTATACGGGTCGATGAGATCAGTATCAAACAGATCGGCATACGGTACAGAGAGGAGTGTGCAGGCTTCTTTTTGGGCTTTCACATAGTCAGCCAGCTTCAGACCCAGTTTATTTTTATCAGTATCACGGCGGACGATTTTTCCTTTTGATATTTTTGCTTGTCTCGTTGGGGTCACTACAATGATACTCGCGCCTTTATTTCCGCTCCGCAGCCGCTGGATCACTTGGCAGAAACCTCCGTAAAATGTGGTGATATCCTTTTCATCTGTACCAATGGGAATGTGATTGCACCAATCATCATCTGTTCCCTGGACAATGATGACATCATGTCCCTTTGTTTTAAGCGCCTGCTGATAAATGTTATCGCTTCCGTTGTTGCTCATATTAACGCCGCTGACAGACAGATTGGTTATTTCAGCGTTTGTCCGATCTTTCAGAATGTCACCAAAGCCGTATTCCGCACGCAGCCCCCGGGCGACGCTGTCACCTAAGATCGCGATTTTTGAAGCCTTCCGCAGCCTGCTTATACTGATGAAGTCAACGCTGATATGCCCGCTGTCCGTGATATGCAAAAGCTTGCTGCTTATGTTTGGCAAAGAGACTGTCTTTCCTTCAGAGTTATAAAAATCCTCATTCAGCTTCATTCGGCGTCATCCCTTCCTTTTTATCCTCCGGCATCTTTGTTGACATGAAAAACGGACACGAACAAACAGCGCCATGTTGTCAGTTCAGTGTCCGCAGATGATGATACCGGATCTTTTATGCAGTTCTCTTGCCATTATAGCAGATCCCCGTTACTTGTAACAGAGTCTGCAGTCAGCATTTAAAACAGCGTTTGCGGGTACGTTTTTGATGGGATCGTCTGCTGCGGGAACGGTGTGTCCGGCGATGCGTCCGTCTTCTGCTGCGGGAGCGGTGTGTCCGGTGATGCGTCCGTCTTCTGCTGCGGGAACGGTGTGTCCGATGATGCGTCCGTCTTCTGCTGCGGGAACGGTGTGTCCGATGATGCGTCCGTCTTCTGCTGCGAGAACGGTGTGTCCGTTTTCTGCTGCGGGAACGGCGCGAACATTTTTTAGAAACCGGTTCTTGGTATAAATACTCCCCTAAACCTTCTCTTTCCGCAACGGCAACTCCATGTTCAATTTCTTTAACAGAAATAGCGTTCAATTCTGTTCACCTCCCTTTTTCTTTACAACATAACGTATGAAATGAACCCCTCACGTGTATAAGCTTCTCTCTCATATGAGCGAGAAATAGTCATTTATACAACAAAAAGACCCGTGGGAACGGGCCTTTTGCAGGCATTTTGCCGGGAACAAACGCAAACATAAGATCGGTTTATTTCTTCCTCTCGCTCTCCGGCTCGGGGTGAATCATTACCTGTGCTTGTTTGAATTCCTTCGTAATATCTCTTTCAATGCGGTCACACAGGTCGTGCACGTCTTTAATCGTCACGTGAGAGGCTACGACCAGGTGAAAATCAATATACTCCTGCGGGCCGGAGCGTCTTGTACGAAAATCGTGAATTTCAATAAATTCCTGTTGAAATGTTTCAATAATCTTTAAAATTGTTTTTTCTTCCTCTTCCGACAAACGGGTATCAATCAGCGGCGGGAATGCTTCTTTCATTAACTTAAACGCTTCATATATGATATACACCGCCAGCACCATACCTATAATGGGATCAAGTATGTACCACTCCGTTAAGGTAACGACCAAAAGGCTTGCCGCTACGCCTAATGATGTGTACACGTCAGTCAGTAAATGCAGGGCATTTGATTTCATTGCCACGGAATTAACCTTTTCGGCTTCTCTTTTTACGAACTTCGAAACGATCAAATTAATGAGAGCCCCCGCAAGCATCACAACAATTCCCAATAGAGGCAGATGAACCGGCGCGGGGTTGACCAGTTTTTGAACGCATTCATATATCATCCAAATCCCTGCCGCAAAAATCAGAATCGTCTCGATAGTCCCCGACAGATTCTCGACTTTTCCATGACCGTACGGATGCCCTGTATCAGCCGGCTTTTTTGAAATCCTGACGGAGATAAAGGCAATGAAGGCGGCGATCAAATCTAAAAAAGAATGAATGGCTTCAGAAAGTATCGCGACAGATCCGGTTATTATCCCCACCACTATTTTGAGCATGACGACCAGGGTATTGCTCATAACCGATAAAAAAGCGATTTTAGAGGTGTTTTCCACCGTGATCCTCCTCTTTTTAACTTCTTGAATTTATCGTATCAAACGGCATTCGTGTGGGTCTACGGCAACGTTTTTCACAAAAGCCATACATGTAACTCACCATAAACTAAGTTGGAAAGCGACAAAACAGAGGCACCTTTCTTTCAGCACTCAAGTCCCATTGACAAGATATAACCGCTTACATTATAGTAGTTTCATGAATAACCACTACGGAGGATGTTTATGGAGGATGTTCTGAAAGAATTACAGAAATTTGGATTTTCTCAATATGAATGTAAAGCATATATCGGCTTGTTGAAACACTCGCCTGTTACCGGATATGAAATCAGCAAAAGGTCAGGCGTTCCCCGCTCAATGATCTATGAGGTATTGGGGAAATTAGTTGATAAAGGCGCTGTCCATATTGTGCCGTCTGATCCGGTTACATATGCCCCGCTGGCCGGAAAAGAATTAATCGACCGGCTCCGGCACGATTTCGAGAGCTCATTCGGCTACCTTGAGGAAAAGTTATTGGCGCTGGAAAGCGAGCAGGAGATGAATGTTATCCGCCGCATCAGCACGAATGATCATGTCATCAATGAGATGAAGGATATGATTGAAAAAGCCGAGGAAGAGTTGTGGCTGTCTGTCTGGGAACAGCAGATTCCCTTTATTCAAGAAGCCGCTAACAAACGCGCCGCCGAACAATTGCCCGTCTTTTCGATTGTGTTTGGCCCTCCGGAAGTGAAGCTCGGAAATACGACACATCATAATATGTCTCCTGAAGTGGCGGAGAAACGGATGGGCGGAAGATTAACGATAGCTGCCCGAGATAATAAAGAAGTCTTAATCGCCAATTTTTCTCCGCAGACGAATGCCTGGGCCATTAAATCAGAAGATCCCGCTCTCGTTCTCGTGGCCATGGAATATATGAGGCACGATCTGATGTTCGCGGAGCTTGTGAAAGAAGTAGGGGCTGAAAAAGTTGAGGGCCTGATGAAACAAAACCATTCGTTATTTCATGTCGTCACCGGAAATCGGTTCATATAAATGTGAACCGTATTTTCTTTGATTTTTTCATTAGTCGTTATCATTATAATCTCTATGAAAGGAGTATAAAAAATGATTAACACAGAAGTGCAAAAAACCGCCGTTTCCCGGGAAATGAACGATACGTTTTTACAGGGGGTGCGGGATTGTGTGCCTACGCTGCTGGGCTATATGAGCATCGGTTTTGCTTTCGGCATCGTTGGCGTTGCCTCTCATCTAAGCATTCTTGAAATTTGTTTGTTATCTTTGTGTGTCTATGCCGGCGCCGCCCAATTTATTATTTGCTCACTCCTTGTTTCCGGGAGTCCGATTTCCGCCATTATTTTAACGACGTTTATCGTCAATCTGCGGCACCTTCTGCTGAGCCTGACCATCGCGCCTTATTTCACGAAATACTCTTTGCTGAAAAATATCGGCTTCGGGGCTTTGCTTACTGACGAATCTTTCGGGGTAGCGGTGAACAAAGCGGCTCAGAACGGCAGGTTATACGATAAGTGGATGAACGGCCTCAATATAACCGCTTACATGTGCTGGGTTATTTCCTGCGTGATGGGCGGGCTTCTCGGACAATGGATATCTGATCCTTACGCGCTCGGCCTGGACTTTGCTTTGCCCGCTATGTTTGCGGCGCTGCTTGTGCTGCAATTGCAGTCGTCCGCTTCGGAAAAGCTGAAGCACAGCCTCTCCTTAATTCTCTATATGATCATTTTTATGGTCTTGTTATCGTATTTCGTCCCGTCACACATCGCGGTTATCGCCTCAACCGTGATTGTGGCAACGATCGGGGTGGTGACGGACAAATGAGCATCAGCACACAAATGATCTGGATTATACTCGGCTGCATGATTGTTACGCTCGTGCCGCGCATTGTTCCGTTTATATTTGTCCGGAACATTCAGATGCCTGAGTTGGCTTTAAAATGGCTCTCCTTTATTCCGCTTTGCATTTTGACGGCTCTGGTAACGGAAAGCATGATTGTGAAAACAAACAGCGCTTTGACCTTTGATTGGAAAGCCATGATCGTTCTCATCCCGACATTGCTTTGCGCGATGCGGACAAAAAGCTTATCCATCACGGTCATCACAGGAGTCGTGCTGATGGCCGCCGTCAGGCTGATATGGTGACAAACAAAAGCCTCCAATCCACAGAATGGAGGCTTTCCCTTTATGATGTCGGATTTTCTTCTTCCGTCTCTGATTCCTCGGCTTTGGCTTCGGCGTTTATGCTTTGCTGCTGTTCCCAATGATCCCGCTGCAATCTTTCTTTTGCGATGGTAAACATGAAATTCACGGCGCAGCACCCCTTCCCTGTTTTGCTTATACTATGTACTGTACTCATTTCCCCGTGCAGTATTCACAAAACATAAAAAAGCAGCCTGCCGCATTGAGCGGCCGGACTGCTTTTTATTTTCAGTACGTGATCAGGAAGTATTTTTTCTTTCCGCGGCGCAGTACGGTAAATTGATCTTCAATGCGGTCTTCAGCAGTCAGAAGATGCCCGATGTCCGTCTGGCGCTCGCCGTTAATGTAAACAGCTCCGTTTTGAATGTCTTCGCGTGCCTGCCGTTTTGAAGGCGACAATTTAGATTCCACAAGCACGTCTACTAAAGACAGTTCTTCAGAGCGGTCTTTTTCAAACGAAGGTACATCTTTAAATCCTACCTTGACGTCTTGAGCGGAAAGCTCTTTAATATTGCCGCTGAACAGCGCCTGGGAGATATGAACGGCCTGCTCAAGCGCTTCACGGCCGTGCACAAGAACAGTCACCTCTTCAGCGAGACGTTTCTGCGCTTCTCTTTTCTCAGGAGCCGTCTCCGTTTTTTCAGCATAAGCTTCAATTTCCTCTTTTGATAAGAAAGTGAAGTATTTTAAGTATTTGACGACGTCGCGGTCATCTGTATTGATCCAGAATTGGTAGAATTCGTACGGCGATGTTTTTTCTTTATCAAGCCAAATGGCTCCGCCTTCTGTTTTGCCGAACTTCGTGCCGTCAGCTTTTGTGACGAGCGGAATGGTAAGACCGAAAGCTTTCGCCCCTTCTTCTTCTGATTTTCTGATCAGTTCAAGACCGGCCGTGATGTTGCCCCACTGGTCACTGCCTCCGATTTGGAGTTTGCAGTTCTTTTCTCTGTACAGATTCAGAAAATCGTAGGATTGCAGGATCATGTAGCTGAATTCCGTGTAAGAAATCCCGGTTTCAATTCTTGAGCTTACAGTATCTTTCGCAAGCATGTAGTTAATTCCGAAGTTCTTTCCGACGTCGCGGAGAAATTCAATGATGCTCAGCTTTCCGATCCAATCAAAGTTGTTCGCTATGACAGCGGGGTTTTCTCCGGCCTCGAAATCTAAAAATCGGGAAAGCTGATTTTTAATTTTTTGCGACCATTCGACAACGATATCTTGAGTATTTAACGTACGTTCCGCTTTTTTACCGCTCGGATCGCCGATCAGTCCCGTCGCGCCGCCTACAAGCGCAATCGGATGGTGGCCTGCAAGCTGGAAACGGCGCAGTGTCAATATCGGCAGAAGGTGTCCGATGTGCAGGCTGTCAGCCGTCGGGTCAAACCCTGAGTATAAACGGATTTTTTCTTCGTTCAGCTGTTTATTCAGTCCTTCTTCATCCGTCATTTGCTGGATTAAGCCGCGGAATGATAAATCCTCTAATAAGTTAGTCATTTTGTCTGCTCCTTTGTTTATGAAATAAAAAACGCCCCTTCGTTTTAAACGAAGGGACGATATAATCGCGGTACCACCCTACTAATAAAAGCATAAAAAAGCTTTTATCACTCTTTTTGATAACGGACCGTGTCCGTTCTTTCACTACTGAAAGCCTTGGAAGGGCTTTGTTCGCAAAAGCGGTTCATGAGTGTATTCGGCATATCTTATGTGCTGATTTTCACCGGCCATCAGCTCTCTGGAACAATCAGATACCCTACTTGTCTCAATCAAAACCTTTTCGTATGAAGCTTACTCATTTTTAACATAAATAAGATACGATGTCAACGCCGTCTTTAATCTTCCATTGTGGACAGGTCGCCTGCCGGCAGGTTCAGCTCCCACGCCTTCAGCACACGTCTCATAATCTTTCCGCTCCGTGTTTTCGGAAGTTTATCTTTGAATTCAATTTCCCGCGGTGCGGCATGCGCGGCAAGCCCCTGTTTTACAAAGAGGCGAATGTCCTCCTTCAGCTGATCGGATGGCTCATGCCCTTCTCTGAGCGCGATAAATGCTTTAATAATTTCTCCCCGGACAGGGTCCGGCTTTCCGATGACGCCGGCTTCGGCAATCGCCGGATGTTCAACAAGTTTGCTTTCGACTTCAAACGGGCCGACGCGCTCGCCGGATGTCATGATGACATCATCGACTCTGCCTTGGAACCAGAAATAACCGTCTTCATCCATATAAGCAGAATCTCCGGAAACATACCAGCCGCCCGGCATGAAATAAGAATCATATTTCTCTTTGTTGTTCCAAATGGAATCCATCATCGACGGCCAGCCCTTTTTAATGGCGAGATTTCCCATTCGGTACGGCGGAAGCTCATTTCCCTGATTGTCAACGATCGCCGCTTCCACTCCCGGAATCGGTTTCCCCATTGAACCCGGCTTGATCTCCATGCAAGGATAATTGCAGATGAGCTGTCCGCCCGTTTCTGTCATCCACCACGTGTCGTGGATGCGCTTGCCGAATACTTTATGTCCCCACTTGATGACCTCGGGGTTCAAAGGTTCTCCGACACTCAGGACGTGACGAAGTGAAGTAAGATCAAATTTGGATGCCATTTCATCTCCTGCGCCCATAAGCATTCTGAAAGCCGTCGGAGCGCTGTACCAGACGCTGACACCGAGCTTCTCAATCGTGCCGTACCAGTTTTCCGGACTGAACCTGCCGCCTACGATCACATTCGCCGCTCCGTTCAGCCACGGCGCAAATATCCCGTACACCGTCCCGGTCACCCAGCCCGGGTCCGCAGTGCACCAGTAAATATCGTCTTCTTTAAGATCAAGCACCCACTTGCCGGTCTGGTATTGCTGAATCATGGCTTCATGAACGTGGAGCACACCTTTAGGCGTTCCGGTAGATCCTGATGTGTAGTGAAGCAGGTAGCCGTCTCTTCTGTCCATCCATTCAATATCAAGTCTCGTGCTTTCTCCCTCAGCCGCTTTATCATAATGGATGATTTTATCTCCCGCTTCTTTGCTGCCGCCGACAATGAAAATATGCTCGAGGTCGGGCAGGCTGTCCGCCGGAATCCGTTCGGCCAGTTCAGGTGTCGTCACGACAACCTTTGTCTGGCTGTTCAAGAGGCGGTCTTTGACGGCGCCTTCCATAAACGCTTCAAATAAAGGACCGGCGATCGCACCGATTTTAATTGCGCCGAGCATGATAAAGTAAAGCTCCGGCGAACGCGGCATGAAAATAAAAACGCGGTCCCCTTTTTCCACGTTTCCATACCGTCTCAGTACATTTCCCGCCCGGTTCGATTCCTCCATCATTTCTTTAAATGTGTATTTTTCATCCCGGTTTGCGTCCTTGTAATACAGCGCTACTTTGTTTTTTCGAAATGATTCGGCATGACGGTCAATTGCTTCATACGCCGCATTCAGCTTCCCCGTCTGATGCCAGGAAAACTCCGCTTCGACCTCTTTCCAATCGAAGCTGCGGTACGTTTCCTCATAATTTCGCAGATGATAATTCCCCTTTTCCGCCGGCAACGCTTTCAAATTCATGCAACATCCCCCTTTGCTTATCTATAGACTAATTATAGTAGATGTTCACAGTTTTCTCAATTTTTAAAATATAAATTACAACACTATTGAAAACGCTTTATATTTTGTTATGCTTAAGAGAGATGTGTTTTTATTAAGAACTGACAGGCGGTGAATCAGTGAAACATCATAAAACGTACCATTCTTCATCAATTCAGACAGCAGCCGGCCCTCTTTTAGTAGAAGGGCCCGTTCCTCCAGAGGACCTAGCACAGTATGAGTTTCATGAAGGCCTGACAGCCTTTCGCCTTCCTCATGAACAGCACAAAGCGTTAATCGAGATCGCCGGGCTTCCTGAAGGTCGGATCATTATCGCCAGGGACGGACAGACGATTATCGGCTATGTGACGTATTTATATCCTGATCCGCTTGAACGGTGGTCTGACGGAAATATGGAAGACCTCCTTGAACTCGGGGCGATCGAGGTCGCTCCCGGCTACAGGGGCTGTTCTGTCGGAAAAACGTTGCTGACAGTCAGCATGATGGACGAACAGATGGAACGGTACATCATCATGACGACGGAATATTACTGGCATTGGGATTTAAAAGGAATGAAAAAAGATGTGTGGGAATACAGAAAGATCATGGAAAAGATGATGAATGCCGGGGGTCTTGTCTGGTTCGCAACGGATGAACCGGAAATCAGCTCTCACCCGGCCAATTGTCTGATGGCCCGCATCGGCAGGCACGTCAGTCAGGAGTCAATTGAACAGTTCGACAGGCTTCGTTTTTATCAGCGATTTATGTATTGACTGACATACAAAGGGGATAAAAAGATGATTGCAGAACAAATCATGAAACGGGACGTCATCACCGTCTCAAAACACGACTCCATTGAAACAGCCGTCCGTAAAATGAAGGCATATCATATCCGCCATCTCCCTGTCATCGACGACGAGCTGCACGTCATCGGTATTGTCACAGACAGAGACATTAAACAGGCCGGCCCCGGAAGCTTTGAACAAAAGGAACGCGGCGTGTTTCTGACAAACAAAGTGGAGACCATTATGAAGCGGAATGTCATCTGCGCCCATCCGCTTGACTTTGTGGAAGAAATATCCGCTTCCTTTTATGAGCACGGCATCGGCTGTCTGCCGATTACGGTAAACCATAAGCTGACGGGCATTTTAACGAAAACCGACGTGCTCCGGACTTTCGTCAGCCTGACAGGCGCGGCCCAGCCGGGATCACAGGTGGAAATCCTGGTGACGGATATGACAAAAAGCCTTGCTGATCTCAGCTGCATGTGCCGTGATCTTCAGCTGCAAATCCTGAGTGTGCTCGTCTATCCCCATGATTCCGCCGGGTCGAACATTCTCGTCTTCCGGGTGAAGACGATGAATCCGCTCCCTTTTATCCGTGCCGTTCAAGAAGCCGGATACAATGTCTTATGGCCGAAACATTTGAGGGATCAGCCATGAGAGACAGCGTTTTTGTTTACTCGCCTTCTTATCAGACGTATCAATTTCATCAGGAACATCCGTTCAATCAGCGCCGCGTGCTTTTAACATACGATCTGCTTCAGGCGGCGGATGCGTTTGACGAAGGAGATATCGTCACACCGCGCACGGCCGCTAAAGAAGAGTTGGCTCTCGTTCATACGGAGGATTATATACAGGCGGTGGAACTAGCGGGTGCCGGCCGGCTCCCTGCCGCAGAAGGAGAAAGCTACGGTCTCGGAACGGAAGACACCCCCGTTTTTGCCGGCATGCATGAAGCCGCGTCACTTCTGGTGGGCGGCACCTTAACGGCGGCTGATTATGTCATGACGGGACAAGCTAGGCACGCCTGCAATTTAGGAGGCGGCCTTCACCACGGCTTCCGCGGCAGGGCCTCAGGCTTTTGTATCTATAATGACAGCGCCGTGGCCATCCAATACATCCAGAAGAACTACGGGGCAAAAGTGTTATACATTGATACAGACGCCCATCACGGCGACGGCGTTCAATTTACGTTTTACGACAGGTCTGATGTCTGCACTGTTTCTTTTCACGAGACCGGGCGTTATTTATTTCCCGGGACGGGACAGGTACTGGAAAAAGGAAGCGGGCAAGGCTATGGCTATTCTTTTAACATTCCGCTGGATGCTTTCACAGAGGACGATTCCTTTCTTCACGCTTACAATACGGCCGCCTCAGAAATCGCGGCTTTTTTTAAGCCGGATGTGATTCTTACCCAAAACGGTGCCGACGCCCATTATTACGACCCATTGACACACCTGTCCAATACAATCTCCATTTATCAGGAGATCCCGCGGCTCGCTCATTCATTAGCCCATCAATATTGCAGCGGCAGATGGATCGCGGTCGGCGGCGGCGGATACGATATTTGGAGAGTCGTCCCGAGAGCATGGAGCCGCATTTGGCTTGAGATGAAAGGGATTGATCCCGGGGAGTGCATACCGCAGAAATGGATCGATAAATGGCAAAAGCACTCCCCATGCACGTTGCCCGCTTTTTGGAGTGATCCTGAACAATTATATCCTCCGATTCCCCGCAAAGAAGAAATTTCAGAAAAAAATGCCCAAACCGTGGAAAAAGCACTTTTTGCCATCCGGTCTGAGCAGCGGTATAAAACAAAATAAAAAACGACCTTATGAGGAGGTCGTTTTTTTGATCACAATTTCTACACGGCGGTTTTCTTTCATATGTCCGGGACTTTTGTTGTCCTTCACAGGTTTCGTATCCGCATACCCGGCAGAGATAAACCGTTTGGCGGAAAAGTCTTCATTCGCGGTAAAATACCGGATCACACTCGCCGCTCTTGCAGACGACAGCTCCCAATTTGACGGAAATTGATAGGTGGAAATCCGGCGGCTGTCCGTATGGCCTTCTACCTGTATGTCATTCGGAATTGTTTTTAAAAGCACCGCGATCTGATGCAGAACCGGCTCGGCGTTTTTCAGCACATCCGCTTTTCCTGTCTGAAACAGAACGGCCTCCTGCAGCACAAGAACCACTCCGCGCTCATCGCGCTTCGCCGTCAATTTTGAACTCAAATGATGCGCTTTTATGTATGTCTTCACGTTTTGTAACAGCAAATCCTGTTCTTTATTTTCGTTTGCTTTGTCTGATGACGCCGATTCACCCCCGCTGCCGTTTGTATGAATCGATGAAACGGCAGATTGAAATTTTTCCGCGTCTATTTGCGACATCGAAAAAAGCAATATAAAGAACACGAGAATGAGCGTGATCAAGTCAGCGAACGTCACCATCCATCTCGGTGAACCGCCGGAATGTTCCGGTTTGTTTCTTCTTTCAAAACGCTCTTTTCTAAGCTTCATGGACAGCGCCCTTTTTCTTGTTCGCAGGCTGTCCTTTACGCCAGTCTTCTCTTGAGCTGAAGACAACGAGCTGACTTTCGAGGTTGCGGGGATTTTTGCCCGATTGGATGCCGACAACCCCTTCGATCATGACCTGTTTGATGAAAATTTCACTTTCCGTTTTTTCTTCAAGCTTTGCCGCGATTGGGATAAACACCAAGTTGGCAAGCAGCGCTCCGTACAGTGTCGTCAATAGCGCAACGGCCATGTTCGGTCCGAGGGTATGCGGGTCATTTAAGTTTTTGAGCATGAGAACGAGTCCGACGAGCGTCCCGATCATTCCCCAGGCGGGTGCGAAATCACCGGCTTTTTCAAAAACGCGTCTTCCTTTTCTGTGTCTTTCTTCCATCGCGGCGATCTCAGAATCCATCACCAGCCGGATCGTTTCCTCGTCCCAGCCGTCAATTGCAAGCAAAAGCCCTTTTTTTAAAAACGGATCCTTGATCTCACGCGCCTGGTCATCCAGAGACAGAAGCCCCTGCCTGCGCGCCTGCTCCGAAAGGCTGACAAATACTCTGACAAGCTCTTGCACATTGTCATCCTGACGGGAGAATACCTGTTTCAGAACAGAAGGGGTTTTCTTTAAATCCCTCGGCGGAAAACTGATAAAGATCGCCGCAGCAAGGCCGCCTGTGACGATTAAAAAAGAAGTCAGATCTAAAAATGAACTGATTCCCGCCAGTCCCGTCCCTGACAGAATACCGATTGCGACAATAATACAGCCTAACATAAAGCCAACGGGCGTCAGATAATCAAAACGTTTCATATCTTCTCCTTACTCAAGTAAAAAAGCAAGATTCCACCCCTCAGAGTGAAGCTTGCTTTTCCGTTTTTTTATGACTTGGTTGATTGTCTTAATTCGATGCGGTGAGGCAATTCGACGATATGCTCTTCAACCGGCTCTTTGTTCATCAGTTTTGTCAAAAGTCTCATCGCCACGGCGCCGATATCGTACGTAGGCTGCACGACTGTTGAAAGCTGAGGGCGGACCATCAGGCTCAATCTCGTATTGTCAAAACCGATAATATCAAGATCATCAGGTATCGAAAGACCTTGATCTTGGGCCGCATGGATAATGCCGAGGGCCATTTCATCCGTCGCAGAAAGAATCGCCGTCGGTTTCCGGTCAAGGCCCATCAAGCTTTGAAGCGCCTCCATACCGGAATCATAGGTGTAATCGCCTTCCGCTACGAATTGCTCGTTAAACGGAATCGCCGCTTCTTCAAGCGCCCGTTTGTACCCTTGCAGTTTTTTCGAACGGTTGATCGGCTCTTGCATCGGACCGGAGACGAGTGCAATATCGCGATGCCCTTTATCAATGAAAAGCTTAACGGCATCATAAATCGCCTGTTCATAATCAATGGCGACAGAAGGCGTCTCGCCCTGTTCTTCCACTGATGCCGCCAAGACGATCGGCACAGGAGAGCGCTTAAATTCTTCGACATGCTCGTCCGTAATGTTGCCGCCCATAAATACGATACCGTCCACTTGTTTGCCAAGCATCGTATTTAACAGATGCAGTTCTTTCTCAAGATTTTGGTCCGAGTTGCTTAAAATAATATTATATTTGTACATCGTCGCGATATCTTCAATTCCACGCGCAAGTTCAGAGTAGAAAATGCTTGAGATATCAGGGATGATGACGCCGACCGTTGTCGTTTTTTTGCTTGCAAGCCCTCTTGCCACCGCGTTCGGGCGGTAGCCGAGCCGGTCAATGGCTTCCAATACTTTTTTTCTGGTCGTCGGTTTTACATTCGGGTTGCCGTTCACGACGCGGGAAACAGTCGCCATACTGACATTTGCTTCTCTGGCCACATCGTATATCGTAATGTTGCTCACTGAAACCACTCCTTTTACTGGATACACTTATCCTTATCTATAGCATAAACACTTTATGTAAAGAAATGTCGTACGATTTCGCATTCTGTCGTTTATGATTGTAAGCGTAAGTCAGTAGTGTACATTATTTTTCATTATTCATCAAATTTAAATATCTCTCATGAAATTATACACGTTTTTCCCAGTGATGAAAACGTTCACTTTCATTTTATAATTAAATAAAATGAAGATACGAAAAAAAGCCGCGCGAGGCGGCCTTTAAAGAGCGGAACGTTGTATTATGCTTTTACTTTCAGCATTGGCTTTAATTCGTTCAGCCATTTCTCGAATTCAGGTATATCCATCTGCTGCGCAGAGTCTGAAAGGGCAACGGAAGGATCAGGGTGAACTTCGGCCATCACGCCGTCAGCGCCGATCGCAAGCGCCGCTTTTGCTGTCGGAAGCAGGAGATCGCGGCGGCCTGTTGAGTGTGTGACGTCAACAAACACCGGCAAGTGAGTTTCCTGTTTCAAAATCGGCACGGCAGAAATGTCGAGTGTGTTTCTCGTTGCCGTTTCGTACGTTCTGATTCCGCGCTCACAAAGAATGATTTGGTCGTTTCCTTGTGACATGATGTATTCAGCTGCATTGATGAACTCTGAAATTGTTGCGGCAAGACCGCGTTTTAACAATACCGGCTTTTTAACGGAACCGGCGGCTTTCAGCAATTCAAAGTTTTGCATGTTCCGCGCGCCGATCTGAATGACATCAATGTAATCAATCGCTTGCTCAATGTGTGCGGGCGTTACGATTTCACTGATCACCGCGAGGTCATATTCATCAGCGACGCGTTTAAGAATTTGCAGGCCTTCTACGCCGAGACCTTGGAAATCATACGGACTTGTGCGGGGTTTAAACGCGCCCCCGCGCAGGATTTTAATGCCTTGTTTTTTCGCTGCGGCCGCTACTTCGGCAACCTGCTCATAGCTTTCTACGGCACAAGGTCCGACGATGAATCTCTGATCGCCGTCACCGATTTTTTCACCTTTTATGTCAACGATCGTATCTTCTGCTTTTTTCTTCCGGGAGACGAGCAACGCTTTGCTGTGGTCCTCTTCTTGAAGTTCAAGTCCGGCTTTGAAAATTTCTTTGAAAATATGCTGGATCGTTGAGTTTTCAAATGGGCCGTCATTGCTTTCAATTATGCGGTTAAGCATTGTACGCTCTCTGACAGGGTCAAATCGGTTGACACCTTGTGCTTCCTTTGCTTTACCGATTTCTTTTACAACGGCTCCGCGTTCATTGATTAATTTAAGGATTTCTAAGTTTAGTGCGTCTGCCTGCTGTCTTAGGCTCTCTAATTCCTTGTTGCTCATCTTTTTCATCCCTTCTATGCTATGTTTTATTTTAATGGTTAACATGCATCTTACTACAGTTATGCGAAAATAGGAATATGAAATAATAAATTTTTTCACATTCGGCTTTATCACAAAAACGCTTTTAAGCTTTTATGCGTTGAAGCAGTATATATTGATATCCTACATGATCCGGCTGAAATGATCAATAGTTTTTTTCAAAAAAAAAACCGCCGGTATCAACCGGCGGCCAGCAATTATGAAAGGTGCTGCTCTATTGCGTTTTTTGTGATTTGTGAATGAGACGCGTGCCATTTCACTTCGCCGTTTGCAATGACGAATACTTGCGGGCTTTCATGTTTCACGCCGTATGTCTCGGCGATATAGTTTGAAAGCGGCCGGCTGTCCTGCACCTGCAGGTAATAAGAAGGCACTTCCGAATGCGCCGATGCAAAGGCGTCAAACTCCTGAAACGCGGCTTGGCTGATCGGGCAGGTTGTGCTGTGTTTCAAAAACACGAGCGTGTTTTCTTTCTCAGCGGCATTTTTGAACTCTTCTTCAGACGATATCAGCTGTTTTGTCATGTCGGTTATCTCTCCTTATTGAAGATCAGCGATTTGCCTGACCGGCTTTTTCCCCGGCGTCTTCCGCTTCGGCCTTGATGCTTTGGGCCGTGTCCTGCATTTCGCTTCTCGTCTCTTCGGCTTTCTCGGTTAGTGTGCTCTTAGAACGGTCTTTTAAATCCTTCACTTTATTCATAATCTGGCCTGACTGATCAGCTACCAGCTGGGTGATATTAGATGTTTTGTCCTTGGCAATGCTGACATATTGAGAGCCTTTTTCTTTCGCGTCGGCCGTCATTCTGTCCGTCTTATCCTTTAACGCAGAAGCCTGACTGCCGAGATCGTCGCGCAGCTCCTTACCTGATTTAGGCGCCAGAAACAACGCCGTTGTCGCGCCGATAATTCCCCCGATCAGCGTTCCGATTAAAAAATCCTTACTATTGATTCCATCTTTGCTCATTATGATTCCTCCTTAGTGGATTTTTCTTATGATTAAAGCGATGTTTTTTTCTTTTGCTTCCACTTGTCCCATATTTCCATAGCGGCCTGGCTCCAGGTGACAACCTGACTGATCTTATCCTGATTCTCTCTTACAGAGGCCGTAACGGAACCTGCTGCCTGCTTTATGGATGTATTAAACTGCTGGATGGAAGTTCCCACTTCCTGGACAGCATGGACAACCGTATTTAATTTCTCTGATTTTTCCTGAATGTCTTCCGCGAGACGGTTTGTCTTATGTAACAGCTCGGTTGTCTCTGCGGTAATGCCTTTCATCTGCCCTTCAAGGCCGTCTAAAGTCGAGGCAACGTTTGTTAAGGTCATCTGCACGGACTTTAATGTTTTGGACAGATAGATGACGAGGATGAGAAATGCAACGGCAATGAGTGCGACGCTTAAGTAAAGAATGATGATCATCTAATACCTCCTTATTGCAGGATATAGTGGTATATACCCAATTCTTAAAATGATAAACATATATGAAAGATCTGTATGTATACTATTTCTCCGTTTATCGGTAAATCCCTTTGCAGCACGCACAAAAAAGCAGTGAGAGCCCCACTGCTTTTTCGTTACGCTATGACGTTTTCATAGGCTCTCATATATTTTTGAATGTCTCCGGCGCCCATGAAGATCAGCACTGCGCCTTCATGCGCTTTTAACACGGATGTGTCATTTTCTTCAATGAGTTCTGCGTTATCGATTTTTTCCTGAAGATCCGTGATCGTGAGCTTGCCGACGTTCTCGCGGGCAGAGCCGAAAATGTCACACAGATACACGCGGTCGGCCGCGCTTAAGCTTTCTGCGAATTCATCCAAGAATGATTGCGTCCGTGTAAACGTATGCGGCTGAAATACCGCGATGATTTCACGTTCGGGATATTTTTGGCGCGCCGCCTCAATCGTAACTTTGATTTCAGTCGGATGGTGGGCGTAGTCGTCGATCAGTACCTGGCTGCCGATCACTTTTTCATTGAATCTGCGTTTGACGCCGCCGAATGATTCAAGTCCGAGCTTAATCATGTTCACGTCTATCTCTTCATAGTGGCAGAGCGCAATGACCGCTAAGGAATTGAGGACATTGTGATGCCCGTATGCCGGGATGTAGAACGTATCGTAAAACGTATTGCGGACAAAGACGTCAAATGTCGTGCCTTCCGTATTTTTTACGATGTTTCTCGCTTGAAAATCGTTTTCTTCTCCCGTGCCGTAATACACGACAGGCACATTGGCGTGAATTTTCGGCAGGTACTCGTCATCACCGCAGGCAATGATGCCTTTGTTGACTTGAAGCGCCATGTTTTGGAAAGCATCAAACACATCGTCAATGTTGGCGAAATAATCAGGGTGGTCAAAATCAATATTCGTCATGATCGCATAATCAGGCTGATAGCTTAAGAAATGACGGCGGTACTCGCAGGCTTCAAGTACAAAGTATTCGCTGCTTTCATTTCCTCTGCCCGTTCCGTCCCCGATAAGAAACGAAGTCGGCTTCGCCTGCTGCATCACGTGTGCTAAGAGGCCCGTTGTGGACGTCTTGCCGTGTGCGCCCGTTACCGCGACACTTGTATATTTTTTCATATATTCAGCTAAAAATTTATGATATCTGATGACAGGAATCCCTTCAGCGAGCGCCTTTGCGATTTCCGGATGAGAATCAGGGAATGCGTTACCGGCGATTACCGTTAAGCCGGGTTTGATGTTATCGGCGCTGAACGGATAGATCGGGATATTTCTTTTTTCAAGGGCAGCCTGAGTGAAAATCTGCTTCTCGATATCCGAGCCCTGCACCTGATACCCTGTATCATGCAGGATTTGAGCAAGCGGGCTCATACCTGTCCCTTTTATTCCAACAAAATGATAAACAGTCATAATCGTACCTCCAACAAACGTCTATCTGTTCCCCAGTATATGACGCTCATTTCATTTTGCGACCGCCGCGGGCAAAAAGCCCGCACAGCGGCGCTTCCATTTATTTTTACGTTATCGTCAGTATCTGTAACTTTCTTTTTGATTAAACCTGCCGCATGATATTTCAGCGCGTGACAGTGATGCAGTTTTGATGGTCCATCCACTATCATACCATGTTTGTGAGAAAAATGAACGATATTCTTATTCTTGAGCAATGTCAGCGGCCGTAATCAGCACTTCACGGGGCTTGCTGCCCTTCGCTTCTGAGATCATGCCCTCGGCTTCCATCATGTCAATCAGCCTTGCGGCGCGGTTATAACCGATTCGGAACCTTCTTTGAAGGCTTGAGGTGCTGGCACTGTTTTGCTCCACGACGAATTGGCACGCCTCAGGAAACAGTTCGTCTTCTTCCTTGAGGGCGGTTCCCTGCCTGATCAGTTCTTCCTGTTCAAACAAATAAGAAGGCGGCAGCTGCTTTCTGACATGAGAGACGACGCGGTCAATTTCTCTGTCGGATACAAAGTTGCCTTGCAGGCGCACCGGTTTTCCGGTACCGTTTTCCCAGTACAGCATGTCGCCTTTTCCGAGCAGCTTTTCCGCTCCCGCCATGTCGATGATCGTTCTGGAATCTACCTGGCTTGAGACGGAGAATGCAATCCTCGTCGGTATGTTTGCCTTAATCATTCCGGTAATGACATCGACAGACGGACGCTGTGTCGCGACAAGCAGATGAATGCCGCAGGCTCTCGCTTTCTGCGCGATTCTGGCAATGCTTTCTTCCACATCGTTCGGCGCGACCATCATTAAATCGGCAAGCTCATCAATAACCACTACGAGGTACGGGAGCTTTTCGCCTGTCTTATGATCGGCGGTTAATTCATTAAAGCGGCCGATATCTCTCACACCCGAATGGGCAAACAGTTCATATCGCCGTTCCATCTCTTCCACAACCCATTTTAACGCGGCGGTCGCGGCTTTGACGTCCGTGATGACGGGGCTGACCAAATGCGGAATTTGGTTATAAGGCGCAAGCTCGACCATTTTCGGATCAATCAGAAGCATTTTGACATCACTCGGATCCGCCTTATAAAGCAGACTGACCAAAATGGTATTGATGCAGACGCTTTTTCCCGATCCTGTCGCACCCGCTATCAACCCGTGCGGCATCTTTTTCAAATCAATGACGACCGGGTTTCCGGAAATATCGACACCGAGCGCGGCTGTAAGCGGAGACGGATTCGTCCTGAAAGCGGCGCTTCTGATCATCTGCCTTAAATCGACGACTTTGCTTACACGGTTCGGAACTTCAATGCCGATCGTGTTTTTACCGGGGATCGGCGCCTCAATCCGAATATCCTTGGCAGACAGGCTCAGTTTAATATCATCTGCTAAGTTTGTAATTTTGTTTACTTTCACTCCGGGCTCAGGATGCACTTCAAAACGTGTGACGGACGGGCCTTGTGTGACATGAACGACTTGGGCGCGCACATTAAAGTTTTTCAGTGTAACGTTTAAAAGCTCGCGCTGTTCTTCAATCCACGATTGGTCGTCATGTCTTTGCGCCGGCGGTACGTCCAGAAGCGACAGATTCGGAAAGACATAGCTCGCTCCGCCCTCCGGCGTCTTCGTCTGCTTGTGTTTATCGCTTTTAAGCATCATGACGTTAAACGGAACATTGCGCTCTTTCGGCCGCTCCGCTTTTCTCACAGTCTGAGGCTGTCCGGGATGCTCTGTTTTTTCTTCGGCAGGCCGGGACGGGGCATCGGCCGTCTCGATGCTTGCAGGTTCAGGCTCGGGGTCTGAATGCCGCGTGACTTCATTGTACTCAGGCTGTGAGTCTGCTTCCTGTTTCGCGTCGGTTTCAGCTGATTCGGGCTTGTCTTCAGACTGCGGCTGAACTTCCTCATCGTATCCGGGTTCTGTGTATGTATACACCGGTTCTTCTCCGGTTTCAAAAGGCGGTGCTTTTTCCGGCTCAGGCTCCTGATATTCCTCTTGCGGCGCCGCTTGTTCCTCTGTGTTTTCAGCCGTTCGGGATGCTTCATACTCAGGCTCTTCAATAGGCTGCGGGCGGGTTTGTTCATGCTCTTGTTCTTCTGTAAAGCCGGCAGACTCCGCGCTTTCCGTGTGCTCCCGCTCTTCAGTCTGCTGCGGTTCTGCTGCTGCAAACACTTGCTCTTTTGCATTCTCAGCCTCGGTGTGAAGCTCCTCTTTTTTAACGGCCGGGATTTCTTCCGTTTCTTGTTTCACAAACGGGTCTGGCCGGTCATTCGTCTGTTTTGTTATCCCGGATGTTGTGAAGACGGGCTCTTTTTCCGTTTCCTGACCGGCTTTTGGCGGAACAAATTGCTCCTCTGACAGCAGTGTTACGTTCTCTTCACGCCGCTTTTCAGAAATAGGCGCTTTTTTTATGCTGTGCTGAGATTGAAAGCCGTAAACCGGTGAAGGAATGGATGACGGTTTAAAGGGCTTTTTCACCGTATCAGGCTCTTTATGTGTATGCTGTTTCCGCTCGGTTTGCTCCTTCCCGGCGGCATAATCCCGGGACGGCTGGCGGCGTTCGTGCCTTTCCCGCTGTCTTTGGTTTTGCTCCGTTCGCTTATAGCCGTCCGGAACGACGGGGAAGCGGAAATTCCCTTTCGGATATTCGTAATATATTTTAGGATCTTCCATGCGCGTGAATTTGCCTTCTGGCTGATCCGGTATCTGCTGTTTCGGGATTTGGGCATGCGTGTTCGGTTCACGTTCATGCTCTTCTTCTTTTTCACCTAAAAATAAGTCAAAAAATTTATTCAGCCAACTCATGTTTAATCACTCTCTAACTCCCTTTTTAGTAGTCTGGGACGATATTAGTATACCATTGCCGGGCGGCTCAGAAAAGATTAAGCTCCCAACTGAAGAAAGCCGTTAAGCAGGCCTGCTTAACGGCTTTCTCTCACATCATTCGATTCTGTGTGCTTATTTATGGGAGTTAGAATTGAAATGCTTCGCCGGCCTCGCGGCTGTCTTCAAGAACAAGAATCCCTTTTTCCGCCGGCGCATCCGGCAAAGCGAGTTCTTTCGCGGAGCAGATCATGCCGCTTGACGGAACGCCTCTTAATTCAGCGTCTTTAATCACAAGTCCGCTCGGCATTACCGCGCCGACTTTAGCGACGACGACTTTTTGCCCTTTGTCCACGTTCGGCGCGCCGCAAACGATTTGAAGGGTTTCCTCTCCCACATTCACTTGGCAGATATTCAGTTTATCCGCATTCGGATGTTTTTCTTTCGATTCAACGTGACCGACAACAAATTTCGGAGAAAGGTCAACCGTCAGCGTTTCTGAGACGCCGTTTCTGTTCAGTATTTCATTCACATCCTGAACGAATGTCTCAGACAAAGCGACGGGGCCGTTGTCCTCAATCTGTAAGTAAGAAGACACGTTAAAAATGTTAAAGCCCGTCGTTTCTTTTGTTTCTTTGTTAAAGATTCTGACGACATCGCCTTCTCTTTCATAGCCGATTTCTTCGCGTGCCGCATCTTTAAGAGAGATCAGAAGCGTATCTCCCACACCTTCTTTATTGTAAAAAGCGTTCATAAGAAAAATCCTTTCTAATCCTTTTTCGGCCGGCTTTTCGCCATGATAAACACAGGTTCCAGTCTGCCTTCATTATACAGAAATGAAAGGGCCGTAATCGGCACCGTGCCGCTTGCAAAGAAGCTCATGGACATTTGCCCTAAAATATCATAACCCGATTCATTTCGAATGTCAGCAAGTATTAATACATCCTGGTGCGGGACGGAAATCGCCAATTCGCCTTCAGCGGCCTGCTTGTATTCATGAAGAATCGAATCATTGAGAATCCGGCTGGCGTCATAGCCGTCATTCGCCCTGAAAAAATAAAAATAATTGTCCGCAACCGTATCCTGTTTCACGACCGAAGGAAGAGAGCGGAGATTGAATGACGCCGTCTCCCTGATGCGTTCTTTTGTCCAGTTTTCTTTCTCGAGCATCCGGCTGTCAATTAAGCGGTACGTCTTACCGAGGTCAAGCGCGTAGTAGATTCTTGTTTCGGCCGTATGGTCATCATACACGAGCGGAATGCCGTCGCTCGTTTGATCGGGAAATGATGTGGAGCGGATGACCGGATAGATTCCGGCTTCCTTTCCGGACATCTCCTGTCCGCTGCCTTCCATCGCCTCCATTGCTTCTGACACATAGTAGACGATTTCGTCGATCGCTTCTTCTTTTTTCGTCTCCCACTTCGCAATGATCGGCGGGAGCTCCAATGTGATGCCTTTTTTGGTCGTTTGATCCTCAACACGGAGGGTGTCTTTTTCTCTGTCAAAAAAGAAGGATCGGTTCTCGTGCTGCAGGCGCTGTTTTAATAAATCCGCCAGCTTCCTTGACGTCATTTTCAAAGCCCGTGGCCTCCTTTATGCTTTAGCAAGGGAATCGGTTAAAAATTGCTCAATTTCTTCTTTTGTTTTACGGTCTTTGCTGACGAAACGGTTCACTTCTTTTCCTCCGTTAAACACAACAAAGCTCGGAATGCCGTAAATTTCCCATTCCGCGCATGTATCAATAAATTGATCGCGGTCTACGTAGTAATAAGTGAATTCAGGAAAGTCCGCTTCCAGCTCAGGGAGAAACGGCTCCACAAAGCGGCAGTCCGGGCACCAATCCGCTGAAAACATAAATACCGCCCAATCGTCTTGTACCGCTTTTTGCAATTCTTCCGTGCTTTCAATCTTTTTCATTGTCATTCCTCCATCTGGATTATGAGTTTTTTATATGCTGATGTTTGTCCAATTGGATCATACCAGACTGTGTACGGCAAGACCAACTATATGCAATATCATTATCATATTTCATTTGCATTATCAAGCAAGTTTCGTTTACCATTTTGCTTGTAGCCGTACGAAAATCTTAATATGTACATAAGGAGGGGCAAAAGATGCAGTTTGTCGTGTATTTAGCGGGTGAAATCCACAGTGATTGGCGGGACGAGATCAAACAAAAAGCAACAGCGCTGGACCTGCCGATTACGTTTGTCGGCCCGATGGAAAACCATGAACGCTCAGACAATATCGGAGAAGAGATTATGGGCGTGCAGCCCGATTCTGTTTTAAAAGACGCCAGAGCTTCTGATATCAACAATTTCCGTACAGAGGTGCTGATGGAAAAAGCCGATTTTGTGATCGCCCTGTTTGGCGAGAAATATAAGCAGTGGAATACCGCGATGGATGCTTCTTATGCCATCGCAAAAGGAAAGCCGCTCATTCTCATCCGTCCGAAAGAACTTCATCATCCGCTGAAAGAGCTTTCCGGAAAAGCGAATATCACGGTCGAAACCGTCAATCAAGCGATGAAAGCACTCTCTTATTTATTTGAAACAGAATAAGCAGGCCGCCTTTATGCGGTCCTGCTTACCTATTTACAATAGAAAGGTGTCAAATTTTACCATTCAGACTCTTTTTTCGAACCCAAAACAAATTATCCGCAATCAATTATTCCCACACCCACTCCATTCCTAAATGGTGTTATTCAACTTCACACGAACCATATATTGTTTTCTTTATATGTAAGAAAGAAGAGCGAAATCTGCGCAATAACGGATACATATGCGGATCGCCGAAATTGATTAAAACCAAAAGGCGGGATACTGCCGATTATTCCGTAAGTTATTAATAAGCACTGCTGCCGCAACAATAATTACAGATCCCGCAAGAACCGGAAAAGCTAAATAGCTCCAGGCATACGCCCCTTGAATCACTACAATAGGGTCCGCTCCAGCAGGTGGATGAGTAGTCTTTGTAACCGCCATAAAAAATATAGATAGCCCCACTCCTAAAGCCAATGTCCAGGGATGAGAACCAAGAAGATTATATATAACAAGTCCAGTCAATGTCGAAATGAAGTGTCCCCCAATAATATTTCTAGGTTGTGATAAAGGGGCATTCCACGCTCCGAAAGCCAGTACACAACTTGCCCCAAAAGGCGCCATCAGCCACAGAGATCCAGTTTTATAGGTTATCAATGACAAGATTAAAATTGTTATAAAACCACCTAATAAGCCTGTTGAAGCATCTTTAACATTTACTTTTAAAGGACTTTTTCCTCCCCCTTTCATTTTTTTGAAATAATATCCTTTTTTACTTTGTACATTTTCTGCTGTTTGCTCAATCTTCAATATAACCCCTCCTTTTCACTAAGTTTAAATCATCTTAACTAACCTGTAAATGATATTTTAAGAGGTTATAATTTTAGGGTTACAATCCATCCCTCTTTATAGATCATTCTTCTCTTCAAAAGTGATCCTTTAAGAACGCTTGCGGTAACATTTTTTTGTTTGAAATTTTAAACGTTCATTTGGTTTTAGATGCGAATGAGTTGTTTTATGAAACCATATTTTTGTTTTCCTTATGAATTGTTTTCAAAAAAGACAAACAGCCTTACTCAAAAAAATATTGAGATAAGGCTGTTCATTAAATTTTATTTATATATGAAGATTCAACATTAAAATAAAGTGCAAGATTTATTCCGACCACAATGTAATAGAGGAAATTCGTTTTATGTTTTCTTAAGATGACGGGAAACCTTTTCTCTGTTGCCGCATATCTTCATTGAACACCATTTTCTCCTTCCGGTGTTATCAAGGAATAATAAGACGCATTCTTCATTAGCACATCGCTTCATTAACTTGATCTTTTTTGTATATATAAGCGATAAACCTTCATAAGCGATGAGCGATATAATTGCATCATCAATTTTTCCAATCGGAATACGAGCGAGTTTGCCATCGAGAATCTTATATGTAAATGGAGCCGATTCAATCTTTTTTTCTAAAAAAGTGATAAAAGATTCTCCAGGTTCTTCACCATCTGCAATTTTCTCAAAATTTTCTCTTAGTGCTGATCGTAACTCAAGTATTTTTTCAACCATCACAGTAGTCAGTTCATCTTGTGCTTTTTTTAAAGTTAATTGATTGAAAAAAGGGGTTCCTTTCCCCATTAACCTTAACCATTCCAAAAGATCCTCTTTTGACTTTAACAAATTATGACGTTTACCATAACTCACCACCTCAGTATTAACCAGATCAAAAGGAAGATTGTTAGAGATGAGAGGAAATTTTATGTTTGTCTTTTTTGTCATAAATATACCTCCTTGCAGAACAAATAAAAAATGCAAATGTCACTCGATTTTGTGAAATCGCTACTCAGCTCAATGCTCGGATTGGAACAATTTTGATAATAATATTGAAAAACAATATGTGTTACCTACTTCTATTTTTAATACGCTTTACACTTATATTCACAACAAAGAACTGTCTCGATCATGCGGCTTAAAGCAGAATGTAAAAACAGCAGTCAATAAGTATTCAAAGAGACTTATTGACTGCTTATTTTTTTTACACATTTTCTCTGATCGTTTCGACCGTCTGTTTGTCACTCGCCATGACCAGCTTAATGAGCATTTCTTTCGCCGCGGCATAATCATCGACATGGATGATCGCGGCATTTGTATGAATGTATCTTGAACAAATGCCGATGACGGCAGACGGAACCCCGCTGTTTGATATGTGAACCCGTCCGGCATCCGTTCCCCCGCCTGAAGCGAAATATTGATAAGGGATATTGTGCGTTTCCGCCATATCAAGGACGAACTCTCTCATCCCGCGGTGCATGACCGTCGTTCTGTCGAGAATGCGGAGCAGCACCCCCTCGCCGAGACGGCCGAACAGCTCCTTATCGCCGCTCATATCATTTGCCGGGCTGGCATCAAGCGCGAAAAAGAGATCAGGCTGAATCATATTGGCCGCTGTCTGCGCCCCTCTCAAGCCGACTTCCTCCTGAACGGTGGCCCCGGCGTACAGATTGTTCGGCAGGTCTTTTCCTTGCAGCTCTTTTAATAATTCAATGCTTAACCCGCAGCCGTAGCGGTTATCCCACGCTTTGGACAATATTTTCTTCTCGTTGGCCATCGGGGTGAACGGGCAGACCGGCACGACCTGCTGTCCCGGTCTGATCCCCATTTTGACCGCGTCCTCTCTGTCATCGGCACCGATATCAATCATCATATTTTTGATCTCCATCGGCTTTGCGCGTTGGGCATCTGTTAAAATGTGGGGCGGGATGCTTGAGATGACGCCGATAATCGGTCCGTTATCCGTCTGCACCTCGACGCGCTGGGCAAGCAGCACCTGACTCCACCAGCCGCCGAGCGTCTGAAATCTCAGCATGCCATTATCCGTAATCTGCGTTACCATAAACCCGACTTCGTCCATATGGCCGGCTACCATAACGGTCGGCGCATCTTCAGCGCCGCGCCTTACTCCGAAAACACTTCCGAGTCTGTCCTGCACGATGTCATCCGCATATTTCGCAAGCTCCCGTTTCATAAAGGAGCGGACCTGATGTTCATTTCCCGGTGCGCCGGGAAGCTGCGTCAGCGTCCGGAAAAGCGTTTTCGTTTCCTCATTCATATTTTCCCCTCATTTCTATGTAATGCTTTTATTTTATTAGAAAAACAACCGTTTTCCAAGCGCTCAGATTGAATGGGCTGGAAAACCGCCGCTTTACTTAACACCGTCTGGCATCTTCTGTATAATAAAAACTACGACATAATTGGAGGTGCTTCATATTGAAATTACGTCATTTTCTCTTAGGTGCAGGAGTCGGATTATGCGCTGCCATCGCAGTGAAAAAGTATGCGATGAAACCTTATATCTCTTCAGAAAAAGCGCTCCGTATCGTGAAAGCGGCTTTTAAACAGCGCGGGCCGATAGACGGATCATGGATTTACACAGAGCCCGAGCCCTACCAGGTAAACGGAGAAACCATCCAGGTATACAAAACCGGCGTGACACGTTCGGCATTCGGCGAACTGGAGCAATATGAAGTTATGGTCAATGCAAAAACAGGCCAGATTGTCGATGTCATTGATTCTGTCGCCTCATAATCTGGACAAGCAAAAAATAAAGCCCAAAACCATCAGCGTTTTGGGCTTTATTCGGTTACATCGGCCGAATTCGTTTATATACGGGGTGCCACATCGCATCCTGCACCGTTTGAATCAGATCCTCGGGTTCCGTTTCCGCTACACCGTCCTGAATGGCCGCTTTCGCTACGGCTACCGCCACAGTTGCCGATACCGTCCTGAGATCCTCCACTTTCGGAAGCATCGGGGCCCCCGGCTTGCCGACGTCCACCATACCGGCGATGGCATTCGCGCAGGCAACGAACATATTGTCCGTAATGAGCCTTGCTTTTGTCACAATCGTGCCGAGTCCGAGTCCCGGGAATACGAGCGCGTTGTTCGCCTGTCCGATATGGTAGGTAACGCCGTTATACGCGACAGGCGGGAATGGACTACCCGTAGTGACAAGTGCGCGGCCTTCCGTCCATTTAATTAAATCTTCAGGTTTTGCTTCTGATAATGTGGTCGGGTTTGACATCGGCAAAATAGCGGGCCGTTTGACATGCGAGGCCATTTCTTTGACGATTTCTTCCGTAAATGCGCCTGAGACGGTGGATGTGCCGATCAGGATCGTCGGCTTGGCCTGACGCACCGTCTCCGCCAGATCAATTGATCCGCCTTCACCGCTGCGGCCGTACTCTTTCACTTCATCAGCAGAGCGCGCGTACGGAACCTGAAAATCACGCAAGTCCTTCATATCATCCGTTAATAATCCGTTTCTGTCGATACACCAAAAATGGCTGTAGGATTCATCTTCGCTTAATCCGTCATGCACCATAGCTTCGCGCAGCTGCTCAGCAATTCCGATACCGGCCGTTCCCGCGCCGAAGACGACGACTTTATGCTCTTTTAAAGGCACTTTTGATGCTTTCGCACACGCTAAAACAGCTGCAAGCGACACCGCGCCCGTTCCTTGAATGTCATCGTTAAACGTACAGACTTTATCTTTATACCGTTTCAATATGCCGCGGGCATTAGCCGTACCGAAATCCTCCCAATGAAGCAGTGCATTCGGGAATGTTTCCCGGGCAAGCGAGACATACTCATCAATAAAGCGGTCATATTTCTCGCCGCGCACTCTTGAATGCTGGTTTCCGACATACAGCGGGTCATTTAAGAGGCTTTCCTGATTTGTCCCCGCGTCCAACACGACCGCAAGCACTCGTGACGGATCAATTCCGGCCGCCGCCGTATACACCGCAAGTTTCCCGACAGAAATGGCGATGCCGCCGACGCCCCAGTCACCGATTCCCAGAATGCCCTCGGCATCTGTGGCAACGATTAAGTCAATGTTTTCATTTTTTCCGAACTGCTGAAATGCGGCGCGCATTCCTTCAGGGTCATCTATTGACAAATACAGACCGCGGGGTTTTCTGTACTCATGGCTGTAACGCTGGATCGCGGTGCCGACGGTCGGCGTATATACGATCGGCAGCATTTCGCCTAAATGATCATTTAACAGCCTGTAAAATAACGTTTCATTCCGATCATGGAGAGCGGTCAAGTACACATTTTTGCTCAGCTCATCAGGCTGCGAACTGAATTGTTCGTAGGCCCGTCTCGCCTGCTCTTCGATTGTCAATACTTTCGGCGGCAGAAATCCCTCGAGCCCGAGTTCCTCTCTTTCCTCCTGTGTAAAGGCCACCCCTTTATTTAAAAAAGGCGTAGAAAGCACTTCTAATCCGCGCAGAGTTGTTTTGATTTCTCCATCTTTCGTCACTTGAAATTGATTCACCTGTCTCTTCCTTTCAAAGCAATTTGTCTTAGGTTTGCTTTTATTCCCGAAATTCATACAGGTAAATCATCGATCCGCCTATTTTTTCTCCCGTCTGACAGATGCAGCCACTTCGCCGTCTTCTCCCCATTTTACCGCTCTGTAAATCGCGTCGTGATAGAAAATCAGCCAGGCGTCTTTTTCTGCCGCGAACGTCTGCCATTTCTGCTTTTCTGGAATAGAGGTCATCGGATAATCATCATAGGCCAGCACCCATAACGGATTTTTATGCGCGTTCGTCGGCATCAGGTCGGCGAAATGCACAGCCGTTTCCCCTTCGTCTTCTAAGACGATGACGCTGTGTCCGTCGCTGTGGCCGCCGGTGTGGTGCATCGTAATGCCTTCTGTCAGCTGATACTCGTTCTCAAAGGTTTCGACCTGATCTTGTACCGCCTCCCAATTTTCTCTCCAATATGTATTTTTCGATCTGATATTAGGGTTTCTCATTTCGCGCCACTCTGTTGCAGAGGTGATAATGCGGGCATTCGGGAAAACAGAGACAAGCTCCTCTCCGCTGTATTCCGTCAAGCCGCATGCATGGTCAAAATGAAGATGGGTCATCGCGGCAATATGAATGTCCTCACAGGAAAGCCCGAGTTCACGAAGAGATTGTTTCAGATTGGATTCCTGTGTTACGCCGTAATTCCTTTTTTGTTTATCAGAGAATTTCCCTCTGCCGATACCCGCGTCAACCAATATATTCAGGCCGTTTTTTCTGATCAGAATCGGGTCTGTTCTTAATTCAATCTGGTTTTTGTCATTTACGGGGTATTTTCTCGACCATAAAGGCTTCGGGACAACGCCGAACATCGCTCCTCCGTCCATATGCGTTACACCGCCGTCCATCCATGTTAATGAAATATTCCCAACATTCAATGTCTCCATCTTGATCCCTCCTGATGTAATGGTAGCAAATGGCGGCATAAAAAAACAGACTCCCGCATCAGAGTCTGTCTTTTGTTCTCCATTCAACTTCGGCCCGGTAAATCGGCTGGCCGAGCGCGGAGAATTTTTCTTCGTATTCTGTCATAATATTGCCCTTCGGATCGCTGTTGTGCAGATCAAGGCTGACTTCCGTCAGAAGCAGGCCGTATTCGGAAAAGCTTTTCAGAGAGTATTCGAATAAACCGCGGTTATCGGTTTTAAAATGAATCTCACCTGTTTCGCCCATCACTTCTTCGTATTTTTTCAAGAACGTTTTAAATGTTAAACGGCGCTTTTCGTGACGGTTTTTCGGCCACGGGTCAGAAAAGTTTAAATATACGCGCTTGATTTCTCCCCGTTCAAATACGTCATTCAGTGTTTCCGCGTCTATATTTAACAAACGGACATTGTGAGCCCCGCTGTCCTTTACTTTTTGGACGGCAGTGACGATGACGCTTTTAAACAGCTCAATGCCGATATAGTTGATATCCGGATTCTGCTTGGCCATTCCTGAAATGAACTGCCCTTTTCCCGTACCGACTTCAATATGGATCGGGTTGTCATTGCCAAAGACCGTGTTCCACCGCCCTTTATACTGGGCCGGATCACTGATGGCGATGTCAGCGTTTTCTGCCAGAAAATCATTCGCCCAAGGTTTATGGCGCATTCTCATATGATTGACACCTCTATCTATAATTTCGAGTAACAACATACCATGAAACATAAAGAGCCGCAAGCGCCTTTTAAAGGTGCCGGCTGCATAAAAAAAGAGGCTCCCCGGTCCGGAACACTCATGTGATGCATAAAACCGCACCGCTTTGCACAATGTATGACACAGAAAGGATGTGTATATGAATCATGGGCTTAACAAGCGAACATCAGGTCCGGTTATTAAAGGACATACTGGCCGACCATCAATTGGATTGCTGCGGCACAGTTGCCGAGTATGAACAGCTGGAGCGTGTCATCAAATCACTGATGGCCAACACCGGGCTTGATTCAAATATAAAAAACGTGCTCGAGGACGTCTACCGCTACAGCCAGTCCGGCATCACGGCCGATTCCATCGACACGCATATTCAGGAGCACCAAAACCATTTGTCCCAATGGGTGGAGCAGATGGATTCGTACTCCTGACTACTTGACAATCCGCTTCATCAGGGCATGAAGCTCTTCCATGGCATCATGATACGCTTTGTCGTTTCCTTTTGATTTGTGCCAGGCGATGAAGGTGATGGTCTCCGATAACATGTACCATGCCATCCGCAGCCGAAGCCCTTCCGTGAGCTTCATGCCGTACATCCCAAGCCAGCTGTCCCACGCTGGCTCTTCGACGTAATGATACAATAAAGGGCCGAGATCCATGGCCGGATCAGCTATCATGGCGCCGTCCCAATCTATTAAATACAGCTGGTTGTCTTCAGACAGAAGCCAGTTATTATGATTCACATCACAATGGCAAACGACTTTTTCACCGAATTGCACCTGATCCACATGAGCTTCCAAATAAGCAAGGCCTTCCTGAATAAGCGGCGAAAATTGCCGCACGGCAAAGACGGCCTGCTTCAGCTGCGACAAAAGGGCGCCCGGATCAAGCGGTTCTTTTCCCAATCTTTTCAGCATGTCGAGCAAAGCTTTTGATGTGTGGATTTTGCGGAGCAGCTCAGCCACCGGGCGTCCGCTCATATCCTTTGCCTTCAGCTCCCTGCCCGCCATCCAATGCTGAGCCGTAATGACGTCTCCGTTTTCCATCCGTTTCGTCCAAACCAGCTTCGGAACAATGCCTTCGGCGGATAACACGGCTAAAAAGGGCGAGCTATTACGTTTTAAAAAAAGCTGTTGGCCGTTATGTTTCGCATAATATGCATCTCCTGTAGCTCCTCCGGCGGGGAAGATCTCCCAATCGCTACCTAGTAATTGTCCCAACCAGTTCATATCAATGTTCAACCCATCATTTCTTAAAATATTTTAGAATAGGCCTCCAGCCTTTCTCTATTGGCGGAGCGGCCTGTCATAAACAATTTCATGAGAATAAAAAAGACAGCTATTGAGAGTCTCATATGCTAATCAATAGCCGTCCTATAAATTTTAGCGCTACAGCACAAACTTCGTCAAGCAAAACTAGCAAGAACACCTGTGAATTCTGAAGATTTATGCCGGAACCGCTCTTTGCCGTGAAACATTTGACGGGTTTCATTTGTTTATTATGTTTTTATTTTCAACGGCGCACCGCCCGGCATAAGCCGAAACGGCGTCGTTCCGATCAGCTCGCCGTCAGCGTAAAACGGAATTTTCCCATCTGTTTCAAAAACGAATTCCTTCCCCTTTATCATCGCCACTCCGTCCATTTTGATATGCCGGCCGAAGCTCATCGCCCATAAAAAACGATACAGCGAGAAAAAGGACAGGTTTTCTGCGATGACAATATCAAAATGGTTTTGACGGGGATTTGCTGAAGGCGCCGCTTTCATGCCGCCTCCGTAATAAGGGTGATTAGCCGCAATGACAAACCAGACATTGCGGAATTCACGCCTCTGGCCGTCTGCCGTGCAAACAAATCTGAACGGCTGAAACCTCGAGGCCGTATGTAAATGCGCGAGCGGGTAAATCACAAAGCCGAGACGCAAAAACCGAAGAACGCGCGAAAACGGAAAATTCGCGGCTGCCTTCAAAACTGAGGCATCGAAGCCGACAGACAGGTGGTTAATAAAATAAAGTGATTGCGCTTTGTCATGAAAAAAGTTGATGTTTCCCGTAAAAAATTTCCGTGTGAGCGGGCGGTGCAGACTTTTGATTTCTTGGAGGAGCGCCGACTTCTTAATACCGAGCCCTTTGGAAAAGTCATTGTACGAACCGGCAGGCACAAAGGTCAGCTCAATCTGATCCGTTCCTTTCAGTCCGTTAATGACTTCATGCATCGTCCCGTCACCGCCGATGACGAACAGCCGCTTAAGCTTATGATCCTGCATCATTGAAATCTGCCTCGCCAGCACCTCCGCATGTCCGGGATGCCCGGTCAAAAAAGAGCGGTGGCTGACCCCGCGCCTGGTCAGCTCTTTTTGAACTGATTTCCAGACACGCCGGCCCCGCCCGCCTCCTGAGACCGGATTAATAATAAAAAACCATTGATTCATCGTTTGTTTTCACCTGCTTCATAGATGAAGAGACAGCCGGCAAACGTCCGTTTTAATCAAGCCATTCCTGTCTCCGGCTTGAATCGCTCAAGCCGTAAGACAAAAGAGCCTTCGCCGCCTTGAGCTGGTGGTGCTTGATCGGCGCCGTATTTTTCTGCTGCTTTTCCAGCCACTCTGCGGCAGTCCGTTTATCAGCTATTTCCAGCCCGTACGGCGGCTCCGGGTAATCAATATAAGACGTTCTGCTGAGCAAAAGCTTCCGCACGGGAATGTCGGCCTGCTTTTCTTTTACGATTTGCGAAACGACCGAGCCCGTCCGGTGCAGGCTGAGAGACGGATTCAATACTTGGCGCGTGCTGCCGGAGCCCCTTTCTTCCCAAAAACGGTGTTTTGATCCGATATATACGCTGTCCTCTTCCGCTTCCATAAAAGCGGCGCAGAAAATCTCCAGCGGCGAGATGATGATCATGCTCAGTTCGACGGACGCCTGCTGAATTTGCAGAACCGGATGATACATCACAAAATAGGAATCGGGCAGCTTTTGAGCCAGCATTTTTAACATCCTGTCCCTTTTAACCGCCTGTGAAAGCTCAGACTTTTGAGAAAGCGTGGAGCTCGCCCATTTTAATTGAAAGTCATACAGCTGATCTTTGAAAAAAGGCGCGAGCTCAGACTTTTGAGACGGAAGATTCCCGAACAGCGCCTCTTCTCCCTCCGGCTCATCAAACCATTGGTGCCTCTTTTCATTTATATCGGCCGTATTTTCTTCTTTTCTCTTTTTCAAGGAAAATTTTTTCCTGGCCGGCGCTTGATCGGTTTCCCCGCCTGCAGCCGTTTCCGTTTCTTTTTCTTCCGTCATCCGGTCAAACGCTTCAAGAAGCGCCTCCCAGCGTTCTTTCTTCAGCCGGATAAACTGGTTCATATAATGATATGGATCAAGTTCATATCTGGATATGCAGTCGTGAATTTTGATGATCTGTGCCATGTGATTTCTCCACTCCGAATATTTGTTTATGTCAATTGAAACTGTGCGATTTCTTCGTATTTAGGCGACCGGTCAAGATGGGTCTGAAACAGGGAAAACCGGCTGACGGCACTTTGCACCCTGCCGCTTTCAAACGGCACATCGTCAGGAAACGGCCGGTCTCCCGTCCACTTCCGCGCCATCGTCATATGAGGGTGATACGGGCGTTTTTCCACTTGAAAACCGGCTTTAAAAACAGCCTGTTTTGTTTTTTCCCGCAAATCAAAGAGCAGTTCATTCCGTTCGGGCTCAAGGTGAAGCACTCTCGGCTGTCTGCGGTCGCCGAAAATATCCAGATGCTGAAACTGTACGGTAAACGGCTGCGCTGCCGACGCAGCATCTGCGAGCAGAGACGATAATTTCGCAAGCCGTTCTTCATCCGCGGCTCCGAGAAAAATGAGTGTAATATGATAGTCATGCGGGTGCACCCATTTTTTGAATGATAACGCCGGCTCCTTTTTGGCTGCTTCCCAAATCGGTTCAGCAATGTCAGCCGGAATCGGAATGCCGATAAAATAATGCGGCAATGAAGCTTTCATACGAGGATCTCCCCCTCTTTGGTTATGGTGTTATTATAAAACGGATAAGCGGAGAGGAGAACCCTGTCCGCTCATTATGATAGGATATTATGTACCGAACGTTTTATACAGAAAGGAATGAGCCGGCCTTGAAAATCGTAAACAGCACGGCGGAGCTGATCGGCGGCACACCGATCGTAAAGCTCAATCGCCTTCAGCCAGAACATGCAGCGCAAGTCTATTTAAAATTAGAATCGTTTAACCCGAGCGGCAGTGTCAAAGACAGAGCGGCTTACAATATGATCATTGAAGCGGAAAACAGCGGGCATTTAAAACCCGGCTCTGTCATCATCGAACCGACAAGCGGCAACACAGGCATCGGCCTGGCGATGAACGCGGCGGCGCGCGGCTACAAGGCAATCCTCGTCATGCCTGACACGATGACGAAAGAACGCATCAACCTCCTGAAAGCGTACGGCGCGGAGGTTGTGTTAACACCGGGGGCGGAAAGAATGCCCGGCAGCATCAAAAAAGCGAAAGAACTCGCCGAACAGATTCCGGGAAGTTTTATCCCGATGCAATTCGATAACGGCGCAAATCCAGATGCCCACCGAAAAACGACCGCCATTGAAATCTATCAGGCCGTTCAGCAGCTCAACAGACCGCTCGGTGCTTTTGTGGCAACGGCAGGGACGGGCGGAACCATTACCGGAACCGGAGAAACGCTGAGGGAGCTTTTCCCGGATATGATTGTTCATGTCGCCGAGCCGGCGGGTTCCCCCGTCCTGTCTGGCGGAAAACCCGGAGCCCATAAGCTTGTCGGGACAAGCCCCGGATTTATTCCCGGCATACTGAATCAGGACGTTTACGATGAAATCATGAAAATATCTGATGAAGATGCGTATACGACAACACGTCGTCTGGCCCGGGAAGAAGGTATACTCGTCGGTCCGTCTTCAGGCGCCGCCTGCTTCGCCGCCATTGAAACCGCCAAACGCCTCCCTTCCGAACAGATCGTCATCTGTATGACGGCCGATACGGGGGAACGTTATTTATCAACGGATTTATGGTCATTTGAATGATAAAAAGGGATGCCGCTTTCGGCGTCCCTTTTTATTATCACTTGGCAAGCTCATAAATGGCTTCGGCATATAAAGCAGTTGACCGGAGCAGGTCATCAATTTCGATGTACTCATTCTTTTGATGCGCGCTGTCAGGCCGGCCGGGGAACAGCGGCCCGAACGCGACGCCCGCCGAAAGAGATCTCGCATACGTTCCTCCGCCGATTGAAATCAGATCCGCTTTCTTTCCCGTCTGTCCTTCGTAGACCTTTTGAAGCGTCTTTACGAGCGGATGATCGGCAGAAACGTGGTGCGGTTTGCTGTCTTTAAATTCTTCAAGCCGGAATTCTTCAGCAGACGTAAAAGCATCACGGATGACTTTGCTGTCTGAAGTGACAGGATAACGGATGTTGATGCCGAGTTCTCCTTCCTCACCCTTTCTGTATGTAAAGGTGCCGACATTCAATGTAAGCTCTCCGCTGATGTCATCCCTGCAATCGATTTTCAGTTTTTTGCCTCGTGTATCATTTAAAAAATAGTCACTGACGGTTTTGACAAAGTGCTTTCCGGCTTCATCCAGCTCCGTTCCGTTAAGGCATTCAGCAAGCTTTAAGCCGGCATTGACACCATTATCCGGTTCCATCGCGTGGCATGATTTTCCGTATACGCGAAGCGTCAGTTTTCCATTTTCCGAAACTGCTTCACCTTGTGTTTTTGACTGCTCAAGCCATTTGCTGAAATATGCGTGCACGGCATCAAGACCGTTCCCTTCAATAACCGCTTCAGCCGCATCCGGCACCATGTTCAAGCGCAGTCCTGAACGGAATGACAGAAGCCCGTTTTTTGCGTCTTTGTCAGAAGCGCTTTTTGCAATGCGCAGTGACGCATCTATAATTCCTTTTTCCGCGTTAATGATCGGAAAATCCGCGTCAGGAGCAAAGCCGATGTCAGGCATTTTTTCGTGTTTGAAGTAGTGATCCACGCATCTCCAATCACTTTCTTCATCCGTTCCGATGATGATTCTCACGCGTTTGGATAAAGGAAGCTGCATGTCTTTGACGATTTTCAGCGCATAAAACGCCGCCATTGTCGGCCCTTTATCATCAATGGCGCCTCTGGCATATATCCGGCCGTCCCTGATATCGGCTGAAAACGGATCGCTCGTCCAGCCGTCTCCGGGCGGAACGACATCGACGTGGCACAAAACGCCGACGATTTCGTCACCCGTTCCCCATTCAATATGGCCCGCATAGCCATCAAGATTCTTTACGGTGAAGCCTTCTTTTTCACCGAATTCCAGCAGTGACGTCAGGCTGGCATTGACGCCTTCTCCAAACGGCCGGCCGGGACCGGCTGTTGATTCGTCCATTACGCTGTTGATCTGCAAAAACTTCTGCGTGTCACGGATCAGATCTTCTTTGTTTCTGATGACTTCAACTTCCCAGTTCATCACAAATCCCCTTTCTTGATAAAGACTTGCAAAATGTCGATAAAACGAATAATATAGATGATGTTTTGAAAAAATGTTCGTCATTGGAGGTACTTATGTTTCATCTCGACAAGCATCAAACGACAATAAAAAGAGAAATTACCGCGGGATTGACCACCTTTTTCACAATGGTGTATATCATTGTCGTCAATCCGGTGATCCTTTCCAATGCGGGAATTCCGTTTGACCAGGTGTTCACCGCGACGATTATCGCTTCCATTGTCGGAACTTTATGGATGGCTCTCGCTGCGAATTTTCCGATCGCCATTGCCCCCGGCATGGGCTTAAACGCGTATCTTGCCTTTCACGTTGTCGGCACAGGCAGCGGCATTACGTATCAGACGGCTTTCAGCGCCGTTTTTATCGCGGGAGTCATCTTTATTATTTTATCGTTAACGCCTTTAAGAAAACAACTTATAGAAGCGATTCCGGACAATTTAAAATACGGAATTACGACCGGCATCGGCTTATTTATCGCTTTTATCGGCTTACGCCAATCCGGAATCATCACGGCTGATAAATCTAATCTGGTTGCACTCGGCGATCTTCATTCGCCTGCCGTCATTTTAACGCTTATCGGACTTATCATCAGTATTGTACTGATGGTGCTGAATGTAAACGGGGCTCTGTTCATCGGAATGGCGCTGACCGCCGTCATTGCCTTTTTGACCGGGCAGATCCATTTCGCGAAAGGATTTATGTCCTTCCCGCACCTGCCGGAGGGGCTTTTGATCACAAATCCGTTCGGTGCCCTCGGGGATGTCGTGCATCACGGTCTGTACGCCGTTGTGTTTTCTTTTCTTCTCGTTACGATTTTTGACACGACCGGCACCATGATCGGTGTCGCCGAACAAGCGGGATTGATCAAAAACAATCAGCTGCCGAATGCCAGAAGAGCGCTTTTGGCTGATTCGACCGCTACGACGGTGGGAAGCATCTTCGGCACCAGCCCGACGACCGCGTTCGTTGAATCTTCAGCAGGTGTGGCGGCCGGCGGAAGAACGGGTCTGACGGCGCTGACGATAGCCGTTATGTTTGCCGTTTCCATGTTTTTCAGCCCGCTTGTCAGCGTCTTATCGGAAGTGTCCGCGATTACGTCACCGGCTCTGATTATTGTCGGCAGCCTGATGATGGGCGCGGTATCGAATATCCGCTGGAATGAGCTTGATGAAGCGTTCCCGGCCTTTCTCGTCATTTTGGCGATGCCTTTAACGTCCAGTATTTCAACCGGAATCGCACTCGGCTTCATTTCATATCCGCTTGTTAAAGCAGCTAAGAAAAAATGGCGCGAAATCCATCCTTTAGTCATCATCTTCGCCATACTGTTTTTTATTCAGCTTTTTATTTTGAACGGACATTAAGAAAAATCCCTTTCCTTTTTCGGAAAGGGATTTTCACATATAAAGAACGGAAAGAATCGCGGCAATGAGACACCAGGCGGAACAGATGATTTGAATGACGGTTAATGCGCTGTTTCGCGCCCTGAAATAGTCATCACTGTCTCTCTTGATACCGCTTAAAACCGGTTTATCCGTGATCCGGTCAAATAAAAGCGACGCGGCATAGCGGCTGACGATCGCAAACAAAATGAGGACTGCCGGCTTCACTAAGAGCGGAAGAACGAGAATAAGAGCCGTAAAAGCCGCGGTTAAAAGGTAAAGCTGCCGGAGATACCCGCCGTTTCGGATCAGCACTTTAAAGAACAATTCTTTCCACGCCGTATACGCCGACCGTTTTGTAAAGATGTGCTTTGAGCCGGGATATAAAAACGGCTTGCTCCGCCCTTTATTTTTACCATTCGGGAGCTGCACATCATGGCTGAGCATCAAAACAGAGGCCGCGAATGAAAGCTTGCGCCTGTTCTCCTCAAGCACTTCTTCCTCAAAGGCTGATAATGTCTCCGTCCCTTTCCAAGTCAAAAGAGCGGAACAGATGAACAATATACATCCCGCCGGCCAAAGCCAATACCATTCGGCGGCAAAGACGATCATAAAAAACGCCCCCGCCATCAGAACCATCACTTTCAGCCAGCCCGCCGCCTGATTCCCGAATGTCCGCCTGCTGTTTTTTCTGTGCCGATGTACGGCTAATATCGCGGTATGGAAGCCGAACAGACAGCAAAACATACCTGAATATGCCGGTAAGGTACAGTCACCGTATTGGCGCCATAAGGGAAATAACAATACGGCAAGCGCACCCCATTTGATAAGGGAAAGGAACATCGAATACAACAGCGCGTACCGTTTCAGCTTTTGCATCAGATGTTTTGCATGCACCAAAAATACGTGATCCGCTTCCAGCAAAAAGGTATGAATAAAACCCGTGCACAACAGCAGGGCACTGAATACATACAGCCAGCCCCACCCTAATACTCCTGCCGCTCCATTAAGAAGCCCCCTGCCGTTCAGCCAATCAGCATATTGATAAACGGCAAATGCGGCAGCGGGAAGAACGATATACAGCGCGACCGTCCAATCAATGACCGTCTGGAACACCTTCCATTGATACCGCCAATAATGAAACAGCCTTTGAAAAAACAAAGCCCGCCCGGTCATCGCTGACTGCTCCGAACCGCTGAATAAAAGCAATCCAGCAGTGAACGGCTCCCCGTTTTTTCCTGAAGCTCCTCTAACGTGCCTTGAAGAAGCAGAGCGCCCTGATCCAGCAAATAAAACCGGTCGCAGATTTTTTCCGCCGTATCCAGAACATGAGTGCACATCAAAATCCCCGCGCCCCTTTCTTTCTCAGCAATCAGCATGTCGGTAAACAGCTTTGTTGAGATCGGATCAAGTCCGATAAAAGGCTCATCAATGATGTAAATATCCGGCTTCGCCAAAAATGCCTGTATGAGCATCAATTTTTGCTGCATCCCTTTTGAAAAGCCGGAAGGCAAATCATGTTTTACAGACGTCAGCGAAAACTCTTCAAGCAGCCGCCCTGCCCGCTCACGGCATTCTTCCCCTTCTATACCCCGCAATGACCCGGTCAGCTCGAGGTGCTCCCAAAGCGTCAGTTCATCGTAAAAACTCGGACGCTCCGGTATGTAAGCATAAGATGAATCATTCCACTCAATACCGCCTTCTATATCCCGGGACAGCCCGAGAACCGCCTTTATCACTGTGCTTTTTCCCGCGCCGTTCGCTCCGATTAAACCGGCAATTTCACCAGCGTTGACTGACAGAGATACATCAGAAATCACCTTCGGCCTGTCAGCATAACCGGCGCAGACAATGTTTGCATTCAATAATTCTCCCAAACTTCTCACTCCCCCGTTTTCATACGGACATGTATAAAAAAAGTTTCAGTTTCCATAATAATAAAAGCGGACCGGACATAGTAATGCACCAAGGCGGCACCCATTTGGAAAAAATTATCTGCGCTTATTCCTAGATTCATGTTGTCCATATCGTGTATAATGGAGGCAGTTAAAAGAGAAAAAACAGAATGTCATCCTTTGTTGCTTATTCGTACGAAGTTTTAGAGTCGAAAGTTGTGGTATATCAAGTCCATCCGATCTTATGATAGGGAGTGGTTTTTTGAAACCTTCAACAAATCGTATGCTGACTCGGATTAAATCAGTTTACATGTTCATCCAGGAAAAAGGCCTTGTGACAACACAGGAACTGGTTGATGAATTCGGCATTACACCTAGAACCATTCAGCGAGACTTAAATGTGTTAGCATACAATGATCTTGTTCATAGTCCTAGCCGAGGCAAGTGGGAGACAACACGAAAAAAAGTGAAAATTACATCTTAAGTGAACAATTACATAAGGCCCTTTTCGGCCTGACATGCTGCAAGGCAAAGCAGCGTCTTTGCCTTGTTTTTTGTTCCTCTATATAAAAAGCCCAAAACAAATCTGTTTTGGGCTTTTCTGATATCGATTACACTTCAGCGCCTCTCAGCGTTTCGAGCTCCTCTTCAGTCAGCTCGCGGAATTCTCCCGGTTTAAGATCCGGGTCAAGAGAAACAGCCCCCATCGAAAGCCGCTTCAAATAAGCCACTTCATTTCCGACAGCCTTTGCCATCAGCTTCACCTGATGATATTTGCCTTCTGTAATGGTCAAGTGAATCACCGTTTCATCCGGGCTTTCTGTAATGATTTCAACGGCTGCCGGCTTCGTCTTATAGCCTCCTTCAATGACGACGCCTCTTTCCAGATGAACGATGTCTTCCGGTGACAGAGGTGAAATTAACCGGACCTCATATGTTTTGGGCACATGCTTTTTCGGAGAAAGCAGGCGATGAGCGAGCTGCCCGTCATTGGTCAGAAGCAAAAAGCCTTCCGTATCCTTATCAAGACGTCCCGCCGGAAACGGTTCAAAACGCTGTTCTTCAGGCGTCAGCAGATCAACCACCGTTTGCTGGCGGCTGTCTTCTGTAGCGGACAGCACTCCTTGCGGCTTATTCATCATGACATAAATAAATTCACGATAGTCTGCCGGCTCTCCGTATACCGTGATGTCCTGTTTTTCCGGATCAACATGGGTCTTCACATCTTTCGCCGGCTCTCCGTCAATCATGACAGCCCCAGCCTTGACGATTTTTTTCACATCTTTTCTTGAGCCGAATCCGCTGTTGGCAAGCAGCTTATCAAGTCTCATCCTGATCCTCTCCTTTAAAAAGAAAAGCCCGCGATAAGCGGACTATTCATTATTCTTAATGGGCGGAATGCCTGCCTCTCCTCAAAACGCGGGGCAGACGGTTTCCAAACATTTTCTGTAAAAATCCGATTCGGTACGCGGCAAACATGTATACTGCACCGCCGACAGCGGCGCAGACAAAGACGACAATCGCCGCATGCACCTGGCCGCTTTGGTATGTTACAAAGAAACTGAGCAGCCATTGAGTCAGCTTGACCGCGACTCCCATCACGACGGACAGGACCGCGATTAAAATGACCCGTTTTATAAGTACCGTATACGAATAGCCCGCATGGCGCTTAATCATAATAAAACCGTACAGAAGAGAAGCGATATAACCGAGCGCCGTTGCCAAGATGGCCCCGTCTCCCTGAAACAGCTTGATCAGCGGCACGTTCAGCATCACTTTTATAATGACGCCGATGAAAAGGCTCACGACAGCAAATTTCTGCTTATTAATCCCTTGCAGGATCGCGGCGTTTACGGTAAACAGAGAAAACAGAATCGCGACAGGCGCGTACCAGAACAATATATCCTGTCCGATATCCGGGCGAAGACTTTCAGAGCCGTAGAAGAACGTATAGGCCGGACCCGATAACACGGACATCCCGACAACAGCGGGAATAACCAAAAACAGAATGATTTGCATCGTCTGGTTAATCTGCTGGTTCAAAAGCTTATAATTCCTGCTCGTAAACGATTCAGTAATCGTCGGAATCAGCGTCAGACCGAAAGCGGTCGCCAGAGAAACCGGGATCATCACAAGCTTCGGCACATAAAGGGTGACAATCGCAAGCATGTCCTGGCTGATATCCTTATGGCCCGCCGCAATCATCGCTTTATTAAACGTATTCGTATCGATATATGAATACAAAGGAATCGCCAGTCCGACAAATACGTAAGGAGCGGCATAACTGAAAAGCTCAATGAACATTTTTTTATAACTTAAGTTCGCGGACGGGACGAGATTCGGCTTCATCGCCAGGAGATCGCCCTTCCGCTTATTCCAGTAAATATAAAGGACGACAAGCCCTCCGAATGATCCGATCAGCGCCGCGAAAGTCGCGTATCCGACTGCGATGACAAGGCCGCCGTTGATCACTCTTAAAATCAAATACGTTGCGCCCAATAAAAAGATGATCCGGGCAAGCTGCTCCACAACCTGTGAAACGGCTGTCGGCCCCATCATCTGATGACCTTGGAAAAAACCGCGCACAAGACTCATAATCGGCACGACCAAAAGTGCCAGACTGACCATCCGGATGACATAAACGACGTGGTCAATCGTAAGTCCGTTGTTACTCGTGCCGCCGAGAGATGTTTCCGCAAAAAACGGCGCTGAAATATAAAGAATTGAAAAAGCGATCATCCCGGTTACGAGCATAACCGACATTCCCGCTCTCAGCATCCGCCTGCTCGTCTCATAGTCTCCCTTGGAATTATATTTCGAGACAAATTTTGAAACCGCGGCGGGAAATCCCATCGTGGCAATGTTTAAAAACAGTGTATATTGATTATATCCGTATTGAAACAAAGCTCCGCCCGTCGCTCCGACCATCGCTCCGAACGGGATCAGATAAATCATCCCTAAAATCCGCGATATATAGGTGCCGAGCGTCAGCACGAACGTGCCCCTTAACAATTTGCTTGACATGTTTCCTCATCACCATTTTCTACGAAGATTCAACTTTTCTATTTTAACACAACTGGGCAATTAGACGGTAATAATTACAGCGGGAAACTTTTTGGGAAAACCCTTTAAAAACAAAATACGTTTAAGGATTCCCTTTCTTTCGCTATAATAGCAGAAAGCGGACATTTTCGCCTATTATACGTGAAAAAGAAAGTTGTTGATGAAATATGAAACATTATGACGTGATTGTGATCGGCGGGGGTCCCTCCGGTTTAATGGCTGCGATTGCCGCAGGCGAAGAAGGGGCGGACGTATTATTAATCGATAAAGGAAACAAGCTGGGACGGAAGCTGGCGATTTCCGGCGGCGGGCGCTGCAACGTGACCAACCGCCTCCCCGTTGAAGAAATCATCAAACACATCCCCGGCAACGGCCGCTTTTTATACAGCGCGTTTTCCGAATTTAATAATGAAGATATCATCGCCTTTTTTGAAAAACTCGGCATTCAGCTGAAAGAAGAAGACCACGGGCGCATGTTCCCGGTGACGGACAAAGCGCAAAGCGTTGTCGATGCGCTTTTGAACCGATTAAAACAACTGAATGTCACCATCCGCACAAATGAAAAAATCAAAGAAGTGCGGTACGAGAACGGCAGGACAGCAGGCATTACGACAAACAATGACGAACACATTAACGCAGACGCCGTCATTATCGCGGTCGGCGGAAAATCAGTCCCGCATACCGGAAGCACCGGAGACGGCTATGCATGGGCGGAAGCGGCCGGTCATACCGTGACCGAACTCTTTCCGACGGAAGTGCCGGTTACGTCGTCAGAACCGTTTATTAAACAAAAAACACTTCAGGGGCTGTCTCTTAGAAACGCGGCCGTCAGCGTCCTGAATAAAAAAGGCAAACCAATCGTCACACACGTGATGGACATGCTGTTTACCCATTTCGGCTTGTCAGGCCCCGCCATTCTCCGCTGCAGCCAATTTGTCGTCAAAGAACTGAAAAAGCAGCCAGAGGTCAAACTCCGCATCGATCTGTTTCCCGGCATCAACGAGGAAGAGTTATTTCAAAAGATGCACAAGGAACTGAAAGACGCACCGAAAAAAGCGCTCAAAAACGCGCTGAAGCCGTGGATGCAGGAACGGTACCTGCTTTTTCTTCTGGAACGGAACGGTCTTGATCCGCAGACAAGCTTTACGGAACTGCCGAAGGATCAATTCAGGGCTTTTGTCAAAGACTGCAAACAATTTACGGTTGCCGCTGACGGAACGCTTTCTTTGGACAAAGCATTTGTCACAGGCGGAGGTGTTTCCGTAAAAGAGATTGAGCCGAAACAAATGGCGTCAAAAAAAATGGAAGGCTTATATTTTTGCGGAGAAATACTCGATATTCACGGCTATACCGGGGGCTACAATATCACTTCAGCCTTTGTCACGGGGCGTCTCGCCGGTTTGAATGCAGGACGTTTCTCACGCTCGCTCTAAATGGTTTAAAGCGCATTTACCTGAGCGTTCCCGTTGATAATTGACCAAAAACATGATAGAGTTTTCTGCGTTTTGTTTCACCTGATTGAGGGAATAGGAAGAAAGGAATGATCTGCAATCGTACGACCATACTAAAACAAAATGGCGTATTGAAAAAAATAGTCAGAGGGTGAGAACGTTTGAAGAAGAACATCTCCAGTGTTTTTTGGATTGTGATTGTCATCACAGCCGCTGCGGTTTTATGGGGGGCCATTTCTCCTGACAGCCTGCAGCAAGTCACTGATACGGCACAAAAATTTATTACGGATTCTTTCGGCTGGTATTATCTGCTGGTCGTTTCTATATTTGTCGGTTTCTGTCTCTTTCTCATTGTGAGTCCGATCGGCACAATAAAACTCGGAAAACCCGGGGAAAAACCGGAATTCGGCTTATTATCATGGTTTGCCATGCTTTTCAGCGCGGGCATGGGAATCGGTTTGGTATTTTACGGGGCTGCGGAACCGATCAGCCATTACGCCATCAGCTCTCCCTCAGGTGAAACAGAAACGCCCCAAGCATTTCGTGATGCGCTCCGGTATACATTTTTCCACTGGGGGCTGCACGCTTGGGCCATCTATGCGGTCGTCGCTTTATGTATCGCATATTTTCAATTCAGAAAAGACGCGCCCGGTTTGATCAGCAGCACACTGACACCGCTTTTGGGTGATAAAGTAAACGGGCCGATCGGCAAAGCGATTGACTGTATCGCGGTGTTTGCGACCGTTGTCGGTGTGGCGACAAGCTTAGGGCTCGGAGCGACTCAGATCAACGGCGGTCTGCATTATTTATTCGGCATTCCGAAAACATTTTCCATTCAGCTGATCCTGATCGCTGTCGTGACCGTGTTATTTTTGATTTCTGCGTGGAGCGGAATCGGCAAAGGGATTAAATACTTAAGCAATACCAACATGGCGCTCGCGGCTATTTTAATGATCTTTATGCTCATTGCAGGCCCGACGGTGCTGATTATGAACTCATTTACCGATTCTATCGGCCAATACATCCAAAATATCGTGCAGATGAGCTTTCGCTTGTCTCCGAATGATCCCCAAAAACGCGAATGGATTAACAGCTGGACCATTTTCTATTGGGCCTGGTGGATATCCTGGTCGCCGTTTGTCGGCATTTTTATCGCCCGTGTATCAAGAGGCCGGACGATCCGGGAATTTTTGATCGGGGTATTGGTGACACCTTGTATATTGGCTTTCTTATGGTTTGCGATCTTCGGTGTATCCGCGATGGATCTTCAGCAGAAAGGCGTATTCAATGTCGCGGGAATGTCAACGGATACAATGCTGTTCGGCACACTCAGCCACTATCCGCTGACAATGGTGACATCCGTAATAACGCTTCTTCTGATCGCTGTATTCTTTATTACATCAGCTGATTCAGCGACATTTGTGCTTGGAATGCAGACGACTTACGGCTCGCTGAACCCTTCAAACCGGGTGAAAGTCACCTGGGGCATTATCCAGTCTGCCGTAGCAGCGGTTTTATTATATTCCGGCGGTCTTGCCGCACTGCAAAACACGGCCATTCTCGCCGCGGTTCCGTTTTCAGTCGTGATTCTTCTGATGATTGTGTCTCTGTACAAGTCATTAGCGAGCGAGAGAAAAGGAATCAAACAAGCGGAGAAATACCAAAAACCAAGAAGTCCCCGCGTCAAAAAAGCATAATGAACAAAGAAGTCCGGCATTTCGTCCGGGCTTCTTTATTTTCGGTATAAAATGAGAGCGGAAAAACAATAAAGCTGCTCACCTTCAGGATCACAGGCCGCCGCTACCGTATATTTAATATCAACGAGCTGTTCATCAGAAATCCCCTTTAAAAATGTATTGACTTCCGTCTGCAGATCCTTTTCATGCTCCTCATCAAAAACAGCTATCTTCAGCACATCACCCTCTCCTTTCTCTATCAATTTATTCCGGTTCAATTGAAATATGATAGAGAAAAACAGATTTTCTTTTTTACTGATTTTTTACTAAAAGTGACCGAAAATAGTTGTTGAAAACGCTTACTAACGTATGATAATATCACTTTAACAATAACCAGGTCATTTCTGTTTAGTAAATATTTAGTAAGAAGGAGATGCGAAATGGTCCGTCTCAAAGATATTGCCTTACAGGCATCTGTATCCAGCGCGACAGTATCGAGAATTTTGAATAAGGATGACTCTTTATCCGTGACTGATGAAACAAGAGAAAAAGTTCTGAGGATCGCCGATGAGCTGGGCTATCAGCCGTCGGCAAAAAAACGGAAGAACCGCAGCCGCAGCGATTCAGCGCCCCTGATCGGCGTTGTCAGCTGCCTGTCACCCGAAGAAGAACGGCAGGATCCTTATTTTTCAGCGATCCGAAAAGGCATTGAGGAAGAATGCTTTCGGCAAAAAGTTTTTATCACATCTTCTATCCATCTCGGTTCTTTTCAAGAGCATATGTTTCACGAACTGGACGGCGTGATCATAATCGGCAGCCTGCAAGACGAGGCGCTTACGAACATCAGCGCCGCTTTCAGGCACGCGGTATTTGTTAACGGCACCCCCGATCCCGCCCGCTACGATTCCGTCAGCGTGGATTTTTATGCCGCAGCGCAAAAGGCGATAGAACATCTTCTGTCGCTCGGTTACCAGCGGCTCGGTTATATCGGCGGACGGGAGCGGGAGCATACCGTCATAGACGGTGTAAACAGCAATAAAACGATTGAGGATAAGCGTCTGACCGCTTTCTTACAAACGGCCGGCGCCGAGCCGGAGCATGTACTGATCGGCGAATACAGCATGCATGAAGGGTTCCGGCTGATGAATGAAGCCATCAAAGGCGGAAGTCTCCCCGATGCCTTTTTTATCGCAAGTGATTCGATGGCTGTCGGCGCTTTAAAAGCCTTGCAGGAAGCCGGTCTTCAAGTCCCGCGCGATACGGCGGTTGTCAGCTTCAACGGAATTGATGAGGCAGAATACGCCAGCACGCCGTTATCAACGGTAAAAGTATACACGGAAGAGATGGGCCGGACGGGTGTCAAATTGCTTCTCGACCGTTTAAACGGCAGAACCGTCCCGCTGGCCGTGACGCTCCCAACTTCATTGATTGTCAGACAAAGCTGCGGCTCACAAGAAAGGAGGTGACGTGTCCCGCAGCGTTTATATCATATTTAAAGGAGGAAAAGATGAAACGCTTACTGGCTTTGTTTCTTTCTTTTACTTGCATGTTACTTCCCGGCTGCTCGGCAGAACAGAGCGGCGCCGGAGAAAAGCAGAAAACATTGACAGTCTATTCCACCATATCCTCAGACAGCGAACGAGCCGTATTCAGAAAGTTGGCTGATTCATTCCAAAAAGAACATCCGGACATTCAAGTAAACGTTCATTTCCCAGGCAATGACTACGAAAATATGATGAGGGTCAGAATGGCAGCCGGTGACATGCCTGATCTTTTCGACACACACGGCTGGGCCAAAATCCGCTACGGAGAATATACCGCCGACCTCAGCGGCATGTCTTGGACGAAGCGGCTCGATCCGAATTTAAACAGCATGCTCAAAGACGCCAAAGGCAGAATATACGCCTTCCCTTTGAATCAGGCAAAGGACGGACTGGCCTACAACCGCACGCTGTTGAAAAAATACGGAATCAAACCGCCGGAAACAATGGATGATTTTATGAAGGCACTGCGACAGATTAAAGAAAAAAGCGGCGGAACAGTCACCCCCTTCTGGTTTGCCGGCTATGAGAAAAGCTCCTTTGCCCAATATTACGATCAATTCGCCGCACCGCTTCTCATCACAGATCCCGCACACCGTTACAAAAAACAACTGTTAAACGGAACCTTCCGCTGGACACACTTCACCTATTTATCTGACAAACTGAAAGAGATGCAAAAGGAAAACCTGCTCAATATAGATGCCGTGACGGCAAAACGATCCCAGCTCATTGAACTGATGGCGCAAAACAAAATCGCCTTTACGCTGCAGGGCGGCACCCTCGGCCAAGACGTCGCTCAAATCAATCCGAAGGTAAAAGTCGGCATCATACCGACCCCGGCCGTCCACAAGGGAGACGCGCCGGTTTGGATCGGAGGCGAACGTTACACGCTGGCGGCATTCAAGGATTCCCTGCGGCTTGAAGAAGCGAAACAGTTTATCGCATTTATGGCCCGCCCCGAGCATGCAAAATCAATTGCCGAAGCGACCTCGCTTCCGGCCGGATTAGTGAATGTGCAAACGGACATTTTTTACGCAAATGACTATAAGCGCTATCAGCATATTAAGGTGCAGCCTTATTTTGACCGCCTTTATTTGCCAAACGGAATGTGGGATGTGATGGGAACAGCCGGGCAGGAGCTGATGGCCGATATCTTAACCCCCGCTGAAATTTCAGCGAAACTCGGCAGGGAATATAAGCGGCTACGGCTTCAATCTGATTCACAGGGAGCTGAAAAAAATGAGTGATCTTGCAAGAGAAACCCAAGGATTTCAACATCAAAAGCCGGTAAAATCCGCGTCACTATGGTGGATGTACGTTCCCGCTCTTGCCACGGTTTTTATTTTCATGATTTTTCCGTTTGTCAAAGGCGCTTTTATCACATTTACAAACTGGAACGGCTTCTCACAGACGTATCAATGGGTGGGAGTCACTCAATATAAAAGGCTTTTTACAGATCCGGACACGTGGCTTGTTGTGAAAAACACTTTGCTTTACGGCATCGGAAGCACTTTTTTTCAGAATATGCTCGGACTTTTATATGCGCTGCTTTTGAATCAAAGCTTAAAAATGAAGGCGCTCACAAGAACGATCGTCTACTTGCCCGTCATTATCAGTCCGCTGATAATGGGATACATTTGGTATTTTATTTTCTCATATGACGGGGGTGCGCTGAATGATGTGCTTGGCGCACTGGGAATCGGTCCTGTCAACGCCTTGGCAAGCCCTGCGGCAAACCCGTGGATTATCGTGATGATTAACACGTATCAATACGCAGGCATTGCGATGATTGTATATTTGGCGGGGCTGCAAAGCATTCCGAAAGATTATTACGAAGCCGCAAAAATGGATGGCGCGGGAGGTCTTCAGCCGTTTTTCACCATCACCCTGCCTTTATTGATGCCGGCTGTCACCATCAACATGGTCATCAATATCATCGGCGGACTGAAGCTGTTTGATGTCATTTTCGCGCTGACCGCAGGCGGGCCGGGCAATTCCTCTCAATCGATGTCGACGTTTATGTATGATTTATATTTTAAACGGCAGGATGCGGGATATGCCGCCGCCCAAGGCGTGTTTATGTCCGTCATGATTCTTGTCATCAGCTTTTCGGCGCTCGTGTATTTCAAGCGAAAGGAGACGGAAATGTCATGAAAACAGCCCGAATGCGGATTTTTACGCTGTTGGCAGCCGTTATCTCGTGCATTCATATTGTCCCCTTTTATATTTTGCTGACCACGTCATTAAAAGCAAAAGGAGACTACAGTTCAAAATGGTCGCTGCCATCCGCCTTTTCTTTTCAAAATTTTCGTGAAGCATGGGAACGTGCCTCTCTCGGGCAATCCTTTCTGAACACGATCATCATTACAGCCGTTTCCGCCGCCTTGTTAATTTTCATGGGTTCGCTTGCCGCATACCCGCTTGCAAGAAGAAATACAAAGCTGAACAAAATCGTCTTCGGCCTTTTGATTTCAATCATGATCATCCCGCCTTTGACTTCCATGGTTCCTTTATACAAGATGGTCGCTGATGCGGGGCTGATCAATACGCATGCCGCAGCCATTCTCATTAATACGGCTGCATATATGCCGCTGACCGTTTTCTTATATTCAGGGTTTATCCGCTCTTCCATTCCGAAAGAGCTTGAGGAAGCCGCCAGGATGGACGGCGCGGGATTGATCAGGACTTTTTATACAATCGTGTTTCCTTTGTTGAAACCGATTACCGCAACGGTCTGCATTATTTCCTGCGTGTTTATCTGGAACGATTACCAATTTGCGATTTTCTTTTTACAAGATCAAAAGGTGCAGACATTGACCGTGGCCATGGCGGGATTCTTCGGCGAAAACGCGAACAATCTTCACTTAGTCGCCGCAGCCGCAATTATGGCGATGCTGCCGATGGTCGTATTGTTTTTGGCGCTTCAAAAATATTTTATCTCAGGGCTGTCCTCCGGGGCGGTCAAAGGCTGAGAAGAAAAGGGAGGAATTTCTGTTGAAGAAAATTACGTTTATCGGAGCGGGAAGCACGATTTTCGCAAAAAATGTACTGGGGGACTGCTTACTGACTGAAGCATTAAACGGGTTTGAATTCGCGCTTTATGATATTGACGCTGTACGGCTGAAAGAATCCCAGCTCATGCTGGAAAACATGAGAGACCGCTACAATACGAGTATATCCATCATCTCCTACGATGACCGAAAACAGGCGCTGAAACACGCCGGCTATGTGATAAACGCCATTCAGGTCGGCGGCTATAAACCCGCGACGGTCATTGACTTTGACATCCCGAAGCGGTACGGTCTCCGCCAGACGATTGCCGATACCGTCGGGATAGGCGGCATTTTCCGTTCCCTTCGCACCATCCCCGTTTTATTTGACATCGCAAAAGACATGGAAGAGGTCTGCCCGGATGCGTGGCTGTTAAACTATACAAATCCGATGGCCTCTCTGACCGGAGCGATGCTCAGACATACAAATGTAAAAACGGTCGGCCTGTGCCACAGCGTCCAGGTATGTACCAAAGATCTGTTTGACTCACTCGGCATGGATCACGAAGGTACGGAAGAACGCATTGCCGGCATCAACCACATGGCTTGGCTTTTGGAGATTAAAAAAGACGGAATTGATTTATATCCGGAAATTAAAAGACGGGCACGCGAAAAACAAAAGACGAAACATAAGGACATGGTGCGGTTTGAGCTGATGGATAAATTCGGCTGCTACGTAACGGAATCATCTGAGCATAATGCCGAATATCACCCGTATTTTATAAAAAGCCGGTATCCTGAGCTGATAGATGAACTCCAAATTCCGCTTGATGAATATCCGAGGAGATGCGCGGAACAAATCAACAATTGGGAAACGATGAGAGACGGCATCATCAACAACCAAAACCTGACGCACGAACGCTCAAAAGAATACGGTTCGAGAATTATAGAAGCGATGGAGACGGGCCGTCCGTTCACATTCGGCGGCAATGTGCTGAATACCGGGCTGATACCGAATCTGCCCGCGAAAGCGGTCGTTGAAGTGCCTTGCACAGCCGTCAAAAACCACATTATGCCGTGCTATTCGGGCGAACTTCCGGAGCAGCTCGCGGCGCTCAACAGAACAAACATTAACACACAGCTTTTAACCATCGAAGCGGCCGTTACATTAAAAAAGGAAGCCGTATATCAGGCGGCCATGCTTGACCCGCATACGAGCGCCGAGCTTTCCATGAATGACATCATATCTTTGTGCGATGACTTATTTGAAGCGCACAAAGACCGGCTTCCGGCTTATCACTGATCATTCGCGATCCGGTCCTGGGCGGGCTGGATCGCTTTATATGTTCAGCACCAGTTTGACCGTCTGTAAAGTGTGTCCTTTAAAATCTTCTTCAAATTCACATACCCATTGAAACCCTTTCGCTTGATAAAAGGACAAGGCGATGCGGTTCTCTTTTTCTGCATGGACATAAAGCTTTTTTACCCCGCCGGACTGCCTGATGCATTCTTTAAGGAATGCCGTTCCTATCCCGCTTCCCTGGCAATCCGGGTCAATATAGATGGCGGTCAGCTCCGCATTTCCGTCTTTTTGAACCGGAGTGACATTTGCAAAACCGAGCACTCGCCCCTCTTCTTCTGCCACAAAGAACAGAGAATGCAAGAGCCGGCGTTCCATCATCTCATCCTGATAGGCGGATTCGAGAAACTGATCCTGAATGTGTCTGGGAATAATCCCTTCATACGTATGATGCCAGCTGCGTTCTGCGACTTGCCGGACCTGTTTGATATCGTTTGTTTTCATAGCGCGGATCATCGGTTTCACCTGATTCGCCTCCCGTTTTTTATAAAAAAAGAAGAAAAAGACGCACGTCCCTTTTCTTCTTTCACTTCAAAGCGTTATTTCTTCGGCTTTGTTTCGCCTTCCCACTCCAGCATGCCGCCTTCAACATTAACCGTACGGAAGCCCTGCTCATGTAAATACATACAAACGTTCATGCTTCTTTTTCCGGAGCGGCAGATAAATACATACTCCTTGTCCTTGTCTAACGCATCCATCTTCTCAGGGATATCCCCCATGCGGATGTGAACGGCCTGCGGAATCATTCCTTCGGCAACTTCTTCGTCTTCTCTGACATCAATCAGATACAGCTCTTCTCCCGCTTTTAATTTTTCTTCCAGTGCGGCTGTGCTGATTTCATTTATTTTCAATGTGTGACACTCCCATTCATCTTTATGGTGTTAAGTATACCAAAGCCCGCGGTGCAATTTCTATGATAGAGGCCTGATAAAAAAGCCCCTCTCTGTAGGAGAGGGGCTTCGTCCGGTCAGTTTGCCACGATATTGACAAGCTTGCCCGGTACGGCAATGATTTTTCGGATTGTTTTTCCTTCAAGCTGCTCTTTTACTTTTTCGTCAGCTTGTGCGAGCTGTTCTAACGCTGCTTTATCAGCATCAGCCGGAACCATTAATTTCGCTTTCACTTTTCCGTTCAGCTGGACGACGATTTCAACTTCATCATCCACCAGTTTTGATTCGTCATAAGCAGGCCAAGCCTCGTATGCAATCGAACCTTCGTGGCCGAGTTTTTCCCACAGTTCTTCAGCCAAATGCGGCGCAATAGGAGAAAGCAGCTTCACAAAACCTTCAATATATTCTTTCGGCAGTTCATTCGCTTTGTAAGCTTCATTAATGAAGACCATCAGCTGAGAAATGCCCGTGTTAAAACGAAGGGCTTCGAAGTTTTCTGTCACTTTCATGACCGTTTCATGATAGACGCGCTCAAGAGTTTCGCCTGCGCCTTCTGTCACTTTGCCCGTCAGCTCGCCGTTTTCCTCGATAAACAAACGCCATACGCGGTCAAGGAAGCGGCGCGCTCCGTCAAGACCTGATTCAGACCAGGCGATAGATGCATCAAGCGGTCCCATAAACATTTCGTACAGGCGGAGCGTATCTGCTCCGTGAGACGCCACAATTTCATCCGGATTGACGACGTTTCCGCGGGATTTACTCATTTTTTCATTATTTTCCCCGAGAATCATTCCTTGGTTATACAGCTTTTGGAACGGTTCTTTCGTCGGCACGACACCGATATCGTAGAGGAATTTATGCCAGAAACGAGCGTACAGAAGGTGAAGCACGGCATGCTCCGCTCCTCCGATGTAAATATCAACAGGCAGCCATTTATCCAGTTTCTCAGGTGACGCGAGCTGATCCGGATTTTTCGGATCGATAAAGCGGAGGAAATACCAGCAGCTTCCCGCCCATTGCGGCATCGTGTTCGTTTCTCTTCTGCCTTTTTTGCCCGTTTCAGGATCAGTGACTTCCACCCACTCTTTAATGTTGGCAAGCGGTGATTCACCTGTTCCGCTCGGTTTGATCTCATCGGTTTTCGGCAGAATCAGCGGCAGCTCTTCCGCAGGAACGGCTGTTGACGTGCCGTCTTCCCAATGAATAACCGGAATCGGCTCGCCCCAATAGCGCTGGCGGCTGAACAGCCAATCACGCAGGCGGTATGTCACTTTTTTCTCACCGTTTTTCGTTTCTTCAAGCCAGGCGATCATTTTTTCAATCGCTTCCGCTTTATTCAGTCCGTTCAGAAAGCCGGAATTGACATGCTCTCCGTCTCCCGTGTACGCTTCTTCTTCCGTGTTTCCGCCTTTTACGACTTCTTTGACAGGCAGGCTGAACACTTTGGCGAATTCAAAATCACGTTCATCATGCGCCGGCACGGCCATTACAGCGCCCGTTCCATAAGAGGCGAGGACATAATCCGCTATCCAGATCGGCAGCTTTTCTCCGTTTGCAGGGTTTACGGCATATGCGCCTGTGAAGACGCCCGTTTTTGTTTTCGCAAGATCCGTCCGTTCCAGATCACTTTTCGCCTGAACTTCTTTAACATAAGCGTCTACCGCTTCTTTTTGTTCAGGCGTCGTGATGGCCTCCACAAGCTCATGCTCAGGAGCCAGTACGGCATAAGCCGCGCCAAACAGCGTGTCCGGTCTTGTCGTAAACACGGTAAACGTGTCATCAGTGCCGTCGATCGCGAAATGCACGTTTGCGCCTTCTGAGCGTCCGATCCAGTTGCGCTGCATGTCTTTAATGCTTTCCGGCCAGTCAAGTTCTTCTAAATCTTCAAGAAGCCTGTCCGCATAAGCGGTGATTTTCAGCATCCATTGCCTCATCGGACGGCGTTCAACCGGATGGCCGCCCCGCTCGCTTTTGCCGTCAATGACTTCTTCGTTCGCAAGCACCGTTCCGAGCGCCGGGCACCAGTTGACCGGCACTTCGTCTACGTAAGCGAGCCCTTTTTCGTACAGCTTGGTGAAGATCCACTGCGTCCACTTGTAATAGTCCGGATCAGTCGTATTGATTTCACGATCCCAATCATATGAAAATCCGAGCGATTGGATCTGGCGGCGGAAATTATCTATATTTTGTTTTGTGAACTCAGCCGGATCATTCCCCGTGTCAAGCGCGTATTGCTCAGCAGGAAGCCCGAACGCGTCCCATCCCATCGGATGAAGCACGTTGTACCCTTGCATGCGTCTCATGCGCGAAAGGATATCGGTTGCCGTATAGCCTTCCGGATGTCCGACATGAAGGCCGGCTCCTGAAGGATACGGGAACATGTCAAGCGCGTAAAACTTCGGCTTGTCATTCTCTTCACTGACGGCGAACGTTTTATGATCCAACCAGTAATTCTGCCATTTCTTTTCTATTTTTTCGTGCTGAAAACTCAACGTAAAAACCTCCTTCTGATTGAATACGGCGTATGTAGTCCAAGTATTGACGGGATGAGGAAGATTATATTCAGATTATTCTAAAACTAAAAAAAACTCCCTCATCCCAAAAAGGGACGAGAGATTTTTATTTCCCGCGGTACCACCCTCGTTAGCGCGGTTTTAGGCCGCACTCACTTGATACTTTTAACGCAGTTATGCGTCAGCGGTTTTGCCGCTGCAACTCTGAGGCGAGTTCGGAAACAGACTTGATTGACTTGCACCGGCCGTCAACTCTCTGATTGCAAAATCTGCTTCTTACTGCTCCTCTTCACTGTTCTTATCGCTACCGTAATCTTACCTGTATTTTATAGAATTCTGTTCATAAGTGCAAGCAGGTTTGTATACAATGGGAATGTACCCAGAACGGGTCATGAGCGGGGATATTATTTTGATGGAGGATTTTTTTGCTGGTGTGGTTTTGCTTCGGCCGAATCACTGTTTTGTTCTCTGACAAAATCAAAGCTCCTGAGAACAGCTTCTCCGCCGTAGCCTGCGATTATGGATAAGATGACGAGTTGAATTCCTGAATCGGGGTCAGCGGATAAGACAAGTAAGATGGAAGCAGCCATTCCGATAAAACCATCTTCCAAAAAACCGAGATAGATAAACCGCTTTGTCATTCTGGGTTTCTCCAGCCTGCCTCTCTTTTTCACATGACCGAGAACCCCCATGATGCCTCCAATTACACAAGCAATTATTACCTGATGCAGCATCTTCATCACCTTCCTAAAGCCCTTATTTAGTAAAGCGACTTCAGGCCATCCAGCCCCCTTACGAATACGATGATATTCGATATCTACATACCGGCGATTGAGCAGGAAAGTAAAAAGCTTGTTTCTTCCATTATATGTGAACACATGATCGGTAAGCTTGATGCATTAGATTCATTTTTCACCCAGTGACAATGACCTAGTCACTTACTTAGCAATGATGTGCCTTCCCCTTATATATTCAGTGTATATGAGGACAAGCCCGAATGACAAATTGCAAACTTCGGCTGCTTGAATCAGAACATATGTTATGCTACGGTTACTGTAGATTCATTTAAAAAGGGGAGAAACAACGGCTGAAAAAGCGCGCAGCTTTACGGCCAAAAGGGGGTTTTACATGGCTGACTCAAATGTATTCGGAAAACTGGAGCAGCTGGAGCTTATCAAAAAGGCGCTTGATCACGCACGCATCGGCGTGGTGATTACAGACCCCTCTCTTGAGGACAATCCCATCATATATACAAATCAGGGATTTATGGATATGACAGGCTACTCTTCCGAAGAGATATTAGGTAAGAACTGCAGATTTCTGCAAAGCAAAGAAACCGACCGTCAACAAGTCGCGAAAATAAGAAAGAGCTTAAACCAGAAAGAAAAGATCACGGTGCGGCTGAAAAACGTCAAAAAAGACGGCACCCCGTTTTGGAATGAACTCAACATTGATCCTCTGTATGTTGAAGACAAGCTCTATTTTGTCGGTTTTCAAAAAGACATTACAGAGCAGAAAGAATACGAAAAGCTCCTTGAGGATTCCCTCGCAGAAATCACGACGCTGTCAACGCCGATTGTTCCGATCCGAAACGGCATCTCCGCTTTGCCGTTAGTGGGAAACTTAACGGAAGAACGATTTGATTCAATCGTGACAACTTTGACGGACATATTAACCGCATCTAAAGATGATTACTTAATTATAGACTTATCAGGCCTGGCCGAGGTAAACGAACAGACCGCAGACCGGATTTTCAAATTGCACCATCTGCTTAAATTAATCGGCACGGAATTGATTATCACCGGGATCAAGCCTTCCCTCGCCATGAGAATGAATCAGCTTGATGCCAGCTTTTCTTCATTAAAGACATATTTAAACGTTAAGGACGCGGTCAACGTGCTTCCGGTCGTATAAACAAAAAAATCCCGCCGAAACAGCGGGATTTTTTTATGTCGTCATCGCACTTGGACGTTTTGTTTATTAACGGTTTTCAAGCGTTTGTCGTACAGCACCGTCGCTGCGATGCTGACAACAAGAAGCACCATCAGGATCAACAGCAGCACGCTCATGCCGTACTGATCAACCAGCACGCCGCCAAGGAGCGGCCCGATCATTCTGCCGCCCGTCGCCGCACTGTTGACGAATCCTTGGTAAAACCCTTCTTTCCCCTTAGGCGCAAGCTGATTGGCAATGGTAGGCACGGCAGGCCAGACAAGCATTTCTCCGACGGTTAAAATCACCATTGCGGTGAGGTACATCGGAAATTGCTTGGCGCTGAGAAGCACGCCGAACGAGACGATAAAAATACAAAAGCCGATGACCATCTGCGTTTTTAACGCACCGGACCATTTTTTCAGAACAGCTCCTATGAGAGGCTGTCCGGCGACAATTAATATTCCGTTTACGGTCCAGAGCACACTGTATAATGAAAGCGGCATACCGATGCTTTGAGTATGTGACGCAACGGTTGTGGACCACTGCGAATAGGCAATCCACCCGAGAACATACCCGCCGCTCAATATGAGAAGCGCCGTAAATTTCGTTCTGCTGCTGACAGGCTCATAGTCCAGAACAGAGACCTGGCTCGCATTTCCGGTTTTGATATTTCGAAACCCGAAAAATACGATAAGGAAAAACAGCACATACAGCAAAGCATTGGCTAAAAACACGTACGTAAACGAGTACGCCGCAACCATCCCGCCGAGTGCCGAGCCCACGGCGACACCTGCGTTCTGAGCTACATAAATCGCATTAAAAGCTCTCCGCCCGCCTTCTTTCCATACCGCTCCCGCCATGGCATAACTGGCCGGAAACACGATACCGGAACCGAAGCCGACAATGATGAGCAGCCAAATATAAACAGGCCATTGATGAAACAGAACGAGTCCGAGAAGACTTGCCAATGTGATCATAATGCCCAGCATAATGGATTTGAATCCGCCGATTTTATCAAACAAAAATCCGCCGCATAAATTCCCCGCCACACTGGCCCCGGAATTCAGCATCAGAACAATCCCCGCAACAGTCAGCGATTTCCCTAAATGATTATGAATATAGATCGTATTCAGCGGCCACAAAAAAGATGCGCCCGTCACATTGATAAACATTCCGATGATTAATATCTTCAAAGCGCGCGGCATACCGATCCCCCTCTCTCTATAAAAAACCCCATGAAAAAACGGAAACCGCAAGCCGCGGCTCCGTATCGAACACGTTATCATAGCACATTCATTCTATCGCCGCGGACGTCTTTTTTCAACATCAGAATCTGAAAAAAATAATGCCGGAATGTTGAAAAAATTACAAATGATTGGATTCACAAAAACAGGCCGGCCTCATGCTCTTTTCCTCAGCAGCCAAAACGGAATATACAGAATGAAAAAGCTCAATATCACCGCCGCTTCCATTGATAGAAGATACCACGGCCAAGGTCCGAAAACATTCAGAAGCGAAGCGGTCTTCGGTTTTTTCATTAAATATAGGTAATTTGCATTCAGCACACGATCAATAAAAAAGACACACGCCCCGTACAGATTTACGATCAGCACCGATACCCACAGCCCGCGCGCCGACGGCCTGTACCTTTCTGAAGCGGCCATGAATAGACAGGTAAGAAAAACACTGCCGTGGGAGACGAAAAACACGATGTACCGAAAATGAGGGAAAGAATACGCCCCTAAGTCAGGTGTTGCCATCGCCTGTACGGCGCTGCCCAAACCGGCAAAATAGAGGAAGGCGAACAGTTTTTTGCTTTTTGTCATGACCATCAGCATCGCCAAATAGACGGAAAGGTCGCTCAGCTGCAGCGGCAGAGCTGTTTTCAGCGACCAGGCATGATGACAAAGCAGCCATATATGATAGCTGATCTGCGACACGGCAAGGAGAATGAACAGTACATAGCGGATCATGCGATTCGGCCGGCTCTGGTTGAGCTTTTTCCGGAACATGATCACGCCCGCCCCCAGCAATCCGATGATCAACAGCGTGAAAATGTGTTCCTTGGAAAAAAGATGAAAGGCCCCTGTTTCAGGTTTCAATTGAAAATACTTCTGCATAAGGCTCCCCCGCGCGAAAAAATGACGTATGTCTATTCTTTTAAAAATCGCTTTCTTCTATTCATACAAAAAAAGCCTCCGCTTATGCGGAGGCTCCTCAACTTGTTTTACAAGGCGGATTGAATGACCTTTTTATAGTATAGCACCGACAGCATGCCGAAGATGGAGTACAGCAGCGTATACAGCGCCATGACGATGATCATCGGCGTCCACACTTCCGTTCCGAATAAAAACCATCCTGACTGAACGGCAAAATAGCTGTGGAACAGCCCGAGAACGAGCGGAATCCCGAAATGATACGCCTGCTTCCGGCGGATGCCTTTCAGCAGATCCCCCGTTGTGAAGCCGAGCTTCCGCAATATCGTGTAATCAGCCTTCTCATCCTCACACTCGCCCATTTGTTTAAAATAAAGGATACAGCCTGAGGTGATCAGAAAGGTTAATCCCAAAAAGCCGACAATAAACATGATCAGCCCCATGTTTTTCTTTTGGGTGTCAGCCGTTTCAAATTGCGAAAGCGCGCCGTCTGAATAGTGCTGCGCCTGAAACAGACCATCAGCTTTTTGGATGTCCTCTTCACGTTTGAGTGTAATGCCGAAAAACCGATTTGATTTTCCCTGGATGGACGGGTCGATATCTTTCTCGATCCGATCAAATACCTGCTGCGTGACAATAACGGTCGGCAGCCCTCCGCTTGTAAATGTATATGACAGGAGGAAGTCGTTCTTCAAGCCCTTATACGCCAGCGGTATTTTATCCGTTTTGCCGTTTATATCAATGGAACCTGACGTTTTCAGGTCGAGAAATCTTTTCATCATATCATTATATCCGGTAAACACGGCTTCTCCGTCAGAAAGCTCCGTCCCTTCTGCGTCTTTCTCGCTTATAATCGGCAGCGCCAAGCTGGACGGGTCTTGTTGAAAGCTTTTCATGTCGCCGTTTATGATGTTCTTCATATTGACACCGGCTTGAATGGTTTTGATTGTTTTCACTTTGTGTTCAATTCCGTTTTTCTTCAATAAAGCGGTAAATGAGTCAGTCTCCTTTTGGTTATCAAACGCAAAGTCCGCGGCTGTATTTTGCTCAGCCGATTTTTCCGCGGAATAGTACGAGATATAGCTTAAAGACAGCAAACCGATTGCCAGCGCCGAAAGAGTCGTAATAATCGTCAGCAGGACGGCGTTTGACTTCATCCGGAACATGATGGATGACAAAGACAGCACTTCACTGACATTCAGATACCCGCCTTTTGATTTCCGGATGAGATTTGCCAGAAAGCTGACCGAACCTTTATAAAACAGATAAGTTCCGATAATGACCGAGCCGAGAATAAACACCATGGCCGAAAACAGTTCATTCATGCTCGTAAAACTGCCTCCGAATAAATCCGCGGACACGGCATAGCCGGCGATAATGGCCCCGATACCGACAACACCGATCGCCATCTGCACCCAAGAGAGCCGTCTTATGCCGCTTTCTGACGATGACGCGGTTTTAAATAAAGACAAAATGCTTTGCCGTTTAATAAATAAGTAATTCATCATCATAATCAGCACGTAAATTGCCCCGAATACAATTAACGTCTGAACGAGCGCCTTGCTTGAAAAAAACAGTGAGACAGAGGCTTTCACACCGACTGTATGAAACAGCATCATCATACATAATTTCGAGAGAGAAAAGCCGGCAAAAATACCGATCCAAATCGATCCGAAATACAAAATGAAATTTTCTGTGCTGAGTATGCGGAAAATGTGCATTTTCGTCATGCCGATTAATCGGAATAAGCCGATTTCCCGGCCGCGCCGTTTAATAAAAATGGTGTTGGCGTATAAAAGAAATACCGACACGATCGCCACAAGCAGTACAGAGGCGGCCCGGATTGCCGCCGCTCCTTTTATGGAGCTTTTCATTTCATCAAGCGCCGGATCGTATTGCATCGTGACAAACGCGAAATAAAGGGCGGCGCTGAACACCAGCGCAAAAACGTAAAGGTAATAGTTTTTCATATTCTTTTTCAGGTTCTGGAAGATCAAATGATGAATACTCATGCCTGAACCCCGCCCAATACACTTTGCGTTTTCATAATATCCTGAAAAAAGTCCGGTCTGTCCTGGCCGCCTTTATTCAGCTGTGTATACACACGGCCGTCTTTAATGAAAACCACACGGCCGGAATAGCTGGCGGCAACCGGATCATGCGTCACCATCACAATGGTGGCGCGGCGTTTTTGATTCAGACGGCTGAGTTTATTCAGTAAATCCATGGCAGCCTTTGAATCGAGCGCTCCGGTCGGCTCATCAGCAAAAATAATGCCCGGTTCGTGAATAACAGCTCTTGCGGCAGACGTCCGCTGTTTTTGCCCGCCGGAAATTTCACTCGGATACTTATGTCGCAAATCATAGATCCCAAGCTCCTCTGCCGTCTCGGCAAATCGCAGGTCCGCCTCTTTCTTAGACATTTTCGTAATGGATAACGGCAGGAGTATGTTTTCCTTCACGGTCAGCGTGTCCAATAAATTATAATCCTGAAAAATAAAGCCGAGATGCCGTTTTCTGAATTCGGCAAGCTGTTTTTCTTTCATGGATGTAATCTCCGTCTCATTCAGTTTAATGGTGCCCGCGCTCACTTTATCAATGGAGGAAAGCACATTTAAAAGGGTCGTTTTCCCTGATCCCGACGGGCCCATAATGCTGACGAATTCCCCTTTGTGAATCTGAAGATCAATTCCTTTCAGCACCTCTTGTTTATTCAGCTTGTTTCCGTAGCTTTTTTGGATATTGCCTGCTTCTAAAATCATCTCGTTATGATTCTCCTTTTACATTGGTTATCTTTATTTTAAAAACAGAAGCCGTTTTTTTCGTTTGATTAAGCGAACAAAAGAGAAAAGCATGTGACACTTTTGTCACATGCTGAACATGCTGACGGCATCGTTCTGTTTCGGAAACACCAAGGTAAAAACCGTGCCGCTTTCCGGCTCAGAGCGCACGCTGATCTGGATGAGAAGAGGAGCCGCGGCTTTTTGAGCCAAATACAGGCCCATCCCCGTTGACGCGTGATCACGCCTCATTCGCGTCGAAGTAAATCCCTTTTCAAAAATGCGCGGAAGATCTTTGGGCTCGATGCCGATGCCGCGGTCTTCAATATTCACATGCACCCGGCCGTTTTGTTCATAGCTTTTTACGGTAATGTCATCCGCCTCACTGTATTTGACGGCATTGCTTAACAGCTGCCTGATGATGAAGGAAAGCCATTTTCCGTCACTGAGAACGTCCGGTGAATCAAGCTGAATGTCAAACCCAATCCCTTTTTGTATACACCATGATTGCAGATTTTTAATTTCTTTGAAAACGAGCGGTCTGAGCTGAATGCGCTGGAATGATAAATCATTTTCAATAAAGGACAATCGTTTCTGATGAAGCTGCTGGTCCAGAAGATGGTGAATCCGCAGCCATTCATACAGCAAAGGGGCTTTCAGCGGCTGTTCATCAAGACGCTCAATCATGAGATGCATCGCTGTCAGCGGTGTTTTGACCTCGTGAATCCATGACATCAGATCGTCCTTTTCATGCTCTGACGCCGTCTGAAGATCAAGTGAGCTTTTTCGTAATTGCTCTGTCTGCCCTTCAATGCTTTCTTCAACGATAGACTCAAACGGACTGTCAGGCGCTTTAAGATAAGACATGTCTAAATTGGCGTCCCACTCTCTTAAGCTTTTATAATAGGCGGTCTCTTTACGATAGCGGAACAAGAGAAATACAAGAAACACAAGAAGCGACAGGTAAACGAAATACAGCACCGAAAAAAACGGAATAGACGGATCAATATATGCCGCAAAAAGGAGCACAGCCTGCTGCAAAAGAAACATCGCAATCCAGCTTTTTCTTTCGAGCAGAAATGATTTAATCATAAAGACCGTCTTCTTCCTTTGCGATGTATCCCTGCCCCACCTTGGTTTCAATCATTTTCCCGATGCCTAATTGTTCGAGTTTTTTCCGCAGCCGGTTGACATTCACCGTCAGCGTATTATCACTGACGAAACGTTCATCATTCCAAAGGCTTCTGATGAGTTCTTCCCGGCTGACGATTTTATTTTTCTGCTCAGCCAGCAGTTTTAAGATCAGCAGTTCGTTTTTGGTCAGCTCGACCGAACCGTTTTTACGGCTGACCGTGTTGGTTTCTGTGTCAATGACCGCCCCGCACCATCTTTTCATCAGCGCCGGTTCTGTGCCGTATTGATGCACACGGCGGAACACCGCCTGTATTTTCGCGATTAACACATCAAAGTGAAAAGGCTTCTGAATAAAATCATCTGCCCCGAGCTGCATCGACATGACCATATCCGCGGGATGATCGCGCGAGGACAAAAAGAGAATCGGCACGTTTGATTGGGAGCGTATCATTCTGCACCAATGAAAGCCGTCAAATTTCGGCAGCTGTACATCAATGATCACCAAATCAGGCTTGATTTCGGAAAACTCCCGGATGACCCGGCTGAAATCTTTTATTCCGTGCACCGCAAATGACCAGCCCGTTAATCTCTCTTTCATCTCGTGAAACAAAGTGTTATCATCTTCTATTAACAAAATGTGAAACATGGTATCCGCCCTTTTCTGATAAATAGAGGAAAAACCGGCTGATGTCCAGCCGGCTTTTTTCCTTTACAGTTCTCTTCTTAATGCGGTCAGAACGTTGGTTTTTGTTGCTTTGCGGGCCGGATTCATACCGGAAATCACCGCGACCCCCGCACAAATGACAACTGCGATCACAACGAGGCTGAGCGGGATATAGGAGAAGGTATAATGAAGATCTTCTGCTCCGGTGTTTCCCCCTACCGCTTTTAAGATAACCGGCACAGCCAGATTGACGGCAAAACTCACTCCGTAAGAAATGATAATCCCGATGACAGAACCTAATATCCCGATATAGGCGCTTTCCATCAGGAACATTCTGCGGATGATGGACGGGCTTGCGCCGATCGCTTTCATAATCCCGATTTCCTGCGTTCGTTCCGTCACCGCCATCGTCATCGTATTGAAAATACCGATGGCAGAAATCACGACGGCGATAAAGCCGACAAAGATCAGGCCGATTTTAAAGACGAGGAAAAAGGTATTGACGCCCTTCAGCTCGGTAGTGACAGACCTGACATAAAAGCCGTCATCCGTGAGGTCTTGGGTAAGCTGATCAACATGATCGAATTTGTCCGCATACACATTGATGCTTTTTTCCGCATTTCCATTCTTCAGATCCAAGAATGTCGAGAAGTCTTTCTTGAATTGATCACTCACAAAAATATTTGTATCCTCCATCCAATCTTGGGACGGTTTTTTTGTAATTCCGACTACTTTAAAGTCGTACGTTTTCGTTTTCTCAACGTCTCCGTCTTTGTTTGTTTTGGAGATGCTGAGCTGTATCGTTTTATTAAGCAGGTCTTTCGTATAGCCTTTTGGTTTTTTCACCTCCGACATGTCGCCTTGGTGATCCTTTAACTCTTTGTCGTAAGCGTCAGCCTCTTTTTTCGTCAATAGGTTCTTCGCAAAATCATAGCCGACCACGATTTCATTCTCTGTGCGGGCGACCCTTCCCTGATCAAGCTCCATATTGGCTTTGACTTCATCGTTCATGTTTGTCAGCACAATGGCTGAATCTTCATTTGTTCGGTTTCCCAATGACGCTTTGTTCGGTTCATACACTTGTGTTCTTTCAACGACAGACTTGACATTTTTATACTTTTCCAAGTCTGATTTCTTCACGGCTTTTCCGTTATCTTGGCCGAGCACATTGATTTCCGTAACAATCTGCTGGCTCATCGTAATGTCTGTAATCGTTTTTTGGATGCCGAATCCGACGGACGCCAGCACCACTAAAAACGCGCACGCCATTGTCGTCGCCAGCACCGTCATGAAAACACGCAGCCGGTTTTTCTTCATATTTCTTCTGATAAAGTGAATCTGATCCTTAAATCTCAACCGTAACGCCCCCTTTTAATACACCGTCATGCAGCTGGAATTTTGAATGCGCGATCGAAGCGACTTCATCGTCATGCGTAATGATGACAAATGTAATCCCGCGCTCCCGGTTCAGCTGCTGAATTAATGCAAGCACCTCAAGTTCTGTTTCTGAATCAAGGCTTCCCGTCGGCTCATCAGCTAAAATAATTGACGGATTTAAAATCAAGGCTCTTGCGATACTGACACGCTGCTGCTGGCCGCCTGACAGCTCATTCGGATAATGATTCGCATGATTCTCAAGTCCGACCCGTTTCAGCATGTCCGCGACTTTCTGCTTGCGTTCAGACGGTTTGACGCCTTTTAAGGCAAGCGGCATTTCAACATTTTCATAGGTTGTCAGACTTGGAATGAGCTGAAAACTTTGAAAAATAAAGCCGAAATGCCCGAGGCGGAACTGCGCCCACTCTTTTTCACTGAAGCCCGTCACATCAGTGCCGTTAATGACGATACGGCCCTTCGTCGGCGCTATGTATCCGGATATTAAATTCAGAAGCGTTGATTTTCCGGAACCGCTCCGACCGACGATACAGGCAATTTCCCCTTTTTCAACGGTCAAAGAGACATCCTTCAGCACCGGAACCTCACTCTCTCTGCCTTTCCTGCCGATTTTAAATGAATGATCAATATGCTGTACTTCTATCACGTACACCACTCCCCCTTATATCTGTTTCGTTTTTTTATAGATGAAGTAATAACTGATGAAAAACCCGATAATCGCACCGAGAAGCATGCCGAATATGTAACCGGTATACGAGCCGTTATAAGCATATCCGCATACCCCCGCACTTCCCAGCATACTGAGCACCATGACGAGCACTTGAATGATGCGCTCAATGTGTTTGCTCAGGATAAAATGACCGCTTCGTTCACTCGGCATTTTCAGGAAATTCGCATAGCCGAATAGATAGAAACAAAATCCCATTAATGCGGAGATTAACAATGCGTGTTTGTAATACATCCATGATATATGGATGTAAGCGGCAGGCATGAAATAGATCAGAAATCCGCTCCAAGGGAAATCAATATCCGGCACAGCCTGCCTGCCAAAAAGGAACTCAGCGTTTAACAGGTAAATCGTCATAACCACGATCGGAAAGACGGAAACCGTGAACGCTGTGATCAGCTGCGCCGCTAAATTGCCCGTTATCGTGCCGGCAGCTGTCACTAATGCATAAATCATCAAGCTGATGACCAGCATCCCTGAGCTGAACGATTGAAAATGATTGACAGCGTCAGGTTTAAGCGCTAGAAACAATATGTCAGATACTCCGTAAGAAACAAACTGCGAGCTGGCTAACACGGCTGCTCCCAAGAAAAACTTCGTATGAAATATCCGGCTTCTCGAATACGGAAGACTCAGTGTAAACATCCTTTCAGCCCGGCCTCCTCTTATCAGAAAAAGCCCCATCATAACCGGAGGAATGAAATGCAGCCCAATCAAATTCCGATTGCTGTAATCAATGCTGAACGTACAAACTGAACCTGAATATTGATGAAGCGCACTCAAACAATCCTTATAGTGAAAATACTCATTTATAATTGCCAAAGGGCCTAAAATAGCTAAGAACCCCGCTGTAAGAAGCAGCAGCGTCTGCCGCTGCTTCCATTCTTTATAAAGCAAACCGCTAATCGGCACCTTGCTTTCCTCCAAACTGTTCATTTTCAAACAGATCTACATATGCTTTGACTTCCTGTAAACCGTAAAATAACTGATGAAAAACCCGATAATCGCGCCGAAGATAATGCCGGCTAAATAGCCGAACATCGTGTCTGTGACCCCATATCCGAAAACGCCGAAACCCATAACGGCAAAGGCAATCACCAAGATCTGCACCGGCCGGTCCAATTTTCTCCAAAGAAAGAATCTGCCGTTCCGTTCATTCGGATGTTTCAGAAAGCTGACGTAACCGATCAGATAAAAGACAAGGCTCATCACAATCGGAATGATTAAAACCAAATCCCTTTCTCTGATCCAGTCGTTAAACACATATCCAATAGGGGTTACAAATATAAAAAGACGGGATTCGATATAACTGCTGATAAAAGAAAATTGATCTCCGACACTAAAATCGAAAACGACCTCCAAATTCGCGGCCGGCAGACCGATGAGTAAAAAGGGCAGAACCGTTACTGTAAACGCCGTTAACAGCTGGGCGAATATCTGTCCCGTTAATGCGCCGGATGCCATTAACAAGGTGTAAGCCATAAAACTGATGACAATCATTCCGATTGAAAAATGATCAAAATCGTACGTATGGCTCGGTTTCAGCAAAGATATCAGCAATGACGCCGCTCCATAGCCTATCGCCTGAGGAACAACAATGACGGCCCCGCCGAGCCAGAATTTCGTCTGAAAGATTTGGCCTCTGCTGTAAGGCATGCTTAACAAAGCATCCATCGTTCCCTTTGTCCGTTCCAAGCCTAATAAGAAGACAGCAATGATGACACTCACAACCCAGCTGAAGGAAAGAGGCGACCCATTCGTATAATTGACAACGAATTCACAATCTTGAAGAGCTGGGTTATTCAAACATTCTTGATATGTTGAGTAGTTGTTATAAACCATAAAAGGGTTTGCCGCCATTAAAAGAATGCCGCTGCATAAAAACAACCACTGATTTTTTTTCCATTCTGTGTACAACAATCCCCGCGGTATCATTCCGGTCCTCCTCTCTTACACATGCTTCGTTTTTTTATAAATCACAAAATAACTGACCAAAAATCCGATCGCTCCTCCGACCAGCATCCCGGCCACATACCCTGTCATCGTATGTCCCGTCGAGTACCCCGCCAGGCCAAAACCGAGAACGGCGATTATGATCACCACAATCTGAATGGGCCGGTCAAGCTGTCTCCAGAGAAAAAAACGGCCGTTCCGTTCCACAGGCTGCCTGACATAGCAAAAGTACCCGATGGCATAAAATACAATGCTCATCACTGCCGGGATAATTAATATATACTTGCTGGCAGATACCCAATCTGTATCAATGTACATGATCGGATTCAAGTATTGAAAAAGATTGTATACTTTGATATAAGCATCGACTGACGGCATCAGCTCATACATGCCGGCTCCGAAGATGACTTCTACATTAGACAACGGCAACGTAATGATCAGGTATGGTGATATCGACACAGCAAACGCCGTTAACAGCTGGGCGAACGTATTCCCCGTTAAGCAGCCCGCGCTCGCAACCAATGTAAAAGCCAAAACACTCACAATAATCTCTCCGACGCTGTAATGGTGAAAGAAATATACGCGCTCAGGCTTTAACAGAAGAATGAGCAGCTCAGCCAGCCCGTAGCCGATCACCTGAGCGCCGGCAATGACCGCCGCCCCGAGCCAAAATTTAGTGTGAAACACCTGAGCGCGGGAATAAGGCAGACTGAAAAGCGTATCAATCGTTCCTTTTGTGCGCTCCAGTCCGAATAAGCAAACCGCTAAGATGACAGCGGGCGCCCAGTTTAAGTTCAGCATTCCGCTCTCCAGAGAATTCACATAAAAGTTACAATATGCTTCCGGGGTGTCCAGACAGCCTTGATAGACCAGATAGGTATTTAACACTTCAAATGGATTGACCGCCGCTAAAAAAATGCCGACCATCACAAGAACAGTTCGATTCTGCACCCATTCCCTGTACAGCAATCCCCTGTCTACCATCTCCGGTTCCCTCCAAACTTCGCGATGAAGACTTCTTCTAAATTCACAGGAAGTTCGTTCCATACTTTCGGCTGCAGCTCTTGCAGAAACTTCTTTTTCTTTTCATCGTTCTTTTGAATCAGCACCGTATAAAACACACCGGCATGGTCGAGAATCGGTATGTTTTGTTCTCTGATCTTCAAGGCGACGTCCTCTTCAAATGCCATTTGGATTTTCATGTACTCTTCCTTCATATCATCCAAGTCCATCACATTCGTCAGCTGATTTCCTTCCAAAAACCCGATCCGGTTGCACATTCGCTCAATATCTTCTAAACGGTGTGAGGTAATCAGAATGCTCGTTTCCCGTTCAGCCACTTCATCCACCATAAGCTGAAGCACGTCATGACGCGTTACGGCGTCAATTCCGTCCGTCGGTTCATCCAAAAGGATGAGAGCCGGGCGTGAAGCAAAGGCAAGGACGAGCGCAAGCTGTTTTTTCAGGCCTGTCGATAATTCACGGTATTTCTTCGTTTCCGGAATGCCGTACCTGTTCATCAGCTCATTGGCGTAAGTCACATCAAAATTCGGATAGATTCTGTTTACAATCGCAACAAGCTGTTTATATGTATACTTGTCATAAAAAGGATTTTCAACAGGCATATAAATGATGTTCTGTTTTACTTTCGGATGCCGCTTTATTTCCACCTGATTAAATAAAACCGTCCCTTGATCCGGCAGCAGAATCTGCTGAATGAGCCGGAGCAGTGTTGTTTTCCCTGATCCGTTTCGCCCGAGCAGCCCGAAAATTTCCCCTTTTCCGATGGTGAGCGAAATATCCTTGAGCACTTCTTTACCGTCTATCGTTTTTGAGAGATTCCGTAATTCAATCATGATCCTTGCCTCCTTTCACATCAGCGCTGATTTCCTTTATCCATTCCTGCAGCTTCTCCAGCTCAACTCCCGCGTAATGGGCATCGATGATGAGCTGTTTCAATTGCTCTTTTATCATCGTCATCTTCCCTTCAACCAATGTCGTTTTTGCATTCTCCGATATATACGTTCCTCTTCCCCTCAGCGTTTCAATGACACCATCGCGTTCGAGCTCCTTGTACGCTTTGCTGACTGTGTTCGGATTGGCGATAATGATCGTTGCCAATTCCCTGACAGAAGGAAGTTTATCCCCCGGCTTCATGATCCCTTTTAAACAAAGCTCTTTCAGTTGCTGTATGATCTGCTCATAAATCGGAGTTGAGCTTCTCGGATCGATTTGAATCATTTACTTCCCTTCTTTCTTTTACGAGCTGCTCTCTCTCTTTAAATGTTCTGCCATTGAAAACCGATGACGACAAGAACGACAAACAGACTGCTGGCCAAAACCGAGGCGGCGATAATAAGAGGCACATCTTGTTTTACGGATCTTTTGTTTTTCATAAAAGTTCCCCTTCCCTATGCTTAACATTTATATGTCGATTTCATTTTTCGAGTGTTTTATGTGTATTACATCAAGTAGTACACGTAATACAATAAACACACTCCGCCCTATTGTCAATTCTTTTTTTAAAAAAATACAAAAAAACCCGCCGGAATTCCGGCAGGTTTGCTGAACCATTTGAAACGGCGCGGTCAGTAATCAAAATTACGCTGCAAAATCATATTGTTTTGCAAGGTCTGCAGCTGCAATCTCATTCGATAAAGCTGCTCTCTTTGCTGATCATTCGCAGATAATGACAGCTTGTTTAATTCATTCACCGCGTTTTCAAGCATCATTTGCGCTTCACTGTACTCATTATCATTATAATGCTCTTGTTTCGAAGCGGTCATAAATTGCTCATTCGCAAATTCATACGCCTGTTCGCTTCTTTGGAGATGTTCATCTACTGATTGTCTTGTTGCCAACGAAACCCCTCCTCAGTGAATGGGAAATCAAACTTAGTTTGAGCGGACCAAAAATAATAACACCCGAAGGTTGAAGGAAAGAGAACCAAATTTTCCGTGTTTAACTAAAGGAATGAGAATCCTGCCTGCAGTCATAATAAACAAAAGAAAGCCGCATCCTGTTTTCAGATTGTGAACCCTCATCATTCATGCTACAATTTTAGGATGCATCTGATGTGAGGGAGGCTTTTTGAACATTGAACGAGAATAACCCTTTTCCTTATTCAAATACGGAAAAACGGTACCATACATTAAATTATCATCTGCGGGAGCATTTCGGGCATAAAGTGTTTAAAGTCGCGCTTGACGGCGGTTTTGACTGCCCGAATCGGGACGGCACGGTTGCACACGGAGGCTGCACATTCTGCAGCGCGGCGGGCTCCGGCGATTTTGCCGGCAATCGGGCCGATGACTTACTCACGCAATTTCACGATATCAAAAACCGCATGCACGAAAAGTGGAAAGACGGCAAATATATCGCATATTTCCAAGCGTTCACGAATACGCATGCCCCGGTAGAGGAGCTGCGAGAAAAATTCGAATCCGTCCTCAAGCTTGACGGCGTTGTCGGCATGTCGATCGCGACCCGTCCGGATTGCCTTCCGGACGATGTCGTGGAATATTTGGCCGAACTGAATGAGCGGACCTATTTGTGGGTTGAACTCGGGCTGCAGACCGTGCATGAGCGGACCGCCCTTCTGATCAACCGCGCCCATGATTTTGACTGCTATGTTGAGGGCGTCAATAAACTAAGAAAACACGGCATCCGCGTTTGTTCCCATATCATTAACGGGCTTCCGCTTGAAAACAGGGACATGATGATGGAGACGGCCAAAGCCGTCGCTGATTTGGATGTGCAAGGCATTAAAATTCACCTGCTTCACTTATTAAAAGGCACACCGATGGTGAAGCAATATGAAAAAGGAAAGCTGGAGTTCCTTTCTCAAGAAGAATATGTAAGTCTTGTATGTGATCAGCTCGAAATCATTCCCCCGGAAATGATCGTACACCGCATTACGGGAGACGGGCCGATCGAATTAATGGTCGGACCGATGTGGAGCGTCAATAAGTGGGAAGTACTGGGCGCCATTCAAAAAGAGCTGGAAACACGGGGAAGCTATCAAGGGAAGCTCTTCAGAAAGATCGGGGAGGAGACCGCCCTATGACCTTGATGCACATCCTCCCTTTCAGTAAAGAATTGCTGAAGTCCGCCGCACAGGAAGGTGATATCACGGTTGACGCGACGATGGGCAACGGACATGATACATATTTCCTGGCCGGCCTTGTCGGTGAGACAGGACATGTCCATGCCTTTGATATTCAAGCGGACGCACTCGCTAAAACGAAGGAGCGGCTCGGTGCCGACTTCGGCCCGCGCGTCACGCTTCACCATAAGAGCCATGATCAAATAAAGGCATCGCTGCCTGAAGATGCGCACGGTCGTGTGGCTTGCGCCGTGTTTAATCTCGGCTATCTGCCCGGCGGCGATAAAAGCATTACGACAAACGGTCACTCAACCATTTCCGCGATCGAACAGCTCCTTGAACTGCTGAAGGAGAACGGGCTGATCGTTCTCGTTGTGTACCACGGGCATCCTGAAGGCAAGACGGAAAAAAGTGCATTACTGGAGTACTGCAGCAATCTTGATCAGGAAAAAGCGCGCGTGCTGAGCTACGGCTTTCTCAACCAGCGAAACGACCCTCCGTTTATTATAGCGATTGAAAAGAAATCTGCCGGCAAATAAAGAATCGGCCTGTCATAAGCGGGCCGATTCTTTTTGTGTTTACTTTTCAAGAAAAATCAATTACTATGAAATAATGGAAAAAAGCACATCTTTTAAGTGTAACATCTGGGAGGAGCGGCAGTTTGAATATTCTTCGCATCATATTTTCAAGTGTTCCCTATGTGATGTTCGTCATCATTTTATCAAGACATTTAGGATTTGAGTTCGCAAAAACCTATTACTGGTGGTTTGCTGCATTTTTTGTCATCGGGCTGATCGGCAAATTCGCAATGCACCTTGCGGCAAAAAAGAAACCGTTAAAAAAAGAGACAGCGTAAAATGCGCATGTCTCTTTTTATTTACTTTTTTGCAGCACGCTGCGTGTATAAGCGGGATTGTTTGTAAAGATACCATCTGCTTTTTGTTTCAGCATAATAGGCGTCAGCGTATGCTCGTCTTCCTTATCAAAAAACACGTGCACTTTCATCTTATTGTGATGAATGCGCTTCACGACTGCTTCATTTGCCAATTTGGCGTTGAGCCCGACTGTATCAGCATACGTTCTGATGGTTTGCAGCTGCTTATCATTTATCTCCTCAGCTTCGTTATCTTTTAATAATCGAACAAGAGGAACTTTTTTATTCATAGATCGAACTTTTTTTAAGCTCTTCCCGCTAAAAGACTCAATGACTGCTTTTTGGCTGGAAATCAGCTTATGTTTTTGTAATATGTCAATCAGTTTCTTTTCCATCATCAGGCTGCCGTTGCTTTCTCTTGTCTCAATATAGTAATTGGCAGTTTGTCCAAATTTCTGTATGATTTCTTCTAATGTTAAAATCTTTTCTCCTTTTCCCGCATTCAGTTTCTTAACCTGAGCCAAAGACAGATCATCTGTCATCCCTTTACCATCTGTTGTCCGATCTACCGTTTTATCGTGAATTGCAATCAGATGGCCGTCCTTTGTCTCCCGTAAGTCTATCTCAATATAATCTGCTTCGTCTTTAATGGCACGCGCATAAGACAAAGCTGTATGTTCCGGCTCAATCGCAGAAGAGCCCCTGTGCGCTATCAAGACAGGATGATAGCCGGCGGAAGCATGGATGACGGAGCAGCCTCCGGAAATGGAAAGTAATGCTATGACCGCTAAATACTTTAATTTTTTCATAAAATTAAAGTATCATATTCTGCAGATGCAAACAATGTTTCATTTCATACTTCACGTCATAAATAAAAAACTGCGCCGTCATGATGTACACGAGAGGCGCAGTTCACCCATTACGAACTTTTCGTCCAAGCCATCTTCTGAAATTTGCGGTAGGCTCTTCCGTTAATATAAAAGAAAAATGACGTTTTTCCGCTTGCCCTGATCAGCTTTCGCGCGAGGCGGCCCATTTCTTTTTGGCCGGCGACTTTGTCATCGGATAAATAGACGCCGAGAAGCCCCCTGTTGATCAGCCGGTGAAAATTTTCATGCGGAATGCCTTGCAAATGTTCATCCGCTTTTTCAATAAAATGCTGCAGTCTCTGCATCATTTCTTCATGAGACTGATAATACGTACAGAAATTCAGATCGCCTTCAAGCAGATCCTCTTCCTGGTCAATTAAATAATCGAGCAGTATGTGCAGCCCTTGTATGTACGGAAAATAACTGCTGCGGATTTTCTCAGCGGTATGTTCGTTAAAATCAGGCTGGAATGAGTAAGCAACGAGACAGAAAATGCCTAACGTCGATCCGGCGCAGGCCGAGAACTCAAACCACTCCATTTCCGGAAGCTGTGACCGGTACTGCTCAAACCAGCCTTTAAGCCTCGGCACGCGTTCATGCTCAACGACATGCTTATGAACCTGAAGGTCGCAATAATAATCACACAGCTCAAGCAAATAAGGTTTAATGATACCGTAATGTTCTATTGACCCGAGCACCCGCTGGCATGTTCTCACCAGCTCATGAAGATAACCGCCGTCATCCCGCTCGTCTCTGTACTGATAGTACGGCCGCACCTCGGCGCCGACCGTCAGCGCGTCACGCATGGAGAGATGAAGCATGCGGAAGTCCTCGGGATCAAGCGAGGTGCTGCGGTCGCACAGATTGTCCAGATAATCACTGATTGTCTGATACGCGATGATAAATTGCACGCATTTCTGTTTCTGCTCTCCCGAAAGCAGGGCTAAAATGCCGCCGCCTTCACAATGAAACGATTTATCGCGGATACTTGCGGCCGCCTGCTGCCGCAGTTCGGTATTTTTAATGGAATCTGATTTTTCCCGCCACATGTTCAATTCCTGATGAACGAGCGGAAAAATTTCCCGATACACTTTTGCCATAAGGTTAAAAGGATGTTCCGGTACTGTCAACATATGCACCCCCAGCGAATTCAAATATACTGATCTGTAAAGGCTTTTGCCGCCTTAAACACAGTTTCTCTTTCCGGTTCATTAAAAATTTCATGATAAAGCCCTTCCCATTCCCGGTACGATTTATTATGGGAAGCCACACCGGAAAACCATTTGCGGACCTTCATTTTATCGACGATTTTGTCATCACCGCCCTGCATAAGCAAAAGCGGCACCTTTAAAAACGAATCAGTCGGCACCATAGCGGCATCAATGGTTTTTAAAAGCTCTCTGTACCATCTTACGGATACCTTCGTGACATATAAAGAATCGTTTTGATCCGCTTCAATCATATCCGCATTCCTCGTTGCCATATCAGGTGATAAGCCGGAATCCACTCTGAGGGACGGAGCGAGGACGTTCAGTCCTTTAGACGCAAAATCAAGGACTTTATTGACTTTTATTTGCAGACCCAGACAAGGTGATGATAAAATGAGTGCCGTAATACGGGGATTTCTCTGCTGCTTAAACCATTCTATCGCAATCAGTCCGCCCATGCTGTGGCCCAAAAGGAAAACGGGCGCTTCAAGCGTTCTCGCTTTATCAATCCATATATCTACTTCATCAATGTATTCTTGGAAAGAGCGAATATGCCCTCTGGCGCGGGTCGACGTTCCCTGACCGGGCAAATCGCCCATCACCACGTTATATCCGGAAGATCTCCACATTTCAACGAGCCATTTATAGCGCCCGTGGTATTCGCTCGCCCCGTGGATAATGACAATGGTACCGACGGGCCTGTCTGCTTTCCAAGTCCACATGCAGTTCACCTCTTACATAAATTTAGAGAAAGAAGGATGAGACATGATAATCTACCCTTATAAACAATTTACGCCTGACATACATCCTGAAGCGTTCATTGCGGATAACGCCGTCATTACGGGCGACGTCGTGATCGGAGAACAATCGAGCATTTGGTTCTCAGCCGTCATCCGGGGGGATGTTGCGCCGACAAGGATCGGAAAAAGAGTCAGCATACAAGACTTGAGCTGTCTGCATCAAAGTCCGAACCGCCCGCTTCTTATTGAAGATGACGTCACGATCGGCCATCAGGTTACACTGCACAGCGCAATCATCAGAAAGAATGCTTTAATCGGTATGGGCTCCGTCATTCTTGACGGGGCGGAAATCGGAGAAGGCGCATTTATCGGCGCCGGAAGTCTCGTTCCTCCGGGCAAAACCATTCCTCCCGGCTGTCTTGCGTTCGGCCGGCCCGCAAAGGTTATCCGCCGGCTGACAGAAGAAGACATACGGGACATGGAAAGAATCAGAACGGAATATGTTGAAAAAGGCCGATACTATAAAACACTGCAAGAGAAATAAAAATAGATCAGCTTTGTTTTACTACTGTACCATTTTTCAAAATATTATTTAAGTAAAAACCATTTGCATTCTCCCGATTGTCAGGAAACAGAAGCAAAATGTTCAGGAATTTGTTTTATTCTTCCCCCGCCGGCCCGATCCTATGAAAAAAAGAGCCCATGTCCCGGGCTCTTTTTTTACGCTTTTTCGGCGAATGTCTGTCCGTTTTCCAGATCTATGTCTTTTCTTTTATGGAAACCTTTTCCGTAATAGGCGGCTAATAATATGCCGAACCAGACAGGACCGATGATGACGGCCACCCGGGTCTCTGCATCAAAAGCCATCAGCACAACGACAAAAGCCAGAAATGCCAGCGAGATATATGAGGAAAAGGGGTATAAAGGCATTTTATATTTCAGTTTTTTCCGTTGTTCCGGCTGTAAGCTTTTACGGTATTTCATTTGGGAAAGCAAAATAATCGACCATGTCCAAATCGCCCCGAACGTCGCAATGCTCGTCACCCACGTAAACACTTTCGCCGGCACCACGTAGTTCAGCAAAACGCCGATGCACAACGCGCCCGCTGAAACCAATACCGCTTTTCCCGGCACACCGCCTTTTGTGACCGTACCGTATGCTTTAGGCGCTTCATTTTGCTCCGCCAGATTGAACAGCATGCGCCCCGTGCTGAAGATCCCGCTGTTGCAGGAAGAAAGAGCCGCCGTCAATACGACAAAATTAATGATTCCGGCTGCAGCGGGTATTCCGATTTTTTCAAATGTCAAAACAAACGGGCTTCCGCCTGAACCGATTTCCTGCCACGGATAAATTGACATAATGACAAACAAAGCTCCGACGTAAAAAATGAGAATGCGCCAAAAAACAGTATCTATGGCCCGCGCCAGTGATTTTTCCGGATTTTTGACCTCACCGGCTGTAACACCGATCAGCTCAATCCCGAGATAGGCAAACATGACCATTTGAAGCGACAGCAGCACCCCTTTAATCCCATTCGGGAAAAAGCCGCCGTGGCTCCATAAATTGCTGATTCCGAGCGCAACGCCTCCGTTTCCGAGACCGAATACGATCATCACCAGACCGATCGCGATCATTGACAGAATCGCCAAGACTTTAATGAGCGCAAACCAGAATTCAAGCTCACCGTACGCTTTGACCGCCAGAAAGTTGACAGCCGTCATAATGACGAGTGCACAAAGCGCCCAGATCCATGACGGCACGTCAGGGAACCAGTAGCCCATATAAATGCCGACCGCGGTGATTTCCGCCATGCAGGTAACAACCCATAAAAACCAATAATTCCAGCCTGTTAAAAACCCGGCAAGCGGACCGAGATAATCTCTGGCATACCGGCTGAATGAGCCGGCTACAGGCTTTTGAATCGCCATTTCCCCTAATGCCCGCATAATAAAAAACATAATCAGTCCGCTGCAGGCGTAAGCGGCTAAAATCCCCGGCCCGGCAAGCTTTATGGCAGAAGCCGACCCGAGAAACAGCCCGACTCCTATCGCGGCGCCCAACGACATAAGCGAGATATGCCGCTCTTCCAAGCCGCGGTGAAGCGTTTTTTCTTTGTTTTGCATAACTCTCCCTCCCCCTGATTTTGACAAAGAAACACAAACCGAGACGAAATAGCCAGAAAACACTTTCCGGAATCTACCCGATTAGTCCTATTATAACCTTTTTCTGAATATTGCGTAATACTTTGTCGAAAACAGAGCGGAATAGACGGTTTACAAAAAAACAATAGAAAAAAGGCTTTCGATAACATCGAAAGCCTTTTGGATTAAACGAAAATGACTTCTTTCGGCTGATGATTCAGCTCTTCCGGCACCAGTCTTTTTTCGACATTGATGCTGTGCCAGATCATGAAGATCAGCACGGTCCAGATTTTGCGGCTGTTGTCCGCTCTGTCGGCACAATGATCTTCCAGAAGCTGAAGGACATAATCCTTTTCAATATAAGCATCTGTTTCACTTTCACGAATGATGTTGCGAACCCATTCGTTCATTTCATTTTTCAGCCAGTGGCGGATCGGCACAGGGAAGCCGAGTTTTTTGCGGTTAAGCACATGATCAGGCACTACTCCTTCAGCAGCTTTGCGCAGAAGGTATTTCGTCGTGCCGTTTTTCGTTTTCAGTTCATCCGGAATTTTAGAAGCCACGTCAAACACGACTTTATCAAGGAACGGCACGCGCAGTTCCAATGAGTTGGCCATCGTCATTTTGTCAGCCTTTAACAGGATGTCGCCGCGCATCCACGTATGGATGTCAACATACTGCATTTTATTAATGTCGCTGTATGAACGGCTTTCCGTAAAGTACGGCTTCGTGACATCACGGTATGAAAGCTCTGGATTGTAATGTTTGAGCAGCTGTTTTTTCACGGGCTCTTCAAAAATCTTCGCATTACCGATATAGCGCTCCTCAAGCGGTGTGCAGCCGCGGACTAAGAGGCTTTTCCCTCTCATTCCTTCAGGCATGACGGACGCCACATGAAGAAGCATTTTTTTCAGACCGGACGGAATGCGTTCAAACGGTTTAAGCGAAAGCGGTTCGCGGTAAATATTGTACCCGCCGAACAGCTCGTCCGCGCCTTCCCCGGATAACGCGACCGTTACATGTTTTTTCGCTTCTTTCGCGACAAAGTACAAAGGAATCGCCGCCGGATCTGCAAGCGGGTCATCAAAGTGCCAGACGATTTTCGGAAGCTCGTTCATATACTCCTCAGGAGAAATGACTTTGCTGATGTTTTCAATCCCGAGCGCGGCAGCCGTTTCCTTCGCTACGTCAACCTCACTGAAGCCTTGCTGCTCAAAACCGACGGAAAATGTTTTAAGGCTCGGGTGAAATTCTTTCGCAACTGAGACGATAAAAGAAGAGTCGATACCGCCGGATAGAAACGAACCGACAGGCACGTCACTTCTCATGTGGACTTTGACAGAGTCAAAGATTGCGTCTCTGACTTCTTTCACCAATTTATCTTCATCAGACTGAACAGGCTTAAAGTTCGCTTTGAAATATGTTTTAAACGCGATATCGCCTTCCGGGCGGATCGTAAACTGGCTGCCCGGCTCGACCTTTTTCACTTCAGCGTCAAGCGTGCTCGGTTCAGGAACGAATTGGAAAGACATATATTGCTGTAAAGAAGCTGTATCAAGATCAATGCCGTTTTGAGCGGCCATTAAACTTTTTCTTTCAGATGCAAAATATACTTTATCCCCGATGGTTGTGTAATACAGCGGTTTAATGCCGAACGGGTCTCTCGCGCCGTACATGACGCGGTCAGCTTTGTTCCAGATTAAAAACGCAAACATTCCGCGAAGCTTTGAAGCAGCTTCTTCTTTATAATGACGGTATGTCGCAAGGAGCACTTCGGTATCGGAATCTGTATTGAAAGTGTAGCCTTTCGCTTCAAGCTCTTCTCTCAATTCAATGTAGTTATAGATTTCGCCGTTAAAAATGATCCAATATTTTTCGTCTTCATATGATAAAGGCTGTCCGCCGTTTTCTACGTCAATAATACTGAGCCGTCTAAAGCCGAATCCGACGTGCTCATCATGATAATACCCATCGCTGTCAGGACCGCGGTGAACGATCATTTGGTTCATTTGTTTGATTAGCTCTTCTTGATCTGCGGTTTGAGTTAATGGATGCTTATTAAAAACACCGACAAATCCACACATAGTATAGCCTCCATAAGTGTAATTTTCTAATTGGACCCCCTTTTTATAGACGCTTTGTTACGCCATTGGTTTCACGCTATGTAAAAAATAAGCATGGCAGCATCTACAAAAAGGGAAAGCCGCTTAAGTAAGCGGCTATAAAATTATTCTCCTAGTGCTTCTTTGCGAAGCGCATCCGCCTTGTCAGTACGCTCCCAAGGAAGATCCACATCATGACGTCCGAAGTGGCCGTAAGCAGCTGTCTGCTTATAGATCGGGCGGCGCAGATCAAGCATTTTAATAATGCCGGCAGGTCTCAGGTCGAAGTTATTCCGTACGACTTCGATCAGTTTTTCTTCAGAAGCTTTTCCTGTATCAAATGTATTGATGGAAATAGAAACAGGCTGTGCCACGCCGATTGCGTATGCAAGCTGCACTTCACAAGAATCAGCAAGACCTGCTGCCACGATGTTTTTCGCTACGTATCTCGCAGCGTATGCCGCAGAACGGTCTACCTTCGTCGCATCCTTACCGGAGAATGCGCCGCCGCCGTGACGTGCATATCCGCCGTATGTGTCTACGATGATTTTACGGCCGGTAAGACCCGCATCACCTTGAGGTCCGCCGATTACGAAACGTCCCGTAGGGTTGATGAAGTATTTTGTCTCTTCATCGATCAGTTCCTCAGGCACGACAGGATTAATGACATGCTCTTTCAGATTGCGCTGAATCTGCTCAAGCGTAATTTCCGGGTGGTGCTGAGTTGAAATAACGATCGCGTCGATGCGGACCGGCTTGTTGTTTTCATCATATTCAACGGTAACTTGCGTTTTGCCGTCAGGGCGAAGGTACGGAAGAATGTCTTCTTTGCGGACTTCGCTCAAACGGCGGGCTAATTTATGCGCCAAAGAGATCGGAAGCGGCATAAGCTCTTTCGTTTCGTTACACGCATAACCGAACATCAGGCCTTGGTCTCCCGCTCCGATTGCTTCGATTTCAGCATCGCTCATTGTGCCTTCACGCGCTTCAAGAGCCTGATCGACACCCATTGCGATATCCGCAGACTGTTCATCAATTGATGTTAAAACAGCGCAAGTCTCCGCATCAAATCCATATTTGGCGCGTGTGTAGCCGATTTCTTTAATCGTTTCACGGACTGTTTTCGGAATGTCAACGTATGTTGAAGTAGTAATCTCTCCGCTTACCAGCACAAGTCCTGTCGTTACAGATGTTTCGCAGGCCACGCGCGCGTTCGGGTCATTTTTTAAAATCTCATCTAAGATACTGTCAGAAATTTGGTCACAGATTTTGTCCGGATGACCCTCAGTAACAGATTCAGATGTAAATAGTCGACGGTTTTTACTCATTCACTTTTCCTCCTGAAAAAAGATCTTTTGCAAGACCTTCTCATATGATACGGAACTCGCTCCCTCTTAATACAATGTCATACTATATCAGAGAATGTTAATTGGCATATTTTATGAAATAAAAAAACCTTTTCCACTCGAGGAAAGGGTTTGGTCTGTGTGCCTTTCACTCTTATCGCTCAAGGAAAATATTAAACCTTGCATCAGGTTAGCACCTTGGTTTCCCACAGTGTTTTCACCTGCTTTTTTACAGAGAAACCGGTTGCTGGGCTTCATCGGGCCTGTCCCTCCGCCAGCTCGGGATAAGAGTATCCGCTCAATGAAATATCTTATCGTAAAAGGGCGGAAAGTGTCAATATGAATTAAAGCGATTACGCGCCTTTATTTCGGGAAGCAATGGAAAAACACAAACAAAAAACCTCAAATAGTATAGACTATTTTTGGATATATGTTATACTAATTCCACATTCAGCGAAATACAAATAAACCGGCAAAGGAAGGTTTTTATGAAATTAGTTGATTTAACCGCAGATCTACAAGCATTACTTGCAAGTCCGAATGTGCATCATAATTTATCGGCTCCAAAACTTACCGAAAAAGTGATCAGCCGAAATGAAGGAACGCTGACATCAACGGGCGCCGTACGCGCCACCACCGGCGCATATACAGGCCGGTCACCTAAAGATAAATTTATCGTCCGTGAACAAAGCACAGAAAATCAAATTGATTGGGGCGCGGTGAATCAGCCCATTTCAGAAGAGGCGTTTGAAAAGTTGTACGCCAAAGTCGTCAGCTACTTAAAACAGCGGGATGAACTGTTTGTTTTTGAAGGATTCGCGGGGGCGGATGAAAAATACAGACTGCCGATTACGGTCGTAAATGAATTTGCGTGGCACAATTTATTCGCGCGCCAGCTGTTTATCAGACCGGAGACGGATGAAAGAGATCCGCAAGCGCAGCCTTTCACCATTCTCTCAGCTCCGCATTTTAAAGCAGATCCGGAGACGGACGGCACGCATTCGGAAACATTTATCATTGTCTCTTTCGAAAAGCGCGTCATTTTAATCGGCGGCACCGAATACGCCGGAGAAATGAAAAAATCAATATTCTCCATTATGAACTTCCTGCTTCCGCAGCAGGATATACTGCCGATGCATTGCTCAGCCAATGTCGGTGAAAAAGGCGATGTCGCCCTGTTTTTCGGCCTTTCCGGCACAGGGAAAACGACGCTTTCAGCCGATGCGGACCGCAAACTGATCGGCGATGACGAGCACGGCTGGTCAGATTCCGGCGTTTTCAACATTGAAGGCGGATGTTACGCTAAATGTATCAATCTGAGCGAGGAAAAAGAACCGCAGATTTTTCGTGCGATCCGCTTCGGGTCTGTTCTTGAGAATGTCGTGCTTGATGAAAAAACGGGTGAAGCGGATTACGACAATTCCTTCTACACGGAAAACACAAGAGCCGCATATCCGATTGAGATGATCGGCAATATCGTGCAGCCGAGCATTGCCGGCCATCCGCAGGCGATCGTCTTTTTAACGGCGGACGCATTCGGCGTGCTTCCTCCGATCAGCAAACTGACGAAGGAACAGGCGATGTATCATTTCTTAAGCGGGTACACCAGTAAACTCGCGGGAACCGAGCGCGGCGTGACATCTCCGCAAACGACTTTCTCGACGTGTTTCGGTTCACCGTTCCTTCCGCTTCCGGCGCATGTATATGCCGAAATGCTCGGGCATAAAATCGACGAACACGGCGTTCAAGTCTTCCTGGTCAACACAGGCTGGACCGGCGGAGGGTACGGAGTCGGAGAACGGATGAAACTTTCGTATACAAGAGCGATGGTCAAGGCCGCTATTGAAGGCAGACTGAACCAGACTGACATGACGGCAGACAGCATTTTCGGCCTGCGCAGCCCCGTTCATGTTCCGGGCGTTCCGAATGAAGTTCTTCAGCCTGAAAACACGTGGAGCGATAAACAAGCATACAACGAAAAAGCGCTGTTTTTAGCCAATGAGTTTAAAGAAAACTTTAAAAAGTTTTCCCATGCAGACTCGATTGCCAAAGCCGGCGGACCTCTCGTGTAATCAAAAAAGCCAAGGGCGTTTATGCCCTCGGCTTTTGTTTTTTCAGTTTGTCGAATGAAGCGACGTGAGTCTGTATGTAATGCTTGTCCGGCCGTTCGCCCATTCGAGCTTTTGGACCTCGCCGGTGCCGGATTTCTCGCCGGTTTTCGTTTTGCGCACGTCCATCGGAATATCAAGAGGATAGACGCGGTAGCCCTCTTTCTCCAATAAAAAGATATTTTCCTCTATCCGTTTTTCATTGCCTTTTGTCACAATCATGGTATTAAATTCAACAGGCATTCCCAAAATGAAAATCCCCTTTCATTCTCTTATTCTTTATTATCATATCATAAATCAGACATCTTACCGTGTCTTCATCCATTCCGCCAGCCGCCGGACAATGCGTCTGTTTTCCTGCGGCGGAAAATAATGCGTAAAACCGCTGTAATACCAAGTTTCCACCGGTTTCCCCGCCTCTTTCAGCTTGTCCTCGATCATCCGGGCGTGTTCGATCGAAACATTCTCATCATTCTCTCCATGGATGAGCAGCACAGGGGCCTGAATGCGGTCTGCGTTTTCAAACGGCGAACGCCGTCTGTATTCATCCGGCACCTTTTTCGGCGTGCCGCCGATCACCCGCTTCATCATCCGCCGCATATCCTTCCGCTCTTCATAAGTAAGCACCATATCGCTCACACCGCCCCATGATACGAGCGAAGCCGCTTGATGCCCCATTTCAATCGCGGTCAAAAGCCCCATGATTCCGCCCCGGGAAAAACCGAAAATATGCACCCGCCCTTCCCTGACGTTCGGATGCTCCCGAAGCAGGCGAAAAGCGGAAAACGCGTCCTCTCTGTCCTCTCCCGCAAAATCTTCATTTCCCTCGCCGCCCTGGTTGCCTCTGTAATAAGGCGCAAACACGACAAAGCCTTGGGAAGCGAATTGAATGATTCTTCCGGGGCGTACCATGCCGACATTTTTTATGCCGCCGCGCAAATATAAAAAACCGTCATATGTTCCCGGCGCCGCAGGCTCGGCAAGGAGCCCCTTTACCTTCAGCCCTTCTGACTCATAGCATACCTCAAAGAGGCGGACATGCGGACTCGGAGACGGGAACCTTTTCTTTTCTGCCAGCAAAACAATGCGCCTCCTTATATCATCAGTTTTTTTATTCTATCCCAACGTGAATATGGGCACTCACACATTTTTTATACCCATCATACGATATGTAAAGCAGAAAAGGTTATTTTAACGCTTAAAACAAGGAGGTTACACCGTGAACAAATGGCTCAAAACGGGCTGCGTTTTTGTCATATGCGCCTTTTTCCTGCTCATTCTTCCGGCTTGCAGACAGGAAGAAAGTCTGACGAAGGTAAAGGTGGCGGAAGTCACACACTCCATCTTCTATACGCCTATGTATGTCGCTGAGGCAAAAGGTTTCTTTAAAAAAGAAGGGCTCCAAGTGTCACTTCAAACAACATGGGGCGGGGACAAAACGATGACATCGCTTTTGTCAAACGGGTCTGATATCGCGCTGGTCGGTTCTGAAACATCCATTTACGTGGAGGCGCAGGGAGCAAAAGATCCGGTCATCAACTTCGCGCAGCTGACACAGACGGACGGCACATTTCTCGTGTCGCGGAAGGATGAGAAATCATTCAAATGGAGCGATTTAAAAGGAAAAACATTTCTCGGCCAGCGAAAAGGCGGCATGCCCCAAATGGCCGGTGAGTACGTCCTGAAAAAGAATCACATAGAGCCGAAAAAAGACATTAACCTCGTTCAAAACATTGATTTCGCCAATATTTCCAACGCATTCGCATCCGGAACGGGTGATTATGTGCAGCTGTTTGAACCGACGGCATCCCAGTTTGAAAAAGAAGGCATCGGCCATATCGTCGCATCCTTCGGAGAAGCTTCCGGCCAAGTGCCATACACAACCTTTATGGCAAAAGAAAGTTATTTGAAAACCAATGAAAAGACGGCGGAAAAATTCACCCGCGCCATCTATCGCGCCCAGCAATGGGTGGAAAGCCATCCGGCCAAAGACATCACAAAACTGATTCAGAAGGAATTTGCCGATACCGATCCGGTCATTATCGAAACATCGATAGAGCGCTATAAAAAACAAAAGTCATTCTCTGCAGACCCAGTACTGCAAAAGGATGAATGGGAACAGCTTCAATCTATTATGGATGAAGCCGGAGAGCTCCCGAAACATATTCCGTACAGCAAACTCGTCAACACAAAAATCGCCAAAAAAGTCACCTCAGAACAATAGGAGGAACATGAATGTCTTTTTTACATGTCGATCATGTAACACATACTTATTTCTCGCTGAAAGAAAGAACAACCGCCGTGAAAGATATACATTTTCAGATTGAAAAAGGGGATTTCATCTCCTTTCTCGGACCGAGCGGATGCGGAAAAACAACACTCCTGTCCATTCTGGCCGGTCTTATCACCCCTGCGCAAGGCCGGGTTCTGATTGAAGGAAGCGTGCCGAACCATAAAGAACACCAAATCGGTTATATGCTTCAGCAGGATTATTTATTTCCTTGGAAATCAATTGAGGAAAACGTGCTGCTCGGTTTACACATTTCAAAAACATTAACAGAAGAAAAAAGAGCTGAAGTTCTCAGCCTTCTGCCTAAGCTCGGATTAATCGGCGTTGAAAAGAAATACCCGAAAGAGCTGTCAGGCGGAATGCGGCAGCGGGCGGCACTTGCCAGAACTCTTGCGCCGGACCCGGGACTGCTGCTCCTTGATGAACCGTTTTCCGCGCTGGACTTTCAAACGAAGCTTTCTTTGGAAAACCTTGTCTTCAGAACATTAAAGGATTTTCAAAAAACCGCCGTGCTCGTCACCCACGATATCGGTGAAGCCATCGCCATGAGCGATACGATCTATTTATTTTCGAATCAGCCGGGCACCATCCACCAAATATTCACCGTGCCTAAGGAGCTCGCGGCTTTAGATCCGTTTGACGCGCGTCAGGATCCGGCCTTTCAGCCGCTGTTTCAAACCATATGGAAGGAGCTGAATTCCCTTGAAAAACAGCAGCGGCACGATTGAACAGCTTCATCAGCAGTTTAAGAAAAGACACCAAAAAGAAAAGCTCCGGGTCCGTGCGTATCAGGCCGCCATTTTCATCGTATTTTTTGCCGGCTGGGAAATATCGAGCAGGGCGGGCTGGATCGATCCGTTAATCTTCAGCTCACCCTCCGCCGTTTGCAGGCTTTTAGTTGAAAAGATTGCGGACGCATCCCTTGCGGCGCACATCGGCGTAACCTTAGGAGAAACCGTTCTCGGCTTTTTGCTCGGCACGCTCCTCGGCACATGCCTCGCCGCTCTGTTATGGTGGTCAAACAGGCTCGCCCGGGTTTTAGACCCGTACCTCGTCATTTTAAACGCGATGCCGAAGGTCGCACTCGGACCGATTCTCATCGTGGCACTCGGACCGAATTTCACAAGCATTGTCGCCATGGGAGCAGTCATCAGTGTCATTATCACGACAATCGTCGTCTTTACGGCTTTTCAAGAAGTGGATGAAAACTATATTAAGGTCATGAAAACCTTCGGAGCGAAAAGAAGCATCATGTTTAAAGAAGTCATTCTGCCGGCATGCTCCCCCGCGATTATTTCCGCGCTTAAAGTGAACGTCGGTTTATCCTGGGTCGGTGTCATCGTCGGCGAGTTTCTCGTTTCCGAAAAAGGTCTGGGCTACATGATCATTTACGGATTCCAGGTCTTCAATTTCACTCTTGTGTTCTTAAGCCTTCTGATCATCGCGATTTTTGCGACATTGATGTATCAGGGAGTCGAACTGTTAGAAAGAAAATGGACGAAAGGAAAAATATAAAAAAGACCCGTGCGTAAACGCCGGGTCTCCGTTTTTTATGATTGAAATACGCCGTCCTCTTTCAGCTTTTTCAGACTGATCGGAAGCACCGAATCTTTCATAATGAAACTGAACTTTTTATTTCGGGGGAGATTCTCCGGCAGTTCGCTGAACAGCACCGGCCCCTTTGTTTCAAAATAGTCAGCCTGTTTTTCAAGCTTTTCAATATCGGCAAAATAAATATTCTTCACGATTACCTTTTCCCTGCCGAGAACTTTATACTGTCCGACGTACTTCAGATGTCTTACCGCGGCACCGGTTTCTTCTTTCACCTCGCGCAGGGCCGCTTCCTCCGCACATTCCATCGGCTCCACTTTTCCGCCCGGAAATTCAAACCCCCGGTCTTCATGCTCGGTCAAAAGCCACTTATCTCCATATCGGCATATGACCCATACGTGCTTCGGGCTGTCTGAAAAAGGCTGGTGTTCAAAGGAGAGCTGAACAGTGTTCTGATAATAGTCTTTAAACTCGTACATGTTTATCCCTCTAATCCGTTCCTTCATATCTTCCATACATCATACCACAGTTGCGTTTGTTCGGAAGCCCTTTATCAAAAATTCAGAGGAAAACCATCATACCCGCTAGTATAGCCTCCTTTGAAGCAAATGTTACGGTTTGCGCTTGAATTTATTTTTCAGGGTATCCAATAGGTCGACGAGCACCTGCGGAACCGGTATGCCCAACGAGCTTGCCGTAATCACGACCTGAACTGATTCGTATAAGATATAAAACATGATAGCCAAATTACGGATGGCGCCTTCGGTATGAAGCAGCTGGTCAAAAAAATGGCAAACTGAGACTAACGCCAGGGTCACGATTTTTTTGACCAGCCGCGCAAAAAGCTTTCTTGCGCTCAGCTGCTGCAAAAGAGATTCTTTTAAGCTTGTACTGATAAACTCAATCGCCATGACCGATAGCAAAATCAGAAACGAATACTGAAAACCTCCGAAGAAAAACCCCGCTGCCGACACGATCACTGCAAAAAACGAAAAGATGCCAAAGTCTTTGCCCACTTGATCCAACATCCTTTCACAGAAACGGCCTTACATTATTCTATGAAAAGTGAATGGAACGGACTGGATTTTTCAGAAAAATGGACAACACCTCTCTTCGGCAGCCAAATAAAAGACCGAGTGCTTTATAGCCCCGGTCTTCCCTTGTTGATTTATCCTAAATACGCTTTCAGCATCCAGTTATGTTTTTCGATATTCTGGTGAATGGCAAGCAGCATATCACCGGTCGTTTCGTCTCCTACCTCATCTGCGAGGTCCATGCCGCTTTTCAGCTCTTCCGCAATGACAGTGAAATCATCATAAATGTTCTGTACCATTTGTTCTGCGCTCTCATTGCCTTCCGCTTCTTTTACAGACGCTGTCTTCAATGATTCCGTCATTGTGCCGATCGGCTTGCCGTTTAATGCCAGCAGACGTTCTGCCAGATCATCAATATATGTAGCCGTTTCGTTATACAGCTCCTCGAACTTTTCATGCAATGTGAAAAAGTCCTTCCCTTTGACGTACCAATGATAGTTATGTAATTTCACATACATGACCGTCCAGTTTGCAACTTGCTTATTGACTGCATCCAATAGTTTTTCTGACATGCCTATCTTCCTCCTTTGGTTTACTATTGATATACCCTATATATCGTGTGTTAAAACATAAATTTTCAGCCCTTGATTTTATGGATGGAAAATATGTTATGATTTGTTAAAAAGGAGGGATTTCATGCTGCTTCTTCTGAGCTTCGGCTTTCTTATCGTGCTCGCCGTGCTGCTTTTATCCATCTGGTCGACTGTAAGAGCTTATAATGTAAAACATACGATTGACCCGCCGGAGGACGCATCAAAAGGCTTGACGGATAAAAAAAATCCTTAATGATGATGCGTCTGTTCCTCATGGCCGGAGGAATCATCGGCAGCTTCAGCATCCCCGACACGCACTTTTACAGTCGGCATATTATGCTGCTGTTTTGCCGTTACGTGGGATTGAACGGTATACACACCCTCTTCATCAAATTCAGTCCGCAGGTGATACGCCCCTTTTTCCTCCTTGGCCTTGCTTGTTTTGCTGCTGCCTTTTTTTCCTTCTTTCCATACTTCAAACATGACTTCATCCGCATCCGTGACACGCTTGCCGCCGTAAAAAACCTCCGCCTTGTATTCCGCTTTTTCATGCGGTGCTGCCGTTTCCGGTCCTGTAAGCTTGACCTCAAGCGCTTTAGGCTCCTCATCCGCGGAGGTTTTGTCCGAATTGCCCCCGCAGGAAGATAATAGAAATACCATACCGCACATACCTGCCAATACAGCCCGTTTCATCCCATCACTCCTTTATGTTTGCTTCTATTTTAGCAAACGCTTACACATAAGGTGTGACATTTTTTAGAAATATGTAAAAAAGCCTTTTTGCATGTCAGCAAAAAGGCCTGTTTTTTATCCGAAAACTTTCAGCAAATCTTCTTTATCTTGTGACAGCCAGAAACGCATCAGACGTTTCGCGCCTTCTAAATCATGAAGTTTCGCCTGGCCGCACTGTTTTTCGTTGGCCGCCGGAATCTCCGTAATATCGATGGCTTCTTTCAGCGTAGCGTCAAGCAGGTCTACAATTTCTTCCGCTGTCGGCTCGCCGCTGACAACAAGATAATAGCCTGTCTGGCAGCCCATCGGTGAGATATCTATGATGTCGAAGTGATCGTATTTCTCAGAATGTGTGCGAATCGTAAACGCAAGCAAGTGCTCAAGCGTATGAATCGTATCCGGCTTCATCGCCTGTTTGTTCGGCTGGCAGAAGCGAATGTCAAACTTATTCACGACGCCGTCTGTTCCGACTTTATGCACTCCGCAATGTCTTACATACGGAGCCACAACCGCATTATGGTCAAGCTCAAAACTTTCTACTGAAGGCATAATGGCACTCCCTTTTTTTCAGAATATGCATCCATTATAACACAGTTTTCCGATAAGAATTGTGGCGGAAGCTTTTCAATCTGAAATTTTTTTTCTATACTAGCATCAGAAAGGTGGTTTTTTGATGAAAACCATAATGATTGCTTTAATCCGCGGATACCAGAAGTTCATCTCTCCGCTGACGCCGCCGTCATGCCGCTTTTATCCGACGTGTTCGCAGTACGGAATCGAAGCCGTCAAGACTCACGGCGCATTAAAAGGCGGATGGCTGACACTGAAGCGGATTTTAAAGTGCCACCCTTTTCATCCGGGCGGTGTTGATCCCGTACCGGACAAAAAAGAAAAACATTAGTCCATATGCTGGTAGCCGTCGATCACCAGATCAAGTTTACCGGTTTCAGGATCAATCACCAGACCGTGCACCGGCACATTGTCAGGGAATAGCGGATGGTGTTTAATGACGTTTACGCTGTCTGTAACACTCGCTTCTACTGAATCAAAGCTTTTCAGCCATTGATCAAGATCAACTCCTGAGTGCTTCAGCATGTCAATCCGCTCTTTCGGAATACCGCGGTCGATAATTTTATCGAGCATATCCTCGCTGTTGATTTTGCTCATGCCGCAATCATGGTGGCCGATAACGCAGACTTCATCGGCGTTTAATTCGTATACGGCCACTAAAAGGCTGCGCATGATACTTCCGAACGGGTGGGCGACAAGCGCGCCGGCACTTTTAATAATTTTCACATCGCCGTTTCGCATGTTCATCGCATGCGGAAGCAATTCTACAAGACGTGTGTCCATACAGGACAAAATCGCCATTTTTTTATCTGGGAATTTAGATGTTTGGTATTTTTCATAATCTTTGTTTTTAGTGAACTGCTCATTAAATTGCATGATATCGTTTAGAAGACTCATCTTGGTGTTTCCTTTCTGCTTTTTTATTCACAATATAACATAAGACGGGTCATTTCGTCACTCCCCGCACGGATGACAAAGTGCTCAATAAATAAGACAAGCCCCATTGGGCTTGTCTTATTTCCCCATATTGTATTTTTTGTTGAACTGTTCGACTCTCCCGCCTTTTTCGTTGAATTTTTGGCGGCCTGTATAAAACGGATGCGTATCTGAGCTGACCTCTACTTTAATCAGCGGGTATGTTTTTCCGTCTTCCCACTCTGCCGTTTCCTCTGTTTTTTTCGTAGAATGGCTTAAAAAGCGATAGCCGCTGTTCACATCTTGAAAAATCACCTGATGGTTATCCGGATGAATATTTTTTTTCATGCTGATCTCCCTTTCTCAAATCGTAATAATTACGTTTTATTTTAAACCTTAAATACCCTCTTGTCAATCATATATGCCCCGATCCCTTGATTTCTAAACCCTGCACATATATGGAATCGGAAGAATAATCTAATCGCTTCAGCAAATAATATAACCACATTACATAAAACGGTAATTTAGAAAGGCGGTTTATGATCGTGGATGATTTAGTGTTAGCCAGAAGCCTGTTCGGGACAACCATGGGCTTTCATATTATTTTTGCGACGCTTGGTGTCGGCTTGCCTCTGATGATTTTAATGGCTGAATTGATTTATCAAAAAACAAAAGATCCGCATTATGCCATTATGGCGAAAAGGTGGACGAAGGCGCAGGCTGTTCTGCTCGGCGTGGCGATACCGACCGGAACGATCGCGGGTACACAGCTTGCCCTTTTGTGGCCCGGATTCATGGAAGTCATCGGCAGGGTGATGTCCCTCCCGTTTCAGATTGAAATTTATGCTTTCTTTATCGAAGCGCTGTTTATGTCCATTTATGTCTACGCCGCTGACCGGCTGACTCCGGCGATGCGCATCATTGCCGTTATTTTCGTTTTGATCGGCGCCGCGGCATCCGCCGTCTTAATCACAAATGTTCACGCATTTGAAGGAACGCCGGCCGGCTTTAAAATTTTAAACGGCAAAATCACTGACGTCGAACCTTGGGCAGCGTTTTTTAATCCAAGCTTTTTCACCACCGCGGGCCATGTCGTACTGACGGCTTTCATGACCGGTGCATTTATCGTTGCGTCAGTTGCGGCTTATAAAATGCTGAGAACGAGAAAACAGGAGCAGGTATACCGCTTTCACCGAAAAGCGCTGCTGCTCGCCTTAACGATCGGCGGGATATTCTCCATTATTGCCTCTTTAAACGGTCACGAGTCAGCCCAGCTTCTTTACGAATACCAGCCTGAGAAGCTTGCGGGCGCAGAAGGGCTGTTTGAAACTAGATCACACGCTCCGCTTGCGATCGGGGGTTTTACTGATGCAAAAGAAGAAAAAGTAAAATGGGCGATAGAAGTGCCGTGGGCTTTAAGCTTTTTGGCTGCAAACAGCTTTGATACCGTCGTCAAAGGATTGAACGCGTTTCCGAAAGACGAGTGGCCGCCTTTATTCATCCATACACTGTTTAACGGAATGGTCGGCATCGGAATGCTGCTCATTTTGTACTCAATCATCGGCATCGTGTGGAGAAAAATTTTAAAGAAAGACAGCTTTCCGACTTGGCTTTTGATTTTATTTTTAACCGCAGGACCGCTCAGTCTGATCGGAATTGAATTCGGGTGGATATTCGCTTGTACGGGGCGGCAGCCATGGGTGATTTACCATCTCCTGAAAACGTCTGATGTCGTCACGACAACCGGTTCAATCGGTTTGCTGTTCATCCTGTTTACAGTGGTTTACGCCATTTTGGCAGCCGCAGTCATTTATGTGCTGCTTTATTATTTCCGCAAACATCCCGTTGAGGAGGATGTAAAAGCGGCGGAATCCTAACAATAGAAAGGGCTGAATTGAAATGGACATTACCATGGATGCTCTCATTGCGATATCAATCGTATGGGGCTTCGTGTTTATCTACGCGGTCATGGCAACGATGGACTTCGGAGCCGGCTTTTGGTCGATGATTTATTTAAATAGAGAACAAACAAAGGCGACAAACATCGCCAACCGTTATTTGTCCCCGACATGGGAAGTGACCAACGTCTTTATCGTCGCAATCGTTGTCGCCCTATTCAGCTTCTTTCCAGGGGCAACCTTCGTGCTGGGAACCGTTTTATTGATCCCGGGGAGTATTATTTTGCTGCTTTTAGCCATCCGCAGCGGCTTTCTCGTCTTCTCCAATACGGCGAAGGAAAGAAAAATCATGAGATATATCTCCGGAATTTCAGGCTTCATTATTCCCGCTGTGCTGATTTTGGTCCTTCCGGTCACACACGGAGGATTTATTGATAAGACGGGCGGCGTGTATCACCTGAATTTGGCAAATGTCTTTACAAGCCTTAATGCGTATGCGTTTATCGGCTTTGCCATTTTAAGCACTTTATTTTTATCTTCACTGCTTCTGGCCGATTTTTCAAATGTTGCGGAAGAGGACCATGCGTACCGCATCTACAGACGGAGCTCTTTAATAACAGGGCCGCTGTCGCTTCTTTTTGCCTTCTTCATTATGCTGACATTACGCTCTGAAGCCGGCTGGCTGTATACGGGGATGATGAAAGACAAGACATGGCTCATTCTGTCTGTCATTACATTTATCATTGCCGGCGCGGCTCTGTTTTTGCCGAATAAGCACTTCGGCCGCAACCTCGGCAAACCGAGAATCGCCATGATCGCCATTGCGCTTCAATACTTTCTGGCAAGCTATGCATACGGACGGGCGCATCTTCCTTATATGATTTATCCGGATATTACGGTCATGTCAGGATTTACGGAGCCGGCAACCTTCAGGGCGCTGTTTATGACGTATATCGTCGCTTTCATCATTTTGTTTCCCGGGTTTTATTTCTTCTGGAAGCTCTTTATGAAAGACAGACGTTATATCCGCCAGGAGGAATAACAAAAATCAGGGCGGCTCATACTAATGGCGTACCTTTTATCTTGGAGGGGAGCCAGCATGGACCAAAAAATTCTGTGTGAAGTCAATAACTGTTCATATTGGGGCAGGGGAAACAAATGCACGGCCGACGCTATATATGTGGTCAGCCATACAGGCGAAACCGCTGAAAAAAGTGAAGAAACGGATTGCAAAACCTTTAAACCGCATGATTTATAAAAGTAAAGAGCTGTTTTATACAGCTCTTTTTCATTTCCGCGCCGCAAGCCTTTTTGAAATCAGCCCCTGAGCCGGAGAAAACCGGGCGGATGAGAAGCATGGCAGAAAGGCGGTTCGTCGGCAAATATATGCGGCGGCAGACGGTACAATAGCATTCATGACAAGCACATAATTTTTTATCAAGATGTACATCTTGGCCCCAGCCAGAAAGCAACACCTGCGCGCTGTTTGAAGAATAAAAAAATCATCGCATTCGCCTATTAAAAAAACCGGCTGATACAGCCGGTTCAAACGGGGGAAGGGGTGATGATGAACAGTTTCAATATAACAGCAGCATACAGGCAGCTCAACTCGCTGAAATGTCTTTTTATCAGTTGTTTGTCGTAAAAACGTCCATTTGGGTGACGTATTTTCTCATTATTTCCTGATTGACTTCGACACCCAGTCCGGGACCGTCCGGAACAGAGATGAATCCCTCTTCAATACGTATGTCGGGAGTGACAATATCCTCCTCCCAGTATCGGTCTGATGAGGAGATATCACCCGGTATCGTAAATTGCGGCAGCGAAGCAAGCGCGACTGTCTGCGCTCTCGAAATGCCGGTTTCAAACATTCCGCCGCACCAAACCGGCATGTGATGCTCTCTGCATAAGTCATGTATTTTTAAAGCCTCTGTCAGGCCTCCTACACGCGCCGGTTTTATGTTAATGATTTTACAGCTCCCAAGCTCAATCGCCCGCCTCGCGTCATCATATGAGCATATGCTTTCATCGAGGCATACCGCGGTTCTCAAGTGTTTCTGCAGGTGGCGGTGATCGACAATATCATCTGCCTGAAGCGGCTGTTCTATCATCATGAGCTGGAATTCATCCAACTCTTTCAGCCTGCTGATGTCTTTCAGTTCATATGCCGAGTTGGCATCCGCCATCAGCGGTACGTTCGGAAAACGGCTGCGGATGACTCTGATCAGATCAACGTCATGGCCGGGCTGAATTTTTATTTTTATACGTTGATAACCTTCTTTTACGTATTGCTCAATTTCCCGAAGCATCTCATCAGCCGAAGCCAGACCCACCGCCACGCCGGCGGGCACTTTATCTCTTTTGCCCCCTAAGGCTTCTGCGAGAGATATCCCCTTTTTCTTGGCATATAGATCCCACACGGCTGATTCAAGCCCCGCTTTTGCCATGCGGTTTCCTTTGAAACGCGCGAGACTGTCAGGCACTTCTGACGGATGGAAAAACTCGCGGCCTACGATATTTGGGATGAAAAAATCTCTCAGCATATGCGCGCATGTCTGAATCGTTTCTTCTGTATACCACGGAGAAGAAAACGCCGATACCTCCCCCCAGCCGGTTCTCCCGGTTTCATCGATCGCTTCCACGATCAAAAATTTACGGTCCTGCAGCGTTTCAATACTTGTTTTAAACGGTTTTTTCAGCCTCATACTTACATGATAAAGGGTGATTTTTTCAATCTTAATCATGACAATTCTCCTTTACGAAGCTCATTCAGCCGATGCCTCATCAGTTTATTGGACGCGTTCCGCGGGAGCCCGTCAACCTCGAAAAAAGCAGCCGGTATTTTATATTTTGCAAGCCGCTTACGACAAAAGGCGGTCAGCTCCTCAGAACTGACAGAAGAAGTCAGCACGAGAAAAGCATGCGGCACTTTCCCCCACTTCGGATCTTCGGCTCCCGAAACACCGGCCTCCGCTACAGCCGGATGGGCAAGCAGCGCCGCTTCCACTTCTGCCGGGTAGATATTTTCTCCGCCTGAAATAATGAGGTCCGACCGCCTGTCCAGCACGTATAAAAACCCTTCATCATCCAAATAGCCAAGATCGCCCGTTTTAAACCATCCATTATGAAAAGCGGCCTGGTTTGCGTCGTCACGATGGTAATACCCTTTCATTACATTCGGGCCTTTCACCGTAATTTCACCGTGTTCAAACGGCGCACAAGGGTTTCCGTCTTTTTCAATTCTAATTTCGCATGAAAACAGCGGTTTACCGGCCGAGCCGAGCTTGTCCATACTGAATTCCGGAGAAAGCGTGACAATCTGTGAGCAGGTTTCAGTCAAGCCGTAAGATTGGAATACCGGAAATTGTTTCCTGCGGCATTCTTCAAGGAGCGGCAGCGGTGCCGGACCCCCGCCAAGCAGAATGCAGCGCAGTGATTCAGGACATTGTTCTGTTTCCGCAAGCAGGCCCGAAAGCATGGTCTGCACCGCTGAAATGATCGTGACCTGATGGGAGCTGATGCTGTCCAGCACATCAGTGACAGAAAATTTTTGATGAAGCACGACAGGCATGCCGTAAATGACCGACTTAAACAGCGCAGACAGACCGCTGATATGAAACAGCGGCAGCGCAATAAGCCAGCGGTCCCGCTCCGTGACCCCCAGATTCAGCGCAGACGATACAGCGCTGGAATAATGATTACCGAAAGTCTGCTGCACCCCCTTCGGCCTTCCCGTTGTTCCTGACGTATACATAAGAGTCGCCGTATCATCAAGCGTTACATAAGCTTCAGGTTCAATGTCACCCGCCTCTTCAGCCTGCAGCTCGTCCACGTCCGCGGCGGCGACCGCAGATTCATATTCTTCGCGGCAAAAACCGTCCTCCGTCAATAAAAGCTTTGCCTGTGAATCTTCGAGCTGAAACAACCGTTCCTGTTTTGAGAGTTTCGTATTCAACAGCACAACTTCCGCCCCTAATAAGAAGCAGGCGTGAACGGCATAAACCATTTCCGGTCTGTTAGAAAGCAAAATCGCGGCACGGTCTCCTTTTTTAAGCGAGCAGTATTTGGACAGCCGCGCGGCCATTTGTTTAGAAGCATGATATAATTCTCTGAATGTCATCTGTTTGTTTTCAAATATGAGAGCGATTCTCTCTGGTGTCAGCTGAGCCCTTTGAATGAGCCAATTCGGCTGTTCTGTCAGCATGTTATCATCTCCGAGGTAAAAGTACTTTTTTTGAAAAGAAAACAGCTTGGACCAGAGCGGCTCAAGCTGTTTCGTAGTGTCATCTGATCACGGAAAACGAGGGAATTGACCGAAATCGGGACTGCGTTTCTCTTTAAAGGAATCGCGGCCTTCTTTCGCTTCGTCAGTCGTGTAATAAAGAAGCGTTGCATCTCCTGCAAATTGCTGAATTCCGGCGAGGCCGTCTGTATCTGCGTTAAATGCCGCTTTAAGGAAACGAAGGGCTGTAGGGCTTTTCTCAAGCATTTCTTCACACCATTTAATTGTTTCCTCTTCAAGTTTCTCTAATGGGACAACCGTATTGACAAGCCCCATGTCGAGCGCTTCCTGCGCGTTGTATTGACGGCACAGGTACCAGATTTCACGGGCTTTCTTATGTCCGACGATACGCGCCAGGTAACCTGAGCCGTAACCTGCGTCAAAGCTTCCCACTTTCGGTCCGGTTTGGCCGAAAATCGCATTATCGGCCGCAATCGTTAAATCACAGACGATATGAAGCACATGGCCTCCGCCGATGGCATAGCCTGATACCATCGCTACGACCGGTTTAGGAATAACACGGATCAAACGCTGAAGATCAAGCACATTCAGACGCGGGATCTGATCATCTCCGACATATCCGCCGTGACCGCGGACTTTTTGGTCTCCGCCTGAACAGAATGCTTTATCTCCCGCTCCCGCAAGAACGATGACACCAATATTGGAATCATCACGCGCACAAGCAAACGCGTCAATCATTTCTGATACCGTCTTAGGAGTAAATGCGTTATGTACCTCCGGGCGGTTAATTGTTATTTTTGCAATACCGTTATACGTCTCGTACAGGATTTCATCGTACTGACGTTCACTTTTCCATTCTGCAGCCATTGATATGACCTCCTTCATTTTTGCCTGAGTCCGGCCGAAAAGCTATTTTCTTTATGCTTTACAAGCCGTATAAAAACTCACTTACTATCTTACCAAAAATTCGCGGCTGTTCCACATGTACCGTGTGCCCCGCCTGTTTGACAACCTCTATTTTACTTGATGGGAGCAGGTTATGCACCTTTTGATTAATAGCGCAAAACTTTTCATCCCATTCACCGCATATGAGCAGGACGGGCGCCTTGATGCGGTGTAATGCCTCCCACCAGGAAGGCTGTGAGCCCGTCCCCATTCCGAGCAGGCTGCCTGCAAGTCCGGACGGATTATTTTTCAGCCTGCCGGCACGGATGGATGCCTTTACGCTGTCCGGCAGAGAAAGCTGCGTGGCAAACAACGGAATGCTCTCCCAATAATCGACAAACGATGTTATACCTTCCCGCAATATAAAGTCAGCAAGCTTCCGGTCTGACTGAATCCGCTTCTTGCGTTCCTGAAGCGTGCTCAGGCCCGGGGTTGTACTTTCCAAAACAAGCGCTGACACCCGATGCGGAAATGCCTGTGCAAAGGAATACGCAAGTCTCCCCCCCATAGAATAACCAATAAGTTTCACTTTGTGAAGTTTTAATTGATCAAAAACGGCGGCAAGGTCCGCAACCTGCCGGCTCGTACTATACCTTGCCGCTTGCACAGGCGCGTCTGTCTCCCCGTGACCCAGGCAGTCAATCATCACCATTCGTTCGCCGGGAAACATGCCGCGTAAAAACATCCATGATTCTTTGCTGCCCGTAAATCCATGCAGACAAACAATAGCTTCAAACGATTCGTGTCCGCTATCAGCCGCCCGATAGCACACGCCGTCGGCCGTTTTAACAGTTACAGTTTCCATTCTTTTTTCACTTCCCGCACTGCGGCCTGCAGCAGATCGCGATGGAATTGAACTCTTGATGTCCGATCTGTTTTCAGCTCGATTATATGAAGTCCGGGCTTGTCCGCCTGCGGCTGATACGCATCCTTAAATGCTTCCCATGTCTCAGGGCAAGTATACGTCCCGCCGTACAGTGCGGCGGCATGCCGGAAATCAAGGCCCGTCGGCGTACCGAACAGTTCTTCAAAATGAGTCTTATCAGATGCCTGCGGCAAAAACGAGAAAATCCCGCCGCCATCATTGTTTATTAAAATAACCGTAAGCGGAATTCCAAGTTTTTTAGCCGCTAACAGCCCGTTTAAATCATGGTAAAACGATAAATCTCCAATTACAAGCGTGACAGGAGCTTTTGTACCCTCACACAGTCCCATAGCCGAGGAGACAACTCCGTCAATGCCGTTAGCGCCGCGGTTGGCATAAACACGGAAGGAACGATCTTGTTTTTCAAAGAACGTATCCACGTCGCGAATCGGCATGCTGTTTCCGACAAAAATCGAACTGCCTTCAGGGACAAGGTGCTGAAGCTGACGATATACATTTCCTTCAAATGATAAATCATCCATGCTCGCGGCCTGTAAATGACTCCGGAACCGCTCATTGACAAACTGCCATTTCTCAAGCCATCCGGACGGCCGTTTTCCGGTTTCAGCTGAACGGACCGCTTCCAAAAACACAGACGGATGGCAATGAATCATATGCGCGCCGGCCTGGGTGGGATCTCTCCATCCTCCGTCTTCATCGACGATAAACTGCTCAATGGCAGGATCATCTCTGAGCCATAAAAAGAGCGGTTTCGAAACCGGCATCGGGCCGAAGCGGATCACAGCGTCCGGGCGCAGCGCCTCTTTTATTTCTTCATCTTTTAAAAACGAGTCATAAGCATCAATAATCAGCGTCTTATCATGCTCCCCGTTTCGGAGGTTTGAAAGCGGGTCAGCTAAAATCGGGAACTGAAGCATCTCGGCAAGCGCGATGATTTGCTGCTTTTCTGCTTCACCGTGAATTTCGCCGCAGACGATCATACCTTTTTCGGTACCCGCAAGACGCTCTGTAATATGATAGAGAGAATCTTGATCAGCTGACTGAATCCCTGTTGTGACTGAGACGTGCCGCCCCTTTCTCATTCTTTCAAAAGGTCCGGCTGATAAATCCGGCATCAAAGGCTCTCTGAGCGGCACATTGATATGGACTGGCCCCATCGGGAGCTTCCCGGCTTCACTTACGGCTCTGCCGGCCAATGTTCTGATATAGCTCAGCATTTGAGGATTTTCCTCAGGCAGAGCCGAGTCTGTGAAAAACTTAACAAAGTTACCGAACAGAAAATGCTGGTTAATCGCCTGAGGCGCCCCCACTTCCCTCAATTCATGGGGCCGATCTGCAGTCAGGACAATAAGCGGCACTCTTGAATAATGAGCTTCAATCACGGCCGGATAGAAGTTAGCCGCTGCCGTTCCTGATGTACAAATCAGCATGACCGGACGCTGGCGGGCTTTTGCAAGACCGAGTGCGAAAAAACCTGCGGATCGTTCATCAATCTGTATATGGACTTGAATATCCGGGTGGGCCGCCGCCAAAACCGCCAAGGGAGTTGACCTCGATCCCGGGCAAACAACCGCGTCGGTGACACCCGATAGAGCGAATTCATCAATAAAGCTTCCGATATAATGTGTAATCGGGTTTGTCAAAGCCTTTCACCTCCTAAAGCAGAGATCATCGGCTTTAGTTTAATTTGTGTTTCTTCATATTCTGATTGCGGATCTGAATCTTCAACAATGCCGCATCCTGCGAAAAGCCGCGCACTTTTGCCTTCAATCAGCCCTGATCGGATAGCCACGACAAATTCTCCGTTTTCCCTGCCGTCCATCCAGCCGATCGGAGCCGCGTACCATCCGCGTGTCATCGGTTCAATATCAGCGATAACTTCAACAGCTTTCTGCTGGGGAGCTCCGCCCAATGCCGGTGTGGGGTGCAGCTTTTCAATTAAATCAAACAGCGAAGCGGACGTTTTAAGATGGCCTGTGATCGGTGTATATAGATGCTGAACACTTTTTGTTTTATATAATTGCGGACCTGCAGGCTTTTTCACATCGCTGCAGCTCGACAAGAAAGAATCGTGTATCATCTGAACCACAAAATCATGTTCCGCGAGATTTTTTTCGTCATGCAGCAGCTCTTTGCCGAGGCGGTCATCTTCTTGTTGATTTTCTCCGCGCTTAATTGAACCTGCCAGACAGGTGGACATAACGTCTTTGCCGGATTTTTTGATCAGCCGTTCCGGTGAAGCGCCGACAAAGCATTTATCTCCCTGCTCAATCGCAAAAACATAGCTTGTCGTTTGGTCCGTCAAAAGCTTGCGGACAACGCTCTCTGTCGGAATAGGCCCATCATATGACAAAACGACTTCCCTTGCCAGCACGACTTTATCATATTGATTTGCTTTCATATCATTTGTTGCTGTTTTAATGGCTTCAAGCCAGTTTTCCACATCAAGTTCTTCCGCTTTTGTTAAAACAGGATATTCTTCATACTCGATTGAAGAAACTGAAAAAGCTTCCGAAAAAGATTTCAGACGTTTCAGCGTATCTTCTGCCTGATTATCGTCTGCCGCCCATTGATTGACGGTTAAATAATCACCATCTGCCGTCTTTGTCAGCATGAGTGAGGGGATAAAGAACAGTCCTTCTTCGAACCCGTTCCATTCGTCTCCTCTCTCTTCAGCGGGATTAAATGAAAAACCGCCGAATAAGACAGGGCCGACCGCGGTATGCGCCGCCTCTTCTTCATGAATATGAAAAGCCGTCTTTTTAAAGCGCTCCCATTGTTCAAAAACGTCGTGATAACGCTTTCCATTTTTTTCATTCGATTGGAACAGCGCTTCTGTGCCAAGACCGACTATTGTTAATTCACTACCGGGTTCTGACCAAAAAAATCGTTTGCCTTTATATTTTTTTGCTCCGTCTTTGAAAAATGATAGAGGGTCTAAAGACGCAATACGTCTTGAATAGCTCAATAAGACAGCATGGTTGACTTGTTTGGCTTTATGTAATGCATGATCTGCTTCCTCTCGGAACGTATGCTGCACCGTTGTCACCATGAGACATTCCTCCATAATCCGTTAAATGCTTTTAATACAATACACCTGTGATGACTTTGTGTCAAACACACAGATTTGAGCACGACAAAATGCCTGCATTTCTTATTATAAACCTTTTTGCGCAAATGAATAAAGAAACAAACTTGAATTTTCTTTCCCCACTCTCGGCAATCACTGTATCCTTTTACTTCCTCATGGGAAAATGACTATTTTTATCCACCATTTTTCTGCGCAAAAGCGTTCATACTAACAGTAAGCATCACATAGAAACGAGGGATTGATGTGCTTACAAACGAACAGATCACACACTTAAAAAAAGAATTGGAAGAAGCCAGACATGATATTTTAAGCCGCTTTAAAGAAAATGACCAATTTCAGTTAACTGATGAATTCCCGTATCAGTCATCCGGCGAATTGTCTTCCTATGACAATCATCCCGGCGATCAGGCGACCGAATTATACGAGCGGGAAAAAGACCTGGCTCTGCTCGACCATGAACGGGAGCACCTTCGCGACATTGATTACTCTCTGAAACAAATTGAAAACGGCACATACGGCACATGTGAAGTCAGCGGCAAGGACATTCCTTATGACAGACTCGAAGCTCTGCCGACGGCTACGACATTGGCGGAATATTCGTCGCAGGATGCTGTTTCCAAAGACAGGCCGATTGAAGAGGAAACACCGTTCGGACAGTTTGAATTTGATGATGATGAATCAATCCGGGCGGCTTACGATAGTGAAGATGCTTATCAGGATGTTGAGGAATACGGAAGCTCAGAAACGCCTCAGGATTTAGAGGATCCGCCGCTCAGCTATGGGGATATGACAATGAACTCTGAAGAAAACATCGGCTATGCTGAGGATTATGAAAACTTTATCGCGACAGATATTACCGGAAAAAACATTTCCGTGTATCCAAGCAAAGCACACGAAAAATATGAACAGGAACTGGACGAAGAAGGAATAATGACGACCTTTGGCGATCTTCATGCTGATTAAAACCCCGGCCTGCCGGGGTTTTTGAATACAAATAAATGGTTTGCTGCATTTTCACACTGAAAACTCATACACTTAATGGTGCATGAACCTTTCAAAAGGTTTATCTTTCCAAAAAAGGGAACTAATATATTGACATTGAATGGCGGAGGGAACAAATGAAAAAGAAGTATATCGGTGCGATTATTGTATTTATCATTACATATGTCTTGTTTTCTTTAGCGGGGTTTCTCTTTCCCATCGACCGGGAATGGTACGACGCGCTGCAAAAACCTGACTGGACGCCGAGCAGATCAGTGATCGGCATCATATGGGCGGTTTTGTTTGCGCTTATTTCGCTCTCAGCAGCCTTGATATACGCAAAGTTTTCATGTTCAGAATCCAAAGCTTTTTGGGTGATGCTTCTCATCAATTATATCGTGAATCAAGGGTTCAGCTATTTTCAATTCACACAGAAAAATTTGCTTGCTGCATCTATCGATTGCCTGCTTGTGGCGGTGACAACACTCATTCTGTTGCTCATTGCCGGTAAATACAGTAAAGCTTCAGCCTGGCTTCTGGTTCCTTATTTATTATGGAGCGCTTTTGCCACATACCTGTCTTTTACCATTTACGCTATGAACGCATAAGAAAAAACCTTGCATACTATGCAAGGTTTTTTTAATGACCCGTACGGGATTCGAACCCGTGTTACCGCCGTGAAAGGGCGGTGTCTTAACCGCTTGACCAACGGGCCTTATGGCGGAGAAGGAGGGATTTGAACCCTCGCGCCGCTTACACGACCTACACCCTTAGCAGGGGCGCCTCTTCAGCCACTTGAGTACTTCTCCGTATGGCTCCACAGGCAGGATTCGAACCTGCGACCGATCGGTTAACAGCCGATAGCTCTACCACTGAGCTACTGTGGAAAAATCATCATGGTGGGCCTGAGTGGACTCGAACCACCGACCTCACGCTTATCAGGCGTGCGCTCTAACCAGCTGAGCTACAGGCCCATGACAATATAAAAATGGAGCGGGTGATGGGAATCGAACCCACGACATCAGCTTGGAAGGCTGAGGTTTTACCACTAAACTACACCCGCATGTTGTTTGGGGCGATTGATGGGAATCGAACCCACGAGTGCCAGAGCCACAATCTGGTGCGTTAACCACTTCGCCACAACCGCCAAAACAATATTAAATTAAATGGTGGCTCGGGACGGAATCGAACCGCCGACACACGGATTTTCAGTCCGTTGCTCTACCAACTGAGCTACCGAGCCTTTTTATAAATGGCGGTCCGGACGGGACTCGAACCCGCGACCTCCTGCGTGACAGGCAGGCATTCTAACCAACTGAACTACCGGACCATTTTTTGGTTGCGGGGGCAGGATTTGAACCTGCGACCTTCGGGTTATGAGCCCGACGAGCTACCGAACTGCTCCACCCCGCGATGATAATTAAATTAGATATGGCGGAGGAAGAGGGATTCGAACCCCCGCGGGCTTTGACACCCCTGTCGGTTTTCAAGACCGATCCCTTCAGCCAGACTTGGGTATTCCTCCGTATAAGTGGTGGACCTTGTAGGACTCGAACCTACGACCGGACGGTTATGAGCCGTCTGCTCTAACCAACTGAGCTAAAGGTCCAATGGTAGCGGCGGAGGGGATCGAACCCCCGACCTCACGGGTATGAACCGTACGCTCTAGCCAGCTGAGCTACACCGCCAAAAAACAATTAAAATCAAGTGGAGCCTAGCGGGATCGAACCGCTGACCTCCTGCGTGCAAAGCAGGCGCTCTCCCAGCTGAGCTAAGGCCCCAAAATGGTCGGGAAGACAGGATTCGAACCTGCGACCCCATGGTCCCAAACCATGTGCTCTACCAAGCTGAGCTACTTCCCGTTTTCAAAAGTATGTATGGCGCGCCCGAGAGGAGTCGAACCCCTAACCTTTTGATCCGTAGTCAAACGCTCTATCCAATTGAGCTACGGGCGCAACAATAAGTGCCGAGGGCCGGACTTGAACCGGCACGGTAGTCACCTACCGCAGGATTTTAAGTCCTGTGTGTCTGCCAATTCCACCACCCCGGCATGGATGGTATAGTATAGTTGGAGCGGAAGACGGGATTCGAACCCGCGACCCCCACCTTGGCAAGGTGATGTTCTACCACTGAACTACTTCCGCGTTTGGCAATGCGGATGAAGGGACTTGAACCCCCACGTCTGTAAAGACACTAGAGCCTGATTCTAGCGCGTCTGCCAATTCCGCCACATCCGCAAGAAAAACATGGTGAGCCATGAAGGACTCGAACCTTCGACCCTCTGATTAAAAGTCAGATGCTCTACCAACTGAGCTAATGGCTCTTATTACAAGAGACTTATATAGTATAACATATAAAGGTGGTGCCGGCAAGAGGACTTGAACCCCCAACCTACTGATTACAAGTCAGTTGCTCTACCAATTGAGCTACACCGGCTTAATACGCCAACTTATGTATGATAGGAATGGTGGAGGATGACGGGCTCGAACCGCCGACCCTCTGCTTGTAAGGCAGATGCTCTCCCAGCTGAGCTAATCCTCCATATATTACACTTACGTGTAATGGCTTGGCGGCGTCCTACTCTCACAGGGGGAAACCCCCGACTACCATCGGCGCTGAAGAGCTTAACTTCCGTGTTCGGCATGGGAACGGGTGTGACCTCTTCGCTATCGCCACCAAACCATTGAGAGTGTTCTCTCAAAACTAGATAACAGTAAGCATACATTCAAATTGGTTAAGTCCTCGATCGATTAGTATCTGTCAGCTCCATGTGTCGCCACACTTCCACCTCAGACCTATCAACCTGATCATCTTTCAGG
>NZ_JAPHWE010000019.1:0-495 GCF_026241425.1 Bacillus sp. ChL18 | reverse complement strand
CTTCGCTGTTTTCAATCATGATCCATTCTGAAAAGATTAAAAGTATTGCGGAAACAGGCAGGCTCCGGCTGATTATATTAGGTGGTGAATCGGTCAACAAGAACGATTTAAGGCGGTTTAGTTCATTGGATCTTAATCATTCGATCCGCCTCATTAATCATTATGGACCGACGGAAAGTACAATCGGCTGTGTGGCGGGAGAGGTCAATCTTGATCAAATCGATGAATTCTCCAACGTAATCGGTAAGCCATTGGACAATATTCAAGCCTATATTCTTGATCCGCATCAGAACCTTGTGCCAGTCGGGGTTCCGGGCGAATTATATATCAGCGGCGACGGAGTGGCAAAAGGGTATGTGAACAACTCGGAATTAACGGAAGAAAAGTTTATCCAAAGTCCGTTTGAGCCAGGAAAAAGAATGTACAAGACGGGAGATTTGGTGAAAAGACTGTCCGATGGCCGAATTGAATTTATCGGAAGACTAGACAGTCAAG
>NZ_JAPHWE010000018.1:0-519 GCF_026241425.1 Bacillus sp. ChL18 | reverse complement strand
TTTCCATTGTAAAGGAGAAATCCGAATGGATTTTTTGGACAATATCACCATTCACATCTTCAAAAGATGTTCGTAATGACTCATGTCTGTCCACCAGTTTTTGAAAGATTTTCTCTACTTTTTTAGAGTCAATATCGCCTTTTACCGCAAAAAGTCTCGGCATATTGTAAACCGTTCCTCTTTCTAGCTGCTGCACCATGTACATTCTTTTTTGGGCAGAAGAGATTTCATACACATCCTGTATGGCACAAACAGGGATCTGTTCATAGCGAATTTCGACTTGATCTTCTAAATACTCACTTAATTCCTTGACGGTTTGGTGATCAAAGATCGCCTTCAATGACACATTCATTTGTAAAACTTCATACAGCTTATTTATCAACACTGTAGCCTTTAAAGAATGACCGCCTAAATCAAAGAAGTTGTCATGAATTCCGATTTTTTCTACTCCGAGAACATCTGACCATACGCTGGCCAAGGTTTCCTGGACATCATTCTCCGGAGCTGCGTAATCTGCTG
>NZ_JAPHWE010000016.1:0-664 GCF_026241425.1 Bacillus sp. ChL18 | reverse complement strand
ACCATGTGCTCTACCAAGCTGAGCTACTTCCCGATTTTTAAAAATATTATGGCGCGCCCGAGAGGAGTCGAACCCCTAACCTTTTGATCCGTAGTCAAACGCTCTATCCAATTGAGCTACGGGCGCATAACAATAATGCCGAGGGCCGGACTTGAACCGGCACGGTAGTCACCTACCGCAGGATTTTAAGTCCTGTGTGTCTGCCAATTCCACCACCCCGGCGTGGATGGTATAGTTGGAGCGGAAGACGGGATTCGAACCCGCGACCCCCACCTTGGCAAGGTGGTGTTCTACCACTGAACTACTTCCGCATACAGGATAACTATCCTGTATAATGCGGGTGAAGGGACTTGAACCCCCACGTCATAAGACACTAGATCCTAAGTCTAGCGCGTCTGCCAATTCCGCCACACCCGCGTAACATGGTGAGCCATGAAGGACTCGAACCTTCGACCCTCTGATTAAAAGTCAGATGCTCTACCAACTGAGCTAATGGCTCTTTTTAAAAGACTTATGTTATTATCTTGTCCAAAAATGGTGCCGGCCAGAGGACTTGAACCCCCAACCTACTGATTACAAGTCAGTTGCTCTACCAATTGAGCTAGGCCGGCAAATATGGTGGAGGATGACGGGCTCGAACCGCCGACCCTCTGCTTGTAAGGCA
>NZ_JAPHWE010000015.1:0-1162 GCF_026241425.1 Bacillus sp. ChL18 | reverse complement strand
AAAGATCATTACCGCTTGTTGAAGCAGCTTTATTATCTTACCACTCAGCTTCTTTTATGTCAACAACTTTTTTCAAGTTGTTTCCGAAGCTTTTCGTTGTTGTCTGCTGTTCATCAGCGACGTTTAATAATATACCACGGTATCTCTCTATAAATCAAGCATTTTTTTTAAAAAAAAGAGAGAAAAAGAAAACCAGTATATTATCTTTAAAGTTTGAGAATGGTCGGGAAGACAGGATTCGAACCTGCGACCCCATGGTCCCAAACCATGTGCTCTACCAAGCTGAGCTACTTCCCGATTTTTAAAAATATTATGGCGCGCCCGAGAGGAGTCGAACCCCTAACCTTTTGATCCGTAGTCAAACGCTCTATCCAATTGAGCTACGGGCGCAATTAATATCACAATATCCCGTTGGGATAAAATGGAGCGGAAGACGGGATTCGAACCCGCGACCCCCACCTTGGCAAGGTGATGTTCTACCACTGAACTACTTCCGCAAGTAAAAATGTAAAGCATGGCCAGAATACAGCCTCAGATAGCGGTAAACTGTATTATTATTTATTCAGTAAAAATCCAAACGGTATAACCCGCAGATCAATCTAAACATACTGCTCATTATGACAAAAGTAATTATATCAAGGTTTTGGTAAAAGTCAATACCGTTTAACAATTAATTATGTTAATCTCTTTGAATCATTGAAGCAAGGCTAGCTTCATCAGAAAGCGTGCTTTAAACACCTATACCTTAACTGCTGCAATCAGTAACAGTTTTTACTGATCCAAATAAAAAAATAACAGTTCCATAACATGCGGAAACTGCCTCAGATCAACGTATTTTAGATAAGCTTCCAAGCGGGCTCGAACCGCTGACCTCTTCCTTACCATGGAAGTGCTCTACCTGCTGAGCTATGGAAGCAATGGCTCCGCAGGTAGGACTCGAACCTACGACCGATCGGTTAACAGCCGATAGCTCTACCACTGAGCTACTGCGGAATATTATAAGCTTCATAAACAAAAACATGGTAGATAAAATAAAAAAGCTTGGCGGCGTCCTACTCTCACAGGGGGAAACCCCCGACTACCATCGGCGCTGAAGAGCTTAACTTCCGTGTTCGGCATGGGAACGGGTGTGACCTCTTCGCTATCGCCACCAAACCATTGA
>NZ_JAPHWE010000013.1:0-1524 GCF_026241425.1 Bacillus sp. ChL18 | reverse complement strand
TTGAGCGTTGCTGTCTCTCAACATATAGCCAATTCTGTCTGCCGGATAGCTTTTATCTATCGGAAGATAGGCACCGCCTGCTTTTAACACACCTAGAATTCCAATCACCATCTCAATTGAACTTTCGATCATAATCCCTACTACAGTACCTGATCGGATGCCTTTTTTGCGTAAAGCGCGGCCAAGCTGATTAGCTTTTTCATTTAACTCTTTATACGTAATATGCTGGTTTTCGTAAACAACTGCTTGATGTCCCGGTCGCCTTTCCACTTGTTCCTCAAATAGTTCTACGATGTTTTTTTCTCTTGGATAAATGGTTTTCGTATTGTTAAACTCGTGTAAAATTTGATGTTTTTCTGGTTCAGTCATCATGTTAATTTGATATAGTTCAGCTTCATCGTTTCTGCAGATACTAGTCACAATTTCATTAAAATGGAGTGCCATTCTCTCAATCGTTTCTTTCTTAAAAAGACGCGTACAATATTCGATATTTCCGTTTAATCTGTTTTTGTGTTCTGTAATATGAAGCGTCAAATCAAATTTGGAGATATGACTTTCTCTTTGAATTTGTCTCAGCTGTAAGCCTTCATCTGCTCTTTCAGCCACTTCAGTGGCATGGCTCATATTAAACATGACATCGAATAACGGATGTCTGCTTGTTTCTCTATTTACCTCAAGCGTATCAATCAGATCCTCAAACTGGTAGTTTTGATTTTCATAGGCAAGCAGAGAATTGCTTTTCACCTCAGCTAAAAATTTGAGGAAACATTTCTCTCCCTCCACCTTGTTTCGTAATGCAAGAGTATTAACGAACATTCCCATGATATCCTGCAAATCCGCATGTGTTCTTCCTGCAATTGGAGTACCGACTACTATATCTTCCTGTCCGCTGTATTTAGACAAAAGAATATAGAAGGCAGATAACAATACCATATGCATAGTCGTACCTGTTTTCTTGGCAATTTCACGCAAACCTTCTGTTTGGTTTTCATTCAACGAAAAGCCTAGATGACTTCCTTCAAAACTTTTCATAAGAGGTCTTTCAAAATCGTATGGCAGATTTAAAACTGGAATATCTCCCTTGAATTGTTCAGTCCAATACTCTTTCTGTTTTTTCAACTCGTCTGATTTCAGGAAAGAATTCTGCCATGCGGTGAAGTCTTTATATTGAATTCTTAATGGTTTAAGGTCCTGACCGTTATATAATTCCTTAAACTCAGAAAATAATCGTTCGACGGAGACACCATCACAGATGATATGATGCATATCGACCATTAAATAAGTTGCTTCCTCTAATTCAGCCATTTCCACTCTAAAAAGAGGGGCTTTATTCAATTCGAACGGACGAACAAAATCCTTTAAAAGATCTTCAACCGCCCATCCTTTTCTGTCTCTTCTTTCCATTGTAAAGGAGAAATCCGAATGGATTTTTTGGACAATATCACCATTCACATCTTCAAAAGATGTTCGTAATGACTCATGTCTGTCCACCAGTTTTTGAAAGATTTTCTCTACTTTTTTAGA
>NZ_JAPHWE010000012.1:0-1990 GCF_026241425.1 Bacillus sp. ChL18 | reverse complement strand
AAATGAACAGAATGAGAAGTACCTTTGTGCTTACGTAACTACAGATGGAGTTATGGATAAACTAAAGCTTAAAGAATATTTACAAGAGAGTCTGCCGGACTATATGGTACCAGCTTATATAATAGAAATAGAATCATTTCCCCTTACTACAAATGGAAAAATAGACAAGAAATCCTTACCTGAAGCAACTCATGCAGGTTTAATACATTCTTCTGACTATGTTGCTCCAAGGACGAAGATAGAAGAGCAACTGGTTGACATATGGAGTGAAATATTACGTGCAGAGATAATCGGAATTGATGATAACTTTTTCGATTTGGGAGGAAATTCACTTAAAGCGAGCTTAATGATAAACACGATTCATAAAGAGATGAATAAAGCAATGCCATTAAGATCTTTTTTTGAAAACGCGACGATAAGAAGTATAAGCAAGCATATTGATGGCAATGTGAAAATTCAAACGTATAAAGGAATAGGAAAAGCTGAACTTCGAGATTATTACAAAACATCATCAGTTCAAAAAAGGTTATACACATTTCAACAGATTGAACCAAAAAGTACAACTTATAATATCCCGGTTGTATTCGAACTCAGTGGTCACATAGAAAAAGATCGAATAGAAAAAACCTTCAAAAAGTTAATTGAAAGACATGAAGCGTTTAGGACCTCTTTCAACACGATTAATGGAGAAATTGTACAGAATATCCAAAGTGAATACACCTTTAGCATTGTTGAAAAGAAAGAAGATTCAAAGACAATACAACAAGTAATGAGGGATTTTATTAGATTCTTTAGCTTGGAAGAAGCTCCGTTATGCAGGGTCGGAGTAGTAGAGCTTGGTGACAAAAAATATTTATTGATTGATATGCATCACATTATAACTGACGGGCTATCCATGAAAATTTTAATGAAAGATTTTGTCCGCATGTATAATGGGCATGAAATAGAACCTTTAAAAATTCAGTACAAGGATTTTTCTGAATGGCAGCATAAATTCTTACAATCAAAAGATATGAAAGAGATGGAAGATTACTGGACTAACAAGTTCTCAGGAGAATTGCCTATCTTAAGTTTACCTTATGACTTTGACAGACCTGTTATTCAAAGTTATAACGGGCAAAAAATAAGTTTTTCATTGGACGAAAGCACAGCAAAGGGTTTAAGAAGGATATCTAAGCAAACAGAAAGTTCTATGTTTATGATTCTTTTATCAGCATTCAATATTCTGCTAGCTAAGTATAGTGGTCAAGAAGACATTATAGTAGGAACTCCTGCTGCAGGAAGAACACATCCAGATCTTGAACCTATCGTGGGGATGTTTGTTAATACACTGGCTTTAAGGAACAATCCGTGTGAAAATAAAAGTTTCACTAAATTTTTAAAAGAAATCAAAGAAAATTCAATAAAAGCTTTTGAAAATCAAAGTTATCAGTTTGAAGAATTGCTAGAAAAAGTGAATGTAGGGAAGGATTTGAGAAGAAACCCCATATTTGATGTCATGTTTACGATGAATCATCATGAAGAAGCATCAGTAGGAGAGTTGGACAAATTACAGTTAAAGCCGATCTTTCAACCAAGCGATCAGTCTAAATTCGACCTTACGCTCCATGTCACGGAAAACAAACGGACATTGAGGGGAAGTATTGAATATTCTATAAGTCTTTTTAAAGAGGAAACCATCGAAAGGATGATCAAGCATTTCAAACAAATTGTGGCCAGTATTTGTCGGAATCCAAACGCCAAACTATCAGAAATAGAAATGATGACGGAATCGGAAAAACGACTGATCCTGTATGGTTTTAATGATACACAAGCAGATTATGACAGAGAAAAAACACTACAGGAGCTATTTGAAGACCAAGTGGATAAACGCCCTGATCATATAGCGGTGAAGTTTAGAGATCATTATCTTACGTACCGGGAACTCAATGAGAAGTCGAATCAGCTCGCAAGAGTGCTGCGTCAAAAAGGAGTAACCCGGCATTCAATT
>NZ_JAPHWE010000011.1:0-2192 GCF_026241425.1 Bacillus sp. ChL18 | reverse complement strand
TGTTCTTTGAAAACTAGATAACAGAAGTAATTCACATTCAATTAGTAATGCAAGATATCACGTAGTGATTCTTTTTAACGGTTAAGTTAGAAAGGGCGCACGGTGGATGCCTTGGCACTAGGAGCCGATGAAGGACGGGACGAACACCGATATGCTTCGGGGAGCTGTAAGCAAGCTTTGATCCGGAGATTTCCGAATGGGGAAACCCACCACTCGTAATGGAGTGGTATCCATATCTGAATACATAGGATATGAGAAGGCAGACCCGGGGAACTGAAACATCTAAGTACCCGGAGGAAGAGAAAGCAAATGCGATTCCCTGAGTAGCGGCGAGCGAAACGGGACCAGCCCAAACCAAGAGGCTTGCCTCTTGGGGTTGTAGGACACTCTGTACGGAGTTACAAAGGAACGAGGTAGATGAAGAGGTCTGGAAAGGCCCGCCATAGAAGGTAACAGCCCTGTAGTCAAAACTTCGTTCTCTCCTGAGTGGATCCTGAGTACGGCGGAACACGTGAAATTCCGTCGGAATCCGGGAGGACCATCTCCCAAGGCTAAATACTCCCTAGTGACCGATAGTGAACCAGTACCGTGAGGGAAAGGTGAAAAGCACCCCGGAAGGGGAGTGAAAGAGATCCTGAAACCGTGTGCCTACAAGTAGTCAGAGCCCGTTAACGGGTGATGGCGTGCCTTTTGTAGAATGAACCGGCGAGTTACGATCCCGTGCAAGGTTAAGCAGAAGATGCGGAGCCGCAGCGAAAGCGAGTCTGAATAGGGCGAATTGAGTACGTGGTCGTAGACCCGAAACCAGGTGATCTACCCATGTCCAGGGTGAAGTTCAGGTAACACTGAATGGAGGCCCGAACCCACGCACGTTGAAAAGTGCGGGGATGAGGTGTGGGTAGGGGTGAAATGCCAATCGAACCTGGAGATAGCTGGTTCTCTCCGAAATAGCTTTAGGGCTAGCCTCAAGGTAAGAGTCTCGGAGGTAGAGCACTGATTGGACTAGGGGCCCCTACCGGGTTACCGAATTCAGTCAAACTCCGAATGCCGATGACTTATCCTTGGGAGTCAGACTGCGAGTGATAAGATCCGTAGTCGAAAGGGAAACAGCCCAGACCGCCAGCTAAGGTCCCAAAGTATACGTTAAGTGGAAAAGGATGTGGAGTTGCTTAGACAACCAGGATGTTGGCTTAGAAGCAGCCACCATTTAAAGAGTGCGTAATAGCTCACTGGTCGAGTGACTCTGCGCCGAAAATGTACCGGGGCTAAACGTATCACCGAAGCTGCGGACTGTTCTTCGAACAGTGGTAGGAGAGCGTTCTAAGGGCTGTGAAGCAAGACCGGAAGGACTTGTGGAGCGCTTAGAAGTGAGAATGCCGGTATGAGTAGCGAAAGAGGGGTGAGAATCCCCTCCACCGAATGCCTAAGGTTTCCTGAGGAAGGCTCGTCCGCTCAGGGTTAGTCGGGACCTAAGCCGAGGCCGAAAGGCGTAGGCGATGGATAACAGGTTGATATTCCTGTACCACCTCCTCACCATTTGAGCAATGGGGGGACGCAGGAGGATAGGGTAAGCGCGGTATTGGATATCCGCGTCCAAGCAGTTAGGCTGGGAAATAGGCAAATCCGTTTCCCGTGAAGGCTGAGCTGTGATGGCGAGCGAATTATAGTAGCGAAGTTCCTGATTCCACACTGCCAAGAAAAGCCTCTAGCGAGGTGAGAGGTGCCCGTACCGCAAACCGACACAGGTAGGCGAGGAGAGAATCCTAAGGTGATCGAGAGAACTCTCGTTAAGGAACTCGGCAAAATGACCCCGTAACTTCGGGAGAAGGGGTGCTCTGTTAGGGTGCAAGCCCGAGAGAGCCGCAGTGAATAGGCCCAGGCGACTGTTTAGCAAAAACACAGGTCTCTGCGAAGCCGTAAGGCGAAGTATAGGGGCTGACGCCTGCCCGGTGCTGGAAGGTTAAGAGGAGCGCTTAGCGTAAGCGAAGGTGCGAATTGAAGCCCCAGTAAACGGCGGCCGTAACTATAACGGTCCTAAGGTAGCGAAATTCCTTGTCGGGTAAGTTCCGACCCGCACGAAAGGCGCAACGATCTGGGCACTGTCTCAACGAGAGACTCGGTGAAATTATAGTACCTGTGAAGATGCAGGTTACCCGCGACAGGACGGAAAGACCCCGTGGAGCTTTACTGCA
>NZ_JAPHWE010000010.1:0-3404 GCF_026241425.1 Bacillus sp. ChL18 | reverse complement strand
CGTCAATACACTGGCTGTGAGGAATCACCCAGATAAAGAGAAAACATTCAAAGAACTTTTGAAAGAAGTAAAGGAGAATTCACTGCAGGCATATGACAATCAAAGTTATCAGCTCGAAGAGTTAATTGAGAATATAGCTATTAAAAGAGACATTAGCAGAAATCCTTTATTTGACGTGATTTTCAATTTGAATAACATCGAATATGAAGTTGATTTGACGCTAGATGGAATTGAACTCAAACAAGTAAATTTAGAAAATGATTTATCAAGAGTAGATTTGAGTTTAGTTGGATTTGAGAGTGGTTCGGAGATCCATTTGAAACTGGTCTATTCTACAAAACTATTTAAAAAACCTACCATAAAAAGGGCGATAGAAGATTTAAACACTATACTAACCAAGGTTTTAAAAGATAGTAGCATTATTCTCGGGGACATTCAGCTATTAAATAAAGATGAAGAAAAATATATTTTGAATGAAAAGAATAAAGTAAGCGATTTGAGAAATGTAGAGTTTTCATTTTAATCCCGGCTTTCAAAAAGCCTTACCAGAGTATGAGTCATAAAGCTTATACTCTGGTAATTAATAAAACAGATGGAGGTTAACATGAATAAGGATACAGGTAATCAACACTTATCCGAACAAGAGCAGTATTGGAAAGAGCTTCATTTAGAGGGTATAGAAAAAACGAGAGTGGGTTATGATTTTTATTCTGACCAGTATGAGAAAAAAACCATATCGTTTCCTATAAAAAAAGATGTCTTAGATAAGTTGAAGTCTGTTACAAAAGGGAATGACATGCTTGAATATGTGATTTTCTTAGCAGTTTTTAATATAGAGTTATATAAGTACACAGGTAATGATGAAATAGTAATTGGAGTACCGGTTTATTTCTCGGATGAGAAGCGGCCGCTATCAATAAAAAATAAAATGCTGCCATTTAAATGTTCTATAAATGGGAACGTAAATATTAAAAGGTTTCTTTTAGACATACAGAAGAAATTATTAGATGTATATGAAAATCAATATATAGATTTGGTTCCTGCTTTTAGAAAACTAAATATGCCCTTTACATTACCTGAATTAACTCCTGTTAGTATTACTTACAACCCGCTGCATGCAGAAGGTGATATCGAATATATTTGCAATTCACAAAAAAATGAAATAACTATTTGCTTAGAGAAAAATCAAGCTGAAGAGGTTGAGATGGTTTTAGTATTTAATTCAGCTCTTTATGAAGAAGTGACGGTTATTCATTTTGCAGAAAGATTCATACACGCTTTAAATGAAATGTTAGGTAATCTCGATCGTTCCGTAAGAGATGTAGGTTTGCTGACTGAGACACAAATGAACCATATATTATATGAGTTTAATAATACAAATATAGAGTATAAAGAAATTAATAAGCCTATCCATGAACTATTTGAATTCCAAGCTGAAAAAACACCCGATCAAACAGCTTTAATATATGAAGATAATAAAGTTACTTATAAAGAATTGAATGATAAATCTAACGCTTTTGCGAGGACATTAAGGAGTAGAGGGATTCAGTCTGAGGATATAGTTGGGATTATGTTGGAAAGATCAATAGAAATGGTGGCAGGAATTTTGGGGATTTTAAAATCCGGTGCTGCTTATATGCCAATAGATCCTAAAAATCCAAAGGATCGAATAGAATACATGTTGCATGACGCACAAACAAAAGTTTTGGTAAGTGAAAAACGCTTTATTAGTGATATTAAGTTTGAAGGAATTATTATAGATGCAGGTAATAGTGAAACTTTTAAAGGAGATGTAAGCCGTTTAGAACAAGTCAACCAACCTAATGATTTAGCTTATGTGATTTATACGTCAGGTACAACCGGAAATCCTAAAGGGGTAATGGTAGAACATCATAGTTTGACTCAAACAATGTTATTTCTGAAGAACGATTATCAATATAGTAAGAATAATATTGTTCTCCCAATAATTAATTATGCGTTTGATGGTTTTGTTCTTTTATTCTATACACCTTTAATTGCAGGCAGTAAGGTTGTATTAGTAAATAACGAGGAAATGGTCAATCCTTATAAGATAAGTGAAATTATAAAAACTTTAGGAGTTACAGATTATTTCAGTGTACCTTCTATTTACTTAACGGTATTGGATTATATTTCTCTAGAAGAATCCATAAGTTTAAGACAAGTAACATTAGTTGGTGAGGAACTGCCAGTTAAAGCAATCGAGTATACAAACCGATTGGATCGTAATATAGAAATTGTTAACCGTTACGGTCCGTCAGAGAATACGGTAGAAACAACAGCTATGAGACATGTTGAGAGATATGACAAAATTATGATAGGTAAACCGATCGCAAATACGAAAGTTTACATAGTAGATGAAGACCATAATATATTGCCTATTGGTATACCAGGTGAAATATGCATCGGAGGCAGCAGGTTAGCTAGAGGTTATTTAAATAGGCCTGAACTGACTAAAGAAAAATTTATAAACAATCCGTTTGAAAAAGGCCAGCGAATGTACAAAACAGGAGACAGAGCGAAGTGGCTCTCTGATGGAACCATTGAATTTCTGGGAAGAAAGGATAATCAAGTAAAGATTAGAGGACAAAGAATCGAACTTAAAGAAATAGAGGACTGTTTGCTCCGCCATCCCGATGTTAAAGAAGCATTTGTGCATGCTGAAAAGAATTCTGATCTTGATCAGTACATCATTGCTTATGTAGTAAGGAGTACTGCGAGCATTTCAGATATAAAGAATTATCTGAATGAAAGCCTCCCGCACTACATGGTGCCTTCTTATATCATGCAATTGGAGAAGATGCCTCTCACGAATAATGGAAAGACTGACTTTCGTTCATTACCAAAGCCAAATGTAAATGATAACGTAAACCTCTATGCAGCTCCAAGAAATAACATTGAAAAAGAATTAGTTGACCTTTGGCAAGAAGTATTAGGGGTCATTAAAGTTGGTATAGATGATAACTTTTTTGATTTAGGCGGACATTCTCTGAAAGCAAATGTATTCATTAGTAAACTTCATAAAAATCTAGATATTGAACTACCGATCAAAGAACTTTTTATAAACCCTACAATTCGGGCTTTAAGCGATGTAATTAACAGACGTACAGAAAAAAGTTACGAAATGATTCCAGCTTGCCAAAAAAGTGATTACTATGAAGCTTCCTCTGCCCAAAAAAGAATGTACATGATTCAACAATTGGAAAATAGAACAGCTTATAATATGCCAATCGTCTTTGCGATAAAAGGCGATATTGATTCTAAAAAAGTAGAGAAAATCTTTCAAAAACTGGTGGACAGACATGAGTCATTACGAACATCTTTTGAAGATGTGAATGGTGATATTGTCCAAAAAATCCATTCGGATTTCTCCTTTACAATGGAAA